>NZ_CP183486.1:0-2783169 GCF_048568365.1 Staphylococcus sp. Ze2 | reverse complement strand
CAAAGACCCAATAGGGTCTTTTTTTTATGCGTAAAGAGCTTAACTTCTTCAAAAGTAATTGTCGAGAGGGAAAAGGAATACATGAGCAAAGCTCATGCATAAGTCCCACTAATACAATGAAACATAATTTAATAATAGATTTACGAGTCTATCTTAATAAACTTAGAAGTTAGAATTCAAAAGTGGGACTTTAGAAGCTGACGAACTAAACGAGCGACGAAACGAGCTTACGAGTGGTAAGTGAGTAAGGAGAGCGTGCAAGTGAGAAAAGATGCGAGCGCTTGTCTCACGGCAAGAAAGGTCTTTAGCGCCGAAGGTAGCAGACTTACGTTCCGCAAGAGTAGGAAAAGTGGAATACATGAGCAAAGCTCATGCATAAGTCCCACTAATACAATGAAACATAATTTGATAAGAGATTTACAAGTCTGGCTTAATAAAATTATGAGTTAAAATTAATAAAGTGGGACGTTACAGGCAATTAAAGATCCAATAGGGTCTCTTTTTTTATGCGTGAAGAGCTTAACTTCAACCGAAAATAATTGTCGGTTTTAAAGGAGTACATGAGTAGCTACTCATGTACAAATCCTATTAACCTAATAAAATGATAGTGGTACTTAAAATAGGAAATAACAAGAGCTATATAAGCTTACGAGAAGTTCTTTAAATGTGTTAAAATATAATGAAAATTAAAGTTTGAAAAGTGGGTGTTTTATGTCACTACCATTAAAGAAGAAATTTAATGATTTACTAGAA
Organism: Staphylococcus sp. Ze2; assembly: GCF_048568365.1. Taxonomy (NCBI): domain Bacteria; kingdom Bacillati; phylum Bacillota; class Bacilli; order Caryophanales; family Staphylococcaceae; genus Staphylococcus; species Staphylococcus sp. Ze2. The sequence goes on along the minus strand of NZ_CP183486.1, from coordinate 2,782,416 downwards.
AGAAAACCGATTTCTATGCATGTCCCGGGACATAAAAATGCGACAATAGGCTATCTTGAACAACTAAAGTTAGAAATGGATATGACAGAAATAACAGGTCTAGACGATCTACATCATCCTGAAGGTGTTATAGCACAAAGCATGAATAATGTGAAAAAACATCCTGATTATGATGCATTTTTTTTAGTCAACGGAACAACATCAGGTATTTTATCAGTAATACAAGGTTTCTCAAATATACAAGGTGAATATGTTATTGCAAGAAATGCTCATAAGTCTGTTTTTCACGCTTTAGATTTAGTCAATGAACCATGTCGATTATTGGGTATGGATATGAGTATAAAAACAAAACAGTATTTAGGACCTCAGCAAAACTCACTGTTTCAACAATTGAAAGATATGAAACTATTAGTTCTTACATATCCTAACTATTATGGGGAATGTTTTGATATCGAAGGGATACTAAAACATACAAAGATTCATCAAATACCTACGTTAATAGATGAGGCACATGGTGCACACTTTAATTTACCAGGTTTCCCAAAGTCTTCGTTGAATTTGGGAGCAGATTATGTTGTACAGTCGTACCATAAAACATTGCCCTCACTAACAATGAGTTCAATTATCTTTATTCATAAAAATGCGCCGCAGCGTGAAAAGGTCTTGAAGTATTTGACGTATTTTCAATCTTCAAGTCCTTCATATCTTCTGATGAATAGTTTAGAGTTAGCACATGACTTTTATGAGAATTATAATACTAATTTGTTTTTTAAAAAAAGAAAAAAATGTATTGATACTATTGAGTCTATAGGTATGCGTGTAGTCGAAGTAAATGATCCGTTGAAGTTGAATATACAATGCACAGGCTATTCAGGTATTGAACTACAGCAATTTTTTGAAAACAAAGATATTTATGTAGAACTTGCAGATGAATATCAAGTCCTATTCGTCTTACCTTTATGGCATGAAGGTGATCAATATCCATTTGAAGACTTAATCGACAGAATAAAACAAATAGAAGTAGAAAAAAGATTCAATAGCATAGATTATGATATGCCTGATTATGAAGTGTGTGGTTTTTATCACCCTGGTGAAATAGCAAAAGTTAAAAGTATAGATATTAATGAAGCTGAAAATCAAATTTTAGCAGTGAATATTGTACCTTACCCACCAGGTATACCAATAATGCTAAAAGGCGAAATAATAACAAAAAATATGATAAAATTAATGAATTATTGGTGTGAACAGCACATAAGAATAGAAGGAATTAAAAAACATAAAATTGAAATTAAGGATGAATAAAATGTCAGCTTTTATAACTTTTGAAGGCCCTGAAGGTTCAGGGAAAACTACTGTCATACAACAAGTAGCAAAAAAATTAGAAAATGAATATGAAGTTGTACTTACCAGAGAGCCAGGTGGTGTGAAGACTGGAGAGCAAATTCGTGAAGTATTGCTTGAAGGAGATGATATGGATGATCGAACAGAAGCGTTATTATTTGCTGCTTCTCGACGTGAACATCTCGTAGGTAAGGTGATTCCATCGTTAAAGAGTGGGAAATTAGTATTATGTGATAGATATATTGATAGTTCCTTAGCTTATCAAGGCTATGCTCGGGGAATAGGAATAGAAGAAGTGAAATCTATTAATGAATTTGCTATTAATGGTTTGTATCCGGATATAACAATTTATCTTGATGTTAGCGTAGAAGTTGGAAGAGAAAGAATCTTGAAAAACCAACGCAATCAAAATCGTTTAGACCAAGAAGATGTAAAATTTCATGAAAAAGTAGTTGAAGGTTATAAAAAAATTATTCATAATGAGTCTGAACGCTTTATGGTAATAGACGCAAATCAAAGCGTAGAAAATGTAGTTAATGCAACGTATGAATCTATCATCAAATACTTAGAAAAATTATGATATAATACTGGGAAGAGGTGTTTAATATGAAAATGATTATAGCAATCGTACAAGATCAAGATAGTCAAGAACTTTCAGATAAACTTGTTAAACATAACTTTAGAGCAACGAAACTTGCAACAACAGGTGGTTTTTTAAGAGCAGGTAATACAACGTTTTTATCTGGTGTTGAAGATGACCGAGTTGATGAAATGCTAAAAGTTATTAATGACACTTGTGGTAATAGAGAGCAGCTTGTATCACCTATAACACCTATGGGTGGCAGCGCAGATTCTTATATTCCATATCCGGTTGAAGTAGAAGTTGGAGGAGCAACGGTATTTGTAATGCCAGTTGATGCTTTCCATCAATTTTAGAATCATGGTTGCTATATATAGTGACCTTTCAAATTACATTTCCACTTAAGACTAAATTGTTATGAACTTAAGTAATGTGCTTTGTAGGGTTACTATGTATAAGCAGCCTTTTTATATAAAGGAGTAACTTTATGATGGATGAGTTAGAAAGACTGACTAAAGCGTATCAATCAAATAAACTGTCACACGCTTATTTATTTGAGGGCGATGATGGACAATCTATGCAACAAGTAGCAATTGATTTTACGAAATTAATCTTATGTGACCAAGACAATCAATGTCAGTTAAAAGTAGAAACATTTAATCATCCAGATTTTATGTATATATCTTCTGAAGAAACTACGATTAAAAAAGACCAAGTAGAACAATTAGTGCATCATATGAATCAACTACCTATCGAAGGTAACTATAAAGTATATATTATTGAATCTTTTGAGAAGTTAACTGTTCAAGGTGAAAATAGTATTTTAAAATTTTTAGAAGAACCACCCGATAATACGATAGCCATATTATTAACAACGAAACCAGAGCAAATTTTAGATACTATTCACTCTAGATGTCAGCATGTATATTTTAAGCCAATAGATAAGTCTATGTTTATCGAAAGGTTAATCGAACGCGAAATTTCGCGTCCTGTAGCAGAATTGCTAAGTACATATACAACCCAAATTGAAACTGCAGTAGCGTTAAATGAAGAAGCAGACCTGTTGGCATTACGTAAAAGTATTATAAAATGGTGCCAATTGTTGTTAACAAATCGTTCAATGGCGCTGATAGCGATTGTCGATTTATTAAAGCTGGCTAAAAATCGTCGTTTACAGTTAGTTACATTAGCGGCAGTTAACGGTTTCTTTGAAGATGTTGTGCATGCTAAAGTAGGAATGGATGATGATATCATATACCATGATTTACACGAAGAAGTGAAAGGATTTGCTAGCAAACTAACATATAATCAAATTATTTTGATATATGATCAAATAACAGAAGCACATAAAAAATTAAATCAAAATGTTAATCCGACATTAGTATTTGAACAAATTGTGATAAAAGGGGTGAGTTAAAGATGCAAAATGTAGTAGGAATTGATTTTCAAAAATCGGGAAAAATGGAATACTATTCGCCGAAAAATTTCGATTTAAATGTAGGTGATTGGGTAGTAGTTGAATCTAAAAGAGGATTAGAGATGGGGCGTGTGAAATATGCGCCATTAGATGTTGCAGATGAAGATGTAACACTACCTTTAAAAGAAATTGTCCGTCATGCAACAGATGAGGATTTAAGTCAATATGAGCAAAATGAAAAAGATGCCGAAGAGGCGATGACATTATGCAAAAATACGATTCAACAGCAGAGTCTAGAAATGAGGCTAGTGAACTGTGAATTTACATTAGATAAATCAAAAGTAATTTTTAATTTCACATCGGATGAACGCGTTGATTTTAGAAAATTAGTGAAGGTTCTAGCACAAAAGCTAAAAACACGTATTGAGTTAAGACAAATAGGTGTTAGAGATGAAGCAAAATTACTTGGTGGTATTGGACCGTGTGGACGTTCTTTATGCTGTGCTACGTTTTTAGGTGACTTTGAACCCGTTTCTATAAAAATGGCAAAAGATCAAAATTTATCACTTAATCCTACTAAAATTTCAGGGGCTTGCGGGCGTCTGATGTGTTGTCTTAAATATGAAAATGACTATTATGAAGAGGCGCGCGCCCAATTACCTGATGTAGGAGAAGCTATTCAAACTCCGGAAGGCAATGGTAAAGTGATTGGCCTAAATATTTTAGATGTTTCTATGCAGGTAAAGGTTGAAGGACTTGAACAGCCACTTGAATATAAAATGGAAGAATTAGAGACATTAAATTAGGAGGCCAAAATAACATTGAATCGTAGCGACATATTTGAAAAATTAGCGAATTTAGAATCAAATATTAATCAGATCAACACTGATATGGTTAATTTAAAAAAACTTACAGTTGAATTAATTGAAGAAAATGTCGCCTTACAAATCGAGAATGAGAATCTAAAAACATTGATAGATAAAGAAGAACAATCTAAAAATGTAGAACAAGGTAAGAAAACCCCTGTTAAACAACCCCTTCGCAGTAAAGATAATTTGGCTATGCTTTATAAAGAGGGTTTTCATATTTGTAATGGTGAATTGTTCGGGAAACATAGAAAAGGCGATGATTGCCTGTTTTGTCTTGAAGTGTTAACGGAATAAAAGCTGATAAAGAACAAAATCAATAGTGATCATATGTAATTGAGGATGAGCAGTAACGATAGGCTTGATTATTAAGCATCGTTACCTTATCCTCTTTTTTGGAGGTTAGAAAGATGCTTTTAGCAGATGAAAGATTAGATTATTTAACAAAAGAAAATTTGAGAATTATACAAAATGATGAAGTTTTTTCTTTTTCTACTGATGCACTATTACTCGCTCATTTTACAAAAGTTAAAAAGCAAGATACGATTATGGATTTGTGCTCAGGAAATGGAGTTATTCCTCTATTAATTTCAAATAAAGGAAAACATAATATAGATGGTATAGAAATCCAGCAACAACTAGTTGATATGGCACAAAGAAGTATCGCATATAATCAATTAGGTGATAGAATCCATATGTATCATATGGATTTGAAGGAAGCACATCAACAGTTTAAGCCATCACAATATAGCCTTGTCACTTGCAACCCACCATACTTTAAAGTCAATCAACAACATCAACATCAAAAAGATGCACATAAAATAGCTAGGCATGAGATAATGTGTACATTAGAAGACTGCTGTTTAGCAGCTAGACACTTATTAAAACAAGGTGGACGGATGGTAATGGTTCATAGAGCGGAACGTCTTATGGATGTCTTAAGTTATATGAGAGCATATCAAATCGAACCTAAAAAACTCTACTTTGTATATAGTAAACAAGATAAGGTGGCGCAGACAATAGTTGTGGAAGGTAGAAAAGGTGGTAACCAAGGTTTAGACATACAGCCACCATTTTATATTTATAATAATGATGGCACTTATACCGAGGAAATGAGAGAAATATATTATGGATAAACATTATATTTATATAGTTAAATGTAAAGATGGTAGTTTATATACGGGTTATGCAAAAGATGTTACACAACGAGTAGCTAAACATAACAACGGACAAGGGGCTAAATATACGAAAATAAGGCGTCCGGTACAACTCGTTTATCAGGAAATGTTCAATACAAAGTCTGAAGCATTGAAACGCGAGTATGAAATTAAAACATATACACGTCAACAAAAATTAGAATTAATAAGTGAGGGTTAGATTATGTCGACATTATATTTAGTAGGAACGCCTATTGGTAACTTGGCGGATATTACATATCGCGCTGTTGATACTTTAAGAAACGTAGATTTGATTGCATGTGAAGATACAAGAGTGACGAAAAAATTATGTGTGCATTATGATATACAAGCACCGCTTAAATCTTATCATGACCATAATAAAGAACAACAAACAGATTATCTTATTGAACAATTGCAGCAAGGTATTAATATAGCATTAGTATCAGATGCTGGTTTGCCACTAATCAGTGACCCTGGATATGAACTTGTCGTTGCAGCTAGAGAAAATGGTATAAGAGTAGAGAGTATACCTGGACCAAATGCAGGCCTAACTGCACTAATGGCGAGTGGCTTACCTTCCTTTACTTATACGTTTTTAGGATTTTTGCCACGAAAAGATAAACAAAAACAATCATATTTAGAACAACGTATGTATGAAAATAGCACATTAATTATTTATGAGTCGCCACATCGTGTGAAAGATACGGTCAAAACGATTCAAAAGATTGATAGAGAGCGTAAGATATCTTTGGGCAGAGAACTGACAAAAAAATTCGAACAAATTGTTACTGACTATGTAGGAAATGTACTAGATCGTCTTAATGATGAAAGTATTCCGACTAAGGGTGAGTTTGTAGTACTTATTGAAGGTGCAGAACCAGTGGAAGATACGACTTGGTTTGAAGATATGTCACTCAAATCACATGTTGATTATCATATAAATCAAGGTTTGAAACCGAAAGCAGCGATTAAACAGGTAGCAGAATTGCGCCAAATGAAGACGAGTGAAGTTTATGATATTTATCATGAAGTTTGAGTATGATAATGAGGATCAAAACATAGGTTGTTTAAATTATTAATTAATACATCTAAGTAAAAAGGTCATACCACAAATTCGAATTTAATCAAGAAAAAAGAGTTGAAAAACTCCCAAAACATGCGTGATTTATGGTAATGTAGATAGGATAGAGATTATTAATCATATTTAAATTATAGCAAAATTAAAACTTAAAAATGCTGGATATGACTAGTATGCTATCCAAAGAATTTTTATGATGATTAACATATAAATCGGAATAGAAATACACATCTGCTTCATTGAAAACAAAAATGAATTTAGATATATTTATAGTGTAAGAATCGAGGAGGAACATTGATGGCGAAAGAAACTTTTTATATCACTACACCAATATATTATCCAAGTGGGAATTTACATATCGGTCATGCTTATACAACAACAGCTGGTGATGTAATCGCACGTTATAAAAGAATGCAAGGCTATGATGTTCGTTATTTAACAGGTACGGATGAACATGGGCAAAAAATACAAGAAAAAGCACATAAAGCTGGGAAATCAGAATTAGAATATTTAGATGAAATGATTGCTGGTATTAAAGATTTATGGCAAAAATTAGAAATTTCAAATGATGATTTTATTCGTACTACAGAAGCACGTCATAAAGAAGTTGTTCAACAAATTTTTGAACGTTTATTAGCTCAAGATGATATTTACCTTGGTGAATATGAGGGTTGGTATTCAGTGCCAGACGAAACATATTACACAGAAACACAGTTAGTTGATCCAGTTTTTGAAAATGGAGAAATTGTTGGGGGTAAAAGTCCGGATTCTGGTCATGAAGTAGAGTTAGTTAAAGAAGAAAGTTACTTCTTTAACTTATCTAAATATACAGACCGTTTATTAGAATTTTATGATGAAAACCCTGAATTTATTCAACCACCTTCACGCAAAAATGAAATGATTAATAATTTTATTAAACCTGGGCTTGAAGATTTAGCAGTGTCACGTACTTCATTTGATTGGGGTATTCATGTTAAATCGAATCCAAAACACGTAGTTTACGTTTGGATTGATGCACTTGTAAACTATATTTCTTCATTAGGTTATCTATCTGATGATGATAGTTTATTTAAAAAATATTGGCCTGCAGATATTCATATAATGGCTAAGGAAATCGTGCGTTTCCACTCTATTATATGGCCAATTTTATTAATGGCATTAGATATACCGTTACCTAAAAAAGTATTCGCACATGGTTGGATACTTATGAAGGATGGAAAAATGAGTAAATCAAAAGGGAATGTCGTAGATCCAAATGTACTTATTGATCGTTATGGCTTAGATGCTACACGTTATTACTTAATGCGTGAATTACCATTTGGCTCTGACGGTGTATTTACTCCTGAAGGATTTGTGGAACGTACAAATTATGATTTAGCAAATGACTTAGGGAACTTAGTGAATCGTACGATTTCAATGATTAATAAATACTTTGATGGTGAATTACCTGCATATCAAGGTCCTAAACATGAATTGGATAAAGATATGGAACAAATGGCACTAGATACTGTGAAGACATTCCACGAAAATATGGATGATTTACAATTTTCAGTAGCACTTTCAACAGTGTGGAAATTTATTAGTCGTACGAATAAATACATTGATGAAACATCACCATGGGTATTAGCTAAAGATGAAGAACAAAAAGAAATGCTTGGCAATGTCATGGCTCACTTAGTAGAAAATATTCGTATTATTGCAGTGTTACTAAGACCATTCCTTACACATGCACCAAAACAAATCTTTACACAGTTGAATATTAATACACCAGAGTTGTTTGAACTTGAAAGTATTAAAACGTATGGTGCTTTAACTGAATCAATCAAAGTGAGTGATAAACCACAACCTATCTTCCCACGTCTAGATAGTACGGTTGAAATTGATTACATTAAAGAATCGATGCAACCTGAAAAGAAAGAGGAAGAAAAGGCAGAAGAGGAAGCTATAGCTAAAGCTCAAATTGATATTAAAGACTTTGATAAAGTAGAAATTAAAGCTGCAACAATTATTGATGCTGAACAAGTGAAGAAATCTGATAAGTTATTAAAAATCCAAGTGGATTTAGATAATGAACAACGTCAGATTGTTTCCGGAATAGCACAATACTACCAACCTGAAGACATTATTGGTAAGAAAGTTGCTGTTGTGACTAACTTAAAACCCGCTAAATTAATGGGTAGAAAATCAGAAGGTATGATTTTATCAGCTGAAAAAGATGGTGTACTAACACTTGTTAGTTTACCAAGCGCGATTCCAAATGGATCAGTAATTAAATAATTACAAATTAAGGAGCGGTTAAGAGATGCTTATCGATACACATGTTCATTTAAATGCAGATCAATATGACGAAGATTTAGAAGCGGTTATTGAACGCGCTAAAGAAAATGGTGTGGATCGCATGTTTGTAGTCGGTTTTGATACACCTACAGTTGAGCGTACAATGGAGCTTATTGACCAATATGAATTTATTTACGGTATTATTGGATGGCACCCTGTTGATGCGATTGATTGCACAGAAGAACGATTAGAATGGATTGAAGCACTTGCGGCGCATCCTAAAGTGATTGGCATCGGCGAAACAGGTTTGGATTATCATTGGGATAAATCACCTAAAGATATTCAGCAAGCGTTATTTAGAAAGCAAATAGCCTTGGCAAAACGCGTTAATCTGCCAATTATCATTCATAATAGAGAAGCAACGCAAGATTGTATAGATATTTTGAAAGAAGAGCATGCAGAAGAGATTGGCGGTATTATGCATAGCTTTAGTGCTTCTCCTGAAATTGCAGATGATGTCATAAATAAATTGAACTTTTATGTTTCTTTAGGTGGTCCAGTAACATTTAAAAATGCTAAACAACCTAAAGAAGTTGCAAAGCATGTACCGTTTGATAGATTATTAGTTGAAACAGATGCGCCATTTTTATCACCACACCCTTATAGAGGTAAGCGTAATGAGCCAGCACGAGTTACACTAGTTGCTGAAGAAATTGCTGAATTACGTGGTGTGAGTTATGAAGAAGTGTGTAAGCAAACAACTGAAAATGCAGAACGATTGTTTAATTTAAAAGCATAAAACATTACAAAAGGTATCGGTCTGAGATAAGACTTAGTTGATAAAATACAGGCTAAGTAGTCATCATAATTTACACCGATACCTTTTTTATTTTTATCTAAAATCGAAGTGAGTAATGAAAGGTGTAACAATAAATGAAGATAAATGAATTTATTGTAGTTGAAGGCAGAGACGATACGGAACGAGTAAAAAGAGCGGTTGAATGTGATACGATTGAGACAAATGGTAGTGCTATTAATCAAGTAACGTTAGAGGTTATTGCACGAGCATTTGAGACAAGAGGCGTCATTATACTTACTGACCCAGATTTCCCAGGTGATAAAATAAGAAATACGATTCAAAAACACATCCCTGGTGTTAAACACGCCTATATCGATCGAGATAAGGCTAAAAATAAGCGTGGGAAAATAGGCGTAGAACATGCTAATGTTGAAGATATTAAAGAGGCATTAATGAATGTAAGCACGCCTTTTGAAGAAGGGCATGAATCAATAAGTAAAGAAGTGTTGATTGACTTAGGCTTACTCGTTGGTAAAGATGCGCGTAAGAAAAGGGAAACGTTAGGACGTAAATTGCATATTGGTCATTCTAATGGTAAACAGTTATTGAATAAGCTAAATGCATTTGGTTATACAGAAGCAGATGTTAGAAATGCACTAAGTGATAATGAGGGAAGTGAAAGTTAAATGGAATATAAAGATATTGCAACACCTACGCGCACCAAAGCATTACTTAATCAATATGGGTTTAGTTTCAAAAAGAGCTTAGGTCAGAATTTTTTAATTGATGTGAATATTATTCATAATATTATTGAGGCCAGTGATATTGATGCGGATACAGGAGTAATAGAAATCGGTCCTGGTATGGGGTCGCTAACAGAACAATTAGCTAAAAACGCTAAAGAAGTGGTTGCTTTTGAAATTGATCAACGTCTAATACCTGTACTTAAAGATACAATGGGACCATATGATAATGTAACGGTAATAAATGAAGATATTCTTAAAGCAGATATCGCGCATTATGTTGCTGAGCATTTTTCAGAATGTAAGAAAATAATGGTAGTAGCGAACTTACCATATTACATTACGACACCTATTTTATTGAATTTAATGCAGCAATCATTACCTATTGATGGTTATGTAGTAATGATGCAAAAAGAAGTAGGCGAACGTCTCAACGCACAAGTCGGCACCAAAGCGTATGGATCGTTATCAATTGTGGCACAATATTATACAGAAACGAGCAAAGTGCTAACTGTACCTAAAGCGGTATTCTTACCACCACCGAATGTAGATTCTATTGTAGTTAAATTAATGAAGCGCGACACACCGATTGTTACTGTAGATGATGAAGATAAATTCTTTAAAATGACAAAAGCAGCGTTTAGTCAAAGACGTAAAACGATTAATAATAATTATCAAAGTTTATTTGTAAATGGCAAAGCTAATAAACAAATAATACTCGATTGGTTAGTAGCTAGTGATATAGATCCGAGAAGACGCGGCGAAACGCTTTCAATAAAAGAATTTGCACATTTATACAATGAATTGAAAAATTTCCCAGAATTAGAATTTTAAATTATTGACAAGTCCGCTTTACCTTGCTAAAATTGAAATTTTATTTGACAAAAACCCTCGAAATGTGTTATTATACAACTTGTAGCGAGGTGGAGCAATATGCCAAAATCTATTGGAGACATCAAAAATTCACTTGATTGTCAATTAGGGAACAGAATTGTACTTAAAGCGAATGGTGGACGTAAAAAAACAATTGAACGTAGTGGTGTTTTGAAAGAAACATACCCTTCTGTTTTTATTGTTGAACTAGATCAAGATATTTATAATTTTGAGCGTGTATCCTATACATACACTGATGTTTTAACTGAAAACGTACAAGTTTCTTTTGAAGGTGATAATCATCAAGAAGCAATTGCACACTAAATAAAACAAATTTAAATTAAGTTTGGCTCATGATGATGCCTTATTCTTCAATTTAAACTTTAATATGAGAACGAATTTAAATAATAGGTATGTTAGTGTAATGACGCTAGCATACCTTTTTTATTATATTAATATTATTTCATTTAAGAGTAGGTAATAGTTTTATCTACAATAAATAATATTGTAAAATAGTAAGTTAAGAAATATGTTTTTAAATTTTTAATTTGGTCCATTTAACGGTTTTTTTATTAATAAAGTAGCAATAGAAAATATTAAGTTTTAAAAAACTAACAACGCAATGTTAACAATATGTTAAAATCATTTTATTACCATATCGAATTGGAAGAGGGTGGGAATATGATATATGAAACAGCACCAGCGAAGATAAATTTGACGTTGGACACACTCTTTAAACGAGATGATGGTTTTCATGAAGTTGAAATGATAATGACGACAATTGATTTAAATGATAGATTGTCATTTGAACTACGTAAAGACAAAAAGATAATTGTTGACGTAGAACAATCCTATGTTCCCTCCGATAACAAAAATTTAGCGTATAAAGCTGCAGAATTAATGAAAAAGACCTATAATTTGAAACAAGGTATAACTATTACTATAGACAAAAATATTCCTGTCTCGGCTGGTTTGGCAGGTGGGTCTACTGATGCTGCAGCAACAATGAGAGGGATGAATCGATTATATAATTTAAATCGACCGCTTAAAGAACTATGTGAGTTGGGGATACAGATTGGAACAGATATTCCATTTTGTATTCTAGGGAAAACTGCATTATGTAAAGGTAAAGGTGAAATTATTAAATTTTTAGATAAACCACCTTCTGCATGGGTGGTAGTAGCTAAACCTAATTTAGGTATATCTTCTCCAGATATATTTAAAAAGCTGGACCTAAAGCAACCTTACACTGTCCATACTGAAGCATGTGAAGCGGCCTTGATCGCAGAGGATTATGACTTATTATGTAAAAGTCTGTCAAACCGATTGGAACCTGTCTCGGGTAAGATGCATACAGAAATTTTAAAAATAAAGGCCAACATGCTAGAAAACGGAGCAGATGGCGCTGTTATGAGCGGTAGTGGACCTACTGTTTATGGATTAACACGAAAAGAACGACAAGCAAAGCACGTATACAATGCTGTTAACGGTTGTTGTAATGAAGTGCACATTGTAAGACTATTAGGCTAATTGAGAAGGGATGAATCGAATGCGCTATAAAAGAAGTGAACGAATTGTTTATATGACTCAATATTTAATGAACAATCCGAATAAGTTGATACCGTTAACGTATTTTGTACAAAAATTTAAGCAAGCGAAGTCTTCCATTAGTGAAGATGTTCAAATTATAAAAACAACTTTTCAAAAAGAAAAGCTTGGAACAGTAATTACTACTGCAGGTGCTAGTGGGGGTGTTACCTACAAACCTGAGATGAGCAAAGCAGAAGCTACAGAAGTTATTGATGAAGTGATAGAACATTTGCAAGAGAAAGAACGATTATTGCCTGGTGGTTATTTATTTTTATCTGATTTAATGGGGAATCCTACTTTATTGAATCGGGTTGGCAAATTAATAGCAACGCTATATATGGATGAGGAGTTAGATGCTATTGTAACGATTGCTACTAAGGGTATCTCACTTGCAAATTCAGTTGCGAATGTACTGAATTTACCTGTAGTTGTTATTCGTAAAGATAATAAAGTGACTGAAGGTTCTACAGTTTCTATAAATTACGTATCTGGTTCTTCTCGAAAAATCGAGACCATGGTGCTATCAAAGAGAACGTTACCTGAGAATTCCAATGTGCTTGTCGTAGACGATTTCATGCGTGCAGGTGGTTCAATAAATGGTGTGATGAATTTGATGAATGAGTTTAAAGCACATGTTAAAGGGGTATCGGTACTAGTAGAATCAAAAGAAGTTAAGCAAAGATTAATTGAAGATTATACTTCCTTAGTTAGATTATCTGATGTAGATGAATACAATCAGGAATTTAAGGTGGAACAAGGCAACAGTTTAACTAAATTTTCTTAAAGGAGCGATTTCGACATCATGAAAGTTATTAATACGGAAAAGGCGCCCGAAGCGTTAGGGCCATACTCGCATGCAACGGAAATAAATGGACTTGTATTCACTTCAGGACAAATTCCATTAAATTTAAATGGAGAAATTGTCAGTGAAGATGTAAAAGAGCAAACGACACAAGTTCTAGAAAATTTAAAAGTCGTGTTAGACCAAGCTGGATCGGATTTAGATTCAGTGATTAAAGCTACTATTTTCATTGCTGATATGAATGAATTTCAAAATATAAATGAAGTTTATGGCAAGTACTTTAATGAACATCAACCAGCGAGAAGTTGTGTTGAAGTGGCAAGATTGCCGAAAGATGTTAAAGTTGAAATCGAATTAATAGCGAAAGTGAAGTAAGGGTTTATAATTTTTAATGAAATTGTTAAGCTTCTAAACAAAGAGATACTAGGGGGGCTCACTACATGAAAGTGACAGATGTAAGACTTAGAAAAATACAAACAGATGGAAGAATGAAAGCGCTCGTTTCAATTACTTTAGACGAATCATTTGTAGTACATGATTTACGAGTGATTGAAGGCAACACAGGTCTATTCGTCGCAATGCCAAGTAAACGTACACCAGACGGTGAATTCCGAGATATCGCGCATCCTATAAACTCTGAAATGAGACAAGAAATACAAGATGCAGTGATGAAAGTGTATGAAGAAACTGATGAGGTCATCCCTGACAGAAATGCACAGTCATCAGATAATTCTGAAGAAGAAGAAGCTTAAATTAAAAAAAGTGAAATTAAGTAATATTAAAAAAGATTGGATTTTCGCATAAACGGAAATCCAATCTTTTTTAATATTACAAAGTCAATTCGAAATAAAAAATAAAATTAATTGAGAAAGTATAAAGGTGACAAAAAGTATATTATTTATAATTATAAATAATATACTTTTTTACTACGGTATAAATTAGAAGATTATAATGAAAAATAGGTGGATATGTGTATGATAACAACAAAATGAGAAAACAATATTTCCATTATACATTCGTATATTACACTACGACTTGATAATATAAAAGCGTTTACTCAATTGAATAAAGATGACAAATATATGCATAGAAATTTCTAATATTTTTAATAAAAATATTTCCATTATATAACATTGATGTTTTGAGCCTTGAAAGTGTGACCAGCGTTAAATTATAATAAGTAAGAAGTGTATATTTTAATGGAGGGTTAACATACATGCAAAGACATGCAATAGTACTTGCGGCTGGAAAAGGTACGCGTATGAAATCAAAGAAATACAAAGTACTACATGATGTAGCAGGCAAAACAATGATTGAACATGTCATTGACAACGTTAAGCAATCAGGCGTAGAACAACTTGTTACAATTGTTGGGCATGGTGCACAAAATGTCAAAGAGACATTGGGTGATGCATCGCTTTACAGTTTTCAAGAAGAACAATTAGGCACTGCACATGCTGTTAAGATGGCAAGTGAGCATTTGAAAGATAAACAAGGTACAACGTTAGTAGTATGTGGAGACACACCGTTAATCACTGCGACAACATTGAAATCAATGATAGAACATCATGAGAACACCAAAGCACAGGCTACTGTTTTATCAGCAACTACAGAAAATCCATTCGGTTATGGACGTATCCTGCGCGACTCGGCACAACGGTTAACTAAAATTGTTGAGCAAAAAGATGCATCTGAGACAGAGCGACAAATTAATGAAATTAGTTCAGGTATTTTTGCATTTGATAACCAAATTTTATTTGAAAAATTGGAGTTAGTGAAAAACGAAAATGCGCAAAAAGAATACTATTTGCCTGATGTACTTTCATTAATTTTAGAAGATGAGGGTATCGTTGAAATCTATCACACAGATGATTTTGAAGAAATTATGGGTGTTAATGATAGAGTGATGTTAAGTGAAGCTGAAAAAGCTTTCAAGAAACGCACTAATGAACAGCACATGAAAAATGGCGTAACAATTATTGACCCAGCAACTACATATATAGGTGCTGACGTTATCATCGGAGAAGATACAGTCATTGAACCAGGAGTAAAACTTGTTGGTAACACTGTAATTGGAGAAGATACAATCGTTGGTCAATATACTGAAATAACTAATAGTAAAGTAGGGTCAAATGTCACAATAAAACAATCTATAATCAATGAAGCGATTGTTGGTGATTACACTAATATTGGGCCGTTTGCACAGCTTCGTCCTGGTGCAGACTTAGGTGAAAAAGTTAAAGTAGGTAACTTTGTTGAAGTTAAGAAATCTGTTGTTAAAACAGGTGCTAAACTACCTCACTTAAGTTATATAGGTGATGCTGAAATTGGTGAAAGAACAAATGTAGGTTGTGGCTCAATAACTGTGAACTATGATGGTATCAATAAATTTAAGACGATTATTGGTAATGATTCATTTATTGGTTGCAATACAAATCTCGTTGCACCAATAACATTAGGAGACCGTTCGTTTATAGCGGCAGGTTCCACAATCACGGATAATGTACCACAAGACAGTTTGGCATTAGCTAGGGCTAGACAAACAACCAAAGAGGGTTATTTGAAAAAATAAAGGCATATATTTAGACAAGCGTGCTTAAACTGTTAAAATCAATGTAATTGTATGAAAGTTAACCAGAGTATGTGATTATATTGCTGAACGCTTTAAGTTTTGTTTTGTCTACAAAGGAAAACGAATTGAAAGAATTAATTGGAGGACTATAAATGTTAAACAATGAGTATAAGAATTCTGCTTTGAAAATATTTTCTTTAAAGGGTAATGAACCATTAGCCCAAGAAGTTGCAGACCAAGTTGGAATTGAGCTAGGTAAATGTTCAGTGAAACGTTTCAGCGATGGAGAAATTCAAATAAATATAGAAGAAAGTATTCGTGGTTGTGATGTATTTATTATTCAACCAACATCAAATCCGGTGAATTTACATTTAATGGAATTGTTAATCATGATTGATGCTTGTAGACGCGCATCAGCAGCGAACATTAATATAGTTGTTCCATATTATGGCTATGCACGCCAAGATAGAAAAGCACGTAGCCGTGAACCAATTACAGCAAAACTTGTAGCGAACTTAATTGAAACAGCAGGCGCAGATCGTATGATTGCACTTGATTTACACGCGCCACAAATCCAAGGATTCTTCGATATGCCAATTGACCACTTAATGGGTGTTCCGATCTTAGCAGAATATTTTAGTAATCAGACAGATATTGACCTTGAAGAGTGCGTTGTTGTTTCACCTGACCACGGTGGGGTAACAAGAGCACGTAAACTTGCAGATATATTGAAAACACCAATTGCCATCATAGACAAACGTCGTCCAAAACCTAATGTTGCTGAAGTTATGAATATTGTAGGTGAAATCGATGGTCGTACAGCTATTATTATAGACGATATTATTGATACAGCTGGTACGATTACTTTAGCTGCACAAGCCTTAAAAGATAAAGGTGCTAAAGATGTTTATGCATGTTGTACTCACCCTGTTTTATCAGGCCCAGCAAAAGAACGCATTGAAAATTCAGCAATAAAAGAACTTGTAGTTACGAACTCAATTCAATTAGATGAAAGCCGTAAACCATCTAATACGAAAGAATTGTCTGTAGCAGGTTTATTAGCACAAGCTATTATCCGTGTGTATGAACGTGAATCTGTTAGTGTGCTATTTGACTAATTGGTAAAATAGATATATAATTGTTCCGTTCGTGAAATCACGACTTAATAAACACTTGCAAGCAACGTAATGTTGATGGGTAAGTGGAGGGGTTCTTATTATGAAAGATAAGAACAAAATATGAAAGGTGGAAATAATATGGCTGCATTAAAGTCAATTATTCGTCAAGGTAAACAAACTCGTTCAGACCTTAAAAAATTAAGAAACACTGGTAAAGTACCTGCAATCGTATATGGTTATGGTACTAAAAATACTTCAGTTAAAGTAGACGAAGTAGAATTTATCAAAGTTATCCGTGAAGTTGGACGTAACGGTGTTATCGAATTAGGCGTAGGTTCTAAAACTATTAAAGTAATGGTTTCAGACTACCAATTCGACCCACTTAAAAACCAAATCACTCACATCGATTTCTTAGCTATCAATATGACTGAAGAACGTACTGTTGAAGTACCAGTTCAATTAGTTGGCGAAGCTGTTGGAGCTAAAGAAGGCGGCGTTGTTGAACAACCATTATTCAACCTTGAAGTTACTGCTACTCCAGATAATATTCCTGAAGTAATCGAAGTAGATATCACTGAATTAGAAATTAACGATACGCTTTCAGTAGAAGACATCAAAATTTCAGGCGAATTCACTATCGAAAACGAAGTAACTGATTCAGTTGTAACAGTAGTTCCTCCAACTGAAGAACCTACTGAAGAAGAAATCGAAGCAATGGAAGGCGATTCAGAAACTGAAGAACCAGCTGTTGTTGGCGAAGAAAAAGACGATGAAAGTGATGCAGAAGAGAAATAATAAGCTGACACAGCTTGTAATTACTTTATCATCATACGCTGATTAAGTCAGCGTTATCATATCTTATAAAAAGCACCGTGCTTAATACGTTAAGCAGGTGCTTTTTTATGTTATTATAGTGAATGATACGATAAAAAATGATAAGAATAATAAATAATAGAACTCGAATATAAATTAGATGAAGAAAGACAACTATTGGAGGTAACATAATGAAGTGTATTGTAGGTTTAGGCAATATTGGTAAACGCTTTGAACAAACAAAACATAATATTGGATTTGAAGTAATTGACTATATGTTAGAACAGAATAAATTCAGTTTAGATAAACAGAAGTTTAAAGGCGCATACACGATAGAACGATTTGCAGGCGAAAAAGTAATGTTTATTGAACCAATGACGATGATGAATTTATCTGGTGAGGCAGTAGGTCCATTAATGAAATATTACGACATAGATATTGATGATTTAGTCGTTTTATATGATGATTTAGACTTGCCGCAAGGTGAGATCCGTTTAAGACAAAAAGGAAGTGCTGGTGGACATAATGGTATGAAATCAATTATCCAAGTGTTAGGCACTGATCAATTTAAACGTATTAGAATTGGTGTAGACAGACCTTCAAATGGGATGTCTATCGTAGATTACGTATTGCAAAAATTTTCAAAACAAGAAATGGAAACAATGAATAAAGTAATAGAACATTCTGCACGTGCAATTGAAGCCTACATAGAAAGTGATCGGTTTGATCGTGTGATGAATGAATATAATGGTGAAATCAATTGAAATCAATAATTACAGAATATATAAATGAAGATAAACGTTATCAGGAATTAAACGAAGTATTTGGAAAAGAGCAGGTGCTGGTTACGGGTTTATCGGGGGCTGCTAAAGCAACGATAATCGCTGAAAAATATTTGAATAGTTCTAAACAATTACTAATTGTAACAAACAATCTTTATCAAGCAGATAAATTAGAAAGTGATTTAACGCAGTTTGTGGAAGAACAAGATATTTACAAGTACCCAATGCAAGATATTATGACAGAAGAATTTTCAACACAAAGCCCTCAATTTATGAGTGAACGTGTGCGCACATTAACGGCGCTTGCTCAAGAAAAGAGAGGTTTATTTATTGTCCCGCTTAACGGACTGAAGAAATGGTTGACCCCTGTAGAAATGTGGAAATCACATCAATTAACATTGAGTGTAGGGGACGATATAGATATTGATGATTTCTTAAATAAGTTAGTTAATATGGGTTATCGTAGAGAAAGTGTTGTTTCTCATATAGGCGAGTTTTCTTTACGAGGCGGTATTATTGATATTTATCCACTAATTGGTAGTCCGGTTAGAATTGAACTTTTTGATACAGAAGTAGATTCAATTCGTGATTTTGATGTAGAAACCCAAAGATCACAGGAAAACGTTGAAGAGGTAAACATCACTACTGCGAGCGATTATATAATAACAGAAGATGTGCTTAATCACACAAAGCAAAAACTCAAAGAAGCATATGAATATACAAGACCAAAAATTGATAAAGCGGTCCGTAATGAATTAAAAGAAACGTATGAAAGCTTTCAGTTATTCGAATCATCTATGTTTGATCATCAAGTATTACGCCGTCTTGTCGCTTTTATGTATCAACAGCCTACTACAATTATCGATTACTTTAAAGATGACGCAATTGTAGCGGTAGATGAATATAACAGAATTAAAGAAACTGAAACGGCACTTATTTCAGAAGCGGATGAGTTTATGCAAAATTTGATTGAAAGCGGTAAAGGATTTATTGATCAAAGCTTCTTGCAATACGATGCTTTTGAAAACCAACTAAAGTCATATCCGGTGACATATTTCACATTATTTACAGCGACAATGTCTGTTGAGTTAAACGAAATTATTAAATTTTCATGTAAGCCTGTGCAACAGTTTTATGGACAATACGATATTATGCGTTCAGAATTCCAACGATTTATTCAAAATGATTATACGGTTGTTGTACTTGCTGAAACAGAAGTCAAAAAAGAACGTATACAATCAATGCTCAATGAAATGCATATACCAACATTTATTGATACGCCTACACACCGCAATGAAGGTGGAAGCGCGATTATTACTGAAGGTAGTTTATCAGAAGGCTTTGAATTGCCGTATATGCAATTAGTTGTTGTCACAGAGAGAGAATTATTTAAATCAAAACAAAAGAAAAAACCGAAACAACAAAAAACTTTAACAAACGCCGAAAAAATTAAATCTTATCAAGATTTAAAAGTAGGTGATTATATTGTACATGTTCATCACGGGGTAGGCAGATACCTAGGTGTAGAGACGCTAGAAGTTGGTGGTGTACATAAAGATTATATTAAACTTCAATATAAAGGGACAGATCAATTATTCGTACCTGTAGACCAAATGGACCAAGTTCAAAAATACGTGGCATCAGAAGATAAAACGCCTAGGTTAAATAAACTTGGTGGCACAGAGTGGAAAAAAACCAAAGCGAAAGTTCAACAAAGTGTTGAAGATATGGCAGATGAATTAATAGAATTATATAAAGCACGTGAAATGTCTGTTGGTTATCAATTTGGTCCGGATACAGCTGAACAAAATGATTTTGAAATTGACTTTCCTTATGAGCTTACTCCTGACCAAAGTAAGTCGATTGAAGAGATTAAAAAGGATATGGAAATTGAACGTCCTATGGATAGATTGCTGTGTGGAGATGTTGGTTACGGTAAGACTGAGGTTGCTGTAAGAGCAGCGTTTAAAGCAGTAATGGAAGGTAAACAAGTTGCCTTTTTAGTACCGACAACTATATTAGCACAACAGCACTATGAAACATTAATCGAACGCATGCAAGACTTCCCAATAGAAGTACAGTTAATTAGTAGGTTTAGAACTGCAAAAGAAATTAAAAAAACTAAAGAAGGTTTGGAATCAGGTTTTGTCGATATTATTGTAGGTACACATAAATTATTGGGGAAAGATATTCATTATAAAGATTTGGGATTACTTATTGTAGATGAAGAACAACGATTTGGTGTACGACATAAAGAACGAATCAAATCTTTAAAAAATAATGTGGATGTGCTTACATTAACAGCTACACCAATCCCACGTACTTTGCACATGAGTATGCTAGGCGTGCGTGATTTATCTGTTATTGAAACACCACCAGAGAACCGTTTTCCAGTGCAAACATACGTATTAGAGCAGAACACTAATTTTATTAAAGAAGCATTAGAAAGAGAATTATCAAGAGATGGTCAGGTGTTTTATTTATACAATAAAGTGCAGTCTATTTATGAGAAAAGAGAGCAATTACAAATGCTTATGCCAGATGCCAACATAGGTGTTGCACATGGACAAATGAATGAAAGGGACTTAGAAGAAACAATGCTAAGTTTTATCAATCATGAATATGACATCATTGTTACTACGACTATTATTGAAACGGGCGTAGATGTTCCAAATGCGAATACTTTAATTATAGAAGATGCTGACCGCTTTGGATTAAGTCAACTTTATCAATTAAGAGGTCGTGTAGGTCGTTCAAGCCGTATTGGCTATGCGTACTTCTTACATCCTACGAATAAAGTACTTTCTGAAACTGCCGAAGATCGTTTACAAGCAATTAAAGAATTTACTGAATTAGGTTCAGGTTTCAAAATTGCGATGCGTGATTTAAACATTCGTGGTGCTGGTAATTTATTAGGTAAACAACAACATGGCTTTATAGATTCAGTAGGCTTTGACTTATATTCTCAAATGCTAGAAGAAGCGGTAAATGAAAAACGCGGCGTGACAGATGAAAAACAAGACGCTCCAGAAGTTGAGATTGAACTTAACATAGATGCATACTTACCAGCAGAGTACATTCAAAATGAGCAGGCTAAAATAGAAATTTATAAGAAATTACGTAAAATTGAGACGGAAGCACAACTAATGGACGTTAAAGATGAGTTAATTGACCGCTTTAATGATTATCCTGTTGAAGTTGAAAGACTTCTAGAAATGATGGAAATTAAAGTACATGCATTGCATGCTGGTGTAACCTTGATCAAGGATGTTGGTAAAAAAGTAGAAATTTATTTATCTAAAAAGGGTACGACAGACATTAATGGCGAAACATTATTTAAACAAACTCAACCATTAGGACGCTCAATGAAAGTAGGCGTTCAAGATGGTAAAATGAAAGTGACATTAAATAAAACAAGTACTTGGTTTGATAATTTGAAATTCCTAGCAAAATGTTTAGAAGAAAGTATGGTTATCTCTGATGAAAGCTAAGATAGACAAGTCGACTGCTTTTAATGGAGTGGTCGTACTCACTTTGGCTCTTATAGTTGTCAAAGTATTAAGTGCAATTTACCGTGTACCTTATCAAAATATTTTGGGGGATGAAGGGTTATATGCATATCAGCAAGTTTATCCGATCGTAGCATTAGGGGTTATTTTAACGATGAATGCAATACCTAGTGCAGTTACCCAGATATTTGGTTCAGAAGGAGATTTTAAGCAATACATTCATGTAATGATGCGTATACAACTCATAAGCACAGTCTTTTTCTTGCTTCTGCTGTTTTGTGCGAAGTGGGTTGCATTGTTAATGGGTGATATTAGCCTAACGCCTATGCTTAGAGCAGCAAGTTTTAGCTTCTTATTTATCGGCATTTTAGGTGTGTTTAGAGGTTATTATCAAGCACAGAGAAATATGAATGTGCCAGCTATTTCCCAGGTAATCGAGCAATTTGTACGTGTTGCTATCATCATTTTGGCAATTGTTTTATTTATGACACAGCAATGGTCACTTTATGCTGCGGGAACAATAGCGATTATCGGTTCAGCATTTGGATTTTTAGCATCGAGCCTCTTTCTTGTAATACGCAAACCATTCAGAGACTCACAAAATAAGTCATATGAAGCAGCGCAAAAGTCATTTGTAGAATGGCGCAAACTAGTCTTAGCTATACTTGTCTTTGCTGTAAGCCAATTGATTGTAATTGTTTGGCAGGTAGTGGACAGTTTTACAGTACTTCACATGCTGCAAAGTACAGGTTTGAATTTTCAACAAGCGACTTCCCAAAAAGGCGTCTATGATCGTGGGGCATCTTTTATTCAAATGGGATTAATCGTAACAACGACGTTTTGCTTTGTACTAATTCCTTTGTTAACGGACGCAATAAAAGTTGAGAATAAGGTGCTTACCAATAGATACGCGAATGCTTCTATTAAAATCACGATCTTGTTTAGCGTCTCGGCGGGCATTGGTTTAATTAATTTAATGCCTACTATGAATAGCGTGTTTTTTAAAAATGATAGCCAAACGATAACGCTAGCCGTTTATATGTTAACCGTTATTTGTGTGTCACTCATTATGATGGATATCGCTCTATTACAAGTGAAAAATAAAGTGCGTCCTGTGTTGTTGGCGTTTAGCGTGGGGGTTGTAAGTAAAACGATACTAAATATAGTATTGATACCGCAACTATTAATGTTAGGTAGTAGTCTAAGTACTGTGATATCACTCGTTTTATTTACAATTGTATTACACAAACACGTATTAAAATATTATCTTTTCCAGAGTATGCGTAAATATGTTATTAAGTTAATCATCACAATGCTTATTCTTTCATTAGCAGTTCAAATTACAATGTGGCTGATTCCTGAACATGGACGAATAATTGGCTTAATAGAATTATTAATCGCAGCAGGTGTTGGCGCCATCGTGATTATTGTTGCTATTGTGCGCACCAACTTGTTAAGTTATAGAGAATTAAAACATTTACCATTTGGTGATAAGTTATACCATATAAAGAGAGGGAAAAGATAATGACAGGGAAGATAACGATTGTTGGACTAGGCAACTATGGAATCGACGATTTACCATTAGGTATATACAAATTTTTAAAAAATAAGCCTATAGCATATACTAGAACTTTGGAGCATCCAGTAATTCAAGCATTGACTAACGAAGGTATGAAATTCCAAAGTTTTGATCATGTTTATGAAGAAAATCAAGCATTTGATGACGTCTACCAAACTATTGTGATGCAATTAATTGAAGCAGCACAGCAAGATGATATCGTTTATACGGTGCCAGGCCATCCTCGCGTAGCAGAAACAACAACTGTAAAATTAGAAGCATATGCACAACAACATGACAATATACAAGTTGAAATATTGGGTGGTAAAAGTTTTATAGATGATGTGTTCGAAGCGGTAAAAGTAGACCCTAATGATGGTTTTACTTTGCTTGATGCTACGTCACTTACTAGTCAGCAATTGAACATACGTACGCACACGCTAATAACACAAGTGTATAGTCCGATGACAGCTGGAGATTTAAAAGTGACATTGATGGAGCGTTATGATGATGAACAAGTCGTTTATATTGTAGATGGCGCTAAGAGTAGTGGGGCAAAAGTTATTGAAACGCCTTTGTATGAATTAGACCATCACGCTATGATATTCAGTAATGTAACAAGTGTATTTATTAAAAAGGTAGATAACGAAACTGCTTACTACGGTGATTTTTATTACGCGACAAGTATTATTGATAAACTGGTTGATGATGAAAATGGTTGTCCATGGGACAAAGTGCAAACACACAATACACTAAAAAGGTATTTATTAGAAGAATCATTTGAGCTATTTGAAGCCATAGATAATGAAGATGATTGGCATATTATAGAAGAACTAGGTGATATACTATTACAAGTACTCTTGCATACAAGTATTGGTAAAAAAGAAGGCTTTTTTGATATAAATGAAGTAGTACAAAGCTTAACAAGTAAGATGATACACAGACACCCACATATATTTGGAGAAGCACAAGCAGAGTCAGAAGAAGATTTAAAACATATATGGGCCAATGCTAAAGCTGAAGAAGGTAAAGTACAACGTGTGAAATTCGAAAAAGTGTTTGCAGAGTATTTTATGAAGTTGTATGATATAACCAAAAATATGTCGTTAAACGAAGCTGATTTGAAACAATTTTTAGAGCGAGGAGGAGATAAATCATGAGACTTGATAAATATCTTAAAGTATCAAGATTGGTGAAACGCCGTACATTAGCAAAAGAGATAAGTGATCAAGGAAGAATTACAGTAAATGGTTCAGTTGCAAAAGCTGGCACAGACGTTAAAGTTACAGACGAACTTGTAATTCGTTTTGGTCAGAAAATTATAACTATAAATGTGACTGGTTTAAGCGAACATGCAACAAAAGAAAATGCTAAAGGCATGTATGAAATTGTAAAAGAAGAAAAAATTGGTGAATCTTAATAATAGAGGAGGTGACAAGCATTGAGTAAAAAAGTAGAAAACATAGGTAATACATTCACTTCTTCAGAAAACAAGAAGAAACAGAAACAAAAAATGAGAAGACGTGTAGTTCGTAAACGTATTACTTTATTCGGCGGTATTTTACTCGCTATTATAATTATTTTATGCGTAATGCTTGTCACTCAAAAACAAAGTAATCAAGAAGATGCTGTAGAACGCCAACAAAAAGAACAAAAATATCAAAAGCAACAAGATGAAGAACTTGCATTAAAAGAACAACTTAATAATCTTAATGATAAAAGTTATATAGAGAAAATAGCGAGAGATGATTATTATTTAAGTAATGATGGGGAAGTAATTTTCAAGTTGCCAGGTGACAAGTCTGAATCCAAATCGAAATCATCGAAAGAGGATAAATAACGAAAAAAATTTTTTTGCATCATAATACCATTGTTAATTTATGCAAACAGGCATATAATAAGGTTAAAATCGAAACAAATCGGGAGGATTTATTTACAATATGTCAATCGAAGTAGGAAACAAGCTTAAAGGTAAAGTCACTGGAATTAAAAAGTTTGGCGCTTTTGTCGAACTTCCAGAAGGAAAGAGTGGCTTAGTTCACATAAGTGAAGTTGCAGATAATTACGTGGAAAATGTAGAAGACCACTTATCTGTTGGAGATGAAGTCGAAGTTAAAGTGCTTTCAATTGCTGATGATGGAAAAATTAGTTTATCTATTAAAAAAGCAAAAGATCGCCCGCGTAGACCGCAAAGTAAACCTAATCACAAACAACCTCAACCAAAAGGTGAAGACTTTGAAAAGAAATTAACAAATTTCTTGAAAGATAGTGAAGATAAATTAACTTCCATCAAACGTCAAACAGAATCTAGACGTGGCGGAAAAGGCGCTAGACGCTAAAAATATATAATGAGACTGTTCCGCATATACCTAACTTGATTCATTGAGGACAAAGTGAAATCATTTATTCCAATATTAAGTTTGATCGTAACAATCTAAGACTGTTTTCTTACTTGAGGAAACAGTCTCTTTTTTGTTAAAAATTAGTACATTATAATTTTATGCTAGTGTGTTTAATGTATGTCTACAAGTAAGGAGATGGTTTGCATGGAAGTTAATATTGAAGGTTGGTCTTCAGATAAGCACATCGTATTGGCTGTATCAACTGGTATAGATAGCATGGTGTTATTGCATCAACTTATTACAAACTTGCAAGATACATACGCCCAATTAACCTGTTTGCATGTGAATCATAATATTAGATCGATTGCCGATGAAGAAGAATTATTTCTCAAGCAATATTGTATTGACCATGACATTGCACTACATGTTAAACAATTAGATTTATCTAATATTGTTGAAAAAGGTAATAGTATAGAAAATGAGGCTAGAATTGAACGGTATCGTTGGTTTGATTTAATGATGAAGGATTTAAATGCAGATGTACTACTCACAGCCCATCATCTAGATGATCAGTTAGAAACCATTTTTTATAGGTTAATGACTGGCCGTTCTACTAGAAGTAGTCTAGGGATGTCTTATTTAACAACTCGAGGTTGCTACGATATATGTAAACCACTGTTGACAACGACTAAAATGGAAATTCGAAATTATCAACAAACTTACAACGTCCCTTTTTATGAAGATGAAACTAATGCAGAAAATCATTATGTAAGAAATGACATTCGAAATCGCATATTACCTGAAATAGAGCTGAATAAACACTTAGAGACTAAGCAGTTATTAAAACTAAAAGAGTGGCATGACGAACAAAGGTTAGTCATTGAGAGCGAGGCTAATGCTTTTATAGAAAATAGTGTTGAAATTAGTAACGCCCAATACCGTTTTTCTAGAAAGCAATTTTCACAATTGCGACGTAGCGTGAAAATGGGCATATTAGATAAATTGCTTGCTAGTCTACCAATGCACGATTCTTTAACAGAAAAAACTTATAATCAATGGTTTCAAGTCATGGATGAAAATATAGCACAATCTACATTATATACAACAGATAAATGGATAATTTACATTTCTTATGATAAATTTATAATAATGGCAAATGATGACGTGAAACTTTCTCCGACTAAGATGAATCAATCAGGGACTTACAACTATAGTCACTATAGTATTGACATTAATAACGATCTTCCTACAGTTGAATTTCCACTAGTAGTTCGTACAAGAAACGATGGTGATAAATTTGAATTAAATGGAACAAAAGGGCATAAAAAGGTTAGCAGATTGTTGATTGATAATAAAATTGAGCAACAAGAACGTGACCAAATGCCAATCATAGTTAATGCTGATAATGAAATTATTGCTATTGGAACATTATTTTTAAAGAGTAAATACAAAGACTTAATTTGTATACGAGATATGGGAGAGGAATGAAAAAATGAGAGATGATTTAAAGGAAGTATTGTTATCAGAGGAAGATATTCATCAAATATGTAAAGATTTAGGTGAACAAATTACAGCAGCTTATAAAGGGAAACCCCTTGTTTGTATCGGCATATTAAAGGGATCAGTAATGTTTATGGCAGACTTAATTAAACATATTGATACACATTTAGCGATAGATTTCATGGATGTTTCAAGTTACCACGGAGGAACAGAATCTACAGGAGAGGTTCAAATCTTGAAAGATTTAAGTTCTTCAATTGAAAATAAAGACATCTTGATTATAGAAGATATCTTGGAAACTGGAACGACTTTAAAATCAATTACTGAATTACTAGAATCTCGTCGTGTGAATTCGCTTGAAATAGTAACATTGCTTGATAAACCTAACCGTCGTAAAGCCAATATCGAAGCTAAATATGTTGGTAAGAAAATTCCTGATGAATTTGTGGTTGGCTATGGTTTGGACTATGCTGAAAACTATAGAAATTTACCATATATCGGTACACTTAAACCAGAAATTTATTCGAAATAAGCAATACAATTTATTCGACTAGGAAATTATTATATAATGTAAGTCTAAGTCGTTTTATATGAGTAAATAGAATAGACACTAATTAAATAAATTCTTGTAAGTATTGGATACATAAATTTATGGTGGTTTGTTAATATGTAATGCAATTTAAATATAATTAAAAGCAAAAAAAGAAATAAAAATTAAGATAAAGCGTCTGAAATTGTAAACGTAGTACAAAAGTTGAAATACTAGCCTTGAACTCATGCATTATGTTACAATTTTTGTTAGTTTTATTATTGAAGTAGGAGGAAACGACGCATGCAGAAAGCCTTTCGTAACGTGCTAGTTATCGCAATCATTGGCGTTATTATTTTTGGTCTGTTTTCGTTTTTAAATGGAAATGGGAATATGCCAAAACAACTTACATATAACCAATTTGTGAAACAGCTAGAAAAAGGTGATTTGAAATCACTTGAAATCCAGCCTGAACAAAATGTATATATGGTAAGTGGTAAAACAAAAAATGATGAAGACTATTCTTCAACAATTTTATATAACAACGATAAAGAGCTTGAAAAAATAACAAACGCAGCACAAAATCAAGATGGATTAAAATTTACAGTTAAAGAAGAAGAAAAACAAAGCGTATTTGTAAGTATATTAACAACATTAATTCCTGTATTAATTATTGCGTTATTATTCATTTTCTTCCTAAGCCAAGCACAAGGTGGCGGCGGCGGTGGCGGCCGTATGATGAACTTTGGTAAATCCAAAGCAAAAATGTACGACAGTCAAAAGAAACGCGTACGCTTCTCAGATGTAGCTGGGGCTGATGAGGAAAAACAAGAATTAATTGAAATTGTCGATTTCTTAAAAGACAATAAACAATTTAAACAAATGGGTTCAAGAATACCAAAAGGTGTCCTATTAGTAGGTCCTCCTGGTACAGGTAAAACATTACTTGCGCGTGCAGTTGCCGGTGAAGCAGGTACACCATTCTTCTCAATCAGTGGTTCAGACTTCGTAGAGATGTTTGTTGGTGTCGGTGCAAGCCGTGTACGTGATTTATTTGAAAACGCTAAGAAAAATGCGCCTTGTATCATTTTTATTGATGAAATAGATGCAGTTGGACGCCAACGTGGCGCAGGTGTTGGCGGTGGCCATGATGAGCGTGAACAAACATTGAACCAATTATTAGTTGAAATGGATGGATTTGGTGAAAACGAAGGTATCATTATGATAGCTGCGACTAACCGTCCTGATATTTTAGACCCAGCATTATTACGCCCAGGTCGTTTTGATAGACAGATTCAAGTAGGCCGTCCAGATGTTAAGGGTCGTGAAGCGATATTACATGTGCATGCTAAGAATAAACCACTTGATGAAACAGTTGATTTGAAAGCAATTTCTCAAAGAACTCCTGGTTTCTCAGGTGCCGATTTAGAAAACTTATTAAATGAAGCATCACTTGTTGCTGTACGTGAAGGTAAGAAAAAAATCGATATGCGTGATATAGAAGAAGCAACTGACCGCGTTATTGCAGGTCCTGCTAAGAAATCTCGTGTTATTTCTGATAAAGAACGTAACATTGTAGCACACCACGAAGCGGGTCATACGATAATAGGTATGGTACTTGATGAAGCTGAAGTGGTTCACAAAGTTACTATTGTCCCTCGTGGTCAAGCCGGTGGTTATGCAATGATGTTACCAAAACAAGATCGTTTCTTAATGACGGAACCAGAATTACTAGATAAAATTTGTGGTTTACTCGGTGGACGTGTTTCAGAGGATATTAACTTTAACGAAGTATCCACTGGTGCATCTAATGACTTTGAACGCGCAACGCAAATTGCACGTCAAATGGTTACTGAGTATGGTATGAGTAAAAAACTTGGTACGGTTCAATTCTCAAGTAGTAGTAATGGACAAGTGTTCTTAGGTAAAGACATGCAAGGTGATCCAGAATATTCAGGGCAAATTGCTTACGAAATTGATAAAGAAGTACAACGTATTATTAAAGAACAATATGAGCGTTGTAAAGATATCTTGCTAGAACACAAATCTCAGTTGAATTTAATCGCTGAATCATTATTGACTGAAGAGACGTTAGTTGCTGAACAGATACGTTCATTATTCTATGACGGCGTATTACCTGAAGTCGATTACGATGGCGCAAAAGTTGTCGAAAACGAAAATGATGATTTTGAAAAAGGTAAATACGGAAAATCATACGATGAAGTTCGTCGAGAGCAATCAGAAAACAATGACGATGATCAACAACAGCAAGACGACAAAGACAAAGAAGATACAGGTCATGAACAATCACCAAATATAGATAAACCAAGCAACCCAAGTGATCCTAATGACCCAAGCAATAGAAACTAAGAAATAAAACCAAAACTTCTTTCTACTAGCAATATGAATAGTAGAAAGGAGTTTTTTTAGTTGTAAATGACTATTTAAGCGATTATTATTTTATAAAAAGTGTTTAGTCAAACAAATAGTTAGTAATTTTCATCAAGAAATATTAAAATAAATTGCGTTAATAGAAGGAAATTTGACAAAATGAGCCGATATATGACAAAAAATAATTAAAATTAAAGGAGTAATCTTAACAATGACTAATGATTATATAGTTAAAGCTTTAGCTTTTGGAGGACAAATTCGAGCATACAGTGCTTTGACAACTGAAAGTGTTCAAGAAGCGCAGACAAGACATTATACTTGGCCAACTGCATCAGCTGCACTTGGTCGTACAATGACTGCAACATTAATGATGGGTGCTATGTTGAAAGGTGAACAAAAGTTAACGGTAACAGTAGATGGTCAAGGCCCAATAGGTAAAATTATTGCTGATGCTGATGCGAAAGGAAATGTAAGAGGTTATGTCACTAATGCTCAAACACATTTTCCATTAAATGAAAGTGGTAAATTAGATGTTAGCAGAGCAGTTGGCACAAATGGATCATTAACTGTAGTAAAAGACGTAGGACTTAAAGATTATTTCTCAGGTTCAAGCCCAATAGTTTCAGGTGAGTTAGGTGACGATTTCACATACTATTTTGCTAAAAGTGAACAAGTTCCTTCCTCAGTAGGTCTTGGTGTACTTGTGAACCCGGATAATTCAATTAAAGCATCAGGTGGATTTTTAATCCAAGTAATGCCAGGCGCAGAAGATGAAACGATTAATCAGCTAGAAAATGCCATTAATAATATGACACCAGTATCTAAACTGATTGATCAAGGTTTATCACCAGAAGAACTTTTGTTTGAAATTTTGGGTGAAGACAATGTACAATTACTAGAAAACCTTCCAGCACAATTTGAATGTAACTGTGGTCACGATAAATTTTTAAATGCAATTAAAGGTTTAGGGGAAGCAGAAATTCAGAATATGATTGATGTAGATCATGGTGCAGAAGCAGAATGTCATTTTTGTAGAAGTAAATACACTTATTCAGAGGAAGAATTACAGGAATTATTAGAAAATATTAAGTAAAAAGGGTAATATTAATATTGTAATATCTTGGAAATTAAATAAATAAGGTTTTATTGTTGTATTTACAGAAAAATCTGATAAAATAAAAGTATATCCGAGAGAAAAAGTAGGGTTTGAAAACTTTTTAACGAAAAGGAGTAATACTTATGTCAAATAAACCAGTAGATAACATCGTACAAGTGATTGGAAACACACCTGTAGTTAAATTAAATAACGTTGTAGAGGAAGGTGCTGCAGACGTTTATGTAAAACTTGAGTATCAAAATCCGGGCGGTTCTGTAAAAGACCGTATCGCATTAGCTATGATTGAAGAAGCTGAAAAAGAAGGCAAAATTAAACCTGGTGATACAATCGTTGAACCAACAAGTGGAAACACTGGTATTGGCTTAGCATTTGTATGTGCAGCTAAAGGCTATAAAGCTGTATTTACAATGCCTGAAACGATGAGTCAAGAACGTCGTAACTTGTTAAAAGCATACGGCGCAGAGTTAGTATTAACACCTGGTTCAGAAGCAATGAAAGGTGCAATCAAAAAAGCCAAAGAATTGAAAGAAGAGTTTGGTTACTTTGAACCACAACAATTTGAAAATCCAGCTAATCCTCGTGTACACGAATTAACAACTGGACCAGAATTAGTTGAACAATTTGAAGGTAAAACAATTGACTCGTTCTTAGCTGGCGTTGGTACAGGTGGAACATTAAGTGGTGCAGGCAAAGTATTAAAAGAGAAGTACCCAGATATAAATCTTGTGGCAATTGAACCAGAAGATTCTCCAGTGTTAAGTGGTGGAAATCCTGGCCCTCATAAATTACAAGGTTTAGGTGCAGGATTTATTCCTGATACTTTAGATGAAAATATCTACGATGAAATTATTCAAGTAGGTAATGAAACAGCTATGGAAACAGCACGTAAAGTTGCTAAAGAAGAAGGTATCTTATGTGGTATTTCTTCAGGTGCGGCGATTCACGCAGCTATTGAAAAAGCTAAAAGCCTAGGTGCAGGCAAAACAGTTGTCACTGTATTACCAAGTAATGGTGAACGTTACTTATCAACACCATTATTTGCATTTGATGATTAATCAAAGAAGTATATTAATAACCGGTCACATAATTATGTGTACCGGTTTTTTAATGTGATTATTAGAATAGATGTTTCACTTCATATATATAGGTTTATTTTGGTTCGTTAAAAATTACAGATCATTCAAGCACTTGTTACTGAAAAAAATAAAAATTAACGTTATTATAGAATTATGATAATAATTTGATAGGAAAATCATTTTAGATGTGAAAGGAAGCAAAATGATTATGACGCATACAAAAATTATGGGAATATTAAATGTTACCCCTGACTCATTTTCTGATGGGGGAAAGTATAATTCAGTTGAAAAAGCTATTGAACGCGCAGAGAAAATGATAGAAGAAGGCGTTGATATTATAGATATCGGTGGTGTATCTACGAGACCGGGTTATGAAGAAGTGAGTGTTGATGAGGAACTTAGCCGTGTCGTACCTGTGGTAGAAGCTTTGACTCGTCTAGGTATTCAAGTATCAGTTGATACATATAGAAGTGAAGTAGCAGAAGCGGCCATGAAATTAGGCGCTACGATGATTAATGACCAATGGGCTGGCCACCATGATCCACGCATATTTGAAATTGTTGCGAAATATGAAGGTGAAATTGTGTTAATGCACAATGGAGACGGACATAGAGATGAATCAGTTGTTGATGAGATGCTGCTGTATCTTTTAAAACAAGCAAATAAAGCTGAAATGGCGGGTATACCACAGCATAAAGTTTGGATTGATCCAGGTATTGGCTTTGCAAAAACAAGGGACGAGGAAAAGGAAGTTATGACTCGATTAGATGAACTTGTAGCAACTGGCTATCCAGTGCTGTTAGCAACTAGCAGAAAAAGATTTATTAAGGAAATGATTGGAGGAGATACAACTCCAACTCAACGAGATGAAGCAACTGCTGGCACAACAGCATATGGTATTACAAAAGGTATTAGAGGTGTAAGAGTACATAACGTTGCATTAAATGCTCGTATAGCACAAAGTATGGACTATTTAAAGGAGAATGAGGATGCGCGACACAATATTTCTTAATGGTATGAGGTTTTATAGTTATCATGGCGCGTTACCAGCCGAGAATGAGATTGGACAAATATTTATTGTTGATGTCACGATGAAAGTTGATCTTAGCATAGCTGGTGAAACTGACAAAGTTACAGATACTGTGCATTATGGAGAAATATTTGAAGAAGTGAAAGCGATTATGGAAGGGAAGCCAGTAAATTTATTAGAGCATCTGGCTGAACGTATTGCAAAACGTATAAATTCACACTATAATCGTGTAGTGGAAACGAAAGTCAGAATCACTAAAGAAAATCCACCTATACCTGGACATTATAATGGCGTAGGTGTTGAAGTGGTGAGGGAGAATCACTAATGGTATATGCTTATTTAGGATTAGGTAGTAATGTTGGAGAAAGAGAAACGCAACTTGATGAAGCGGTGCGCATTTTAAATAATAAAAATGGTATTGAAGTCACGAAAGTTTCGCCGATATATGAAACAGAGCCAGTAGGTTATGTTGATCAGCCACAATTTTTAAATCAATGTATTGAAATTCAAACATTATTGAAACCAAAAGATTTGTTAAAGGCATGTATGGAAACAGAACAACAATTGCATCGTGTGAGAGACGTACGTTGGGGACCAAGAACTTTAGATGTAGATATTTTATTGTATGGAAATCAAATTATTGAAGAAGAAGATTTGGTTGTTCCGCATCCGAGAATGTTAGAACGTTCATTTGTTCTGATTCCATTAAATGATATAGCATCTAATTTTATTGAACCGCATTCTAATGAAACAATTGGTAATATAGTGATGACAGACGATTCAGTGAAAAAGTATAAAGATTGAAAAGCATAAAGGAGAGAAAGTTATGTCAGAAGAAATGAACGACCAAATGCAGGTTCGCCGACAAAAATTACAAGAATTATACGATTTAGGAATTGATCCATTTGGACAAAAGTTTGACCGTAGTTCAATGGCTAGCCCATTACAGGAAGATTGGGATCAATTCTCTAAAGAAGAATTACAAGAAAAAGAAGAAGAAAGTCATGTAAGTATAGCAGGACGTTTAATGACAAAACGTGGTAAAGGTAAAGCAGGCTTTGCTCATGTACAAGATTTAAGTGGTCAAATACAGATTTATGTAAGAAAAGACCAAGTAGGCGATGAACAATTTGAGATTTGGAATTCTTCAGATTTAGGTGACATTGTGGGCGTTGAAGGAGTTATGTTCAAAACGAACACAGGTGAACTATCGGTTAAAGCAAAATCGTTTACACTTTTAACAAAAGCATTACGCCCTTTACCAGATAAATTCCATGGTTTACAAGATATTGAACAACGTTATCGTCAACGCTATCTTGATTTAATTACAAACCAAGATAGTACGAAGACATTTATTAACCGTAGTAAAATATTACAAGAGATGCGTAACTATTTAAACGCTCAAGGATTTTTAGAGGTAGAAACACCAATGATGCATCAAATAGCTGGTGGTGCTGCAGCTCGTCCGTTTGTTACACATCATAATGCATTAGATGCTACATTATATATGAGAATTGCAATTGAATTACATTTAAAACGTCTTATCGTCGGCGGTCTAGAAAAAGTATATGAAATTGGTCGTGTATTTAGAAATGAAGGTGTGTCTACAAGACATAACCCAGAATTTACGATGATTGAATTGTATGAAGCATATGCTGACTACCACGACATCATGGATATTACTGAAAATATGATTAGACATATTTCAGAAAAAGTATTAGGCACTGCTAAAGTATCATATGGAGAAGAAACAATTGATCTAGAATCTAGTTGGAAACGAATCCATATGGCTGATGCTGTTAAAGAAGCTACAGGTGTGGATTTCTTCAACATCCAAAGTGATGATGAAGCTAAGTCAATCGCTAAAGAACATGGCGTAGAAATCACAAGTAATATGAAGTATGGTCATATCTTAAATGAATTCTTTGAACAAAAAGTTGAAGAAACATTAATTCAACCTACATTTGTTTATGGACACCCAATAGAGATTTCTCCATTAGCTAAGAAAAACGCTGAGGATCCTAGATTTACAGATCGCTTTGAGTTATTCATTGTAGGAAGAGAACATGGTAATGCATTTACTGAATTAAATGACCCTATTGACCAAAGAGCAAGATTCGAAGCGCAATTAGTAGAAAAAGAACAAGGAAACGATGAAGCTCATGAAATGGATGAAGATTTTATTGAAGCACTAGAATACGGTATGCCTCCAACAGGTGGATTAGGTATTGGTATTGATAGATTAGTGATGTTACTTACTGATTCAGCATCAATACGTGACGTATTACTGTTCCCATATATGAGACAGAAGTAATATAACTAATTACGCGTTTAAATATGCTTGCCTAAAATAAAGCGAATATCATGTCTTGTTATTATTACAAGACGCGATATTCGTTTTTTTATTGTTGAAAGAAGTAGTTAATATATGTTGGAAGGGGATAAAAGTCAGTATTAAAGGCATTTCCAATAAATAAATTAAGTAATAAGAAACGTTTATGCATAATTATGCTATAAAGATATAAAAATATACTATAAAAGGTATGGTAAATGCTGTTTTCATATGGTAAGATTATTCAAGTCGAGTTAAGCAAGTGAGCGAAACATGACATACGAAAATACAGTAATACTTTTTCGAGAAAAAGTTAAAAAAGCTATTGACTCGAACTAGAAAACATAGTATTATATAAAAGTCGTCAAAAACAATGAATACATAAATAAGTAACTCAAGTAAATGTTGTTTAAAGATTTCTTGAAGATAGTGTAAAATTGACTATTGCAATTAACTTATAAACAATGTATCATTAATGGAGTAAGTTATTTTGTCTGGTGACAATGGCAAAGAGGTCACACCTGTTCCCATGCCGAACACAGAAGTTAAGCTCTTTAGCGCCGATGGTAGTCGGACTTACGTTCCGCAAGAGTAGGACGTTGCCAGGCTTTATAATAAATTTCATGTGGAGGATTAGCTCAGCTGGGAGAGCATCTGCCTTACAAGCAGAGGGTCGGCGGTTCGAACCCGTCATCCTCCACCATTTCAAATGAATAGCCGGCCTAGCTCAACTGGTAGAGCAACTGACTTGTAATCAGTAGGTTGGGGGTTCAAGTCCTCTGGCCGGCACCATTTCATGAGCCATTAGCTCAGTTGGTAGAGCATCTGACTTTTAATCAGAGGGTCAGTGGTTCGAGCCCACTATGGCTCATACAGTTTCATTTTGCAGAAGTAGTTCAGCGGTAGAATACGACCTTGCCAAGGTCGGGGTCGCGGGTTCGAATCCCGTCTTCTGCTCCATTATTTTTGCCGGGGTGGCGGAACTGGCAGACGCACAGGACTTAAAATCCTGCGGTGAGAGATCACCGTACCGGTTCGATTCCGGTCCTCGGCACCATCATTTTAATAATGCGCCCGTAGCTCAACTGGATAGAGTACTTGACTACGAATCAAGAGGTTACAGGTTCGACCCCTGTCGGGCGCACCATTTTTAAAATGCTTAAATTAATACGGGAAGTAGCTCAGCTTGGTAGAGCACTTGGTTTGGGACCAAGGGGTCGCAGGTTCGAATCCTGTCTTCCCGACTCTTTTAAAATATATATGGGGGCTTAGCTCAGATGGGAGAGCGCCTGCTTTGCACGCAGGAGGTCAGCGGTTCGATCCCGCTAGTCTCCACCATAATTATTATTAAATGAAGAAATGAACATTGAAAACTGAATTGCAATATGTCAACGTTAATTCCGAACACAACATTAAATTGTTGGTTCAAAACAAGTGTTAGAGATAACACAAATTAGTATTTTATGAGCTAATCAAACATCATAATTCATTTATGGAGAGTTTGATCCTGGCTCAGGATGAACGCTGGCGGCGTGCCTAATACATGCAAGTCGAGCGAACAGATAAGGAGCTTGCTCCTTTGAAGTTAGCGGCGGACGGGTGAGTAACACGTGGGTAACCTACCTATAAGACTGGGATAACTTCGGGAAACCGGAGCTAATACCGGATAACATTTAGAACCGCATGGTTCTAAAGTGAAAGATGGTTTTGCTATCACTTATAGATGGACCCGCGCCGTATTAGCTAGTTGGTAAGGTAACGGCTTACCAAGGCGACGATACGTAGCCGACCTGAGAGGGTGATCGGCCACACTGGAACTGAGACACGGTCCAGACTCCTACGGGAGGCAGCAGTAGGGAATCTTCCGCAATGGGCGAAAGCCTGACGGAGCAACGCCGCGTGAGTGATGAAGGGTTTCGGCTCGTAAAACTCTGTTATTAGGGAAGAACAAATGTGTAAGTAACTGTGCACATCTTGACGGTACCTAATCAGAAAGCCACGGCTAACTACGTGCCAGCAGCCGCGGTAATACGTAGGTGGCAAGCGTTATCCGGAATTATTGGGCGTAAAGCGCGCGTAGGCGGTTTCTTAAGTCTGATGTGAAAGCCCACGGCTCAACCGTGGAGGGTCATTGGAAACTGGGAAACTTGAGTGCAGAAGAGGAAAGTGGAATTCCATGTGTAGCGGTGAAATGCGCAGAGATATGGAGGAACACCAGTGGCGAAGGCGACTTTCTGGTCTGTAACTGACGCTGATGTGCGAAAGCGTGGGGATCAAACAGGATTAGATACCCTGGTAGTCCACGCCGTAAACGATGAGTGCTAAGTGTTAGGGGGTTTCCGCCCCTTAGTGCTGCAGCTAACGCATTAAGCACTCCGCCTGGGGAGTACGACCGCAAGGTTGAAACTCAAAGGAATTGACGGGGACCCGCACAAGCGGTGGAGCATGTGGTTTAATTCGAAGCAACGCGAAGAACCTTACCAAATCTTGACATCCTTTGAAAACTCTAGAGATGGAGCCTTCCCCTTCGGGGGACAAAGTGACAGGTGGTGCATGGTTGTCGTCAGCTCGTGTCGTGAGATGTTGGGTTAAGTCCCGCAACGAGCGCAACCCTTAAGCTTAGTTGCCATCATTAAGTTGGGCACTCTAGGTTGACTGCCGGTGACAAACCGGAGGAAGGTGGGGATGACGTCAAATCATCATGCCCCTTATGATTTGGGCTACACACGTGCTACAATGGACAATACAAAGGGCAGCTAAACCGCGAGGTCATGCAAATCCCATAAAGTTGTTCTCAGTTCGGATTGTAGTCTGCAACTCGACTACATGAAGCTGGAATCGCTAGTAATCGTAGATCAGCATGCTACGGTGAATACGTTCCCGGGTCTTGTACACACCGCCCGTCACACCACGAGAGTTTGTAACACCCGAAGCCGGTGGAGTAACCATTTATGGAGCTAGCCGTCGAAGGTGGGACAAATGATTGGGGTGAAGTCGTAACAAGGTAGCCGTATCGGAAGGTGCGGCTGGATCACCTCCTTTCTAAGGATATATTCGGAAACATCTTCTTACGAAGATGAAATAGGAATAACATTGACATATTGTATTCAGTTTTGAGTGCTCATTAGAGTATTCATTGCATTGTTTTGTACATTGAAAACTAGATAAGTAAGTAAAATTTATGATTTTACCAAGCAAAACCGAGTGAATTAGAGTTTTTTAACAAGCTTTGAATTCAAAAAGAAATAATCGCTAGTGTTCGAAAGAACACTCACAGATTAATAACATTTTGGGTTTTCAACCGACTTGTTCGTGTTGAAAGTCAAAAAAGATTAAGTTATTAAGGGCGCACGGTGGATGCCTTGGCACTAGAAGCCGATGAAGGACGTTACTAACGACGATATGCTTTGGGGAGCTGTAAGTAAGCTTTGATCCAGAGATTTCCGAATGGGGAAACCCAGCATGAGTTATGTCATGTTATCGATATGTGAATACATAGCATATCTGAAGGTAGACGCGGAGAACTGAAACATCTTAGTACCCGCAGGAAGAGAAAGAAAAATCGATTCCCTGAGTAGCGGCGAGCGAAACGGGAAGAGCCCAAACCAACGAGCTTGCTTGTTGGGGTTGTAGGACACTCTATACGGAGTTACAAAAGAATAAACTAGACGAATCATCTGGAAAGATGAATCAAAGAAGGTAATAATCCTGTAGTCGAAAGTTTATTCACTCTTGAGTGGATCCTGAGTACGACGGAACACGAGAAATTCCGTCGGAATCCGGGAGGACCATCTCCCAAGGCTAAATACTCTCTAGTGACCGATAGTGAACCAGTACCGTGAGGGAAAGGTGAAAAGTACCCCGGAAGGGGAGTGAAATAGAACTTGAAACCGTGTGCTTACAAGTAGTCAGAGCCCGTTAATGGGTGATGGCGTGCCTTTTGTAGAATGAACCGGCGAGTTACGATTTGATGCAAGGTTAAGCAGTGAATGTGGAGCCGTAGCGAAAGCGAGTCTGAATAGGGCGTTGAGTATTTGGTCGTAGACCCGAAACCAGGTGATCTACCCATGACCAGGTTGAAGTTCAGGTAACACTGAATGGAGGACCGAACCGACTTACGTTGAAAAGTGAGCGGATGAGTTGTGGGTAGCGGAGAAATTCCAATCGAACCTGGAGATAGCTGGTTCTCTCCGAAATAGCTTTAGGGCTAGCCTCAAGTGATGATTATTGGAGGTAGAGCACTGTTTGGACGAGGGGCCCTTATCGGGTTACCGAATTCAGACAAACTCCGAATGCCAATCAATTTAACTTGGGAGTTAGAACGCGGGTGATAAGGTCCGTGTTCGAAAGGGAAACAGCCCAGACCACCAGCTAAGGTCCCAAAATATATGTTAAGTGGAAAAGGATGTGGCGTTGCCCAGACAACTAGGATGTTGGCTTAGAAGCAGCCATCATTTAAAGAGTGCGTAATAGCTCACTAGTCGAGTGACACTGCGCCGAAAATGTACCGGGGCTAAACATATTACCGAAGCTGTGGATTGTCCGTAAGGACAATGGTAGGAGAGCGTTCTAAGGGCGTTGAAGCATGATCGCAAGGACATGTGGAGCGCTTAGAAGTGAGAATGCCGGTGTGAGTAGCGAAAG
This sequence comes from Staphylococcus sp. Ze2, assembly GCF_048568365.1. Classification (NCBI taxonomy): domain Bacteria; kingdom Bacillati; phylum Bacillota; class Bacilli; order Caryophanales; family Staphylococcaceae; genus Staphylococcus; species Staphylococcus sp. Ze2. Next base: position 2,741,559 of record NZ_CP183486.1, on the reverse strand, counting down.
ACGGGTGAGAATCCCGTCCACCGATTGACTAAGGTTTCCAGAGGAAGGCTCGTCCGCTCTGGGTTAGTCGGGTCCTAAGCTGAGGCCGATAGGCGTAGGCGATGGATAACAGGTTGATATTCCTGTACCACCATAATTCGTTTTAAGCGATGGGGGGACGCAGTAGGATAGGCGAAGCGTACTATTGGATTGTACGTCCAAGCAGTAAGACTGAGTGTTAGGCAAATCCGGCACTCTTAAGGTCAAGCTGTGATGGGGAGAGGAAATTGTTTCCTCGAGTCGTTGATTTCACACTGCCAAGAAAAGCCTCTAGCTAGAATTGTGGTGCCCGTACCGCAAACCGACACAGGTAGTCAAGATGAGAATTCTAAGGTGAGCGAGCGAACTCTCGTTAAGGAACTCGGCAAAATGACCCCGTAACTTCGGGAGAAGGGGTGCTCTTTAGGGTTAACGCCCAGGAGAGCCGCAGTGAATAGGCCCAAGCGACTGTTTATCAAAAACACAGGTCTCTGCTAAACCGTAAGGTGATGTATAGGGGCTGACGCCTGCCCGGTGCTGGAAGGTTAAGAGGAGTGGTTAGCTTCTGCGAAGCTACGAATCGAAGCCCCAGTAAACGGCGGCCGTAACTATAACGGTCCTAAGGTAGCGAAATTCCTTGTCGGGTAAGTTCCGACCCGCACGAAAGGCGTAACGATTTGGGCACTGTCTCAACGAGAGACTCGGTGAAATCATAGTACCTGTGAAGATGCAGGTTACCCGCGACAGGACGGAAAGACCCCGTGGAGCTTTACTGTAGTCTGATATTGAAATTCGGCACAGCTTGTACAGGATAGGTAGGAGCCTGAGATGCGTGAGCGCTAGCTTACGTGGAGGCGTTGGTGGGATACTACCCTCGCTGTGTTGGATTTCTAACCCGCACCATTTATCATGGTGGGAGACAGTGTCAGATGGGCAGTTTGACTGGGGCGGTCGCCTCCTAAAGAGTAACGGAGGCGCTCAAAGGTTTCCTCAGAATGGTTGGAAATCATTCATAGAGTGTAAAGGCATAAGGAAGCTTGACTGCGAGACTTACAAGTCGAGCAGGGTCGAAAGACGGACTTAGTGATCCGGTGGTTCCGCATGGAAGGGCCATCGCTCAACGGATAAAAGCTACCCCGGGGATAACAGGCTTATCTCCCCCAAGAGTTCACATCGACGGGGAGGTTTGGCACCTCGATGTCGGCTCATCGCATCCTGGGGCTGTAGTCGGTCCCAAGGGTTGGGCTGTTCGCCCATTAAAGCGGTACGCGAGCTGGGTTCAGAACGTCGTGAGACAGTTCGGTCCCTATCCGTCGTGGGCGTAGGAAATTTGAGAGGAGCTGTCCTTAGTACGAGAGGACCGGGATGGACATACCTCTGGTGTACCAGTTGTCGTGCCAACGGCATCGCTGGGTAGCTATGTATGGACGGGATAAGTGCTGAAAGCATCTAAGCATGAAGCCCCCCTCAAGATGAGATTTCCCAACTTCGGTTATAAGATCCCTCAAAGATGATGAGGTTAATAGGTTCGAGGTGGAAGCATAGCGATATGTGGAGCTGACGAATACTAATCGATCGAAGACTTAATCAAATTTAAAATGTTTTGTTTTGGTTGAATCATATTTTACTTACTATCTAGTTTTGAATGTATAATTTCATACATTTCATTGTCTGGTGACAATGGCAAAGAGGTCACACCTGTTCCCATGCCGAACACAGAAGTTAAGCTCTTTAGCGCCGATGGTAGTCGGACTTACGTTCCGCAAGAGTAGGACGTTGCCAGGCAATTCCATATTGACCCTTGGGTCGTTTTTTTATGGAAGTTTTACCAAAAAAATAATTTTAAAAATCTTCTTGACTTTCTGAGTCAAAGAGAGTAAAATTGTTTCTTGTGATTGAAGAAATGAACATTGAAAACTGAATTGCAATATGTCAACGTTAATTCCGAACACAACATTAAATTGTTGGTTCAAAACAAGTGTTAGAGATAACACAAATTAGTATTTTATGAGCTAATCAAACATCATAATTCATTTATGGAGAGTTTGATCCTGGCTCAGGATGAACGCTGGCGGCGTGCCTAATACATGCAAGTCGAGCGAACAGATAAGGAGCTTGCTCCTTTGAAGTTAGCGGCGGACGGGTGAGTAACACGTGGGTAACCTACCTATAAGACTGGGATAACTTCGGGAAACCGGAGCTAATACCGGATAACATTTAGAACCGCATGGTTCTAAAGTGAAAGATGGTTTTGCTATCACTTATAGATGGACCCGCGCCGTATTAGCTAGTTGGTAAGGTAACGGCTTACCAAGGCGACGATACGTAGCCGACCTGAGAGGGTGATCGGCCACACTGGAACTGAGACACGGTCCAGACTCCTACGGGAGGCAGCAGTAGGGAATCTTCCGCAATGGGCGAAAGCCTGACGGAGCAACGCCGCGTGAGTGATGAAGGGTTTCGGCTCGTAAAACTCTGTTATTAGGGAAGAACAAATGTGTAAGTAACTGTGCACATCTTGACGGTACCTAATCAGAAAGCCACGGCTAACTACGTGCCAGCAGCCGCGGTAATACGTAGGTGGCAAGCGTTATCCGGAATTATTGGGCGTAAAGCGCGCGTAGGCGGTTTCTTAAGTCTGATGTGAAAGCCCACGGCTCAACCGTGGAGGGTCATTGGAAACTGGGAAACTTGAGTGCAGAAGAGGAAAGTGGAATTCCATGTGTAGCGGTGAAATGCGCAGAGATATGGAGGAACACCAGTGGCGAAGGCGACTTTCTGGTCTGTAACTGACGCTGATGTGCGAAAGCGTGGGGATCAAACAGGATTAGATACCCTGGTAGTCCACGCCGTAAACGATGAGTGCTAAGTGTTAGGGGGTTTCCGCCCCTTAGTGCTGCAGCTAACGCATTAAGCACTCCGCCTGGGGAGTACGACCGCAAGGTTGAAACTCAAAGGAATTGACGGGGACCCGCACAAGCGGTGGAGCATGTGGTTTAATTCGAAGCAACGCGAAGAACCTTACCAAATCTTGACATCCTTTGAAAACTCTAGAGATAGAGCCTTCCCCTTCGGGGGACAAAGTGACAGGTGGTGCATGGTTGTCGTCAGCTCGTGTCGTGAGATGTTGGGTTAAGTCCCGCAACGAGCGCAACCCTTAAGCTTAGTTGCCATCATTAAGTTGGGCACTCTAGGTTGACTGCCGGTGACAAACCGGAGGAAGGTGGGGATGACGTCAAATCATCATGCCCCTTATGATTTGGGCTACACACGTGCTACAATGGACAATACAAAGGGCAGCTAAACCGCGAGGTCATGCAAATCCCATAAAGTTGTTCTCAGTTCGGATTGTAGTCTGCAACTCGACTACATGAAGCTGGAATCGCTAGTAATCGTAGATCAGCATGCTACGGTGAATACGTTCCCGGGTCTTGTACACACCGCCCGTCACACCACGAGAGTTTGTAACACCCGAAGCCGGTGGAGTAACCATTTATGGAGCTAGCCGTCGAAGGTGGGACAAATGATTGGGGTGAAGTCGTAACAAGGTAGCCGTATCGGAAGGTGCGGCTGGATCACCTCCTTTCTAAGGATATATTCGGAACATCTTCTTACGAAGATGAAATAGGAATAACATTGACATATTGTATTCAGTTTTGAGTGCTCATTAGAGTATTCAAAAAGAATGGGCCTATAGCTCAGCTGGTTAGAGCGCACGCCTGATAAGCGTGAGGTCGGTGGTTCGAGTCCACTTAGGCCCACCATTTTTTTGTACATTGAAAACTAGATAAGTAAGTAAAATTTATGATTTTACCAAGCAAAACCGAGTGAATTAGAGTTTTTTAACAAGCTTTGAATTCAAAAAGAAATAATCGCTAGTGTTCGAAAGAACACTCACAGATTAATAACATTTTGGGTTTTCAACCGACTTGTTCGTGTTGAAAGTCAAAAAAGATTAAGTTATTAAGGGCGCACGGTGGATGCCTTGGCACTAGAAGCCGATGAAGGACGTTACTAACGACGATATGCTTTGGGGAGCTGTAAGTAAGCTTTGATCCAGAGATTTCCGAATGGGGAAACCCAGCATGAGTTATGTCATGTTATCGATATGTGAATACATAGCATATCTGAAGGTAGACGCGGAGAACTGAAACATCTTAGTACCCGCAGGAAGAGAAAGAAAAATCGATTCCCTGAGTAGCGGCGAGCGAAACGGGAAGAGCCCAAACCAACGAGCTTGCTTGTTGGGGTTGTAGGACACTCTATACGGAGTTACAAAAGAATAAACTAGACGAATCATCTGGAAAGATGAATCAAAGAAGGTAATAATCCTGTAGTCGAAAGTTTATTCACTCTTGAGTGGATCCTGAGTACGACGGAACACGAGAAATTCCGTCGGAATCCGGGAGGACCATCTCCCAAGGCTAAATACTCTCTAGTGACCGATAGTGAACCAGTACCGTGAGGGAAAGGTGAAAAGTACCCCGGAAGGGGAGTGAAATAGAACTTGAAACCGTGTGCTTACAAGTAGTCAGAGCCCGTTAATGGGTGATGGCGTGCCTTTTGTAGAATGAACCGGCGAGTTACGATTTGATGCAAGGTTAAGCAGTGAATGTGGAGCCGTAGCGAAAGCGAGTCTGAATAGGGCGTTGAGTATTTGGTCGTAGACCCGAAACCAGGTGATCTACCCATGACCAGGTTGAAGTTCAGGTAACACTGAATGGAGGACCGAACCGACTTACGTTGAAAAGTGAGCGGATGAGTTGTGGGTAGCGGAGAAATTCCAATCGAACCTGGAGATAGCTGGTTCTCTCCGAAATAGCTTTAGGGCTAGCCTCAAGTGATGATTATTGGAGGTAGAGCACTGTTTGGACGAGGGGCCCTTATCGGGTTACCGAATTCAGACAAACTCCGAATGCCAATCAATTTAACTTGGGAGTTAGAACGCGGGTGATAAGGTCCGTGTTCGAAAGGGAAACAGCCCAGACCACCAGCTAAGGTCCCAAAATATATGTTAAGTGGAAAAGGATGTGGCGTTGCCCAGACAACTAGGATGTTGGCTTAGAAGCAGCCATCATTTAAAGAGTGCGTAATAGCTCACTAGTCGAGTGACACTGCGCCGAAAATGTACCGGGGCTAAACATATTACCGAAGCTGTGGATTGTCCGTAAGGACAATGGTAGGAGAGCGTTCTAAGGGCGTTGAAGCATGATCGCAAGGACATGTGGAGCGCTTAGAAGTGAGAATGCCGGTGTGAGTAGCGAAAGACGGGTGAGAATCCCGTCCACCGATTGACTAAGGTTTCCAGAGGAAGGCTCGTCCGCTCTGGGTTAGTCGGGTCCTAAGCTGAGGCCGATAGGCGTAGGCGATGGATAACAGGTTGATATTCCTGTACCACCATAATTCGTTTTAAGCGATGGGGGGACGCAGTAGGATAGGCGAAGCGTACTATTGGATTGTACGTCCAAGCAGTAAGACTGAGTGTTAGGCAAATCCGGCACTCTTAAGGTCAAGCTGTGATGGGGAGAGGAAATTGTTTCCTCGAGTCGTTGATTTCACACTGCCAAGAAAAGCCTCTAGCTAGAATTGTGGTGCCCGTACCGCAAACCGACACAGGTAGTCAAGATGAGAATTCTAAGGTGAGCGAGCGAACTCTCGTTAAGGAACTCGGCAAAATGACCCCGTAACTTCGGGAGAAGGGGTGCTCTTTAGGGTTAACGCCCAGGAGAGCCGCAGTGAATAGGCCCAAGCGACTGTTTATCAAAAACACAGGTCTCTGCTAAACCGTAAGGTGATGTATAGGGGCTGACGCCTGCCCGGTGCTGGAAGGTTAAGAGGAGTGGTTAGCTTCTGCGAAGCTACGAATCGAAGCCCCAGTAAACGGCGGCCGTAACTATAACGGTCCTAAGGTAGCGAAATTCCTTGTCGGGTAAGTTCCGACCCGCACGAAAGGCGTAACGATTTGGGCACTGTCTCAACGAGAGACTCGGTGAAATCATAGTACCTGTGAAGATGCAGGTTACCCGCGACAGGACGGAAAGACCCCGTGGAGCTTTACTGTAGTCTGATATTGAAATTCGGCACAGCTTGTACAGGATAGGTAGGAGCCTGAGATGCGTGAGCGCTAGCTTACGTGGAGGCGTTGGTGGGATACTACCCTCGCTGTGTTGGATTTCTAACCCGCACCATTTATCATGGTGGGAGACAGTGTCAGATGGGCAGTTTGACTGGGGCGGTCGCCTCCTAAAGAGTAACGGAGGCGCTCAAAGGTTTCCTCAGAATGGTTGGAAATCATTCATAGAGTGTAAAGGCATAAGGAAGCTTGACTGCGAGACTTACAAGTCGAGCAGGGTCGAAAGACGGACTTAGTGATCCGGTGGTTCCGCATGGAAGGGCCATCGCTCAACGGATAAAAGCTACCCCGGGGATAACAGGCTTATCTCCCCCAAGAGTTCACATCGACGGGGAGGTTTGGCACCTCGATGTCGGCTCATCGCATCCTGGGGCTGTAGTCGGTCCCAAGGGTTGGGCTGTTCGCCCATTAAAGCGGTACGCGAGCTGGGTTCAGAACGTCGTGAGACAGTTCGGTCCCTATCCGTCGTGGGCGTAGGAAATTTGAGAGGAGCTGTCCTTAGTACGAGAGGACCGGGATGGACATACCTCTGGTGTACCAGTTGTCGTGCCAACGGCATCGCTGGGTAGCTATGTATGGACGGGATAAGTGCTGAAAGCATCTAAGCATGAAGCCCCCCTCAAGATGAGATTTCCCAACTTCGGTTATAAGATCCCTCAAAGATGATGAGGTTAATAGGTTCGAGGTGGAAGCATAGCGATATGTGGAGCTGACGAATACTAATCGATCGAAGACTTAATCAAATTTAAAATGTTTTGTTTTGGTTGAATCATATTTTACTTACTATCTAGTTTTGAATGTATAATTTCATACATTTCATTGTCTGGTGACAATGGCAAAGAGGTCACACCTGTTCCCATGCCGAACACAGAAGTTAAGCTCTTTAGCGCCGATGGTAGTCGGACTTACGTTCCGCAAGAGTAGGACGTTGCCAGGCAGCATTATAGGATGCGATGAGCCGAGACCGAGAGGTCTCTTTTTTTGTGCGCAAAGAGCTTAACTTCTTCAGAAGTAATTGTCAGTTTCGATGGAATACATGAGCAAAGCTCATGCATAAGTCCCACTAGTACAATGAAATATAACCTGATAAGAGAGTAACAAGTCTACTTTAATAAATTTAGAATCAAAATTAAGAAAGTGGGACTTTAGATGCTGACGAACTAAACGAGCGACGAAACGAGCTTACGAGTGGTAAGTGAGTAAGGAGAGCGTGCAAGTGAGAAAAGATGCGAGCGCTTGTCTCACGGCAAGAAAGCTCTTTAGCGCCGAAGGTAGCAGACTTACGTTCCGCAAGAGTAGGAAAAGTGGAATACATGAGCAAAAGCTCATGCATAAGTACCATACTCATTTTGTTGAGTATGGTACTTTAAATGCATAAACTGTCTATTAGTGCATTTGTATGTGCTTCAAGATCTGAAAAAGGAATGCCACCAAATCCTAATATGAATTTTACAGTGTGTTGTGTAGCATCATATTGATTAAACGGTGTTATTTTTAATCTATTCTTTTCTGCATTTTTTAGACATTCTTTTATAGAAAGTCCATTTTTAACTGTTAAATTAAAGTGCATACCAGCTAATGCACCTTCTATTTCTAATTGATCTTCATAAGGTTTGAGTGCTTCAATAATAAATTTTAATTTGCGACTATATAGTTTTCTCATTTTATTTAAATGTCTTTCAAAACTCCCTGATTCCATAAAACTTGCCACAATTTTTTGTAAGTGCGCAGGTACTGTATTACCTTCTTTATGTTCTAAATTCTCATACCTATTAAGTAGCTTTTTAGGTAAAACAAGATACGCAATTCTGCAACTAGGAAATAGTGATTTAGAAAATGTACTAATATAAATCACTTTGTCTTTGGTATCTAAACTTTGTAATGCAGGAATCGGTTTGCCAAAATAGCGAAATTCAGAATCATAATCATCTTCAATAATATATCTATCATCACGTTCGTGTGCCCATGTTATAAGTTGCGTACGCTTTTTTAAATTCATTACATAGCCAGTAGGAAATTGATGTGAGGGTGTCACATAGGCGATGTTATGAATTGCAGTCTTTAAATAGTCTATTTCAAGACCAGTTTGATTTACTGGAACTTGCATATAAGGAATTTGTCTTTTTTCTAATACTTGTTTAATAGGAGGATAACTTGGATTTTCGATAAGGAATTGTGCTTTGTTTAAGATATCCGTTAGTAAGTTAATTAATTGTTCAGTTGATGAGCCAATAATAATTTGTTCAGGATGACAAGATACACCACGACTATTGAATAAATAGTGAGCAATTTCTTGTCTTAAAGACCACTCGCCTTTTGGATTTGCGTGTTGAAGTAGTTGTAATTGGTTTATTTCAAAAGCATCTCGCGCATATTTTCTAAATTGTTGGATGGGGAAGTAATCAGTATCAATCTCCGATAAATTGAATGCAAATTCGTAATAATCACCTGAGTGCTTATGTTGTGATGACAAATATGTATCTGTATTAAATTGTGTTTTCCTATTGATTATAGGTAATGTTTCAATATCTGAAACGAAATAACCAGAGCGTGGTTTCGAGTATATATATCCTTCATCAAGTAGAAACTGATATGCATGTTCAATCGTTGTATTGCTAACAGAAAGATGTTGACCTAATACGCGTTTAGATGGAAATTTATCTCCTGATTTATATTGACCTTCAATAATTTGGTTTTTCAAATTTTCATATAAATCGATATAAAGATGTGATTTAGACATGGAACTGACCTCCGAAATTAAATTGAAATTGAACCTTTTTAAATACCAGTTTATCTCTTAAAATGAATTTAATCAACTAAGTAAAGGGGAAAAACAAATGTCTAAAGTAACTGGATCAGAGAGAGTTAAAAGAGGAATGGCAGAAATGCAAAAAGGCGGCGTGATTATGGACGTTGTCAATGCTGAGCAAGCTAAAATAGCAGAGGAAGCTGGAGCAGTTGCAGTAATGGCTCTAGAACGTGTACCTTCTGATATTAGAGCTGCTGGTGGCGTTGCTCGTATGGCTAATCCTAAAATTGTAGAAGAAGTTATGAACGCTGTTTCTATTCCGGTAATGGCAAAAGGACGTATAGGTCATATTACTGAAGCGCGTGTACTTGAATCAATGGGCGTAGACTATATTGATGAATCAGAGGTGTTAACACCTGCAGATGAAGAATATCATCTATTAAAAGATACGTTTACAGTACCGTTTGTATGTGGTTGCCGTAACTTAGGAGAAGCTGCAAGACGTATCGGTGAAGGTGCAGCAATGCTACGTACAAAAGGTGAGCCGGGTACAGGAAATATTGTAGAAGCTGTTAGACACATGCGTCAAGTTAATGCAGAAGTAAAAAGATTAACAGTGATGAATGATGACGAAATTATGACTGAAGCTAAAAATATTGGAGCGCCGTTTGAAGTGCTAAAAAATACTAAAGAGAATGGTAAACTTCCTGTTGTTAACTTTGCAGCTGGTGGTGTAGCTACACCTCAAGATGCAGCATTAATGATGGAATTAGGTGCTGATGGTGTATTCGTAGGCTCTGGTATTTTTAAATCAGAAGACCCTGAAAAATTCGCTAAAGCTATTGTGCAAGCTACAACTCATTACCAAGACTATGAATTAATTGGGCGTTTAGCAAAAGATTTAGGTACAGCTATGAAAGGTTTAGACATCAATGAATTAACTTTAGAAGAACGTATGCAAGAGCGTGGATGGTAATATGAAAATTGGTGTACTAGCACTGCAAGGCGCAGTAAGAGAACATATACGTCATATTGAACTTAGTGGCCATGAAGGTATAGCAATTAAGCGTACAGAACAATTAGATGACATTGATGGCCTCATTTTACCTGGTGGTGAATCTACTACATTACGTCGATTAATGAATTTATACGGCTTTAAAGAAGCACTAAAGCAATCTACATTACCTATGTTCGGAACGTGTGCTGGATTAATAGTTATGGCTAAGCATATTGTTGGCGAAGAAGGTTATTTGGATAAATTAGACATCACAGTTCAAAGAAACTCATTTGGCAGACAAGTGGATAGTTTTGAAAGTGAATTAAATGTACAAGGTATCGCAGAAGATATTGAAGGTGTGTTTATTAGAGCGCCGCATATTGAAGCGACACACGGTGAGGTATCAGTGTTAAGTACAGTTGGCGAAAAAATTGTAGCAGTACAAGAAGGACATTACTTAGGCGTATCCTTCCATCCAGAATTAACTGATGATTATAGAGTAACACAGTATTTTATAGAAGAAATTGTAAAACCTACTATGATGACAGAAAAGGTATTATAGATAAAACTTCACTAGAATATATCGCGTAAGAATTTCATTAATAAGGCACTTCGTTAAAAATAATGAGTAGTTATTTTATAACATGAAGTGTCTTATTTTACTTTATATATTAGTTATTGATATTTTGCAAATCGCATAAATTAGAGAATATATGTAGTTGATATCTACTACTTGTAATTATGTATAATATGGCATTAACAATTTAACAAGTAGTAAAAAAGCACACTTCTTTTGTATAGAAGTGTGCTTTATATAGTTTGTTTTCGATATGTACCAAGATTTTATTTTGTAATAGAAATAGTTGATATTATTTAAAATGTTCTTAAATTAAACGAATAAGCATTTTAATATTTAAGAATATCTATACCCAAGTTATATTTTTTAAATAAAGAATCCGGCAATAGCTGCTGAAATAAATGAAACAAGTGTAGCACCAAATAATAATTTTAGTCCAAAACGAGCTACGATATCACCTTTTTCATTGTTAAGTGATTTAATTGCTCCAGAAATAATACCGATAGAACTAAAGTTTGCAAATGATACTACGAAGACTGAAATAACACCTTTAGCATGAGCACTCATATCTTTAATCTGACTTAAACTTTGCATTGCAACAAATTCGTTTGATAGTAATTTAGTAGCCATGATAGATCCAGCTTGTACTGCATCGTTCCAAGGCACACCAACTAAAAATGCAAATGGTGCAAAGACAAATCCAATAAGCGTTTGGAAGTCCCAAGTGATACTGCCGCCAGATAAACCAGTGAAGATTGCACTAACAACACCATTAAGTAAAGCAATAATAGCAATATAACCAATTAACATTGCACCTACGATGACTGCAACTTTAAAACCGTCTAAGATATATTCACCTAACATTTCGAAAAATGATTGTTTACCTGATTCGCTTTCATCAACGATAAGTTTATCTTCTTTTGCATCAATTTTATAAGGATTGATAATAGAAGCAATGATGAAACCACCAAATAGATTTAAAACAACTGCTGTAACTACAAAACGTGGTTCAATTAATGTGAAATAAGCACCGATAATAGAAGCTGATACTGTAGACATTGCAGAAGCTGTTAATGTATATAATCGTTGTTTAGGAATATGTGCTAATTCCTTTTTCAATGAAATAAACACTTCTGATTGCCCTAAAATTGCAGCTGCTACAGCGTTATATGATTCTAAGCGGCCCATACCATTAATTTTTGAAATGGCTAAACCTAAAACATTGATAATCCAAGGTAAGATTCTTGTATATTGTAGAATACCAATTAAAGCTGAAATGAACACAATTGGTAATAATACATTAAAGAAGAAGGGGGGGTTCTTAGGATCTACAAATTCAAATCCACCAAACACAAAGTTCACACCTTCTGCTGCTTTTGCTAATAAATAATTAAATCCGTCTGATATGCCACCAATAACTGTAATACCAAATTTAGTTTTAAGTAAAATAAATGCGAATACTAGTTGTATGACAAGTAGTAAACCGACATATTGCCAACGAATATTTTTTCTATCTGAGCTAAATAGAAACGCCAATGCAAGAAACACTGCTATCCCAATTAATCCAATAATAATATGCATAAGTCATTCATCCCTTTTAATTTTTCTTAACTCCTATAATACAATAAATTAGATAGCACTTACATCTTTAATTAAAAATTTTTAAAACATATTGGTTGAAAAAGGTCAAAGTTGGTCATATAATATAGTCAAAGAAGGTCAAAAGAGGTGATAATCATGCACAACATGTCTGACATCATAGAACAATACATTAAAAAGTTATTTGAAGACACCAATGAAGACGTTGTAGAAATTCAACGTGCCAATATTGCGCAGCGCTTTGACTGTGTGCCTTCCCAGCTTAATTATGTAATCAAAACACGTTTTACAAATGAGCATGGCTATGAGATTGAAAGTAAAAGAGGTGGTGGCGGATATATTCGAATCACCAAAATTGAAAACAGAGATGAAACAGGTTACATTAATCATTTACTTCAATTAGTTGGTCCATCTATTTCACAACAGCAAGCTTATTACATTGTAGATGGCTTATTGGATAAAAATTACATTAATGAACGTGAAGCAAAAATGATATACGCCGTTATAGACAGAGAGACATTAAAAATGGATGTATTATCGAGAGATATCATTCGAGCAAATATTATAAAACGGTTATTGCATGTTATAAATTATTATTAAAGTGAGGTGTTTCGTCGTGCTGTGCGAGAATTGTCATTTGAATGAAGCAGAAGTGAAATTGGCAGTGAAAGGTCAAGATGGTATAAATGAAAAATGGGTTTGTTCCACGTGTGCACAAGGTGGTAACCCATGGACCCAAAATCAGCAAATTCAGTCACAAGATGATATTGAAGGCGCATTTGTAGTGAAACAAATCTTACAACACTTAGCAGCTAAACACGGTATCGATTTTGATGAAATTGCTTTTAAAGAAGAAAAACGATGTCCTACTTGTCATATGACATTAAAAGATATCGCACATGTTGGTAAATTTGGCTGTTCAGATTGCTATGCTACATTCAAAGATGACATTATCGATATTGTGCGACGTGTGCAAGGCGGTCAAATTGAACATGTAGGAAAAACACCGCATTCTTCACACAGAAAATTAGCATTAAAAAAACAAATAGAAGAAAAAAGTTCGTATTTAAAACAACTGATAGAAGAACAAAACTTTGAAGAAGCCGCCGTTGTTCGTGATGAAATTAAAGCATTGAAAGAAGATGGCGAGGTGAAGCATGATGAGTAAAAATGATATTAGTGCATACATGAGTGAATGGATGCGTGATAGAGAAGAAAGTCCGATTGTGATGTCTTCGAGAATAAGACTAGCAAGAAATTTAGAAAATCATGTTCACCCATTAATGTTTTTGTCAGAACAAGATGGTTTTCGAATAATTAATGACGTACAAGATGCGCTTCCTGACTTGTCTGTACAACGTTTGGATTCAATGGATCAACAAAGTAAATACAAACTTGTCGCGAAACATCTTATAAGTCCTGAATTAATAAGACAACCTGCTTCTGCCGTATTACTCAATGAAGATGAATCTTTAAGCATTATGGTTAATGAAGAAGATCATATACGCATTCAAGCCATGGGTAATGATTTATCGCTATCATCATTATACGAAAAAGCTTCAGAGATTGATGATCAACTTGATAGTGAATTAGATGTAAGTTTTGATGAAACTCTAGGTTATTTGACAACTTGCCCCACTAATATTGGGACAGGAATGCGTGCCAGTGTCATGTTACATTTACCTGGCTTGACAATAATGAAACGTATGAATCGCATTGCCCAAACAATTAATCGTTTTGGTTTTACAATTAGAGGTATTTATGGAGAAGGATCTCAAGTTTATGGCCATATATACCAAATTTCAAACCAACTTACTTTAGGCAAAACAGAAGAAGAAATCATTGAAAGTTTATCAGAGGTAGTGCAGCAAATTATTAATGAAGAAATGCAAATCCGCGAACGACTAAACCGACACAATCATATAGAAACATTAGACAGAGTATATCGTTCGTTAGGAATATTAAAATATAGTAGACTGATATCTATGGAGGAAGCTTCACTAAGATTAAGTGAAGTGAAACTTGGTTTAGATTTAGGCTATATTGAATTAGAAGACTTTAAGTTTAATGAGTTAATGGTTGCAATACAATCGCCATTCTTACTAGACGATGAAGATGATAGAGCAGTTAATGAAAAAAGAGCAGATATATTAAGAGAACATATAAATTAGGAGGTCATACTATATGCTATTTGGTAGACTAACAGAACGTGCTCAACGCGTACTAGCACATGCTCAGGAAGAAGCAATACGCTTAAATCATTCGAATATTGGAACTGAACATTTACTTTTAGGTCTAATGAAAGAACCTGAAGGTATTGCAGCTAAAGTATTAGAAACGTTTGATATTACTGAAGAAAAAGTAGTTGAGGAAGTAGAAAAATTAATCGGCCACGGTCAAGAACAAATGGGCGCATTACACTATACACCTCGTGCAAAAAAAGTAATTGAATTATCAATGGATGAAGCTAGAAAATTACACCATAACTTTGTAGGAACAGAACATATCTTACTTGGATTAATCAGAGAAAATGAAGGAGTCGCAGCTCGTGTGTTTGCAAATTTAGATTTAAATATCACAAAAGCACGTGCGCAAGTTGTTAAAGCTTTAGGTAGCCCTGAAACAAGTAATAAAAATGCGCAAGCTAATAAATCTAACAACACACCAACGTTAGACAGTCTAGCTCGCGACTTAACAGTTATCGCAAAAGACGGTACTTTAGATCCTGTCATTGGTAGAGAAAAAGAGATTACTAGAGTCATTGAAGTATTAAGTCGTCGTACTAAGAATAACCCTGTATTAATTGGTGAACCAGGTGTAGGTAAAACTGCTATTGCTGAAGGCTTAGCACAAGCAATTGTTAATAACGAAGTACCTGAAACGCTTAAAGGTAAACGTGTAATGTCATTAGATATGGGGACAGTTGTTGCCGGAACAAAATATCGTGGTGAGTTTGAAGAGCGCTTGAAAAAAGTAATGGAAGAAATTCATCAAGCTGGAAATGTAGTATTATTCATCGACGAATTGCACACCCTAGTAGGTGCAGGTGGTGCAGAAGGTGCTATTGATGCATCTAACATTCTTAAACCAGCATTAGCTCGTGGAGAATTACAATGTATCGGTGCAACTACTTTAGATGAATACCGTAAAAACATTGAAAAAGATGCAGCGCTTGAACGTCGTTTCCAACCTGTTCAAGTTGGTGAACCAAATGTTGAAGATACAATTGAAATTTTAAAAGGATTGCGTGATCGTTATGAAGCGCATCACCGTATTAACATTTCAGATCAAGCTTTAGAATCAGCAGCTAAATTAAGTCACCGTTATATTTCAGATCGTTTCTTACCAGATAAAGCGATAGACTTAATTGATGAAGCAAGTTCTAAAGTGAGACTTAAGAGTCATACAACACCACCAAACTTAAAAGAAATTGAACAGCAGATAGAACAAGTTAAAAATGAAAAAGATGCAGCTGTCCACGCCCAAGAGTTTGAAAATGCAGCTAACTTGCGTGATAAACAAACTAAATTAGAAAAACAATATGAAGAAGCTAATAACAACTGGAAAAATGCTCAAAACGGTGATAATACCTCTCTATCAGAAGAAGATATTGGTGAAGTTATCGCTGGTTGGACAGGTATTCCATTAACTAAAATTAATGAAACTGAATCTGACCGTCTGCTTAACTTAGAAGATACACTTCATAATAGAGTAATCGGCCAAAAAGATGCCGTTACATCTATTAGTAAAGCAGTTAGACGTGCTAGAGCTGGATTGAAAGATCCTAAACGTCCTATTGGTAGCTTTATCTTCTTAGGACCAACGGGTGTAGGTAAAACTGAGTTAGCTCGTGCCTTAGCTGAGTCTATGTTCGGTGAAGATGACGCAATGATTCGTGTTGATATGAGTGAATTTATGGAAAAACACGCTGTCAGTCGTTTAGTAGGTGCCCCTCCAGGCTACGTAGGTCATGATGATGGTGGCCAATTGACTGAAAAAGTAAGACGTAAACCTTACTCAGTGATTTTATTTGATGAGATTGAAAAAGCACATCCTGATGTGTTCAATATTCTATTACAAGTATTAGACGATGGTCACTTAACAGATACAAAAGGTCGTCGCGTAGATTTCCGTAATACAGTTATTATTATGACATCTAACGTAGGCGCACAAGAATTACAAGACCAACGTTTCGCTGGTTTTGGAGGCGCATCTGAAGGACAAGATTATGAATCAATCCGTAAGACAATGATGAAAGAATTGAAAAACGCATTCCGTCCAGAATTCTTAAACCGTGTCGATGACATTATCGTATTCCACAAACTTTCTAAAGAAGAATTGAAAGAAATTGTGACTATGATGGTGGATAAATTAACAGAACGCCTTTCTGAACAAGATATTAACATTAAAGTTACAGAAGCAGCTAAAGAAAAAATTGCCGAAGAGGGTTATGACCCTGAATATGGTGCTAGACCATTAATTCGTGCAATTCAAAAAACAGTTGAAGATAACTTAAGTGAATTGATTCTAGAAGGCAATCAAGTTGAAGGTAAAGAAGTAATAATTAATCATGATGGTAAAGAGTTCAAGTATGATATTCAAGATAGAAAAGAAACAACTAAAGATAAAGAAACAACTGAATCATAAAACTTAAGTATAAATTAAAGCAGTACTTCTCAAATATGTAGATGCATATTTGGGGAGTGCTGCTTTGTTTTTTTATAATATATAGACAATAGAGTAGTATTTACCTTAACAAACGAGTAATATTTAAAAAGTCAAAATATATTATCAGTGGCACTCTATACATAAGCATGATATTTTATAAAAATAGCTTTTGCTAAAGATGAAAAACTTAAACTTATTAAGAATTTTAAATAACTATATAAGAATATTATTCGGTTAAATTACTTGATTATGAATAAAATTTGTTTTTAAACAGACAGAGGTTTAAAATAGATTTGTTCAATGAAAGATGGAGGTGCTGTTTTGGCTAAAAAGAAAGTGATTTTTGAATGTATGGCCTGTGGCTACCAGTCTCCAAAGTGGATGGGAAAATGCCCAAATTGTGGTGGCTGGAATCAAATGGAAGAAATAGTCGAACAAAAGGCCGCGAGTCCAAAACATGGCGTACGCAGTCGAGACAATATTTCTAAAGTGCAAAAATTAAATGACATAAAACATGAAACGACGCCACGAGTAAAAACAAACTCTGAAGAATTTAATAGAGTGCTTGGCGGCGGTATAGTAAATGGTTCGCTTGTATTGATAGGTGGCGATCCAGGTATTGGTAAATCTACATTACTCTTACAAATTTGTGCAGCATTATCACAATCTAAAAATGTGCTGTATATTACAGGTGAGGAGTCGTTAAATCAAACGAAATTAAGAGCAGAAAGGTTAGACGAGGACTCAAGTCAATTAAATGTGTTTGCTGAAACAGATTTAGAAGTTATACATGAAACAGTTAAGCAACTCAAACCAGATTTACTTGTAGTAGACTCAATCCAAACTATTTTTCATCCGGAAATTAGTTCGGCACCAGGTTCTGTGTCGCAAGTTAGAGAAAGTACGCAAAGTTTAATGAATATAGCTAAACAATTGAATATAGCTACATTTATAGTGGGACATGTTACGAAAGAAGGACAAATAGCTGGCCCGCGTTTACTTGAACACATGGTGGATACAGTTCTATACTTTGAAGGCGACGAGCATCATGCGTATCGTATTTTAAGAGCAGTTAAAAACCGTTTTGGCTCTACGAATGAGATGGGTATCTTTGAAATGCAACAAACTGGATTAAAAGGAGTAAAAAACCCGTCGGAAATGTTCCTTGAAGAACGTTCGACTAATGTACCTGGGTCAACCATTGTTTCTACGATGGAAGGCACGAGACCATTACTTATAGAAGTACAAGCGTTAGTGACGCCAACTACATTTAATAATCCAAGACGTATGGCGACAGGTATCGATCATAATCGATTGAGTTTGCTCATGGCAGTGCTAGAAAAGAAAGAGAATTATTTACTACAACAACAGGATGCTTATATTAAAGTAGCCGGTGGTGTACGTTTAACAGAACCTGCAGTAGATTTAGGTATTGTTGTTGCGACGGCTTCAAGTTTTAAAGATTTAACAGTTGATGGTTTAGACTGCTTTATTGGAGAAGTAGGACTTACAGGGGAAGTTAGGCGTGTTTCGCGTATAGAGCAACGTGTACAAGAAGCGGAAAAATTAGGGTTTAAGCGCGTAATTATTCCAGAATCAAATATTGGTGGATGGCAATTTCCAAAGGACATTAAGGTTATTGGTGTTAAGAATGTCCATGAAGCATTAAAATATGCACTAACAAAACAGTAATTAAAAAATACAAAGCTATTTAGGCTAAGTATATAAAATATTTGGCCTGATTAACTTTCTAAAGGAAGGTGAGTTAACCTGTGAACATTATAAGACTCATTGTTATTTTGTGCTACATTATCTTGGGTGCAAGTATAGGTGTGTATCTATTACCAGAAATAGTCAATGACGCTGGCCTAAATCATGTACCCCTATTAACAAATACTTATTTCAATGGGCTGCTAGGGATTATTATATTCTTTTTAATCTTTGGTTGGTTTATTAAAAAAGCAACATATGCTTTAAAAGAATTAGAACAAACGATTATGCGTCAAAGTGCAGTAGAAATATTATTTGCTACAATTGGACTAATGATAGGTTTACTAATTTCTGTTATGATATCTTTTATTTTTCAAATTATCGGCAATAATGTCATTAATCATTTTGTACCAATTATAGTTACGATTATTTTAGGTTATTTCGGCTTTCAATTTGGTTTGCGAAAGCGTGATGAAATGTTGCTATTTTTACCAGAAAATATGGCGCGTTCAATGTCTATCAATGCACGTAATGCAGTACCTAAAATTATTGATACAAGCGCCATTATCGATGGGCGCATATTAGATATTATCGAGTGTGGCTTTATTGATGGAGAAATACTAATTCCTCAAGGTGTTATTAATGAACTCCAAGTCGTTGCAGATGCGAACGATAGTGTGAAGCGTGAAAAAGGTCAAAGAGGTCTAGATATATTAAATGAATTATATGATACCGACCATCCAACGAGAATTATTCACCCGACTAAGTCTCATAGCGATATCGATGCGATGTTGATTAAATTAGCGCAACATTATAGAGCACATATTATAACAACGGATTTTAATCTCAATAAAGTGTGTCATGTTCAAGGAATACAAGCGTTAAATGTTAATGATTTATCTGAAGCAATTAAACCCTCAGTACACCAAGGTGATCGCTTTAATCTGTTGCTTACTAAAATGGGGAAAGAATCTGGTCAAGCAGTAGGTTATTTAGATGATGGTACGATGGTTGTAGTAGATAACGCTAAAAAACATATAGGTGAACATATCGATTTAGAAGTAATTAGTTTATTACAAACATCTTCAGGTCGAATTATTTTTGCGAAAAAAATAAATTGATTTATAAGGAAAGGTTTCATTTGAAATTGTAGCGCCTACAGTTACAGTTTCACATGAAACCTTTTTTAAATACCTTGAAAAATTAAGGGGAACTATAAGATAATTTAAGCACAGTGATATCATATTACTAGCTAAAGTGCTACAATAGATAGCGAAATTATATTTCTATAAAAGTGGATTGTTTATTCGTTTGGATAAAATTATGCAAAGTACTTTTTCAGCTTAGAATACTTTGAAAAATACTAAGCTATGATATGATTAACAAGCGATAATCATGAACTTAATTAATAGTTGAGCGTTATTTTCTTGGTGAACTACACGTAGATGAGTTAACACACGTTCAGCCTATTTACTGTGTGGATTTGTGTAACCTGAATATTAACTTAACCAATAAAACAAACATTAAAAACGGGAGTGAACATAATGAGTGATCGTGTAAGAGTGAGATATGCACCAAGTCCAACAGGCTATTTGCATATCGGTAATGCAAGAACTGCATTATTTAACTATTTATTTGCTAAACATTATGATGGAGATTTTGTAATTCGTATTGAAGATACGGATAGTAAACGTAACTTAGTTGATGGAGAATCATCACAATTTGATAACTTAAAATGGTTAGGCATAGAATGGGATGAATCTGTAGATAAAGATAAAGGTTATGGACCTTATCGTCAGTCAGAACGTGCAGAAATTTATAACCCATTAATTCAGCAATTACTAGATGAAGATAAAGCCTATAAATGTTACATGACAGAAGACGAATTAGAAGAAGAGCGCGAACAACAAATTGCACGCGGTGAAATGCCACGCTATGGTGGTAAACACGCGCATTTAACAGAAGAAGAACGTCAACAGTTCGAAGCTGAAGGTCGTCAACCATCTATACGTTTCCGTGTACCTAAAGATACAACATTCTCATTTGATGACATGGTAAAAGGTGAAATTTCATTTGATTCAAATAATATGGGTGACTGGGTCATCGTTAAGAAAGACGGCGTACCTACTTATAACTTTGCCGTAGCAATAGATGATTATTATATGGAGATTTCTGACGTGATTCGTGGAGACGACCATATTTCTAATACACCAAAACAATTGATGATTTATGAAACATTTGGGTGGAAAGCACCTAGATTTGCTCATATGTCACTTATAGTCAATGAAGAACGTAAAAAATTAAGTAAACGTGATGGACAAATTTTACAATTCATCGAACAATATCGCGATTTAGGTTATTTGCCAGAAGCGCTATTTAACTTTATTACGCTATTAGGTTGGTCACCAGAAGGTGAAGATGAAATTTATTCTCCAGAAGAATTTATTAAGATTTTTGACGAAAAACGCTTATCTAAGTCACCGGCATTTTTTGATAAACAAAAACTAGCTTGGATTAATAACCAGTATATGAAACAAAAAGATAGTGAAACGGTATTTGAATTAGCGTTGCCACATCTTATTAAAGCAGAGTTAATTCCTGAGAATCCAACTGATGAAGATTTAGATTGGGGACGTAAGCTTGTTGCGCTTTACCAAAAAGAAATGAGTTATGCTGGAGAAATTGTACCTTTATCAGAACTATTCTTCCGCGATGAACAAATTTTAGGTGATGATGAGCAAGAAGTGATTAACGGTGAACAAGTACCTGAACTTATGAATCATTTATACGGTAAATTAGAAGTACTTGAGCCATTTGAAGCGGCTGAAATTAAAAAAACAATCAAAGAAGTTCAAAAAGAGACAGGAATTAAAGGTAAACAATTATTTATGCCTATCCGTGTAGCTGTAACTGGCCAAATGCATGGTCCTGAACTACCAAATACTATTGAAGTTTTAGGTAGAGAAAAAGTGTTATCTCGTTTAAAAAAATATGTTTAAAATAAAGTTGTAGCATGTAAAGATCGTGTTAAATTGATAATACTTGAAAAATTACATCAAACAACCTATTATTAACATTGAAAATGACTAAGGATTAGTATGTAATGGAAGTGTATAGAGAGTGTGCGGTTGCTGCAAGCACATCACTGAAATTACTGAATGCACCTTTTTACAAATGAATTAAATAAACTTTAAAGAGTAAACAAAAGTCGTTTGAGTTTCGATTAATGCGAATGTATTTAAACCAGTGGCTTTGTTTAAAATAAGAGTGGAACCGTGCTAAAGCAAAAGCGCCTCTAACAATTTTAGTTAGGGGTGCTTTTTTAATAAGGAGGTAGCAACCTTGTTTAAATTTTTGAAAAGAATTAAAGATGATGTAAATATGGTGTTTGAACAAGACCCAGCTGCACGTACTACGTTAGAAGTGATTACATCTTATGCAGGTGTACATGCAGTATGGAGTCATTTGATTGCACATGAACTGTATAAAAAGAAAAAGTATGTTTTGGCAAGACTAATTTCTCAAGTTACACGTTTTTTTACAGGTATTGAGATACATCCAGGAGCCCAAATCGGTAGACGTTTGTTTATTGATCATGGTATGGGTGTAGTCATTGGAGAGACATGTCGCATTGGTGATAACGTAACGATTTATCAAGGTGTTACATTAGGTGGAACGGGTAAAGAAAGAGGTAAACGTCACCCAGATATAGGTGATAATGTATTGATTGCTGCAGGAGCAAAAGTACTTGGAAACATAACGATTAATGCTAATGTGAATATTGGGGCTAACTCAGTAGTGTTAAATTCAGTGCCAAGTTATTCGACAGTAGTAGGTATACCAGGACATATCGTAAAACAAGATGGTAGACGTATAGGGAAAACGTTTGACCATCGTAATCTACCTGACCCAATTTACGAGCAATTAAAAGAGTTAGAAAAACAACTTGAGAAAACAAGAAATGGAGAGATTCAAGATGATTACATTATATAATACATTAACACGTCAAAAAGAAACGTTCGAGCCTATTGAACCTGGTAAAGTTAAAATGTATGTTTGTGGACCAACTGTATACAATTACATCCATATTGGTAATGCAAGACCAGCAATAAACTATGACGTAGTAAGAAGATATTTTGAATATCAAGGCTATGAAGTTGTTTATGTATCTAACTTCACTGATGTAGATGATAAATTAATCAAGCGTTCTAAGGAGTTAGACGAATCAGTTGAAACGATTGCGGATCGTTACATTAAAGCATTTTATGAAGATGTAGGTGCTTTAAATGTAAAAAAAGCGACATCTAATCCACGAGTAATGAATCATATGGACGATATTATTAAATTTATAAAAGAACTTGTAGATGAAGGTAATGCATATGAAAGTGGTGGCGATGTTTACTTTAGAACACGTAAATTTGAAGATTACGGCAAATTAAGTCATCAGTCACTTAACGACCTAAAAGTGGGCGCACGTATTGAACAAGGTGAACAGAAAGAAGATGCGTTAGATTTCACATTGTGGAAGAAAGCGAAACCAGGTGAAATTAGCTGGGACAGTCCGTTTGGAGAAGGTAGACCAGGCTGGCACATTGAATGTTCAGTTATGGCATATCATGAACTGGGTGCGACGATTGATATTCACGCAGGCGGAACAGACTTACAATTCCCTCACCATGAAAATGAAATTGCGCAGTCAGAAGCACATAATCATGCACCTTTCGCTAATTATTGGATGCATAACGGATTCATTAATATAGATAATGAAAAGATGAGTAAATCGTTAGGTAACTTTGTATTAGTGCATGACATTATTAAACAAATTGACCCAGACGTTCTACGCTTTTTCATGATTAGTGTGCATTATAGAAGTCCAATCAACTATAATATGGAACTTGTTGAAGCAGCGAAAAGTGGTTTGGAACGTGTGCGTAATAGTTATCAAGCTATTGAAGAACGTGAAGCAATTGCCACAGATGTGGAAGATCAATCTGCATACCTTACTGAAATCGACAATATTTTAAAGCAGTTTGAAACTGTAATGAACGATGACTTTAATACTGCAAATGCCATTACAGCTTGGTATGATTTAGCGAAATTAGCTAATAAATATGTGTTAGAAAACACTACTTCTGTAAAAGTCCTAACACGTTTTAAAGAAGTGTACCAAGTATTTAGCGATGTACTTGGCATTCCGTTAAAAGATAAGGCAAGTGACGAATTGTTAGATGAGCAAGTTGAAGCTTTAATTGAAGAAAGAAACAATGCACGTAAAGAAAAAGATTTTGCACGCGCTGATGAAATTCGCGACCAATTAAAAGCACAAAATATTATACTAGAAGACACGGCTCAAGGTGTGAGATTTAAACGTGGCTAATATTGATAATAAACTACTAAATCCACTAACACTTGCCTATATGGGTGATGCAGTTTTAGACCAACACGTAAGAGAATATATCGTGCTAAAATTAAAAGCAAAACCTAATCGGCTGCATCAAGAAGCAAAACGCTATGTCTCTGCCAAAAGTCAGGCACAAACGCTTGAATTTTTAATGGAAAACAATTGGTTTACTGAAGATGAATTAGATATTGTTCGTCGCGGTAGAAATGCTAAAAGTTATACCAAAGCTAAAAATACAGATATACAAACATATAGAAAAAGTTCGGGACTAGAAGCGGTCATTGGCTATTTATATTTAGAAAAAGAACAAAAACGTTTGACGGCTTTATTGGAAAGTGTCGTACAGAATGTAAACGAAAGGTAGTGATATTATGGAAGAGATCGTGATCGTTGGGCGACATGCTGTGAAAGAAGCAATCGTTTCAGGACATACAATTAATAAAATTTTAATTCAAGATACTATTAAAAAAGGCCAAATTAATGAAATTTTAAAAAAAGCAAATAGTAGAAAAATCATAGTTCAATCAGTACCGAAATCGAAAATTGATGGATTATCTGATTCTCCTCATCAAGGAATAGCAGCTTATATCGCGCCATATGAATATGCGGATTTTGATGCGTTTTTAGAAAAGCAAAAAGCGCAAGATAAACTATCTACAGTATTGATATTAGATGGTTTAGAGGACCCACATAATTTAGGTTCTATCTTGAGAACAGCTGATGCATCAGGCGTTGATGGCGTCATCATACCTAAGAGACGTTCAGTAGCGTTAACGCAAACGGTTGCTAAAGCATCTACAGGTGCAATTGAGCATATACCAGTTATGAGAGTGACAAACTTAGCTAATACAATTGAAACATTAAAAGATAACGGCTATTGGGTCGTAGGTACAGAAGCAAACAACTCTACAGACTATAGAGAAATGGATGTAGCAATGCCGTTAGCAATCGTTATTGGTAGTGAAGGCCAAGGAATGAGTCGTCTAGTAAAAGATAAGTGTGATTTTTACATCAACATTCCGATGGTTGGACATGTGAATAGTTTGAATGCTTCAGTAGCGGCAAGTTTAATGATGTACGAGGTGTTTCGTAAACGCAACAACATTGGAGATAAGGCATGAAGGATAGATACTTAATCATTGATGGATATAATATGATTGGTCATTCACAGGAGCTGAGCCGTATTGCGCAAGATAACCTTGAGGAAGCACGCGAACAGTTACTTACAACAATAGCGAATTACAATGCAGTGATAGCAGATGAAGTCGTCTGTGTATTTGATGCTTATGAGCAATCGGGCGCCCATTCTGAATACATGTATCATGGTGTTAAAACGATATTTACAAAAGAAAAAGAAACAGCAGATAGCTATATCGAACGCTATGTGTATGACTTATATGATAAACATACGAGACACATTACAGTTGTCACGAGTGATATGAGTGAGCAACATGCGATATTTGGCGCTGGAGCATATCGTGTGTCTTCAAGAGAAATGTGGAGAGACTTAAGAGAAAATGAAGTGTCTGTATCTAAAAAACTTGATGGCTTTAATGAACAAAAACCACGAACAAGAATAGAACTTTCAAATGAGATTTTAGAAGAATTTGAAAAACTGCGACGTGGAGATAATCATCAATAACATTATTGTCCACTTGATTTTTGAAGCATAGTAGCTGTATCCTATCTTTACTTTTGAAGAAAGGAAGTTGCTATGTTAGAGCCACACAACCATGACAATACACCCTCGAAAAATGTAGAACAAAATATTTTTGAAAAGCAAGAACTACCTAAAATATTTATAGCACTAACGCCTTTAATTCGTAAAAGGTTAAAACACTTTTCTATTCATCCGAATGATCAAGAAGATTTGTGCCAAGAGGTGCTGATTAAACTTTTTCAAGCGTTTAAACATTTTGATTTTAAAGATACTATACCAATTGAACATTATGTAAATCGTGTCATTAAGAATGTAAAAAATGACTATATTCGTAAGAAATTTTATGGTTACGAAAGACAAACGTTATTGATTAATGAGTTTATCGTGTCTTACAATAATAGTAAGATGGAATATCCCGTCGACAAGCACATCCTAGCTATAGAAGTGGGAGAATATATCCAACAATGTGTGTTAAACTTAACTAAGTTAGAACAAGTGGTCGTCATTTACTTGTTAAAAGATTATAAGCCAAAAGAAATTGCAGAATTATTAGCTGTTCCGAAGAAAGTAGTTTACAACGCGATACATCGTTGTAAAATAAAACTAAGACATCATATAGATGGTTATTAATTAGGGCGATTCGAAGGATTGAATGGCGTGAATAGGTATGCGTTTGAAGATTGACAATTGACTCAGATGTTATGTATAGTAGATTGGTATTATAATGAGTAAGGGGAAGTCTAATGAAAAAAGTACCATTAACTTGTGACGTATGTGGTAGTAGAAATTATAACGTTCCCAAACAAAGTAATCTTACATCTAGATTAACATTAAAAAAGTTTTGTTCGAGATGTAATGCACATACGATGCACAAGGAATCAAAATAATATAACGACATATGAAAGTTCACGATTGAGTAAATATGCCCTTCCATTTAAGTTGAGAGTATTGTATTTGCTTGATTTGTTGTATGGAATAAGCAAATAAGGAATAACGAAATATACGGAGGTCTTATAAATGGCTAAAAAAGAAAATTTCTTCCAAGGCGTAAAATCAGAAATGGAAAAGACAAGTTGGCCAACGAAAGAAGAATTATTTAAATACACAGTCATTGTTGTAGCTACAGTAGTATTTTTCTTAGTGTTCTTCTATGCCTTAGACTTAGGAATTGGTAGAATTATAGAATTAATTAAATAGATAGGAGTGACGACATGTCTGAAGAAGTCGGCGCAAAGCGTTGGTATGCTGTGCATACTTATTCTGGTTATGAGAATAAAGTTAAAAAGAATTTAGAAAAACGTGTTGAATCTATGAATATGACCGAAAAAATATTCAGAGTTGTTATACCAGAAGAAGAAGAGACACAAGTTAAAGATGGCAAAGCCAAAACATTAAGTAAAAAAACTTTCCCTGGTTATGTGTTAGTCGAATTAGTTATGACTGATGAATCATGGTATATAGTAAGAAATACACCTGGTGTAACAGGATTTGTTGGTTCGGCTGGTGCTGGATCAAAACCTAATCCACTACTTCCTGAAGAAGCGCGTTTCATTCTTAAACAAATGGGCATGAAAGAGAAAACAATCGATGTCCAAGTTGAATTAGGTGAGCAAGTGAGAATTAAATCAGGTCCATTCGCTAACCAAGTTGGAGAAATTCAAGAAATTGAAACCGATAAATTCAAACTTACTGTTCTTGTAGACATGTTTGGTAGAGAGACACCAGTAGAAGTAGAATTTGATCAAGTAGAAAAATTATAATGGTATATAAGTAATACTAGACTTGCTAAAACAAGAAGTATTACTTTACATGCATTAAGAACCCCTAATCATTAAAATGATGAAATTAGAGGAACGCCTGAGCAAAAGCTCATGCATTAAGAACCCCTAATCATTAAAATGATAAGGGGTTCTATAAAAAAACTTACATTTTACCATTGCTTTACGTAATGAATTAATGTTATAATACTGTGGTCGCGCTCATAGAGCGTTCATTTCGTCACGAAATGTAGAAGAGTGGGAGGACAAAACTCAGTCCTGTGACCACATCACGATATCAAGGAGGTGCACATCGTGGCTAAAAAAGTAGAAAAAGTAGTTAAATTACAAATTCCTGCAGGGAAAGCAAATCCAGCACCACCAGTTGGTCCAGCATTAGGTCAAGCGGGTGTGAACATTATGGGATTCTGTAAGGAATTCAACGCACGTACACAAGAAGACGCAGGTTTAATCATTCCGGTAGAAATCAGTGTTTATGAAGACCGTTCATTTACATTTATTACAAAAACACCACCGGCTCCAGTATTACTTAAAAAAGCAGCAGGCGTTGAAAAAGGTTCAGGTGAACCTAATAAAAACAAAGTTGCTACAGTAACTAAAGATCAAGTACGTGAAATTGCGAACCAAAAAATGCAAGATTTAAACGCTTCAGACGAAGAAGCGGCAGTTCGTATCATTGAAGGTACTGCTCGTAGTATGGGAATCACAGTTCAATAATAAAAAACATTAATGAATATATAGATTGACGATAGAAGCAGATGACAGAAATGACAAACATGATGACAGCGTTCAATATTGTCGTAATATGAGGGGAAATGTCATTTATTAAGGAATTTAATTCTAAGATAAAACATAATTTATACCTCACTGTTATCTGCTCTTAACTTGTGAAAGCAAGTAAATGTGGGAGGAAATTCCGCTAAAACCACTAAAGGAGGAACATGAAATGGCTAAAAAAAGCAAAAGATATCAAGAAGCAGCTAGCAAAATCGATCGCTTAAAACATTACGATGTACAAGAAGCTGTTGAACTAGCTAAAGAAACAAACATTGCTAACTTTGACGCATCAGTTGAAGTAGCATTCCGTTTAGGTATTGATACACGTAAAAATGACCAACAAATCCGTGGAGCAGTAGTGCTACCAAACGGTACTGGTAAATCACAACGTGTATTAGTGTTCGCTAAAGGAGAAAAAGCAGCTGAAGCAGAAGCAGCAGGTGCAGATTTCGTTGGCGAAGGCGAATATGTAGAAAAAATCCAACAAGGTTGGTTTGATTTTGACGTAGTAGTAGCTACACCAGACATGATGGGTGAAGTTGGTAAACTTGGTCGTGTATTAGGACCTAAAGGTTTAATGCCAAACCCTAAAACTGGAACAGTAACTATGGACGTTAAAAAAGCAGTTGAAGAAATCAAAGCTGGTAAAGTAGAATACCGTGCTGAGAAATCAGGTATTGTTCACGCATCAATTGGTAAAACATCATTTGATACAGACAAACTTGTTGAAAACTTCAGAGCTTTACAAGACGTATTAACTAAAGCAAAACCTGCTTCAGCTAAAGGTACGTACTTCAAATCTATTGCTGTAACTACAACAATGGGTCCTGGAGTTAAAGTTGATACTTCAAGCATCAAACTTTAATCTATTAAAATAAAAGTTACTTAGGCTGAAAGTTTATGCTTTCAGCCTTTAAAAAAATATTGACATAGTACATTAATTTAGTTATATTGGTTAATGTATTATTTTACCTAAGACAGTAGGAGTTAGTAATAACTTAAAATTTTAATCCTACCGAGGCTAAAATTGACTTGAACGTGAAGAATTTAGATCTTTCAAGCACTTTTTGCCACGGGTAGAAAGTGCTTTTTTTATTGAGTAATGCAAAGCGAATACGATTCGTTAATGATTACTTCAAAATTAAAAGCACCAAACTAAAATCTATGGAGGTGTCTAAATGTCTGCTATCATCGATGCAAAAAAACAAGAAGTTGATATTATTGCTGAACAACTTAAAAACTCAGTATCTACAGTTATCGTTGACTATCGTGGTCTAAGCGTTGCTGAAGTAACTGAATTACGTTCACAATTACGTGAAGCTGGTGTTGAGTACAAAGTTTACAAAAACACTATGGTTCGCCGTGCAGCAGAAAAAGCTGGTATCGACGGTTTAGATGAATTCTTAGTAGGTCCTACTGCAGTTGCTACTTCAACAGAAGATGTTGTTGCTCCAGCAAAAGTTATCGCAGGATTTGCAAAAGAACATCAAGCATTAGAAATTAAAACAGGTGTTATGGAAGGCAACGTTATTTCTGCAGAAGAAGTTAACACTGTTGGTACATTACCATCACACGACGGTCTTGTTTCTATGCTATTATCAGTATTACAAGCTCCAGTACGCAACTTCGCTTATGCGGTTAAAGCTGTTGGAGAAGAGAAAGAATCTAAAGAAGAAAGCGCTGAATAATTGCGCATAAACTAATTAAAATTAATGGAGGAATATTAAAAATGGCTAATCAAGAACAAATCATTGAAGCGATTAAAGAAATGTCAGTTTTAGAATTAAACGACTTAGTAAAAGCAATTGAAGAAGAATTTGGTGTAACTGCAGCAGCTCCAGTAGCAGCAGCAGGCGCAGCTGGTGGCGGAGACGCTGAAGCTGAAAAAACTGATTTCGATGTTGAATTAACTTCAGCTGGATCATCAAAAATCAAAGTCGTTAAAGCTGTTAAAGAAGCTACTGGCTTAGGATTAAAAGATGCTAAAGAATTAGTTGACGGAGCTCCTAAAGTAGTTAAAGAAGCTTTACCTAAAGAAGAAGCTGAAAAACTTAAAGAAACATTAGAAGAAGCTGGCGCTACAGTAGAATTAAAATAATTTCTGTTGGCTAACAGTTGATAATTATATATGGAAGATAGTTCTTGTAGCTTAATACATTAACTACTTTGGTACGTTAACATTAAGCGTATCATGAGCTATCTGAAATCTTTGAGAAATGAAAACCCCGTTATTACTATAACGGGGTTTTATCTTATTTTATCTATTGCCTATTTTCAATATTTAAATAAAGGCTTTGAAGTCGAAATTTAAAATATTTGGGTATATTATTAATCTAAGACGAATTAGATTAAAAGAGGTGTAGTCATGAGTCATTATTATGATGAAAATCCTGAAGTAGAAAGTAAAGAAGCGCTTTTTACGTACTCCTACGATAACCATGATTTAGAACTTGTAACAGATGCTGGTGTATTTTCAAAAGGGAAAATAGATTTTGGCTCTGATTTACTGGTAAAAACTTTTTTGAAAACATATCCCCCTGGTCCTACAAAAAATATCATAGATGTTGGATGTGGCTATGGCCCTATCGGTTTGATGATTGCGAAAGTTTCCCCACACCACGAAGTGACAATGGTTGATGTAAATCAACGCGCACTAAATTTATCAAGAAAAAATAAAAAAAGAAACCGTATAGAGAATGTTGAAGTTAAAGAAAGTGATGGTTTATCACAAGTGGAAGACAACACGTATGACTTTGTCCTTACTAATCCGCCGATTAGAGCAGGAAAGGAAGTTGTACATCGCATTTTGGAAGACGCTTATGTTAAATTGAAACTTGATGGTGAACTTTTTGTAGTAATTCAAAAAAAGCAAGGTATGCCATCCGCAAAGAAAAAAATGCAAGACACATTCGATAACGTTGAAGTATTAGAAAAAAGCAAAGGCTATTACATTTTAAGAAGTGTAAAAGGTTGATTAAGTAGCTGTATTCTGATATAGTAATAGAATGTAAAAAATTATGTTCAATAAGTGTGTACTTTTACGTATAAATTAACAATGTATATAAGTTGAAATAGAAAATGGTGTCATAAGTATGCTACCGTTTTCTTTTTGTCTAATTATATTTGGTGATTTACTAAAAGTAAACACGCAATTTTTGAGGGGTGAATCTGTTTGGCAGGTCAATTTGTCCAATATGGAAGACATCGTAAACGTAGAAACTATGCGAGAATTTCAGAGGTATTAGAATTACCGAATTTAATTGAGATTCAAACTAAGTCTTACGATTGGTTCTTAGAAGAAGGTTTATTAGAAATGTTTAGAGACATTTCACCGATTGAAGATTTCACAGGCAATCTATCTTTAGAGTTTGTAGATTATAGACTCGGAGAACCGAAATATGATTTAGAAGAATCAAAAAACCGTGATACAACGTATTCTGCACCTCTACGTGTTAAAGTGCGTTTAATTATCAAAGAAACTGGCGAAGTAAAAGAACAAGAAGTGTTTATGGGCGATTTCCCATTAATGACAGATACAGGCACATTCGTAATTAACGGTGCTGAACGTGTTATCGTATCACAATTAGTTCGTTCACCATCCGTATACTTCAATGAAAAACTAGATAAAAACGGCCGTACAAACTTTGACGCAACAATTATTCCAAACCGTGGTGCATGGTTAGAATATGAAACTGATGCTAAAGATGTTGTATATGTACGTATTGATAGAACTAGAAAGTTACCATTAACAGTATTATTACGTGCTTTAGGTTTCTCAACTGATCAAGAAATTGTTGATCTTTTAGGTGATAATGAATATTTACGTAATACTTTAGAAAAAGATGGTACAGAAAACACAGATCAAGCGCTATTAGAAATCTATGAGCGTTTGCGCCCTGGTGAACCACCTACAGTTGAAAATGCTAAGAGTCTTTTATACTCACGTTTCTTCGATCCGAAACGTTATGACTTAGCAAGTGTAGGTCGTTATAAAGCAAACAAAAAACTTCATTTAAAACATCGCTTATTTAATCAAAAATTAGCTGAACCAATTGTTAATTCTGAAACAGGTGAAATTGTAGCTGAAGAAGGTACTGTACTTGATCGTCGTAATTTAGATGAAATCATGGACGTATTAGAATCAAATGCTAACAGTGAAGTCTTTGAATTAGAAGGTACAGTAATTGATGAACCTGTTGAGATTCAATCGATTAAAGTTTATGTCCCTAATGATGAAGAAGGACGTACAACAACAGTGATTGGTAATGCATTCCCTGATTCAGAAGTGAAATGTATTACGCCAGCAGACATTATTTCATCAATGTCATACTTCTTTAACTTATTAAGTGGTATTGGTTTCACAGATGATATTGACCACCTTGGTAACCGTCGTCTACGTTCAGTAGGTGAATTGTTACAAAATCAATTCCGTATTGGTTTATCAAGAATGGAGCGTGTGGTACGTGAAAGAATGTCTATTCAAGACACAGATTCTGTAACGCCACAACAATTAATCAATATACGTCCTGTTATTGCATCTATTAAAGAATTCTTTGGTAGTTCACAATTATCACAATTCATGGACCAAGCTAACCCATTAGCAGAGTTAACGCACAAACGTCGTTTATCTGCTCTAGGACCTGGTGGTTTAACACGTGAACGTGCTCAAATGGAAGTACGTGACGTTCACTATTCTCACTATGGCCGTATGTGTCCAATCGAAACGCCTGAAGGTCCAAACATTGGACTTATCAACTCATTGTCTAGTTATGCACGTGTGAATGAATTTGGTTTCATTGAAACACCTTATCGTAAAGTAGACCTTGAAACAAACAGCATTACTGAGCAAATCGATTACTTAACAGCTGATGAAGAGGATAGTTATGTGGTAGCACAAGCCAACTCTAAATTAGATGAAAATGGTCGTTTCTTAGATGATGAAGTTGTTTGTCGTTTCCGTGGTAATAACACAGTTATGGCTAAAGAAAAAATGGATTACATGGACGTTTCACCAAAACAAGTCGTTTCTGCTGCAACAGCGTGTATTCCTTTCTTAGAAAATGATGACTCTAACCGTGCATTGATGGGTGCAAACATGCAACGTCAAGCAGTGCCATTGATGAACCCTGAATCACCATTTGTTGGTACAGGTATGGAGCACGTGGCAGCACGTGACTCAGGTGCGGCAATTGTTGCAAAACGTAAAGGCCGTGTTGAGCACGTTGAATCTAATGAAGTTCTTGTTCGTCAACTTATTGAGGAAGATGGTCAAGAATACGAAGGCGAATTAGATCGCTATCCATTAGCTAAGTTCAAACGTTCAAACACTGGTACATGTTATAACCAAAGACCTATCGTTTCTCCTGGTGACGTAGTGACAAGAGGCGAAATTTTAGCTGATGGTCCTTCTATGGAACTTGGTGAAATGGCATTAGGTAGAAACGTAGTTGTTGGTTTCATGACTTGGGACGGTTACAACTATGAGGATGCCGTAATCATGAGTGAACGCCTAGTTAAAGATGACGTATATACTTCTATTCATATTGAAGAGTATGAATCAGAAGCACGTGATACTAAACTAGGGCCTGAAGAAATCACACGTGATATTCCAAACGTTTCAGATAGTGCGCTTAAAAACTTAGATGACCGCGGTATTGTATACGTCGGCGCTGAGGTTAATGATGGAGATATCTTAGTAGGTAAAGTAACGCCTAAAGGTGTAACAGAATTAACTGCAGAAGAACGTTTATTACACGCAATCTTTGGTGAAAAAGCACGTGAAGTTCGCGATACATCATTACGCGTACCTCATGGTGCAGGTGGTATTGTTCTAGATGTTAAAGTCTTTAACCGTGAAGAAGGAGATGATACGTTATCTCCAGGTGTTAACCAATTAGTTCGTGTTTATATCGTTCAAAAACGTAAAATCCACGTAGGAGATAAGATGTGTGGTCGTCATGGTAACAAGGGTGTAATTTCAAAACTTGTTCCTGAAGAAGACATGCCGTATCTACCAGACGGTACACCGATTGATATCATGTTAAACCCTCTAGGTGTACCATCACGTATGAATATCGGACAAGTATTAGAGCTACACTTAGGTATGGCTGCTAAAAACTTAGGTATCCATGTTGCATCACCAGTATTTGATGGTGCGAGTGATGAAGACGTATGGTCAACAATTGAAGAAGCTGGTATGGCTCGTGACGGTAAAACCGTATTATACGATGGTCGTACTGGTGAACCATTCGATAACAGAATTTCAGTCGGCGTAATGTACATGTTGAAACTAGCACACATGGTTGACGATAAATTACATGCGCGTTCAACTGGACCATACTCATTAGTAACGCAACAACCGCTTGGTGGTAAAGCACAATTCGGTGGACAACGTTTCGGTGAGATGGAAGTATGGGCACTTGAAGCATACGGTGCTGCATATACACTTCAAGAAATTTTAACTTATAAATCAGATGACACAGTAGGTCGTGTTAAGACATACGAATCTATTGTTAAAGGTGAAAACATCACTAAACCTGGTGTTCCAGAATCATTCCGAGTATTGATGAAAGAATTACAAAGTTTAGGTCTAGACGTTAAAATCATGGACGAGCATGACAATGAAATTGACATGCAAGACAATGAAGATGATGATGTCGTTGAGCGTAAAGTGGATCTTCAACAAAAAGATGCACCGCAATCACAAAAAGAAGTTACAGACTAATTGCATTTAAGTTTATAAACGAATAAGCCTTGTAGAGATAAAGTTCAATAATGGACTAAGTCTCTACATTGGTTATTCTATTATTGATATAGAGCAATCAATCAATTTGCACAGCTAATCTAAATTGAAGGAGGTAGGCTCCTTGATTGATGTAAATAATTTCCATTATATGAAAATAGGACTTGCTTCACCCGAAAAAATCCGTTCATGGTCTTTTGGTGAGGTTAAAAAGCCAGAAACAATTAACTATCGTACTTTAAAACCAGAAAAAGATGGTCTATTCTGTGAAAGAATATTTGGACCTACGAAAGACTGGGAATGTAGTTGTGGTAAATACAAACGCGTACGCTATAAGGGTATGGTTTGTGACAGATGTGGCGTAGAAGTGACTAAATCTAAAGTGCGCCGTGAAAGAATGGGGCATATTGAATTAGCTGCACCTGTATCTCACATTTGGTACTTCAAAGGTATTCCAAGTCGTATGGGTCTATTATTAGACATGTCACCAAGAGCGTTAGAAGAAGTTATTTACTTTGCTTCATACGTTGTTGTAAATCCAGGTCCAACTGGTTTAGAGAAAAAGACATTGTTATCTGAAGCAGAATTTAGAGAGTACTACGATAAATTCCCAGGCAAATTCACTGCTAAAATGGGTGCTGAAGGTATTAAAGAATTACTTGAAGAAATAGACTTAGATGCTGAACTTAAACATTTACGTGATGAGTTAGAATCAGCTACTGGTCAAAGACTTACACGTGCGATTAAACGTTTAGAAGTTGTTGAATCATTTAGACATTCTGGTAATAATCCAGCTTGGATGATTTTAGACGTACTTCCTATTATTCCACCTGAAATCAGACCAATGGTTCAATTAGATGGTGGCCGTTTCGCAACAAGTGATTTAAATGATTTGTATCGTCGTGTTATCAACCGTAATAACCGTTTAAAACGTTTGTTAGACTTAGGTGCTCCTGGCATCATCGTTCAAAACGAAAAACGTATGTTACAAGAAGCTGTTGATGCACTTATTGATAATGGTCGTCGTGGCCGTCCAGTTACTGGACCAGGTAACCGCCCATTAAAATCACTTTCACATATGTTAAAAGGTAAACAAGGTCGTTTCCGTCAAAACTTATTAGGTAAACGTGTTGACTACTCAGGTCGTTCAGTTATTGCAGTTGGACCAAGCTTGAAGATGTATCAATGTGGTCTGCCTAAAGAAATGGCACTTGAGTTGTTCAAACCATTCATAATGAAAGAATTAGTACAACGTGAAATTGCAACAAACATTAAAAATGCGAAAAGTAAAATTGAGCGTATGGATGACGAAGTATGGGACGTATTAGAAGACGTAATTAAAGAACATCCAGTTCTTTTAAACCGTGCACCTACACTTCACAGACTGGGTATCCAAGCATTCGAACCTACATTAGTTGAAGGTCGTGCGATTCGTTTACATCCACTTGCTACAACAGCTTACAACGCTGACTTTGATGGTGACCAAATGGCTGTTCACGTACCATTATCTAAAGAAGCACAAGCTGAAGCGCGTATGTTAATGTTAGCTGCGCAAAACATCTTGAACCCTAAAGATGGTAAACCAGTTGTTACGCCATCACAAGATATGGTATTAGGTAACTATTACCTAACTCTTGAGCGTAAAGATGCTGTGAATACTGGTACGATTTACAATGATACAAATGAAGTACTCAAAGCTTATGCAAATGGTTATGTTCACTTGCATACACGTATTGGTGTACATGCATCATCATTTAACAATCCAACATTTACTGAAGAGCAAAACAAAAAAATCTTGCTAACTTCTGTTGGTAAAGTAATATTCAATGAAATCATTCCAGATTCATTTGCATATATTAATGAACCAACACAAACGAATTTAGAAAATAAAACGCCGGAAAGATACTTCATTGCGCCAACTGAAATTGGTGAAGGTGGATTAAAAGCTTACTTTGATGAGCAAGAATTAATCAAACCATTCAATAAGAATTTCTTAGGAAATGTTATTGCTGAAGTATTTAACCGTTTCAGCATCACTGATACGTCAATGATGTTAGATAGAATGAAAGACTTAGGATTCAAGTTCTCATCTAAAGCAGGTATTACTGTTGGTGTATCTGATATCGTGGTATTACCAGATAAACAAGATATCCTTGATGAACATGAAAAATTAGTTGATAAAGTAACGAAACAATTCAATCGTGGTTTAATCACTGATTTTGAACGTTACAATGCTGTAATTGAAATTTGGACTGATGCAAAAGACCAAATTCAAAACGAACTAATGGGATCACTCGAAGAAACAAACCCAATCTTCATGATGAGTGACTCTGGTGCCCGTGGTAACGCATCTAACTTTACACAGTTGGCTGGTATGCGTGGACTTATGGCCGCGCCATCTGGTGAGATTATTGAATTACCAATCACTTCATCATTCCGTGAAGGTTTAACGGTATTAGAATACTTCATCTCTACTCATGGTGCACGTAAAGGTCTTGCCGATACAGCGCTTAAGACTGCCGATTCAGGTTACCTTACACGTCGTCTTGTTGATGTGGCTCAAGATGTTATCGTCCGTGAAGAAGATTGTGGTACTGACCGTGGCTTACTTGTTTCTGATATCAAAGAAGGTACAGAAATGATTGAACCATTCATCGAACGTATTGAAGGTCGTTATTCTAAAGAAACAATCCGTCATCCAGAAACAGATGAGGTCATTGTTAACCCAGATCAATTAGTTACGCCAGAAATCGCTAAGAAAATCACAGATGCAGGTATAGAGGAAATGTATATCCGTTCAGCATTTACATGTAATACACGTCATGGTGTATGTGAAAAATGTTACGGTAAAAACCTTGCGACTGGTGAAAAAGTTGAAGTTGGTGAAGCAGTTGGTACAATTGCTGCCCAATCAATTGGTGAACCAGGTACACAGCTTACAATGCGTACATTCCATACAGGTGGTGTAGCAGGTAGCGATATCACACAAGGTCTTCCTCGTATCCAAGAAATTTTCGAAGCACGTAATCCTAAAGGTCAAGCCGTGATTACTGAAATCGAAGGTGTCGTTGATGACATCAAACTTGCTAAAGACCGTCAACAAGAAATCGTAATAAAAGGTGCTAACGAAACGAAATCTTATCTAGCTTCTGGTACTTCAAGATTGAAAGTAGAAGTTGGACAAGGTGTTGAACGTGGAGAAGTACTTACTGAAGGTTCAATCGAACCTAAGAATTATTTATCTGTATCAGGTTTAA
The DNA here is from genome assembly GCF_048568365.1 of Staphylococcus sp. Ze2. Taxonomy (NCBI): domain Bacteria; kingdom Bacillati; phylum Bacillota; class Bacilli; order Caryophanales; family Staphylococcaceae; genus Staphylococcus; species Staphylococcus sp. Ze2. The sequence continues at coordinate 2,703,493 of NZ_CP183486.1, read as the reverse complement.
ATGCTACAGAAAGCTATCTATTAAAAGAAGTTCAAAAAGTTTACCGTATGCAAGGTGTAGAAATCGACGATAAACACGTTGAAGTTATGGTAAGACAAATGCTACGTAAAGTACGTATCATTGAAGCAGGAGATACTAAGTTATTACCTGGTTCATTAGTAGATATTCATAGCTTTACTGATGCTAACCGTGAAGCGTTTAAAGAACGTAAACGTCCTGCAACAGCTAAACCTGTCTTACTAGGTATTACGAAAGCTTCTCTTGAAACTGAAAGCTTCTTATCAGCGGCTTCATTCCAAGAAACAACTCGTGTACTTACAGATGCAGCAATCAAAGGTAAACGTGATAACTTACTCGGACTTAAAGAGAACGTTATTATCGGTAAATTGATTCCAGCTGGTACTGGTATGAGACGTTATAGAGACGTTGAATACAACAAAGCAACACCAGATACTGAAATTGTTGAAGAAGTTCAAACTACTGAAATATAATATTTAGTATTTAATAAGCTAAGAGTCCGAGGTGTTAATTGATATCTCGGGCTCTTTAATATTATTGACCATAGAAGTAGAGCAATGAAACCATATTTAAAATTGTGGTCTCTATCCGACTTCTGAAGTTCAAAAAATTTTTATTGAAAAGTTCGAATAAAAGTTGACTCAGTAGTATTGAAAGTGTTATTATTATTAAGGTTGATGCAAGCAGAACTTTGGAGGATATTTTGATGTCTAATGAAAAAGTTGCACGCTTTAACAAACAACATCATGTCATTGGTCTTAAACAAACGCTCAAAGCTTTGAATAAAGATCAAGTTACATCATTGATTATTGCTGAAGACGTTGAGATTCATCTTATGACTCGCGTGTTAAGCCAAATCAATCACAAACACATGCCTGTCTCATTTTTCAAAAGCAAAAAAGCTTTAGGAGAATATGTAGGTATAAATGTTAGTGCAACTATTGTTGCATTAGTAAAATGAGATTAGTAAGAATCATTCTTACTAAATTTTATTTACCCTTAAAATGAACCACCTGGATGTGTGGGATTATAAAAGAAGAGAGGAGGAACATTCAATGCCAACTATTAACCAATTGGTACGTAAACCTAGACAAAGTAAATCTAAAAAATCTGATTCACCAGCATTAAATAGAAACTTTAACAGTAAAAAGAAAAAATTTACTGACTTAAATTCTCCACAAAAACGTGGTGTTTGTACTCGTGTAGGAACAATGACACCTAAAAAACCTAACTCCGCGTTACGTAAATATGCTCGTGTTCGTTTGTCTAACAACATTGAAATCAATGCGTACATTCCTGGTATCGGACATAACTTACAAGAACACAGTGTTGTACTTGTACGTGGTGGACGTGTAAAAGACTTACCTGGTGTGCGTTACCATATTGTACGTGGTGCACTTGATACTTCAGGTGTTGATGGACGTAGACAAGGCCGTTCATTATACGGAACTAAAAAACCTAAAAAATAAGTTTAAGATTGCGTAAATTTTCGCTATAAACTAAAGAATTATATTATAATCGGAAGGGAGGATTTATATTATGCCTCGTAAAGGATCAGTACCAAAAAGAGACGTATTACCAGATCCAATTCACAACTCTAAATTAGTTACAAAATTGATTAACAAAATTATGTTAGACGGTAAACGTGGAACAGCACAAAGAATTCTTTATTCTGCATTCGACTTAGTTAAAGAACGTAGTGGTCGTGAAGCAGTTGAAGTATTTGAAGAAGCTATCGATAACATTATGCCAGTATTAGAGGTTAAAGCTCGCCGTGTTGGTGGCTCTAACTATCAAGTACCAGTAGAAGTTCGTCCAGAACGTCGTACTACATTAGGTCTTCGTTGGTTAGTTAACTATTCACGTCTTCGTGGTGAAAAAACTATGGAAGAACGTTTAGCTAACGAAATCTTAGATGCTGCTAACAACACTGGTGGCGCAGTTAAGAAACGTGAAGACACACACAAAATGGCTGAAGCTAACAAAGCATTCGCTCACTACCGTTGGTAGGATAGTAGCTGTTTCCCTGAACATGTTCCATATTGATAGATTACTATCGCAGGTACGTGTTTAGGGCATCGCCATATTTATAGTATTTATTCGCAGTTATACTGGAAGGAGAAAAATACATGGCTAGAGATTTTAGTTTAGATAGAACACGTAATATCGGTATCATGGCTCACATCGATGCTGGTAAAACAACTACGACTGAACGTATTCTTTACTATACTGGACGTATCCATAAAATTGGTGAAACACACGAAGGTGCTTCACAAATGGACTGGATGGAACAGGAGCAAGATCGTGGTATCACTATCACATCTGCCGCAACAACAGCACAGTGGGATGACCACCGTGTAAACATCATCGATACACCTGGACACGTAGACTTCACTGTAGAAGTTGAACGTTCATTACGTGTACTTGATGGTGCAGTAACAGTACTAGACGCTCAATCAGGTGTTGAACCTCAAACTGAAACAGTTTGGCGCCAGGCAACAACTTATAGCGTACCTCGTATTGTTTTCGTAAACAAAATGGACAAATTAGGAGCTAACTTCGAATACGCAGTAAGCACTATCCATGACCGTTTACAAGCAAACGCACAACCAATCCAATTACCAATTGGTGCGGAAGACGAATTTGAAGCAATCATCGACTTAGTTGAAATGAAATGTTTCAAATACAACAATGACTTAGGAACTGAAATTGAAGAAATTGAAATTCCTGAAGATCATAAAGAAAGAGCTGAAGAAGCTCGTTCAACATTAATTGAAGCAGTAGCTGAAACTAATGATGAATTAATGGAAAAATATCTTGCTGATGAAGAGATTTCTGTCTCTGAATTAAAAGATGCTATCCGTGAAGCTACAAACAACATTGAATTCTATCCAGTTCTTGTTGGTACAGCTTTCAAAAACAAAGGTGTTCAATTAATGCTTAACGCAGTAATTGATTACTTACCATCACCGTTAGACGTAAAACCAATCGTTGGTCACCGTGCTGACAACCCAGAAGAAGAAGTTATCGCAAAAGCTGATGACAATGCTGAGTTCGCTGCTTTAGCATTCAAAGTAATGACTGACCCTTATGTTGGTAAATTAACATTCTTCCGTGTTTACTCAGGTACGTTAACATCAGGTTCATACGTTAAAAACTCTACGAAGAACAAACGTGAACGTGTAGGTCGTTTACTACAAATGCACGCTAACTCTCGTCAAGAGTTAAACACAGTATATTCAGGAGATATCGCAGCTGCGGTAGGTCTTAAAGATACTGGTACTGGTGATACTTTATGTGGTGAGAAGAATGACATTATCTTGGAATCTATGGATTTCCCAGAACCAGTTATTCACTTATCAGTTGAACCTAAATCTAAAGCAGACCAAGACAAAATGACTACAGCTTTAGTTAAGTTACAAGAAGAAGATCCAACATTCCATGCACACACAGACGATGAAACTGGACAAGTTATTATCGGTGGTATGGGTGAACTTCACTTAGATATCTTAGTAGACCGTATGAAGAAAGAATTTAACGTTGAATGTAACGTTGGTGCGCCAATGGTTTCATACCGTGAAACATTTAAAGCTTCAGCTCAAGTTCAAGGTAAATTTGCTCGTCAATCAGGTGGTCGTGGTCAATATGGTGACGTTAAAATTGAATTCACACCTAATGAAACAGGTGGCGGTTTCGAATTCGAAAACGCTATCGTTGGTGGTGTAGTTCCTCGTGAATACATTCCATCAGTTGAAGCAGGTCTTAAAGATTCAATGGAAAACGGTGTACTAGCTGGTTATCCTTTAATTGATGTTAAAGCTAAATTATTTGATGGTTCATACCATGATGTCGATTCATCTGAAATGGCCTTCAAAATTGCCGCATCATTAGCGCTTAAAGAAGCTGCTAAAAAATGTGATCCAGTTATCTTAGAACCAATGATGAAAGTTACAATTGAAATGCCTGAAGAGTACATGGGTGACATCATGGGTGACGTAACATCTCGTCGTGGACGTGTTGATGGTATGGAACCTCGTGGTAATGCACAAGTTGTAAATGCTTTTGTACCACTTTCAGAAATGTTCGGTTATGCAACTTCATTACGTTCTAACACTCAAGGTCGTGGTACTTATACAATGTACTTTGATCACTATGCTGAAGTTCCAAAATCAATTGCTGAAGAAATTGTTAAGAAAAACAGTGGCAATAAAGCCGAATAATTAAACTTGTTTTGTGCGACAACTGTCTGTACAATACACATAAAGCTTAATTAAGTAGCTTATTGTTTTATCAATTGATTTTTTGGGAAAAATGCATTATAAAGGTACTGTATGGTCCTTTATTTCCAAATTACAACCCATCTTCTCATGATGGTGAGAAACTGTCATGAGAGATAAATTAAAAATAATTTTCTAACGAATAGGAGAGATTTTATAATGGCTAAAGAAAAATTTGACCGCTCAAAAGAACATGCCAATATTGGTACTATTGGTCACGTTGACCATGGTAAAACTACTTTAACAGCTGCTATCGCAACTGTATTAGCAAAAAATGGTGACTCTGTAGCACAATCATATGACATGATTGACAACGCTCCAGAAGAAAAAGAACGTGGTATTACTATTAATACTTCTCACATTGAGTACACTACTGAAAAACGTCACTATGCGCACGTTGACTGCCCAGGTCACGCTGACTATGTTAAAAACATGATCACTGGTGCTGCACAAATGGACGGAGCTATCTTAGTAGTATCTGCTGCTGATGGCCCAATGCCACAAACTCGTGAGCACATTCTTTTATCACGTAACGTTGGTGTTCCAGCATTAGTTGTATTCTTAAACAAAGTTGACATGGTTGACGATGAAGAATTATTAGAATTAGTAGAAATGGAAGTTCGTGACTTATTAAGCGAATATGACTTCCCAGGTGACGATGTACCTGTAATCTCTGGTTCAGCATTAAAAGCTCTTGAAGGCGACGCTGACTATGAGCAAAAAATCTTAGACTTAATGCAAGCAGTTGATGATTTCATCCCAACTCCAGAACGTGATTCTGACAAACCATTCATGATGCCAGTTGAGGACGTATTCTCAATCACTGGTCGTGGTACTGTTGCTACAGGCCGTGTTGAACGTGGTCAAATCAAAGTCGGTGAAGAAATCGAAATCATCGGTATGCAAGAAGAGTCAAGCAAAACAACAGTTACTGGTGTAGAAATGTTCCGTAAATTATTAGACTACGCTGAAGCTGGTGACAACATTGGTGCATTATTACGTGGTGTTTCACGTGATGATATCCAACGTGGTCAAGTTTTAGCTGCTCCTGGTACTATTACACCACATACTAAATTCAAAGCTGACGTTTATGTTTTATCAAAAGATGAAGGTGGTCGTCATACACCATTCTTCACTAACTACCGCCCACAATTCTATTTCCGTACTACTGACGTAACAGGTGTTGTTACTTTACCAGAAGGTACTGAAATGGTTATGCCTGGCGATAACGTAGAAATGAACGTTGAATTGATTTCTCCAATCGCTATTGAAGACGGTACTCGTTTCTCTATCCGTGAAGGTGGACGTACTGTTGGATCAGGCGTTGTTACTGTAATCAACGAATAATATAATTTTCTATCTTTGATAGATTTTTTAAAGCCTCCTTCGGGGGCTTTTTTTATGAAAAAGCACAAGGTTCCAGTTGGAATCTTGTGCTTCTTTGTATTATATAAAGGTATACATTTACTTATACAAATGCATAAGACTGACTAATCCAGTTTTGCTGAATAAGTCAGTCTTTAAAGTCATAAAATGACTAAGGTAAATAGAGGTTCGCCTGAGCAAAAGCTCATGCATAAAAGCACCTAAGTCATAAAATGACTAAGGTGCTTTAATAATTACTTTTTCGAGTTCTAATATTTTTAAAAATTCGCTTGTTGCGTATTTCATCGCTTGTTCATCAATATTAAAACATGGGCTATGATGTGGATGTATAGCATCAATTTCAGGGTTACCACACCCAGTTAAAAAGAATGCGCCTGGACGTACTTTTAAATAGTGCGAGAAGTCTTCTCCAATCATCATTAGGTCTGATTCATTGAATCTTAAGTTCATGTCATTAGCGGCCTGTTTAACTATTTCATAGTTATCTTGATGGTTGTGTACAGGTAAATATCCTTTAATATAGTCGAAGTCATACGTTATGTCATTAGCCACGGCTAAGCCTTGAAGTAATTTCTCCATTTTAGTCATAACATGAGCTTGAATTTCTGTATCAAATGTACGTACAGTCCCTTTACAAAATGCAGAATCTGGAATAATGTTATCCGCAGAACCTGCTTGTACCATGCCAAAACTAATTACAGCTTGTTTTACAGGGTCAATCGTACGAGAAACAATTTTTTGTGCGCTCATAATGAATTCTGCCATAATTACGACAGGATCTATCGTTTCTTGCGGTTTAGCACCATGTCCACCTTTACCTTGGATTGTAATCCTAAACTCATCAGGAGAAGCCATTAATGCACCAGGACGTGAATAAATAGTACCCGTGGGATATCCAGACCATAAATGATTTCCGTATATCTTATCAACGTCTTGTAGACAGCCATCATCAATCATCTCTTGAGAGCCACCAGGCATAATTTCTTCACCATATTGAAAGATTAATACGACATCACCATTTAAAAAGGATAAGTGATTTTCAATGATTTCTGCAACACCTAATAAAATGGCCGTATGACCATCATGACCACATGCATGCATAACACCAGGATTTTTAGATTTATAGTCTACTTCTGTTAATTCATCTATTGGTAGTGCATCAAAGTCTGCACGAAGCGCAACAGTAGGCCCATCACCATGGCCTTTAAATGTAGCTACGATACCATTACGCCCTACAGGAGTACGAATTTCGCACGATAATTGACTTAATTGATTTAGTATAAAGTCATGTGTGTGATATTCCTCAAATGATAATTCGGGGTATTGGTGGAGGTAACGTCGAACTTGTACCATTTTACTTTCTTTTTGTTGTGCTAGTTGAAACCAATCAAACAACTTCAACCCTTCTTCCTTGAACATTTTTCACTATTATACCACTTAATAATGCACAACTGTAGGTACAATTGATATTTGGTAATTTATGTTGTGAGAGTTGCATTGTGACGTGTGCTTATAATACTTTCCACTTTTATTAAAATAGGTTATGATTAATTTGAAAAACTAAGATAATTCAAAGGGGGACTTGCAGTGGTTCAGTCACTACATGGCTTTTTAGATGAAAATATTCAATATTTGAAAGATAACGGATTATATAATGAAATAGACACAATTGAAGGTGCAAATGGCCCTCAAATTACTATTAACGGGAAAACTTATGTAAATCTATCTTCAAACAACTATTTAGGACTAGCAACAGACGAAGACTTAAAGCAAGCAGCAAAAGATGCAATCGATTCACATGGCGTTGGTGCTGGTGCGGTACGTTCAATCAATGGTACCTTAGACGTACATGATGAATTAGAACAAACACTTGCAGAATTCAAAGGAACTGAAGCAGCCGTTGCGTATCAATCAGGATTCAATTGTAATATGGCAGCTATTTCAGCGGTTATGAACAAAAATGACGCAATTCTTTCAGATGAATTAAACCATGCTTCTATTATTGATGGTTGCCGTTTATCTAAAGCGAAAATTATTCGTGTAAACCATTCAGATATGGAAGATTTACGAGCAAAAGCGAAAGAAGCTGTAGAATCTGGTCAATATAATAAAGTAATGTATATTACTGATGGCGTATTTAGCATGGACGGTGACGTAGCTAAGTTACCAGAAATCGTAGAAATCGCCGAAGAATTTGGTCTGATTACTTATGTCGATGATGCACATGGTTCAGGCGTAATGGGTAAAGGTGCGGGAACAGTTAAGCACTTCGGATTACAAGATAAGATTGATTTTCAAATTGGTACGTTATCAAAAGCAATAGGTGTTGTGGGTGGTTATGTAGCAGGTACTCAATCTTTAATTGATTGGTTAAAAGCACAATCTAGACCATTTTTATTCTCAACATCATTAGCTCCTGGCGATACAAAAGCGATTACAGAGGCCGTGAAGAAATTAATGGCATCTACAGAATTGCATGATAAACTTTGGGAAAACGGTAATTATTTAAAAGAAGGCTTACAAAAATTAGGTTTTGATATTGGTAACTCAGAATCACCAATTACACCTGTAATTATCGGTGATGAAAAGGAAACACAAGCGTTTAGTAGTCGCTTAAAAGATGAAGGCGTTTATGTGAAATCAATCGTCTTCCCAACAGTTCCTAAAGGTACTGGACGTGTACGTAATATGCCTACAGCAGCTCATACAAAAGAAATGTTAGATCAAGCTTTGGCAGCTTTTGAAAAAGTTGGTAAAGAACTAGGCACAATTAAATAGTAATCGAACAAGCGACATATGGGATATGTGCTTGATTGTATTAATGAAAACAGGCAGTATTCTAGTTGTAGAACTTAGAATGCTGTCTCGTTTTATATTAATATATAATAACCAAATAAATGTAACGATATGAGATTAAGCGGAACACTTGAGCAAAAGCTCATGTGTAAGAACCACTAACTAAATAAATTTAGAAGTGGTTCTTTATAGCAGTGGTTCTTTATAGCAGTGGTTCTTTATAGCAGTGGTTCTTTATAGCAGTGGTTCTTTATAGCAGTAGTTCTTTATAGCAGTAGTTCTTTAGAGGTTATTATTGTTTAAATGGATTTGTTTTAGGCTTAGGTTTATCTCGGTTTTCTTTATTTTGCATAAAAGGAATCGCAAACCATAAAATATGCAGCATACTTGCTAAGATTACAAGTATGATTGGAATAAATATTTCCACGATACTAATATTAATAACAAAGGATGCTAAGATAAATGCTGTTATTGATGGTATAGCACAGACAATAACGACTGTTAATAATACAAATTGAACCACTTGTGTAGCAATCGGACTATAAATATCTAGAATTAAAATGGCAATGTAAAATAGTGTGATAAACACAAGTAACAAAATAATCCATCCTATTGCCATACCACCTTGAGTTTTAATGTAATCTTGGTAAGGCGGAAGTGTAGGTAAAATAAATAGAATCATCGCTGACAACCATGACAAAATACCGAAAAACATAAAGAAAATTTTTGAAGTGTCTGTTTTATTCATTATAACAACCTCCTAAGATATCAAATCTTTATTGGCATATGTTAAGTAAATACTTGAAAATACTATATCTAATATTGATGGCGCTTTCATTAACTTATATACCCTTTATAGAAAGTTTTAACGCACAGTAAAAAGGTAATATATTAATAATACTGTAGTAAATTCAATTTATGATGATAGAAAATAACTATCATTTCACCTGTTTGAATCGTATATTTGTGTTAAATAAACGTGTTATAAGGGGCTAGTTAATGGATAAAAATTTATGGTTGCATTTCACAACACAACGTCTTATCATTAGACCGTTGGAAGAAAATGATTATGAATCATGGTTACGAGGTTTTGTAAATAGAAAACCATCTCAATATAAACATGACAAGGGTCAATTAGATATGTCAGATGCTACCGAACCATGGTTTGCAGCTCTAGTAACTAGACATCAAGAGGCAATTAAATCGGATGATTTATACATCTTTGGCATCTTTGATAAAGCACATAATCATTTAGGCATGCTTAATATTAAAAATTTAAGTCGTGATAATTTTCAGTGGGCGGAGATTGGCTATTTTATTCATAGCCAACATTGGCATCAAGGATTTGCTTATGAAGCATTAACAGAATTGATTAAACAATGCCGCGATACACTCAAATTTCATAGAGTTGAGGCTCATATCAATATCGATAACCCGAGGTCTGTGAATTTAATTGAAAAAGTAGGATTCCAATATGAATGTGTCCGTAAGGGATTTATATTTGAAAATGGTCAATGGACAGATTATTACGTTTATTATCTAAATACACATGATGAAATATTAAAAACATAAACCGAGAAAGGAAGGAGTGTCAACATGGAGTTTAGAGAGTTAACAATGCAAGACGAAATGATGTATTGTGATTATATGAGAGAGTGGATTGATCACGATGAGAAAGTGGTACCTGAAATCACTAATATTACAAAGTATAATAACTTTGAAGATTTAGTACATGAATTAGCAGATAATAAATCACATGACGCATCAGTAGATAATACGACGCTATTTTTAATCGATGATGATGAGATTATTGGTGCTGCAAACATTCGTCATAATTTAAATGAGCAACTTAAAACAGTTGGTGGCCATGTTGGCTACGGCATCCGAAAGAAACACCGTGGCAAAGGTTTTGGTAATAAATTATTGAAAAAATCTTTAGATTATTTATCAAGAATTGGTGTGCAAGAAGCATTGATAACATGCGATAAGGAAAATGATGCCTCAGCGGCAGTCATTCAACACAACGGTGGAGAAGAAATCGAAGCTTCAACACTAGATGATGGAACAGTGATACGTCGTTTCCAAATTGAAATTGCCTAATAAGTATAAAATGTATAGCATAATTTAATGATATAGTTGTAATAACACCGGCAAGAGTCTTAGGACTTTTGCCGGTATTTTTGTCGTTTTAACTGTTAGAAAGTATATGGGGGTACTGCAATTTGTAAAAAAACTAAATTATTAACGAACTCATCTAAATTTTCAAATAAAAAAATAGAGTTTAATTAGAATCTAATAAATTATAATTCTTGTTCACAATAATCTTTTAATCTTAAAGAAAATGTATATTTATTGAAAAATATATAGATTTTAATAAAATGATACAGTATAATATAACCTAAATGACTTTTTCGGTAGTTTTTTATTATAAGAGTGAAATGTTCATAAGGGCGAAATAATAATTGAATGGAGGATGCGTTTATGAATATCAATATTTTGGGATTTAATATTTTTGCTAAAGGCGGAACTTCAAGAAGTAATATTAATTTGATCAAATCCTTTTTAAAGCAAGGATATACAGTTAATTACTTTAATAATTTAGACTTTGATCAAGATGCTACTACACGCTTGTATATTCATGAAGATATTGACAATGAAAATTTAAAGATATATAAATTTAGAGATATAAAACTATTATCTAAATGTGATGTGTTGATTATCACAAGAGAAGATTTATTCCATTATGCCAAAGACGTCAAAGCGATTAATAAATCAACTAAGGTCATTGGAGAAATACATGGACCGATGGAATATATAGATGATTCGATAGACCTTTGCTTAGAGGCTATAGATGGGGTAAGAGTTAGTACAGAAGGTATTAAACAGAGATTTATTTGTAAATATAACTATAAATCAGTATTTAATAAATACGTTAATGCAGAACATATTAAAATTAAAAAAGAACCGATAAATACGAAAAGAAATCTTTTAATAAAAGCACGCTTTGAAGATGGCATCAAAGATATTTCATATGTCATCAAATTGGTGAATTATATTATTAAAAATACTGAAAGAGATGATATCCAACTTTATATTGTTGGTTATGGTCCATCAGAAGCTTTATATAAGAATCTCGTGAATTACTACAACTTACAAGACAATATACATATTAATGAGAAAGAACCATTAAATTATATTTATATTTCTTCATCGCCTTATGAAACGTTAGGTTATTCAATTTTAGAAACGCTAGCTAGAGGCAATAGAGCGCTTATCTATCCAGGTAATGATGGTGTACTTAGAGAAGTTTATGACAAATACTATGGTATTCAATTTTTAGAAAAAAATCTTTCTAAAGATAGTAAATTATTACTTTCAATGCTAAATAATAAATATTCAAAAGAAAATAGACTAACAGATGTTGAAAATTTAAATACAGAATTTCTTGATAGTGAATATAGTAACCAATATTTAAAACAATTTAAAAAAGCGTCTCAAAACAAACGTCCTCTTGTTCCTACAAAATATAGAAAAAGAGTACGTCTTCAACCTAAAAATAAAATTGAAAAATTAGATAGTGGTAGGGTTTTATATAAAGATTTAAAAGAGAAACCTTTTTTAAGTAAGGTGCTAAAAAATAATATTTTCTTCGAAGGGTTTAAAAAATATTATAATAATCGTAAAGAAAGACTTAGTAAGAAAATATTAGATAATATAGAACCAAAAGAGAGTAATGTATTTATTGAATCGTTCCACGGTAATAATTTTAGTGGGGATCCTAAATATATCGCACTTAGTATTCAAAAAAACTATCCACAAAAAAATATTTTTGTTAGTTCAGCTAATTCTTTAGTAGACATTGAAATTAGAAACTACGGTTTTAAACCTATACGCTTTGGAACTGAGGACTACAAAAATAAATTTAGGCAATGTAAATATGTCTTTATGAATAGTAATTCATGGGATAAAGTGTATAAGCATCCGGATCAAGTGTTTGTACAAACTTGGCATGGCTTCCCGTTGAAAAAAATGGTGAATGATTTAGAAGACGAAAAAGAACGAAGAGATCAATTAAAACAATTCAGACCACGTATGAAAAAGTGGGATTATTTATTAACATCTTCAAAAATGAATACGATGTTACTTGAATCGGCATTTAATTTAAAAGATAATGAAAACCTGCAAATATTAGACTACGGTGCTCCTAGAAATGAATATTTACTCAACCAAGTAACTGACGAAGAACGGAAGAAATTACAGCGAAAATATTTATTTACAACGAATGAAGATAAGAAATATATTTTGTTCTGCCCAACATGGAGAAAAAAAGAAAGAGAAAATTTAACCAGTGTTGATTTAGTGAAATTATTAGAATATCTTCCTAAGGAATATGAAATCATTGTTAAATTACATCCAAACGAAGGCATGCTTAGAAGTAAATATAATAGTTTAGATGCTAGAATACATTGTTTTTATAATGAATTTGTAGATATTCAAGAATTATATATTCTTTGTGAAACGATGATTACTGATTATTCATCAACTATCTTTGATTTTGCACATTTAAATAAGCCTATTCTGTTATTACAAGAAGATGTAGAAATGTATCAGAAGGATATTGGCTTCTACTTTAATATTTTTGAATTAGGACACTTCCCAATCGTTTCTTTAGATGAAGAAAAGCTCGCGTTGCAACTTAAAGGTATGAATTATATGGACTATTCAAAAATCGTGAACCGACTGATTTCAAAAGATAGTAAAGAAAGTTCGCAACAAATCTTAAACACTGTTTTTGAAGAAACTAATAGTAATGGGATGGATAAATAAAATGAGTACAGAAATGATTTATAGAATCAATGAGCCAATTGACTTTAATAATGATAAAAGAATATTGATAGATACGGAAAGTAACTTAAATTATTTAGAAATGGTAAGAAAAAATCCTGAGCTTCATGAACAATATAAGACGTTATTGAAAAATGATTATATTCTTTATTTTCATCAAGGGACTATTTCTAAATTTTATAAAAGAAAACATGTCAAAGAGCTATTTCAAAGAAAAGATTTGAAACAATTTCGAGATCTCTTCTATACATTGGATGAACCGGAAGGCAGAAAAGTAAATGAAAATGTACCTAAGAAATTGTTAGTTATTTTCACTTGTATGCCTAATCTACAAGAGTATGATAGTGCATTAATGCCTAAGCGTATGTTTCCTAAATTTTTTGATGGTATTGAAAGAAGTTTAGTGAAAAACGTTTATACGATGCGTATTATGGACTTAAATGTTTCTCACGGATCTCATTATATTAGTACGACAAATTATCCAGAGTATGAAGAAGATGTTCAAGACGCGATCAGATATGCAGCGAGTAATTTAGGTGTCGAAGATGAGAACGTGGTACTTTACGGTGGGTCTAAGGGTGGAACGGGCGCGTTATATCATGGTGCAGCATTAGACTTTAAGACAGTGGCCGTTGATCCAATCGTTAATATAGGCGGCAATTTAGCTCAAAATGATAGACGTTTTATGAAAGGATTAAGAAAGGAAGACTTAGTCCCTTCAATTGAGCAACATTTGAAGCAATCAAACGATGCCAAAAAATATGTGATTTGTTGCGATAATGTTAAATATTATTTTGATGAAACAAACCGTATTGATAATCAGTTAATTAATAAAATTAATTTAGATGACGATATGGTTGTGAATCACCCAGACGTTTCACGCAACAGTGTACCAGAACAACTTATGCTGTTAAATGGTCTGTTATTAGGTAGATAAAAATTTATAAATTATAGGAGGAATTGTAGAATTACTACAGTTTCTCTTTTTTATTAGATCAATAATATGCACGTAAATGTAAGCGTAAACATAAATAAAAGACTTCACTTAAAATTTCACGTATAATTGCTTTAGTACTAGGTATTAAAAGTAAACTTAGAAGTGAGGTTAATATATGTCGAAAGTAATTAAAGAAATACATAAAGCTTTTGAAGGTTTAGAGGATGGTATGACAGTACTTGCAGGAGGTTTTGGATTGTGTGGTATTCCAGAACATAGTATTGAAGCGATTCGTGACAAAGGTACGAAGGGATTAACGGTAGTTAGTAATAATTGTGGCGTCGATGATTTTGGTTTAGGTCGTTTACTAGAGCATAAACAAATTGATAAAATGATTAGCTCTTATGTTGGGGAAAATAAAATTTTTGAACAGCAACTGATTAGTGGAGAATTAGATGTTGAATTAACCCCTCAAGGAACACTAGCAGAAAAATTGCGTGCTGGTGGGGCAGGAATCCCTGCATTTTATACTAAAACAGGTGTTGGTACAAGAATTGCTGAAGGTAAGGAGACACGCGATTTTGATGGTGAAACATATTTAATGGAACGTGCAATTAAAGGTGATTTTGGTATTGTGAAAGCACATAAAGCAGATACTTTTGGAAATCTCGTCTTTGAAAAGACGGCACGAAATTTTAACCCTCTATGTGCGATGGCAGCCGCAACGACTGTAGTTGAGGTCGAAGAATTAGTTGAAGTAGGTGAAATTGATCCAGATGAGGTCCACATGTCTGGAGTGTATGTTGATTACATTTATTTAGGGTCTCATTTTGAAAAAAGGATTGAGAAACGTACGTTTAAGGAGGCTAACCATGGATAAGCAATTACAACGACAAAAGATTATTCAACGTGCAGCACAAGAAATTAAAAGTGATATGGTCATTAACTTAGGTATTGGGATGCCTACATTAGTAGCAAATGAAATTAATGATCACGTAAAGAATGTTTATTTTCAATCAGAAAATGGATTGCTCGGTATTGGTCCGTATCCTACAGAAGCAGAAATTGATCCGGATTTAATTAATGCAGGGAAAGAGACAGTAACTGCTGCAAAAGGGGCATCTTGTTTTGATAATGCAGAATCGTTTGCCATGATCCGCGGAGGTCATATTGACTTAGCCATTCTTGGTGGTATGGAAGTTTCGGAATCAGGAGACCTAGCAAATTATATGATTCCTGGAAAGTTAGTAAAAGGAATGGGAGGCGCAATGGATTTAGTCGTCGGTGCAAAAAAGGTCGTCGTCATTATGGACCACATGAATAAACATGGAGACTCTAAGATTAAGTCACAGTGTGAACTACCACTGACAGGTGCCGGTGTGGTGAATACATTAATTACTGATTTAGCTGTATTTAAGTTTGAGAATGGTGTTATGAAACTGATTGAATTACAACCTGGTACAACATTGGAACAAGTAGAAGCTAGTACCGAGGCACATTTTGAAAATGAATTAAAGTAGGTGACACAATTGGTAAAAGATAAAGTGACGATTATTACAGGTGCAGCTAGTGGTATAGGGTTAGGTATTGCCAAAGTATTTTTGGAAAATGGAGCAAAAGTAGTATTAGCTGATTTAAATCAAGATCAGCTCATTGAAGAAAGAGATAAATTGAAAGCACAAGGCTATGACTGCATAGCTATACAAGTGGATGTTACAGACGAAACGGCTATGAAATCAATGATTGAGGAAACTGTCTCTTATTATGGACGGTTAGATATCTTGTTCAATAATGCTGGTTTGCAACATGTTGAAAGTATTGAGTCATTTCCTACAGAAAAATTTAGACAGATGATAGATATCATGTTAACAGGGAGCTTTATCGGAACTAAATATGCTTTGCCTATTATGAAACAACAAAAATTTGGTCGTATTTTAAACATGGCTTCGATCAATGGTGTGATAGGTTTTGCAGGGAAAGCGGCATATAATAGTGCGAAACATGGAATCATCGGTTTAACAAAAGTATCGGCATTAGAAACAGCGACTGCAGGTATAACAGTCAATGCAATTTGTCCCGGTTATATAGACACACCCTTAGTACGTAATCAAATGGCAGATTTAGCAAAAGACAGAGGCGTAGAAGTAGATCAAGTGTTAGAAGAGGTATTGTATCCATTGATTCCACAAAAACGTTTGTTAGATACCAACGATATTGCAGATTATGCTTTATTCCTATGTAGCGATAGCGGTAAAAGTGTAACAGGACAAGCAATTCTTATAGATGGAGGCTACACAGTACAATAATTTAAAATTAAAACAAATTAATTTTAAATCTATGATAATTTCCAATTAAAATATGTTACGTTAAAGTTAACAGTGTAACGTTTAATTGGAGGTAAGAATTTGATGAAAAATCCAGAGGCAAATGATACAAATTGGTTTACGATTATTTTTTCTGTGAGTTGTGCTATTATGTCTAATTTTATGGATAACCACTTATTTAGAAAAATAATCCTTGCATTGATGATTTTATCATTTATTTATACAACTATTAAAAATTTGAAAATTACTTTATATGGTATAAAAACCGAAGATGTTAATGTTCGTACATGGATTGGCATCAAAGTCGATTATTGGATTATTTTTGTTAAAAATATGATTGCATTTTGTCTTGTGCTTGGATTAGGCATTAGTTTTTTACTTATAGAAGGGAAGAGATTATTGATAGCGATACTTACCATTGCAGCTACATACACACTATTGTTATTTTTCGAGCATTTCATTGAATCTAAAACTGACATATATGAAGAAAATTATACAGAGTAGAGGTGGCTTATGCGTTATATAGATGCACAGGAACAGGCAAAATTGTTAGATATGAAAGAGATTATTGATGAAGTGGCTGAATCACTAAAAGCATATTCTGAAGGAAAGACTGATACGCCATTACGTTATTCATTACCTTTTAACGAAGATAATCGTTATCTCGTCATGCCAGCACTTTCAGATGAGTTAAAGATTGTAGGCCTTAAGAATGTCACAGTAGCTCCTAATAATACAAAAATCGGCAAAAATACTATTGTCGGCTCTGTAATTCTATCGGATTATGAAACAGGTGAGACGTTAGCTGTTTTAGAAGGCTCGTATTTAACTAAGATTAGGACAGGTGCTATTTCTGGCGTGGCTACACAGTATCTTGCGCGAGAAAATGCGAAAACACTTTGTGTCATCGGTACGGGTGACCAAGCACAAGGACTTATTGAAGCGGTGTTAGCTGTTAGAGATATTGAGCGTATACAATTTTATAATCGTACTTATGATAAAGCAGTAAACTTTTCTAAAAAGGTTCAACAAGACCATGAGCATTTAAAGTTAGTTGTTTGTGATGATGTTGATACAGCTATAGCAGGTTCAGATATTATCGTAACAGCGACTAATTCAAAAACGCCTGTGTTCAAACAACGATTAGCACATGGGGTGCACGTGAATGCGGTTGGCTCATTTAAACCAGACATGCAAGAATTGCCATCCAATGCAGTTGAAGATGCAGACAAAGTCGTTGTTGAAGCAGTAGAAGCAGCAATGGAAGAGACGGGAGACTTAATCAATCCAGTATCAGAAGGTGTGTTTGCACAAGATTACCTATATGGTGAACTCGGACATATCGTTGCTTCAAAGTTAGCTGGGCGCGTGTCTGAAGACGAAATCACGATATTTAAATCTGTAGGTGTTGCTATTGTAGATATTGTGGTAGCAAATTACTTTTATCAAAAAGTCATAAAATCATAATTAAAGTTTAAGAAATGAGCTAAGGCAAACATTATTGTCTTAGCTCATTTTAATGTATTGAATAGTTTACTGAATTTCAAGATATCGTAAGTGCACCTTCTAACAAAAAGCACTTTTACCTATTTAGATTATGTAAAGAATTCAAAAATTATCAATAAAGTGTAAAAAAACAATATACTAAACTTTAATGAAACGTAGTATATTATAGTAAATATTTTATATCTATGAAGGAGGCTAAAGTGAAAAAAACATTATTTTTATTATTCATTTTAATTTTAGTGATATCGCAACCTAGTTATGTATTTGCAGAGTCGTCTATTGATGTAACAAGAGCACATGGTAATAACGTGAGTGATTTTTATCAACCCAAAGGTAGCATTATAGCAGACAGTCATACGGGTAGAATATTATGGGAAGAGCATATTGATAAACCATGGCGGCCTGCAAGCATGTCGAAACTAATGACCTTATCAATTGTGTTAGAAAGAATTCAAGATGGTACGCTATCTATGGATAAATCGGTTACCGTGACTGCAGATGATGAACGTTTTAGTCACCATCCTTTGCTAAGCAATAATATTATGCATAAGGGAACGCATTATACTATTAAAGAACTCATTAATTTACTGATTGTACCTAGTTCTAATGTTGCAACACGTATGCTCATGCAACAGGTAGAACCTGATACAGGTAAATTTGTAACAATGATGAATCAAAAAGCTAAAAAGCTCAGGATGGAACACACACATTTTACCAATCCATTTGGTGCTGAAAATCGTAGTGTCGGAAATGAATATTTACCACCAGGTAGTAACTTAGATGAGGATAATTCATCGACACCACGAGATTTTGCCAAACTGGCTTTTTATTTAAAAAATACATACCCATATTTAACGTCTTTTACAAAACATATTACATACACTAGTAAACCCAATACTCCATATGAAGAACATTTCCATACGTATCATCATTCATTGGAAGGCGATGTTCATGAATATAAAGGTACAAACGGGTTGAAGACTGGATCTAGTGATAAAGCAGCATACAACTATACTGCTACAATAGATAGGGGGAACTTTGGACTCGTACAAGTTGTTATGGGAGTAGGGCATTGGGACGTTGATGATTCAGAGTACAAACGACATGTTATCGGTAATGCGCTATTAGATAAGGTATATAATCAGTTTGAATATAAAGAAGTTATGCCTAAAGGTAAACAATATATTAATGGTAAATGGTATAACGTCGAGACACCTTTACGTGACGTAGTAGAAAAAGGACAACAAATTAAGTTTGAAGTTAAAAACAATCAATTATTAGTTTCGGATACGAAGCGACAATATCTCACAAGTGATATGAAACAACCAAGTGTTACGGTGACGTCGCTTAAACAGAATTATGTCTATATGGTAAGCCAATATGGATGGTTTTTATTAATTGCGCTGTGTGTAATATCTGTTTTATATATAATTATTAGCAATAGAAAAAACTCAGATCTATCGTAATAGTAAAAGACTCCTAGAGTTAAAATTTAGGAGTCTTTACTATTTTTATTATATAATTAGCTCCATAATTTGCTTCCAGGAAGGATAAATTATGGAGCCATCTTGGTTGTGGAATTTAGCATAATTAGCACCACGTTCATGCAATTATGAAGTTTGAATGTTGGTTTTTGGGTGTCCATTAATAAGCCTTGATACCGCCACCCTCTACATCAGCTTTGATTGATTCATCATCCACGATATTATAAATAGCTGACTCAAAGTTTAATGCTTGAATTGTAGCTGCTACTTTATCATATTTTAAAATCTTTCCAATATAGCTCAATATAATTATTAATGAGCTTTGTCTTTACTTGTAGTGATGTCTTAAATACAGCAACTTGATACCCTTCTTTTAATAATTTTTATGTTAATTTTTGTATTTATTAATCTTGTCATTCCAGTAGCGAATGTTTTTTAATAATTACTTTCTCCGATATGCTCATATAAATAAATTCCCTAAATTAAAAATGTAGTAAGCATAAGATGTTGATATTACACTGAAATACAAAATAGAAAATCAGTAAATTAAATGCATTTTTAAAATTTAAATATAATAAATATAAAAAATTTAAAAAAAGATGTGGAAATATTCCGAAAAACTTATTAATATAATTAAAGAGTGATAATAAATTGTATGATGAAAAATGTGTAAAAATCAAAATAATTATAATTTATTTTGATGCGATAAAAAGGAGTATATGAGTAATGAAAAAAATTATGACAATTTTTGGAACACGACCTGAGGCAATTAAAATGGCGCCATTAGTAAAAGAATTGCAAAAATCTGATGGATTGGATCCTATAGTTGTTATCACTGCTCAGCATCGTGAAATGTTAGATGGTGTAATGAAAACTTTTAATATTAAAGCGGATTACGATTTAGACATAATGGAGAAAAATCAAACGCTTTCAAAAATCACATCTAAAGTAATTATAAAATTAGAAGAAGTAATAAAAAAAGAAAAGCCAGATATGATTTTAGTTCATGGTGATACTATGACCACATTTGCTGGCGGATTAGCAGCATTTTATAATCAAGTAGCAATAGGACATGTAGAAGCTGGTTTACGTACATGGAACAAATACTCTCCCTTCCCTGAAGAAATGAATAGACAAATGGTAGGAACAATGTCTGATTTGAATTTTGCGCCGACAAATGTAGCAGCTAAAAATTTAAAAGATGAGAATAAAGATGAAAATAAAATTGTTGTAACAGGTAATACAGCGATTGATGCAATGAAAACAACAATAAAAGAGGATTATTATTCTGAAGTAACTGAGAAACATAGTGGGAAACGAGTTATTTTATTAACTTCGCATAGAAGAGAAAACATTGGTGAGCCAATGCATAATATATTTAAAGCTGTAAAAAAAATTGCTGATGAATTCGAAGATGTAGTAGTGGTGTATCCTATGCACAAAAACCCTAAGGTTCGAGAAATAGCTGATATACACTTAAACAATCATGAAAGAATTGAATTGATAGAACCATTAGATGTATTTGATTTTCACAACTTTGCAAACCAGTCATATTTAATTTTAACTGATTCTGGTGGAGTGCAAGAAGAGGCACCATCGTTAGGAAAGCCTGTTTTAGTATTAAGGGACACTACTGAGCGACCAGAAGGTGTAGAAGCAGGTACATTAAAAGTAATAGGTACTTCAACAGAGGTAGTTTATAACTCTACTAAAGAGTTATTAGAAAATAAAGAACAATATGCAGAAATGAGTAAGGCTCGTAACCCTTACGGTGATGGATACGCATCTCAGAGAATTTGTGAAAATATAAAATATTACTTCGGTTTAATAGAGAATAAGCCAGATCCTTTTGAGTTATAATTTTATTGAATTTAAGGATGTTAATTGAGTATTATTAAGGGAGACAGAAAAATGGAGTTGAAATTAATAGATTATAATATTGGTTTTATAGTATCGCAGTCAAACCAATCTATAATTTTAGGTTTTCACAATAGTGAAAAAACAGTAGAAATAACAGAAAATTCATTTGGAGTTGAAGAGCAATTTCTATTTAATTTAAATAGAAAGAATGGATTATTGGGGATTGTAGTCTACAAGTCAGACGAATATTATATACACATAAAAAGCAAGAAATTGATACTTACAAAATATATAAACGGAACTACTAAAGGGAGCCTTGAAATAAATTTTGTAAAGTATGATGATAGGTTTAAGATAAAAAAAACAAAATATAGTTACATGTTAATTGATGAAATTGATAATAAAAATTTTGTGATAGATAGTAATATTTTTGAGATAGGTCATAAAACTATTAGTCAAAATCCCAAAAGGTATGACAATGATAAAATACTATATTTAAAATTCACTTATAATAATTATTTTAACTTTATAGAGTATAACCAAGACAAAAATAAAATATCATTAAAATCTATTAATACTTCTTGCTTTGGTAATAAAGAATTGGAACTGACATTTTCAACTGCAAATAAATTAAACATCAAGACTAAGAATATACAACAACAAATAAAAATAAGCGAATTATTGAATAATAAGCACTTACGATTAAACTCTAAATTCAAGGGGAATATATCTTTACCAGCTTTTATTAGAGTAGGGAAAAGAGTATTTGTAATTATTGAAAATAAAATTAATGAAAATATTTATATTAAATTTAATTCGCGTATAAATTTAATGCTGAAGTATTCTGAATTTGACGTAAAAAATCAATATAAACATTTTCTTATTAAAGGCACTATAGAATATAAAGAAAATCCATGTCCGGATTCTATTATGACAAGTAAAGGTAAAATCATAAGTAAATTGGAATGGAAGGATTCTACTAACTTTATAGCTAAAATTAAAAAAACAGATATATTAAATTTACCTAACATACATAACACTCTATATCTGAGCAAAAATAATGAAGTGTTACATCCATTAAAAAGATATAATATCGAAAAAAATCCTTCGAAAAAAATTGTTTATACAACTAATGTCTTTAAAGACAAAGTCTTAGTAGCAAGAATAAATATGGCTAACAATATTGCATTATCAGTAGTTCCTAGTCTGCCAGTTTATAATTATTTTAATAAAGTTAAAATAAATCTAGCTGACAAAGTCATTAAAAATTTTAAACCCTTTCTTCCAAAGAAAATAAACTTATTTTTTGAAAAAGAGGCCTCAAAAATTGGAGAATCTGGTAGTTATGTTTTTGAAGAAGTAATGAAAAATCCTCAGAATAGAAGTTTTAATTATTATATAATCGATAAAAAAGCTAAGGGTTATAAATATATGAAGGCTAAATGGGGTAAAAATGTAATAAAGCGTTTTAGCTTTAGGCACTATTTACATGTCTTTTTAGCAACTAGTTTTATATCAAGTGAGCTTAGTAGCCACGTTATTTCTGGAAGACTATTCGAAGATAAATTGAATAAGAAAATACAAAAAACTCCATTGTATTTCTTGCAACATGGTATAATGTTTGCTAAACCTGTTGATAACCCTATGGCAGCGGGTTTTCATAAAAAGAATATCTCAAATAATGTTGTTAAAAATGTAATTAGTTCAGATCTCGAAGCAGAACAATTTTATAAAATGGGGTATGAAGATAGCGATTTAATGAAGACAGGGTTACCAAAATTTGATGGAGCTACTTTAAATAGTAATGCAAATAGAATAACTTATATGCCTACTTGGAGATATTGGGAAGAAGCAGAAATATTGAATGGTAATATTAAAAATACTACTTATTTTAAGACATTCATCAATTTGATTAAGGCGTTTGAGGATGCCAATTTATTGCATCTATTACAAATAACTGCACATAATAAATTTTCTGAATTTATTTCTGAAAGCCTACCTCAATATAAATCTATAATTTGTGATGACCCGACTGAAGCATTGAAAAACTCAAAAATATTTATTACAGACTATTCATCAATAATTTATGATGCAATATATCGAGGGGCATACCCTGTTTTTTATTGGAAAGATAAGGATTATCTTATAAAAAATTATCAGGCGATTCCACCTGTTAATATTGATAATGCTCCTGGAGCAATTGCTGACTCTGAACAACAGTTAATCAAAATTATTAAAAATGCTATTGAAAAAGATTGTTTGATTGAAAAAGAGAATTTAGAAAAATATAGATTAATAAATGAATTTTATGATAATCAAAATTCCAAAAGAGTTATTAACTGTTTAAAAGAACAGAAAGTGTTATAGAGGTGATTAAATTTTGCTGAATGGTAAATTTGTGGATAATAATTCCACAAAATTAACTATAGTATTTCAAAGTGCGGGAAGAATTTCTCATAATTTATTCGATAAAATACTTTATGGAGAAGCGACTAAAGAAGAAGTGAAAAAAGCGCATGAAAAGTATACTTGGTTTAAGTTTTCAAATGATCAATATTCAGATTACTACTTTGTTGAAGATTATTATTCTAAAAGCTATGGATGGTATATGTTCGATGAAGGTAATAACATTATACATGAAATAAATAATTCGTTGACCGAGTTAATTCATTCGAAAAACTATGAAACTGTAACGACTTATGGCAGTAGTAAAGGTGGAACGGCTGCATTGTTATATGGTTTGATTAATCCTAATATTAATAATGTCTTTTCTTTAGTCCCACAAGTACATGTTGTGAAATATATTAATCAAAAATTATTGAAATATAAAACACTTTTTTTTCCTGATGATAATAATGAAGGATATTTTGATAATATCTTTTTCGATAAAGATTTATATGATGAAGAAAATATAAAAGATACTAATATTTATTTTTATACAGGAATTAACGATGAACAATTTGAAGATTTATTAGAATTATATAAATTTCTTGATAGTTTAAAATGTAATAACAATATTATAATAAATTCAAGTTTGAAATTACATAATGACATTGTAATGGATAATACACCGTTTATTAAATCAGCATTGAAAATTATTACAAATGGTGCTGTTATGAAAGGACCAAGACTAAAGAGAGTAACCTCGAACGTCTTGTTATTAAAAGACAAATAAATATATTAGTAGTATGATATTTATAACAAATACGTAACTAAGTTAGGAAGTTTTAATATGAAATCAATTTTGCTAATAGGACAGTCGAATATGGCAGGACGAGGTTACTTGGAAGATGTTTCGCCTATTTTAGATGAGCGTATTATGGTTCTTAAAAATGGTAGATGGCAAATGATGGACGAGCCTATACATAGTGATCGTTCTGTAGCTGGCGTTGGACCAGCTGCCTCATTTGCTAAGCTGTGGTTAGATGATCATTCTAATGAATCGATAGGCTTGATTCCTTGTGCAGATGGTGGAACCTCTATAGATGATTGGAATCCAGAAGGTGTACTTGCTAGACATGCTATTACTGAAGCGCAATTTGCACAAGAAACGAGTGAAATTATTGGCATATTATGGCATCAAGGTGAGAGCGATAGTTTAAATCAACAATATCAAACATATGCTTCAAAATTAAGCGGGCTTATTGATCATTTTAGAACAACATTAAATATACATGAAGTACCATTTGTGTTAGGTTTGCTCCCCGATTTCTTAGGGAAGTCAGCATTTGGTCAAAGTGCCATAGAATATAAGGAAATTAATGAGGCATTACAGCAAACGGCTGAAGAAAAAGACAATTGCTATTATGTTACGGCAGCAGGGTTAACTTCTAATTCAGATGCCATTCACATCAATGCAGTTTCCCAACGTCGCTTTGGTATGCGTTACTATCAAGCATTTTCAAAATGTGAGCACGTTATTCATCCATTATCAGCAGAAACACAAGCTGACACACTATTATATAAACAAGAACATACGAAAAACGAGCAAATGTATATGCTTGTTGCTCAGTTCTCCAAAAATGAAATTACTTATGAGAAGTTTATAGAAGGTATGGGGGAATTACAGTAAGCTTGAATTACCCAGGAAATAACTTTGCTGCTTGTTAATAGATACGATTTAACTTCTATACTTTTATAGTTTTATTAGATTGTAATAGTGTATAAGTGGAATGATTTAATATGATGAGACGAGTCGTGAACTAACTTGAATTAAAATCACATAGTAGAACCCCTTTAAAGCACACTTTGACTGGTGTGGCATTAAAGGGGTTTTTATTTTTTAAGCTTTAGTCTAATCGACCTTTAGTTATTTGTGTGAGATCTTCATTAACATCGAATATCTTGGCATTTACATAAGGGACACCCATAGATTGTATACGTTGGCTATGCATGTCTAAATACTTCCTTGCGTTAGTTTTATTATCGAATGCGTAAATACCTCCTGCTTCTTGTTCTGACTCATTCTCAGTCCAAATCTTCCATAAAAATCCTGGTTCATGATTAATGGATGTTGCTAAATCTTCAAATTGTTCAGCCATTTCATTACCGAATGGTCCCTCTAAAGGAAAGTCTACCTGTAAAATTGTTACCATTAAAAACATCCTTTCGAAATTAAATTAACTATAAATTCATCATAACTAGAATTAGTAATGACGTGTACCAACAAAAGTTTAATTTTGTCGTATATTTCATGAAAAATAGAAATGTTAAATAGCTATGATAATAGAGTTTGTATTTTTTTATGAAAGTTATTTTGATTTAAATTTACTTTTAAGGGAAAGTGAGTACAACTATGTTAATAAGGAGGATAATTATGGATTATACATTGTTAGGTAATTCAGGCTTATCAGTATCGAAATATGCGCTTGGCAGTATTCCGTTCGCAGGTACAAACGGTTTTGAAAATGCAGGCGGTATGTCTCAAGCGTTGACTGACTATATGATAGATTATGCGTTAAATCAAGGTATCAACCAATTCGATACTGCTAATTTATACGCTAAAGGTGATGCGGAAATTGCATTGGGTAAAGCGATTAGAGATAAACGTGAACAGATGGTTATCAGCAGTAAGACAGGCTTTCAATTAACAGATAATCCAAATGATGGTGGGGCAGGTAGAGTGAACATAGAACGCTCAATTGATGCCTCTTTAAAACGTTTGAACACAGATTATATTGATTTATATTATACGCATTTATGGGATGGCCAAGCGCCTGTAGAAGAGACGATAGAAGTGATGAATGATTTGATTAAAAAGGGGAAGATTCGTTATTGGGGTGTATCTAATTATAGTGGTTGGGCATTAGCAAAGACACATACCCTAGCAGTAGCAAATCATATGGCACCACCAATCGCACAACAGATTTATTACACGCCTGAATCAAGAGAAGCAGAATATGAGTTATTACCTGCGGGCAAAGAATTAGGTGTAGGTAACAGTATTTGGTCACCTTTAGGAGAAGGATTGTTAACAGGTAAGATTAATAGACAACAGTCTGGTGAGCCTGGCACAAGACAAGGTGATGGTTGGGCAGAACCGTATATCAAAGATAAAGCGTTATTTTATAATCTCATAGATACCTTACAAGAAATTGCTGTCCAACATCGTGTTTCAGTAGCTCAAGTCACACTTGCATGGCTTAGAGAGCGTCCAAATGTCGACTCTCTTGTTTTAGCTGCTAGAACGAAAGAACAACTACAAGATAATATTGCTTCATACAATTTAGAATTAACTAGTCAAGAAACAGCCGCAATTACTGATTTAACTATTCCAGAACCTATATATCCTCTTTGGCATCGTGCTATGAATTCTTATGATAAAGCCTCAGAATCAGAAAAAGTTTATTTGGATGGTTATAATCAATTAATGTCTAATAAAGATACGCTATTATAAATATAGTGTTGTTGAAAATAATAAAAAGACAAAAAAGGAGTTATTCCAAATTTGAGGAATAGCTCCTTTTTTTCTTAAAAAATACCTAAAATTGCATTTAATAGTAATACCATGATTAAACCACAAATACCGACAATCGACTGTACTACGGTTATAGTTTTAAATGTTTCACCCATGGACATACCAAAGGACTCTTTGACTAACCAGAATCCACCATGGTTCACATAATTGAAGAATAATGAACCTGATCCAATTGAAATTGTTAATAATTCTTTGTTTATATTAGGATCTGCTTGAACAAGTGGGAAGATTAAGTTAGTTGCACCAACTATACCCACTGTTGCGGAACCTGTTGAAATGGATAATAGTGCAGCAACTACCCAACCCATGAGTAATGGAGATAATGAAAAGCTATGTGCTAGATGTACAATAGCAGTACCTACCCCTGAGTCTTCCAAGACTTGGCCAAATGCGCCACCGCCAGCGATAATAAGTATGATTCCTGCAATAGGTTTTAAACTACTACCTAATGCATCACGAATTTTTTGTGTATCCTGTTTGTTAAAATAACCAAGTACGGTTATGGCATAGAGCACACCAATAAACATTGCAATAATCGGACTTCCTAAAAATTCAAAAATTTTATATTGTAATGTTTTTTCTCCAAAGAAGACACCTGCAATTGCATGTAATAACATCATGATGACAGGTACTAAAATAGTTGAAAAAGCTAAGATAGTTGGTACTGATTTCGTTTGTTCATCTTTGTTATCATTTTCTGATGTATATTGGTTTAGCAAATCTTGATTTGGCTTTACGGATAATCTAGGTGTAATAAATTTTGCATATAAAGGGCCAGCGATGATAATAGTTGGAATAGCACATATAATACCAAAAATCATCGTTAAACCTATGTTAGCATTAAATTGATTTACAGAAATAAGAGGACCCGGATGCGGTGGTACCATACCATGCATAGTTGCTAATGCTGCGATAACGGGTACACCGATTGCAACATACGCAGACCCTTTAATTTTATTTTCGTCTTCTAATTTTTTAGCAATTGTAAAAATCAGTGGTAATAACATTATTAATCCGACTTCGAAAAACATTGGAATACCAATGATAAATGCAGCCAGTGCCATCATCCAAGGTAATTTTTTATAAGAAGCGTTGTGAAGTATAGATGAAGCAATCTTATCACTTGCACCAGAGTCGGATAGTATCTTGCCGAGCATTGCTCCCAGAGCAATAGTTACCCCAGTTTCCCCAAGTGTAGAACCGGCACCTGCTTCTATAGATTCGACAATTTTATCAATGCCTAACCCCGAAGTGAATCCGACAAATATGGCTGTAAGCAACAGCGCTAGTAGTGGATGGAATTTTAATTTAGAAGTGATTAAAAAAATCAGTAACACAATACTGATTACAGTTATAATTAATAGTTGATAATCTTGAGTTGTCATTGAATGTTTCCCCCTTTGAATATGACAAAATTAATTTATGTCTCTGTTATATACATCGTACATTAAAAGTTTTTTAAGAAAATTAATTTCAGTCATGAGAAACATTTTAAAACAAATCAAAAGCAATTACAATAAACCGTTTTCATAATACTTGCAGAAATAAAAAAACTAATTTATTAAATATTTAATATTATCTTGCAATTAAAAATAGTAGGTGTATGATGAAAGTGAATAATTACACTTTTGTGGATAGGTTCTATAAAAATGGAGGAGTGATTATATTCGTTATTTAATCAGGTGATGAACAATAGTAGGCTTAACGTTAGTTCTGTTTCTAGACAATCTCTTGTGCATTTAACGAGTAACAATCCAGAAAGAAAATCAGAAGCAAAAGCAAAAAAGCAAGTCAAACATGGGGAGTGATGAGGGGGCATTTAATCTAAAATCTGAAATACCATGTTGGTACAAAAATAATGGATACACAACACATGATGTATCATTCCAGTAGATGAAGTTTTTGCAGAGGGAGAATCACCAGGTAATGTAAATAGTGTTGCTAGATTTGAGATAAATGAAAGTTGTTATAATGTGTACTTTGATAAATAAGGTTATCTATATCAAATAGAGATTCAATAGTTATGAAAGATTGTTGTTTGGCAAAAAAGGACATAAATTTAAAGGAGTGATTTATTATGCGTAAAATAGGGAAGATACTTTCAGCAACTGTCGTTGTTTCAACGCTTGTAGTAGGTTCTTCAGCAGCATATATTACGACAAATAGTCCAAGTGCACAAGCAGCTGAGCAAGAGCAAAAATGGGGACATGGTGAAGGTGGTTCTAGCGGTGCAAATACTGAAAGTAAAGCAGAACTAAAAGCTGAAACACCATGGTATAACTACGAAGGTTACACAACATACGACCCGTCATTCACTCAAGATTATAACTTTGTACGTGCTTTAAAATATGACAATGTTTCAATTAACGGTTATAAAGTAGATACAGATGCTAAGAAAGAGTTTGACCACGTTAAAAAAGTTTATGATACTTCTGTATCCTTTAATAGCGATAATGAAGTAGTTCAAATAACATTCTTCACAAAACCAGACTCAGTTTCTAAAGAAACTTTCAAAGATGCACATAATTCTAATGAAATTATTGATGAAGGAAAATTAGGTAATAAAGATGGTACATTTGTAAAATATGAAACAAATGATGGCTTCTATACAGCTTTCTTTGACCAAAACGACAATTTAATGGAAATCACAATTGGTCAATAGAATAATTTAACAGCAATAATAATTTAAAAATCATGAGTAGAGAGGCTGGGACAAATTTAATTATCTCAGTCTTAATTATTTTAAAGTCCCACTTCACTAAAGAGGCACTTCTTAATTTGTAAAGTTAGTGGCTCTTACACATGAGTGTATACTCAAGTGTTCCGCTTTTAAGGGTTAGTGGGACTTATACATGAGCGCAAGCTCAGGTAATCATTAATGCCACTTCACTAAAGAGGCACTTCTTAATTTGTAAAGTTAGTGGCTCTTACACATGAGTGTATACTCAGGTGTTCCGCTTTTAAAGGTTAGTGGGACTTATACATGAGCGCAAGCTCAGGTAATCATTAATCCCACTTCACTAAAGAGGCACTTCTTAATTTGTAAAGTTAGTGGCTCTTACACATGAGTGTATACTCAGGTGTTCCGCTTTTAAGGGTTAGTGGGACTTATACATGAGCGCAAGCGCTTATAATCAGTATATTAAGTAATTGGTTCTTGTACATGACCTTTATCTTAGATAAACCTTTACACCTTTTGATTTTAGTGATTTTAGGGTGTGTTTCGAAGAAGGCTTTTAAATTAAATTAGACTTTTGTCTCACTTCATTGTAATGTTGATTTTCATTAGTTAAGTTTACAGTTATAATTATAAAAAAGTTTAATAAAAATATTTTAAATAAATAAGGGGATGATGTTTCTTATGAAAAAAATAGTTCTAGCTATTATGGCGAGTCTATTTACAGTGATATTAACACATTTAACGCATAATAATGTCGCATCTGCGAGTGAGATTGAACATATCGAACAAGAGAATAATGTCACTATAGGTGTGTACGGAATGAATACTGATAATGGTAAAGTGTACCAACATAACGCAGATGAAAGATTTGCATTTGCCTCTACATATAAAGCGATTGCGAGCGGGATTTTACTTAATAATACGCCTAACAATAAACTTAATAAAAAAATAAAAATAAATGAACAAGACATTGTTGCATATTCTCCAGTTACCGAAAAATATATAGGTAAAACAATGTCATTGAAAAGTTTAGTGCAGGCATCGATGCTCCAAAGTGATAATACTGCAAATAATAAGATCATAAATGAAATTGGTGGCATTGAGGGATTTAACAAAGAACTTAAAAGTCTAGGAGATTATATTTCAAAACCACAAAGGTTAGAACCAGATTTAAATGATTACGATCCAACTAAAATTGCTGATACTACAACGCCTAAAGCAGCAGCAACAAGCTTGAATAAATTATTAACTAGCAAGCAAATGGATAAAGAAAATCAAGCGTTATTAAAACAAGTTATGATTGAAAATGAAACAGGTGATAGTTTGATTAAAGCTGGCGTGCCAAAACATTATACTGTCGGAGATAAGAGTGGCCAAGGTTTAACTTATGGAACACGCAATGATTTAGCATTCATATATACGGACAAACATGCAAAGCCAATTATTTTAGCAATTTATACGAAACAAGATCAAAAAAACGCGAAACCTGATGACAAAATTATTGCAGCAGCAGCGAAAGAAGCGATTAAAAAATTGAAATGATAACTTTGTTCTATCGATAAATCAAATCAATCACTAATAATCATTAAACAAAGGGGTATAGAGGAGTTTAAAATGGAAATTAAGCAAATGAAGTATTTTGTGGAAGTTGTAAAAAATGGCGGTATGACACAGGCATCGGAACATCTTTATATCGCACAATCTACAATTAGTAAGAATATCAAAAGCATAGAAGATGAGTTTAATATAACTTTGTTCGATAGACGAAAAAAACATATTATACTGACAGATATTGGTCAAATATTTTATGATAAGTGCGTTGAAGCTTTGGCTGTACTGGATGATTTGTCGTTAGAAATGGGTGATGTCACAAATTTAGAACGTGGACATATTCGTGTTGGTATTTCTGCTATTATGAATGTCCGTTTATTTACAGAAAGTTTAAATGAATTTCATAATAAATATCCAAATGTTACGTATGAAGTGATAGAAGGCGGCGGAAAAGCTGTTGAATCATACTTGAACAGCGACGAAATTGACGTTGGTATTACTACGTTGCCTGTAGATGGTGACATTTACCATGCAGTACCTTTATATAATGAAAAGTTATTACTAGTGGTCGACAAAAATGCTAAGTTAGCAAAACAATCGTCTGTCTATTTAGGAGATTTAAAGAGCGAAAAATTTATCATGTTTCATGATGATTATTACTTAAAAGACCAAATTATCGAAAGTTGTAGGAAAGTTGGCTTTCATCCAAAAACAGTAGCGAAAATGTCACAAATAACTTTTATTGAAAATATGATTCGAGATGGAATTGGTGTGAGTATTTTGCCTGAGAGTATTGTTCGCATTTTAAATGATGGTGTTGTTGGCATTGAAATTACGGGGGCTGATGCTGCATGGAATTTAGGATTGGTTTGGAAAAAAGATAGCTATATGAATCATGTGACACATGAATGGATTCAATTTTTAACAGAGTATAAATAAATGTTGATTGGTAATGGCTAATTAATGCACTTAGCTAGCACTAAGT
Source organism: Staphylococcus sp. Ze2 (assembly GCF_048568365.1). Taxonomy (NCBI): domain Bacteria; kingdom Bacillati; phylum Bacillota; class Bacilli; order Caryophanales; family Staphylococcaceae; genus Staphylococcus; species Staphylococcus sp. Ze2. The sequence continues at coordinate 2,670,867 of NZ_CP183486.1, read as the reverse complement.
ATTCCAACAGGGAATGTTAAATATTCCAACTATGTATTTTAATCATGTTAATTACCATACTATAATAGAGTTGTAGAGGGTTATGAGTACTCGCAAAATAAATCATTCATAATGATTTATTGATAAGTATTTCATAATGTATTTATTTTATCGTACACCTAAGATACAACAGCAGTTTAATAGAAAGCGTTTTATTAACTGGGGTTCATAACTTATTAATCAAATTAAAAGTGTCTGAAATTATGTATTGCCTGGGTAATACGTTATTGCTGCACAGAGTCGTTGTGGCATAACCTAATATGGTTGTTATTTGTAAGCCTTAAACAGATGAATGATGTATTACTTATAAGAATGTAGACATAATAATCGAAATGATAAATAAAACCAATGTTAAATTAACTTCTCCCAGTCATGAACGTTAAAAATACCCCATCCAACGCCATTGGTAAAGCATCATTTCGACACAGGACGCCACATCGTAGACGAAAGAATGAACCTAATATACGTTATATTAACTGTATTTAACAAAACATATTGTTATACTGGCTGTTGTAAATCGATAAGATGACATACGCATTTATGAAGTCACTTATCAGATTTTTAAAAACAATTACCAGACGAAACTATAATACATTGAACGAAATATTCATTTCGTTTGAGGTCATAAAAATGCATTAACCCTCTAGATAAATATCTCTCAAACAATTTCGCCCAAGTCTACACTGTCCATGTAGTCTTGGGCGCTTTGTTTATACTATATAGCGATATATTAATCAGTTTTCATCACTTGTAGAAGGATGTAGATGATATGCAGACTCCGTAGGCTCACCTTTGATGACTTGATCTAAAGTTGTGACGATTTGCTGTGCAATTTCAGCAGTTGGTACACCTATAGCTTGAACGGGATAATCTAATTTTTTTATTTGTGGAATATTGTCATAAGAATAAATTATAGGTTGTTGACGTGAATCCATAGCATTAATTGTACCTACAGTAATATCATAACTTCCGCAAATAACTCCCGGTGAGAGGGTGTTATTATTTAAAAATTGTTTAACCGCAGCTTCAGCGTCCATTGCATTCAACCCGTTAGAATCGATAATCCGGTAGGTAACATTGTTGGTTTTACAGTAATTTATGATGGCTTCTTTTTTAGCAATTTGACGAGCATCTGTTGTATTGATGTCGCCAATATAGTCTATTGTATCGATGCCTTTAGCGAGCAATCCTTTTATTGCTAGGACCATTGCTTCAGCATGATTTACGTTAACGATTGGATAAGGAATTGTACGGTCTACACCATAAGCTACCACAGGCACATTGTTATATATTTCTGGAGGTAGGTTAGTGTCATCGCCTTCATCAAAAATAACAATACCGTCGCAGCCAAACTCAACAAATTTTTTTGAAGCAGCAGCGACATCATCGATTGACACAAACATGACATAACCTAATGATTTAATGGCTAAATTAATTTCTGTAATGAGATGTGTTACAGCAACACGATCTACAGATGGCCAGATTAATCCAATTGTGCCACTTTTTTTAGAAACGAGAGCTCTTGCGGAATGATTTGGGATATAATTCATCTCAACGGCCTTTTGTTGAATCATTTGTTTTGTTTTTGGTTTAACTAATTGGGAATTTTTTAATGCTTTACTGACTGTGGAATAGCTGACACCACAGGCTTCGGCAACATCTTTTAAAGTCACAGCCATAAAACTTCTCCTTGAAATAGATTGATTTAAGATAGAATTAATTATACCATAGAGACAAGCATTACAATATTTTTTTGGACATTAATAACAACGTTGTTATTTTGTAGCTAAACTATTTTAAAAAGGGGATGACAGGATGAATTCCGTAGAAACAATGAAGACAATTCAACAGGAACAACATATTGCGGTGATGCGTACTGATGATGCTGAATCATTTTTAGATATTGCGCATACAATCATAAATAAGGGGCTAAATGTTATCGAAGTAACGTTAACAACTCCGAATGGCATTGATATTATTGATGAGTTATCAAAGAGAGAAGACGCGCTTATTGGTGCTGGTACAGTGTTAGATAGCGTCTCTGCACGTAACGCTATTTTAAATGGTGCTAAATTTATAGTAAGTCCATCTTTTGATAAAGAAACGGCGAAAATGGCTAATCTATATGATGTACCTTATATTCCTGGATGCATGACTGTTAAAGAAATGGTCGAATCTTTACGATATGGTTGCAAAGTATTAAAACTGTTTCCTGCGACACAATTTTCTCCTAAATCTATAAAAGATTTTAAAGGGCCTCTACCTCAAATTGAAATTGTTCCTACAGGAGGTGTTGGTAAAGATAATCATCAAGAATGGTTAGACGCAGGTAGCTTTGCAGTCGGTATCGGAAGTGAAATTACAAAAATTTATCAACAACAAGGTAAAGCAGGTTTAATGGATTATGTAGCTGAATTAAAAAGCGAGGGATAATTTATGACGGTATTTGGATTTGGTGAAGTGTTACTACGCTATACTCCGCCTAATTATGAGCAGCTTAAAGATACACATACATTTGATGTCAATGTCGGCGGCGCAGAATTAAATGCGCTCATCACACTAGCAGAATTTGGACACAAAACAGAGATGTTAACGGTGTTACCACAACATGCACTGAGTCACATAGCATTGCAAAAAATGTATCAAACACGTGTAGGTACTAAATTCGTGAAACAACAGCAAGGTAGAATAGGCACATATTACATGGAAGAAAGTTTTGGTTATAGAAGCGGTAAGGTTATATATGATCGTGAGCATTCTACATTTGCGGAGCACGGAAACGCAGTTGTCGACGGCTTAGATACACAAAGTGGTGATTACTTTATCTTCACAGGCATTACATTAGCTGTTAATAAGACTATACGGGAGCAAATTGTATCAGTACTTACAGACTTAAAAGCTCAAGGTACTAAAATTGTGTTTGATATTAATTTCCGTAGCAATTTGTGGACAAAAGCAGAAGCATTACCGGTAATTCAATCTGTATTACCACTTGTAGATGTATTGTTCTTTGGGAAGAAAGACGCTACGCACTTATTAGAGACAAATGGCGAAAATGATGACATTGAAACTTGTGCCAAGACAATTCAAAAGCGATTTGATATAGATTTAATGGCTTCCAGTAATCGAGATATTGAGCAAAGTACATTGCAAGGAATTGCATTAGCTGGCGAAAAATTTATAAGTGGTAAAGCATATTCATATACCGTACTTAACCGTATTGGAGCTGGTGATGCATTTATGGCTGGTTTTATACATGGTCTAGCAATGGGATGGCCATTAGATGCTATAACTGATTTTGCTACAAAATGCTCAGTGATACAACATACGACCAATGATGATGCATTGAATATAGAAGAAAGTGCAGTTCATAATCTGTCGTCGCATTTTGGTGAATTGAAACGTTAAAGTCTAAACTAAAAGGAGCGAAAACATGAAAAAATTTTTAGCTCTGTTTGTAAGCGCATTCTTTTTAGCTGGCATGTCAGTTATTGTGTTATCAGATTCTAAAGGTAACGCAGAAAGTAAGAAAAAGGAGATTATGTTAGCGCATAATCAGCCAACCGAACATCCAGTACACAAATCACTTGTGATCTTTAAAGATAGATTAGAAAAAGAATCCCATGGACAGATAAAAGTTAATATATATCCGAATGGCCAATTAGGTAGTGAACGTGAAGCTATAGAAATGACACAAACAAACGCAATACAGATGACTAAGGTTTCAGCTGGGGCATTGGAGAGTTTTTCACCGACTTATTCTTTATTTAATATGCCTTATTTATTTGAGTCGCAAGATAGTTATCGACATGTGATGCAAAAAAAATCTGTACAGGATGCCTTTTTTAAATCAACTGCAGATAAAGGATTTTTAGGTATTACTTATTACGATGCAGGTATGCGTAATCTCTATACAAAAGATAAAAAAATTGAAAAAAGCAAAGATTTAAAAGGGGTGAAAACGCGTGTGCAACCTAGTAAGACGAGTGTCGATCTAATTAAATCTCTTGGTGGCACACCTACACCTATGGATTTTGGAGAGGTATACACTGCAATGCAATCAGGCGTGATTGATGCTGGAGAGAATAACGAAACGGCATTAACAAGTAATAATCATGGAGAAATTGCTAAACATTATTACTATACCGAGCATGCCATAGTTCCAGATATATTAATAATGAATAAAGAGACCTATGACAGTTTTTCTAAAGAACAACAACAGTGGTTGAAAGATGCAGCGGCTTATTCAACTGACAAGCATGAAACGATTTGGGATAACGCAATTGAGGACAGTAAGAAAACAGCTAAAGAAAAAATGGGTGTGAAATTCCATGACATAGATAAATCATCATTCAAAGCGTCTTCAAAACCTTTACAAGATGAATTTAAAAAGAATCCCGACACTAAAGCGGATTATAATTTAATCGAAAAGGAGGAACAACGCTATGAAGAAAGCAAAGGTGATCATTGATAAATTATTGCTAACTTTAGCTGGTATTGCGCTTTTCGTAATGGTTATCCTGTCGATTTACCAAGTGCTGACACGCTTTATATTTAATAGTCCAAGTACTGTAAGTGAAGAGATAGTAAGATTTTTATTAATTTGGTTTGGATTACTAAGTGCAAGTTATGTGTTCGGCATCAAACAGCATATAGCTATACTATTTATCCGTGAAAAACTACCACAGAAAATACAATTAATGATGGAAAAAATTTCGGATATTATTTTAATCATTGTAGCACTGGTTCTTATGATTTGGGGCGGTTATGAGGTAGTTAAACTGACATGGTTGCAAATCGCACCTTCAACTGGTTTATCAATGGCTGTGATGTATAGTGCACTTCCTATTTCTGGTTTGTTTATTATTTTTTATGCCATATATAACCTGTTAGATAAACAAGAATTAGCGACCGTCCAAGAAGCTAATAAGGAAGATAGAGGTGAGCATATATGACAATCCTGGCAGGATTAGTATTGTTTATAACTTTTTTCTTTTTCTTATTATTCGGTTTGCCTATTGCACTAGCGATTATCTTGAGTTCGCTCATCACGTTGTTAATGATTTTACCATTTGATGTGACCATAGTGACGGCAGCACAACGAATGGTTACAGGAATTGACGATTTTACGATGCTCGCCATACCACTATTCGTTTTGGCAGGTATCATAATGAACAATGGTGGAATCGCATTTAGGTTAGTTAACTTTGCGAAAGTGCTTGTAGGTCGTTTACCTGGATCATTAGCGCATACCAATATTGTTGGTAACATGTTGTTCGGTTCAATTTCAGGATCAAGCGTAGCAGCCGCAGCAGCAATGGGGCGCATCATGGGTCCCATGGAAGAAAAACAAGGTTATAAAAAAGAATACTCGGCAGCTGCGAATATTGCCTCAGCACCATCAGGTTTATTGATTCCACCGAGTTCATTGCTCATTGTATACTCGCTTGTGAGTGGCGGTACATCGATTGCTGCATTATTTATAGCTGGTTATATACCAGGCATTTTGTGGGGCATTGCATGTATGGTTGTAGCTTTTATTATGGCAAAAAAACAAGGATATAAAGTATCCGAAAGTATTGGTTGGAGAGATAAAATATTTTTAACATTAGATGCTTTGCCTAGTTTGTTATTAATTGTCGTTGTTATTGGCGGTATCGTTTCAGGTGTGTTTACTGCGACTGAGGGTGCAGCTGTAGCTGTACTTTATTCGACTGTATTATCGCTTATTTATAAAAGTTTATCATTGAAACAAATTCCTAATGTGATAAAAGAGACTGCAGAAATAAGTGGAATGATTTTGTTCTTAATTACTGCTTCTGCATTGTTCTCGCTTGTCATGAGTTATACGGGATTACCTGAAACAATTTCAAATGGCATTATTTCTATGACGGATAATCCAATCATTTTATTACTTTTAATAAATGTCATTTTATTGATGATTGGTACATTTATGGACATCACACCAGCTGTATTAATATTTACGCCGATATTTTTACCAATTTCAGAGGTTTTAGGCTTAGACCCAATTCATTTTGGAATTATTATCGCTTTTAACTTATGTATTGGTAATATCACTCCGCCAGTAGGTAGTGCATTATTTGTTGGTGCAAGTGTTGGTGGTGTGCGTGTAGAAGCAGTATTTAAATATTTAGTACCATATTTCATTGCATTAATTATCTTGATGCTATGTATAACATTTATCCCAGAACTATCATTATTCCTTCCTAAATTATTAGGATTATAGAAAAGGAGCAAAATATTATGTCATTAATTACCGATGATTTTTTATTAAACAATAAAACAGCAGTGAAGTTATATGAGAAGGCGAAAGATTTACCTATTTACGATTTCCATTGTCATTTAGACCCTAAAGAAATTTATGAAAACAAAAATTATGAGAATATTACGCAGCTTTGGTTAGGGGGAGATCATTATAAATGGCGGTTAATGAGGGCTTACGGTATTGAAGAAGCATATATCACTGGTAATGCAGATGACTTTGATAAGTTCCAAGCATTTATGCATATGTTGCCATATTCAATCGTTAATCCGATGTACCATTGGTGTGCGCTTGAATTAAAACGTTATTTTAATGAGGGTACTGATTTAGATAAAGTAAATATAAAAAAACTTTATAAATCATTAAACCGTAAATTAGCTAAGACATCACACACACCACAGAATTTAATAAAGCAAAGTAATGTGAAAGTTGTATGTACGACAGATGATCCATGTGACGATTTGAAATATCATCAATTATTAAATGAAGATAAAAATGTAACATTTAAGGTGTGTCCTACATTCAGACCTGATAGCTATGTGTTTTTAAGTAGTACAACAGTACAAGAAAAAATAACTAAATTGGATGAAGCGACTGATTGTGACGTTAATAGCTTAAATAATTATATCGAAGCATTGAAAGCACGCGTACATTACTTTGATAGACAAGGCGCTAGAAGTTCGGATCAAAGTTTTGAAAAAACACCATTAATGACCGCTTCGTCTGAAGAAGCTAATACGATATTTGAAACATTAGTAAGTGGTCAAAGTGTTTCAGAAACAGAACAATATGAATTAGCAGGCTATATTTTAACAGAGATTAGTAAAGTCTATCACGAATTGAATTGGGTAGTTCAATTCCACTTAGGTCCTACAAGAAATAATAATACAAATATGTATGACAAAGTGGGTCCAGACAGTGGTTTCGATAGTGTTGGAGAACAACTCAGCGCGAAGAGATTAAATGCTATGTTAGACCATCTTGAGCAACACCAAGCACTTTCAGACACTATTATTTACCCTAACAATGGAAATGATCATTTAATGGTTCAAGCGACTGCCGGTAACTTTTCCAATAGTAAGCACAAAGTACAGTTAGGTGCAGCATGGTGGTTTAATGATACGAAAGAAGGCATGGAACGCCACCTAGTAGATTATGCCAACGTTGGTTTATTGTCTAAATTTGTCGGCATGCTAACAGACTCTCGTAGCATGATTTCTTATACACGTCACGAGTATTTTAGAAGAATATTGTGTAATTTCTTGGGAGAAAAGATTGAAAAAGGAGAAATTGCATTATCACCCTCAACCATTGATCAAATGGTGAGAGACATTTGTTATAACAATGCAGTTAATTTATTCAAAATTGAAGGAGTTAAGGAGGAATAATTATGGAATTATCATTTCGTTGGTACGGGGAAGATGACCCCGTAACTTTAAAAAATATTAAACAAATTCCAGATATGAAACATATTGTTACGGCGATTTACGATATACCAGTTGGTGAAGTTTGGACATTCGAAAGAATTTCACAGCTAAAACAATCTATTGAAGCGGAAGGCTTAAAATTTGAAGTAGTAGAAAGTCTTCCAGTCAGTGAAAAAATTAAAATGGGGACGACGGAACGCGACGCTTTAATTGAAAATTATAAAACATCATTGAAAAATTTAGCTGCTAATGGCGTTAAAACAGTCACATATAATTTTATGCCTGTATTTGATTGGACACGTTCACAGCTAGATTACGAACTTGATGATGGATCTAACACGTTAATTTATAAACACGATCAGTTGAAAGACGTCGATCCTTTAACAACAGATTTGAATTTACCAGGATGGGACGAAAGTTATTCGAGAGCAGAGATGAATCAACTCATTACCACATATCGTGAAATGTCAGATGAACAATTGTGGGCAAACTTAAAGTATTTCTTAGACGCAGTCTTACCAACTGCAATTGAGCACGATATTGATTTAGCGATTCATCCGGATGATCCACCATGGTCAATTTTTGGTATTCCTCGTATTATCAAGAACAATGACAGTTACAGACAATTACTAGCAATAAATGATAATAAACATAACGGTATCTGCTTCTGTACTGGATCTTTGGGATCATTAGCTGAGAATGATTTGCCAACTATGATTCGTGAATTTGGTGAGCATATTCATTTTGTGCATATGCGTAATGTGAAACGCTTAGATGAATTTTCATTCGTTGAAACAGGTCACTTATCTAAAAATGGATCTGTAGATATGAAAGCAGTTGTAGAAGCATTAAGAGATATAGACTATAAAGGCACAATCAGACCAGATCATGGACGTATGATTTGGGGAGAAACAGGGAAAGCAGGCTATGGATTGTTCGATAGAGCATTAGGGGCAACATATATTAATGGTTTAATTGAAGGAGTGAGTAAATAATGACTGCACAATTTAAAGACATTAATGTCGTTATTACAGGAGCAACAGGCGTAATAGGTTCAACATTTGTGAAAGCACTTGTAGAAAAAGGTGCGAATGTGGGGATTTTAGGACGTTCCGAAGAGAAAATTGTAGACTTACAAAATGAAATTGATAAAGAAAGAACACAAACCGTCGCAATGGTAGCTAACGTATTAGATAAATCGTCGTTGCAACAAGCCAAACAAACGTTTAACGATAAATTTGGAAAAATTTCAGTACTTATTAATGGCGCAGGTGGTAATAATCCAAATGCTACAACGAATGATGAAATGTATGATGAAGACGGTGACAAAACATTCTTCGATTTAACTGAAGAAGGCGTAGATAAAGTGTTTAAATTAAACTACACAGGTACATTCTTACCATCACAAGTATTTGGTGAAGACGTGGTAGAAGTTGAAACAGGAACGATTATTAACATATCATCTATGAATGCTTTTACACCATTAACGAAGATTCCAGCATATAGTGGTGCTAAAGCATCAGTGAGTAACTTTACACAGTGGTTAAGCACTTACTTTGCAGGTCGTATTCGTGTAAACGCAATTGCACCAGGTTTCTTTGAAACAAACCAAAATAAAGCGCTATTGCGTAATGAAGATGGCTCATATTCTGAACGTGCTTCGAAAATTTTATCTCAAACACCAATGAATCGTTTTGGCGAACCTGAAGAAATTTTAGGTACACTTTATTGGTTAATGGATCATGATATGAGTGGATTTGTTACTGGTATAGTTGTACCTGTCGATGGTGGATTCTCATCATATTCTGGAGTTTAGAAAGGGTTCGTAACTGATTGAGGCATCAGTAAATTGACAGGTCGAAGGAGAAAATAAGCAAATGACTGCATGGCTTACACCAGTTTCAGTAATGAACCAAAATCGTTATGTTGTATTGTTTTATACCTTTAACCACATATATTATCATTGTCAAAAATGGCGAAGTAAATATTGTAACAAATGTATTAATGGGTAATTATTATGGAGAGAGTGTGATACGAAATCAATGTAAACAAAATTGGTTTCTGATCCACTCTTATTTTTATTGTAAAAGTATGTAGTATCTTAGATTTAATAAAATATTGAAAGTGAGAGTAAGTAGCTATCATTATTACAAAATGAATGTAGTTTATTTATGAAAAACATTGATAATAATTATCACTTAATCCATAATGAATGGCATATGCGCATTTAAAAATTATAGATTGGGTGGGATGTTGTGAAATCATTTTTGAAATATTATAAGCCATATAAAGGATTATTTTTTATAGATTTTGGTTCTGCCATAGTTGTTGGATTATTAGAGTTAATCTTTCCACTCATAACGAGTATATACATAGATCGTCTATTACCAACGAATAATTGGAATCTTATTGTGATCTTTGGATTACTATTACTAGGTGTTTTTGCTATTGAATCGGTGCTTAAATTTGTTGTTACCTACTGGGGGCATAAGTTAGGCACTAATATAGAGCGAGATATGCGTAATGATTTATACGGTCATATTCAAAAATTAAATTTTAAGTATTTTGATAATCAAAAGTCTGGGAAATTAATAGGACGACTAACCAATGATTTAATGGACATTGGCGAAGCAGCCCATCATGGGCCAGAAGATATATTCCTTTCGATTATGACTTTAATCGGTGCTTTTGTAATTATGTTGACGATTGATGTGAAATTAGCGCTTATTACATTTTGTGTTGTGCCAATTGTTTTTATACTAGCTATATATTTCAGTCAAAAAATGTCTCGAGCGTTTAAAGGGCTATTCGCGAATGTGTCTCGCTTTAATGAATTGATAGCAGATAATGTTGGGGGTATTAGATTAGTTCAAGCATTTACTAATGAGCGTCATGAACAACAGAAATTCAATGGTATTAATGATAATTTTAGAGCTACGAAATTAAAGGCTTATAATTACATGTCATGGAATATTACGATTAGTCATATCGCTCAAAAATTAACGCTAGTTATCGTGTTAATCGTAGGTAGTTATTTCGTATTACATGGGGACTTAAGTTACGGCGGCATCATAGCATTTATTATGATTACGAATGTATTGTTTAAACCTTTAGAACAAATTAACATGATTATCGAATTATTTCCAAAAGCTATTGCAGGATTCAATAATTTTAGAGAAATCTTATCATTAGACCCCGAAATACAAGATGATCCACATGCTACTAAGATGCCGGCAAAGCCTAAGACGATTGAGTATAAAGATGTGTCATTTGGCTATGGAGAGACACCTATTTTAAATCATATGAATTTAACGATTCATCAAGGTGAGAAGATCGCATTAGTCGGTCCGAGCGGTAGTGGTAAGACTACAATTAGTTCGTTATTACCACGTTTTTATGAAGTAGATAAAGGTGATATTTTAATAGATGGACAAAGTATTCGCTCTATCCAATTAGCATCATTACGTTCAGGAATTGGAGTCGTCCAACAAGATGTTTTCTTATTCTCTGGTACACTAAGAGATAATATTGTTTATGGCCATTTAGATGCCGATGAAACACAGATATGGAATGCCATCCGTAACGCGCAACTTGAAACATTTATAAGCGAATTACCATTTGGACTTGATACGCTCGTAGGAGAACGAGGTACAAAATTATCCGGTGGACAAAAACAACGTATATCGATTGCGAGAATGTTTTTGAAAGATCCATCGATTATTATTTTAGATGAAGCAACAAGTGCACTAGATATTGAAACAGAAAATAAAATTCAAAAAGCATTTAAGAAACTTTCAGAAGATCGAACATCTTTAATTATTGCGCACAGGTTATCAACGATTAAAGATGTAGATCGCATAATATTTATAAAAGATGGCCAAATTTTGGAAGAAGGAAGTCATGAAACCCTCATGCAACAGGACGGTCCATATAAACAACTTTACACATCACAATTTGCGGAAGCTGAAACTTTTTAATTTTAAAGTGAATTAAATAAAAAGCGTGCACCACTAGGTTTAGTACCTAATGATGCACGCTTTATTGTTCTCACAAATAGTAAATGGTGTTTATATATTGGGAATGACATTAAGGTGATTCAGATTGTGTGTTTACATTTACAGTAATAATTTGATTAAAACAATTATGATAACTTTGCCAATCAATTTTTGAGTTAGTTTGGTCCGTTATCAATACATCAATTGCGTCATTTGGACAAACATGATGGAGAGACACTTTATCAAATTTAGAACTGTCGGTAAGTACATAAATTTCTTTGGCTTGTTTAACCATTTGTATTTTTGTTGAAGCCAGTGTGTCATTAAAATGCGTAATCCCTTTTTCTAAATCAATTGCAGGTGTTGCGAGAAATAATTTAGAAGGGTTAAATTGTTTAATTGCTTCGTTTGTCATCATGCCATTTAACAAGTAATTATCTTTATACAAAGTGCCACCAGTAACGATTACTTGGTTAGATGTTGATTTTAAAATAGAAGCAATATGTATATCATTTGTAATAATTGTTAAATTGCTTTTTTGTGCAAGTGCACGCGCAAAATGTAATGTCGTCGATCCAGAATCAATAAACAATGTGTCGTTCGCTTCAATGAATTCGGCAGCTTTTTGACCTATAGCTACTTTCTCATAATAATAACTTGTTTCACGATCATCAAAATTTAATTCATCCCACACCTCAGTGTCATTTAAAACGACACCACCATGTGTCCGCTTGATGTGGTTGTACTGTTCTAATTTATTTAAGTCACGACGAATCGTTGCTTCGTGGACATTGAATTCTTTAGCTAACGTGTGTATTGTGGCTTTTTTATTAGCTTTCAAAAATGTAATAATATGCTGTTCTCGTTCTGCTGGTAACATCGACGACTACCTCCTAATTATATTGTTTAGCTATTGTTAATTATGCGGTATATTCATCATTTTGCATATGTTTTGGCATTTTAATAAAGTAAGTTAGGAACGTACTGATAAAGTATAAAATGGCGAGGACCCAAATGACACCAATTGCATCTATACTACCAATGAATAGATAAACAATCATTGGACCGACAAATACAGGTAAACCAGCACCTAAATTAAGCACGGATAAAGCCGCACCCTTATCTTTTTTAACAAGCGATGGTATTAATGCAGAAAGTGGTACATAGGCTGCAATAAATGCCCCCCAGCAGAAACCAACTATTGTTAATAAGGCTAAATTGCCATCTGTCCAAATAGGGACATAGCCCATCAATAGTACCGAAATACCGCTTCCAATACCACCGAAATACATTACGGTATTACGCCAACCAATCTTGTCTCCAACAACACCGAAGATAAGGTTGAACAAGATATTACCAACAAAAATAGTGGACCATACCGCCAACCATTTAGAGGTAGGGATACCAAAAGATGATAAATAGATAGGTAAAAAGACTGGGAAAGCGAATTGTGCCGTAGTATTAATTACACGAACAATACCACCCAATAACACTTTTGGTTCTTCGCCAACAATGGTAACACCTTTAAATACTTCTTTAAGTTTTTCTAAAGCACTACCTTGGTTTGAAGGTAGTGTGTCTTTATTTAATATTATAGTAAAGAAAGCACCTAGAATAACCCATATTAATGAGCTCCATAGTGTATTTATATGTCCTAAATATTCGATTGCCCAAATAGAATAGAGTGCACCAAGAACATTTAAACCACCTGTGAAGACAAACCAGAACCAACCTACAGCTGCACCGAGGGTCTTTTGTTCGGAACGATATGATATCCATACTAAGAATGAATAAGCAAATAAGGGATAACCCAAACCTCTTAATGCATATGCTGGCAACATTAGTGCTAAGTTTTGAGATGGAATTGCAAAGCCAACAAAGAAAATTGTACCGATAATATAAAAGATTAAGCCTAACAACATGGTACGTTTACCACCGAGTGCTTCTGCAAACACACCACTGAGCCAGCTTGCTACAGCAACTGTTACACCGTATGCAGAGAAGAGTAAGCTTGTTTCTTGTACTGAGAAACCATGTCCATGTAACCAAGGACTTAGCCAACCAATCTCTAAGCCATCGCCCATCATAAAGACGATGATACCAATATAGCCCCAAATGATTTGTCGAGGCATGCCTAGAATAGAACTTGAATTATTCATTTATAAACCACCCTTTTTAGTCATTTTTCCAATGATATTGTAAATAAGTTTTCTTCCATCCTTTGTGTGCGGTTGTATCATCTAACGCTATTTTTAAATCATTTGTGTCATAAATATCATAATAAGTATCAGGGATTAACTTTCTTAATGCTTTTTGGTATTGTTTGTTACTAAAAGCATCTATAAGCTGTTCGAATTCACGTTTTGTACTACGAGAACTCCCTGAAAATGTTAACCCTTTTTCAAGCACATCTCTCGTATTAATACCAACACGATCTTCAGTGACACCCATTAATACAATATGACCTTGTCTATCAATTAAGTCTATGGCTTGGTTAATGGCGGATTCAGAGAATTTACCTCCAGCACATTCAAAGACAGTATGTACACCACGATGTTGTTTGAAATCATAGTCAAACACTAAATGCGTCGTTGCAAAATTCTCAAAAGCAGCTAATTTTTCTGCGATAGCTCCAAACACTAACAATTGTTCTTGTTTAATACCATAAATATAATGTAATGCTGTAGCTGCTAAGTAACCAACTGGACCATCACCGAATATGGCAACTTGAGGAGAATTATCTGTAGTTATATGTTCAAGTTGATTGATAGGGAATAATGACACAGAACATAACTCTGCTAACAAAGCGACGTCTTCATCTAAAGTATCAGGTACTTTAACTACATTATCTCCAGGTACAACAAGTTGATCTTGGCATATACCATCAAAGCCGCTTCCCATAAATAAAGCATGCTCATCATAATTATCTTGATAGGGAGAAGGTGCAAAAGTTTGTTTACGTAGGTAAGATGGAATGTTTGGAACAATTACAACTTTGTCACCTTGGATAAAATCAGGATGCTTGGAATCTTCAACGATGCCAATTCCTTCATGAAAGAGTGCCATAGGTAATTTTTTTGCGAGTGCTTCGGGACGACGATTACCTGTGTAATAGCGTAAATCTGCATGACAGACACTTGCTTTAGTTGGTCTAATAATAATATCTCTTTCATCATAGTCATGAATAAGTGTAGCCTGTTCGAATTGACCAGGTTCAGTTAATCGGAAAGCATTCGATTGAATTTTCATATTTGCGCATCTCCTTGATAATATTTGTTTATATATGTTTATATCGCCAATAGTAAACGCTTACACTTGTATTTGTCAAACTAATTTTGTTCTATTATGCAGTTGTTTGTTGTTTTATGATTTTTTATGTTGATTTTTACTGTGAACTTAATTATGCTTTAAGAAAGCGTTTTCTTATAGAGAATTGAATGGGGGATTACACAATGACTTACAGCATAGGTATTGATTTTGGTACAGGTTCAGGCAGGGCATTTTTGATTAATACTGAAAATGGGGAAATTGAAGAGCAATATATAAGAAACTATACACATGGCACTATAGAAGGTGAATTAGGTGGAGAAAAACTCCCCCAAAACTTTGCTCTCCAAAATGCCAATGATTATATGGAAATTATTGAGATAGGTATTCCTACCATTATTGAAAAAGCCAATATTTCAGTATCTGAAATCGTTGGTATAGGTATTGATTTTACATCTTCAACAGTTATATTTGTAGATGAACAAATGGAACCCATACACAATAAATCAGGTTTTCAAGATAATCCGCATGCTTATGTAAAGTTGTGGAAACACCATGGCGCACAAGATGAAGCAGATTTATTATTTAAGACGGCATTAGAAGGTAAAAATAGATGGTTGGGTTACTACGGATTTAACGTTAGTAGTGAATGGATGATTCCTAAAATCATGGAAGTTAACAATAAAGCGCCTGAAGTTATGGCTGTTACAGCAAATATTATGGAAGCAGGCGACTGGATTGTAAATCGACTTACTGGTCAAAATGTAAGGTCTAATTGTGGTTTGGGTTTCAAATCATTTTGGGAAGCAGAGACAGGATTTCATTATGATTTATTTGATAAAGTAGACTCAGATTTATCAGATATTGTACGTACAAAGGTTGATGCACCAGTAGTCAGTATAGGTGATAGTGTAGGTACTTTATGCAAGGAGATGGCAGAAAAACTAGGTTTGTCTCCAGATACACAAGTCAGTCCGTTTATCATTGATGCACATGCAAGTTTATTAGGTATTGGTTCAGAAAAAGATAAAGAAATGACTATGGTTATGGGGACTAGCACATGTCATTTAATGCTTAATAAAGAACAACATAAAGTGCCTGGTATTTCTGGATCAGTTAAAGGAGCCATCATTCCGGACTTGTATGCTTATGAAGCGGGTCAAACGGCAGTGGGTGATTTATTTGAATATGTCGCGAAGCAAGCGCCTTATGATTATGTTAAAGCAGCAGAATCACGTGGTATTTCCATATTTGATTTACTTAATGAAAAGGCTGCCCAACTTTATCCAGGAGAAAGTGGCCTTATTGCTCTAGATTGGCATAACGGTAATCGTAGCGTATTAAGTGATAGTAACTTAAAAGGTAGCCTCTTTGGTATGACTTTGCAGACAAGACATGAGGAAATTTATCGTGCATATTTAGAAGCAACTGCGTTTGGTGCAAAAATGATTATGCAGCAATACCAAGGATGGCAAATGGAAGTTGATCATGTATTTGCTTGTGGGGGTATTCCTAAAAAGAATGGTTTGCTCATGGAAATCTATGCCAATATATTGAATAAGAAGATTACTGTAATTGATAGTGAATATGCACCAGCCATCGGTGCAGCAATCTTAGGTGCTATTTGTGGAGGTGTGCATTCTGATTTCAATTCAGCTATAGAAGCGATGAAAGAACCAGTACTTTATCAAGTAGAACCAGACCCTCAACAAGCACGTATTTATAAAAAATTATTCAGCGCTTATAAAGAATTGCATGATTTACATGGTTACAAAAAAGCACGTATTATGCGTAATGTTAGTGCATTGATGTAAATTTATAGTTCTAATACAATTTGAAATAGTTAACTATGCAACTGAAAATACTAGGTATTTGTGATTTATAGGTATAAAAAGGGGAAATGATATAGTAACTCATAATGCTAAGGGGATGACTGTTGTGGAATGGGAAATTGTAAATTTAGATATAGAATTTAAAGTGAACGCTTCGGTTGAAAAAGTGTTTGAGGCGTGGACAGAACCAAAGATTTTTAAACAATGGTTGTATACCTCTAAAGAAACAAATAAAGTCGCACAGAATCAGTTTGAAATTAATGGTGATTGGGAGATAGTTGATGAAAGAAGGGGTGAAACATATAGAGCGACAGGTACATATATGGATATTGTAGAACCATATAAATTGATGTATTCATTTAAAATGCCTCAATTTAGTGATTTAGAAGATATCATAACTGTTGAATTTATAGGTTTAGAAAATGAAACACAAGTTAAATTTAATCAAGGTTTAAAAGTTTCCTTAAATGACACAATTAATAAGCAATCATATGAACAAACAAAGGAAGCTGCTAAAAAGCAAACAGAAGAAGGATATAATGAAATGTTTGAAAAACTAAAGCAAATACTAGATTAAAATTAGACGTAAAGCTATTATCATATGTATATAAACCTCTCGCTACGTAATGAAGGTAGTGAGGGGTTTAATATGTCTTTTAGTTAACTATTTTATGTAATTCGAAGTTACATTTTCTATCATCTTCCTATAGAAGTTATTAATGTATTAAGACTTCCTCTAAACTTATATTCATTTCACTAATTTTTTGTTCGGGATTTTCTGATATTTTATTAAATACATTTAGAATTGTTTCGTGTAAGCGATAGATTCCCGCTTTATCCAATACATCTGTTTGATAGGCATAATCAAACTCTAAATTATTTTTGTTACTTCTATTACAAATGTTTATACCCAGTGGAGCGACATTTGTACCATTGCTCAACCACTCATCAGTAAATCCATCTTTTATAAATTCTGCATCATATTTTGCATTTTGAAAGGAAATAAAACAATCTTTTAATCCTTTTCTATTTTTACAATTTTTAACAATATATCTAAATGGATAGTGTCTGTATTTTAATAAATTAAGACTTTCCAATTTTACTATGTATAAAAAGTCTGTTATAGATAAGTCATTATTTATTTCGACTATCATTGGTAAGTATTTTGCAAACAATCCAGTTGATTGTTTTTCATTTTGCCCATTTCTATTATGTATCACCATTCCAATTGAAGTGGTTTTTGCGCGTGTTTTTTTATGTTTAATAATATGCATGATTGCTGTGAAAAGGTTACTTACACTAATTGCATTTTTAGTACAAAAATGATTAATTTTTGCACTTAATTTATCTGATAAATCAATGCGAAGTCTTTCTCCAACTATACTATTTAATCTGTTATCTTCAAAAAGAGAGTTATTTTCAAAATATTTAGTTCTTTTAAGCCAAAAAGCTTGATCCTTAATAAATCTTTTAGATGATTTATAATCTTGTTCATTTGTAATTATTTCTAAGTAAGTTGAATTTGATATCATTTCGTTCTTTTTACCTATTAATTTTTTTACAAAATTATCTATAATGATAGTAATTCCCCAAATATCGATTATCAAGTGGTGTAATATTATAAAAATTCCCATATGCCCATCCGGACATTTTACTACTTTTACATGGTACAAGTTTTCATCTGAGATAAATAAATTTCTATTCGTATTATTTTTAAGCCACTTATCATAGTTCACTTGATCATCGTGAAAATTTAAGAATTCAAAATGTTGCTCCTCATAGTCAGCAACATACTGCCTATATTCGCTATCTTCTTTAGTGAATCTAATTCTAAGTGTGTCGTGTTGTTCAATCACTTTATTGAAGGCGTCGTTAATTTGTTGGTAGTTAAGTTGTTTCTTTATATGAATAATACCAGCTATATTATTAATACTTGTATTTTCGTGACGTTCTTCAATACGAATAAATTCATCTTGAACTGTAGACATCTTATATTTCTTCATTATTTATCTCCCTTATTATATAGTTAGTATAAATATTAACATAAATATTATTAAAAACAATTAAAAATAAGTTTGTGTAACAATATTTTATTGAATAAAAATATTTGTATTACTATGTTATTTATAGTGCTACAAAGTTAACATAGTGTTTTGACCTTATGACTTAAGCAGTCAATTTAATTATTATTAAAATGTTATTTTGCTTTACTATTTATAAATATGAATGTAGAAAAATGAAGTTATTGTAACAATTTTTTGTAATAAGAGAGAAAGAAAATAGAGAAGTTATAATTTACCCTAAAAAATAAAAGAGCTACTAATCTCCTATGAATACAGATGATTAGTAGCTTGAAAAGTTTTATATAGGGAGGCGAGAGACAATTAGGCTATGGAACTAAATGATAAAAGATTATGACATAAAAGTATTAATAGCATCTATCAAACTATAAATGCCTAAAAAGCTTACGACTAAAACTACGATGCCCCCAATAATATTAAGCCAAATGGTATTTGCAAAGTGACCCATTAAGTTTTTCTTATTAATAATAATAAAAATTAAAATAGCAACAATAGGTAAGATAATACCATTTAAGGCTTGAGCAATGAGTAATACTTGAAGCGGTTCAAAGCCTAAGGCTGAAGTGATAATACCTATAATTATGATAATGGTAAATACTGCTTTGTACTTTTTACTTTTCATACCACCTTGCCAGCCAAGTAGGCTACTGATAGTAGCAGCAGCGCCTGTGGGTGAAGCGATAGCTGATGATAGACCTGCAGCAAATAAACCTACACTGATTGCGATTGGAGCCGCATCACCTAACACGGGTTCCAGTGGCCCTGCGAGTTGGATCACACTTGTGATCTCTTTACCTTGGATTAAAGTGGCAGCAGAGATTAATATCGCTGCGGAAATAACACCACCAACTGAGATGGAAATAATTGTATCCCAACGGGCAAATTTTAGTTCTTTTATGTGACCAAATCTTTCATGGACTGCAGTAGAATGAATGAAGAAATTGTAGGGTACAACCGTTGTACCAATAAGTGCAATGACAGTTAGGATTGAACCATTTGGTATTGTAGGAACAAAAACCCCTTTTAAGATACCTATAACATCTGGCTTAATAACAATCATAGTAGTAATGAATATAATGCCCATAATAACCATGAGTAAAATCATTATTTTTTCTAAAAAACGATAGTTACCAAATAAGCCGATTAGTAATATAATGATCCCAATTACGGGCGCTACCCAATGTTCAGGTAAATTCAGTAAATATGAAGCTCCGAGTGAGGTGCCAATCAAGTCACCACTGATATATGCTGCACAACCAATGGTGACAGCAATTAAAGTGAACCAAACTATAATCAGCTTACCAATTTTATGTTTAAATAAGTCTTGGATGGCCTCACCCAAACCTTCACGGGTGACAAGAGATAAACGAATAATCATCTCTTGCAGTACGATTGTGGCGATGATGGAAAATACTACCGCCCAAAGTAAACTATATCCAAATCCTGCGCCACTTTGAGTCATGGTCGTCACAGTGCCTGGACCAATAAAAGAGGCAGTAATAATCATTCCTGGACCAAGCGAACGTAAAACTTTCTTAGCACCTTTTAGCAATTAAACCACTCCTCAAATTATTTTGATTGATTTAAATAAGCGACGTGGCCAGCAAGCACATATAGTACTGCTGTAGAGACAAAGTGAGCTGAGTTTTGGTTGGCATCCATCATTGGATATACTTCTACATAATCCATGCCACAAAGACCTAATTTACCAAATTCATGAATCATTGTTAATAATTCATAAGAGGTGATGCCGTTACCATCTACTGGTCCTCCTGGATTAAATGCAAAGTCTAATACATCACTGCAAATTGTTAAATACACAACATCAACATCTTGACTCGCTTGTTCATAAATATCGTGTGCATATTTTTTTAAATCCTGAGCTTCACGAATATCATTAATTGTTAAAGTAACAGCCCCAGCTTGTTGAGCATAACGACCTGTAGCAGGTTGGTTTCGAGGTCCGTGAATACCTGTGTGAATAATACTTTCATTTCGTATGCCATCGGTATTGTAAAGATGCATAAAAGGTGTATTACGTGCATAATGTTCACCTTCATAGTCCGGCATATTATCATAGTGGGCGTCTAAATGTATGATGCCTACTTTTTTACCAGTTTCTGTTAAAGATTTAAGGATAGGATATGTAACACCGTGTTCACCGCCAAACCCTACTAAGAATTTTCCGCTTTCCCAAAGAGGTTTAGTGAAATTAGCAATATTATCATAGCTTTGTTTATTGTCGTGTGCTACAAATGGAACATCGCCGACATCTCCAATAGTTAAGTGTTCACTGATATCAATATGATTTAACTCGGGTAAATATTGACTGTAACGTGCCGAACAAACACGTATTTGTTTTGGGCCTAATTCAACACCAGTATAATCACCCCAAGTACTTTCACCTTCAAACGGCGCACCATAAACGATGACATCTGTGTCTAAAGTGTTTTTTTGAGTTAGGTTCTTACTATTTAAAAAACATGGAACATTACCGTAGATATTATTTTTCATAATGTATATCATCCCCTTTATTGTAAATAAGTATATAGATTATTATTTTGTATTTCAAATAAATCTGAAAATTCGAATTTTTAGAAGGTGGAAGTATTAGCTATATGATATACACTGTTATAAAAATGATTTTTAAGATAGAAAGCTAATTTCAAGAGATTAAGTAGTGCATATTTAGTGGTAGGTTAGTGATAAAATAAAACATCCACTAGCGTCATTTAACGCTAGTGGATGTTATAAGCAATCTCTATTTAAATGATTTATAAACTTGCGTGATACGTATTAAGCATTAAGCCCAACCGCGGAAACGTGATGCTTCAGCAGTACGCTTGATTCCTAAGACATAAGCAGCTAAACGCATATCCATTTTTCTATCTTCTGCTAAGTCATATATTGTATTAAACGCTTCTACCATTTTTTCACGTAGCTTCATATTAACTTCAGCTTCAGGCCAATAGTAACCTTGATTATTTTGTACCCATTCAAAGTAAGAGACGGTTACGCCACCAGCACTAGCTAAGACATCAGGAATAATCAAGACGTCACGCTCAGTTAAAATACGTGTCGCTTCTGGAGTTGTCGGTCCATTAGCTGCTTCAGCTATAATTTTTGCTTTGATTTGATGCGCATTATCCTCAGTGATTTGATTAGATAGTGCGGCAGGTACTAAGATATCACAATCAACCTCAAATAATTGTTCTTTAGGTATAGCATCATCAAATAAATTTGTGACTCTACCATGCTGCTCTTTAAGTTCAACTAAATGATCAACATCTAAACCATTCGGATCATGTAACGCTTTAAAACTTTCAGATATGGCTACAATTTTAGCGCCCATATCATGTAGGATTTTTGCGATAAAGCTTCCAGCATTACCAAAGCCTTGAATCGCAACACGAGACCCTTTAATATCAATATTTCTACGCTTTGTTGCTTCTTCAATTGTGATGACTGCACCTAGCGCAGTGGCACGGTTACGTCCTTGTGAACCGCCTAAAGAAAGAGGTTTGCCCGTAATAAATGCAAAAGCATTGGAACGGTTAATCTTACTATATTCATCCATCATCCAAGACATAATTTGTGGATTAGTATAAACATCCGGTGCCGGAATATCACTCTCAGGACCAACAAATTGTGAAATGGCTTTAACATAACCACGAGATAAATGTTCTAACTCTTGATTGCTCATTTGTCTAGGATCACAAATGATGCCGCCTTTACCACCACCAAATGGTAGGTTGGTGATGCCGCATTTTAAAGTCATCCACATAGATAACGCTTTAACTTCCTCTTTATTTACATCGGGATGGAAACGGATGCCACCTTTAGTAGGACCGACAGCATGATTGTGCTGTGCACGATAACCAGTAAATGTTTTAACCGTACCGTCATCCATACGGATAGGGATACGTACTTCTAAAAATCTTAAAGGTTCTTTGATAAGTTCATACATGCCATCGTCAAAACCTAATTTATGTAAAGCTTCTTTCGTAATTTCTTGTGTTGAAGTTACTAAATCATTATGTTCTGTCATTACATATCTCCTTTATCTGTTACTTATATTTCATGTTAAGGCTGTGAAGAATGAAAATCAATACTAAAAACTGAATTTTTATAAAAGTTAGAAAATTCAGTTAAAAAAGATAGCGCTTACTTTTTTATCTAATTTACTGCTATATGCACAAATAGCGGTAAATTTTGAGTAGTATATTTTGTAACTTTATATTGACTAAATTTTCAGAAATCAATAGAATGAATAATAATATAAAAAATTATATATTTAGCACTTAAAGATTAGGAGCACATAAAATGGAACAAACGACATTCAAACGTGCTATGAAACAACGTCACCTTATGTTATTAAGTTTTGGCGGTGTCATTGGTACAGGTTTATTTTTAAGTTCTGGATATACACTACAGCAAGCAGGTCCACTGGGAACTGTATTGTCTTACTTAGTAGGTTCAATTCTCGTATACTTAGTCATGCTTTGTTTAGGGCAATTAGCTATTAAACATCCTGTAACAGGGGGCTTTCATACATATGCCAGTAAATATATTCACCCTTCTGTGGGGTACATTGTTGCATGGTTTTATTGGTTAACGTGGACGGTAGCATTAGGATCTGAATTTACTGCAGTAGGTATTTTGATGCAAAGGTGGTTTCCTGAAATACCAGAATACATATTTGCTGCTAGTGCGATTATATTGGTATTGATCTTTAATATCATATCGACAAGGTTTTATGCAGAAGTTGAATTTTATTTTTCGATGGTAAAAGTGATTACGATTATTGTATTTATTATTTTAGGTATTTGCGTCATCTTAGGTATAATCCATTACAATGGATATGAAGGCATAAATACAATTACACAGAGATACACTAATCCGACTTTTCCTAATGGTATAGGGGCAGTATTTTTAACAATGTTGGCTGTGAATTATGCTTTTAGTGGAACGGAGTTAATAGGAATTGCAGCTGGTGAAACTGAAAATCCTAAACAAGTTATTCCTAAGGCGATACGCGCAACTTTATGGAGACTTATTATCTTTTTTATCGGAACGATGGTTATTATCTCGATATTAATTCCTAGTTATCAAGGGAAATCACTAGAAAGTCCTTTCGTGGTGATTTTTCAAAAAATGGGAATCCCATATGCTGGAGACATTATGAATTTAGTGATTATTACTGCTTTATTATCTGCAGCCAATTCAGGGTTATATGCTGCAAGCAGAATGATATGGAGTTTATCAAACGAAGGTGTGTTTCCTAAATGGTTTGGACATTTAAATAAATATCGTATGCCTGTAAATGCAACGTTATTTAGTATGATAGGTGGTTTGTTAGCTTTATTTTCAAGTATTTATGCAGCGGATTCGCTATATGTAGTACTTGTTTCTATTGCTGGATTAGCCGTAGTAATTGTTTGGATGAGTATATGTGTTTCTTACTTTAATGCTAAAAGAGTCGATCATAGTTTGAAAATACATCAATCGGTACCTATTATTGGATTTATTTTGTGCTTAGTATCGTGTATCGGTATGGTTTTTGACTCTAATCAAGCACCAGCGCTTTATTTCGGTGTGCCTTTTGCAGCGATAGCATTATTATACTATTTTATTAAGTATCACAAGAAATGAGGCAAATAAATGAGGTTACTAGAAAAGTTAGAAAGTCAATCACCACTAGTGTTAGATGGTGGATTAGCAACAACATTGGAACAAGCTGGATGTAATTTAAATTCATCATTATGGTCGAGTGAAGTATTAAAAAATAATCCAGTTAAAATAAAAGAAGCGCATCAATCATTTACAGATGCAGGCGCAGATATATTACTTACGAGTACATATCAAGCAAGTTATCAAACTTTTTCAGATATTGGACTAAAAAATGTTGAAATAGAACAATTATTTACTACGGCAGTTGATCAAATCATGGATTCGAGCATTGCTACGCAAGTAATCGTTGGTAGTTTAGGACCTTATGGTGCATATTTAAGTGATGGTTCTGAGTACACAGGTGATTATCAATTAAGCAACGAGGACTATTTTGAATTTCATCGTGCCCGTATAGATGCATTGATTACAAGAGGGATACATGATTTTGTTTTTGAAACGGTGCCTAACTTTGATGAGGTTAAAGCTATTATTGAGTATATTGTGCCACATTATAAAGACCAGACATTTTGGTTATCTGTAACGGTAGATGATTCAGGTGATTTATCTGATGGTACTAAATTTGAATACTTATGTGAGTTTATCAAAAATTATAAAAAAGAAATTCCGGTTTTTGGTATTAATTGTTCATCTGTAGAGGGTATAAATCAAGCTATAGTTAAAGGACTTGCTGATTTGCCACAGACAATTGCACTTTATCCTAATGGTGGCGCAAAATACAATGCGGAAACAAAACAGTGGGAGAGTATGGGGGATAGCCACTTAATTATTGAACAAATACCAGATTGGTTAAAGCATAATGTTAAAATAATTGGTGGTTGCTGTCAAACGACACCAGAAGACATTGAAAATATTCACGATAAATTAAATTTATCAGTTTAATTATAATATTTATGAAAAAATACGCTTCAAGAAAATAACTTTTTAGGTTATTTCTTGAAGCGTATTTTAATACGAAGCGGTAACTAAGGTGCTAACAAAACTATTTAAGTTGATTCAGCTATTAATTTTAGATATAACTCATAAAAATTGTAAAGTTCAATACATTTAGGTTTTAAAATGCACTTAATGGCAGTAAATAAGTCATTCTAGTTTTTGTTTATCGAGAAGTTTTATTTTTCTTCTTGTTTCTTTTTTCTAAAGAAGAGTAGTGTAGATCCTAATAATAGTAAGAAGCTACTCCACATAGTTGTACTGCGCTCTTTTTCACCAGTATTAGGTAATTGTTTCTTTTCATTTGTATGCTGTGAAGTATTTGTTTTTGCAAGTGAATTTACTGCTTCTGTATCTGTTGCGATTTGACTAGATTTTACCGCCGTACTAGCATTGATAGCTTTTATATTTAAGTTTGTATCTTCTTGTGATTCAAGTTTAACCACATTATTGCGATTATTAGGTGGAAATTGAATTTCATTATCCTTAGATGATGGGTCTATATTTGGTTCAGTATCCGAAGTTGGCTCAGGATCCGGAGTTGGTTCTGGTTCCGGTGTTGGCTCAGGATCCGGAGTTGGCTCAGGATCAGGTATTGGCTCAGGCTCCGGAATTGGCTCAGGATCAGGTGTTGGCTCAGGATCTGGCGTTGGTTCAGGTTCCGGAGTTGGTTCAGGGTCCGGCGTTGGCTCAGGCTCCGGAATTGGCTCAGGATCAGGTGTTGGCTCAGGATCTGGCGCTGGTTCAGGGTCCGGCGTTGGTTCAGGGTCCGGCGTTGGTTCAGGGTCCGGAGTTGGCTCTGGATCTGGCGTTGGTTCAGGTTCCGGAGTTGGTTCAGGGTCCGGCGTTGGCTCAGGCTCCGGAATTGGCTCAGGATCAGGTGTTGGCTCAGGATCTGGCGCTGGTTCAGGGTCCGGCGTTGGTTCAGGTTCCGGAGTTGGTTCAGGGTCCGGAGTTGGCTCAGGCTCCGGAGTTGGTTCAGGGTCCGGAGTTGGCTCAGGCTCCGGAGTTGGTTCAGGATCCGGAGTTGGTTCAGGGTCCGGAGTTGGCTCAGGCTCCGGAGTTGGTTCAGGTTCCGGAGTTGGTTCAGGATCCGGCGTTGGTTTAGGTTTCGGATCAGATCCTTCTCCATCAGCATTGTTTTGATAGAATAATACTCCATTATCCCAGCTTGCTTGTGAGTAATAATCTTTATAATATGGTGAAAATCCTGAAAGTGTTGTTCTAAATGTTAATGATTGTGCATCACCGTCATAAGTGCTATCAAATTTTACTACATAGACACTATCTAAATTATCAAAGTCTATTTGATAATTACCATTAGTAACATTTAAATTAATGTCGTTAGTAACATCTTGAAACATTGAAGTATCTGACGTGTCAGCATATACACTTTGATTTAATTCATTTGGCTTCATTACTTTAAAGACTTTTACAGATAGTAGGTTACCATCTGGTTTGTTTCCGTTAATAATTTGACCGTAGACGGTAGCAGCAGGAATTTTAAAATTATTTGGATTAATGTATGCAAGGTGTGTAAAAGTATTATTTTGTTTGTTTAATGAAACAATACTACCATTAACACTTAAACCAACATTATTTATGCCATTTAAATATTTTACATAAACATCTTTTTGAGTTTCTTTCCCATTTATTGTCGCAATAATTGATTGATTACTATCACGAGGAACTGTTTTAGGATCAATAAATAAATTTAAAGATAAGTTTGTTTTTATGTTCTCTCTATTATTTACATAATCTGTGAATCTATATCTAATTTTACCGTCTTCTAAAATACTTCCATTTGCAATAATTGTTTCACCATTTTTAATTTCTGGCACTTTACTTATAGCAGATACGCCACGTGTATTAACATTATTAGAAAGTGAAATATCAAAGTAATCGCCTTCTTTAACACCCTCGTCGAATGTTAATTCGTATTTTAAAGTTGATCTTTCACCATTGTGTGGCCTAATTGTATCATTCGATTCAATATTGCTATTAACTATAGTGATTTTATCACTTACATCTTTACCGCCTACATTTTCATTATTAGCTACTTCAAGGTTTGGGTTCGCAGCATTATATGTAGAGATTGTGCGTTTTGGTGAAGTAATGTTCTCAAGTGATGATATTTGTTTTTCCTCTTTCTTAGGTTCACTTACTTCATTTTTCTGTGATGTGTTTTGTTCGGATGTAGTGGCAGATGGCGTAGTTTCATTTTGTGAAGTTGGTACAGAATTAGATGATGCTTGTTCATCAAAATTAGTGGCTTTATTGTCGCTAATCGTATCTAATTTAGCATTTTCGTTTCTATCGTTGATATCTTCTTGGGATGGTGCTTCAAGTTTAGTATTATCTTCAATTTCTAACGTTTTAGCTGCTTCTATTTTTTTATCGTTGTTAATGGATTCCGTCTTTTGAACAACATTTACATTTAATGATGTATCATTAGGTGCAGTTATTTCACTGTTAGTAGCAACCTCATTTGATGTATTGCTTTCACTTTCTGCTACACTATTTTGATTATTTGAATCTATATGTTTTGAATCGATTTTTGTTTCTTCATTCGTTGTCTCTGATGCCTTTGCCTCCCCAGAAGCACTTAAACCAATAGCTAGACAAGTACCTAAAAGTACTGATGCAGCCCCCAATTTATATTTGCGAATACCAAATTTTTCATGTTTCTTTATAAACATAACATTCTCCTCTTTTTAAAATTTATATTATATTGTGACATAGATAAGTATTATAATTTATTTCGTATATTTGTGCAATGTAATAATTATTTGTTTTGAATTATTTATTAAATGATAAAAATAAGATTAGCTTTGCTAATCGTTTAAAACATAATTAATTTATTATTTTTTTAAAACAACGTGCAAAGTATTTTTGGCGTAAAAAAACTACTTAATCCTCATGGAATTTGAGAACTAAGTAGTGTATTAATGTAATTATATTTTATTTCAGTATAAGTAATGTTGCATTTAGGAAGGCTTTTTTTGTCGTAATGCAAATTCTTTAAATGTGATAAAACGTTTATGACTTTCATCGTATAATTTGAATTTTAATGAAGCAAAACTTTCAGTAATTGTAATCGAGGTTGCATGATGTAATGGTGTAACATTGTCATGCGTAGCTTCTAAAGCATAATTTGGAATTCTAGGATTTAAATGGTGTACATGGTGATATCCAATATTACCAGTTACCCATTGAATGAATTTTGGTAATTTATAGTATGAACTACCATCAATAGCTGCTTTAACGTAATCCCATTCGGATGACTCTTCAAAATAGGAATCTTCAAAAGTATGTTGAATATAAAAAAGCCAAATACCTATCATTCCAGAAATAAAGACCATAGGCGCGAATATAGCAAAAAATTGACTGGCACCTAATAGATAAATAAGGGAACCGTAAATAACTAATAATAAAATATTATTGAGCCATGTATTCGTACGTTCTTTTATTTTAGCACCTTTTACGTTAAAGCGATTAGATACAAATACTAAGAAAAATGGTCCTAAAACAAACATTACAAATGGATTGCGATAGCATCTATAAGTTAAACGTTTAAAAGGAGACGACGCTTGATATTCTTCAACTGTCATGACCCAAATATCTCCAATGCCACGTTTCTCCAAATTCCCACTACCTGCATGGTGCATTAAATGTTCTCTACGCCATTTTCGATAAGGAAAGAAGGTCAAGAAACCGGTCACATTACCTAATAAATCATTATGCTTCTGTTTTTTTAGATATGAACCATGACATGCGTCATGAAAAATAATGAATGTTCTAATTAAAAATATGGAAGCACAAATACTACTAATAATTGCTAATGACCAATGTACTTGATATAAAAATCCACTTGCTACTAATAATGCAAGGAGAGGGATTATTGTATTGATTATTTGAATTGTACTCTTTGTGTAGCTTGTTTTCTCAAACGGTTTTACCATCTTACGTAACAATTTCTTTTTATCTTTTTCCATTTACACCAAACTTTCTATCCACTCATAAATATATTTTTAATGAAGTGTTTAATTCAGTGTATAGAACTAGTACATCTATTACAAACATTATTTGAATTATTTGAATACTTTTTAATGAAAAGTGAAATAACAGCTATAAAAGCTTCATCTAAAAATGAAATTTAATTCTCAGACAATTTAAATACTTGTATTTTAATCAATTAATGTGTTGAAAAATAAAAAGTTGTAAAAACTCAATGATATTTAAATAATTTTATATCAATAGTTGTAATTTTCAGAAAAAAGAATATTATACAACCAAGCATTGTGAGATATATGCATGTAATAATTGAATTAGTTTATTTATGTTAAAAAAAAGGGGAAATAAACTGAGCATATATTAAGTGTGCTTAAAAACAATTGAGGTGGGGCTAGTTTTATGACGAATACTTTAAACAGAGAGTTAAGCAATAGACATATTCAACTTATTGCGATTGGTGGAGCTATTGGAACAGGCTTATTCTTAGGTGCAGGACAATCCATTAGTTTAACGGGGCCATCCATTTTACTCACTTATATTATTGTAGGTTTCGTATTGTTTATGTTTATGCGTGCAATGGGAGAAATGCTATTACATAATACAGAATACAAAACATTTGCAGACATTGCACACCATCAAATAGGGCCTTTTGCAGGGTTTGTGACTGGTTGGACTTATTGGCTAACTTGGATTACATCTGGTATGGCTGAAATTACAGCAGTTGCGAAATATGTAGAATTTTGGATACCAGATTTACCTAACTGGATTACATCCTTATCATGTATTTTGATATTAATGGCCTTTAATTTAACAAGTACAAAAATGTTTGGCGAATTAGAATTTTGGTTCGCAATTATAAAAGTAGTTACAATAATTGCATTGATCATTGTAGGTATTGTAATGATAGTATTTGCGATACAGACACCTTTTGGTCATACGAGTGTAGCTAATATTTTTAATAACGGCTCATTCTTTCCACATGGAGCATCTGGCTTTTTTATGTCGTTCCAAATGGTAGTTTTTTCTTTTACTGGTATTGAAATTTTAGGTATTACAGCAGGTGAAACTAAGAATCCAGAAAGAACGATACCGAAAGCAATTAATAGTGTACCTATAAGAATTTTATTATTTTATGTGGGAGCATTAGCGGTAATGATGTCTATTATTCCATGGCAAGATATTGATCCAAATAATAGTCCCTTTGTTAGCTTGTTTGCATTAATTGGCGTGCCATTTGCGGCAGGACTTATCAATTTTGTAGTATTAACAGCAGCATCTTCTGCTTGTAATAGTGGTATCTTTGCCAACAGTAGAATACTTTTCGGCTTATCAGAGAAAAAGCAAACACATCATTTATTGATGAAAACAAATAGAAAAGGTGTACCGTACATAGCAATTTTAGTGACTTGTGCATTATTGTCTATAACAGTATTACTTAATTACTTAATACCTAACGCAACGCAAGTATTCTTTTATGTAACAGCAATATCAACTATATTGTTAGTTATTGTGTGGATGTTTATCATGCATTCTTATGCGAAATATGTTAAATCACACCCAGAAAATCATAAAAAAAGTGCCTTTAAATTACCAGGTGGCATAAACATGGCAAGAATGGTTCAATTATTCTTTGTTTTTGTATTGATCATTTTATTCCTTGTTCCCGATACGAGAATGGGTATCGTATTATCACCAATATGGTTTATCTTACTTGCATTAATTTATTTGAGATATACAAGAAAAGCGCGTAAATTGGAAGCGAACAATCAGAGAGAGAAGTAGGTAATCAAGTTGAGTAGTCATTTAAATAGTAGATGGCTAAAGTGAAATAATCCTAGTTCTAATGGGAATTTATTAAAAAATTTATGCAAAGACATCAATTCTAAGGCCAGATTAATACAAAGGTATTGTTTTAATAAAAGATTATTGTTGTCTTACGACAAAATTTAATAATACAATTATTTTTTTTGATTTGTGTGAGGAGGTTAGTTTGAAATGGAAGCTGTATATGCAAAGGATGACCAAGGTGCTTATCAAACACTGAAAATAAATATTGAGAAAGATAGTGAAACTGTTTTTAATTTATTAAGTACGACTGAGGGTGTTCAGAAATGGTTTCCTTAATTATCATTTGAGGAACGTATAGTTGGTGGTAAGATGACATTTCATATGGATGAACAAGACGACGTAGAAATGGAAATTACCGCTTTCGAAGATAATATAGCTATTGGTTACACATGGAGTACCGGTGCAGTAAGATTTGATTTGTATGATAGTGGGAGCGAAACAGTACTTATATTAGATGAATTTTTACCGTTTGACTTTCCGCATATCATTTTAGATTTTTCAGGTTGGCAGTTTCAAATACAAAGTATAAAAAGCGTTGCAGAAACAGGCAGATCCCTAGACCAAAGTGAATATGATTTTAACAGTGTAAAAGAAGAAGTAGAAACAAAACTTGATTTAGGTTAACATTTTAAATTTATTAGAATTTAAAAATAGATACCATACGGTTGCATAAGCGTAACTAATTTTAAAAATTGAGCGATGATTTTTTAGTAGTATTAGTTTTTATTGTACTAATCGTCGCTTAATACCAAAATGAGCTGGGACATAATAGTTAATATCCCAGCTCATTTTTTAGTTTATAAAATTAGAATTTATCTTTTAAGTCTTTTGCTTTATCTGAAGCTTGATCTTTCACTTCTTTTTGCTTATCTTTATCGTTCTTTACTTCGTCAACCTTATCTTTTGCTTTGTCTTTAAACTCGTCAAATTTACTCATTATAAAAACCTCCTTTAAGATTTGTGACACAAGTACTTTTCCACTTATTAATATAAATAAACATATTTATTTATATTAATCGAAAAAGATAAGAAGATGAAAGTATTAATATTATCAAAAAAATATACTATATAGGCTTTTTGGTAGGATAATTTAGAGGAAATAAGGTTAAAAATAAATGACGATTTTAACAAAAATGTAGAGAAAAAAGAGTATATATTTTATAATATGGTAGATTAAAAGCAAGACAATAATTTAATGGAGGTCAAAGCATGGAATATACTTTACCTAATTGTCCAGAATGTGATTCAAGTTATACATACGAAGATGGAAATTTATTTGTCTGTCCTATGTGTGGTCACGAATGGTCTGAAGTTGAAAATAATGAGAATAAAGAAGCTCAAATTACTAGAGATGTTAATGGACAGGAATTAGTTGATGGAGATGCTGTTACAGTTATTAAAGATTTAAAAGTAAAAGGTACATCATTTGTAATCAAACAAGGTACGAAAGTAAAAAGTATAAAAATAGTTGAACCTGACGACGGTCATGACATCGACGCGAAAGTTGATAAAATTGGACTAGTGGGATTAAAATCTTCACTTGTAAAAAAATTAAAAGGTTAGAGCAAAATTAAGCATAAAATAATAACACTGAGGGATGGGATAAGGACCTGATTTAAATGAGGGTTCGTTGTCTCGCCCTTTTTTGTTATTTATATTTAGTAAAGTTAAATAGCTGATAGGTTACTATAGTATATGAACAAATACAATTACTCCGTAATAAATATGATATTACATATTAAAACAACATGTTGTGTAAATTTCTATATGTTATTATAAATCTAACTATTATACATTCGTTAATTATGGTAGATATGAAATTCATCTATAATTTTCTCATATAACAAATTCGAATTTAATTATTCATTACGAGGAGATTGAGTATATGTCAAAAGATAACATTTTTATGAAAATTAAAGAAAATATAAAAAATTTATCTCAATCAGAAAGAAAAGTAGCCAATTTTATAACTAAAGCACCCACAGATATCATGTTTGATACTATAAACGAATTATCTGAAAAGGTTGGTACCAGTACTACAACGATTATGCGTCTTGCAGGTAAATTAGGTTACTCCGGATATACAGAGTTGCAACGAGATATTCAAAAATTTTTAAAAGATGGTAAGGCGCCTCAGTCCAGGCTAGCTTCTAATTTACAAAATATAGAGAAAGATAATTTGTGGACAGAAACGGTTGATTTTCATACTACACAGTTACAACAATTTTCAAATCAAGTTGATGAACAAACTTTGGATAAAGCAATAAATTTAATTGAAAATGCTAACAATATTTGTTGTACATGCGTGAGAAGTGGATTGCCTGCAGGTCATTATTTTTCACAAAATATAAATAGAATAAAAGGTAACTGTAACCTTATAGTAGCAGATACTTCAGATTGGGTAGATGAAGTTGTGTCAATGAATTCTAAAGATGTGTTAGTAGCGATTAGTTACCCTAGATATGCTAAGCGCATTAATGATTTCGTGAAAATTGCTAAAAATAAAGGGGTTAAAATCATTATAATAACAGATACATTCTCCTCTCCATTAGTTGATTATGCAGATGTAATTTTACCTTGTGATTCTAACAGTTTAGCTTTTCATAATTCACCAATATTGTCACTTGTAGTTATTGATTACTTGATTAACGCTTTAGCTGTTAAAGAAACTAAGAAGAATTCAAATCGCTTAGATGATATAAATGAAATATTACAACAAATTAAATATCATACAAATAACTAAGAAAACAAGCCATTTTAAAAATATAATGGTTTGTTTTTTTATGTGGCATTAAATGAAAGGGTTTACATTTATTCGGGTAAATGGTAACTTTGTAAATAATATTACAAAGGTAAAATGAAATGTAATAAATTTTACTAATGGGATGGTGGCTTAATGAATAGTAATAATGATGAAATTTTAAAGCGTTTAGAGAAGCTAAGTTCAACGTTAATTGCCGATAGCATGAAATTTGAAAATGTTATGAATCATAGATTAAAGCCAGTTAATTTTCAAGAAACGCTTGTCGGTCAAGCAAGAACGGTATCGCTTTATCCAGGGGATAATCTTTTTTTACATTATGGAATATATGAGGCAAAACCAGGAGAAATATTAATTGTTGAAGGGAAAGATTCTACAACTTCAGCTTATATGGGAAATTTGATGGCAGCAGCAGCAGAAAAACTTGGTATAAAAGGAATAATTATTGATGGTTTAATTAGAGATAAAAAAGATTTAGAGAACATGGATATACAAATCTACGCAAATGGATTTATACCTAAAGGTCCAAGAAAAAATGGACCAGGTGCATTTGATATACCAATTCAATGTGGAGGGGTAATAGTAAATCCATATGATTTTGTAGTTGCAGATGAGGATGGCATTGCAATCATTCCTTATTTAAAAGCAGAAGAGTTTATAGTAAAAGCAGAAGAAAAATTAATATATGAAGAAAAAAGGTTAGAGACAATAATATCATTTAGCTCGGATCAGGAGTATGACAAAAGTACAATTGAGCCGTCCTGGTTAAGAGAAAATATTGAAAATCAATAGGGGTGATTAAATGGATATAGGATTTATAGGATTTGGAGAAGTTGGAAAAGAATTATCTAAAGGTTTTAGTAAATATGATGTAAATCGAATATATGCTTACGATCCATTACTGATAAGTTCAGATTCAGAAAAATTATCTGAAGTCACAGAGATTAACTATGTTGAAAAGGCAGAAATTGTAGCAGAACAAACATTATCTATATTATTTGTTGCTGTTCCTGCGACGAAAACTGTAGAAGCTTGGTCAGAAATAAGTGACGTTGTTGCTAGTGAAACAGTTCTAGTAGATTTAACAACGGCTAGTTCTGAAGAGAAAAATAAGGTTAATGAAATGATGTCCCACAAAGGTATGACAATTATAGATGCTGCAATTCTTGGTGCATTAAAAGTATATCAAAATGAAGTGCCCATATTAGCATCTGGAGCACAAACAAATAAGTTTATAGAGTTAGGTCATCAAATTGGGATGAATATTACTAAATTAAATGACAAAGTTGGCGATGCTACTAATTTCAAATTTGTGAGGAGTATCTTTACAAAAGGATTGTCTACGTTATTGTTTGAGGTTATGGCATCTGCCGATCAACTTAATATTTCAGAGGAAATATATGAATCTATCACCGGTACGATGGATAAAGATGATTTTGGAGAAATCATAAATAGATATATAAAAAGTAACGTAAAACATTCACAACGTCGAGAGAAAGAAATGAAAAATGTAAGTGAATTTTTAGAATCTCATTATATCGAACCGGTAATGACTAAAGCTACAATCCAAAAATTGAAAAATATAACTCAAGCAAATTTAGAAAGTAAATTACGAGATGAAGTTGATGATTGGTCTACCGTAATAAAGGCTTACAATCAAAAATAAATAGGAGGCATGTACATGGGGATATTGGCTTTATTAATATTTGTATCTATTTTAATTATTTGGAGCGTTTTCTTAAAAAGAAATTTAGGAGAAGCGTCATTGATTGGGTTTATCGCGTCAAGTCTTTTAGGTGGCAAAGAAGCTTTAGGATTACTTGCAAATGGTTTTTCATTTGCGTCAACATTTTCAGTGCTTTATGCTGCACTAGCTTTTGTATTCATGGCATATATTATTGATAAATTAGGAATTGTTGAGAAACTATTAGCAATTTTAAATTCTATGGTAGGGAAGATTCCAGGAGCACCAGCTTATATGGACGCTATGGGCTCAGTTGCATTAGGCACATTATCAGGTGGTGACTCCGGTAATACAGCTGCTACAGGATCCATAACAGGACCTTGGATGTTGAAGAATAAATGGAAGAAAGAAATTGCCGCATCAGTAATGGTTGGGAATGGTGGTATTGCTTCCGTATTTCCACCAACAACTTCAATGTTTATCATACTTGGATTTGCTCCAGTTGCTGCAGCGGTTGGCGTTGGCGAATTTTATATTGCATTGTTTGTCGCATCATTATATCAACTTGCGCACAGACTAATAATGATTTGGTTCTTTGTAAAGAAACAGGGTATAAAGGCATTCTCTATTGAAGAATTAGAGCCATTAAGTAGTTCGTTTAAAAGAGGATGGACTTCAGGATTATTATATATCGGCGCCATTATTCCATTAGCTATAACAATCGGACCATTAGGGGAAAAATTAACAAGTATACCATCAATAGGAGAAAAATCATTAGATAGTATAGATATCGTTGTATGGATACCAACTTTAATGATTACTATCGCATTTATATTAGGGAGAAAAAATTTACCAAAAACAGTACCGGAGTTTATAAAGTTTGTTCAAGCTTCAATACCGAGATTTACTACAATTGGTGCTTTAATATTCTTTGCTGTTGCAGCTAGTGAAGTTTTAACTAAATTAGGTTTATCAAATAATATCGCATTTCTTATAGAGTCGGCGAATGCACCAGCTTGGTTAACGTTATTACTTATAGGTATAGGTATTACAATTATTGCTGGCCCTTTAACGTCTACTGGAACACTTACGGCAGTAGGATTGGTTTCCTATCAAATTTTAATTTCAAGCGGATTTTCGCCATTAATTT
Source organism: Staphylococcus sp. Ze2 (assembly GCF_048568365.1). NCBI lineage: Bacteria > Bacillati > Bacillota > Bacilli > Caryophanales > Staphylococcaceae > Staphylococcus > Staphylococcus sp. Ze2. Next base: position 2,633,865 of record NZ_CP183486.1, on the reverse strand, counting down.
CGGCAGTAGTAGTGATGACGTTTGCTTCTACATCGGCTCAAATGCCACCTGCTTCTGGCTCCATTTATATTGCTTCAGGGATTGTTGATGCTAAACCTGAAAAAACATTTGGCATGTTGATTGTACTTTATGCATTGCCTGTAATTATTATAGGCTGGCTTATAGGTATGGGTATATTGCCAATATGGGGAGGATAAAATTTATGGAAAAATTACTAGAAAAAATTTTCGCAATTTTCTTATTACTTTCGATTATAACGGCACTTATTATGGTAATTGCACAACTACTTGGATTAATTATACTTAACGGAGAATTTATTATAAAAGTAAATGATATATTACTAACACCAGCTATTATTTTAGCCGCAATATTCTCAGGAGTAGCATTTATATTAGGTTATTTCCCGAAATATAAAGATAAAAATTAAAGTAACAAAAGGGTGTTTTATGACTGAAGTGAAATGAATCAAATAATAAGTCTAAGCTACTAATTTCAATTTCTTTAAAGAATTTAGTGGCTATTTTAATGTATTAATTAATCAGATATTTTAATCTTTATGTGTAAAAAGTATTTGAAATAGGTGCATAAAAGAAATTGTTTTTATATACTATGTGTAATTAAAATATTGTGAAAATTTTCGTAATATCTTATTTTGTTAGATTATATAGAGGGGATTTTCATAGTAATAAGGGGATTAGAAGACAATATTATGAAGAATCAGATGCACATTGTTTCACTTATTTATAGTACAGGTTTACATCCTGCTTCATGGAGACTAGAAAACTCTAGAATTGATGAAATAGGCCAAATTACATATCAACAAGAAATTGCTAAAATTGCAGAACGTGGCTGTTTGGATGCTATATTTTTAGCAGATGGACAATATATTTCTCAAGAAAATACAGGGCATTTATCTTATTTCTTAGAACCTATCACTACCTTGACTGCTATTTCACAAGTAACGAAACATATTGGGTTAATAGCAACCGTATCTTCTACATTTTATGATCCATACAATACAGCACGCTTAATAGGTAGTTTAGATCATATTAGTCAGGGGAGAGCTGGTATTAATATTGTCACTTCACAATTTGATAATGAAGCAGGTAATCATTCAATGACGCAACTTCCTCCTTTAAATGAAAGATATAAAAAGGCAGAAGAATTTGTACATGTATTAAAACAATTGTGGCAGTCGTTTGATAGTCATGCATTAATTAATGATAGAAAGAATGGTAGAGGAATAGAGTGGTCCTTAATAAATGAAATTAATCACGAAGGAGAATATTTTAAGGTGAAGGGTCCTATAAATTTACCATCTAATCCTCAAATATATCCAGTCTTGTGTCAAGCTGGTACTTCGATTCCAGGTCGTGATTTTGCTTCGAAAGCTGTAGATATGATTTTTTCAGTAGCTTGGAATAAGTTAGACGCTAAGAGATTTTTGAAAGATATCGAGAAACGAGTAGAACAGCTTAATAATTCTGAAAGTAGACCATTGATTTTACCAGGTTTGACTGTTTATGTTGCAGATACGATGGAAGAAGCTAAAGAAAAAAGAGCAACACTAGATAGATTCATAGATGTGAACGAAAAAATTAAACAGATTGAACAAAGTATAGGACAAAGTGTTGAGGGATGGGATTTTGATGCTGTAGTACCATCTTTACCGTCTTATGATAAATTAGCGACAAAAGTTGTGTCGAAAGCGCGCTATGAAGCGATACGAAGTACGATAGAAACAGAATCGCTTACATTAAGAGAATTAGCACAACGCGTGAGTACTTGGATGGGACATAAGACAATTGTAGGAGACCCAATAACAGTTGCAGATATGATGCAGGCATGGTTTGAAGAGGAGTGTTGTGATGGTTTTACACTTATGCCACCTACGTATCCAGATATGTTTGAAACTTTTATTGATAAAGTAATTCCTATATTGCAAGAGCGAGGTTTATTCAGAAAAGCATACACAGGATCAACTTTGAGAGAAAATTTACAATGCGTAGTGAAATAGGCTATTAATGAATAAGATAGTAGCAATAGCAATTACAAAATTTCATAAAAGCAAAGAAAACGTCAATTTCCATATCTCAATGCAAATTGACGTTTGTTTTTAGTTTATATACTTTCTTTAAAGTAGATACATAAAAAGTGTATTATTTCTTCGTAGAATAATTTAGTATATTTGTGATTTTTTATTGTAAATCAAAAAAAGATGTAAAGGCTTGATCTAAGTCAATTTCAGCATTTTGTAAAACAGTCGATTCAGGCAATATTGCTGTTCCTTGAGCACGCGCAATATAAAAATCATCAAATGCCATAATATCTGTAAACATGGCTTGTAGATATTGAGAAGAAAAGTCTAAAGGTTTATAGCGATCGTCATTTGTATAAATTGAACCACTAGCTTGTAAATATAGAGCTTTATAGTTATCAGTCATCAATCCGACTGAACCATCAGAAGTATATTTAAATGTTTGGCGTGCAATCATAATGTTATCTATATAATCTTTCAAACGAGACGTTATATTAAAGTTGTGAAGCGGCGAAATAATTACTATTCTATGATGTGACTTAAATTGTGAAAGTAAAGATGACGTCATATCAGATATTTGTTGTTCTTCTATTGTCAGTAATTCGTTTTCACGTTGTTTGTTCCAAATGTTTAATAACTGTGTAGATTCTATACGAGGTAAATTAATTTCATATAGATTTAATATTTCTGGTTTTTCATTTGGAAAAGTCTCTTTATATTTTGTTGAAAATATATTTTGTAGTTTATAAGAAAAACTGTCTTTATTTTCGAAATTAGGATGAGCGTTAATTATTAAAGTTTTCATAGTACATACTCCTTAGTTATTTGATAAGATAATTATAAAGTTTAAAGGTGTCTAAATACGGCACCATTGAAGGAGATATTATGAAAAAATCTGAAAGACTTAATCAAGAACTCATTTTCTTAAGTAATAAATCTACTTTTCATTTAAAAGATATTATGCAGGCTTTTAATATTTCTAAAAGAACTGCACTTAGAGATATTCAAGAACTTGAAGCGATGGGTTTGGCACTTTATGTAGAAAATGGCCGATATGGTGGTTATAAGTTGCTTTCTCAAAATTTATTAACACCTATTTATTTTAATAATAATGAAATTTTGGCGATATTTTTTGCACTTAAAGCTTTAGATATACTATCTACGACACCTTTTGAAAAATCTTATGATCAAATAAAAGAAAAATTATTTGCCAGTCTACCTGAGCAAAAGCAAAAAGACATTGCTAAAGTATTAAAATATATTCATTACTATAATGCAACACCAATTAATAACGCAGTTTATTTAGAGCAAATATTAACCTCAATTATGAGTGAGAATAGTGTTTATATTACTTATACGCAATACAAATACGAAGAAACAGAAATTCAAATTTATGATTTATTTTATAGAAATGGGATATGGTTCTGTAGTGCTTATGACTTAAATAAACATACTTGGGGTACATATCGTTGCGATTATATTGTGAATTTAGAGGTTAATGAGGTTAGAGACACGTTTTCTAGGCAAACACTAGAGGACATTAAGCAACATCACGAAGAAACATTTAATAACATACCGTTTAAATGCAAATTAACGACTTTTGGAGTAGAACTATTTTTGAAGAAACATTATCCGAATATGAAATTGGAATATATTGAAAATATTCCTTATATTGTAGGGGGATACAATAATGAAGAATTGGGTTATATGACTGATTACTTAATTTCACTAGGGGAACATGTGGAGATTGTTTATCCGGAGCAACTCAAACGAAATTATATAACTAAGTTGAATAATATTTTAAAGAAATATGTCTGACTGCAAAATAAAGCAGAGGCTATAAGGGTGACATTGATGTCCTTATAGCCTCTGCTTTTTAATTACTGTATTTTATTTAGAAAATGATAGAAGTAGGATAAATCAGAGATTTGTTGATTACAAACTGTACTATCGAAACAAATATAATCACCTTTTTTAGTATATTGCCCGTCACTTGTGGTGCGTGTTTTTCTCATAAATAAGGTGACTCGAGACTCCTTATTACAAATTGAGCAAAAGCCTTTAACTGTTTGGTTTGAAATATCCCCATGAAAACCATCTAAATTTCCAAAATCATTATAATAGATTATATATTTTCTATTGGAAGCAACATCGTTCCAACCAATAAATGTACTTTCTAATAGGACTTCATTACTGATTAATGGTGTTTTCAATTTCTTTACTTTTCTAAAAACTTTATCTACTTGTTTTTTAGAAGGGTGTTCGAAAGGTAACACATAAGTTTGAAGTTTACTTAAGATTTTTTCAGCTTGCATTTTTGATAACTGGTTATTCATCAATTTTTCAATTTCTGATTGAATAGATGAATCTACCTTTTGAAACGTGTTGAGAATTTGTTCACGTGTAGCCTCTTGGATAGAAGCGATAGTATTAAGATCATTAACTGAATTGTACACATTGATTAAATGTACAATACGTTCTTTTATATAATTAAATTGATAAGGGTATAGTTGTTTTTCCATAATTTTGATATTCCTCTCACATTTTAATAACTGCATGCATAAGATTGATGCCCTGTGAAAAGAAAAAAGTTCTACAAAGCATCGATTATTTTAATCGAGAACTTTGTATTAATAATGTAGCATTTGAATGCAACATATTATCATCTCCGTAAATACTTAATAAATAACTTATACCAACATATGACAAGTGTGTCAAATGTTGGTATAAGTTATTTATTAAATAGATTTTATATTGAATAGAGAGGTAGCAACGAGAAATAGTGAAAAAGCTAATAGTTAAATAGTAGACATTAATGAGTTACACTGCTAAAATCAAAGGAAATGTTCACTCAAAGTATACAAAAGAGCGTTATTATAGTATAATATGGTTGAAAATACGGTTATTGTCCACTGGGGAAAAACATTACGATTTCTGTAATATACAAGGGAGATATAAATATGAAAAAAATTATTATTACTGGTGCATTAGGACAAATAGGAACAGAATTAGTTGTGAAGTGTAGAACATTATATGGAAATGACAATGTTTTGGCTACTGATATTAAAGAGCCAGAAGCTGATTCTGCAATTGCAAATGGTCCATTTGCAATATTGGATGTGACTGATAAATCACGTATGAATGAACTTGTTGAATCATTTAAGCCGGACACCATTATGCATATGGCTGCTTTACTATCTGCTACTGCAGAAAAAAATCCTTTATTTGCTTGGGATTTAAATATGGGTGGATTAATGAATGCTTTAGAGGTAGCACGTGAATATGATTTATTATTCTTCACGCCAAGTTCGATTGGTGCGTTCGGTCCATCAACACCTAAAGTAAATACACCACAAGTAACGATTCAGCGTCCAACTTCAATGTATGGTGTGAATAAAGTTGCAGGTGAACTATTATGCCAATATTACTTTGACAAGTTTGGCGTTGATACACGTAGTGTAAGATTCCCAGGTTTAATTTCACATATTAAAGAACCTGGTGGCGGTACAACAGACTATGCAGTCGATATTTATTTTAAAGCTGTAAGAGAAAGACAATATTCAAGCTTTATTGAAAAAGGTACATTTATGGACATGATGTATATGGAAGATGCGATTGACGCCATTATCCAACTTATGGAAGCAGACGGAGTTAAATTAATAAACCGTAATGCTTATAATTTAAGTGCGATGAGTATTGAACCAGAAATGGTTAAAGCAGCAATTCAAGAACATTATCCAGACTTTAAATTAGACTATGATGTAGACCCAGTGAGACAATCAATTGCTAACAGTTGGCCAGATAGCATTGATGTAAGTTGTGCAAGAGCAGAATGGGGCTTTGATCCACAATACGATTTAAACAAAATGACTAAAGTGATGTTAGATGCTATCGAAGGTAAAGAAACAGCTGAAGTAAGATAAAAGAAAATTAGCTGCTATTTAATAGTATTTGAAAAATAAAACCGCAATGATGATAATTAAAAATGGAGCATTTGCTGTTATAAAATAAAACTAAATAGTATTTATTTCGTCTGTTAAGTGTAGCGTGGATATGTTGGCAAAATTTTGAATTTGATAACATGTCTACGCTATTTTTATTAATAAATATATTAAGATAGACGGAAATGAATCAATTCTAAAAATCAATTTTTAATTGTGAAAATTGGTTTCTATTCCTCTCCCTTATTATTTCTTTATTTTAAATTTTTTGAAAATTATTGAACAGCACTCGTTGGATTGATATAATTTAATGTAATACTTAAAGAAATACCATTAGGAGGAAAAATCATGTCAAAAAAAATTGAATTTGTACAACGAGAAACACTTAAAGAAAAACCGGATCCAAGTGATTTAGGTTTTGGGAAATATTTCACAGATTATATGTTAAGTTTCGACTACGATATTGATCAAGGATGGCATGATTTAAAGATTGTGCCTTATGGACCAATCGAACTTTCTCCGGCAGCACAAGCCTTACATTACGGCCAAGCAGTATTTGAAGGTTTGAAAGCTTACAAACATGAGGGTGAGGTAGATTTATTCCGTCCCTCTGAGAATTTTAAACGTATTAATAATTCATTGTCACGATTAGATATGCCGAAAGTTGATGAAGAGACAGTATTAGAAGGGTTAAAGCAATTAGTAGATATAGAACGTGATTGGGTACCAGAAGGTGAAGGTCAATCGTTATACATACGTCCATATGTTTTCGCTACAGAAGGTATTCTAGGCGTACGTCCTTCTTATTCATATAAATTATTGATTATTTTGTCACCATCAGGTTCATATTATGGTGGGGAGTCGTTAAGACCAACAAAAATTTATGTAGAAGATGAATATGTGCGTGCTGTTCGTGGTGGTGTAGGTCATGCAAAAGTTGCAGGTAATTATGCTGCTAGCCTATTAGCACAAACGAATGCATCAGCACAAGGTTATGACCAAGTATTGTGGTTAGATGGTGTTGAACAAAAATATGTAGAAGAAGTTGGTAGTATGAATATCTTCTTCGTAGAAAATGGTAAACTTGTAACGCCGGAATTAAATGGTAGTATTTTACCAGGTATAACACGTAAAACCGTGATTGAATTAGCACAAAATTTAGGCTATGAAGTGGAAGAACGTCGAGTATCTATCGATGAACTTATTGAAGCACACAATAAAGGTGAATTAACAGAAGTATTTGGTACAGGTACTGCAGCAGTTATCTCTCCTGTAGGTCAGTTGAAATATGGGGAAACTGAGATCGTTATTAATAATAATGAAACTGGGGAAGTTACTCAAAACTTATACGATAATTATACTGGCATCCAAAGCGGCAAACTTGAAGATCCACAAGGCTGGAGAGTTGTTGTACCAAGATACTAAAATACACAATAATATAATGAGTATTGAACAGTAATCTAATTTAGGTGATTAATATTTAATAACTAATATAATATTTGAGGCTGGGACATATATTGATATGTCCCAGCCTCGCTTTATGTATAATTTGATAAAATGTATTCCAATGGAATTGTTATTTTGAAGTTATTGCTTCAGCATTTGCTTTTTTCATTCCATCTTTAGCACCTTTTTGTATGTCATCAATGTGGTGAAATCCGCTAACGACAATCATAGAAACAATAATGACACCAATGCCTTTAAACCAACTAGATGGAGACATTTGTTTATCTCTCTTGGCAAAATATAACCCGATTAAACCTGCAACAACAATAAAAGTAATTTCGTAACCCATAAAACAAACCTCCTTTTGGAAATGTTTAAAACTAAACAAAACTAAATATTTAAGAAAATAAATTCGCATTTAAATACTAACACAACTTTTTATAACGTTAAATATTTGAAAAATCATATTAAATATAAAGATTGGTGAAGTATAAGTTGTTTTTTGAAAGGAACATAGATATGAATAAAATATTGAACATTGCCAGTTTTATTATGCTTATTTTGTTAACGCTATATACATGGATAAATTATAGTGCTTTGCCTAAAACGGTACCAATTCATTATGATTTATATAATCATGCAGACGGATGGGGTGATAAAAATTCATTGTTTTTGATACCTTTTATAGGATTAATGATATGGCTTTTAATGTATTCACTATACAAATATTATCCAAAATTAATAAATCTAGATATTAAATTAAAAGGAGAACAACCGACAAAAAAGGCGATTAAAACGCATATAACTTTTGTTGCTATTTTGAACTTTGAAATTATTTTATTTATTTCTTTAATGGGAGTAATGGATATCTATAATATCAAAGGTGGATCAATACATTTAGGCATCTTTCAATTTGTGACTTTCGCTATAGTTATTGGAGTAACATTAATATGGTTGGTAGTGAATGACTATAAGAACAAACGAAAATGATATAACAAAGACAGTTTCATTATTTGTATACAGAGTTAGTTTTATATTAAAATAAAATAGGTTTTAAAAACAATGATAGTGTGAAACTATAGGAGCTGTTCTAGCGATGAAATGGATTTTATTTGATAAAGATGGCACAATTATATATTTCGACCGTAGTTGGATGAAGATTGGTTTACAACTTGTAGATGATTTTATGGAAGTTTACCAAGATGAAATTAGTGATAGAGAAGCAGCATATGCGCATTTAGGTGTTGTAAATGGAGAAATTCAACCAGGAACAATCATGGCTTCAGGTGCCTTAGATGAAATGGTTCAAGCATTTTGTGACATTGCAGGTCAAGATGTTACTGAATGGGCACAAAGTAGAAGTCAAACACTTGTAGATAATCGTGTTCCAGAAAATGTCTTAGTAGAAGGTATTGAGGAGACACTTGAAACCTTAAAACGCCAAGGTTATAAGATGGGAATTGTAACTAGTGATTCTAAAAAAGGTGTGGAGCAGTTTTTAGAAATTACGAAATTCGATCATTTTTTTGATGTGGTTATTTCAACAGAAGCAAACGCAGTTGAAAAACCAAACCCAGAAGTACTTAATCCGTTATTTGATCATTATGATGTAGCACCTCAAGATGTAGCTATTGTAGGTGATACTGCAAATGATATGCAAACAGGTGTTAATGCGAAATTAGGCTTGAAAATTGCAGTGTTAACAGGTGTTGGTTTAAAACAAGAATTTACAAATGCAGATTACATAGTAGAAACTGCAAATGATATTGTGGAAATAATAAATCAATAGGCTTAACATCTAAATTATGTCATAATATACGTAACGTATATTATGATTTTTTTATATTTAATATAAGTGTCGAGGTGATAAGATGATTGATGGTAAATACGCCGATTATCAAGGTGAAACTTATAAAGTAGTGGAAATTATTAGTAATGAAGTTGTATTGGTTACTGAAGATGAGCGTGCTTTAGCGCATGGTTTTGAACCAAATACGACAAACCAAACTGCACACACGTTGTATTTTAAACATGTTGCGCGCGATGATATAGATGAACTATATGCACTGTTCCAAGAAGCGAGATACGGCGGTGCTGTTTTTGATCTCTATCAAGATACTGAGGGGCAATTATATATTGGCACCGAAGACCAAGATAAGGCTAGCACCTTTGGTTTAGCACAAACAGATGAATATTATTATAGTAAATATGTGACAGAAGATGAAATCGAAAAAATCATTTATCGACGTCATATTGAATAAATTACGATACCTGAATAAAAAAGTCACTCCGACTAAAAAAGTTTAGTGGGAGTGACTTTTTATGCAAAGTTAGAGTCTAGCGTTGATCAACTTTACGGTATGTGTCAATGACATGACGTATTTTATCGATAACTGGATTTAATGATTCGGGATCCTCGTGTAAGTCGTATTCATTAATGTTTACACGAACAACAGGGCACGCGTTAAATTCAGAAATCCAATCTTCATAGCGTTGGAATAATTTTTGCCAATATGCTACATCTGTTTCAATTTCCATTTGACGACCTCGCTGTTTAATTCGTTGAATCACATCTTCATAGTCACATTCTAAATAAATTAAGACGTCTGGTTTAGGGAAGTAAGGTGTCATTACCATAGCGTTGAAAAGCTCAGAATAAGTTTGGAAGTCTTCAAGACTCATCGTTCCTTGTTCTTCATGCATTTTGGCAAAAATATCAACATCTTCATAAATAGAACGGTCTTGAATAAAACCGCCTCCGTATTCAAACATACGTTTTTGTTCTTTAAAGCGCTCTGCTAAGAAATAAATTTGTAAATGGAAGCTCCAACGTTCAAAGTCATTATAAAATTTATCGAGGTATGGATTATTATCGACGTTTTCAAATGAAGTTTTAAAGTTAAAGCGTTCTGCTAAAGCCTTTGTTAATGTTGATTTACCAACGCCTACTGTACCAGCGATAGTAATTACAGCATCTTGTGGAATACCATATTTATTCATGCTCATGTCCTCCAATAAGTGGTTTCACTAATTCTAAAATATAATTATAATCTTCATCATATTTAACAAAGTCAAGTTGAGTAGTATCGATTCGTATAACACGTGCACCCTCTGATTTAAGAGACTCATAATATGCATTATAGTCACGTTTTAGATTTAATAAATAATCATCTGCAATTTGATGTTCAAAGCTGCGATTACGATGTGCAATACGTGTTTTTAGCATTGCTAAATCAGCATCTAAAAAGATGATGATATTTGGCATTTCTAAATCTTCGGTTAAAATATCGTAGATTCTTGAGAATTTATTATATTCTGATGTGGTTAAGGTATTATTTGCAAATATCTTATTTTTATATATGTGATAATCGCTAACAATTCCATTATCAATTAAAGCAAGATCTTGAAATTGCTTATATCGATTACATAAGAAGAACATTTCTGTTTGGAAACTCCACTTTGAAATGTCGTCATAGAAATCTGATAAAAAAGGATTTTCTGTAATAATTTCTTTTTCTTCGTAATATTTATAAGTTTGACTGAGTTTATGTGCTAAAGAAGACTTTCCGACTCCAATCGGACCTTCAATTGCGATAAATTGTTTTTTCATATTTTCCGCTCCAATGTTAAAATAGACATTAAATATTGTACCATATGTGAGGTGTGTGAGACACATGACAAATCACCAATTTTATATGAAAATGGCGATTGAAGAAGCAAAAAAAGCTAGCGATATAGGTGAAGTACCTATTGGTGCTGTGATTGTTAAAAATGATGAAATTATAGCAAGAGCCCACAATTTAAGAGAATCAAAAAAAGATCCAACCGCACATGCAGAATATCTTGCTATTCAAAAAGCATCAAAGTTCTTAAATAACTGGCGATTGGAAGAGTGCCAACTCTATGTGACCTTAGAACCTTGTGTTATGTGTGCTGGCGCAATTGTAATGAGCCGTATTCCGCATGTGATATATGGTGCGAAAGATTCGAAAGGTGGATGTGCGGGGAGTCTGATGGACCTCTTACAAGAACCTAGATTTAATCACCGTGCACAAGTAGAAATAGGTGTAATGGAAGAAGCATGTAGTCAATTATTGACTGAATTTTTTAGGAATATTAGAAAAAAGAAAAAAATCATACAAACAGCCGATAATACAAATAACTAAACTTTTGGTAGAATAAGAATATGTTACAAAATTATGGCAAATGAGAATGAGATGTAATTAAATTTGTGTAATCGATCTAAGAAGGGAACGAGGTAAACGAATGATAAACTTAATTGCTACAGATATGGATGGTACGTTACTTAATGCCGCACATGAAATATCCGAGGAAAATATTAAAGCCATTAAATACGCGCAGTCACAAGGTATCACTGTTGTTATAGCAACAGGCCGTGCTTTTTATGAGGCGAATGCGCCTGTGAATCAAACAGATTTAAAAATGCCGTATATTTGCTTGAATGGTGCAGAAGTGAGAGATGAAACATTTAACATCATGAGCACTTCTAATTTGAACCGCGAATTAATCAATAGAATTACCTATGAACTCAAGAAAGAAGATATCTATTACCAAGTGTATACAAACTTAGGTATCTATACAGAAAATCCCCAACGTGACTTAGAAATTTATATAGATATTGCTGAACGTGCAGGACAGAGTGCGGATGTAGATAAGATTAAAGCCGGTATTCAAAAGCGTATTGATAACGGCACTTTAAAAGTGGTAGACAATTATGACAAAATTGAAGATACGCCAGGTGAAATTGTAATGAAAATTTTGGCGTTTGATAGTGATTTGTCAAAAATTGACCGCGTCAGTGAAAAGTTAGCTCAATCAGAAAGTCTTGCAATATCATCATCATCTAGGGGTAATATTGAAATTACTCATTCAGATGCGCAAAAAGGTATAGCTTTAGAAACAATTGCTGAACGACTGAATATTGACATGAAAAATGTTATGGCAATCGGTGATAACATGAATGACATTTCAATGCTTGAACGTGTCGGTTATTCTGTAGCCATGGATAATGCTGCGCCAGAAGTAAAAGTAGTAGCAGCATACGAAACAGATTCTAATGAAGAAAGTGGCGTCGGTAAGGCGATTATGAAACTACTTAAAGAAAATAACGAAAAATAGTATGAGGTGAAGTAATAAATGAAAGGTTTAATTATAGTAGGTAGCGCGAAATTAGGTTCGCATACTACAGCATTATCAAAATATTTAAAAGGCCATTTTGAAGAGCATGACTTTGAAGTTGATATCTTCGATTTAGCAGAACACCCAATCCATCAACTTGATGTATCTGGTGCTTCACAACCAAGTGAAGATTATAAAAATAATTTAAATGTGTTAAAAGAAAAAGCGAGAGCAGCAGACTTCTTTGTGTTAGGTAGTCCGAATTACCACGGTTCATATTCTGGTATTTTAAAAAATGCATTAGATCATTTAACGATGGATGATTTTAAAATGAAACCAGTTGGCTTGATTGGTAATAGTGGTGGTATTGTAAGTTCTGAACCATTATCACATTTACGACTAATCGTTAGAACGTTATTAGGTATTGCAGTACCAACACAAATCGCTACTCATGATACAGATTATAAAAAACTTGAAGACGGCACATTATACTTAGATAATGAAGAGTTCCAATTACGTGCACGTTTATTTGTAGATCAAATAATCTCATTCGTTAAAAATAGTCCTTACGAACATTTAAAATAGGGTGAGAGCGCCATTTCATTTATGAACTAAAATGGGGAATATTAATTAGCTTAAAAAAATAGTTATATAAGGGCAAAGCCCCTATATAATGCAATATAAATAATGGGTTGGAACATATATATGTTCCAGCCCATTATTTATACTATAAACTTGGTTGATTAGCTTTTTCTATTTAATATTGTACCGACGATTAAATGATATTGCTTAATAATAGATTCTATTTTTGGAAAATCTATATCATGTAAGAAGATGCGTCTTTCATCGTGTACATCTCTTGATTTTTTAAATAATCCTAAGTCACTTAAATGATTAATTTGCACCGATATAGGTGTATTTTCAATATTCAGGTGTTTTTTTAGTTCTACAGCATCAATTTTTTCTTTGTTGAGATAATTCAATTTTTCTAAAATGACAATTTCTAAAAATGACAGGTCTAAATTTTTCTTTAGTGCTCTTTTAATCGTATTTCTATTTTCTTCATAATAAATTGTATCCATAATTTGCCTCTCAATTCCTTTTAAACTTTTTTATAAAGATTGGTCTTATTGATTCACTTTCTAGTGCGCACCCATATTGACTATCCCTTTAGTAAGTTTTATATATTTCAAGATTGATAGGGAACATAGCCCTTAACCTTTTCAAATTGTTGTAAATAATTTTGAAACGTACGAAAGTGATATGCTTTCCATACGTTATCTAATGTATCTCCATTCAGTAATGAACAATTAGAAAAATGAATTTTTGCAGCAACTATATATTGTGATAATGTACTACCCACAATCAATGTAAAAGTACGAGATAAAAAACTAGAATTAACAAAAAATACTTCGGCAATTTTCTGACAATTCAACTTATCTTTTATGTGGTTATGGATATAAATTGTTACACTTTTAATAAGCTCATATTTATAATTATTTGATTTATAGCCAAGTTGATTGTTATACATGCTAAGTATACGTATCGTTGTTAAAAGTGATAAGAAAGTTTGTTTAGGCACAGGGCATTGTTCCGTCAAAGCTGAAAAAATATTTGTGAATTGTGATTTTAAAATACGGTGTTCTCCATCTTCAAGAAGTGGGTCTATTTCTTTAGATATCGTTTGTTCAGTATCATTTATGTAATGATAATTGTTTATTGATAAACAATGTAAGTCAGCATCGATAGATATAAGCTCTATATATTCATAGTCATGGATATAAAAAATATCACCGGAAATATATTGTTCAAATATGTCATTTTTTAATAATGTGACATTGCCTTTGGAGAGCCAATAAATATTTAAAAAGTGTGGTGTACTTAGATTATAATCGGTGTTTTTTATAAGTTTATGCAGTTTAATTTTATAGTCCATCTTTACGCTTACCCCACACTTATCTAATAAAAATTGATTTAAAGTTACTATCATAATCATTTTAATATGGAAATCGTATATAGAACATTAGCTAAAATTAAATGTTAGTATTTATTGTTTTAAAAACAGAGAAGTTGAGTTAAAGTAAAGGTTAAAATTTTAATCTAACATACCAAAATTTTAATAAAGTACAGTCTACAATACAGGTACATAAAATTTAAGTTTTATATGTAAAATAAAAAAGTGTACAAAATGTCTTTGTTAATCAGACATTTTGTACACTTTTTTTAATTGCTATATGTTATTTTCTGTATTTTAATTTTGCAAAGGCGTCATGTTGATGTATAGACTCTTCATTACGACATTCTATATCGAATCCATCAAGCCATTCAAAACCGACTAAGTCTGCAGCGATTAAACGGATTAAATCTTCTACAAATCTTGGGTTTTCATAAGCACGTTCTGTAACGCTTTTTTCATCTGGACGTTTAAGGATAGGGTATAATATAGAGCTTGCGTTCGCTTCCATAGCATCAAGAATTTTTCCTTTGTAATCGTCTACTAACTCAACATCTTTATTGATGTAAGCTTTGACAGTCACAATACCACGTTGGTTATGGGCTGAGTATTCGCTGATTTCTTTAGAACAAGGACAGAGAGTGGTTACTGCAGCTTGAATTGTGATTTCCTTACGTGTTATTTCTTTTTTATCTATTGCTAGACCATAAGTAACATCTGCATGCCCCACAGCTTTAATTTGAGTTACTGGGCTGTGTCGATCAAAAAACCACTTTGCTGACACGTCTAGGCCAGCAGCATTTTGGTTCATGCTTTCTTGTAAACTACGTAGCAGTTGATAAAGAGAGTCAAAATCTAATTCGATACCATTATGATAATGTTTTTCCACACTTTCTAAAATACGGCTCATATTGATACCTTTTTCATCTTGATTAAGGCTTGTTGAGAAACTGAAATTTCCAGCAGTTTGGAAACGATCAACAAGTACAGGATATACAAGGTTTTTAATGCCTACTTCTTCTATTTCGAATAAAAAGTCTTTATGCGTGCTTTGCAAGTCTTTCATATTTTCTTTTACAGTTGGTTTAGTGCCTTCAATAGGGTCGACGGATCCGAAATGTTTCCAACGACCTTCTCGAGTAGATAAGTCAAATTCTGTCATGCTATTGCCTCCACTTAAGATTCAAAGTTATAAGTCCAATAAGGTTCTACTTCTAAGAAACTGTGCACTTCTCCAGGGACATCAGGTGTTGCTAATTGTTCTAAAAATGGTCCTGTTTGTGATGCATGTGCTTCAAATGCGCGAAGTTTTACCTCTTTATAATCACTGATCTCATTTAGAATGTCAGGTTCACCTAATTTTTCAGGTGCGTCATTACTAAATGCTACAAGTTGTAAACGTGGTCTTTCAGATTCTGCCATACGACCAACAGTTCTTACGACTGCTTCAGCAGTAGCTTCATGGTCTGGGTGTACAGCGAACTGAGGATAGAACGAAATAATTACAGATGGTTGTAATTCATCAATTAATGATTTAACCATAGCATCCATTTCATCATGGGGTTCAAATTCAACCGTTTTATCTCTTAATCCCATTTTACGTAAATCAGTTATGCCTATTGCTTCCATGGCATTTTCTAATTCTTTTTCTCTAATGTCCGGTAATGTTTCACGTGTTGCAAAAGGTGGGTTACCTAAATTACGACCCATTTGCCCAAGTGTTAAACATGCATAAGTGACCGGAACGTCATTGTCTATATAACGTGCGAGTGTGCCTGCAGACGAGAATGATTCATCATCTGGATGTGGAAAAATTACTAATACTTGGCTTTCCTCTGACATAATATGCCCTCCTTAAGCTTTAAATGGTTGAGTACTTATTTCTAACGCAGCAGCTAATTGACCTTCATAGTTAAAACCTGCTAATAGAAACTCGCCATTTTCATTTACTTCGTAATGTGTTAACCCTTGAACATAAACCCAAGCGTTATCTTTTAATTTGAGTCCAACGCGGAAAGGGTCTTTGTTACCACCTTTAAGTTGCGCATGTTCATAAGTCACTTGAATATTTCTTAAAAAGGTTCCTGCATTAAATATACGTTGGTCAAAGTGTGCGGCGTAAGCACCATTTGTTGTTTCAACGTGTAAGTATACAGGTTTATGCTCATATGAAGAAAGTAAAGATTGTACTTTTTCATGATTGATTTCTTCCAAAATTTTGCCTCCTTGCTTTCAAAACCCAACATTACAAAATTCATTTGATTTAAATTTAGTACAAATAATGTACTCTAAAATATATCTATAGTCTAGTTTAAACCGCCTTTTGCACATTTGCTACCTGAAAAGTGAATTTTATATACCAGAATTGTACTGTAATTTTGATTATCTATCTATTCTACTAAAAACAACAATAGAAATGTATAACTCTGCTCATTTTAATGTAAATAATTTCTATTCTGTAAAAAATGTGGGTTCTAAAATTCAAATTCTGTTAAAACTACTATAAAAACGTATAATGTAAGTTATAACCATTTGTAGTATAAAGTAGTTTGATCATCTTAACAGGAGGGCATTTGTTTATGAAAATAACAAATCTTGGGACGAGAAGTTATGCTTCTTTTTATGTAGCTTGTGAGTTATACAAACAGATGAGTCAACAATGTCATAGTAAATTAGGTTTAGCTACAGGCGGTACCATGGTTGAAGTCTATAAATTTTTAGTCGAGTTATTAAATAAAAACAAGTTAGACGTATCTCAAATAGAAACATTTAATTTAGACGAATATGTAGGACTTGATGCTGCACACGTACAAAGTTATCACACATATATGAATGACGTATTATTCAAACGTTATCCCCACTTTAATCCATCATTAGTTCATATTCCAAATGGAAATGCGGAGAATTTAGATGAAGAAACAAAGCGTTATGAATATTTAATAAACCAACAAGGTCCGGTAGACATTCAAATATTAGGTATCGGAGAAAATGGACACATTGGTTTTAACGAGCCTGGTACAGATGTGAATAGTGCCACACATGTTGTAAATTTAACAGAAAGTACGATTAATGCGAATAGTCGCTATTTTGAAGATGGAGATGAAGTGCCAAGTCAGGCAATTTCTATGGGACTTTCTACAATTTTAAAAGCGCAGAGAATCATTTTACTAGCATTTGGAGAGAAGAAAAGAGAGGCTATTGAGAAATTAGCTGAAAATGAAGTGAATAGTGATGTGCCAGCTACAATATTACATGCACATCCTAATGTAGAAATTTATGTTGATGATGAGGCAGCACCTAGATTATAGTGATTGAGTTTTAATTATATGGAAACGGGTAAATATTTTAAGCGTAAGATTTTTAAAGCGTAAGCTAAGCCCAATGAGGCTTTGATAATCTAATTCAAGAAGGGATGATCATTTTGGAATTACAACTAGCAATTGATTTATTAAACAAAGAGGAAGCGGCAGAGCTTGCAAATAAAGTTAAAGACTATGTAGATATTGTAGAAATTGGTACACCGATTGTGATAAATGAAGGGTTACCAGCGGTACAACATTTAAATGATAATATTGAAGGCGTTAAAGTTTTAGCTGACCTTAAAATTATGGACGCAGCAGATTATGAAGTGAGCCAAGCAGTGAAGTTTGGTGCAGACGTAGTAACTATTTTAGGTGTTGCTGAAGATGCTTCTATCAAGGCTGCAGTAGAAGAAGCACATAAACATGGTAAAGAATTATTAGTCGATATGATAGCAGTACAAGATTTACAAAAACGTGCGAAAGAATTAGATGAATTAGGTGCGGATTATATTGCAGTTCACACTGGTTATGATTTACAGGCTGAAGGCGAATCACCATTAGAAAGTTTACGCCAAGTGAAATCAGTAATTAAAAGTTCTAAAGTTGCGGTAATCGGTGGTATTAAACCCGATACAATTAAAGAAGTGGTAGCAGAAGACCCAGATTTAGTTGTAGTTGGTGGCGGTATCGCTAATGCAGATGATCCAGTAGAAGCTGCAAAACAATGTAAAGATGCGATTGAAGGCAGATAATATGACTGAAATTACAAACTATCGTCTAATCTTAGACGAACTAGACCATACCCTTTCACATGTGAAAGATAATGAAGCTGAAGTTTTTTTAGCACAGGTCGTTAAAGCGAAACAAGTTTTTGTTGCTGGAAAGGGTCGTTCTGGCTTTGTGGCAAATAGTTTTGCTATGCGTTTAAACCAACTAGGTAAATATGCATATGTTGTAGGAGAGTCAACGACGCCTTCCATTACTTCAGAAGATTTATTTGTAATTATTTCTGGATCAGGAAAAACTGAGCATTTGAAACTTTTAGCTGATAAAGCTAAAAGCGTTGGCGCTGAAGTAGTTTTAATGACGACAAGTCCAAATTCACCCATCGGTCAATTAACTAATGCAATCATTGAGTTACCAGCGGGGACTAAATACGATGCAGAAGGTTCGGCTCAACCCTTAGGCAGTTTATTCGAACAAGCATCACAAATATTTTTAGACAGCATCGTTTTAGATCTAATGCCAGAGCTGAATATAGATGAAGAAACTATGCAACAAAACCACGCAAATTTAGAATAACAAAGATGTTCAAGCGGTTAGGCACATAAATCACTAACATCTTTTAACTGTCGACAAGGTCTCCGACTTTGTTGACAGTTTTTTTTGCGTAATTTCGTGAGCGAACTTTAGACTATATACCACAGCTATTGATATTCTCGTGAACATATACTGCCTTATTAATTTATATCTTGTTTATATGCAGATGTAAGATATAGCTTAAATTGGAGGTTTTTTATATTTATTATGTTGTTAAAATTTATATTATAAATATATAATGGGTTTATTAGTGTTTGCCAACTATTAAAGTAAGGGCTTTCAAAAAATAAGCTTATAATTTAATATGAATTAAATAGATAAAAATAAATGAATTTAGCTAACTAGGAATAATAATATAAAGCTAGGATATATTGATGTTTTAGCATCTAATGAGATGAAGGTGAGATGTTTGAAGAAACGACAATGGAAATTAAGTACAATAATTATTATTTTTGTGTGTATTGTTGTGCTAATTTCTTTAGTTATTACTAGTATTTTGATAGGTAATACAGTTAAAAACTCTATTCATAAAACTGCTGAAGAGAAGGCTGAAGCTGTGTCTAGAACAACAGCGCAATCGAATATAGTCAAAAGAGGTTTGAAAGATAAAAGTAAGGAGCAACAAATACAGCGTTATACTTCAGAAATTAAATCAGCTACAGATGTCAGCTTTATTGTTGTCATGGATATGAATAGTATAAGAAAATCGCATCCCAATTCTGATTTGATAGGTAAAAAGTTTCAAGGCGGAGATGAATCCCCAGCTTTAAAAGGTAAAGAAATCATAACTGAGTCTAAAGGAACTTTAGGCAAATCATTAAGATCATTCACCCCAATTTATGACAATGGTAAACAGATTGGTTTAGTCGCAGTTGGCATCCCAATTGAAACTGTAAATGAAGCATTTGCATCAGGAATGAGAGATATTTTTATTGGTCTGATTATAGGTATGTTTTTCGGTATAATTGGTGCTTATTTATTGGCAAGATATATTAAAAAAATACTACATGGTTTAGAACCTGCAATTATTGCGAAACGGTTAGAAGAAAGAAATACGATGTTGCAGTCAGTGCATGAAGGTATCGTTGCAGTAGATAAAGAAGGTAAAATTAATTTAATAAATAAATCAGCTACACAAATATTTAAAAGAGCAGGTTTAGCAGCAAATCCGATAGGTCTAAAAATAAATGAATATTTGGATTCAACTCAATTGCATAACGTAGTAGAGATTGGCCGACCTGAAGTTGATGAAGAACAAAATATTAACGGTGTAAAAATAATGGTGAATAGAGTACCATTATATGTTAATAATCAAATCGTTGGAGCAATTTCAACTTTTAGAGATAAGACAGAGATGAATAGATTATCTGAGCAGTTAGTAGGAGTAAAAACATATGCTGAGACATTACGAGCGCAATCTCATGAATTTAGTAATAGGTTACATGTTATTATGGGCATGTTACAAATGGAAAATTATGAGGAAGTAAAACAATATATTCGAGAAATTGTGAGTTTTAGTGTTCAAGAAAATGTTAATATAGCTACACAAATTAAAGATGCAGCATTGGCAGGATTTCTAATTGGGAAACTGAGTTTGGCTAGAGAGAAAAATATTGAATTAACGATTCATATAAATGAAATAGTGCCGGAACCGCATGATAATCAATTAACACATGAAATAATTACTGTGATTGGTAATTTAATTGATAATAGTATAGATGCTTTAGCAAATCAGAATAGCAAAATAATCAAAGTTAAATTAAATTATACTCAACAAAAGTTAAAAATTGATATTACAGATTCCGGGGAAGGCCTATCATCGCATATGCAACAAAAAATATTTGAAAAGGGTTATTCTACAAAAGGCGACAATAGGGGATATGGACTGTATTTAATAAATGAAAGTGTTAAGAAGTTAAACGGCTCAATTAACATCGATAACGATTCGGATGGATATACTAAATTTATAGTTGAAATACCATACGATTGAAAGAAGGGGTAAAGATGATTGATGTATTAATTGTTGAAGATGATCCGATGGTCGCTCAATTAAACAAGCAATTTTTAGAGAAAATAGAAGGATTTAATATAAATGATATCGCACATAACATTAAAGATGCTACAGTAATACTTCAATGTAAGAAGGTTGATCTAGTGTTATTAGATGTCTATTTACCAGATGAAAGTGGACTAACGTTGCTAAATTATATACGTCAGCATCAGTTGAAAACAGATGCAATCCTAATTACTGCAGCTTCAGATATAGAAAAGGTGCAAGCTGCACTACACTATGGAGTGGTTGATTACTTAATTAAGCCTTTTGAATTTGAAAGATTTGAACAAGCGTTGGTTAAATATAAGAATAAATTTCAAATATTTAATCAATGTAAAGTAGTAGATCAAACCGCGTTAGATGAAGCGCTGCTTAATAAGAGCAATGCTAATAATGAAACTAAAGCGACACTCCCTAAAGGTTTAACGCAAAGTACATTGCATGCGATAATTAATAATGTGAATCAATCAGAAAAGAATGAGTTTTCTACTGCAGAAATTGCAGAAGTGGCTCATATATCTAGAGTTTCTGTGCGTAAATATTTAAAGTTTCTAGTAGAAATAGATATCCTCGAAGAATCACTCACTTATGGTATAGGGAGACCAGTTTATTTATATAAGTTTAAAAAGAAAAACATCAATTTTCTACAACGATATATATCAATTAATTAGAAATTAAGTAACACTGTCTCAAGTATATCTTTGTAGTGTCTATAACCTAAGATTTAATATCTACTGCTCAACTTGGACTATGATTAAAGTCTAAAGTTCAAAAAGACATATAATTAGTTTATAATTGGAATTAATTAACTTTAGGAGTGTTCTTTTGAAATACTTTTTAATTACTATGGGTGTATTATTTACAGTTATTGGTTTTGTAGGTGTTGTATTACCGCTATTACCTACGACTCCATTTTTGTTAGTTGCTGTTATTTGTTTTTCGAAGAGTTCGGAAAGATTTGAAACCTGGTTAGTGAATACTAAAGTTTATATAACTTATGTAGAAAGTTTTAAAAACAACAAAGGCTATACTTTGAAAAATAAATTTAAGTTATTGATTAGTGTTTATATTGTCGTAGGATTTTCGATTTTTATGATAGACCATTCATTAATAAGAGTAGGTTTGGTAATAATGGTGACAATCCAGACTATTGTGCTGTTTACAGTTGTTAAAACATTACCTAAGAATTTTTAAATTCAATAAGCATATTACATATGATAGTTTAAGAATAAAGGTATAGGACTGATATGCCTAAAAACGAGTTTTTTTGAGCGTTATCCTTTATAAAAGGAGGGCTGAAAATGAAATTTATCAGTATTATTTTGGGTATTTTAGTGATACTGTCATGGTTGTTTGTACTTAAAGAGTACAAGCAAGGAAATGAGAAAACAGAAAAAGGTAAGACAGTCATCCTAATTGCTTGTGCTTTGACTTTTGTAATGACATTA
Organism: Staphylococcus sp. Ze2; assembly: GCF_048568365.1. Lineage (NCBI taxonomy): Bacteria > Bacillati > Bacillota > Bacilli > Caryophanales > Staphylococcaceae > Staphylococcus > Staphylococcus sp. Ze2. Next base: position 2,611,224 of record NZ_CP183486.1, on the reverse strand, counting down.
ATGAATTTCTTTGACTAGTTAGAGACTTGGACATAATGCTAATTGGTTTTAAAAGTTTAGAGTTAAAATTTATAAATTCTAGTAATTATATTACATAATATAATTAGAAAAGCTCTCCGAAATCTGTACGTTAGGTTTCGGGGAGCTTTTTAGCAAGAAATTTAGTTTATTCTTTTAAATATAGTTGAGGCAATAGTACTAAAAATTGTAATACAAAGTAATACACATAAAAGTATGAAACTACTGCCAGCGACATTAAAACCCATTTCAAAAGTAGTACTACTCTTATGCATATAAAAATTTATAATAATAGTAATTATCACGCCAATAAAGGAAAGTATGCTTATAATATCCATCATTAATTTAGCATAAGGGTACTTGATATTTTTAGTAATCATATCTTCACTGCTTTCTTCGAATTTGATTTATGGAAAATACTAGTTGTTTATATTTAAAGTAAAGTGACAAATAAGAGATAGAAAAAACTCTTCATTTATCATTATAGGATTAGCAATTCATTTTTTCTTGAATTTTAAATTTTAAACCTAATTATAAAATAAATAATATTTTGTGATAAACACTATATACATAATAACATAGTTTATTAATATGTTATAATCGCAACAAATATATTTTAGGAAAAGAGGGTTTGATAATGAAAGCTATAAAATACTCGTCACTAATTGTGTTAACATTACTATTAACAGCTTGCAATAATGCTAAGTCAGAATATGAAACCCCTGATAAAGAAGCACAAGCGACAGGGGTATCAACTGAAATATTTTCAAGTCAAAAAGTAGACGAAACTATTAGTGAAGAAGAAATGGATTCAAACATTAAGAAATATTTGGATACGTTTAACACGTTGGAGGAAAATACTTCAAAAATTAGTGAGAGAGATGGGTTAAGTGAGAAGGATCAAGCAAATTTAAATAGATTAACAAAAATGGCTCACAAGAATGATGAAAACTTTAAGCATTTTATAGAATCAAATCAAATACCTGAACAATATGAAAAAGGAAGTTTTGAAGTTAGTGATTATGTAACTTCTGTGAATGAATTAATGAGTAAAATCAATGATAAAGTAAATGAAACGAAAAATGAGTCACATTCAGATAAGTCTAAATTAAAAGCGATAGGAGAAATTGAAGATCTGAATGCTAAATATAAAGATAGAGTTGATGGAAAAAAACAAGAAAAAGTAGAACAATTTCTAAAAAAGCATGATATTAAAACAAAGGCGTTCGATTAAAATAAAAGAGAAATATTTTGGTTAGTAAAGTTAATCCCCTCACTACTGTAATGCATGTAGTGAGGGGATTAACTGTTTAAATAAGTCTATTTAGTTACCGAACTTATTTTCTTTTAAACTATTATAAGTCTGTTGTTTATTCTTGTTTTTTAATTTAATGAATGTTGGATATAGCAAAATTAATAAAACGACTAAAATTTTGGGGGACAAATTGATACACCTCTTTACTAGGTCTAATGAAAAATTTACGTGTAACTGTTGATATATTAAAAAAATAAATTTCCTAATTGGCATTTATAAAAATAAATACTAAATAAGCTTAACATAATGTTTGTTTACATTAAATATTACTTAAAGGTAATAATTTTTAAGTTTTTATAGAAATTGATAAATTTAAAAGCACAAATTATATTGATTAGGTTAATGGTTATTAAGTAATTCTTTTTATTAGAGTAAATGATTTTATTTGAAAATAAACATTTATAATATAATTAATCGTAAAATTTATTGATAAAAATCAAAAAAACTATTTATTATTGTATTGATAAAAGATAAACTTATTATGAAAATAAATTGGAGGTTTATTATGGGGAAGATAAAAGAATTTTTAAACAGATTTAAATGGATTTTGATTGGAGCATTAATTTTGGTAATTATTATCGCTGTTATCGCAACATTGATAGTGAAAAACCATAAAGTAAATGTTGAGGATGATGTGAAAGTTGAATTTAGTGGTTACAATAAATCAGGATCAGCAGAAATCACAGATGACTCCTATGAAAAAGTAATGAACAAGCTTTATGTACGTGCATTAAAACAATCCAACTTCAAAAATAAAGAAGTAATTAAGATGATTGAAGATAATAACACAGAAGAAATTGAAGAAGAAAATTTAAATTATGAAGAACAACAACAAGTTAGACAAGCATCAAAAATAATGGAAAATGTAGATTTTGATATACATAACGATACTGATTTGAAAAACGGGGACAAAGTCAAAGTTAAATTAGAAATCAAAAAAGGTATCTCAAAAGATTATAAATTGAAAGCCAAAGAATTCACAAAAGAATTTAAAGTGAAAGGGCTAGAAGAACCTAAAAATTTAACAGCCAAAGATTTATTTAAAGGTTTAAAACCAAAATTTACTGGTGTGAATGGCGCAGGTTCATTTAATTTAGTAAGTAAAGATGCACCTAAAACATTAAAAGATTTGTCACTTTCTAATTATGAGTTCACAGTACCTGATAATGGAAATTTAAAAAATGGTGAAGAACTTAATCTGAAAATCCCTCAGGATTTAGTAGATGATATAAATAACAGTGGTTCCAACACTTTTAGTGGTAGTAAATCTTATAAAGTGAAAGTTAAAGATTTAAAAGATATTAATAATCTTGATAACATCACGGAGGTTCTAGAAAAAAATAATAAGTTAATTAATAAAGCGTATGAAAGCAGCAAATACACAAAATATAATACTGAAAATATAGGTAATTATTACAAAGTTCAAAATGGAAATTCTGAAGGCAGTATATATTCAGATGAAGACGAAGATAAACAAAGTGAAAAAGTAACACCTGTTTCAGATATTGAACCTACAAATCTAACGCTTATTACAACAACAAAAATTACTGAAACAGGTGAATTTACTGACTCAGAAGTTAAATATAGCTATGAAGGATATGAAAATTATAAGCTAGAAGACAATAGACTAGTTAAAGACGATACTACTGAAGAACTCTCAATGACAAGCTCAAAAGAAAAATTAGATGAATTGACTAAAAAACTCGACTCAGATAATTATAAAAAAATGTAGTAGTATTTATACGTAATATTTAGAACGTTAAGAATAATGTTATATCTATTTAAAAGTTTTAATAAAAAAAAGCAACTGAGGGGATAATTCATGATATTAGAAGCTGCTATGTTACAAGTTAAGAAAAACATGGAATTTGATTTTGAAAAATCATTTGAGGAAGCATCAGGAATTATTAGCTCTATGGATGGTTATATAAGCTATTCATTGAATAAATGTTTTGAGGAAAGTAACAAATATTTATTGTTAGTAAAATGGGAAAAGCTAGAAGATCATACAAAAGGTTTTCGTAATTCTTCAGAATATAAAGAATGGAAAAATTTATTACACCATTTTTATGACCCATTTCCAATAGTTGAACACTTTGAAGAAATTGAACTATAGGATATCTGGGGAAAGTTGTTTTATTTTTAAAGTAAGATTTAAAAATATGATAGATGTAGAACGTTTTGTCGATAGTATACAAAAGTATGGTCATACTAAAACACATTTTATATTTTCAAAGACAATTTAAAATAAAGCATGTGGCATAAATATATGATCCACATGCTTTTATTAGTTTAAATGTCATCTAAAGCAATGTGAAAGGTTTTGACGTAAACCGCATTTCCAGAAATTTTTATATCATATCCATCAGTATGACTTATAGCTTCAACGTTCACTTTACCATCCTTTTCTATTTCTTGACCTTGTTCGATGAGCAGTGTTAAAGGGTTTGTTATCCTTTGCCTTTGTTCTATATATTTAATATAATATGCGCCCATTACACCGGAAGCGGTACCTGTGACTGGGTCTTCTTTAGTACCTGAAAAGGGCGAGGAAAAATGTCTTGCATGCATATCGGTGTTGAAATGATACGTTTCCATGCAGAATGGATGAATTGAAACGTGGGGCATTTCTTTCAATATTGAAGGAAATAGTTCATTATTTGGATTTAATTTTTCACAAACTTCAAGGTTTTTAATCGGGATAAGAAGTGTCCAAACACCCGTGCTTCCATAAACAATAGGCAAATTATCGTCAAAATCGCTTGTTTCTATACCTAAAGCATTAGCTAAATCAGTCATTGAACCAGAGAATGTTTTAAACTGTGGTGAGGATTGTTGCATAGTAATATAAACATCACCATTTGCATTACCAATTTTTATTGGTAACACACCAGCATTCGTTTCGATTGTAAAGTCTGTTTTGTTTTGTAATAAACCCTTAGCCTTTAATGCGTAAAGTGTTGCAATAGTTGCATGACCGCAAAGGTTCATTTCATGACCTGGCGTAAAAAATCGTATTCTTAAATCAGCTTTATTAGATTTAAGTGGAAAAGCAGTTTCATTGAATCCAACTTTTAAGGCAATTGCTTGCATTTCTTCAACTTTCAAGTCGTCACCACATAATACTATGCCTGCCGGGTTACCCTTATTTGCTTCAGTACTAAAAGCGTCATAGTGATAAACTTGTACTGATTTTGTCATTGAATCACTCCTAATATAAGTAACAACCTCACTCTGTAATGTTGTTGATTAAATCATTTCTTGCTACATCTAATTTATCAAAGTTTATAACTTGGATAATAAATGATTATTAAAATAACTCTACTTGTAATCATTTATAAACCAAAATATTATTCTGTTTACCCGTTATTATTTAATAATGTTAAATATTTTTGGTTTTTTTAATTACAAAAAGATTTAAAAATTTACATAATCTATCATTCCTACTTGTTTAGCAATATTATGAGAATATTCATTATTTAAGGGGGATGTCAATGATATCGAAAAGTGAAATGAAAGCGCTTACTATAGATGGGGTAGAAAAAGATGACCGAATATGGTCGAAATTAACGCATATGAACGTAGGGGTTATACCTTTACCTTTATATATAACATTAGCAGTAATCATATTTCTTGCTTCAGTTTACAATGCGTTACCTGCTGATATGATCGGTGGTTTTGCAATTATTATGATTTTAGGGGTATTGTTTGGTGATTTAGGAATGAAAATTCCAATTTTAAAAGATATAGGTGGTCCTGCAATTTTAGCTTTATTAATACCATCTACTTTAGTCTTTTTAGGTGTGTTTAATACATCTTCAATGAACGCCGTCACAACATTAATGAAAACATCAAACTTCTTATATTTTTATATTTCATGTCTCGTTGTCGGTAGTATTTTAGGAATGAAGAGTAAAGTTTTAATACAGGGATTTACTCGTATGTTTATTCCGTTAATTGTAGGTACATTAACAGCGGTCATTGTTGGATTACTTGTAGGTATGTTGTTTGGTTATGAAATTAAGCATACATTATTTTATATTATTGTACCTATTATAGGGGGAGGAATTGGAGAAGGTATTTTACCTTTATCAATAGCATATTCATCAATTTTAGGGGAATCTGCTGAATCCTTTGTTGCACAAATGATACCAGCAGCCGTTATCGGTAATATTATTGCAGTAGTGACAGCTGGATTAATGATGAGACTAGGTGAAAAGAAAAAGTCATTATCTGGTAATGGGACATTGGTAAAGACATCTGATGATAAAGAGATGGTAGCTGATACAAACGACGATAATAAGAAAGTAGATTTTTCACTTATGGGAGCGGGATTATTAATAGCCTGTACATTCTTTATTTTTGGTGATCTTGCACACAAATTTATTGGTATTCCAGGACCCGTTATTATGATTTTGTTGGCTACATTGATTAAATGTTTACAATTAATGCCTAATAAAATGGAACAAGGTGCACACCAACTATACAAATTTATATCAACAAGTTTGACTTGGCCGCTTATGGTTGGTCTAGGCATGTTGTATATACCTTTGGAGGAAGTAGTTAAGATTGTTTCACCTGCATATATTGTGATTTGTGCATCAGTTGTTATAACGATGATTAGTTCAGGATTTTTTGTCGGCAAATTGATGAAAATGTATCCAGTTGACGCTGCAATTGTTACAGGATGTCATAGTGGCTTGGGTGGTACAGGTGACGTTGCAATTTTATCAGCATCAAAACGCATGTCATTAATGCCCTTTGCACAAGTAGCAACAAGATTAGGTGGCGTATCAACAGTAATAGCTGCCACATTCTTAATGAAATTATTGAGCTAGTGAGCATACAGTCAAAGCTATTTATAAATAAAAGACGAAATAACAATTAATTAAGGGAGTAGAAATACATGACTATAAAAAACTATAAAGTTGAATCTATAGAACTTCATAAAAAACATGCAGGGAAATTAGAAATTAATAGTAAAGTAGATGTGAATACACAAGAAGATTTAAGTACGGTATACACGCCAGGTGTTTCCGAAGTTTGTAATGTGATTGCTGAAGATGAAGAAAAGGTAAATACATTGACGTCTAGAGGTAATATGATTGGCATTGTTTCAGATGGAACAGCGGTTTTAGGATTAGGTGATATTGGACCTAAAGCTGCGATACCAGTCATGGAAGGTAAGAGTATATTATTCAAAAAATTTGCGGACTTAGATGCATTTCCGATTTGTTTGGATACTAAAGATACTGAAGAAATTATTCATATTATAAAAGCACTGCAACCTAATTTTGCAGGAATAAATCTAGAAGATATTGCAGCACCTCGTTGTTTTGAAATTGAAAAAAGATTAAAAGAAGAATTAGATATCCCTGTTTTTCATGACGATCAACATGGAACAGCTATTGTTGTACTTGCTGCATTAATTAATGCATTAAAAGTTGTAGAGAAAGAAAATTATGAAGTACAAATAGTGATTAATGGTGCAGGATCAGCAGGTATTGCAATTGCGCAATTATTATTAAGTGCTGGATATAAAGATATCGTGTTATTAAGTATTGAAGGGGTAGTTTGTCAAGGTGAGACATGGATGAATGATGCACAAAAAGCCATTGCTGAAGTGACTAATTTAACGCAAAAACGCGGTGATTTAGATGATGTGATTCAAGAGGCAGATGTGTTCATAGGCGTTTCAGCACCTAATGTTTTAAATGAAAGTCACGTTAAATCAATGAGTGATCAGCCAATTATCTTTGCATTAGCCAATCCTACACCTGAAATCTTTCCAGAGGAAGCCATTGCTGCAGGTGCGGCTGTTGTAGGAACTGGACGTTCAGATTATCCAAATCAAATTAATAATTTATTAGCGTTCCCAGGTATCTTTAGAGGCATTTTAAATGCGCGTAAGCAGAATATTACGACTGAAATGAAAGTAGCTGCTGCACAGGGTATTGCGAATGTTATTCCTGAAAGTGAATTAAGTAAAGACTATGTAATACCACATGCATTAAATTCAGAAGTGGTAACAACGGTAGCCAATGCAGTTGAAAAATCAGCTTTGGAAGCAGTCCATAAATAAATTGATTTTAAAACTATCAAAACTTCCAATATTAAAAATTCTATTTCTTACAAATGTTGTTTAAAGTATTCTAAATCATATAATAAATGAAGTCGGTATGAGTCGAGGATAGTATTTCTGTCCTGAAATCATATCGACTTTTTTATTTAAAATGGAAATATTATTATCGTAGAAATCGTAGAAATCGTAATAATAAAAAATACAAGTAGTTGAAAAAGAAAAAAAGTGTATAGCTATACTGAATAATAGGAAATCTCTACAATAAATGTTAACATAATTAATATTATAGTTAACAATAAGGTGATGAAAATGCAATTATTAAAAAATATTGAATGGTATGCGCAATATCAACCGTATGATGGTGCACTTCAATTTGATGCAGAAATTATAAGTTATAAAATGTTGCAAGAACGTATAGTAGAGGTTGTAGAACAATTGCATGATATTCCTGAAAATCAATGTGTTGCGCTTACGATGAACAACCCGATGTCTACAGTATTGTATTATTTGGCTTTAATCAAAAAAGGTTGCATACCTTGTGTTATGGATTTTCGATGGACTCATGAGCAAGTAAATAAACTAATAGAAAAATACGATATTGCATATCTTATAAATAATGATTTAACAGTCATATTATTTGAACAAGTAGAACAAAATACTACAGAAATAGAAAATATATTACATATTGGTTTTACTTCTGGAACGACAGGTCTGCCTAAAGCATATTATAGAAATGAGTTGTCATGGTTATATTCATATGAAGAAACTGAAAAATTAATGGAAACTGAAATTGATACAATGATTGCGCCAGGACCACTATCACACTCGTTATCTTTATTTGTGTGCGTCTTTGCTTTGTATAGTGGTCGGAAATTTATTGGGCAGCAACAATTTAATGCACAAGTATTAATGGATATATTGAAGACAGACAAAGCAATAAAGCATTGCGTTTTGTTTGTAGTCCCTACAATGTTAGATACTTGTGTTGCTTGGAATAGTACTATGCAACAAATTAGATATATTTTTACCACTGGAGATAAATTGCAACATAGTTTAAGGGAGAGTGTAGCAATACATTTTCCTAATGCTATATTAATAGAGTTCTTTGGAACTTCGGAGGCAAGTTTTATTAGTTATAACTATAATAATGATGCGCCTAGTCATTCTGTAGGCAAACTGTTCCCTAATGTTACAATCAATCTCGACCAAATTGATGAACATGGTATTGGTAAATTAAAAGTTAAGAGTAACATGCTCTTTAGTGGATATATTGGGGATCCACTTCCAAATGGTTACTGGATAGAAATTGGTGATTTTGCATCATTAGATTCAGAAGGCTATTTATATTTACATGGACGCCAACATGATCGAATGATTATTGGAGGTCGAAATGTTTATCCAAGTGAAATAGAATATTTTGCTCAAAATTTTAAAGAATTCAATGAAGTATTAGTCATTAGTGAGCCTCATTCAAAATTTGGCGAAATCGCTGTATTGCTTTATACAGGTGAGTGCCAAGTGAAGTATCGTGAGTTTAAATATTTTTTAACTCACTATTTGGCTCGTTATCAGATGCCATCAAAGTTAGTAAAAGTAAGTGAAATGCATTATACACAAAGTGGTAAAATTGCACGCAAATATATGAAAAGTCTTTATTTAAAGGGTGAATTAAAATAATGAATGAAGCGGTTATAGTCGCAGCGAAACGAACACCATTTGGTAAATATGGTGGAAAATTAAAGCATTTAGAACCAGAAGCATTATTAAAACCGTTATTTGAGCATTTTAATGCACAATATGTAGACATAATGACAGAAATTGATGATGTGATTTTAGGTAATGTAATAGGAAACGGTGGCAATATTGCTAGGAAAGCTTTGTTAGAAGCTGGATTGAACCAAAATATTACTGGACTAACATTAGATAGGCAATGTGGTTCTGGGTTAGAAGCAGTGATACACGCATGTCGAATGGTTCAAGCAGGCGCGGGATCTATATATATAGCTGGTGGCGTTGAAAGTACAAGTAGAGCGCCATGGAAGATTAAAAGGCCACAATCCGTATATGACACACAGTTACCTGAATTTTTTGAACGTGCTTCTTTTGCACCAGATAACCAAGATCCATCGATGATACAAGCTGCAGAGAATGTAGCGCAAAGATATAATATATCAAGAAATGATCAGGATGCATTTGCATTAGAAAGTCATAGAAAGACGATTATGGCTTATAAACAAAAGCAACTTAATCAGGAAATTGTTTCGTTAGAAGTGAAGGGGGAAATTTTTAACAGAGACGAAAGTATTAAAGAAAGAATGGATGAACGCACATTAAATCGCTTGAAACCATTGTTAACTGAAGGCACAGTCACTGCAGGAAATTGTTGTATGAAGAACGATGGCGCAGTATTATTATTAGTTATGAATAAAGCAATGGCTGAAGCTTATGGTATACAACAGGGTTTAACTTTTAAAGATGGTATTACAGTGGGAGTTGATCCTACGTTACTTGGAATTGGACCAGTTCCTGCAGTAAACACATTACTTAAGAGAAATAAACATACAATAGATGAATTAGACGCTATAGAATTAAACGAAGCATTTGCATCTCAAGTATTAGCAAGTCAAAGAGAGTTAGGTATATCACTAAATAAGTTGAATATATATGGTGGGGCAATTGCTTCAGGGCATCCATATGGTGCAAGTGGTGCGGCATTAGTTACACGCTTGTTTTATATGAAGGATTACTATAGAACTATTGCAACTATGGGGATTGGAGGTGGCATGGGAAATGCGGCATTATTTGAACGATGGTCATGAAGTTAGAGAAGTTATATTTAGTGATAAGGAAGTGGATGTTTACAACCAACTATTTGGTGATCAGTTAACTAACTCAGTCCCGCCACTTATGTGCGCAAAGCTATGGCCAGAGTTCACTTTGTTTCAAGAATTTACAGAAAATGAAATTTTACTAAAAGAAACCGAGGTTACTCAAATACGACCTCTCAGTGTAAATGAATATTATTTAGCACATATGTATATTGTTGGGTGTAAGAAAGTACGTCAATATATGAAGTATATAGTCAAATTAGAAATTAATAAAAATAAATATAAATGTATATCTATTACACAAACTTTTTTGGAGTGTATTTAAAATGTTTGAGTTAAATTTAAAGCAAGTAAGTGAATATTTAACATTGATTAATGATTATAATCCAGTACATAAGCAAATTGTTCCTGGTCAAATGGTAGTTCAAATAGCGCTTACAAAAGCAAAAGTGAATTGGTCAGCTTACAAAGTAAAGTATGTTGAATCTATTGAAATATCAGAAGTTATTAAAGTTAAAATTGAAAAATCTAATAAATTAATTATTTTAAATGAAAATGACAAAATAAAAATAAATATAACAAAAAAATGAGTTTCCATATTTACTTAATGGAAACTCATTTTTTATTTTGTTATAAGTTTTATATGCACAAAAAATAAAAGGGTAATATGCATTTTTTGCATAAAAATGAGCGATTTAGTGATGGAAAGGTTGAGGTCAGTTTGACAATATTCATTAACTACGTATAATTGTATAACATGTTAAAGGGAGTGGACATATTCATGGATTATGAAAAGGATTTTGATAAAAGTAGTATAAATAAGGTTGATCCCAAAACTGCTAAAAAAACTGTGTTTGCCACAGGTATCGGAAACGCAATGGAATGGTTTGACTTTGGTTTGTATTCTTATTTAGCAGTGATACTCGGACAAAACTTCTTCAGTTCGGTAGAAAATGATCAACTCAAAACAATATTTACGTTTGCAACATTTGCAATCGCGTTCTTACTTAGACCAGTCGGTGGTATTATCTTCGGTATGATTGGAGATAAATACGGTAGAAAAGTAGTATTAACAACAACCATCATTATGATGGCATTCTCTACATTACTCATTGGTATTTTGCCTACATATGACCAAATTGGCGTTTGGGCCCCTATACTGCTCTTGTTAGGTAGAGTGTTACAAGGATTTTCAACAGGTGGAGAATATGCAGGTGCAATGGTATATATAGCAGAATCTTCGCCAGATAGAAAACGAAATACACTTGGTTCTGGACTAGAAATTGGTACATTATCAGGTTATATTGCTGCATCAGTATTAAGTGGATTATTATTCTTCTTCTTAAATGATGATCAAATGGCTTCGTGGGGTTGGAGAATTCCATTTATCTTAGGCTTATTCTTAGGTATCTTTGGTTTTTATTTAAGAAGAAAACTAGAAGAATCTCCAGTATACGAAAATGAACTTGCAGATAAACCGAAAAGAGATAATATTGGTTTCTTAACTATTATTAGATATTATTATAAAGATATTATTGTATGTTTTGTTGCAGTTGCGTTCTTTAACTGTACAAATTATATGGTAACTTCATATATGCCGTCATATTTACAACAAATTATTAAATTAGATAGTACAACAGTATCTGTTTTAATTACAGTTGTTATGGCAGTAATGATTCCATTAGCATTAATGTTTGGTCGACTTGCCGATAGAATTGGTGAGAAAAATGTATTTTTAATTGGATTGGTTGGTACTGCAGTGTTTAGTATTGCTGCTTTTTCACTTTTCCAAACAACGTCAATTATTTTCATTATCGTTGGTATCTTTATCTTAGGTTTCTTCTTATCGACATATGAAGGGACTATGCCAGGTTCATTACCAACTATGTTCTATACACATATTAGATATAGAACTTTAGCTGTAACGTTTAATGTATCAGTATCTTTATTTGGTGGTACGACGCCATTAATTGCGTCTTCACTTGTAGCGAAAACAGGTGACCCTTTATCTCCGGCTTATTATTTAACAGCCGTGAGTATTGTAGGTATTATCATTATTTCGTTATTACATGTAAGTACAGCAGGCAAATCACTTAAAGGTTCATATCCTAATGTCGAAAGTAACGAAGAATATGAGTACTATAAAGATAATCCTGATAAAGCATTATGGTGGACGAAAGATAAACACGTATAATTAAAAGTTTCAAATATAATTAAAAAGGGACAAAAATCAATTTTTATAAAATGATTTTTGTCCTTTTCTATGAGCAATGATGAGGAATGAAATAGTTTTTGATGAAAGAAACACTCGAATTAATGCTCATGTGCAAGCATCACATTTCAATAAACAGATTGAAAAGATTAATACTACTTATGTTCATTCTAGTCATCAATTGTCTATTATGATTAAACAGTTCCAGACATTCAATGTCCAGGACTGTTTTTTTATGTTATCTTAAGGAGAATTGAGAAAATTTAGGAGGATGAATATGGCTGTTACAGTTGAACAGTATTGGAGAAAGTTTATTGAAGCATTTCCAGAATATAAAGGAATTAAATTTGAAGCATGGTCTTTTGGTGTTGATGAAGATGAATTAGCTAAATTAGTAAAACAAGGTGACAAAACTGCTACGACAAGTGGTTATGAAGCCTATAAAGTGGAAGATGAACCACTACCTCAAGTAGGAGAAGTTAGTGTTATCTTAAATGAAAAGGGACATCCCCAATGTGTAATTCAAACAACACGAGTTTATCAAACTCCTTTTAATGAAGTAACAGAGCATCATGCCTACTTAGAAGGCGAAGGGGACAAGTCGTTAGCATATTGGCGTAAAGCACATATTGATTTCTTTAAGCCCTATTATGAGTCATTAGGATTGACGTTTAACGAATCTATTATCGTTGTTTGTGAAGAATTTAAATTGCTATATGTATAAAAATAGTGGTACATCAGTTAGAACTGCTTCGAGGTTGCTCTCCAAGCAAACAAAGGGGACAATCTTTGTCTAACTATGTACCACTTAGGGTGAGTGTTTATAGGGTTGTGTGTTCAAAGTGTGTATAAGGGGACAACTTATACATGCTTTGCTTTTTTAACTTCATATTTCTTAAAGGGGAGTTAATTGTATAGCTTAAATTCTGAATTCTTCATATTGCATTTTCTGCATAGTCTTCGATGTATAGAAAATGTGCTTAATAACTTAACTTCATGTTATCAACATCATTTTCAAGTAGAGAGAGTAACTTATATAATTCATTCATGTTGAAATTTTCATCGAATTTAACAGAAATTGTTTTGAAAGTCTTGGTGATAATTTCATATATTGGGTTACCATTTTCAAAAGCTTGTTTGTAGATAATCATGTTGTGATGCCCTCCTTTATCTCTCTACACTTATTATATTAATAGAAAAACAAAGTAAATACATGAGTCTACAGTATCAACTTTTTGTCAGACTATTGTCGTATATTATTTGAATATTTAAATAATAGCGCGTATTTGTCTCGGCTTTATAGGTTGTTTGAAATTTGTATTATATAATTGTTCATTATTCATTTTTCAAAACCTTCCATAATATACAAAGAAAACACACCTCATTATTAGTATTCTTTTAAGGTGTGTTTCTGTCTCTTATTTAATTAAACTTCTGTAACTTCTACATCTATGTGTTCAACGCGATTAAATGCACCGTGATCAACTGGACCAACGAAGTCATTCATTTTCCAACCATTTTTTATTGCTGAAGCAACAAATGCTTTTGCAGCGATAACAGCATCTTTAGGTGATTTGCCATTTGCTAAGTATGCAGTAGTAGCGGCAGCAAATGTACAACCAGCACCATGATTATAACTTTGTTGGAACATATCTGTTGTTAATTGATAAAACTGTTTGCCATCAAAGTAAAGGTCGTATGATTTATCTTGGTCTAATGCTTTACCACCTTTAATAATAACGTGTTTTGCACCTTGTTGGTGAATGATTTTTGCAGCTTTTTTCATATCATCTATTGATTTTAAAGTACCTAAATTGGCAAGCTGACCAGCTTCAAATAAGTTTGGTGTTACGACAGTAGCTTTTGGTAATAAATGTTCTACCATTGCATCCGTGTTACCAGGGTTTAGTACTTCGTTTTCGCCTTTACATACCATTACTGGATCTACAACAAAGTAGTCCGCGCCAGATTCAACAAATGCTTCACCGGCACGTTTGATAATTTCTTGTGTACCTAACATACCTGTTTTTACTGCATCAGGACCGATTGAAATTGCTGTTTCTAATTGTTTTTCAAATACATCAAATGGAATTGGTGACACATCATGTGACCATGTTTTTTCATCCATTGTTACGATTGAAGTTAGGGCTACAATGCCGTATGTGTTTAATTCTTGAAAGGTTTTTAAATCAGCTTGCATGCCCGCTCCAGCGCTAGTATCTGAACCGGCAATCGTTAATGTTTTTTTTAATGCCATTTAATTTCACTCCTAAATATCTTTTGCACTTATCATACCATGTTTAACGTGTATTCTAAATAATGAGGTGTTGTTGAATAAGGCTTTGAGAAGGTTGCAAAGGTTTTAATAGTATTTATATTAGTAAAAGTCATTAAATTAATAAACGAAGTAAGCACTTGAGCATAGGCTCATGTGTAAGAACCACTCATTTTGCAAAAGCAAAAAAGTGTTTAGTATCTCGTTACCGAGATAGATGAGAGAGGATCACCTGAGCAAGGCTCATGTGTAAGAACCACTCATTTTGCAAAAGCAAAAAAGTGTTTAGCATCTCGTTACCGAGATAGATGAGAGAGGATCACCTGAGCATAGGCTCATGTGTAAGACCCACTCATTTTGCAAAAGCAAAAAAGTGTTTAATATCTCGTTACCGAGATAGATGAGAGAGGATCACCTGAGCATAGGCTCATGTGTAAGAACCACTAATTTTGCTAAAGCAAAAAAGTGGTTCTTTATGTTACTATATGAATGAGGTGAGACGATATGGAATGGTCGGATGTTTTTCATGATATAACTACGCGACATGACTTTACTGCTATGCATGATTTTTTAGAAAAAGAATATACTACTGAAGTGGTGTATCCAGATAAGGAAAATATTTATCAGGCGTTTGACTTAACTCCTTTTGAACAAGTGAAAGTGGTTATATTAGGCCAAGATCCTTATCATGGACCAAATCAAGCACATGGATTAGCCTTTTCAGTACAACCAGATGCTAAGTTTCCTCCTTCTTTGCGAAATATGTATAAAGAACTTGAAGATGATATCGGTTGTGTAAGACAATCTCCACATTTACAGGATTGGGCGCGTGAGGGTGTCTTATTGTTAAATACTGTTTTGACGGTTCGCCAAGGGGAAGCGCATTCTCATAAAAATATTGGTTGGGAAGTCTTTACTGATGAAGTGATAAAAGCGGTATCTGAACAATTGAAAAATGTCGTGTTTATTTTATGGGGGAAACCCGCGCAACAGAAAATTAAGCTGATAGACACTACGAAACACCATATTATTCAGTCTCCACATCCGAGTCCGTTGTCAGCATATCGTGGGTTCTTTGGATCAAAACCGTATTCTCTGACAAATAAATATTTACAAGCAAATGGCATTCAACCAGTGAATTGGTGTGAGAGTGAGGATTAATACATGGAAAAAGAAAAGATTATTCAATTGATTGAACAGGAGCTAGTCCAAGCGGACGAAGCTCAAAGTAATACTGATTTTGAAAAGCATATATATGCGATTCATACATTAACATCATTAGTTACTGAAACTCGTTCTAATAAACAACGATATAGTGACAATAGTTTTAATGTATCATCTTCTTTTAAATCATCAACAGTACAACAGGGAAATACTAAATCGAATATTTCTGAAAATGAAATCAGAGCGATGGGTGGAAAAGTTCCAAATAGTTCCAATCAGAATGTAACGACCGACACAGGATTAAATTCTAATAAATTGGTTACTGATGATGAAATAGGAAATGGCGACTCAATCTTTGATTTTTAAATAATGGAAGGATGGAAATTAACATGATGAAAGTGTTTATTATTTTAGGCGCACTTAATGCAATGATGGCAGTAGGTACAGGTGCTTTTGGTGCACATGGATTAGAAAATAAGCTATCAGAAAAATACTTGTCAATTTGGAAAAAGGCGACAACTTATCAGATGTATCATGGTCTAGGATTATTAGCGATAGGTATCATTAGTGGTACTACATCGATGAATGTCAATTGGGCAGGTTGGTTACTATTCTTTGGTATTATATTTTTCAGTGGTTCATTATATATTTTAGCTTTAACTCAAATTCGCATATTAGGCGCGGTTACACCAATTGGCGGTGTGCTATTTATTGCTGGCTGGCTAATGTTAGTTATAGCAACGATTAAATTATAAATTTATAATTGTTATAGAATTCATCTTATGGGTATAATACACTCCATGAGGTGAATTTTATTTATGAGTCAAAATGAAAAACAGATAGATAGAGGAGATTTAAAACAGAATTTATCTGAGAAGTTTGTATGGGCAATCGCCTATGGATCGTGTATCGGTTGGGGGGCATTCATATTACCTGGTGACTGGATAGGTCAATCAGGCCCAATTTCTGCTGCGATAGGTATTGTAATCGGTGCATTACTAATGATACTCATTGCGGTAAGTTACGGTGCATTAGTAGAACGTTTTCCTGTTTCGGGCGGAGCCTTTGCATTTAGCTTTTTAGGATTTGGGAGATACGTGAGTTTCTTCTCATCCTGGTTCTTAACATTTGGGTATATTTGTGTGGTTGCATTAAATGCCACAGCATTTAGTTTATTAATTAAATTTTTACTACCTGATATTTTAGAAACTGGTAAATTATATACGATAGCAGGATGGGATGTGTATATCACTGAAATTCTGATTGCTTCATTATTATTAATTGTCTTTATGTTTATAGCAATTAAAGGTGCAAGTGTTTCAGGGTCTCTACAATACTATTTCTGTGTAGCAATGGTTATTACAATAATATTATTATTTTTTGGTTCTTTTTTTGGTAATAACTTTTCTTTTGAAAATTTACAACCATTAACTAATGAAAGTAAGGGATGGTTTACTTCCATCATAATGATTGTGGCAATTGCTCCATGGGCTTATGTTGGATTTGATAATATACCACAGACAGCTGAAGAATTTGATTTTTCGCCTAATAAAACATTCAAACTTATTGTATATAGTTTATTAGCTGCTGCATTTACCTATGTATTGATGATATTATACACTAGTTGGTTAAGCACTTCAGCGACGAGTTTAAATGGAAACTTATGGTTAACAGGTGCTGTAACACAAGAAGCCTTTGGCTATATTGGTTTAGCAGTGTTAGCAATTGCTATTATTATGGGGATTTTCACTGGATTAAATGGCTTCTTAATGAGCTCAAGTCGCTTGTTATTCTCTATGGGCCGTTCAGGTATTATGCCATCAGTATTTAGTAAGTTGCATAATAGATATAAAACACCCTATATTGCAATTATCTTCTTAGTTGCGATTACGTTAATTGCACCGTGGTTAGGTCGTACGGCATTGACTTGGATTGTCGATATGTCGTCAACAGGAGTATCTATTGCATACTTTATTACTTGTCTGTCAGCTGCTAGGTTATTTAGTTTTAATAAATCTAGCAATACGTACAGTCCTGTTTATAAAATATTAGCAATCTTAGGCTCAATCGTATCATTTATTTTCTTATTATTATTATTAGTTCCTGGTTCACCAGCGTCATTATCTGGACCTTCATATATTGCTTTAGGTGGTTGGTTAGTGATTGGTTTAATCTTCTTTATAGTTCGCTATCCAAAACTGAAGCGTATGGACAACGATAAATTAAGTAGATTGATTTTAAATCGTTCAGAAGATGATGTGGTAGATCTAATAAATGAACATAAGTCAGAAAAAGCGAATCAATAGTTATTACTTCTCGTAAAAATATGTAGTTAGCATGTAATAGTAAAAATTTAATTATATAAAAAGAAGGACAGTATACCATGTACTGTCCTTCTTTTATGTGTCTATTGTAGTGATCATACACGTTTTTTACGTATTTTTGCTCCGGAAACGATTAGTTTAGCTATTTGATCAGCAAAGAGCAGCCCTAAAGCTATTGCACCAGCTATAAGTGTGACTTCTAACATTGTATTTATAGCTTTACTGAACTCTAACAGTACCAGATTCTTAGTTGCATCAAAAGCTAGCCCTCCTGGAACTAATGGAATTATCCCTGGAATCATAAAGATAATAACGGGTTCTTTTTTAACGCGAGCCATGATATGACTTAAACAGCCTAAAGCAAGGCTTCCAAAGAAACTAGAGTAAATCGTGTGAGCAGATAAGCCATCATAAAATAAAATATAAACCATCCAACCACAAGATCCAACAAGTCCGACAATGTTATATAGACGTTTAGGAACATCAAATATTACACCGAAAAAGAGGGAAGCGGTATAGCTAAATATAAAATTTAATATCCAAAACATAGACATAACTCCTAAAAAATAATTAGTATTGTGCTAACGCCAGCTCCGATACCAAAAGCTGTGACAAGCGCTTCTAATGATTTAGTGGTAAACATCAACATATGTCCACCGAACAAATCTTGAATGGCATTTGTGATTAATACACCAGGTACAATCGGCATAACTGCGGCAATTATAATAGTGGCGATAGAACCACCTGGAATGAGATGATGTCCTATAATTGTAGTTAAGCCAATTACTAACGCCCCCATAAATTCAGGAATAAATTGAGCGTGCAATTTTTGATGTAATAATTCTACTACGATATAGCCTAAAGACCCAGCTACTAAAGCGGTAAAAACATCTATTAAATAACCACCTTGTAAATATAAAAAGCTGATTGAAATAATTGCGGCAGCTATAAATTTGTAAAAAAGATAATAGTTTTGAATGCTTTGTTCATTGTATATTTTTTGTAATTCTTGAAATGCGTCTTCTAAAGAGATGTCGCCAAGTGCCAGTCGCCTAGAAATGCCATTTGTTCTTGAAATGCGAAGTAGGTTTGTGTCTCGTGTTTTAATTCTAAAAATCCTTGGATAAGATTCATTATGTAGCATAAAATTGATGACAGTATTCGTAACAAAACTATTGCTCTCTTTATAGCCTAGAGTAAAAGCCATCCTTGTCATCGTATCCTCTACGCGTGAACCTTCTGCGCCTGATTCTAATAGAATTCTTCCTGCGAGCATAATAACATCTTTTGCCATTTTTTCATCATAGCTCTCGATTGTTTGATTATAAATTGTCATTTTAATCACCAAATAAAAATGTATTTAACCAACACTATTGAACCGTACTCATAGCGTGGGAATAAGTTATTGAATTAATAATTTTTATTGTAACACTTTATTATTACATTTTGTTATAAGAATCGCTCTGAACTTGTTATATAAGGGGGGGTTATGTATTTTGCACAATCTTTCTAATGCGCTTATGTTTCAAATGTTTCAAATAGGTTAAAATAGTATTAGTTAACTGTTACAGACATATATTGAGTAGCGACAATATAAACAGTTAATATTTAAATTAAGTAGTGACTAAAGTTCTCCCAAACACACTACAATAAATTGAGCGCTGGGGCATAACCCTTGTCTCAAAATTAAAAGACCTCGTCATTAGTTAATCTAGTGACGAGATCTTTTTTAATCATAATGTGTATTTATTAAAATGAGTTAGTAGCATTTACGCAAATTAGTTCTCATTCTGTTCTTCTTATTTCATATATTTATAATGAAAAAAGGTCTTGTAAACTTTCTTTCTTAACAATGTGTCCTACATAGAAACTACCGAAGTCACCATAGCGTGCTGTCGTTTCATCAAATCTCATTTCAGAGACGATTTTTTTGAATTGTAATGGATCATCTGCAAATAAGGTTACACCCCATTCAAAGTCATCGAATCCCATTGAGCCAGTAATAAATTGTTTGATTTTTCCAGCGTATTGACGACCGATTTTGCCGTGTGCATACATAAGCTCTTGGCGTTCTTCAAGTGGTAACATGTACCAGTTGTATGTTTCGTTACGACGTTTATCCATTGGATAGAAACAGATATATTCAGAATGTGGTAATTCAGGGAATAATCTTGGTTTAATATGAGGATTTTCGTAAGGATCTTCATCAGATTTTCCTGCAAGATAATTTCCTAATTCAATGATAGAAACATATGAATATGTTGGGATTAAGAAATCAGTGATTTTTAATTTGTTAAATTCATTTTCAAAGGCATTTAAGTCTTTCATTTCTGGACGTAATGCCCATAAAAGAATATCTGCTTTTTGACCTGTTATATTATAAAATGCATGGTCACCAGTATTATTTGCGCGTGCTGATTCATGTTTGTCTAAAAACGATTGTAACTCTTGTACGAGATTTTGACGTTCTTCATTCGGCACTAAACGTAGGCTTGACCAATCAATCGCATATAATAAATGTAAACTGTACCATCCATCTAATGTTTCTGGTGCTTGTGGCATTTAAATCTCTCCTTTTATGAAAATTTCTATGTCTTCACTACAAAATTTTACCATAAAGGAAGTGTTAAAACATAAGTAAATGATTACAAATTGGTGACATGGAATTCTAAGAAAAAATAACGTATAATGGTATTCGTAAAATAAAAAGAATTGAAAATTTGAGGAGGCCCTTATGTCTTTATTAGATGTATTACAAGAAAAACTTTCAGGAAAAAACGTGAAAATAGTCTTACCTGAAGGGGAAGATGAACGAGTACTAACAGCGGCAACACAATTACAAGGGACAGACTATGTGACACCTGTAGTATTAGGTAATGAAACAAATGTTAAAGCTTTAGCTAATGACAAAGGTTTAGATATTGCTAATTTAGAAATCATTGATCCAGAAACAAGTGAATTAAAGCAAGAATTAGTAACTGCTTTTGTTGAACGTCGTAAAGGTAAAGCAACAGAAGAACAAGCACAAGAAATGTTGAAAAATGTTAACTATTTCGGAACAATGCTTGTTTATACTGGTAAAGCAGAAGGACTTGTTAGTGGTGCTGCTCATTCTACTGGAGATACTGTGCGCCCAGCATTACAAATTATCAAAACAAAACCTGGTGTATCTAAAACTTCAGGAATCTTCTTTATGATTAAAGACGACCAGCAATATATTTTTGGTGATTGTGCAATTAACCCTACACTTGAAGCACAAGATTTAGCTGAAATTGCAGTTGAAAGTGCTAAATCTGCTAAAAGTTTCGGAATGTCACCACGCGTTGCAATGTTAAGTTTCTCAACAAAAGGATCTGCTAAATCAGATGATGTTGAGAAAGTCTCAAACGCTGTAGACATGGCTCAAGAGAAAATTAAAGCTGACAATATTGAAGACGTTGTTGTTGATGGTGAATTCCAATTTGACGCAGCAATTGTACCAGAAGTTGCGAAGAAAAAAGCGCCAGACGCTAAAATTCAAGGCGATGCAAATGTATTCGTATTCCCAAGTTTAGAAGCTGGAAATATAGGCTATAAAATTGCTCAACGTCTTGGTGGATTTGATGCAGTCGGTCCAGTATTACAAGGTCTTAATTCACCAGTAAATGATTTATCACGTGGTTGTTCAATAGAAGACGTATATAATCTGTCAATCATTACTGCTGCGCAGTCATTACAATAATGGATTTAGCAAGCAAATATTTTAATGCCGCTGATTGGCGTTATATAGATCATTCTTCAGGTTTGGCGCCTATGCAATCATTTGCATTTGATGATACTTTTTCTGAAAGTGTAGGAAAAGATTTATCATGTAGTGTTGTTCGTACATGGGTACATCAACACACTGTAATACTAGGTATTCATGATTCAAGGTTACCTTATTTGCAAGATGGTATACGTTATCTTACAGAAGAGCGTGGTTATAATGCGATTGTTAGAAACTCGGGTGGACTAGGTGTGGTCTTAGATCAAGGTGTGCTAAATATATCATTAATTTTTAAAGGGAAACATGATATAACAATTGATGAAGCTTTTTCTGTAATGTATTTATTAATTGCTAAAATGTTTGAAGATGAAGATGTTGAAATAGCGACACATGAAATCACAAGGTCATACTGCCCAGGTAAATTTGACTTGAGTATTAATGGTAAAAAGTTTGCCGGTATTTCACAAAGACGTGTTCGTGGTGGTATTGCTGTTCAAATTTACCTTTGTGTAGAAGGCGACGGCAGTGAAAGAGCTGAGATGATGCAGTCATTTTATGAACGTGCATTAAAAGGTGAAGAAACTAAGTTTACTTACCCCAATATTGAACCATCTTGTATGGCATCTTTAGAAACGCTATTAAATAAGAAGATAACAGTCCAAGATGTGATGTTCCAATTGTTGTATGCAATCAAAGATTTAGGTGGGCGCTTGAACATGGAGCCAATCACTGATGAAGAGTGGCAATTATATGAAGGTTATTTTGAAAAAATGATAGAGCGTAATGCTAAAATCAATCAAACAATGAATTAGATTAGAGTGAGGCTAGTATGGGTACTTAAAGGTTAAGTATGCATACTAGTCTTTTTTTATTTTGTTAAATTAAATAAGATTTATAGCAATAGATTTTTAAATCTGTTGAATTATAGAAATGAAATAAGTAATATAGTGAAAGTATGGTTAAAAAACAAATAATTAATAAATTTGGCTATTTTCAATGTAAGTTTTTGAATATATGGCCTAGGCGTTTTATAATGAGTAAGTATGAAGATGAATTAGCATCTGGTATTAATTTTTGTGATGATCATTTATAGGTCTTTATGATAATGAGGACAGGTTTAGTTTATAGAATTTGATAAACTATGACCAGAGTCGTATGGCATTATATAGAATTTGTGAGATAATATAAAATGATGTTTGCAAAAATAATGAAAATGTTTAATGCTAATGAATTTTATCTGAATTTAAAAAATCGCATACTTAAATACGACTTCTTTTTCATTATTAATAAAATGAAAACAAAAGATTTCCTTGGAAATATAATTTAAGTGATGAATGCATTTTTATGGGATAAAAGAATAGAAGCCTGAACTGTACAAATAAGTACATATAAATACAATTTAAAGAAAATACTAAAGGTGATTGAAAATATGGCACAACAAGGATACGGGGAAGCGAATGGTAAGGTAATATTAATTGGTGAACATGCTGTAACATTTGGTGAACCAGCAATTGCAATTCCATTCACGACTGGTAAAGTAAAAGCAAAAATTGAATCTTTGAAGGAAACAAGCGTTTCTTTTATCAAAAGTGAAGTATTTGAAGGTGAATTAAGTAAGGCACCTGAACATTTGAAAGCAGTAATTACAAGATTTATTGAAAAATATAGTATTAAAACGCCTATAAAAGTGTCGATTGATACAAACTTACCACCTTCTAGAGGATTAGGTTCTAGTGCTGCTATGGCAGTGGCTTTTGTGCGTGCAAGCTTTGATTATCTTAAAAAACCGTTATCCGATGCACTATTAATTGAGGAAGCGAATTGGGCTGAGCGTATTGCGCACGGTAAACCAAGCGGTATTGATACACAAACTATTGTTTCCAATAAGCCTGTGTGGTTTCAACAAGGACAAGTACAAACTTTAAAGCCATTAGATTTAAACGGCTATATGGTTGTTATCGATACAGGCGTTCGTGGTTCTACGAAACAAGCAGTAGAAGATGTACATAATTTATGTAAAGAAGATCATAAATATCTGCAAAATGTAAAGCATATTGGTAAACTTGTACATGAAGCAAGTGAGTCAATTGAACACCATGATTTCAAACAATTAGCCTCTGTATTCAATTTATGTCAGGAGAATTTGAGAACATTAACTGTAAGTCATGAGAAGATTGAAGAAATACTAGAAAAAAGTAAGCAACAAGGTGCTATTGCTGGTAAGTTAACTGGTGGTGGTAGAGGTGGTAGTATGATTGTACTAGCAACTGATTTAGAAATAGCAGAGAACATCGCTAAATGTGCAACAGATTTAGGTGCACATCATACGTGGATTGAATACTTAGGAGGGTAATGAGGTTGGTCAATAGTGGTAAAGCACGTGCGCATACAAACATTGCACTGATTAAATATTGGGGGAAGGCTGATGAAACTTATATTATTCCGATGAATAATAGCCTTTCTGTAACATTAGATCGTTTTTATACTGAAACAAAAGTTACTTTTGATGAGAGTTATACTAAAGATACGCTTATTTTAAATGGTGAAGTAGTTGAAGAAAACGAAGCCATTAAGATAAGTAAATTTATGGATATCGTCAGAGAAATAGGTGGTACATCTGCACATGCATATATTGAAAGTGACAATTATGTACCAACTGCTGCAGGGCTAGCTTCCTCAGCAAGTGCGTATGCCGCATTAGCAGCTGCGTGTGACAAGGCTTTAAATCTTGGATTAACGGGTAAAGCATTATCTAGGTTAGCTCGTAGAGGTTCTGGATCAGCATCAAGAAGTATCTACGGTGGCTTTGTAGAATGGGAAAAAGGTCATGATGATGAAACATCATACAGTTTTCCTGTTGAAGCAGACAATTGGGAAAATGACTTAGCAATGATATTTGTAGTAATCAATAATAAATCTAAAAAAGTATCTAGTCGTGCTGGTATGTCACATACACGCGATACATCTCGATTTTATCAATATTGGTTGGATCATGTAGATGAAGATATATCAGCAGTTAAACATGCGATAAATCAAAAAGACTTTAAGCAACTAGGTGAAGTTATAGAGGCAAATGGTTTACGTATGCATGCAACGAACTTAGGGGCACAACCACCATTTACATATATGGTAGATGATAGTTATCTTGTAATGGATATCGTACATCAATGTCGTGAAGCGGGTTATCCTTGTTACTTTACAATGGATGCTGGTCCTAATGTGAAAATTTTAGTTGAAAAGAAAAATCAACAAGCAGTAATAGATGCCTTACATAAATCATTTGACGAAGCACAAATCATTGCGAGTGATATTATAGGCACAGGCGTTGAAATTATTGAGTAAGGAAGAGATAAAATGATTCAAGTCAAAGCACCAGGTAAGCTATATATTGCAGGTGAATATGCTGTTACTGAACCTGGATATAAATCTGTATTAATTGCAGTAGATCGATTTGTAACAGCTACTATTGAAGATTCTAGTGCTTCTCAAGGCACAATACATTCAAAAACATTACACCATGAACCTGTGACTTTCCAAAGACGTGAAGATAGAATCGTTGTTTCAGATGTACATGCTGCTAAACAATTGAAGTATGTCATTACTGCGATTGAAGTATTTGAGCAGTATGTTCGCAGTAACAATATTAGTTTAAAGCATTTTAATTTAACGATAGATAGTAATCTGGACGATGCTAATGGTCATAAGTATGGGTTAGGATCTAGTGCAGCTGTGCTCGTTTCAGTTGTAAAAGTATTAAATGAATTTTATGAGACACATTTATCCAATCTCTATATTTATAAATTAGCCGTGATTGCTAATATGAAATTACAAAGTTTAAGTTCTTGTGGAGACATTGCTGTAAGTATTTATACAGGATGGCTAGCATATAGTACATTTGATCATGAGTGGGTTTCACAACAAATAGAGGACACTTCGGTCAATGAAGTATTAAATAAAAACTGGCCAGGCCTACATATTGAACCGTTGCAGCCTCCTGAAAATATGGAAGTGCTAATTGGTTGGACAGGCTCTCCTGCGTCATCACATCATCTTGTTAGTGAAGTTAAACGCTTAAAATCAGACCCTACATTTTACGGGAAATTCTTAGAGCGTTCACATTTATGTGTAGAAAAACTGATTCATGCCTTCAAAACAAATCACATTAAAGGCGTACAGCAAATGATTCGTACAAACCGTGAAATCATTCAATCGATGGATAAAGAGGCAACGATTGATATTGAGACAGCGCATTTAAAAGTTTTATGTTCTATAGCCGAAAAATACGGTGGTGCAGCTAAAACATCAGGCGCAGGCGGTGGTGATTGTGGTATTACAATTATCGACAATAAAGTGAAGAAAAAATTAATTTATCAAGAATGGTTAGATAATGAAGTGAAACCACTTGAATTTAATATTTATCATGGTCAATAAATAATGAATATTAGAGCGAATGCAGTATTTTAATCCGAATAAGAGGATTAAAGTGCTGTTTTTTTAAAGCATGAAATTAAGAACTTGAAATTTTTATTAAAAAGGGTAAAATAATTAGAGTTGTAAATGGAAAGTGACATAGAATAAAAATGTTGCATGAGATATATGTAATCTTAAATGAGATAAAATTAATGCTATTATAAATTATTTGGATATGTGGAAGTCAATGATAAGGAAGGTGAGGGTATAGTTGCAAAATAAATTTCTGATTTGTGATGATTGCCAAGCTGTAAATTGCAAAACTTTAGAAAAAAAGTTGACTAAATTAGACCCTGACGCTGAAATTGAAATCGGTTGTCAGTCATATTGTGGCCCAGGCCGACGTAAAACGTTTGCTTTTGTTAATAATCGTCCGTTAGCGGCACTCTCAGAAGATGAGCTCATGGAAAAAGTAGTAAAACAACTACAAAAACCAAGAGATCCTGAAGAAGAAGAACGTTTGAGAAAACGTAATGAAGAGCGTAAACGTCGTAAAGAAGAGCAAGATAGAAAGCTTAAAGAGAAATTAGCGAAACGGAAAAGTACGCAATAAGTTACACGAGTTTATAAAGTAATTACATAAAACGGATTTAGCATATTAAAAAATAAAGAGTAAAAGGAATACCCTAAAAGTTAGAATTAAACTTCTGGCTTTAGGGTGTTTTTATGGATAAATTTTAAAAATTATTTAAACCATAATTATTATTTGAGATGACTTGATATTAATGAATTACAAAATTAAGTTGTTTAATAAGCAAATTTATTTAATTTCACAATGATATCGTGCTAAATTTGAAATAGATTAAATTATCATATTTCTCATTATTAAAATTGTTTAAAATGGGTAAAGAAGAATGTGAATCATTATTCTCATTATTTAAAATAGTAACTGATTATAAATGACAAATCTAAGTAACAAGCGTACTAATAAAGTGAATTTTAAAATTTTTGCGAAGGAGTTGGTAATATTGACTAAAAAAGTACAAATTGGAAAATCAGATGTTAAAGTAAATCCAATAGCTTTTGGAGCTAATGCTGTAGGTGGGCATAATTTATATAATGACCTGGATGAAGAACAAGGTATGGAAACAGTACGTACTGCAATTAGAAATGGCATAACATTGATTGATACAGCGTTTATCTATGGGCCAAAGCGTTCTGAAGAATTAATAGGAGAAACTATAAAAGAATTCACACGTGAAGAGTATGCTATTGCTACAAAAGGCGCACATTATTTTGATGATGATAACAATGTTAAAATGTCAAATGATCCTGCATTTTTAAAGGATCAAGTTGAACAAAGTTTAAAACGCCTGCAATTAGATTATATAGATGTTTATTATATACATTTCCCAGATGATAACACGCCGAAGGATGAAGCGGTTGCTGCTTTAAAAGAACTTAAAGATGAAGGTAAAATTAAAGCGATTGGTGTGTCTAATTTTAATTTAGAGCAACTAAAAGAAGCTAATAAAGATGGCTATGTAGATGTTGTACAAATGGAATATAATTTACTAAACCGTGAAAATGAACATATTTTTAATTACACAAGCGAAAATAATATTACATTTATTCCGTATTTCCCACTAGTTTCAGGTTTATTAGCTGGAAAATATAATGAAAACACAACGTTTGATGATCTTCGTGCAAAAAATCCTGAATTTCAAGGAGAAAGATATAAAGAGAACTTAGCTAAAGTTGATCAATTACGTGGTATTGCTGATAATCATAGAGTAGATGTAGCACACATTGTATTGGCATTCTATTTAACTAGACCTTCTTTAGATATTGTTATACCTGGTGCAAAACGCCCAAACCAAGTAGTTGATAATTTAACGACATTAGATGTGAAATTGACTGAAGACGAAATTAATAAAATAGAAGAATTATTTCCTGTGAAATAATAAATACAATAAGACAAGCTAGAATTTAGTTTGTCTTATTTTTATATTTATAACTTTATTTCTAAAAATATACATTTATAATATAGGTTAAGGTTCTGATTTTGAGCAAATAATTTAATTTTTCAATCTATTTTCATTAAACTGTTTATAAACTAGACTTTTTAGTGTAGGATTATTAATTAAGTTTAGAACAAATATGAAATTGTATATTTATAATTTTTCATGTGATGTATTTTTAAATTAGTAGTAGAAGGAGATTATTATGATTACAGTGTTATTCGGGGGCAGTCGACCAGATGGAAATACTGCATATTTAACTAAGATGGCCGTAGCTGGGTATGACTACGAATGGATAGACTTAACAGAACATCAATTAAATCCTGTGAGAGACGTAAGACACGATAATACCACTATAGAATCATACGAAGATGATTACAAAACAATTATAGATAAAGTGTTAGCAAGTGATACAGTTATTATTGCTTCACCGATATATTGGTATAGCTTATCAGCATCAATGAAAGCGTTCATTGATCATTGGTCTGAAACGTTGATGGATCCAAGATATAAAGACTTTAAAGCAAAAATGGCAGAAAAGGATTTTAGATTGATTATTGTGGGTGGAGATTGCCCTAAAGTCAAAGCTAAACCTTGTATTACACAAGTTAAATATAGTTTGGAATTTTTAGGCGCGAGCTTATCAGGCTATATTATAGGTACAGCAGAAAGACCTGGAGATATAGAAAAAGATGTATACGCATTAACACGTGCCCAAGAGTGGCAACAGACATTACAGCATTAATAAATATATAATCAATAGTTTAAGCCCGGGACATAATTACGTGTCTCGGACTTTTTAATCACATAAGCAATAGATGAGCGAAATGAAAATGCGCTTATAACAAACTATTTGTATCAAGCTAGATAAAGTATTTTGAATACAAATATTATGTTATAATGTAGCTATTATTACCTATCTAAATAGGGGGAGAGCGTCATGCAAGAAATTAGAAGAGCAACACCCGATGATGTTGTAGGCATCAGAGATGTAGCAACGAAAGCTTGGTATAACACTTATTTGAATATTTACGCAGCTAAAACGGTCAATGAGCTATTAGCTGCTTCATATAATGGTCAACACTTACTTAAACGATTAGAAGATCAATTATTCTTGGTCGTAGAAGAAGATAATGAGATTATTGGTTTTGCAACATTCATATATGGCGCGGAATTATTTTTATCTGCACATTATGTGAGGCCATCGTGGCAACACCGTGGTTATGGTTCGAAATTGTTGACTGAAGGATTGAGTTATTTTGAAGGTGAATATGACGAAGTCTTTTTGGAAGTCGATAATAAAAATGATGAAGCAGTGTCATTTTATGAGCAAAAAGGCTTTGAAAGACTCCGTTCATACACGCATGTAATGTATGGAGAAGCAATGGATTTGGCATTAATGCGTAAAACATTAAAATAAGCTGCGCAGCATAGATATGGATAGGAGAATGACATTGACTTTTACAACATATGCTACACAAAAATTACCAGAAGAAAAAGTGTTTAAAGATCCCATTCATAGGTACATTCATGTAAGAGATCAAGTAGTTTGGGATTTAATCAAGACAAAAGAGTTCCAACGTTTGAGAAGAATTAAGCAATTAGGTACATTATATCTCTCATTTCATACAGCTGAACATAGTAGATTTGGTCACTCACTTGGTGTATATGAAATCGTGCGCAGAATAATCGATGATTCATTTGATGGACGAGAGGCATGGGATAACAATGATAGACCATTAGCCTTATGTGCAGCCTTATTACATGATTTAGGACATGGACCTTTTTCACATAGTTTTGAAAAAATATTTAATACAGATCATGAAGCTTTTACACAAGCGATAATCACTGGACCAACTGAAGTTAACGAAGTTTTAAAACGCGTGTCAGAGGATTTTCCGCAACAAGTAGCTGATGTAATTAACAAAACACATGAAAATAAATTAGTAATCTCAATGATATCTTCTCAGATTGATGCAGATAGAATGGATTATTTACAGCGTGATGCTTATTTTACAGGCGTATCTTATGGACAATTTGACATGGAACGTATATTAAGGCTGATGAGACCTTCTAAAGATGAGGTTCTTATTAAAGAGAGTGGTATGCACGCCGTTGAGAATTTTATCATGAGCCGTTATCAAATGTATTGGCAAATATACTTTCATCCGGTAAGTAGAGGTGGCGAAGTATTATTAAATAATTGCTTAAAACGAGCGAAACAATTGTATAACGAAGGTTACACATTTAAAATGTATCCGACTGATTTCATACCTTTCTTTGAAGAGACTATGACAATTGAGCAATACGTTGATTTAGATGAAGCGGTTGTATTATATTATTTAAAAGCTTGGATTAATGAAGACGACCCTATATTGAGTGACTTATCTCGTCGTTTCATTAATCGCGATTTATTTAAATATATGCCATTTGATGGCTCTATTATAACGATTACAGAATTAACGGATTTATTTATTCAAGCAGGGATTGATCCAAACTATTATTTCGTAAGTGAGTCTTTTTCAGATTTACCATATGATTACGACAGACCAGGATCTGATAGAAAACCAATCCATCTGCTAAAAAGAAATGGTAAGACTCGGGAAATAAGTAGCCAATCGCTAGTTATCCATAGTATTACAGGCATTAATAGAGAAGATTATAAATTGTATTATCCTAAAGAATTAATTTCTCAAATAGAAGATGACCAAATAAAGAATGCTATTAATAGCATTTTAGATGAGTTGAATTAGCTTTAAGTGGAGTTGTTACATTTACTTAACATGTGATTAAGTAAGCAAATATAGCGTTAAGTAATAACAATCTAATAATTTAGCAGAAATTAAAAGTTATAATGAGATTTCAGATATACAGCTAAATTGCATATGATTTACGTATATACTTAACACAATAAAACATCACTGTTAAACTCAATATTTAGTAGACAATAATTGATTAAGTTCAAAAACTATTATAAATTTAATGAAAATGCGGGAGGTGTGCGATAATGGCTGAAAATAAAGGGTTTAAATTCAATATTATCAAAAATGATCCACTAGACGGGCATAAGGGTACAAATATAGGCTCAATAAGTTTAGACAACGTAGCGCCTGTCTTTATAGATGTACAAAATAAAGAGGCTTTTATTGATATAGGTGGTATGCACGCACGTTCGAGCGTTGAAAAAGGCGTTAAATGGATTAAAGAAAAAGAAGTAGTAGAAGGTGACGAAGCGAAGCCATATTGGCTATGTTGGGTTACAACTGAAAGAGGAGAAAATGGACCTTACTATGCCGGTGTTACAGCTTGCTACTTATTAGTAAATAAGAGTATTCGTAGAGGGTATAAGAGTATGCCTGAACATGTTAATATGATGGATAAATCAATGAAACATCAAATCGAAATAGATCATATTGGTGAAGAAAATAAAGTTGTGTTAAGAGAATTTCTTGAATCACATGATGCAGATATGTGGCGTAATTCTACAGCACTATTACATGAAACTTTAAAAGCGAATAATTAATGATATCGGGAGATGGCTAAACCTTTAAATAAGGTATTGCTATCTCCCTTTCGCTATATTAAATTAAGTGAAAGTTTGATTTAATATTGATACGCAGTTACTTTCTACTGTGCTAACTTTTCCTATACCTAAAAAGATATGATTTACTTTATACGTATACAATCGTAGGAGTTTGTCTATATAATTTCTTTATTTTGTATAGATATACGTTATTTAAAGAAAATAACTCTATGATAAAAATCGTTTTCTCAACTGTAATGCGTATATTAAGTATGCTATAATGGTGTGTATTATTTTAAAAGATTAGGGTGAAACGTACATTGGAAAACAATGTTAATATCCAAACTAAACAAGTTGTTAAACAATTTGATAATAAAGAAAAATTTAATGTGAATACACGAGGCACATGGCAAAAACGAAACGCTGAGTTTATACGTTATCAAGAAGAAGTTAATGAAATGACTGTCAATGTGACAGTTAAAATTGAAGAAACTGGTGTGAAAATTATTCGTAAAGGTGATATCAATATGAATCTTCATTTTGTTGAAGGTGAGGATACAATTACTTTATACGAAATTAGTGGTGGTCGAATTCCGTTAACTGTACGTACACACTCTATTTTACATTTTGTATTAGATGATGGCGGTAAGTTAAAAGTGCATTATGATTTAATTCAAGATGAAGAAAAAATGGGTTCTTACCAATATGAAATTATTTATAAGGAGACGCCGTAAATGAATATAATTGATCAAGTGAAACAAATATTGATAGAAGAAATCAAGCATAGTATAGAGCAAGCAGAACTTGCAGACGCAAGTGAAATTCCAGAAATTAAAGTTGAAATCCCTAAAGATACTTCTAATGGTGATTATTCAACGAACATTGCAATGGTTTTAACCAAGATTGCGAAACGTAATCCACGTGAAATTGCCCAAGCAATCGTAGACCATTTAGATACAACTGCAGCAAATGTTGAAAAAGTACAAATTGCTGGACCTGGTTTTATAAATTTTTATTTAGATAATGCTTATCTAACCGCTATCATCTCAGAAGCTATAGATAAAGGCACTGAATTTGGAAGCACAGAAGAAAAAAATGGTAAAAACATATTACTAGAATATGTGTCTGCAAATCCAACTGGAGATCTACACATTGGGCATGCACGTAATGCGGCTGTTGGTGATACATTGGCTAATATTTTAACTGCAGCAGGTTATAATGTAACTAGAGAATATTACATTAATGATGCTGGTAATCAAATTACCAATTTAGCGCGTTCTATTGAAGCACGCTATTTTGAAGCGCTTGGTGATTACTCATTTGAAATGCCAGAGGGCGGATACCACGGAAAAGATATTATTAATATTGGTAAAGATTTAGCTGAAAAGCAGCCAGAATTAAAAGATCTAGATGAAGAAACGCGTATTAAAACATTTAGAAAATTAGGCGTCGATTATGAAATGGAAAAATTAAGAACAGATTTAGCTGATTTTAATACCCATTTTGATAGTTGGTTCAGTGAAACGACTTTATATGAAAAAGGCGAAATCACAGAAGTGCTTAATAAAATGACTGAACTTGGTTATACTTACGAAAAAGATGGTGCTACATGGTTACGTACTACTGATTTTAAGGATGATAAGGACAGAGTATTAATCAAAAATGATGGTAATTACACTTATTTCTTACCAGATATTGCATATCACTTTGATAAAATTGAGCGTGGTAATGATACTTTAATCAATTTATTTGGTGCTGACCATCATGGTTATATCAATCGCTTAAAAGCTTCGCTTGAAACATTTGGTGTGGATAGTGAACGTCTTGAGATACAAATTATGCAAATGGTGCGTTTAATGCAAGACGGAAAAGAAGTTAAAATGAGCAAACGTACAGGTAATGCTATTACGTTACGTGAAATTATGGACGAAGTGGGCGTAGATGCTGCTCGTTATTTCTTAACAATGCGTAGCCCTGATACACACTTTGATTTTGATATGGAACTTGCTAAACAAGAATCACAAGATAATCCAGTTTATTATGCTCAATATGCACACGCGCGTATTTGTTCTATATTGAGACAAGCGGCTGAAAGAGGTATTACGCCTTCTAAAGACGCAGATTATTCACTTATTACAAATGACAAAGCAATTGATTTGTTGAAAAAAATTGCTGAATTTGAGACTACAATACAAAGTGCTGCTACGAATAGAGCGCCACATAGAATTACAAACTATATTCAAGATTTGGCTTCACATTTCCATAAGTTTTATAATGCTGAAAAAGTGCTGACAGATGATGAAGATAAGACAAAAGCGCTTATTGCTTTAGTAGATGCAGTGAGAATTACATTGCATAATGCGCTTGATTTAGTTGGTGTGACTGCACCAGAATCAATGTAATGAGTAAATAAAAGAGAGCTAGTATGAAATTTGTTATTTTTGAGTGTGCTGATGTCAGCTTACTTAAAAAAATAATAAATCGTGCTAGCTCTTTTTATTGTGTTAAAATTTGAAGAAAATCAAACATATTTAGGGGAAGATTCAAGTGAATTTAGACACCGAAACGTTATATCGTAAATTATATCATCACATGGGTCCACAAGGTTGGTGGCCTGCCGATACAAAAGTTGAAATTATGTTAGGAGCAATTTTAGTTCAAAATACGAATTGGAGAAATGCTGCATATGCAATTGAATCTCTTAAACATAAGACTTCATTAGAAACCCAACAAATACTAAATTTAGAAATTGAAACTTTGCAAAAGGTTATAAGATCTAGTGGATTTTACAAAAGTAAAGCACAAACGATTCATGCTTTATTTAGATGGTTAGAGCAATTTGATTTTGATTATGAAGCCATTAACAAATATTTTCAAGAAAATCTTCGTAAAGAATTGTTAAGTATAAAAGGTATTGGGAGTGAGACGGCAGATGTTTTACTTGTCTATATTTTTGGTGGTGTTGAATTTATACCGGACAGTTATACGCGAAGAATATATTATAAATTGGGTTATGATCATACTACGAGTTACGAAAAGCTTAAAAAACATGTCGCACTGCCAGATAGTTTTACTAATCAAGATGCAAATGAATTTCATGCACTATTAGATAATTTTGGTAAAGCATACTTTAATGGTGGTGGAACAAGCAAAGTTGATTTTTTAGAAAAATACTTCGTACGATGATTTTAATTAAAAAAGATTTGTATGTGAAAATTGTGATTTGCTCATATTGTTTCAATTACGTTGATATAAGAGCAAAACTTTATGTGAAGCACTGGGAAACTGTCCGCTATCTTCATGAAATTATGTCAATATCTGTCTGAATTTGAAACAAAATATTACAAAAAAATAATTAAAAATGTATTGGGATTTGGTATGATAAAAGAAAATTGATAATAGGAGTTAAGGAAATGAAAAAGCAATTTAAAATAGTATGTCTTTTTATTGTTATGTCTATGCTTTTAGTAGCATGTGGTACAAATTCTAATCAATCAGAAAAAAATGAGCAGTCAGAAAATCATAATTATAAACGAATTGTATCGTTGATACCAAGTAACACTGAAATTTTATATGAATTAGGTTTAGGAGACAGAGTGGTTGGTGTTTCAACTGTAGATGATTATCCGAAAGAAGTAAAAGATAAAAAACAATTTGATGCGATGAAATTAAATAAAGAAGCATTGTTGAAGGCTAAACCTGATTTGATTTTGGCGCATGAATCTCAAAAGTCTACGAGTGGTAAAATACTCAATTCACTAAAGGAAAATGGCGTGAAAGTTGTATATGTCAAAGATGCTCAATCCATTGATGAAATGTATAAAACATTTTATCAAATAGGGGATGTCACTGGTAAAAATAAAGAGGCTAAGGCACTTGTAAATGAAACAAAATCAAATATTAAAGAAGTTAAAGATACGATTCCTGAAAATGCTAAAGCCCAAAAAGTATTTATGGAGGTATCATCTGAACCAGAAATATATACTGCAGGTAAAGAAACATTTTTTGATGATATGCTAAATCAATTAAAAGTAGATAACAGCTTTTCTAATTTAACAGGATGGCAAAAAGTTAGTAAAGAAGATATCATTAAGAAGAATCCTGATATTTTGATATCTACGATGGGAATTTCAAAATCAGAATACGAGAAAGTTATTGATCAACGTGGCGGTTTTAATGAAATTAATGCGGTAAAAAAGAATAACATTGAAGCGATAAATGGAGATCAAATTTCACGTCCAGGCCCGAGAATCGATGACGGATTGAAAGCGTTAAGAGATGCAATTTATAAATAATAAGTATAGAAAAGGTTGTAATTATCATAAGGAGCTTTAAACATGATAACTGATGCGTAATATGTTGAGTATTACATACTTCCTTGCTAGAATGTGAAAAATGTTAGTTAGTCGTGAGGGACGGAATGTAAACCTAAGCAAAAGTTTAGAGTTATGTTTCGTTCTCTTTTTATAATTTAAGAAAAACATACGATTAAATATAGTGTTAATGGATTACAGGTGGTATTGTAATAGTTGAAATATGTAAGTGAAAGCGTGGCTTAGAAAGCAATGAGATATTATAAAGCAATCATCATATGGTCAATACTTCTTATAACGAGCATTTTATTAAGTTTGGTGTGGGGGATTGGACATGTGAACGATACATTATCCCAAACAATTTTATATCAAGTGAGAATGCCGAGAATGTTGCAAGCATTATTTGCAGGAGTAGGTTTAACATTAGCGGGACATATGTTTCAAACTTTGCTAAATAATCCCTTAGCAGATAGTTTCACTTTAGGTCTTGCAAGTGGTGCTACGTTTGGATCGGGTTTAGCTGTTGTTTTAGGTGTTTCATTTATATGGTTGCCAATATTTTCAGTAGTATTCAGTATAATTACACTAATCTTAGTTATTGCTTTAACTACAGCTATGTCAAAAGGCTATCCAATTAGAACATTAATATTAGCTGGAATTATGATAGGGGCACTATTTAATGCGTTTTTATATGTTTTGATTATATTTAATCAAAGTAAGATGAAGAATATAGTAAATTATATGTTTGGCGGATTTTCATCTGCAGAGTACAATGAAGTCATTTATATTGGTGTTGTAACCCTAATAAGTGTGATAATACTATTCGGTATGATTTCTAAAATAAAGTTATTACAACTTGGAGATTTACGTGCGCAATCATTAGGACTAAGTGTGAAAAGCGTGACGTATATTTTATTGTTAATTGCTTCAATTATGACTGCAGTTATTGTGGCATATGTGGGTGTTATAGGATTTATTGGAATGGTTATTCCTCAACTTGTAAGACGAAACAGTGTGCATTATAATTTAGGTCAACAAATGGTACTGAACATGATAATAGGTGGTACAATTATGGTACTCTCAGATTGGTTGGGAAGTAGGTTGTTAGATCCTTTCCAAATCCCAGCTAGTATTATTTTAGCTTTACTTGGTATCCCAGTATTATTTTATATTATGATAACACAATCGCGTGTTCATGGTTAGATAGTTCTATTTAAAATATAAAGCAAAATTTGCCTGTTTGAAAAATTGTAAATAAAGAGGTTATGATAATGGACTTAACACAAGTTAAAGCGGTCGTATTTGATTTAGAAGGTACACTTTTAGACCGAAAAAAATCACGTGAAAAATTTATTGAAGAGCAATATGAGCGATTTCACGATTATTTGGTGCGTATTCAACTTGAAGATTTTAAAAGAAAATTTATTGAGCTAGATGATGATGAAGATCATGATAAACCAGAACTGTATAAAGCAATTATTAAAGATTTTCACGTCGATCGTTTAACTTGGAAAGATTTATTTCATGACTTTGAGATGCATTTTTATCGTTATGTCTTTCCATATTACGATACATTATATACGTTAGAAAAATTGACAAACAGTGGTTATTTAACAGGTGTCATAGCTAATGGTAAATCTAAGATAAAGCAATATCGAATGCATGCGTTAGGTGTAGAAGATGCTATAAACTACTTATCCACTTCAGAAACTGTTGGCTATCGTAAACCACATCCGAAGATTTTTGAAGATATGTTAGATCAATTAGGCACAAAACCAGAAGAGACAATGTACGTGGGTGATGACCCACTAAATGATGTAGCGCCAGCAAGAGCGATGGGAATGGTTAGTGTGTGGTTTAAAGAAGAACAAACAGTCGATGTAGAACCTTTACTAGAAGAAGTTGACTTTACAATCAACACTACTGAAGAACTGTTATCTATATTACCTATTGGAAAGAAAGGGAGATAATTATGAATCTATTTACAACAAGAGATGGTGTAGCCTTAAATTATAGAACGAGTGGAGAAGGCAATGTGATAGTGATGATACACACTGCTTTAGACAATTTAACTGTTTTTAATGACATTGAAGAGAAATTTAATAAGCATAATCAAGTTTTATTAGTTGATTTACGTGGTCATGGTTATTCAGATAAGCCAAATGAAATTAATTTTGAAACATATGCACAGGATATTAAAGCGTTATTAGATCACTTATATGTAACTCAGTGTTCATTTATCGGCCATGAATTAGGGGCTTCTGTTGCGGTATCATTTGCATCATTATATCCAGATATGACAAGTTCATTAACATTAATCAATGCAACTTTATTGAGTGATATGTCACCTGAGGAACGCTTGTATCGAAAGCACGCTGACCTGATTAGAAATTGGGATAAAGAAGCGCAACAAAAATTCCTAGATAAGCATTTATATTATTCTAAACGCAAAGCCAAAAAATTCTTGAAACAAGTAGATAATACAAACAACATTGCAACAAAATCAGAATTAAATGCTGTGAAAGATTCGTTTAATGATAATAATATTATGCGTTACTTAAGTACAGTTAATTCACCGACTTTAATTATTGTAGGTCAACATGGTGAGAGAACTACCGTTGTTGAAGCAAAAGAAGTAGGTGACTATATAGGAGAAGTGAAATTTGATGTTTTTACAGCATCAGGGTTATATCCATTTGTGGAAGAGAAAGAGAAATTTGTAGATGTTGTAACTACATTTATTAAAGCACATGAGCCAACGATGTTGTACTAAATACAGTATTGTAAGCAAATCAAAAGCTAATTATAGCGTTTGGTTTGCTTTTTTTGAAGCTAAAAATTGATTAGATAGGTGAATATTACTGTGAGAGTAACAGATATGATTAAATAATAATATGAAATAGTTGATCGAGAAAATTGTGAAAATGAGACAATTTCATTTAGCTAACGAGTAATAACATAATTTGTAGTCGTTAAAATATAAATGTTACTTTGATTACAGAATGATAGGTTTTTGTAATATTTTTGTAACACCACTGTTATTTTAGTAATGTTTATAGTACAATATAGATAAGCACAAGATAACTTATATATACAGAAGGAGAGAGTGCTTATGAAAAAAGTATTTGCAGCAATCCTAGTTTCAGGCTTAGCGATCTCTGGATTTAGTACAGGTAGTGTTGACGCAGCATCAGGTAACTCTATCCAAAGTGTTAAATCACTTCAACAAGGAGATACAACGCTAGAAGGTGCTAAAATAGGCGCTTCTATACAAAGTGTATTGAATGAAAATAACGCACCAATTTATTCATATAGTCCTGATGGTAATGAACATTATTATGAATTTAAAAAAGAAAACGGTGTGCTTGTTGTGACGGCAGACGGTAAGAAAAACAAAGGTAAAATTATCCGCGTTTCTATGAGTTACAATGATACAAATGGCCCAACATATAAAGATGTTAAATCACAGGTAAGTAAAAACGCTGTTACACGTGAACATTATAATAATGTCACTGGTAACTTTGGTTATGTACAAGATGATGAATTATCTTATCAATTTAGTTCAGCATCACCAAGTGATAAAGATATCAAATTATATCGTATAGATATGGGTAAATAACATTTACTTTGTAATATTTTAGCGAATTGTGTGGTAGCGAATTAGAATTTTGATGGTTGAATAGTATGACTTTAAAAAGTGGTTCTTTAAAGTAGGACTTAAACTACCAATATTAATTGAGAGGCTAAGACATTTATTAATGTCTTAGCCTCAATTTATTGTTAAAATAGTAAGTAATATGAGAATATTAACTGAATTAAAGGTTATATTATTTTATTTTAATGATTTTAAAATAGCGAGTCATTACATAAATTAAAAAATGATTTAAAGGAGCCAATCATGAGAGTTAACGACAAAGTTTTAGTAGAAAATATAAATGACTATTTTACTCATAAAGGGCTTTCTCCTAATTTAATAGACGATATTAAAGAGAAACTAAAAAAAGATTTAAAAAAATCAGAAGCAAAAGATGAAGATTATATAGAATATAGACGTAAATCACCAGCTGAAATTATTTTAACTATACAACGTAATTTATTCACTTTACAATTGAATCCTATCATATTTTTTATTGTGAATTTTATCCTGTTATCTTACCTATATGATAAACAATATGTACCATTCCAAGCAGCTACGGGCACTTCTATTTTTTATTGTCTAGTGATTTTACCAATTTCAATTTTTATATATTTAAGAATTGATTGGAAAAATTATCTGTATAGTAATAAATTCGAAATGGTTATAGGATTAGGTGTCGCTGTTGTATCGATGATTCTAGTTGTCTTGCAAGGCTTTAATGTCAATTTAGGGATTGTTGCTGTTACAATTCATGCACATCAAGCTGTATTTTTTATTGGTATTTTATTTAGTGTATCCGGTCTGTATTTTAGAAGATTAGAATTTACAGGTATTGGTTTACTTTTATGTCAAAAAACCATTGATGCCATGATAAGCAACTCAAGTATTACACAAAGTGCTTCTATAGTTATTTGGATCTTACTACTTATAGTGATTATTTATTATACTATTCGAATCTCTTCACGAAAATAATATTAATGTTTGTATTAATTAAAAAGTGAACCAAAACACGTGGCATTTATTCAAAGTCTTATGACTACAAAATGGTAAGTGTTTTTATTGTATCTAAAATGTTTATAAATCATAACAGAATATAAAATAATTAAAAATAAAAAATATAGCATACGCACTTTAGAAATGGGGTATATTACCTTTGTAAGGGGAGGTGACCCATAATGAAAAAATTAGTAACAAATTGTAACAACGAGATTGCTTACATCCGAGAGGGTCAAGGTTTTCCTATTATATTAATCCATGGACTTGATGGTAATATGGCTTCATTATTTAGTTTAAAAGAGGAATTAAAGCAACATTATGAAGTTATTGTTTACGATGTTAGAGGTCACGGTAAATCATCTAAACCCAATTCATTTAATTTGGAAGATCATGTAGAAGATTTAAAGGGATTGATGACAAAGTTAGATATTTCAACGGCGCATATTATTGGGCATGATATGGGCGGCTTGATTGCAAAGTATTTTAATGATAGTTATAACTCGATGGTAAAGACGCTAACATTGATAGCATGTAATTTAATCGATAGCGTACATGGATTAAATAAATTGATGATTGAACATCAAGATGAAATTGAAGGTTTCGATAAGTCAGAATCACTTATTTTATTGTTACCATATATGTACCAAGCAGAAGATAAGGCGAAAAGATGGTTCCAAAACCAACTTATCTATAGTAGACAATCGGCAGAAGATAGTGCCGTAGCCACGAGAGCATTAATGGAATTTCCAGTATTTAATAAAGATGTTGTTATTAAAAATACGGAGACACCAACATTAATTATTAATGGAAAATATGATTCATTAGTTCCTAGTGAAGTAATAGAAAAGTATCATTATGCATTTACTTCACTGAAAATGGTAGAATTTGAACATTCTGGTCATGCACCACATATAGAAGAGCCGAAACATTTTTTAGATGTTTATAGTGATTTTATAAATGTTACAGAGTATCAAAAATATTGAAGTGGTATTTTTGGTATTCTGTTCTTTATACATTGTACTAATGATAAGCACTTGAAAATACCTTACATAAAAATAAACCTAAGACATAATAAATCATGTCTTAGGTTTATTTTTTAATTTGAATATGCTGATTAAAATTAAAATAAGCGCTTCTAACAAGCGCTATAAGCTTTTTATTAATAAGTTATGCCTACTAGAGTAGCCAGGAACCGAATTTAAAAAATAAAGTTTCTGTCACTCTAATTTTTCAACGAAAGGTTTATACTTCTTTATCGTCGTTTGCTGCTTTAATACGGTCGTTAACACGTGATAATAACTCATTAATTTTTTTGCGTTGTTTTGTGTTTACTAAAATTAATACAGTTCTTTCATCATGTTCATTACGTTTTTTATCAAAATAGTCCTCTTGTGATAAGTTTTTTACTGCTTTAACAACTTGAGGTTGTTTATAGTTTAAGTGGTTAATAATATCTTTTAAATAATATTCTTCACTTTCGTGCTCACTAATATATGTTAATACAGCAAACTCCTCAAAACTTACAGAAAATTCCTTTTTGATAATACTTTTTAATTTATCAGCGTAAGTAACCATAGCTAATAATTCAAAGCAATCATTGATTTTGGTGATAGCCATC
Source organism: Staphylococcus sp. Ze2 (assembly GCF_048568365.1). Taxonomy (NCBI): domain Bacteria; kingdom Bacillati; phylum Bacillota; class Bacilli; order Caryophanales; family Staphylococcaceae; genus Staphylococcus; species Staphylococcus sp. Ze2. The sequence continues at coordinate 2,568,743 of NZ_CP183486.1, read as the reverse complement.
CTATTATTCCTCCCTAATTCTATATGCCCAATCAAATATACATATTAAAAATGTTTTTGTATAATTATTTGTCTTAATTCAAAGTGTAAAACAAAGAGTTTATCATAATCTATGGCTTAATTATATTTGGGTAAAATATATTAAAACCACTATTATTTAGTTTATTATAACTAAATAAAAATAGAAAGTAAACAAAAAACTGTTTAAGCGTTACGTAAATGATTTCAGATATTAATTCAATTCTATACATACCAATGATTGAATTGAAATTAATATATCTTTGTTTCAATTTTCCGTAATTTGATAAAAATAGTAAATAAGCGTTTTGTATTTAAAGGTAATTGCTATTTATACTGTGTACATCTAATTTTGAGATGCTAATGTATCAGCATTTTTAGCGATTATGTCTCCTTGTCTTAAACCTTCAAGAATTAATACATCTTTTTTATTACCCATATTTTGTGTTTTGATAACCCGTTTAATAAATTTTTTATTTCTTTGTAAGAAAACAAATTTATTATCATATATTGCAGTCTTCGGTATTACAATTTTTTTATTAGGTTTTTCAATATTATAATGCTTGCCATATAATGATTTTAAGTTAGTACTTACTTCTACATTATATTGCGAATTTTTAGCTGTAGAATCAAATTGTATTGGTAATTTAGAAATATATGTTATTTCACCAGTGAAAATTCTTTGATTGTCATCTTTAAGCAATACTTTATCATTTTCATGTAATTGTGTTATCAGTGATTCAGAAACAACAGATTTGATTATAGCATTAGAATTAAAAATTTGCAGAATAAGTTCTTTATCTTTAGTAGGAAAATTTTGGTTTATATGGATGTTACCATCAAGCGGGGCATAAATGACGGTACGTAACGTCGACTGTAATGATTCAATTTCTGATTGCGTCTTGCTGATTTCATTACTAATAATTGGCTGTGGTCTTGGATTCTTTTGCTTTAAGACGGAAAGATATTTTGGCTTGTTAGCAATGAGACGTTCGGCGTGAGGATTGTAATATTCGAAAAGTGGTTGATTTTTTTTAACACTGTCATTATTTTTTATAAACCAATTATGAATATAGCCTTTATCTGTTTCGGATAATAGATTGGTTATTTGGGTTGGGTAATACATGCCTGTAAAGTTATAGGAGGGTTCATACTTAATTTTGATAGTTTCTATATGAGCGTTGGTTTGATTAGGGGATATTGATTTTAAATAGTACCAACAAAATAAGGCAATACTACTTAAAATTATTAATAATATAAGTAATGCAAAAATTTTTCGCAATAAGGTCACCTCTTGTTGTTAATATAGTTTGATTATACAGTGAAAATAACTTTATTTGCCATAAAAAAAGTGCGTCATTTACAGTTTGATAAAAGTAAATGACGCACTATTACAATTTTAAAATAATCTGAGCAATATAATACCAATCATAATGGCTATAATGCCTGAAACTTTACGTGTTGTTACTTTATTAACGTGTGTGCCTAACAGACCAAAATGATCTATGATGATACCCATTAGCATTTGACCTAGCATCACAATAATCGTTGTCAGCGCAGCACCTAAATGTGGCATCAAGATAATATTTGTCGTTACGAAGATGACACCTAATATGCCACCGATAAAATAAATAGGTTTTAATTTGCCTTGTTTACTATTAAAAGTTGCAACTTTAAGACTTTTGTTAAATATCAGTGTCAATATAAATAATACAATGGTACCAACTGTAAAGGATACTAGTGATGCCATTATTGATGAATGTAATTGCTGACCCAACGCACTATTAATGGTTGTTTGGATAGGCGGGCAAAAGCCAAATATAAAACCAATAATGAGCCATATATAAACTGTTGAAGACTGTGATTTGTCTTTAGGGTTTCGTCGGACATAATTCATAAGTAAAATACCTACAATTAAAAAGAGAATTCCTAACACTTTTAGTAAAGTAAAGGGATGTTTATCGGCGCCGAACCAACCAAAGCTATCAATTGCAACGCCCATTATAATTTGACCTGCCACAGTCATAACGACTGTTAAAGAAGCCCCTAAACGTGGCAAAAGCAATAGATTTCCTGTTAAGAAAATAACGCCTAGCATACCACCAACAAACCATTGATAATTCAATGATTGATTGCTATAAAATTGACCCGTAAAAACATGGGGATTAATAATAAGATTAATTAAAATTAAAAAAAGAGTACCTGTTGCAAATGAAATGGTTGATGCATAGAATGAAGATTTTGTATATAAACTCAATCTAGAATTGATTGAAGTTTGAAATGGAACTACCATACCTGCAATAATACCAATGATATATAAGAGAATCATTAAACCACGCTTTCCTTTGAGATAACTTTATTATAAAGGAAAGATTAATGTATGCATACATTTAAATTGGGAGCAGAAATATATGTATATCAGAGAAAAAAATGTACACAACAAACAAAGTATAATAAAATATATATGTTGATGTTTTTTAGATAATGAAAAATTAACAAATTTAATGTATTTTGAATAATGAAAGTAATTTTAGAAGTGAGTGACTATAGATATTGAAACAACTTTCCATAATTCGTCTTTTAGATGAAGAAACTTTTTTTGTTGGTGCAGGCAGTAACGATCAAATAAAAAAGAATCAATTTATAGAAGTGTTGAATCCTAGACGGACATATAAAAATTTAGCTCAAGTTGTTGAAGTATATGATAAATACTCAATGTGTAAAAAATTGGGTAAGAAAAAGATATTTTTTGGTGATACCGTCAGGCTAAGACCTTAGAGAGATTAATGATAGATTAGAATAGGAAAGTAGTCAGTTGATTATATAATCTGACGTTTATTATTAACCAGTAAAAAGGCCTGAAACATTTGTTTCAAGCCTTTTTTACGTAACGTTTTTTAATTATAGTCCATTACGTCGATATTACTAGATATTTAATTTTCAAATATGAGTTTAGTAGATTTATCTATAATTTGTGCAGCATGGGCTGTTTTAGGAATACCTGACTTCGGTCTCAAAATATCCAACTCTATTAATTTGGCCATACCTTCTTTTACGGTAGATTCGTTTATAAAATGCTCAATCTTGGGTATTTGTAATTTGACCGTCTTATTAACAGCATCGTTGAAAATAAGTTCTAACGTTTGTGACATATTTCGTTTCCTCCTTAATTAATTGTTTCTGTCTTAATGACTTCAAGTTTGTCAAATCGTTCTCCTGTGATTTGTTCTATAATGGATTTGAAACTTTTAAGTTGTTCAGTTTTTACGTCTGTATTTAAATTAGCGAAATGACGCTTAGACTGACTAGCTTTACCATTTTTGTCGAACAATGTACGCGATAATGTAACTGCGAGTTGACTGATATTATTCATTGTAATTAACCTCCTTTCACTATATATATCGACTGCGAATAGCAAAATGGGCAAAAAAAATTAAGAAATTTGTATTAAATACTTCCATGTGACATAAATATCATATATCATTAAATAAGAAACATTTATGGTGTGAGAGGTGGAAATATGAATCAAGTGGATCCTATTAGGGATATTGAAGAAATTAAATCAATGTATAAAGTATTGAGCTGTAAGTCTAGGCGGGATTATTTACTGTTTAAATTTGCAATACATACAGGTGTTAAACTATCTGAATTATTGAATTTATGTGTTAATGATGTCAAAGGATCAGACGATCACATAAAGTTATATTGGCTTGAAGATCACGCTCCTAATATTTATATCAAATTACCTGATGATTTAAGAAATGAGTTATTTGATTATATAAATGAGGAAGGTCTAAATGAAAATCAATTGTTGTTTCAATCAAATAGAACATTTAAAGGTTTGTCGAGGCAACAAGCATATCGAATTATACATGCGGCTGCTAATGAATTAGGGATGTTGCATATTGGTTTGACCACTCTTAGAAAAACATTTGCATATCATGCTTATCAATCAGGTATATCGATATCTATTATTCAAAAATACCTCGGTCATCAAACTACTTATGAAACTATGAAATTTATAGGTATTTCTACAAAGAAGAGCAATACCACAATAGCTTTAAATTTATAAAATTATAATTAAAGGGGGAATACGATGAGTTTAGTCTATCTACTTGGGGCTTTATTTTTAATAATGTTACTTTTGTTACTAACAATGACTATACCTAAAATCCAAAGATTTGCAGGTCATATTGCACTCTTAGCACCCATCGTTGCCTCTATATACTTTTTATGGCAATTACCACAAGTAATGCACGGTCATTTTGTATCAGTAAAAATACCGTGGCTTACATTGTTGGACATTAATATAGATTTTAGATTGGATGGCTTGAGTTTATTCTTTAGCTTGCTAATATCACTTATTGGATTAGCGGTATTCTTCTATGCTACGCAATATCTATCAAAAGAACATGATAATTTACCACGTTTTTATATATATTTATTACTTTTTATGATTAGTATGTTAGGCGTAGTTACTGCAAATAATACTATTTTAATGTATGTATTTTGGGAATTAACGAGTGTTTCTTCATTTTTACTAATTGCATATTGGTATAGTAAAAGCGAAAGTCAATTTGGTGCGATTCAATCATTTATGATTACAGTGTTTGGTGGACTTGCTTTATTAGTAGGGTTCATCATGGTCTATACCGTAACAGGTACCAATTCTATATCTTCGATTATTGAACAAAGCGACAAGATTGCTGAAAGTAATCTTTTTATCCCAATTGTTATATTATTCTTGATTGGTGCATTTACAAAGTCAGCACAGTTTCCCTTCCACATATGGTTACCGAAGGCAATGGCTGCACCTACACCAGTAAGTGCTTATTTACACTCTGCAACAATGGTTAAAGCAGGTATTTTCTTATTATTTAGGTTTACACCATTATTAGGATTGAGTGATTTTTATATTTATTGTGTGACATTTGTTGGTTTAATCACAATGATATTTGGAGCGGTTAATGCAACGAGACAGTTTGATATGAAAGCTATATTAGCTTATTCAACAATAAGTCAATTAGGCATGATTGTTGCCATGGTTGGTTTAGGTGGTGGGTTTGCACAGCATCCTACTGGTGCATTATCTGAGGCATACGGATTTATCCTATTTGCAGCATTATTCCATCTTATGAACCACGCGCTATTTAAAGGTGCATTATTCATGGGTGTAGGTATTATTGATCATGAAACAGGTACGAGAGATATCCGTCGATTGTCTGGATTAAGAAAGGTGTTTCCAATCACACACATCGTTATGTTATTATCAGCGTTCTCTATGGCCGGTATACCATTCTTAAATGGATTCCTCAGCAAAGAGATGTTCTTTGATGGCCTAGTTAGTGCGGTTGAACTACCTCAATTTAATCTTTCATTAACTATAGTTATAACAGTAATTGGGGTTTTAGCAAGTATCTTTACTTTAATATATTCAGCTTACATGATTAAGGAAGTATTTTGGGGAGATTATCAAAAAGCAGATTTACCGATAAAATCACCACATGAACCGTTTGTATTTACTCTACCTTCTGCAATTATGATGATTTTATTACCGGTTATCTACTTTGTCCCAAATATTTTTGGACATTATGTTGTTTTGCCGGCATTGCGAAGTATCACAATTGGAGAAAAAGTAGACAATGTGGCGCCACATATTGCTCAGTGGCATGGCTTCAATTTACCTCTCATATTAAGCATTGTTGTAATAGTTGTTGGGTTTACGATGGCCTTTAAAATAAATTGGAAAAATCATGCTAACAAACTTAAGGTGAAATCTATCACCGACTTATATTTGGGTTCATATAATCAATTTGAACATTATTCTGGTTATGGTATCCGTACTTTAATGAATAACCGCTTAAATCATTATATTACATTGACTTTATTAATATTTAGTATGGTTGTCATTTATGGGATTATTCAAGCAGGCTTCCCACATGTCCAACAGATTCACGTTAGTGAATTTGGTCCAATTGAAGTAATTACTTTAATCGTTGTATTTGTGCTCGGTATAGCTTTAACATTTATTCGTCAACGTTTAACAATGGTTATACTTAATGGGATTATTGGTTATTGTGTCACGATTTTCTTCATTTTAATGAAAGCGCCAGATTTAGCATTAACACAATTAGTGGTAGAAACGATTACTACGATCCTGTTTATCGTAAGTTTTTCAAGACTACCAAACGTTCCACGTGCAAAAGTACACAAAAAGCGTGAAGCAGTTAAAATTGTCGTATCACTACTGATGGCAATCATTGTCGTGACACTGGTGTTTATCGCTCAACAAAGTGATTCAATGCCTACAATTTCAACGTTTTATCATGATGCTTATAATTTAGCAGGTGGTAAAAATATTGTGAATTCAATACTAGGTGATTTCCGTGCTTTAGATACATTGTTTGAAGGTATGGTACTAATCATAGCTGGTTTAGGTATTTATACATTACTTAACTTCAAAGAACGGAGGGGTCAAGATGAAAGAGAATGATGTTGTATTACGAACGATAACGAAAATTGTTGTGTTTATCTTATTAACTTTTGGATTTTATCTGTTTTTAGCTGGGCATAATAATCCAGGCGGTGGCTTTATTGGCGGCCTCGTTTTCAGTTCAGCATTTCTATTGATGTTTTTGGCCTTCGACGTTAAACAAGTTTTAGTCGCATTACCATTAGATTTCAGAATTCTAATGATCTGTGGTTCTTTACTATCATTTATTACAGCCCTCGTACCTATGTTCTTTGGTAAACCGTTCCTTTACCAAACAGATGCATATGTACAGTTACCATTGTTAGGCGAAGTACATTTATCAACTGTAACGCTATTTGAAGCAGGGATTGTATTATCCGTTGTGGGTGTGGTTGTTACAGTTATGCTTTCAATTAGTGGTGGTCGCTCATGAATTTAATATTATTAATGGTCATTGGCTTTTTAATATTTATTGGAACGTATATGATATTATCAGTCAATTTGATAAGAATTGTTATTGGAATTTCGATTTACACTCATGCTGGTAACCTGATTATTATGAGTATGGGTAAATACAGCAAAGAAATGGTTGAACCTTTAATTGGTGAAGGTAGTAAGCAATTTGTGGACCCTTTATTACAAGCAATTGTACTAACTGCAATTGTTATCGGCTTTGCAATGACCGCCTTTCTCTTAGTACTTGTTTATAGGACATATCGTGTTACTAAAGAAGATGAAATCGATGTACTGAGAGGTGATGACGATAATGATGAGTAATTTATTAATACTACCATTACTACTACCGGCAGTTTGTGGTTTAGGTTTAGTATTCATTCGTACGCACAGTAGATTATCTAGGATCTTTTCAATTGGTACAATGGCTTTTACAACGTTAGTTTCCTTGGCATTGCTCATTTATGTAATGTATAACAAACCAATTGCGTTAGATTTTGGTGGTTGGAAAGCGCCATATGGTATTCAATTTGTGGGAGATTCCTTAAGTCTATTGTTGGTTGTAACTTCAAGTTTTGTCGTTACGCTGATTATGGCATATGGCTTTGGACGAACTGAGAAACGAGCGATACGTTACTATTTACCTAGTTTTATTTTATTCTTAACTGTCGGCGTAATAGGCTCATTTTTAACAGCAGACTTATTCAATATCTATGTTATGTTTGAAGTGATGTTATTGGCATCATTCGTACTTATTACATTAGGGCAATCAGTAGAACAATTACGAGCTGCAATTATCTATGTCGTACTTAATATTTTAGGTTCATGGTTACTATTATTAGGCATTGGTTTATTGTACAAATTAACTGGTACATTAAATTTCACACTTGTATCTCAACGACTAAATGAAATGAATGACAAGAGTGCCATCGTAATTGTTTCAATGGTGTTCTTAATTGCATTTGGTGCAAAAGCTGCTTTAGTACTATTTATGTGGTTGCCTAAAGCATACGCAGTGTTAAATACAGAATTAGCAGCACTATTTGCAGCATTAATGACTAAAGTAGGTGCATACGCATTAATTCGTTTCTTTACACTTATATTTGATGAACATCATGGGATTTCACATCCGTTATTAGTCTTCTTATCTTGTATTACAATGCTGATAGGTGCTTTTGGTGTACTTGCATATAAAGATATTAAAAAGATTGCAGCATACCAGGTTATTTTATCTATCGGTTTTGTAATATTAGGATTGGGAACGAATACTTTTGCTGGTGTGAACGGTGCTATTTTCTATTTAGCGAATGATATTGTAGTTAAAACGTTGCTATTCTTTATTATAGGTAGTCTTGTATATGTCACAGGTTATAGGCAGTACCGAAGTTTACATGGATTAGCGAAACAAGAACCATTCTTTGGTGTAGCATTTGTTGTGATGATTTTAGCAATCGGAGGGGTGCCTCCATTAAGTGGTTTCCCTGGTAAGGTGTTTATTTTTGAAGGTGCAATTGAAAATGGAAACTACATTGGTTTAACGTTGATGATTATTACAAGTTTAATAGCAATGTTTAGTTTATTTAGAGTATTCTTTGTGATGTATCTAGGTAATGAACAAAGAGGAGAAGCTATTGTATTTAAAAAAATTCCACAGTACCGTAAAATCCTTATAGGTATCTTAGTAGCAACGATTATTGCAATGGGTATTGCGGCGCCGTTAATATTTAAAGTAACTGAAAATGCGACGCACTTAAATATGGATGATGGATTGTACGAAAAAATGGTTAATCCTCATTTAATGAAGGAGGATAAATAATGAGACAAGTCTTACTTAATATCGTCATTGCCTTTTTATGGGTCCTTTTTCAAGATGAAGATTCTTTTAAAATATCGACCTTTTTCGCAGGTTACCTTATAGGATTATTAGTTATCTATATTTTACATCGTTTCTTTGGGCAACAATTCTATTTGAAAAAGGTATGGGTCAGTATTAAGTTTTTAGCAGTTTATCTTTATCAGCTAATTACTTCAAGTATGACGACAATCAATTATATATTATTTAAAACAAAGGACTTAAATCCTGGATTAGTAACTTATGAAACGACGTTAGATACAGATTGGGAAGTATCTTTCTTAACAATTTTAATTATTATCACGCCTGGATCTACAGTTATTAGAATTTCGAAAGAAAAGCAAAAGTTCTTTATACATGCCATTGATGTTTCAGATAAAGAAAAACAGAAATTACTGAAAAGTATCAGACAATATGAAGGACTCATATTGGAGGTGGCAGAATGATCGAATATCTAATAGATTTCTTTATCACAAGTGCGCTCATTATATTTGGTATAGCTTTATTACTAACACTATTTAGATTGATAAAGGGTCCGACTACTGCAGATAGAGTAGTTGCATTTGATACTGCCAGTGCAATATTAATGTCGATGGTTGGATTGCTAAGCATCGTGTTCGGTACATTCTCATTCTTGGATTCGATATTACTTATCGCCATTATTTCCTTTGTAAGTACAGTGTCGATTTCTAGATTTATAGAAGGGGGGCACGTCTTCAATGCAAATAACAAGCGAAATCGTTAATCTTATTGCGGCCTTTATGATATTTTTAGGAAGTATTATAGCTTTAATTAGTGCCATTGGTCTAATTAAATTCCAAGATGTCTTTTTACGTAGTCATGCGGCAACGAAAAGTTCAACATTATCTGTATTATTGACACTTGTGGGCGTTATCATCTATTTTATTTCATCGCAAGGTTATCTAAGTGTAAGACTTATTCTTGCTTTAGTGTTTATTAATTTAACATCTCCTGTTGGAGGACACTTAATTTCTCGTGCAGCATACCGTACTGGCGCGTATATGTATAGAAAAAGTGATGCTCCTAGACAAACGAATATCTTATTGAGTGCTACTGAGAATAATACATTTGATCAATTGAAAAAGCGTGCACATGAGCGTGAAGAACGTAGAAGAAAAACGTATGAAAAAGAACATGATTACTAATTTGTTACAAGAAGACACTTCTCATATTTTAAGAAGTGTCTTTTTGTTTAAAATAGCTTAATTAACCGTAAATTTACTTTAAAATAGAAAATTACGGTATTTGGGTGCATTACGTTTAAGGGATAGTCAATAAAATGATAAAATAATATATATGTAATTATGTTAATTTTTAAATTAATTATCAAATTGGGGATGAAAAACTTTTGGTATTTGATGAGTAAGAGTTTGAAACACAATATGTTCAATAAAAGACAATATTATTTTATGTTTCAACCTCAACATTTATGAATGAATAATTATGTTGAAAAGAGGTGAAACCTTGCAAATATTTGAAACGATACTTATATTTTTAGCACTTGTTATTGTAAGTTCGCTAGTGCACACAATACTTCCTAAAGTACCATTGGCTTTTATCCAAATTATATTAGGTATGTTATTGTATGTGACACCAATTCCCGTTGAATTTCGATTTGATTCGGAACTATTTATGGTCGCTTTAATTGCACCACTTCTGTTTGTTGAAGGTGTTAAAGTTTCACGTGTTCATTTGCGACGGTACATAAAACCAGTCTTAATGATGGCGTTAGGACTAGTAGTTACGACAGTTATAGTGGTAGGACTTTTTGTACATTGGATTTGGCCAGAATTACCGATGGCAGCTGCCTTTGCGTTGGCCGCGATACTATGTCCAACTGATGCAGTCGCAGTACAAGCTATAACTAATGGGAAAGTATTACCGAAGGGTTCTATGACAATTTTAGAGGGTGAATCTCTCTTAAATGATGCAGCTGGTATCATATCCTTTAAAATTGCTGTAGCTGCACTGATTACAGGTGGCTTCTCAATGATTAATGCTGTTGAACAGTTCTTAATCTCTTCAATCGGCGGCTTCGTCGTAGGCTTAATCATAGGTGTTGCACTTGTTAGATTTAGAGTGACACTGTCTCGTCGTGGTATTGAAAATATTAATATGTTCACATTTATTCAGTTAGTTACACCATTTGTAACTTATATTGTGGCAGAAATGTTCCATGCTTCTGGTATTATTGCAGCAGTAATTGCTGGTTTAGTTCATGGTTTTGAACGTGATCGTATTGCTCAAGCACGTACAAGATTACAGATGAGCTATAACCATACTTGGAATATTTTGGGATATGCTTTGAATGGTTTTGTATTTTCTATTTTAGGTTATTTAATCCCTGAAGTGGTGGGGCGTATCATTGAAAATGAACCACACAATTTAATTTTCTTAATAGTGGTGACATGTTTAATTGCCTTAGCTATTTATTTATTTAGATTTTTATGGGTTTTTGTTTTATATCCGTATTTTTACTTGCCAGTGAGCCCATTCCAGAAAATGATTTCGTATAATGAAGATGAAACCAAAGTAAAGGAAACGCCACCTAAACGTGGCATGTATGCTTTTATCATGACTTTATGTGGTGTTCATGGGACGATTTCTTTAGCCATTGCTTTAACATTACCTTATATGCTTGCAGACCATCACTCGTTTACTTTTAGAGATGATCTATTGTTTATAGCTTCAGGTATGGTCATCATCAGTTTAATCGTAGCACAATTTGTACTTCCTGTTGTTACTCCTAACGCTAAAAAACCTAAAGTTGTGGGTATGAATTTCAAACAAGCACGTGTATATATCTTAGAAAAAGTAATAGATAATTTAAATCAAATGTCTTCAGTAGAATCTAGCTTTCAATATGGTAACGTAATTAAAGATTATCATGATAAATTAGCTTTCTTAAGAACTGTTGAAAATGAAGATGAAAATACTAAAGAACTTCAAAGATTACAAAAATTAGCATTTGATGTAGAGAACCATACACTTAATAACTTAGTTGAGAATGGCGATATTACTACTAACGTATTAGATAACTATATGCGTTATACAGAGCGTACCCAAGTTTATAAACAAGCTTCATTAATACAACGCATTAAAGTTGAATTTAGAGCGATGATTTTGAAAAGAAGAATTAAGCATAAAGTGAAAACTAATGCGGCATCTCCGTTATCAATAATTGATAACTTGCAAGAGATTTCAAATGTAATGCGTACAGTTCACTATCGCGTTGTGAGCCGTTTAGGAAGAGAAACAACTGAAGATAATAAATTAGAAGTCGGTATGATTTGTGATAGCTATCTACTTCGTATAGATAACTTAACACCTTCTAATTTCTTCAATCCTAAAAATGAGAATTCAATAACAAAAATTAAATTACTTGCACTTAAAGAGCAGCGTCGTATTTTAAATCAACTTGTTGAAGATGAAGAAGTAAGTGAAGTGACAGCATTAAAAATCCGTGAAGCGATAAATTATGATGAAATGATTATTGTAGATAGTTTGACGGATTAAATCATAAAAAAAAGCAGATTCCATTGTGGAATCTGCCTTTTTTATGAAATCTATTATTTGATTTAGCAAAAGTATTATAAAAATCTCCATCAATGGGGGGAGGAACCGACCATTGATGGAGTTAGGGAGATGATTTAAGGCTTGAATACCACCATGCCGTACGCAATTAGGAGGAAAGCTGTACGGCATGGGACTATTCACCTATTATCTAGGTTAAATAGCCCAAACCATTTATTCCATGCTGCCGTGTACAGTATCGATATTTGATTTCATCATATTGTAATAAGAATCACCTTTTGATCCTTCTTGACCAATTGAATCAGTAAATACTTCACCGTATATATCTTTATTAGTTTCTTCACTTAAGCTTTGCATACTCTTCTTATCTACACTCGTTTCAACAAGGAGATGTTTTAAGTCATGATCTTTTACGAATTGAATCGCTTGTTTCATTTGTTCTGGTGTACCTTGTTTTTCAGTATTTATCTCCCAAATATAACCTGGTGTGATGTCATATTGTTTAGAGAAATATTTAAATGCACCTTCACTTGTAATCATGGCTCTGCGATCTTTTGGTATATCATTGAATTTCTCATGACTATCTTTATTTAACTCTTCTAATTTAGCGATATAATCTTTGCTGTGCGATTTGATATCATCATTATGTGCTTTATCGTGTTTTAGTAGGGTATCTCTAATTGTTTCTACGTATTTTATTCCATTTTCCAAGCTTAACCAAGCGTGTGGATCTTGTTTACTTTCATCGCCTTCAGCGTCGTTTAAGTATAAAGGTTTTACTTTTTCAGATACTTTTACTACACTGTCATCTTTTGTTGACTTACCAGCTTGAGATAAGGCTTTATCAAACCAACCATTACCTGTTTCTAAGTTTAATCCGTTATAAAAAACGATATCAGCATCAGTTAATGCTTTAATATCTTTAGGCTTAACTTCATATTCGTGTGGGTCTTGACCTATTGGTACGATACTGTGAATTTCAACGTTTTTACCTCCAGCATTTTTAACCATGTCATATAAAATAGAGTTTGTTGTTACAACTTTTAATTTTTCGTTTGAATTTGCACCTGAGTCATTCTTGGTGTTACCACAGGCTGCTAAAAATAGTAAAAATATTAAAGCGATTGATAGTAATTTCTTCATGTTTGTTGTCCTCTCTTTTTAAAAAGTTCTAATTTAGTTAAAGCAAAAATAACGATATAAATTAAGAATGCGAAGAATACAATCGTTGCACCACTAGGGATGTTATAAACGTAGCTAAAATATAGTCCGACAATAGCACTTACAGTACTAATTAGACTAGCTACAATCATCATTGTATGTAATTTTTTAGAAATTAAAAATGCAGCAGATGCTGGCGTGATAAGTAAAGCTACTACCAGTATAATACCGACAGTTTGAATGCTTGCTACAGTTACAAGAGATAGTAATAACATTACAAAGTAATGAATTAATGTTGTGTTTAAGCCGCTCATTCTGCTGAATACTGGATCGAATGTTGAAACCATTAAAGGTCTATAAAAAACAATAATTAATAACATTACTAAAACTCCAACAACGATAGTTGACCAGAATGTGACTTGCGTAACTGCGAGTAAATTACCGAATAAAATATGATAAAGGTCAGTTGTACTATTGATTAAACTGACTAAGATAATCCCTAAAGCTAAAAATGCAGTATAGCTAATGCCGATAGCTGCGTCGGATTTGGTTTTACTATTTTTAGTAATAAAACCAATAAAAATACTTGCTACCATCCCCGTTGCTAAAGCACCAATAAACATAGGTATATTAAATAAAAATGATAATGCTACACCTGGTAGTACGGCATGGCTCATTGCATCTCCCATTAGTGAAAGGCCTCTAAGAACAATAAGAGAGCCGACTGTTCCACATACAATACCTACAACAATTGAAATAATTAGTGCATTGCTTAAAAATTTATAATCGAGTAATTGTTGAAAAAAATCCATTATAAGTTACGTCCTTTCTAAAATACTAAGCAGTTTCATGTTGTGATGGAGCACTTATAAATGTGTTGTTTAAATGCTCAGGTTTCATAGCAGTTGTGCTATCCCCAAAATAACGAATATTTCTGTTTAAAAGGATTACGCGATCAAAATATTCATCAGTTTTTGATAAATCATGATGTACAATGAGCAGTAATTTTCCGGATTCTTTTAGAATTCGTAATTGTGACATAATGATTTGTTCACTGTGAAAGTCAATCCCGACGAAAGGCTCATCCAATAAATATAATGTGCTATCAGTCATTAATGCACGAGCTACGAGCACACGTTGTAACTGTCCACCGCTCAGTTCGGAAATTTGACGATGTCGTAAATCTTTTAACTCTAACGTATCCATTAATTGATTTAATCTTTTTTTAGTTTCGGAATTTACCCATCTAAACCAGCCTATATCTTTATATGCACCTGACATGACTACGTGCTCCACATTGATAGGAAAATCTAGATCAATATGTGCTTTTTGTGGGATATAAGTTATAGATTTCAAATCATTTTGTATGGGATTACCATTTAATTGGGCTTTGCCTGTTGATTTAAATTCTCCGATAAGAGATTTAATTAAAGATGATTTCCCAGCTCCATTAGGACCCATAATTCCGACTATTTCACCATTAATAGGAATGGATAAATTAACATTTTGTAGAACATGTTTATTTCCTAACGTAAGATTTAAATTCTCAATTTCTAACATTTTCATCCTCCTTAATAATAATTTTAGGCTAACCTAATTTATTTTATAATATACCATGAAATTTTAGCGTGTCAAGTCGATTCGTGATACAATAAGTTGAATGACTTGAGAGGTGAGATAATGCTAACTGAAGAAAAGGAAGATTATTTAAAAGCAATTTTAACGCATGATGGTGACCATTCTTTCGTTTCAAATAAAACACTATCCCAATATTTAAACATTAAGCCACCTTCTGTAAGTGAAATGGTTAATCGTTTGGAAAAGTCGGGATATGTAGAAACAAAACCTTACAAAGGTGTGAAACTTTCTGAAACAGGTTTAACTTATACTTTAGATATAATTAAACGTCATCGTTTATTGGAATTATTTTTAATAAAAATTTTGCAATATAATTGGGAAGAAGTGCATCAAGAAGCAGAGGTATTAGAACATAGAGTATCTCATTTGTTTGTTGATCGTTTAGATAAATTATTGGATTATCCAATAACATGTCCTCACGGGGGCGTAATACCAAGAGAAAATCAATATAAAGAACTATACACTACGAATCTATTGTCTTTTGAAACTGGTGATATAGTAACAATTAAAAGAGTACGTGATAGAACGGACTTATTAATTTATTTATCAAGTAAAGCAATTTTAATAGGTGAGCAAATAGAAATTATCAATAGAGATGATACCAACAAAGTCATTATTGTTAAAAAAGATGATCAAGTTACGGTATTAAGTTATGATAACGCAGAGCATATCTATGCAGAAAAATGATGGTGCAGATTGAGCTTTGACATATACTGAACTCAAAAAAAGCACCTCCATTTTATGAAGGTGCTCAGACTATCGGTAATGATCCCCCCCCTCCAAAGTAATCATTAATAAATGAAAACTTTGGAGGGGGGATTTGTATATCCATGGAGGCGTTCTCTCAATTTCTAATGTTTAATACCAGTAATTACAATGATACTGTTGTACTACTTCAGTAACCAATACAACTAGGTTTTAGGTTGTAAAATAAGCATGAAATAATTGGTAAATAGTAAATAGATTGATTGCTATCCAAATAGCACTAAAAACGAATGTAGGCAGATAAGTTAATGATTTTAGAGTTGAGCCATCCCAAGTAACTGATTGATGTGAAAATGTGAGTTTGAAAATAGTCCAAGATGATTGTATAACTTCGCCTAAAAGTACACCTAGAATGAAATGGTAAGTGATGGCTACGATGTAAAACATCATGAGTTGATTATCGCTTTGGAATAAGAAATAAAGCAAAGCAATTAACAATATTACAATAATAATTGGCAATAATTTTCTGGAAGTTAATATTAAAAAATATATAAAAATGATTAAGTATGCCGTAATAAATAAACTAGGGTATTTTGAATCTAGTGCCCAAAAACCGATAAACAGCATTAGTGGTGGCATAATATATCCACCAAATGTTGTAATGGCTTGTCCTAATCGTGATTTTGATTGAGTAATGGCGAAACCTTGTTGTGAAGTTTCAATACGTTCTGAAGGTGAGGAAACAATCACCAAATTTTTAGCTTTACCACCACTTATTTTATTAAATAAGATATGTCCGAATTCATGTGTTAATACGGGGATGTAATTTAAGTATATATCTAAAAATTGATTTATTGGTTTGTTGCGATAAGAATGAATTAAAATATATATTAAAGCTATAAATACGACCCAGTACAAATTGAGTTGTATTACAGAACTAAAAAATGATTGTAAATATGACATAATATAACCTCGATTTAATTTTCAATAAACGCTTTTATAGATTTTAAAAACATTTATAGCGCAATATTAAGTATAAAGTAAATTTTGAAATAACGCATTTGGACTTTGGATGTAGATTTAGAATATAAAAATAATTAGTACCTATTTATATTATCTGGATGAATCATAATGTGTTAATATAACAAGCATAAACCATAATGCTAAAGCGCTATAATTGAGTTAGGAGATTCCAAGACATGACGGAAAGCAATAAAGCAAATAAAGTAAACGTGTTATCTGTATATTTTGATAACGTTACTCTAGAGGAAATGCGAGACAATATTAAACAATTTTTCTTAACAGCAAGTTCTAGAAATTTGTTTATTGTAACGGCAAACCCTGAAATTGTAGATTATGCTACAGAGAATGAAAATTATAGAAATTTAATAAACAGTGCAAATTATGTAGTGCCAGATGGGACTGGGGTCGTTAAGGCTGCGAGAATACTTAATACGCCTTTAAAAGCCAGAGTTCCAGGTATTGAATTGATGGAAGCATGTTTAAAAATTGCTAATGCAAATCAGCAAAAAGTATTTCTACTAGGTGCTGAAAATGATGTTGTTAAAACGGCGCAACATAAACTAGCTGAAAAATACCCGAATATTATTTTTGATTACCACCATGGTTTTTTTGATTTATCAGATGAGATGGTATTAAAACAAGTAACTTCTTTTGATCCGGATTATGTGTTTGTTGGCATGGGTTATCCAAGACAAGAACAATGGATAGAACGTCACTCAGATCAATTTAATCAATCAGTGTTAATGGGGGTAGGTGGCTCATTCGAAGTATTCAGTGGTGCGAAAAATCGAGCACCTATGATATTTAGGAAGTTAAATATTGAGTGGGTTTATCGCTTGTTAATTGATTGGAAGCGTATAGGTAGAATGAAGTCGATACCTAAATTTTTATTTAAAGTAGCTAAAGTTAAATTCAAAAAATAGTAAGAATCTCGTCGAATTATTTATTTACACGTTTTAAGTCGATAATTAAATGTATGTGTTAATTACCTTGTTTGTAATTTATTAATTCAAAAGTCTATTAAATATAAAAAGCCCTAGCACTGAATTCGAAATCAATGCTAGGACTTTTTATATTATTTTACGACAAATCTTGAATTGTCGAGATCACTTCTGAATTTCTTTTGTTCTGCTTTAGAGCGTTTTTTAAAGTCGTTTAAGAATTTCTCATATTCAGGCAAGACTTCATCCAATTCACCGAATTGTTTCAGTTTGCCAGCTTCTATCCAAGCAATCTTAGTACAGAATTCACGTACTTGTTTCATATTATGACTCACAAAGAAAATGGTTTTACCTTGTTCTTTGTATTCAAAGATTTTATCTAAACATTTTTGTGCGAAAGTTTGGTCACCAACGGATAAAGCTTCGTCAATAACAAGGATATCTGGGTTGGTTGTAATGTTAATTGAGAAGCCTAATTTAGCGCGCATACCACTAGAATATTTTTTAACAGGTTGGTATATAAATTCTCCTAATTCACTGAATTCAATAACTTCAGGTGTTAATTCTTTGATTTGTTTTCTAGTGAATCCCATACATAACATTTTAAACTCGATATTTTCAATGCCTGTTAGTTGTCCATTTAATCCTGCATTAATCGCAATCACGCTTACATCACCATCACGCTTAATACCACCATCAGTAGGAGATAGAGAACCGCCAATCATATTACTTAAGGTAGATTTTCCTGAGCCGTTAATACCGACTAATCCAATCACATCGCCCTCATAAGCTTTTAAGGACAAGTTATCTAAGGCATAAAATGTTTTGTTTTTATGAAAAGGGAGTAAGACATCCTTTAAACGTTCTTTGTTATTACGATAAATACGATACTCTTTAGTTACATTTTCAATGTTAACGGATACATTCATAATTTTACCTTCCTTGTTTACAGATAGTACTATTATATTATACATTATATTAGTTGTTAAATTTATAAACCTATTGTAAAGTAAGTGAGTATAATTTAACGAAATTAATGCTTATACAGTTGTTAAATTTTACTGAATAAAAATTATAAAATCAACTATAACGACAAAATAAAAAAATATATAAAGTGCGATAGCTATTATTTAGACTTATATCAACTATTATTTCATTATTTAGTATACAAAAGATTTAACTTTTTAACACTTTTTAAAATAACTATTTCCGAAAGTTGCTGAAAGTTGTTATGATAGTTAATAAAGCGTATATTGAAATTGAATATAATAGTGTCATAAGTAAATTGTGATAAGCAAATCGATTGAAAGTGTGGTTTATTTAAATGAATGCAGTATGGGTAGTATTTAGAGAGCATTTTAAAAATTTCTATCTAATACAAAGACTAGCACAGTTCCAAGTGAAGATTTCTAATACAAATAACTATCTAGGTATGGCTTGGGAGTTAATTAATCCAGCTATGCAAATCATGGTTTATTGGTTTGTATTTGGTCTTGGTATTAGAAGTAACGATCCTATAGATGGTGTGCCATTTATTTACTGGTTACTCGTAGGTATCAGTATGTGGTTCTTTGTTAACCAAGGAATTTTGGAAGGTACTAAATCAATAGCAACGAAATATAATCAAGTAGCGAAGATGAATTTCCCGTTATCAATCATACCTTCTTATATAGTAATGAGTAGGTTTTACGGTCATCTTGCACTACTTGTTGTGGTCATTTTATTATGTATGTTGGCTGGTTACTATCCAACAATATACACGTTGCAACTTTTCTTATATGTACCATTTGCATTAATATTAACAACTGCAATAGCGTTGTTTACGTCAACGTTAGGAGTGCTTGTAAAGGATACGCAACAGGCCATTCAAGCGCTCATGAGAATGGTGTTCTTTGCATCATCCATTTTAATTGTGCCACCAGAAGGCATTGTAAAAGACATAATGCAATTAAATCCAATTTATTATCTAGCTGAAGCATATCGTTCTGCTGTGTTACATAAAGAGTGGTACTTTATAACACATTGGGAACTGACTTTGTATAATCTATTAATCATCTTGTTCTTATTCATAGTAGGTTCAATTATGCATATGCGTTATAGAGATCATTTTGCAGACTTTATGTAATAACAATATTAGAATAACTGCAATTCAGTAGTGTTGTAGTGGAAGTAGGGTAGAAATCAATTTTTTGAAAATGATTTCTATCCTACTTCCTTTTTTTATTTTCTTCTAAAATTAAAAGTTGTTAAATAGAATGGTGTTTATAGTTAACGTTTTGATAAAGAACTGATACGATACCTAAATAACACAAAACTTTAGCTGGAAATAAGAAATTTTGAAATTATGTGTGTTTATAAATGAAATTAAAATACGTTTTTAAAGATCTGTTGAGGTTATTTCACAGAAAAGGTTTTTTCTATAATTTTTTATACAGGATAGATATAATGAAAGCTAAAGTAGTTAATAATTAACGGCGGTGAAATGTATTGAGACAAATTATAAAAAAGCTCTATATTATTATTATTGGCTTTTTGAATATGATATATCAAAAGAAAAAAGTTCAAAGTAATCAAATTGTGGTAATGATGACTTTTGCTGAAGATGTGTTACCTATTATTGAAGCGTTAAACCGTAAAGGGTATAAACTAACAGTTATTGGCACAGAAAAAAATCGTAAATATATCCAACATTTAGAGGATTTAGTGTTTTTACCTGCAGGAAATAAGCAAGTGTTTAAGCATATCAAGGCGTTAAGTAGCGCAAAAGTAGTCGTGATAGACACATACTATCTAATAATGGGTGGCTTCAAGAAGAAAAAACAACAGACGGTCATACAAACATGGCACGCAGCAGGTGCATTGAAAAATTTCGGATTTACAGATAGACAAGTTGACTTATCAAATAATAAAATAGTTCAACAATATAAAAAAGTTTATGACGCGACAGATAAGTACATTATTGGTGGTGAACCGATGGCTGCTTGTTTTACAGAATCATTTGGGGCTAATGAAGAACAGTTCTTAAGAACCGGATTGCCGAGGTTGGTGCCATATACGAGATTGGATGTTGAACAAAGACAACAAGAATTGAAACAACAATATGGGATAAATGGCAAGGTAGCTGTTTACGTGCCTACCTATCGAGAACACAAGCAGGCTAATCGTCAGATAGATAAGCAGAAATTTGAAGCAGAGCTACCAGGTTATACTTTATTGAGTAAATTACACCCGTCTATTGCTACAGAACAGCAGACGACAATTAACTTGCAATCGTTAATGATATTAGCAGATGTGATTATTAGTGATTACAGTTCACTGGCAATTGAAGCAAGTATATTAAAGAAACCCACACTTTTTTATGTTTATGATGAAGCGGATTATAATCGCACCCGTGGATTAAATGTATTTTATGAAAAAATACCAGAGGCATATAAAGCGTATAGTGAGGATGACTTAATGCATAAGTTACATGAAAATAGTTACGCGCCAGCTCTTTTGTTTGAAGCTTGGCATGAATATAATACGAAAGATAGTTTGACGAGCATAATTAATGAAATTGAAGAGATGGTGAAAAAATGAAAATTTCAATAATCATTCCTGTGTATAACGCAGAAAAAACAATTCGTAGAGCAATTGCATCGATTGATACAAAGCAAAATTATGAAATTATATGCATCAATGATGGTTCGGAAGATGATAGTAAGTTTGTATTAGAACAACTGCAAAAGGAATATAAAAACATAACGATTATTAACCAAGAAAATCAAGGTGCGGCAGCTAGCAGAAATGTTGGTATTGCTAATATGTCAGGCGATGTTTTTATGTTTTTAGATGCTGATGATGAATTCTTACCTAGTAGAATAGATTTTATGGCTGATTATTATCAAAGAGATGAAAATGTAGATATTGTTATTGGACAAATTGCAAGAGAAAACAATGGTGACTGGCAATCCATTTATTCTCACGAAGCAATCAAGAAATTAGAGACTGTAAATATTGCTCAATGTCCTGAAGTGATGCAATCAATTGGTCCTGGTGCCAAAATGTTTAGCGCAAAATTTGCTGATTTACGATTTGATGAAGACGTTGTTTTTTGTGAAGAGCATACCTTTATTATCCAAGCATACAAAAAGGCACGTGACATTCAATTATTGCCAGATATCGTTTATGGCTACAATGAGCAAGCTGGTTCAGTAACTGATCAACTTGCGAATCAATTTGAATCTTATATACGTGATGCAGAAAAAGTTAGAGCACGTGTGATGGATACCTTATTGTTAAGAGAAGCAAGAGTCTATTATAGTTATCGTATGGATGAATTGATCGTAAGTTATCTGATCCAAGCATATGTCGGGCAGCATAAAACCGTTACACAACAAATGTTAGATCTTGTTATCTCATATATTAAAGAAATGCAAAAAACAGATTATGCTGGTGAAGCATTATTTAGAATAATTAAAGTAATCGAACAAGGTAGTGGCAAATGGAATAAGGCTCTATATTATCAGTGGAGAGACGCACTACTAAGCGTTGGTATTGGAAGACCGAACTATTATCGTTTTAAAGTAGAAGTGCTACCGAGACGCGCAAAATTTAGAAGTAAAATGAAATTAAAACAAATTTTGAAAAGATGAAAATTATCAGAATTAGTAAACTAAGATTTAATATGCTATAATTTTTAAAAATGTAAATATTAAATTAATATTTTGTTAAGGAGCATATGCTAATGAAACGAGTTATTACTTATGGAACATATGATTTATTGCATTATGGCCATATTGAATTATTAAGAAGAGCGAGAGAAATGGGCGATTATTTAGTCGTTGCACTCTCAACAGATGAATTTAATCGTGTTAAAAATAAAAAATCTTATTATAACTATGAACAAAGAAAAATGATGTTAGAATCAATTAGATATGTCGATCTTGTTATCCCTGAAAGTGGTTGGGGACAAAAAGAAATTGATGTAGATCGCTATGAGATAGATACGTTTGTTATGGGGCACGATTGGGAAGGTGAATTCGACTTCTTAAAAGAGAAGTGTGAAGTTATTTATCTAAATCGTACTGAAGGTATCTCTACGACTAAAATTAAAAAAGAACTTTACGGTGATAATGAAAAATAACTTTGTTGTTTTTTAAATTATTCGCTGTGAAGTAATTTGAGAAGCTAGGTTACAGAAAATTGGGCACGATACTCTTTAATGTAATCTAGCTTCTTTTTGTTATTAAAATAAAAAAGGGGGTGTGAAAATAAAATCAACGATTTTATTTTCACACCCTCAATGTTTGAGCAGTTACTACGCTAGCTAAAGGTAGTAGTTATATTATGTTTGCTTTGCATGAGCATAATTTTTAATTGAAAGGGAGCATTACTTGATAATGTAACAATCACTTGAATGATGATTATTTCTTTTTATTTGATTTTTTTCTGATTAAGTCAATGATTAGATAGATAATAATTGCGATTGCTGCAATTATTAGAATTGTACCTAATAAAGTTAATATAGGATGGTCATCCCAAGATGATTTTACAACTGTTGTTGCTTGGTGAACTAGCGGCTTGTTGACGTCAACTGAAGGCGGACCATATTTATCACTAATAAACTCGCGATCATATTCAATGTGCGCTTTGTTGTCTTCAATTACAACTTTATAGTCTTTTTTATCAAAATCTTTTGGTAACACGTCGTAGAGATCTTTCTCTACAAAATATGTTTTCCCATTAATTTTTTGTTCGCCTTTTGACAATATTTTTTCATATTTATACTGGTCAAAAGACATGTTCATTAAAGCATTACCAATCATGTTGCGTTGCTTTTCACCACCAAGTTTATCGTAATTACCTGCGCCCATAATAGCTTGGTTAATTCTAAAACCATCACGTTTCGTTGTTATTGTATGGTTATAGTCAGCAACATCGCTTGACCCCGTTTTTAAACCGTCAGTACCTTCTAAACTCATATCTGCACCTTCAAGCGAATGGTTGAAGGTATAATATGTCACACCGTGTTGCGTAGGTGCTAGTTGTTTAGTAAAATCTAAAATTTTCGGTGTGTCTTGAACGACACGTTGCGAAAGTATACCGAAGTCTTTGGCAGTAGACGTATTATCATTTTCACTTTTATATTTCTTAGGCACAAAGTCACGAAGTTGATGATTTTCTGCACCAGTTGGATTTACAAAATGCGTGTTTTCCATTCCTAATGCTTTTGCTTTTTTATTCATTTTATCGGTGAAGTCTGAAAGATTGCCTGAGACTTCTTTTCCTAAAATGAGTGCAGCTGCATTACTTGAATTTGATACCGTAATCTGAAGTAATTCCTTAACTGTATAAGTTTCGCCAGGGTATAACTTGGTATTACTTAATTCTGGTAAGGTGGACATACGGTAGTGTGTATCCGTAATTTTTACTTTATCATTTAAAGATAACTCGCCATTGTTGACTGCATCAAGCGTTAGATACATAGTCATAAGCTTGGTCATTGAAGCGGGATACCATTTTTTATTCATATTGTATTGATAAAGTAACTGGCCTGTTTGCGCAACATTTACTGCACCCTCAGGTTGATATGACTCAGATACATTATAACCATATTGATTTGCTGCTTGCGTAGGGGTAACAGTTTCAGCTTCAGCAAAAGGTGTTATAATTGTACCAATGAAGAGTACAGTTATAAATGTCAAAATTAACTTTCTCATAATTACATTCCCTCTTAATATTTTAAGTTTTATTGCAATAGAAGTATTTTAGCATATTGTAAAGTTTAAATAAAATATATTCATGAAATTATTACAATTATTGTATAGTCAAAAATAATTGTAAAAAATAAAGTTGTGTTTGCTTGGAATTTAACTGATTAACTATTATAATGTTATTCTGCTCAAACTCATTTTTAGCATTAGCTTAAAAATAAAAAATAAAAATAGAAGAGGTAAAAATATGAAGCAAGAAAATCCATTATTCTATTTATTTAAAAAATTATCATGGCCTATTGGCCTTATCATTATTGCTGTATTTATTTCTTCATTGGGGAGTATTACTGGACTTTTAGTTCCGCTATTTACTGGGAAACTAGTAGATAAATTTTCCTTTGATAATATGAACTGGATGTTTGTTGCAGGATTTATTTCAATATTTATTGTTAATGCACTACTTAGCGGTGTTGGATTATACTTGTTAAGTAAAATAGGAGAAAAAGTTATATATGCGATTAGATCTGTGTTATGGCATCATATTATCCATTTGAAAATGCCATTTTTTGACCAAAATGAAAGTGGACAATTAATGAGTCGACTGACGGATGATACGAAAGTCATCAATGAATTTATTTCTCAAAAACTTCCTAATTTATTACCGTCAGTATTAACAATTTTAGGTTCGTTGGTTATGTTATTCATTATGGATTGGAAGATGACATTAGTTACATTCATCACTATTCCAATATTTGTATTAATCATGTTTCCGTTAGGTAAAATTATGGAAAAGATTTCTAAAAAAACACAAGCTGAAATCGCTAATTTTAGTGGTTTGTTAGGTCGTGTTTTGACAGAAATGCGTTTAGTGAAAGTTTCACATACTGAAGACTTAGAACTAAATAATGCGCATAAAAACTTAAAAGAGATTTACTTTTTAGGATTAAAACAAGCTAAAATCACTGCAGTAATACAGCCTATTTCAGGCGTGATTATGTTACTTACGATCGCAATTATATTAGGGTTTGGTGCGATTAGAATTTCAACTGGTGCTATCACAGCAGGTACACTGATTGCTATGATTTTCTATGTTATACAATTATCAACACCACTGATCAATCTTTCAACGCTTGTCACAGATTATAAAAAAGCTGTAGGTGCAAGTGGTCGTATTTATGAAATTATGGAAGAGCCTACAGAAGCATTCCATATAGAACAAGAAGCTAACATTACTGATGGCAGCTTGATGTTTGAGCATGTTGACTTTAAATATGGAGTTAAGCCAATTCTGAGTGATGTTAATTTTGAAATACCACAGAGCAAAGTCACTGCATTTGTGGGGCCTTCAGGGTCAGGAAAGAGTACCATTTTTAATATTATTGAGCGAATGTATGATATTGACCAAGGGGATATTAAATATGGTGATAAGTCCATTTATGACATCGGGTTAGGTGAATGGCGCGATAAAATTGGTTATGTAATGCAATCAAATTCAATGATGAATGGTACGATTAGAGATAATATATTGTATGGTATTAATCGTGAAGTAAGTGATGAGGAACTGATACATTTTGCGAAATTAGCGAACTGTCATGAGTTTATTGAACAATTTGAAGATGGCTACGATACGATGGTTGGCGAACGAGGGTTAAAATTATCTGGCGGTCAACGTCAACGTATTGATATAGCACGTAGTTTTGTCAAAAATCCAGATATTCTATTATTAGATGAAGCTACAGCTAATCTGGATAGTGAAAGTGAAAGAAAGATTCAAGATGCACTAGAAGAATTGATGGAAAACCGTACAACTGTAGTTATCGCGCATAGATTATCTACTATTAAAAAAGCAGAGCAAATTATTTTTGTTGATGCGGGTAAAGTGACTGGTAAAGGTACACATCAAGAATTGATTATGAATCATGAGAAATATCAACAATTTGTAAACACACAGAATTTGACGAAATAAGAAAAAGAGTAAAAAGTAAATCATAACTATAGTTGTGTAGGCGTTTTCATAGAGAAAGGCGAATGTTTAGGCTTAGATTGTGTATAAAAAGTGACGTTTGTCGAACTATAAAATTGTTATTTTATATAAAGTACATGCATGCTATAATTATTGTGAATTATTAATAAACAGTGTTTTGAGAAAGTATAAATTAATTACAAAAATGAATTAACAAAACTAGGGATTAGGAATAATTAAGGTAAATGCATCGTTTAAAGCTGTTTATGATTGTTTATGTCAGTAATATGCATTTACCTTTATTCTTCCGAATACATAGCTACATAAATTACTTTCAAAAATCCATTGTTATCAATGATTTTAATAAGAAATGGTGGGTGTATTATGTTTTTAGTGATTAACATAATTGGATTGTTTGTGTTTTTAGGGATCGCAGTATTATTCTCTCGAAGCAAAAAGGATATTCAATGGAAATCAATTGCAATATTAGTTGTAGTAAACTTATTTTTAGCTTGGTTCTTCATGTTCTTCCCATGGGGGAAAACTGCAGTACAAACACTAGCTAATGGTATTTCTTGGGTGATTGATTCAGCACATGCAGGTACAGGGTTTGCTTTTTCTAGCTGGGTAAAACCAGGTGCAATGGACATGGCAGTTAGTGCATTATTCCCAATATTATTAGTTGTTCCGTTATTTGATATTTTAATGTATTTCAATATTTTACCTAAGGTAATTGGTGGTATTGGCTGGGTTTTAGCAAAAATCACGCGTCAACCAAAGTTCGAATCATTCTTTGGTATTGAAATGATGTTTTTAGGTAATACAGAAGCATTAGCAGTTTCGAATGAACAATTAAAACGTATGAAAGAAACTCGTGTGTTAACGGTGGCGATGATGTCTATGAGTTCTGTATCTGGGGCTATTGTCGGCGCATATGTCTCTATGGTTCCCGGTGATTTAGTATTAACAGCGATTCCGTTAAATATAATCAATGCGATTATAGTTTCATCTATATTAAATCCGGTTACAGTAGAAGAAAAAGAAGATATTATTTACACTATTCAAAGTAATGAATTAGAACGTCAACCGTTCTTCTCATTCTTAGGTGACTCCGTATTAAACGCAGGTAAATTAATCTTAATTATTGTAGCGTTTGTTATTAGTTTCGTTGCGCTATCAGATTTAATTGATCGATTAATTAATTTACTTACAGGTTTCATTGGTAGTTGGGCAGGTATTAAAGGTAGTTTTGGTTTAGATCAAATACTTGGTGCCTTTATGTATCCATTTGCGTTATTGCTAGGTTTACCATGGGATGAAGCTTGGATTGTTGCACAGCAGATGGCTAAAAAAATTGTCACTAATGAATTTGTTGTTATGGGACAGATTAAAGATGTTGTTGAATCTTATTCTCCACATAGACGTGCTGTCATTACAACATTCTTAATTTCATTCGCGAACTTCTCGACAATTGGTATGATTGTAGGAACATTAAAAGGAATCGTAGATAAGAAAACGTCAGATTTCGTATCACAATATGTACCGATGTTATTACTTGCAGGTATTTTAGTATCATTAATGACTGCAGGATTTGTGGGATTATTTGCTTGGTAAATCATAAATAAATATTGAATCTTAGTTATATACTTATTTTGATTGAAAAAATTAATTAACTAGATGTTTAAAAGTGTTAGTACACGCTTTTGAATGTCTAGTTTTTTTTGTTCTTTATTAGATATAACGTTATAGTTTACTATAGATTATGTTTGTATTTACAAAGCATTATGATTAAAAAAAGCAAAAAAATTAAGCCAAGTAATTGAAGTGAGGAGACACATTCATCATTACTTGGCTTTTACGGGAAATGAATTAACTGTATATAAGTAGTAAGGACTAGGTACTAAATATATACTCGAGCAAAAATTGTTTTGTTTGTTACTATAAACAACACAAAGGAGATGGCTTCTTATTGGCTACCAATAAGAAGATAAATTTTATTATATCAAAGAAAAATTAATAAGTAAACAGAAATTTCAGAATTTTTAAAAATTAAAGAATTTTAATTATATAAGAAGAGATTACAATGCAAATTAAATTTATTATATAAAGAGTTTTCTTTATATTCGTGTTGTAGTATTTCTGATAATTTGCTAACATTCAATTGATTAGTGTAAATTTAAGGGGGTCGTGTGGGTGAATAAAACAGTACGAGATTTAATATTAGTTGTTTTTGGATCGTTCTTTTTTTCAGCTGGGGTGAATACCTTTATTATATCTGCTGATTTAGGTGAAGGAGGCGTGACTGGTATAGCGATCGTACTTTACTATGCTTTTCACATTTCTCCAGGTATTACAAACTTTGTATTTAATGCCATTTTAATTGGGATAGGTTATAAATTTTTAAGTAAACGAAGTATGTACTTAACGATTGTCGCAACGATATTAATTTCTATCTTTTTAGAATTAACTGTAAGTTGGGAAATTGAAACAGGCAATATATTGGTTAATGCAGTATTTGGTGGCCTATGCGTAGGACTAGGTATTGGTGTGATCGTGCTTGCAGGTGGAACTACAGCTGGGACTACAATTTTAGCTCGAATCGCTAATAAATACTTAGATGTTAGTACACCTTACGCATTACTATTCTTCGATTTAATTGTTGTAGCTATATCACTGACTGTTATTCCAATCTCTAGTGCATTGGTTACTGTGATTTCATTGTATATCGGTACAAAAGTAATGGATTACGTTATCGAAGGTTTAAATACGAAGAAAGCCATGACAATTATTTCAAGCAAACCTGATGAAATTGCTAAAATTATTGATGAACAAGTAGGACGTGGACTTACCATTTTAAATGGACGTGGCTATTTTTCAAAAGAAGATAAAGACGTTTTGTATGTTGTTATCACTAAAACACAAGTAACGAAAGCAAAACGTTTAATAAGAAAAATCGATGATAACGCATTTTTAGTTATTCATGATGTACGTGATGTGTACGGTAATGGTTTTTTAATCGATGAACATTAACATAAAATAAAATTAAAGTTGAATAATAAATTGCCTAATTCATTTGGATTATTTCCATTATGAATTAGGTTTTTTAATATAAAAAATTAAATAAATCAGGAGGGAAAGTTAAGATTAAACAGTGCCATTTTGTGAATAAAAAAAAGCCTATAAGGATAACGAATTTTGAGGGTCTGTTGAAAATAATTAATAGTCAATAGGTGTAAAAAATGGTATAATATCATCTATGATAATGATTATCATTTACTGAAAAAATTAAAATTTCAACATGACTTAATATAAATTAAATTGGGAAAATTTACGATGTTATGCTTATTAATATAGGAAGAAGGGGAATTATGAATCGCTTAAAAGGAGAACAGGTCACTATAGGTTATGGAGAAAATGTCATTGTGGATAATTTAGATGTTCACATACCTGATGGCAAGATTACTTCAATTATAGGACCAAACGGTTGTGGTAAGTCGACATTACTTAAAGCATTATCACGACTACTGCCGATTAAAGGTGGAGAAATCAAATTAGATAATGAAAACATACACTCACAATCTACGAAAGAAATAGCTAAAAAAATTGCCATTTTACCTCAATCTCCAGAGGTTGCAGATGGACTTACAGTTGGTGAATTAGTATCGTATGGCCGTTTTCCACATCAAAAAGGATTCGGACGTCTATCTGCCGAAGATAAAAAAGAAATCGACTGGGCAATGCGTGTTACAGGTACTTATGATTTTAAATTACGCCCTATAAATGATTTGAGTGGAGGACAACGACAACGTGTATGGATTGCAATGGCATTAGCGCAACGTACAGATATTATATTCTTAGACGAGCCAACAACATATTTAGACATTTCACATCAGTTAGAGATCTTAGAATTAATTACCCAACTCAATAAAGAACAAGGCTGTACTATTATTATGGTACTGCATGATATTAACCAAGCCGTTCGTTTTTCTGATCATTTAATTACTATGAAAAATGGCGATATTATTGCCAATGGTGATACTGAAGAAGTATTAACGAAAGACATTTTAGAAAAAGTATTCAACATTGATGTTGAAATTAGTACAGACCCAAGAACTGGCAAACCAATGTTAGTAACGTATGACTTGTGCAGAAAAAGCTATTCAGAAGTTTAGGGGTAAATTATGACTACTAAGAGAAAAGGGAAGTTAAGTTTTACAGCAACTTTTGTAATAGCTGTATTATTATTAATCGGCGTACTCATCATTTCAATATTGTTTGGGGATGCCAAAATTCATTTAAGCACTATTTTTGAAGCAGTGTTTAATTATGATTCTAAAAATCAACAGCATAATATTATCAGTGAGATTCGTATTCCAAGAGATATTGGTGCCATATTAGTAGGCGTTGCGTTGGGTACTTCTGGCGCTGTTATTCAAGGCGTGACTAAAAATGGTTTGGCTGACCCGAGTCTTATAGGGTTGAACTCTGGTGCATCATTTATGCTAGCGCTTACGTTTGCATTTTATCCTACGGCACCATTCCTAGTGATGATTTTTGCTGGGTTTATAGGTGCGTTGATGGGTGGCTTTATTGTTTTAATGATTGGACGATCCAGAAGTGACGGCTTCAATCCTATGAGAATTATTTTGGCCGGTGCGGCTGTCAGTGCATTATTAACGGCATTAAGTCAGGGTGTTGCGTTATTATTTAGATTAAATCAAAGTTTAACTTTTTGGAGTGCTGGTGGCGTATCTGGTACAACTTGGAATCAATTGATATGGGCAGCGCCGTTTATCATCATAGCCCTCGTTATTATCATTTCAATGAGTAAGCAATTAACAATTTTAAATTTAGGTGAAACATTAGCCAAAGGTCTAGGTCAAAACGTTGCGTTTACACGAGCTATTTCACTGATATTATCTATGGTTTTGGCTGGTATTGCAGTTGCAATGGTTGGTCAAATTGCATTTGTCGGGCTGATGGTACCACATATAGTAAGATACTTAGTGGGTACGGACTATGCTAGAGTGATCCCTTTAACTGCTGTAGTAGGTGGTTTGCTATTGCTAGTAGCAGATACGGTTGCGCGTATGTTAGGAGAAGCACCAGTAGGAGCTATCATTTCCTTTATTGGTGTACCTTACTTCTTGTACTTAGTTAAAAGAGGAGGTCGCTTCTCATGATAGATCCAAAGTTAAGATATAAACAGTGGCTTACGATGATTATTCTCTCGGTCCTAGTCTTGCTAGCGTGTGTATGGAGCATTACTTCTGGAGAATATAAAATGTCTGTCGAAGCATTTTTTAAGACGTTAATTGGCCAGGGTGAATATACCGACACGCTGATATTGATGGAATTTAGATTACCACGTATGATTATTACAATACTAGCTGGTGCTGCTTTAGCCATGAGTGGTGCGGTCATACAAAGTGTAACGAAAAATCCACTGGCGGAGCCGGGTATATTAGGTATTAATGCCGGAAGTGGCTTTGTAATAGCCTTGTTTATAGTAGTAGGGCAAGTAGATGCGAGTAATTTTGTGTATGTTTTACCATTTATTAGTATGATAGGTGGCGTTTTGACTGCGCTTATTATTTTCTCATTTAGTTATAATAAAGGAGAAGGTATTACTCCAGCGAGTATGGTACTTGTCGGTGTGGGGATGTCTACTGCACTTAGTGGTGGGTCATTAACACTAATGTCCACTTTTGACGAAGACCAATCAGAATTTATAGCTTCTTGGCTTGCTGGTAATATTTGGGGTGATGAATGGGCGTTTGTAATAGCCTTTTTACCTTGGGTTATCGTATTAATACCATTCTTATTATTCAAAGCGAACGTCCTAAATTTATTGAATACACATCAGTATATTGCTCAAGGCGTCGGTGTGAAGATAGGTCGCGAACGTATTGTCTTATTATTAGTTGCAGTTGTGCTATCATCAGCCGCTGTATCTGTAGCGGGTGCGATTGGATTTATTGGATTGTTAGGACCACATATTGCTAAGTCAATTGTTGGCCCAAGACATCAATTATTCTTACCGATTTCAATACTAATAGGTGCTTTTTTACTTGTACTAGCAGATACTATCGGACAGGTTATACTACAACCATCAGGTGTTCCAGCAGGAATTGTAGTTGCTATAATAGGCGCGCCTTATTTCTTATACTTAATGTATAAAACGAAATCAGTATAATTTGCTTATCTCGTGTTTTCAGACTGTCGACAAAGCCCTTGACTTTGTTGACAGTTTTTTTATACACGATTTCCACGAGCGCTGTATTAGACTGTAGTCTTCGGCTAGGGGTCTTTCCGTAGGAGGCGTCCTAAGTCACTGCCGATATTAGACTGAAAAGATTATAATATATAAATTAAACAGTGGTCGTGCTTATTATATTGAATAAATCAATAGTTAAAAGTTAAAGCAAGCAACTTTGCTTTGAAAGACCACAATTATTTTGAAATGAAACTATAAAAATATACATAAACAAACATTAGGTGAAATATCACTTAAGATTTGTCTACGTTTTGAAAGCACGAGATATAATTATATCTTGTGCTTTTTGTGATTACTCATCTTTGTTATTAAAGTATTTATAATATCAAGTGATTTTAGAAAATATGAGTTATATTTCAATTTTTCACGCACAAATGAAATTAGCACTCATATGTTAGCGTTTGCATTTGTGTGTGGGGTATACTATAAATGAATAGGTTAAATAGGAGGTCGTTATTATGAAAAAACTAATTAAACAAAAAACGAATTTTTTGAATGATATGTTGGACGGGCTTTCAAAAACGAACAAGCAAATAGAAATTATTTCGGATACAGTCGTAGTTAGAAAAGAGAGAAAAGAACAAGGAGTTTCTTTAGTTTCTGGTGGTGGAAGTGGTCACGAGCCAGCTCATGCGGGTTATGTTGCCAAAGGTATGTTGGATGCTGCAGTGTGTGGAGAAGTATTTACTTCACCTACGCCAGATAAGATTCTTAGTGCTATAAAAGCTGTTGATAATGGTGATGGTGTATTGCTTATAGTAAAAAATTATGCCGGGGATGTTATGAATTTTGAGATGGCTCAAGAAATGGCGGAAATGGAAGACATTCAAGTAGCAACTGTAGTTGTAAAAGATGACGTTGCAGTGGAAGATGAAACCCAACGTCGAGGTGTAGCGGGTACAGTGATTGTTCATAAGTATGCTGGCTATTTGGCAGAAAAAGGGTTGTCATTAGCAGAGATTAAAGAAAAAGTAGAAGATTTATTACCTAAAATAAAGAGCATTGGCATGGCGTTAACAGCACCTATGGTTCCCACTACTGGACAATATGGATTTGATATAGAAGAGGAAAATATGGAAATTGGTGTGGGTATACATGGTGAAAAGGGATTGTCTAGAGAAAAGGTTAAACCTGTAGATCAAATTGTAGATCAATTAATTCAAGTTTTACTTAAAGAAGTTGACTCAGATGAGCTCATTGTAATGGTCAATGGCATGGGAGCAACACCTTTGTCAGAACTTAATATTGCTGCAAAATATGTCGGTGAAAATTTAGAACAAAAAAGTAAATCGATTACTCATTGGCTTGTTGGAGATTACATGACGGCATTAGATATGCAAGGTTTATCATTAACATTTGTACCATCTTCAGAAGAATTGTTAGTTGCACTAACTGATACAACAGAAAGTGCGTATTTCCATTAAAAATAAAGTGATTATTGAAAGGAGCGGAAGATAGATGAATGTCGTTGAACTAAAAGAAAGATTATTAAAATTAGTAGATGTATTTGAAGAAAAGGAAGAGTTATTAACAGAATTAGATAGAGTAATCGGTGATGGTGACCATGGGGTGAATATGGTTAGAGGTTTCAAAGCGTTACCAGAGAATATTGATGAAAGCTCTATGCAAAGTTTATTGAAATCTACTGGTATGACACTTATGTCTAATATTGGCGGTGCTTCCGGTCCTTTATACGGTTTTAGTTTTGTGAAAATGTCACAAGCAGTATCAGATGAAATAGATCATTCGAATTTGAAGGCACTTTTAACAACTTTTTCAGAGGCAATTGCTCAAAGAGGTAAAGTAACATTGAATGAAAAAACGATGTATGATGTAATCGAGCGTGCAAATCAGGCTGTACAAAATGATGAACCATTAACAAGAAATGTATTGCAATCCTACGCAGATTTAACAAAAGATATCGAAGCAACTAAAGGTAGAGCTGCATATTTTAAAAAAGATTCCTTAGGACATGTTGACCCTGGAGCCCAAAGTAGTGTTTATATCTTAAATGCGTTGATTGGAGATGATTCGTAATGACAAATATAGTAATAATTAGTCATAGTAAAGAAATTGCAGAAGGTACAAAAGCGTTATTAAATCAAATGGCCGGTGATGTTAACGTCATTGTCCAAGGTGGCGTTGATGGTAAAATTGGTACATCGTATGACCATATTCAAGAATTAATAAACGAATTAACTGATGATGCATTATGCTTTTATGATATAGGGTCTGCTGAAATGAACTTAGATTTAGCAATTGAAATGTATGAAGGTGACCAACGTATTGAAAAAGTACAAGCACCTATTGTTGAAGGTAGTTTTACTGCAGCTGTGCAATTGTCAGTTGGTAGTTCCATAGAACAAACTTTGGGAGAATTAAATAAAACGTTTGGTTAAATAATGTTATTTGTTTTGCTATGTTAAATATAAATTAAAATGAAGCTCTCAACTAATATAACAAAAAATTTCTTTTTTATAGGAATATTTAATTGAATTGTGGTAAAATGAAAATTAATTGTAATAGAAATCTGGATATCTAGGAGGACATTGCCATGAAAGATTTAATATTAAAGCATGTCTTAAACGGCGAATTTGAGTCAGTCAAACGTTTAATGTCCCAAACAGATTTTATGGAATTTGAAGAATTATACATTTCAAGCGCACATGAAGCTGAAAACATTATGTTTTATACATGTATTTTAGATATGATGAAAGTAGAAGAAACTGCAGAAATGCATGACTTAGCTTTTCTATTATTAGTCTATCCATTAAGTGAACTTCAGGGTGCTTTAGATTCTGCATATTATCATGCGGAGTCTTCCATAAAACTTACTGAGGGCAAAGAAGTAAAAAGTTTGTTACAAATGTTATTATTGCATGCAGTTCCTGAACCAGTCATTTCTGATAAAAAGGCGTTTGAAATTTCTCGCCAAATACTTAAATTGGACCCAACTAACAGTGTTGCGCGTAATGTACTGAAAGAAACAGCAAAACGTATGGATAACGTAGTTGTTGACTTTAATGAACTTAATCGTTTTAAAAACGCACACTAATAACAAAATTATCATAGTTGAGTAATCATATTATTAGAACTTGACAAAATAACACATTAAAGTGATTTATTGAAGAATCGAAATATACATGTTAAAAGGTGTATCTATTTTGATTCTTTTTTATTTTAATTTTTGTAATTTTATGCATTGTTAAAGCATGCTTTTAGTAATGTATAAAATTGCAAAAATTAAATTGTAATAACTGTAAATATGCAGTATTTTTATTAATATTTGTTATATTTAAAGAATATAATGAATGATTAAAAAATGATATTTAACTTATTGAGTATTATTGAGAGCAATTAGAAGTGTAAAATTTTATATTGTGCAGTTGCAAAAAATAATCAGTAAGTTATAATAATGCAATGTGTTAACTATGAGGAGGTTAAAATAACATGGGGTTGAATAAAGAAGCTATAAAAATTGGTTTCGCTTAT
Source organism: Staphylococcus sp. Ze2 (assembly GCF_048568365.1). NCBI lineage: Bacteria > Bacillati > Bacillota > Bacilli > Caryophanales > Staphylococcaceae > Staphylococcus > Staphylococcus sp. Ze2. The sequence goes on along the minus strand of NZ_CP183486.1, from coordinate 2,532,499 downwards.
GTCGGTATCGTTGTAGGTGCTGGCTTTTCAACAGGACAGGAAGTTATGCAATTTTTCTCACCATATGGCCTATGGTCATATATTGGGGTTATACTTTCTGGTTTAATATTAGGCTTTATAGGTCGACAAGTTGCAAAGATTGGTACTGCGTTTGATGCGCAAAACCATGAGTCAACTTTAGACTACTTGTTTGGTGATAAGTTCAGTAAATTTGTAGACTATTTGCTTATCTTTTTCTTGTTTGGCATTTCAGTTACAATGATTGCTGGAGCAGGGTCAACATTTCAAGAGAGCTTTGATGTGCCAACATGGCTAGGCGCATTGATTATGGTTATTGCAATTTATATTACATTATTGATGGATTTTAATAAAATCGTTAGAGCATTAGGCATTGTTACACCATTCTTAATTGTTTTGGTTGTAATTATTGCTGGGTATTACCTTTTTAATGGTAGTATTTCGATAGATAAAGTAAATGAAACTGTACCAGAAGCTAGCTTATGGTTAGGTATATTAAAAGGAATTAATTATGGTGGACTTGCATTCGCAGTAGGCTTTAGTACGATTGTAGCAATCGGCGGTGATGCTTCTAGACGTAGAGTGTCCGGAGCTGGGGCATTATTTGGCGGTATTGTTTATACAATATTATTAGCACTGATTAACTTTGCATTACAGTCTGAGTTCCCAAAAATTGAGAATGCTGATATTCCTATGCTGACATTAGCAAATGAAATAAGCCCTTGGATTGCGCTTGTACTATCAGTTATTATGTTGGCTGTTATGTATAATACAATTCTTGGTTTAATGTATTCATTTGCTGCCAGATTTACAGAACCATATAGTAAAAAATATCATATATTTATCATAGTTATAATGGTTGTAGCTTATGGTCTAAGTTTCGTAGGCTTTGCAGGATTGATTAACTTCTTATACCCAATAATGGGTATTGTTGGACTTGTAGTTGTAATCGGCGTGTTGATTAAATACTATAGTAGAAAACGTCAAAACAAAAAGTTCATAGCATAAATTATTCATGGTATTAAAATAAGAAATAAAGTCTCAGCTTGTACAAATTGTGCAAGCTGAGTTTTTAATAATTTCGACAATTTATAAACACTACTGTGCAATGGTTAATTATGGTACAATGCATTTCGAAAGGAAAGGTAATGCATGAAGAAAAAATACAAATGGACGATAATTACTTTAAGTATTGTTATTGTAGTAGCAATCGTGACTGCTCTGTTATTAAAACAACAGTATGACCGTCAACATTCACAAGAAATTAAAGAAAAAGTACAGATTAACAATAAAAATGTAAATGCATTTACAAATATAACCTATGGTACTGGTATGCCTAATAGTAGGTTAGATATACTAACACCTACTGAATTAGATTCAGATAATAAGTTACCTGTCATTTTTTGGATGCATGGTGGTGGCTTTATAGCGGGAGATAAACAATATAAGAACCCACTATTATCGAAAATCGCTGAGCAAGGCTATATTGTTGTGAATATTAATTATGCACTTGCACCAGATAATAAATATCCAACGCAGCTACACCAAATTGATCAAGCTGTAAAATTCATAAAGCGTAATAAGCATGAATTGCCGATGGACTTTGATCAAGTGATTTTTGGAGGCGACTCTGCGGGGGCACAATTATCTAGCCAATACACGGCCATTCAAACAAATAAATCATTACGAGAAGATATGTCATTTAAACAACAATTTGAAGCAGATCAATTGAAGGCAGCAATATTTTTCGGTGGTTTTTATGATATGAAAACAGTAAAAGCTACTGAGTTTCCAAGGATACAACTTTTTATGGAAAGTTATACTGGAAAACGAGACTGGGAACAGCAATTTAAATATATTAGTGAAATGTCTACGATAAATCAGGTTACTAAAGATTACCCGCCAACGTTTTTATCTGTAGGTGACGCTGATCCATTCTATAGTCAAAATATATCATTTTATAAAAAGCTGAAATCTATGGATATTCCAGTGGACAAATTATTTTATGATGGTTCTCATAATTTAAGACATCAATACCAATTCCACATGGATTTACCAGAATCACAACAAAACATGAAAGATGTTCTAAGATTTTTAAGTAGAAATACAAGTTCATCTGGCGTTGAAACAAATCTTAGTGAAGAAACGACGAATCCTAATGGAGTTGAATTAAATCCTTATTAGATTATAGGGAAATACAGGCGGTTATTTGCATCTTATTGATATAGTAATAGTAATTTTAGATTACTATAGTATAAATATGAGAGTGAACTTAACACATATAGTATAATTACTAATTTCAAAAATTGAGATTATCCTACTTATAAAGAAAAGAAGAGGGAGACTGAAATCATTATTGGAAATATGATTTCAGTCCCCCTCTTCTTTTTTTAAATCGCAGCAAGAAGTTGAGTAAGGTCAACTATTAATGCCTATAACACGGTATAAATATTTTGACATTCAACGTCTAAATGATTATATAACAATATTGTTATTTGGGTCTTTGTTCATTTACAATTAAACTATAAGTGTGACATGTTTAAATATTATACTTAGAGGTAGATTAAAATAATAACTTTGCCATTACATATTTGTTGTAATATTTACCGTCAATGTATAATTTATCACGAAGTTCACCTTCAATTTGATAGCCCGCAGTTTTAAATAATTCAACAGCTGTAGTATTTTCGGGTACGACTGTTGCTTCTATACGACGAATGTTATGATTTAAGCACCATGCATCTACAGAATTAATCAAAGATTGGCCGAGGCCCTTTTCTCTGTAGTGTCTAATGACGCCCATTGAAAAATGAGCTTCATGACGTGTGCGTTCAAAATTTTCTGTCGTTACGATTGCAAAGCCGACGAGTTCGCCGTTATTTTCAGCGATATAAATGGCATTGAAAGGCGATGTAATATAGTGCTCTAGGTTTGAAAGCGCATCGTTATTAGAGGGTGCGTATTCCCCTGGATTGTATATTAAATAATCAGATTCATCATAAATTGTCGTTAATAATTTAACAAATGGATCTACATCATTGATACCGATTTCACGTATTTGATGAACCATGTGTGTCCACTCCTTATTTCTATTTTGCTAATGCTTAGTTATAGTATAACTTAACATCATTAGCGTGATATTACTAGGATATATTTATGTTGAGCTAAACTAATACAAAGGAAGTATGATTATGAAACCTAACATTTTATTAGCAGGTGTCACAGGATATATAGGAAAAAATTTAATTCAACATATAAAAAATGACGCTAATTTATATACATTATCAAAATATCCTAAAGAAGAAGACTTTAAAGAAGTGACATGGTTAAAGAAAGATATTTATAATTATATGGATGTGTTATCAGCTATGGAAGATATGGATATAGCCATTTATTATTTAGATCCAACTAAGCATTCTGCAAAATTAACACAAGCCACAGCAAGAGATTTGAATTTAATCGCTGCAGATAACTTTGGTCGGGCAGCTGCTAAAAATGGCATAAGTAAAATTATTTATATTAGTGGAAGCAGATTTGATTATGAAACCATCCAACGCTTGTCGTCATATGGTGTCTTTGTCGAAAAGACAGAAACAACTGTATCGCGTCCGCATGTGTCGGTAGAACTTCAATCTTCTAAATACGATGATGTACGTAGCGCCCTAAGCATGCAACTTCCTATGAATTGGACACTAGAACAGTTGGTTGAATACTATTTTAAATGGTTGAATGAAACTAAAGGCACATTATTGCATACTTACAAAGAAGAAGAGGACTATGTAATATATCTTAAAGACAAGGCTAAACCTGTTCTTGTTTTTCATAAAATGCAAATAGAAGATGATATCATTTCATTACAATTAGTGGGTGGTACATTGGTTAAACCTAATGTATTGAAACAAGGTAAGTTAGAATTTCGTAGACTCAAAGATACACAAACTGTAGTAGTACATTTATATGATTATATACCTAAACTCGTTTGGCCGGTGTATTATTTAATCCAGTCACCATTCCAAGGCCTAATGATGAGAGGATTTGAAATAGATTGCCGAATTAAGCACTTTAATGGAAGAATTCAATCTGGAGAAGATATAAAATATACTAAATAGATAAAGTGGTGATGAAGTGGATATTTTATTAGTAGAAGATGATATGACATTGTTTAAAGAATTAAGTGAAGAATTAGAACAATGGGATTTTAAAATTTATGGCATTGATGACTTTAATGATGTAATGACTAAATTTGAAGCAGTTAATCCTACTATTGTTATTATGGATGTGAAACTACCTAAATATGACGGTTTTTACTGGACTAGAAAGATTAGAGAAATATCTAATACGCCAATCTTGTTCTTATCGTCGAGAGATAATCCAATGGATCATGTGATGAGTATGGAATTGGGTGCAGATGATTATGTTCAAAAACCATTTAACACGAGTATATTAATTGCTAAACTTCAAGCAATCTATAGAAGGGTATATCAATTTAGTTTGGAAGAAAAGCGAATTCTTACTTGGCAAGATGCAACTCTAGATTTGTCTAAAGATAGTATTAGTAAAGATGAATCGCAAATTTACTTATCTAAAACTGAAATGATTATTTTAGAAATGCTAGTTAAGAAGCAAGACCAAATTGTTACGAGAGACACATTGATTACTGCATTATGGGATGATGAGGCATTCGTTAGTGACAATACTTTAACGGTTAATGTGAACCGTTTAAGGAAGAAATTAGCAGATATTGATATGAGTAACGCGATTGAAACGAAAATAGGTAAAGGGTATATGGCGCATGGATAACTTTAAATGGATTTATATCTTTTTAAGGTCGCGAATATATTGGATATTATGGTTTGTTTTCTTAAACTTTATCACTTTGCTTATTGCTTATTTAGATTATGATATTAGTGTAGGGAGTACATATTATATTATTATTTTAAATCTAGGTATTTCTATCTTGTTTTTATCATTCACGTTTTTGAAGGAAATCAAATTTTTTAAGCATTTAGATGAAAATATAGAACCTGAAGCATTAAAACATAAATCATTGGCGGATACGCCTTTACAGCAAGAAATGGTTAAATATTTATACGGTCAAATTACAGACCAAAAATCATTAGTTACACGTCAGCAAAAGCAAATTCAATCTACTGAAGCATCATTAACAGATTTTGTACATGATATTAAAACTCCTGTAACAGCAATGAAACTATTAATAGAAAAAGAACAAGACATGACTAGAAAAAACGCGCTTTTATATGAATGGACACGAATAAATGACATGTTAGATAGACAGTTGTTCTTAACTCGCCTAGAGTCACAAAATAAAGATATGTATTTTGAACATGTCGCGCTGAAACGTCTTGTAATTGAAGAAATACAGATTACTCGATATATTAGTCAGTCTAAAGGTATTGACTATGATTTGAATTTTGAAGATGATTATAAAGTATACACAGATACTAAATGGTGTCGGATGATGATTAGACAAATTTTATCAAATTCAGTTAAATATAGTGAAGAAAGTACAATTCATGTTCATGCCTATGTCGAAAAAGGTCATACAGTTCTTAAAATAACAGATGAAGGTAAAGGGATAAGTGCCAAAGATCTACCACGTATTTTTGAAAAAGGTTTTACTTCCACTAGCGATCGTAATGAAACATCGGCTTCTGGGCTGGGCTTGTACCTTGTCAATCATGTGAAAGAAAAATTAGGCGTCCATGTATCGGTTTCTTCAGAACCGAAAGTAGGAACATCTATGAAATTCACTTTCCCTATGCAAAATGAATTGATATCAAGAATATCCGAAAATTTATAAAATACTAAGTAAATGCAAAACTATAATAAGAGTATAGGCATTATAAATTATGTTAGCCAGTACGTGTTTAGAACCTGAGAAGATTATTTGTTTCTTGGGTTCTTTTTGTTCTGAAAATTTGTATGCTCGCAAGATGTGTATTTAAAATTATTTATAAAAATATTTGCAAATTAGTGAAAAAAGTTGTTGAATACAAATAATAAATATGCAATCATATTTAAGGTGAGTTTAATATGAAGTAGTTATTAAAATTAATTCAATCTGATAGCTTACAATTCCTAAATATACAACTACGGTTTATAATAATAAAAGTAGTAAAATTTTGTTAATTTTACGAAAATGTAATATTAAGAATTTGTAAATGCAATTGTAGGATTGTAAATTTTGTGCTATTTTCAAATAAGGATAAATTAACATTTATGAGATTTTTTAACCAATAGAAGCAAATACTCGTTTACACAATTTTAACAATAGTAAAATGATTCAAAAAAATGAGTGAATTGTAAATCTTGTGAATCTTAATTTATCTTAGACATAGGTATTTAAATTTTTTAAATTTATTGAAGGTGATTGGGAACAATCGCTGTAAATGGAGGATTTTTTGGATGTTTAACAAGAAAAAAGATAAGTTCATGGTGAAACTAGAAGAAATGGTGTTCAATTTAGATAGAGCAGCAATTGAATTTGGAAAAATGGATTTTAATACACACTTAGATTTGAAAGCATACTCAGATAATATTAAAACATATGAGTCCCACGGTGATGAATTAATGCATCAAGTGATTTCAGACTTAAACCAAACTTTTATTACACCAATTGAACGTGAGGATATCCTCTCTTTATGTAATGCAATTGATGACGTTTTAGACGCAATTGAAGAAACTTCAGGTATGTTTGAAATGTATTCTATTGAATATACTGATGAATATATGGCTGAATTTGTAGATAATATTCAAAAAGCTATAGCAGAAATGAAATTAGCTGTTGGATTATTAGTAGATAAAAAATTATCTCACATGCGTATTCATTCTATTAATATTAAAGAATTTGAAACAAACTGTGATGGTATTTTACGTCAATCAATTAAGCATATCTTTAACAGTGAAACAGACCCAATCACATTAATTAAAATAAAAGAAATATATGAAAGTTTAGAAGAAATTGCAGATAAATGTCAAGCCGTAGCAAATAACTTTGAAACTATAATAATGAAAAATAGCTAAGGAGTCCTAACTTATGGAATATATTTTGATCATCACAGTAGCTATTGTTATTTTTTCACTTATATTTGACTTTATCAATGGTTTCCATGATACAGCCAATGCTGTTGCTACTGCTGTTTCAACACGTGCCTTAACTCCTAGAACGGCTATACTTTTGGCATCTGTCATGAATTTTATCGGTGCTTTAACGTTCACTGGGGTTGCAGGAACAATAACTAAAGATATCGTAGACCCATTTAAATTAGAAAATGGTCTAGTTGTAGTATTAGCAGCTATTATCGCTGCAATTTTCTGGAATTTATTAACTTGGTATTATGGTATACCAAGTTCATCTTCTCATGCATTGATAGGTTCTATCGCTGGTGCGGCAATTGCTTCACAAGGTTCATTTGCCGTATTACATTATCAAGGTTTTACAAAAATTATAATCGTATTACTTTTATCACCAGTCATTGCATTCTGTGTAGGGTTTATAATGTACTCCATTGTGAAAATAGTATTTAAAAATGCAAACCTTACAAAAACTAACCGTAATTTTAGATTCTTCCAGATTTTCACAGCGTCTTTACAATCGTTCTCACACGGTACGAATGACGCACAAAAATCAATGGGGATTATTACATTAGCTTTAATTGTTGCAGGTATTCAAACTGGTTCTAGCGTAGAACCACAGCTATGGGTTAAAATTTCCTGTGCTACTGCGATGGGATTAGGTACTGCTGTCGGTGGTTGGAAAATTATTAAAACAGTTGGTGGTAATATTATGAAAATACGACCAGCTAATGGTGCAGCAGCAGATTTATCATCTGCATTAACTATATTTGTAGCATCATCATTACATTTCCCGCTATCTACAACGCATGTCGTTTCTTCATCTATATTAGGTGTAGGATCTTCTAACCGTATTAAAGGTGTTAAATGGAACACAGCGCAACGTATGATTGTTACATGGGTTATTACATTACCTATTTCTGCAATAGTTGCAGCACTAATTTATTACATTATTAATTTTTTCTTATAATTTAAGATAAAGCAATCGAAGAGCGGCTGGGACAATTGAATTGTCTCAGCCGTAATTATTGTATAATAGTAGTTTTAAAGTCATATTTTTTAATTTAAATGAGTTAGTAGTAATGACACAAGGACTCTAGTTTTAGTAATTAATATATTGAATTAGTGTAGCTTATGTTTGAGCATTAGCTCAAATAACTCTTTAACTTTATCAATATTAGCCTAAGTGTAAACAATGGAAACTTTTAAATAAATTAGATTTCTTTTTGACTTTTGTATTTAAATATAGAGTGGTCAAACGACAAAGCAATAGTTCATGAGCATAAAATAATAGCCTGAGACATTTAAGTCTCAGGCTATTATTTTACTACGTTCATCATTTCTATTAGCGTAATAAGTTATAATTAATGAATGTAATTATAACTTGAAGCTTGTGATGCAGGGATAGTACGATAATCAACAGTACCTGGAGGCGTATTATAATTCATTTCTGAAATTAGAATACTACCATCTGGATTTACTTGTTCTACGTAAGCAACGTGCCCAATAGGTCCTTCATAGTTTTGCATGATTGAACCAGCACTTGGTGAATTATTTACTGTATAACCATCTGCAGCGGCATTGTTTGCCCAGTGATCTGCATTCCACCAATAAGTACTAATTGGTTGACCAGTTTCTGCTCTACGATTAAACACGTGCCAAGTACATTGTCCCCAATCGTATAGGTTAGCATCACTCGCTGATGAATCACCCGTGTTCGTGCTTGGTGTTTCTGTTGAGCTACCGCCAGCACCACCAGTTCCTGTTGCACCAGGGATTGTTAAAGTTTGATTAGGATAGATAATATAACCATTTAAATTATTGGCTGAAACAATTTCTTCAACTGAAACGCCATATTTATTTGCGATGATATTTAAAGACTCACCAGATTGTACAGTGTGAGTTGATCCACCTGAAGTAGCGTTTGAAGATGATTCTTGTCCCTGAGAACCACTTCCACCAATTTCAATGACTTGTCCTGGGAATACAATGTTATTGTTAATGTTATTATTTTGTTTAATTTCATCAATTGAAACACCGTATTGCTGTGAAATTGACCATAGTGACTCGCCAGATTTTACTGTATGCTGTGTTGATGCATCAGCTTCATTATTTGCTATGAATGCTGCTGCACCTGAAGCAGCTGTTACTGCAAATGCTAACTTTTTCAAAAAAACTCCTCCTTCAATGCCTATGTCTAACAGTGATTATTAAAATAAATACATGTCGTTAGTTTTTTTAAATCTCAATTCACGTTTCATACTAACAAAAATCATTTGCTTTGTGTACGTTGTTATAAAGTTGTAATATTATTAACATTTAGTTATCCACTGAAGATTGTTTGACAAATACCTTAGTATAGGGATTTATAAGTATGTGTTACATTTCACTTGTAATTAATTTTATTTGAAATGTAACATTAACTATTAGCAAAAATAGTGATATTAACATTAAAATTGTTAGAAAATACATTCATCATGTTTGCTAATCAATGAAACAGTGAACATTAAAGTATTAATAATTACTATCGTAGGACATTGTGAAAATTTACATGCTATACATATATCCTATAAATGTTATGATTAAACGCATATTATTTTTATAAATAGTTCTATAATTGAGAAGGAGTGAATAAATTGGCGGAATCAACACAACATGTAAATAAGCAACAAAAGCAGTCTAAAAACCAATCTAAATCACAATCGCATGCATATAGTAAAGTATGGCTATTCTTTATGTATTACTGGATTATTTTTGGTATTGGTTGCTATTTTGGACAATTCTTACCTATGGAATGGAGGAAACCACTCTCATTTGTCCTTCTTGCCTTAGTATTGATTACAGTTATCTTTAATCGTGCACGTAAATATGGCATAGTAATCTCTCATATTTACGCAATTGTTGTAGGGTTATTATCTTATGCAACATTCACTGCATATTTACAGAATTTAGGGCCGGAAGTTTTCTTCAAAAATATCATTTTAGCAATTTCAGCATTTATTGTTTTTGGTATTATTGGCTATTTCTTAATTGGAAATGCAGCTAGTATGGGAAAATATTTATTTGTTACTTTAGTTGCGCTTATTATAGCAAGTTTGATTGGTATGTTTATACAAAATCCAATCTTCCATACAATTATAACTGTAGTAGGGTTATTACTATTTCTACTCTATACACTATACGATTTCAATCGTATGAAGCGGGGACAGTTCTCTCCAAGAGAAATGGGCTTTAATTTATTTGTGAATCTATTGCACATTATCAAGTATGTGTTAAGGCTTGCAACTAAGTTTAGAAAATAATAAAATTTAAAATCTAATATAATGAAGACACCTTCAAAACACCTTATGAATTGAGAGTTTTTGAAGGTGATTTTTTATCTAATGAAAGGCTTTAATAAAACGACCTTTTTAATTTTCAAAAAAATACAATGCTAAAATTTTAAAATTGAGTTTAATTAATGAAAAAAGTTGACAAAATTATTTGTTTTATACAAAATTATCTAAAGACAAAAAATACTTATTTTATTAATTAAGATATAAAGTGCCAACTTTAGCTTTTATGATAGAGTGACATTTTAATGCATAGCGTATGACAATATTTGAAAGAGGTTAAATTATGAAAGCGCAGTGCTTAAATATTATTTCTATGGATAATTATCCTGCGAAACGCGTAGCTGACGGATTATTACTAATATTCCCATTAAAAGGGATTACAGAAATACAACATTTTATAACAAATATAGAAGTAGAAAATGATTTGTTTATAATCAATAACTCTGAAATTTTTACAATAAAAAGAAATGAACAAGCGATTAAGTTGTATATTGCGAGTGATTGGTTTTATGATCGTGGCTATGATTTTTTTGCGTATCAATATACATCTAATTTAATACGATCTTCCAATGCGTTATTCCAATCTATACTTAGCTTAGCGCAACATCAATTAAATCAAACTTTGACCGAAGCGTTATTTGAGTCTTACATGAATAATATTGTCGACATTATTGCTTCTGAAGCAAAAGTCGACATAAAATATTTGAAACAACAAACAGACTATTCATTTTATGGTATTACCGGCGAAATGCTAGATTATGTTAATAACCATTTAGATAAGAAATTAACGTTAAAAGAAATTGCCAATAAACTTTTCATTTCTCAATCAAATATATCGACTCAATTTTATAATACGTTGGGGATGAGCTTTAAAACGTATATAGATACTTTAAAACTTTCAACATCGATATCTAGTTTGCTAAAAGGAAAATCTACGATAAGTGAGGTGTCCGATTACTATGGATTTAGCAGTTCTGCTATCTATAGTAAAAAATTTAAACACTATTTTGGCTATTCACCTAAGGACTATCGTCTACTTTCAAAATTGGATAAGTCATTTCCTTTTACAGCAGAAGATTATAACATGAGTACAATCGCTGAAATTCAGAATATAATAGCTAAACGACTTAACAAACTCAATGTTCAGAATAATTATATTTGTATTGATCTGCAACATACTAATGAATTTACTAACGATACTATTGTAATTCAAATTCATAGTATAGAAGAGTTTCACAATTTGTTTGCGAATAAAAGTATGAGTTATTTATTTGAAGGTACACAAAAAGTGATTGTTTACTGCATGATAGATCCGAAAAAGTTACAGGAAACATTTATGGACGAATCATATGGCTTCATTAATTTTGTTTATCACGCAAATGTGGACCTTGCATTTCAAATTAAAAGTAGTGACGATGTTAATATATATATCGACCAAATATATAGCCAATATCAAGCTTATTTACAAGCACATCCAGGATTATCAGATAAACATATGCATTCAGTGAGTTACATCTTTAATGTTAGAAGTATGTCTATCAAGGAAATTTATCGTAATATTATTAAAATTCAACAGTATAGAGAATATGTAAAGTTTGGAATTGATATTACGCATTTATTCAATAATCCTGAATGTTTTAAATTGATGGAGAAGCAGATGAAACGTATAGGGTTTGATTATTTCTTTATAGATAATCATAAATTGACATCTCCCTATTTGAGCGAAGATCATGAAGACTTGCTTACAAAACAAGTGTTTAAGTTTAGTAATATTAAAAAGATTATGAACGATATGGAATTAGAAGAAAGAGCATATTTTCTTTTAAATGTTCATAATAATTACTTATTGAATGACGATAATATGGAGATTATTGAAAGTCCCCCATTACTTATGGGCATGTTCAAACAGATGCGTGAATATTTTACAGGAGTGGGGATAGATTTATTCCAGCAACAAGGTGAGAAAATTGCATTATATTTATATGATCAAAAAGGATTCCGCTCCGTTCTAGGTAATATGTATGAAAGAATAATGGAGAAAATGAGATATGAAGTGAAAGATTTTGAATACTATACAATTGTGAATCAACCAGAGAAAATTTCAATTTTTGTAAATGATTGGCGTATAGTGGAAAGTGAAACTGCAGAGAGCGAACCGCAAAATATACAAATACATTTAAATTTTAAAGATAAGGCTATGAGATGTCCTTATATAATTTTTTATGAAAAAATAAATAGCACATTTGGAAATATAAATGGTATTATTCCGCCAGCTTTAAGAATTGAGCATACGTGGTCAGATGAATTGATTAGTAAAATCGATGACTATAATAAACCGCATTTTAGTGTTATGCAACATGATTTTAAAGAAGCGCATTTGACCATTGATTTAAATTATAATACGGTTCACATTATTGATATTTATAAAAAATAAAAAAATTTTATAGTTCACCTCTTTTAAAATTATGCGTAGCAAAATACAATTTATCGTTATTCGTAATTTTGACAAATCTATAATTATAATTAATAAGGACATAGACTTGTAATTTATGGATAATTGTATTGTATTGTATTGTTTACTAGCATTTGGAGGTGTGACAACAGTGAATAAAGACAAAAAAGAGCAATTTTTAAATATTTACAAAAAATATAAAAGTTTAATGCACTACATTGAATCAAACTACAAATTGACTATGAATGACGTTGCAATTTTAGAATTGATAGAACAAAATTGTAGTGAAAATAATATGTTAATGCAGCCATTTCTAAAAATTGCAACTACTGAACTTGAGTTAAGTAGAACTAAGGTGCTTGCATCGATTCGTAGATTGATTGATCAGGATAGAGTGAGCAAAATACGTTCAACTGAAGATGAGCGTAAAGTATATTTATTTATGAATAATGACAATGCACAAAACTATAAAATTTTATTAGATGATATTGAAGGATATGTTAAGTAAATAATAGTGTACTTTAATAGGCTAAATAAATAATAAAATAAAAACTACAGGTATTTACTTTATATGGTAAGTATCTGTAGTTTTTGTAGTTTGAATAGGACTTGGATTCAACTGATGTGCGTAAATCTATATTCTAAAGCAAAAATATTGTATAATATATCATATTAATAAATGTAGTAATCGAGAAAGCGAGATGAAATCATGGGACGTAAGTGGAATAACATTAAAGAAAAAAAGGCCCAAAAAGATAAAAATACAAGTAAAATTTATGCGAAGTTTGGTAAAGAAATATATGTAGCAGCTAAATCAGGTGAACCTGATCCGCATGCCAATCAAGCTTTACGTTTAACATTAGAGCGTGCCAAAACTTATTCAGTTCCGAACCACATTATTGAGAAAGCAATTGAAAAAGCTAAGGGCTCTGGTGAAGAAAGTTATGATGAATTAAGATATGAAGGTTTTGGTCCAAATGGCTCAATGATTATCGTTGATGCTTTGACAGACAATGTAAATAGAACGGCTTCAGATGTACGTGCAGCTTTTGGTAAAAATGGAGGGAATATGGGCGTATCAGGATCAGTCGCTTATATGTTTGAATATACAGCTGTATTTGGTTTTGAAGGCAAATCGGTAGACGATACATTAGAAGCATTAATGGAAAAAGATGTGGATGTCAGAGATGTGATTGATGAGAATGGCTTAACTATTGTATATGCTGAACCAGACCAATTTGCTCAAGTACAAGATGCGTTAAGAGAAATAGGTATTGATACATTTAAAGTTGCGGAATTTGAAATGTTACCCCAATCTGATATTGAATTATCAGAAGAAGACCAAAAACAATTTGAAACACTTATTGAAGTATTAGAAGACTTAGATGATGTGCAAAATGTATTTCATAACGTGGATTTGAAATAATATGAATCAACATATACAATCTTGGATTTCACAATTACAACTGCAACCACACCCAGAAGGTGGTTATTATAAAGAAGTAATTAAAGGTACTACAGACAATGCAAGACAAAGAGCGCAGTATTCTAGTATTTATTTCTTATTAACGCATGACAATATTTCACATTTTCATCGTATAGATGCAGATGAAATTTGGTATTATCATGATGGTGATTCACTAACGATTCATATGATTCACCCTGATGGTAGATACGAACAAGTATCTTTAGGGAAGAATATAGAAGCGGGTGACGTATTACAGTATGTAGTACCTAAAGGAACCATATTCGCATCATCAGTTGAAAGGCAAAATGATTACGCGCTTGTTGGATGTATGTGTCAACCTGCATTTGAGTTTGAACATTTTGAATTATTGAGCCAAAGTTGGTTGAACGAACAATATCCTAACTTAGAAGATATTAATATGCGTTATGCATTATCTTCTGAAGCTATTGAAGCAAACAAACATTAAATTCTATAAAAGATTTGAGAGCCCGAGACACAAATGTCTCGGGCTCTCAAATCGTTGATGCTACTGTATGTTATTTTGCAGTTCCAAATACTTCTTTTGCGATTTCTACTACATAAGCAAGTTTTTTCCATTGTGCATCTTCCGTAAGTTTATTACCTTCTTCAGTAGAAGCAAATCCACATTGAGGACTTAAACAAATTTGATCTAAATCCACATATTGTTGGGCTTCTTCAATGCGCTTGAGTATAGCGTTTTTATCCTCAAGTTCACCAGTTTTTGAAGTGAATAATCCTAATACTGCTGCTGATTTATCTTTTGGGAAATAGCGTAATGGCTCAAAGTCTCCAGAGCGATCATCGTCATACTCTAAGAAAAATCCGCCTAAATTTTCCTGGAATAAATAAGGAGCTACTGGTTCGTAACCACCTGAAATTGCCCAAGTAGACTGGTAGTTACCTCGACAAACGTGTGTTGTAATAAGTAAATCTTCGGGTAATCCTTGTACTGCTTCATTGACGACGCGTAATGCAAGTTGTCGTGCATTTTCTTTTTCAGCTTCAGAACGATCACGTCCACGTGTTTTTTGAGTTCCTGATGTTAGATTTGCCCAATAAACGTCATCTAATTGGATGTAACGCGCACCTAGTTCATAAAATTTTAATAGACTATCATGATAGGCTTTGGCAACATCATGTGAATATGCTTCAATATCTGGATATATTGTTTCATTCAAAATGTTTGGATGGAAAAGTTGGTTAGGGCTAGGAATAGAGACTTTTGATGTCCCTCGGCCGTTTACTTTTTCATGTAAGAATTGGAAATGTTCAAAATGGGGATGGTTAGGGTTAAATGCAACCTTGTCTACAATCTTCACATTATGATTTCTAGTTTCGACACCTTCGAATTCTAAACCGTGTTCTGATGTATAGCCTTGAACACCATCTAAGTTCTCTAAGAAGTCGAAATGCCACCAACTTCTACGAAATTCTCCATCTGTAATACTATGTAACCCTACTTCTAATTGTTTTTCGATAATATGTTCAATTTCTTCATCTTCAATAGCTTTTAGTGTTTGTGCGTCTATTACTTTATTTTTATAGTCTTGTCGTGCTTCTTTTAAGCGATCTGGTCGTAATAAACTACCAACATGATCTGCTCTAAATGGTCTATGGATAACTGTCATGGTAAGGCTCCTTTATTTATGGAATTTTCTGAAAAATATAGATAAAATTTAACAGACTTCTGGGGAATTGTCAATTTCGCTTTTACACTATGAAATATAGTACAATAATACTAATCAAATTTTGAAGGTAAAAATAAAAGACATCAATATAATTCATGAGATGACATGGGAGAAACAGTTTTATATAATAATGACAAGGAGTTGGTGACAGTGAAAGTAAAATATATTGATAAGCGTCACTGGCGTCGCATCATTGATAGAGAATACACAGAGGTCAAAGTGAACAATAATAAGTTTAAAGGTATTATTGGTTTAGTCACTATGAAAAAAGTTCGTGAGCCATTAGAGGTATCAGTTGTTGGACAAAACATTATTGTTGCTGATGACAACTATCAATGGTTACAAATCTTACCTGAGAAAAAACGTTATAGTATTACAGTGATGTTAGATGACAAGGGCAACCCATTAGAATATTATTTTGATATCAATTTAAAGAATGTTACACAGAAAGGAAATGCACGTACGATTGATTTGTGTTTAGATGTGCTTGTATTACCAAATGGGTCTTATGAACTTGTTGATGAAGATGATTTACAACGTGCATTAGATACAGGACAAATTTCTAAGAAACAATATCATGAAGCATATGTAATCGCGCATCAGCTCATGATAAAAATCGATGCTGATTTTCCAACTATGCAAGACAAAATTATGTATTGTTATCATAAAATTAAACAGAAAGCAAAGGGACAGAATCATAGTAAACATAAGCCGAAAGCGCACAAACACAATACTCATAAATCCAAACAACACCCAAATGATAAACATCATAGACATACTTCTACGCATAAATCAGAGCAACAAAAGTCTTCAAATCATGAAAAGAGCTAACCTATATGGTATGTATTTGAATCGCAGTTAGTATGAAATGTTAAACGATACGAACTACCGAAATTCAGGTATTGAAAAGGCATATAAGTATATAAATAAACGTGTTATAGTAAATATTGCATGTATAACAAAAAACTTAGAATTACATGTAATCTACACAAATAAAAATGAGAGTTATTATACGATAATTAACAGTGGCTTATAAAAATAGGGGGATAATTATGAAGATTGACGATTATCGCTTGTTAACTACTTTGGATGAAACAAAAACACTGAGAAAAGCAGCTGAAATTCTCTATATTTCACAACCTGCAGTTACGCAAAGGCTTAAAGCGATTGAAAATGCTTTTGGCGTCAACGTTTTTATCCGAACTAAGAAACAATTGATTACGACGACGGAAGGTACAATGATAATTGAACACGCTAGAGAAATGCTCAATAGAGAGCGTTTGTTTTTAGATAAAATGCAAGCGCATATTGGTGAAGTCAATGGAACCATATCTATCGGTTGTTCATCTTTAATTGGCCAAACATTGTTACCTGAAGTATTAAATTTATATACAAGACAATTTCCTAATGTAGAAATTCAAGTTCAAGTTGGTTCAAGCGAACAAATTAAAGCGAATCATAGAGATTATCATGTCATGATTATCCGTGGTAATAAGATTATGAATTTAAGTAATACACACCTTTTTAATGACGAGCACTACTTCATTTATCCTAAAAATAGGAATGATGAACTTGAAACAATGCCTTTTATCGAATTCCAAGCAGACCCAATTTATATTAATCAAATAAAAGAATGGTATGGAAGTCAAATTGGCCAAGATTACCACGCAATGATTACAGTAGATCAAGTGGCAACTTGTAAAGAAATGTTATTAAATGGTGTTGGTGTAACAATATTACCAGAGATTATGATGAAACATATAGATCGCGAATTATTCGAATTCAAACGCGTGGATATCGATAATAAATCGCTCATACGTTCTACGTTTTTAAGCTACGATTCAAGTATGACACAGTTGCCCCAGGTAGAGTCATTTATAAATCTAATGATGGAATATGTTGAGTAATAAAACAGATACGGATTTAATTTAAGGTTTTATTTTATAACATTAAAGTTATTGCACTGACGAAGAAATATATTATTTAAGAGAATAGAGGTTGTCTACATGTTTAGTGCCTTATTACATATTAAAAACTACAAATTATTTGTAGTGAATATGATGCTGTTAGGTATGGGGATAGCAATTACAGTACCTTATTTAGTATTGTTTGCTACAAATGATTTAGGCATGACTTCCACACAATATGGATTGTTGTTAGCCTTAGCTGCAATCAGTCAATTTATAATGAATACGATAGTTGCGCGTTTTTCTGATACGCATAATATTAATAGAAAATTAATAATAATTGCTGCCTTATTTATGGGGGCAGTTAGTTTTTCAATTTATTTCTATATACATGAAATATGGATTTTTATAGCAATGTACGCTATTTTCCAAGGGTGTTTTGCGCCAGCGATGCCACAAATGTATGCATCAGCACGTGAATCAATTAATGCCTCTGCTTCAAGAAATAAAGCTAAATTTGCCAATGCAGTTTTGCGTTCCATGTTTTCATTTGGCTTTTTATTTGGTCCTTTAATCGGTGCCTTACTTCTAAATGCTAATGGGTATTCGGGCTTGTTTGGTGGTACGATTACAATCATTATCTTTACCTTACTATTGCAAGTATTTTTCTTTAAAGATATAAAGACAGAACACACTGTTTCTGATGTAAATCATGTTGAGGCTACAGCTCCCAACATGCTAAGAGATAAGTCACTATTTATTCCGTTTTTAGCGTTTATTTTGCTACATATAGGGCAATGGATGTATACATTGAATATGCCATTATTTGTAACGAAGTACCTTAATGAACCCGAAGGTTTTGTTGGTGGATTAGCAAGTTTATGTGCTGGACTAGAAGTGCCTTTTATGGTCATTTTAGGTATATTGTCAGCAAAAATGACAACACGTGCCTTACTCATGTTAGGTGGTCTCTTCGGAGGATTGTTTTACTTTAGTATCGGCATGTTCGAAAGTTTAGCGATGATGTTTGTAGGTCAAGTATTTTTAGCGATATTTTTAGCAATACTACTTGGTTTAGGAATTAGTTACTTTCAAGATATATTACCAGACTTTCCGGGTTATGCCTCAACGTTATTTGCTAATGCAATGGTTATTGGCCAATTATGTGGTAACTTGTTAGGTGGTATAATGAGTCAATGGGTTGGTTTAGGAAATGTTTTCTTTGTTTCTGCAGGATCTATATTTATAGGTATGGTTCTCATTTTCTTTACCAAAGATCAAAAATTTACAGAAGAAAGTATGAGTAATTAATAATGACAATTATTTTATGGTTATGTATTATAGCAGCATTTGTCTTAGCGTTTATAGGTTTAATTAAACCGGTTATTCCATCTGTACTTGTCTTATGGGTTGGTTTTCTGATTTATCAATTCGGTTTTCACAATGGTAACTTATCATGGGTGTTCTATGTATCTATGATTTTACTTACATTATTTATAATCGTTGCAGATTTTATAATGAATCAATATTTTGTTAATAAATTTGGTGGTTCAAAAAAGAGTGAGTATGCAGCGCTTATAGGTGTTATTGTAGGGTGCTTTGTATTTCCACCATTCGGAATTATCATTATTCCATTTGTAGCGGTATTAATTGTAGAAATGATTCAAGAACCAAATTTTTCAAAAGCTTTAAAAGCAAGTTTTGGCTCGGTTGTGGCATTTTTAGCAAGTACTATCGCACAAGCGATTATCATGATTATTATGGTAGTATGGTTTTTTGTAGATGCATTACTAATTAATTAAATTCATTTTTGAGCTAATAGTTTTATCTTTAGAATAAATTGAGCAATTCATTTAATTCTAAGGTTACTGTTAGCTCTTTTTTTGTGAAAAATTGTAACTCGAAAATTAAAATAGAACGATTAAATATACATATAATTTTAATGAAAGCGCATTAATATAATAAATTAATAAAAAATAAAGCAATTGCCTTGTTTTCAGTTGCTTTATTTTAGTATAATCACAAACATGTTTAAAAAATGGAATAGGAGGGGAGTCGAAATGAAATATCCAATAGCTATATGGATGCTGGCTATCGGTGCGTTTGCAATCGGTATGACAGAATTTGTAATTATGGGACTTTTACCAAATATTGCAAGGGACTTTGATGTGACTGTGAGTCAAGCAGGACAGCTAATTACTGGTTATGCGTTAGGTGTTGCCATTGGTGGACCAATCATAGTTATGTTAACAATAAAATGGAATAGAAAGTATCTATTATTAGTTTTAATGGGCATTTTTATTTTAGGTAATTTTGCTGCTTCATTTAGTCCAAGTTACGGATTTATGATGACAAGTCGTATTATTACATCGTTAGCGCACGGTTCATTCTTTGGTATAGGCTCTATACTTGCCGCAAGTATGGTTAGACCAGAGAAAAGAGCAAGTGCCATGGCCTTGATGTTTATGGGATTAAGTTTAAGTAACATCTTAGGTGTGCCATTCGGTACATTAGTTGGACAAAATTTTGGTTGGCCAATGACATTTATTGTTATTTCTATTATTGGTGCTATAGCTTTAGTAGGGATTATTATTTTTGTGCCAATGCAACGTGAAACAGTTAAATCTTCAGTATTAAATGAATTGAAAATTTTAAAAGAGAAGCGTTTATGGTTAACATTAGCAGTAACACTATTCGGATTTAGTAGTGTATTTGCTTATTTCACATATATCTCTACAGTTTTAACTGACGTTTCTAATGTTCAAGAGAATCTTATTTCATATCTACTTATTATATTTGGTGTAGGTGTTACATTAGGTAATATCGTAGGTGGTAAGCTTGCAGATTGGAATTTAAATAAATCATTACAAATGATATTTACAATATTTATTCTATATTTCGTGCTATTATACTTTATCCAAATGAACGGATTCTTAATGGTAGCAGGCATATTCTTCTTTGGTCTAATAGGATTTAGCATGAGTCCATCGCTACAGTTCAAAAGTACTTTAATTTCCAAAGATGCGCCAACGCTTGCTAGTACATTGAATCAATCAGCATTTAATCTAGGAAATGCTTTAGGTGCCTTTATAGGTGGACTAGTCGTTACGCATTTACCAGTAGCGTCTCTAAGTCTTATCGCTCCTATTTTAACAGCGATTGGTTTAATATTCTTGTTTATCAGTGTTGCAGTTGAGAAAAAAGAAGGCATGACAACTTAAATTCACATTATCATGATATATATCGTTGTAATTTTCTATATACTTGCATTATGCTTGTTCGGAAAAGGTAATAGAGTTTAGAGATCATAAGTAAGAAATATTTTATTTAATTTAACTAGATACTAAGCTATATAAAATAAGAGCCTGAGGCATATAGAGTTATGTCTCAGGCTCTTTCTTTTTATTATTAAAGTAATGTCATCAAATTATAGTGAAGTATTTGCATCTTTATTAATATAGTGATGATCGATATACAATGAAATTGGCATAATTATGAAAGAAATAATAATAAATGTCCAATTACTTATAAGAATATAAGGACCAACAGCGAGTGCTGCTTGAGGTACAAAAAACACATAAAATAACGCACATAACAAAAGTATAATACTGACGTATGTCATAATCCAAGTCCAATGTGATTTGGTAAAGCATTGCATTTGTACAGTTTTAAAAACCATCCATATAAAAATGAAAATAATGCTAATACCGACGAGTAACATTATAGGAAATGTATATATATATAGTCGTTTAGCGCCGATAAAAAAACCAATAAATCCTTTAAGGAAACAAAAAATACCAAAGAAAAGTAAAATGTGTTGGAAAATATATTTGAATATGTTGATGAGCGTTTCATTTGGCAATTTTTTAATTTCATTTTTTGCGTGTGATTTAGGGTCATGATCAAAGAAATCCATAGCGAGCGTGCCTTCTTTTTCGGCTTGTAATAATTGAGCTAATATACGATTTAACATCTTTTCGGAATCATAGGGATTCACACTTAGATCCGCGCGTACATATGTCATATAGTTTTCGAATGTTTCTCTATCAGTATTGTTTAATCGTAGTGATTTCACATTATTTTCACGCATTAATCTTTCAGTAGATTTCATTTGAATTTCGCTACCTTTTTTATAGAATGTAAGAATAAGATATGGCTTATTATGACGAATATCACAACATAAATCAACTTAACTTTTTAGAAGGAGAAATTATGGAACAACTTTCACTATCACAAAATCAATTTATAGAAGAAATTGCCAACATACACGAGCAGCAACTTGAACAACAATATTATGATTACAGAAAAACTAATTTATCAGTGGCTTTACGTATAGAAATGATCGAGCGGAGCTTGAAATTAGAAACAGGTCGCATTTTAATTCAAACACTGGATGGTATTTTACAAGGATTTGTATGGGCGCGAATTGAGACAGTAGGGTATAAAGTTATCATTGAAATGCTCTATGTCCATCCTGAATATAGACACCAGAGTATAGGTGCCAAATTGAAATCATCTATTGAATGGTGGGCCATTAGTCAAGGTGCTCAAAAAATAGAAAGTACCGTAGCGTATAGTAACAAACAAATGATTGAAATGAATTTAAATATGGATTATCAGGTGGAAAAAATAATTATGTCCAAAAAACTATCAGTAATTAATGAAGATAATAATAATTAATGATAAAATTAATATATTATAATGAAAAAGGAGTTCTTACATGAAAAGGTGTTTGGCACTCATATTAGCAGCGACAGTTACATTAACAGCTTGTGGTAAAGATGATGAAAAAGTATCATTGGAAAAAGATGTCGATAAATTAGAGAAACAAAAAAAAGATTTGAAAAAGCAAAAAGATAAACTAGAAAAAGAACATGATAAGCTGAAGGATAAATCTGAAAGCTTAGAAAAAGATATAAATTCAGAAACCTAAACCGTGTAGATTGTTGTATAATCGAATGAAATATGGAGAATGAAAAAATATATCTGTATAATATATAGAAATTAGATTTAATTATATTTTTAAAAAGGCATTGTAATATTTCCTAGGAAATTATTGTAATATGGTTTTACTAATTGTTATAATGGGTATCATTAAACATAATGTGGATTAGTAAGTACGTATAAAAATGCAAAGAAGTTGAAATACAAGGGAGTTATTAAACAATCATTCAGGCTTAAGTTAACGACTAGTTTGGAGTAAGTTGTGTTTTGATAATTTCCTTACATAGAAAAGAGGTAATGAATATGCACGAACAAGATTTCAATTTATTAGAAGGCAGATCTATTACTTTACCAGAATTAGGTAGAGAAATAGAAAATATTACAGGCAGAGAAATAAAAGACTCTACAGGTGAAATTAAACGTGTGATTGCACACTTACCAAATTTTGAATCTGATACAGATACTTTTGTAGCTACTTACAGACTAAATCATAAAAATGATTTTATTGATGCAACATTTACTGCACCAAAAAGTGAACGTAGCCGTTTGAAAGAAGTTGCAGTAAACGTAGAGTTAATTAGTTATATTTCAAGAGCTTAAATGTTGATTATTGATAGAATATGTAGGTAGCGCGATATGAACTGTTTCATAACGCGTTACTTTTATATAGAAATTTATTTTCCAGTATAGAGGTGTAACATATGACAGTTTATATTGAAACTGAACGTTTAAGGTTACGTGACTGGCGGGAGGAAGACTTGCTACCATTTCAACAAATGAACGCAAACCAACAAGTTCGTAGATATTTTCCTAGTTTATTAAGTTATAGACGTTCAGAACACGATATGAATAAAATGGATGAAGTTATATCAAAATATAATATTGGCCTATTCGCTGTTGAATTGAAAGAGACGAATGGTTGGTTAGGTTTTATTGGATTGAATTATGTACCTAAAGAAAGTAAATATACATTTGATGAGTTGCCATTTTATGAAATAGGATGGCGTTTAATTCCTGAAGTTTGGGGGAATGGTTTTGCTACAGAAGGTGCGGAAGCCGTATTGAAATATGCCAAATCTCAAGGTTTAGAAGAGGTCTATGCCTTTACTTCAGAAAATAATGCAGCTTCTAGAAAAGTGATGGAAAAAATCGGCATGAAATTATACGATTATTTTGAGTATCCTAATCTCAGTAAATATCATCCACTTAAAAGACATGTTAGATATCATAAAGATTTATCAAAAAACGTTTAAGAAACGTTGTTTTGGTAGTAGGCATTGTGGCCATTTCAAATGCATATTAATTAAGGCTGAGGCAAATTTAATTGTCTCAGCCTTAATTAATTTATTGAATTTGTAAAATCTATAGATGGATTTCCTCAGGTGAACTTTTGTCACTATCAGCTCTAGTATTCTCTGCCGAGGTGCAACGACGTAATCTGTTTAAAAAATTAGATTTCTATATCATCCCCTGTTTATGACGATATGAGAAAACGTGTTTTGATAATTTCCCTTAATTGTTTTAAAGTTGCATCGATATCATCGGTATCAATATAAGCATATGAGAAACGGATACAATTATGCGCATGTTTATCGTAAACTTCACCGGGATTAATTAGTATATTTTCTGTAATAGCTGCATCGAAAAGTCTTTTCATATCGATGGAGAACTTAAATTGGAACCAAATATAAAATGAACCATCTGGCATCGACCATGAACCGAAATCACTAAAATATTTCTTCAAGGATTCTAAAAACAAATTTCTTTTAATTAAAAGCTTTTCCTTAAGCTCTTTGAGGTGTTGGTCGTGGTATTGTGGCTGTGTTAACCATTCTGATGCGATATATTGTGATATAGAACTTGCGCCATAGTCATTTTGCATTTTTAAATCAGCTAAATGTGCCGCAACGGAGGGCTTAGCAACGATCCAACCGACCCGCAAACCAGGACTTACAGTTTTGGATAAGCTAGTCAAATATAAAATATTATCATTTGTATCAAATGTTTTTAAAGGTAGTGGACGTTCGTGATTAAAATATAAGTCACCATAAACATCATCTTCTACAATAGGCATACCATGTTGTTCACATTGCATAATAATTTTTTGTTTTTCTGCTAGCGAATAACAATGTTGTGTAGGGTTGTGTAATGTCGGTATACAATAGAAAATGCTATTTGCATATTGTGCTTGTGCTTTAAATATATTGTTAATATTACTTTTAATATCAGAAATGCTTATTTGTTGTATATCAGCTCTAATATTATGCCAAGTACGTATCGAATTAATATATGAAGGAGATTCAACAATAATCTTGGATTGTGGGATTAGTAAGCCATCTGCAATTAGTTTTAAACCTTGTAATGCGCCAGAGGTGATACAAATGTGGTCAATGCTACATGTGATGCCTAATTTTTGCATATATTGCACAACTGCTTCTCTAAGTTTTAGATTTCCCTGGGGATGTTCGTAATTAGTGTTTAACACATTAGTATTACACTTACTCAAAATTTCTTTGAATTGTTCATTAGGTATAAGATTGGGAGCTAGTTCTCCAGTACCTAATCGCTTGATGTTAGAGTGGAATTCTAGTTTGTTAATTTGTTGAACGAAGTATTGATTATTTTTGGTTGTACTATTGCTGATATAGTTTTGCCAATTAATATTGTTTCTAATATAAGTATGCCAAGTATTTCCAGATACATATAAGCGCTGTTTCTCTCTACCATCTATTATTCCCTGGCTTTTAAGAATATCGATTGCTTGTATAACGGTAGAACGATTCACTTGATATTTCCTGGCCATATCTCTTTGAGAAGGTAATTGCATGCCTTGTTCTAATTTCCCGGTATCAATTTGTGAAATGATATCATCAATAATTTGTTTGTATTTTGGTTTGAACATAAAATAACTCCTATATTATCTGGTTGGTATTTTAATTTGCATCTGGTTGGTCTAATTTCTTTGGATATAGTATAGCATAGTTAATATAGACGTAATAATTAAAGGAGAGTATTTTGGTATGTTACAACCAGCAGTTCATGGATTACTTTTGGCGCTAGGACTCATATTGCCTTTAGGCGCTCAAAATGTCTTTGTATTTAATCAAGGAGCTAATCATAAAAGTATATACAAATCACTACCGGTAATTATCACCGCTGGTTTATGTGATACATTATTAATATTATTAGCTATTTTAGGGGTATCATTAATTTTGTTGTCTTTACCTGTTTTGCAGATAACTATTTATTGTATAGGTATTGTCTTTTTAAGTTATATGGCATGGTCATTGTGGACATCACATCAATATCAACTTCAAACTTATAAACCTATGACTGCTAAAAAGCAAATAGGTTTCGCATTATCAGTGTCATTACTAAATCCACATGCAATTATGGATACGATAGGTGTAATTGGTACAAGTGCTGCTATATACGAAGGAGTAGAAAAAGTAGTGTTTAGTATTGCCACTGTACTGGTGTCGTGGTTTTGGTTTTTCATTTTAGCAATAGTGGGGAAGATTATAGGATATGTAGATAAAACAGGAAAATATATTTTGGTATTAAATAAATGTTCAGCAATTATTATCATTATTGTTGCATTGATGATCCTAAAACAGTTAATAGCAATTATTTAAATTATAAATAAAGGGCAAGGAAGGAAATTTAAAATAATTAACTTCCTTGCCCTTGAAGTTAGTCGTAAGTTCTAACACCTAAAGGTTTATAATTATTGATAGTTTCAAATAGTGCTTCTGTTGTATCGCATAATGGCGCTAAAGTATCGTATTTAGCATCGATAAACCCTTCTTCAATCATATGAGATAATAGGGATTGTAATGGATTGAAGAACCCATTGATATTAAATATAGCGATCGGTTTTTGATGAATGCCAATTTGAGACCAACTATACATTTCAAAGAATTCTTCTAAAGAACCAGCGCCACCAGGGGCCATGACAAAGGCGTCTGCTAATTCGGCCATTTTGTTTTTTCTTTCATGCATAGAGTCAACTAAAATAAGTTCCGTTAATTTCTGACTAGTTATTTCTTTTTCATTTAACATATTAGGCATAACTCCGATAGCGCTACCGCCATGATCTAGTACGCCATCTTGTATTGCCCCCATAATGCCTACAGAGCCAGCTCCAAAGATTAATTCATAACCTTTTTCGGCCATGGTTTTACCTAGCTGATAAGCTTCTGACATATAGGAAGGGTCATTTCCTTTACTAGCGCCACAGTATACGGCAATTCTTTTCATGTTTATTCCTCCTTGTTCAAGTGTTGATCTTGTAATACAGATGAAAATGCAGATTCAAATTTAAACAAATCTTGTTCTGTAAATGCAGAAGGGCCTTTTGTGCGACCACCACTTTTTCTAAATTGTGCATTTGTATGCCTTTGCTCAAGTAAAGTGTCAATATTTTGGTGGTTGTATATATAGCCTTTGTGATGCATGACAATTTTTGTTTTATTTAGTAATAAACTTGCAAGACCATAATCTTGCGTAATTACTAAATCATCATTTCCTGCTAGTTTAACAATCCTATAGTCAACCGCATCTGGTCCATCATCGACATAAATGGTTTTTACATGCTCAGGTTGTTCTATAGTAGAAAAGTGACTGAAACTACGAACGATTGTAACAAAAATGCCTGTCCCTTCAGTCAATTCAATAACTGAATTGATTACAGGACAAGCATCTCCGTCTATAATGACCTGTGTCATTAGTGTTATTTGCCTTTATTTTCGTTGTCTTGTTTTACAACGCTTTTAGCAACGTAGTCTTCATATTTTTTGAATTCAGATAAGCGTGCTTTTTTATCTTTTGCTCGTACTTTATCTTCTTCTTTGTGGCGTTTGTCGATGTTTTTTTGTAAGATTTTATCTAGTTTTTGAATGTCTTTACGGTTTTCTTTCTCTAATTTTTCGCCTTTTTTCTCAGTGTCATCATCAAGTTTACCAGGTGTTAATCCAACTTTTTCCATATGTTTGTTAGATTTTTTCATATCTTTAATACGCTGTTTTTCATTATCTTGACGTGCTTTTTCTTCTTCTTTATGACGTTTGTCGATATTTTTTTGAAGAAGCTTATTCATTTTTTGAGCTTCTTTGCGATTTTCTTTTTCTAGTTTTTCGCCATTTTTCTCAATATATGCTGGATCGTGTTCTTTAGCGATACGTTTAAGTTCTCGTTTTTGATCCATGTCGTGTTTTTTATCTGCTACATATTCTTTTGCATGAGATGATTTTTCTACGACAGTATCTTTCAATTGTCCAGATTTATTTGCAACTGTTTTAGAAGCGCTCACGGTTGCATCGCTCGCTTTTTTAACGTCTGGGTGATCTTTAATTCGTTTACGTTCAACGATTAATGGTACTAAAAACACAGGAGCCACTGTGATTATTGTTTTAATTAATTGCTTTTTGTCCATATGCGTTGCCTCCATTTAATTTATACTATCTTCATATTACCCTATCATACATGAAAATAAACGGTAAATATAGCCTGAGTATAGCATTTATTAGGGAGAAATAGACTAATGTTTAAGCAAGCTATAAGAAAAGAATAAAAAGCCGATAAACATCTAAGAAATAGTGAGATGTTTATCGGCTTTAATGTTCAAGTATTTAAATTAGACTTTAAATTATTCTCCTGTAATACCTTGTCCAATACCAAAGCCGAAGTATAGAATAGCGATGATAATGACCAATATAATTCTATAAATTGCAAATGGTATTAATTTAATTTTACTAATTAAGTATAAGAAAGTTTTGATTGCAATTAACCCAACAATGAACGCGGCGATAAAGCCAAAAATATAGAAACCAATATGATTTAATTGAATATATTCTAAATTTTTCACTAGTGATAAACCACTTGCTGCAAGCATAACAGGCACTGCCATAATAAATGTAAAATCTGAGGCAGCCTTATGGTTCATTTTCATTAATACACCAGTAGAGATTGTTGAACCAGATCTACTAAAACCTGGCCACATTGCTATGGCTTGAGATAATCCAATAACAAAAGCTTGGAAATAATTGATTTGGTCTACAGTTTGTGGATTTGAAACTCTTTTACTGTAGATGTCAGCAATAATCATATAAATTGCGCCTATAAACAATCCAATCATTACTGTTGGTACACTGAATAGATATTTTTCGATAACATCATCAAATAGCAAACCTAAAACACCTGCAGGAATCATACCCACAATGATGTGTAGTAAGTTTAAACGTTTTGGCTTTTGACCAATACCATCAATAGGTTCTGCTCTGTATTTACCTATATGTAACATTTCGAAATAACGCTCACGAAATACCCAAGCGCCTGCGAATACTGAACCTAGTTGGATGACAATCTTAAATGTAAATGCCGATTCAGATCCTAAAAATTCACTCGACTTCAACCACATATCATCTATGAGTATCATATGACCTGTTGATGAAACGGGTGCGAATTCTGTTAAACCCTCAACGATACCTAGAATGATACCTTTAATCAATTCAAGTATTAACATAATTTACCTACTTTCATAGTACTTATAAAATTTTGTGTATTTTCATTTTTTAATGATAGCACAATAAAAATGTATTATGCCACTTAAAAATGTGATTTTAGACTAAAGATGTATATAATTAAAAGAAAACAGTCATTTTAAAGGACGTGTGTAAAGTTACAGTAAAATTTAAGTTGAAATTATAAAAAGTAATTATGTCTAAAATATGAAAACACCATAAAAAAGTATATAAAACAATGAGCGAATTAATTTAATTTTTATACACGCAGTCTATAATGTGGGGTAGGTGATATTTGTGAAAAGATTAACAAGTTTAGCAATGCAATATAAAATATATCCTATCTTTATGTTTGTAGTTAGTACACTCTTAGCAATTACAGTTGTAGTACAAAATATTTCTATTGCAGAAATATTAAATGTAATGTTATTAAGTGATAATCATGATTTATTAAATTTATTAATGTTTACATTAATCGTTTTGATAGCACGTGCTACATTTAATACTATAAATCAAATGATAGGCAATCAAATGGCAGCGAAAGTTAAACGTGATTTAAGAAAGCAGCTTATTATAAAGCAATCCAAAGATCCAATTGGTGTGCAAATGAACACTTTAACTGAAAGTGTTGATGGCATTGTTCCTTTTTTTAATAGTTATTTTCCTCAAGTATTTAAATCAATGATGATACCATTACTAATAATTATCGCTATGTGTTTTGTTCATTTAAATACGGCATTGATTATGATAGTCACAGCACCTTTTATTCCACTTTTTTATATCATTTTTGGCTTAAAAACGCGTGATGAATCTAAAGATAAAATGACTTATTTAAATCAATTTAGCCAACAATTTTTAAATAAAATAAAAGGTTTAGTAACGTTAAAACTTTTTAATAGAACTGAACAGACAGAAAAAGAAGTTTATGAGGAAAGTACTAAGTTTAGAGATTTAACGATGCGTATTTTAAGAAGTGCCTTTTTATCTGGCTTAATGCTTGAATTTATTAGCATGCTCGGTATTGGTTTAGTTGCGTTAGAGGCTGGTTTAGGTTTGATTTTATTTCATAATTTAGACTTTAAGACAGCAGCAATTGCGATTATATTGGCACCAGAATTTTATAATTCAATTAAAGACCTCGGGCAATCTTTTCATACTGGTAAACAAAGTGAAGGTTCTAGTGATGTGTTATTCGAAGTGTTGGACAAAGAGGATAAAGAGCCTAAACCCCAAACACAAATTAACTTAAATCAGAGTGCTTTGATTCGATTAAGCCAAGTGGATTTTAAATATAAAGACGCCAATGAACATGCATTAAAAAATATTAACTTAAATATTAAGAGTGGTGAGCATATCGCATTAATTGGAAGAAGTGGTGCAGGAAAATCAACACTAGCGCAACTGATCGCGCAAAATTTGGAACCGAGCAATGGCACGATTACTTATAAACAGAAAGATTTAAATATAGGGTTCCTTAGCCAAGCTCCTTATATTTTCAATGCATCTATACGAGATAATATAACGATGTTTCATCAAGTGGATGAAGCGCAAATATTACAAGTTTTAGCCGATGTAGAATTAAAAGAAAAAGTGCTATCACTAAAAGATGGTTTAGACACAAGGATAGGTGAAGGTGGAGAGATGCTTTCAGGCGGTCAAATGAGACGTATAGAGCTATCAAGAATATTATTGGGCCGTCCAGACCTATTGATCTTTGATGAGCCAGCAACAGGCTTAGACGTGAAAACTGAAAATATAATACAAAGCGTTATTGAACAGCAGTTTTCTAATATCACAATGATTACTATTGCGCATAGAGCACATACAATTAAAAATGCAGACAGACGTATTTTGATTGAACAGGGCATTTTAAAATCAGATGATACGCATAAATTAAATAACCTTCGACAAGGTGGTGATGAACATGAAACCACGGATTAAATTTAGTATAGATAAGGATTTAATATTATCTGTTTTAGTTGGTGTAGTTGGCAGTTTAGTCGCATTAGGTATGTTCTTTTTAAGTGGTTATATGATTACACAAAGTGCTCTGGGGGCTCCTCTGTTTGCGCTGATGGTATTGATTGTTTCGGTGAAAATGTTTGGATTTCTTAGAGCGGTAGCGAGATATATTGAGAGACTATTATCTCATAGAACAACGTTTACAATGTTGCGCGATGTGCGAGTTCAATTCTTCAAAAAATTACTGCCTGTTGTACCTGATGTTTATCGTAAATTCAATTCTAGTGATTTAATTGCACGTATGATTGGTAGAGTTGAAGCTTTGCAAAATATATATTTAAGGGTTTATTATCCTCCTGTAGTCATAGGTTTAACTGCAATTGTCACTATGATTACGATATTTTATTTTTCATATATACATGCAGTGATTATTTGTTTGAGTATGATTACTACGTTAATTGTTATCCCTTGGTTAAGTGCTAAAAGGGCACGTATATTAAAAAGACAAGTAAACGAAGTCCAAGGTGAATTTTTAAGTCAATTTTATGACTATAAAGAAGGTTATGAGGAACTAATACGGTTTAATCAAACGGAATATTATAAAAAGCAAGTTTTAGAGCAATTAGATGAGTATGAAAGTGTACAAGCTAAGGAGCAACGTTTTTTATCACTTTATGAATATAGCTTGAACATTGTAGCGATGATTGCATTATTTTTCACATTATATTTAGGTGTTGTTCAAGTACATAACCAACAATTAGATGTTGTGTATTTGACGAGTATCGTATTAATGATGCTAACATTATTTGAACAAGCGATTCCGATGAGTAACGTAGCTTATTATAAAGCTGATACTGACGAAGCTTTAGCTGATATTAATGAGGTGATTGCGCATCCAATGACACAAGGTAATGAACCTATGCAAATGGGAGGTTCTGATGCATTGCCTTTAATACACTTACGAGATGTAGATTTCAAATATTGGAATCAGTCAACACCTGTATTATCGCAGATTCAGTTAGTCATCAATAAAGGTGAACACGTAGCGATAGTTGGACCATCTGGTTCAGGTAAGAGCACTTTATTACAACTTATGCTAGGACTATACCAAAGTGATAAAGGGGAAGTACTATTACATCAACAGCATATTTCTAAAATAGTAAATGAAGATAAATATAGTTATATCAATGCACTCTTACAATCTCAACAATTGTTTGACGGAACTGTAAGAGAAAATTTATTTTCAGAGCAAGCAGATGATGTACTTAGAGAGTTGCTAGATCGACTTGGACTAGCACACATTGATTTAGACAGAGTGATTACACTTTCTGGCCAGACATTATCCGGTGGAGAAATACAAAGATTGGCTTTAGCAAGACTATTATTAAAACCATCTTCACTTTGGATACTTGATGAACCAACAACTGCTTTAGATGTTCATCATACAAATGTAGTCATGGATTTAGTCCATAAGCATGCTGAAACGCTAGTTGTTGCTACGCATGATTTAAGATTGTTACCACACTTTGATAAAGTCATTGTTATGCAAGAAGGTACTATTCTAGAAGAAGGTAGTTATGAAACTTTAACTACTAAAGAAAATGGTTATTTGCAACAAATGGTTAAGATTAATGCTTCATAATATTATGAAATTTTAGCATTTGTATAGAATACAAAAAGGATTACTTTCAATTTTATTTAGAATAAGAATTTAAGAGGGTCTAGGGCTCATGATTATAGAAAGTACGACTTTTTCTTAATGTAGATTCTTAAGATTTACAGTTTACAATACGAAGTTTTATAATAGTTAAAAGAGAGCTCAAACACATAAGTGTTTGAGCTCTCTCTCTAAATCAAGTATATTTAAGTAATCATTTTGATATATCTTTGGCCTTTAATATGGGTAGAAAATCTTATTTTGCTTTTTCTTCAGTAAAGGCGGAGATTACTTTTGCAAGCAATCTATTTAATTCTTTAGATTCATCTTGATCAAGAGAAGATGCAACTGCAACATCTTGACATGCAGTATCTAATTCTGGACGAATTGCTTCGCTCTTATCAGTCAAATGAATAAATACTTCACGTTGATCTACTTCAGAACGTTCACGTTTGATTAAATCAACTTGTTCCATTCTTTTAAGTAATGGAGATACTGTGCCAGTATCAAGCGCCAATTCTGTAACGACTTTTTTGACATTGACAGGTGATTCGCCCCAAAGAATAGTAAGTACTAAAAATTGTGGGTATGTTAGTTTGTATTTCTTAAAGACATTATTAGAGTAGTAGCGATTTACTTGTCTTTGAGCGTTATACAAACTAAAACAAAGTTGTTCCTTTAAATTAAGTGGTTCAGACATAAGTTCTCCTCCAGACATTCTATCCGTTTTCTTGACTATGCATCGGACCTGAATCCGTCTAACGTTGTGTGTGACACTTCCTCAAACACACTTTTGCACTGTGCCATGCTAAAATATAGCGTGTATAAAGTTTAGAAGATATCTAATATTTTATCAAGTGAAAGATTAATTATACAAAAAAATTATCTTTTACACAAACATTTAAATTTATGAAATGAGTGATTTTTTGAAAAATATTAAACAGCCTAAAATAGCTATTACCGTAGTAACAGGGTTTTTAGGTAGTGGGAAAACAACTTTTCTCAGTAATTATGTAAAATATTTACTAAATAAAAATGAAAACCCGAGTATCATCGTAAATGAATACGGCAATTTAGATGTAGATAGCCATGCATTAAGTCATGATATAGAGGTTGCATCGATATTAAATGGTTGCATATGTTGTGACTTGCAACGGGATTTAATAAAACAATTAAAACATTTTATTAACAAAAGTGCAATGCACCATATTATAATTGAAGCTACGGGTATCGCACATCCCATTGAAATTATTGCGGCTTGTCAAGATCCTGAAATCGTTGAATACCTTGATGCACCAGTAGTTATAGGCTTAGTAGACGCACCAAGATTTTTGACTAGAACACAATATACTAATAGTACAAAACAATTAATGGAAGAACAATTAAAAGTAAGTCATGCAATTGTAATCAATAAAATGGATTTGTTAGATAGTGTTGGGTACGATAAAATAAAAGAAATTGAAAAAATAAATCCACGAGCACCAAAATTTTATACATCATATGCTGATTTTGATATGGATAACATAATGATAACTGCAGATGATAGTATGTCACATTTAGAACAACCAATGCATCATCATGGTATTAAGAGTATGCAGTATCAATTTACTGGAGCAATTGATCGTCAATTATTCTATCAGTTTATTTTACGACTACCCGATAATGTTCTAAGATTAAAGGGATACGTCAAGTTTCGTGATACACCAAATGATATATATGAATTTCAATATGCATTTGGTTTACCAGATTATCAAGTTATCGATACAATGATGCCATTAACAATTGTGATTATTGGTGAACAAATAGATGAAAACCAACTGCGCAATAAATTGGATATGCTACAGTTCACTTGATTATTGAATATAATAAAAAGGGTGTTGAAGATATATGAATAAAGTAAAAATTAATCAATACGTTTCTTTTTCAAATGTAATACAAGGATTTTGGAGAACGAATGACTGGAACTGGACACCTCAACAATTAAATAGATATTTGAATGAATTAGTTGAAAGAGGTATCACCACTATGGACCACGCTGATATTTATGGTTCATACAGTTGTGAAGGTATCTTTGGTGAAGCACTAAAACTATCGCCACAACTACGCAATCAAATAGAGATTGTAAGTAAATGTGGTATCGTATTGCCATCAAGCCCACTTGATGAAACAAGTGGCCATCGCTATGATCATAGTAAAGAGCATATTATTCAATCTGTTGACCGTTCGTTACAAAATTTACAAGTTGAACAACTAGATTCTCTGCTTATCCATAGACCATCACCTTTAATGGATCCAAACGAAGTGACTGAAGCAATAAAAGCATTGGTTAAACAGGGGAAAGTTAAGTCATTTGGTGTTTCAAATTTCAACAAATCTGAATACGATTTACTAAGTAAATGTCTAGTTTGTGATAAATTGCATATCACTTTAAACCAACTGGAGGTCTCACCATATAGTTTAGACGCTATTGAAAATGGTATCATTAATCATATGTATAAAGATGATGTTAAAATTATGTCGTGGAGTCCAATGGCAGGTGGTAAACTATTCGATCTAGAAGACGAAAAATCTGCGCGAATTATGGCAGTTGTTTCTCCTTTAGCACAAAAATATAATGTAACCTCGAATGGTATCATTATGGCATGGTTAAATAAACACCCTGCATCATTAATGCCTGTGTTAGGTACACACAAAATTGAACGTATTGATGAAGCAATTAATGGCCTGAAGGTGTCACTTACAGACCAAGAATGGTTTGATATTTATACGGCTTCTTTGGGGCATGATATCCCATAGTTTGAAGGAGTAAAGATAATGAATACACAGAACGAACAGCACCAATTAAAACAATATAAGTTTCAACGTAATTTTATTAATTTTCCGTTTTTAGGTTTTGCCTTAGTCATTGCATTATTAAATATTGTGTATCCTGATATTAATATAATGATGACACTTTTTGGATTATTTTTCTTTTATAATGGAGCTATTTTATTCATAGCATTTATTAAACATTATAAACGTACTACTATTTTGGCATTGATATTAACGATTTTAAGTATGATTCTATTTGGCTTATCAATGTATTTATATGCGTTAACAAATAATCTATTTTAATGCTTTGTTTTAACGACCTTTAGGAGGAAATGAATGGAACAGTGGATAACGCATTTTATGGAGCAACATGGCTATTTAGGTATTGGATTATTAATCTTTTTGGAAAATATATTTCCTCCAATACCATCTGAAATTATTTTGACGTTTGGTGGTTTTATGACGACCAAGTCTGATCTTAGCTTTATTGGTGTGACAATCACTTCAACACTTGGATCTATTATCGGAGCTATCGTTTTATATGGTGTTGGGGCCTGGATTGGCGAAAGAAACTTATATCGCTTTGTAAATCGTTATGGAAAGTTTTTGCGTGTGAAAACCAAGGATATAGATAGAACGATTAATTGGTTTGAAAAGTATGGATACTGGACAATTTTCTTTTGTCGCTTTGTGCCACTGTTGAGAAGTTTAATTTCTATCCCAGCTGGTTTAACTCGAATGAACATACCTTTGTTTATTTTGTTTACTACGCTTGGTACCCTGATTTGGAATATGGTGCTGATTTATTTAGGACAAGCTGTGGGCGGAAATTGGCATGCAATTGTTTACTACATGGATATCTATTCTAAAATTATTTATTTAGTTTTACTTGTTTTAGCCATTTTTATAATTTGGAAATGGATTAAAAGGCAAAAAACACATAAGTAAATTTGATAATTTAACTTAACGAAATGAAATCATTATCGAGAGTTAGAGATGATATAATTTATGTAACGTATTCAAGTGATTGTATGAGGGAGATGTTTTTATGGCAAAACAAAAAGTTTCTATTATAGGTGGAGGCAATACAGGTGCAACATTGGCTTTTATTGTTGCGCAACAAGAGTTGGCTGATGTTGTACTGATTGATCGCCCGACAAATGAAGGTCAAGTTAAAGGTAAAGCATTGGATATTTTAGAAAGTAGTCCGGTCTATGGCTTTGATGTAAATGTAAAAGGATCCGTTGATTATACTGATACAAAAGATTCAGATATTGTAGTGATTACAGCAGGCGTACCACGTAAACCTGGAATGAGTCGTGATGACTTAGTACAAGTTAATGAAGCGGTTATGCATGATGTTACAAAAGAAATTGTGAAATATTCACCTGACTGTAAAATTATCGTACTTACGAACCCTGTAGATGCTATGACT
This sequence comes from Staphylococcus sp. Ze2, assembly GCF_048568365.1. NCBI lineage: Bacteria > Bacillati > Bacillota > Bacilli > Caryophanales > Staphylococcaceae > Staphylococcus > Staphylococcus sp. Ze2. The sequence goes on along the minus strand of NZ_CP183486.1, from coordinate 2,495,185 downwards.
TATTCAGTATTAAAAGCTTCTGGATTTCCGAAAGAGCGAGTAATAGGACAATCCGGTGTATTAGATACGTCAAGATATCTAACGTTTATTGCAGAAGCTTTAAATGTTTCTATTAAAGATATCAAAGGTTTAGTATTAGGGGGGCATGGTGACACGATGGTTCCATTAGTAGATTCAACTAATGTAAATGGTGTCCCACTTCATAAACTACTCGATGCCCAACAAATTGAGGCAATCGTTGAGCGTACCCGTAAAGGCGGCGCAGAAATCGTAGAATTACTCGGAAATGGTTCAGCTTATTATGCTCCAGCTTCAGCAGTATACAGTATGATTGAAGCGATTTTAAAAGACCAACATAGATTACTACCTAGTATTGCCTTATTAGAAGGAGAGTATCAATTTACAGATATTTGCTTAGGTGTTCCAACAATTTTAAGTTCAAATGGTATTGAACGTATTGTAGATTTAAATTTATCTGAAGGTGAATATGAGCAATTAAAAGTTTCTGCTGAGTCCGTTCAAGAAGTTAAACAAGCATTAAAGCTTTAATATTTATGGCATAAGTTATTCATTTAAATAAATGATTTGTATACAACGCTTTATTTAAGGGCTGGGACATAATAACATGTCTCAGCCCTTAACTTTGATAATGGTGTGTAGAAATTAAATGATCGTTGATACTTTACCACAACAGAGGAATCAATTTATAAGCACATAAAAGCTGTCGACAAAATATTTAAATATTTTGTCGACAGCTTAGTAATACATATGAAAGTTTAGAAATTGTTACATGTATTTATTGATGTGAGACCGTTTATATATAATGAATGCTGCATAAATTTATTAAAATCTAAAGACGCAAATATATAAAGTTACATATTCAAAAAACGTTAATATATACATATATTTTAATCTTAATTTAATGTTGATAGGGACGCTCCAATTTGGAAAACGACGTTCATAATAAAATAGTTGTAGATAAAATAAACCAATACCTAAGGGGAACAACATCAATATGATACTGTGAAGATATGAAAAACCTACATCATGTAATAAATGTCCAATGATTAATTGACATAAAATTAAAACAATAATGAGAACTATAATATTCAAAGTCATTTTACGCTACGCACTCCTTTCGCAAATAGGAATATAATTACTTGTAATGCAATAAGTAATAAAATAAAACGTAACGTTTCAGTATTTAAACTCGAAGATACTTCGTTAAAGATACGAAGTGGTTCATGTATAAGGTAAACTGAATGTAGACGCAAGAAGCGTCCAATAAATATACCGAGACCATTTAAGAACATCATTACTACTATAATTAATCTGTTGAGCCAGAGATGTTGGGTGAATTGCTCCATTTCTAAAAACATTAGAATTAATAGGTAAATGGCTAGTAATACGCCAGATACAAGGAATGCAAAGTATGCCCATTCACTGATTACTAAACCTTGATAGAAATTGAAATTAAACTGATTTAAATGTATTAAGTCAGTAATCATATACAAAGTATTTGGTACCATTAATATAAAAATAAATGTGAAAATAATGAATAACGGCCACTCATATTTGTATTTTGGTTTGAATAAATTTAATAGTAAGCATAGTTCAAACGGCACATACGCTAGAAATAGGTTAAGTGTCATAAACTGGAAGTAATTATTAAAAAATATTGAAACTAATATCAATATAAGGAACATGCTTCTAGCGATATAACGCGCTTGCATAAATACACCTACTTTCTTTTTAATTAAGCGCTAATATAATAGATTATTAATGAATCGTAATTTGATTGTACATTAGTAAATGCAATATAAACCCTCTTTTATGCTAATAGGCGAAGGTAAATATTAACTTATGTTTTTGAAATATGAGACTACATAATACATTTTTTAAATATAAATTTCAATCATTAACTTTAAGATATACATGCTAAACAAACACAACTCTGTAGTGAAATATTTAAGCATGTGACATATAGAACGATAAACATAAGTATAAAAGCAGAGATGCTTCTATTACATTGAAACATCTCTGCTTACTACTCCTCTTGCTTATCTAGTAATGCTTAATCTGAATTAACGCTTTTTACTTTAATTAACAAATTATAAATCTAACAGGTTTAACCCAATTGTTTCATTATGTTTGCGATTTATATCTAAATTTGTCATTGTGATTATAATTTCTGCTGTAGCAGAAACAACGGCTTTAGTTAAATGACCACTCAGTGTTTCATATTGGTTAGTTCCGAAAGTGGCATGTAAATGCGCAAAGGGTTTTTCGTCAATATGAGAAATGTTACCCATTAAACTGATGAGCTCTAGAGGTTCATCAATGGTTTTCTTTTCATAAGTTTTGGTTTCTAAATTATAGAAGTTAAGTTCCGCGCTAGCGCATGCACCAATGCCACTAACTGTGCCAAATTTACCGCCTTGTTCTTTTGCAATATCTGTTACTGCTGATACAATGTCTTCACCTTGTTCTAATACTAAAACAATCGTCTTACCATCTACTTGATAAATCATAGAAAACCCCCATTCTGAAAATTAGATACATCTTTATTATACAAGTTATAATTACGATATTATACGATAGTGATTAGAAAATAAATTTTTTATTGTCATTTATCATGAAACTGTTATAAAATGTTTTAATATTAGGCTTGTTCTCGTGTCATTGAGAATTGAAAGTCACTTTAAACAATTTATAAAAAGAAAGGAGCGAGCAACGTGAAGAAGCAGTTTATTATTTTATATTTTAATATTTTTCTTGTCTTTTTAGGTATAGGTTTAGTCGTGCCAGTGCTCCCTGTTTATTTAAAAGATTTAGGCTTAAAAGGTAGCGATTTAGGCATACTTGTAGCTGTATTTGCTTTAGCTCAAATGATTATTTCACCATTTGGTGGTACGCTCGCAGATAAATTAGGTAAAAAGTTAATCATCTGTATTGGCTTAGGCCTATTTGCGATTTCAGAATTCTTATTCGCTGCAAGTCATACGTTCTCACTTCTAATTGTTTCTAGAATACTTGGTGGCTTTAGTGCAGGTATGGTTATGCCCGGTGTCACAGGCATGATTGCAGATATTTCATCAGGTAGAGATAAAGCTAAAAACTTTGGATATATGTCAGCAATAATTAATTCAGGATTTATTTTAGGGCCTGGTATTGGAGGTTTATTAGCAGAAGTTTCGCATAGATTACCATTCTATGTAGCCGGCTTTAGTGGTTGTTTAGCATTGATACTTTCTATTATACTTATTAAAAATCCGAAACATGAAACACAAGATGGATTCACCAAATATCAACCTGAGTTGCTAGCAAAAATTGATTGGAAAGTCTTTCTTACGCCAATCGTTTTAACACTTGTATTAGCTTTCGGGTTATCATCATTTGAAACGCTGTTTCCACTATATACTGCAGATAAAGCACAATATTCTCCTATTGATATCTCGTTTGCTATTACAGGTGGTGGCATTTTAGGTGCAGTATTCCAAGTTTTCTTCTTTGATAAGTTTATGAGCTATTTTAAAGAATTAACGTTTATTACTTATTCATTGCTATATTCAGCAATTATTCTATTAGCATTAACTTTTGTTCACGGTTATTGGTCGATTATGTTCATTAGCTTTATTGTTTTTATAGGCTTCGATATGATTCGCCCAGCTATTACAAATTATTTCTCGAATATAGCAGGTAATAGACAAGGTTTCGCAGGTGGATTAAACTCTACGTTTACCAGTATGGGGAACTTTATCGGTCCACTAGTTGCAGGAACATTATATGATATTAATTTTGAATTTCCATTATACATGTCGATATTCGTTATGATTTTAGGTATGTTGGTCATCTTTATAGAGAGACAGTTGAGATCACGCTTCAGAAAAACATAATTCATCGCAACAAGAAGCATATAGGATATAGTGTGAATGACATGTCCTAACCTTATATATGCTATAGGGTCTAGTAATGTTTTCTAAAAAATTAAATATTGTCTTTATATAGAAGTGGGACATTGAAATCTGATTACAATAATTAGATTTCAATGTCCCACTTTTTATATAAAAATTTAATAGCGTCAACGGTGATATTACATTATTTGTGTTGAATGAAGTCTGAATATGACACTTGTATTAAATAAGGTTGAATTTACGTAATAAACATGTAACAAAGGTTACGATTGTTTTAAATTGTGTTCTATATAAGTTTTACATCAATAATCTATGATAACATGATAGGAAATGTAATAATTGTAAGTAAGGGGATAAATTTGAAAAATTTAATTTTAACTATCATGGCTTTCCTTCTCGCTTGCTGTTTAGCCTTTCTTCTTTTTATAGCTACAAATCAACAAGCTTTAGCTAAAGTTCATGAAACTATTTCTAGCTTTTCTGTTATGGATGAAATTGCAGAAGCTAAAGATATAACTAAAGAAAAAAGTGGAAATCCAATAAAAGCAGCAACGAAAGAAGAAATAAATAAAGAACCATATAACGCTAAAAACTATAAACCGATTGCCAAATTGACAACACATGATTTAAAAGATGATGAAGTTGGAAAAGCAAATTTACCTTCGTTTTCTAGCGCATTACAAAAAGCACAAACATTAGTAAATAAAGATAATAACAATTCAAATAGCTATAATGATTACGGCATTGATACAACATGTCAAGGCGTTCATTATTACATCTTTACATTTGAAAATAAAAGTAAACCAAATACGTATTATCGAGTAACTGTAGATGAAGATAATAAAGCAAGTGTTTTTGATAAATCTTATCAAATCACACAGCAAAATGATAAACCTAATATTTCACCTCAAGAATCTGAGGTTATAGCGCAAAAATACGCTATTGATGAACTAGGTCAAAATGCAGTATTAAAAGATGTAAAAGAATCGAAAGATGGTATGTTTTACACATTCCATGAATACAAGAACGAAAGAGACTATAAAGTTGTTGTGAATAAAAAGGGTGATGTAATTCGCCAACCCGCACTTGATTAATCATTGAAAGAGAGCCACACAAACGTTAACCCATGGCGTTTATGTGGGTCTTTTTTATAAATGAAAAAAGTATTAAGTGAAACGTTTCAATGTTATGATAATGTTAATGGTTAAAATGAATAATGAAGCGTAGATTATATTCAATCAGTACGTAAATTTTATTTAAGAAAAGGATGAGCGTTTTGAGAAAAATAAAGAAAGCAATCATACCAGCTGCTGGTTTAGGCACGAGATTTTTACCGGCTACGAAAGCTATGCCGAAAGAAATGTTGCCAATCTTAGATAAACCGACAATTCAATATATTGTTGAAGAAGCGGCTCGTGCGGGTATTGAAGATATCATTATCGTAACAGGTAAACATAAAAGGGCTATCGAAGATCATTTTGATAATCAAAAAGAATTGGAAATGATTTTAGAAGAAAAAGATAAGCAAGAGCTACTTGAAAAAGTAAAATACTCTACAGAGCTTGCTAATATATTTTATGTTAGACAAAAAGAACAAAAAGGGTTAGGACATGCAATTTATTCTGCACGTCAATTTATAGGCGACGAACCTTTTGCAGTATTATTAGGCGATGATATAGTCGAATCTGACACGCCAGCGATTAAACAATTGATGAATGTATATGAAGGAACTGGAAAATCAGTGATAGGTGTTCAAGAAGTTGAACAAAGTTTAACACATAGATATGGCATTATCGATCCTATGGAACAATCAGGTAGAAAATACGAAGTAGCGAAATTTGTTGAAAAACCAAAACAAGGCACAGCGCCTTCTAATTTAGCTATTATGGGACGTTATGTATTGACTGCAGATATCTTTGATTACTTAGCGACGCAAGGTAAAGGCGCAGGTGGTGAAATCCAACTTACAGATGCAATTGAACGTTTAAACGCTGACGATCAAGTTTATGCTTATGATTTTGAAGGTGAACGTTATGATGTTGGTGAAAAATTGGGATTTGTGAAAACTACGATTGAGTATGCTTTGAAAGATGAATCGATGCGTGATGAATTAGTTGATTTTATTAAAAGTTTGAAAATAGATTGAATTCTTGCGCTGTTATATGTATCGACTAAAATGGTTGATATACTATGAGGTGATGAAATGAAACAAAAGAAAACAAACGCGATGCGAATATTGGACAGACAGGCTATAGCCTATAGCGTGAATACATATGATATTAGTACACAACATATGGATGGAGAACATGTAGCAAAAAAAGTAGGTGTTGACCCAAATCATGTATATAAAACACTTGTATTAGAAAACGCTGAGCATGAACACTTCGTATTTATTATACCAGTAAATAAAACATTAGATATGAAAGCAGCAGCCCACTCAGTGGCAGAAAAAAAGTTGAATTTAATGCCGCTTGATCATTTGAAAAAAGTTACTGGCTATATTAGAGGCGGTTGTTCTCCAATAGGAATGAAGCGTCAGTTTCCAACAGTGATTGATCAAAATGCTGAATCATTAGATTCAATATATATAAGTGGTGGAGACCGAGGCGTTCAAATTAATATAAATGTAAAAGATTTAATCGCAGTAACGCAAGCACAAGTAATGCATGTCATACAAGAGATAATTTAACAGGATAGTACCCCATTGTGACTGATTAGACTTAATATACATGTAAAAGCACATATTAGTATGAAGTAATGAATAAAAAAATAGCACTCCGATGAATTAAACCATCGGAGTGCTATTTTTTGGGGATTTGTGTCCCAATCCTATTTTTATAAATATTTTTAAAGGGATTTAGGTCCAAGATGCTCTTTTATTAAACACAAAATAAGGCATAAACATGAAAATTCCAATCAATAATTGACTGTTTTTGACTGATTTTGATAAAAAATGATTGAAATAAGAAAGCGGAAACATTATAATGACAATGAGCTGAGGTGAAGGTATGATAACGGAAAAGCGCCACGAGTTAATTTTGACTGAATTGTCAAAAAAAGATTTTTTAACATTACAAGAATTAATCGATCGGACTGGCTGTAGTGCCTCGACAATTCGCCGTGACTTATCAAAGCTACAAAATTTTGGGAAATTAAAAAGATTGCATGGAGGCGCGACACTCAATCAATCATCAGTATTAGAGCCAAATTTAGCAGATAAACGAGGTACTAATTTAAAAGAAAAACAAGAAATTGGCAGAATCGCTGCGAGTCAAATTGAAGACTGCGACTGTGTATTTTTGGACGCAGGATCTACTACACTCGAAATGATTCCTTTTATTAAAGCAAATGACATAATCGTAGTGACAAATGGTCTAACGCATGTTGAAGAACTTCTTAAATATGGGATTAGAACTTTGATAATTGGTGGGGAAGTTAAATCCACTACATTTGCGACAGTCGGTGCGAGCGCATTAGAAACATTGAAGCGTTATCGCTTTGACAAAGTATTTTTGGGAATGAATGGTATTGATTTAAAATATGGTTTAACAACACCTGATGAACAAGAAGCAATCATTAAACATCATGCCATGGAATTAGGAACACAAGTTTATGTATTAATCGACCATGCTAAATATGAAAAAGTTTATTTTGCTCATGTCCCGTTAGAAGCTAATGTATCACTTATTACTTCTAAGAAGGCAATGACAAATAAATATTTTAGATTATTTGCTGAAAAATATAACTTTATTGGAGGAACATTATGATTTATACAGTTACATTTAATCCTTCTATTGACTACATTATGTTTGCGAATGACTTTGAACTTAATGGGTTAAATCGTGCTACAGAAACATATAAATTTGCTGGTGGCAAAGGTATTAATGTTTCCAGAGTATTAAAGACGTTAGGAGTACAATCTACTGCACTTGGTTTTGCAGGAGGCTTTCCAGGACAATTTATTGCAGATACCTTAAAAAAAGCAAATATTGGCACTGATTTTGTTCAAGTAGATGAGGATACTAGAATTAACGTTAAATTAAAAACGGGTGAAGAAACTGAGATTAATGCGCCTGGTCCACAAATTTCGAATGTGCAGTTTGAAACGTTATTAGCGCAAATTAAAGATACAACTGAGGAGGACACAGTGATTGTTGCTGGTAGTATTCCTAAAAGTGTGCCTAATGATGCATATGAACAAATAGCTAAAATTACGAAAGAAACAGGCGCACAACTAGTAGTAGATGCTGAAAAGGATTTAGTTGAATCTGTATTAAAATATAATCCGTTATTTATTAAACCTAATAAAGATGAATTAGAAGTTATGTTTAATACTACAATTGATTCTGATCAAAAAGTAATTCAATTTGCACGTGAAATTTTAGCAAAAGGTGCTAAATCTGTAATTATCTCATTGGGAGGAGAAGGAGCCGTATATGTCGATGAACATTACAGTTATAAAGCAAGTGTACCAAACGGTCATGTTGTAAATACTGTTGGCTCTGGAGATAGTACAGTGGCAGGCATGGTTGCAGGTTTAGAAGCGGGTCTGTCGATTGAAGAAGCCTTCAAACAAGCTGTGTCAGCAGGTACTGCTACAGCATTTAATGATGATTTAGCTACTAAAACTGCAATTGAAGACATTAGAACACAAGTTGTGATTACGACACTAGACGGGAGTGAATAATATGAGAATTACCGAATTATTAACAAAAGATACAATTGCAATGGATCTTTCTTCAACAGAAAAGAATGGTGTCATTGACGAACTAGTTAATCAATTAGATAAAGCTGGAAAACTAAATGATGTGACATCTTTTAAAGAAGCAATCCATAACCGTGAATCTCAAAGTACAACAGGTATTGGTGAAGGCATAGCTATACCTCATGCTAAGGTTTCAGCAGTTACAACTCCAGCAATTGCTTTTGGGAAATCAAAAGCAGGTGTAGATTATCAGAGTTTAGATATGCAACCAGCACATTTATTCTTTATGATTGCTGCACCTGAAGGCGGAGCACAAACGCACTTAGATGCATTAGCTAAATTGTCTGGTATTCTGATGGACGAAAAAGTTCGTGAATCATTACTTCATGCCAATTCACCTGAAGAAGTATTACAAATTATAGATCAGGCAGATGATGAAGCAACTGAAGAAGAAGCATCTGAAGAAGCGGCTCAAGGTGTTGCCACAGATAATGAAAATTCAAATGAACCATACGTTTTAGCAGTAACAGCATGTCCAACAGGTATTGCTCATACTTATATGGCACGTGACGCTTTGAAAAAACAAGCTGAGAAAATGAATGTTAAAATTAAAGTTGAAACAAATGGATCAGGCGGTATAAAAAATCATCTTACAGACGAAGATATTCAACGTGCATCAGGTATTATTGTAGCCGCTGATGTACATGTTGAGACAGATCGTTTTGACGGTAAGAATGTTGTTGAAGTACCGGTTGCAGATGGTATAAAACGACCAGAAGAATTAATTAACTTGGCACAAGATACATCTCGTAAACCATTTGTAGCCCGTAGTGGTAATACGGCGAGTGGTCAATCAACAAGCAATGAAAAACAAGGTGTCGGTAAAACGATATACAAGCATTTAATGAACGGTGTATCTAATATGTTGCCGCTTGTTATTGCTGGTGGTATTTTGATGGCAATTGCGTTCTTATTTGGCGCTAACTCTTTTGATCCAAAAAGTTCAGAATATAATGCTTTTGCTGAACAATTATGGAATATAGGTAATAAGAGTGCATTCATGTTAATTATTCCAATACTTGCTGGTTACATTGCGCGCAGTATTGCAGATAAACCAGGCTTTGCAGCAGGTCTTGTCGGTGGTGTTCTAGCTAGCACAGGTGATTCAGGATTTATTGGTGGTATTCTTGCAGGTTTCTTAGCAGGTTACTTAACATTAGCTATTAAAAAATTATGTTCAGGTATGCCTCAAGCGTTAGAAGGTTTAAAACCAACACTTATTTACCCAGTACTTTCAGTTACGGTCACAGGGTTATTAATGATTTATGTCATTAATCCACCTGCATCATGGCTAAACAATACACTGTTGAACGGATTAGAAAGTTTATCGGGTACAAACATAATGTTACTTGGTTTAGTTGTTGGTGCAATGATGGCCATTGACATGGGTGGTCCGTTTAATAAGGCTGCTTATGTATTCTCTGTAGCAGCGTTGACAAGTGGTAATGCTGCTCCGATTACGGCAGCAATGATTGGTGGTATGGTACCTCCAATTGCTATTGCGACTGCAATGCTTATATTCCGTAAGAAATTTACAAAAGAACAAAAAGGTTCTGTACTACCGAACTATATCATGGGCTTATCATTTATAACGGAAGGTGCTATTCCATTTGCAGCTGCTGACCCAATTCGAGTTATACCTTCAATGATGGTTGGATCTGGTGTGGCTGGTGCTATTGCGTTAGGACTTGGTTCGGCAATTCAAGCACCACATGGTGGTATTATTGTTATACTAGGTACAGACTTTGGTCACGTACTTCAATCATTAATTGCAATTATTATCGGTTCATTAATTGCAGCGATTATCTATGGTTTATTAAAACCTAAGTTAACACAAGACGAAATTCATACTTCTGAAGCTATGAATGATTAAAATAGATGCTTGATAGTAAATAAGAAAAGCCAGAAAAGCTCATCTAATTGAGTTCATTTTCTGGCTTTTTTATATTATATGACTAGAAGTAAAAAGTTTTGAATATAATTAAGTGATTGAATTTGGTAAAATATTAATAAAGTTGCAAAGAAATTAAAGAGATTAAATTAGCGTAAAGAAGGTAGAAAAATGACTAAATATGTTATTGCAAATGGACGCATTTATACTGAAAATGAAACGATAGAACAAGGTTACATTTTGATTGAAAATGGCAAAATTATACAAATTGCTGAAGGTGAATATCAAGGAGACTTAACAACCATCGATGTAAAAGGGCAACATGTGTTACCCGGTTTTATTGATATACATATGCATGGTGGCTATGGCGAAGACGCTATGGACGCTTCATTTGAAGGTTTAAAACATTTGTCAGAATCATTATTATCAGAAGGTACAACGAGTTTCTTAGCTACAACAATGACGCAGTCTGATGAGAATATTATCAAAGCTTTAAAGAATATTGCGGACTATCAAGAACAACAAGATTCATTAAATGCAGCTAGTATTGTTGGGATACATCTAGAAGGACCGTTTATATCTGAGTATAAAGTAGGTGCTCAAAATCCAGCGTACGTTCAACGTCCTTCAGTTGAAAAGGTACAACAATTTCAAGAAATTGCTAACAATCAAATAAAAGTAATGACTTTTGCACCAGAGGTAGAAGGTGCAGATGAAACCTTATCAACATTACATGATCAAATTAATTTTTCTATTGGTCATACAGTGGCAACATTTGATGAAGTTAACGAAGCGGTAGCACAAGGGGCGAAGCATGTGACACACCTTTATAATGCCGGTACACCATTCGAACACAGAAACCCAGGTTTATCTGGTGCTGCTTGGCTTAACGATGAGCTTAGCACAGAATCAATCGTTGATGGCATTCATTCACACCCTGCATCTGTAAAAATAGCCTATAAACAAAAAGGGAATAAACGTTTCTTTTTGATTACTGATGCTATGAGAGCAAAAGGTATGCCAGATGGTGAATATGATTTAGGTGGACAGAATGTGGTAGTTAAAGGTTCAGAAGCGAGACTGGCATCTGGTGCTCTTGCAGGTAGTATCTTGAAAATGAATGAAGGATTAAAGAACCTAATAGCATATACAGGAGCGTCATTAGATGACTTGTGGCGTGTTACAAGTTTAAACCAAGCCATTGCATTGAAGATTGAAGATGACAAAGGAAGTATAACCATAGGCAAAGATGCAGATATTGTAGTCGTCGATGATGATATTCAAGTTTTAACAACTATTAAATCAGGTAAAGTTCACAACTTCAACTCATAATTATTGAGCTTTAAAATATTTTTAAAATTGACTTTAACACCGATTTACGTTTCAATAATGTATTGGATTAACAAAATTATTGATTGTAAAAATTACAAGAAATGTTCATTTTGTGATAAGATAAAAGAAATGCGTATTTTTAGGGAGGTGTCACAATGGGAAGGATGTAGTATGTCAAAAAGTAATTAATAATAATATAAATACTTATATTCGGTCATCTATTGTGACACGATATTTTGGAGGTGAATCCCTAGAAATAGGGAACTAATTGGAAACTGTGACCATAATGAATTTAGTAATATTTTTTCTTTTAATAGCATTAACAACGGTATTCGTAGGCTCGGAATTCGCTTTGGTGAAAGTCCGCAGTTCTAGAATTGATCAACTTGCATCAGAAGGTAATGGTAGTGCACGTGTAGTTAAAAAAATGATTAAAAATCTAGATTATTATTTATCTGCATGTCAGCTCGGTATCACTGTAACATCTTTAGGATTAGGTTGGTTAGGTGAACCAACTTTTAATAAATTATTACACCCGTTATTCGAAGCGATCCACTTGCCAGACCCGTTAACGACAACAATATCATTTATTGTTTCATTTATTATTGTGACTTATTTACATGTAGTACTAGGTGAATTAGCACCTAAAACGTTAGCAATACAACATACTGAAAAATTAGCATTGTTCTATTCAAGACCATTATTCTATTTTGGGGTTGTTATGAAACCATTAATTTGGTTAATGAATGGTTCAGCGAGAATGATTATTCGTATGTTTGGTGTTGATCCCGATGCTAATAATGATGCAATGTCAGAAGAAGAAATAAAAATAATAATCAACAATAGCTATAATGGTGGAGAAATTAATCAGACCGAATTAGCTTATATGCAAAATATCTTTTCATTTGATGAAAGACAAGCTAAAGATATTATGGTACCACGTACGCAAATGATAACGATGAATGAACCATTTAACGTGGATGAATTGTTAGATACAATCAAAAAACATCAATTTACTCGTTATCCTATTACGGCTGATGGTGATAAAGACCATGTAAAAGGATTTATTAATGTGAAAGAGTTTTTAACTGAATACGCTTCAGGTAAACAAATGAAAGTAAGTAATTATGTTCATGATTTACCTATGATTTCAGAAACAACACGCATTAGTGACGCATTAGTACGTATGCAAAGAGAACATGTTCATATTTCTCTTATCATAGATGAATATGGTGGTACAGCTGGTATCTTAACAATGGAAGATATTTTAGAAGAAATTGTTGGAGAAATTCGCGATGAATTTGATGATGATGAAGTCAACGATATTGTGAAAATAACAGACAGTAGATATCAAATTAATGGTCGTGTATTATTAGATGACTTACAAGATCAATTAGATATTGAGTTTGAAGATTCAGAGGATATTGATACGATTGGTGGTTGGTTACAAGCACACAATACGAATTTACAACAGAATGATTATGTTGATACTGAATATGATAGATGGGTTATTTCTGAAATTGATAACCATCAAATCATTACTGTTATTTTAGAATTGGAATATCATAAAAATAGACCAACACTAGAAGAAGAAGCCGAAGAAGAAGAAAATAATTAAAATATATCTATTAATGTAGAAGCGGGAGAGAAATCAATTTTTGATAAAATGATTTCTCTCCTATTTTTTGTATTGAAAATACGACTAAAGAAAGATTCGTTGAAGGCATTTTAGTTAATTTTGAAATTTCGTATTGCAATAGACTTTTCTTAATAGAAGAACTAAAAATTCAGCAAGGAAGCACGTTCAAATGGTTAACACGTTGAGCTCGATTAAAGATAAAAGTGTGAGATAGTATATTTTTATATCTATGCGTATTAAAATAAGGATATTACTTATATAAATAAAGTAATCGGAAAGGGGATTAACAATGATAGAAGACGTATATTATTTAAATAATGGTTACCCAATGCCTAAAATTGGTTTAGGTGTTTATAAAATTACAGAGGAAGAGATGGAACCAGCTGTAACAGCAGCGTTAGAAGCAGGATACCGCGCATTTGATACAGCTTATTTTTATAAAAATGAAATTGCATTAGGCAATGCATTGAAAAAATCAGACGTACCTAGAGAAGATCTATTTATTACATCTAAATTATGGAATGACTATCAAGGTTATAATCAAACAATTGAATTCTTTACCAAATCTATTGAAAACCTTGGTACTGATTACTTAGATCTATTCTTAATACATTGGCCATGTGAAGCGGATGGATTATTTATTGAGAGTTATAAAGCAATGGAGAAATTATATGAAGAGGGACGTATCCGTGCCATTGGCGTATGTAACTTTAATCAACATCATTTAGAAAAGCTTATGGAAGCAACTGAAGTTGTACCTGCTGTGAACCAGATAGAAGTGCACCCTAACTTCAATCAACAAGCATTACAAGAATATTGTGATAGCCATGATATTGCAGTTACTGCTTGGATGCCATTAATGAGAAATAGAGGTTTGCTTGAATATGATGTTATTACAAAATTAGCTGAACGTTATAATAAAACACCAGCTCAAATTGTACTACGTTGGCATCTAGCGCATAATAGATTAGTGATTCCAAAATCTAAGACGCCTGAACGTATTAAAGAAAATTATGATATCTTTGATTTTAGTTTAGAACTCACTGATATTGCTGAAATTGATAGCTTAAATAAAGATGAGCGCCAAGGCAATGATCCTGATAAGGTTCGTATAGGGACATTAAAATAACTTTGAACGAGACTATGTATTCAATTGATTTTTGAATAGATAGTCTCTTCTTTATTGTGTTGATGGTTTTTATTTTCAAATAATGGAAATAATTGATAGACTTAAAGTAACAATTTATAACTTTTATAAGTTTATGTTTCAGTCAATATTAGCATTTTTATTAAAAATTCAATGAATAAATGATTATGTGTTTTTTTAAAATCATCTTAAAATTAATTCGTTTTTAAAAAAACTTCGCTTAAAAGTTAAGTTTTAATATTTAGTATTAAGGCTATATAAAGATTATGTAAATCCAAATGATTTATATAGCATAATGATGGTGGAAATTGATAAAGTAAAAATGAAGTAATTGAAATGAAGGTGTTTATATATGCAAATAAGAGTTATAGTACCTTGTTATAATGAAGGAGAAGTAATAGTAAAAACGTATGAACGATTGACTGAAATATTATCGAAAGATAGTCAGGATCATCATTATGACTATGATTTATTATTTGTAGATGACGGAAGTAAAGATAAGACCATTAATTATATTCAAGAGATGGCCACGAAAGATAAACATGTAAAATTTATATCCTTTAGCCGCAATTTTGGTAAAGAATCAGCAATGATTGCTGGATATCAGCATAGTGAAAATTGTGATGGCGTCATTATGATTGATGCAGATTTGCAACATCCACCTGAATTAATACCACAAATGATAGAAGGGTATATGGATGGTTATGACCAAGTTATAGCCAAAAGAGACAGAACGGGTGAAAATCAATCTAGGAAAATGATGACAAAAATTTATTATAAATTAATAAATCATTTTGTAGAAGATATTAAATTAGAAGATGGCGTCGGAGATTTTAGATTGCTAAGCCAACGTGCCGTAAAATCGTTGACTCAATTAGATGAATATAATAGATTTTCCAAAGGATTGTATGAATGGATAGGTTACAATACTAAAGTCTTTAGTTATGAAAATGTTGAGCGTGAGGATGGAGAATCTAAATGGTCATTTAGTAAATTATTAAACTATGGCATTGATGGTCTAATTTCATTTAATAACAAACCTTTACGTGCGATGATTTATCTCGGTCTAATTGTATTCTTTATTAGTTTATTATATATCGGTTATATATCGGTAGGTATTATGATTAGAGGCGTTGAAACACCTGGTTATTTCTCTACAATTGCTGCTATATTATTACTTGGCGGTATACAACTCATTTCGATAGGGATTGTCGGTGAATATATCGGACGTATTTATTATGAAGTGAAGCAACGTCCAAAATATATTGTACAGGCTTCTAATTTCAAATGTGCTGATGAAACAAATCATCATAATATCACCCAAGATATCAATGACGATGTAGGAAGTAGTGAACGTAGAAAGTCTTCGAAAACACAAGATAAAAAGAAAAAAGAACTAATTAAAAGCAGATGAGTTTTAATTAGTCCTTGATTAAAATAAAAATAACGAATTTGTAAAATACAACGTAATAAGTAAGCGTCCGAGACAATCGTTATGTCCCGGACGCTTTAGTCTTGGTACTCACAAAATCTCAATTAGACTTCTGTGAGCCACCCCATATTAATTTTAGTAAATCATTGCGTTTCATTATGGTTGATTATTTTTTACGTAATTTACCGAAAATAAATGAAACGACTGCAACTAAAATAATTGTACCAAGTAATGCTGGGAAGATTGCGATGCCACCTAAGTGCCAACCCCAGTCACCAAAAATCCATGAACCTACTGCTGCACCTACGATACCAGCAATAATGTTACCTAAAATCCCACCCGGGATATCTTTACCAACGATGCCACCAGCTATCCAGCCGATTAAGCCACCGACAATTAACATAAGTATAAAGCCAAACATAATTTAACCTCCTTTAAGAAATCATTTAACTGTTTATTTATACCACAAAATATAATATGTTAATCATTTATGTGAAAAAAATATATTCTGCCATAATAAGAAAAATATAAATAGTAAATGAACTATAATAAAGGCATACCAATAAGGCGTTAATAGCATCATTATCGTTAAAGCACCAATCATACATATTTGACCTATTAAAATTGGATGCTTGATACGTTGTAAAAGCTTAAGTTGCTCTTTTTCCTTTGGCTGAAAAGTACTATAGAACAATAAGATTGCGCCAATTAAGAAAATAGCAGGGGCTAAGTATGGAATAGACATATAATACGAGTCATGACTAGTGCTATATGTAAGAATTAATGATGTACTCATGATAATTGTCAAAATAATTGCAATGAATTTTTGATCTGTAATTTTATAAGCAGTTAGCTTACGATTTAAATAAAGTTGTAATAAAGTCCAAATAAGTAATTGTGTAATTGTATAAAAGGCGATGTAATCATATTCACCGACTAGAAATAAATTAATAATACCGTTGAGTGTTATTGCAAGCAGTATAGAGCTAAACTTTAGTTGTTTGAAATTCTGACGATATAAATCAATGCCGAGCACAATTAATACCGTAGCTATATTTATAATTATATTAATTAGCATGATGCTCTCCTAACCTAGATACTTCACTGCAATATTATAGCAATTAAGTGAAACTTAATCATTTAATTACATAATTTCTTCAAAGCATCATCATTAAAATGAGATTAAAAATGATGTTAAATGCATAATAAAAATAATTTTACAGTGATGACCAACTATATATTTTTGCATCACTAAAAAGCGATTCGTTATATAGACAAAGAGCATTATACAACGGATCGCATAGATTACACAATTTAAACACCTTTTTTGTTACTCCAAAGTAATGTGTGTAATTGGGGTAGAACATATACATTGTTCATATCACTACTGACCATTACGCGGTCTACTAACGTTTCATACAACGTTAATAACTTTTTAGTGTGTGATTCTACGTATTCACCATCTAAATAAGGGTTACCTACTTGTAAGTAAAAAGGAATATCAGGGTATCTGTGATGGATCTTTTTCGCAAATTCATAATCTTCATCATCGAAAATAACAACTTTCAGATTTAGTGATTTTGGCACACATTGTTCAATGACTTCATCTAATATAGGCAAGTTTGGTTTCATTTTCGAACTTGGTGGTTTTGGACTGATTGTTAAGTCGTCTATTTGAGTCATCCACGGTTGGAACTTACTACCTTGAGTTTCTAATGCGCTTTGTATGTGTTTTTCATCAAATAAATCAACTAATTGTTGGATCCCTTTAATTAGGGCAGGGTTACCACCAGATATTGTGACGTGGTTAAAAGAGTCTCCGGCAATCTCGTATAAAGCATCATAAATTTCTTCAGCAGTCATCATGCGAATATCTTCTTTAGCGCTACCGTCCCAAGTAAAGCTTGAATCACACCAACTACAACGATAATCGCAACCGGCAGTTCGTACAAACATGGTTTTACGGCCTATGACGCGACCTTCACCTTGAATTGTTGGACCGAAAATTTCTAGTACAGGTATTTTACTCATGATTACGTTGCTCCTTTGGTCTATATACGACATAGCTTGTCGGTGTTTCTCTTACATAGACTTGTACACATTTAGGTTGGTTATTGCGTTGGTTTAAAGATGTTTGAACCATTTCATATATAGTTTGAGCTACGATTTCAGTAGAAGGACTTTTTCCTTCGAATTGTGGTAAATCATTGAGTAAATGGTGATCGAATTGGCCGTGAACTAATTTCTTTAGCTCGCTAAAGTTTACTAAAAAACCATTGTGATCTAATGAATCGCCAACGATCGTTAAATTCACAAAATAAGTATGACCATGTGTGCGCATGCATTTGCCTGCATCTTCACTTGGTATATAATGCGCCGCAGAAAAATTAAAGTCTTTATTTAGTTCGAAAGTATATGGATGTTGTACACTAGGATAATTTTGTTGGAACATAATTAATTCTCTCCTTTTTCAGCTAAATACGTATTTAAACCGTGAGCTCTTAATTCGCAAGCAGGGCATTCTCCACAGCCTTCACCAACGATACCGTTATAGCAAGTAAGCGTATTGTAACGAATGTAGTCTAGCGCTCCAAGTTCATCACTTAATGCCCAGGTTGCTTTTTTATCTAACCACATTAAAGGCGTATGAATTACAAAATCTTTATCCATTGATAGTGATAATGTTACATTCATTGATTTAATAAAACTATCTCTGCAATCAGGGTACCCTGAAAAATCCGTCTCACATACACCGGTGATAATATTTTTAGTGTTTGTCTGGTATGCTAAGGCGCCAGCAAAAGATAAGAAAAGTAAATTTCTTGCAGGAACAAATGTATTAGGGATACCATCTTCTCCTACTTCTATTTCCATGTCGTGTTGCGTAAGGGCATTAGGTGTTAGTTGTGAAAGTAAAGACATATCTAAGATGTGGTGCTTAACATGTTGTTCTTCTGCAATGCGTTTTGCTACTTCGATTTCTGTATCGTGTCTTTGGCCATAGGCAAATGTAACTAGTTCTACACTTTCAAAATGTTTCTTAGCCCAAAATAAACAAGTCGTACTATCTTGTCCGCCACTAAATACTACGATAGCCTTGTTATTGTCTAATGATTGTTGCGTCATATTGCTTGCACTCCTTCATATTGTCAAACTAGCTGTTATAACTCATGCTATGACGGCATAAAAAAACGTCCATCTCTATAAAAAAGACAGACGAAAATCATGTGTCTAGTTTTTTATAGAGGGTATCAGCTAGGAACCTCTTTGTATTCATTTATAACGTGATTTAGAATAATACATTTAAACTGTAAAATCAAGTTAATATTTGTGATAATAAGTATAACAGAATAACGAAGATATTTAAAAAGAGGCGACGTAATGATACTAATTATAGATAATAAAGATTCGTTCACTTATAACATCGTAGATTATATTAAGCAAAGTTATCGAGGACAAGTTGAGGTTATTGATGTAGAAATGGTAACCAATGAACGAATTCATTTATATAAACCTAATGCAATTGTAATTTCACCAGGGCCAGGTTCTCCCGAGGACTACCCAGTATTGAATGAAGTAATTCAAACATTTTCAACACAGGTGCCTATATTAGGTGTTTGTTTAGGGTTTCAACAAATTGTGACATATTTCGGTGGAAATATAGTGAAAAGTGATAAGCCTATTCATGGCCACACAACGCGTATAAAACATAGTGGCACAGGTATCTTTGATGGATTGCCGGAATCATTCGATGTGATGCGCTATCATTCTTTAAAGGCGGAGCAATCATCCTTTCCAGAAGCATTGACTGTGACAGCAACAAATCATGAAAATATTATAATGGCTTTGGAACATAAATTATTACCAATTTATGGAGTACAATACCACCCAGAATCCATATTAAGTGAATATGGTCTTAAACAAATTCAAATATTTATAAATATAGTGGAGGCCTACCATGCAAATACATTTTAATTATCGTTACATAACTGATGAAACAACGCATGAGACGCATCGTTATTTATTCACACAATGCATTGCTAAGAAAATTGCATATTCAATAGAAGAAGTTGGTGATGTCGTGTGCTTTGCAGAAAGTTATCAAAATGATGGCTATTATGTAGCCATATATTTACCTTATGAAGCGGCAACTTACTTCAATAAAGACATGGCAACAGTGCCGACAGACGAAGGATATGTATACGCGGCAGCATATGTTTTTGAAAATACATCAGAAACTGAAAATGATCTTGAGGATAAGCTATATCAACAACAATGTAATTTTCAATTTCAATTAAATCGAGCCGAACTTATTAAACATATTCGGACGATACAATCAGCTATTGTGGAGGGTAATACGTATCAAGTAAATTATACAACGAGATTAGTAGATTCGATTCATCATTCTATAGCCACATTATATTATCATCTATTAAATGATAATCACGGCTTTTATTCTGCTCTTATTGAAACAGATGAGCTACAAGTTGCTTCATTATCACCAGAATTATTTTTTCAACGAGGGCCATTTAAAGCAGGTGAAGATGTATTGTTAAGTAAACCTATGAAAGGTACGATGCCAAGAGGTAGTAATGAAACAGAAGATAAGCAAAATCTAAACACTTTAAGACACTCAAGCAAAGATAGAGCGGAAAATGTAATGATTGTAGATTTACTACGTAATGACATGAGTCGAATTGCAAAAACTGGCACTGTTAAAGTATATAAGCCGTTCCATATAGAACCATACAGGACAGTATTCCAAATGACATCAATGATTACTGCCACTTTACGCAAAGATACAGATTTAAATCAGGTACTAAGTGCATTATTTCCTTGTGGTTCAATTACAGGCGCCCCAAAACTCAATACGATGAATTACATAACAGCGTTAGAACAAACGCCACGAAATATTTACTGTGGTGCAATTGGCTTATTACTTCCAAATGGGAAATCAATCTTTAATGTGCCGATTCGAACAATACAATACTTAAATAACCAAGCCATTTATGGAGTCGGTGCAGGTATTACGATTGACTCTAAACCTGAGCAGGAAGTTCAAGAATTTATAGACAAAACAAAGATATTGGAGCGATTATAATGCAACTTTTTGAAACAATGAAGTTAGAGTCAGGTTTGTTCCCCAGAATTTCTTATCATAAGAAAAGAATGAAAACCGCTTCTGAACAATTAGGATTTTTGTTTAATGAGTCGACTTGGTCGGAGCTTATAACATCAATTAGCGAGCAATATGCAACAGGTGTTTATCGAATAAAAATTATGTTGAATAAAGATGGAGTAATGAATTATGTTGCAGCGCCTCTACCAAAAAAGACAACATTTACAGCAAAGCTGTTACCCTTAATAGCTGATGTGAATAAACAAGTCATAGTTCACAAAACGACACAAAGAGCACATTTAGAACATAATCATCAAACCGATATCGTTCTATTATATAATGAAGAAGGTAAAGTATTAGAATTTGATATTGGGAATATAATGATCAAAGAAGATGGCCATTACTATACACCATTTTATAACGAAGATTTTTTGCGTGGTTGTATGCGTCAAGAATTATTAGACAAAGGCGAGTTATTAGAAAAAGATTATGATATACAGGAATTAAAAGATAAAATAAATAGTAATATAATACAGATTTTTCTAATAAATAGTTTGCGAGAGGTTGCCGAGGTAGAAATTTATCTATAGAATATAGAAAGTATAAACATGGCGTCATTGATAGCGCATACGCGATTTAAGATAATCAAATTTTATAAACAAAATAGTAAAGACAAAATTTATAAACAGTGAGTGAGGAAAAATGATGATATTGGTTTGGGCATTAACAATTATTATAATTTCTGTGCTTACCAAATGGGGCGTAAATCAATTGTTGAAACGACAAAGTGTTTATTTAACACGCTTCGTCATTACAGTATCTTGCATATTTCAATTTATATTTGTCTATTTCCTAGTAAAAGAACTGGTACATTATTTGATACAAGCATTTGATGTATTTTATCGTTAGTAACAATTTATGAGGTGAAACTATGAAGATATATAGTCAAGGAGACCAAGCAATAGTGGTTTCTATAGAAAAAGAAGTCTCTAAAGATTTGACTGAAGATCTGCTTGCTTTGAAAAAGTATTTAGCGGACAAACAGTATCCTTTTATAACAGAAATTGTACCTACAGAATCAGACATGATGATTTGTTATGATGCAAGGGACATGATTAAGCATCATCACATCCAATCTCCATTTTTATATATGAAAGCATTAATGCAAACGGTACAAATGGAAATTAAGCATGAGGAAGAAACGGTTGAACCTATTGAAATTCCAGTAGTTTATGGTGGAAACTATGGGCCTGATTTAGACGCTTTACTGACTTATTATAAAATGGATTTTGAAAAATTCGTGAAATTACATACGGAACAAACTTATTTTGTGTCAATGATGGGCTATACACCAGGATTTCCTTATTTAACTGGCATGAATAAGCGTTTATTTGTAAATCATACAGGTGGGAAAAAGACTTTCATTCCTGCAGGTTCTGTAATTATTGAAGGTAAAAAGACAGGCATCACTACAACAGATACATATGGTGATTGGCTAGTCATAGGATATACACCTGTTCGATTATTTAATCCGGAATTAGAAGATTTCACGAAATTAAAATTAGGAGATAATGTTAAATTTTGTGCGATTCAAGAGGAAACGCTGGATTTAGGAGGGTTTCAACCATGTCAATCATAATAGAAGGTGAAGGGCTGTTTTCAAGTTTTCAAGATTTTGGTCGCAAAGGGTATGAACATGATGGTGTTATCCCTGGCGGTGCTTTGGATCCTCTATCGCATGAAATAGCAAATAGACTTGTAGCTAATGATAAGAATGAAGCTACTTTAGAAATGACAAATAGAATGGCGAGTTTTCGTTTTACTGAACCGACGCTTATTGCATTGAGTGGGGGAAGTTTCAAAGCTAAGACAGAACATATGAAAGTGCTACCCAATAAATTGTATTTGATGGAAAAGGGTGATGTACTCGTGTTTACAGAAACGAATCGTACATCTAGAGTTTATTTGGCAGTAGGTGGAGGATTTGAACTTAGTGAGTGGTTAGGATCAACTTCGACGGACTTCAAGTCAAACATTGGTGGTTTCCACGGTCGCAAACTACAAAAAGGTGACGAAGTTAACATGAAACGAAACTACACTAAGCGCCATCATAAATTATTTGAAAATTTAAAAGAAACGCATCAAACAGATTGGGGTATCGATGGTTACGCGTTATCTTTCAATTATATGTCTGATGTTTTTCATGTAATAAAGAATAAAGGAACAGAAGATTTTAAACCTAAAGTATTGAATAGATTTACTTTTGGAGAGTATAAAGTTACAAGTAAAGCAAACAGAGTTGGCATGTATTTAGAAGGAGAACCTGTAAAAGCATTTTACGAAGACATGCCAGAACATCAATCGGTACAAATTGGTACCATACAAGTAAAACGAGACGGCACACCAATTATTTTATTAAATGATCATTATACTTTAGGCAGCTACCCACAAGTTGGTACGATTGCGAGTTATCATTTAACAAAGCTAGGGCAAAAGCATCAAGGAACTAAATTGAAATTTCAATTTATAGATGTGGAAAGTGCGGAGAAGAATTTAATCAAATATACAAACTGGTTGAACCAGTTATTTCACGGCATTGAATATAGGATGCAATTAGAAATGTTAAAATAACGAGTATATATAATGTAAAGCAGTAACACCAAAGATAAGCCTAGGTTTTGGGTTACTGCTTTTTCTATTTTTATTCCCATGAATTTTTGAATAGTTTTTTTATTTATGTAAGCACATGAAAGTCTGACATTGTATTAACTAAAATTTTAATGCGACCATAGTCCGATTAATATACTATCCAATAAAGGTATAATTAAAAAACATATAAATACTTAATAGTAAGTTAATAACCGTTTAACAAGGCGTTAATAAAGGTTTTGTTGAATGCCTAATTACATAAAAAAGTGTCTTTTTACTTGATATTTAGCTATAATTGCTTTATATTTATTAATTGAACTATGTGCGTTTTATTACGAACATATTACAAAACTATAAAAAATGTAAAGCTAATTTCAACCTATAATTATGAATAATATGGATTGGAAAGATTATAAACAAATATCAATGATTTATAATATAGACACCAATTAAAACTTAAAAACTGAAACATATGAATGCTTGTAACAGTGTACTTTAAATTATTGATTAAAGATGGCACTAAAGCATAATTCTAAAAACAATTTACCCAAGCCAATAACGACTTTCGTTTATTAGAGATACTAACATCGCTAATAAGCGTTTAAGATAGTAACTTTGACACTTTTTATAAGGTTAGGTAAGCGTTCTAGCCTATATTAATTTATATCGGGGGATAAGAACATGAGTATACACAAAAAGAAATTAACTCTTTTTGGGTTTTTTATTTTAACGGTGCTAACAGTCACCTTAAAAACATATTTTTCATATTATGTTGATTTTTCTTTAGGCGTTAAAGGATTAGTTCAAAACTTAATCTTGTTAATGAATCCTTACAGTTTAATTGCATTAGTATTGAGTATTTTCTTGTTTTTCAAGGGTAAGAAAGCTTTTTGGTTCATCTTTATTGGTGGCTTTATATTAACTTTCTTATTATACGCAAACGTTGTATACTTTAGATTCTTTTCTGACTTTTTAACATTTAGTACATTAAACCAGGTTGGAAATGTTGAATCAATGGGTGGCGCGGTAACAGCTTCATTCAAATGGTATGACTTCGTTTACTTTATAGATACTTTTGTTTATCTGTTTATTTTAATTTTTAAACAAAAATGGTTTGATAAACGTGTATTCAGCAAAAAGTTTGTACCAGTAGTAATGGCTGCTTCAGTTGCCTTATTCTTCTTAAACTTGGCATTTGCTGAATCAGATCGCCCAGAATTATTAACACGTACATTTGACCATAAATATTTAGTTAAATATTTAGGTCCGTATAATTTCACTGTATATGATGGTGTTAAAACAATTCAAAATAACCAACAAAAAGCGTTGGCTAATGAAGATGATTTAACTAAAGTATTGAATTATACGAAGCAAAAGCAAACTGAGCCAAATAAGGAATATTTCGGTGCTGCTAAAAAGAAAAATGTTATTAAAATTCATTTAGAAAGTTTCCAAACTTTCTTAATAAATAAAAAAGTAAATGGTGAAGAAGTTACACCATTCTTAAATAAACTCTCGTCTGGTAATGAAGGATACAGATATTATCCAAACTTCTATCATCAGACAGGACAAGGTAAAACATCGGATTCAGAGTTTACTATGGATAACAGCTTGTTTGGTTTACCACAAGGTTCAGCTTATTCATTGAAAGGTGATAACACATACCAATCACTGCCAGCTATACTAGATCAACAGCAAGGTTATACATCTAGTGTTATGCATGGTGACTACAAAACTTTCTGGAACCGTGATCAAGTTTACAAACACTTTGGCGTAGATAAATTCTACGATGCAACTTATTACGACATGTCTGAAGAGAATCTTGAAAACTTAGGTCTTAAAGATAAAGAGTTCTTTAAAGAATCAGCAGATTATTTAGCAAAAGAAAAAGAACCATTCTATAGTCATTTAATTACGTTAACTAACCACTATCCATTCACTGTGCAACCAGAAGATGCATCAATCGACAAACCGAACACAGGCGATTCTACAGTAGATGGTTATGTACAAACAGCAAGATACCTCGATGAATCATTAGAAGAGTTTGTCAATGAATTGAAGAAAAAAGGTTTATATGACGATTCAGTAATAATGATTTATGGTGACCACTATGGTATTTCTGAAAACCATAATAAAGCAATGGAAAAATTATTAGGTGAAGAAATTACACCTGCTAAATTCAATGACTTAAACCGTACAGGTTTCTGGTTGAAGATTCCTGGTAAGGAAGGTACTGTAGATAAAACTTATGCTGGGCAAGCTGATGTAATGCCTACATTATTACACTTAATGGGTATCGATACGAAGAACTATTTAATGATGGGTACAGATTTATTATCTAAAGATCACAATGATACAGTACCATTCAGAAATGGTGACTTTGTAACGAAAGATTATAAATATGTTAACGGTAGAATTTATGATAATAAGAATAATGAACCTATGACAGAAAAACCTAAAGACTTTGATAAGCGTAAACAACAATCTGAGAAAGATTTACAAATGAGTGATGATGTTCTCAACGGTGATTTATTGAGATTCTATGATAATCCTGATTTCGATAAAATTAAGCCTTCAGATTATGAATACAAAACAGGTCCAAAAGGACAAGAGAAAAAATAAATAAAAATACCGACGATTCTAATATAGAGTCGTCGGTATTTTTTTATACTAAAAATCTAGAGGGGTTTTTAATATAATTATAAAAAAAGAGGAATTGACTGTGACTTGTAAATTGATTAAAATGTCCATTTAATCCAAGTATGACTATGAATAAGAAAAGTCCAGGACATTAATGTATATCCCGGACTACTGAACCAAGTTGCTTTGCGTAATGTTTAATTTTTAAAATATGTCAACATCCATCGTTTTGTTTGCCCTTATCCAAGCGCAACGTCTAAAATCATCATGATAGTGAACCCTAACATGAGGCTCATTGTTGCAAGGTCAGTATTATTACTAGCTTGAGAATCAGGAATAAGTTCTTCAACAACTACAAATATCATCGCGCCTGCAGCAAATGCCAAGGCATACGGTAGCATAGGTGTAACGACCAGTACGGCTGCTGCACCAATTGTAGCAAATATAGGCTCGACAATAGCAGACGCTTGCCCATAGTTAAAGGCTTTCCATCTAGAAGCACCAGCTGCTCTTATTGGCATAGACAAGGCTGCACCTTCTGGAATGTTTTGGATACCAATCCCTATAGCTAAACCAAGGGCACCTAAAAATGTAGCCTGCCCATTGCCAGCTACGATACCACCAAATGCCACACCAATAGATAAACCTTCGGGTATATTGTGTAGCGTTATAGCTAAAACGAGTAACGTATTCTTATTGAGTTTTTTTGTGCCTACACCTTCTTGATATTGGTTTGTGTCTTGGGTGTTTGGGTGTATGTGTGGGATAACTAAATCTAGTGCACGAATAAATACTCCGCCCAATAGAAAACCGATAGCAGCCGGTAGCCACGGTAATGATGTACCTTCGCCATAATTAATAGCTGGTTGCAAGAGTGACCAAAAGCTAGCTGCAATCATTATACCCGCAGCGAAACCTTGCATTGAATTTAAAATCTTATCGTTTACTCTTTTGAAAATAAAAACAGCTGCAGCTCCTAATGCAGTAAGTAGCCATGTAATAATACCTGCTATTAATGCTTGGATATAAGGAGGCAAGTTTTGGAAAAATTCCGACATAAGCATTGCTCCTTTGTATCATTTGAGTTAAAAAAGGTGTATAATATGTAGAACTGAAATTAAGTTTAACAGAAATAATTATAATTTTCGATATTAAAAAGGATGTTGGGCAATGGAAGCATACAAAATTGAACATTTACATAAATCATATGCCGATAAAACCATTTTTGATAATTTGCAGTTGTCAATCTCTGAAGGTGAAAAAATAGGACTTGTAGGTATAAATGGTACAGGTAAAAGTACATTATTGAAGGTAATAGCTGGATTGGATGAAGACTTTGAGGCAGAAGTATCACATCCCAATGCTTATCGCATCCGATATTCTTCTCAAAAACATGACTTTGATCAAAATATGACGGTGTTTGAAGCAGTATTAACTTCAGAAACTGAAACAATTAAAGTTATAAGAACGTATGAAAATGCTTTGGCGCGATATACAGCGACCCAAAGTAATGAAGATTTTCAGAAAATGATGCAAGCACAAGAAGCAATGGATAATTACCAAGCATGGGATTATAGTGCTGAAATTAAAACGATTCTTTCTAAATTAGGTATTTATGATACAAACAAAGAAGTGAGTGAACTTTCAGGAGGCCAACAGAAACGCGTTGGTTTAGCTAAAACACTTATTGAACAACCTGATTTATTACTATTAGACGAACCAACAAACCATTTAGATTTTGAATCAATCAATTGGTTAATCAACTATGTGAAACAATATCCGCATACAGTATTATTTATCACACACGATCGTTATTTCCTAAATGAAGTATCCTCGCGCATTATTGAATTAGATAGAGGTAAGCTTACAACCTATGTAGGAAATTACGAAGATTATATAGCTCAACGCGCAGAAAACGAAATTATAGAACAAAAACAACAAGCGAAACAGCAATCCTTATACAAGAAGGAACTTGAATGGATGCGTGCTGGCGTTAAGGCACGTACGACTAAGCAGCAAGCTCGTAAAAATAGATTCAACGACCTAGAACAAGATGTGAAAAATCAACACCAACAAGATAAAGCCTCTTTAAACCTTGCTTATTCTAGATTAGGGAAACAAGTCTTCGAATTAGAAGGCTTAACGAAACGCATTCATCAAAAAACATTATTTAAAGATGTAACGCAAATTATCCAAAGTGGTCAACAAATTGGTATTGTTGGTCCAAATGGTGCAGGTAAAACAACGTTACTGAATATCTTAAACGGTGAAGATAAAGATTTTGAAGGTGACCTTAAAATTGGACAAACGGTAAAAGTCGCTTATTTTAAACAAACTGAGGAACGACTAGATCGTGATATAAGAATGATAGATTATTTGAGGGAAGAAAGTGAAGTTGCTAAAGAAAAAGATGGCACGTCAGTATCAATCACTCAATTACTCGAAAGGTTCTTATTTCCAAGTTCAACACATGGTAAAAAGATTTATAAATTATCAGGTGGAGAACAGAAAAGATTATACCTTTTAAGCTTATTGGTACACCAACCGAATGTACTTCTTCTAGATGAGCCAACAAATGATTTAGATACAGAAACACTTACAATTCTTGAAGATTATATTGAAACGTTTGGTGGCGCCGTTATCACAGTTAGTCACGATAGATATTTCTTAAATAAAGTAGCACAAGAGTATTGGTATATTCATGATGGACAAATGGAGCGCATCATCGGTACTTTTGAAGATTATGAAGCTTACAAAAAGGAACAACATCAGTTAAAAGAGCAAAAGAGTCAACAGTCTAAAGTCAAACAACAACCTGACAAGAAAAAGAAAAAAGGTTTATCTTTTAAAGAAAAACAAGAGTATGAAATGATTGTCGAGCGTATTGATACAACTGAAGAACGATTAGAAACTATAGAAAAAGAAATGATTGAGGCAACCTCTGATTATGCCAAGATTAAAGAACTAAGCGAAGAACAACGAAGATTAAATGCGTTGTATGAAGAAGATATTGCAAGATGGAGCGAACTTGAAGAACAAAAAGAACAATGAGGGATTTTATAACATGGAGTCAACTTTATCGCATTATTTTGGCTATGACACATACCGTCCTGGTCAAAAAGAAATCATATCAAAAGTATTAGATCATCAAAATGTGCTCGGCGTTTTACCTACCGGCGGGGGAAAATCAATTTGTTATCAAGTACCAGGATTAATGTTGGGTGGCACAACAATTGTAATCAGCCCATTAATCTCATTGATGAAAGACCAAGTTGATCAATTAAAGGCAATGGGTATTCGTGCAGCATATTTAAATAGTAGTTTAACTCAAAAACAACAAAAAGAAATTGAAACACAATTAAGAAAAGGTGAAATTCAATTCTTATATGTTGCACCAGAACGTTTTGATAACGCTTATTTTATTAGCTTATTACAACAATTATCAATTCATTTAGTTGCTTTTGATGAAGCGCACTGTATTTCTAAATGGGGACATGATTTTAGACCAAGTTATCAAGATGTAATCCATAAGGTATTTGCATTGCCACAAGACTTTACGATCGTTGCACTAACTGCAACAGCAACTATTGAAGTTCAAAAAGACATAATGGAACGTTTGAATATAGGAAAAAATGATGAGATAAAAACGAGTACAAAAAGACGAAATCTCGTGTTTCAAGTCAATCCTACATATCAACGACAAAAATTTGTTATGGAATATGTGAAGCAACATAAAAAGGCAGCGGGCATTATCTACTGCTCTACACGTAAACAAGTTGAAGAATTACATGAAGCTTTACAGAATAATGATATCAACAGCACGATTTATCACGCTGGACTAACAAACAAAGAACGTGAAGCAGCGCAAAATGATTTTGTGTATGATCGAGTACGTATTGTTGTTGCGACTAATGCTTTTGGTATGGGTATAGATAAATCCAATGTGAGATTTGTTATACATTATAATATGCCTGGCGATTTAGAATCGTATTATCAAGAAGCAGGGCGTGCCGGTCGTGATGGCTTGAACAGTGATTGTATCTTATTATTTAGTGAACGAGATATTGGATTACATCAATATTTTATTTCATCTTCAAAAGCTGATGATGACTATAAAGATAAAATGGGTGAAAAATTAACAAAAATGATTCTCTACACTAAAACGAAAAAATGTTTAGAGGCCACTTTAGTTCATTATTTTGAACCAAACGAAAAACTTGAAGAATGTGAACAATGTAGTAATTGTGTCATTGAAAATAAGACTTATAATATGACGAACGAAGCGAAAATGATTGTAAGTTGTATAGCTCGTATGAAGCAAAAAGAGAGTTATAGTGTCATTATACAGGTGTTAAGAGGCGAAGATTCTGATTATATTCGTTATTGTGATTATAACGAACTCTCAACACATGGAATTATGAAAAATTATACAACTTCAGAACTTAGCCATTTGATAGATGAATTGAGATTTAAAGGGTTTTTAAATGAACACGATGAGATTTTAACGTGTGATCAATCTGTTAAGAATTTGCTCGGCGAGCAAGTTGAAATATTTACAACTCCATTCAAACGAAAAACTAGAGAAAAAGTAAATATAAATACGGTAGAAGGTGTGGACCGTGCACTATTTGATGAATTGATTAGCGTCCGCAAAGAATTAAGTGAGAGCTTGAGTATTCCACCAGTTAGTATTTTTTCAGATTTTACATTAGAAGAATTTGCTAAAAGAAAACCAGAAACAAAACAAGAAATGATTTTAATTGAAGGTGTAGGTAGTTATAAATTAAAACATTATTGCCCGATGTTTTTAGAAAAAATTCAATCATATAAATCTAAAATCTAGCAGATTCAAACAGCTAATGTGCACAAATAATTGCGATAGAATGAGTCACTTATATGCTATTAAGATAATCGCGATGATCCTTGCACTAAAAATAGGCTTAACAAAACGCTTTTCTAAGTTGAGATTGTTGAGAGTTCAAGGTTGTAGCCATCTTCTAATAGAAATTGATAGTTGTACCCCTATTGATTATCATAAGTGAAAAATAAATAAACTAAAGTTATTAAGCGAAGTTAATTTGACAATAATTAATATACTATGCAAACTCTTAAGACATAGATATAATTTTATTTCGAATTAACTTCGTTTTTTTTAAAGATTATAACGATGACTTGTAAGTTAAATGCTATGGATAAATTAATTGAATTATACATAAAATCAATAAAAATAGGGAATATACCATTTAATTGAAAATGCAAATTTTTGTTAAATGAATATACGATAATGAAGGTGACAAAGTGATAGAATTTAAAAATGTAGTTAAACGTTACGGTGATAAAGTAGCTGTTGATGATATTAGTTTTAATATTGATGAAGGAGAATTCTTTGTTTTAATCGGGCCGTCTGGTTGCGGCAAGACAACTACGCTAAAAATGATAAATCGATTAATTTCTCTTTCTGAAGGTTATATTTATTTTAAAGATAAACCGATAAGTGATTATCCAATATATGAAATGCGTTGGGATATTGGCTATGTTTTACAACAAATTGCATTATTTCCGCATATGACAATTAAGGAAAATATTGCGCAAGTACCGCAAATGAAGAAGTGGAAAGATGTCGATATAGATCAACGTATTGATGAACTAATGGATATGGTAGGATTAGAACCTGAAGTATATAAAGATCGTAAACCAGATGAACTTTCCGGTGGACAACAGCAACGTGTAGGCGTTATTCGTGCTCTGGCAGCTGATCCACCAGTTATTTTAATGGACGAACCATATAGTGCTTTGGACCCAATTAGCCGTGAAAAATTACAAGATGATTTAATTGAATTACAACAAAAAATCAAAAAAACAATTATATTTGTAACTCATGATATTCAAGAAGCTATGAAGATGGGCGACCGTATATGTTTGTTGAATAAAGGCCATGTCGAACAAATAGATACACCAGAAGGCTTTGTCACAAATCCCAAAAATGACTTTGTTAAACAATTTATGGGTGACAAATTAAACCGATCAGTTAATGAGTTGAAACTTTCCGAAGTAACAAATCAACTATCTATACAAGAAGGAGAAACAAAAGAAGGTTATCCAATCATTGACAGTAATTTATATGTTAAAGACGTATATACAGATTTGATAAACAATGAAGCGGTTATTATAAATGATTCAGCTACCTCCACACAGCGAGTGTTAAGACGAAAAGACATTTTTCAAATTTTGTCAGAGCATAAAGGAGGTCATGATGAATGAATACCTTCATTAATACACTTTTAGAGCGTAGAGGACAATTAATAACAACGATATTTGAACATATACAATTATCTTTTATAGCACTTTTGATTGCAGCAATAATCGGTGTGCCGTTAGGTATATTTTTAACAAAAACACGTAAACTTTCCGAAATTGTTATGAATATCGCGGCGATACTTCAAACGATACCTTCATTAGCATTGTTAGGGTTAATGATACCGCTATTCGGTATAGGGAAAGTTCCGGCGGTTATAGCATTAGTTGTATATGCGCTATTACCAATTTTAAGAAATACATATACTGGTATTAAGGAAGTAGATGCCTCATTAGTAGAAGCGGCAAAAGGTATTGGTATGAAACCAGGTAGAAGATTGATTAAAGTAGAATTACCGATTGCTATGCCAGTCATTATGGCGGGTGTTCGTACGGCAATGGTATTAATTATTGGTACAGCAACGTTAGCTGCGTTAATCGGTGCTGGCGGCTTAGGTGATTTAATATTACTGGGAATTGATAGAAATGATTCATCACTTATTTTAATTGGTGCCATACCAGCGGCATTATTAGCTATTTTATTCGATTTAGTGTTACGTTTTATGCAAAAACTTTCATATAAAAAACTTTTGGTGTCACTTGGAGCGATTGTTATTATTTTATTGCTAATAATTATTGCACCGTTGTTAGCCCAAAAAGGAGATAAGATTGTTTTAGCTGGAAAATTAGGTTCAGAGCCATCTGTAATAACTAATATGTATAAAATATTAATCGAGGAAGAAACCGATAATACAGTAGAAGTTAAAGATGGTATGGGGAAAACTTCATTCCTTTTTAACGCGCTAAAATCTGATGATATTGATGGTTATTTAGAATTCACTGGAACTGTATTAGGTGAATTAACTAAAGAAGATTTAAAATCTAAGCAGGAAGCAAAAGTATACAATCAAGCGAAGTCTAGTTTAGAAGATAAATATGATATGACGATGTTGAAACCTATGAAATACAATAATACGTATGCATTAGCAGTAAAAAAAGATTTTGCTGAAAAACATAACATCAAAACAATTGGCGATTTGAATAAAGTAAGTGACGAGATTAAACCAGGCTTTACATTGGAGTTTAATGATCGCGATGATGGATATCCAGCTGTTAAAAAAGCCTACGATCTAGATGTAGGTGATGTAAAAACAATGGAACCAAAATTACGTTATCAAGCAATCGAGAATGGAGATATTAACCTGATTGATGCTTATTCAACGGATGCCGAATTAAAACAATATGATATGATTGTTTTAGAAGATGATAAGCATGTGTTCCCGCCTTATCAAGGAGCTCCAATGTTTAAAACATCTTACCTGAAAGAACATTCTGAAATTAAAAAACCACTAAACCGCTTAGCTGGGAAAATTTCAGACGAAGATATGCAGGCTATGAATTATGATGTAACAGTGAAAAAGAAAGACCCTTATAATGTTGCAAAAAATTATCTAGAGAAACATAATTTAATCGATAAATAAATCTTAATAAAATAATATGAGACTGTTAACTTGGTATGAAACATAATACTAAGTTAGCTGGTCTCATTTTTTTATCTTTATAAATAATGGTGTCTATATTGATACATTGATTTTAGTCTGTTATAAGGTTTATAATAGTTACTAAGTTTTGAAATTTCTGTAAATTCAAGGAGGACCGAAGCAACTATGAAGAAACAAATTGAACAATTATCAGCTTACGAACCAGGACTATCACCTCGAGCATTAAAAGAACAATACGGAATTGAAGGTGAGTTATATAAATTAGCTTCTAATGAGAATTTATATGGTCCAACACCAAAAGTTAATGAGGCCATTCAAGCACATTTAGATGAGCTACAATTTTACCCTGAAACGGGTTCTCCATTATTAAAAGAAGCAATAAGCAAACATTTAAATGTAGATGCATCACGTATATTATTCGGTGCTGGTTTAGATGAAGTTATCTTAATGATATCACGTGCAGTACTGACAGCTGGAGATAAAATTGTGACAAGTGAAATGACATTTGGACAATATTATCATAATGCAATTGTAGAATCTGCAAACGTAACACAAGTGCCGCTTCAAGAGGGTCATTTTGATTTAGAAGGTATTTTAGCGGAAATTGATAAAGATACTAAGTTGGTTTGGTTATGTAATCCAAACAATCCAACGGGAACTTATTTTTCA
Source organism: Staphylococcus sp. Ze2 (assembly GCF_048568365.1). Taxonomy (NCBI): domain Bacteria; kingdom Bacillati; phylum Bacillota; class Bacilli; order Caryophanales; family Staphylococcaceae; genus Staphylococcus; species Staphylococcus sp. Ze2. The sequence continues at coordinate 2,460,192 of NZ_CP183486.1, read as the reverse complement.
CATGATGAATTACAGCGTTTTTTAGAACGTGTACCGAGTGATATCCCAGTTATTATTGATGAAGCATATGTTGAATTTGTTACTGCTGCTGATTTCCCAGATACATTAGCATTACAACAACAATTTGCCAATGCCTTTTTATTGCGTACATTTTCTAAAGCATATGGCTTGGCAGGTATGCGTATTGGATACGTTGTAGCCGCTAAAGAGGCTATTGATAAGTACAACATTATACGTCCGCCATTTAATGTTGGCCGTCTATCAGAATACGCTGCCTTAGCTGCATTAGAGGACCAGGCTTATTTAGCTTCTATACGTGATCGCAACGCTCAAGAGAGAGCAAAATTCTTTGAATTATCTCAAAGTGATGCGTTTTATCCTAGTCAAACGAATTTTATTTATGTGAGAACAGATAAGCCACACGAATTGTATGAAGCATTGTTAAATGTAGGATGTATTACAAGAGAGTTTCCTAGAGGTGTGCGTATTACAATTGGGTTCCCAGAGCAAAATGAAAAAATGATAGAAGTACTTAAAGCGTTTAACTTCTAAAAATAATTCTTAATGAACGTTCAACGATACAAAATTTAGCATTTGATTAATATTAGTATGGTGTTTATTATATGGCTATCCTATCGGTCTAGTAAAATACTTGAAGATGATAATATTAATGCTATGTTCAATTTTGGTTTAGTTGAACGTGTTTTGCTATAATTGAGGTGTATCGGGATAGATTTGTTATGTATATATTACGTTACAAATTAAAGAATATAAAGTAAGAAAAAGGGAGTAGAGTAGTACATGACTAGAAAATCAATAGCGATTGATATGGATGAAGTACTTGCTGATACAGTGGGTGCATTAATTGAAGATGTAAATAAACGCACAGACTTAGGTATTTCTATAGATATGTTAGATGGTATTAAATTAAGACATGCGATGCCTGAACATGATGGCTTACTGACTGAAATTTTACGTGAACCTGGATTTTTTAAAAAATTAGAAGTTATGGCTGATGCACAAGAAGTTGTGAAGAAGTTAACTGAACATTATGATGTATTTATTGCCACTGCTGCAATGGATGTACCGACGTCGTTTCATGATAAATATAATTGGTTGAGAGAGTATTTCCCGTTTCTTGATCCTCAACATTTTGTATTTTGTGGTCGAAAAGATATTGTTAACGCAGATTATTTAATTGACGATAATCCACGACAGTTAAGTATCTTTACTGGAACACCAATTATGTACACAGCAACACATAATATTAATGATGATAGATTTGCACGTGTTAATAATTGGAAAGATGTAGAGCAGTATTTTTTAGGAGATAGTGAATACAAGATTTGAATATTTGTTAGCAGTGAAGTGGGTGGGTTTATTGCCTTTTTGCTGCTTTTATTTATAAATTTTAAACATTATGCAAGCATTAAAAATAAGATTTTATTATTGGTATTATAGCCACTAATAAAATCTTATTTTTTACGTTATTAGGTTGTAAATCAGTGTTTTTGCTACTCTTCTTCTGTTTGTTGTGTATCTATATTTGAGTCCGGTAGAGTTAGTATATTAATTGCGCTAGGCACAATCTCAATGTTGAGTGGTGTATTTAAGGCAATTTCTCCATCTATGTCTACTTTCATTTGTGGGTCAGTTTCAATAGTTATTTCTTTAGCTAGGATGTGTTTAATACCGTCCGTCATGTTATTCCAATTCATACTATCACGTTGTTTAAATATATCAGTTATTACACTTGAACTATGTTCTTCAAAAACGAATATATTTAAATAACCGTCACTAGGTGAGAGGTCTGTTAAAGGAATACGACTTCCCCCTATAAATGGACCGTTTGCTACAACAATCATTGCGGTATTGCCATTGATTTCTTTTCCATCTGCGGTCATTTTGTAATCAAAGTGCTCTGGATTGAGTAATGTCTTAACAGTAGAACCGACATAGCTCAGTTTCCCGAAAACGTCTTTATTCCCATTTTGCACATTTTCTGCATTTTGCACTATAAGACCTAATCCTGCAAAGTTAAGTGCGTATTGATCATTTATCTTCATTACATCATAAGCTTGTAACTCTGAATTGATAAGTTGCTGGCTTGCTACTTTATGGCGTGGATTAAGATTTAATGTCTTTACGAAATCATTAAACGTACCGCCAGGAATAATACCAATAGGAATATCTAATTCGCTTTGCATCAGTCCGTTAATAAGTTCATTTACTGTGCCATCTCCACCAAGAATGAAAATAATATCAACATCATCGCTATAGCTTTGATTTTTTATTTCTTTACAGAAAGTGATAATATCACCTTCATTCTCGCTTAGTTGGATAGATAAATGTTTACAAAATGTTGTTAATGAAGAGGCTACATCCCCCAAGGCTCTATAAATATCTTTTATACCTGAGTGTTCATGATAAAATAACACACCGTGTTTGTATTTTGTTTTAGTCAATCTATTCACCATTTTTCTTTTGATTTTGCGTTCTATTTTATTATTTACCCGATTTTTTAACAAAATAAATACATAACGTTTAGGGACTAAATTATAGCCTTTAATCATTTAGTAAGCAAATACCAATTTTTATTATAGTTATGAGCTAGTAGTGAGTTAGCAAATTGTGTGATTTTTATGTACATATAAAATGATGTTTTAGTGTTCATGACGAGTGATGGTTAGAAATGAGAGCTATTCTAAATTTTTGCGCCTATAGATAAGTGTATATTAAAAAGAAAAATTTAAAAATAATAAAAAACAAACCAAACACTTGTTTAAGCGTTTGGTTTGTTTGTATCTTAATTTAAATTATTTAATGCCTCTCATGCCTCTGACAATTTTGGGTACAAAAGCAAGGACAATAAGACTTACGACAATTGCGATAACACCTAAGAATAAGAAATAGTTTTTATAGCCTAGTGGTTCGATTAAATGAACAAGTGTACCATTAATCGCTTGTGCACATGCATTTGTTAATAACCATAAACTCATCATTTGTGTGTTAAACGCTTTTGGTGCTAATTTAACAGCAGCACTATTACCTGTTGGTGATAAGCATAGCTCACCAATTACACAGATGATATATGAAAGGATAACCCAGTTAACACTTAACATTGAACCATCTGAGGAGTGTCCTATTAAACCGATCATGATATACGAAGCACCAGCTAACAATGCACCTAAAACAAATTTTGTCGCTATACTTGGTTGGCGTCGAGCCATTTTTGCCCATATGATTGAAACAACTGGAGCTAGTAATACGATAAACAGTGGATTAATAGATTGGAACATTGTTGGACCAAAGTCTGTCTTCCATCCAAAAATATTTAATTTCATATCACTGCTTTCAAAGGCGAATAAGTTGAGTACATTTGCCCCTTGTTCTTGAATAGACCAGAATAAAACACCTAAAACAAATAATGGTATAAATGCAATAACACGTGAACGTTCATCGTCTGTTACTTCTTTGCTGCGTATCATTATTGTAAAGTAAATAATAGGTAATGCTATACCAAGTACTAATACAGTTGTACTTACGATGTTAAATGAAAGTGTACCTGTTAAACCAGTAATGATTAACACAGCGGCAATGATTAGTGTTACAACCGCAAATATTAAACCATATTTTTTCTTTTCTTGCTGATTTAATGGATTGGTAGGTTTTGTACCAACATCGCCAATGTTTTTCTTATTGAAAATCATGTACCAAATTAAACCAAGTGCCATACCAAAGGCTGCGATTAAGAAGCCTGCATGGAAATTTCCACTATCAACAAATTGATTTAAGATTAATGGTGAAAGTAATCCACCTAAGTTTACTGACATATAGAAAATAACAAAACCGGCGTCAATACGCGTGTCATTTTCTGGATATAGTCTACCAACAATATTTGAAATACTTGGTTTCATTAAACCTGAACCAATTATAATGAAAAACATTGAGATAAATAAACCGATAACATCTAATGGTAAACTTAAGAAAATGTGGCCAATAATAATTAATACGCCACCATAAAATGTGGCTTTACGTGTGCCGGTAACTCTATCTGAAATCCAACCTCCAAGTACTGAAGTCATATAAATTAGAGCACCATACACAGCCATAACTGATTGTGCAGTGCTTTTATCCATACCAAGGCCACCGTCTTTGATAGCGAAATACATATAGAAAATTAATAATGCACGCATACCATAGTAGCTAAATCTTTCCCAAAATTCTACGAAGAATAAAACACCAAGGCCTTTAGGATGACCAAAAAAACCTTTTTGAGGAATTGATTCGACTGTTGGATCTTGTGATGTATACTTATCTTGCATAAAACATTCCCGTCCTTCCTTGCTCCCAATAAAAATGTATAAAAAAGATTTTACGCTTAATTAAATTTAATTGCAATAATATTCTCAAAATAAGAATATTCTGAATGTTCCGATAAAATATAGTTAATATAGCATTGCATTTATATTTCGGTAGATGTAAATATTTTTTTTACAGAATGTATAAAATGGAAATTCTTGTGCTGGATTTTAGTTGAGAATAGTATGTTCATGATAAAAGGGGGAGAGATGAAGTCTGTAAAGTGCATATGTGTATGGATTAGCAATGTGTTAGTGGATAGAGATATAAGGCAGGCATATTTAAAATCAACTACTTTTAAAGGTAGTCAGAACTAATGATAAGACAAAAAAGCCCGAGACATAAATGTCTCGGGCTTCTAATCATGTATAGTATAGACGAAAGGAGCGTAGTTAAACCATAAATATAAAGTTATTTCTCCTAAACATCTGTTCAATAAATTTAATTAATAAACACCTTTCATTGCGCGTTTAACTTTTGGTGAAATGAGTAATAATAATACACCAATGACTACTGCAAGAAGACCTGAATACATAAAGTAATCACTTTGATCCATCTTAGTATAGACAACAACGAGTTGTGCGTTCAGTCCTTGTGCAGTTGCGTTACTAAGCATCCATAAGCTCATCATACGTGCTGTGAATGTAATTGGTGCTAATTTTGTAGTTGTTGATAAACCAACAGGTGAGATACAAAGTTCACCAATTGTTATCAATAAGAAACTTAGTACAAGCCATAATGGGTTAATTAACTCATTACCAGTAGCTAACGGAATAATCATTACTAAATATGATAGACCGGCAATAATTGCACCAAATGCAAATTTATATACAGTAGGCGGGTTGTGTTTGCCTAATTTCATCCACAACGTTGCAAATACCGGTGCTAGAATAACAATGAATATTGGATTTAATGATTGTGCCCAAGCTGCTGGAATTGTAAAGTCGAATAATCCATTGGTAAGGACTGACATTTCTAATTGTGTTTTTTTATCTGCAAATGTTGCTAAAATTGTTGATCCTTGTTCTTGAATCATCCAAAAAGCTACAGATGTTATGTACAGTGGTACGTAACTATATACACGCGAACGCTCATCTTTAGTTACATCTTTACTTACAATCATGTTAATAAAGATGTAAATAGGTAATACGATACCTAAAATAGTAATTAAGAAACTGAAGTTTTCAAGCGTCAGTGCATTGAATAAATGTAAAACTAATAAATAAACTAAGAATAATAAGATGAAACCACCAGATATAAAACCGAATTTCTTAATTTCTGGTCTTGTTAATGGATTTGGGACGTTACGTCCAGCAAAACCTAAGTTTTTCTTACGTTTAATCGCATAGACAACTAAACCACAGAACATACCGATTGCAGCAGCTAAGAAACCTGCGTGGAAACTAATTCTAGTTTGTAAGAAACCAGTTAATAACGGTGCAAGTAAACTACCTAAGTTAATTCCCATATAAAATAATGTGAATGCAGAGTCTCGGCGCACATCATTACGGTCATATAATTCACCAACTGTAGTTGAGATGTTTGGTTTTAACAAACCCGTACCTGCAATGATGACAGCTAATGCAACCATGACTAATGTTAAATTATTTGGTAATGATAGCAATAAATGACCAATCATGATGAGGATACCACCATAGAAGACGGCATTTTGAGTACCAGTAATCCTATCAGCAATCCAACCGCCAATCACGCCCGACATGTAGATTAAGGTACCGTATATTGCAACGATTTGCATCGCGACGGCTTGGCTTAATCCGAAACCACCTTCAGCTACGCTATAGTATAGATAAAAAATCAAAATGGCTTTCATACCATAGTAACTGAATCTCTCCCAAAATTCAGTGAAGAAAAGTGTGCTTAGTCCTTTTGGATGTCCGAAGAAACCTTTATTTGGAATACTTTTCATTATTTCTTCGTGTGTGTAATCAATCTTTTTCATAAATTCCCTCCCCTTAAACGGTTGGATTTATTTTATACCGTTTTCAAAAAAATAACAAGCGTATATATGAAAAGTACAAAATTTAATGAATAATCAGTTAATTAATGATAAAAAAGTATAAAAAATAAACTATCAAAGATGTAAATTAGGCAATCTTCTTTGATAGTTTATGGAAATAGGATACTAACGGTTATCTATTTTTTCAGGATATAAATCGTGATTCATTAAACGATGTTCTGCCATTTTTTCATATTTAGAATCTGGGCGACCATAATTTGTATAAGGATCGATTGAAATACCGCCACGAGGCGTGAATTTGCCCCAAACTTCAATATAGTGAGGGTCCATCAATTCGATTAAATCATTCATAATGATATTCATACAATCTTCATGGAAATCACCATGATTTCTAAAACTAAATAAGTATAGTTTTAATGATTTTGACTCAACCATTTTTACATTTGGTATATAAGAAATATAAATTGTCGCAAAATCAGGTTGACCTGTAATTGGACAAAGTGATGTGAATTCTGGACAGTTGAATTTTACAAAGTAGTCACGTCCTGGGTGTTTGTTGTCAAAGGATTCTAAGACAGCTGGGTCATAATCAAATTCATATTTATTATTTTGATTGCCAAGTAGAGTAATATCTTGTAAATCTTCTGTGTTACGTCCTTCGCTCATAATTAAAAAACTCCTTTAAATTTATGGTTTTTGTTCTGCTTTTTGAACAGTAGTAGGTTGTCTTCTAGCCTTTTCAAACATATAGTAACTAGATGCAATGATAATCATATAGCCAAGCACTGCATAAAAGTCGGGCGATTCCCCAAATAAGATAAAGCCAAATAACGCGGTAAAGATAATAGATGCGTAAGTAAAGATGGAAATATCTTTAGCAGGTGCGTAGCTATAAGCAAGCGTAATACCAATTTGACCTGCGGCAGCTGATAAACCAGCACCGATTAAATACCATACCTGAGTCATTGTCATTGGCTCAAATGTAAATATAGTAAATGGTATTAGAACTATAATGGAAAAGAATGAAAAGTAAAACACAATTGTATAGGGTGCTTCGCGTGTACTAAGTGCTCTGACACAAGTATAAGCACTTGCTGCAAATATGCCAGATAATAAACCGGCTATAGCTGGAAACATAGATGAAGAAAACTCTGGTTTCACTACAAATAACATTCCTGCTATCGCTACAATCATAGCTATAAATTGATAATTACGAACCTTTTCATTTAAAAATATTAAACTAAGTAAGATAGTCCAAAATGGGTTTAACTTCATTAAAGTATCAGCATCACTTAGAATCATATGATCTATTGCATAAATATTTAGCAAAACACCAATCAAACCTAATGTTGAACGTGAAATCAACAGGGGCTGACTGCTGAGTTTACCAAATAGAGGTTGTTTATATTTGAAAATAAAATACATTGGTATAAACATTGCTACTAAATTTCGAGCAAGTGACTTTTGGAATACTGGTAAGTCACCAGCTAGTCTGAAGAAAACAGACATAAAGCTAAAACCAACTGCTGAAATAAGTATGGCAATGATACCCTTAACTTTAGGATTCACATGTATCGCCTCAATTGTTAGTTTTTAACGTATTTATATTAGCATATTTTTCTAGAATATGTATATATCCTTGAAAGTATGAAGTAACTATATTATGATTATAAAAAAAGAGAACAAACGTTCTTGTTTTTATACTGTAACCTATAACTTATCTAAATGAAATTTATAGCTTGTGTAATTTATGTTGTAAACAACAGGATGGGCGTTAATGCCTAAACCACGGTAAATCAAGCGTTACATGCTTTTCAAAAAAAGCAAATGAAAAAACCTTAAATTTAGAAAAAAATTTTTTTGTAATCAAAAACATCAGTTTAAAGTTGAATTGGTGCCATTTATCTCTGATTTTCAAGATTTTGTCAAAAACAAAGGTCTTTAAATAAGGTTCTGAATTATGTATAATGAAACACATAATATAGTATTGATAGTCGGGACGAAACACAATATATTGTGTTTTATACACGTTGTCACTTTATTTATAATAAACCAAATTTTAAGTAAAATAACACTATTGAGAGCGTTTAATAATGACAAATCAAGCATAAATACTTAATTAATGATTTTTTACATACCAATATATAGATAACAAGTTTACTATATATAGTGGTTTACTCCAAAAGTTAATACGAGTATTTATTTATTAAGTGAGAATTGTAATAGTTCAATTTTTTTACTTGTGATTTTTCATTAATAAAATATGAGTTAAATATAAGAAAGAAGGTGGTCCAATGAAGGTTGTCTATTTTTCATTTTCCGGCAATGTGCGCAGATTTATCAAAAAAACTGAGCTTACGAATGTGATGGAAATTACACAAAGTAATTGTTCTGAGAAAATCGAAGAACCATTCATATTGGTCACTGGAACGATAGGATTTGGCGAAGTACCACAACCAGTTCAGTCATTTTTAGATGTAAATAAAAATTTATTAAAAGGCGTTGCAGCAAGCGGAAATCGCAATTGGGGTCAAAACTTTGCGAAAGCTGGACGGTCTATCTCAGAAAAATATCAAGTTCCTTTATTAATGAAATTTGAAGTACAAGGAACACAAAATGATATTAGCGAATTTAAAGATAAGGTGGGGCATTTCAATGAAGATTATGGACGAGAAGAAATACAATCATATTGAGTTAAATAACGAGGTTACTAAACGTAAAGATAATGGCTTTTTCAATTTAGAAAAGGATCAAGAAGCATTGGCAGTTTATTTAGAGGAAATAGAAGATAAGACGATATACTTTGATACTGAAATCGAACGCCTTCGCTATCTCGTTGATAATGATTTCTATTTTGACTTATTTGCAAAATACTCAGAAGAAGATTTAGTAGAAATAACAGATTACGCTAAAAGCATTCCATTTGAATTTGCGAGTTACATGTCTGCAAGTAAGTTTTTCAAAGATTATGCTTTAAAAACAAATGATAAAAGTCAGTATTTAGAAGACTATAAGCAACACGTAGCAATCGTTGCATTATATCTAGCAAATGGACATAAAGCGACAGCTAAACAATTTATTTCAGCAATGGTTGAACAACGTTACCAACCAGCAACACCTACATTCTTAAATGCCGGTCGTGCTCGTCGTGGTGAGCTCGTATCTTGTTTCTTGCTTGAAACAGATGACAGTTTGAATTCAATTAATTTCATTGATTCAACAGCTAAGCAATTAAGTAAAATTGGTGGCGGTGTTGCTATTAATTTATCTAAATTACGCGCGCGTGGTGAAGCGATTAAAGGTATAAAAGGCGTTGCCAAAGGTGTACTTCCAGTTGCAAAATCACTTGAAGGCGGCTTTAGCTATGCAGATCAACTTGGACAACGTCCTGGTGCGGGCGCGGTTTATTTAAATATTTTCCACTACGATGTTGAAGAGTTTTTAGATACGAAAAAAGTAAACGCTGATGAAGATTTACGTTTGTCTACAATTTCAACAGGGTTAATTGTGCCATCTAAGTTCTTCGATCTTGCAAAAGAAGGCAAAGATTTCCATATGTTTGCACCGCATACAGTTTATAAAGAATACGGTGTTACTTTAGATGATATTAACTTAGATGAATATTACGATGAACTTGTTGCTAACCCGAATGTTGATAAAAAGAAAAAAGATGCACGTGAAATGTTAAATATGATTGCACAAACACAATTACAATCAGGTTACCCATATTTAATGTTTAAAGATAATGCAAACAAAGTGCATGCTAACTCTGATATCGGACAAATTAAAATGAGCAACTTATGTACTGAAATCTTCCAATTACAAGAGACTTCTATTATCAATGATTATGGCACTGAAGATGAAATTAAACGTGACATCTCATGTAATCTAGGTTCATTAAATATTGTTAATGTAATGGAATCAGGTAAATTCAAAGACTCAGTACACACAGGTATGGACGCTTTAACGGTTGTTAGTGATGAAGCGGATATTCAAAATGCACCTGGCGTTAGAAAAGCTAATAGAGAGTTACATTCAGTAGGATTAGGTGTAATGAATCTACATGGCTACTTAGCTAAAAATAAAATTGGTTATGAATCTGAAGAAGCGAAAGATTTCGCTAATATTTTCTTCATGATGATGAACTATTATTCTATTGAACGTTCAATGGAAATTGCTAAAGAAAGACAAGAAGTATACAAAGACTTCGAAAAATCTGATTACGCAAACGGCAAGTACTTCGAATTCTATACAACTCAAAATTTTGAAGCAAAATATGAAAAAGTTCGTAAATTATTTGAAGGTTTTGAAGTTCCAACAGCTGAAGATTGGAAAGCTTTACAAAAAGAAGTAGAAGCACATGGTTTATTCCATGCATATCGTTTAGCTATTGCACCAACGCAAAGTATTTCATATGTACAAAATGCAACTAGTTCAGTTATGCCAATCGTTGACCAAATTGAGCGCCGTACTTACGGTAATGCAGAAACATTCTATCCAATGCCATTCTTATCACCAGAGACAATGTGGTACTATAAATCTGCATTTAATACAGATCAAATGAAATTAATAGATTTAATCTCAACTATTCAAACTCACGTGGATCAAGGTATTTCTACAATTTTATATGTAAATTCCGAAATTTCTACACGTGAATTATCTAGACTTTATGTATATGCACATCATAAAGGATTAAAATCTTTATACTACACTAGAAATAAATTATTGAGTGTTGAAGAATGTACAAGTTGTTCAATATAAATAAGCAATAAGAGTCGAGTTAAGTGATTATATAAAAGCAGTCTAATCTAAGAATCAGATTAGGCTGTAAATCACTGCTTTAATTAAATTTTTACTAGATAGGGGACATTATCTAAATGAAAGCAGTCAATTGGAATACACAAGAAGACATGACCAATATGTTTTGGCGACAAAACATTTCTCAAATGTGGGTAGAAACAGAATTTAAGGTATCTAAAGATATTGCAAGCTGGAAAACATTATCTGAACCCGAAAAAGAAACATTCAAAAAAGCTTTAGCAGGATTAACAGGTTTAGATACTCATCAAGCAGACGATGGTATGCCACTGATCATGTTACACACGACAGATTTGCGTAAGAAAGCCGTTTATTCATTTATGGCTATGATGGAACAAATCCACGCTAAAAGTTATTCGCATATTTTTACAACATTACTACCTTCTAGTGAAACAAACTATTTATTAGACAAATGGGTTATTGAAGAACCACATTTGAAATATAAATCAGATAAAATAGTTAATAATTATCATAAATTATGGGGCAAAGAAGCTTCGTTTTTTGATCAATATATGGCGCGCGTATCAAGCGTATTCTTAGAAACATTTTTATTCTATTCTGGTTTCTATTACCCATTATATCTTGCAGGACAAGGTAGAATGACTACATCTGGAGAAATCATCCGTAAGATATTATTAGATGAATCTATTCATGGTGTGTTTACTGGTATGGATGCACAAAGTTTACGTAATGAACTTTCAGAAAGTGAGAAACAACAAGCAGATCAAGAAATGTATAAATTATTAGAAGATTTATATAGAAATGAAGTTGCTTATACACATTCACTTTATGATGATATTGGTTTATCTGAAGATGTACTTAATTATGTTAGGTATAATGGTAACAAAGCGTTGTCTAATTTAGGATTCGATCCATATTTCGAAGAACGTGAATTTAATCCAATTATAGAAAATGCTTTAGACACTACTACTAAAAACCATGACTTCTTCTCTGTAAAAGGTGATGGTTATACATTAGCTTTAAACGTTGAAGCGTTAAAAGACGAAGACTTTATTTTCGAAGATTAAACCAAATTTATAAATATAAGATTAGTTTTAGTGTATTAATGTTAATTATATAATCAATAAGCCTTCTAAAAGTTAAACTTTTAGAAGGCTTATTTTTATATGATATTAGTAGTTAGAGACAAATATTTCAGGAAGAAATCAATGAAAAAGATACATTAATATTTCAGCAAGAAATAATTGATAGATAGTAAACTGAATATTTTTTGTATATAGTATACAATTAAATACTTTTATTTAAATCACTGATTGCTATTGAATTTACGTTTAAAAATGGTAAAATTTTATTATAACCACTGATAATGATTATCATAACCAATGGTTAACATCATGAATAATTCGCAATTATGAAAGGATTAGAGGTATATCATTATGAAATTTTTTTTAAATGGTATTGTTTTAGCTATCATTTTATCATTACTTACTATCCTTTCTCTTTTTATAGGTGTGAGTAAGGTTTCAATTACTGACATTTTCACACTTTCTAAAGAGCAAATGAATATTATAGTCTCAAGTAGAATTCCAAGGACTGTTAGTATATTAATATCAGGTAGTACGCTAGCACTCGCTGGCTTGATCATGCAACAAATGATGCAAAATAAATTTGTGAGTCCAACTACAGCTGGGACTATGGAATGGGCAAAACTAGGCATCTTAATATCAATGATATTTTTCCCTCAAGAAAATATCATGATTAAATTAGTTTTTGCAGTAGTTTTGAGTATTGCAGGTACTTTTTTATTTGTAAAATTAGTTCAATATATTCGTTTTACCGATGTTATTTTTATTCCGCTGTTAGGAATCATGCTCGGTGGTATTGTTTCGAGTTTTTCAACTTTTATAGCACTTAGAACGAATACAGTTCAAAGTATCGGTAACTGGTTAAATGGTAATTTTGCCATTATTACGAGTGGAAGGTATGAAATTTTATACTTAAGTATACCGTTACTAATATTTACATATATTTTTGCGAATCATTTTACAATCGCAGGAATGGGAAAAGATTTCAGTAATAATTTAGGTGTTAACTACGAAAGAATTATTAACATTGGCTTATTTATCACAGCCACGATTACAGCTTTAGTAGTTGTTACCGTAGGAACATTACCTTTTTTAGGGCTTATTGTCCCAAATATTGTATCGATTTTTAGAGGAGATCATTTGAAAAATGCTTTACCGCATACAGCAATGTTAGGTGCAATTTTTGTTATGTTTTCAGACATTATCGGCAGACTGATTGTTTATCCATATGAGATTAATATCGGCTTAACAATTGGTGTCTTTGGCACTATTATTTTCTTAATCTTGCTAATGAAAGGAAGACATAACTATGCAAATTAGCGCTAAAACAAAAATGTACATATTAATTTCTTGTACGGTCATAGTAGCAGCGGTTTACCTTCTAGTAGGTATTGATTTTGAAATATTCCGATATCAATTTACTAGTCGTTTGAGAAAGCTCATACTTATGGTTTTAGTAGGTGGTGCAATAGCAGCATCTGTAGTTATTTTCCAAGCGATTACGACCAATAGATTACTAACGCCTTCTATAATGGGATTAGATGCGATTTATATGTTTGTAAAAGTACTAATTATATTCGTATTCGGTGTACAATCAGTATTTGTTACAGATTTATATTTAAGCTTTTTAATTTCTATAATAGTTATGATTGGATTTTCGTTACTACTATTCCAAGGTATTTTTAGTATTGGTGATGTATCAGTGTATTTTATATTACTGGTTGGTATCATTTTAGGAACTTTCTTTAGAAGTATTACAGGCTTTTTAGAACTAATTATAAATCCAGAAGATTTTTTAGCGGTCCAAAGCGCAATGTTTGCAAATTTTGATGCTTCCAATAGTAAGCTCGTAACCTTATGTGGCATTATACTTATTGTTCTTATCCTGATCACTGTATACGCAATACCATATTTAGACGTGCTGTTATTAGGTCGAGACCAAGCGATTAACTTAGGGATATCATATAAAACTTTAACGCGATTATTATTAATTTTAGTGTCTGTGTTGGTATCAATTTCAACAGCTTTAGTTGGACCTATCACATTCTTAAGTTTACTAACAGTCAATTTAGCACATGAATTAATGAAAACATATAAACATAAGTATATTTTGCCAGCAACGATTTGTATTAGTTGGTTAAGTTTAATTCTAGCCCAAGCAGTCGTTGAAAATTTCTTTGAAGCAACTACGCAAGTTAGCATTATCATTGATTTAGTTGGTGGAAGTTACTTCATTTATCTGTTAATAAAAAGGAGACATGCGCATTGATCAAAGTTCAAGGTCTTAATAAGACGATACAAGATAAAGCAATTTTGCAAAATATAAACGTTGAAATCAACAAAGGAAAATTGACAACTATGATAGGTCCAAATGGTGCAGGGAAGAGTACACTTTTGTCAGCTATAACAAGGTTGATTGACTTTGAATCAGGTACGATTGAAATTGAAGGAAAGTTAATTAGGGATTACAAAAGTAATGAGTTAGCTAAAAAATTAGCAATTTTAAAACAATCCAACCATACAGAATTAAATATTACTGTTGAAGAACTTGTGAAATTTGGACGTTTTCCACATTCAAAAGGTCGATTAAAACAAGAAGATAGAGATCAAGTTGAATACGCATTAGACTTATTACAATTAAATGAAATAAGAGATCGTTATTTAAAAACACTTTCTGGAGGGCAACGCCAACGAGCTTATGTAGCTATGACGATTGCTCAAGACACTGAATACATATTATTAGATGAGCCATTGAATAATCTTGATATGAAACATTCAGTTCAGATTATGCAAACACTACGTAGGCTCGCGCAAGATTTGAATAAAACGATAGTCGTTGTGATTCATGATATTAACTTTGCGTCTTGCTATTCTGATGACATCATCGCATTAAAAGACGGTCAACTTGTAAAAGCCAGTACAAAAAATGATGTTATACAAACAGATGTATTAAAAACGCTATACGATATGGATGTTAGGATTGAAGAAATTCGTGGGCAACGTATATGTGTTTATTACGATGAGTTAACAGCGCATCAAGATTTAGCATTGGCACATTCAATGTAATTAATGTTGACTTTGAGGGGAGTGATGCAACTGTAACGTTGTTAACTTTTAGGGACATAAAAAAGGAGTGCACCATTTAGAAATACAGGAGGAGTTAAGCACATGAAAAAATTAAGTATATTATTAGTAGTAGGTTTAATGTTTTTATTAGTAGCATGTAGCAATGGTGGATCAGATGACAAAAAGAATTCAGATGCTGATTCAAAGGGTGAAAGTTCAGATAAAACAGTAAAGGTTGAAAATAACTATCAAGCAAGTGGTGAAAAACGCGATGGTAGTGATGCTAAAGCTGTTAAAGAAACTGTAGAAGTTCCTAAAAATCCCAAAAATGCAGTTGTCTTTGATTATGGTACTTTAGATACAATGAAAGAAATGGGACTTGAAGATAAAGTTAAAGCACTTCCTAAAGGTGAAGGCAATAAATCATTGCCAGATTTCTTAAGTGATTTCAAAGATGAAAAATATTTGAATACTGGAAGTCTAAAAGAAGTTAATTTCGATAAAGTTGCAGAAGCTAAACCAGAAGTTATCTATATTTCTGGACGAACAGCGAATCAAAAAAATCTAGATGAATTTAAAAAAGCTGCACCAGATGCAAAAGTAGTTTACGTTGGTGTTGACGATAAAGATGAAGTAAATTCATTGAAAAAGAATACTGAAATTTTAGGTAAAATTTATGATAAAGAAGACAAAGCAAAATCACTAACTAAAAAATTAGATGATAAAATTGCTGGTATCAAAGATAAAACAAAAGATTTAAAAGATAACAAAGCTTTATTCTTATTAGTAAATGAAGGTGAATTATCAACATTCGGAGCAGGAGAACGTTTCGGTGCAATGATATTCGACACAATGGGCTTCACGCCAGCTGATGATAATATTAAAAATAGTAAACATGGTCAAAATGTCACTAATGAATACGTAGCAGAGAAAAATCCAAGTATTATCTTTGCAATGGACCGTGGACAAGCAATTGGTGGTAAATCAACAGCTAAAAATGCATTAGGTAATGATGTGATTAAAGACGTGGATGCAATTAAAGATAACAAAGTGTATGAGTTAGATCCTAAACTTTGGTACTTTGCAAGTGGTTCTACAACAACAGCAATTAAACAAATTGAAGAAGTTGAGAAGGCATTAGAAAAATAAAGTTAAAGATGTTATTTGTGGGGAAACATCTGAATCGAGAGTCTGGAGCATACTAGGCTCTCTTTTTTTATGTGCGAAGCCAGTCTTATAGCTGATTAAGAAATAGTAGAATTATTAAGTTACAACACATATATAATATTATAAATAATGATTGGATATACATGTTATATTGATTTTGAATAAATCAATATATTATTAAACTTTAAGTTAGTAATGTTATAATCACATAAAGAATACAAGTTGATTTTTAGAAAATAAACCTCTAACATCAACTTGTAAAAATTAAAACATCGAATGTAGGGGGATTGAGATACATGATATTAGATAATGTTAATCCAAATGATTTATATCCAACTGAGAAAAAAGGACCTAATGTATTAGGGACGATAGAATATTCTGTACAAGGTTCTTCAGAATTTGAAGGTGCTTTTATAGCCACAAGCGAAAGAGTTATTTTAAATGTGGATATGAACGGGGAATTTTATTATAGAAGTATCGCGTATAATGAAATAGAATCAATTGACTATGATGGTGAAAAGATTAATTTTAAATTTAATATTGGACCAATGCCTATGAAGGATATTCAAAAAGGTGATGTAGAGACTTTCGTTCAATTTGTTAGTGATAAAATAGATCATTAATAGCCTATCTGAAAAATCGTCATACGATCAAAGTGTGAAATTTTGAATTAATAAATAAAGTTATAACAAATGAAATAGTTTGGTACATAAATACTAATACTTAAAATAAACAACACCTTCAACTTTTGTGAAGGTGTTGTTTTAATATTATCCAAATATAACAAGTAAGTATAAAAAATACGTGTTACATCTTCTGTTTAATCAAAAATGATGTGACACGTATTTTTAAATAGTTAATTAAACTGAAAAATATAAATGATAGTGATACTTACAACGATTGTTAAAATGTGCATCACACTCAGGACAAGCTTCAATCATCATATAATCATTTACGGTCATTTCATGATGGCAAACGCCACATAAAATTGCCTTTTCATTAAATTCATCTGAATTCCATCGCTGTATGCTATGGTTTTCATGTTCATTGTGACATTTGTAGCAAGGATAGTATTTGTTACAACATTTGAATTTAATCGCAATGATGTCTAATGGTGTTTGATAATGTGTACACCGAGATTCATTATCTACTGTAGAACCGTATACATTAATCATAGTCTTTACTCCTATTAATCAACAGGATGGTCTCCAATGATTCTCACTTCTGGATGGAGATCAACGTCAAATTTTTCTTTTACAACTTCTTGAACGTAGTGAATTAAATCTTCGTAATCAGTAGCCGTACCTTTATCAACATTCACCATAAAGCCAGCATGCTTTTTAGATACTTCAACTCCGCCAATACGATGACCTTGTAAATCAGAGTCTTGAATTAATTTACCCGCGAAATGGCCCGGTGGACGTTGGAAAACACTACCACATGATGGGTACTCTAATGGCTGTTTTGTTTCTCTTCTCTCAGTTAGATCATCCATAGTCGCTTGTATATCTTCTAGATTACCAGGTGCAAGTGTAAATGCAGCTTCTAAGACCACTAAGTGTTTTTGTTGCACAATACTATTACGATAATCTAATTCCAATTCTTTATTCGTTAACGTAATCAAATCGCCTTTATCATTTAAACAAAGGGCATAATCTATACAATCTTTTACTTCTCCACCATAAGCACCTGCATTCATAAATACAGCGCCGCCAATCGAGCCAGGTATACCGCATGCAAATTCAAGTCCTGTTAGGGCATGGTCTCTTGCAGTGCGCGAAACATCTATGATTGCTGCGCCACTACCAGAAATGATTGCATCATCTGATACATCGATATAATCAAGTGAAAGTAAGCTAATAACAATTCCACGAATACCACCTTCGCGAATAATAATATTAGAACCATTTCCTAAATAGGTTACAGGAATATCTTTAGTATAGGCATAGTGAACGATGGCTTGAACATGTTCATTTTTGGTAGGGGAAAGATAATAATCAGCCTTACCACCAGTCTGCGTATAAGTATACTTTTTTAAGGGCTCATCAATTTTAATAATTTCTGATGGTACAATTGCTTTTAATTCCTTTAAGATGTTATCTTTATGCAACTATAGAACATCCTTTCTTGTTGAATTCATTTATTTATTATACCAATGATTTGTGCGCTTGGCTAAAATCTTAGGATAATATTCATTATTTTTTAAAACTTTAATTGATACATTTAAGGATTTCATGTAGAAACAAGATTTTAGTTAAAGTGACTTAAATTACATGTGCAAGTTATAAATACCTATTTTAATCATTTTGATATATTCATATAAGTGTTTAAGCATATTTAATTACAAATCAGTATCTTTCAAGCCATCACTTAAATGTTTTATGAAATTGTCAAACAGCTGTTGCTTCTTATTTTCATAGTCGCGGATATTTATAGCAGTAGTTGAAGCAGATTGTTTTGCTTGGCCAAATGTCGTGACTAAGGGGCTCTTTTTACTGAGTGAAAAATTTGTTTGCAAATAATCATTATAAAGTTTCGAGTCCTTTTGTATGATATGTAAACGAGTGACTTGTTTCAATTCAATTAAGTTATTAAATTGTGCCATAACCACTTTTTTCTTATATGGATGGTGCAAGCGGTAGAATCCCTCATAATTCAAACGTTTTTCATCTAGGGATGTAATGTCGTGTAAATTATTTACACCCACTAATATATCTAGAATAGGCTCGGTAGGATAGTTAAAGTGTGAAGTTCCACCGATATGATGTGTTGATTTAACAGGTGTATCAAGTAAGTTAAAGAGGATGTCGCTTAGTTCTTGGTATCGTTGTCCATAAATGTTGTTATGATCTTCTGTTATTAATGGTTGGATATGAGAATACATGTAGGTTGTCCACGCCTTTCAATGTTTTGATAGAACTGTTAAACTGTAAATTCTGAAACAATATATCATATATCATTTTCAAGTTAAATAAGTTTCTGTATAATACTGATTGATAAGGAGTGCAGAAATGAAAAAAATAATTTGCATTGTTTTATTGTTTTGCTTTTCAATTACACTAAGCGCATGTGGCAATGAAGGAGCTACCGAATTTAAAGACTTTGATAGTACGCTTAATGACGTAAAAACCAAGGAGAATGAACTAAAAAAAGTCATAGATGATATTCATTTAAAGCGTTTAGATGATCTAAGCAAGACAGATATGACAGATAAAAATAAAAAAGAATTTAACGAGTTGCAAAATAAAGTAAATAGTAAATTGATTCCTAAGCTAGATAATTATGAAGCGTCAGCAAAAAAACTACCTGCTGATTCTGAAGAAACTAAAGAATTAAAATCAACATATTTAAAGTCAGTGGAAGATAAAAAAGCAGCTATTAATAACTTAAAAAACTTCATAGATTTGTGCAATCAAGCAGTTAAGGCAAACGAAGATATCTTAGATTATACTAAGTTATTTGAAAAAAATAGATCCCAGGTTGAAGCACATATACAAAAAGCAAGTGACGCTGGTTCGACAACTGATGTAAATAATTTTAAACATAAATTAGAGCAAAATAATAAAGAGTTGAAAAACACAGCTGAAAAAGAAGCGAACTCAACGGATGCTACAAAAGTAAAACAGTCTATAGAAACACAAATTATGCCTTTAATTGATAAGCAAATTAAAGATTTGAATCAAACAGCAATAACAAATAATTATGTCAATGATGCTCGTAAAAATGCCATAGAAATGTATTACAGCTTACAAAATTATTATGAAACTCGAAAAGAGACGATAGATATTAGCGAACAATTGGACAAAATCAATGCTAAAGATTTACCTAAGAAGGGTGAAGATTTAGAGGAGTTTGACGCTGATTTTGACAAAGAATATAATAATGTGAAAGAAGACTTTAATTAAAAAGATTTTTTACTAAAGTTATAAAATTTAAAATAAACAGTTAACAACAAAAAGAGAGTTGTGTATAATTGGAAACAATGATGCGAGTATATCGTGTAAATTTCACACTTTTTGAAAAATCAATGTGTGTTAAATATTTTTAGAGGTGAATAGAATGGCTATAAAGCTGAGTTCGATTGACCAGTTTGAGCAAATTATTAATGAAAATAAATATGTATTTGTACTGAAACATAGCGAAACATGCCCGATTTCAGCAAATGCAATTGACCAATTCAACAAATTTTTATATGAAAGAGATATGGATGGTTATTATTTAATTGTACAACAAGAACGTGAATTATCTGATTATATAGAAGAAAAAACTAGTGTAAAACATGAATCACCACAAGCATTTTATTTTGTTGAGGGACAAGCAATTTGGAATGCGAGTCATGAAGACATTAATGTTTCGACTTTAGCAAGCGCTGAAGAATAAACTACAATAAAATACAGATTCAAACGCTTGTTAAGCGCTTATCAATGAGGTAGGTGTTTAACAAGCGTTTCTTATAATGTGAAAAATTTTCTTCTGGCATGTATAATAAATAATTGAATAAGAAATGTAGACTACGATTTTATTGTTGCACATATACAGGTAAAGTATGTGGTGTTCATATATTCGGGTGTATAAAATTGAAAAGTAATCATATATCCAATTTTTTACTTTTATCAATTAAAATTTTTAAAATAAAAATACTAGAGGTGACAAAAATGAAAGTTTTAGTTGCGATGGATGAATTTAATGGGATTATTTCCAGCTATCAAGCGAATCGTTATGTTGAAGAAGCGGTAGCTAGCCAAATTGAAAAAGCAGACATAGTGCAAGTACCTTTATTTAATGGACGCCATGAGCTTATGGATTCTGTCTTTCTTTGGCAGTCAGGTACTAAATATAGAATGTTGACACATGATGCTGATATGGAAGAAGTAGAAGCTGTATATGGCATCACAGATAGTGGTATGACTGTGATTGAAGGTAATCTGTTTTTAAAAGGTCAAAAGCCAATTAATGAACGTACAAGTTATGGTTTGGGAGAAGTTATATTAGGTGCTTTAGAGAACGACGCGACGCATATTGTTATTTCCCTTGGTGGTATGGGTAGCTTTGATGGAGGCGCTGGTATGTTACAAGCATTGGGTGCTAAGTTTTACGATGACGAAGCGCAGGAAATTGACTTACGACAAGGTAGCCATAAATTGAAATATATACGTAAAATTGATATTTCCGGATTACATCCAAAATTAAATAACGTACGTTTTCAATTAATGTCAGATTTTGATAGTAAAATTTATGGTAAAAATAGTGAGATTATGCAGACTTATGAGGCTTATGGGATAACACGTAGCAATGCTGCTGAAATTGATAACTTGATTTGGTACTTAAGTGAAATGTTCAAAAGTGAACTAAGACTTGTGCTTGGGCCAGTGCAAAGAGGTGGCGCTGGTGGTGGTATCGCTGCAGTATTAAATGCGCTCTATAATGCAGAAATCATGACTAGCCATGAACTCGTAGATCAAATCACACATTTAGATGCATTGATTGAGCAAGCAGATTTAATCATTTTTGGTGAAGGTATAAATGAAGAAGATCAAATTCTTGAAACAACAACCTTACGCTTAGCAGAATTAGCTACAAAATATAATAAGCCTTCAATAGCAATTTGTGCCACTGATGATAAGTTTGATTTGTTTGAATCTATAGGTGTTACCGCAATGTTTAATACATTTATTGAAATGCCAGAAAGTTTTACTGATTTTAAAATGGGAATTCAAATCAGGCATTACACTGTTCAAGCGATTAAGTTATTAAAAACGCAATTTGATATAAACAAATAGATTCAGGATTAAAGTGCGTCGCTAGTTTTCTTTTTGAATGGCGTTTCAAATTATTATTATGATAAATAGTTTTTAGTAACTGCATCCGTTATGTTGCTATCCTTTAGTGAGAATATGTTGTTAAGCATGATAAAAATTAAGGTTCCGAGACATATGAAAATGTCTTGGAACCTATTTTAATACATATATAATTATTTTTGATAAGTTTGTACGACTTCTTCAGTAATGCCGATAATGACTTTAATAGCTTTCTCCATTACATCAATAGATGCGTATTCAAAAGGACCATGGAAATTATCACAGCCAGTAAAGATATTTGGCGTAGGTAACCCCATATAAGAGAGTTGTGAACCATCTGTACCTCCACGAATTGGGGCGGTATTGGCTGGGATATTTAATTTAGCAAAAACACGTTTTGGTATGTCAATAACATGTGGATTTGCCGAAATTTTTTCACCCATATTATAATATTGATCATTGATTTCAATTTCAATAGGATTGTCTTCAAAATGCGTATTGATATCATTTTTAATTTCGACTAAACGTTTTTTACGCAAGTCAAATTGATTACTGTCATGATCGCGAACAATATAATGAAGTGTTGTTTTTTCAACGTCACCATTCATTTTCATCAAATGATAAAAACCTTCATAACCTTCAGTTCTTTCAGGGACTTCGTTTGGTGGAAGTAATGAATTAAATTGCTGACCTAATAATACAGCATTAATCATAGCGTCTTTTGCTGAACCTGGATGTACGTTGACTCCGTGACAAGTTATGATCGCTTCAGCAGCATTAAAGCTTTCATATTGTAATTCTCCATATTCACTACCATCCATCGTGTACGCAAAGTCAGCGTTAAAGCGTTCGACATCAAATTCATGAGGACCTCTACCGATTTCTTCATCTGGCGTAAATGCAACACGTATACGCCCATGTTTTATTTCAGGATGTGAAGTTAGGTATTTTAAAGCTTCCATAATTTCAACTACACCAGCTTTATCATCAGCGCCCAATAATGATGTTCCATCTGTAACCATAAGTGTGTGGCCTTCAACGTTTTTCATGTTTGGAAAAACATCTTGACTTAAAACGCGACTCGTATCTCCAAGTTGAATCGGTTTGCCATCATAAGATTTAATTATTTGTGGATTGACATTCGTAGCGTTGAAGTCTGGTGATGTATCGACGTGTGCTAAAAAACCAACAGTCGGTAGATCAGCATCCACATTGCTTTCTAATGTTGCAAATAAGTAGCCTTGTTCATCGATGTCCGTCTCTAATCCAAAGTCAGTCAATTCATCATTTAACAAGTTTAATAAATCCCACTGTTTCTCTGTAGATGGTGTCGTATTAGATTCTGGATCGGATTGTGTGTCAATAGTTACGTATCTTGTCAGTCTTTCAATTATGTCTTGTTTCATAAAAACACCCCTTAAAGTTAAGCTCTATTGTTCATATTGTAAGATTTTTTATAAGTTTTGCCATTCATTTTACCATAATGTTGTTTTATCCGTGTATAGATATAATAAATAATCTCTGCACATAAAATACCAAAAGCAATTGCTCCTGAAATTAGAGTTACTTCTAAAAATGTATTAACAGCGTGTGTGTATTCATTACTTACTAAAAATCGTGTCGCTTCATATGCTAAGCCACCTGGTACAAGTGGAATAATACCAGGTACAATGAAGATGATTACAGGCCGTTTGTATCGTCTACTCATGACGTGACTCATTAATCCTAAGATAAAACTACCTAGAAAAGATGCTAGCACTTTACCTAAATCACCATCAAAGGTCAACTTATAGATTATCCAGCCCATTGCGCCTACAAAACCACATGCTAAAAGGAGGCGTCTTGGTGCATTGAACAGAATTGAAAATAGCATTGTTGCAAGAAAGCTAATTATAAATTGTGAAAAATAATATACAATGGCCATGATGTTAGCACTCCTTCTTTAAAATATTAATAAAACTATAGCAACACCAGCACCAATAGCAAATGAAGTTAACGCCGCTTCAACACCACGTGACATACCAGCAAGTAATTCTCCAGCCATCAAATCACGTATAGCGTTAGTAATCAAAATACCAGGTACAAGAGGCATTACACCAGCAATGGTTATAATATCTTGATTATGGGCCCAACCTATTTTGGTGAAAGCAGAGGCTATCATGATAACCACTGTTGCACTAATGAACTCAGAAAAGAATTTAATCTGTATGTAACGTTGTACATAATTAAAGGTTAAAAAAGCACCCGCGCCAGCAATGATAGCGAAAATAAAGTCTTGGATGATTCCACCAAACATGAATAGGAAAAAGCCACATGCAATCGGTGCTGCCAAGAAATTAGTTATGGATGAATATTGTAAAGAAGCGTGATGCAAATGTACCAATTCAGATTTTGCTTGATCTATATTAAGCTCATTATTAGAAATTTTTCGTGAGAGACTGTTAGTCAAAGCAATTTTTTCTAAGTCTGTTGTACGTTCGCGAATTCTGACAAGCCGTGTATTAGTACGGTTATTTAGTGAGAAAATAATTGCAGTAGATGTCACAAAGCTATATGTATCATCTAAACCAAAACTCGCAGCTATACGTGTCATCGTGTCTTCAACACGGTATGTTTCAGCGCCACTTTCAAGTAAAATTCTTCCTGCAATAAGCACGACATCAATGACTTTATCCTCATCAATAATCGTAATTGAATCTGACATAGCTTTGCACCCCCTGAAAAATTTTAGAACAATTGAAAGTTTACATTGTACAATTGAAACTTTCAATAGCAATTCATACGCCATCATCATTTTTTTATATTCCATTATATATTGTAACAAACTCAATTGTATAACTATAACAGTTTATAGAATTGAAAGTTTTAGCTAAAGATATTAAAGTTAGTAGCTACTTCATTAGATTAACACTGCTTGTCATAATGATTTGATGAATTCTAAATATAAAAAACTTAAAGTTTTTAGTATATGAAGTAAATGATAGTTTAATTCATAACGGTTGTTCAAGTTAGAGATGTATTTCGTATTAAAAGTTGATTTGATAGGGATTTAAGTCTATCAAAAAAAGACAAACAACTTCTGATGAGTGTTTGTCTTTTGATTAGTATAAATCATGTTGTGAGGTACTAGGAAGTTATTTTAAGATAGAACAACTCCCAAGTTATGTTTAACAATAGGTTTATGGACTGAGCTCATATAGACACAACTATAAATATGTTTTAAAGGGATTTATAGTTTAACAATAGGGTTGAACATCACTTGATTACGGCCTTCATTTTTAGCCATATGCAACATATCATCTGCGATTTTAAACACTTTACGTTGTGATTTATAATCATCTGCTGTTAAATAGCCAACACCTATTGAAACAGATAACTTAATAACCTCTTTATTAGGCAAATGGAAAGTCGATTGTTCTACACCACCACGAATACTCTCGCTTAATTTAACACATTGATCTAAAGTATAGTCGTATAAAACAATAGAGAATTCCTCGCCACCATTACGATAAATACTAAATTCTTGCGGTACATAATTTTTAAGAAGTTGTGCAACTTGTCTTAGTACGGCATCACCAGATTGATGCGAAAATTTATCATTTACATCTTTAAAGCCATCGATATCGATGAGCAACAGTCCAATACTTTGGTTATTTTTCTCAGCGATGCTTGTCGTTTCATTAAGGTGTCTGTCGAATTCTTTAACGTTACCTAAACCTGTTAAATAATCAAACTTATCTTCATTTTCATAACGATTTACTAAAGAGAAAAAATACCAAATATCTACAAATGTAATTGACGAAGTAATCATTAATATAAATGATATAGGTATTAGGAATAATACCTCTGTAATTTCGTAATACGGACTTATGAGTGATAAGATAAAGAAAATAACAAGTGTAATCGCATTAAGAATTTGTAGTGAAATAATGTCGTTTTGTTTTAAAAATGGGCCGACAGCACCAACAATCACAGCGATAACGATGAGTATCATAGCTGCAATAATCGTATAGTCACCAATTAGAACGTTTACTAACCCTACGATTAATGCTGAAAGCACAGTGTAAAACATGTTTGTATATCTACCTAAGAAGAGTATAGGTATGAAGGTTAAGTAAAGCGTATATTGGTTAAATAATGGTACGGGATATGCAGATAATAAAAGTGCTACTATGGTCATTAAAACAGTAACATATTCTTTAGAAAACACCATGTTTTTATTTTCTGAATACTGTAAGCGATGAAATAAATAGATACCTGCTACTGTAACAGAAATATTATAAATAATAGCTTCAAACATTTAATTTGACACTCCTCTTTAATTAACACTTAGTAATTGTAAGTGAAAACTTACAATTTGTCATCTTTATGAAAATAGAAATTTATAACATTCACTTAACATTCGTGTTAAAATGATTTTTTGAGTGAATACATATAACGATTCACTTTGAAATTTAAATATTTAAGAAATAATCATAAGACTTATTAATTATCGCATTTCGAGTTGTATAAGTAAAAGTGTATAGGGTATTATAGAATTATGTAATATATCAGACTATACAACAATTGTAATTAATTTTTTAAATTTACATAAGCGGATAAATAAGATGATGATTAGCTTACAATTAGTTTAAATAATTATTTTTAACTTAGAATTTTGAAATCAAAAAATAAAATAGAATTATATTAATGAAGGTGAACTGATGTATACATTATTATTAATCATTTTTTCAATGATTGTCAGTTTGATACTTACACCAATAGTTATAAAGGTTTCACATAAATTAGGGATTGTGGATCAACCGAATTTTAGAAAGGTACATACTAAACCTATATCCGTACTTGGTGGAACTGTAATACTCATATCATTTTTAGTAGGGATATGGCTTGGACATCCTATAGAAACGGAAGTTAAACCTCTGGTTATTGGGTCAGTGTTAATCTACTTGGTGGGACTCATAGATGATATTTATGATTTGAAACCAATAATTAAATTATTAGGACAAGTAATTGCAGCACTTGTTGTTGTTTATTATGGTGTGACTATTGATTTTATTTCTTTACCTATTGGGCCGACGATTCATTTTGGTATACTAGGCATACCGATTACAGTTATTTGGATTGTGGCAATTACTAATGCGATTAATTTAATAGATGGACTAGATGGTTTAGCATCTGGTGTTTCAATGATTGCATTAATGACGATAGGTTTTATCGCCATCTTACAAGCAAATATATTCATTATGATGATTTGTAGTGTTTTAATTGGAGCGCTTCTAGGATTCTTATTCTTTAATTTCCATCCAGCAAAAATCTTTTTAGGCGATAGTGGTGCTTTGCTTGTCGGTTTTATCGTAGGTTTCTTATCGTTGCTCGGATTTAAAAATATTACCTTTGTATCATTATTCTTCCCGATTGTTATTTTAGCTGTACCATTTATTGATACGCTCTTTGCTATGATTCGTCGTGTGAAGAAAGGTCAACATATTATGCAAGCTGATAAATCTCATCTACATCATAAATTTTTAGAACTTGGCTATTCACATCGTCAAACTGTACTATTGATATATTCTATAGCAATACTATTTAGTCTTGCTAGTATAATTTTATATCTATCTCAACCGTGGGGCGTACTCATGATGTTTATTTTGATTTTAATCACAATTGAACTTATCGTAGAATTTACGGGATTGATTGATGATGATTATAGACCATTATTAAAATTAATTGAAAATAAAGAACAGCATGACGATTATCACAAGTAACAATCTGAAAATTAGTCATAGTAATAAAAGTGCACCTCCATATTATTGGAGGTGTATTTTTTTATGCTTAAAATTTAAGACAATATATTAATCGAAAGTTAATTTAATGACTCAAACGTTAATTTGTAGGAATATCGAAAGGCAGACGAACTGTCTCGCCCTCAATTAAATTATAATTACCTGAAGTAGTGCGATTTAAAAATGTTAGAAAGATATCGTAATCGGAAGTTACAACATCAATATGATAACTCACTTTGTCCGTGTAGTTTTGCTCGCGCAATAAGAAAGGTGTGCTTTCTAACTCGTATTCAAACTTACCTGTTAAATCATAACCTATAGTTACAGTAGTAGGTATAGCAGGGCGTAAAGCGACACGTCCGATATCAAATATGACATCTCTCACAGCGCCACTATAAGCGCGTATTAAGCCGCCACCGCCTAATTTAATTCCACCGAAGTAACGTGTAACCACGACGCATGCATTGTGGATTTCAAGCTTTTTTAGAATTTCTAACATTGGTACGCCGGCTGTACCACTTGGTTCACCGTCATCATTTGCTTTTTGAATGTTCATTTGATCACCAATTGTGTATGCCGAACAGTTATGGTTAGCCTCTTTATGTTTTGCTTTGACAGCTGCAATAAAATCTTTTGCTTCATCTTCTGATTCAACAGGTTTAATATGCGCTATAAAACGCGACTTACTAATTATATTTTCAATCGTATGTTCTTGTTTAATTGTTTTGATTGTGTCATCCATTTATAGTCACCTCGAGTATGTATTATACGTTTAGTCATTTTCAGTGAATCAGTTATTAACTCATATTATACACTGTATTGAATTATAGATTAAATGTTAAAATAAATTTTCTTTTAAGCAAAAGTAAGGTATTATAGTTGTGAGTATAATTGAGGAGGATTATGATGAAAATCGCTGTCTTGACAGATTCAACGAGTTATCTATCTCAAACATTAATTGAAAAATATAATATAAAAGTAGCCCCATTAAGTGTCACTTTTGATTCTGGAGAAAATTTTGTTGAGAATGCAACAATATCAACGGATGAATTTTATAAACGCATGAAAACATCTGATACTATTCCAACAACTAGCCAACCCGCGATTGGAGATTTTTTGGAGAATTTCGAGCAACTACGTGAAGAAGGTTATACAGATATTATTTGTGTATTCTTATCTGGAGGTATTAGTGGTTGTTATCAAACAGCTACTCAAGCTGGAGAAATGGTAGAAGGTATCAATGTTCATACATTCGATTCAAAATTAGCTGCAATGGTTGAAGGTGCATATGTACTCAAGGCCATTGAAATGATTGAACAAGACTATGAACCACAAGCAATCATTGAAGAGTTATATGCGATGCGAGAAGATACTGGTGCGGTTTTAATGGTGGATGACTTAAAAAATCTGCAAAAAAGTGGACGAATCACAGGTGCACAAGCATGGATTGGTACAATGCTGAAAATGAAGCCAGTATTGAAATTTGAAGATGGTAAAATAGTACCTGACGAGAAAGTAAGAACAAAAAAACGCGCATTACGTAAAATGATTGATAAAGTTATTGCAGAAGTAAAAGATTTTGAAGAAGCAACATTATTTGTTATCGAGGGCGACATCGCGGAAGACTCAGATTGGATTCAACATGAGTTAGAAGAAAAATATGCGCAATATCCAGTCTATCGTTCTAGTTTCGGACCTGTAATCGCAGCTCATCTAGGCTCAGGTGGAATTGGATTAGGTTATGTAGGGCGTAATATTCGTACAAAATAATATTTTATAATAAAGACATGTTTGGCTTTGTTGCCACATGTCTTTATTTGGAGGTAAAGAGCGATAAAATACTATGGTAGATTAATTTTAGATAAATCACTTTTAACAAATGAAACGATAAGTCATGTATCAAAAGGTGTAATTATAAAAAAGAATAAGTGGTATTGTATGCAATGTCATACTAATCAACCAAGCCATTACTATAAATATTATTCAGAAGTTTTAAATAAGTATATTGTTTATTGTAGAAATTGTATTAATTTAGGAAGAATGGACAGTGTTCACTCTGTTTTCATCACAGCATCACAAAATTGCGTTTCGTCGGGCACATTTCAATTGCAATTTAACCTTTCGGAACAACAGAGCTATGCATCAAATGAAATTTTAGCTGCTACAAAGGCATTTCGTTCAAAGTTATTATATGCAGTGACAGGTGCAGGAAAGACGGAGATGATATTTGAAGCTATTCAATATGCACGTAGTCAAGGATTTAATGTTGCCGTTGTTTCTCCTAGAATGGATGTAGTTATCGAGGTGAGCATGAGAATTGCAGAAGCCTTTCAGCAAGAAGATATTGATGTTTTATACCAAGGGCATGGACAAAAATATAATGGACATTTCATCGTAGCAACAATAAATCAGTTATATCGTTTCAAAAGGCATTTTAATTTAATTATTGTTGATGAAGTAGATGCTTTTCCTTTAGACATAGACCCTTCTTTATTTGAAGCGGTTAAACACGCTTCAAATAAATATTGTTCTCATATTTATATGACTGCTACGCCATCGAAAAACTTACTCCAAAGATTGAATTATATTGATGTGATTGTCTTACCTGCACGTTTTCATAGACACTCCCTTCCGATACCTCATTTTAAATACTTCAACTTAAAACCTCACCAAATACAAAGGAAACTATTTAGTATTTTAAGAAAGCAAATTACTAATCAACGTTATACACTCGTATTTTTTAACAATATTCAATTAATGAAAGAAACTTATAACCAATACAAAACTCGGTTCAAGTCAATAACTTATGTGCACAGTGATGATGTTTATCGCTTGGAAAAAGTAAAAGACTTAAGAAATGGAAAGTATCATATTGTGTTTACGACTACAATATTAGAACGCGGTTTTACGATGGCTAATTTAGACGTTATAGTGTGCAACAGTAATAACTTTTCAACCAATGCATTGATTCAAATAGCTGGGAGAGTTGGACGCAAGAGAGAAGACCCCAGTGGACTTGTTTTGTTTTTGCATGAAGGTATCACATTTAAAATGTTACAGGCACGTAAAAACATTAAACGTATGAATCAATTGGCTCGTGAAAAAGGGTGGATAGATGACTAAATGTATACAGTGCCAAACAATATATATTGAACAGTTTAATGCTAAAACATTCTATAAAAAAGCGTCAAAGTTCTGTGATAGTTGTTTAGGTCTGTGGGAAAAGGCTAAGCTGTCATCAGAAAATCGGTGCCAGCGATGTTTGAAACGATTAGATATAAATGAAACAGCTTGCTTAGACTGTAAGTTTTTGGCGTCAAAATTTAAACTAATGCATCAACTTTACTGTAATTACCAATATCAAGGTATTGTAAAACAGTTATTACATGAATATAAATTTATGAAAGATGTGGCACTTGCTGAAGTATTAGCAGCACAAATGCAACTGCCTAAAATGAAATACGATTATGTCATACCTATACCGTCATCGAGAGAAAGAGATCAGGCACGTACATTTAATCCTGTGACGTGTGTCTTAGATCATATGAATGTAGCGTATGAATCTCTATTAATAGCAAAAGTGAGACCGAAACAATCCGTATTAAATAAATTACATCGTGCGGAGCTGACCAATCCATTTGAAATTGTGCGAAACATAGATTTGGAAAACAAAAATGTTTTACTTGTAGATGATATATATACTACAGGATTAACAGTTCATAATGCGTTAGCAACACTACTTATTAGAAAAATCAGAAAATTCGATGTGTTTACGTTTGCACGATAACATAAAAGTGGTATTATAAGAGTAAGCAATATTACCAATATAGAGGTTTTAAAGGAGTCGATTATTATGATCAGATTTGAAATTCACGGGGAGAACCTCACTATTACTGATGCGATTCGCAACTATATTGAGGAGAAAATTGGTAAACTAGAACGTTATTTTAACGATGTGCCAAATGCAACTGCACACGTTAAAGTAAAAACGTACCAAAACTCAGCTACTAAAATAGAAGTAACTATTCCATTGAAAAATGTTACTTTACGAGCTGAAGAACGTAATGATGACTTTTATGCAGGCATTGATTTAATTAATAGCAAACTAGAAAGACAAGTTAGAAAATACAAAACACGCGTAAATCGTAGAAATAGAAACCGTGGTGAGCAAGAAGCATTTGCATCACTACCAGAAGAAAATGAAGCAGTAGAAATTCAAAATGACGATTCTGAAAATGAAATCGAAATTATTCGTGCTAAAAATTTCAGCTTGAAACCAATGGATTCAGAAGAAGCAGTATTACAAATGGACCTATTAGGACATGATTTCTTCATTTTTACAGATCGTGAAACAGATGGAACAAGCATTGTTTACAAAAGAAAAGATGGTAAATATGGGCTAATTGAAACAACTGAATAACATTTTAATTTAGTTTCATATTAAATAACAGTAGCGTTCATGATTGTGTTAAATCGTGGACGCTCATTTTTTGCTATGTTACTATAAAATAATTTGAAAGTTATACATGAAATTGTGTATATTTTTAGTGAACAGGGTTTCGAAGACGAATTAAAAAATAACTAAGTTTATGTTTGATGTCACAATCAACATATATATTGAAGTCTATAAGTGTAAATTTAAGCTTATTAATGATAATATAAGTTGTTGTAAGCTAAGAGTTATTAAGCTAAAGGAGCGAACAAAATGGGTTTTTTATCAAAAATTGCAGATGGCAATAAAAAAGAAATAAAACGCCTTGGTAAATTAGCCGACAAAGTCCTTGCATTAGAAGAGGATATGTCGATATTAACTGATGAAGAAATTAAAGGGAAAACAAAAGCATTTCAAGAACAATTACAAGCTGAAGAAGATATAAAAAAACAAAATAAAATACTAGATGATATTTTACCAGAAGCTTTTGCAATCGTACGAGAAGGTTCAAAACGCGTGTTCAACATGATTCCATACAAAGTACAAGTTATGGGTGGTATCGCAATTCATGGTGGCGATATTTCAGAAATGAGAACTGGTGAAGGTAAAACATTAACAGCAACGATGCCAGTTTATCTAAATGCTTTAACAGGGCGTGGCGTACACGTAATTACGGTCAATGAATACTTATCTAGTGTTCAAAGCCAAGAAATGGCTGAATTATATGAGTTTCTTGGATTATCTGTTGGCTTAAATTTAAATAGTAAGACAACAAATGAAAAGAGAGAAGCCTATGCATGTGATATTACGTATAGTACAAACAATGAGCTAGGTTTTGACTACTTACGTGATAACATGGTGAATTATGCAGAAGAGCGTGTTATGAGACCGTTAAACTTTGCTATTATTGATGAGGTTGACTCTATCTTAATCGATGAAGCACGTACACCATTAATAATTTCAGGTGAAGCAGAGAAATCTACTTCCCTTTATACACAAGCAAATGTTTTCGCAAAAATGCTAAAAAGTGAAGATGACTATAACTTTGATGAGAAAACAAAAGCAGTTCAATTAACAGAACAAGGTATCGATAAAGCTGAACGTATGTTTAAAATTGATAACCTATATGATGTGAAAAACGTCGATATTATTAGTCACATTAATACTGCATTACGCGCTCATGTAACATTACAACGAGATGTAGATTACATGGTCAATGACGGCGAGGTGCTTATTGTCGATCAGTTTACAGGTCGTACAATGCCGGGACGTCGATTCTCTGAAGGGCTACATCAAGCTATTGAAGCCAAAGAAGGCGTAAAAATTCAAAATGAATCTAAGACAATGGCATCTATTACATTCCAAAACTATTTTAGAATGTATAATAAATTATCAGGTATGACGGGTACTGCAAAAACGGAAGAAGAAGAGTTTAGAAATATATACAACATGACTGTGACTCAAATACCTACAAATAAACCGATTCAACGTATAGATAAACCCGATTTGATATACATTAGTCAAAAAGGTAAGTTCGATGCAGTAGTTGAAGATGTTATTGAAAAGCATAAGCAAGGTCAGCCTGTACTTTTAGGTACCGTGGCAGTGGAGACCAGTGAGTACATCTCTAACTTATTGAAGAAAAATGGCGTACGTCATGATGTATTAAATGCTAAAAATCACGAACGTGAAGCAGATATTGTTGCCAATGCTGGCCAACGTGGCGCTGTTACGATTGCTACGAATATGGCAGGTCGTGGTACAGATATTAAACTAGGTGAAGGCGTTGAAGAAATAGGTGGACTCGCAGTGATTGGTACGGAAAGACACGAATCTCGTCGTATCGATGACCAATTACGTGGTCGTTCTGGTCGTCAAGGTGATAAAGGTGATAGTCGTTTCTATTTATCACTTCAAGATGAATTGATGGTGCGTTTCGGCTCAGAGCGTTTACAAAATATGATGAATCGCTTAGGTATGGATGATTCTACACCAATTGAGTCTAAGATGGTTTCACGTGCAGTGGAATCTGCACAAAAACGTGTTGAGGGTAATAACTTCGATGCGCGTAAACGTGTTCTTGAATTTGATGATGTATTACGCAAGCAACGTGAAATTATTTATAGTGAGCGTAATAATATTATTGATAGTGATACAAGTGGTGGTTTAGTCGATCAAATGCTTCATTCAACATTAGAGAGAAGTGTTCACTATCATGTGAATGAAGAAGTAGACGAACCTGATTATGAACCATTCATTAATTATGTCGATGATGTATTTTTAAATGAAGGCGACTTAAAAGTTGAAGACATTAAAGGGAAAGATAAAGAAGACATTATTGAAATCGTTTGGAATAAAGTTGAAGTAGCGTTAAAAGACCAAAAAGAGAAAATTGGTACGCAATTTGACGAATTTGAACGTATGATACTACTACGTTCTATTGATACACATTGGACTGACCATATCGATACGATGGATCAACTTAGACAAGGTATACATTTACGTTCTTATGGACAACAAAATCCGTTGCGTGATTATCAAAATGAAGGTCATCAATTGTTTGATACAATGATGGAAAATATTGAAGAAGACGTAAGTAAATATATTCTTAAATCAGTTGTATCAGTTGAAGATGATGTAGAAAGAGACAAAGCTACTGACTTTGGTAAAGCTGAACACGTTTCTGCAGAAGATGGCAAAGAAAAAGCTAAATCGTCACCATATGTTAAAGATGAACATATTGGTAGAAATGACCCTTGCCCTTGTGGTAGTGGTAAGAAATATAAAAACTGTCACGGTGCGTAACACATGTGATTATAAATTAAACCGGGAGCTTTGATAGTCGTATCATTAACTTCCGGTTTTATTTTTGTTCTACAACATTACAGGTAAACGGAGGAGATTAAGTGTAAAGTTGAAATGTTAACCGCGAGTTATGTAGAATAGTGATATTGGATAAAATAAATAAGATGAATAAGTATGTTTTGTAAGTACTTCATTTAAATGATAATAGGAGAGATGCAAAATGGAATTATCAGAAATCAAGCGAAATATTGATGCTTATAGAGAAAGATTAGAACAACTTAGGGGGTCTCTTTGACTTAGAAGAAAAAGAGACGAATATTAAGGAATTCGAAGAGATGATGACAGATCCTACTTTTTGGGATAATCAAGATAAAGCGCAAGAGGTAATTGATAAGAACAATGCTTTGAAATCAATTGTGAATGCTTATAGATCACTTGAATCAACTCTGGAAGACATGGACACCACAAGAGCATTACTATTAGAAGAAAATGATGACACAATGAAACAAGAATTGGAAGAAGACGTTCATACGTTTGAAAGCCAGTTAGATAACTTCGAGTTACAATTATTGTTAGATGGTCCATATGACACGAACGATGCAATTATGGAGTTACATCCAGGTGCAGGTGGTACCGAATCACAAGATTGGACTAACATGTTATTAAGAATGTACCAGCGTTACTGTGAGCAAAAAGGGTTTAAGGTAGAAATTGCTGATTATTTACCTGGAGATGAGGCTGGAGTTAAAAGTGTAACGATAATCGTAAAAGGTCATAATGCTTATGGTTATTTAAAAGCTGAAAAGGGAGTGCACCGACTTGTTAGAATTTCTCCATTTGATTCTTCAGGTCGTAGACATACATCATTTGCATCATGTGATGTAATCCCACAATTTAATAATACCGAGATAGCAATTGAAGTTAATCAAGATGATATTACAATTGATACTTTTAGAGCATCAGGTGCAGGTGGACAACACATCAATAAAACTGAATCAGCTATCCGAATAACTCACCATCCAACTGGTATAGTTGTAAATAACCAAAACGAACGTTCTCAAATTAAAAACAGAGAAGCTGCTATGAAGACTTTGAAATCTAAGTTATATCAATTAAAAATTGAAGAACAAGAACAAGAAATGGCAGAAATTAGAGGAGAACAAAAAGATATAGGCTGGGGTAGTCAAATAAGATCTTATGTATTCCACCCATATGCCATGGTTAAAGATCATCGTACTAATGCTGAAACTGGTAAGGTTGATGCGGTTATGGATGGAGACATTAGTTCGTTTATAGAAGCATATTTACGCAGTCAGATGGACCATAGTGAAAAATAAGCATGAATGTAATTAAATATATGATATAAAGTAGCAAGCTGAAGCTTACTATGTATAGAGGGGATGTGATAGCGATTAAATTTAACATGTTGATTGCTATTTCATCCCTTATTTTTTTGGATTTTTTAGTGAATGTTAAGAAAAGATATGCGAACTTTAACAAATGGATAGGCAGTCTATTCGTTAAATAGAGTGAAAATATATAATTATATATTTTAATGTCTTTAAAACTTTAATAGTTGGATGTAAAATGCATTTTTTAATATTACATAGTCTGATACTCGCAGAATAATAATCTTTATTCAAACATAGTTTTATCAAGGGATTAGACGAGAATTAAACGATATAAAATTATTCGTTAAAATTGAAAATTGACTGTTGTATTACAGTATAATAACAAACACATATGGCTATGGAGGATATGCTATATTATTCTTGATTAAAATTAAGAAAGTAAAGGATGAAATATGTAATGAAGAAAGGCTTAACATTTTCTATAACTACGGCAGCAATGTTTTTTGGTATAAATGGTATAGCATCAGCAGACCAAATCCATACAGTAAAGGAAAATGCTAAATTAACAGATATAGCTCAAGCATTTGCAACATCAACTAATGAAATTCAAAATTTAAATCAAATAGATGATAGAGAATATGTACAAGCAGGGGAAAGATTAGTATTACCAGACAATGATATTGTAGAAGTAAAAGGTGGTGATTCCGTTCAAAGTATTGCAACTGCACATCAACTGACAGTTGAGCAACTTAACCAGTTGAACCCAAATATAGGCGAAATCATATATCCTGGTCAGCTTATCGCAGTTTCTGAAAAAGGTTCAGCACATTTAAACAATCAATTACAGCAAATGTTTAATGAGCAAATCCAAGGACAAAGCAATACCTCTAATAGTAATTACAATGAAGCAATTAGTGAACAGTCAATACCACATCGTGCTACAACATCAACTAACGTGACGTCTGTGGTACCGCAAACCTGGTCAAATGTTAACACACAAGATGCAGGTGGAGATAATCAACATGTGTATGTCGATGGTAATGCGGAAGACACAAAACACTATAGCCCAGTACAACAAGCTTCAAATGGCAATAACTATTACACATGGGGACAGTGTACATATTACGCTTTCGATAGACGCCAGCAATTAGGAAAATCAGTTGGTAATTTATGGGGAAATGCGAATAATTGGGCTTCAGCAGCTCGCCAAAATGGATATCAAGTAAACCACACGCCAGAAGTTGGCGCTATTTTCCAAAGTAATGCTGGTAGCTATGGTCATGTAGGTGTAGTGGAACGTAAAAATTCAGATGGATCGATTCTTGTGTCAGAAATGAACTGGCAAGGAGTAGGACAAAAATCCTATAGAACGGTACATAACACAGGACAATATAATTACATTCATTAGCTAATACTATAGCTTTCAGTTGGATTGAGAATAAATAGGTTGATATCTTCTTTTGTGACATAATGAGTAGAATCACGAACAATATTTATATAATAAAATTAAGGCTGAAGAAGTGACTAACTAACCTGAAAGTTGTGTTTAAGGGAGTGGGACAATGATTTCATTGTCTCACTCCTTTATTATATTAATTAAAGAAGTGTGTTTATAATACAAATAAATAATTATTTTTAAGGATATTGGTAAGACATTTTATTTGTTGAGTGATATTATAAAAACAAGTATAATGATTCATTAAATAAACTAGGAGGCGATGTCATGGGAGTACATCAATATTTTAAACGCTTGTCTGATTTAGAAAAATTAATTAGATTGCCAGGTAAATTTAAGTATTTCGAGCATAACGTCGCTGCCCACTCATTCAAAGTGACTAAAATAGCTCAATATTTAGGTACAGTTGAAGAGTATCATGGGAATGAAGTGGATTGGAAAAGCTTATATGAAAAGGCATTAAACCACGATTTTGCAGAAATATTTACAGGAGATATCAAAACACCTGTAAAGTATGCTAGTGGAGAATTAAAGAAATTATTCTCACAAGTAGAAGAGGAAATGGTGGATCATTTTATAAATGAAGAGATTCCAGAACCATATCAAGCTATCTATAGAGAAAGGCTACAAGAAGGTAAGGACGATTCTTTAGAAGGCCAATTACTTTCGGTAGCCGATAAAATAGATTTATTGTATGAAACATTTGGAGAAATTCAAAAACGTAATCCAGAACAACTATTCTTTGAAATATATGAAATGTCATTAGAGACAATCATGCAATTTGATCACCTTAGCTCAGTTCAGGATTTCATAGAAAATATCATCCCTGAAATGCTAACGGAAAAGTTCATTCCAAAATCTGAATTACGAGAAACAACCATGGCTATTCTAAATAATAGGAATGGGTGAATTGAATGATTTGGTATGCGCTTGCGGCCTTTTTTCCTTGTATATTTGTTGTGTTGTTTAGTGTATTAACGAGAAGTAAATGGGTAGGAACAATTCTGACATTAGTTATTATAGGTGCATCTGTACAAAAAGGATTCTTCCATAGTGAATGGATTATTTTTATAGATGTAGTGTCTATGTTGGCAGGATATCTCATTATTGATCAATTAGAATTGCACAAAAAAGAAGACGATTGAAAAAGTAAGTGTTGAGCAACCTAATTGCTATAATTTAATAATCGCTTTATAATTATATGGCTTAAGATAATCAAGAATATGATTATAATGTTAATTTATGCAAACATGGTAGAGTGACTATGTTTGTTTTTTTATTTATATAGAACAAGTTTAATTAAAACGAACAAATGTTTGCTTTCGTGTTTGCTAATCTGTTAAAATATGTATCGAGTATAAACACCTTCGGAAAATATTACGCCAAAAAATAATATATATATAGCCCAATAAAAAGATTTTAAATAGGTTCTAAGCGTTAGAAATGATATAGGAGGTAGGGATTATAATATGGAACATTATCCGTTTGAACTGCATTCTGATTTTGAGCCTCGAGGTGATCAACCAGAAGCCATTAAAAAAATTGTGAATGGTGTCAATGAAGGAAAAAGACATCAAACGTTACTTGGAGCTACAGGTACAGGTAAAACTTTTACAATGAGTAACGTTATTAAGCAAGTGGGTAAACCTACGTTAATTATCGCGCACAATAAAACTCTTGCAGGTCAATTATATAGCGAATTTAAAGAGTTTTTCCCTGAAAATAGAGTGGAATATTTTGTCAGCTATTATGATTATTATCAACCAGAAGCTTATGTGCCATCGACTGATACTTTTATAGAAAAAGATGCCTCAATTAATGATGAAATAGATCAATTACGACACTCAGCAACTAGTGCATTATTTGAAAGAGATGACGTTATTATCATAGCAAGTGTCAGCTGTATTTATGGTCTGGGTAATCCTGAAGAATACCGTGATTTAGTCGTAAGTGTTCGTGTTGGCATGGAAATGGACAGAAGCGAATTACTGAGAAAATTGGTTGACGTGCAATATACAAGAAATGATATTGATTTTAAACGTGGTACGTTCCGCGTTAGAGGCGATGTAGTGGAAATCTTCCCAGCCTCAAGAGAAGAAATGTGTATAAGAGTAGAATTTTTTGGTGATGAAATAGATCGCATTCGTGAAGTTAACTACTTAACGGGCGAAGTATTAAGAGAACGAGACCATTTTGCTATTTTCCCAGCCTCACACTTCGTAACACGTGAAGAAAAAATGAAATTAGCTATCCAAAGAATTGAAAATGAATTAGAAGCACGTTTGACTGAATTACGTTCTGAAAATAAATTGTTAGAAGCACAGCGCTTAGAACAGCGGACGAACTATGATTTAGAAATGATGAGAGAAATGGGTTTTTGTTCAGGCATAGAAAACTATTCCGTTCATCTAACTTTAAGACCAACAGGTTCAACTCCATATACGCTTCTAGATTACTTTGGTGATGATTGGTTAGTGATGATTGATGAGTCACATGTTACATTACCGCAAATTAGAGGGATGTATAATGGGGATCGCGCTCGTAAACAAGTACTGGTAGACCATGGTTTCCGTTTACCAAGTGCTTTAGATAATAGACCATTAAAATTTGAAGAATTTGAAGAGAAGACCAAACAATTAGTCTATGTATCTGCTACACCAGGTCCATTTGAATTAGAACATACAGATGAGATGGTACAGCAAATTATTCGACCAACAGGTTTATTGGATCCTAAGATTGAAGTTCGACCAACTGAAAATCAAATTGATGATTTAATTGGAGAAATTCAAGATCGTATTGATCGAAACGAACGTGTGCTAGTAACTACTTTAACTAAAAAAATGAGTGAAGATTTAACTACTTATTTGAAAGAAGCAGGAATAAAAGTTAACTACCTACACTCAGAAATTAAAACATTAGAACGAATTGAAATTATTCGTGACTTGAGAATGGGCACATATGATGTCATAGTCGGAATTAATTTATTAAGAGAGGGTATTGATATACCAGAAGTATCTCTCGTAGTGATATTAGATGCAGATAAAGAAGGATTCTTGCGTTCACAAAGATCACTTGTTCAAACGATTGGACGTGCTGCACGTAATAGTCGTGGTGAAGTTATTATGTATGGTGATAAGATTACAGATTCTATGCGTTATGCGTTGGACGAAACGGAAAGACGCCGCACAATCCAAGAAACATATAACGAAAAATATAACATTACGCCTACGACTATCAATAAGAAAATACATGATGTGATTAGTGCTACTGTCGATAACGATGAAACTAATGAGCGACAACAAACGGAAGTTCCTAAGAAGATGACGAAAAAAGAACGCGAAAAAACAATTGCAAATATAGAAAAAGAAATGAAAAAAGCGGCGAAAGATTTAGATTTCGAAAAAGCTACAGAGCTTAGGGATATGTTATTTGAATTAAAAGCAGAAGGGTGACACAAATGAAACAACCATCCATTGTAGTAAAAGGGGCACGTGCCCATAATTTAAAAGATGTTGATATAGAAATACCTAAAGATAAACTTATAGTTATGACTGGACTTTCAGGTTCAGGTAAATCATCTTT
The DNA here is from genome assembly GCF_048568365.1 of Staphylococcus sp. Ze2. Lineage (NCBI taxonomy): Bacteria > Bacillati > Bacillota > Bacilli > Caryophanales > Staphylococcaceae > Staphylococcus > Staphylococcus sp. Ze2. The sequence continues at coordinate 2,418,547 of NZ_CP183486.1, read as the reverse complement.
AGCATTTGATACAATATATGCCGAAGGACAGCGTAGATATGTTGAATCATTAAGTGCATATGCAAGACAATTTTTAGGTCAAATGGATAAACCAGACGTAGACACGATAGAAGGCTTATCTCCAGCTATTTCAATAGATCAAAAAACGACGAGTAAAAACCCAAGATCTACTGTTGCAACCGTAACAGAAATTTACGATTATATAAGATTGCTCTATGCACGTATAGGGAGACCATTCTGCCCTAATCATGGCATTGAAATAGAATCACAAACAGTCCAACAAATGGTTGATCAAGTCATAAAATTAGAAGAACGTACTAAGATTCAAATTCTCGCGCCAGTGATTACACATAGAAAAGGTGCTCATGAGAAATTAATTGATGACATTAGTAAAAAGGGGTATGTGCGTGTCAGAGTAGATGGTGAAATAACTGATGTAAATGAAGTGCCTGCATTAGATAAAAATAAAAACCACACTATTGAAGTAGTCATTGACCGTTTAGTAGTTAAAGAAGATATTGAAGCACGTTTGGCAGACTCTATCGAAACAGCGTTGCAACTTTCTGAAGGTAGTCTCATTGTAGATATCATTGACGGCGAAGAATTAAAATTCTCAGAAAATCATGCTTGTCCTATTTGTGGTTTCTCAATTGGTGAATTAGAACCACGTATGTTTAGTTTTAATAGTCCATTTGGCGCGTGCCCAACTTGTGATGGCTTAGGCCAAAAACTTACTGTTGATTTAGATTTAGTAGTTCCTGATGCTGGCAAAACGTTAAACGAAGGTGCTATTGTTGCTTGGGAATCATCTAGTTCTGATTATTATCCAACTTTATTAAAACGTGTTTGCGAAGTGTTTAAAATAAATATGGACAAACCATTTAAAAAGCTTACAGACCGACAAAAAGATATCATTTTATATGGTTCAAAAGGTAAAGAAATTGAATTTACATTCACACAACGTAATGGCCAAACTCGCAAACGTACAATGGAGTTTGAAGGTGTAACCAATAATATAAATAGAAGATATCATGATTCACCATCTGAATTGGTAAGAGAAATGATGAGCAAATACATGACTGAATTGCCATGTGAAACTTGTCACGGTAAACGTTTAAGTCGTGAAGCGCTATCGGTTTATATTGCAGGAAATAACATTGGTGATGTCGTTGAACAATCTATTAAGGAAGCGTTGCATAGCTATGAACATATAGAATTATCTGAACAAGATAGAAAAATTGCGAACCAAATCTTAAAAGAAATCAATTCAAGGTTAGAATTCTTATATAATGTTGGACTAGAGTATTTAACATTGAATCGTGCGTCTGGTTCGCTATCTGGTGGTGAGGCACAACGTATTCGACTTGCGACTCAGATTGGTTCAAGACTTTCAGGTGTGCTTTATGTCTTAGATGAACCTTCTATCGGATTACATCAACGAGACAATGATCGGTTAATTAATACGTTAAAAGAAATGCGTGATTTAGGTAACACTTTAATTGTTGTTGAACATGATGACGATACAATGCGCGCAGCAGACTTCTTAGTTGATGTTGGTCCAGGGGCCGGCGAACACGGTGGAGAAATTGTTGCGAGTGGAACACCGAAACAGGTAATGAATAATAAGAAATCATTAACAGGCCAATATTTAAGTGGTCAAAAACGTATTGAAGTACCAGAAGCGCGTAGACAGGTTACAGATCGCAAAATTAGTGTGAAAGGTGCGAGAAGTAATAACTTGAAAGGCATAGATGTTGATTTTCCACTTTCAACAATGACTGTGGTCACAGGCGTTTCAGGTTCTGGTAAAAGTACATTAGTGAATGAGGTGCTTTACAAATCATTAGCTAAACATATCAACAAATCTAAAATAAAACCTGGTGATTACGATGAAATTCAAGGCATAGATCAATTAGATCGTATCATTGACATTGACCAATCTCCAATTGGCCGAACGCCAAGATCTAATCCAGCTACTTACACAGGGGTTTTTGATAATATTCGAGATATCTTTGCACAGACTAATGAAGCGAAAGTTAGAGGTTATACGAAAGGTCGTTTTAGTTTCAATGTTAAAGGCGGTCGTTGTGAAGCATGTAAAGGCGACGGTATTATAAAAATAGAGATGCATTTCTTACCTGATGTATATGTACCTTGTGAAGTGTGTGGTGGTTCTAGATATAACCGTGAAACACTAGAAGTGACATACAAAGGAAAAAATATTGCTGATATTTTAGCCATGACTGCTGAAGAAGCTACGATGTTCTTTGAAAACGTACCTAAAATTCATCGCAAATTGAAAACGTTAGTAGATGTTGGTTTAGGTTATGTAACTTTAGGCCAGCCTGCTACAACTTTATCCGGTGGTGAAGCGCAGCGTGTTAAACTTGCTTCAGAATTGCATAAACGATCTACAGGTCGATCAATCTATATATTAGATGAGCCTACAACTGGTTTACATGTGGACGATATTAGTCGTTTGTTAAAAGTGTTAAATAAACTTGTAGAGAATGGTGACACTGTAGTTATTATTGAACATAATCTAGATGTGATTAAAATGGCTGACCATATCATAGACTTAGGACCTGAAGGTGGCGATGGTGGTGGTACACTGGTTGCTACTGGTACGCCTGAAGCAATTACAGAAGTTGAAGAGAGTTATACAGGTCGATATTTAAAACCAGTATTAGCACGTGATACGGTTAAATAAAAAACACGATTTAATACTGAGCAACCAATCGTATTAAATCATATAAAATGAGACTCCTTATACCAAACACGAAATAGTGTCAGATATAAGGAGTCTTTTTCTGTATTTTGTTATGAAAAATACATAATCGTTAGATGAAGGAACTATAAATTGAAGATATCATTTATAATTAATTAGACAGTGATATGATTAAAAAGATGAATTAATTATTGATCTTCTACACTTTTTAATATGGATTATCAATTCTTTTTGATATGATAATAACTATACTATAAAAGTCGGAGAAATATTGATAGAGGTGAACCAATGTTAACTACAAAAAGTTTAGTAGAACGCTTCGAACTCGAGATGATTGCAGGTGAAGCAGGACTAAATAAACAAATTAAAAACACTGATATTTCAAGACCTGGATTGGAAATGGCGGGGTATTTTTCTCACTATGCTTCAGACCGTATCCAATTATTAGGTACTACGGAATTATCTTTTTATAATTTATTGCCAGATGAAGAACGTAAAGGACGCATGAGAAAATTATGCCGACCAGAAACACCGGCAATTATTGTGACGAGAGATTTAGAACCACCAGAGGAATTAATTGAAGCTGCTAAAGAACATGAAACGCCATTAATAACTTCTAAAATTGCTACTACACAATTAATGAGCCGATTGACCACGTTTTTAGAACATGAACTAGCTAGGACAACGTCACTTCACGGTGTGCTAGTAGATGTGTACGGCGTAGGTGTACTAATAACTGGTGATTCTGGTATAGGTAAAAGTGAAACAGCCTTAGAATTAATTAAAAGAGGTCATAGACTTGTAGCAGATGATAACGTTGAAATTAGAGAGATAAGTAAAGATGAATTAATTGGTAGAGCACCAAAATTAATAGAACATTTACTAGAAATTAGAGGTCTGGGCATTATCAATGTTATGACGTTATTTGGCGCTGGATCGATACTAACAGAAAAAAGATTGCGCTTGAATATTCATTTAGAAAACTGGCACAAAGAGAAATTATATGATCGTGTAGGATTAAATGAAGAAACATTACGCATCTTAGATACAGAAATCACGAAGAAAACAATACCAGTAAGACCTGGTCGTAACGTAGCAGTAATCATTGAAGTAGCAGCAATGAATTACAGACTAAATATTATGGGTATTAATACAGCTGAAGAATTTAATGATCGTTTAAACGCAGAAATTTTACGCAATGGTAATAACGGTAATAATGGTGAGGAGAAATAAGCAATGTTGACATTAAACTATATCGATCCTATTGCATTTGAACTAGGACCGATTTCAGTCCGATGGTACGGTATTATCATTGCGGCTGGTATCCTATTAGGCTATTTTATAGCACAAGCTAGCGTGAAAAAGATTGGCTATGACCAAGACACGCTAGTTGATATTATTTTTTGGAGTGCAATATTTGGCTTTATTGTAGCAAGAATTTATTTTGTTATTTTTCAATGGCCATACTACATACAAAATCCAATTGAGATACCAATGATATGGCATGGTGGTATTGCGATACACGGCGGTTTAATTGGAGGATTTGTCACCGGCATTATTATTTGTAAACAAAAGAATATTAATCCCTTTCAAATCGGCGATGTCATTGCACCTAGTATGATTCTTGGTCAAGGTATTGGAAGATGGGGAAATTTCATGAATCACGAAGCTCATGGCGGACCAATTTCAAGATCTGTACTTGAAAACTTACATATACCCAATTTTATTATTGATAATATGTACATTGATGGTAAATATTATCAACCAACGTTTTTATACGAATCTGTATGGGATATTTTAGGTTTTGTTATATTAATTTTATTAAGAAAACATCTGCGTGTTGGTGATACGTTCTGCCTTTACTTAATTTGGTATTCTATTGGTAGATTTTTCGTGGAAGGCATGCGCACGGACAGCTTAATGTTAACAAGTGATATTCGTGTAGCACAGTTAATGTCTATTATCTTAATTCTAATTGGTGTTATCATAATGATTATTAGAAGAGTGAAATATCGTTCGCCACGTTATAAAGATGTTGGTCCGTTAACATGGCCAAATCCAAAAGTGAAGTGATAAAATAACATGCGGAATTTAAAAAGACAGAAGTCACATGGCAAAAACCCTTTGTGGCATATGTATCATTACGTCAGGATAGTAAAAATTTTCAAGCAGACAGTGATTATTGAAATTTGTCGCTATTTACCTATAGTGAAGCTAAAGCATTGGATATATCGTAAATTTTTGAAAATGAACATCGGTGCAGAAACCGCATTTGCGTTTAAAGTCGTTCCGGATTTACTTTATCCAGAATATATTACGATAGGTAAAAATTGTGTCATTGGATATAATACAACTATTTTGACGCACGAATTTCTAGTGGATGAGTTTAAAACAGGACCTGTCCATATCGGAGACAATACTTTAATAGGAGCAAACGTAACTATTTTGCCTGGCGTTACGATAGGAAATAACGTCAAAGTAGGTGCGGGTGCCGTCGTATCTAAAGATATACCAGATAATACACTGGCTTATGGGAATCCCATACAAATTAAAAATTAAAAACATAGGAGGTGATCATGGATGGCGCATAACGACAATGTAATACCGATGAAGTTTGATAGTCAGTTTTATAAAAAATTAGGTGATCAAAAATTTCGCCAACAAGATTATAAAAAGGCTGCAGAACATTTTAAAAAAGTGCTTGAAATGTCACCTCAAGATTTTGATACAAAAGTAAAATATTCTGAATGTCTAGTAAATATAGGGCTAGGTAATAAGGCAGAACATCTTTTTTATGAAAGTATAGCGCAAGATGAACTTGTAGAAGAAAGTTATTTTCAGCTTAGCCAACTCAATATTACGATGAATGAAGCTAATAAAGCATTCTTATTTGGAATTAACTATATTACAATGTCCGACGATGAAGATTATAGAGATGAACTTGAAGAGATGTTTGAAGTATCCTACCATTCTGCTGAAAAAATTGAAACAGAAAGTCAACTATTCGCCATACAACTCATTTTTCAATATTTATTTTCCCAAGGTCGTTTACCAGAAGCAAGAAATTTTATTTTAAATCAAAATGATGACATACAAGCACATCGCGTCGTACGTAATTTATTGGCAATGTGTTATTTATATTTAAATGAATATGATACGGCAAAAGAGATGTTTGAACGCTTATTGAGTGAAGATAATAGTGATGTACATGCCTTATGTCATTATACATTATTACTCTATAATACGAATGATAAAGAAAAATATCAGCGATACTTAAATATATTAGGAAAAGTTATGCCAATGAATGATGACGAATCGTTTAAATTAGGAATCGTTCTATGTTATTTAAGGCAATATGAAGCATCGCAAAAGATATTACACCCCTTATATAGAAGAGGGAAATTCCTATCTATACAAATGTATAATGCGCTCAGCTATAATAATTACTATTTAGGGAATTTGGAGGATAGTAAATATTTTTGGACCAAATTACAAGAGATTACTCAAGTAGACGTTGGCCATGCCCCGTGGGTGATAGAAGAAAGTAAAGCTTACTTTGATCAACAAATTCTACCATTACTATTAAATGAAGATAGTCACCATAGATTGTATGGTATTTTTTTACTTAATCAATTAAAAGGACGCGAAGTGCTATTGACCCAAGAAATTTGGGGTGTATTAGAATCTATGAATGATTATGAAAAATTATATTTAACATACCTTATACAAGATTTAAAATTAAATAAGTTAGATTTTATTCATAGAGGTTTGTTAATGCTTTATAATGTAGAATCATTGAAAAATAATGAAGAGTTATTTATTATATGGATTGATCAAGCGGAAGCAATTATTTCTGAAAAGGTAGATTTAAACAATGTCGATAACTATGTAGCAGCATTTGTATACATGTATTTTCGAAATACCGATATTAAAGTTACGAAACAACAAGTATTAGAATGGTTTAATATCTCAGCGTATCGCTTGAATAAAACAATCGATTATTTAGTGAGCATATAAGTTTATAAAAAGCAAGAAATCATATATACTTCGCATAATGAATTATTAAATAGGAGGCAATTTAATGGCTGAACAAGTGGATTTTGATATTGCAATTATCGGTGCAGGTCCAGCAGGTATGACTGCTGCAGTTTACGCATCTCGTGCAAATTTAAGCACAGTAATGATTGAACGTGGCATGCCTGGCGGTCAAATGGCAAATACAGAAGAAGTTGAAAACTTCCCAGGATTTGAAATGGTAACAGGTCCAGACTTATCTACAAAAATGTTTGAACACGCGAAAAAATTTGGTGCAAAATATCAATATGGTGATATTAAATCAATCGAAGATAAAGGATCTTATAAAGAAATCAATCTTGGTAATAGCGTAATTACAGCGCATGCAGTTATCATTTCAACTGGTGCAGAATATAAAAAAATTGGAGTGCCAGGTGAACAAGAACTTGGTGGTCGTGGAGTAAGTTACTGTGCGGTTTGTGATGGCGCATTCTTCAAAGGTAAAAAATTATTTGTTATCGGCGGCGGAGATTCAGCTGTTGAAGAAGGTACATTCCTTACAAAATTTGCTGATAGTGTCACAATCGTTCATCGTAGAGATGAATTACGTGCACAAAAAATACTTCAAGATCGTGCATTTAAAAATGACAAAATTGATTTTATCTGGAGTCACACGTTAAAAACAATTAATGAAAAAGACGGAAAAGTTGGCTCTATCACATTAGAATCAACTAAAGATGGCGCAGAACAAACATTAGATGCAGATGGTGTATTTGTTTATATTGGTATGAAACCATTAACAATACCTTTCCAAGATTTAGGTATTACTAACGAAGTTGGTTATATCTTAACTAATGAAGATATGAGTACTAATATTCCTGGTATTTATGCAGCAGGTGACGTTCGTGAAAAAGGCTTACGTCAAATCGTAACAGCAACAGGTGATGGAAGTATTGCAGCTCAAAGTGCAATTGCGTATATCGAACACCTTAAAGATACTATTGAAGCATAATTAAAAAACAAACTGAGTCAATCAGAATTAATCAATGTAACACGGTTATATAGTTATTGCTAGAATGTTAAACTTACGCTAGATTGTAAGTGAACACATTCTAGCTTTTTTTACATAAAGAATTATATGAGCGGCAATGTAGTCATGATTAATATTTTTAAAATCAAAATCATTGAATACTAATAGCACTATAGTGAAAAATGCTTAGACTACTACCTTAGACCTTTTTCATGTAAAATAGTTTATGATACTATTAGCTATAAACGAGTCACTTTAAGGAACGAACATAATAGTCGCTCAATATAACGATTTAACAATAATTATGATAAATTAACAACGGATGGTGTGAAAAGATGCAACCGGAAGAAAAAGATATAGTGAAAAGTGAATTATTAGTTGTTACAGGTTTGTCAGGTGCTGGAAAGTCTGTAGTTATACAGAGCTTAGAAGACATTGGATATTTTTGCGTAGATAATTTACCACCAATTCTTTTGCCGAAATTTGTCGAACTTATGAGACAAGGTAATCCTTCCCTACAAAAAGTAGCAATCGCAATAGATTTAAGAGGTAAAGAATTATTTAAATCGCTTGTTAAAGAAATAGATTTAATCAAAGGAGATTCAGATGTCATCGTCGATATGATGTTTTTAGAAGCATCTAATGAAAGACTGATTTCTAGATATAAAGAAACACGTCGTGCGCATCCTTTGAATGAAAGAGGGCAGCGCTCATTGATTGAATCTATTGAAGATGAACGCGAACTATTGACTGAGATTAAGAGTTTGGCAAACTATACGATTGATACTTCACAAATGAAACCGAAAGAATTGCGCAAACGTATTGGTGACTATTTCAATCAAAGTAACTATCAAACTTTTAATATCAATGTAACTAGTTTTGGTTTTAAACATGGTATACAAATGGACGCTGACTTAGTGTTTGATGTCAGGTTTTTACCAAATCCACACTATGTTGATGATTTGAGACCATTAACTGGTGAAGATGAACCAGTCTATAAATATGTTATGAAATGGAAAGAAACTGAAACTTTTTATGAAAAATTAATGGATTTATTAAAATTTATGATACCAGGTTACAAAAAAGAAGGTAAATCTCAACTTGTTATTGCCATTGGATGTACTGGTGGGCAACATCGTTCTGTCGCATTAGCCAAAAGAATCGGAGCAGAACTCAAAGAGAGTTTTGACTATAATGTTTATGTGCATCATAGAGATGCGCATGTCGAAAGTGGCGTGAAACATAAAGATGAGAAGAATTAAACTTGTACTTATAGGTGGAGGTACAGGTTTATCCGTTTTAGCACGTGGTTTAAAAGGTTATCCCATAGATATTACGACAATTGTTACGGTTGCTGATGACGGGGGTAGTACTGGAAAGATAAGAAGTGAAATGGATATACCTGCTCCAGGGGATATACGAAATGTAATTTCAGCATTAAGTGAAACTGAATCAACAATAGAGCAACTATTTCAATATCGATTCAAAGAAAATCAAGTTGAAGGGCATTCTTTAGGGAATTTATTGATTGCTGCACTTACAAATATTAATAATGATTTTGGACATGCAGTTAAAGAATTGAGTAAAATACTAAATATTAGAGGCAGTGTCATTCCTTCAACTAATACCAGTGTAAGATTAAATGCGGTGATGGAAGATGGAGAAATTGTCTATGGTGAATCTAAAATACCTAAAAAGAATAAAAAGATAGAACGTGTATTTTTAGAGCCTGAAGACGTAGAACCAATGGAAGAAGCTGTAGAAGCTATTGAAGAAGCGGATTTAATTGTATTAGGTCCAGGTTCGTTATATACGAGTGTTATATCTAATCTTTGCGTTAAAGGTATCTCTGAATCATTACTTAAAGTTGATGTACCTAAACTATATGTATCGAACGTTATGACTCAACCTGGGGAAACAAATCATTACACAGCGCTTGATCACGTTACAGCAATACATGATCATATAGGTAATAATTGTATTAGCTATGCTATTTGTAGCACGCAACCATTTCATGGTGATGTAGTCGAACGTTATAGAGAAGATAATGCTGAGCCTGTAAAATGTGATATAGCTGAAATGGAAGCCAAAGGTATTAAAGTTTTTACACATCCAAATTTGGTTGAAGTTTCCACTGAAAATTATGTGCGACATAATACTGAAGTTCTTTCGAAAATGATATATGAAATTGCTATGCAAGAAACAGAGACAATAGAATTTACACGCGATAAAGAAAATGATGAAAAGTATTAAGTGAGACTATAAAGTTAAGAAGGGACTGATTGTAATGAGCTTTGCATCCGATATGAAGAATGAACTAACAAGAATAGAAGTGGATGAAAAGAATGCAAAAGCAGAGCTCAGTGCCCTTATTCGAATGAATGGTGCACTCAGTCTATCCAATCAACAATTTGTTATCAATGTACAAACTGAAAATGCTACGACAGCTAGACGTATCTATTCATTAATCAAAAAGGTATTTAATGTTGAAGTGGAATTACTAGTAAGAAAAAAAATGAAGCTTAAAAAGAATAATATATACATTTGTCGCATTAAAGCACGTGCAAGAGAAATTTTAGATGAATTAGGTATTTTAAAAAATGGTGTTTTCACGCATGAAATTGATCAAGGCATGATTTATGAAGACGAAATGAAAAGAAGTTATTTGAGAGGGGCTTTTCTTGCTGGTGGTTCGGTGAATAATCCAGAAACATCTTCTTATCATCTTGAAGTCTTTTCGTTGTATGAAGATCATTCTGAAGGTATCACACAATTGATGAATGAATATGAATTAAACGCCAAGCATCTTGAACGTAAAAAAGGAAGTATTGCATATTTAAAAGAAGCGGAAAAGATCTCAGACTTTCTTAGTTTAATTGGTGGTTTCCAAGCATTATTAAAATTCGAAGATGTGCGTATCGTACGTGATATGAGAAATTCTGTAAATAGGCTTGTTAATTGTGAAACGGCAAATTTAAATAAAACAGTAAGTGCTGCAATGAAGCATGTAGAAAGTATACAACTCATTGATAAAGAAATAGGATTAGACAACTTACCTGATAGATTACGTGAAATCGCAAAATTAAGAATAGAACATCAAGAAGTTTCGCTAAAAGAACTTGGTGAAATGATGTCTACTGGAAAGATATCTAAATCTGGTGTAAACCATCGTTTACGTAAATTAAATGAAATGGCCGATAAGATACGAAGCGGAGAATCAATAGAGTTGTAAATTAGCACTGCAATTGCTTAATTTACTGAATCTGAACTTTTTCTATATATCAGAAGTCATTTCAATTATCGACACCTTGTATAGGTGTCTTTTTGTTATAATCTTAAGGTTAATTCTAAGGTTGAATCGTGTCGAAATTTGATTAAGTAGTTTAGAAAATAAAAAGGGCATAGTGTTAGTAATCCATAACGTACGAGAAGTTTTAAGTAGAACTTTTATTGATATGAGTTAATTAATTGGAACCGAAGCTATAGAAATATTAATTGTACAATTGTCGATTGGAAGATTAGCTAAGTCCAAAGAATTAGCAACTGTTGTTCTATGCCTGTGATCTCCATGGGAAAATTATATGACTGGTCAATCAAGATTAGTAGACCCTATCTTTGTAATTTAATACGTAGTAAAATTAGAAAGATATAAAAAAGAGACTCCATAGCTATGGAATCTCTTTTGGTATGTATATAATTATAAGTCCCCTCGAAGGGAATCGAACCCCTATCTTAAGAACCGGAATCTTACGTGTTATCCATTACACTACGAGGGGATAAAAAACACATTAATCTAAGTGTACAAATCTAAATGCCATCGGTCAATAAGAATAATTTAACTTTCATAAAAAAATTGAGCGTTATTTTTTGACCATGTTTGACTTTTGAGTTAAAATAAGTTTATCAATTAGAAATAAGGAGGCAATATTAATGAATTTAATACCTACAGTAATTGAAACAACAAACCGTGGGGAACGTGCCTATGACATTTACTCACGTTTATTAAAAGATCGTATTATTATGTTAGGTTCACAAATCGATGATAATGTAGCAAACTCTATTGTTTCTCAATTATTATTCTTACAAGCACAAGATGCTGAGAAAGACATCTATCTTTACATTAACTCACCAGGTGGTAGTGTAACTGCTGGTTTCGCAATTTATGATACAATCCAACACATCAAACCAGATGTACAAACGATTTGTATTGGTATGGCTGCGTCAATGGGTTCATTTTTACTTGCAGCTGGTGCAAAAGGTAAACGTTTTGCACTTCCAAATGCAGAAGTAATGATTCACCAACCATTAGGTGGAGCACAAGGTCAAGCTACAGAAATTGAAATTGCTGCTAACCACATTCTTAAAACACGTGCTAAATTAAATCAAATTTTAGCAGAACGTACAGGTCAATCAATAGAAAAAATTGAAAAAGATACAGATAGAGATAATTTCTTATCTGCTGAAGAAGCAAAAGAATATGGTTTAGTTGACCAAGTAATGGTTCCTGAATCATAGGATTACAAATTGTAAAGTTATCGACAAGTTACGAATAAAATTGTGTAGCTTGTTTCATGGAGTCCGGGACATAAATAGATGTTCCGGATTTTTTATGTGCATTTTAATAGTGATTAAATTCAAACAAATGAGTATGGTGAATGAAAAAACCAACCAAATGCATGAATAGCACTTGACTGGTTTTTATTGAAAAGTATATTAAGAATCTTGGAATGTATTACTTTCAGAAGTATTTTTACCATTAAAGAAAAGTTTTAATGCAAATGTAGTAACGATGATTCCAAAAATGATTAAAAAGGATGAAACAACGAGCATTGGTGTGGATTTCTCAAAAGCAAAACCACCGTTTAGTAACAGGAGTATACCAGAGATTAAAAGTAATACATGAGATAAACGATCATGTTTCATTTTAAAAATTCAGTCCTATCCAATTAATGTATTAGATCCTCTAAAGCGATTTTTAAATCTGGATATTTAAATTTAAAGTCAATTGCCTGTAATTTGTTAGGAATAACCTTTTGAGTATCAAGAATAACTGTAGACATCTGGCCTAAGATAATTCTTAATGCTATTGATGGTACCCACGTATAATGGGGGCGATGTGATATGCGCGCAAGAGTGTAGCCAAATAAATTTTGGTGTTCAACGATTGGTGCAGTAAAATTAAATACGCCATGTGCATCTTCAGTGTTGATAGTGTGAAGAATTGCTCTGGTTAAATCGTCAATGTGTATCCAAGAATACCACTGTCTACCTGAACCAATCTTACCACCAACATAGAATTCGTATGGGAGTTTCATCATTGGTAAGGCACCACCTTCGTTAGATAGCACCATACCAAACCTACCTATAACTACACGTGTACCTAATGATTCGAATTGACGAGCAAGACGCTCCCATTGGTAGACCACTTCTGATAAGAAATCGAAAGGTAATGTTTTGTATAATTCAGTATATGTGCGATATAAATCTGGTTTGTAATAACCGACAGCACTTGCGTTGAAGAATACTGAAGGTTTCTGCTCGCGACCTTCAAATAATTCGAATAAGGCTTGCGTTGATTGTAGGCGACTCACCATAATTTTTTGTTTATAGCTTTTAGTCCAACGCTTATTTAAACTTGCACCCGCAAGATTGATAACGATATCTATGTTAGGTACTTGTGCTTCCCAATCAGGTTTAGACCAATTTACATAAGTAATTTTGGGATGTGATGTTGTTTTGTCTTGTCTTGTTAAAATTGTAATATGTGAGTCACTTTGGGCAATGGCTTCTACTAATTGTGTACCAACCATGCCTGTGCCACCTGTAATTAAATAGTTTTTCATTTTATCACCTCATAAATAGTAATGCCTAATGTTGCAATGATTTTAAGCGAAACAATCGCATCGCATTTGAAGGTCATAATTTTTTCAAAGATTGTTCAAGAATATGTCATTTACTTACCTTAAGAAGTATTTAAAATAAAGAAGGTTCCATTTATAATAAGAGTACCTTCGATATTAATTAATCATCTCTTAATTATTTCGAGTATACCCCATAATATACTAACGAAGGTAAAATTTTGACTCCCTTTAGTAGTGAGGCTGGGACATAACTATGTGTCTCAGCCTTAAATGCGTTATGTTCAGAGGATAATTTGAAATTTATAATTATTTTTTATTGCCAATTACTTTTTAGTGTGGATGTATAGGGAGTTAGAAAACTCCGTGTAGAAGATTCCATTGATTGTCCCTGACCTTAAATTTATATTAACGCAATTTGCAGAATGTAACTATCTTTTTACTTGTTATCCCTTTTGAAAAATGGGCATGTTAGAAGTTTATACTTGTGTCTACAGAAATAATAAAATAAAACCAAAAAGACTAATTAATACAAAAGATATAAAAATTATGAACGTAACACGTGATTTCGAATTTACTTTTGTCTTATGATTATCGTTTTCAAGCATAATTTGTCTAAGACCGTTATTGGTATTCTTTGAGTGTTGATCTAAGTCGTCAAATAGTTCATGTTTTTTCAATTTAGAACACATCCTGTTATGATAATAGATATAAGGTAATCTTTTTTGAATTACTTGCACAAAAGTATTGAAACTTTAGATGAAACTAGATTAGTATTAAAGCAAATCATAAAATTTTATCATACATATGTATTTTACTATATATATTACTTTAAGATAACATCTAGATTAAAAAATTAGTTAATAAGTTTAATTAGCATATGAAATAGTGTAAAATATATATTTGATATTGAACGCATACACGATTTTTATAAATGTATGATATAAATTGAAGTGAGGGGAGCATATGCCAAAGCATAATCAAAATAATAACTTTGATGACCAAGATAATAAGAAAATGAGTGGTTTTGCGAAAATAGTTAGTGGAGTAATTGTATTATTATTAGTAGGCGGACTCATATTTGCCATTTTTGCATTTGTAGATCATTCCAATAAAGCTAACGAACGTTTAGCAGATCAGAAACAAGAAGAAAAAGAGAAACAAAAAGAAAAGACTAAAGAAGAAAAAGAGAAGAGAAAGAAAGAGCAATCTACTGAAGAATCTCAACAGACACAACAAACTCAACAGATGCAACAAACACAGCAGACACAGCAGACACAACAAGCTCCTCAAACGCAGCAAACACAACAGACGCAACAAAGAACTAGTCAACCTGCTACCGCTGAACGTACAACAGAAGAAAAGAAAACACCAGAAAAAACTAAAGAAGCAACAACTGAGGAAAGAACTACAGAAGAAAGTACAACTGAAGAGCGAACAACAGAAGAAAAAACGACAGAAGAAAAAACACCAGAGCCTTCTACTGAAGAAAGAACAAGAGAACCATCAACAGAGCAAAAAACATCTGAACCTTCTACAGAGCAAAGAACAAGTCAAAGAAGCGCACAAAATAGTACACAAGAGAGATCATCACAAAATAATACTTCAAATAGAAGCGCACAAACATCTGAGGAAGATTAAAGAACAGTTGTATAAGGTTGCGTCAATTCATTTGTTAATGTTGAAAAGCCGGACTGATTATTCATCAGCCCGGCTTTATTTATATAAAAGGTATTTCACTGCATTCTTAAAATTAGAATCTAATATAAAGCTACCGTTGTGACCAGACATACCAGAGTAATTGTACTAGAGTTTTGCCGCTGCCTCTGCAACGTTACTTTGTGATGCAAACTGAGTTGCTGTAGTACCTAATAATGTGCTTAATGCGATACCGCCAGCTAAAATAACTTTTGTGAATTTTTTCGTTTTTCAAGACTTATTTCAATATTTTTGTGATTATATTGTTTGTAACCTTATTGTTATAAAAATATTACTATAAGGTTACGTGGGTTTTGAAAGATTTCGATTAGCCTAGTGAATTTTTGTCTAAGTGCCGGTATTATTAAAAGAAGTTAAGTTATTATGAGGGCGTAAAGAATAACTGTAATATAGCTTAAGTGACCATACAACAGTTAAGAATGTATAAGCATTACAATGGGTTGGGAAGTTAGTGTACAGGTAGAAGTATTTACTATAAAAATATATAGAATGTATGTGGATACTATTGTCAGTAAGCAACCAATAGTATAGTAGTTGAATGATAAAATATGATCTATACTTATTTATTTTAAAATATGATTTTAAAATAAAAAGCTAAGTAAGTAAGAGACTAACGAGAATATAATAATTAAAGTGAAACAACCGCCAAAACATCCTAAAGGACCGCAACCAAAATGTTTTGTGTAATTTAAAGATTGGTGACGGTTATTTATAGGAATGTCCTTATTTTTCTTATTAAAGTAATCCTTATCCTTATAACGTTGATCATCAGGGTCAATGACTTCCGGTTTTTTATTGTTAGGCATGTGTTTACCTCCTTGATTTGTTTAGTATATATTCATTTTAAAGATTTAATACTAAGTATTCAATTAGAGTTGCTCAGCGCAGTGAGTGAGGGTGAACAAAATGTGACTAACACATTTATTCATTTATTTAATAAATAATGATTAACAAATTATATTACGGGTAAAATGTTATTGTACGGAAATGAAAATGTATGATTTTAATAGTTAGTTTGGCTGATGAAATATAAGCTATTTTTGCTTGCAATTTCAAATTGATAGTAGTATTATTGCAAATATAAGAGGTTATATTTTTTTGTCCCGCTAGGGACGTAAAAAGTCAATCTATGGTTAGAACTTGACCCTTTATTAAGAAACGGAGGAGGATAGTAGTGAAGGATTTGATAAAAGTTCAACAAAAGCTTGTGCCAGAAATTGTTGAAAAAATGTATCGTCGTTTCTCAATTCTCACTACTATTTCAAAGCATCAACCCGTAGGTAGACGTAGTTTAAGTGAATATATGAATTTGACTGAACGTGTGCTTCGTTCTGAAACGGACACCCTAAAGAAACAGGATTTAATTAAAGTTAAACCCACAGGTATGGAAATAACAGAAGCAGGTGCGGCAACCGTCAGACAATTAAATGGTTATTTTAATGTTTATTCTGATGACCACCATCTTGCCCAAGTTATTAAAGAACAGTATGGAATCAAAGAAGTCTATGTCATACCAGGAGACTCAGACGCTGATCAAACGGTGAAGATTGAATTATCCCGTCAGGCAGGACAACTAGTTGAGGATGTACTTTATGAAAATGCAATTGTTGCAGTAACAGGTGGCTCGACAATGGCCTATGTTAGTGAAGCGATGCATCATCAGCCATACAATGCGTTTTTCGTTCCTGCGAGGGGCGGACTCGGTGAAAATGTTGTTTATCAAGCAAACACTATTGCAGCTAGCATGGCACAGCAGACAAATGGTGATTATACAACATTATATGTACCAGATAACGTAAGCGAGACGACGTATAACACGCTTATGTTAGAGCCATCCGTAATCCAAACGCTAGAAAAAATTAAACAATCCAATATTACAATCCATGGCATTGGTGATGCGCTGAAGATGGCGCGAAGACGTCAATCACCTAACGAAGTTATAGAAAAACTTCAACATCACAATGCCTCGGGAGAAGCATTTGGATATTATTTCGATGATCAAGGTGAGATCGTGCACAAAGTGAAAACGATTGGACTTCAGTTAGAGGACCTTGAATCGAAAAAGTTTATTTTTGCTGTAGCAGGGGGTAAATCAAAAGGAGAAGCAATTAAAGCTTATCTTTCAATTGCTCCTAAAAACACTGTATTAATTACAGATGAAGGTGCAGCAAAAGCAATAGCAAACAATAGTAATAAAAAGTGATAACACTTTTTAAATATCATTTATTAAAGGAGGCCATTATAATGGCAGTAAAAGTAGCAATTAATGGTTTTGGTAGAATTGGTCGTTTAGCATTTAGAAGAATTCAAAACGTTGACGGAATTGACGTAGTAGCAGTAAATGACTTAACAGATGACGAAATGTTAGCACATTTATTAAAATATGACACTATGCAAGGACGCTTCACAGGAGAAGTTGAAGTAGAAAATGACGGTTTCCGTGTAAACGGACAAGAAGTAAAATCATTCTCTGAGCCAGATCCAAGCAAATTACCTTGGAAAGATTTAGACATCGATGTTGTATTAGAATGTACTGGTTTCTTCGCTGATAAAGAAAAAGCAGAAGCTCACATTAATGCAGGTGCTAAAAAAGTATTAATTTCAGCTCCAGCTACTGGTGATTTAAAAACAATCGTTTATAACACAAACCACCAAGAGTTAGATGGTAAAGAAACAGTTGTTTCAGGTGCTTCATGTACAACTAACTCATTAGCTCCAGTTGCTAAAGTATTAAATGATGACTTTGGTTTAGTAGAAGGTTTCATGACTACAATTCATGCTTACACTGGTGACCAAAATACACAAGATGCGCCACACGCTAAAGGCGACAAACGTCGTGCTCGTGCAGCTGCTGAAAACATTATCCCTAACTCAACTGGTGCTGCTAAAGCAATTGGCCTAGTTATCCCTGAAATTGATGGTAAATTAGACGGTGGAGCGCAACGTGTTCCTGTAGCTACTGGTTCGTTAACAGAATTAACAGTTGTATTAGACAAAAATGTAAGTGTTGAAGACGTTAATGCTGCAATGAAGAATGCTTCAAACGAATCATTCGGTTACACTGAAGACGAAATCGTTTCTTCTGATGTAGTTGGTATGACTTACGGTTCATTATTCGATGCAACACAAACACGTGTTATGACAGTTGGCGATCGCCAATTAGTTAAAGTAGCAGCTTGGTACGATAACGAAATGTCTTACACTTCACAATTAGTTCGTACATTAGAACACTTAGCAACTCAAGCTAAATAATTCGATGTAAAATTAATTTAGCAAGCGCAATGTGCTGTTAAATTTAAACAATATGCTTAGGAGTAAGCGGGGAGCACAACGCTTCTCCGCTTATTTTAATTTATTGTTCCATTCAGAGGAGGAAGCTTACATGGCTAAAAAAATTGTAACTGACTTAGAATTAAAAGGTAAAACTGTACTTGTTCGTGCTGATTTTAACGTACCGATGAAAGATGGAGAAATTACTGATGATAACCGTATCGTCCAAGCTTTACCAACTATTAAATATATTATTGAACAAGGTGGTAAAATTGTATTATTCTCTCATTTAGGTAAAGTGAAAGAAGAAAGCGATAAAGCAGAATTAACTTTAAAACCAGTAGCTGATGCATTAACGGAAAAATTAGGTAAAACAGTTACTTTTGTACCTGAAACACGTGGGGAAACATTAGAACAATCTGTTAAAGAGCTTAATGAAGGTGACGTATTATTAGTCGAAAATACTCGTTTTGAAGATGTAGATGGTAAAAAAGAGTCTAAAAATGATCCTGAATTAGGTAAATATTGGGCTTCACTTGGCGATGTATTCGTAAATGATGCTTTTGGTACAGCACATCGTGAACATGCATCAAATGTAGGTATTGCAGCTAACTTAGAAACAGTCGCAGGATTCTTAATGGAAAAAGAAATAAAATATATTGGTGGCGTAGTTGAAAACCCTGATAAACCTGTAGTTGCAATTCTTGGTGGCGCAAAAGTTTCTGACAAGATCGGCGTTATTACAAACTTATTGAAAATTGCAGATAAAGTACTTATCGGTGGCGGTATGTCATATACATTCTTTAAAGCACAAGGTAAAGAAATTGGCTTATCTTTATTAGAAAAAGATAAAGTTGACTTTGCTAAAGAATTATTAGACCGCGCTGGCGATCAAATCGTTTTACCGGTTGATTGTAAAATCGCTAAAGAATTTTCAAATGATGCAGAAATCACAGAGGTAACAGTAGATAATATCCCAGCTGATCAAGAAGCGATGGATGTTGGACCGAAAACAGTTGAATTATTCAAAGAACATTTACAAGGTGCGCATACAGTAGTATGGAATGGACCGATGGGTGTATTTGAATTAAGTAACTTTGCTAAAGGTACGATTGGCGTTTGTGAAGCAATCGCTGAATTAAAAGACGCTAATACTATTATTGGTGGTGGCGATTCAGCAGCTGCAGCTATTTCGTTAGGTTATGCTGATGACTTTAGCCATATCTCAACTGGTGGCGGCGCATCATTAGAATATCTTGAAGGCAAAGAGCTACCTGGCGTAGTTGCAATTGCTAACAAATAATCGCACGACTAAAAACAGCAACCCATGATTATAAAATAGGCAAAATTTAATCATAATTTACTAATAGGAGTGTAATATAATGAGAAAACCAATTATCGCAGGTAACTGGAAAATGAACAAAACTGTTCAAGAAGCGAAAGATTTTGTAAATGAATTACCAGCATTACCAGATACTAAAGAAGTAGAATCTGTTATTTGTGCACCAACAATTCAACTTGACGCATTAGTAACGTTAGTTAATGAAGGTAAAGCACAAGGCTTACAAATCGGTGCACAAAATGCATATTTCGAAGACAATGGTGCTTTCACTGGTGAAACTTCTCCAGTAGCATTAGCTGACTTAGGCGTTAAATACGTTGTTATCGGTCACTCAGAACGTCGTGAAATCTTCCATGAAACAGACGAAGAAATTAACAAGAAAGCTCATGCAATCTTTAATCATGGTATGACTCCAATTATTTGTGTTGGTGAAACTGACGAAGAACGCGAAAGCGGTAAAGCAAATGAAGTTGTTGGAAACCAAGTTAAAAAAGCAGTAGAAGGTTTATCTGAAGAACAATTACAACAAGTTGTTATCGCGTATGAACCAATTTGGGCTATCGGTACTGGTAAATCATCAACAGCTAAAGATGCAAACGAAATGTGTGCATTTGTAAGACAAACAGTTGCAGAATTATCTAGCCAAACTGTAGCAGAAGCAACACGTATTCAATATGGTGGTAGTGTTAAACCTAACAACATTGAAGAATATATGGCAGAATCAGACATCGATGGTGCTTTAGTAGGCGGCGCATCGCTTAAAGTGGATGATTTTGTACAATTGTTAGAAGGTGCAAAATAATATGGCGAAACAACCAACTGCATTAATTATTTTAGATGGTTTTGCAAACAGAGAGAGCGAGCACGGTAACGCTGTAAAACTAGCTAATAAACCTAATTTCGACCGTTATTATAGTAAGTATCCAACAACACAAATTGAAGCAAGTGGTTTAGATGTTGGACTGCCAGACGGTCAAATGGGTAATTCAGAAGTTGGGCATATGAATATTGGTGCTGGACGTATTGTTTATCAAAGTCTGACACGTATCAATAAATCAATTGAAGACGGAGATTTCTTTGAAAATGATGTATTAAACAGTGCCGTACAACATGTTAAAGGTAATGATTCAGTACTACATGTTTTTGGTCTATTATCAGACGGAGGCGTACACAGTCATTACCAGCACCTTTTTGCTTTATTAGAATTAGCTAAAAAACAAGGCGTTGAAAAAGTGTATGTTCATGCATTTTTAGATGGACGTGACGTTGATCAAAAATCAGCATTAAAATATATAGAAGAAACTGAAGCTAAATTTAATGAACTAGGCATTGGCCAATTTGCTTCTGTATCTGGACGTTATTACGCAATGGATCGTGATAAACGTTGGGATAGAGAAGAAAGAGCATATAATGCTATTCGTAATTTTGGTGGAGAGACATTTGAATCAGCAAAAGCTGGCGTTGAAGCCAACTATGCTAAAGATTTAACAGATGAATTCGTAGAACCGTTTATCATTGAAGATCAAAATGAAGGTGTCAATGATGGTGATGCTGTAATCTTCTATAACTTCCGCCCAGATAGAGCAGGACAACTTTCTGAAGTGTTTACAGATAAAGCATTCGACGGGTTTAAAGTGGAACAAGTCAATGATTTATTTTATGCAACATTTACAAAATACAATGACAACGTAGATGCTGAAATTGTTTTTGAAAAAGTCGATTTAACTAATACAATCGGTGAAGTTGCACAAGATAATGGTTTGAAACAATTACGTATTGCTGAAACAGAAAAATTCCCACATGTAACTTATTTCATGAGTGGTGGTCGCAATGAAGAATTTGAAGGTGAACGTCGTCGTTTAATTGATTCACCTAAAGTTGCAACTTATGACCTTAAACCAGAAATGAGTGCATATGAAGTAAAAGATGCTTTAATCGAAGAATTAAATAAAGGGGACCTAGATTTAATCTTATTAAACTTTGCAAACCCTGATATGGTTGGACATAGTGGTATGTTAGAACCGACGATTAAAGCTATTGAAGCCGTAGACGAATGTTTAGGTGAGGTTGTTGATAAAATAACTGAAATGGGTGGCCATGCAATTATCACCGCTGACCACGGTAATTCAGATATGGTATTAACTGACGATGATCAACCTATGACTACACATACAACTAATCCAGTTCCAGTAATTGTTACAAAAGATGGTGTGACGTTACGTGAAACAGGTCGTCTTGGTGATTTAGCACCAACATTATTAGATTTATTAAATGTAAATCAGCCAGAAGACATGACTGGCACATCATTAATAAATCACTAATGTAATGAATTGAAATTTAGAGTGAAAATTGATGCTATAAATTTAGTATATAAGGATTTTTTATTCTTAAAAATTTGTAGCATCTATAAACAACACAAGAGAATTAAATTACTTTGTATTTATAGTATTTAAAGCTATAATGAAGATGAAATTTAATATTTCTAAACTACTTATTTATAAAGGAGATTATAAACATGCCAATTATTACAGATGTTTACGCTCGCGAAGTCCTAGACTCACGTGGTAACCCAACAGTTGAAGTAGAAGTATTAACAGAGAGTGGCGCTTTTGGTCGCGCATTAGTTCCATCAGGTGCGTCTACTGGTGAACATGAAGCAGTAGAATTACGTGACGGTGATAAATCACGTTACTTAGGTAAAGGTGTTACTAAAGCAGTTGACAATGTTAACGAAATTATCGCACCAGAACTTATCGAAGGTGAATTTTCAGTATTAGAACAAGTATCAATCGATAAAATGATGATTCAATTAGACGGTACTGAAAACAAAGGTAAATTAGGCGCTAACGCTATTCTTGGTGTTTCTATTGCAGTAGCACGTGCAGCAGCTGATTTACTTGGACAACCACTTTACAAATATTTAGGTGGATTTAACGGTAAACAATTACCTGTACCAATGATGAACATCGTTAATGGTGGTTCTCACTCAGATGCTCCTATCGCATTCCAAGAATTTATGGTATTACCTGTAGGTGCAGAAACATTTAAAGAATCATTACGTTGGGGAGCTGAAATCTTCCACAACTTAAAATCAATCCTTAAAAACCGTGGTTTAGAAACAGCAGTAGGCGACGAAGGTGGCTTTGCACCTAAATTTGAAGGTACTGAAGATGCTGTTGAAACAATCTTAGAAGCGATTAAAGCAGTTGGTTTAGAGCCAGGTAAAGACGTATTCTTAGGCTTCGACTGTGCTTCTTCAGAATTCTTTGAAGATGGCGTTTATAACTACGCTAAATTCGAAGGTGAAAATGGTGCGAAACGTAATGCTGAAGAACAAGTTGACTACTTAGAAGAATTAGTTAACAAATATCCAATTATCACTATTGAAGATGGTATGGATGAAAATGACTGGGACGGCTGGAAAGTATTAACAGATCGTATCGGTGACAAAGTACAATTAGTTGGTGACGATTTATTCGTTACAAACACAGTTAAATTATCTGAAGGTATCGAAAAAGGTATCGGTAACTCAATCTTAATCAAAGTTAACCAAATTGGTACATTAACAGAAACATTTGACGCTATTGAAATGGCTCAAAAAGCTGGTTACACTGCAGTTGTATCTCACCGTTCAGGTGAAACAGAAGATACTACAATTTCTGATATCGCTGTTGCAACTAACGCTGGTCAAATCAAAACTGGTTCATTATCAAGAACTGACCGTATTGCAAAATACAACCAATTATTACGTATTGAAGATGAATTATACGAAACAGGCAAGTTTGACGGACTTAAATCTTTCTATAACTTATCTAAATAATATAGCTTTAAAATTTAAGAGTTCACGCGCTAACACGCAAGTCATTATGACTTGCGTGTTTTTTAAAGTCCTACTTGCTCAATTGAAAATTGAGCTTAGTAGGACTTATGCAATAGCGAGGCTATTGTAATCAGAGGGATGTTAATCTTGATTCAAATTGTAATTGTTAAAAAGGCAGTAGCTGACTGGATTGAAAATTAAAACACGCCTTCTCGTGTGTGGAGTCAATGCTTTTAAAGTACGAGCTTTAGTCCGGATAAAGCCTTTATCCATTTCAATCCTAGTCATCCTTGCCGGGGTGGGACGACGAAATCATTAAAAAACAAATTAGATTTCTGTCCCACTCCCTAGTAGGACTTATGCAATAGCAAAGCTATTGTAGACGTATAAATCTTGTTCTTGATTCAAATAGAAATTGTTAAAAAGGCAGTAGCTGACTGGATTGAAAATTAAAACACGCCTTCTCGTGTGTGGAGTCAATGTTTTTAAAGTATGAGCTTTAGTCCGAATAAAGCCTTTATCCATTTCAATCCTAGTCATCCTTGCCGGGGTGGGACGACGAAATCATTCAAACAACAAATTAGATTTCTGTCCCACTCGCTAGTAGGACTTATGCAATAGCAAAACTATTGTAAACAAGAAAAGTACTTTCTTAATAATGAAATACGATTTCTTATTTACATTTTTAGATATACAAGACGGAAGTTTGCCTATTAGTTTATATGTAATATCAAAATAAAAAGTATTAGTTAGTGCACATGACTTTAGTTTACTTATTTACTTAAATTGTTCATCTTTCACTATGAAACTGATATAATTGTAAGTGTAAATTATAGAAGGAGTCTTAACTCATTATGGATGTAAAACCTAAGTCAAAAGAAATTAAGACGGCACATCTGATTGCATATAGTTCATTAATTATTGCTATACTTTATGCTATACATTTATTTTTAGTGTTAGATGATAGTGTTATAAAACAATTGCTATCTAATAGTGGACAAAAAACATCAGAAAGCGCTGTTGGTACAATTAAAAATAGTTTTCAGTTTACGGGTATTATGTACATCTTAGCGAACTTAGCTGGTATATTTGCGATTTGGAATCGACATAGCTATTTATGGTGGTTTATGTTTGCAGTATTCGCATCGCAAATTTTATATAATATCATTAATATTAGTGCAGTTTATCGCGCAATTCTAGATGTGAAAACTAGCTTAAACTTATTGCCACTAACATTAGTATTAGTGATGTCATTTGTACTCGGCGTATACATGTTAATCGTTTCAATAGTACGTAAGAGTACGTTCAATAGATAGAAGTTTGCTAAAGACAACGAACCTATGATATAATGCGTTTCGTATATGATGAATGGAGGACAATTTTCATGCATACATTAATAATAGTACTTTTGATTTTAGATTGTATTGCATTAGTAACTGTTGTGTTACTCCAAGAAGGTAAAAGTAATGGACTATCAGGTGCAATCAGTGGTGGCGCCGAACAGTTATTTGGTAAACAAAAGCAACGCGGTATTGATTTATTCTTGCATAGATTAACAATTGTATTGTCTATCATTTTCTTCTTGTTAATGTTAGGCATAAGTTATTTTGGTTTATAAGGTCCGACAATGTTAAAGTCGGGCTTTTTTATTTATAATAGATATGTTGAGTTTAAATGAATAGTGAAATATTCAAGTATAGATAAATATAGTGATATTGTAATTAAAAGCATAAACGAAAGGATTGAATTCAATGCAGATAAAACTTCCAGAGCCATTCTTTTTTGAAGAAGGGAAAAGAGCAGTGCTGTTATTGCATGGTTTTACAGGGAATTCCTCAGATGTAAGACAATTAGGCAGATTCTTACAGAAAAAAGGTTATACATCGTACGCACCACAATATGAAGGACATGCAGCACCACCTGAAGAAATTTTAAAATCAAGTCCTTTTGTATGGTTTAAAGATGCCTTAGATGGTTATGATTTTTTAGTAGATAAAGGTTACGATGAAATTGTTGTAGCTGGTTTGTCACTTGGTGGCTGCTATGCTTTAAAATTAAGCTTAAACAGAGATGTAAAGGGTATTGTAACTATGTGCTCTCCTATGTATATTAAGACTGAGGGTGCTATGTTTGAAGGCGTTTTAGAATATGCCCGTAATTTTAAAAAGTACGAAGGAAAAGATGAAGCCACAATTCAGAAAGAAATGGACAATTTCAAACCGACAGATACTTTAAAAGAATTACAAGGTCAAATTCAAGAAGTAAGAGAACACATTGATGAAGTGATGGATCCGTTATTGGTTATTCAAGCAGAGCAAGATCAAATGATCAATACAGATTCTGCAAACATTATATACAATGAGAGCGAATCTGATGATAAAGATATTAAATGGTATGCAAATTCAGGACATGTCATTACAATAGATAAAGAGAAAGAATTAGTATTTGAAGACGTCTATAATTTCTTAGAATCATTAGATTGGTCTAATTAAAAATATAAATATTTAAAAATAGAAAGGAGGGGCATAATGAATTTAAAGCAATCCATTGAAGAAATTATAAAACAACCAGATTATGAACCAATGTCTGTGTCTGATTTTCAAGATGCATTAGGTTTAAATAGTGCCGACTCATTTAGAGACTTAATTAAGGTGCTTGTTGAATTAGAACAAACAGGTTTAATTCAACGTACAAAAACAGATAGATATCAACGCAAGGAATCACAAAAGTCCAAACAACCAAAATTAATAAAAGGTAAACTTAGCCAAAATAAAAAGGGCTTTGCATTCTTACGTCCAGAAGTAGAGGACATGGATGACATCTTTATCCCACCTACAAAGATAAACAGAGCTATGGACGGTGATACAGTCCTAGTTGAGGTACACCAATCTAAAGGGGACCATAAAGGGAAGGTTGAAGGCGAAGTTAAAACTATAGAAACACATTCGGTCACTCAAGTGGTTGGTACCTATAGTGAAGCACGTCATTTCGGTTTTGTATTACCAGACGATAAACGAATTATGCAAGATATCTTTATTCCAAAAGGTCAAAATCTTGGAGCCGTTGATGGCCACAAAGTGCTCGTACAAATTACAAAATATGCCGATGGTACAGACAATCCAGAAGGTATCGTTTCAGCAATTTTAGGACACAAGAATGACCCAGGTGTCGATATTTTATCAATCATTTATCAACATGGTATCGAAATTGAATTTCCAGATAATGTTTTAGCAGAAGCTGAAGCAGTTCCAGATCAAATTGAACCATCAGAAATTTCAGGACGTCACGACTTACGTGACGAATTGACAATTACCATCGATGGCGCAGATGCAAAAGATTTAGATGATGCTATTAGTGTTAAAAAATTAAGTAACGGTAATACACAATTAACAGTAAGTATTGCAGATGTAAGTTACTATGTTACTGAAGGCTCAGCATTAAACGAAGAAGCCTATAGTCGTGCAACAAGTGTATATTTAGTTGACCGAGTAATTCCAATGATTCCACATCGTTTAAGTAACGGTATCTGTTCATTAAATCCTAAAGTAGATAGATTGACCTTAAGTTGTCAAATGGAGCTTAATGAACGTGGTGAAGTTGTTAAACATGAGATTTTTGATAGTGTAATCCATTCAAATTATCGTATGACTTATGATGAAGTAAATGAAATTATAACGGATCAAAACGCTGAAACTCGTAATAAATATAGTGAAGTTACGCCAATGCTTGATTTAGCACAAGATCTATCGCAACGTTTAGTAAATATGAGAAGACGTCGTGGTGAAATTGACTTCGATATTGATGAAGCAAAAGTACTTGTCAATGAGGAAGGTATCCCAACTGATGTTCAATTAAGAAAACGTGGTGAAGGCGAACGCTTAATCGAATCATTTATGTTAGCTGCTAATGAAACAATTGCTGAACACTTTGATCGTTTGGAAGTACCGTTTATTTATCGTGTCCATGAGCAACCTAAATCAGAACGTCTACGCCAATTCTTTGATTTTGTAACTAATTTTGGTTTAATGATTAAAGGGACAGGCGAAGATATTCACCCATCCACTTTACAGAAAATCCAACAAGAAGTTGAAGGTCAACCAGAACAAATGGTTATTTCAACTATGATGTTACGTTCAATGCAACAAGCTCGTTATGATGATGTAAACTTGGGTCACTTCGGTTTATCAGCAGAGTATTATACGCATTTCACATCACCGATACGTAGATACCCTGATTTAATTGTGCATAGATTAATTCGTAAGTACATTGTAGAACAGTCTATGGATAGAAAAGAAAAGAACAAATGGGAAGAAGCATTGCCTGAAATTGCTGAACATACGTCACAAAGAGAACGTAGAGCGATAGAAGCTGAACGTGACACAGATGAGCTGAAGAAAGCCGAATATATGGTACAACATATCGGTGAAGAGTTCGAAGGTATCATTAGTTCAGTTGCAAACTTTGGTATGTTTATTGAATTACCAAATACAATTGAAGGTATGGTGCATGTATCCAACATGACAGATGACTATTATCATTTTGATGAGCGTCAAATGGCTATGATTGGTGAACGCCAAGCTAAAGTATTCCGTATAGGTGATCCTGTAGAGATCAAAGTAATCAATGTTGATGTTGATGAACGCATGATTGATTTCCAAATTGTAGGTATGCCATTACCTAAAAATGAACGTGGTCAAAGACCTTCGCGTGGTAAGACGATTCAAGCTAACCCGCGTGGTAAATCATCAGACAAATCAAAAGATGATCGAAACAATAAAGGCAACCGAACGAAACAGAAACAACGTAAGGGTAAAAATAAACGTAATAATGGGAAACAAGAACAAGGTAATACGAAACATAAACCATTTTACAAAGATAAAAAAGTGAAAAATAAAGCGCGCAAGAAGAAAAAATAACTCAACAAAGAGGTGAAACTCAATGCCAAAGAAAAAATCACCAGGAACACTAGCAGAAAATCGTAAAGCAAGACATGATTATAATATTGAAGATACGATTGAAGCGGGCATTGTGTTACAAGGAACAGAAATTAAATCGATCCGCCGAGGCAGTGCAAACCTTAAAGATAGTTATGCACAAGTCAATCGTGGTGAAATGTATTTAAATAACATGCATATTGCACCATATGAAGAAGGCAACCGATTTAACCATGATCCACGTCGTTCACGTAAGCTATTATTGCACAAACGTGAAATTACAAAGCTAGGCGAACGTACACGTGAAGTTGGTTATTCAATTGTTCCATTGAAACTCTATCTCAAACACGGTCACTGCAAAGTCTTATTAGGTGTTGCTCGAGGTAAGAAGAAATATGATAAACGCCAAGCTTTAAAAGAAAAAGCAGTACAACGTGATGTAGCTAGAGAGATGAAAGCCCGTTATTAAGCGGATATATTGCCAAAGATGATAATCTTTGGTAATATAATATGTGCTTTCTGAAAAAGCTTAGTAGTTACTACAAAGTCACTACGAAGTCAGCAGGAAGTACATTTAATATTATTCTGGGGGCGTTTTTGGATTCGACAGGGGTTCCATGAGCTAGTTAAGCGTGTCGGAGGGTTGTCTTCGTCACCAACACACACAGTTATAATAACTGGCAAAGAAAACAATAATTTCGCAGTAGCTGCGTAATAGCACTCTGCATCGCCTAACGGTATCTCCTATGTACCGTTAACGCGATTCAACCTATAGTAGGATACGCTAGGCACTGCCGTTTGAAGTCTGCCTAGAAGAGATTAATCAAACTAGCATAATGACGGATGTCTATCACCTCCCATTATGCGAAACCTATTGATAGACTACGCACGTAGAAGTGCTAGTATCAGAACCTCTGGACGCGGGTTCGAATCCCGCCGTCTCCATATAAGGAAAGCCTATGACTGAAATGGTCATAGGCTTTTTATTTTAGGATGTTAAAATTCATACCATAGAGGATGTAAGTTTTGTTAAAAAGGATGTGAAAATTTATTGCACATGATACCATTAATTGTTGTTCATTTCTTCATTCATTATTTCTGATACTCGATCATTGTATTCTTCTTGTGACAATCCTTCAAAATCTTTTTGTCTTGTGAGTTCTTCTATCTTGTTCTTGGCTTCTTCCGACATACCTTCAGTTGAAAAACCACCAGCAGGCATTTTATTTAAATCTATTTTTTGATTTTGATCTGTATTCTCATTATGATTATTTGGAGTAAATGTACCCATTGGTGTTTCTATTGAGTGATTATTTTTATTAGCTATTCTTTGTACTTGTTCGTTTAATAGTTTCTCATATTCTTCACTTGAAACATTATTTGCATTAGGCATATTGTTTTCTAGAACTTGATATTCTTCATTTGTCATACCTTTCGGTGGTATACCTCCAAAGGGTCTATTACCTTGTTGAGTAGGGCCTTCATTATTGTTTATATTAGAATCTTGTTGTTGCGTATTATTTTGGTTTTCCATTTTTTGTTTTTCTTGAGAAGTTCTATTTGGTTTGTTTGCATTATTAGCTACTTCTTCATTAGATTTTTCATTATTATTTGATTTATCTTCTTTCTTGCCTGATTCTTTTTCTTTATCAGTCTCTTTATCTTTATTTTCAGATTTTGTTTCTTTCTTATCGTCTAGCATACTTTCTTCTTCATTCCCACAAGCTGCTAATACTAAAAAACTTGATAATAATAAGAAAAATAACTTTTTCATATCTTATTCTCCTTTTATAATAGCGTTAAATACTATTGCACTATACATAAATGTTAATGAGAACAGCTTATCATAATTTATTATTTTGCTTAATGTTATGACAATTTTACTTAATTATTGAACATCAAAAGAAACTATATGTTAGTTTATCTTCACTGTGTATCATTACCGCTTTAGAACCATTTGAATGTTCTAAAATATCTGATCAGAATAAATTAAATTATTATAAAGAAGAAAAGCCACGTATAAAATTTTATATATAAGTAGGTAGTTAAATAAAAAAGGGCATTTAAATATGCCCTTAAAATTATTTTTCTTCACCATTCTCATCATATTTTGTAACCTTTCCATTTTCATCAATAATATATGACCCAGCTAATTCGCCATCTTTATCTGTAAAAGAGAATCCCCATTCACCATCTTCAGTTTTTTCGGGTTCTTTATAAGTATAGATTTCAGTATCAAGAGGTTCACCTTCATACTCTTCTACATAATCTATTACATTATTTCTACTAACATTTTCTTCACTACTTGAATCATCACTAGATTCTTCACTCGAATCAGATTCACTAGAAAAATCAGTATCATCTATTTCAGAATCTGTCTGAGCACCAACTACACCGTTTCTCAAATCCATAAAGTAATTATATTCAGTTGTTGATACCATTCTATTTGCTTCCTCATAATGTAAAAATTCGGGTGATAAATCATTGAAATCATTCACTAAAGTATTATATTCTTTTTTTGACATATCCGGTTCTTCAGTAACCATTGATTTAAATACTTTTTCTCTATAGCCTTTATTTGATAGTTCTTTAGTTTGTTTGCTATCAAGGTCTTCATCGTGCTCAATAATTAGACTCCCCATACCGTCCCCTAATTCCATGAGATCAGTATCAGCAGTTATAGCTAAAAGGTCAGTTAAACCTTCATTACCTTTAGATCCTAAAT
Source organism: Staphylococcus sp. Ze2 (assembly GCF_048568365.1). Classification (NCBI taxonomy): domain Bacteria; kingdom Bacillati; phylum Bacillota; class Bacilli; order Caryophanales; family Staphylococcaceae; genus Staphylococcus; species Staphylococcus sp. Ze2. The sequence continues at coordinate 2,387,107 of NZ_CP183486.1, read as the reverse complement.
AATCTTTTTTATAATTTATATCTAAATCTTCGTAATCCATTTTAATTGTTTCAAATGTAGAGAACAATGAGAATGTGGCATCAGTTAATGCTAAGTCATATGATTTTTCTAAATCAGGGTTATTACTTTTAAATTCTTCTAATTCTTGAATACGTTCAACATAGGCTAACATTGCTTTAGCTGATTTTAGAGCGTAATTGCCAATTTCTTTGTTAGCTTGATTCAACCCCTTTGTGTTTTTCTCAAAATCTTGAATAGCATTTTGAACTTCTTTTATATCTTCGTCATTAATGTCTGAATCTGATTCTTCAATTTCCGATTCATCTGTAACACCTGAGCCCATAGCTTCCAATAAACTTCCCAGTTTTTTAGTTTCTTTTTTATACTTTTTTTCCTGTTCTTCAGCAGATAAATTTGAATTATCTTGTTTTTGTTTTGATTCTGAATTTTTATCATTCCCACATGCAGCTAAAATTAAAAAGCTTATCAACGAAACAAATAAAATTCTTTTCATTTGTTACCTCCCAAAAAATAATTTTATATCTTAATTGTACTATACTTAAAAAATAATGGTGATAACAAAAAGTTATGATCAAAATTATTATTTATGAATATACTTATATTGCATTTTTGTAAAAGATTACGTAGGACTATCTGTTAAAGTAGTGGAATAATTATAAGTAGTAGTAATTATTGAATGATTATATGTTAGAATATTCTGTAAACTAATCTATTTTAGGAGTTTTTATATGATTCAATCTATAAACCACGTGACTTATTCAGTATCAGATATTAAGACATCTATTGCTTTCTATAAAGAGATATTAAAAGCTGAAATTTTAGTAGAGAGTGACAAGACGGTTTATTTCACATTAGGTGGCCTGTGGTTAGCTCTTAATGAAGAAAAGGATATACCGAGAAATGAAATTCAATACTCGTATACACATATGGCGTTTACAATTGATGAAAGTGAATTTGGTGAATGGTACCAGTGGTTAAAAGTTAACAATGTTAATATATTAGAGGGGCGCAGTAGAGACTTAAGAGATAAACAATCAATATACTTCACTGATCCAGATGGCCACAAATTAGAATTACATACAGGCACATTACAAGATAGGTTAGATTATTATAAAGAAGAAAAGCCACACATGAAATTTTATAAATAAGTAGGTTATATTATGACAATAGAAGCAAGGTTATTTGAAGAACAAGATTTAATCAAAATTAAAGAATTGCTAGTTTTATATAAAGATTTAGGTTATCCAACAATAACAGAGGATTTAGTTAATCGTTTGAAAAAGATATGCAGTCATGAAGATTATTATTTGTTACTTTTAATAAAAGATGATGTAATAATCGGTTTGAGCGGGTTATGCAAAATGATGTTCTATGAAAAGAAGGGTGAATACATGCGTTTATTAGCATTTGTTATTAATTCTAATTATAGAGGAAAAGGTTATGGAAGACTTCTATTAAAAGAGTCAGAAATGCTAGCAACTCAATTAGGATGTAAAGCAATTACTCTAAATAGTGGTAATAGAGAAGAACGAGATAGTGCACATAGTTTTTATAAAAGTAATGGGTTTGAAAATAAGTCATCTGGATTCTCTAAAAGTATAGAATAAGAGGATATGCATGAATAGATATTAAACATCAAACAACTATACGTTTATTCATTTCTCGATGCAGTACAGAGCGAATGTCAGAGCTATATTATGGCCATGTAATGCATGTTTAGTTATTTAATAAGAGCTATTACTCAAAAATGAGTATGTGATTTAGTTAGACAAAAGTGTCTAACCAATATGTAAAAGTACACGGTCAAAAAAAGACGCGTACTATTATCCAAAAATGACTAACAGCAAACGGATAAAAAAGTCTATATATTGTGAGGTGAAATAATTAGCATATTACTTTAATAATTAAATTAAAATTTATAAAGAAGTAAGTTCAGCGGCATATCCAGATGACGTTGAAGAATATTCAATAGCAAAGCCATGGGCAGATATTAAATCTATGCAAGGTAAAGAGTTTTCAGGTGCTGGTACAATACTGAACGAAACACCTATCCGTTTCATGATCAGATATCGTGAAGGGATTACCCCAAAAAACAATGTGAAGTATCAGAATAAAATATATAATATAAAATCTGTTACTAATGATAATGGAAGAAATGAAACACTGACTATATTTGCAGTAAGTACAGAATAGCTATGACCTCATCGTGATGATGGGGTTTTTATTATGATAGTTATTATGATAACCTATATTTAAATAAAATTAAATTGACTAAAATACAAAGGGTGGTTTTATTATGAGTTTAAAAGAAATGTGGCATTATTTATTAAATAAAAAATGGGAATCTGATGACGTTTGGATGTTGATATTGTATGTATTTATAGCAAGTATATTTGTCACACCATTGTTAGGAGTACCTATTGGAGTTATAGCATTTTTAATCCTTAATGAAGAGATTTTAGATAAATAATCACTCTGTCAGAGCGTCTGTATTGCATCGAAAAATGATAAAGTAGTATCTCTATATAGAAAGGTGTGTGTTAATTTGGCAAAGTATTTTACATCGAATAAAGTAGGTCTATATTTATTAGCTATTATAGTTATACAATCAATTGTATTTAAAGCATTTAATTTAGATAGATCTATAGCTTTAGAAATAACAGGTCATAGCGCTTTTATAATTATTGGATTAATCTGTATACACTTGAATTTTTATTTTCATAAAAACAAAAACCACCACAAGTGAATGTGATGGCTTACAAAAAATAATGAATATGATTACTTACTAATTAACATTATATGACCTGAAAATAAACGTTAAACACAAAAGTGCTAGATGCAAATGTAAAAGAAAAATAAGGACCATTTAATAACTTAACTATCAAGATGAGTTTCACCCAAGTTACCCCCACACACATGTTACTGGGTGGCTTTTGTAATAAAAAAGCAACTGAAAAACATTTACTTAATATAGGCGATAAAATTTATTCAATATTGAAGTCGTTTTGTTTTTTCTTAATAAAATCTTCCACAGCTTTGTTAAAATCTATTTCACTTTTATTAGATATAACAGATAACCACCATACAACTTCACCAATTTTATATTCTAAGTTATTAGTTTCATCTTTTTTAGCGGGCCAAATATTAGCTTCATCCATTATAAGTCTACTAATTAAGCCCACATCTGTTGACATAGCCAAAGCATCTTCTTGAATATCCCATTTTCTTCCGTGGTATTTTTCTTCTAGAGCATGATACGCTTCACGAATTTTCATACTTTCTTCTACTACTTTATTTAATTCCATTACAAACTCCCCCTAAAGAACTTTACTAGACTATACATTATATTTATTTCAAGAACAAATGTTCTGTTCTGTTTATGGGGACATTACAAAAATAATAAATAGACTTTAGTGGAGTCAAGAAATTACAATAATTTAGTATTAGGAGCTAAATAAAATTTCAACAATCAAGGGAGAATATGAAATTATTATTGTTTCGGCATTGTATTTAAAAATAAACATTTATGATTAAACAAACCACCCAATTATATATGGGTGGTTTATTAATTTTACCCTGTAAAATAAAGCAATGATTTAATCATAGTAGCTGATTTTCTAAAATTAAAAATTTTATCACCACAATTGTTATAGTTTTAAATTTTTACAATAGCTATCTTAAATGATAACGAAGTGCAATGTATTAAAGAAATCTTTATTAGTTATATGATAGACCGTTTCTTTCAAAATTGTCACATGAGAATGGTATTTTGTAATAATTTACGAACGATTCAATGAAAGTGAAATGTTAGTATTGAATTAAAATTTAGGAGGTTGAATAATGAAAATTATTTTTAAAATATTTTTATTAATTGTAGCAATAATTTTAGTGTTATTCTTTTGGAAGTTATATGCTGAATCTCATACAGATAGTAAAAACGTTAGGAATTTGGCTAACTTAAATCCTTTGATTACAACTGAAAAATATTATATACAGACTAATGAGCCTAAAAGTGTAAAAGATTCTGGTAAACATATAAAAGTATATGAATATACAAATAAGGCATATGATAAAGACGGTAATGGAAAAGAAATTACTTATACAGCAACAAAAAAATTAAAAACAAATCATTATTTAGAATTAGATTATAAAGTTGGAGAAGTAAAAGGATATACTGAAGTGAAAGAAAAAGACATACCTAAGAAAGCGAGAATAAAACTATAATATCTAAACCTCATCATTGTCGGTGAGGTTTAGATATTATAGTTTTATTTTTAGATTAAAAGCATGAAATGATGGGTCCACAACGGTAAACTAGTTGTTCGTTTCATACAAAAAGATAAGTGCTGAATTTTTTACTTATCAATTGTAAACATAAGCTGTGTATGGGATATTTTAGCCTAAGAAATTATATTAGTATTGGCTAAAATAATAACAAAAAATCACTGCTGTAATTAAAATTATTTTTGGTTGTCTAATGCATCAGCAAGTTCTTCCAATTTAATTTTCACTTCTTTAAGCGTGTGACTATCTGCAAAAGTAAAACTAAATTGCTTTCCTTTTGCTGTTTCTGCCACAATAGTAACAAGTTCGCTAAAAACATCGTGTTCTATGCTATAATTTAATATTTTCATATTAACTCCCTTTATTTTTGTTTTTCTGCTTTTAGTGTAATAAGTCAATCTGCATTATTCAAGTTGTCTTTCTCTTTAAAATATTTCAGAGGCAATTTTATTAGGTAGTTTATATCTTTGTGTATTGAATGAGAAGGTAAAGCACCTGATATAGTTTTTTCAATGTAAGTATAATTTTTAATACTCACAACACTAAAATTTATTAATAACAATCATATGTTTTTTTGAATATATAAGTAAAATAATTATATTAGTTAATTGTACTATATATAAGTAAGGTTTTGTGATAACAAAACCTTATACTTTGCAATATAATTACTTATAATTAAATTGGGACTTAATGTTAGCTACTAATTTTTTTATATCAATAAATTTGAAGTAATTAGTACTAATGATGTTTCTAAACGATAATATAAAGGTAAGTATATATAAGACAAACGGGGGGATTTTTAAATGGAAAAGTTAGATCAAGTGATGTTATATGTTGATAATCAAGCGAAATCAGTTGAGTTTTGGACAGACATTTTAGGGTTTGTTGTAGTTTCTGAAGAAGAAATGGCAGAAGGTTTTAAAGCAGTAGAGGTAGCACCAAATGAGAGTGTTGAAACATCAATTTCAATCATTGAAAAAGATTTTATGGAAAAATATAGTCCTGAAGTAAGCGTTACAACACCATCTCTAATGTTCAAAGAAAAGGACCTTGATGCGTTGTATGAAAAATTAAAAGAAAAAGGTTTGACTGGTCATGAGATAATTGAAATGTCAGGCACACGAGTCTTTAATTTCCAAGATGGTCAAGGCAATTACTTCGCAGTAAGTGACTAATTATAGTTGTACTAAGTTATAGAAAAAGAGCGTTTTTTATGAATTCAAAAATCATAAGAAACGCTTTTTAATTTTATGCAAAAATATGAGTAAATGGTTACTGCGTAATTTCTACTATATTTAGTCTTTCAGATTCATTAGGTTTTTCAAAATACTGACTAACATAATTAAACGTCTCTAGTGTGTCAAAATTCGCTCTTTCAGGATTTTCTATATTTCGTTGTTTTAGCCTTTGTAAACAGGTTTCGTCTGGTATATTTAGATAAATGAGTTTATGGCTAACATTGATTTCAGAAGCTATATTACTTAGCCATTTTCGTTGTTTTTGAGTATTGCCAGGAAAGTCCATGACCACACTTGTATCAGCCCTTAATAAATTTTGAACATGATTTTTAACAAAAGGTTTAATACGATTAGAATAAGTTAAATAATCATCAAAGGTCTTTATTTGATTTGGATAAAATTGTTCAAGTATTTCATCTTCTGACAATAGTATGGCATTTTTATCACTAGCAATCTTTTTAGAAATTGTTGATTTACCAGCACCCATTTTACCAGTGCAAAAATATAGTGTACCAAAATATGCCATTACGTTACCTCCGTTTAGAATTTTTAGGAATAGTTTTAGTATAAAGAAATAATGAAATAAGTTATAGTGAAAACTAGAGTTATATAATAAACAAAGGGGATTTTTATGTTTAAGTATATTTTGAAAATCAGTTCGTTTTTAATGGTAGCAACATTATACATATTTGTAATAAATCAATCTAGTTATGCTTCAGCAGCTACAAATGCAACGCAACAGGATGCAATTAATCATGTTGAAACTTTAAACGGTAAAGGTTGGGACTATGATTCGGAGTATGGATGGCAATGCTTTGATCTGGTAAATGAACAGTGGGATTATTTATATGGCCATGGATTAAAGGGTGATTATGCAAAAGATATTCCAAAAGAAAATAATTTTATAGGCGAAGCGACAGTTTATGAAAATACGCCTGATTTCAAAGCAACTGCAGGAGATATTGTAGTGTTTAATGAAAATTATGGTGAAGGAGCTGGTCATACTGCGATTGTAACTAACGGTAATTATGATGGTAATTATCTTCAATTTCAGTCCTTAGACCAAAATTGGGAAGGCGGCGGCGCAGATAAAACTGAAGTTGCGCACAAAATCATTCATGATTATGAATCAGAAATGATATTTATTCGCCCACATTACAGTAAATAGATGAATAGTAAAAAATAATAAGTCAAAAACTGAAGCATAATCTTTAATTTCAGTTTTTAAATATGTAGGCATTTTACTGTGAGTTCCATAAGCGTACAGTGATAGATATAATTCTTATTTTGACGGGGCATTAAAATCTTAATTTAGATTGATGTCCCGTATTTTTTGATTTTCAACTGAATATTTTTGACTTATTAGTGGAGTATAAAAGCTAACCTACATAGTAGTTAGTATAATTTCTATTTAATTATGATGTTGAATATTATATAATACATTCAAAATTATTTTTGAATGAGGTGTGTTATGCTACAAACTATTATGACAGCAATTATTTTGTACACAGCGACAGCGGTAGATTTATTAGTCATTCTATTAATATTTTTTGCTAAAGCTAATACAAAAAAAGAATATCGGGATATTTATATTGGCCAATATGTAGGTTCATTAGCATTAATTTTAATAAGTTTATTTTTAGCATTTGTATTAAACTATGTTCCTGAAAAGTGGATTTTAGGGTTATTAGGTTTAATACCAATTTATTTAGGGATTCGTGTAGCGATTTCTGGTGATTGTGAAGGTGAGGAGAGAGCTAAAAGAGAATTAAATGAAAAAGGCCTAAGTAAGCTTGTTGGTATGGTTGCAATTGTTACCATAGCTAGTTGTGGCGCAGACAATGTAGGTTTATTTGTGCCATACTTTGTAACTTTAAAAACAATAGAGCTGATAACTACATTAATCATATTTATTATTTTAATTTTGGTATTAGTATTTTCAGCACAACTTTTATCAAAAACTCCAGGTATAGGTGAAGTAATTGAACGATTTAACCGTTGGATTATGGCTGTGATATACATAGGGTTAGGATTATTCATTATAATTGAAAATGAGACAATACAAACTATTTATAATATAATTATAAATTAAGGAAGTGGAAGAGATGGCTAATGATTATATTTGTGAAGTGCAGTGTATGCATGAACAGAAAATTGAAAACGCACAGAATTTCATTGAAGAAGCTGCACCTAAGTCGCTATTAAGTATTTTTAGTAAGATTTCTGATGAGACTAAAGTTAAAATTATACTTGGGTTATTAAAAGAAAGTGAAATGTGTGTATGTGATATATCTGTATTATTAAATATGAGTATTGCAACTACATCACATCATTTAAGATTATTATATAAAAAAGGGGTACTTGATAAATACAAAGAAGGAAAAATGTCTTATTACTTTATAAAAGATGAACAAATAAAAACATTTTTTTTGGATAATTTATAATATTAGATAGCTAATAAATTAGTAAGTACCATGAATAAGAATAAGGGAGTGCGTCAGCCAACTCATTGTTTTAATAAGTAGGTCGATTCACTCCTTTATTATAATAGTTAAAAGTGTTTATTTAATTTTTCTTTCATCCACAGTATTTGATAATAGCGTCAAATAGCGTTGAACATTATCTGACGGTGTATCTTTAGGTAAAGTATGTGTGAACACATGCCCCTTATGTGTCTCAACTGTGTAACTAATATCTATACTACCGATTTTATATTTAATAATTTTCATAATGTCCCCTTAAAATAGCTTTTAAAATTTAGTTTGAGTATATACGTTTAAATAAATCCACTATTTAACTATGAAGGTAATATTCCTATAGAAATAGTATGTTTTGTTTAATTGTACTACATATAAACGCTTTTGCAACTATAAAGCGTACTATGTTTATATGTGAAAAGATAAGCTTTAACTATTGAGGAATGTATTTTGAGCATTTTAATGAATTGTTTTAAATTCAGCTAGAAAAAAAGACCACAATAATTAATTTTGTGATCTTATATAAATTATTTTTACTTATTTAGTTTGTCGATAACGCCATTGATCTTGTCTTTAACATTTTCAGTTACTTCTTTTGCTTTACCTGAAGCCTTATCTTCTTTACCTTCTTTTTCTAATTCTTTATCATCCATAACATTGCCTGCTGTCTCTTTTATATTTCCCTTTACTTGTTCAAATTTACTTTCATCTGCCATGTTATTCACCTCAAAAATATTTTTTGATCATTCTATTAATAATATACAAAATGATAAAATTTAAAACAATCAAAATGTATGTAACTTGATATATTTGTATTTAAAATGAATTATATATGACAAAAGAATAAAGTTTATAAAATAGGGGGAAAGTGATGATGAGCAGTCATATGTTACTCTAATAAAAATTCACTATTTTGATGTTAAAAAGAGAACTATACTTAAAAAAGTATTCCTCCCAAAGTAGGGAGTGAAGATAGTTCAATACGTATTATTGGTGTATTTTTGTAAAGGTAACCTTGCATGAGGCGTTATTAAGAAATTACAGACATTAGTTAATAAATCAAGCCCTTATGCATTAATTAGTTTTTGAATTTCGGAATATTTTTGTGCGTTTAATGTACCCAAAGGGCTTTGTTCAATTTCAAAAATCAGAAAATCATCAGTTGCGTTAAATGATGATTTGATGCATTCACAAATTGTATTTTTATCTAAGTCACTTTGTAAAAACCACAGGCTACTATAAATATATAGTGCATTACCTAAATAATTTAATTGTGCCGGTAATTTTTCATATCCGTATGAAATTGAATTTAAATTATAAGACAATATATATTTTGACATTTATATCACGCTCCCATACAAGCATATCATTAACTGAAATTTAAAAGTTGTAGGAACCTAGTATGAGTTTTATTTTAATTATTATAGTTTTAAATATAAAGTCAAAAATATAGATAATATCCTGGTTTATAAAACTAAAAATAAGGTAATAAATTCTATACAGATGATAGAAATGAACATTATGTTTTTAACTTATATACGTTATATCAATAATATGTTCTCCCATTAAAAATATTATTTGGTGGGAGATTTAAAAAGGATAGATAACAATGAGTAGACAATATGAAATTGAGCAATTATGGAAGCAACATAAATATGAAGTGCTATGGCATGATCAAAATAAATATAAAGCGATTAGAGAAAAATTGAAATATAGCACAACGATAGAGGAAATTGAAACATTAATTAATGAAGCAATAAATACTACACCAAGTAAAGGATCAATAGTTAACGCATATGACCATATGTGGGGTTATTTTAAAAGAAAATGTAGTTCATCAGAAAGAAATTTGCATAACTATTTAAAAGAAGCGTTTAAAAAAGAAGAAATAGATGAAACATATTTATTACAATTTTTAAAAAGCATGGCAAATTATTATGATATGAGCTATATCAAAACTTCAACTATAATACAAAAAATAAATTGACGAATGTGTATCGATTTAAAATTGTTCGATTTCTAAAAGGTGTATCGCAGAATTAATGAAGCAATATTTTTATAGTATTTAATGTTGCTTGAATTATATTAGCTTAAGTTTCAAGTTAACAATTTGTATAGTGAAACTTCATCAATATTATCAGTTAAATCAATAAAATAATTTAATTGCCAACTTTGAGTTTTAATTGCAGTTTGATTTAATTTCTGTTCCCAAGTTGGATACATTCGCATTGCCATTTTTCCTTTTTTTGCACCGTTAGCTATAATATTTTGTTGAGCTAACACGTCTTTTGGAAATATAAATAACCCTTTATGATTCTCATCAATTACTGTAATAATTAATTTGTCACATGATTCATTATAAGTAAAAGGTCTGTTTTTATTCTCGTTATCTTTGGTCCAAAATACTACAAAATAACCTTGCTTATTTGGCGTTTTTTTAGCGATCCTACTTCTAAAAGTTTGTTTATCGGCTTGAAAAGTACAACTTTCATACTCCGCATTAAAAAATTCTGTTTTACAATTTTTTAAATTAATACTTTTCGTAGATTTTAATATTGAGCTTATAAAGTCTAATGATTTATACATAGTTTAACCTTCTTAATTGAGTTTTGATTGCCTTGAGTATACCAAATTCATTAGCGTATAACTATTTTTTTAGTTCCACCTAAATAGAATCTATAATGAATAATAAATTGCTCATATGAAAAAAGTGTAAATTGATACAATGAGGGTAGACGTAATTGCGAGTGTAGAATTTATAAATTGAGGGGTGAACAAGATGCATTATATTAAATACCTAAATTCATCTGATAACACGAAACTATATACTAAAATTAATGATACGCCAGAAGCAAAGGCAAACATTATTATCGTACATGGATTAGCTGAACATTTAGATCGTTATGATATTTTAACGGCATACTTAAATGAAAAAAATTTTAATGTCATAAGATACGATCAAAGAGGACATGGTAGATCTGGAGGGGTACAAACTTACTATAGTAATATGTATGAAATTGTAGAAGATTTAACAGCTATAATTGAATATGTAAAAAACACTTTCGAAGGAAAAGTATATCTTCTTGGACATAGCATGGGTGGTTATACAGTAACTTTATTTGAAACGATTCATCCCGGTACTGTAGATGGTGTAGTTACATCTGGTGCGTTAACAAGGTATAATAACAAGTTATTTGGTGACCCTGATCCAAGTATTTCATCAGAAACTTATATTAAAAATGAATTAGGAGATGGTGTATGTTCTGATTCTGAAGTTATTAGAAAATATGAAATTGACCAATTAAACGCAAAACAAATATCTATGGGGCTTATCCGCACATTATTAGATGGCGTAACGTATTTGAAAAATAATGCGGGGCGTTTTACTAACAATATTTTGATATTACATGGTAAAGAAGATGGATTAGTAAGTTATCATGATTCGTTGCAATTGTACCAAGAAATAGAATCTGAACATAAATCCATTCATATTTATGATAGATTGCAACATGAGATATTAAATGAGTCATCTTATAATCTAAGTATTTTCAAAGAAATTGTTGATTGGATAGATAATGAAATACGTATTTCTAAAAATTAAAGAGCATCCTTACAATAAAAGTGTTTAACCAAACTAAACGATTATCGTAATGTTTGTTATGAAAAATTTAAAGATTTACAATTGATTGTGGAAAGTTTATTGAAAGGAAAGGTTATAATGAAAATAAAAACATTGCATATGCAATATGAAGAAAATTTTGAAGAATTTGATGAACGTGTTAACGAATTTTTACAATATGTAGATGAGAAACAACACTGGGAATTAGTAAGTGTTACTCCATCTGTGACAAATAGTATTGAAGGCGTTGACTACTTTATTACTATTGTTTACAAAAAATAAAATAGTTAAAAAGAAATTGTAGTTATTTGAGTTGAGATTGAAAGGAAAGATGTAGCTATTTTTAGTGAGATAGGGCTATGTGATAATATCACATACATGATGAAAGGCTATGACATTTGCTATGCCATAGCCTTTATTACAACTTATTGTCCCTTAATTTATATTACATTTCATTATGATGCAATTATGAAGTAAATGTTTCTCCTGAAACATTAAAATAGTCTGCTAACATTGCAGCGTCTTTTTCTGAAATGGTGCGATAGCCATTTTCCCAGTCCCATATTTGGCAATTTCTGATATCTGTACCATAGCCATCATTCAAATTAATAGCTAGTTTAGATATGCTTAAATTAGATTTCTCGCGTAATTCGTTAAGAATTTTCACAATCGTTCACTCCTAAAAATAGATAATACTTGTACCACTTTTAATTGTAATATATGGGTACTAGTATTACAAAATTTATGTTTTTTTATTTAAGTAAATTAAATTAAAAATTGTATATTTACATGTATTTTTTATCTTGATATAGAAATGTGTAAATTAAATAATTAATTGTAGAAATGTGTAAAAATCATCAACTTTGCAAAAAATAATTTAATTAAGACTAAGGAGATTTATAATGAAAATAATTGCTATGAGTATTTTTGTTAATAACCAAGATGAAGCACAAAAATTTTATACTGAAAAATTAGGATTTAAATTAAAGCATAACATTGAAATGGGTGGAGGATTTAGATGGTTAACGGTGACTGAGGAAAATTCTAATAACCCTGTTGAAATTGTTTTGGAACCTAATGAAAGTCTAATTGCGAAAAACTACCAAAATGGTTTATATGAAGCGGGTATACCCGTAACCATGTTTGGAGTAGATAACCTGGAAATAGAACATGAAGCATTGGTAAATAGAGGGGTTGAATTTCATACAGAACCTAAAGAGGTTGAAGGTGTGAAATATGCCATACTTGATGATACATGTGGTAATTTAATTCAAATTGTTGAACAATAAGATCTAAATTTTTAGTTAAAGTCATCGTAGTGAAAAAAGTTCGAATAAGAACTAAATATAAATTCTTTCATGTTTTCGTTAATAGTGCTAGATTTATGCTACGTGTTCTCGTTTAAAAAGAATCGTATAAATCTAGTACTTTTTATTTATTGGAGGAATATAAGATGGAATTAGTTATTAAGCACACAAAAGAAATGTCGAATATAGAATTGATTAAAGTTTTTCAAGCTAGAGTCGATGTATTCATAGTTGAGCAAAATTGTATATATCAAGAAGTAGATGAATTTGATTTAAATACTTTGCATGTAATGCTTAAAAAGGGAGAAGAAATCGTTGCATATAGCCGTATTATTGAGCATCCATCTTATATAACTTTTGGTAGGGTACTAGTAGTAGAAAAGTATAGAAAGTCTAATTATGGTAGAGAAATTGTGTTGGCAACATTAAATAAGATTAAAGAAAGCTATAAGCAAACACAGGTTAGAATATCCGGCCAAGCATACCTAAAGTCATTTTATGAGTCATTTGGTTTTGAAAGTGTCTCAGATGTTTATTTAGAAGATAATATCCCTCATATAACTTTTCAAATGCATTTAAACCATTAATAATCTGATAAAATAAAGTGAAATGCGTGAATTCGAAATCTAAAACTATGTTTAGGTTTCATATTCACGCATTTCATATGTGTTACTATTCTTGAAATTATTAGAAACGTATTATTAAGTTTTTATCTCGTTATATCACTACTGTTAATGTATTTTTGTCTTATACAGGCGTTTTATAGTTTAATTGCCCCTTGCTTTAAACATACACCTAATAAGTTTCTGCATTATACTTTCTGTAGTAGCCTATAAAATGTAATGGTTTATTTTTTCATTTTATCAATATCTTGAGATACAAGTGTTAATAGTTCTTCAGTTTCTTGGTCTGTTAGCTCGTCTGAACCTTTAATTCTAATAACTGACCCTTTGTCAGTTTTTACATGATAGACTGGCTCATCGTCCTTATAGACTTTACGTAGTACTTCCATTTCATCACCCTTTTTATTGAAAACATTTCTATTTTCTTTACTACTAACTAAATAGAAATGCGTTGTAAATTATTACTACGAATAACGCTTATTCAATAACTCATTTCATTTAATGCTTTATATATAGGATAACTTTTTATTAATTTGTTTTCCAACAGTATGATTGAATTCATTTAATTTTTTTTTGAAACAGCAAAGTTTATATTATTAGGGTCATTAAAATGAATGTACAGCATTAATAAATGAAACTAAGTAATTTAGTGTAAAATTAGTTATTTATGTTTTTATTAAATAATTTATGGGTATATATTAATAAGCACAAGAAGTCCTCCAAACTCTAGTGTGGATTATATTTTCGAGATTTGCGCCATTCTTAAAGGGTGGCGCTTTTTTTGATTTAATCTCTAAGAGAATTTTGCAGTGCTTCTTTAATAAAATTATAAAAACTGCGAAAAATCTTTAACTACAGATTCTTTCGCAGTTTTTATAATTTGCTTATGATATTAATAAATTAAGCAGTAAATAATTTATAGAAATGAATTTATAAAACAATAAAAAGGTACTAGTTTATAAGCGATCAATAAGTTTTGAATATATAGAGTATAGAAATTATTATTTATTCAATATTTCTTCTCAATTTATCATCCATTTCATTGGCTACATCAATCAACATTTGTTTTGTTTCGGCATTATTTAAAGAGGGATTACCTTTAATTTTAATAATTAAACCTAAGTCAGTTTTTACATAATATAAAAGAGTGTCATCGTCATTAACTTTTCTTAGTATTTGCATAAAATCACCTCAAATTTAGAAATTTCACAAGTGTAGAGGGCATTAAGCTATAGTAAATTAAGGGAATACATAAACATTAAAAAGTGAAACTATATATCTACTTTATAGTAAAATTACACAAAATAACAATATTTGAATTGTGCTTAAAAATAGCAAAATAAAAAACCAACAAAATCTTAAGAATTTGTCGGCGCTTTTGAAACTATTAATAATTAACTTATTGTATTTATAAATAGTTAAGTTTAAAACTGTTCATTTGTTCGATCTTCATCAACACTTTCATCTTCGTCATCAACTACAACTGTTAATAATGGTTTGATTAAAAATGCTGTACCTATTACCCCTAAAAAAACTAAAATAAATTTCTTCAAAACATCCACTCCTTTGTTTAATTTCAATATGAAACATAATGAATTCATAGCCAAACGTATTAAAATATTAACTTATACGATGTTTTTAAATCAAAAGGTAATATTTTACGATTGATATCTATTACAACAAATGCTTTAGTTGTATGATATGTAATTTTTAATACATAAAAAAACTTTTTTTATATCTGAGAACGTCTCATGTTTTCTATATAGATGCCACGGAAAATCTTACTTGATAAATTTAGGTATTATTTTTATATAAAAAACTTCTCCTATTAATTCAACCAACGTTTGTGTGATAATCACAGTTGTTGTAACTGTTACCCAGCTATCTGGTAATGAGAGTGCTAAAGGTAATACAACCAAAGCATTTCTTGTACTTGAACTAAAGGCTAATGTTCGTAAAGTCGTAGTTTCTAATGCGAATAGTTTTCCTGACAGATATCCAATGAATGGAGCGATAATCATAAATAGGATATA
Source organism: Staphylococcus sp. Ze2 (assembly GCF_048568365.1). Lineage (NCBI taxonomy): Bacteria > Bacillati > Bacillota > Bacilli > Caryophanales > Staphylococcaceae > Staphylococcus > Staphylococcus sp. Ze2. The sequence continues at coordinate 2,371,505 of NZ_CP183486.1, read as the reverse complement.
GATAGGGATAACGGTAGCTATGACGCTTAAATCATGAGTGATTTTATGTATTTGAGAAGCAATGACTGTAAAAAGTACGAAAGACATAAATATTTCTGGCAACCATGCAGTAATTTTTAGCGTTTTCTCTATGATCAAAATGCGTTTACTAAAATATTGTAGTAGTGCAGCAATTACAAATGGTAGGACAATAAAAGTGATAAATGATTGAATAAACGGTGCTAAATCAATGAAGTAAAAGGTGTTTTTGCTATTAAAGATAGCAAAGTACAAGGGCAATAAGATAATTTGTAAAATAAATAAAATAGGTGTAGAAATTAACATATATTGCGCGTTTCCTTTGCCTAATGAGTTGAAGACAATTACATAGTCAATACAGGGCGTCAACAATACGAGCATTAGACCTATTAATATAGCAGGAGAAGTAATATTGAATAACTGAATTAAACAATAAACTAAGATAGGAATAAGTATAAAGTTTGATAATACTAATGCCATAATAAATTTGCCGCTTAGAGCGTTTTTATGTAATTTTAAAAAAGGAATCTGTGAGAACATACTAAACATTAAAATTCCAATAAAAATAGGGATGACCGATTCAAGTAATTTAATTAAATGCGTTGACGTTAATCCCGTTATTATAGCAAGTAATATGGCAGTAAAATATAAGTAAATTTGGTAATTTTCAATTTTAGTTTTTAAATGATGCATAATAACCTCTCTTTAAAAATATAAAATAAATCCTCAGATATAACACTAACAATCATTATAATTCTTTATAATGATTGTTAGTTAAATTAATATTAATTTATTATTTTTGCTTATCTTGAACGCTAACTTTGTTTTCTATTTTTTCGTTAGTTGAATTATCAATACTTAATAATAATGCACGGACGACTAATACACCAGATACGAGTAACAATAAATTTCTGAAGAATTTCATTCGAATCACTCACCCATCTTATATTAGATAAAAAATAACTCATGTTATAAACATTATACCCGTTAATTACACTAATAAGTGAAAATATAAATCTAATACTACTCATAGATCTATGTTCAAAATATAGTATTTTAAATGTCCTTAATTATCAAATGTTTCTTTAATTCATCGATATCAATAATTAAAGATTTGCTGTTGTTTTCTACTTTATAGTTTATTACTGTGCCTTGTTCAATATCAAAAGATACCTGGCTTAAGATACCCATGGCATAGTCATTTATAGGACTAACTATTGAAATGGAAGTTTCATCCTCTTGTATAACAAATTGTTTTTGACTTTGATTAATTACTGTCCATTGTGGTAAGTAAGTTAAATTCAAATTGGTGCCTCCTTTTAAAATTTTATCGAGTTGATTAGAAATTAATTTAATTATAAATCATAAAGCTATAATGCTACTTCCAATGTCTTTGATTAATTTTCATTAAAGTACAAAATACAGGGAATAAGAATTAAGTAAACAATGTTTTTATAGAGGTGAGCCTATGAACATAGTTATTATTATGATATTAAGTCTTATTTTTGCATTTTTAGCAACAATGCCGTTTTTATTTATTAACACTAGATTACATCAAAATAAAAATTATGCCAAAGATGAGATACGTCATGAAAAGAGACGCACTTTACAACGTTTTATTTATTTCTTTGTTTTAGCTTTAGTAATGTTAATCATTTATACCTTTCTTTTAGATTAAAAGGTGAAGTTTAAATTAATAGGAAAAGCAGTTTGCTTATAGTAAAAAAGAACAGGACAACAATCAAAAAATTAAAATTGATTTCTGTCTTGTTCGCAAATAAAACAATATTAACTTATTCTCTGAAATTATTCTTAGAACTATGTTAAGAATTTTACGTCGATTAATTCACGTTAAGAAATGATATAAAGTTTTTCGAAGTATAGTTTATTGGTTCTTCTTAAAAATTCAATTTTATTTTTTAACTAAATATTAATGAGAATAGTATACCAACAACACCAAAAACAATCAGCATGACTGTAACGCCAAGTAAAGATTCTTTAGCTTGTTGTGATCCTCTTACTTTGTATGCGATAAGTGCGCCAATACCACAAATTAAGAAAATTACTGATAGCCAAAAAACAACCATGAAATGTAGATTCAAAATACTACACCTCCTTTTTATGTGTATGCACTCATGAAACTATCATATTTGTGCAAAATTTATGTGAATCATAAAAAATTAACTGTAGTTATATTTAATCTTGTAATATAAACATCTTATCACTAATTTACAATCTCATATAGGAAGAATTTTAAAGTTTCATTTATTAAAGATTGGATAATAAATAAGGGTATTTAATTATTTGAAGCATGAAAAGAGGGATAATAATGAAAGAATATGACAGTAGCTTTACACAGATTGAACAAAAGATAGAAACATTAAAGTCGAAAAGTGTTAGTGATTTTGTTGAGTTATATAATCAAGTAGAAAATGATATTGTTGAACAAAAAAATTTGATTCGCGAAAGTTTAATGCCAAAAAATAAACAAGAAGATGAGAGAATAAGAGAAATTGCTGACAAAATTCATTTGCATATCCAAACAGGGCTTGAAACGTATAGTAGTGTAGATGACATACTTAATTATTTAGAGCCAGCTTTTCAAAGAGGTAAAGTAGATAAAACTTATGGACGTGCACTGGTGCTCTTAGAAGAAAATACAATGATTCAACAAATCAAACAAAAGTTTAAAGAGGATAAATATAATGTACACTTGATCAATTTAGTTTTAGACAAGTTTATCGAATTAAGCCTTGAAATTATGCCTAATAGTTATTCGAATATTTTGAAATTAGAGCAAGCATATTTTAAAGTATATTATGATAATATGTAACATTATTTAATTTATTAAATAGTTTGATGTATAATTAAGTCAATATAAATAAGTTAGGAGATTAAATATGAATGAAGTAAATAAAGTTATTTACATTGTTTTAGCCGTTTTTTTAGGTAGCTTTGGAATTCACAAATTTTATGCTAGAAAAACAGCAATGGGCTTATTATTCTTGGTCTTTTGTTGGACTGGAATTCCACAAATATTAGCTATTATAGGTGCAATATTAACACTATTTAAACCAGCAGATCAAAATGGTAATGTGTTAGTATAAACACAATTAAAATATAAGTATATGAGCTGTGAAGTAATCTATCATTTTAGATTGCTTCACAGCTTTTTTATTTCCAAGATAAAAGGATTTATTAGACATGTTAAAAAGGTAGGGGGATCTATACGGTTATATAAATATCCCTACCTTTAGTTTAATTTATGAAATTAACATTAAATTAAAAAAACTTTGTAAATTTTACAATCCAAATTAAATATTGTCATAGCAGTATTTAATTAAAAAACATTTAAATTTATAAATGTATCGTGATAGACAAAACATTATTATTTGTTATGATTAAACAAACGCTCACATTTGGAAAAGACTGTAACGATTAAAATATAGATAATCGAGGTAATGCTTATGACATTTTACGATTTTGTAATCGATTTTATAGAAGATGATACGCCACTCGGACAACTTGCGCATAATATTACAGGCGACAAAAATTTTCCGAAAAATGAAACAAGTTTTATTGTATTAAATTCGTATTTCTATAGTAATTATTTTGATCATGAAGTTTTAGCTTCTGCAAAACGAGCATTAAGTTTATATCGAAATAATATAGAGTTAGCTAACTAAACTTTAATTGTCATAATACCAATTTTGTTTTTCTAAAGCGGCTTTTATATCTGTTGTTTTAAAATTAATCTCGTTGTTTCTGATAGAAAAAGGTTCAATGATGTTTTTTGCCATCCAAGAATTAATGAGTTCCTTTGGCAATCCATCTAATTCCATGTCACTTTTGCTTAGTACAAAGCATTCCCAATCAAGTGAAACTTTAGAAGGATTGATATAATTACATTCATTAATTTGATTCATAAAAACACTCCTCAATATTGTAAATCCGACGTTAACTTTTACCCATGTAAAACATAAATCAAACGGTTTGCATAATATAAATTTATTTCTAGTGAAGTATTTTTATTGTTATCTAAGTTTATAATTGAATATAAATTTTAAAAAAGTTGCAGTAGCGGTATGTAGGATGTGCTACCATAAATATGGTCTGACACCAATTATGGTCTTGCATAACGATACTACTCACCAAAAATGGGGTTATGTCATCTATCATTTTTAGATAGGTTACATAGCCCTCATTTTATAATTTATTTTAAAAGTTTAATATGATGTTACCACGGTATAATACCTAAAATACACGCCACAAATATCATAAATAAGCTGGATCCTGCAGCCCATTTTATAACGATCCTTTGATTTTGTCCGTATTCAATATCAAGCATACCGACTAGTAAATAACCTGCGGCATATAAAGGACTAAGCACATGTAATGGTTGACCTAAAACGGACGCTCTCGCCATATCAACTTTCGAAATTCCAAATTGCTGTGCAGATTCAGCAAGGATAGGTAGTACGCCGTAATAAAATGGGTCGTTTGCCATGAAGTATGTAAATGGTCCACTTAATATGGCAGTTATTAATGCAAAATGATTACCCAAAGCATCAGGAATAATGCTAACTAAGGCGTTTGCCATTTCGTTAACCATTTTTGTACCGTTCATTACGCCTGTAAAGATACCCGAGGCAAATACTAAACTGATAACTGATAGAACGTCTCCTGCATGTTTTTTTACCACAGAATTTTGAATACTAAGATTTGGATAATTTAATAAAATTGCTACTCCAAACCAAAGCATGAACATTACTGGGATTGGCAATATACCAATTACCAAACAGACAATGAGTGAAATTGTAAGTATTGCATTTGGTATAAGCATTTTTGGTCTTTTTAACAATGAATCTTCAGATGTAATTTCTGGTTTAACGTCATTTAAATCTATATCGCTATATGAAGTAATGTGTTTTTTAGCACGTTTTCCTAGTATGAATGCAACGCCGAAAGCAAAAATAACACCTGCTACCATTGCAGGTATTATAGGAATAAATACCTCTTCAGTTGTTACTTGTAATGAGGAAATAGCTCGTGCTGTTGGTCCTCCCCAAGGTAACATATTCATAACCCCGATGGACAAAAGTGCGAGTGTTGACAGAGTGTATAAGCTCATGCCAATTTTTTTATAAAGTGGCATCATTGCTGTTACTGTGATGATAAACGTAGTTGTACCGTCTCCATCCAATGCTACCATTGAAGCTAAGATTACAGTACCAAATGCAATTTTAACTGGATCCCCTTTGACCACTTTAATGATTTGGTTAATTACAGGTTCAAATAAACCTGCGTCAATCATAACTCCGAAGTAGAGAATAGCAAATGTAAGCATGATCCCAGTCGGTGCAACTGTTTCTATTCCTTCCAGCATAAATTTTCCTAGACCAGCATAGAAACCACCAATCAAAGCGAAAATCGTTGGTAAAACAATTAAAGCTGTTAATGCAGACATTTTGCGTGTCATGATTAATATCATAAAAATAATAATCATGATAAAGCCTAATAGTGCTAAATTCATAGTGTTCTCCCCCTTATTTTATATATTATAGCGTTTTCAGAAAATTTGTAAATTTAAAAATGTGTAAAGTTATATTTATTACATTAAGAAACTATAAAAAGCTTTATGATTACAAAAAAAGTAATCATAAAGCTTCTATAAATTAAGTAGGGTATTTATTGGTATTATAAAAAACTAATTACAAAAGGTTTCCATAAAGGATAGCTTAATAAAACGAATGAAAAGATAGAGACACATAGTGCAAATATATTAGCAATACGATCACCACGTATGCCTGCATATATATTAATTAAAATAACGCCTAGGATAAATAGTCCACCGGCTAATATTGGCAGATTACCCTCTAAAACTTTATTAACTACTAATAATGGAGTAGCAAGTGTGATTAATGACAAGAACAGTGATAATAATGTTGTAGCATATTTCAAAATGTTCAGCCCTCTCTTAAATAATAAGATGAATAAAATATTTATTAATAAAATAGCACTTAACAAAAATAATATTTGTTTAGCAATATAATTGCAAGTCATTTTAAAGATTAATGGATTTGGACTATATTAATTAGTTTCTTTGAGATAGCATACAATCTATCCGTTTGCATTTAAAATTAATTACGAAATAGAGATTTAGTTACCCTATGTCAACCATTTAGCAATCACTACTGTTAAACAAATAAGTCACTGTCATTACCATCGAAATGATAAATAAGCCAATGCTCATCTACATAATAATTATCATATTTTCTAGCATGCTGTTCTAATACAAGTGTTTCAAAATTTAAGTTACTAAAAAAGACCTTGCCACTGATGTTATTTGAAATAAGTGAAGTCATCAATATTTCAATCTCTTTTTCATTACAAATTTTAAATATTTGGCGCATAAGCAAATTTGAAATTTGTTCTTTAGATGCTTGATTTTCATCTTTAACACACATATTTTCTAAAGTTGCTTTATGAGACAAGCTATAGGTTTGATGATGAATTAGTGTAACAGCGCCCATAAGTATATCCTGTTCAAAGGCGCCAAGAACGATACAATCTGTTGAGTCTGTGGATAGTAGCTTGTGTAAATCTGTATCATTTAAGCATTTCTCATTTTGTAATTTCCAGGCTAATACTTCGAGTTCTTTATTAATGCCTTGTAGTAACAAGGATTTATAAATAGAAAAATCTTCAGTTGTTAAATAGCGAATTTGCGTCATTCAATGCCTCCTAACCTCTGCAAAGTATTTTTTATAAAGAATGAATAGTTCTAGTTTGCCAATTTAATTATAATATTAAAGGAAATAATTTATTTGAGCAATACTATCTTTAATTTTTTGCAAAAATATGTGGACATTTTCAATTCAGTATGAAAAAGAATAACTTTTTATAAACATAAAAAAAATATTAATAAATATATTAAGTAAAAAATAGGCATATGATAATTGTGGTATAATATAGCGAGACACATAAATGTGAATGGAGGCATATATTGTGGGAGCTTTAATAACTATTATAGTTTCACTGGGAGTGCTAATCCTGATTTCTTTTGCAGTGTTGATTGCTTATATCTTATTTCATAGTAAAGATTAAAGAGACAACTAACTAAACATTTATTAAGCATTAAAGCATCTAGATTGCACACCAGGAATAAAAAAACAAAAAAAGCCCCCGAAAGTTCAATTAAGAATTTTTCGGGGGAATATATTAGTCAACAACTGCTACATTTAAGTCAACATCAATGTTGCCACGTGTAGCTTTTGAGTATGGACAAAATTCGTGTGCATCTTGTAAATATTTCTCAGCTTCTTCTTGAGATAATACATTTTTGACTTTTGCGTCAATTGAGACACTTAATTTAGGGCTTTCAGCTTCAGGGTCATCTTCTAAACGTACTGTTAAAGTAACTTCTGGCTCAGCGCCTCTCACTTTATTTTGTTTTAAGATTAAATCAAATGCGCCATTAAAACATGAAGCATAACCTGCTGCAAACAATTGCTCTGGGTTTGTACCTTTTTCAGCATCAGCTTGAGCTGGTGGTACAATTGCTACGTCAATTGCTTTATCGTCAGTTTGAACGTGGCCGTTACGTCCACCTGTATTTGTTGCTTTCGTTTCATAATTTACTGCCATTTTATGACCTCCTAAAAAAACTTCTAATTCATGTTTACCCAAGAAAAATAATTTAAATCATTTCACGGAGTAATTTATATGTTTTTTAATTGTATTATTTTTAGAAATTGTTATACAATAATTTAAATATTACTAAAGTAAAAGGAAGTTTAAACATGGCCAAAGTTGATATAGCTGTTACAATTGCACCTGAAAATGAACTCGAACAAGTTACAATTGAAGATTTAAAACAATATCAAGCCTCTATAGATATTATAGAACTAAGAATAGACCAGTGGTCAGTTTTTGATGAGACACATGTAGCAAAAATTGCTGAATATATATACAATTTAAACTTAAATAAAAAATTGTTAGTAACTTATCGAACGAAGACTCAAGGTGGAGAGGGTCAATTAGCAAATGATAAATACTTAAATGCGCTAGAAAAAATAATTCCATTAGATTATATTGATATGATAGATATTGAATATGAAGAAATGATGCCAATAGAAAAATACCAATCATTAATAGAATCAGCGCATCGCAAAAATTTAGAAGTTGTATTATCGCAGCATAACTTTAAAAAAACACCTAAATTGGAAGTATTAAAACGCTTATATTATAAAATGCATCAACTTGAACCAGATTATTTAAAAGTAGCTGTTATGCCTCATGATAAACAAGATGTCTTGAATCTATTAAATGCAATGTCTGAGAGTTCAGACACGGTTTCCCAACATGTTGTTGGTATAGCGATGTCTAAGCTTGGATTAATTTCAAGAACTGCTCAGGGTTTATTTGGAGGATCAGTTTCATATGGTTGCTTAGACGCACCAAAAGCGCCTGGCCAAATTCATGTTGAAACATTAAAACAACAAATTAAATTATACGAGTAGTTTGAAAATAGTGGTCGCCTGATTTATAATTGAAAATAATTATCACTAATGAAAGGGCGATAATCCATGGAACTACAAGATGCAATTGCACATCGTAGAAGTATTAAGATTTTTAAAAGAGATATGACAATAGATGATAACGCACTATACCAAGCGATACAGCAAGCAACAGATGCCCCCAATCATGGCATGAGAGAGCCTTGGAGAGTGATTCATATTGCTAAAGAACGCTTAGGTCCTATGAGTAAACAACTCTCAGAAGTTGCGTTTCCTAATTTAGATAAAAAACAAGAAAATCATTATAACACTGTTACAAATCTAGGTGGCATGCTTGCCTTAATTTTAAAAAGAGACCCTAGACAACGAGAAGATTTAGAGAATAACATGGCATTTGGAGCCTTCGCACAAAATTTAATGTTATTGTTGCATGAAGCGGGAATTGGCACGTGTTGGAAATCACCAGCATATATATTCACACCCGAAATAAGGTCGATATTTAATGTGAGAGATGATGAACAACTCGTTGGTTTCTTGTATCTCACAGATTTACAAGATGAGATGCCATATAGAAAACGTCATGTCGATCAAGTAATAGAAAAATTTTAAAGTAGTTATAGAGAATGGGTATACGAAAGTAAAAGTGAAATTTGACTTCGTATGCCCATTCCTAATTTTTATGATTATATACTCAAATGTCAAAAAGGCTTCGTCGTCATACTTTGTCAAACTCGACTAAAACTAATAGTGGCTTTATCTGATTTGAAATTCATGTTGATGGTTAAGAACCACTGATTTTCAAAAATGGAACACCTGAGTATAAACTCATGTGTAAGAACCACTAACTCAATAAATTGAGTAGTGGTTCTTTAAAAATACTACCAATATAATAATAAAGGCTGAGACAATTAATTTGTCCCAGCCGATCAAGATGAGATGAAATATCTCATTTATAAATCAATTATTTAAATGTTTCTGCTAAAAATGCTTCTACTTGTTCTGGTGATTTCGCATTAGCTGAGTGTAAGTGAGCTAATTTCTCACCATTTTTAAATACTAATAAGCTTGGGATGCCCATCACGTCGTTGTCAGCTGCAACGTCTTCCAGCTCATCACGATTAACTGTAAACCAGTCGTAATCATTGTATTTTTCTTGGATAGGGTCAATCCACATATCCATTGCTTTACAGTCAGGGCACCAGCCAGCTTCGAATTTTACAATAACAGGGTTATCACTTTGTACAGTTTCTTTAAATGCATCATTTGTATTAATAGGTTTCATAATTTTCTCCTTTTTAAAAATATTATTAAGCTTATTATAACGGACATTTTAAAGTTATAAAAAAAATCAGCTTATTTATTAGAGCGTTTTAGCAATAAATTTGATATATTAATGTTAACTAGTTATAGGAGGTACAGAATAATGATAAAATTTTACCAATATCCTAATTGTACTACTTGTAAAAAAGCAGCGAAATTTTTACAAGACTACGGTGTGAGCTTTGAACCAATCGATATAGTGCAACATACGCCCACTAAAAATGAGTTTAAAGAAATCTTAGAGGCGACAGATATCGATATAAATAAACTCTTTAATACGCATGGAGCTAAATATCGTGAATTGGGTCTTAAAGACAAAATGAGTGACCTTACTAATGATGAAAAGTTAGATTTATTATCAACAAATGGTATGTTGGTCAAAAGACCATTAGCTATTTCTGGGGATAAAGTTACAGTTGGTTTTAAAGAAGATCAATATAAGGCAACATGGTTATCTTAATTCCTCTTTTGGAAATAGAGCAATCTCTGTAAGTGAATTATAAGTAATGTATGTAAACGCTTCATTTATTGTTATGAAAACATTATAATAGTATTAACATGTTAATAAATAGTTGATTGTATGGTATGCATATGGCATCATTAATATGTAAAATCATTTAGGAGGGGATTCTCGTGGCAGTACCGAGTGAATTAAAATATTCTAAAGAACATGAATGGGTAAAAGTTGAAGGTAATACAGTAACAATTGGTATCACTGAATACGCTCAAGGTGAACTTGGCGATATCGTATTTGTTGAATTACCAGAAGTAGATGACGAAATTAATGAAGGCGACACTTTTGGTAGTGTTGAATCCGTAAAAACTGTTTCAGAACTATATGCACCTGTATCAGGTAAAGTAGTTGAATCTAATGATGAGTTAGAAGATAGCCCAGAATTCGTAAATGAATCACCTTACGAAAAAGCTTGGATGGTTAAAGTTGAACTAAGTGACGAAAGTCAAATAGATGAATTATTAACTGCAGAGCAATATTCAGAAATGATTGGCGAATAATATAACACTGAACTCCATGATATAACTATCTTGGAGTTTTTTCATACCATTGAGGATTATTGAAGATTTATCAATTTTATAAGTCTAACAAGTTCACCTCAACTTAAAATAATGATAAATTATGTTTGTAATAATAAGAAATATTTTAACTATGTAAATTATGTTTATTGTCACTACGGATTGTGAAGAACTAAGTAGAAAAGATTTACTATCAACATTTAGAGGGTGGATGTCATGACGATACTGAACCAAGTAATTGTTGTCGAAGGAAAGTCAGACAAGAAGCGTGTCAAACAAGTGATTGATCAGCCAATAGAAATTATTTGCACGAATGGAACGATGGGTGTAGATAAATTAGACGAAATGATTGATACTTTATATGACAAACAAGTGTATATTCTTGTTGATTCGGATGATGAAGGTGAAAGAATACGAAAATGGTTCAAACGCTATTTAAGTGAAAGTAGACATATAAGAGTAGATAAACAATATTGCGAAGTCGCTCGTTGTCCTAAACCATATTTATCTAGAGTATTGGAAAAACATGGTTTTATAGTTAAGGATGAAGAAAAGGTGGCGAAAGCAAGATTGGATTATATAGCTGAGAGGGTAAGTTTATTAACATGAATGTAACAAGTGAACAACGCGTTGACGTCAATAAATATATAAATGAAGATAAGTATCTTATCTTTGGTTATACACCAACATGTGGGACATGTAAGGTTTCTGAACGTATGCTAGATATTGCTAATGATATTTTGCAATTACCTATAATAAAAATGGACTTAAACTTTCATCCTGATTTTAGTCAAATGTATGAAATTCAATCTGTACCAGTTTTATTAGTAATGTCAAAAGGTGAAGAGCAAAAAAGGATTTATGCATTTCAATCGGTGCCTTATTTGTTAGAAAATTTAAAATAGTTATTGACGAAATATTAGTACGATGGTAGGATTAAAAATAATTAAATAATGAAACTCTTATCACGAGAGGTGGAGGGATGTGCCCTACGAAGCCCGGCAACCGTCTTTAATAGAAATGGTGCCAATTCACATAAAGTTTTAAAACTTTAGAAGATGAGAGAAGCGATTTTGCTTTCTCTATACTTCGGTGAACATAGAGAAAGCATTTTTTTAATTGAAGGATTAGCAACACAAGGAGGAAACAGAATGATTGAGTTAAATCAAATAGTCAAAAAGTACAAAACGAAAAAACAGGACGTACTGGCTGTAGATCATGTTGATTTAAGTATTCAATCAGGCTCGATTTTTGGAGTAGTTGGTTTTTCAGGTGCGGGGAAAAGTACTTTAATTAGACTTTTAAATAATCTCGAACAACCAACTTCAGGAGACGTCATTATCGATGGAGATACAATTGGTAAGCTATCAAAATCACAGTTAAGAAAAAAGCGTCAAAAAGTGAGCATGATATTTCAACATTTTAATTTACTATGGTCGCGTACTGTATTAAATAATATTACATTTCCATTGGAAATAGCGGGTGTGCCTCGCCGTGAAGCAAAACAACGGGCAAAAGAATTAGTAGAACTTGTTGGACTGAAAGGTAGAGAAAGTGCGTATCCTTCAGAACTGTCAGGTGGTCAAAAACAACGTGTCGGCATTGCGCGAGCGTTAGCAAACGAACCAACTGTATTGCTTTGTGATGAAGCGACAAGTGCATTAGATCCTCAAACAACAGATGAAATTTTAGAATTATTATTGAAAATTAAAGAAGAAAGAAATTTAACAATTGTAATCATCACACACGAAATGCATGTCATTAGACGCATATGTGACGAAGTAGCTGTTATGGAAAACGGTCGTGTGATTGAACAAGGTCTAGTTTCCACAGTTTTTGAGAATCCACAACATGCGGTTACAAAACGTTTTGTTAAAGATGATTTAAATGATGATTTTGATAAATCTATTAGCGACTTAGTGTCACTTAATGAAGATGATTATGTTGTTCGTTTGAATTTCACAGGGAATAATACCACGCAACCTCTCGTGTCATACATAACGAAAACGCATAACATCGATGTGAATATATTAGAAGCTAATATTAAACATACAAAAGATGGTTCACTTGGTTTCTTAGTAATTCAATTGAGCGATGTAAATTCAGAAAAATTCGAAAAGTTTAAAAATGATTTAGAAGCACAGCATGTGTCAGTGGAGGTGTTAAGACATGGGTAATTCATTGAGTGACATCCTCCGCGAGATGTTTACAATGCCAAACGTCAGTTGGGACGAAGTTTGGTTAGCGACATACGAAACAATTTATATGACAGTTATTTCGACAATTTTTGCCTTTGTACTAGGCTTAATATTAGGTGTTTTACTCTTTTTATCAGCTAAAAGCAAATCACCTATAGCGAGAGTTTTCTATACTGTTGTTTCATTTATAGTTAACTTGTTTAGAGCGATACCATTTATTATTTTAATCTTATTGTTAATTCCGTTTACAAGTTTAGTCTTAGGCACGATTAGTGGTCCAACAGGAGCATTACCAGCTTTAATCATTAGTGCGGCGCCTTTCTATGCCAGACTTGTAGAAATTGCATTTAAAGAGATTGATAAAGGCGTTATTGAAGCAGCTTGGTCAATGGGTGCCACTACTTGGACAGTAGTCAAAAAAGTATTATTACCTGAAGCGATGCCAGCATTAATTTCAGGTATTACTGTCACAGCGATTGCTTTAGTAGGATCTACTGCAGTAGCCGGTGTTATTGGTGCAGGTGGCTTAGGTAACCTAGCTTATTTAACAGGTTTCACCAGAAATCAAAATGACGTTATTTTTGTTTCAACAATTTTAATCCTTATTATTGTGTTCATCATTCAATTTATTGGTGATTGGGCTACTAATAAAATTGATAAGAGATAATCTTAAAAAGGGGGACTTTTTATATGAAAAAATTATTTAGCTTAGCTTCTGTACTTGTATTAGCGCTTGTTTTAGCAGCTTGTGGAAATAGTGGTGGCAGTGAAGATAAAAAAATTACAGTAGGTGCTTCTCCAGCTCCTCATGCTGAAATTTTAGAAAAAGCCAAGCCATTATTAAAAGATAAAGGCTATGATTTGAAGATTAAAACAATTAATGATTATACAACACCGAATAAATTATTAGATAAAGGTGAATTAGACGCAAACTTTTTCCAACATACACCTTACTTAAAAACTGAGAAAAAAGATAAAGGATATAAAGTAGAATCAGCAGGTAATGTTCATTTAGAACCAATGGCTGTTTATTCTAAAAAATATAAGAGTCTAAAAGATTTACCAAAAGGTGCCACTGTTTATGTTTCTAATAATCCAGCTGAAGAAGGCCGTTTCTTAAAATTCTTCCAAGATGCAGGATTAATTAAAATAAAAGATGGTGTGAAGATTGAAGATGCTAAATTTGATGATATCGTAGAAAACAAAAAAGATATCAAATTTAATAATAAACAATCTGCAGAATACTTACCGAAAATTTATCAAAATGAAGATGCTGATGCAGTAATTATCAACTCTAATTTTGCAATCGATCAAAAATTAAGTCCTAAAGATGATTCTATTGTATTAGAGAAAGCGAAAGACAATCCTTACGCTAATTTAATTGCTGTTAAAGAAGGACATAAAGATGATAAAAAAATCAAAGCATTGATGGAAGTATTACAATCTAAAGAAATTAAAGATGAAATCGATAAAAAATATGATGGTGCCGTAGTTCCAGCAAAATAATATCGAAATAGTTATCATCCCCTTTGCCTTAATGGTTAAAGGGGATTTTTGTGTGTTCTTTGTTAAAGACTCTATAAAAATAAAAAAGCACTAGCTATTCACTAGCTTGAATAGTTAGTGCTTTTCTGAGATTTTGAGTATTTATTAGATGAATTTAACTCATATTATTAATTAATTGAACTATTTAAAAAGTGACAACAGTGTTAGTTTTATCTACTTTATTACATGTTATCATTGAATTATCGACAACATTGAATCGATGTCGTTTTGACATTTTAGCTATTTGTAAGTTAAAACGCATCTTATTAATAAATAAAATTTAAATATTAAGGAGTGAATTGAAGTGAGCCTAAAAGAAATGTGGAATTATTTATTAAACAAGAAGTGGCGAACTAATGATGTATTATCAATTATAGCCTGTATGTTTGTTGTGAGTATGGTTACAACACCATTGGTTGGGGTACCAGTAGGTGCTATCGTCTATTTACTTTGGTTTGATAAAAATTTCAAAAAATAAGTCGAAATTAATTAGTATTTAGATTTAATACTAACAGAAAGTGTAATAAAGTATTTCCTAGCAGTTAAGTTTGAATTAAACAATTCTAAGGTGTAAAATATAATTAAGTTATAATTAATATATTTGCTAAGTTAAATGCCAAAGGTACCATTGTTACTTTGAAAATTTAATGTTATTAGTTTCCAATTGTTAATTTTAACTGTGATGGGAGAGCTTAAAATAATTAGAGACATAGATTTTCTTATAGCTCTATTTATTGATATATCACATGTATGGAATATCATTTTCGCTATTGATATTTTATCATTTTTAAACCCGACAATTATGTTATATGCATTTTCATTTCAATATAGATGAAAACGTGTATAAGTTATGTGTCGGGTTTTATTTGTGATACTATACTTGATAAAAAATTAGATGAATCTTCTCGTGGACTAAAATCATAGAAATCAATTTTTGCATTAACGATTCCATATATTAATCTAACCCTAACAGATTTATCTAGCTGAAACTTTAGTATTTCTTTTAAAATTTTAACCACAACTATTGATAGTTAAATACATAAAAAAACCGAGACATACATTTATGCCTCGGAATCATTTGTACTTATTTGATTATTACGATTGATCGTATTCGTCTTTAATATCACCGACAATGTTTTCTAAAATATTTTCCATTGTAATAATACCAAGGGGGGTTTGATGTTCGTCTTCCACTAGAGCTATATGAATTTGGTGAGACTTCATTTGCTCTAAGACTTGATGGTATTTTGAATTTAATTTGATTTTAAGAATTTTGTGAGTAATATCATTAAGCGAGTTGATATCATTACTTAATAGATCTTTTGCATGTATATAACCTACAATTTGTGTAGTGGTGTCTTTAATTACTGGAAATCTTGTGTAATTTGCATTACTTACGTATGCTTTAGTTTCGTCAATATTACTATTGATATCAACAACTGAGACTTTTTCAAGTGGCAAGTAGCCGTCTACAATTTTCATTTCATCGAACGCGAAAGCACGATTTATGTGTGTTAACTCATTTTCAGAAATTTCTCCGCCTTCATGACTTTCTTTAATTAATAGTTTTAATTCTTCTTCTGAATGATATAATTCACTTTCTTTAGCAGGTTGCATACCAAACATTTTTAAAATTAATCTTGCCGAGCCGTTAAGAATATAAATAAATGGATAAAATAATTTGTAAAACATGATGATTGGCTTAGCGATAAATAATGTGATTTGTTCGGCTTTTTGAATTGCAATTGTTTTAGGTGCCATTTCACCGACAACCACGTGTAAATAAGTTGCAATTACAAACGCACTAATTAATGTGAATATATGAATCATTGTTTCTGAAAGACCTAAACTACTAAAAATAGGATGTAATAAAAACTCAAAGGTAGATTCACCGACCATTCCAATACCTAAAGCTGTAATCGTAATACCAAGTTGACAAGCAGCTAAATATTCATCTAAGTGTGAAACTACTTTTTGTGCGGCAACTGCTTTCTTATTGTCTCCGTTCGCAAGTGAGTTAATCCTAGATGTTCGAACTTTAACGATTGCGAATTCTGTCGCCACAAAGAACGCGGTTAATATCAATAATAAAATAAATATAAATAAACTAATAATGGTTCCCAAAAATTAATTAATTCCTCCGATATGTTTGTTATTCAATCATTTCTGATTGGTATTCTATTATATAAAAAGTACAGGTTTATAGCTAGTGTAAAGAATTACTTTATGTGAAATAAGGTGGTTGAACGATAAATGTAATACAAAATAAAAAAATCATTAGTCATCTGCTGTAATTTTTCCTAATTTATAACTAATAACAAATCCTAATATAAGTGTAATGATTGAAATTATCCAAATTATAAATGTGCCAGGTAGACCTGGGAACACTGCATAAAGTGAGCCAACTACAAAACCTATAATAAGGGCATATGTGAGAAAAGTATAATAAGATAGTAAATACTGAATTAATTTACTCGAGAATAAAAATCCGCAAATAACACCAAACCCTACTGTTAATAAAATAGGTATTGCCGCAAAGTTTAATGACATAAATTCTGAAATAGCAAACATTACTGTGCCATAAACCCCAAAGACGAGTAACATGAATGAACCTGATATTCCAGGTAATAACATTGCACTAGAGGCACACATACCCGCAATAAAATATTTAATCACTAAACCAGAATTTAATGTTAAAGTTTCTCCAGCATGTTTGTCTCCGTTATTGAGTAATGTAATAACTACTATAATAACGATACCTAATACTAATAATATATAATGCAGTGTATTAAATGTTTGTTTGAATTTAGACGTTTTCAATAGGTAAGGAATAATTCCTCCGATAAGACCAACAAAAAAGAACATTGTTGGGATCGTGTGTGTACTTAGTAAGTAATTAATGAGTTTACTTAATACTCCAATTGCGATAACCATACCCAGACCTATAGGTATTAAGAATTTCAAACTTTCCCAAAATCGTTTTGAAAAAATGCCGCTAATGGAACGTATGAAATCATCATAGATACCTAGTAACAGTGCAATTGTCCCACCGCTTACGCCAGGGACTAAATCAGTCGTACCCATTGCAAAACCTTTCCATAAATTAGACCATTTAATTTTTGACATATCTTTCTCCTTTTTTAATAATGTAGTAATGATATTAGCATAAAAAAGTGAAATACAATATTATAAACACAAAGAAACTAAATGATGTAGATACCATATTTATAATGCGAAAAAACATGGAAAAGAGACTCTAATGTATTGAGAACATTAAGGTGGCTTTTATCATTTACAAAAATCATAGTATTATTATCGAAAATTATTGTGTTTTAATAACGATTTTAATTTAGCACTAGAAAAGGTTTATATTCGTATATAACTACGTTATAATTAGATGATGTAACAAGTGCTCAGTCTTTTGACTGTAGATTAAAATTATTATAAACTAGATAGGAAAAACATATCATATAATACGGAGGGAATATGTATGCCATCAACATTAGAAATTAAGGACCTACATGTGTCTATAGAAGATAAAGAGATTCTAAAGGGTGTTAATTTAACAATTAACACAGGTGAAATACACGCAGTTATGGGACCAAACGGTACTGGTAAATCAACATTATCATCAGCAATCATGGGCCACCCAAGCTACGAAGTAACAAAAGGGGAAGTAATCTTAGACGGCGTTAATATCTTAGAATTAGAAGTTGACGAACGTGCAAAAGCTGGTCTTTTCTTAGCAATGCAATATCCATCAGAAATCACTGGTGTAACAAATGCAGACTTCATGCGTTCAGCAATAAATGCTAAACGTGAAGAAGGTGAAGAAATCAATTTAATGCAATTTATCAAAAAACTTGATAAAGAAATGGATTACTTAGATATCGATCAAGATATGGCACAACGTTACTTAAATGAAGGTTTCTCTGGCGGTGAGAAGAAACGTAATGAAATTCTTCAATTAATGATGTTAGAACCAAAATTCGCAATTTTAGATGAAATTGACTCAGGTTTAGATATTGATGCATTAAAAGTTGTTTCTAAAGGGATCAACCAAATGCGTGGAGACGAATTTGGCTCATTAATTATCACGCACTATCAACGTCTATTAAATTACATTACGCCTGATCATGTTCACGTTATGTATGGCGGTAAAGTAGTTACTTCTGGTGGTCCAGAATTAGCTAAGCGTCTTGAAGAAGAAGGTTACGAATGGGTTAAAGAAGAGTACGGTGCTACAGAATAAGTCTCAACTCATATGAAACATATTAATTTAGATGAAGATTTAAGGTCTTGATTTATACCGATGAATTAAATCATACAATCATCAAATGGGAGGAAAAAAGTATGACGACTGAAACTTTGAACATTTCTGAAGCGCAACTAGTTGAATATTCACAAGCCCATAATGAACCTACTTGGCTAACAGAATTACGTAAAGAAGCGTTAAAATTAACTGAAACTTTAGAAATGCCAAAACCAGATAAAACAAAAATTAACAGATGGGATTTTGACTCATTTAAGCAACATGAAACTACAGGTAGCGTATATCAAACGTTAGAAGAATTACCAGAAGCAGTAAAAGATATTATCGATATAGATAATTCTGAAAATTTGATTATTCAACATAATAATACATTGGCTTTTACTAAAGTTTCTGATTCTGCAAAAAATGATGGCGTTATCGTTGAAGGTTTATCTGAGGCTTTAGTTAACCATCCAGATTTAGTAAAACAATATTTCATGAATGAAACTGTAACTGTTGATGAACATAGATTAACAGCATTACACACTGCATTATTAAACGGTGGCGTATTTGTATATGTACCTAAAAATGTGGTTGTAGAACATCCAATTCAATACGTTGTCTTACACGACGATGAACAAGCAAGTTTCTACAATCATGTCCTTATTAGTACAGAGGAAAGTGCAGAAGTGACATACGTTGAAAACTATCTATCAAATGCTAGCGGTGAAGGTAGCCAGTTGAATATCGTCTCAGAAGTAAATGCAGGAGCAAACTCAAAAATCACTTATGGTTCTGTAGATTATTTAGATAAAGGTTTTACTGGTCATATCATTCGTCGTGGTGTTACGCAAGCAGATGCGACAATTAATTGGGCACTTGGACTTATGAATGAAGGTAGCCAGATTATTGATAATACAACAAACTTAATTGGTGATCGTTCAGAAAGTGAATTAAAATCTGTTGTAGTAGGTACAGGTAGTCAAAAAGTTAATTTAACATCAAAAATTGTTCAATATGGTAAAGAAACAAATGGCTATATTTTAAAACATGGTGTTATGCTTGAAAGTGCCTCAACCGTATTTAATGGTATTGGATACATCAAACACGGTGGCGCTAAATCAAATGCTAACCAAGAATCTCGTGTATTGATGTTATCTGAAAATGCGCGTGGGGATGCTAACCCAATCTTATTAATTGATGAAGATGATGTAGAAGCAGGACACGCAGCTTCAGTTGGCCGTGTAGACCCAGAGCAATTATACTACTTAATGAGTCGTGGTATTTCTCGTCAAGAAGCAGAACGCTTAGTTATCCATGGTTTCTTAGATCCAGTGGTTCGTGAACTACCAATTGAAGATGTTAAACGTCAATTACGTGACGTAATTGAATTAAAAGTAAACAAATAGACTTTAAATTGAAGTTAGGACAATAGTAATGAGAACGGGAAGTCCAATTTTGACCGTAACGATAAAGAAAGTATAACGATCTATCAATTGTGACTGAACCTTTGCTAAGGTCTGCATATTGATTTTAATAAAGGAAGGCCTGTGAGTAATTTGACTGAAACTTTAAATGTTACTGAAATTATAGAAGATTTTCCAATCCTCAATCAACAAGTTAATGGCAATCGCTTGGCTTATTTAGATACAACCGCTACTAGCCAGACACCCGTGCAAGTTATTGATGCAATGGCTGATTATTATAAACGTTATAATTCAAATGTACATCGTGGTGTACACACATTAGGGTCATTGGCAACAGATGGTTATGAAAGTGCTCGAGAAACAGTGAGACGCTTTATAAATGCAAAATACTTTGAAGAAGTCATTTTCACTAGAGGTACAACAGCATCAATAAATATTGTCGCTCATAGTTATGGTGATGCTAACATTTCAGAAGGCGATGAAATTGTAGTCACTGAAATGGAACATCATGCTAATATCGTGCCATGGCAACAATTAGCTAAGCGCAAAAATGCATCGTTGAAATTTATCCCAATGACTGATGATGGTGAATTAGCGATTGAAGATGTAAAAGCTACAATTAATGATAATACAAAAATTGTAGCTATCGCCCATGTATCCAATGTACTTGGCACTATTAATGACATAAAAGCTATTACAGAAGTTGCACATGAACATGGTGCAATTATTAGCGTAGATGGTGCACAAGCTGCGCCTCACATGGCATTAGATATGCAAGCATTAGATGTTGATTTTTACAGCTTTAGTGGTCATAAAATGCTCGGACCAACAGGGATTGGCGTTTTATACGGTAAACGCACGTTACTTAATAAAATGGAACCAATTGAATTTGGCGGAGATATGATCGATTTTGTAGGCAAATACGAAGCTTCATGGGCTGACTTACCTACTAAATTTGAAGCTGGTACACCATTAATAGCTCAAGCAATTGGCTTAGCTGAAGCGGTAAGATATATTGAAAACTTAGGTTTCGAAAAGATTCAGCAACATGAAACAGCATTAACACAGTACGCTTACGACAAGATGTCAGAAATAGATGGTATTGAAATTTATGGACCTGCGAAAGAAAGACGCGCTGGTGTTATTACATTCAATATGACTGATGTTCATGCGCATGATGTAGCAACTGCGGTAGATACTGAAGGTGTGGCTGTAAGAGCCGGACATCATTGTGCACAACCACTTATGAAGTGGTTGAATCAATCTTCTACAGCACGTGCAAGTTTTTATATTTATAACACGCAAGAAGATATTGACCAACTCGTCGAAGCGTTGAAACAGACGAAGGAGTTTTTCTCATATGAATTTTAATAATTTAAATCAATTGTATCGTTCAGTGATTATGGACCATTATAAAAGCCCAAGAAATAAAGGTACTTTAGATAATGGTTCCATGACCGTCGACATGAATAATCCAACGTGTGGGGACCGCATTCATCTTACGTTTGATATTGAAGATGGTTTCATAAAAGATGCTAAATTTGATGGGGAAGGCTGTTCAATTTCCATGTCTAGTGCTTCAATGATGACTGAAGCGGTAAAAGGTCATTCTCTAGCAGATGCTATGAAAATGAGTCAAGAATTTTCCAAAATGATGCTTGGTGAAGATTATGAAATCAGCGAAGATATGGGCGATATCGAAGCTCTACAAGGCGTCGCTCAATTCCCTGCGCGTATTAAATGTGCCACGTTAGCATGGAAAGCACTCGAAAAGGGTACAGTTGAAAAAGAAGGCAATACTGAAGAGTAGGATTAAACTGAAGTTGATGCATTGACAATGTGTAAAATTCCATTCAAACTAGGGATTACAACATGATATTTAATGTAGCTAAAGGTTTAATATATTGCCTATTTAAATAGCATATAAAAAGTAAATACACAAAATGATTTTTGCACGTAAGTCGTTTTTAATATATAAAAGGAGTGATTTAAATGGCTAAAAAAGCACCTGATGTTGGAGATTATCAATATGGTTTTCATGATGAAGATGTTTCCATTTTTAGATCAGAACGTGGTTTGACGGAAAATATTGTCCGTGAAATTTCAAGCATGAAAGATGAACCAGAATGGATGCTTAACTATAGATTGAAATCATTAAAACAATTCTACAAAATGCCGATGCCACAATGGGGTGGAGATTTATCTGAATTGGACTTCGATGATATCACTTACTATGTTAAACCATCTGAAAATACAGAACGTTCATGGGATGAAGTACCTGAAGAAATCAAACGTACGTTTGATAAATTAGGTATTCCTGAAGCAGAACAAAAATACCTTGCTGGTGTTTCTGCACAATATGAATCTGAAGTTGTTTATCATAATATGGAAAAAGAACTTGAAGATAAAGGAATTATCTTTAAAGATACAGATAGTGCATTAAGAGAAAACGAAGAGTTATTCAGACAATATTTCTCAACAGTTGTGCCTGCAGCTGACAACAAGTTCTCAGCATTAAACTCAGCTGTTTGGTCTGGTGGTTCATTTATTTATGTACCTAAAAACATTAAATTAGATACACCATTACAAGCATATTTCCGTATTAACTCTGAAAATATGGGACAATTTGAACGTACATTAATCATCGCTGATGAAGGTGCATCTGTTAACTATGTTGAGGGTTGTACAGCTCCTGTTTACTCAACGAGCTCTCTTCACTCAGCAGTAGTTGAAATCATCGTTCATAAAGATGCACATGTTCGTTACACAACAATTCAAAACTGGGCAAATAACGTTTATAACTTAGTTACAAAACGTACGCTAGTTCATGAAAATGGTAACATGGAATGGGTTGACGGTAACTTAGGTTCTAAATTAACAATGAAATATCCAAACTGTGTATTGATGGGTGAAGGTGCCAAAGGTAGCACATTATCTATTGCATTTGCAGGTAAAGGACAAGTACAAGATGCTGGTGCTAAGATGATTCATAAAGCGCCAAATACTTCTTCAACAATTGTTTCTAAATCTATTTCTAAAGATGGCGGTAAAGTTGTTTATCGTGGTATCGTTCATTTTGGACGTAAAGCTAAGGGTGCACGTTCAAACATCGAATGTGATACTTTAATCTTAGATAATGAATCGACTTCAGATACAATTCCATATAACGAAGTATTCAATGATAATATCTCTTTAGAACATGAAGCGAAAGTTTCTAAAGTATCTGAAGAACAATTATTCTACTTGATGAGCCGTGGTATTTCTGAAGAAGAAGCGACTGAAATGATTGTAATGGGCTTCATTGAACCATTTACAAAAGAATTACCGATGGAATATGCGGTAGAGATGAACCGTTTAATTAAATTTGAAATGGAAGGTTCAATCGGCTAAATTTAACCATTGAAATCACCATTTGATAATATTAAAAGCACGAAATGATACTAAATTGATAGCATTTATCTTTAAATGTTGTTAAAATTACATATCATTTCGTGTTTTTTATTTTGAAAAATAATATTTATCGGGGAAGTTTAATGGTAAATAATAAAAAGAATGCTGCAGAAATCTTTAGTATGTTTTTAATGTTAATATTAAATATGTTTATTGCAACAATAGCATTAATATTGGTTATCTTTCTATTTAAAGAATGTATTAGCATGATTAATGAGATATTTATAAGTAATAGTAATGTTCAATATGATTATATGATTGAAAAACTTTTAATCTCATTCTTGTATATTGAGTTTATACTATTAATTGTTCAGTATTTTAAGAAAAATTATCACTTTTCAATGCAATATTTTATTTATGCTGCAATCACAGCAATTGTGAGATATATTATTGTAGATCATCATAGTGCGTCTACAACGATTGGCTTAGCCATTGCTATTATAGTATTGGTATTTTCACTTTATTTTTTAAAAAGATTCTCATTAGATTAACTTATTTCTAACATTTAAACATTTTTAATTTTGAGAATAACAAAATGCAATGAATTAATATTTTCTATTTTTTGAGGGGAGTCATAAAACGTGGCAGAGCAAAGATTTGATGAGATAGAATTAATACGCGTTAAAAAGGATGAATTCGAAGCTTTCAAAAAACAATCTTCATTATCATTTTTGAAGGGTCTCCAAGCAACTTTCCCAGAACAAGAATATCCAGAAAATTTTGCACCGATCCCATCAGAACAAGATTATAATGAATCTTTTTATTCAGATAATCCTCATATTTATTATTTTTATTTAAATGGTAGGAATATTGGTGGTGCTATCTTTGAAATTAATAAAGAAAATAAAAGAAGTCATGTCGATACATTATATATTAATGATAATGCACATGGCCAAGGGATTGGAACTAAAGTTTGGAAAGCGATTGAAAATCATTTTCCAGAAACTAAAGTTTGGGAGTTACATACACCTTATTTTGAAAAGCGGAATATCCATTTCTACATAAATAAATGCAATTTTCATATCACAGGATTTTATAAAGAGATGTTTGATGTGAATGGCGTGCAAAAAGAATTTGAGTTCTTTAAATTTGAAAAAATTATGAGCTAAGTTATTTAAAATTGTAGAACATTAGCTTTGCGTAAAAAGGGGTTTTTTAGTAACACTACTATTATATTATTTAACTATAACAGCGTAAACAAAGGGAGTAATCGAATGAAATCAAGTTAACCGTTATGATTTCGTGCGTTCACTCTCTTTTTATATTCCAAATTATAAAAGAGAGTGTTTAAAATAAAACAGCCAACAGTTTGAGAATTTATAAAATAATATTTACTAAGACTGAACTGACTATGTGTTTGATTATAGTTGTTTTTAACTTAAGAGCAATTTTGTGAAAGTGGCTTAAATAAGTCAATTGATTTGGTACTTTTGCATGCTATTCATGTGTGTTATTTCCAGCGATCTAACTTGGCCATGAATTTTTTAGTATACATTTTGTTTAAAAAGAATTTTTGTATTTTATTCATGTCTGATTCTTGAAATCTTTTTAGATTATACTTGTACATATCATCAAATCCAAGGTTCAAAGTAAATGAACCATTTTGATAACAATGATGACAATATTTTTCTGCGGCTGAACCATCACTTTCTGTTCCTGCAGGCGTTTTTTTATCTATAGGCATTCCACAACTTTGGCACTGCGTTACCTTAGCCATATAAACAACTCCATTTTTATAATATTTTTCTTATCATAACATATTTATTTGTATGTAATAGTTATTAAATATGACTTTTTTATTGAGCGGCAATGTATCATAATACAAGAACAATGCGTTTATAAAGTTATTAAAGTGGGAAATAATATGAAAGTGAATTTATTAATAAAGCTTATTAAAGGAGTCATGAATTTATGGTTATTGGTATAATCATACTTTTGTTTGCTTCATTTTTCTTTTCGGGAAGTGAAACTGCATTAACTGCTGCAAACAGGATGAAAATACAAACAGATGCTCAAGAGGGAAATAAAAAAGCGGGGAAATTATCAAAATTATTAACAAAACCAAGTGAATTTATCACTGCAATACTGATAGGAAATAATATTGCTAATATTATATTACCTACATTAGTTACAATATTAGCAGTAGATATAGGTTTAAATGTTGGGATTGCAACAGCAGTAACAACAGTAGTAATCATTGTTATATCAGAAGTGATTCCTAAGTCAATTGCAGCTACATACCCAGATAGAATTTCACGCTTAGTGTATACACCTATATCGTTTTTCGTCTTAATATTTAAACCCATTACAATAATTCTTAATGGTATTACTGATACAATTAACCGATTTTTATCTAAGGGACAGGAAGATCAACAACGATATTCCAAGGAAGAGATTAGACAGATGGTAACCATTGCTGGTAGTGAAGGCGCATTTAATGAGATGGAGCGTAATCGTATTCAAGGAGTTATGGACTTTGAACAATTAAAGGTTAAAGATATTCACACAACTCCTCGCATAAATGTTACTGCCTTTCCTTCAGATATTTCGTATGAAGAAGCTTATAATACTGTCGTTTCTAACCCATATACACGTTACCCTGTTTATGGTAACGACATCGATCAAGTTATAGGTATTTTTCATTCTAAATATTTATTAGCATGGAGTCGTGAACCTGAGAATAATATTTTAAAATATACATCCGAGCCCTTATTTGTAAATGAGCATAATCGTGCTGAATGGGTATTGAGGAAAATGACAGTTTCACGTAAACATTTAGCTATTGTTTTAGATGAGTATGGTGGTACGGAAGCTATTGTTTCTCACGAAGATCTTATTGAAGAAATGTTAGGTATGGAAATAGAAGATGAGATGGACGAAGAAGAAAATGAAAAACTAGAGGAACAAATGAAGGCGTATCATAAAAATAATAAATGATTTTAATCGTTATTTAATAGTGTTATTTTGTTAAAAAGACAAAGGGGCAGATTAAATGAAATTATCGTCTAGAGTTACTAAATTATTAAATATTAAATATCCAATTATACAAGCTGGCATGGCAGGATCTACCACGCCTGAATTAGTAGCGACAGTGAGTAATAGTGGTGGATTAGGAACGATAGGCGCAGGCTATTTTAGTGCAGAGAGACTGGAAAAAGAAATCACTCATGTACAACAATTAACTGACTTACCATATTCAGTAAATTTGTTTGTGCCTAGTGATAAGTTATTTATTCCTGAAAAAGTGGAGCATATGAACGCTTGGTTGAAACCGTATCGCAGAGCGTTAAATATAGATGAGCCTATTATAAATATAAGTGAAAAACAGCAGTTTGAAGACACGATTGATATCGTGATTGAAAAGGGAGTGCCTGTAGTTTCCTTTACGTTTGGCATTCCTGAACAATCAATACTTAGCAGATTAAAAGAGAGAAACATTAAAGTTATAGGAACGGCTACAAGTGTGGAGGAAGCAATTGCTAATGAAAGTGCAGGTATGGATGCTATCATCGCTCAAGGTAGTGAGGCAGGTGGGCATAGGGGAGCTTTTACAGAGACGAATAGCAATCATACACCTCTCATAGGTACGATGTCACTCGTACCTCAAATTGTTGACCAGGTGAGTATACCTGTTGTTGCAGCAGGCGGTATCATGGATGGCAGAGGTATGGTAGCTAGTATAATTTTAGGTGCTGAAGGTATACAAATGGGTACGGCATTTTTAACATCAGAAGAAAGCGGTGCAAGCCAACTTTACAAAAACGCAATCCAACATAGTAAAGAAACTGATACTGTAGTTACAAATGTCTTTACTGGTAAACCAGCGAGAGGTATAGATAATGAGTTTATTCATAAGATGAATGAATATAATGACGATATTCCAGATTATCCAATACAAAATCAATTGACTAGCGCAATTCGCAAAGAAGCGGCTCGAGAGGGTAATGAGCAGTGGACACACTTATGGAGTGGTCAAAGTCCTAGATTGGCACAATGTTCGTCGGCATCTACATTGATGGAACGTATTGTACAACAAGCCAAGCAACTATTGAATCAGTAAATAACTATAAATATATGACCAAGGCAATAAGAAAATTATTTATTAACTATATTTTAGGTCAAAAATAATTTAGTGAATAGTGTTTTTAAGAAATGAGGAGTAGTATAAATTGAAATCAACTTTAAACTTTTGATTTCAATACTACTTCTCATTTTTTATTAAAATAATACGTACTATAACTAGTATGTCTTTATCTATTTTTATAATACATTTGAAAAACCATAAAGTATTAATATTTATTTTTTTAAGTTATAGTAAATTGAATTTAATCAAGTGAATCCATTAAAACATATATGGTATCATTAACTTGGTGATACTATGATAAATATAGGATTAACAGGTTGGGGTGACCACGATTCGTTATATGAAGACTTGCAGCGTAAGACGAATAAATTAGCTACATATGCAAGCCATTTTCCAATCGTAGAATTGGACGCAACGTATTACGCTATTCAACCTGAAAGAAATATTAGAAAATGGATAAAAGAAACACCCGATAGATTTAAATTTATAGTGAAAATACATCAAGCATTAACTTTGCATGCAGACTACCATGATTTTGCTGAGACAAGACAAACTTTGGTAGATCAATTCAAAATGATGCTTCAACCATTAAAAGATGAGAATAAACTTGCGATGGTGTTGGTGCAATTTCCACCTTGGTTTGATTGTACTGTTCAAAATATTACTTATATTCGCTATATCCGTGCACAATTGGTAGATTTTCCTGTATGCGTAGAATTTAGACACCAATCTTGGTTTAATGAGTCTTTTAAAGAAGAAACTTTGTCGTTCTTAACACAACAAAATATTATTCATGCAGTTTGTGATGAACCTCAAGTTGGTCAAGGTTCTGTACCGATGATTAACCGCATTACAAATGAAACTGCATTTGTACGCTACCATGGGAGAAATGTACATGGATGGACTAAAAAAGATATGACGGATGATGCATGGAGAGAAGTAAGGTATTTATATGATTATAGTGAACAAGAATTAAAAACATTAATTGATAAAGTGAAAGTCCTAGAACATAAAGCCAAAGATATTTACGTCATTTTTAATAATAATTCTGGTGGACATGCAGCCCAAAATGCTAAAACTTATCAACGTTTATTGGGCATAGACTATCAGGGGTTAGCGCCACAACAATTAAAATTATTTTAGGAGCGATTGGATGTTGACAGTAATATTATTGATTTTAATTGGTGGTTTATCAGCAATTTTAGGATCATTAGTTGGTATTGGTGGAGGCATAATTATTGTACCTACATTGGTTTATTTAGGCGTTGACAATGATTTGCTTGAAGGAATAACACCTCAAATCGCTATAGGTACCTCATCAGTTATATTAATAGTAACTGGATTATCTTCAACGTTGGGGTATTTGAAAACAAAACAAGTTGATGTGAAAAATGGCTCGATATTTTTATTTGGTTTGTTACCTGGGGCGCTAATTGGTTCTGTAATAAGTCGTTACTTAACATTAGCATCTTTTAACTTGTATTTTGGTTTGTTTTTAATATTAGTAGCAATTTTACTTGTAATTCGAAAGAAAATAAAACCACTAAAAATTTTTGCTAAAGCAAAGTATGAACGGAGTTATATTGATGGTTATGGCAGACAATATTTTTATCATGTGCCGCCTTTAATTTCTTTCATAGCAACATTGTTTATTGGTATATTAACAGGATTACTAGGCATAGGTGGTGGCGCATTGATGACGCCACTGATGTTAATTGTATTTAGATTTCCACCACATGTGGCGGTCGGTACGAGCATGATGATGATCTTCTTT
Organism: Staphylococcus sp. Ze2; assembly: GCF_048568365.1. Taxonomy (NCBI): domain Bacteria; kingdom Bacillati; phylum Bacillota; class Bacilli; order Caryophanales; family Staphylococcaceae; genus Staphylococcus; species Staphylococcus sp. Ze2. Next base: position 2,341,886 of record NZ_CP183486.1, on the reverse strand, counting down.
TCTAGTGTTATGAGTTCACTAGGCCATATTGCACAAGGTCATGTGGCATGTTTATATGCAATTGTGTTAGTATCTGCAAGTTATTTTGGAGCGAAGATCGGTGTGAAAATTAACCATTCGGTAAAGTCAGAAACCGTTGTAATATTGCTGCGTACAGTAATGCTAATTATGGGTATATATTTAATAATTAAATCATTTTTATAAAATAAAGGGAGGGAACTATAGATGAAATTAACAATTTATCATACAAATGACATACATAGTCACTTGCATGAATATGCACGAATTACAGAGTATATGACTCAAAATAGACCAAAACTAATGCATCATTCACTATATTTAGATATTGGCGACCATGTTGATCTTTCTGCACCCGTCACTGAAGCAACTATGGGTATAAAAAATGTCGAATTATTAAATGCGGCACATTGCGATATCGCTACGATTGGTAATAATGAAGGTATGACAATCTCACATGATGCATTAAATACTTTATATGATAATGCAACATTCGATGTAACCTGTGCGAATGTCTTTGATGAACAAGGACAGTTACCGCGTAATATGTCATCATCATTTATAAAAGTTATAGACGGGGTTCGCATACTTTTTATTGCAGCTACAGCTCCATTCACTCCTTTTTATAGAGCTTTAGATTGGATTGTTACAAATCCTTTAGAAGCAATTAAAGATGAAATAAAAGCTAACGAAGGTGCTTATGATTTACTTGTGATTATGAGTCATGTCGGTGTATTCTTTGATGAGAAATTATGCCAAGAAATTCCAGAAATTGATCTGATTTTAGGTAGTCATACACACCACTATTTTGAAAATGGTGAGATTAACAACGGTGTTTTAATGGCTGCAGCAGGAAAGTATGGACATTTTTTAGGAGAAGTTACGTTAGAAATTGAAAATAATAGCATAATTAAAAAACAAGCAATACTTCATCCTCTTGATACGCTACCAGAAGTTGAAACTCATTTTGATGAAGAAGGGAAAATGTTGTTAAATGATTCAGTGATTGATCATCCAATTTCTTTACCTAGAAGAACAGATACTATTACTCAAACGGCTCATATTTTAGCAGAAAGTGTTTTTGAATTTACGAATGCAGATTGCACAATTATTAATGCGGGACTCATTGTAAATGGCGTAGAGGCAGAGCGTTTAACTGAATATGATATTCATCAAATGTTACCTCATCCAATTAATGCTGTGCGTATTAGATTAAGTGGACAAGAGTTGAAAAATATAATAATTAAAAGTCAAAAACAAGAATATCTTAATGAACATGCACAGGGTCTGGGTTTTAGAGGTAATATTTTTGGTGGCTATATTTTATATAATTTAGGATTTATTGAATCTGAATCACGTTACTTTATAAATGGCGAAGTAATAAATGATGACGAAACGTATATATTAGGAACGATAGATATGTATACGTTTGGACGTTACTTTCCTACTTTAAAAGATCAGTCTATAGATTACTTGATGCCGGAGTTTTTAAGAGATATTTTCAAAGAAAAATTATTAGAATACTAAAATATGACTTTATACGTTTTAATTTACCTGAATTTTCGTTATAATGATTAGAGATTTCAAATCAGGAGGATTGTGCGGTTATGGCTACTAAAAATGAAGAAATTTTACGTAAACCAGATTGGTTGAAAATAAAGCTGAATACTAACGAAAACTACACTGGTCTTAAGAAAATGATGCGCGAAAAGAATTTACATACAGTTTGCGAAGAAGCAAAGTGTCCAAATATACATGAATGTTGGGGAGAACGTCGTACAGCTACGTTTATGATTTTAGGTGCAGTGTGTACACGTGCATGTCGTTTCTGTGCAGTTAAAACAGGGCTTCCTAATGAATTAGATTTAGATGAGCCAGAGCGTGTGGCAGAATCTGTTGAATTAATGAATTTAAAACACGTTGTTATTACAGCTGTGGCTCGTGATGACTTAAGAGATGCAGGATCAAATGTATACGCTGAAACAGTGCGTAAAGTGCGTGAGCGTAATCCATTCACATCAATAGAAATCTTGCCTTCAGATATGGGTGGAGACTATGATGCTTTAGAAACTTTAATGGCGTCAAAACCAGACATTTTAAACCATAACATCGAAACAGTCCGCCGTTTGACGCCGAGAGTTCGTGCTAGAGCAACTTATGATCGTACGTTAGAGTTCCTAAGACGTTCTAAAGAATTACAACCTGATATCCCAACAAAATCAAGTCTTATGGTTGGATTAGGTGAAACACACGAGGAAATTTATGAAACTATGGATGATTTACGTGCTAATGATGTTGATATTTTAACGATTGGTCAATATTTGCAACCTTCACGTAAACATTTAAAAGTTGAAAAATATTATACGCCATTAGAATTTGGTAAACTAAGAAAAATAGCAATGGATAAAGGATTTAAACATTGCCAAGCAGGACCACTTGTAAGAAGTTCATATCATGCCGATGAGCAAGTAAATGAAGCGGCGAAAGAAAAACACCGTATTGGTGAAGAACAACTTGGTACAGAAATAGGTAAGCATTTAAATAAATAAGTTAATTAAAGACTTAGTTCATTTATTATAGTTGTGCTGATGCGCAATATCAATGAGCTAAGTCTTTCTTAGAAGTAAAATATAATTACATACAAGTCAAAGAACTATTTATTAATAAATTAGTGGATAATAGTAATTTGATGCGTTTAGATTAGGTGAATGACATGATAAAGTTAAATGGACAATTTTTTGAAATCATCGAAGATTATAGAGAATGTTTTGATGAAGAAACATTTGTAAATCGCTATTCTGATATATTAGATAAGTACGATTTTATTGTTGGAGATTTTGGTTACGATCAACTGAGGTTAAAAGGTTTTTATAAAGATTCTAATAAGAAAGCCGAATTAAGCAAACGCTTTTCAACAATTCAAGATTATTTATTAGAATATTGTAATTTTGGTTGCCCGTACTTTATATTAAGACGTATTCCAGAAGCAGAGATGAAAAATTATGTAGAGTCAAATGACATAGTTGAAACGGATCTTGAAGAAGATAAGCTACATGATGTTAAAATAAAACCTAGTATTCAAGATACTGAAAAATAATGATTTTGCTTATTTAATATTGTTTGAAAAAATTTGGCACACTAATAGAAAAGTCTCGCTAAAAAAGCAACTTTATTCAAAAAATGAATAAAGTTGCTTTTTAATTATGGTGTAGAAGGGGATATATTCGCATAGAATTGAATTACTATCATTAATATAAGTATTTTTATTTAGCTAAGGTTTATTGCGTTGATAATCTTTGCATACTAGTGTCTATTTATTGAATAACCTCATTAAGGTATTCTGAAATTTCAGTACCTTCTTCTTCATTAACGCCTAAGATGTGGGCTATATAACCTTCTTCTTCTAAATCGTCGGTACCTATTATACCAAATTGATTCGTTTGCATATTTAATACAATCGTTTTACCGAAGTGACGGTTTGTTTGGACTAACATTAGGTCATAGCGACTATGTTCACCAACGAAACCAACAAATTGCACCTGAGCAGATTCATCATCGTCATAAAGATACATATCAATCACTTTGAAACACTCCTTACTTCTTCTATTTTTTAAATCTAATTACTATAGATATTTAATTTAGTTAAAAAGTCTTAATTTACAGTATAACCATAAATGAATTCGACTGCAAAGGTATGGTATGATGAGATTGATAGGGGTGAAAAGATGTATTTCGTGAATAAAGATCAATTAAATACAAAATTAAATTACTTGCAACAACTTATTCAAGATTATCCGCAAAACAAAGATAATGCTTATGCATTTGAACGCATAGCACAAATGTTCATTGAATCAGCAGTAGACATTGGAAACATGATTATTGATGGTTTTATCTTAAGAGACCCAGGAAATTATAAAGACGTAATAGATATCTTAGCTTTAGAAAAAGTGATTTCAGAAGATACTCAAAATCAAATCAATAAAACTGTAGATGTCAGAAAACGATTTGTTCATTATTATGATGAACTTGATACCGCTGAATTAGTACCACTTTTTGATGAGTCGGTATCTTATTATCAAACATATATAGAAGAAGTTATACAATTTTTAAAGAATGAAAATGTACCAGTAACTGCATTTGGCAAAAAAGGAGAATAAGTAGTATGAAAAAATATCAAGCTTACCTAATTGATTTAGATGGTACTTTATATAAAGGAGATGAACATATAGATGGTGCATCTCAATTTATATCATATCTAAATCAATATGAAATTCCACATTTATATGTAACTAATAATTCTACTAAAGAGCCAGAAGAGGTAGCTGCAAAGTTAAATAAAATGGGGTTAGTCGCACAAGCTGATGAGGTTGTTACATCAGCGTTAGCTACTGCAGAATATATTGCTGAGGAATCTCCAGGTGCAAGCGTATATATGCTAGGTGGTAGCGGATTGAAACATGCGTTAACAGATAAAGGATTAGTAGTTAAAGAAGATGAATTTGTAGATTATGTTGTTATTGGTTTGGATGAGGCCGTTACCTATGAAAAATTAGCAACTGCTACTTTAGGTGTCCGTAATGGTGCGAAATTTATTTCAACTAACCAGGATGTATCTATACCAAAGGAACGTGGCTTTTTACCTGGAAATGGAGCGATTACAAGCGTGGTCACAGTATCAACTGGTATTCAACCTACATTTATCGGTAAACCTGAACCAATTATTATGAAAAAAGCGCTAGACATTTTAGGGTTAGAGCGCTCAGAAGTTGCAATGGTCGGTGACTTATATGACACGGATATAATGTCGGGAATCAATGTGAATATTGATACGATTCATGTGCAAACAGGTGTAACAACTAAAGAAGAAATTGAACAGAAGCCAGTTCCTCCGACATATACATTTAAAGATTTAAATGACGTTATCAAAGAACTCGAAAGTTAGGAGTGATTGAATGGAAAAAATCATTGTAAGTAGAAGTATTCCACAACCATTTATAGATCAATTAGAGGCTATTGCACAAGTTGAAATGTGGGATGAATCGTTAATACCAATGCCAAGAGATCAATTTCTAGAGGCTATTAAAGATGCAACTGCTTGTTTAATTACTTTAAGTGAAAAAATAGATAGTGAAGTTATCAAAGCTGCTCCAAATTTAAAAGTGATTGCTAATATGGCAGTTGGTTTTGATAATATAGATGTACCTCTTGTACATAGTAAAGGGATCACTGTAACTAATACACCCAGTGTACTTACTGAAACAACAGCGGAACTTGGTTTTACATTGATGTTAACAGTAGCTAGGCGTATTGTGGAAGCTGAAAAGTATGTTCAAAATGGAGAATGGCAAAGTTGGGGGCCTTACTTGTTTGCTGGAAAAGATCTATCTAATGCCAATGTAGGAATATATGGTATGGGCGAGATTGGTAAGGTATTTGCAAGAAGATTAAAAGGTTTTGATACTAAGATTATGTACCATAATAGATCTAGAAATAAAGATACTGAAAAAGCACTTGGTGCATTGTACGTTCCTTTTGATACTTTGCTTGAACATAGTGATTTTATTATTTGTACTGCACCACTTACAGAAGAAACTAGAAATAAATTTAATGCTCAAGCATTTGAAAAAATGAAAAGTGATGCTATTTTTATAAATATTGGACGAGGTGCTGTTGTAGATGAAGAGGCACTTGTATCTGCGCTACAAAATAGACAGATTGCAGCTTGTGGACTAGATGTTCTACGTGAAGAGCCAATAGATATGGCTCATCCTTTATTAGAGATGGACAATGCAGTTATAGTTCCACATATTGGAAGTGCGTCTGTTACAACCAGAAATCGTATGATTCAATTATGTGTTGATAATATAAGATTAGTATTAAATAACCAACCAGCTAAAACGCCAGTCAATTTAAAGTAAACATTGTAAATAGATGATATATCAATATTTTGTATTATCATATCCTAAGATAAAGCAAATAACGTAGAGCGTTAATACTTATCTATAATATAGAAATACACCTCTGTTTTAAATAGAGGTGTATTTCAGAACGTTGACAAACCCTTCGCAAATCGGCACTGAACCCTTAGAATGGGAACTTAATAAAAACACTTTGTTCTAGGCTGCTAATTCCTTATATTTTATGGGAGCTAAGTAGCCTAGTTTTTGTTGAATTCGATTATTATTATAGTTTTTAATGTAATTTTCGACAATATCTATTACAATTTGGTTAGAGCTATTGAGCTCATTGTTTATGTAGAAAGCTTCACACTTTAGCGAGGAATGGAAACTTTCTATAGGGGCGTTATCAGCTGGTGTTCCCTTTCGGGACATACTTCTGATAATGCCTTTTTCTTTGCATAATTGATAGTAAGCGTACGAGGTGTAAACACTGCCTTGGTCACTATGTAGTATGCAATTCTCAGGTATATCTATTTGATTCAATGTATCATTTACTAAGCTTTGATCTTGTTTGTTATCTATTTTATACGCCACAATTTCTCCGTTATAAACATCCATAATTGAAGATAAATACAACATAGAGTTACCGAAAGGTAAATAAGTAATATCAGTTGTTAATACTTCCATTGGTTGGTTAGCTTTAAACTGTCTTTGTAATAAATTCTCTGTTTTATAATAAGGTTTGCCAATTTTTTTAGATTTTTTAGGCCTAACTCGGCAGTTCAGATTATACTCTCGCATGATTCGCTGAACTCTTTTATGATTAATTGATGCTGAATACAATTGATTAATCAACGCTGTAATTTTGCGATAACCGTAGGTGAAATTATTTTCTTCACATAATTCAATAATCTTTTGAGTCACTTTATCTTTTTCATTGTTCTTGTGTTTCCATCTATAGTATGTCGATTTAGGTATTTCTAAAACAGCAAGTATCATTTTGATTGAATACTTATGCTTTAATTGATTAACTAATTCTACAATTACTTTTGGTACCACTTCCTTTCTAATTCCTTGTACTTTTTTAAAATATCTAATTCAATATCTTTTTTCTTATTATCTAACTTTAATTGTTCTATTTCTGATAATTCTTTCACTCCTTTGCCATAAGTATATTGCTTGCCTCTTTGTTGATAAAATCTATAAGTTTCACCATTTCGATACCATCGCCACCAAGTTTTTACCTGTGTGCTGTTTTTGATATTTAATACTTCCATAATTTCTTTTACAGTATATCCAGCTTCTTTCATTTCAATAGTCTTATATTTTGTTTCTATTGAATAAGACATTATTTTCATAGAAAAAACACCTCCGTATGATTCATTTTAAATGAATTCAACGAAAGTGTTTTTATTTCCTTCCCACTATTTGGGGTCAGTTCAAATCAATGCGAAAGGTTTGTTTATTTTCTATTTTAAATGAATTTTCAAAATAGTAGTAATCTTTCAGACTATTAATGGTCCTTTTATTAGTCACATTGCGATTTTTAAGATTCATGTCAGCACAAATCAGTGTGATATCCATGGGAACTTTGTCATGGCTCTATACCTCGTTCATCGCATACCACGCTGCACTTTTGTATCATCAAATCTTCTCTCTACTGTTGTTTGACTTCGCATTTTATATTGTTTTTTACTATATCCACTAATCTTATATATTCAACATAAACACCATCACTGTTTAATTTACATATATTATCATAACTTTTTTGTCATATTGGCAGTGGTTTATGCCGACTCCTGCGGGAATAGCACTAGACGAAGACTACAGGCTAAGGCAGTGCCCGCGGAAAGCGTGCATAAAAAACTGCCAACAAAGTCGGAGACTTTGTCGACATACTGAAATACACTTCTGTTTTAAATAGAGGTGTATTTTTATGTGGAATTTTAATTAATAGATTATAAATCATGATGTAAAGAATACTGTTTTAAAAAATACCAATTGTGTCAAATTTGTTACGAAGTTGACACGGTTAAATGCGTACACGTTAAAATTTTTAGTAATGCTATAATAAATTATTTTCAAAATCATGTATTATTTTCACACAAAAATTCATATATTTTCCGGCGCATTATGATTATGCTACTAAACATTCTATATATGATAGATAGCAATAACACCTTGAAGTTATAGCGTTAATCAAGTATTTTTAACAATAATTTTTAACAAAGCATTACAATATTAATACGATAATAAAATATAACTTCGAATCATATTATGCAAAATTATCTAAGAATAAACAAATATTTTGATTTTATAAAACACTATAAAATAAACAATCTAACATTTTTGTTATATATAAATATGTTAATTCGATTGTCACAACATCATAAAAAATGTATAATAAGTTGGTAAAATGTTAAAGTAGTGTAAATCGTGCTACAACAAAAAACTTACTTATGTAATAAATGATTAATAATATAAAAAATAATTTGAATTAAGAGGTGAAAAATGCGTAAAGAGATGGAAAATACGACGAAATATCAAAAAATTAAACCATGGTTATTAACTCTTTTATATTTTGCAATATTTATAGCACTGTATTTAATTTACGGTTCTGGAGATACGCATAATAACTTTATTTATAATGAATTTTAGTCGAGGAGAATAGTATGAAGGATATTATATATTCATTAATTGAAAATGAAAAAATGTACCCTGAGCAAATAGCGATAAAGCATAATACAGATGTATTAACGTATCGTGAGTTAAATCAATATGCAAATAAACTTGCAAACTTAATCAAAGATACTAAAAGCCCATTAATCGTATATGGTCATATGTCACCATTTATGATTGTAGGTATGATTGCCAGCATGAAAGCGGGATGTGGTTATGTACCCCTTGATATATCAATGCCTGAAGAGCGTATTAATACTATTATTGAAAAAATCAACCCTGATTTTATTTTTAATACAAGTGAACATTCACTAGATAGTAATGGCAGAGAAATCGTAAATACTGAAACACTTTTAACGGATAATCGTACCGTTGAATTTGAATCTAAAATTAAAGATAAAGATATTGCGTATACCATTTTCACATCGGGCTCTACAGGGGAACCTAAGGGCGTACAAATTAGATACGAAAGTCTTAACGAGTTTACGAACTGGATGGTAGATTTGAATAAAATAGGTGAGAATCAACAGTGGCTAAATCAAGCTCCATTTTCATTTGATTTATCTGTAATGGCAATTTATCCATGTTTAGCTACTGCAGGAACACTAAATTTAGTAGATAAAACAATGATTAACAAGCCTAAATTATTAAATGATATGTTAGAGCAATCTAAAATAAATGTTTGGGTGTCTACACCATCATTTATGGAAATGTGCTTAATGTTACCAAATTTAGCTGAAACACATTATGAAAGTTTAAAAGAATTTTTCTTTTGTGGAGAAATTTTGCCTCATAAAACTGCTAAGTTGTTGTTGCAACGCTTTCCATCTGCATATATTTATAATACATATGGACCTACAGAAGCGACAGTTGCAGTTACGAGTATCTTAATTACTGAAGCGGTCATTAATCAATATAATCCATTACCTGTGGGGAAAGCGAGACCAGGTACGCAATTATCTTTAGCAGAAAATGAAGAATTAATCATTTCTGGACAATGTGTAAGTGAAGGTTATGTGAAAGATGAGCAACGTTCTAATGCAGTGTTTAAAGATATAGATAAACGTAAATCTTACTTTACTGGAGATAAAGCAACAGTTCAAGATGACCTATGGTTTATCACTGGACGTATAGATTTTCAAGTGAAATTAAATGGCTATCGCATGGAGCTAGAAGAAATAGAATTTCATTTAAGACAAATAGATGTTGTCAAAGAAGCAATTGTGGTACCAGTATACAAAAATAATAAAGTAACGCAACTACAAGGTGTTGTAGTCTTAAATGACTTGAATGATGACAAAGATGAACAAAACTTGATACACGATATTAAACAAGAACTTAAACAAGCGATGCCAGAATATATGATTCCAAGAAAGATTATATTTAAAGAGCAATTTCCTTTAACAATTAATGGGAAATTAGATCGTAAGCAGATTGCCGAGGATGTATTAGCATGATTCCATATGGCACATTTACGTTCTTTCTTATAGCATTTATAGTCTTAATTCCGGTGATTATATTAGGTTTAACTGGAAAAAGAAGCCGTATTTATAATGGCATAAGCACAGCTATCATGATTGTGCTCATTTTTTCCTCAGATAAACATAATTTATTTGGTCAATCATATTTAAGTGTTCAACTTATAAACTTTGCTTTATATCTGTTGTGGCAAGTAGCAATCATTATGTTTTATTGGAAATCACGTGCGAAAAACAATTCATTTATAAAGTTTTTCATAGTGATTGTATTATCGATATTACCACTTGTAGGGGTAAAGGTAATGCAAAGTTCGTGGTTTGGTGCTGCACAATTAAAGCTCCATGAAAACAAGGTAATTGAATTTATAGGCTTCTTAGGTATTTCTTATGTTACTTTCAAAAGTGTTCAATTATTAATGGAAATTCGCGATGGTTCAATAAAAGAAGTCAAAGCTACTAAAGTATTTCAATTCATTTCCTTTTTCCCTACAATTTCATCTGGTCCAATTGACCGCTACAAACGTTTTGTTAAAGATGAAAGTAAGATACAAAGTAGCGAAAGTTATCGAGCATCACTAAATAAAGCAATACATTTCATCATGATAGGTTTTTTATATAAATACATTATTGCTTATTTAATACAAGTTTATGCGATTAATCCATTAATGTTAGATTTTTCAAATTTCACTGCTAAATGGTTATATATGTATGCATATAGTTTGTATCTATTCTTCGACTTCGCTGGTTATTCATTATTTGCGATGGCATTTAGCTATTTATATGGTATACAGACGCCACAAAACTTTAAGCAACCATTTAAAGCAAAGAATATCAAGGATTTTTGGAATAGATGGCATATGTCTTTATCTTTCTGGTTTAGAGATTGTATCTATATGAGAGCCTTATTCTTTATGTCGAAAAAACGCTTATTAAAAAATCAATTTACAATGTCTAATATTGCTTTCTCATTAAACTTTTTAATTATGGGTATTTGGCATGGCATTGAAGTTCATTATATTTTGTATGGTTTATATCACGCAGTTTTATTTATTGGTTATGGATATTATGAAAAATGGCGAAAAAATCATCCGCCAAGATGGTCTAACCAATATACAACAATGTTAAGTATTATCGTTACATTCCATTTTGTAACGTTTGGTTTTCTTATCTTTTCTGGGAAACTGTTTTAATTATGAGGAGGATTTATTATGGAATTTAGAGAACAAGTATTAGATTTATTAACTGAAGTAGCTGAAAATAATGTCATTAAGGAAAATCCAGATGTAGAACTTTTTGAAGAGGGGATTATTGATTCTTTTCAAACGGTAGGTCTTTTACTAGAGATTCAAAATAAATTAGATATTGAAGTATCGATTATGGATTTTGATAGAGATGAATGGGCGACACCTAACAAGATTGTAGCGGTATTAGAAGAATTACGATGAAGTTAAAACCATTTATACCTGTTATTGTAAGTCTTGTATTGTTTGGAATTTTCTTAGTATTACCAGCAAGTTGGTTCGCTGGATTAATCAATTCCAAGACAGTAGCTACGCAAAGTGTTGCTCTAACAGATCAAGTACTAAAAGGAACTTTAGTGCAAGATAAAATGTATCAATCTGATGCTTATTATCCGATATATGGTTCCAGTGAATTAGAAAAAGACGATCCATTTAATCCAGCAATCTTATTAAATAATCGAAATCAAGTTAGTAAGAAACCATTCTTAATTGGTACTGGTGGTTCGACAGATTTAGTGAACGCTGTGGAACTAGGTTCACAATATGGAAATTTAAAAGGTAAAAAAATGGCATTTATTGTTTCGCCACAGTGGTTTACAAAAAATGGCTTAACGCAAGATAATTTTAAGGCGCGTATTTCAAAAGCACAGCTCAATCAGTTGTTTAAGCAAGAACAACTAAGCCCAGAACTTAAGCAACGTTATGCAAACCGATTATTACAATTTAAAGATGTGGAAAATCGCGCATATTTAGAAAAAGTTGCACAAGGAAAATCACAAGAAAATAAAAATTATCTTTCAAACTTTAAAGATGAACAATTGAAAAAAATTGAAGCTATTAAAGCCGTATATCCATTGAGAAAATCACCTGTATCGCATATCGATCCAATTACCTCAAAAAATGATTCTTGGGATGATGTGATGACAGAAGCTGAAATCTATGGCGCTAAACATACAAAAACAAATGAATTTGGTATTCGAGATGAATATTGGGATTTAATTAAAAAACATAAACGAAAAATTAATCGAAACCATGAATTTAGGGAAAATTCTCCTGAATTTAAAGATTTAGAGTTACTTGTAGATACATTACGAGAAGCTGGCGCAGATGTTGATTATATAATTATACCTTCTAACGGTAAGTGGTATGATCACATTGGTATTGATAAAGATAGACGTCAGAAAATATATAAAAAAATTGATAAAACAATAGTGGCTCATGGTGGACAGACATACGATATGTCAGATAAAGACTACGAACCATATGTTGTAAGTGATGCAGTTCATATTGGCTGGAAAGGCTGGGTATATATCACTAAAAATATCGATGAACATATGCACCAGAAATAAAATAAAAAATCCTTTCAACATGTACACATTTAAGTGAAATGTTGAAGGGATTTTTCGCGTTAAAAATAGAACAGGACAATGAAAAATCAATTACATTGTCCTGTTCTCTATAAAAGTGTTCGAAAGGAACTAAATTTTCTGATGTTATATATAAAGCATCTATCATTTAGAATACTTGTTCTACTTCGATTACTCCTGGTACTTCTTCGTGTAAAGCACGTTCAATACCTGCTTTTAGTGTGATTGTTGAACTTGGGCATGTACCACAAGCACCATGTAATTGTAATTTAACAATTCCGTCTTCTACGTCAACAAGGGAACAGTCACCGCCATCACGTAGTAAGAAGGGACGTAATTTTTCGATAACTTCCGCTACTTGATCAAACATTGTTACGTTTTCAGTTGGCATGGAAATGCCTCCTTTCAAGTATATTATTTCATTTTCTACTTATCTTTTTATTATAATAGAAATGTAATGAAAAATCTATAATTCAAGATAAAAGGGGAAAAGATATATGGACAAAATAAGTGTTGTTGTTTATGGGGCAGATGTTATTTGTGCAAGTTGTGTTAATGCGCCGACATCTCGTAATACGTTTGACTGGTTGCAACCATTATTGCAGAGAAAGTATCCAGATAAACAATTTGAATTTACGTATATCGATATAGAAAATGATACCGAAAATTTGTCGGATCATGACCAACAATTTATTGAGCGTATTCAAGATGACGAACTCTTTTATCCACTCGTAACTATGAATGACGAGTATGTTTCTGATGGATATGTACAATTGAAGGATATAACTCGCTTTTTAGATAATCATTAGATCAATTAATTCGACGAAAAAGATGTTTAAGTTATAACTATTTATCATATAAAGATTTCAGTGTTAGAACCTTACTTTTTAAAAATAAACACAAGCACCGTCATAAACAAATGACGGTGCTTGTGCTTTTATAATTATGAAAATGGACTTTCAACAAACTTAATAACCAAAAGTTTATATTTAATAAAGTAATTAGTTAACCGTTATGATATTTATACATCCAAAGTACGCCGGATTTTAAAATGGAAGCTAAGCGGCCTGTAACGGTACGATCCATAATATAAGCAAATCCTTTTTTGTCTCCTAGGGAACCAAGGAAACCTTGTATTTTGATTTCTGGCATTTTTTCAGGTAGAGGTTTACCTTGCCATTGTAATTTCATAACATCTGCAATTTGGTCACCCTGTGCTTCTGCTAGTTGAGCACTTGGTGCATGTGGTAATTCAGCACAATCACCTATGACATAAACATTTTTGTACGTTGGTACTTGGTGATATTGGTTTAAGATGACACGACCACTCTTACTAATATCGATTGGTAAATTTCTTACTAACTCTACTGGTTGAATTCCGGCAGTCCAAACAATTAAATCTACATCTTCAGGTACGTCATTATTATAAATGCGACTTGGTTCCACGCGATTAATATCAGAATTTGGAACAACTGTCACATCGTGGTCGTTGAACCATTTTTCAATATACTTACTAAGTTTTTCAGGGAAACGACTTAAAATACGTTCACCTCTATCGTAAAGATAAATTTGAAGGTCCTTGCGACTTTCTCTTAATTCACTAGCTAATTCAATACCGCTTAAACCAGCGCCAACAATACCCACTTTGGCACCATTTGGTAGTTCGCTTAAATGATGAAAAGTTTCACGTGATTTAGAAAGTGTTTGAATACTATGCGTGTATTCTTCAGCACCAGGAACATTATGATATTTATCTTCACAACCTAAACCGATCACTAATTCATCATAGTCTACTTTCGTATTACCAACTGAAACAATTTGATCTTCTAAATTAATATCATTGATTTCTCCATAGACATTGTTGATTCTATCTGAATCAGGAAAGTTCATGCGAATATCTTTATCTGACTTTGTACCAGCTGCTAATTCATAAAATTCTGGTTTTAAACCATGATAAGGCATACGATCTATTAATGTAATCGTATAATTTTCAGGTAGTGCAGATGGTAAGATATGAGACATGATACGCATATTTCCATAACCGCCACCTAATAATACTAAGTTTTTCATTTGTGATACCCCTCTAGTAAAAATTGTATTGAGCATAAACATACAATTACTTACTTCTATAGTAGGTAATTGAACTTGTTATCTCGTCAATGTAAGTTATTAAATATAATGTGGTTAAATCATATTTCGTCCTGCATCGATATACCAATTTTCTATAATCAGCTTACTTATATTTATTATATGCTTTTTTATTTGTTACTACAAATAAAGAAGACAAATTGTAATTATTAAAAATATATATTTTATTTTAATGGAGATTATTACTTACAATTTTATTGTATTAGTGATGTAAAGTACATATTAATTCAAGCTATTTATTAAGTGATATTTTATAAGCTAGTATGTAGAAATAACAATAACGTTTTTGTTATAATTGTTTAACTGATATTTTATGAGAGGGTGTATTATGAATCCAATAATCGAGTTCTGCATTTCGAATTTAGCGAAGGGTGGAGATTATGTATACAATCAGCTTGAAAATGACCCAGATGTAGACGTATTAGAATACGGTTGTTTACAAAATTGTGGTATATGTTCTAGTGGGTTGTATGCATTAGTGAATGGTGATATCGTTGAAGGTGATTCGCCAGATGATTTATTACAAAAAATTTACGCACATATAGAAGAAACATGGATTTTTTAGGGAGGTAAAAATAATGGCTATTATTGAAATGACTGAAGCTGCTGCATATGAAGTTAAAGATATGTTACAACAAAATGATATGGCGGATGGTTATTTGAAAGTTAAGGTGAACGGTGGCGGTTGTACCGGATTAACTTATGGTATGTCTGCTGAAGCTGAACCTGCTGAAAATGATGAAATATATGAGTTTCATGGTTTAAAAGTTTTAATAGATAAATACGATAAACCGGTTTTAGATGGAACAACGATTGATTTTAAACAATCACTTATGGGTGGTGGCTTCCAAATAGACAACCCTAATGCAATTGCTTCATGCGGTTGTGGTAGTTCATTTAGAACTGCAAAAGTTGCTGGCTCACCAGAAGATTGCTAAATTATAATACTTAAATAAAAGACTATAGTTACTTAAAATAAGTGTAAACTATAGTCTTTTATTCGTTTATGTGAAATAATAAACAATATGGTCGTTGGTGCTTGAAAATCAGCAGTAAAAACTATAAAATTAGTATTGGATGAAAAATGTCTTTTTTGTGAATTACTATATTGTGAATGGGGTATAGAAAAAGACTATTGCAACAAAAAAATTAAGAAAGCTTAGGTGAATGAAATGGCTCAAGATCGTAAAAAAGTATTAGTTCTAGGCGCTGGTTATGCCGGTTTACAAACTATTACAAAATTACAAAAGCAAATTTCAGCAGATGAAGCTGAAATTACATTAATTAATAAAAATGATTACCACTACGAAGCAACGTGGTTACACGAGGCTTCAGCAGGTACTCTTAGCTATGAAGATTTACTATATCCAGTAGAAAGCGTTGTAGACAAAAATAAAGTTAACTTTGTTAAGGCAGAAGTTACTAAAATTGATCGCAATGCAAAAAAAGTTGAAACAGATGCTGGAATCTTTGACTTTGATATCTTAGTTGTAGGTTTAGGTTTTGAAAGTGAAACATTTGGTATCAAAGGTATGAAAGATCATGCTTTCCAAATTGAAAACATTTTAACTGCTCGTAAATTATCTCGTCACATCGAAGATAAATTTGCTAACTATGCATCTTCAAAACAAAAAGATGATAAAGACTTAGCAATCATTGTTGGTGGTGCTGGATTTACTGGTGTTGAATTCTTAGGTGAATTAACTGATAGAATTCCAGAATTATGTAATAAATATGGTGTTGAGCAAAGCAAAGTGAAAATTACTTGTGTTGAAGCTGCTCCTAAAATGTTACCAATGTTCTCTGACGAACTAGTTAACTATGCAGTAAGTTACTTAGAAGGTAAAGGTGTAGAATTCAAAATTGGTACACCGATTGTTGCAGCTAACGAAAAAGGTTTCGTTGTAAAAGTTAATGACAAAGAAGAACAATTAGAAGCTAATACAGTTGTATGGGCTGCTGGTGTTCGTGGTAGTAAATTAATGGAAGAATCATTCGAAGGCGTAAAACGTGGACGTATTGTAACTAAACAAGATTTAACTATCGAAGGTTATGACGATATCTTTGTTATTGGTGACTGTTCTGCATTTATCCCTGCTGGAGAAGAACGTCCATTACCAACTACAGCACAAATCGCTATGCAACAAGGTGAACATACTGCTAAAAATATTAAAAATGTATTAGGAGGTCAACCAACTCAAGAATTTGATTATGTTGATCGCGGTACTGTATGTTCACTAGGTGCGCATGATGGCGTTGGTGTTGTTTACGGTAAAGATATCCAAGGTAAAAAAGCAGCATTTATGAAGAAAGTTATTGATACACGTGCAGTATTTAAACTTGGCGGTATCGGTTTAGCGTTCAAAAAAGGTAAATTTTAATATATAATTTTAAATATGTAATTCACATACTTAACTGTGATGCAAATTTTTAAAGGAGCGGGATAGTAAAACACTTTCTAAAAATGATTTTATTGTCTCGCCAAGACTTTGATGACAAGAGTAGAAAAGTTAAAACTCTCTATATTGCAGTCATCATTATCTAAAACATATCCTAGGCCGAGACATAATTTATGTCCGGCCTCTTTTTATTACACTTTTTGATAGTATTACTTTAAAATGCATTAAAAAGAAGTCTAAACTTATAAAGGAGAGATGTTATATGTTAGTTAATCTTAAAAACTCCAACGATATAGCAACAAATACGCTAATTATAGGTTTACCTGAACATTTAAATCAATTAGGGGAAATCATTATTAGCGGAGATAATATTAATGATCAATTAAAGTCATTAAAGCAAAATCAAATAGTTAGTACTAATATTGGTACAGTTTCTAGCACGATGTTTACAATACGTGATGAATACGTAAAATTGGTTACTGTTGGCATGGGTAATGTTAAAAACTTGACGTTTAACGACTATTTGAAAATGTTTGGCAATTTATTTCAATACTTGAAACAAAACCGTATTACACAAGCCTCTTTTAAATTAGAAACGTTTGAAGCACCATCTTTATCTAAAGATGTAGTTGCAGAGATATTAGGACAACAGAGTAATCGTGCGATTTATCAATTTGATAATTACAAAACAGATAAATCTGTGCCATTTGAACTAACATTAGATATACATACAGACGATGATGACATACTTAAATTTATTGAAGAAGGTCAAATCATTGGTAGTTCAATAAATTTAGCGCGTGATTATAGTAATATTCCACCAAATATATTAACTCCTGATTATTATGCAAACTCTATTTACGATCATTTTAAAGAGACAGAAGTAGATGTAGATATTAAAGATCATGAGACATTACAAAATGAAGGGTTCGGCTTAATTCATGCAGTAGGTAAAGGTTCTAAAAATGGTCCAAGAGTCATTACATTAACATATAATGGTGGGCAAAAAGATGAAGCGCCTATTGCTTTAGTAGGTAAAGGTATTACTTATGATTCAGGTGGCTATTCCATAAAAGGAAAAATAGGCATGCAAACGATGAAATTCGATATGTGTGGCTCGGCTAACGTCGTGGGAATGATAGAAGTTGCACGCAAACTTAGATTGAAAGTAAATATTGTCGGTGTTATTGCTGCAGCAGAAAACATGATAAATGAAGCTGCAATGAAACCTGATGATGTATATACCGCTTTAAGTGGTGAATCAGTTGAAGTGTTGAATACAGACGCAGAAGGTCGCTTGGTATTAGGTGATGCAGTATTCTATGCAAATCAATTCCAACCACAAGTGATCTTAGATTTTGCAACATTAACAGGTGCAGCAATTGTAGCTTTAGGAGATGATAAGGCTGCCGTGTTTAGTCATAATGCATTCAATCATTTACAAAAAATACTTAACTATGCACAGACTAATGATGAATTTGTATTTGAGTTACCAATGACAACGACTGAGCGTAATTTAATTAAAAATAGTGATGTTGCAGATTTAGTTAACCATACAAATGGCCAAGGTAAAGCTTTGTTTGCAGCAACGTTTATCAATCATTTTGCAGGAGATACACCTCATATGCATTTTGATATAGCTGGCCCTGCAACTATCAATAAGAATACGTATAAAGGTCCAAAAGGTCCAACAGGATATTTAATTCCTACAATAGTTGAATGGTTACGCAATATAAAATAATTATGTAAGTCTAGAAAGACGTTAATATGAAGTGTTCATTTTAATTTATTGTATTTGTTGATATTATAAAATCACTATAGTTAAATAACTAATACTTTAAAAGTTAATAGAAACATAACATTTCTTGAATGGAAGTATGAAATTAATTTTACAATATTGATTTCATACTTCCTTTTTTTATTTTTTAAATCATAAAGAGAGATGAATGATAATGCTATAAATCGTGGGTTATAAGGTTTTAGAGTGACAAGAATGAGCGACATACAATTAGCTATTTAATGATGAATAGGAAATATATGAATAAATTATTTGTTGTGTTTGACAAGTGCTCATGTTATTGATATTATAGTTCTCATGATGCTTTAGTTCGATAACGTGGTAAAGGAGTTGTGCTTTTTGATAAATGCTGTAGTAATAGCAGTGGTACTGATGATTATTTTATGTTTATGTAGATTAAATGTAGTAATCAGTTTGTTTATCAGTGCCTTAGTAGGTGGATTAATTGCAGGTATGAGTGTTTCAGATATCGTGTCTGTTTTTGGTAAGAATATTGTAGACGGTGCAGAAGTAGCACTAAGTTATGCATTGCTTGGTGGCTTTGCAGCGCTTATTTCTTATAGTGGAATTACCGATTATTTAGTGAATAAAATTATAAATGGTATCCATGCTGAAAATAGCAAGATGTCACGTATTAAAGTGAAAGTGATTATCATATTAGCTTTATTAGTGATGAGCATTATGAGTCAGAACTTAATACCCGTCCATATTGCGTTTATTCCTATTGTAATACCACCGTTAATTAGTTTGTTTAATGAACTGAATATAGATAGAAGACAAATAGCAATTATTATAGGATTTGGTTTATGTTGGCCTTATGTCTTATTACCTTTTGGATTTGGTCAAATATTCCACCAAATTATTCAGAATGGTTTTACCAAAGCAAATCATCCAATTGAAATGGACATGATTTGGAAAGCGATGATTATTCCATCTTTAGGTTACATTTTTGGATTGCTTGCAGGTATCTTTTATTATAGAAAGCCAAGAAAATACATTCAACATGAAGAGATTAAAGATAATAGTGAAATAGAAATTAAACCCTATGTACTTGTAGTTACTGTTATTTCAATTATAGCAACATTCTTAGTGCAATTATTAACAGACTCTATGATCTTTGGTGCGTTAGCAGGTGTGCTTGTATTCTTTGTTTCCAGAGCATATAAATGGACAGAATTAGACAAGCAATTTGTTGATGGTATAAAGATCATGTCATTTATCGGAGTAGTTATTTTATCGGCTAATGGTTTTGCAGGAGTAATGAATGAAACTGGAGATATTAACAGACTTGTAGAGGGATTAAGTGGAGTTATAGGGGATAACAAATTAGTTAGTATCATTGTGATGTATATAATCGGTTTAGTAGTTACCTTAGGTATTGGTTCATCATTTGCTACTATTCCAATCATTGCTACATTGTTCGTGCCTTTAGGAGAATCTTTGGGATTAAGCACAATGGCATTAATTGCCTTAATAGGTACAGCCAGTGCATTAGGGGATTCAGGCTCACCAGCAAGTGATTCTACGCTTGGTCCTACTGCAGGATTGGATGTTGATGGACAACATGACCACATTAGAGACACTTGTATACCTAATTTCCTATTTTACAATATTCCATTAATTATTTTTGGAACAATTGCTGCTATGGTACTATAAAAGGTATATAAAGAAAATGAGGTGACACAATGGCTAATATGTTAGATGCGTTAGATATTAAAGTTGTGAAACAAGAACGTGGTTTAATGGTAATGTCGATGCCTGTGACGGACAATGTAAAACAGCCGTTTGGCTATCTGCACGGAGGTGCGAGTCTAGCACTTGGTGAAACAGCATGTTCGATGGGAGCTGCTTATTTAATTGATACTGAACAATATGTACCGCTTGGATTAGAAATGAATGGTAATCATATAGGTTCAACTACTGAAGGAACTATATTTGCAACTGCTACGATTATTCATGAAGGAAAAACCACACAGGTATGGTCTATTGATATTAAAGATGATAAAGATAGATTAATTTGTGTTATGAGAGGTACTATTGCTATAAAACCATTAAAACGTTAATTAATATAAATAAAGAGCTTGGGGCATAAATCCCAGAAAAATAGCACCAGATGAATTAAATTAAATCATCTGAGTGCTTCTTTTTTTATGCAATACTACGTATTCTTAGCTAGGTTTCTTTGGGAACAGTTTAGCCTATAATTATTTCCTCAAGTGTCTCGCCCAAATACGTCATATCGATATGTAATTTTAAATTAAAATACTTTTAAAAAGATAAGCCCCTTACATATAATTTAATAAATACTATTAAACTAAATTAACGAGATACCTAATGTATAAAAATTATAACCGAAATATTTTAAATTCTAAATCAAGCAAAAGCTTTTAGTCCTAAAAACAAAAGAAATCTATAATCAAAGAAAAATTATGTTGAATTACTTTTGGAATTTGTGAAGTTTTTTTGAGTTTCGCTCGAATACCGGTTCGTGACATAATTAAATTTAAAAGAGAACTGGGCTTTGTATTAATAAACCCTAATATAAGAAAAATAGTAGCCCAACTAGCTAACTATAATTAAAAAGATAATGAAAAAGACAATTTCTATATTAGTTATATAGAAATTGTCTCAGACTGTCGACAAAGTCTCCGACTTTGTTGGCAGTTTTTTGTGCACGCTTTCCGCGGGCACTGCCTTAGCCTGTAGTCTTCGGCTAGCGCTCTTCCCGCAGGAGTCGGCCCAAATCACTGCCAATATTATACGAAAAATATTATAATATATATAAATTAAACAGTGGTGGTGTTTATTATGTTGAATAAATCAATTGATAAAAGAGATCAATATGAAATGATTTCTATTTCTGAATTAGTCCCTAATAATCATTTATTACGTAAAGTCGATACGATATTAGATTTAAATTTTGTATATGAACTTGTCGAAGACAAATATTGTCTCGATAATGGTAGACCTTCTATAGATCCAGTTATTTTAGTAAAAATATTACTTATACAAAGACTATTTGGTATCAAATCAATGAGACAAACAATTAAAGAAATAGAAACAAATGTAGCTTACCGTTGGTATTTAGGATATAGCTTTTTAGATAAAGTACCTCATTTTGGGACTTTTAGTAAAAACTATACACGTCGCTTTCATGATACGGATTTATTTGAACAAATATTTGAGAAAATACTCGAAATAGCTATCAAAAATAACTTAATCGATCACTCATCTTTATTTATTGATTCCACCCATATTAAAGCAAATGCAAATAAAAATAAGTATATTACAGAAATTGTTAAAAAAGATACACTCCACTTTCAAGAAGAATTGGACAATGAAATAAATGAACAAAGGTTAGCACAAGGAAAAAAGCCATTAAAAAATAAAAAGAAGGAGGAATATAAAACAAAAAAGGTAAGTACAACTGATCCAGAAGCTGGATACTATGTAAAAGGAGAACGAGAAAAGCAATTTGCTTATAGTTTACATGCATGTGTGGATAAAAATGGTTATATAATTGATAAGCATGTGACGCCCGGTAATATTCATGATAGTACACAACTCAAACCAATGATTGAAAGACTAGAAGCAAAGCAGATGTTGCCTATTACATTAGCAATTGACTCAGGTTATAAAACACCTTTTAATGCCCACTTTTTACTTGAAAAAGCAATTGTACCAGCAATGCCCTATACAAGACCTAAGGGGAAACCTGGATTTTTCAGAACAAAAGATTTCATCTACGATGAATATTATGATACTTATATTTGTCCTAATGATGAAATTTTATCATACAAAAGAACGATGCCGACAGGACACAGGTTATATGTATCAGATGGTTCAATATGTCGAGACTGTCCTGTATTAAGTAAATGTACCGAAAATAAAGATGTCATAAAACAAATTAGAAGACATGTTTGGCAAGACGATTTAGATATAGTTGAAGATTTAAGGTTTATTGATACTGTAAAAAAACAATATAAATTGCGAAGTCAAACAATAGAGAGAAGATTTGGCGATGCAAAAGAACAGCATGGTATGCGATGGACAAGATATAGAGGGCATGACAAAGTTTCCATGGATACCACGCTAATTTGTGCTGCCATGAATCTAAAAAAAATAGCAATGTGGTTAGTAAAAGGGCCAATAATGGTCTGAAAGACCACTGCTTTTTGAAAAATAACTATATAAATAAAAATAAACAAACCTTACGCATTAATTTGCGCAAGGTTTGTCTAGGTTCTGAGACAATTTCTATATTAGTTATATAGAAATTGTCTTTTTTTACTTGTCCAAGAACTTTATTGTCCTATGCTTTGATTGGTGTACAAGCCCTCGCTATTATAATAATGCTGTGATTGATTGTACTGTTTGTGTTCAAAAGCTTCACCGATTCTTAATGAGGCTTCACGACCTCCCATAATATTCCGTGAAAATGGTCCGAGCTCCAAATCAGCCAAGCCACCGCTAACATAAAGATTAGGGAGCCATTCTAACGTTGGTGTAATTGAAGGTAGTCCACAGCTACTTACCGGGGCTTGGTATTTTGTTACTAATTGTTGAATTAAAGGCTGTTGCATAATCGTTTCTTTAAAGCCTGTAGCTAATAATATATGGTCGTAATGTATACAATACGTGTCAGTACAAATATGGTGATTAACTATATTTGTTATTTCGTTAATATGTACTTTAAGACGACCTGCTTTAATATACTTTTTAAGTCTTAATTCTAGTTCTTTTGGCATTGAACCTTTGTGTCGCTCATTTTTAATTGTGTTTAAGCGATCAATAGAAGATTGCATAGCACTAAATTTTTTCATGTTTTTAGGTCCTAGCCATCCAGGGTCTGCATCAAAGTCATGAACATCTATTGCTTTATTCATCCATAAATGAATCTGATTATTACTGTTTTCTTTTAAAAGCCTTGACGTGAGGTGAGCTGCAGAAATACCACTACCAATGACATGAGATGTTTCGGTATAAGTATCTTGTTCATTTTCAAAAATGTGAGAAATGTCAGGTTGAAGTTGAAAAAGTTCAGGAATGTATATTTCATGATTACAACCAAATGCAACTACTACATGGTCTGAACTAATCCAGTTTTTATTATTCAATTGCACGTGCCATTGTTGTTTGCTCTGCTTAATATCACTGACATATCCTTGAATATGACATGAATTTAAATGATATGAATGAATTAAATCATGTGTATGCTCCATAAACATATTTCGGTTAGGTCGTTTATATTGTCCATATGCAGCATTAGTATAATGCATTTTTTTAGCATATTTATTTAAATGAAAAGGGTTAGGATGAACATGATGTACACATGGTGAACGTAAATAAGGCATGTCGATACGTTTTGAGAAATTATCAAATTGAGCACACAAGTTAGGGTTTGGATCGATAATTGATAATTGTGATGCCTTTAAACCTAAAGATCTTAACTTAATAGCGATAGTTACAGCATGTAGTCCACCGCCGATAATAGTCCAAGTTGTCATAAAAACACTCCTGTTTATTTAAATCGTAATAATTACGATTTAATATATCATGTAATAAACTTTATAACAACTGATTTCGTATATAAATTATGAAATGTATAGTAAACAAAAAGTGGGAGAGACATATCTCTCTCCCACAAATAATTTATAAACAGCACTAGGAGAAATTGTTCTTAACTAAATCCAAGTAAGCTGCTTTTATAATTTTGTATCTTTTAAATCTTCTTTAATTTCATCATGCTTCGTTCTTTTTGAAGCAGGCGTTTGTAAATTATACGCTGATTTGATAATTAAATGACTTGCTAAAGGTCCAGTAATTAAAATAAACAAAATACCCACAAGTAATTGCATATTCACATAACCTTCTCGACCAATAAAATATAAGAACACACCACTAATTAATAGCATTGAGCCTAGTGTTGCAGCTTTACCGGCTGCGTGAGCTCTAGCGTATACATCGTCCAAGCGTAATAGACCAATAGCCGCTAGGGCACTGATAAGTGAGCCTAAAATGACCAAGATAAGTGCAATACTAATGACGATCGTCGTTATCATTTTCAATCACCTTACCTTTATCCATATATTTGGCAAATACTGCCGTACCAAGAAAAGCTAAAATACCTATCAATAAAATGGCCACAATCATATACTTTGTACCTAAGAAAATACTAAATAGTGCAACAATAGCCATGAGTTGAATACCCATTGCATCAAGTGCGACGACCCTGTCAGCGAGAGAAGGGCCGATAATTACACGAACAAGCATGCCTAGCATTGATAAAGCTACAATAACTAGCGCAATGATTAATATAATATTATAGTTCATTAATTTTCGCCTACCTCTCTGACCACTTTTTCAAGGGATGATTTGATACTATCTACTTCTTCTTCTTTTGTAGTGAAATCGATACTGTGTATATATATTTTTGTACGATCATCACTAATACCTAATACAATTGTGCCTGGCGTTAGTGTGATTAAATTAGATAATAATGCGATTTGCCAGTCACTTTTTAAATCTGTATGGTACGTGAAGAAGGCCGGCTCATTATCAATCTTGGGTTTAATTACAATACGTATAACATCTATATTTGCTTTTACTAGTTCTATTAAAAACACTAAGAATAGTTTCACAATTTTGTAGACAGTGATGATATAAAATCTACCAGGTAATACATCGCGCATTAAATAAACTAATAAAAGTGCGAATAAGTAACCTAAAATAAAGTTATTAAATGTATAACTGCCTGTGACGAATAACCAAAATACAGAAAGCATCAAATTTACTAATATTTGAACTGCCATATTATTTACCTCCCAATACTGCGTCTCTATAGATACTAGGATTGTAGAATGTCTCAGCAGCATCTTTAATAATTGGTTGCAACCAATCTGCAGAAAGTCCGAAAACAACTGTGATAATGACTGAAATGATTGATATTGTAAGTATTCCTTTATACTGCAACTTAGGATTTACTTGATAACCTTCAGATTTTCCGAAAAAGCCTAATAAGAAAATACGAATAACAGAATAAAGAACTACTAAACTTGATAGTAAAACAACAATACCGCTTAAGTAAAATCCTTTTTCAAATGTAGCTTGTACGATATAAAATTTACCATAAAAGCCGCTTAGTGGCGGTATGCCTGCAAGACTTAGTGCAGCGATGAAGAACGTCCATCCTAAAACAGGATAATCTTTAATAAGACCACCATATTTACGTAAATCATGTGTTTTCGTAATTTTATACATAACACCAATTAGGAAGAATAGTGCTGCTTTTACTAACATATCATGTAGTGTATAGTAAATCGCACCCATCATACCTGATTGATTCATCATCGCAATACCAACTAGGATAACGCCTACAGCAATTACAATGTTATAAAGTATGATTTTTTTAGTATCAAAATAGCTAACAGCGCCGACACAACCGAAAATAATAGTAAGTAATGCTAGGAACAATATTGTATAAAATGAAAAGTCCGATGAATCATTAAAGAATAAACTAGCTGTTCTTGCAATGGCATATACGCCTACTTTTGTTAGCAAAGCACCAAAGAATGCAATAATTGCAATCGGTGGGGCATAATATGCACCTGGCAACCAAATATACATTGGGAATGCACCAGCTTTAGTTGCAAAAACAAAGATAAACATGATAAATATGATTGTTATTATACCGTTATCTTCAGCAGGTAGTTGACTTAACTTTTCACTAATATCAGCTAAATTCAAAGTCCCGACTACAGAGTAGAGCATAGCTACAGCTATAACAAAGAATGCTGATGAAGTTACGTTGATAAGTACGTATTTAATAGTTTCGCTTAATTGTATTTTAGTTCCGCCTATAACTAACAAGATATATGAAGCTAAAAGGAACACTTCAAAGAATACAAATAAGTTGAATATATCTCCAGTAATAAACGACCCAATTATACCTGTAACCATAAACATTACTGCGAAATAATAGTAGTATGTTTCGCGCTCTATGCCTACTGATTGATAGGAATAAAGGATGATTAACATCGTTATAATCAAACTTGTGATGACAAGTAAGGCACTGAATATATCAAGGACAAAGACAATACTATAAGGTGCTTCCCATGAACCTAATTCTAATATAATAGGGCCATCTCTAAGCACATTTTGGAAATTGATAATTGCAAAAATCAATGTAATAGCTGTACCTGATAAGGCAACGTAGCGCTTTATCCTAGGGCGCTTACCAATGAATATGAGTGCGATAATAGTAATCATTGGTATGACGAGTAATGAAATAATGAGATTACTCTCTATCATTGTCCAGCACTCCTTTCATACTTTCTACGTTGTCTGTGCCTAATTCTTTATAACTTCTAAAAGCTAACACTAAGAAAAATGCTGTTACAGAAAACGAAATTACTATAGCTGTAAGTATTAAAGCCTGTGGAATTGGATCTACATATGAAGTGATTCCTTTTTCATAAATAGGCACTTCACCTTTTTTAAGACCGCCCATAGTAATTAAAAATAAATTGGCTGTGTGTGTTTGTAAAGTAGTCCCAATAATGATACGTATCAAACTTTTAGAAAGAATGAGATAAACGCTCATCGCAGTGAGAATACCACAAACAAAAATCATAACTATTTCCATTACTCATTCTCTCCAATCGCTAATATTATAGTCATTATTGTACCTACAACTGCGCATAATACACCCAAATCAAAAAATGTAGCAGTATGCATTTCCATTGGTTTTAAAATTATTAGTGGAATTTCAAATGGTGTATGTGTGAAAAAGTTCTTATGATAAAACCAACTTGCCATCGGCGTAGCTAGACAAAAGAAAAAGCCAATACCGATTAATTTTTTAAAGTCCCAAGGGAAAATTTTACGCATCGTTTTTATATCAAAAGCTACTGTAATAATCACGAGTGCACTAGAAAGTAATAAACCTCCTACGAAACCACCACCTGGTGTATAATGTCCGGCTAAAAATAAATATAGTCCAAACATCACGATGAGAAAGAAGATAACAACAGCTGAATATTGAAAGATTAAATTATTTTTCTGTCTGTTCAACGTTTTTACCTCCTTCATCATTTTTATTATTATTTGTACGTAATTTAATCATTGTATACACACCTAAACCGGCAATACCAAGTACTGCAGATTCAAATAAAGTATCGGTACCACGGAAGTCAACAAGGATAACGTTAACCATGTTGGTACCATGGGCTAAGTCATAAACATTTGATTTATAAAATTCAGCAATAGAGCCGAAATGTCTATTACCATAAGCAATTAAACCAAGTACAGTTACTACGATACCCGCACAGACTGCAATAACAATATTTAATAATTTAAAAGAACGTGTTTCTTTATGTCTATTTAAATTAGGTAAGTGATAGAAACATAATAAGAACAATGCAGTTGAGATAGATTCAACTACAAATTGTGTAAGAGCTAAATCTGGTGCACCAAAGAAAATAAAGAATATGGCAACAGAATAACCTACAGCGCTTGCCATGATAATGCTAAATAATCTAGATTTAGCAAATATAATCATAGAAGCAGCGGTAATAATCAATACTACAATGATTAATTCAAATGGACGTACAGCACTGACATCTTTAAAGTCAATATTAAATGGTGTAACTAAAAGCGTTACTAACGTAATTACTATCAATGAAGCGAAGATAATAATTAAGTTATTACGCGTAAATCCAGTGACATAAGAGTCGGTAAATTTACCTGAGTAATTCGGCATAACTTTACCAAATTTATCATACCAATAATTTAATGTGAGTTTGGTAGGTTGTAAATGCAATAAACGAATCCAATAACCAAAAGTAAATATGAGCAAAATACCTACAACATAAATAACTAATGTTGAGAAGAATGCTGGCGTAAAGCCATGGAACATATGAAATTCTGCAGTTGTACCAGTTGTTTGGCTAATTGCATTTACTGCAGGGTCAATGATTGTGCCAGTTAATATTGATGGGAAGAAACCGAATACAATAACTAATACAGCTAAAATCGCTGGTGAAATTAGCATGAGTATAGATACTTCATGAGCTTTTTTAGGTAATTCTTCAGCCTTATGACTACCTAAAAAGATTTGACCAATAAATCTGACAGAATAAACAAATGTAAATACACTACCAATAATTGCGATAATAGGAATTAATACGCCAAGCGTATTTAAACTAAATATATTAGCATTTGTAATTTCAATCATGCTTTCTAAAAATGACTCTTTAGATAAAAATCCATTAAATGGCGGTATACCAGCCATACTTAATGAAGTAATGATTGTAATCGTAAATGAAATCGGCATGATAGTTAATAATCCGCCTAATTTATTTACATCACGTGTGCCTGTTGAGTGGTCGATTGCCCCAGTTACCATAAATAATGCGCCTTTAAAAGTGGCATGATTAATTAAGTGAAAAACAGCAGCAGTAAATGCAGCAACATAAAGTTGACTTTCAGAGCCTTCAAAATGATAGCTAACTGCTCCGATACCTAACATAGACATGATCATACCTAATTGTGAAACAGTAGAAAACGCTAAAATACCTTTTAAATCTTGTTGTTTTGTGGCATTAAACGATGCCCATAATAATGTTATTAAACCAATCAAAGTTACTGACCAAATCCAACCTTGTGAAACAGCGAAAATTGGTGTCACTCGGGCAACTAAATAAAGACCAGCTTTAACCATTGTTGCTGAGTGTAAGTAAGCACTTACTGGTGTTGGTGCTTCCATAGCATCTGGTAACCATATGTAAAAAGGAAATTGCGCCGATTTAGTAATAGCCCCAATTAAAACTAAAATCATTGAAAGAATAAAAAATGGACTAGTTTGAATTTCAGAAACATTCTGAATTAATTCTTGAATACTTGTTGTCCCACCGGCAATTGAAAGTAATATAATACCGCCTAAAAGCGATAACCCTCCGAATACCGTAACGAGCATGGATTTTTGAGCACCATATATAGATGCTTGCTTATCACGCCAAAATGAGATGAGCAAGAAACTAGAAAATGAAGTTAATTCCCAAAATAAATATAAGATAATTAAATTATCTGATAATACAACACCTAACATAGCACCCATAAAGAGCAATAGATAACAATAAAAATTTCCCAGTTGCTCTTGTCGACTTAAATAACTTATAGAATAAAGTATAATTAAACTACCTATGCCAGTTATTAACAAACTAAATAATAAGCCTAAACCGTCAACGTATAAATTGAAATTCATACCGAAGTGAGGCATCCAATTGGCTTTTTGCATTATGTTATTTCCTGACATGGTTGTCGAAATATATGATAGGAAATATATAAATAAGACGACGGGGATAGGTAACACAAACCATCCTAAATGTATGCGTTTATAAAAACGATATACAATTGGAATAATGAGTGCGAAAACGAACGGTAAAAGTACCGATATATGTAACAAACTCATTATTTTATCCTCCTTTAAAAATGTATTATAAAACCATTATACATGAAGTAGACTATTCTGAAAAACGTCAGGAAGCCTTGAAACACTTGTGTTAGATGTTTTATTAAATAAGAAGAAACACGGTATTTTTATTCAAAATTTTGTTTATATTGAATGGAATAATCATGTTTTAATCTTTGTAAATTGTCGAGTGACATAGTTGCGTGCAATGTATCTTGACCTTTTAATTGAGCTTCTAATTTTGATATCGCACGCTGTAATGATTCAGTGTAAGGCATAATTTCTGCATTGAACTCTCTAAGGTGTGACTTTGTAGTATAGCGCTTTTCATAATGACTAAGTGCTTTACGTTCATGGAAAAACACATTTTCAGTTTCTGTGGGATTGTGTAAATCACCTTGTTTAGGGTGATTAATCACTTGTTCAACTTGAACGAGAACGCTATTTTCATTTTCTTCCTTAATTGT
Source organism: Staphylococcus sp. Ze2 (assembly GCF_048568365.1). Lineage (NCBI taxonomy): Bacteria > Bacillati > Bacillota > Bacilli > Caryophanales > Staphylococcaceae > Staphylococcus > Staphylococcus sp. Ze2. The sequence continues at coordinate 2,310,921 of NZ_CP183486.1, read as the reverse complement.
TACGCCATAACTGCCAGTTTTATGTGAAAAACGGTATAACATAATTCAATACATCCCTTCTTTTGTGTTAGAATACATATATCATCTTAACATGAAATGGAGAATAAAAATGACGAACTATCCTCAGTTGAACACAGAAATAAATGACAATGAAATTAAAATGGTAATGCATACAAACAAGGGAGACATGACTTTTAAATTATTACCAGATGTTGCACCAAAAACAGTAGAAAACTTTGTTACACATGCTAAAAATGGTTATTATAATGGTGTTACTTTCCATCGTGTAATTAATGACTTTATGGTACAAGGTGGAGACCCAACTGCTACAGGTATGGGCGGCGAAAGTATTTATGGTGGACCTTTTGAAGATGAATTTTCAAGAGAAGCGTTTAATATCTACGGAGCACTTTCAATGGCAAATGCAGGACCAAATACAAATGGTTCTCAATTCTTCATTGTTCAAATGAATGAAGTGCCAGAATCAATGCTTAGTCAATTAGCTGACGGAGGTTGGCCAGAACCGATTGTAAAAGCTTATGGCGAAACTGGTGGTACCCCTTGGTTAGATCAAAAACATACTGTATTTGGTCAATTAATTGAAGGTAAAACTACATTAGAGGACATTGCTAATACAAAAGTAGGTCCACAAGACAAGCCATTATATGATATTACAATTGACTCAATTGATATTGTTGAATAATTAACAGAATATATGAATCTCTAGATAAATATCTAATTTCAGTACGAATAAGCTGATTAATTATTTAATCTAAACTATAGGAGAAGAGCTTAGAAATCAATTTGATGTTGATTTTTACTCTTCTCCTTTTTTAGAGATGTTTTAAAATGATGCGGAATGAAATAGTTAAAAATGAATCGTTGCAAATTCCAACTGGAACTTATTTTGAATAGGAAGAAATAGGATTTTTATAAAAGCTGGAATATTTAACTAACAATTTTAATATAAGTAAATATAATTAGTATTAGCTAATTAAGAAGTCATAATTTATTAAGTAATTCTATAAAATACAATATCGAGCGTTTATACGCTGTATTTAGTAATAGTTTTAGCAACATAAAAATGTAAAATGTGAAATTTTTCTGTGTTTATGTTAGTGCCTTACTATAATGTATGCTATTATAATAGTGTTAAGTAAAACGAATTAAGGGGTTATCACGTTGAATAATCACTATAAAGTAGGTCAACATATTAAAGTTCGTGTGACTGGTATTCAACCGTATGGCGCTTTTGTAGAAACCCCTGACAATGCTGAAGGATTAATCCATATTTCTGAGATTATGGATGATTACGTCCATAATTTGAAAAAGTTTTTATCAGAAGGACAAATTGTAAGAGCGAAAGTAATTTCAATTGATGATGAAGGGAAATTAAACCTTTCATTAAAAGATAATGACTATTTTAAAAATTATGAGCGTAAGAAAGAAAAGCAATCAGTATTAGATGAAATTAAAGAAACCGAAAGATATGGGTTTCAAACAATTAAAGAACGCTTACCGGTTTGGATTAAACAGTCCAAAAATGCGATCAAAGATGAATAAAGTCATCTTTTCTTAAGGCTGAGACATAAATTTATGTCTCAGCCTTAAGTGTTTTATAGTGTGATTTTTAGTGGTTATGTTTGGACCGTTAACACTTTATTGGACAACTTCGATTAGTCTAAGTATTGTTAGATTAAGAAGTTAATTTTTTTCATATGAGACGAACTAAAGCGTAACTTTTTAGAGCGTCAGGAATTAATAATGTTGTTTTTTAGTAGGCTTATATTGTCCTAGCAATGGGCCATGCTTTTTAGAGGGAAATCTTTATTTATATTATGGGTATACCAAATGCATAAAAGAAATAACTATTTAGAAAATGAATTTGGAAAAAACGCAATGATATATGCGTGAGCATATTTATTTATCTATCAGATTATTATAGTTAGAATTATAAAAGCACTACAAACTATAAGTGTTTTTATAATTTTCGAATGTTTTAACGCATAGGAGGAAAAGTAAAATGAATAAAAAGTTCCAACCACTTTTTGAAAAATTAACATTACCTAATAAAGTTGTTTTAGATAATAGATTTGTTTTAGCACCACTTACGCATGTTTCATCAAATGACGACGGATCTATTTCAAATGAAGAAGTTGTTTATATGGAACAACGTTCGAAAGATGTTGGCTTAGCTATTTCAGCAGCTAGTAATGTTACGGATTTAGGCAAAGCATTTCCTGGCCAACCATCAGTAGCACATGATTCAAATATTGATGGCTTAAAACGCTTAGCTCAAGCTATGAAGAAAAACGGCGCAAAAGCTGTCGTTCAAATTCATCATGGTGGGGCACAATCATTACCAAATTTAACACCAAATGGAGATGTAGCTGCACCAACACCAATTTCACTAAAAAGTTTTGGTGAGCAAGAAGAACATCACGCACGTGAAATTACTGAAGATGAAATTAAACAATCAATTAAAGCTTTCGGAGAAGCGACTCGTAGAGTTATAGAAGCTGGATTCGATGGTGTCGAAATCCATGGTGCAAATCACTACTTAATTCATCAATTTGTTTCACCTTATTATAATCGTCGTGAAGATGAGTGGGGCAAAGATCGTTTGAAATTTGCATTAAACGTTGTTGATGAAGTAACAGAAACAGTACAACAACATGGTAATGAAGATTTTATTGTTGGTTATAGATTTTCACCTGAAGAAGCAGAATCACCTGGTATAAGCATGGAAATTACAGAATCATTAGTTAAACACTTAATTGATAAACCTTTAGACTATTTACATGTTTCTCTAATGGATATACATTCAGAAACGCGTGAAGGTAAATATAAAGGGCAAGAACGTATTAAATTGTTATTAGAGTGGATTGATGGTCGTATGCCTTTAGTAGGTATTGGTTCTATTTTTACTGCGGAACAAGCTCTTGAAGCGATTGAATCTACTAACGTTGAACTTGTTGCATTAGGCAGAGAAATATTATTAGACCATAACTTTATAAGCAAAATTAAAGATGGTAAAGAAGATGAAATTATTTCACACTTCGATCCAAATAGAGAAGATAGACATCATTTACCACCTAAACTTTGGGAACAATTCAATAAAGGATTTTATCCATTACCAAGAACAGATAATAAATAGAATATTTGTCATAGTAATCGAGGCCGAAACATTTAGTTGATGTTTCGGCCTCGATTACTATATAACGTTATAAAATATTTCTAACTTCATCGTTCTATTTGTAAAAGTAAAGTTTATAAATAGAACGGTGAAGTCTGTGATTAAATATGCGATTTAGCGCAATACTAATAAAATATAATTAATTTTTAAAATGTTAATATAGTCTTGTATTAGTATTGGTAAATGTGGCATTATATATGTAAGGGTTTACACTGGAAAATTGGTGCTTACTCATTATATTATTTACGTTAATTTAACTGATTTGACGGCGTTTGTAACATGAAACTTAAGCAGTTTTAGAAAATGGTTTCAGTTAATCGCTAAATACGTTATGCTATTGAATGAGTATTACTTAAGAGTCTTTTTACTCTTAAATTTTTACAAAGGGGAGATATCATGTCAAGATCAGAAGAAATCATTGAAGTAACAAATCATTATGGAGCGCAAAACTATGTGCCGCTTCCTATCGTTATATCGGAAGCTGAAGGTGTTTGGGTTAAAGACCCAGAAGGTAACAAATACATGGATATGTTGTCAGCATATTCAGCTGTAAACCAAGGTCATAGACATCCAAAGATTATTCAAGCATTGAAAGACCAAGCGGATAAAGTTACTTTAGTTTCACGTGCATTTCATAGTGAAAATCTAGGTGAATGGTATGAAAAAATTTGTAAGCTTTCAGGAAAAGCTAAAGCTTTACCAATGAACACGGGTGCTGAAGCAGTTGAAACGGCTTTAAAAGCAGCTCGTCGTTGGGCTTACGATGTTAAAAAAATAGACCCAGATAAAGCAGAGGTTATTGCTTTCAATGGTAACTTCCACGGTCGTACAATGGCACCTGTATCTTTATCATCAGAACCAGAATATCAACGCGGTTATGGTCCATTATTAGATGGGTTCCGTAAAGTAGATTTTGGCGATATTGAAGCTGTTAAAAATGCTATTACTGAAAATACAGCAGCAATTTTAATTGAACCAATACAAGGGGAAGCGGGTATTAATGTTCCACCTGAAGGTTATTTAAAAGAAATAAGAGCTCTATGTGATGAACATAACGTATTGTTTATTGCTGATGAAATCCAAGCTGGCTTAGGACGCTCAGGTAAATTATTTGCTACGGACTGGGATGACGTTAAACCAGATGTATACATTTTAGGTAAAGCATTAGGTGGTGGCGTATTACCAATATCTGTAGTATTAGCTGACGAAGAAGTACTTGGTGTGTTCTCACCAGGATCTCACGGTTCTACTTTTGGTGGTAATCCACTTGCTTGTGCGGTTTCAAACGCAGCATTAGATGTAATAATTGACGAAGATCTACCAGGGCGTTCATTGGAATTAGGTAACTATTTCAAAGAAGAATTAGAAAAAATAAACCATCCATCAATTAAAGAGGTACGCGGACGTGGCTTGTTTATTGGGGTTGAATTAAATGAGGAAGCGAGACCTTATTGTGAATCATTAAAAGAAAAAGGTTTATTATGTAAAGAAACGCATGATACGGTCATTAGATTTGCACCGCCACTTATTATTTCTAAAGAAGAATTAGACTTTGCATTAGACAAAATTAGAAGCGTTTTTGAGTAAATTCACAGTTCTGTAATATATGTTTTGAAAACCCTTTAAAAAGGAAAATCTTATGTTACAATTATCATGAAAGCGAAATCATTAGTAACGAAAAAGAGGCGAAATGAATCATGACTGAGAATAATAATTTAGTTACTTCGACGCAACAAATTATTAAAGAAGCATTGCACAAACTGGGATTTGATGATGGGATGTATGATTTAGTAAAGGAACCTTTAAGATTCCTTCAAGTTAGAATTCCTGTGCGCATGGACGATGGTACTGTTCAAACTTTTACTGGTTATCGTGCACAGCACAATGATGCTGTTGGACCTACAAAAGGTGGCGTACGTTTCCATCCAGATGTGGACGAAGAAGAAGTTAAAGCATTATCAATGTGGATGACATTGAAATGTGGCATTGTTGATTTACCATATGGTGGTGGTAAAGGTGGTATCATTTGTGATCCACGTCAAATGAGTATTCACGAAGTAGAACGTTTATCTCGTGGGTATGTGCGTTCAATTTCTCAATTCGTTGGACCAACAAAAGATATTCCAGCGCCAGACGTATTTACAAACTCTCAAATTATGGCATGGATGATGGATGAATATAGTTCATTAGATAAATTCAATTCACCAGGATTTATCACTGGTAAACCAATCGTGTTAGGTGGTTCGCAAGGACGTGACCGCGCGACTGCATTAGGTGTTGTTATTGCTATTGAACAAGCTGCACAAAGAAGAGGTTTAGAACTTAAAGGTTCTCGTATTGTTATTCAAGGATTTGGTAACGCGGGTAGTTTCTTAGCGAAATTCTTGTATGATATGGGAGCAACAATTGTTGGTATTTCAGATGCTTATGGTGCTTTACATGATCCAGAAGGATTAGATATTGATTATCTTTTAGATAGAAGAGATAGCTTTGGAACTGTGACTAATTTATTTGATGAAACAATTTCTAATAAAGAGTTGTTTGAAATTGACTGCGACATTCTTGTGCCGGCAGCAATTGCAAATCAAATTACTGAAGAAAATGCAAATGACATTAAAGCCGATATTGTGGTTGAAGCGGCAAATGGACCAACGACACCAGAAGGTACACGTATCTTAACTGAACGTGGTAAACTACTAGTACCAGATGTATTGGCTAGTGCCGGCGGTGTAACGGTTTCTTATTTCGAATGGGTACAAAATAACCAAGGTTATTATTGGACTGAAGAAGAGGTAAACACGAAACTACGTGAAAAACTTACAACTGCATTTGACACAATATATGAATTAGCTCAAAACAGAAAGATTGATATGCGTTTAGCAGCTTATATAGTTGGTATCAAGCGTACTGCAGAGGCAGCACGTTACCGTGGATGGGCATAAATAAATATTTGAATAATAGTAGTAAGTTTAAAGTCCGAGACATCAACAGATGTCTCGGACTTTTTTGGATTTTATAAATAAATTGCTCAATGGAAGTTATCAATTATTGTTCATTTATGACTTGCTTATATAAATCAGGATAATTCGTAAATAGTCCATCTATTCCATATTCATTAAGTTTTTCCATGTCGGCTACTTCATTCACGGTGAAGGGATGAACCAGGAATCCAGTATCTTTAAGATTGGCAACATTTTGCTTAGTTAAATCTGTATATTCAGGACCGACACCGATGGCATATTCTTTAATATAATCCAAATCTTGTTGTGTCATATTCGGTAGTTCGCCTTTGTCTAATAATCGTATAAGTGGCACATTTGAATTTAAATCTTTCATTTTAAGTAAGCTTTCTTGTGAAAAAGATTGAATCATGACATGACCTTTTTTGAGAGACTGTTCATTTAATAATTGGTGTTTATTAAGTGTATCTAATAATTTTTCTTCCATACCAGGATACACATCAGGAGATTTTGTTTCTATATAATAATTAGCATCAGTACCATAACGCTCTAATATTTCGTCTAATGTTGGTATTTTTGCACCTTTATAATTTGAATTAGCATATTGTGGATTTTGCTCATTAAATTTACTTCCTGCATCAAGTTGTTTTAATTCCTCAAGTGTATATTGATCAACCCGACCGGTACCGTTAGTTGTTCTATCTACTGTTTCATCATGCATGGCTACTAGTTGACCGTCTTTAGTCATTTGTAGGTCAATTTCAATATATGATGCGCCTATAGCATTATGGCTTTTGTCATATGAGTAAAATGTATGTTCTGGAGCATAGCCACTAGCACCCCTATGTGCAATTGTTGTGAATTTCTCGCCCGTTAAATTATGTATCCAATTTTGTTGATCTGATTTATTATCCCCAGTAACTGTTTGAACTGAAGTATTTCCATTTTGATTATTTATACCGTTGGTGTTACTGGATGCTTCAGTAATGGTTGAGCTTCCTATACCAGATAAAGACAATATTGCTATACTTGAAATCAAAAGTTTACTCGAATTTTTCACAAGCTGTCACTCCTTTTTATGAACTTACTTTTACAGTACATAAAAAAACTTAAATTGAAAATAGTATTTACAATATTCTAATTTAAACTATAAAAAATTAATTTAAACATTACATACAATCAATGAATTCATTAACAATGTTTTCACTACTTAGAAATATTGTGTTTGAATTGTCATACAAAAAAGCACAGATACACCTATATAACTATAGATAGGGCATCCGTGCAAATATTCTAATTTAAGTTTTGTTTTATAATTTCTAATTGTTTTTTTACAGCTTCTTGTCCTGTAGAACCGTGACTTATTCTACGGCTGATACAATTTTCAGGTTTTAAATAACTGTAGATATCTGGTTCAATGCTTTCGTGTGCGCTTTGATATTGTTCTAAAGGCACATCTAATAAATAGACGTTATGCTGAATAGCCCAAAGTACTATTTTACCAACAATTTCATGAGCATTTCTGAAAGGAACCCCTTTATTGACTAGGTAATCAGCAAGTTCTGTTGCATTAGAAAAGTCATTGTATACAGTTTCTTGTAAATGCTCTACGTTTACTGTCATTGTGTCTATCATACCTTCAAAGATACGTAAAGAACCTTTTAGTGTATGAACTGCATCAAATAGACCTTCTTTATCCTCTTGCATATCTTTATTATATGCTAAAGGCAATCCTTTAAGTGTCATTAACATACTCATTAAATTACCTGTTGTACGTCCAACTTTACCTCTGATTAGTTCGGCCATATCAGGATTTTTTTTCTGTGGCATAATTGATGAACCAGTTGAAAATGCATCTGATAATGTAATAAAGTTTGCTTCTGCAGATGACCAGAAAATAATTTCTTCTGCAAAACGTGACAAGTGAACCATTGTTAATGAAATATTATGCAGTGTTTCAACTATATAATCTCTATCGCTAACGGCATCCATACTATTCTCATAAACAGCAGAGAAGTCTAACAATGACTGCGTTTCGTGACGATCTATTGGATAAGTAGTACCACTTAACGCAGCAGCACCAAGTGGAGAGATATCAATTCGTTTCAAACTATCTTGAAAACGTGATTTGTCTCTTTCTAGCATCCAATAGTACGTCAAGATATGATGCGCAAATGAAATAGGTTGAGCTCTTTGTAGATGTGTATAACCAGGCATGATTGTGTCTACATGAGACTCAGCAATTTTTACAATTGTCTGTTGAAACGAAATAATTAAATCAATTAATTGAGATACTTCTGCTTTTGTATATAAATGCATATCAGTTGCAACTTGGTCGTTTCTGCTACGTCCTGTATGTAATCTACCGCCAGCATCACCAATACGTTTTATTAATTCATGTTCGATATTTAAATGAATATCTTCTAATGAAACATCAAGAGATAAGTTACCTTGTTCATAATCAGCTAAAATTGCATTTAAACCTTCAATAATTTGTTTGCAGTCTGAATCAGAAATAATATCTTTTTTGGCTAACATGGTTGCATGAGCAATACTACCTTGAACATCATATTTAATTAATGTTTTATCAAAGTGTATAGAAGCATTAAATTCATCAACCCATGCTTCTGGTTGCTCACTAAATCTACCACCCCAAGCTTTACTGCTCATCTTTATATCCGCCATGTAACATTGAGTTTACTTTAGTTGGTAAGCCAAAGATATCAATAAAGCCAACTGCTGATTCTTGATTAAATGCATCTTCTTTTGTATAAGTAGCCAATTTTTCATTATAAAGTGTATGTGGTGATTTTCTGCCATTAACAGTAGCGTTACCTTTATATAATTTAAGACGTACATCGCCAGTTACATGTTCTTGAGTACTATCGACAAATATTTTTAGGCTATCTGTTAAAGGTGAGAACCATAAACCATTATAAATTTGTTCTGAGAATTGTTTTTCAATTACTGGTTTAAAGTGTGCAACATCCTTAGTAAGTGTAATTGTTTCAAGTGCTTTATGAGCATTGACAATTACTTCTGCAGCTGGTGTTTCATAAACTTCTCTCGATTTAATACCAACAAGTCTATTTTCAACATGGTCGATTCTACCAATTCCATGTTTACCAGCAAGTTTATTGAGTTCTAAGATAAGTTCGCTAAGTTTATAAGGTTTGCCATCTAGCGCAGTTGGTATACCTTTTTCAAATGAAAGTACAATTTCATCAGCTACATCCGGTGCATCTTCAAGTTCGTTTGTTAAGTCAAATGCATCCTTTGGAGGTGCAGCATAAGGATCTTCAAGTATGCCACATTCGTTACTTCTTCCCCATAAATTTTGGTCGATAGAATAAGGAGAATCATGTTGGATTGGAACAGGGATATTATGTTTGATTGCATAATCAATCTCTTCTTCACGACTCCAAGCCCATTCTCTTACTGGTGCAAAAACTTTTAGTTCTGGATCTAGGGCTTTAATTGCTACCTCGAAACGTACTTGGTCATTACCTTTACCAGTACAACCATGGGCAATACCAACTGCGTTTGTCTTGCTCGCAATTTCAACTAATTTTTTTGAAATTAAAGGTCTTGATAATGCAGAAACTAAAGGATATGTACCTTCGTACATTAAGTTACCTTTAATTGCGTATGACACGAAATCTTCACTGAATTCTTCTGTAGCATCAATGATATGACATTCGATTGCACCCATATCGAGCGCTTTTTGATGTACTAAGTCTAAATCTTTACCTTCGCCGACATCTAAACAACAAGCTACGATGTCATAACCTTTATCTAATAACCATTTTACTGCCACACTTGTATCTAAACCACCTGAATATGCTAATACTATTTTCTCTTTCATAAGTTACACCTCAATTGAATTTTTATAATTTATTAATAAGAATTTGATATTGATTAGTATAACAGAAAACAAATGAAAATAAAACCATTTTAATACATAAATATACAAAAAAATAATGTCGTTCTTTTTGTTTTTATTGTTTATCGTTGTTTTAAAAGGTTTTTTGGACTTTGGGGATAATTGTTTTATGTATAAAAAGTTGAATATTAAATTCCGTTTATTGAGTGGTTTAGCATTTTAATAGTTAACTTTTCACTATAATATAGGCTAGTTGTTTGAATACTCAAAATAAACTTAGTAAAATAATGATGAAATTAAAAACACTGGAGGCAATTCAAAATGACTCATATTCAATTAGATTATGGTAAAACTTTAGAATTTTTCGGCGAACATGAATTACAGCAACAAAAAGATATAGTTAAGTCAATTCACAAAACAATTCATGAAGGAACTGGTGCTGGTAGTGACTTCCTTGGTTGGATTGATCTTCCTGTAGACTATGATAAAGAAGAATTCTCGCGTATTTTAGAAGCTTCAAAACGTGTCAAAGAACATTCAGAGGTGTTTGTAGTAATTGGTATCGGTGGCTCTTATTTAGGTGCACGTGCAGCTATCGAAATGCTAACATCAACATTTAGAAATAGTAATGAATTCCCAGAAATCGTCTTCGTAGGTAATCATTTATCTTCTTCTTATACACAAGAGTTAATTGATTATTTAGATGGTAAAGATTTTTCAGTGAATGTTATTTCTAAATCAGGTACTACGACTGAACCAGCAGTTTCATTCAGATTATTTAAACAATTATTAGAAAATAAATATGGTAAAGAAGAAGCGAAAAATCGTATCTTTGCTACAACAGATAAAGAAAAAGGTGCGTTAAAGCAACTTGCAACGAATGAAGGTTATGAAACATTTGTCGTACCTGATGATATCGGTGGTCGTTATTCAGTATTAACTGCAGTTGGTTTATTACCAATCGCTGTTGCGGGTATTGATATTAAAGCAATGATGGAAGGTGCAGCAAAAGCACGTCAAGAATTGTCTTCTGAAGACTTAGAAGATAACATCGCGTATCAATATGCAACGATTCGTAACGTTTTATATGCAAAAGGTTATGACACTGAAATGTTGATTAACTATGAACCATCAATGCAATATTTTAATGAGTGGTGGAAACAATTATTTGGTGAATCAGAAGGTAAGGACTATAAAGGGATTTATCCTTCTAGCGCTAACTATACAACTGATTTACATTCGCTTGGACAATATGTTCAAGAAGGTCGTCGTTTCTTATTTGAAACAGTTGTGAAAGTTAATAATCCTAAACATGATATTACTATCGAAGAAGACAGTGATAATTTAGATGGTTTAAATTATTTAGCTGGTAAATCTATAGACGAAGTAAATACGAAAGCATTTGAAGGTACATTATTAGCTCATACTGATGGTGGCGTGCCTAATATTGTTGTTAATATTCCTCGTTTAGATGAAGAGACATTTGGTTATATCGTTTACTTCTTTGAATTAGCATGTGCTATGAGCGGTTATCAATTAGGTGTTAATCCATTCAACCAACCTGGAGTTGAAGCATATAAACAAAATATGTTTGCATTATTAGGTAAACCAGGTTTTGAAGATAAAAAAGAAGAATTGGAAAAACGCTTATAATTTTTCAACATAGTGTTATATCTCGTATAAATAGTTGATGTTAAATTTATATTTTGAGTAGGCTGGGACAATTAATTGTCTCAGCCTTAATTATTATATAGAGATAGTGTGACATGGGCTGATGCATAAGATGCGACTCAGGTAAGTTTTTATCCCTTTCAACTTTAGACATCTTAATCAAGGTAGGAAGATGAAACTTTTTTAATAAATTAGATTCCTTTCTTATTCTCTTTTATAATACAAATACATACGACCGTTTCGTAACTCTAGTAAATCAAAGTTCATATTACAATAGTAAGACTTTGATCAACCTTTAGAATTAATGCTCATTGAAAGCGTGGATAGTCTTTCAATTATGGTTTCAAAAGCATGTCGTTCTTAAGACTGATTTATATTATATGAAACGCTTTATAGTTTTAAAAAAACAACTTTACACTTATACTTATAATGAATAGTGATGACGAGGATGGGTTTGATGACAGAGGAACAAGTACAGTATTGGTTTGATATATTCGGGAGTTTAGGATACATCGCAGGATTTCTATTGCCATTTATTGAGGCTTTTATTCCTATTTTACCAATCATTGTGTTTGTAATTGTAAACGTTAATGCATTTGGTTGGTTCGTTGGTACCTTATTAGCTTGGTTAGGCACTGTGGTTGGAAGTTATATTGTATTCTTATTTTTTAGAAGGTTAACACATACAAAATATATGCAAAAAATTCAGCAACGGACATCAGTTAAACGCTTAATACATTTTATTGATAGAAAAGGGGTTATACCTATTTTTATCTTAATGTGCTTTCCGTTTACGCCAAGTGCTCTAGTTAATATTGTGGCAAGCTTATCGCATATTAAAGCGCATGCCTATCTAATTGTACTAATAGCATCTAAATTTATAATGATTGGCCTTGTAGGTTGGTTAGGTAACGATATTACAACACTTTTTACTAATCCGATAAGGCTGATAACAATAGTGATAGTAATTGCTATAGTATGGTTCGTTGGTAGAAAACTAGAGAAACATTTTATGCATTCGTCAGAGGAGTGACAACTTGCGAAAATTATTAAAACATTTGATTTCCATAATATTTGCGCTTATTATTGTACTATTGATTCAGGCATTTGTGCTTACAGGATCAGTTATAAAAGATGATAAAATGGCCCCAAATCTAAAACAAGGTGATCGTGTTATTGTTAATAAAATAAAAACGACATTTAATTTTTTAGATAATAATGATATTATTATGTATCGTAATGGAAAAGAAATCCAATTTAGTAGAATTATTGGAAAACCTGGACAATCTATTTCATTTAAAGACGGCTCATTGTACAGAGATGATAGAGAAGTGAATGAACCATATACAAATAACAGCATCAATAACTTGTCACTTAGAAACATCAAAGGTTCTGAAAGTGATATTATTCCGCCGAATGCTTATTTTGTACTTAATGATAATCGTGATAATAAAAACGATTCTAGAACATTGGGTTTCGTGCATGAGAAAGATATCATTGGCAACACAAGTTTAAGGTATTATCCGTTTGAAAAATTTACAGTGACTTTTAATTAAATAAACGAGGTGAAGGAATTGAGAAAAGAAATCGTAGAATGGATTGTGTCCATCGTTGTAGCAATAGCTTTAGTATTGCTAATTGTTAACTTCGTGGGGAAATCATATACAGTTAAAGGTGACTCTATGGATCCTACATTAAAAGACGGAGAACGCGTTATTGTCAATTTAATTGGACAAAGATTTGGAAATGTTGAAAAAGGCAATGTGATTGTCTTCCATGCAACTAAGGATAATGATTATGTCAAACGTGTTATCGGTACAGCTGGGGATAACATTGAATATAAAGAAGATAAGTTATTTGTTAATGGTAAAAAAGTAGATGAACCATACTTAGATTATAATGAAAAACATAAAGATTATAATTATATAACTGGTAGTTTTACAACAAAAGAAATGAACGAACAATCTGAAGGTACAGATAATGTAAAAGATAAAAATAAAATTCCAGAAGGTAAATTACTTGTACTTGGAGATAATCGTGAAGTAAGTAAAGATAGTCGTTCGTTCGGTTTAATTGACGAAGACCAAGTTGTTGGTAAAGTGTCATTTAGTTTTTGGCCGTTAAGCGAAATGAAATTTGGATTTAATCCAGACACAAAATATGAATAATAAAGCAATGAGCGTAGGGCAATGAAATTTTATTAATCAAATAAGATTTCATTGCCTTACTTTATTAATAACGTAAAATATCTAAAATTAGAACAACGTTTATTGATTAACAAGAATATTCATAATGCAGTTACTTTTGTAAAGAGTATAGAAAGAGGATCGAGATAACTATTTGTGTCTCGGGCCTCTTTTTATTATAAACTACAAACACATCATTAAATTTATAGTAAAGTCATATTTTAATTTGTTCGACATTCAAGGTGTAAGAATAGTTATACACAACCATATATATGTTAAAATGTGAGTCAAAGGAGTTGGCGTAAACCATGGAATTAAATGCATATATCGGCAGAGCAGGCACAGGTAAATCGAAAACAATAATTGAAGAAATTAAAACAGCAATGCGAGAAGATCCATTAGGCGATCCTATTGTCTTAATTGCGCCTACACAAAATACTTTTCAGCTTGAACAATCATTCGTAAGCGATGAATCATTAAATGGTAGTTTGAGAACAGAAGTTTTACACTTTGAACGATTAAGTTATCGTGTGTTCCAGGAAGTTGGTGGTTTGATAGAACAACACTTATCTAAAGCAGGCACTGAAATGATGATTTATGACATCATACAACAACATCAATCAGAATTGAAACTATATCGTTCTCAAGTTAAGTATTATGGATTCAGTGAAAAGCTCTATGAACAAATACAAGATTTTAAAAAATATGCAGTAACGCCTCAACAATTAAGTGATTATATTTCAGAAAATGACTTACAAACAAGAACAAAGCATAAATTACAAGATATTGCCTTAGTTTATAAACATTTAGAAGATAGAATTGACGGCACATATGTATCCACTGAAGATAGTTTACAAAGATTCATTACGATGATGGATCAATCTGAATGGTTAAAACGAGCGGAAATTTATATTGATGGCTTTCATAACTTCTCGACATTAGAATATCAAATTATCCGTAGTTTGGTTAAATACGCTAAAAAAGTTACGGTCGTATTAACAACTGATGGTGATAAAGATATGTTTAGTTTATTTAGAAAACCTTCGGAATCACTGACACACATAGAAGAAATTGCGAACGATCTCAATATACAATTACATACGAAGCGTTTTGACGAAGTATATCGCTTTGATAATGCTGACCTAGCCAACCTAGAACGTAATTTTAATGCATTACAATTTGAGCCTACAGTTGCAAATGGCGATATAGCGATTTTAGAAGCGAGTGGGATGAGAGAAGAAATAAATGAAGTTGCTCGCCGTATTTTAAGAGAAACACGTGAGAAAGGTTATAGATTTCAAGATATAGCAATTTTATATAGAGATGAAGCTTATGCCTATCTCATGGAATCAATCTTGCCACAATTCGGCATACCGTATAACATCGATGTGAAGCCGTCAATGACACATCATCCTATAATGGAAATGATAAGATCACTGATTGAAGTAATACAGACCAATTGGAATTTTGATCCGCTTATGCGACTCTTTAAAACAGATATTCTATCGAAGAAATTTAAAGATAGTAATTACTTGATAGATATATTAGAAAATTTCGTTCTAGAACGTGGTATTTATGGCAAACGCTGGTTGGATGAAAAATATTTTGATATTGAGCAATTTAGAAAAATGGGGCTAAAACGTCAACCATTATCAGATGAAGAACGCGAGACCTTTGAGCGTGTTATTCAAATGAAAACAGATGTTATCAATAAAGTGATGTTATTTGAAGAAAGTATGAACCGTGCAACTACAGCTATTGAATTTGCCACTGCTTTCTACGAATCGATGGAAGCATTCGACTTACCAAGCCAATTAATGACTGAACGTGATACGTTAGACTTTAACGGTCAACATAGAGCTGCTGAGGAAATTGACCAGATATGGCATGGCTTTATTCAAACGTTGGACGACTTAGTTACGGTATTTGGTGAGCAAACAATGTCTAAATCGCGTTTTCTTGAATTGTTTGATATTGGCTTAGAACAATTAGAATTTGTTATGATTCCTCAAACGCTTGATCAGGTAAGTATTGGTACTATGGATTTAGCAAAAGTAGATAACAAACAACATGTATATCTAGTAGGAGCGAATGATGGTGTTATACCACAAACCGTTTCATCTTCAAGTTTAATTACAGACGACGAGAAGAAATATTTCCAAGAACAATCCTCTATAGAATTAAGTCCTACAGCGGATATATTGCAAATGGATGAAGCATTTGTATGTTATATCGCAATGACGCGTAGTTGTAAACAGGTTACGTTTTCATATTCGCTTATGGGTTCTAGTGGAGATCAAAAAGAACCGAGTCCATTTTTAAACCAAATTCAACAATTATTTACTAATCTAGAAATTCAAAATATAAATCATCAGCATCAAGCACAACCACTTACTTTAATGGAACATCCACATCAAACTAAAATTGCTTTATTTGAATCGTTAAAAGCTTGGTTAGATGATGAAATTGTTGCAGAAACTTGGTTAGATACATATCAAGTGATGCGAGACGATGAAAGCTTAAATGATGGTTTAGACTACTTATTAACTGCTTTAACTTATGATAATGAAACGGTTCAATTAAACGAATCATTATCTAAAGAATTGTATGGTTCTACGATTAACGCAAGTGTTTCTAGATTTGAAGGCTATCAAGCTTGTCCATTTAAACACTTTGCATCACATGGTTTACGTTTAAATGAACGTACAAAATACAAGTTAGAAAACTTTGATTTAGGAGATATCTTCCATCAAGTGTTGAAATTTATCTCAGAAAAAGTAAATGGTGATTTTAAGAATTTAGACCCCAAAAAAATTCATAAGCTAACAGTTGAAGCATTAAGTGAAATATTGCCTGAAGTCCAATTCAACTTATTAAATTCAACAGCTTATTACCGTTATTTATCTCAACGTATTGGTGCAATTGTAGAAACGACTTTAACGGCATTAAAATATCAAGGTAATTATACTAAATTTACACCACAACGATTTGAAGCTGGTTTTAGAAGAAAACCAAGAGATAATAGTGAATTATTAGCTGAACCGTTACATACAAAACAAGGTATACCTATAAATATACGTGGACAAATTGATAGGATAGATACGTATAAAAATGGGGAAGAGAGTTTTGTAAATATTATTGACTATAAGTCATCTAAATATAGTGGTACGTTGGATTTAACAAAAGTTTATTATGGTATGCAAATGCAAATGATGACATATATGGATATCGTACTTCAAAATAAATCACGTATAGGATTAACAGAACTAACTAAGCCTGGTGGGCTATTATACTTTCATGTACATGAACCGCGCATTAAACTAGCATGGAATCAATTGTCGGAAGAAAAAAGAGACTCTGAATTTATCCAGTCATTCAAATTGAGCGGCTTACTAAATAGTGATAAATCAGTATTAGATGCTTTTGATACTAGACTGGAGCCAAGTTATAATTCTGATATTGTGCCTTTAGGAATGAAAAAGGATGGCGGTATTAAGAGTAATAGTAAGGTTGCAGACGAGGACACCATTTACAAATTAATTCATCATAATAAACAAAACTTTATTGAAACGGCATCAAATATCATGGATGGACATACAGAAGTGGCACCAATGAAATACAATCAGACTTTACCGTGTGATTTTTGTAGCTATAAATCAGTCTGTCATGTAGACGGTATGATAGATAGTAAACGCTATCGTACAGTTGACGAATCTATTGATCCATTAGAAGCAGTGCAAAATGTAGTTTTAGAAAGTGAGGACGATGGAGAATGAGTCAAATACCAGTGAAACCTGAGAATACGAGATGGACAGATAACCAATGGAAGAGTATTTATGCAAAAGGTCAGGATATACTTGTTGCGGCTGCCGCAGGTTCTGGTAAAACTGCCGTATTGGTAGAGCGCATTATACAACGTATTATTAAAGATGAAATTGATGTGGATAAACTGCTTGTTGTTACATTTACGAATGCAAGTGCGAGAGAAATGAAACACCGTGTAGACCAAAGGATTCAAGAAGCCTCAAATGAGGACCCAAACAATACACATTTAAAGAATCAGCGTGTGAAGATACATCAAGCACAAATTTCTACGTTACATAGTTTTTGTTTAAAATTAATTCAACACCACTATGATGTACTAGATATTGATCCTAACTTTAGAACAAGTAGCGAAGCTGAAAATATACTGCTACTTGAACAGACAATAGATGAAGTGTTAGAAAAACATTACGACCAACTTGATCCTAATTTTATTGATCTAACTGAACAATTATCTTCAGATCGTAATGATAATCAACTGCGTAACACTGTTAAAGAAATGTTTTATTTTAGTGTGGCAAATCCAAATCCAACAGCTTGGTTGAATCAGCTATCAGCACCATATGATGATGTTACAAAGCAAGCAGATTTATTAAAATTATTAAATGATTTAGCTATGATTTTTATGAATTCTGCATTAGAAGCGTTGAATAAAAGTTATGATTTATTCATGATGCTTGAAGAAGTAGATAAGCAAGTTGAAGTGTTAGAAAAAGAGCGTCGTTTTATTGCTCAAGCAATGGAAGGTGGTACGTTAAACACACAAGTTATTGCAGAACACCAGTTTGAAGCACGTTTTCCAGCTAAGAATAAAAAAATAAAAGAAGCCAATGAAATGATGTTAGATGCATACGATGATGGAAAAAAACACTACGATCAATACAAAGCATTGGTGACTAAGGTACAAGAAGATTATTTTTCACGTAATGCTGAAGATTTAAAAATAGATATGCAGCGCTTAGCGCCTAGAGTAGCATATTTAGCACAAATAACAGGGGATGTAATTGAGCTATTTAATCAGAAGAAGCGTAGTAGAAACCTACTCGATTTTTCAGATTATGAACATTTTGCATTGCGCGTATTGATGAACGAAGATGGTACACCATCAGATATTGCTGATATGTATCGTGAACAGTTCAAAGAAATACTTGTCGATGAATACCAAGATACCAACCGTGTACAAGAGCAAATTATTGCATGTATTAAACGGGGTAACGAGACAGATGGAAATTTATTTATGGTAGGTGACGTTAAACAATCTATTTATAAATTTAGGCAAGCAGATCCTAGTTTATTTATAGGGAAGTATAATCGTTTTACATTAGATGGTTCAGAGAATGGTATGCGTATTGATTTATCGCAAAATTTCCGTTCTAGAAAAGAAGTTTTGACTACAACGAACTATTTATTTAAGCATATGATGGATGAAGCGGTTGGAGAAATCGTCTATGACGATGCTGCCCAACTTTATTATGGTGCTACTTTCGATAATGAGCCACATAATGTCCAGTTGAACATGTTAGTTGAAGATGCTTCTTCGGACTTAAATGGTTCAGAACAAGAAGCAGAATATATTGTTCAACAAGTGGAAAAGATTATGTCAGAACATGAGATTTATGATATGACAACTGAGCAGTATCGTAAACCAAGTTATAAAGATATTGTCATTTTAGAACGTTCTTATGGCCAGGCACGCAAGATACAACAAGCGTTTAAAGATCATAACATTCCCTTTCATGTAAATAGTAAAGAGGGATACTTTGAACAGACTGAAGTTCAACTCATATTATCTTTCTTAAGAACAGTAGATAATCCTTTACAAGATATTTATTTAGTTGGGCTTATGCGTTCTGTAATTTATCAATTTACTGAGGATGAGTTATCAAATATCAGAGTATTTAGTCCAAATGATGATTATTTTTATCAATCGATACAGCACTATATAGCCAACAACGCTGCTAATAAAAAATTAGTCGTTAAACTCGAATCATTCTTGAAAGATATTGAAATGTATCAACACTATAGCCAAAGTCATCCTGTCTATCAATTAATTGATAAGTTTTATAATGATCATTATGTTATTCAATATTTTAGTGGCATCATTGGTGGTAAAGGTAGACGTGCAAATTTATACGGACTGTTCAATAAAGCAGTAGAATTTGAAAATTCTAGTTTCCGTGGATTATATCAATTTATTCGTTTTATAGATGAATTGATCGAGCGAGGTAAAGATTTTGGTGAAGAAAATATTGTCGGACCAAATGATGATGTTGTGCGAATGATGACCATTCATAGTAGTAAAGGGTTAGAATTCCCATTCGTCATTTATTCTGGATTATCAAGACGTTTTAGAAGAGATGATTTACACAGACCAGTAATCTTAAATCAAAGCTATGGTTTGGGTATGACCTATTATGATGTTGATAGTCGCTTGTCTTATCCATCGTTATCCTCCGTTACGTATAAAGCGATAGCCGAAAAAGAAATGGTATCAGAAGAAATGAGGTTAATCTACGTTGCATTGACACGTGCTAAAGAACAATTGTTTTTAATAGGGCGCGTAAAAGACGAAAAAGAATTAACGCAATTTGAACAGGTTTCAGTGTCGCAGACGCATTTACCCGTGAGTTATCGTTTAACCGCGCAACGACCAATTGATATGATTTATCCAATATTGGCTAAATATCAATCTACATCGCTGCCAAAAGAATTACGGTTTGAAGCAACAATCAATGACATTGATGACTCAATGAAGCCTTTTGTACAGTTGAAAACAGACTTCTATGAAGATATAGCATCAGAAATCGTTATAGCTGAAAGTGAACAACGTACGTTAGTGGATATACAGTCTGCTCAGACTAATAATGATGAGCTTAAGGCGCAGATTCATAAACAATTAAGTTTTAAATACCCACATCAAGTAGCGATTGAAAAGCCATCAAAACAATCCGTATCAGAACTGAAACGACAACTTGAAACAGAACAAGCTGACACTAACTACGATAGAGTTAGACAATACCGAATTGGCTCAGCTTCATATGATAGACCAGGATTTTTAAGACATACTACGAAACGAAAAGCAAATGAAATTGGTACGCTTATGCATACGGTAATGCAACATTTACCGTTTAAAAAAGAAGGGCTGTCTCGTAGTGATGTGGATGTACTTATCAATCAGTTAATAGACAAGCATATTATTGACGAAGATGCTAAAAACGATGTTCGATTTGAAGATATTTATCAGTTTATTGAAAGTGAATTATATTCAACGATTGCTATGAGTGAACGTATATATCGTGAGTTACCCTTTGTCGTCAATCAAGCTAAAGTAGATCGTATTGAAAATATGGAAGAAGATGCTTCTATTATACAAGGTATGATTGACCTTATATTTGAGAAGGATGGCCAATATTACTTTGTAGATTATAAGACAGATGCCTTTAATAGACGTCGTAATATGTCAGACGAAGCAATAGGTGCACAGCTAAGAGAACGCTATAAGGTTCAAATGGAATACTATCGAAACACTTTAGAAACTATACTGAAAACAAATGTTAAGGGCTATTTATATTTCTTTAAATTTGGACAACTTTCTATTGATGAATAAAACTAGACTATAAGGGGTGCTTGTTGTGTCATCGCAGCAAAGGTTATATGAAATAGATGCATTACGTGGATTAAGTTTGCTAGGTATTATTTTAATGAATATATTAGTTTTTAGTTTTCCGTATGAGGAGAGTGTATTGTCTGATGTTGTGCACGGGTTCGATGCTACTTTATTACATGGAATTACTTTATTAATTATTGGTTCATTTTACCCAATTTTTACGTTTTTATTTGGTTATGGCTTGAGCATTATGTACGACAATTGTCAGATGAAAGGTATTAACTATTACCCAATAATACTTAGAAGATTAATTTTTCTTATGATTATGGGTGTGTTACATGGATTTTTTGTGTTTTCAGGAGATATCTTATTTGGCTATGCATATACAGGGTTAATAGCGGTGTTGTTTATTAAATCTAAAGCCAAGCGTTTAATAAAAGCAGCAATTATCTTGTTTATCCTAAAAATTTTATTGCTAGTTATACCATTTGTAGTATTTTCTTTATTAAATGATCCATATACCCAGCATAATTTTAGTGGTGTATCCTTAGCTAAATTGATAGAAATTAAACAACAAGGACTTTATACTGAATTTCTGAAAATAAACGCACTAGAAAATTTATATAATGTGCTAGATGTTGTGACAGGATCTGCCTATTTGGAATTTTTACCGTACATTCTCTTAGGTATAGCTGCACAAAAACTAAAACTAGTTAAGAAAATTCAATTACGAAAACAAAGTGCAATTAAATGGGGAATAATATGCCTTATTACAGGTTATATAGTTAAAATACCTTTTGCACTTGATTTCTCAAATAGTGCGTACCAAAATATCAATATTGTTGGGGGCCCAATTGTTGCTGCTGGCTATATATTAATTTTTATTGCTATGTACCAAAGTGCACATCTTGCAAAGGTGCTCAAAGTATTTACATATCCAGGTAAATTAAGTCTATCTGTATATTTAACCCAGAGCATTGTCTTATCAATTGTATTTTTAGGTATAGGGGGAGGTTTATATAACCAATTGTCACTATACCAATCTTATACCATTGCATTACTTGTTTATGGCCTACAACTTGCAGGCTGTTACTTCTATTTAAAATATTTTAAAATGGGACCATTTGAATGGATATGGCGAAAGGTCACTTACCTTAAATAAATTAGATTACTGTTCTACTCTCACTTGTTAATTTTAAAAATTGTTTTCTAATATTTAAAAGGAAAAATAATAAGTTGAAGCTGTAATCAAATTTTACATGCAACAAATAAATGCGTTTTCATTGAGTTCAGGAGAATTTTTGTAAGCGCTAGTTATTTATTTGTTATTTATGGGTAAATATAGTTATAATATGTAATAAGATATAGATGAGGAGCTGATATTGAATGAAATTCCTATCATTCAGACATGAAGGACAGACATCTTATGGTGTGAAAGTTAAACGTGAAGAGGCTGCATGGGACTTGAAAAAAGTTTTTGCAGATTTTGCTGAAGGCGAATTCCACCCGAAAACATTATTAAACGGACTTCAACAAAACCAAGTTGTCGATTTTCAAGAACAAGTTCGTAAAGCTGTTGTTGCAGCAGAAGATAGTGGCAAAGGTGACGATTATAAAGTACTATTTAGTGAAATAGAGTTTTTACCGCCAGTCACGCCAACAAATAATGTGATCGCCTTTGGACGTAATTATCAGGATCATGCTAGTGAGCTAAATCACGAAGTTCAACGATTATATGTGTTTACAAAAGCTGCTTCGTCATTAACTGGTGATAATAGCACGATACCTAACCATAAAGATATTACTGAACAGTTAGATTACGAAGGTGAACTTGGTATTGTAATCGGTAAATCTGGTGAAAAAATTCCTAAAGGTTTAGCACTAGATTACGTATATGGTTATACTATTATTAATGATATTACAGACCGTAAAGCTCAGAATGAACAAGACCAAGCATTCTTATCTAAAAGTTTAACTGGTGGTTGCCCGATAGGTCCTTATATTGTTACAAAAGATGAATTACCTACACCAGAAGATGTGAACATTGTTACGAAAGTAAACAATGAAATCCGTCAAGATGGTAATACAGGTCAAATGATTATTAAAATAGATGAATTGATAGAAGAAATTTCTAAATTTGTGGCACTACATCCAGGGGATATTATTGCGACTGGTACACCAGCAGGCGTTGGTGCAGGTATGAATCCACCTAAATTTTTACAACCAGGTGATGAGGTTAAAGTTACTATCGATAATATTGGTACATTAACTAATTTTATTGCTGATAAATAAAAATATTAAGATAATATAAAGTGCGGGTATATGTATCAAAAATTAAATTTTGATTTGTATCCCGCTCTTTTTACTTAATCTTTAGTAGAGTTATATAGAATTCTTTTTGAAAAATTAAGTGATTTTAAGTATGATAAGGTAAGTAATCTTTTGATTTTATAATTAAAAGACTACAATATACTTCTGTTTTATATACTTTTGAAGTGAAAAATGTGTGGGGGTTATATTATATGTTACATATGCATATAGCAAGTTGGGTATTATTAATTATTTTATTTTTTGCAGCTTACTTTAACTTTTCTGAAAAACAAGGTGCTTCACCTTATTTTAAACCAATTCATATGGTTTTAAGATTATTTATGTTACTTGTGTTAATTTCAGGTTTTTGGGTATGGATTCAATCATTCTCATCTGATAACGCAGGTGGACATATGTTACTGACATTGAAAATGATTTGCGGTGTAGCAGTCGTTGCATTGATGGAAGTGACAATTACTAAACGTAAAAAAGGCCAACCAAGTCATAGTTTGTTATGGACTACTGTTGTAGTTATCATCCTGACTATCATTATTGGTATTATTTTACCGATGGGGCCAATTACACAAATGTTTGGTTTATAAGTTATATAAAAGAGGCTATGACTTCATTGTTATAGCCTCTTATTGTTTTCGTGTTAGTAAAATAAAGTTGATTTTATTTATTTCGAGCTTTATAGCCTATCATATTAATGATATCTTTAGGTCTGCTATAAGGTGGTGCATAAGCAACTTCAAATTCTGTCAGTTCATCAATTGTTAACTTTTGCATCATTGCCATCGATAAGACATCGATACGTTTGTCTACACCTTTTTCTCCAACTGCAGCAGCACGAATAATACGTCTGTTAGCTTTGTCAAAATAAACGCGTAAGTGTAATTTTTTATTTCCAGGGTAATATCCCGCATGTTCCCCTTGATTAACTTCGACTATTCCATAATCAAAATGTTCTAATTCTTGTGGCGATAAACCTACACTAGCAAAGGTATAATCGAAGAATTTTACGATGTTTGAACCTAAAAATCCTTTAAATTTCACACTAGGATTACCTGCCAATTGTTCAGCAATGACACTTGCGCCACGATGTGCTCCCCATGCAAGAGGCACGTGTGCATTTAAATCAACGTGTCTGTAACGTGATGTTATGATATCACCAAGCGCATATATATTTGATATATTAGTCTGAAATTGGTCATTAACAGGGATATAACCTTTGTCGTCTAAAGTAATATTCGATGATTTGATAAACTCTGAATTTGGTTTTACGCCTACACCTTCGACAATTAAATCAAATGTTTCTACTTTACCAGAGGAGAAATATACTTCGTTACCATCTACTTTTGTTATTTCTTCATTAAAGCGATATGGGATATGACGTTTATCCATTTCATCAATAATCGCTTGGTTCATGTCTTGATCCATCAATTTATTAATGTGCGTTGAGCGATGGATTAGGGTAGGCGTGATACCCCGTTCATAAAGGTTGTCTAGAATTTCTAAGCCTATATAACCCGTACCTACAACAAGCGCTTTATTTACATTTTGTTGTTCAATAAAAGTCTCAATTGCATCTGTATCTTCCATATTTCTTAATGTAAATGCTATAGGACTATTTAAGTTTAACGAATTTGCACTACAGCCAGGACTTAATATTAAAGTATCATAGTGTTCTTCAAACGAAGTATTATTTACGCGATTGTAAACTGTAATCGTTTGTGAATCATCATTGATAGATGTCACTTCGTGATACGTTTTTACAATTATATTTTTGGAATCATAAAAAGCTTCTGGCGTTGCTTCAAGAACTTTATCGCGTGAATCTACGACATTGCCTAAATAGTAAGGTAACGCACAGTTAGCGAAACTCATGTCACGATCTTTTTCGAAAACAACAATTTCGCTTTCTTGATCTAATCTTCTTATTTGACTAGCTACAGTTGCACCTCCAGCAACTGCACCAACGACTACAATTTTAGTCATAATATAAGGCCTCCTTAAATTAAAATCCTAAATTAAATTTGAGATTTTATAGTTTCTTCATAAGGCATATTTAATTGGAAATAATCATTTAAATAGCGTCCAATACCATCATCATTATTAGAATATGTAACTTGATTTGCAACATGTTTAAGTTCGTCCAAGCCATTGTCCATGGCAATACCATATTTAGCATATTTAATCATTTCTAAATCATTATCTTCATCACCGAACGCGATAATATGATTTCTGTCGATATCCAAATGAGTCTTTACGTAATCTATACCACGTGCTTTGCTAATCCCTTGTTTAACAATTTCGATGACTGGAAATGGTGATCCCCATCTACGGTGTTCTATATTTTCTGCGTAAAAGCGTGTCAACATTTGTTTAACCCTAGGAATCATGAATTCTTCTGCTTCAACTAAAATGGATGTAGGGGATTCAGTTAATGAAGTTAGTAAATCTCCAGTTTCTACTTTTGGATTACCCATTGAAAAGCCATCGAATAATCTTTGATCAT
This sequence comes from Staphylococcus sp. Ze2, assembly GCF_048568365.1. Taxonomy (NCBI): domain Bacteria; kingdom Bacillati; phylum Bacillota; class Bacilli; order Caryophanales; family Staphylococcaceae; genus Staphylococcus; species Staphylococcus sp. Ze2. The sequence goes on along the minus strand of NZ_CP183486.1, from coordinate 2,284,768 downwards.
AGTTATTAATAAATACGTAGTCTTTGACTTCTGCAATAATATTAGATACACCATAATCATTCAAACTTTTTATAATATTTTTAGATAGGTCTAAATCTAATACATCATGTTTTATTTCAAATTGATCATCTTTAGGATGATGTACGAATGCACCATTAAAATTCACAACCGGCGTGTCCATATTTAGTTCATGGTAATAAATTTGGCTAGCTCTATATGGTCTACCAGTAGCAATCATTAATTTATGCCCTTGATTTTGTAATTTAGTTAATACTTGTTTTGTATAAGGTGTGATTTCTTTTTCATCATTTAAAAGTGTTCCGTCTAAATCTAGACAAATTAAATAAGGTTCCATTGAATTCTCCTTAATGTTTAATAATTGACGTATGAATATCATAGCATTTTATTGGCGTTTTGTAAGATATTTGATATATTGTTAGTATGATTAATTACGAAGAGGTGAAATGTATGGATGAAGGATTAAAAGATAGCATATTAAATGCTTTGGAAATGGTTATTGACCCTGAGTTAGGTATTGATATTGTAAACTTAGGTTTAATATATAATGTAGATGTAGATGACGAAGGTTTATGTACTGTAGAGATGACATTAACATCTATGGGATGTCCAATGGGCCCTCAAATAGTAAACCAAGTTAAAATGGTATTAGCAGAAATTCCAGAGATTTCAGATACAGAAGTGAATATTGTTTGGAGTCCACCATGGGGCAAAGAAATGATGTCTCGTTACGCTAAAATTGCTTTAGGTATTGGCTAAACAAATTAAATAGCAACTATAAAATAGTCTGATGTACTTAATTGTACATTGGGCTATTTTTTATCTGGAAATTTAGAGGGTGTAGTATTTAAAAATATATTTTTTCTGTAGTGCAATTCATTAAAATAATTGCAGTTATATTACAGAAGTATTACAATGATTGGGTGAATGATAAGGAGTAATATGAAATAATTTATTTTGGGGATGAAAGAATGAATAGAAATGAACAATAATTTAAATAAGAATAAGCAGTTAAAGTATAGCACGCGCTATATGCCAGGCATAGATGGATTGCGAGCAATTGCGGTGATCGGTATTATAATCTATCACTTAAACAAACAATGGTTAACTGGTGGCTTTTTAGGTGTAGATACATTCTTTGTGATCTCTGGATATTTGATTACTAGCTTATTACTTTTTGAATATGAGTCCACGGGTATTATTAATTTAAAACAATTTTGGTTAAGGCGTATTAGAAGATTAATTCCAGCCATGTTAGTCCTCGTGATAGTAGTAACGGTAGCAACGTTAATATTTAAACCTGGTGAAATTGTAAATATTAAACAAGATGTGTTTGCAGCTGTTTTTTATGTTTCGAATTGGTGGTATATAGCAACAGATGTTAATTATTTTGAACAGTTTGCTTTTATGCCATTAAAACATTTATGGTCACTTGCAATTGAAGAGCAATTCTATATTATTTTTCCTATCGTATTTATTTTATTACTGCTCACAATAAAGAAATATCGAAATGTAACTTTAGTGTTTTGGATAATCTCTTTGATTTCTTTATTAGCAATGATTATTATAAGCCAATATCAAACAGGAAATTCACGCGTTTATTTTGGCACTGATACACGGTTACAGACCATGTTATTAGGTGTGATTTTTGCATTTGTTTGGCCTCCGTTTAAATTAAAGAGAAATCCAAACTATATATTGAGAACTATCATTGATAGCATAGGCGTTGTTGCCATCGCACTATTGTTAATGCTGTTCTTTAAAGTGAATGATAATAGTAATTGGATATATCATGGTGGTTTTTATTTAATTTCTTTACTGACGTTATTTGTAATTATTAGCTCAGTACATCCATCTGGTTATTTTGCTAAAATATTAGGTAACCCGTTATTTATATACATAGGGGAACGTTCTTATAGTTTATATTTATGGCATTTCCCTGTAATTAGCTTTATACATTCATATTATGTAGATGGTCAATTACCTGCTTATGTTTATGTTATTGATATTATTTTAACTATTGTGTTGGCAGAAATATCTTATCGTTATATAGAGACGCCGTTTAGAAAACAAGGCATAAGAGCATTTAGTATCTCACGTGGAAATAAACAGGCAGTAATTAGATCAATCGTGTTAATTTTATTTTTATTGCCTGCAATATTTGTCTTTGTAGGCAGCTTTGACAAACTAGGGAAAAATGATATAAATCACAAAGCAACATCGTACAATACGAATGAAATAGATAAATATTTGGTCAGACCAATTCCAGTTGATGATGTTAACTTTTTAGGAGGTTCTGACTCTAAAAAAGATAAGGATAATGAAGTGTATACAGATTTAAAACCATTGCTAATTGGAGATTCTGTAATGGTTGATATTGGGGAAAGTTTTAAAATGAAAGTGCCACATGCTAATATTGATGGCCAAGTTGGTAGGAATTTATATGAAGCGGCACCATTAGTTGATCAAAAATATCAAAACTATAATCAAAAATCAGACCAAGTTATCTTAGAGTTGGGAACAAATGGAGATTTTTCTGAAGAACAATTAAATGAATTAATTAAAAAATTCGGTGATGCTCAAGTATATTTAGTGAATACTCGAGTACCTAGAAGTTATGAAAGTCACGTTAATGAGTTGATGTCGGACGTTGCCAAAGAGCATGATAATGTTACTTTAATTGATTGGTACAAAAGATCTGAAGGTCATTCAGAATATTTTGCACCTGATGGTATACATTTAGAAAATGCGGGTATCAAAGCAATGATAGATGAAATATTAAAACATATTACTCCTAAAAAAGATAAATAGAGTTTGCATGACTATACAAAAGAGAATGACAGTAGGGTTGGTTGAATCTATTATAAAGAATTATTATTTGAAGTTAGTAAGTAATAACTTCTCATTTCAATTTTAAAGCTAGTTTACTAGCATAGCTTGGCGAGAATATCTATTCATTTTTAAAAATGAATAGATATTCTCGCTTTTTTAAGTTTTAATTATTCATTAAATTAAAACTTATTAAAATACTACTAAAACGTTAAGTACTTTATTAATAATAAAATAGTTAATGATATAATTTTGTAAAAATTATGGAGGTAAAGGGGTGTTTATTTAATTTAAATAATGGGGAAAACATTAATATAACAAGCTTTAATAATGTTAAAAAAATTTAAGAATTATAATCATAAGTGTTGAAAAGTAACATTGAAAGGATTATAATTAACTTAAGGTCAAAGAAAGTCAAAGTCAAACTTAATGACGTTTGATCAAATACTAAATGGTGAGGTGAATCATTTTGGATATTAATCAAATGACCTATGCTGTTCAAGGAGCTTTACAAAAAGCTGTTGAATTAGCAAAAGCAAATGAAAACCAAAATATAGAAATTGAAGCTGTATTAAAAGCAGCGCTTGAAGAAAGCGAAAGTTTATTTAAAAGTGTTTTAGAAAGAGCTAATATTGATACTGAACATTTAAGCAATGCATATACTAATAAATTGAAAAACTATCCAACCGTACAAGGAGATAACGTTCAATACGGACAATATATCAGTCCAAAAGCAAATGAATTATTCAATAGTTCAGAATCATATATGAAATCATATGAAGATGAATACATTTCAATGGAACATATCATATTAGCTGCAATGGATGTTGATGATACAACAAAACAATACGTAGATAATAAAAAAGAAATTATCGTAGAAATTATTAAAAAAATAAGAGGGGGAAACCATGTGACGACACAAAATCCAGAGGCAAATTATGAAGCATTAGAAAAATATGGTAGAGATTTAGTTGAAGAAGTTCGTCAAGGTAATATGGATCCAGTGATTGGACGTGACGAAGAAATAAGAAATACCGTAAGAATTTTAAGTAGAAAAACAAAAAACAATCCTGTGCTTATCGGTGAACCAGGTGTAGGTAAAACAGCTATTGTTGAAGGTTTAGCGCAGAGAATTGTTAGAAAAGACGTACCTGAGTCATTATTAGATAAAACGATATTTGAATTAGACTTAAGTGCACTTGTTGCAGGTGCAAAATATCGTGGTGAATTTGAAGAGCGACTGAAAGCAGTCTTGAAAGAAGTGAAAGATTCAGATGGTAGAATCTTATTATTTATAGATGAAATTCATATGCTTGTAGGTGCTGGTAAAACTGAAGGTGCAATGGATGCTGGTAACATGTTGAAACCTATGCTTGCTAGAGGTGAATTGCACTGTATTGGGGCTACAACACTAAATGAATATAGAGAATATATTGAAAAAGATTCAGCTTTAGAACGTCGTTTCCAAAAAGTAAATGTATCAGAACCAGATGTAGAAGACACAATTTCAATCTTACGTGGTTTGAAAGAACGCTATGAAGTTTATCATGGTGTACGTATACAAGATAAGGCGTTAGTAGCAGCCGCAGAACTTTCAGACCGTTATATCACAGATCGCTTTCTTCCAGATAAAGCAATCGATTTAGTTGACCAAGCGTGCGCGACAATCAGAACTGAAATGGGGTCCAACCCAACAGAATTAGACCAAGTTAATCGTCGTGTAATGCAATTAGAAATAGAAGAAAGCGCATTGAAAAATGAATCCGATAATGCAAGTAAACAGCGTTTACAAGAGTTACAACAAGAATTATCTAATGAAAAAGAAAAACAAAACGCAATTCAATCTCGTGTTGAAGAAGAGAAAGAAAAAATTGCTAAGTTACAAGAAAAACGTACGGAATTAGATGAAAACAGAAAGGCATTAGAAGATGCTGAAAATAATTACAACTTAGAAAGAGCAGCTGAATTACAACATGGTACAATTCCTGAATTAGAAAAAGAATTACGCGAATTAGAGGATGCATTCCAAAATAAACAAAATGGAGATAATGAACGTATTATTCGTGAAATTGTTTCTGATGAAGAGATTGGAGATATTGTTAGTTCATGGACAGGTATTCCAGTTTCGAAACTTGTTGAAACTGAAAGAGAGAAACTGTTAAATCTATCAGATATATTGCATGAACGTGTTGTAGGACAAGATAAAGCAGTAGATTTAGTTTCTGATGCAGTTGTAAGAGCACGTGCAGGAATCAAGGATCCTAACAGACCTATTGGTAGCTTCTTATTCCTAGGTCCTACAGGTGTAGGTAAAACAGAATTAGCTAAATCATTAGCATCAACATTATTTGATTCAGAGAAACACATGATTCGCATTGATATGAGTGAGTATATGGAGAAACATTCTGTCTCTCGACTAATTGGGGCGCCTCCAGGTTATGTAGGTCATGACGAAGGTGGTCAATTAACTGAATCAGTTCGCCGTAATCCATATTCTGTAATTTTATTAGATGAAATTGAAAAAGCTCACAGTGATGTATTTAACGTATTATTACAAATACTTGAAGAAGGTCGCTTGACGGATTCTAAAGGGCGTGAAGTAGACTTTAAAAATACAATTATTATAATGACTAGTAATATAGGTTCGCAAATATTATTAGAAAATGTTAAAGACTCAGGTGTGATAACTGAAACAACAGAAAAAGCTGTGATGAATAGTTTAAATCAATATTTCAAACCTGAAATCATTAACCGTATGGATGACATTGTTTTATTCAAACCGTTATCTATTAATGACATGAGTTTAATTGTTGATAAATTATTAACAGAGTTAAATATAAGATTAATGGGACAACGTATTTCAATCAATGTGTCAGAAGAGGCGAAGGCTTGGTTAGGTGAAGAAGCTTATGAACCACAGTTCGGTGCAAGACCATTGAAACGTTTTATCCAAAGACAAATTGAAACGCCATTGGCACGTAAAATGATAAGAGAAAATTTACCTGAAGGTACAACTATTGATATAGAGTTGACTGATGATGGTTTAACATTTTCTGAAAATAAACCCGAAGCAATTTAACAAATACTATTAATATAGAATACAATTTCTTTAATTAAAATAATTTAGTGGGGAACGCGTAATTGAAAGCAAAGTAAGCATTTGTTTTCTGAGGCGTTCCCATTTTTATATAAAAAAAACAAGTCCAAGACATATAAATGTCTTGGACTTGTTTAATGTTATAGTAATCTTTGACGGAATGAGACAATGGAATCATAAGATTATTGTCCTGCGCCATATTTAGTGATGTTCTTTGGCCTCATGTTTACTAGGTTTGATCATCATATCAAATAAAGCGATAATAATTGTAAAAGCAATCGCTCCAAAGATTGGTGTTACATAGTTAAGTTCACCGCCACCATTCAAGCTATTAAGTACGAAATTAATCATTTGTAATAAAACAATAGACCAAAATAAAACTGCGAGGTATTTCATTATGTAATGCCTCCAATATAATATATATAACTTCATTATAAATAATTAAGTGTAGTTTGTATAGAGAGAAGTAATATTTAAAATTTCGATGTGTTGTTCTTGTATTTGAAATGTGTATTATGTTAAATTAATACCTGGTATTAAAAGTTTAATTCAAATAAAAATTAAAATTAAGATTAAGAAGGTGTACAACCATGGATGTGGGTATTAAAGGTTTTGGTGCATACGCACCTGAAAAAGTTGTTAAAAATACCTATTTTGAATCATTTTTAGAAACTTCAGATGAGTGGATTTCACAAATGACTGGTATTAAAGAGCGTAGATGGGCAGATGAAAATGAAGAAACTTCTGACATGGCTTATCAAGCGAGCTTAAAAGCAATCAAAGATGCAGGGATTGAAGCTTCAGAAATCGACATGATTATTGTAGCGACATCGACTGGTGATTTTCCTTTTCCAACAGTAGCTAATATTTTACAAGAAAAATTAGGCGTGGGGAAAGTTGCTTCCATGGATCAACTTGCAGCATGCAGTGGTTTTATGTATGCAATGATTAATGCAAAACAATTTGTACAATCTGGTGATTATAAAAATATATTAGTTGTCGGCGTAGATAAATTATCTAAAATCACTGACTTTACAGATCGTTCAACAGCTATTTTATTCGGAGACGGTGCTGGCGCAGTAGTTATTAGTGAAGTATCAGAAGGGCGCGGTATTTTAAGTTATGAACTAGGTTCAGATGGCTCAGGAGCAAAACACTTATTTTTAAACCCAGAAAATGGCAAAATATTTATGAACGGTCGTGAAGTATTTAAGTTTGCTGTAAGAATCATGGGAGAAGCGTCAACAAACGCGGTGGCTAAAGCAAATTTAACACCTGATGATGTTGACATGTTTGTACCACACCAAGCAAACATTAGAATAATGGAGTCTGCTAGAGAGCGTTTGGGTATTCCCAAAGAAAAAATGAGTGTTTCTGTAGATAGATTCGGAAATACGTCAGCAGCATCTATTCCATTAAGTATCGGTCAAGAATTAGAAAACGGCAAAATTAAAGATGACGATGTCCTTGTATTAGTCGGTTTTGGTGGCGGCTTAACATGGGGCGCTATCACACTAAGATGGGGAAAATAGGAGGATAAATTATGAGCAAAGAACAGCGTGTTGTAATAACAGGAGTTGGCGCATTATCACCTCTAGGCAACGATGCTAAAACATCGTGGGATAACGCATTAAAAGGTGTTAGTGGTATTGATAATATTACAAGAGTAGACACAACAGATTACAGTGTTCATTTAGCTGGAGAATTAAAAGATTTTAATATAGAAGACCATATTTCGAAAAAAGAAGCACGCAGAATGGATCGTTTCACGCAATATGCGGTAGTAGCTGCTAGAGAAGCGGTTCAAGATGCTAAACTTGAAATTAATGAGAATAATGCTAATAGAATTGGAGTATGGATTGGTTCAGGGATTGGCGGTATGGAAACATTTGAAATTTCTCATAGCCAATTAATTAATCGTGGTCCAAGAAAAGTGAGCCCATTTTTTGTACCCATGCTAATACCTGATATGGCTACTGGTCAAGTATCTATTGATATTGGTGCCAAAGGGCCAAACGGTTCGACGGTAACAGCTTGTGCAACTGGTACGAACTCAATTGGAGAAGCGTTTAAGATTATTCAACGTGGCGATGCAGATGCAATGGTTACGGGTGGAGCTGAAGCGCCAATTACACATATGGCAATCGCAGGCTTTAGTGCTAGTCGTGCATTATCTACAAACGTTGATAAAGAAACAGCATGCCGTCCTTTCCAAGAAGGCCGTGATGGGTTCATCATGGGTGAAGGCGCTGGTATTGTAGTATTAGAATCTTTAGAATCAGCGCAAGCACGCGGTGCCCAAATATATGCAGAAATTGTAGGATATGGCTCAACGGGAGATGCATATCATATTACAGCTCCAGCACCACAAGGTGAAGGTGGTTCTCGTGCTATGCAAGCTGCTATGGATGATGCTGGTATTGAAGCTAAAGATGTTCAATATCTTAATGCGCATGGTACAAGTACGCCAGTAGGTGACTTGACTGAAATCCAAGCTATAAAAAATACATTTGGTGAAGCTGCTTCTACATTAAAAGTAAGTTCAACTAAATCAATGACAGGCCATTTACTTGGTGCAACAGGCGGTATTGAGGCAATCTTTTCTGCTCTTTCAATTAGAGATAGTCGCATTGCACCTACAATTAATGCAAACACACCAGATCCGGAGTGTGATTTAGATATCGTCCCTAACCAAGCAGAAGATTTAGATATTACTTATGCAATGAGTAACAGTTTAGGTTTCGGCGGACATAATGCAGTAATTGTATTGAAAAAATTTAATGACTAAAATTGTATAGTATTTTATACGGTTAAGTTATAAATATAAAAATAAACCAAACGCTATGTTTTTAGTGTTTGGTTTATTTTTGTGTTCGGAGATATTTCAAAAGTTTACCGGAAAATTTAATATCTATTTGATTTTTATTCAAAATAAGCAGTCTAATATTTATGAACGCCACTTATTACTATATATTATACTTATATAAGCAAATAAAATGTTATGAAAATTTAAAGAGTTAAAACATTTGCTTATTGGCAATATTAGTATTTAAAAATATAATATATTTAGTAATCATCTATTCATATTATATATTTAATGTATAATAGTGAGCATTCATATAATTAAAAAAGGGGACACAAGATGAAAAGATTTTTGACACTATCTACAACATTAAAAACACGACTTTTAGCTGATTTTATCTTAATCATTGCGAGCCAAGCAATTATACCTTTTTTGGCATTATATTTAACTAGTAAAGTGAATGCAGTGTTTGCGGGTGTTTTCTTAATAACAAATCTTATTGTAAGTTTTATTGTGTCTTTCATTGGTGGGTATATAGGGGATAATTATAACAGGAAGAAAGTAGTAAATTATATTCATTTTCTTTATGCAATTTGTCTCATTATTTTAAGTATAACCGTTACTATGGACGGTATAGGATTAGTTATTTTTTGTATAACAGTTTTTATTTTTGAAATTATGTTTGCTGCGAGCGAACCTATTTTTGAGGCAGCAATTATGGATGCAATTTATGAAGAAGTTCGTGAATACGTTTATCAACTAAATTATTGGATGTTTAATATTAGTACAGCAATTGGTATGGTGCTAGGTGCTTTACTCTATTTAGGTCATAAACGATTATTATTTATGATATTTTTCTTAGCAATGCTCATAAGTTGGTACCTTTTTGAGAAATACTACGATGTAGAGCAAGTTTATAAGCAAAAAGAAGAATTAACATCAAAATTTAAAGATTTTATTAATAGTTATCATACAGTTATAAAAGATAAATATTTTATGATGCTAAATTTAGGTTTCATGTTAGTAATTATGGCGGAATTAAGTTTGAATTCTTATGTTGTGGTTAGATTGAAGTCTGATTTTGAACCATTAAGCTTTTTTGGGTTTTACATAGATGGAGTGAGAATGTTTACTGTTATTATGATAATCAACACACTTGTTGTAGCTACTTTAACTTTTACAGTAAATAGAATCGTGGAATCAACATCCAAAAGAATTGCATTTATTTTAGGTATTATATTATATACCATTGGTTATAGTGTGTTGACATCTGCGAGTTCATTTTGGATTTTATGCTTATTCTCAGTTATTGCCACACTAGGAGAATTGATATATTCGCCTATACAAAACGCACAAAGGTTTTTAATGATACCAGATGATAAACGAAGTACATATAATACATTTGGTATGATTTCATTTTATGGTGGTAACTTATTAGCACGTTCTGGGTTGATTATAGGGGCTTTTGTTTTACCATGGATGATGTCGGTATACGTTGCAATCGTTGTTTTAATAGGCTTTGTGTTGTTATATTATGCTTTGTTTTGTAACCCAAACATTGAAACACAATAATGGAAAAAGAGAGCAAGAAATCAATTTTAGCTAAAATGATTTAATTGTATTAATCTATTTTTAGCAAAGCTAACTAGCAGTAAAACTATAATCATTTAGTGATATTATAACGCATTAGTCCGAGACATAAGTAGGTGTCTCGGACTAAATTTTGTTTCAATGGTTGACAGTATTACAAATTATATAAAAAGGTATTACTATTTTAATTAAATTAACTAATTAGGTCAGATTTTAAATTGAAAATGATATGACAATTGTGAGTATTAAATAAAATAAATTAAAACTAAATGCAATCTTTACCCATGAAGATACAAAATAGTCATCCTTTTTAACTTGTTTAGGTTTAAAAAATTCATCATTTTCCATGGTATCTTTGTGTTTTTTACTAGAAAGTTGATATTTTAATCGCCTAAAGCCATAACTCGTAGGATCGAAAATACCTTCTTGCACAATAATAATAATAAAAAAGAATATAGTTAACGAAATCGATATATAGAAGAAAATATTAATGAAGTATATCAAAGTATGCGAAACAAAAAACCAAAATAGCAAAGATAGAATTGGTGTTAAAAGCGCCCAACCTAATATAGAAGTTATGTTTTTCATTATTTTGTCTCCTTTAATTAATAAATTTATTGTAACTTAAAATTACTTGGAAATGAATAATAATTGATGGAATTTCTTTTATAACAATACTTATAAGATTTATAAAATTATTTAAAAAATGATTACTTTAATAATGTAAAGTAAAACAATGTTGATTAAAATATGAACTAAAAGTATAATGTTATTAAATATTTCTGAATATTTTGAAGGGAATGTTTATTCTGAAATTAAAGGGGGATAAAATATGCTTAAGTATATTATGAAGCGTTTAGGGTATATGATTTTGTCATTATTCATAATCATAACGATCACGTTTTTCTTAATGAAGTTAATGCCAGGTTCGCCATTTAATGATGAAAAATTAAATGAAGAGCAGAAACAAATTTTAAATGAAAAATATGGTCTGAATGATCCGGTACCTGTACAGTATGCTAGTTATTTAAAGAATGTTGTTACGGGGGACTTTGGTAACTCATTCCAATATGACAATCAACCTGTTTGGGACTTAATAAAACCGAGGTTATTACCGTCGTTCGAGATGGGGATGACAGCGATGGTTATCGGTGTAATACTAGGTTTGATTTTGGGGGTCATAGCAGCAGTGCGGCAAAACACCTGGGTGGATTATTCTGCAACAGTGATTTCGGTTATTGCGGTTTCAGTACCATCATTTGTATTAGCAGTATTATTGCAGTATGTCTTTTCGGTAAGACTACAATGGTTTCCTGTTGCGGGTTGGGAAGGGCTATCAACAGCAGTGTTACCTTCACTAGCTTTATCTGCAGCAGTACTGGCAACCGTGGCTAGATACATAAGAGCGGAAATGATTGAAGTATTAAGTTCAGATTATATCTTGTTAGCACGTGCCAAAGGTAATTCAACAATGAGAGTGCTATTTGGGCATGCATTAAGGAATGCATTAATTCCAGTTATAACAATTATTGTGCCTATGTTAGCGAGTATTCTGACAGGTACATTAACAATTGAAAATATCTTTGGTGTGCCTGGTTTAGGGGACCAATTCGTTAGATCAATAACAACAAATGATTTCCCAGTTATCATGGCAACGACGATTTTATTCAGTACACTATTTATTGTTTCCATTTTCCTTGTAGACATATTATATGGTGTTATTGATCCACGTATACGTGTACAAGGGGGTAAAAAATAATGCCTGATAAAAGAGATGAAAAATTAAATGATGATCATTCAAATGCAGTGATGACTACTACCTCTGAAGCTATTCCAGCATCCGATTTTATTAGAAGTAACAATGATATTGAAAAAGAACCTGAAATGCAAAGAGAGAGTAAAAACTTTTGGCAAGATGCATGGACACAATTGAAACGCAATAAACTCGCAGTAGTAGGGATGATTGGTTTGATTTTTATTGTGATATTAGCGTTAATAGGGCCACTGCTAAGTTCACATGATTATGCTGAACAAGATGTTGAGCGTCGTAATCTACCGGCTAAGATACCAGTGCTAGACCAAATTTCATTCTTACCATTTGATGGTGAGGGTGCACAAGGCGTTGATGCTTATAAAGAAGCTGGAGTTAAAGAGAACTTCTGGTTCGGTACAGACCAATTAGGTAGAGATTTATGGTCAAGAACTTGGCAAGGTGCCCAAGTATCATTATTTATTGGCGTTGTCGCTGCTTTACTAGATATATTTATAGGCGTCATATACGGAGCTATATCAGGATTCTTTGGGGGACGAATAGATAATGTTATGCAACGTATAATAGAAGTTGTTGCTTCTATTCCAACACTTATCGTTGTGATTTTATTTGTGCTGATCTTTGAACCATCTATTTGGACGATTATTTTAGCGATGGCTATTACTGGATGGATTGGTATGAGTCGTGTCGTGCGTGGAGAATTTTTAAAGTTGAAAAACCAAGAATTTGTATTGGCCTCAAAAACATTAGGTGCATCAAAATTTAAACTGATTTTCAAACATATTTTACCTAACACGTTAGGTGTTATTGTAGTCACTTCAATGTTTACAGTGCCTAACGCAATATTCTTTGAAGCATTTTTAAGCTTTATTGGTATTGGAGTACCTGCACCAAGAACATCATTGGGCTCCTTGGTAAATGAAGGAAGAGCTATGTTGCTCATCCACCCGCATGAACTATTTATACCAGCGTTAGTATTGAGTTTACTAATCTTATTCTTCTATCTATTTAGTGATGGATTACGTGATGCATTTGATCCGAAAATGCGTAGATAATAAAAGGAGGCAACAGATATGTCAGAAAGAATATTAGAAGTTAGTGATTTGCATGTTTCCTTTGATATCGACGCAGGGGAAGTACAAGCGGTAAGAGGCGTTGACTTTGTTATCGATAAAGGAGAGACATTAGCAATTGTTGGTGAATCTGGTTCGGGTAAATCAGTGACAACAAAAGCTATTACGAAATTATTCCAAGGTGACAGCGGAAGAATTAAAAAAGGGCAAATTAATTTCTTAGGTGAAGATTTAGCGAAAAAATCAGAACAGGAATTGATTAAATTACGTGGTAAAGATATTTCAATGATTTTCCAAGATCCAATGACATCGTTAAATCCAACAATGAAAATTGGAAAACAGGTAATGGAACCGCTAATTAAACATAAAAATTATAATAAAGCAAACGCTAAAAAAAGAGCGCTTGAAATTCTAAATCTAGTTGGTTTACCAAATGCTGAAAAACGATTTAATGCGTATCCCCATCAATTTTCAGGTGGACAAAGACAAAGAATCGTTATAGCAACGGCACTCGCATGTGAACCGAAAGTGCTTATTGCAGATGAGCCTACCACTGCACTGGATGTGACAATGCAAGCGCAAATATTAGAGCTTATGAAAGAGCTTCAACATAAAATCAGTACGTCTATCATATTTATTACACATGATTTAGGTGTTGTAGCAAACATAGCGGATAGAGTTGCTGTAATGTATGGCGGTCAAATGGTAGAAACAGGTGATGTAGATGAAATATTCTATGATCCAAAACATCCATATACTTGGGGCTTACTTTCTTCAATGCCAGACTTAACAACTGGCACTGAGACAGAATTGCTAGCGATCCCTGGTACACCACCTGATTTGTTACATCCGCCAAAAGGTGATGCGTTTGCGGATCGTAGCCAATTTGCTTTAGATATTGATTTTAAGACACCACCACCGTGGTATCAAGTATCGCCAACACATTTTGTGAAATCATGGTTGCTGGACGATCGTGCACCTAGCGTAGAACCACCCGAAATGGTTAAAAAACGTTTGCGTAATATGCCAAATAACTTTGATAAACCACAACAGGTAGAAAGGGTGTCTTTCAATGGAGAATAGTAATGAGTTATTATTGCAAGTGAAAAATTTAAAACAATATTTTAACGAAGGTAAAAGAAACGAAGTTAGAGCTATTGAAAACATTTCTTTTGATATTTATAAAGGTGAAACATTTGGACTTGTTGGTGAATCAGGATGTGGAAAGTCAACGACAGGAAAAGCAATTATTAAATTAAACGAAATATCGGATGGCGAGATTTTATATGAAGGCGTGGATATCCAAAAAATTAAAAATCGTAAAGATTCTTTGAAATTCAATAAAAAGATTCAAATGATTTTCCAAGATCCTTATGCTTCTTTAAACCCAAGACTTAAGGTAATGGATATCATAGCTGAAGGTATTGATATACACAAACTTTCAACAGGGGTAAAAGACCGAAAAAGACGTGTTTATGATTTGTTAGAAACTGTTGGTTTAAGCAAAGAGCATGCCAATCGTTATCCTCATGAATTCTCAGGTGGTCAACGCCAACGTATCGGGATTGCAAGAGCACTAGCAGTTGAGCCTGAGTTTATTATTGCTGATGAACCTATTTCGGCGTTAGACGTCTCAATACAAGCACAAGTCGTTAATCTATTATTAAAATTACAGAGAGAGCGTGGCATAACGTTTTTATTTATTGCTCATGATCTATCAATGGTTAAATACATTTCGGACAGAATTGCGGTTATGCATTTTGGTAAAATTGTAGAAATAGGTAGTGCGGATGAAATATACAATCACCCAATGCATCCCTATACGAAGTCATTACTTTCTGCTGTACCTCAGCCTGACCCTGAAAGTGAAAGAGTTAGAAAAAGAACTCAATTTAAAGAGGATGACACTAAGAATAATCAACGCTCATTACATGAAATTAGAGCGAATCATTATGTATTTACTACAGATGAAGAAGCTGAAGAATTAAAATCTCAAACACATGAGGCTTCTGTTTAACAGGGAAAGGGGGGCAAATGATGAAAAAATTTAAGTTTTTAATTATTTTAGTAGCGCTATCCGTTGTGTTAGCGGGTTGTGGCAATGCTGAAGGAATTTATTCTGATAAAGGAGATGTATTTAGAAAAGTGATACCACAAGATATTTCTTCTTTAGATACGGCCTTAGCTACTGATACCGTTTCATTTGATATATATAACCAGGTATATGAAGGATTATATACCTTAGATAAAAATGATAAAGCGAAACCAGGTGTGGCAAAAGCTATGCCAAAAGAAAGTAATGGTGGTAAAACCTTAACGATTGATTTGCGTAAAGATGCAAAATGGTCTAATGGTGATCCAGTT
Source organism: Staphylococcus sp. Ze2 (assembly GCF_048568365.1). Lineage (NCBI taxonomy): Bacteria > Bacillati > Bacillota > Bacilli > Caryophanales > Staphylococcaceae > Staphylococcus > Staphylococcus sp. Ze2. Next base: position 2,269,223 of record NZ_CP183486.1, on the reverse strand, counting down.
ACAGCGCATGATTTTGAATATGCGTGGAAACGTGTCGTTAATCCTGACACAGCATCTGAATATGCTTATATTATGTATGATTTAAAAAATGCTGAAGCAATAAATATGGGCAAAAAGGACGTAGATGAGCTAGGGGTTAAAGCGGTTGATGACCATACCTTAAAAGTAGAATTAACAAAACCTATACCATATATGAATGAGATGCTAGCCTTTGCAACGTTTATGCCACAAAATGAAAAAGCTGTAAAGAAAGCTGGACAACAATATGGTACTACAGCTGATAAAACAGTGTATAATGGGCCATTTAAAATAAAAGATTGGAAAGTTGAAGATAAAATACAGCTTGTGAAAAATGATGATTATTGGGATAAAAAGGCAGTGAATTTAGATCGTGTAAATTACAAAGTGTTGAAAGATCAGCAAGCAGGGGCGTCATTATATGACACAGGTTCTGTAGATGATACAGTAATAACTGCCGATCAAGTTGATAAATATGCAGACAATCCGGGATTAAAGAAACGTTTATTAGCAAGTACATTTTATATTAAGTTAAATCGAGACAATGTGCCGGAATTTAAAAACAAAGACTTAAGATTAGCAATTTCTCAAGCAATTAATAAAGAGGGCTATGTAAATTCAGTTAAAAATGACGGTTCAGAAGCTACAGATGGCTTTACATCTAAACTAACAGCTAAATCACCAGATGGTAAGGATTTTACCGAATCAATTGATTCGCCATTAACATATAATCCTAAAGCAGCAAAACAACATTTAGAGAAAGCAAAAAAAGATTTAGGCATTAAAGAATTAACATTTACAATGAACACGGAAGATACTCCAAGTTCAAAAATTTCAGCAGAGTTTATTAAATCTCAAATTGAAAGTAATTTGCCAGGAGTTACAATGAATATTAAACAATTACCGTTTAAACAAAGAGTGAACCAAGAACATTCGGAAACATTTGAAGCATCATTATCTGGTTGGGGACCAGATTACCCAGATCCATTAACGTTCTTGAATATTATGACTACAGGTAATCCATCTAATAATACAGGATGGGGTAATAAAGAATTCGATAAATTAGTTAAAGATGCTAATGGCAAATTATTGAAGAAACCTGAAGAACGAAATGCAGCAATGAAGAAAGCAGAAGAGTTATTGCTAGCAGAAGCCCCAGTTGCACCAGTTTATCAAAAAGGGGAAGCGCATTTAACTAACCCTCAAGTTAAAGGTTTGGTATATCATCAAATTGGTGGAGACACGACATTAAAACATGTGAAAATTGATAAGAGTATCGACCCTAAAACTGGTAAAAAGAAAGAAAAGTAAGTATTAAAAAAGGAGAATCCGACGTATTGGATTCTCCTTTTTATGTTGTGGAAATTTCAAGCTCGGTACTTATCTTTTACGACCTAAGCCCATAGCTTTTTCCATTTTTTTCAAAGTTTTAAATGAAACTTTTTGTGCTTTATCTCGACCATTATCTAAAATTGTATCAAGCTCATCAGAATTAAAATAATAGTCATACTTTTCTTGGAAATTAGTTAAGAATGATTTCACGATTTCTGCTAAGTCTGCTTTAAACACACCATAGTTTGAATCTTTATATTTTTCTTGAAGTGAGTCAATAGATTCATCAGTTAAACTTGAATAAATAGATAATAAATTAGAAATTCCTGGTTTGTTTTCACGATCAAATTTAATGACACCGTCAGAATCGGTTACAGCACTTTTGATTTTTTTAGCGGCAACATTTGGCTGATCAAGTAGTGAGATGAAGTTTTTTTGGTTATCGTCACTTTTACTCATTTTTTTAGTTGGTTCTTGAAGGCTCATCACACGGCCACCAACTTTTGGCATACGGATTTCTGGTTTGACCAATACATCATTATAACGGGAGTTAAATCTGTCTACTAGATTACGTGTTAACTCCATATGTTGTTTTTGGTCATCACCAACTGGCACGATATTAGTATTATAAATAACGATATCAGCAGCCATCAATGGTGGATATGTTAACAATCCTGCTGGTACACCTTCAGTTTGTTTTCCTGCTTTATCTTTAAATTGTGTCATACGTTCTAATTCACCAATTGAAGAAATCGTAGTGAGCATCCAACTTGCTTGAACATGCGCAGGAACTTCAGATTGAATAAATAGTGTTGATTTTTCTGGGTCTATACCAGAAGCTAAATAGATTGCAGCAAGTTGTCTAATTTGTTTACGTAATTTTAATCGATCTTGGGGTACCGTGATTGCATGTTGGTCAACGATACAAAAGAAACAGTCGTAATCATCTTGTACTTCACCAAATTGTTTCAATGCGCCAATGTAATTACCAATTGTTGGAATCCCACTAGGCTGGATACCTGAAAATAATGTTTCCATTTTATGATGCCTACTTTCTGAAATTTAATTTAATACACAATACGTATATTATAACAGTATTTCAATCATTTGTAAGTTATGTTAAACTACATGTACATCAATATTTCTAGTTGAATTTATTGAGAAATACTTTTATTTTAAATTTTTTGAAAAAAATTAGAGAATTCTCATTTAATTTTAATGTTGAAAGGGTATACTTTCATTGTAAGGTTAAGGAAGGCGAAGAAAACTATAAAGTTTCCTAATCATATAAATATTGAAATCAAATGAATTTACATTCATGAAAAATAGGAGAGTGAGATGTATGGTAACATTATTTACTTCACCAAGTTGCACATCTTGCCGTAAAGCGAAAGCATGGTTACAAGAACATGACATTCCGTATACGGAGCGTAACATTTTTTCAGAACACTTAACAATTGACGAAATCAAACAAATTTTAAAAATGACTGAAGACGGTACTGATGAAATTATATCTACACGTTCTAAAACTTATCAAAAATTAAACGTAGATATTGATGCGTTACCACTTCAAGATTTATATTCAATTATTCAAGATAACCCTGGTTTATTACGTCGTCCAATCATTTTAGACGAAAAACGTCTACAAGTTGGTTATAACGAAGATGAAATCAGACGTTTCTTACCTAGAAAAGTTCGTACGTTCCAATTGCAAGAAGCGCAACGTATGGTTGACTAAGACAAATTACAAGTGAAATAAATAAATCGTAAACCATAAAGTAATGAATTGAAAAATTGCTTTATGGTTTTATTATATTCAACATAACAAAAACTCATGGGCTTAGGTCAAACAAAAAGGTTGTCTGACTGAAAAAATCGATTTAATATAGAGTTAAGTTAGTTTTGAAGCAGCACGCTTGAATGGTTAGTGCTGTTTTTTTGGCTAATATAAGGGTATGTGTTAATATAAGGTACTAATTGGAATTTAGTGAAATTTAATCAAACAAATCAATTGTAATTATTGCTATGTTCTAATACAATATGATTACTATTCATCGACTGTAAGGAGTGAGATGATATGAGAATAGAGCGCGTTGACGATACTACCGTTAAATTATTTATAACATATAGTGATATTGAAGCAAGAGGTTTTAAACGTGAAGATTTGTGGACTAATCGCAAACGTGGAGAAGAATTCTTTTGGAATATGATGGAAGAAATCAATGAAGAAGAAGATTTTGTTGTTGAAGGCCCGTTATGGATTCAAGTACACGCTTTTGAAAAAGGTGTTGAGGTAACGATATCTAAATCTAAAAATGAAGATTTAATTAACATGTCAGATGAAGATAATGAACAACTTGATTATCAAGTGAACGATTTATTATCACAGACGTTTGATCAAGATGATAGTTTAGAAGATTTATTTGAGCAACGTCAACAACAGAAAGAAAGTAACCATAGCCAAGAACGAAATGACCATAAACAGCAAAATACACGTACTGTTGTTGTTAAATTTAGTGATTTAGAAGAAGTAATCGACTATGCACATCACAACGATCAAGTGACAGATGCATTTGAAGATTTATTATATAGTCTTAACAATATTTATTATTATGCTGTGCATTTTGACGAAAATGTAGATCAAGAAACAATTAATGATAGTTATAGTCAATTACTTGAGTTCGCATATCCTACTGATAAATCTGAAGTTTATTTAAATGACTATGCTAAAATAATCATGAGCCATAATGTCGCGTCACAAGTGCGTCGTTATTTCCCAAACACTGTAGAATAATTAATATGAATAAAATAAATTGAATGATATAACCATTTCTAGAATTGATTTGCAATTTATAGTAAGGGTTATGTTTTTGAAAAAGATTTAAAGCCGACAAAGTATAGACTTTGTCGGCTTTTTTATATCAGGTAAGAGGAATTTATAATTTTGCTAAAGTAATTTATGAAAGATTACCGTGTATATTAAATGAGGTGATTAAGACATGTTGTATGCTAAAGATTGCAAAGGGAAATTAATAACTGCGTATAACGCTAATAAATATTGTGCTTATAAGTGTCCACATTGTCAAAATACAGTCATTCTAAAAAAAGGATCAATAAAAACATCGCATTTTGCTCATGCTCACAGAGATTCAAACTTTTGTAACAAAGGCGAAACTTATGAACATTATATGTTTAAACATGAGTTGGCACAGCAGTTAAATAAATTAGATTATCACGTCACAATTGAACCTTATATATCGCAGTGCTACCAATATCCTGATTTAATCATTAATAATAAATTTGCGATTGAAATACAATTTTCAAATATAACTATAGATAATATAAAAAAACGAAGTAATGGATTAGCTAATATTGGTTTTGACGTTATTTGGATTATCGGTAAGTTGAAATATAACCAAAGAACAAAAATTTTATTTTTAAATAAGTGTGAACGTACTTATATTAATTTGAAGAAAAGACAACTCTTTTCATGGCATAGTGACACATCTATATTATATAGATATAAAATAATACAATTTATTGGTGGAAATCGTTACATAGCGATTAGGGAACAAATTTCGTACAAACAATTTACATATTATTTTATTAATAGTGACTCTGCGAAGTTACCATGTCATTTTAAATTAACGAAGTCTACTATAAAACAATATATCAAGAATTGTAGGCGTCAAGGCACTGTTCATGAGCCTAGTTTAAGTGTCATTTATAATTTACAACTAGAGGAATCATGGGTTTGTGAAAATCTAGGTATGGTATATCCAGAACAAATATTCATACAATCACATCCTATTTATTGGCAATTGCAATTGTTGAATATGATAAATAAAAATAAGATTAATAAAAGGGTATTTTTAGATATTATTAGATATAATCATTTTTATAATTATGATGTTAATAGTCCAGTAATAGTTCAAGCAATTATCCGCAAGTTTCAAAAATCATGTCAAAATATTGGGTATAATAACGTGCAAAATTGAGCCTTACATGAGAAAATTATAGTATTGAATTTAATAGGAGGTTTACTAAAATTATGACACAACAATTAACAAGAGAAGAACAAGAACGTAAATATCCTGAGTATACATGGGATTTAACTACTATATTTGAATCGGATGAAGCTTTTGAAGAAGCTTTTAAAGAAGCAGAACAAAATTTAGGGAAAGAACAACAATTTAAAGGTCATTTAGCTGATAGTGCTGATACTCTATACCAAGCGCTAGCTTTAGAAGATGAATTAGGTTCTAAATTAGAGAAAGTTTATGTATACGCACATTTAAAACAAGATCAAGATACAGCAAATGATAAATACACAGGTTATGAAGCGCGTGCGCATCAATTAATAATTAAGTTTAGTTCAGGCTGGAGTTTCTTAGTACCTGAAATTTTGCAAATTGATGAAGACAAGATCCAATCATTTATTGATGAAAATGACAATTTAAAGCAATATGCATTTGATTTGAAATTAATTAATGAAAAACGTCCACATGTTTTGAGTGCGGATAAAGAAAAGTTACTTACAGAAGCACAAGATGCTTTATCAACAGCTGACAATGTATATGGTATGTTCAGCAATGCTGATTTAGAGTTTGAAGATGCAATCGATAAGGATGGCAATCGTCATTCACTTACCCAAGGTACATTCATAAAATGTTTAGAATCAGATGATCGTATATTAAGAAAATCTGCATTTGAAAATTTATATAAAGCTTATGGAGCCTATAATAATACTTTAAGTGCTACATTAGCAGGGGAAGTTAAAAAGAATGTATTTAATGCACGTACACATAACTATGAATCAGCAAGAGCAGCAGCTTTAAGTAATAATCATATCCCGGAAGCTGTTTACGACAATTTAGTAAAAACAGTCCATAAATATTTACCGTTATTACACCGTTATACAGAATTACGTAAAGAATTATTAGGTCTTGAAGATATGAAAATGTACGACCTATATACACCTTTAGTTAAAGATGTGAAGTTTGAAATGCCATACGAGGAAGCAAAAGATTGGATGGTTAAAGCTTTACAACCTATGGGTGAAGAGTACATGGAAGTAGTAAATGAAGGATTAACTAATCGTTGGGTAGATGTATATGAAAATAAAGGTAAACGTTCAGGCGGTTATTCTTCAGGAGCACATCTAACAAATCCATTTATCTTATTAAATTGGTCAAATACTGTGTCTGATTTATATACTTTAGTTCATGAATTTGGTCATTCAGCGCATAGTTATTTCAGTCGTAAAAATCAACCATCTAATTCAAGTGATTATACAATATTTGTCGCGGAAGTAGCATCTACATGTAATGAAGCGTTATTAAGCGATTATATGGATAAACATTTAGATGATGAGCGTAGGTTGTTGTTATTAAACCAAGAGCTTGAGCGTTTCCGTGCCACATTATTTAGACAAACGATGTTTGCTGAATTTGAACACAAAATTCATCAAATAGAAGAAGCGGGAGAGCCATTAACAGCAAATCGTATGAACGAAGAATATGCTGAATTGAATCGTGTTTATTTTGGTGACTCGGTTGAAACAGATGAAGATATTAGCAAAGAATGGTCAAGAATCCCTCACTTTTATATGAACTATTATGTGTATCAATATGCAACAGGCTATAGTGCTGCACAAAGTTTAAGTCATCAGATATTAACTGAAGGGCAACCAGCTGTGGATAGATATATTAATGAATTCTTGAAAAAAGGTAGCTCAAATTACCCAATTGAAATCTTGAAAAATGCTGGGGTAGATATGACAACACCTGAACCAATTGAACAAGCTTGCCAGGTATTTGAACAAAAATTAGATGCTTTTGAAAAGTTAATGAAAGCTTAGTATGAATGTATTCGTTTACAATATGACAAGTTTGTGACAAACCAAATTTATTTAATTTAAAAGGTTGAAAGGTGTATTTTACCGTGTTATATTATAAACATGAAATTAATCACATAACAAACATACCCCTTTGTTTGAAGTGAAAAATTTCTCCCATCCCCTTTGTTTAGCGCCGTGTAATCAGACACGGCGTTTTTTTTATACCCTTTTTTAATAATTATTTTAAAAATGAGTACGATTGAATAACTATTCAATCAACTTTGAGTAGAAAAATATAAAAAAACCGATGATTTTTACAGTATTGTAGTAAAAATCATCGGTTTTAATTTAAGTAGTTCAATTTATGTCTATATCAATTTAATAAAGACTAATTGGTTATAAGGTTAAAACTTAGAATCATTAATTTTTAGCTTTCCAAAATTTACCATCTGGAGACTTAAGTTTTTCAATCTTTTGTTGGATTGCTAATTTTTTAAGTTCTTTATTCATTAGTTTCTCTGGCCACTCATATATTGTTAATAACTCTTCTTTAGTAACTAATTGTTGTTGTTGAATATATTCTTCAAGACTCGGTGGTAATTCTTTTTCAATTGTTGAACCAATGAGTTCGTTAATAATATAAGTGTAAATATGATAAGGATATAATCCTTCTACTTTTAATCCTTCTTCATGTACGTCCTCGCTAAAGAATACGAGGGAAGGGGCTTCTTCGATTTCCATTTCTCGTGCGATATGCAAATCTACTTGTAAGCTATCTTTTAAATAGTTACTTTGCAAATCTTCTTTAAAAACTTCGTAGTCTAGTCCTGCGTTACTGATACAATTATTAACCATCGATTCTGTAATAATATCTCGCTTGGGTATAATTTCATTTTGTACAAGATGTATAAATCGCTCCGCACGTATGCGCCCCTGAAGTTCAGCGGCTTTATATGCAAGTGCGATATTATCTAGATCAGATGTACTTTGCGCTTGGCATTTTGTCAAAACGCGTAATGAAGGGTTCAATATATGTCTAATGCTTAGATATTGTTTATACTCAATGCGTAATTTAGAAAGGATTGCAGATAATTTAAAACATTCCTTACTGAATGGATCAAAAAAGGAATAAATTTCTATCTTACTAACAGGTGAAAGATTTACATCTTCACGACTATTGGGTTGTATTAATCTTAATTCTTCAGTCATGTCTATTCCACCTACAATTAATTTTCGGAATTAACCATGTGATTCGCTGTTAAACGTAATCTCTCGTATAAATAATCACCGACACCTTCGGGAAAATCAGCATGCTGTATAGCTTTATACATATTTTCTAGCCAAGCATCACGTTCATGATTTGTTATAATAAAATCTAAATGACGTCTTTTCAACATTGGATGACCATGTTCTTGTGTATAAAGATTTGGACCACCTAAGAATTGTGTTAAAAATTGTTTTTGTTTTCTGCTTGTTTCTGGAAAATCTCCAGGAAACAAGTGACTAATTCTACTATCTTGTTCTACTAAATAATAAAAGTAATCAATCATATCATATAAGGCTTCTTGGCCAATGATTTCATATGGTGTTTGCGTCATAATATCACCGTATCCTGTTAATATAATACTAATATAACATGAATTTTTACATTTGGAAGTAATTCGACTTCTTACAATTGCATGTGATTAATTATGATATAAATTTGATTTACGATTAAAAAATCTTTGTACTTTATTAGCTGGAATTTCATGTTTCATATCAAATTTTTCAAGAATTGATTTAAATTGAATTAGACCTTCATCATAATCTTCGACTTCGTATTCTAATTCAAAATCTTCAAAATCTAGATAAGTACTTTTATCCAGTACAAGTAAGTTTCCATTTATTTCTTTCTCTAAGCGTTCCGTTTTAAGTGAACCAAGAATAATTAATTTAGTTAAATCAATATCCATCTTTGTAAGTTGATCTGCAATTTCAGAAGGTAATGATTGTTCTGGAATAGGTTTGTTTAATTCTGGAACGACATGTGTTTCAAAATTGTATTCAGTAAGACCAACTTCAGCTGGTATTTTTAATGTCATCTCTAAGTATTCATCCTTCACTCGAATTCTTAAAGCTGATTTGTGGTCTTTTAAATCAAAGTCTGGCGTATCAATATAGAAATTTGTTTGTTTAAAAGGTTCAATTTCGTTGAAATAAGTTTTATGGATAACATTGTATTGTTTTTCTGTTAACAATTGTTTGAATTCAATCTCATTATTTGTGGCCACTATAATCTCTCCTTCTGGTGCGTATATTACTTTATTTTAAAACACTTTTTATTTAATTTAAATTGAACTGCATTTATGATGACATAAATAGATGAAATTGATGTATTGATGTTGATATAACATTATGTTGTAACGTGTTATGTAGTGTGAAATTATGTTAAAATGATGAAGAATAAGGAGGAACAAGCATGCGTATTTATGTGAATGAAATAAAAATTACAGAAGATAGTATTAATTGCTATACAGAACAATCTACAGAAGGTTTTCAAGAAGCAGGACAAATGCTTGTTGATAGTGATAATTACAGCTTTGCATATATTTTAGACGACGGTCAAAACTATTCTTACTTGATATTTGTTCAAGAAACGTGGTCTATGTTACGTGAAAACAAAGGTAAAAAAATTATTGTTAATGACGACTTAGAATTAAAACAATTCGAAAATGAGTTTAATTACATACTGGATAATATTCAAGGAAATTCAAATTATGGTAAGGAGTTTGTTTCCGTTGTAGAGGATATTTTCGAATTAGATTGAAGCGGAGTGAGGCACAATGAATCAATGGGATCAGTTTTTATCTCCATATAAACAAGCAGTAGACGAATTGAAAATTAAATTAAAAGGACTTAGAAAACAATATGAAGTAGAAGATAATGCATCTCCTATAGAATTTGTAACAGGGCGAGTCAAACCCATGACAAGCATTATCGATAAGGCTAATAAACGTCAAATTTCTTTTGATCGCTTACATGAAGAAATGTACGACATTGCAGGTTTACGTTTAATGTGCCAATTTGTTGATGATATTGATATTGTGGTTAATTTATTAAGACAGCGTCAAGATTTTAAAGTTGTAGAAGAACGGGATTATATTAGTAATACCAAGCAAAGTGGTTATCGTTCATTCCATGTTATTATTGAATATCCTATTGAAACATTAAATGGGGAAAAGAAAATATTAGCAGAAATTCAAATTAGAACGTTAGCAATGAACTTTTGGGCAACGATAGAACATACTTTGAGATATAAATATGATGGAGATTATCCACCAGAGATTCAACATCGATTGGAAAGAGCTGCAGAAGCGGCATTTTTGCTAGATGAAGAGATGTCAGAAATTAAAGAAGAAATTCAAGAAGCTCAGAAATATTATTCTAAAAAGCGTGCGAAAAAGCATAATAATGACTAGGGGATGTTACGATGCGTTATACGATTTTATCTAAAGGTGATTCAAAATCGAATGCTTTAAAACATAAAATGATTAACCATATGAAAGATTTCCAGATGGTTGAAGACCCGGATAATCCAGAAATCGTCATTTCTGTTGGGGGAGATGGAACACTGTTACAGGCTTTTCATCAGTATAGTCATATGCTATCACGCTGTGCGTTTGTAGGTGTTCATACAGGGCATTTAGGCTTTTACGCTGATTGGGTGCCACATGAAGTTGAAAAACTCATAATTGAGATTAATAACTCTGAATTCCAAGTCATTGAATATCCTTTATTAGAAATTATTGTGCGCTATAATGATAATGGATACGAGACACGTCATTTAGCATTAAATGAAGCTACTATGAAAACTGAAAATGGTTCTACTTTAGTTGTCGATGTGAATATTAGAGGTAACCAATTTGAACGCTTCAGAGGTGATGGTTTGTGTATTTCTACGCCATCAGGTTCTACAGCATATAATAAGGCGCTAGGTGGTGCACTGATACATCCCTCATTAGAAGCAATGCAAATTGCTGAAATTGCATCAATAAACAACCGTGTATTTAGAACGGTGGGTTCTCCTTTAGTATTGCCAAAACACCATACCTGTTTAATAACACCAGTCAATCATGATACTATTTTAACGACGATTGACCACGTTAGTATAAAACATAAAAATGTCAATGCGATACAATATCGCGTAGCCAATGAAAAGATTAGATTTGCTAGATTTAGACCATTTCCATTTTGGAAAAGAGTTCATGACTCGTTCATTTCAAGTGGAGAAGATGAATAATGAAATTTACTTATATAATACAGCGGCCAGAAATGCTGCGCACATTTTTACAGCAACAAAACTTTTCTAAACGGACGATAAGCGCCATTAAGCATAATGGCGCTTTATTAGTTAATGGACAACCAGTTACTGTCAGAAAGCAATTAGCTATAAATGATAAATTGGAAGTATTTTTAAGTGATGAAACACCAAGCTCTAATTTAAAACCATATAGCGACGCATTAAATATTTTATATGAAGATTCATATTTAATTATTGTATCGAAACCTGCCCAACAAAATTGTGCACCTTCTAGAGATCACTTACATTTTAGTTTAGTAGAGCAAGTGTTAGGTTATTTTAATGATAGAAAGTTATCATTGACCCCACATATTGTTACGCGTTTAGACCGTAATACTTCAGGGATTGTTGTGTTAGCAAAGCATGGATTTATTCATCATTTGATGAGCCAACTTAAAATCGATAAAAAATATCTATGTATTTGTCAAGGTATATTAGATGGCGAAGATTTAATTGATGCTCCCATCGCAAGACATCCAGATAGTATTATACAGCGCCAAGTCAGTGGGTTAGGAAAGGCCTCACAGACTAGATATATAGCACTTGAACATACTAGCAATCACACCTTATGTGAAGTGACTTTGCTGACAGGAAGAACACATCAAATACGTGTGCATTTTCAACACATTGGTCACCCCTTAGTAGGTGATGATTTATATGGCGGTAAAGATGAAACTTATCATCATCAATTATTACGTTGTATCCAAATATCTTTTATTCACCCAATTAAAAAGCAAAAAATTATAATAAACGATAGATATGACACGATTGAAACTATATTCAATATGATATAATTTAAAAGAACTATGGAGGTGGGGCTAATGGCTAATGAAAAAGAGTCAATTACATTAGAGGATGAGAAAGTTTATGATAAAGTATTGCTAGATGATTTGTTGGTTAATAACCATATAGACGAATTTAGAGATGAATTCTTATCTATGCATACATATGAACAAAGTGAATACTTTGAAGATAGTGATGAAGATATTCGACAACGTATCTTTGAAGTACTATCACCAGAAGAAGTTGCCGACTTCTTTGAACAATTAGAAATCGATGAAGATGAATACGAAGCATTATTTGATACGATGGATGCTAATTATGCTAGTAAGATCCTAGAAGACATGTCTTACGATAATGCCGTAGATATTATGAATCAGTTGTCTAAACAAAAAACAGTTAGTCTCCTCACATTAATGAAGCGTGAAGACGCTAAAGAAATCAAAGCATTATTACATTATGATGAAGATACTGCTGGTGGTATCATGACTACTGAATATATCTCATTGAAAGCGACAATGCCTGTAAAAGAAGCGCTTATTCATGTAAAAGAACAAGCCCCTAATGCAGAAACGATTTATGTTATTTTTACAGTGAATGATGATAAGCAACTAGCCGGAGTGCTCTCACTTAGAGACTTAATTGTAGCTGAAAATGATGCATACATTGAAGATATCATGAGTGAACGTGTCATTAGTGCAAATGCAGCCGATGACCAAGAGGATGTAGCTCAAAAAATGAGAGATTACGATTTCATTGCGATGCCAGTTGTCGACTATCAAGACCATTTGCTTGGTATTATCACAATCGATGATATTTTAGATGTTATGGACGAAGAAGCAAGCGAAGACTACTCTCGTTTAGCCGGTGTCTCAGACGTTGATGCTACAAATGATTCTGTAATTAAAACAGCTAGAAAAAGGTTGCCATGGTTGATTATACTTACATTCTTAGGAATGATTACCGCGACAATTTTAGGATCATTTGAAGATACACTATCAAAAGTTGCATTATTAGCTGCGTTTATTCCAATTATTAGTGGGATGTCCGGAAACTCAGGCACACAATCGCTTGCCGTTTCTGTTCGTAATATTTCAACAGGTGAAATTGATGAACAAAGTAAATTTAAAGTTGCATTAAGAGAAACTGGTAGTGGATTTTTAAGTGGATTGGTCTGCGCAATCTTGTTATTTATCATTATTATGGTCTTATATGGCCAACCAATCTTAGCAACTATTGTAGGCAGTAGTTTAACAATCGCGATGACAGTGGGTACATTAGTAGGTTCAATGATCCCATTAGTTATGAACAAATTAAAAATTGATCCTGCAGTCGCAAGTGGTCCGTTTATCACTACAATTAATGATATTGTCAGTATGTTGATTTATTTTGGATTAGCAACATCATTTATGTCTTACTTAACATAAGGGGGTTATATGGAATTTGTATCACTTGTTGTCGTAGTTTTAGCGGCATTTTTCACACCAATTATAGTCAATAGGCTGAGGATTACATTTTTACCTATAGTAGTAGCTGAAATATTAATGGGTATTATTATAGGTCATTCTTTTTTGAATTTAGTAGAACGTGATTCAATACTTAATATATTATCGACTTTAGGTTTTATATTCTTAATGTTTTTAAGTGGTTTGGAAATTGATTTTAAAGCCTTTAAAAGAGACAAAAGTTCAACTAAAAAAGAAGAAAAAGCTAAAAAGCAAGAACCAGGTCATTTACAACTTGCCATAGTTGTATTTTTGTTTATTATGATTATATCTATTGTCTTTGCATACATGTTCAAATGGTTCGGCTTAATAGATGATGTTTTACTAATGGTTATTATTATATCTACGATTTCATTAGGTGTCGTTGTACCAACATTAAAAGAAATGAATATCATGCGTACGACAATTGGACAATTTATCTTGTTGGTCGCTGTATTAGCAGACTTAGTAACAATGATCTTATTAACAGCATACGGAACGTTACATGCTTCAGGTAATACATCCTTGTGGTTAATCGGTAGTTTAGTGGTATTTACAATTGTTTTTTACTTTTTAGGTGGTTTCTTCAAGAAAGCACAGTTCTTGCAAAAATTAATGGATGGTACCACTCAAATCGGTATACGTGCTGTCTTTGCACTTATCCTATTATTAGTGGCTTTAGCTGAAGGTGTTGGTGCAGAAAACATACTTGGCGCGTTTCTAGCGGGGGTTGTAGTCTCTCTTCTTAATCCAGATGAAGATATGGTTGAAAAGTTAGATTCGTTTGGATATGGTTTCTTTATTCCAATCTTCTTTATTATGGTCGGTGTAGATTTAAATATCCCTGAGTTGATTAAGGAACCGGCATTATTGCTGATTATTCCGTTTCTAATATTAGCTTTTCTAATATCTAAATTGATACCAGTATTTTATATACGTAGATGGTTCGATATGAAAACTACAATTTCTTCTGCATTTTTACTAACATCTACATTATCATTAGTCATTGCTTCTGCTAAAATTGCAGAACAACTTGGCACAATTTCGCCAGAGATATCTGGTATTTTGATATTAAGTGCCGTTATCACTTGTGTATTTGTACCAATTGTCTTTAAGAAAATGTTCCCAATGCCTGACGAAGCAACAAGACAGATTGAAGTAAGCTTGATAGGAAAGAATCAATTAACTATCCCAATTGCTCAAAATTTATCTTCACAACTGTATCAAGTTTCCCTGTATTATCGAAATGATTTAAGTGATAAACGTAAATTATCTGATGCGATTTCAATGATTGAAATTGCAGATTATGAAGAAGGATTACTTGAGCGTCTTGGCTTATTTAAGCGTAATATTGTTGTATGTTCGACAAACGATGACGACATTAACCGCAAAGTAGCATTAATGGCGAAAGCTCATGGTGTGAAACGAGTTATTTGCAGATTAGAATCTAGCTCTAATGATGAGGCTCTAAATAGAGAAGGTATTGAAGTGTTTAGTAGCTATATGAGTAATAAGATTTTATTAAAAGGCTTAATAGAAACGCCTAATATGCTTAACTTGTTAAGTAATGTCGAAACATCATTATATGAAATTGCGATGTTAAATCATCAATATGACCAAATTCAACTGCGCAATTTCCCATTCGGTGGGGATATTATCTTTGTTCGTATTATTAGAAATAACGAATCTATTGTCCCGCATGGCGATACTCAGCTACGATACAGAGACCGCGTTATTGTTACAGGTTCTAAAGAATATGTTGACGAATTGAAACGTGAATTAGAGTTTTATTATTAAAAGATCAGGACAATAACTCATCTTTTATCTCATATTATCTAACAAATCATATATTTAACTTTTAAAAGCGAAGGCTAAGGCATATCATCTAGAAATGTCTTAGCCTTCGCTATATTAAAACAAATTTTATAAAAGTAGTATTTTGTGAGAATGACTATTAAATTCATCTTACATAAATGTATGTTCGTATCTTTTTATCATATTCCTTATAAGATGAATATTTCAATTTAGCCATGTAAACGCATAAAAAATTCAATTGATATTAAAATAAATTGTTTATTCATTATAACCAATGTTAAAATAAAGAATGTTGATATTGGTATCGAGTAAAAAAGTATATATCTGTGTCATCTGAATTCGAACCAGTAAAAAATGAAAATTTAAATAAAGGAGTTATTTTCATGTTAAATTTAGAAAACAAAACTTTCGTCATTATGGGTATTGCAAACAAACGTAGTATTGGTTTTGGCGTTGCTAAAGTATTGGACCAACTTGGTGCAAAATTAGTATTTACATACCGTAAAGACCGTAGTAAAAAAGAATTAGAAAAATTAGTTGAACAATTAAATCAAGAAACACATCATATGTATCAAATTGATGTTCAAAGTGATGAAGATGTAGTAAATGGTTTTGCTGAAATTGGAAAAGAAGTTGGCAACATAGCTGGCGTTTACCATTCGATTGCATTTGCAAATATGGAAGATTTACGTGGTCGCTTTATTGATACATCAAGAGATGGCTTCTTATTAGCACAAGATATAAGTTCTTATTCATTAACACTTGTATCACGTGAAGCCAAAAAACTTATGCCTGAAGGTGGTAGTATTGTAGCTACAACTTATTTAGGTGGCGAATTCGCAGTTCAAAATTATAATGTAATGGGTGTTGCAAAAGCAAGTTTAGAGGCAAATGTTCGTTATTTAGCATTAGATTTAGGACAAGAAAATATTCGTGTTAACGCGATTTCAGCTGGACCTATCCGTACATTGAGTGCGAAAGGTGTAGGTGGATTTAATTCCATTTTAAATGAAATTTCAGAACGTGCACCGTTAAAACGTAATGTCGATCAAGAAGAAGTTGGTAAAACTGCAGCTTATCTATTGAGTGATTTTTCAAGTGGTGTTACCGGAGAAAATATTCATGTAGACAGCGGTTATCATATCGTTAAATAATATTATGAAATCTCATAATAAATAACACTACAGTTAATATATTATAAAATTTGGCGTTGATATGGGGCGACTTCTGTGGGAAGGGCGCTATATGAAGCTGTAGGTAAGACAGTATCTAAAGAAAACATGCATAAAAAAACTGCCAACAAAGTCGTGGACCTATGTCGACAGCCTGAAACCTCTGATACTTAGTATTAGAGGTTTTTGTATTAAAAAATTGAGATCAGGGCAGGCATTTATTATGACCTCAATATATAAATTAAAGCACCTAGACGATTTGTCTAGGTGCTTTAATTTATAAGTCGAAATTTAACACTGATATCATAACTAAGCTATTATTTTATGCTATTCTTTAACATCACTATTAGCTTTTTCTATAATTTGCTGTCTGTATTGGAAAACATTACGCACAATCGTTTTAATTACTGCGTAAAGTGGGACAGCTACAAGTATTAGGCCGAAACCACCGAGATTACCAGCAGCTAAGATGACAACAATGATTGTTAATGGATGAATATTTAAAGATTTACCCATAACATTTGGTGTAATAACATTACCTTCTAATTGTTGAGCAACTAATGTGATAATACATACCCATATAAATGTAGTTGGACTTTGAATAATTCCGATAATGGCTGCCGGCGCAAATGCCATCCATGGACCAAGGAATGGAATCATATTAGCTACACAGGCAAACATAACTAATAATAATGTATAATTCAAACCAATAATTGAATATCCGATATATAAGATAACACCTAAAATAATACTAACTGTTACTTGACCTTGAATATAAGACTGTACTGTATGATTTAAATCTTTTAATAAATCAACAATAAAAACTTTTCTATCACCTTTAAATAGTTTAGCAATAAAAGGTATAAAACGTTCATGGTCTTTTAACATATAAATTAAGAAAAATGGCACCATGATAAGTAAAAATAGTGTTGAGATAAATGAAGTTAAATAACTAAATGAATTAGATAATATATCTGCAGTACTATTACTCATAGATTGAACCATTTTATTTATTCTATCTGTTACATCAGCAGGTAATCTTTCCATTTGATCTAAAGCAAAGTTGATAATATATTGAATTTCATGCTGTAATGCTGGTATTTGATTGATTAAGTTTTCAATTTGCTCTGCAATTGGTGGTGCGATAAACCTAATAATGATACCGATAATGATGAATAAAGCGATAAAGATAATTGTTATGCTAGCCCAACGTGGGACTTTGTTTTTTTCCAATATTTTTTGAAAAGGTAAGCAAATATAGAATAAGAAGCCACTTAATAACAATGGTAATAATACCGATTGAATAATAATTACAAAAGGTACAAATACACTATGGACTTCCATGACTAATTTGATTAGTAAAAACAGGATTAATAAAGCGATGCCTGTTCTAAACCAAACCTTATTTAGCATAGGACAGTTCCTCCTAAATTCTTTTTTAAGTACTATTAAGTATATCTCAAATAAACAAAGAACAAAAGATGAAAATAGAATTCAATAATTTCTGTGGCACAATTATAAAAAAATAGAAAGTTATTGTTATAATTCGGAGTTATTTGTGTTAAATAGTGTAAAACTATTTCGATATTATAATATAGTTATCTGGAAATTTAATATAAATTATTTTATATAATATATAAAGTGTGAAAAGTATAACTTAATGAATACGTTGCGCGGAATATTATATATGTGTATAATAATGAAAAATATATCATTTTACATAATGGTACAACAAGGGGGATACGTTATGTTAGAGGGCTTACTTACGTGGTTGTATGATATTGTTTGGAGCAAACCTTTAGTTTATGGTTTATTGCTTACAGGAGTATTATTTTCATTTATGATGCGCTTTTTCCAAATTAGGCATTTTAAAGAAATGATACGCTTAATGTTTCAAGGGGAAAAATCACCGACAGGTATTTCTAGTTTCCAGGCAATTGCTTTATCTTTAGCAGGGAGAGTAGGGACTGGTAATATTGTAGGTGTTTCGACAGCTATATTTATTGGGGGGCCTGGTGCCATATTTTGGATGTGGGCATCAGCATTTTTAGGGGCAGGTAGTGCGTTTATTGAATCTACACTTGGACAAATTTATAAACGTGAAGAGAAAGGTCAATATCGAGGCGGTCCAGCATTCTATATTGAATATGGTATTAAGGGGAAATTAGGAAAGATATACGGTTTAATATTTGCAATCGTTACTGTTATATCAGTGGGGTTATTATTACCAGGTGTACAGTCTAATGCTATTTCAAGCTCGATGAAAAATGCATTCAGTTTAGAACCTTGGATAGTGGCAATATTCTTGGCGCTTTTAATTGGTTTAATCATATTTGGAGGTATTAAGTGGATTGCAAATGCAGCAACTGCAGTAGTACCATTTATGGCAATTGCGTACATTTTAATGGCAGTAATAATTATATTCATAAATATTGAACAAGTTCCAGCTTTATTTGCATTAATATTTAAATCTGCATTTGGTTTTGAAGCAGCCTTTGGAGGTATTGTAGGGGCTATGATTGAAATTGGTGTTAAAAGAGGTCTATATTCAAATGAAGCAGGACAAGGTACAGGTCCACATGCTGCGTCAGCAGCAGAAGTATCTCATCCAGCTAAACAAGGATTAGTACAATCATTTTCAGTTTATATAGATACATTATTTGTCTGTACAGCAACCGCTTTAATTATTTTACTTTCAGGTACATATAATGTCACTGATGGTGGTTCGATGTCAGACGGTAAAGCGAGTATGATTAAAGACAATGGTATATTTGTAGAAATGTCCAATGGTGATAAGGATTATTCAGGTACAGCAATGTATGCACAAGCTGGTATTGATAAAGCCTTCCAAGGCAGTGGATATCACTTTGATCCTACATTCTCAGGATTTGGATCATACTTTATTGCAATTGCGTTATTCTTCTTTGCCTTTACAACAATACTGGCATACTATTATATTGCTGAAACCAATATTACGTACTTAACTAGACGAAGTTCGAAGAGAACTACTTTTATATATATTAATTTTATAAGAATCGTTCTGATTTTAGCTACAGTATATGGTGCAGTTAAAACTGCGGATTTAGCATGGATGATGGGTGATTTGGGTGTAGGTATGATGGCTTGGTTAAATATTATTGCTATTTGGATACTACATAAGCCAGCAATCAATGCACTGAAAGATTATGAGAAGCAAAAGAAAAAACTTGGATCAGGTAAACGAGCAATTTATAAACCAGATCCTAGTAAAGTACCGAATGCTGTTTTCTGGCTAAAAGATTACCCACAGCGACTAAAAAAAGAAAAAATTGATGATTAACTCATTATTCAATTTGTAAAAATTAAGTTGAAATATTTTAAAATCATGCGTCTCTTGGTACAATGTCTATAAGACTACTAGGGGGCGCATGATTTATGTATGACTTTCAACCAGGAAATATCAATAAGATTAATTTTCCTAGCGATATTTTAGATAGAGATGTGACATTATCTATCTATTTACCTAAGGATTTTACAGCATTATTTAAATATAAAGTTGTTTTTTGTTTCGATGGCGCAGACTTTTTTGCTTTTGGCAGGATTCATCGTACTTATGAAAAGTTAAGAGAAACCAATGAAGTTGAGCGAGCAATTTTTGTAGGTTTTCATTATGAAGATGTTGATAAAAGAAGGGCAGAATTTCATCCGCAAGGCGCTCGTACACCATTGACTGTGAAAGCTATGGCTAATGAAATATTGCCGTTTATAGATAAGACCTTCCCAACATTCAAAGTAGGTAATGGGCGTGTTTTATTAGGAGATAGTTTAGCTGGTAGTGCTGCATTAATTACTGCATTGTCATACCCGCGTGTATTTAGCCAGGTAGGCTTATTAAGTCCGCAACATGATGAGGCTATTCAAACATTAATTGAACGTTGCCAATTTAAAGATCAGCTATCAATTTGGCATGCGATAGGATTAGAAGAAGGGGATTTCAAGTTACCTACAACCGGTAAAACGGCAGATTTTTTAACGCCAAATCGCGAATTAAATTCTATTATTAAAGCAAACGGTTTTACGTATCACTATTTAGAATTTGAAGGTGGACATAGATGGAAGTCATGGCAATATTTGCTTGATGAAATGTTAAAATATTTTTTATCTGATAATATTTCATTTTAATATTCTGAAATAAATTGACTTTAGAGTAACGAATTTTTCAGAAATTTGATATAATGTAATTATGTTAAACAAAGGAGGAATTTAAATGATTTTAGGATTGGCATTAATTCCGTCAAAAGCATTTCAAGATGAAGTGAATGCATATCGTAAGCGTTATGATGCTCATTATGCGTCTATTATGCCGCATATTACGATAAAGGGGCAATTTAAAATAAACGATGGTGATTTAGAGTCTGTAAAAGAGACAATCAAATCAAGAATCGAAGGCATTCCAACAGTTGATGTTCACGCAACAAAAGCATCTAATTTTGCGCCGATAACAAACGTTATTTATTTTAAAGTTGAAAAAACAGAAACTTTAGAAAACTTATTTAATCAATTTAACAAAGGCGATTTTTATGGGGTGGCAGATCATTCGTTTGTTCCACATTTTACTATTGCCCAAGGATTAACGAGTCAAGAATTTGAAGATATCTATGGACAATTGAAGTTAGCGGGGATTGACTATAAAGAAACTATTGAGCAACTTTCATTAGTTTATTACGATGAAAAAGAAGATAAATGGAAAGTTTTAGAAGACTTTAATTTAGCATAAACGTGTTCCATTTTGATTAATGTCTAAACATAGCATGATTAGACATTAAAAATATAGGGTTTGTGGAATAAATGCCCATCTCCCAAATAAGAGAGCTAATCAACTTAGGTTAGCTCTCTTTTGTATTTAAAATAGTATAATTTTCTCAGTGTATCCCCTTCGTGTGCCTGAACAAGGTTTCATGAAACTAAAAAGCATCAATTTCTATAAGTTTTTAATAGAAATTGATGCTTTTTACTAACGATTTTTTATGTCTCATGTTCTCAATTTTTTTTATTATTATAACTCATGTGTACATCTAAGTTTGAGGGTGGCTAATAATTTTTATAATAAATTGTATATGCTCAATAATACTTTTCTATAAACATTAAAATTTATGAATAATTTAAGTGTGCTTTCTAAGTTTGATAAAATAGATGCCATAAAAGACAGCTAGGAATAAGAATACAAAAGCTGAAAAGTAAAATGTGTTGTTTACTGAATTTGAAAACTCAGTAATTAAACCGCCGACTAGTGGTCCTATCATAGATCCAAAACCCTGAACACTATTAAATACACCCCATGTTTCTTCTTGTTCATCCAAATGAATATGACTTGCCATGAATGTATTCCATGCTGGCAGCAAGATACCATACATGAGACCAATCAATACTGCTAAAACCCAAACTAATGTAATTTCTGTAATTAGTGATAAAGCAAATATCATGAGTGTATAGAGTACAAAGCCGCCAAATATTACACTATACATAAATAATGTGCCATGATTATCAATTATTTTAGATAAGAACAACATTGAAATCGCACAGCCAATACCACCAAATACGATTGCCATCGTATATTCTACTGTGGATACACCGACAACTTTTGTTGCATATGTAGGTAATATAGGAACAAGGGCAGTAATTGAAGCACCTTGTAGCAAAATACCAGGAAACAGAATTAAATGTCGTTTTGTAACATTTACTATCTGACCTAATTGCTGTTTAACAGGGCGAGTATTATAATTTGTGAGTCTAATTTTTACAAAATAATATAATATCCATGCAATTAATACAACAAGAGACATTAGAAATGCGAATTGCGTCGGATGAAATTTAAATATAATATTCATACCAACCATACCTACTAGTAGGCCTAGCAACCAAGAGAAATATACGTAGCCCATTTGTTTACCGCGATTCTTTTCATCAACGCTTGCTAACATAATTACCCATATTGGGCTTACAGCAATACCTAACAAGATTGCACTTATGATTAATACTATTGGTGAAGTAGGGAACCAAACCACTAAAAATAAACTAGCAAAAGCAAGTAAAAACCCTAAAGTTAGTACAAATTTTGCACCTAAGCGTTTAAGTAAGAAACCAATAACGAAATTTGTAGCTGCATCCGAAATAAAATGTATAGAAATAGCGATAGATGTTATACCTACTGCGATTGAAGTTGCTGTTGGCAGTAACGATAAATAACTCAAAATATACATTCCTCGAGCAAATTCCATTAAGAATAAGATGATTAACATGATTATAAAATTTTTACTTGTACCATGATTATTTAACGAAGAGCTTTGCATATAAAGGAACCTTTCCGTAAACTTCCTCGTATCGAGATGAATGATTAAGTAAGTTTAATAAATCTTTACATAATTTATATGTTGAATACGGGATTCTAGAAGAATCCATTGCTTGTGACATTGCAGCTAATTTAGCTGGTTCATTTGTTAATGTAGCAACTTGTTCTATTGCCGCCTCAGGTGTAAGCGCTATGCTTCCGAAGCCTTTTTCTTCAAAATAAACTGCATTTTCAAGTTCTTGTCCGGGCGCGGGGTCTAAGAAAATCATTGGTATTTGACGCGTTAATGCCTCTGATATCGTGATACCACCTGGTTTTGTAATCATCAAGTGACTTGAAGCCATCCATTCATTCATATGTTTTGTGTAACCTAAAATAAGTACGTTATCGTTAGCTTTAAATTGACTAGATAACGAACGTTTTAAGTCTTTATTTTTACCACAAATCATAACTACTTGTGCATGAGGACTTCTGTTCAAAATTTCTTGTATCATTTGACCGAATCCTTTTGAAACTCCAAATGCACCTGCAGACATTAATATAGTAGGTTTGCTAGGATCCAACTTATTTTGACGCAACCAATCTTCTTGATTGATATCCGCTTCGAATTTGTCTGAAATTGGAATTCCTGTTACTTTTAACTTATTTCGAGGGATGCCAATGCTTGCAAACTCATCTTTTAATTCCTCTGTAGCAAGGTAATATTTATGTGAGTGTGGTGTAATCCAGTTTTTTTGCATGCGATAGTCTGTCATGACTGTTGCTATAGGTATGTTCATATCAAATTGTTCAGTTAATACAGACATAACCGGTGTTGGAAAAGTTAGTAAAATAAGATCTGGTTTTTCTTTTAAAAGTAAATTCATTAATTTATTAAGTCCATAGTATTTATAGAAACATTTATCTAATTGGTCTGGTTGACTATAGTAAAAAGCTTTATACATATTCCTAAAATATTTAAAACTATTAATGTACCATTTTTTACAAATAGAAGTCAGAATCGGGTGTGCTTCTAAAAATAAATCATGTTCAATAACTGTTAAATTGTCTAGATTCATTTCGTTAAATTGGTTTACTACGCTTTGCGTAACTTGTAAATGCCCGTTACCAAAAGATCCAGTAATTATCAGTATTTTTTTATTTTGAGTAACCATTAAAAGCCACCCTCCAATAGTTTATATTTAGCTCAAGGTAATTTTAACGTATTTACTTGAGGTGTGAAAGAAAAAACACACAATTAATTTTGATTATATCATTTTACAAACACTTGTGAAATGATTCATACTAAATTGGGAAATTAAAATTTAATAAAATAAAGTTGTTATATATCTATATAATACCACTTTCGCCAGGACTATAAGCTTATATTCTGCAAATAACAAAATATATAGAAAGAATTAACACTTTGATAACATATAGTTAATGTTCTTAAAAATAAGGATTATAAAACTTAGGTAAATAGTACTTGAGTATATTTAAATGAATAATCAACTTAATACAATAGGAAGAAATTATAAATATCAAACCATTAGATTCTATAAAAACAGTCGGAAATGTGTATAATAGAAGTATTGGAAATAAAGGAGCGATATATGTTGGAAGCAAATGTGTTGTTTGAAAAAATTAGAGTGAAACAAGTTTTCGGCACGTTAGATAGAAATATAACAGATATAACAACTGACTCTCGTACTGCACAACGAGGTAGTATATTCGTAGCATCGAAGGGTTATACAGTAGACAGTCATAGATATTGCCAAGATGTGGTGAATCAGGGGTGTGAGGTTATCATTGTTAACCAAAAACAACAAGTTCTAGGAGATGTAACGCAAGTCGTTGTCCCAGACACTTTACGTGTAGCAAGTTTGTTAGCTAATATGTTATTCAATTATCCTAGTAAGCAACTCGTAACATATGGTGTGACAGGAACAAATGGTAAAACTTCAATCGCTACGATGATACATCATATCTATAGAAAATTAAATAAAGGCAGTGCTTACTTAGGAACAAATGGGTTTCAAATAAATGAGGTTAAATCAAAAGGTGCAAATACCACCCCTGAAACTGTATTATTAACAAAGAAAATAAATGAAGCAGTTGAAGCGGACGCTGAAGCAATGACATTAGAAGTATCTAGTCATGGTTTATCTTTAGGTCGTCTTCGTGGTGTAGATTTTGATGTAGCTATTTTTTCAAATTTAACACAAGATCATTTAGATTTTCACGGCACAATGGAGTCTTATGGACATGCTAAATCATTACTATTTAGCCAATTAGGTGAAGATTTATCACAAGATAAATACGTGGTGTTGAATAATGATGATGCTTTTTCAGAATATCTAAGCTCTGTAACACCTTATGAAGTATTTACTTATGGTGTCAATAATGATGCACAGTTTACAGCGGAACAAATCGAAGAATCATTACAAGGTGTCAAATTTATCTTTAATACGCCTGAAGGAAAATTTCATGTCCAATCACCTTATGTAGGTCTGTTTAATGTTTCTAACATTATGGCTGCTATGATCGCTGTGTGGAGTAAAGGTATTGAGTTAAGTGAAATTGTAAAAGCTGTTGAAAATTTAGAACCTGTAGAAGGAAGATTAGAAGTATTAGATCCTTCATTACCAATTGATCTAATCATAGACTATGCACATACAGCAGATGGCATGGATAAATTAATTGATGCGGTTAAGCCATTTGCTAAACAGAAATTAATTTTCTTATGTGGTATGGCAGGTGAACGTGATCTGACTAAGACACCTGAAATGGGACGTGTAGCATGCCGAGCAGACTATGTTATTTATACACCCGACAACCCTGCAGACGATGATCCTAAAAAATTAACACAAGAATTAGCTAAAGGCGCAACACATGATAACTATATTGAATTTTATGATCGTGCAGAGGGCATAAGACATGCTATAGATATTGCTGAGCCAGGAGATACTGTGGTATTGGCTTCAAAAGGTCGAGAACCATATCAAATTATGCCTGGCCACATCAAAGTACCGCATCGTGATGACCTTATTGGATTAGAAGCTGCTTATAAAAAATTTGGTGGAGGTCCCCATGAAGGTTAAGAAAATCAATTTCAATGACATTCAGGCTAATGTGTATATATATGAAAATGTAGTTGAGCAATTGTTTCTTATAGCAATGCCTGAAATAAATTGGTCATTAGAAGTAGAATCAACTTTAAATGAAGATGATATGAAAGAGGAACTTGTGATACACTTATTTACATTACTTGACGAGTCAACAGCTTCGCATTTTGCTGATGACATCGTTAAATGGATATTTGAGAATTAAAGGAGATTATAAATGAATATAAAGGAAGAAGTAGAATCAAGAAAAACCTTCGCAATTATTTCTCACCCAGATGCTGGTAAAACAACACTAACAGAAAAATTACTGTTGTTTGGTGGCGCAATTAGAGAAGCAGGTACGGTTAAAGGTAAAAAAAGTGGGAAGTTTGCTACAAGTGACTGGATGAAAGTTGAACAGGAACGTGGTATTTCTGTTACCAGTTCAGTAATGCAATTTGATTATGATCATTACAAAATAAATATTTTAGATACGCCGGGTCACGAAGATTTTTCTGAAGACACATACAGAACTTTGATGGCGGTAGACAGCGCAGTTATGGTTATTGACTGTGCAAAAGGTATTGAAGCACAAACATTAAAGCTATTTAAAGTTTGTAAAATGAGAGGTATCCCTATTTTTACATTTATTAATAAGTTGGATAGAGTAGGGAAAGAACCGTTTGAATTGTTAGATGAAATAGAATCTACATTAGATATCGAAACATATCCTATGAATTGGCCAATTGGAATGGGTCAAAACTTTTTCGGAATTATTGATAGAGAATCCCATACAATTGAACCGTTTAGAGATGAAGAAAACATCCTACACTTAGACGATAATTATGAACTCAAAGAAGACCACGCTATGAAAAATGATAGTGCCTTTGCCCAAGCAATTGATGAGCTTATGCTAGTTGAAGAAGCGGGTGAAAACTTTGATAACGAAGCATTATTAAAAGGTGATTTAACTCCTGTATTCTTTGGTTCGGCATTAGCAAACTTCGGTGTTCAAAATTTCTTGAACGCATACGTAGACCACGCGCCTATGCCAAATGCACGTCAAACAAAAGAAGATATAGAAGTAAGCCCGTTTGATTTAGATTTTTCAGGTTTCATATTTAAAATCCAAGCAAATATGGATCCGAAACATAGAGATAGAATCGCTTTTATGCGTGTTGTTAGTGGTGCATTTGAACGTGGCATGGATGTTAACTTGCAAAGAACAAACAAAAAGCAAAAAATTACTCGTTCAACGTCATTTATGGCGGACGATAAAGAAACTGTAAATCACGCGGTGGCTGGTGATATTATCGGACTATACGATACAGGGAATTATCAAATTGGTGATACGCTAGTTGGTGGCAATCAAAAATTTAGTTTCCAAGAATTACCACAGTTTACACCAGAATTATTTATGAAAGTATCAGCCAAAAATGTGATGAAGCAAAAACACTTCCATAAAGGTATTGAGCAATTAGTACAAGAAGGCGCAATCCAATATTATAAAGCATTACACACGAATCAAATTATCATCGGCGCTGTAGGACAGTTACAGTTCGAAGTGTTCGAACACCGTTTGAAAAATGAATATAATGTGGATGTTGTTATGGAGTCAGTTGGTCAAAAAATTGCGCGCTGGATAGAAAACGAAGAAGACATCAAAGATAAGATGAGTTCTACACGTTCTATTTTAGTAAAAGACGTATATGATAACTATGTATTTTTATTTGAAAATGAGTTTGCTACAAGATGGTTCGAAGAGAAATTTCCAGAAATTAAATTATATGGATTGTTATAAATTTTGTTTTTGTGTATAATGACCATATTAATAGAATACCTATGACTATGTAGTCAGAGGGGAGTAACTTAACTAAAGTTAAATTGATATATGAAGCATGCAAGTATTGCCTATATATAGTTGAATGCATATTGATATATACTTTTTAACTTAGTCATTTTTATCGTCATTACGAAGTATAATACTTCCGGTAAGATGGGCAGAATAAAACTGTCGAGTGAGACCTTTGCTAACAGTGTATATTATCTGTGAATTGTATTTAATTTACTATATGTTTATTAAAATACGATGAAGAGGTGCCACATGCATTGACTTAGCTTAGGTCTCTATTTTTATGTAAAAAAACTAAAGGAGATGTCCTATATGGATCCGAGTTTGATTTTACCTTACCTATGGGTGTTAGTAGTGCTCGTATTTTTAGAAGGTTTATTAGCTGCAGATAATGCAGTCGTAATGGCAGTAATGGTTAAACATTTGCCGCCGGAACAACGAAAAAAAGCGTTATTTTATGGTTTGCTTGGTGCTTTTATATTCCGTTTCATATCTTTATTCTTAATTAGTGTTATCGCACATTTCTGGTGGATACAAGCACTAGGTGCTTTATATCTATTGTATATGTCTATACGGAATTTGATATCCTTCTTTAACGAAAAAGATCATGATAACAACGAAGGAAATGATGATCATCACTTTGATGAATCTGGAAAAGAGATACATGCAAGTGCTAAATCATTTTGGGGCACTGTGTTAAAAGTAGAATTTGCCGATATAGCTTTTGCAATTGACTCAATGCTTGCGGCACTTGCTATAGCAGTTACCTTGCCGACAGTGGGTATCCATTTTGGTGGCATGGATTTAGGCCAATTTATAGTTATGTTCTTAGGTGGTATGTTAGGTGTTATCATTATGCGTTTTGCTGCAACTTGGTTTGTAAACTTATTGAATAAATATCCTGGTTTGGAAGGTGCAGCGTTTGCGATTGTTGGTTGGGTAGGCGTCAAATTAGTTGTTATGGTGCTTGCTCACCCTGATATTGGAGTGTTAGATGAGCATTTCCCACATGGAGTTTTATGGCAGTCCATCTTCTGGTCGATAATGATCTTATTAGTTCTTATCGGATGGTTAGGTTCTGTTCGTAAAAATAAACAACAAGAAAAATAAACTTGATAACAAAATAGAGAGCTAACTTATTAAAATACTCTTTCTAAAGTGGACACTATAATAGTGGAAATTTTGGGAGGAGTTTTTTTATAATAATTTAAGCGTAAAGACATGTTAATGATAGAAATATATACTCAAAGTGCTTATAATCACATATATATAGTAATAAAATAAAAATAAAGCAGAAATATTTTATGTGATATGTCATAATGGAAGTTAATGAAACATGCAGTTTTAGGGGGAGTAATGGTGAAAGATAATAAAAAACATGTAATCCCAAAAGAAAAATACGGCCGTAAAAGACGCGAGTATTTTCATAATGAAGAACGGGAACAACGTGTACAATTTGAACGTAAAGCAAGAAAACAACGTGCAAAAAAAGCAGAAGAACTAGCTAAGAATAATGAAGAGCGTGTGAAAGAAAATTTGAGGAAAGCACGTATAGAGAAATTGACTCAGGAAGAGATTCAACAGCAACAACAAGTTATGAAAGCACGTAGCAATAATAATGGTGTTACAAGTAGCCAAAATCAAATTAATGAATCATCTAATGAAAATCAACAGAAAGAGACAAATGCTACAGTTAAATCAGCAAAACCATCTGATACATCTTTAAATGATAATATTACAGAAACTACAGATTATTCAAATGATAAAGTAAAACATAATAATGAAGCAAAATACGATCATTCAGAAAACAAAGATGAACCGAAAAATATACAAGACGACCATTTTTACTCTGAAGAAGCACAACAATCACGTGTAAATAACTATATAGAAGACGAAAATGAAAGTAAAACACAACTCAATATTGGTGTGAGCGATGAATCAAATTCTCATAGAAAAACGGCTTACCAACAAAATGATAAGCAACCACAGTCATTTATGGATAGAGTTAAGTACTTTTTTATGGAACAATGGGCACAAATATTAATTGTTGTTGCAGTTGTATTATTATTGATATTAATTCAAGCAATCTTTAATAATGTAGATAATAATGGAAACACAAAAGATCATGTATTTCAAAACAATAGTGATAAAGATAAGACTTATACTGCTACAATGAAAAGTGCAAATAGTGCGATTCATTCAGTTGTAACAGTAGAAAATGATACAAGTAATGAATCATCATCTGCAGAGAAAGAGACACAAGAAGCAGGTAAAGAAAACGAATTAGGTTCAGGTGTCGTCTACAAAAAAGTAGGCGACTCTATTTTTATTATGACAAACGCACATGTTGTTGGTGATAAAAAAGAACAAAAGATTACATACGGTAATAATGACTATTCAATAGGTAAAGTGATTGGTACAGATAGATTTTCAGATATTGCAGTCATCAAAGCGAAAGTGAAATCTGATAGCGACGTGAAAGCCATTAAAATGGGAGATTCAAGTACATTAGTACTAGGAGAACCTATTATTGTGGTAGGTAATCCTTTAGGGGTTGATTTTAAAGGTAGTGTCTCAGAAGGTATTGTATCTGGATTAAATCGACATGTGCCAGTAGATATTGATAAAGACGATAAATACGATGTATTAATGAGTGCTTTCCAGATGGATGCGCCTGTAAATCCAGGTAATTCTGGTGGAGGTGTAATTGATAAAAATGGTAAATTAGTTGGTATTGCATCACTAAAAATTGACATGGATAATGTTGAAGGTATTGCGTTTGCTATCCCAGTTAATGATGCGGAATCTATTGCGAAACAACTTGAAGCTAAAGGTGAAGTAATATATCCTAATACTGGTGTAGAATTGGCTAATATTGCAGATATTGATGATACGACAAGACAATCAATCAACTTACCTGATGATGTAAATAATGGGGTGTTGATTGGGAATGTCAAAGATGATTCTATTGGAGAAAAATCTGGGTTGCAAAAAAATGATGTAATAGTAGAATTAGATGGTAAAGAAGTAGAAGATAATCTTAGATATAGACAAATCATATTTAGTCATAAAGATGATTTAAAAACACTAACCGCAAAAGTATATAGAGATGGAAAAGTACAAGATATTAATATTAAATTGAAGTAGCGTTGGGGTGAATAAACGTTGTCCATTTTCAATCAATTATTTAAAAAATCAAGCCCTCAACAAGGTATTGTGATGTATTATATTATAGCAATTATTGTAGCGTTTTTATTGCTGAATTTACCTTTTGTTCATAAACCAGGTATAAAGGTAGATCCAATAGATTCATTATTTGTTGCTGTTTCTGGTGTAAGTGTTACTGGTCTTTCTCCTGTTAATATAGTCGAAACTTATACAACATTTGGTCAAATCATTATTATGATTATACTTAATATTGGTGGTATCGGCGTAATGGCGATAGGAACCATGTTATGGGTTGTATTAGGGAAACATATAGGTATGCGGGAACGCCAATTGATTATGCTAGATAATAACAAAGACACTATGAGTGGTACAGTTAAACTCATTTTGGATATTGTACGTACGATTTTAATTATTGAAGTAGTAGGTGCAGCACTTCTGGCTTTCTATTTCTATAGAGATACACCAGATTTACAATATGCTATTATGCAAGGATTCTTCGTTGCCGTGTCTGCAACCACAAATGGTGGTTTGGATATAACTGGTCAATCTTTAATACCGTATGCAAATGATTATTTTGTGCAAACGATTGTAATGTTTTTGATTATTTTAGGTTCAATTGGTTTTCCAGTTTTGATTGAAGTAAAGGCTTATATTAAAAATAGGATCCCAAATTTTAGGTTTTCATTATTTGCGAAGATCACAACCGTTACATATTTAGTTTTATTTGTATTCGGAGTGATTATGATTTTATTGCTAGAATATAATCATGCATTTCAAAATATGAGTTGGCATAAATCATTATTTTATGCGTTATTCCAATCGGCAACTACTAGAAGTGCTGGATTGCAGACCATTGATGTAAGCCATTTTGGTGAAGGTACAAATGTGGTTATGAGTATTTTAATGTTTATTGGTTCATCTCCGAGTTCAGTAGGTGGAGGAATCAGAACAACAACATTTGCCATTTTAATATTATTCCTATTTAACTTTAGAAATAATACAGAAAAATTATCAATTAAAGCATTTAATCGTGAAATTCATACTACAGATGTTCAACGTTCATTTGCAGTATTTACGATGGCAGGAATATTAACCTTTGCAAGTATGATTTTTATACTTGTTGTGGAGAATGGAAAAATAACATTTTTACAAGCATTTTTTGAAGTAATGTCAGCATTTGGTACATGCGGTTTATCTTTAGGGGTAACAGGTGATGTTAATGATATGTCAAAAACGGCACTTATGATATTGATGTTTATCGGTCGTGTTGGATTAATTAGTTTCATCATTATGATTGGTGGACGTCGTGAACCAGAAAAATATCATTATCCAAAAGAGCGTGTACAGATTGGTTAATCAAAGTGAGATAAGTAGCGTAATGAAATAACTATTGTATGAGCGTCCGGGGCATAGATATATGCTTCGGACCTTTTTTAGAGTCACTCTCAAAAAATTGAGCTAGTGACTCTTACGCATGAGCGAAAGCTCAGGTGAACGAACAATCACTCTCAAAAAATTGAGCTAGTGACTCTAACGCATGAGCGAAAGCTCAGGTGAACGAACAATCACTCTCAAAAAATTGAGCTAGTGACTCTAACGCATGAGCGAAAGCTCAGGTGAACGAACAATCACTCTCAAAAAATTGAGCTAGTGACTCTAACGCATGAGCGAAAGCTCAGGTGAACGAACGACCACTCTCAAAAAATTGAGCTAGTGACTCATAAGTAAAATTTTAAAAATTTAATACTAAATTGATATTGTTATTTGATATGTAAAATAGACCTTTTAGAAAATAAAGCTACTTAATTAAAATTAAACTATTTGAGGTTATAAAAATGGTATTTTAGTATCATGGTATTTTCAAAACATGTTAAACTGTGGTTAATGAGGAGAGAGGCATATGAAAAAAAGTGAAAAGATTGCAATAGACGTTATCACAACTTCAGATATGCATAGTTATTTTCTTAATGGAGATTATAGCTCAAATATTTATAGAGCAGGTACTTATGTTAAATCGATAAGAGAAGAAAACGACCACGTCATTCTATTAGATAGTGGCGGTAGTTTAGCAGGTTCTTTAGCAGCATTCTATTATGCGGTAGTTGCACCGTACAAACGTCATCCAATGATAAAATTGATGAATGCAATGAACTATGATGCAAGTGGTATTAGTCCAAATGAATTTAAATTTGGTTTGTCATTCTTTTCAAGAGCAGTGTCGCTATCTAGGTTTCCTTGGTTATCAGCAAATATTGAATATAAGCGTACACGGGAGCCTTATTTTTCTACGCCATATACTATTAAAGAAATTGAAGGCGTGAAGATTGCTATAGTAGGTTTAACTTCTGATGGATTAATGGAAAGAGAACATTTTGAAATGGAAAAAGATGTTCAAATTGAAAAAACTTTATTATCTTCTAAACGTTGGATTCGTTTTATACATGAAACAGAGAAACCAGAATTTCTTATAGTGATTTATCACGGTGGACTTAATCAGTTAAATAAGTCAGCTAATGAGCATGAACAGAATGTGAATGAAGCGGAAAAATTAATGCAGACATTAGGAGTTATAGATTTATTG
Source organism: Staphylococcus sp. Ze2 (assembly GCF_048568365.1). Lineage (NCBI taxonomy): Bacteria > Bacillati > Bacillota > Bacilli > Caryophanales > Staphylococcaceae > Staphylococcus > Staphylococcus sp. Ze2. Next base: position 2,235,432 of record NZ_CP183486.1, on the reverse strand, counting down.
ATTACTGGACACCAACATCAAACGTTTATAGGTCAAAATGATAAAACGGTTTATGTTCAAGCAGGGCAAAATGCTGAACAGTTAATTCATGTGAAAATTAATTTTAAAAAGCGCACAACTTCATATGAATTAGAAGATATCCAATCTCAAATTATTGATTTGAATGAATATCATGAAGATAAGGATTTATTAAATTTAACTTTTTATGATAGGAAAACGGTTGAACATTGGAGTAAGGAAGTTTTAACGAACACAGATATTGACGCTAAAGTTGAGGGGTTAGGCGATGTTATCACAAAACCTCATAAGTTTACACAGCTCTTACATGATAGTATAAGATTAGCATTTGATTACGATATTTCATGTGTACATTTACCTATAAGCGGTGAAAAGGGATTGTCAGGTACAATTACGAATGAGGAACTATATAATGCGCACCCTCATCCTGATATTCCAATTGATTTAACGATTAAAGGTCAACAAATTAAAGATATTTTAGAATATTGTTATGGTCATATTGAGTTTAGCCAAGGAGAGCTTAGCCTAACTATTGTAGATGAGACACTTTGTACATTCTGGCAAGGTGTAGATTACATTATAGATATGAATGCCGAACCGTTTAACCGTGTTACTCTTAAAAATATTAGACTAGATCATATGTATCGTGTAAGTATGACAGATTACTGCTATAGAAATTATAGACAGTATTTAGAAGATGCTGTGATTCATGAAACTGGTGAAATCACAATGGTAGAGTTAATTTCGCGTAATTTAAAAAATCAAGACTATCAGATTCAACAAAAACAAACATTTGAGGTCATAAAATAAAAAACAGGGAGATTCATTTTATAATGAATCTCCCTGTTTTTAAAACAAATAATGCTTTTTTAAGGTTTATGCGTTAAATATTAATAAGATGACAACAGCTACAATTTGTGCAATAACCGTTGTGGCGATTCGACGTGTATAAAAATAACTTAATGAAAGTACGATTTGTACAATAAACACAAAGAATACAATCCATAAATTATCTAGGTAGTAAAATAAAGAAGCTGAACAAAATGCTGTAATTATAATACCTAACCAACTAGGTAAATTTAATTTTAGTAATTCTTTTTGTAATACAGTACGCATGTATAATTCATGGCAAGGTATTACAAAAACTAATGTAACTAGCATTTGCCATTTATAATACACACCTGTACGTGTTAGTTCTTTTATTAATTCAGCATATTTAATATCGGTAGCTATAGCTGCGATAATAAGTTGAATAACGATTAACACAATACCTGTAATGATACCTATACCTAAAGACGTCAGTAGCCGTTTAGACTCTATATCTCTTTGATAAAAAACATAACTAACACCTGCGATTAGCATGATGCCGGTATATAGATACCAATATTCTTGTTTTTCGCCCCACATAACATATAAGATAATGTGGAATACAAGAAAACTTACAATAAACCATATTAATGCCTTAGAAAGTCTATTCATTTTAACTATCCTTCTTGTTCAACGATTGTATACCGTTTATGATTAATGACAGTCTTTTCAGGCAAGTCTAGTTCTTCGAAGTTCTCCATAATTGTTAAATCAACAATTACTGAGTTGTCATTAATTTTTTCTACTCGACCCTTTAAGCCATCATAAAATTCTACGATATTTCCAACTTCTGCAACAGTCATTTTTAGTCCTCCCTAGAAATGCTAACTAGATAATATTATACAAAAAATCCTCTTACAAATAAACAAATAACCATTAAATTGCTTGATATAAGACAATTTATAAATTTTACTTTATTCTCAAAGTGAATGATTGGCAATTTTTGTGAAAATATAGCATAAATAAGGTAAGGGTATATAATATGGAAAAGGAGTGTAGTAAATGAAGTTTATTAGTAACAATAATATTACAGATCCAACGCTTAATTTAGCAATGGAGGAGTATGTATTAAAAAACATGCCTAAAGATGATAGTTATTTTTTATTTTATATAAATAGACCATCCATTATTATTGGCAAAAATCAAAATACTATTGAAGAAGTGAACCAATCATATATTGATGAACAAGGTATCGATGTTGTAAGACGTATATCTGGTGGGGGCGCAGTTTATCATGATACAGGGAATTTAAATTTTAGTTTTGTTACGGATGATGATGGCAATAGCTTCCATAATTTCCAAAAATTTACTGAACCAATTGTTGAAGCGTTGAAATCGCTTGGTGTTGATGCAAAATTAAGTGGAAGAAATGATATACAAGTTGGTGAAGCTAAAATATCAGGAAATGCTATGGTAAAAGTAAAAGATCGTATGTTTAGTCATGGTACTTTAATGTTGAATAGTGAACTAGATGAAGTTCAGAATGCTTTAAAAGTGAACCCAGCAAAAATTAAGTCTAAAGGTATTAAATCTGTAAGAAGTAGAGTTGCAAATATTTCTGAATTCTTAGATGAGCCAATAGATATAGATGAATTCAAAGAAATAATTCTAAAAAGTATTTTTGGCGAAACTCAAGTAGAAGAATATAAACTTACAGATGAAGATTGGCAAAAAATAGAAAAGCTAAGCAATGAAAAATATCGTACCTGGGAATGGAATTATGGAAGAAACCCGAAATATAACTTTGAAAGAGAAGAAAAATTTGAAAAAGGTTTCGTACAGATTAAATTAGATGTAAAGAAAGGACGTATTGAACACGCAAAAATTTTCGGTGATTTCTTTGGTGAAGGTGATATTACGGAATTAGAAAATGCGTTAGAAGGTACAATGCATGAATTTGATAGTATTGAAGAGGCGCTTTCAAATTATGATATTTATCATTATTTTGGAGATATCGATCGGCATGAACTAATTAGACTCATGTCATAAAACTTTAGATAAAAATAATTTTGAAAATGTAAAAGGTCTATTCACTAACTTAATTGATAAGTAGGGAATAGACCTTATTTTAAATAACAAGCCTTTAAATTAACCAACGAGGAATTCCTCCAAGTTTCTATATTCTTCAGTATAACGTTTGAAATCATTCTCGTTTTTATTTTTAAGCGCATTATCGATAAGTCGTTCCAACTCTTGCTTGCGAACATTGCGTAAAGATTCATCGATGATTAATTCAATACCTAAGTCGTTAATTGTTGATACAAATGATTCTAAAGTATTGTATTTTACATGTGTATTGTGTTTCATAAACGTCACAGCCTTTCTATCTTTATTTACATATAGTATACAAGGTTTTAATTTTTAAATCAATGAATATTCTGATTTTTCCGAAAAAATAGTGTTACATGCAAGTTTACTGAAAATGAGAAATCGAAAAAAGCATTATACTAAAAATTAATTGCAGGAAATTTATAAAAGTATTTATATTATTTATTGATTTTAAGATGTTGATGATATATTATTTGAGTATCACCAAAAGTTATGAAGGAGGTAACAACAATGATTCAACCATATATTATTAAAAAAGGTGATATGGTTTTACAACCATGCAATTTAGCTACTGGACATTATGAAGGTAGTTACTTGCTAAGGTATAAAGCCGACAGTCAAATTATTAAAGAACGAGTATCAAAAATAATCGACCGTTCATGTAGGTTTTATGGTAGCAGTTATGTATTTAAAAAAGAAGATACCATGCGTATTACAGGTATAAGCAGTAAGCCACCCATTCTATTCACTCCATTATTTCCCACTTATTTCTTTCCCACACACTCTGATCGTAAAGCAGATAATACCTGGATTAATATCCATTATGTACATAATATTAGACCACTTAAAGAAAAGAAATGTAAGGTTACTTTTGTAGATAATCAAAGTATTGTAGCTAACATTTCTGCTCATAGCATGCATCATCAATATTTAAATGGTATATATTATTATTACATGATGGATAGGGCAGCAAGAGTCGCTACATTTGATCCTGATTCGCCAATTGATTATACTAAACCACAATTAAATATATATGAAGCGTTGGCTAAATATTCGTTGTTTGAATCGAAATAGCAAAAATTAGTAAATAAAAAATGTAAAAAAGACATATGTGGAATATTATATTACTTTAGTGTAAATATTCCGCATATTTTTTTTGTATACCTCTTGAAAAATTAAAGATAGTTGATATAATAGTATTTGTGCTTGATTAAAGGCATTGATTATTCCACAGTAGCTCAGTGGTAGAGCTATCGGCTGTTAACCGATCGGTCGTAGGTTCGAGTCCTACCTGTGGAGCCATTGGAAACGTACTCAAGTTGGCTGAAGAGGCGCCCCTGCTAAGGGTGTAGGTCGTGAAAGCGGCGCGAGGGTTCGAATCCCTCCGTTTCCGTAAGAAAAGAACTCTCGTTAAATTGACGTAAATGAAGCGTTGGTTTAACGGGAGTTTTTTGTTTTGATGAGTTTATATTATTAATTGTTAAAAAGTTAAGGGAATATACTAATATGAGAGTTTTCGTATTAGTGGTAGGGTGTATATGGTGTCCCCCCTTAACCACCTGAAAGTATCTTTTCGTAGCCATCCTTTGGGATGGTTTTTTTGTATTTTAAAGACATTACTACTGTTTATTATATGCCAACGAGCATGTATTATATAACTATTGAAAGTGATTTTTACTAATATGATGAGTTTTTCTATTTAAAAATAAGGAGATTCCCTAATTTGGTTAATATAATTAATGTGATAAGCTATAGCAAGTGGACTTCAGACATCTACATATATCTGTTAAGTAGCAATATTACATTACTATAATGTTACGTTTTTGTTACTTGATATTACAAAAACAAAACAAACTAAAAGCTAATATAGGAGCTTTGGTTTGTTTTTTTATTTCTAAATTTTAAAAAATAGGGTGAAATTACTTATTTATTATAATTGTTATTGTATAAAAATAAAAAGGCTAAATCAGAGTGATTTCTGATTTAGCCTTTTTGAAATGAAAAGAACTAATTAGATTTGTTACTTAGAGATAGCATCAATAATAATATTAATGGTAGTGATAATAGCATTTAAGATATCTTTAAGTACGATAATCCCTAATTTATCAGTCATTACTATATATTGTGCTATGTTTTTATGGATTTTTAAGTTAAGATATTGATAATTTAAATAAAAGTAAATTTCACAACAATAAAATAAAGAAGTCTGTAAGTATTCAGTTTAAAAATTTATATTAGAAATTCTAAAATATTGTGATAAATATTATAAAAATAGTTGTAATATTTGTAATGCTATCGTAATATAATAGTGTGAGTTAAAGATTTAAAACAAAAACTGAGGAGGTAACTTTGAAATGAAGAAATTATCAAAAATTGTTTTAGCAAGTAGTATTGTTTTTGGGACTGTCTTAGGTGCTAATGTTGTAAATGGAGAAGGTATAGAGAAGCAAGCAGAAGCTGCACAAACACCATGGTATAATTATAACGGTTACACAGCTCCAAGTAGTAATTTTGTATTAGATAAGAATTTTAAAACAGCATTGAAATACGATAATGTAAAGATTAATGGTTATAAACTTACTAGCAATAAGTCAGACGCATCTAATGAAGTAAAAGTGTATGATCAAATTTTTTACAAAGTGAGTAATCATAAAGCAGATCAAGTCGCATTTAACCTAGATGGACGAACTGTAACGCCACAAAAATTAATAAATGTTTATGGTCAACCAGTAGAGAAACCCGTTGAAACTGCTGTAGGTAAAGTTTATAAATATAAAGTAGGCAATAAAACTGTTCAATTTTTTGTAGATAAAGGACACGTATATAGAGCGCAAATTAATAGTTAAAAACTACTCTATTAGTGTTTTTTATTGTAGTAAGCTTCTTTAAATAGTAAATCGAGGTGCTGATAGGTCTCTGTTTTACTTAATGACAAACATTTTTTAGTACATGTCTTAGAACTTTTATATAAATATTAAACTCCTCTAAGGGTAGTTACTTCAAATGCAAAAGTAAACTACCTTTAGAGGAGTATTTTAATTCAAAAAAGTAATGATTGTTTATATGGCGATTTTAGGATTAATTTTATGAGAGACTTATTACACGCAAATTAAAGAAGGGAGTGAGACTTTAAATAATGTCTCACTCCCTTCTATTTTGATAATTTGTATACTGCACTTTTATTAAGTGGCTAATTATATAATGAGATAGTTTTTATTTTTTACTTATTAGATTTCTAATCGCTCTAACAATATAGCCTACAGCTAATGCTCTAAATATGCGTTGAATTATATTTTTCATTTTAAACCTCCTAAGTTACAATTCGAAATTTTAATTTGGATTATATTTTCTTTACCCTGTTCTAAGTGAAATATAGATGTTTTTGTAAATTTATGAATTATTTTCTACAATGCGTATTATTTTTCAAAAGTAATTAAACCATCTTCATCAGCCTTATGAAAGAAAATAGTAATAATTCCACTTATTATTGCAATAATATATGGAATCCCCGTCCAGAAGAAAATGAGATGGATAATGCCTTGTAAAAGTTGATTAGAGTAAAACTTATGGATTCCGCACCAACCTAATATGAATGCGAGTACAACATAGATTACTTTGTTTACTTTCATGTGCCCATATCCTTTCGTATTAAATTAATTGCTTTAATTATCTCTTAAATCTAAGTTTACAACAATAAAAAACTATTGTTCCTATAAAAATCAGTATGTAGTATCATGATTACTTCGAATTTTTCAGTTGATTCGTATATAATAGAATCAAAGAACTTATGAATAAGGGGAGCGTTACTGATGATTAGAAAAGCAAAACCAAGTGATACACCGAAAATTGCTGAACTATGTTATATCATTTGGAGTGAACTTGATATACAAATGGTTGAAGATATAGATAAATCACGACTGCTTAAAATTATGGAACAGAGTATGATTGAAGTACCTTATAGAGGACATTATAGTAACACGTGGGTCTATGAAATAGAAGGCGAGGTAGCTGGTTGCTTAATCGCATATCCTGGGGACAAAGAAATTGCGCTTGAACAGGCATGGTTGGATATGGATCTAGATGATGATATTCGTGCATACGGAACTCCTATGCCGATGAAAGAAGCGAATGATGATGAATGGTATATCGAAACTGTTGCGACTTTCCCTCAATATCGCGGTCGAGGTGTAGCAACGCAGTTAGTACAACATGTTATAGAGGCATACAGTGATAAAAAGTGGAGTTTAAATTGTGATGTTCATAATGATGGGGCACTTTACGTTTATAAAAAACTAGGATTCCAAATTGTTAGCGAGTTTGACTTATATGGTCATATGCATTATCACATGATCTTACCAATCAGTGATAAAAAACAATAAAAAATCGACCTTCATTTAATGAAGGTCGATAATAAAGTATATTTAATAGGGATTTAACATAAAACGTACTTTATTAAATACCGCCTAATATTGCACTGATATAAATACCTAGCGCATATAATAAACCGAAGAACGTGTTAGTTTTACCAGTTGCGGCCATGGCAGGCATCATTGTTTGTGGTGTGTCATTTTTCTTGAACCTACGCACTGCTTTAATAGGCATAGGGAATGATAACAATGCTAGTAAATAAAAGATTGAACCACCAGGTTGGAAGAAAGTGATATATATAACTAGTATATAAGCGACAATATACATTAGTGCTAAGAAACGAATAGAATTATTTTTGCCAAGTAAGATAGGTAGCGTTTTACGACCACTTTCTTTATCTTTAACACGGTCACGGATATTGTTCGCCATATTAATTAACCCGATAGTAATAACGATTGGGATGCTTATCCAAACAACTAAGCTTTGTAAATTACCTGTTTGAATGAAAAAAGAAATTAAAATGATAATCATACCCATGAATACGCCTGAAAATAATTCGCCAAAAGGAGTCCATGAAATGGGGAATGGACCACCAGTATATAAATATCCAACAGCCATGCACACAAGACCAATAGGTAATAACCAAAATGAACTTTGTATGGCAATAAATATGCCTAGTATTGCAGCTATGATATAAAATGCAATGGCTAAGTTCAAGACTAACTTAGGACTCATGCCATTTCTAACGATTGCACCACCAATACCTACAGAAGTGTGATCGTCGAGTCCTTTCTTAAAATCATAATATTCATTAAACATATTTGTTGCAGCTTGAATGAGTAAGCATGCGATTAACATTGCTAGAAAAACACTAAGATTTAGTTGGTTTTCACTACCAAGGATAAAGATTTTTGAAGTAGCAGTACCGACAAGTACAGGCACCACTGCAGCAGTTAAAGTATGTGGTCGCATTAACTGCCAGTATTTTTTGACAGTAGAATATTGTTGATATTGAGATGCCATAATGATTTACCTCGTATTCTTTTAATTTATAATATTTTTTATCAAATATATTTTAATGGAAGAAGTTAGAAAGGTCAAATTACGTAAAAATGTATGAATGAAATAAGCTAGAAACCATACACACATTGTGAAAAGTGGTACAATATCATAATGAGTACAAACTGATAAATGAAAGAAGTGAAATAGATGACTTTTGACGTCAAGGAAAGTGAAATTGTCGAAGCGGTATACGAAAGTAATCATACTTGGGTCTCTGTAGAAGCAAAATTGAATTATGAATTAGATCCTACAATATTATTTCATATAACGGAAGATTGTGCGGGAGACCGTTTTTATTTTAAGAAAAATGACAACGAAACTTCATTCTTTGGCTATCATGCTATTACAAGATTTAAAAATGATTTTGAAAATAAACAATCTATTTTCCGTGAATGGGAAAAATATAAAAATGACATTGAATTAATTCATCCAAATTCTGATAAACATCATTTGAAAATATGTGGAGGCTTCCAGTTCTCTACGCATAAATCTGGTGATGAATGGCGCGAATTTGGTATTAATCATTTTATCTTACCTGAAGTATTAGTAACAATGGAGCAAGGATATACCTATATAACTTATACAGTGAAAGCAGATCAATTTGAAATTGGTACGTTTGTATCGATTATAGATAAATTAACTCAAACAAATATTTATCCTGACTTTGAAATAGGGGATATTAAGCGTATTGAAGACATATATAAAGATGAGTGGCGTGATTTAGTAAAAGATACGATTGACATATTAGATGAAAATAAAAAAATTGTATTAGCGAGAAAACGTTTAATAATCTTTGATAAACAGATTAAAATACCTTATATTTTGAAAAAGGCTTCTCAAGGAGAACATAATAGTTATTTATTTATTTTAGAGTCACAAGATAGTGTTTTCTTTTCACAGACACCAGAACAATTAATGGAAATAAATGATGAAATACTATCGACGAAAGCAGTGGCGGGGACGATAAAACGCACACATCAAGGTGAATTAGATAATGAAAATATCCAAGCTTTTTTAAATGATGAAAAGAATTTGAATGAACATCGCTTTGTTGTTGAAAGTATATTAAATGATATATCACCTTATGTAGAAGACGTTGCTTATAACGAAGAACCACAAATATTAACAAATGACCATTTATATCATTTATATACAAAAATAAAAGGTCAATTAAAATATGAATCTTATATAGGCTTATTGGATAATCTGCACCCGACACCAGCATTAGGAGGTTATCCGAAAGTTGAAGCATTAGAATATATTGAACAAAATGAATTCGGTACACGCGGACTTTATGGCGCACCAGTCGGTTATATTGATATGTATGACAACTGTGAGTTTATTGTGGCAATTCGTTCGATGTTGATTAAAAACAACCAAGCCACATTGTATGCCGGCTGTGGTATTGTGAGTGATTCTGATGCAGATAGTGAAGTAGAAGAGACGGCAGTTAAATTTAACCCTATGATGAAAGCTTTAGGAGTCGAGGAATATGAATAATCATACAGATGCACTAACGAAACAAGTATTTACTTTTGTTTCAGAATTATATGCTTATGGCATAAGAGAAGTAGTAATAAGCCCAGGTTCACGGTCAACACCATTGGCAATTGCAGTTGAGGCACATCCTAAATTAAAATCTTGGATTCATCCAGATGAAAGAAGTGCTGCGTTTTTTGCTATGGGATTAATGAAAGGAAGCGAACGTCCAGTTGCTATTCTGTGTACCTCAGGTAGCGCTGCTGCAAACTATACACCCGCTGTTTCAGAGAGTAGTTTAAGTCATTTACCTTTAGTAGTGCTTACAAGTGATCGCCCACATGAACTCCGAAATATTGGTGCGCCTCAAGCGATCAACCAAACGAATATGTTTCAAAATTATGTGCAATATCAATTTGATTTTCCAATAGTTGATACGAATGAAGCGGAAGATTTTATGACGAAAACCGTCAAATTCCAACTGCAAAAAGCGAGTCAATTTTTATATGGACCGCATCGTGGTCCAATTCATTTAAATTTACCATTCAGAGAACCATTAATTCCAAATATGGAGAAGGTTGAATGGTTAACATCAGATATGAAAATCTTACCACATTATCAAAAAACAACTAGTTTAAATGAAATTAGTTCGATTATTAAAAAGAGTAAGGGCTTGATTATCGTTGGAGACATGCAACATCAAGATATTGATCAAGTGCTAACTTTTTCAACGATACATGATGTACCAATATTAGCTGATCCATTGAGTCAACTAAGACGTGAACATCATCCTAATGTTGTGACGAGCTATGACTTATTATTTAGAGCAGGGTTACAGTTAGATATTGATTTTATTATTAGAGTTGGTAAACCAGTTGTTTCTAAAAAATTAAATCAATGGTTAAAAGAAACAGAAGCATTTCAAATTTTAATTCAAAATAATGATAAACCGGATGCATTTCCAATCACACCACATGTTTCCTATGAAATGTCAGCCAATGATTTCTTTAGACAATTGTCAGAAACGCCAATTGTCGAACGTAAGCGTTGGTTAGAGAAATGGCAGACATTAGAGAAACATGCTATTGTTGAGATTAGAGATTATGTAAGAACGGCAACAGATGAAGCTGCATACGTCGCGAATGTATTAGACAAATTAACAACTTCAGATGCCTTGTTTGTTAGTAATAGTATGCCAATCCGTGATGTTGATAATCTCTTTATCGATTGTGATGCGGAAGTATTTGCGAACCGCGGCGCAAACGGTATCGATGGGGTAATATCAACAGCATTAGGCATGGCAGTTCATAAAAAAGTAACTCTATTAATAGGAGATTTAGCGTTTTATCACGATATGAATGGCTTATTAATGTCTAAATTGAATGATATTAATTTAAATATTGTTCTACTCAATAATGATGGTGGTGGCATTTTTTCATATTTACCTCAAAAGGAATCAGCTGAAGATTATTTTGAACGCTTGTTTGGTACACCAACAGGACTTAATTTTGAACATACAGCTTTGCTATATGATTTTGCATTTGATAGATATGAATCAATCGAAGCGTTTAAATATGCTGATTTATCAAAATTTGGTGCACATATTTACGAAATAATTACACAACGTGAAGAAAATAAACAACAGCATCTAAAACTCTATAAAAAGTTGAGTGATATTGTTAATGTTAAATTATAAATTTTATCAATCAAAATGCGATACAGATGAATTATTGGTTATGTTACATGGGTTTATCAGTGACCAACAGGCTTTTAGTAAACATGTGCATGTCTTGCAAGAAAAGTTGAATATTTTAACTGTAGATTTACCTGGACACGGCCAAGATGACTCAGATATAAATCAAACATGGAATTTCCCATTTATTACAGACCAGTTAGATGAGCTATTAAAAACATTCCAAAGCTATCAATTGTTTTTACACGGTTATTCAATGGGTGGTAGAATTGCATTGTATTATGGAATTGAAGGGCAAGTCGCTTTAGCAGGATTGATTATAGAAAGTACATCACCAGGAATTAAAGAATTAGAAGACCGTAATGAAAGGCAATTGGTTGATCAGGCTAGAGCTAAAGTACTAGAAATTGCAGGTTTAGAAATTTTTGTTAATGATTGGGAAAAGTTACCGCTTTTCTATACACAGCATGAATTAGATAAATCTATTAAGAAAGAAATACGTGATATGCGCTTACGTCAAAATCCATTGCGTTTAGCGAAGGCATTGCGTGATTACGGTACTGGACAAATGCCTAATTTATGGCCAAAGTTAAAGGAAATTAAAGTACCGACTTGTATTATAGTAGGTGTTCTAGATGGTAAATTCTGTAAGATTGCTAAACAAATGGAAACTATGATTCATAACTCGGAGTTAAATGAAGTAGAACAAAGTGGTCATACAGTACATGTGGAAGAATTTGCAGAATTTGATAGAATAGTATTAGGTTTTATTCATAAGGAGGAGCAAAATGACTAGACAGTGGGAAACAATTAAAGAATATAAAGAAATTAAATATGAAATATATGACGGTATTGCAAAAGTAACGATTAATCGTCCTGAGGTTCGTAACGCATTTACACCAAATACAGTACAAGAAATGATAGACGCGTTTACAAGAGCGCGTGATGACCAACGTGTTTCTGTTATTATCTTAACTGGTGAAGGGGACAAAGCATTTTGTTCAGGAGGGGATCAAAAAGTACGTGGCCACGGTGGTTACGTAGGCGATGATCAAATTCCTCGTTTAAATGTATTAGACTTACAAAGACTTATCCGTGTTATTCCTAAACCTGTAGTTGCAATGGTGAGAGGTTATTCAATCGGCGGAGGGCATGTACTTAGCGTCGTTTGTGACTTAACAATCGCAGCAGACAATGCAATCTTTGGCCAAACTGGCCCTAAAGTTGGATCATTTGATGCTGGTTACGGTTCAGGTTATTTAGCTCGTATAGTAGGACACAAAAAAGCTCGCGAGATTTGGTACTTATGTCGTCAATATGATGCTCAACAAGCTTTAGACATGGGCTTAGTAAATACTGTCGTTCCATTAGATCAAGTTGAAGATGAAACAGTACAATGGTGTCAAGAAATGAAACAACATTCACCAACGGCTTTAAGATTCTTGAAAGCAGCTATGAATGCAGACACTGATGGTTTAGCTGGACTTCAACAAATGGCTGGTGATGCTACTTTACTTTACTATACAACAGATGAAGCAAAAGAAGGCAGAGATGCGTTTAAAGAAAAACGCGATCCAGACTTTGACCAATTTCCAAAATTCCCATAGAATTTGAATGAAAAGTAATACTAAAAATCAATAATGAGATTCCGATTAACTAGGTGAGGCTATCCCTCACCTAGTTTTTTTGTAAAAAAGGTAAAACGATACATATTATTAAGAAAAGTGATATAAGTTAAAAATTTATTTACTATTAACTTTATCAACGTAACATGATAAGAGATACAAAAAATTATAGATAAGTTAATATAAATCTAATCTCTCTCTAATATATAGTGTTAAATTTTTAATGTGAAAACTTTTTTACACTTAATTATTGTATTTGACTAAAATTAAAACCTAGATTAATATTATAATTGAGAAGGGATAAGGAGGAAAATATGACAACAGATATGTATGATCAAATGAGAAAAGAAATGTGTTACTTGTTTTATATAACAAGCAAAGATATTGTAAATAGATTTAATAAGTATTTGAAACGATATGATATAAGTTTTCCTAACTATATTGTTTTGCTGTATATTGAAAACGAAATTCCAGTATACATAAAAACGTTGTGTGATGAATTGTACTTAGATTCAGGAACAATTAGTCCAATCATTAAAAGGCTAGAGAAAAAAGAATTGATTCGTCGTCTTAGAACAGAAGATGATGAACGCAGAGTGAAAGTAATGTTAACTACAAAAGGGATAAAGTTAAAGGAAGAATTTTCTAAAATTTCAGAAGAAGTGATTCAGCAATTTGATATGGAGAAAGAAGATTCATTAGCTTATTATCGAATATTAAGAACGTTTGCTGAGAAAAATATCTATACTAAAGATGAGAGTGAGCAACTTTAGAAATGAAAGTTATATTTAATAAGTACAACAAAGTAAATTAATAATTATATCGATTTAAAAATGAAAACACCAACATCAATGTTGAAGTTTATCTACACCAGATCAATTATTAAAAAGAAATTTCAAGGGCATATTTCAAACTTACATTTAGTTGGTGGTTTTTGTTATGAATTATAATTTAGGGCTAAATATTGTTCCAGTCTTCTCATAGCTTCTTTTAATGCATCAAGTTCATATGCATAAGAAATACGTACGTGTCCTTTACCAAGATCGGTAAAAGCAGAACCAGGAACAATAGCGATATGTGCATTTTCTAATACATCTACACAAAAGTCGAAGTCATTGTCAGTAAAATTCTTGATACTAGGAAAAATATAGAATGCACCTTCAGGTTTAGCATTTAGTTCAAATCCCATTGACTCTAATTTATTAATCAAAAAGTCCCGTCGCTCAATATAGGCTTCATTCATGTATTGCGGCGCTTCTAAACCTTCATTTAAAGCTGCGATACATGCAATTTGAGCAGGAACATTGGCGCAAATACAGTTATAAGCATGCATAAAAGTTAATTTTTCAATTAAATACTCTGGTCCAATTAAAAAACCAATGCGTATGCCAGTAGCAGAATGAGATTTACTTAATCCGCCAACAAGTAATAATTGATCGCGAATTACTTCAAATTCGGCAAAAGAAGTATGTTTACCAGTGAAAGTATTTTCAGCATAGATTTCATCACTAATAATAAAAATCTCTTTATCTTTCAATATATTAGCAATAGCTTGTACTTCATTGTAAGACAATATTACACCAGTTGGATTAGTAGGATAGTTTAGTAGTATCGCTTTGGTGTTTTTGGTTATATGTTTTTCAAGTGCTTCAGGTGTTACTTTGTAGTCAGATATTGTCGTGTCAATATAAACTGGTATACCACCAAGTGTCTTGATGAGTGGAATGTAGCCAGCATATACTGGACCAGGAACTAATATTTCATCTCCTTCATCTATGATACTTCTTAAAGCAGTATCTAAGGCTTCACTGGCACCATTAGTGATAATGATTTCTTCTGAATTATATGTAAAGCCATAGCGTTGCTCAAAATATTGGCTCACAGCATGCCTTGTTTCAATTAATCCTTTATTATGTGAATATTTCGTTTGATCTTCATTAATAGCATTTATGTAAGCAGCTTTAACTTCTTTAGGCATAGGGAAGTCCGGCTGACCTATAGTTAGGTTAATACAATCTTCAATTCCTTTAATGCGATTTGAAAATTGACGGATGCTAGGGGCTGTTAAATGTTTAGAATTGTTATTTAATGAAAGTTGCATTATATTTTCACCTCAAAAATTAAAAATACCGAATTGTATTTATTGTATGTATAGATTGATTGGAAGTACTTCAATATTTATCATAACATATTTAAAATCAATACAATTCGGTTTAATACTTATTTACCCTTTGAATTTATAAGGAGATTGTAAATTTATAATTGGGTTTGTCCATTTAGATACTAATCTGGTTGTTAATATATACACAATTATAGATGTAACGATAACTAAATAAAGATAAGTTAAGATACTGATATGATCTTTAAATGGATATATCCCAAAACCACGGATAAAACCAATGAATAAACCATGTAGCAAATATACATGCATGGTTCTACGACCTATATACGTAAAAAACTTTTCTTTTTCAGGTATTAAATTAAAGAAAGCAAACATCGAAATTAAAACGATGAAGTATAATAACAATCTCTTGATTGGGCTGTAGAAATCTAGCTTTCCTTCAAGTGACATATAGGGCGAATCGCCTAACAACCAATTGGAGTTAATCGGATGATAGGTGTATATAACATAAAAGGCTAGTAAAGTGATGATAGCTATAGGTAGAAACTTTTTATTTCTTAAAAGCTGTGTATGTTTATTTGTAAATAAATAGCCTATATAGAATATTGGGAAAAACATAATCGTCCTAGAAAAGCTTAAGTAATTGTCAATATTCTCTGAATAGCCAGCGAATATTGAAATGATTACTGCTATAGGTAGTACATAATACGGTTTATAATCCTTAACTATTACTAATATGACATGGAAAAAGAATAATGTGAGTAAAAACCATAACGCGAACACCGGATCAAAAGGATCAAACTGAACACTATCTTCTTTACCAGTTAAGTAATAGTAAACAGAGAAAAAGCCAAAGAATATAACATATGGAACTAATAGTTTTTTTGATACTTTTTCTAAATACCCAGCTTGACCTGCTTTTTTCGCAAAATAGCCTGAAATAAATAAAAATCCTGGCATATGAAAGCTGTATATTGTTAAATACAATGAAGATAAATGAGGGCTGGCTTCTGTATATGGCTGTAATAGATGGCCAAAGACTACAAGAAAAATCAGCACAGCTCTAGCATTATCGAAAAAGTAATCTCTTTCTTTCAATTGTGACATTCGTTTTCTCCTTTAAGTAGTACGATAAATTTTATATACACTAGTTCTAATCTATTATAAAACCTATGAGAAATGCAACAAAAGAGTACAATTTGTCTTTTATTATTGTATATAATGACGGATGCTATTATAATATTAAGGAATAAAATTGTGTGAAAAACTTATGGTTTTATCTAAGTTAAATTAATGATAGTGGAGATGAGCAACATGTACAAACAACTAGAACAGTTAATTACACTTACAGGTAATGATTTAAATTTAGTAAGTAGAAGATTTGGTCAGAGAACTGATTTGACTTCTGAACAATTAGAAATGTTAAGAATATTATATAACTATGAAGTGTTATCTCAGTATGATTTGACTATGAAAATTAATAAAGAACAATCGATTGTTTCACGTTGGATAAAAAAGTTATGTCATATGGGGTATATAACGAGTAAGCAATCTAATAAAGACATGAGATGTAAGGATTTGATGGTTACAGATAAGGCGAAAGAATTAGTACAGCAAATTAATGAGGTTAGAGTAGCTTTGATTGAAGCGCGTTGTCAAAACCTTACATCTAAAGATATAGAAAATTTAAATCAATTATTATATAAGTTAAATGTACATCAAGTATATATGCATTAGATAATTAATAAAAAAAAGCGTACATAATGACAATAACTTGCGTTAAGCATTGTCATTAGTACGCTTCTTTTAATTGATTCAATATTTTAAACTAATACTATTTATACGTATCTACGTCGAAATATTTACCTAGTTTATCCATAGAATCGTAGAACCCTTTAATACGAGTAGCATTATGAGAGGCCCATGCTACATCTGTTGCATATTGGTGAACACCTGGATTTTCAGGGTTCCAACGCATTTTATAAAGTGTGTTTTGACCTTTATCTATATACGATTCAGATATAAATTTAGCACCGCCAACTATAGCTTTTTTAACTGTATCCCAGCCATTATTTTTAGCTGTTATAAATCCTTGTTTTACAGCGTCACTATCAACTGCGCCGATACCAAACATATTATAATATTTGTTTTTACCATCAGTAACAACTTTACCGTCTACAACATCGCCACCATTTGCAAGTTTTGATGTACCATTACCAGTTTCAAGTAGTGCATGAGAGATTAAATACACTTCATTGATATCATAAGTCTGAGCTGCTTCACTAAAAGCCGCACCTTGACCTTCTAAAATACCTTTGCCAACAAGTAATTTATCTAAATCAGTTGCACCAATGTTTTGAGTTTTATCTAAACGTAAAAATTGATATTTTTGAGTTTCATCTTTTATTAACTTACTTGAGTCCATAGCATTTTTGATTTCATTTGCTGTAGCATCTTCCCATTTTCCAGGTGTATGTTGAATTTGTGGTTTAGCAGTTAATCCTTTTTGGATAGCAACAGCTTGATCTAAAGTAATGCCTGAATCATAGTATTTTACTAATTCTTTACGTAAATCAGCTTCTTTAATCCAAACGACTTTACCATTAGATAGTTTACCATGATACCAAGTAGTACCATTAATCACTTGAGTTTCATATACTGTGAAAATACTTTGATAGAAATCTTTAAGTGAACCTGATGCAGTCTTAGATGTAGGATCTAAATAATAGTTACCATTTCTATTAATAATCACATAATCGTATTTATACGGTGTTACAGCTGATTTAGTAACACTTTGTGAATTTGTAACATTAGCATTATTAGATGGTTGTACCTTATTCAAATCATTAGCAGCTATCCAACCAGTTTTGTTATTTACAATACCATAAACGTATTCGTCTTTATCAACATAGACAGATTTAGATGCATTGAATTGATTATTTTTAAGGTTATTTAGTTTATCAAGTTGTTGTGATTTTGTACCCCACGGCACTGCGTATAGACCATTATTAGTTGCTTTAACAGTATATTGACCATTTTTAGCATTAGTTTGGCTTAAATTACGAGTATTAATATCTTTTGTATTAATCCAGCCTATTGGCGTATTTTGATTAACATTTTGTATTAATACATAAGTGTTATTTCCTTCAGTTCGTTGTTTTGTAACGTTATAAGTTTTTCCGGCTAGTTTTGTTGCGTCTTTACCTTTTTGATCATAAACTGTCGCTTTAATGCCAGGGTTTTTAGTGTTTAACTGACCAATTTTATTTACACTTTGTGTTGGGTTAGTAGTCGCTTTTTTTGCTACTTCTTTAACTGTAATGTCACCAGTTTGCATCCAACCTAAATTAGTATTGGTTTTATTATCAGTAATTAAGTAAAATGCATTATTGCCTAGTGTTGCTTTTTTACTTAGTTTATATGTTTGGCCACTAACATATGGTTTTTGGACACCTTGTTTATCATATACAGTTGTATATACGCCGTGATTGTTTTTGGCAACAGTACCTTGTTGATTTGTAAGTGTATTTACAGTTAATTTCCCTGAATTTGTAGTAGGGGATGTAGCTGTATTACTAGTTGAAGATAACTTACTTAAGCTTACCCAACCAGTTAAATTGTTAACAGTTCCATAAATATAGTTAGTCTTACCAATCTGTTGTTGTTTTGTTGCTTTAAACGTTTGTGTAGATTTCCCTGAAACTGTACCTGCTTTTTGAGAACTTGTACCCCAAGGAACAGTATAAATCGTTTCTCCAGGTTTGATTTGATAAGTTTTATTGATGCTAGTTGCTGTTTTAGCAGTATTATAATTAACATCGCCTTGATGTACCCAACCAATTAATGTACCTTTATTAAAATCAGAAACCAAATAGAAATTTTCATTGCCTAAAGTAGCTGATTTTGTAACTTTAAGTGTTTGGTTTGTACGATCAGTTTTCTTACCATTTTGGTCGTATACAGTAGTATATAAACCATCGTTAGTAGTATTAATTCGTCCAACGCCATTGTTCGCTGTAACTTTTACGCTACCTGTTTTAGTAGGGGAAGTTACACCAGTATTGCTTGAACCTGTATTATTTGAGTTATTTCCACTCGTACTACCTGAAGAAGATGTGCCCCATGCAGCTGCTTGACCTGTCTTAATTAAGTATTTTTCATAAATAAGGTCGTATAATTCATCGTAACTATAATTATGTGCAGCTAAGTAACCATGAGGATCAGTATGGTCAGTTCCACCTAAGTAAGTACTCACGGCTTTATGCGTCCAAACAGTTCCAGCTCCATCATATTCAGCACTATCAGGGACTAAACCATAATACTGTAAATTTGTTGCTGCATAATCAGCATAGTTATTTATTGAACGTGCAAATGAATCATAGTCATGAGTATGAACTAATTCAACATGTATGAAACGTTGGTTAGCTACAGCTCCGCCACCCCAAGCTAAGTAATCAGTATTTGCTGTTTCAATAATACGGTTACCATCTACATAGGCATGTACGAAAGCATTTTGATAATTATTCTTCATATAATTGATTTCGCCAGTAATTGTTGAATTATCATTTGCAGTATCATGCATAACGATACCTTCTGGCTTACCATAGCGATAATTATACTTTGGTAAATATGATGCTATGTCTTGTTCGTAACTAGGTGCTTTAAAGTTGTTCTTACGGATGTAATTGTTAATTGAAGAACTTACTTTTGGCGAATATTTTGGTAATGTTGAACGTGTTGTTGCTTCTTGTGTAATTGCAGAACGTGTTGCGACTGTTGAATCAGCACTTCTAGCCATTCTAAGTTTAGGTGTCGCTTGTGCACTATAGAAAGCAACATTCGCTGCTTCAGAGTCATCTGTGCTATCCTCTTGAACAGCGTCAGTATCTTTTACAGTAGGAGTAGTATCAGAAGTGTCTGTGTTATCCTCTTGACTAGCGTCAGTATCTTGTACATTAGAAGTAGCGTCAGAATTGTCGCTGACTTTAGCTACATCTTGATTGTCGTCAGAAGTAACGTCATCTTTATCAGAGTCATCTGTACTATCCTCTTGAACAGCGTCAGTATCTTTTACAGTAGGAGTAGTATCAGAATTGTCTGTGCTATCCTCTTGAACAGCGTCAGTATCTTGTACATTAGAAGTAGCGTCAGAATTGTCGCTATCTTTAGCTACATCTTGATTGTAGTCAGAAGTAACGCCATCTTTATCAGAAGTGTCTGTGTTATCCTCTTGACTAGCGTCAGTATCTTGTACATTAGAAGTAGCGTCAGAATTGTCGCTGACTTTAGCTACATCTTGATTGTCGTCAGAAGTAACATCATCTTTATCAGAATTGTCTGTGTTATCCTCTTGACTAGCGTCAGTATCTTGTACATTAGAAGTAGCCTCAGAATTGTCGCTGACTTTAGCTACATCTTGATTGTCGTCAGAAGTAACATCATCTTTATCAGAAGTGTCTGTGTTATCCTCTTGACTAGCGTCAGTATCTTGTACGTTAGAAGTAGCGTCAGAATTGTCACTATCTTTAGCTACATCTTGATTGTCGTCGTTAGAAGTAACGTCATCTTTATCAGAAGTGTCTGTGTTATCCTCTTGAACAGCGTCAGTATCTTGTACAGTAGAAGTAGTATCAGAATTGTCGCTGACTTTAGCTACATCTTGATTGTCGTCAGAAGTAACATCATCTTTATCAGAAGTGTCTGTGTTATCCTCTTGACTAGAGTCAGTATCTTGTACATTAGAAGTAGCGTCAGAATTGTCACTATCTTTAGCTACATCTTGATTGTCGTCGTTAGAAGTAACGTCATCTTTATCAGAAGTGTCTGTGTTATCCTCTTTAACAGCGTCAGTATCTTGTACAGTAGAAGTAGTATCAGAATTGTCGCTGTCTTTAGCTACATCTTGATTGTCGTCAGAAGTAACATCATCTTTATCAGTAACAGCGCTATTATTTTGACTAGCATCAGTATCTTGTTCTGTCATATTATCTGACGTGCTATCATTATTAGTTGTTTCACCAGAATTAACATCACTTTCAACAGTGTTTTGATTTGTTTCTACATTGTGATTATCATCATGTTGCGCTTCTTGATCTTCGCCATTTTGGTTATATGTATCTTGAGTTGGCGTTTGATTAGAGGTTTGACTGTTTAACTCATCAATTTGAGCATCATAGTTTGATTCTAAATCTGTAGATGTCTGTTTGATTTGTGTAGGGTCTTGATAGACTTGTGTTCCTGAAATATTTGTTGTTGATTTACTGATTTCAGACTTAATTTCTTCACTTTGATTAAGTGCTTTATCATCATTTAAAAAGTTCTTGTTAGGCGATTGATCTTGTGTTTTATCTGCCGCCTGTGCGTGATGAGTTGTCAAAGCTGTACCTGCTAATGTAAGTGCTATAATTGAAGGTACCTTATAAGTGTTTTTATTCTTAGCCATTAAACTGCCCCTTTAACTTTATAAATTTAATTTCATTATAATACGACTATGGATTGAGCGACGTGTTTTTACCGATTTGTAATATAAAATTAATCTTATTAAGTTTTGGGAAAGATTTAACATACTATTTAAAGCGTTATAACGCCTTATTCACAATATATTGAAAAAATACACACTGAAGTATATTACAAAACTTAGATGAAATATTACTGTAAAAATAAGACGAATAATATTATATTATTTTTGACATTGCAATATGTTTGATATTTTCTTCCATGAAAATTTCTCCAAAAGATTCATACCCAAGTGATTCATAAAATGATTGTGCATGACATTGTGCATTGAGCATTAACTTTTCATCACCTTTATTTATTGCTACAGTTTCTAAAAATCCCATTAACAATTTTCCGTAACCTTTATTACGATGCGAAGCTAAAATAGCCACTCTTTCTACTTTTACGCCATTAGCTATAGGACGTAGTCTACCAGTAGCAAATGGCACATTATTTTGGTCATAGCCAATTACATGTGTCGCAATAGTTTCATATAGATCTATTTCGTTTTCTAAAGGCACACCTTGTTCTTCAACAAAGACTTTCTTTCGTATATTGTGAGCTTCTTCCATCATATTTTGAGTTGTAACAATTTCAAACATAAATAATCCTCATTTCAATTTTTTATTATTAAAAATACCCTACCATAAATTATATGGTAGGGTAATGTATTTATAACGCTTCTTTTCTAATAATTGCAGTGTATTGCCAAAAAATACGCATTTGCGCGATGTTCCAATTATTCATTCCCATGGCAAAGCCGGAGGGTTTAAACAAGTTTACATCAGTTACTTCTAAAGCAGCAGCAATTAGATATTGAATTGGCACACTAATTTGTTTCATTGTTTCTGTAATGCCGTTTTGGTCATAAACCCATGTGAAGGGGAGTTCTGATTCAAAAACATCAACTTTTTCAAAAATTTCTGGAAGCGCAACAATATAACACGCACCATCAACAATTGGATTATTGTCACTATCTTTATAATAAATTCGTAGTGCTTCATAATTCTCCCGATGTTCATGATTGACGTAGAAAAATTCATTCCTGAAAAGTGCCATATCTTTGCTGTGAATCAATTGTTGTTCTAATACATTAAACATACCATTAATTTGGTTAAGTTTGTCATATGTTTTACGTGACATACAGTGAGCTCCTCTCTAAAGTTAATATTGATTTGTAGGTGTTTCTTGTGAATTTGGTTGTTGATTTGGATCAGGCTGTTGCTGATTTGGATCAATCTGTTGTTGTGTGTTTTGTTCGCTATTTTGTTGATTCGAATTATCTTGTTGATTCGAATTGTCTTGTTGATTCGAATTGTCTTGCTGATTTTCATATTGATTAGCTTCAGGTTGTTGGCTATTATCATTATTATTATTTTCTTGATTGTTTGAATCAGTAGCATTAGAATCTGACGATTGATTATCATCATCACTCGTACTGTCGTTCTGAGATTTTCTTAGCAATGAACTATCTATCTCAGTTTGTGGTATGAGTGTACCATAAAAATCAATAACACGTTGGTTTAAAAATTCTAACTTATCTTTTATTTTAGGTAATTCTAGGTCATCACGCAAAAGATTTGAAGTATCTTGAATATTTTTTATATCAGGATTGTAATAGTATATACCATTTAAGTAGTCATCTTTACCTTCTAGCTGCGTACTCTTAATATCAATATCATCTTTTAGATATGATGTTGCAAGTACTTTAATTTCTTTGTAACTTAAATTGTGTTTGGCATTTTTACCAACAATTTCAACAACATCATCTAATTTACTAATTGAATCTGCTTTTTGAGCTTTAGCAAATAGTTTTTTTATTAAATCCATTTGACGTTGACCACGCTTTAAATCAGAATCTTGATGTCTTGTTCTCGCAACGGCTAATGCTTCATCACCATTTAAATTTTGGTGACCTTTTTTAACTTTTATTTTCCCTGAATCATCAGTATTTGGCTCGTCAATGTCATAAGGGACATCGTATTCGATACCGCCAAGTTCATTTACAGCATCGACAAAAGCTTCCATATTAATTCTTACATAGTAATCTACAGGCACATTTAACGTCGCTTCTACAGAGTCCATTGATGATTTTGGACCTCCATAAGCATGTGCATGAGCGATTTTATCGTAATAACCTACTTTAGGGATATAACTGACAGTATCACGTGGGATACTTAACATTCTTATTTGTTCTTTCTCGGTGTTGAGTGTAGAGAAAATCATTGCATCTGATCTTGATTGTTCAGTACTTTGCCCGTTTTTTTCACGACCACTATTATCATCAATACCTAAGAATAAGATAGAGATAGGATCTTTTGAAGGATCAACTTTTGATTCACGAATGTTAGACTGTCTCGCTGAATCTTGATCATTGTAAGAATGTTCAAAAGCACCTTGAGAAGATTTTAATAGTATAACGGCAAATATCACTGGAACAACCACAAGAAGTAAAGATAGGAATATTAAAAAATATTTTAAAAATTTATTCATGTTTGGAGCTCCCCATGTAATAAGATTTGGTACATATAACTATCATTTTTTTGAAGTTGTTATAGTTTTTAACTTTGTTAAATATTTGTAAAGAAGAAAATGTACTATAACTTATAATTTTATTACTATAATTAAAAAATATCAACTATCAATATGTTATTTACAAATTTGAAGTAAAATATAAAGATATTCGTGATAGTTAAGACTTGATTAGATAAGGTTTAGGTATAGACGTTACATTTATGTCATTTGATTAAAAATGATTTATTTTAAAACATAGGATATAATATACATTGGAAATATAAACTTGTAGACAATATCAATTTTAATGAATAATTAATAGGTTTTAGTTGGTTAGAAAATGTATGAGATGATTTATTAAGAATTAGCTTTTTAAAAATTAGATATGTCTTTATTTTGAAAGCTATAAGGAGGAAACAGTAACGTGAAACAAGCTTGGTTAGAGAAAATTGATGAGAGTTTAGTTAAAGAATTTTATCAATTACAAACAGAAGAAGAAAAAAATGAAGGTTTTGAAACTACTTTATCTTTTGGTACTGCAGGTATAAGAAGTACGTTTGGTTTAGGACCTGGAAGGTTAAATGCTTTTACAGTCCGAAAAGTTGCATTAGGGTTAGCACAATTTCTAAAAAATAAGGTTAGTATCGAGCCGTCAGTGGTTATCCATTTTGACACTAGATTATTATCAAAGGAATTTTCTAGAGAAATGGCAAGTGTATTAGCTGAAAATGGTGTAAATACAATAGTATCAGAAAATTATAAGTCTACTCCAGAGTTATCTTTTGCTGTAAGAGAATTAAATGTAAGTGCTGGCGTCATGATAACTGCTAGTCATAATCCTAAAAACTATAATGGTATAAAAATTTATGATGTTCATGGTGGACAACTATTACCAGAAGCATCAGAAGTGTTAAGTTCTTATATCAATTCAATTGAATCGCCACTATTAATTGAAAAAGGTGATTTTGAAACATTGCTAAATGAAGAAAAAATTCAATTAATGTCTAATGAAGTGACAGATAAATACAAAGCTGAAGTTAAATCATTAGTAGGGACAATCGAAGAAAAAGATGCAAAAGTTATACTCACAAGTTTACATGGTACGAGTTTACCATTAATGTCAGATATATTATCAGAGTTGGATTATCATAATTATGTAATAGAAGAAAATCAGTCAAAACCAGATGGTCATTTTCCAACTATAGCAATTGCTAATCCGGAAGACGAAGATGCGTTTGCACTAGGGAAAAAATTGGCAGATGAAACAGATGCACAGCTCATTATTGCTACAGACCCAGATGCAGATAGATTAGGATTTATCGAACGTTATGGAGATAACGATTATAGGTATTTTAATGGCAATGAAATAGGGCTATTATTTATGAAATTGAGGTTTCAAGATTTAGTAGAATCTGATGAACCTCAATATATTATAAAGTCGATTGTTACGAGTGAGTTAGCCGAGAGATTAGCCAGCTCATTAGACGTTGAAGTTGCGAATGTATTAACTGGGTTTAAATTTATTTCGGACTTAATTGAACAAAATCATAACACATCTAATAAGCAATTGTTGTTAGCATTTGAAGAAAGTCATGGATACCTAGCAAAACCAATATCCAGAGATAAAGATGCAATTCAAATGGTACCACTTCTAATTAAATATAAAAATTTATTAAACAAAAATGGTTTAACATTTAAAGATACAATTAATGATATTTATCAAAATATTGGTGAATTTAAAGATAGAACAATCGCGCCAAGCTTTGAAGGTTCAAAAGGTAATGAAAAAATTTCTAAAATAATGAGCCAGTTTAGAAATAAAGATATTGATTCAATTTGTGGTATGGATGTCAAACAAATTGAGGATTATCAAATTGGTAAAATTAGGAATGTGAAAGAGGGAACAACTGAATCATTATCATTGCCTAATACTAACTTAATTAGGTTTATATTTGACAAGGGTTTTATTGCACTAAGACCTTCTGGAACAGAACCAAAAATCAAACTATATTTCTCGCTTAATGTAAATGACATTGATGCCATAACAGGTCAATTTGAAAAAGACTATATTAATCATATAGACTGAGCACAACAAAGGAAAAAAGATGACTACGAAAAAACTAAAACGAGTAACGATTATTTTAACCATACTGCTTGTTGCAATAACATTTTTAATCATATATAAACATTATCAACGCTATAATCAAGAATATAATACTACTAAAACTTATGAAGAGACATCAAAAGATCACAAAAAAATAGGTGAATTAAAAACCGTTGTTGATTCAAATAATCATGACATAGAAGAAATTAATAGATATTTAGAGCAGACCAAGTTTAATGGTACAGCTGCTGTATTTGAAAATGGACAATTAAAACTAAATAAAGGCTACGGTATGAAAAATTTTAAAGAAGATGAAAAGAATAGGGCGGATACTTTATATTTAATTGGTTCTTCTCAAAAATTCACTACCGGATTAATGCTAAAGCAACTAGTAAATGAAAAGAAACTAAATATGAATGATCCAGTCACAAAATACTTACCTTGGTTTAAAACAGCTCAACCTATCACATTAAATCAATTGATGCAGCATAAAAGTGGTTTATATAAATATAGTGCTTCACCTCAATATAAGAGTTTAGATGAAGCTGTACATGCTATACAGGAAAAAGGAATAGAGCCCAAATATTATAATAAAAATAGATATAACGATGCGAATTATTTAGTATTATCACGTGTTATTGAAGAGGCGACTAGTAAGTCATATGTAAAGAACTTTGAAAATAGACTAGCTAATCCATATAATTTGAATTTTACAGCATTTTTCAATGATAAAGATTATCGAAAGAATATGGCAATTGGTTATAAAAAAGATAAAGCATCTAGTAATCCGGTAAAGCAAACACCTAATATATTAGACCAGTATTATGGTGCCGGTAACCTCTTTATGGCGCCATACGATATGGGCCAATTAATTTTAAGCTTACAAAAAAACGAAATTTTTGATGATAAAATAACTCAACCACTTTTACATGAAAGTTTAACATCACAGTATCCTGAACCATATAGATATGGTTTTTATTCACTTCCAGATAAAAATAGAATTAATGGTGGCTTTTTTGGACAAGTATTCACAGCTTATTTTAACAACAAATATATAATAGTATTAGGCACTAATTATGAAAATAGCCAGACTAATAATGAAAAGAAAATCAAGCATATTTATTATGACATCTTAAAACAAGGCGGGCCTTATAATATTGTCGGTCAAAAATATTAAAGTAAAACTTATATAAAAAAGCACTCCTTTACTATTTAATCAAAGTTTAAAACTTATAGATTAAATAGCATAAAAGGAGTGTCTTTTTATATACTAATAAACTGTGGGTTATTTACAATACTTGAGTGCATCTATAAAAATCTCTTTGAATACTTTAGGTTCAATAGACATGACTACACTACAATTAGGGAAAGCGGATTTGAAATCTGTAACTGTTGCGCCTTTCGTCAATGTGCCATTAGTTTCAACTTGAACGTCTGCTTCTTCTACTTCAAACTTTTCAGGATGAAGCAGATACAGTACAGTATAAACATCATAAACATTAATACCTTTTTCAAAATCATCACCTTTATAATGTTTGAAAAGATGATGTAGCATATATCCAGTTTGGTTTAATGCCTGAAGTTCATTTACTGTACTATGACTTAATGTGGAACTTCTTGCAACATCAAGGCCAACCATAGTCAAAGGCAAACCTGAATTGAATACAATTTGTGCAGCTTCTGGATCACAATAAATATTAAATTCTGCAGATGGCGTTATGTTACCTCGACCAGCGGAACCACCCATGAATACAATTTCTTTAATATAATCTTTAGCTTTAGGATATGTAGATAGTAATAGCGCAATATTCGTTAGCGGACCAATAGGAATCAGTGTTACGGGCTTCTCATTCGTCTTTAATTCTTTATACATGGCTTCCACAGCATGCACTGAAGTTAAATCATTATAGTTAGGTTCGGGAAAGTCATATCCGTTCATGCCTGATTCTCCATGGACTGTACTTGCATCTACTATGTTTGAAAGTAAGGGTTGGGAAGCACCTCTATGTATAGGGACATTACTTGAGAAAAACTGCTTAAGTTTTAATGCATTTGCTGTTGTTTTTTCAATTCCTACGTTTCCATTAACAGTAGTAATCATTCTTAGATCAAATGCAGGGTGATTTAAAGCTATACTGATTGCCGCGGCATCATCGATACCTGGATCAGTGTCTATAATTATAGGTTGTTTCATTATTAATTAACCTCCTTTAAGTAAATAGGGTGTATATTTATTTTACAATTTTTGTAGTTTAAATGCTTAAAAAATGTATTAAATATAATAGAAATAAGAAAAGGGGAGAGTAATGTAATTTAACTTTTAAAGATATTAATAAAAAAAGACTTCTCCGAAGAGAAGCCTTTTTTAAGATTATAAGTGACTTGAGTGTCCACCTTGCATTACCCAATAAGTACCGATGACAGTAATTAAAGTAATGATAATCGCAAATACAACTTTGAATCCTTGTAAATTCCCATCTTTACCTTCAGTTAAATGCATGAACATTAATAATTGAACTGCAGCTTGTATAAAAGCGAAACCAAAGATGATGGTAATCTTAGCATTAAGTGCCATAGATGTGTATAAGGTTACGAATACTGCTAAGATTGTTAGAACGATTGAGGCAATGAAACCTACTGTATGTTTTACAATTGTATTCATCCGCTAAACACCATCCCTATCATATATACGGCAGTAAAGATGAAAATCCATACAACATCTAAAAAGTGCCAATATAAACTTACTATAAATAATTTAGGAGCATTGTCTTTATTTAATCCTCGCATTGCAACTTGAATTAATAAACAAATAATCCAAACAATACCTAATGATACGTGGGCACCATGAGTTCCTAATAGAATAAAGAAGCTAGACCAATAAGAACCAATAGTTAGATTAACACCTTCGTGTACGTAATGCGCAAACTCGTATATTTCAAAGCCTACGAATACTGCACCTAAAAGAACTGTGATAATCATCCAAATCATCATTAATTTTTCTTTTTCTTTTCTCATATAGTATATTGCTATACCACAAGTGTAAGAACTAATTAATAATGCAAATGTCATTATTAATATAAGTGGTAATTCAAATAATTCAGTAGTCATTTTGCCGGCATAATCGCCACCATGTTGAAGTGTTAATAATGCTGCAAATAACGTACCGAATAATGAGAATTCTGCTGTAAGGAAAATCCAAAAGCCAAGTCTATTTAAATTACCTTCATGCGAACGTTGATCAATTGTGTTTGCATCATGACTCATGACTTACAGCCTCCCTTTCTTTAATACGTGCATCACGTAAACGTTTTTCAGTTTCTGCTACTTCAGACGCTGGTATATGGTAACCATGGTCTATTTGGAAACTACGATAAATCATTGTACCGAAGATACCTAATAAACAAATGACTGCTGGAATAATTGTTTCGAAGATAAGGAAGAATCCACCGATAGTGAAGAAAATTCCCATCCAGAAACCAACAGGTGTGTTATTTGGCATATGGATATCAGTATAGTTATGGTTGTCTAAATAATGACGACCATGTTCTTTCATATCAACAAATGTGTCATAGTCATTCCAATCTGGAGTGATAGCGAAGTTGTATTTAGGTGGCATTGCAGCTGCAGTTGACCATTCTAAAGTACGACCTAAACCATCCCAGTTATCGCCAGTAGCTTCACGTGGTGCTTTGAAGAAGCTGTAAACGATACTTGCAACTAAGAACATAAAGCCTAATGCCATCATTAGGGCACCGACAGTTGAAATTACGTTTAGTAACCACCAACCATCTTCTGGCATATAAGTATATAAACGACGTGGCATACCATCTAAACCAAGAATGAATTGTGGTATGAAACAAACGTTAAATCCGATTATGAATAACCAGAAACACCATTTATTTAATGTTTCGTTTAACTTAAATCCAGTCATCTTAGGCCACCAGAAAATTAAAGCACCTAGACAAGCAAATACAACACCAGCCACTAATGTGTAGTGGAAATGCGCTACTAAGAAGTACGTATTATGGTATTGGTAATCTGCTGCTGCCATAGAAAGCATTACACCAGTTACACCACCTATTAAGAAGTTAGGTATGAAACCTAAAGCAAATAGCATAGGTGATTCAAAGGTAATACGGCCTTGATAAAGCGTGAACAACCAGTTAAAGATTTTAACACCAGTTGGTATACCAATCAGCATGGTTGAGATTGAGAAGAATGAGTTGATTAATGCACCATTACCCATAGTGAAGAAATGGTGAACCCAAACTAAGAAACTTAAGAATGCGATACCTGCAGTTGCCCAGACCATGCTTTGATGACCGAATAGACGTTTACGTGCAAATGTCGGAATAATTTCAGAGTAGATACCAAATGCTGGCAAGATAACGATATACACTTCAGGGTGCCCCCATACCCAGAAGAAGTTAGCCCATAGCATCGGCATACCACCATTTGCGACAGAGAAG
Organism: Staphylococcus sp. Ze2; assembly: GCF_048568365.1. Classification (NCBI taxonomy): domain Bacteria; kingdom Bacillati; phylum Bacillota; class Bacilli; order Caryophanales; family Staphylococcaceae; genus Staphylococcus; species Staphylococcus sp. Ze2. Next base: position 2,204,567 of record NZ_CP183486.1, on the reverse strand, counting down.
AATGCAGTGTCGAATATTCTATCCGTCGTAAATAGTGCTAATGCAACTGTTAATACAGGGAAAGCCAAGATAACGATTAATGACGTAATGAAAGTAGTAACCGTGAACATTGGCATTTCCATGAATTTCATAGTTGGTGTTTTACATCTAAGTATAGTAACAAAGAAGTTAATACCGGTCATTAATGTACCGATACCAGAAATTTGTATTGCTATTAAGTAATAGTTAACCCCAGGTCCTGGGCTGAATTCTCCTGCAAGTGGTGCATAGTTTGTCCAACCAGCTGCAGGTGAACCTCCGACTATAAATGAAAGATTGAATAAAATCATACCTGAGAAGAATAGCCAGAAACTTACGTTATTTAATACAGGGAATGCAACATCGCGTGCACCAATTTGTAATGGTATTACGACATTCCATAAACCAAAGATGAAAGGCATTGCCATAAAGATAATCATTATTACACCATGTGTACTAAAGACCTCATTGTAATGGTTTCCTTCTAAAAATGTGTTATCTGGAATTGCTAATTGTGTACGCATCATTAACGCATCGATACCGCCACGTACGAACATTAATACCGCACAGATTAAGTACATCGCACCAATTTTTTTATGGTCAATAGATGTGAACCATTCTCTGTATAGATATTTCCATAATTTAAAATAACTAATTACTGCGATCACAGCAATGACTGCAAATGGTGCACCAATTTGTGCCATCGTAATCATCCAGTTACCTTGAACGAGTAATTGATCCCATGGAAAATTCATTAATGTCCACCTCCATTTTCATGGTCTTTTTTCTCTATTTTAGATGCTTTTTCATCTTTAACACCTTCAGAGATTTTTTCCATTTCGTCCATATTATGTGATTCATTATCTTTGAATTCACTATCATATGGTTCATTATTGCCTAGAATCATGGCTTTCATTCCATGACGCTCATAGTTTGCATTTGTGATTTGTGGCTTACGTGCAGGTTTATCTGGTTTATCTAACACATCAGCTTTCATTTCGTCTTTAGTGTTAAAGTTTGGATCTTTCTGCACATAATTGTAACGATCGTAAGCATAGAAAATATACTCTGGATCAGCTGCAGGATCAACAAATGCTAAATGCGTACCACTGAAAGTTAAGTTTTTATTTTCAGTTGTTGGTAAAAGTTGCTTATCAAATGTATCTTGGTCCAATACTTTTTTGCTTTTCGCATCTTTTACCCAATCCTCAAATTTACTTTGGCTTACAGAGTTAACGTCAAATGTTTGACGTTCGAAGCCTTCACCATTGAAGTTTGAGTTACGTCCTCTGAACGTACCTTCTTCACTAGCTGTTAATGTCCAGTCCATTGTCATACCTGTCATCGCATATTTTTGGCCACCTAATTGTGGAATCCAGAAACTTGTCATCATATCCATTGATTGGAGTTTGAAGACAACAGGGCGATCTTTCGGAATAGTTAAATGATTAACTGTTTCGATTTTTTGTTCAGGATAACTAAAGAACCACTTATAACCAGCGCTTGTCGCATAAACAACAAGTGGATCGTCTTCTTTCTGTGGTTTTTCCTCATAATTGTAAAGCGAATTAACCGTTGGGATAGCTAAAGCAATTACAATAATTACAGGAATAATAAACCAAATTGTTTCCATTAAAGAATTGTGGTGCATCTTTCCTGATTCTTTTGTATTTCCTATTCTATATTTATATAGGAAAACTGTGAATAAAATAACAACAGCGGCAATAATAACAAGCATGAAGATGATTGAATACATAATCAAAAACTTCGTATCGCTTGCCATCGGCCCTTTTGGGTTTAAAACTTCTACGTTAGAACAACCACTAAGCAAAATTAGCGAGCCAAAGAGTAGAAGCAAAGACTTAAATTTTGACACTTTTTTGACCTCCTAATACTACAAATGTAGGGCTTACCATCAATTTTAAGATATTACGCAATATTTACAAGTGTTTGTGCGAAAAAAAATATTGTAAAATTAAAAGAAACCCAACAAACTCAACGTCTGGTGGGCTTTTAAAGATTTGTTAAAATTATGTGTACATTTTGTGAAAAGTGTCATATTTAAGACAATAAACCAAAATTACTCACAAAATAGTGATAAACATTATCATTTAGGGGTATATGTATTAAATTTGGAAAATCATTTTACTTCTATATAACGAATAGATTTATTAGTTGCGCCATCTGAATCTTCAACTTTATATTCAATCTTATATTTACCAGCTTTTTTGGTATTAATATTACCATCAACTGTGATTTTGTGTGTAAGATCTCCGTCTTCTTTATCATAAGCACGTACGCCATTTAATATATTGTAGTCGTCGCCTTTATCGATAATTGTATCATTAATTCCTTTAAGTTCTGGAATTGAATTGTCAGTAGCTTCTGCGCTTAAGTTAGGTGACACAAGCGTAGCAGATACACCTAATGCAGACAAAGATTGTATTAATTTATTCATTACGTAACCTCCGAACGCAAAACATTAATTTTATTAAATCTTACTATACTTTAATTTGCTACAATACACATCATACTATAGTCCTAATATATCTTATTTCTATAAATTTCATTGTAATTTCCGATTAAAATTATGTAAATTGAACTTTTTGTGAATTTTATCACATAAACCTTTTGCAATATTTAATTTTGTAATAAGATAAAAATGTAAAAAGGAGTAAATAAAATTAGGGGTTGATTAAATGTTGAATGAAAAAGAACGAGATATAATTAAAGAGACAGTTCCTGTATTACAACAAAAGGGAGAAGAAATCACTTCATACTTCTACAATAGAATGTTTACCAGACACCCTGAGTTGAAGAATATGTTCAACCAGACTAATCAGAAAAAAGGTTTACAGTCTACTGCATTAGCACAAAGTGTACTAGCTGCAGCGGTTAATATAGATGATTTGACGCGGATCATGCCAGTTGTTAAAGAAATAGCTTATAAACACTGTGCGCTACAAGTGCCAGAAGCTGGGTATGATATAGTAGGAGAAAATTTGTTAGCAGCTATTCAAAATGTATTACATCTTCCAGAAGATGATGTGATTATTGCTACGTGGGCGAAAGCATACGGTGAAATAGCTTCAGTATTTATTAATGTAGAGAAAGATATTTATAATGAAATGGCTTGGGAGGGCTTTAAACCATTTGAAATTATCAATATAAAATCAATCACTTCAGATATAATAATGTTTACTGTTAAGTCAGATAAATATGATCTAAGTAAATTTGAAGCTGGACAATATATTACAGTTGATGTAGAAAGTGATAAATTGGAATATCGTGCCAAACGACACTATTCAATTATTGAAGGTAGTGAACATACATTAACTTTTGCTGTGAAAAGAGATGTAACAGATTCACATGAGGGAGAAGTATCGACGATTTTACATGATGAGATGCAAGTAGGTGGGACGATAGATTTGTCTGCTCCTGTAGGAGGATTTGGAATAGTTAATGGCACAGCGCCTCAGTTGTTTATAGGTTCAGGTATAGGGGTGACTCCATTAATTTCAATGTTTAATGAGTCTGCAAAATCAAATGTAAAAGCAGACTTTATTCAAAATGTTGAAAGTGTACAAGAGATCCCTTTTAACAGTAAAATAGAACACATTGCAAACAATAGTGATAATACGTCGTATATAATTCACGATAAACATAAAAGTGGATATATGGACGCAACTTATCTAAAGCAGTTTATTTCAACAGATACTGAAATTTACGTTTGCGGAGGAGTTAAATTCCTTCAATCAATTATTACTACATTGAAAGAAATAGGTATTGAAGAACAACGTATACATTTTGAATCATTTATTCCAAGATTAAGCGTAGGCGTATAACTGTAAATAATTAATATGCTTTACTGATGAAAAACTCTTTATAATTTTACTATTATAGATGTGCATGATTGCCAAAGGATTATGTGGTGCGATTCTGTAGTTTGTTCATTATTCATCTGGATTCTACAAGTTATAAACATCATAAAACAAATAAACGTCAATTTCTAAAATGTTCCAATAGAAATTGACGTTTATTTTTTAGGTAGAAAACTTTATGTCTCAACCTCTTTGTTTTTGTATTAGCAATAGTAGAAAGTCAAGGTAAGGCGTGTTTAAACGTTTCTTACAAACGCTTGACAATCAGTTGTAATTGCTATTCTAGTGAGTCTGTTCATTTATCCTGTTTTAATATGATCATAAATTAATGATGTTCATAGCTTATTAAGTAATCAACAGTCGTTAATTATTCGATTATTCAATACCTCTACGCATTTTTTCAGCTATTAGTGTATTGTTTAATACCATAGTTATTGTCATTGGGCCAACGCCACCAGGAACTGGAGTAATTGCACCAGCTACTTCTTTAACTTCATCATAAGCGATGTCGCCTTTTAATTTACCATTTTCATCTGGAGTATTACCAACATCTATTACGACTGCACCTTCTTTGACGTCATCTTTAGTTACTAGGCCTGGACGTCCCACTGCACTGACGATAACATCAGCATTTTTTAAGTGGCTATGCATATCTTTCGTTCTAGAATGTAAGATTGTAACAGTTGCATTTTTTTGAAGTAATAATTTAGAAACAGGTTGACCTACAATATGACTTCTGCCAATTACAACAGCTTCTTTACCTTCCAAATCAATATCAGCATGATTTAAAAGTTCCATGATTCCAAGTGGTGTACATGGTACAAAAGTTTGTTGGTCAATGTATAACTTACCGATATTTTCTGGATGAAAGCCGTCAACATCCTTAGCAGGATTTATAGACTCCAATATTTTTTGTTCGCTTACTTGTTCAGGTAATGGCACTTGAACTAATATACCACTGACACTATCATCTTCGTTTAAGCGTTTAAGCTCTTTCAATACATCTTCTTCAGATGTTGATTCATCTAAATGTACAATTTCAGAAATCATACCGATTTTTTCAGCAGCTTTCTTTTTTGAATTGACATAACTTTGGCTAGCACCATCATTACCTACTAAAATTACTGATAATTTAGGTGTGTAACCTTTAGATTGTAAAGCCTCAACTTGATCTTTGAGCCCTTGTCTGTAATCTTTAGCAATTTGTTTTCCGTCTAAAATCTTTGCGACCATAAAAATCCTCCTTATATGTATGAACTTTACTTAACATTAACACAAAAACTATAGCGATTAACACTCAAAAGACGTAAATTAATTACTTTTTTTTGGTTATAGTTCGATTTTTGATTGAAAAAGCATAGTTTAATTGTTATGCTATAACTGTAATATACATCTAATAGTAGTAACATTTCAAATTTCTGAAAGGGTGTTCGTTTTGAAAGTGGTAGTCATAATGGGTAGTTCGTCAGATTGGGAAACTATGAAAGAAAGTTGTTCTATGTTAGACCAATTGGAAATTCCGTATGATAAGAAAGTTGTTTCAGCACATCGTACGCCACAATTAATGGTTGATTTTTCTAAAGAAGCAAGAGCGAATGGTTATGATGTCATTATTGCAGGCGCAGGTGGTGCCGCTCATTTACCAGGTATGGTTGCATCGATGACAACATTACCAGTAATTGGTGTGCCAATTGAGTCAAAAAGTTTAAAAGGCTTAGATTCTTTATTATCAATTGTCCAAATGCCAGGAGGTATCCCTGTTGCTACTACAGCTATAGGTAAAGCTGGTGCTAAAAATGCAGGTGTATTAGCTGCAAGAATACTAAGTATTGGTAATCAATCAATCCAAAAGAATTTGGAAAATTATGAAAAATCATTGGTTCAGAAAGTGAGTGAAATGCAAGATGAACTTCAATAAATTAAAGTTCGGTTCAACAATCGGCATTATTGGTGGTGGCCAGTTAGGAAAGATGATGGCACAATCAGCTCAAAAGATGGGATATAAAGTGATCGTACTTGATCCTGACAAATCATGTCCATGCCAACATGTCGCACACGAATTTATCAATGCTGACTATGACGATCAAGAAGCATTGGAACAACTTGGTGAGTTATCTGATGTCATCACTTATGAATTTGAAAATATATCAGCAGATCAATTAAAGACACTTGTTTCAAAATATAATATTCCTCAAGGGTATCAAGCTATACAGCTACTTCAGGATCGATTGACTGAAAAGCAAACATTACAAGAAGCAGATTGTAAAATTGCATCATTTGTACAATTATCTGAGCCGGATGATTTGAACATTGCAATTGAAACAATTGGTTATCCTTTTATCGTGAAAACAAGATTTGGTGGCTATGATGGTAAGGGTCAAATATTAGTTAAGTCAACATCAGATATAGATGAAGCAAAAGCACTTGTAGAAAAACAAGAATGTGTTGCTGAACAATATTTGCAACTAGAGAAAGAAGTATCTCTAACAGTAACCATTGGTAGTGATAACCAAATAACGTATTTTCCACTGCAAGAAAATGAACATCAAAATCAAATTCTGTTTAAAACAATAGTACCTGCGCGTACAGAACATGAAAAAGAAGCAGAAGCTCGAAATGAAGTTGATAAAATAATCAAAAAAATACATTTCGTAGGTACTTTTACTGTGGAATTCTTTATAGATGGTGAAAATCGTTTATATGTAAATGAAATCGCACCTAGACCACATAATTCTGGGCATTACTCAATAGAGGCCTGTGATTTTTCACAATTTGATACACATATACTAGCAATTACTGGACAAAAGTTACCACCACAAATTGAATTATTGAAGCCAGCAATAATGATGAACTTATTAGGTAAAGATTTAGATGTGTTAGAGGATCAATTTAGTGATCATGCTGAGTGGCATGTGCACATATATGGTAAAACATCTAGAAAACCAAATAGAAAAATGGGTCATCTAACAGTGTTGACTACTGACATAAATAGATACGAACAAATGCTACTTGATAAATTTGAAGGGAGATCTGAATAATGTCTTTATTATATGAAGGTAAAGCAAAAAGAATATTTTCAACTGGTGAAAATGATGTATTACGCGTTGAATACAAAGACGAAGTGACTGCAGGAAATGGTGCTAAAAAAGATTTGATAGAAGGGAAAGGGCGTTTAAATAACCAAATCACTTCTCACATTTTTAATTACTTAAAAGAAAAAGGCGTTAAAAGTCATTTTATCGAGCAGATATCTGAAACAGAACAACTCGTACAATCAGTTGAAATTATACCTTTAGAAGTAGTAGTAAGAAATATTGCTGCAGGGTCTATAACAAAAAGACTTGGTTTTGATAAAGGACATGAATTTGACGAACCGCTTGTTGAGTTCTTTTATAAAAATGATGATCTAAACGATCCATTAATTACTGAAGATCATATTAAGTTACTACATCTAGCTGAAGATAACGAAATTAATATATTAAAAGAAGCGGCAAAAGAAGTCAACGCAGTATTAGTTCAATTAATGAATGAAATGAACTTAAGATTAGTAGACTTCAAAATAGAGTTTGGCCGTACAACTGATGGTCAAATTTTATTAGCTGATGAAATTTCTCCAGATACATGTCGTATCTGGGATAAAGATAGCGATACAAATTTTGATAAAGATGTATATAGAGAAGATAGAGGATCAATCATTGAAACATATCAAACTTTTTTAAATAAACTGGAGGCTTTATAAAAATGAAAACAATTGAACTACACATCACATTACAACCACAAGTATTAGATACACAAGGACAAGCGTTAAACCGTGCGGTACATGATTTAGGTTATAAACAAGTTAATGATATTCGTGTTGGGAAAGTTTTATATATGACGGTCGATGAAGCTACAGATGCTGAAGTGCACAATGTGGTTACGACATTAAGTGAAAAACTATTTGCTAATACTGTAATTGAAGAATATAGCTATAAAGTATTGGAAGAAGGAGAGAAAGCATAATGAAATTTGCAGTGCTGAAATTTCCAGGGTCCAATTGTGATAGAGATATGTATAATGCGGCGATAAAGTCTGGTGTACAAGCAGAATATGTTGATTATAGAAACACTTCTTTAGATGGTTTTGATGGTGTGTTAATTCCAGGAGGTTTTTCATTTGGAGACTATCTGCGTTCGGGCGCAATGGCTAGTGTTGCACCAATTACTGAAGAAGTGAAAAGACTTGCATCAGAAGGTAAACCGGTATTAGGTGTTTGTAATGGATTTCAAATATTAACAGAAATAGGGCTATTACCTGGCGCGTTATTACATAATGACTCGCACTTGTTTGTCAGCCGTAACGAATCTTTAAAAGTTGTTAATAATCAAACAGCATTTACAAATTTATATGATGAAAATGAAGTGGTAGTATACCCTGTTGCACATGGTGAAGGACACTATTACTGCACGCCAGATACGTATGAAGCTTTAGATCAAAACAATCAAATTATTTTAAAATATGTTGATAATCCAAATGGTTCATTTAATGATATCGCTGGTATTGTAAATGAACAGGGGAATGTCTGTGGTATGATGCCACATCCAGAACGCGCAATTGAGTCCATTTTAGGTACTGACAGTGGTGTGAAGTTATTTGAAGCAATGGTAAATAGTTGGAGGGAACAAAATGTCTAAGTTTATTGAACCAAGTGCAGAAGAAATTAAATTAGAACAGTTGTACAAAGATATGGGTTTAAGTGAAAAAGAATATGAAAAAGTTTGTGAAATTTTAGGTAAAGAACCTAATTTTACAGAAATAGGTATCTTCTCTGTAATGTGGAGCGAGCATTGTTCTTATAAACACTCTAAGCCATTCTTAACACAATTTCCAACTTCTGGTGAACATGTATTAATGGGACCGGGTGAAGGTGCCGGTGTTGTGGATATAGGTGATAATCAAGCTGTCGTATTTAAAGTAGAATCTCATAACCATCCATCTGCTGTAGAACCTTATCAAGGTGCAGCAACTGGTGTCGGCGGTATTATTAGAGACATCGTGTCTATTGGCGCAAGACCTATTAATTTATTAAACAGCTTACGCTTTGGTGAATTAACTGAAAAACAAAATCGCCGTTTATTACGTGGTGTGGTTGCTGGTATCGGTGGTTATGGTAACTGTATAGGTATTCCAACAACTGCTGGCGAGATAGAGTTTGATGATAGATATGATGGAAATCCTTTAGTAAATGCTATGTGTGTTGGTATCATCGATCATGATATGGTTCAAAAAGGTACAGCAAAAGGTGTAGGTAATTCAGTGATATACGTAGGACTAAAAACTGGCCGTGATGGAATTCATGGCGCTACTTTTGCTTCTGAAGAACTAAGTGAAGATAGTGAAAGTAAACGACCATCAGTACAAATTGGTGACCCATTTGTTGGTAAGAAACTTATGGAAGCAACATTAGAAGCGATTACGTTTGATGAACTTGTAGGTATACAAGATATGGGAGCTGCTGGTTTAACTTCATCTTCTTCAGAGATGGCTGCAAAAGGTGGTAGTGGTTTACATCTGCGTTTAGAACAAGTTCCAACTAGAGAAAAAGGTATATCACCATACGAAATGATGTTATCAGAAACACAAGAGCGTATGTTGCTTGTTGTTGAAAAAGGTACAGAACAAAAATTCTTAGACTTATTTGATAAACACGAATTAGATAGTGCTGTGATAGGTGAAGTAACGGATACAGATCGCTTTGTATTAACGTACGAAGATGAAGTGTTTGCAGATATTCCTGTACAACCTTTATCAGATGAAGCACCTGTTTATGTATTAGAAGGTGAAGCGCCAAACTATAATGAGAGTAAAAATGATTATAGCAAAGTGGATGTAGAGTCTGTATTTGATGAACTATTACAACATCCAACTATTGCATCTAAACGTTACTTATATGAACAATATGATCAACAAGTTGGTGCAAATACAATTGTGAAACCAGGGTTACAATCATCTGTAGTTCGAGTAGAAGGTACGAATAAAGCAATCGCTTCTACGATCGATGGTGAAGCGCGTTATGTATTTAACAACCCTTATGAGGGTGGAAAAATGGTTGTAGCAGAAGCATACCGCAATTTGATTTCTGTAGGTGCTACGCCTTTAGCAATGACTGACTGCCTAAACTATGGCTCACCAGAAAAGAAAGAAATTTATCAACAGCTAGCGGATTCAACGAAAGGTATGTCAGAAGCGTGTGAAGTATTAAGTACGCCAGTCGTATCAGGTAACGTATCACTTTATAATGAAACTAGAGAGACATCTATCTTCCCTACGCCAGTTGTAGGCATGGTCGGATTAATCGAAGACATCGATTATTTAAATGATTTCCAACCAAGTGCTGGCGACACTTTATATGTAGTAGGTGACACAAAAGATGACTTTGGTGGTAGCCAAGTTGAGAAATTACTTTATAAGAAAGTAAATCATGAATTTGAAGCGATTGATTTATCTAATGAAGTACAAAAGGGTGAATCTATTAAACAAGTGATTCGTAATGGTGTTGCATCACATGTTCAAACCGTTGGAAAAGGCGGATTATTGTTGACTTTAGCACGTATGAGCGCACATTACCAACTTGGATTAAACGTACAATTAAACGTAACGAACGCGCAATTATTTAGTGAAACACAAGGGCGCTATATTGTTGCAGTAAAAGAAGGACAAACGTTAGAAATTGAAAATGCTGTAGAAATTGGTCAGTTAACAAATGATGGTCAATTTAAAGTAGCTAATGATGAGGTTCAAGTAACACGTGATGTTCAAAACCTTACTGATATATGGGAAGGAGCAATACCTAAATGTATGACAGCAACGGACTAAATGAAGAATGTGGTGTATTTGGAATTTGGGATCATCCTGAATCTGCACAATTAACTTATATGGGCTTACACAGTTTACAACATCGTGGGCAAGAAGGTGCTGGTATAGTATGCTCTGATGGTGAAAAGTTAATTGGTGAACGTGGTTTAGGATTGTTAACAGAAGCAATCTCTGATATTCAACTTGAAACTTTCAAATCATACCAGCATGCTATTGGTCATGTGAGATACGCAACATCTGGTAATAAAGGTATTGAAAATATCCAACCGTTTTTATACCACTTTTATGATATGAGTGTTGCAGTTTGTCATAATGGAAATCTGATAAACGCACAAAGTTTAAAGCGTTCATTAGAACATCAGGGGTCTATTTTTCATTCATCATCGGATACAGAAGTTATCATGCATTTAATTAGAAGAAGTAAAGCGCCGACCTTTGAAGACGCATTCCAAGAAAGCTTGAGAAAGATAAAAGGTGGATTTACTTTTGCTATTTTAACTAAAGATGCATTATATGGTGCAGTTGATCCTAATGCAATTAGACCATTAGCTGTAGGTAAGATGAAAAACGGTTCTTACATGATTGCGAGTGAAACATGTGCGATTGATGTATTAGGTGCTGAATTTGTACGCGATATTCATGCAGGAGAATACGTTGTGATTAATGACGAAGGTATTAGAGTAGAGTCATACACGAGACACACGACGACAGCTATTTCTGCTATGGAATATATTTACTTTGCTAGACCTGATTCTACAATTGCTGGTAAAAATGTTCACGCTGTTAGAAAGCAATCTGGGAAGCAACTAGCTAAAGAAAGTCCAGCTAACAACGCAGATATGGTCATTGGAGTGCCGAACTCCTCATTATCTGCTGCTTCTGGTTACGCAGAAGAAAGTGGGCTACCTTATGAAATGGGCCTAGTTAAAAACCAATACGTTGCACGTACATTTATACAACCGACCCAAGAATTACGTGAACAAGGTGTACGCGTAAAATTATCAGCGGTTAAGGATATTGTTCAAGATAAAAATATCGTACTTGTAGATGATTCAATTGTTCGAGGTACAACTAGTAGACGCATCGTGCAAATGTTGAAAGATGCTGGTGCAAGAGAAGTACATGTACGCATCGCGTCGCCTGAGTTTATGTTCCCGAGCTTTTATGGTATCGACGTTTCGACAACAGCTGAACTTATTTCTGCCAACAAATCGCCAGAAGAAATAAGCGAACATATTGGTGCAGATTCGTTAGCTTATCTATCGGTTGATGGATTGATCGATTCCATCGGACTTGAAGTAGATGCACCATACAGTGGATTATGTGTAGAAAGTTTTACTGGTGACTATCCAGCAGGACTTTATGACTATGAAGAAGATTATATAGCACATCTAAGTGACCGCCAAAAAGCATATATAGCAGATCATAAACAATTCTTTGATAGAGAGGGTAATTTAAATGTCTAAAGCATATCAACAAGCCGGTGTAGATATTAATGCAGGTTATGAAGCAGTAAATCGTATGTCTAGTCACGTTAAGAGAACAATGCGTAAAGAAGTACTTGGTGGTTTAGGTGGCTTTGGGGCAACATTTGACCTATCACAATTAAACATGAAAGAACCATTACTCGTTTCAGGTACAGACGGAGTAGGTACAAAATTAAAATTAGCAATAGATAACGATAAACATGACACAATTGGTATTGATGCCGTTGCAATGTGCGTCAATGATATTTTAACTACAGGTGCTGAGCCACTGTATTTCTTAGATTATATTGCAACACATAAAGTTGTCCCAGAAGTCATCGAACAAATTGTCAAAGGGGTAAGTGACGGTTGTGAAGAGACACATACTGCTTTAATTGGTGGAGAAACTGCAGAGATGGGTGAAATGTATCACGAAGGTGAATATGATTTGGCAGGATTTGCTGTAGGTGCTGTTGAAAAAAGTGAATATATTGATGGTTCTTCCGTAAAGCCAGGTCAAGTTATCTTAGGACTTGAATCTAGTGGTATTCATTCCAATGGTTACAGCTTAGTGAGAAAATTAATCGAAAAATCTAAAATTGATTTACAAGATAACTACAATGATGAACAAACATATTTAGAAGCGTTTTTAGAACCAACAAGATTATATGTTACTCCAGTATTAGCTGTTAAAGAAGCTGTTAACATTCATGCTATGACACACATTACAGGCGGTGGATTTTATGAAAATATTCCTAGAGCATTACCAGAGGGTGTCACTGCCAAAATAGACGTAACTAAATTCCCGACATTACCAATTTTTGATTGGTTGCAACAACAAGGAGAAATTGAAACTGAAGAAATGTACAATATTTTTAATATGGGTATTGGTTTTACGCTTGTCGTAGATGAGGCTCAAGTACAAACGACTTTAGATATACTAAAAAAACAAAATGTAAATGCTTATGCAATTGGAGAAATCGTTGAAGGCGAAGAACCAATTCAATTAACGGGGGTATAAAAGTGACCAAAATAGCTATTTTTGCGTCAGGGTCAGGTAGTAATTTTGAGAGTATAATGACACAAATTGAGCAAGGTAATCTTCCTCATATTGAAGTGACAGCATTGTACACAGATCAAGTGAGTGCACATTGTATTGAACGTGCTAGGAAATACAATCTAGATGTACATATTAACGAATTGAAAAACTTTGATTCTAAAGCAGACTACGAACGGAAAATTATAGAGTGGCTTACTTCAGAAAAAGTTGAATGGATAGTCTTAGCAGGCTATATGAAATTAATTGGCGAAAATATTTTGAAAGCCTATGATAAAAGGATTTTAAATATTCATCCATCCTTATTACCTAAATACAAAGGTAAAGATGCGGTGGGGCAAGCGCTAGCAAGTGGTGACGACATAACGGGTACAACGGTACATTATGTCGATAGTGGGATGGATACAGGAGAAATTATCGAACAAAGAACATGTGATATATACCCGGACGATACTAAAGCTGATTTAGAAGAGCGAATAAAAGCATTAGAACATGAATTATACCCAGCAGTCATTTCAAAAATCATTCAATAAGAGGTGCAAGTAATAATGAAGAAAGCAATTTTAAGTGTGTCTAACAAAACAGGGATTGTAGCGTTTGCGCAATCACTTACAAAAAATGGTTATGAATTATATTCAACAGGTGGAACGATGCGTGCAATCGCAGAAGCGGGCGTACCTGTAAAATCTATTTCTGACTTAACGCAATTTGAAGAAATTATGGATGGCAGAGTTAAGACGTTACATCCATCGGTGCATGGTGGTATTTTAGCAGATCGTGATAAACCTGAACACTTAGAACAATTAAAAGAACAACAAATTGATTTAATAGATATGGTCGTGGTGAATCTTTACCCATTTAAAGAAACGGTTGCTAATCCAAATGTTACAGATGATGACGCGATTGAAAATATAGATATTGGTGGTCCTACAATGTTACGTGCAGCAGCTAAGAACTATAAACACGTAACAACAGTAGTTCACCCTGCTGATTATAATGAAATCATAAATAGATTAAAAGAAGACCAGTTAGATGAAGATTATCGTAAATCATTAATGATTAAAGTATTTGAACATACAAATGAATATGATGCTGCAATTGTCGATTATTTTAAAGATAATAAAGAAAGTTTACGTTATGGTGAAAACCCACAACAGTCTGCATATTTTGTACGTACTTCGGATGCATCACATACACTTGCCGGTGCTAAGCAATTACACGGTAAACAATTAAGTTATAATAATATTAAAGATGCTGACGCTGCTTTATCACTTGTTAAACAGTTTGAACAACCAGCAGCAGTTGCTGTGAAACATATGAATCCTTGTGGCGTTGGCGTTGCTAGTTCAATTGATGAAGCTTACCAACATGCCTTTGAAGCTGACAGCCAATCTATCTTTGGTGGTATTGTAGCTTTAAATAGAACAGTTGAAAAATCATTAGCTGAAACATTGCATGGTATTTTCCTAGAAGTTATTATTGCACCAAAATTCACGCAAGAAGCTTTAGATGTTTTAAGTCAAAAGAAAAATATTAGATTATTAGAAATTGATATGACTATTGATAATAGTGAACAAGAAGTTGTATCAGTCTCAGGTGGTTACTTAGTACAAGATAAAGACAATGTAGCTTTGAAACGTGAAGAAATGAATGTCGTAACTGATGTTGAACCTACAGAAGCACAATGGGATGCGATGTTACTAGGGTGGAAAGTAGTTGCTTCAGTTAAAAGTAATGCAATTATATTAAGTAACGCCAAACAAACTATGGGTATTGGTGCAGGACAAATGAACCGTGTTGGCTCAGCGCAAATCGCTATTGATCGTGCGATTGAAATTAACGACGATGTAGCAATGATTTCCGATGGTTTCTTCCCAATGGATGATACTGTTGAGCTAGCTGCTAAATCAGGCATTAAAGCGATTATTCAACCAGGTGGTTCAATTAAAGACCAAGCATCTATTGATATGGCAAATAAACACGGTATTGCTATGGTAACTACAGGCGTTAGACACTTTAAACATTAATAATGGAGGCCATATATTATATGAAAGTACTTGTAATTGGTGCAGGTGGTAGAGAACATGTTTTAGCACATAAATTAAGTCAATCACCTCTCGTTAATGAAATACATGCTATCCCAGGTAATGATGCAATGGCAGATGTAGCGATAATCCATACGGAAATAGCTGAAACTGATCATGAAAAAATAGTGGCATTTGCACAACAACATGAAATAGCGTGGACGATTATTGGGCCAGAACTACCACTAACAGAAGGTTTAACTGATAAATTACAAGCAGCAGATGTCAAAGTGTTTGGTCCAAATCAAGCTGCTGCGCAAATAGAAGGTTCAAAATTATTTGCAAAACAATTAATGGAAAAATATAAAATACCAACGGCAGAATACAAAGAAATTACTAATAAACAGAGTGCCTTACAATATATTGCATCTTGTGAATATCCTGTTGTATTAAAGAAAGATGGGTTAGCTGCTGGTAAAGGTGTTATTATTGCAAATAATTATGAAGAAGCACAAGCAGGTGTAGAAACTTTATATCCTGAAGAAAAGGGTGTTGTTGTATTTGAACAATTCCTTAAAGGCGAAGAATTTTCACTTATGACTATGGTTAATGGTGACTACGCAGTACCATTTGATTGTATTGCGCAAGATCATAAACGTGCATACGATAATGATCAAGGCCCAAACACAGGTGGGATGGGTGCTTATTGTCCAGTACCTCATATTGATGAATCAATCTTGAAACGTACTAACGACGAAATTGCTCAACCAATTGCCAAAGCTATGGTCCAAGAAGGGTATTCATTTTTTGGTGTGCTTTATATAGGCGCAATTATTACAGCAGACGGTCCAAAAGTAATAGAATTTAATGCTCGTTTTGGTGATCCTGAAGCACAAGTACTACTCACACGTATGGAGAGCGACTTGATGCAACATATAATTGATTTAGAAGAAAAAGCGCCTATCAATTTCGAATGGAAAGATAATGCGGTTGTAGGTGTTATGTTAGCTTCAAAAGGTTATCCAGGACAATATGAAAAAGGGCATCGAGTATCAGGGTTTAATTTAAATGGAGATTACTTTATAAGTGGTTTAAAGAAAGAAAATGATGAGTATGTTACTTCGGGCGGTCGTGTCATATTAGCATTAGGCGAAGGTGAAAATATTGCTGAAGCTAAATTTAATGCCTATGAAGCGGTCGACAAAATAGAAAGCGATGGTCTTTTCTATCGTAAAGATATTAGTAATAAAGCAATAAAATAGTTAAAAGTTTATCATGAAATTAAAAAGCGATTGGACAAAGTGGTTTAAATTTTGTCCAATCGCTTTTCTTTTTGGATAATATGTCTACTTAAAAAGTGGTTAATCCTTTTAATAAATATCTGTTACACGTATATCTTCAATGCCAGTAATGGGAATGTATTGAGCTAATAAATAAGCACTTAATAACATGATACCCATTACTAAAATTAATAGAAAATCTTTATACGAGAAAGGCGCATAATAATAATATGTTCTTGGACCATCTTTAAATCCATTTTTTTCCATTGCTACAGATAGCTGATGTGCTTTACGAATATTTTGGCTTAACAAAGGAATTAATAAATGTTTTAATTTTTTAAAGCCACGATAATTTTGTGCGTTAATTAACTGATAACGCATTTTTAATGATTTTCTAAGTTGTATTAATGAAATGAACATAAGTGGAACCATACGAATTGCTGCCATAAAGGCATAAGCAACTTTAGGTTTTACTTTTAAGTGTTGCATTAAACTGTAAAAAACTAAAACAATCTGAGAAGTGAAAGCAATTAAAACCCCGAAAAATGAGATGGTAGTCGTACGCATGGCTAAATGTAAGCCACGATATAAACTCTCTGAAGTAATATGGATAAAACCAAATTGGAATAGTGTGTGCGTACCATCACCATAAAAAATCATAAACAACGCAGATATGAGGCTGAATAGCATTGTTAAAATAACAAAAGTTAAAGTGATTTTTAATTGCAAACCATTAAAAGCCAACAAAAATAGTAGCATCAAGCATACAATGTAGAGCATGAAATCAAATTGATGAACAAATATAACAAAGAAAAATAAAATAATAGCGATTGCTAACTTAGTAATTATATTTACATCATCTACAAAAGTATAATGTTTCTTCCAAATATCAAACATAAGAATCACCGGCCATTTCTTCTATGACGTGATGTGATAAATGTAGTCTTCGTGTTGGATAACGAGATATAATTTCTGAATCGTGTGTAACCATAACAATAGTCTGACCACTTGCTACACGTTGTTGAAATAATTTTATTAAATTAAATGTATTATGACTATCGAGGCCGAATGTAGGCTCATCAAGTAATATGAAATCAGATGATGAACTTAGTGCGATTGCAACACTTAAACGTCTTTTTTGACCTATTGAAAGTTCATAAGGATGTTGAGACTTTACTGATAACAAGTTAAGCGTTTCTAACATCGCTTCAGTCTGCGTCTCAGCTTCTTGTTTAGAATTAAATTTATTTCTATATTGAATATAAATTTCATCATAAACGGAGGAGGTAATGAATTGTAACTCTGGATTTTGATAAACTAAATACATATATTTAGCGGCTACTTTAATTTTATTGAAAGGCCGATGATTCACTAACATACGTCCTTCATATTTAATTAATTGCATCATTGATTCGAGTAATGATGTTTTTCCAGAGCCATTTGCGCCTGTAATTGTAATCCATTCTCCAGTACCTACATTTAATTGAGATATATTAACAAGATTTCGCTTACCACGTTTTATAGTTACATTATCAAATTCAAGGTCTAAGTTTGAGCTACCACTATTGAAATGCATAGTTGGTGGGGCATATTGCCATGCGTTCGGGTGCCAAACACCATATTCTGTTAACAAATCTTCATGTTCATTCAAGATTTCCTCGGGCGTGTTATCGGCAATGATGTCACCCTCATAATTTAATAAGATGACACGATCCATATGTTGCCATATATGATTCACTTTGTGTTCGACAATAATAACTGTTTGATCTTGCCACAGGGCTTTGATTTTACCCCATAATTCTGCAGTAGATTCAACATCTAACATTGCGGTAGGTTCATCTAAAAATAAGGTGTTCGATTGTTGTAATATCGTTTCGGCAATTGCTAGTTTCTGCTTCATACCACCGCTTAGCTGATTAATGTATTGGTTTTTATCAACTTTTAAATCGACGGCTTTTAATGCGTTATCTATACGTTCATCCATTTCGTGGCGAGGAATTTGTTGATTTTCTAAAACAAAAGCTAATTCTTCGTCAACTTTAGGCATACAAAATTGACTATCTGGATCTTGGAATATAACACTACTAGAATCATCGATAATCAATTCATCATATTTGATAGGTAAATCAATAAGGTTTGGTACAATGCCACTTAATACATTTAACAAAGTGCTTTTGCCAGAACCTGATGGACCTAGTAAAAGTACTTTTTCGTTTTCGTTGATTTGAAGTGATAAATTATCAAATATCTTTCTCTTACCGTTTGGATATTTTAATCGTAAATTTTTTGTAGCTATCAACGTGATTGCTCCTTATAAATTATCATAGTCACTTGCTGAAGCAGGTCTAAACAATTTGGTTACGCCCGTTTGATCCAATGCTTTTACAATATAGTAGGAAATTAGGCCGGCAACGACGATACCACTTATAAGTCTGAAGCCAATATATAACGTTAGATTCCAACCTGCAATTTCACCTAAATAACCATAAGCAAAGTCTAAAGGTAATGTTGAAATAGAAGCTAAGAGTCCAGCGAGCATTGCAATCATTGCTGAACGAGATTTATATTTGAAAATAGCAAATACAATTTCACAGGCTACACCTTGTAATAAGGCATAGACCATAGTTGCTATATCAAAACGGCCCATGACAATAGTTTCACCGGCACCAGCAGCAAATTCAGCTAAAATTGCAATACCAGCTTTAGGAATAATTAGGTATGCAACGATAGCAGCCATGAACCAAGCACCATATGTTAATTCTTCAAAATGTAATCCTGTAACTTGTAACGCTTTATACACAAAATTCCATATGTTGTAAATAACTGCAAAAACAACAGCAATTAATACAGTCACTAGAATTTCTGAAAGCTTTAATCCTTTTGACATTAAAACGCCTCCTAATATAAAAAACGCACAACCTTCTAGAAAGTTGCGCGTTAAAATATAGGCATACAAATACCTGAAAATAGGTGATTAGTACACTTTCCTACGCTAGTTTCATCTAGATCAGGTTCAAAGGGTTTGAGGGTATACCTCATCTCAGTCACAAAACACCCCTAGTGCGAATGATAATTTTAAATTTAACTATAATGTATGACTTTTGTGGGATAATGTCAAGACTGTCCATTAAATTTAATATATAATGTATGTACTTTACTGCCATTAGAGCTAATAATTCTATCATTTAATCAAGGTGCTCATATAAGACGAAGATGAGCTATTATATTAATACACATCTTATCGCATTGCATTTTAATATATAATGTTTTCATCTAGAAATATTGTTTTAAAGCATATCATATCTATACTAATGAAATGACATTGAAAAATCACATAAGAAGGTGAGGGTAGAGCATAATTATGCTCTACCCTCACTTGTCGAATTTACATTTATATTTTAAAGCACGTGATACTTATATTATTGAAACATTTAGTCTAATGAATCTTGTACATTCTTTTTAGTTTCTTCTGTACTATCATCAGCTTTTTCTTTCTTATCTTTTAATTTATCTTCCGCTTCTTTTGCTTGTTCTGCGGCTTTTTTGTTTAATTCTTCTTTACTCATAGATTAAACACTCCTTTTAAACTATATGGCTTGTATAATATATACATACCACAACATAAAAAAATCAAACAAAACTAGTGATTTAAATTTTAGTCTTAGTTATAATCAATTTATTGTTTAAATGTATGATATAAGTGGAAAGTTGACTATACATCGATTTATATCATACTATGGACGTATTTATTAAATTCTTAAAGACAAGAACTAAATGTTAATATATAATAACTTTTGAGGTGAATGGTATGTCTTTTTTGAAGAAACACGCTGAGATATTGTATAGTTATATTATAGGCATCGTTTCGCTTTTCACAGGTCTCATCATTTTAATTAATTTACCTTTAATTGATAAATTAAATAACAAGGGTAAAATTGACTTACATATTCATAATGTATGGGATTTTATAAACGCATTCTTTGGTGAAATAATTAGAGTAATAAGCAATTATATTGGGAATTTCCCAGTAATTAGTGCCATTATAATCATTTTATTCGGTATTGGTGTTATTTTGCTTGGTTTCACTCTATTTAGAACAACAAGATACGACTATGATATTTCAATATTCTTTTTAGTTGTTGGTATATTGTTCTTTATTATCACGTTAATATTAATGACTCAAGTTTATAGCTTCTTTGCTATTATTTTCGTAATACCATTTGTAATTCACATTGGTTACATCGTTTATAAGGATGAGTTAAATACAGATCATAGAAAATACCATTATCTTTGGATTATTTTCAGTTATGGTATTAGTTATTTACTCACGCAAATTGTGCTATACGGAAGAATTGATAGTGATGAAATTATACCGATTGATATTTTAAGTGTGAACACATTTTTCATAATCATGTGGTTACTAGGTCAAATGTCAATTTGGAACTTTTTATTCTTAAGAAGATCCCTTCCACTAACTAAGCAAGAACTTGGTGAAGAAGAACCGGAATTATCTAGAACAAGTAAAGGCACAGTAACAAATCAAACGAAAGAAACGTGGAAAAACATACAAGATAAAACGACAGAATTTACTAGGAAGACACGTAGAAGTGTAGATATTCAAAAAGCAAGAGATAAAAAAGATAAATTCATTACGAAGTGGAAAGAAAAAATTGATATTCAAGAGGATGATATTCCTAATTGGATGAAAATACCAAAATGGGTAAAATCAGCGTATGTAGAATTATTTTGTGGCGCAGTCCTATTGTTTTTTACTTTAATTGAATTTAACAATAGAAATTCATTGTTTGTGTCTGGCAATTGGGAGATTTCTCAAACACAATACGTAATTGAGTGGATAACATTGCTGCTGTTAATGTTTATCATCATTATTTATATATTAACGACATTAACAAATTTCTTGAAAGATAGATTTTACTATTTACAACTATTCATGGTCAGTTTATTATTTTTCAAATTACTAACTGAATTTGTGAATATTATGGTACATGGCTTATTACTATCAATTTTCATAACACCAATATTACTAATTATGTTAATTGCTATTGTAGTAGCTTTTGTAATGAAATTACGTGAACCAAGTAAATATTAATGCACTAGGACATTGAAGCAGATAAGACGAAGCGTTAAATCTTATTGAATAAATAAGATGATATCGACTGACTCTGGTAATAGTGACTATTAAAGAATCAAGTTTGTGACAAATGAGCATACTTTTCAATTTTAGTCAGATTTTTCCAATATAATCTTTAAAAGGCTGAGACATATATTAGTTGTCTCGGCCTTTAATATTTACTAACAATAATGTAGTTATTTAAAGATAATTGATGTTACCATAAGGTTGAGATGATAGAATAAGTAAGCGAAGAAAAATTATAAATATAAAAAGCAGAAAGGCTGACATAATTTTATGAAAACTGCCACATTAAATAGAGGTAAAGAAACAAAGTATTTAAATGAATATCCACTTATAGATGAAGATGATATTTACTCACATGACCATTTAAAAGAAGGAGATTTATTTTATTTAGTTAATAATCAGGAACAATATATTGCTACTGCATATGTTGGTAAACAACATAAAGGAATCGGATGGGTTTTAAGTTATGATAAAAATGAAGTGATTAACACGCAATTTTTTGAAAGACTATTTGAAACAGCAAAATCTGAAAGAACGTATTTTTATAATATCGACGGAACAAACGCTTTTAGAGTCTTTAATGGTGAAGGAGATGGCGTTGGCGGTCTGACAATAGACAACTACGATGGACATTTCTTAATTCAATGGTATTCAAAAGGGATTTATAAATTCCGTTATAATGTACTGTCAGCCTTAAAAGCGGTCTTTCCTTACACTTCAGTATATGAAAAAATGCGTTTTAAAGATGCAGAAATCGAAGGTGGCTTTGTTGATGGTGAAGCACCAGAATTTCCAATTGTAATTGAAGAGAACTTTACTTTTTATAATGTACACTTAGACGATGGGCCGATGACTGGCATCTTTTTAGATCAGAAAGAAGTACGTAAAAAATTAAAAGACCAATACGCAGAAAATAAAGAAATATTAAATGTTTTTAGTTATACGGGTGCATTTTCAGTCGTTGCAGCAGAAAAAGCTGAAATGACAACAAGTGTAGATTTAGCAAACCGTTCTCGTGCGTTAACTGAAGAAAACTTAGGGTTAAATAGTATCGATCCTAAATCGCAATATATTTATGTAATGGATACATTTGATTTTTATAATTATGCACGTCGTCATGATTTATTTTATGACACAATTGTTATAGATCCTCCAAGTTTTTCTAGAAATAAGAAAAAAACGTTTTCTGTACAAAAAGATTACGATAAATTAATTTTAGGTGCGCTAGATATACTTGGACCAGACGGCACGTTATTATTGTGTACAAATAATAGTGCATTTTCATTAAAAGCATTTAAAAATGTAGTGAATACAACATTAAAAGCTGAAAATGTAGATTATGAAATTGTTGATGTAATGGGCTTGCCTAAAGACTTTAAAACACATCCTCATTATAAACCTTCTAAATATTTAAAAGCTATTTTTGTAAAAATAAAGTAAAACTTTGAAAAAAGGGTATTATTTTTAATGTGAATGAATTTACTTAAGGAGTGAACGAGATGAGCTTTAAAAATAAAATAACAAATAAATTTACAAATAAAGTAGGCAATAAAGTATTAAAAATTGAAGATATTAAACAAAAAAGTAGTATACCTACAACTAATATTGAAATTGAGGAACGCCGTGAAAGAGCACAAGCACTTGTTAGAAAAAAATCAGTTTTATCTTCGAGTGTGAGTATTGTACCAATTCCAGGTTTAGACTTTGGTGTAGATATTAAACTCATGAGAGATATAATTGAAGATGTAAACAAGATTTATGGTCTTGACCATAAACAAGTTAATAATATGGGAGACGATATGAAAGAACGTGTTTTTGCAGCGGCTGCCATTCAAGGAAGTCAATTTATAGGTAAAAAAGTATCTAATGCAATATTGAAAGTAGTTATTCGAGATGTAGCAAAACGAGTAGCGGCTAAACAAACTAAATGGTTTCCTATTCTTGGCCAAGCAATCTCTGCTTCAATAAGCTATTACTTCATGAAGAAAATAGGGGAAGAACACATTCAAAAATGTGAAAAAGTTGTGAAAACACTTGTTTAGAACTATAGCGTTTTCACAAAATGATTAAAATTCGTTGAATATTGTCATATCATGGGTGCAACGAATTGAATTTATATGTATAATTTGGTAATGTTATTATATAAAACTATGCTAGGTTTTATAATAAACTAACGATTCTAACTATACGAAGGAGATATCATATTATGGAACAAAAATCATATGTAATTATTGACGAAACAGGTATCCACGCTCGTCCAGCGACAATGCTTGTTCAAACAGCTTCAAAATTCGACTCAGATATTCAATTAGAATATAATGGTAAAAAAGTTAACTTGAAATCAATCATGGGTGTTATGAGTTTAGGTGTAGGTAAAGATGCTGAAATCACTATCTACGCTGATGGTAGCGATGAAACTGACGCAATCGAAGCAATTACAGATATCTTATCTAAAGAAGGATTAACTAAATAATTATGTCTAATCATATTAATGGCATAGCTGCATCTGATGGTGTAGCTATTGCTAAAGCATATTTATTAGTTGAACCTGATCTTTCATTTGATAATGAAAAAGTAACGGATATCGACGCTGAAATTGCTAAGTTTAATCATGCTATCGAAACATCTAAAGTTGAATTAACTAAGATTAGAAATAATGCAGAAGAGAATTTAGGTGCCGATAAGGCAGCGATTTTTGATGCACATTTATTAGTTTTAGATGATCCTGAATTAATTCAACCGATTGAAGATAAAATTAAAAACGAACAAGTTAACGCACCAACTGCATTATCTGATGTAACTGGACAATTTATCACAATATTCGAATCAATGGATAATGAATACATGAAAGAGCGTGCTGCTGATATTAGAGACGTTTCCAAACGTGTATTAGCACACATCTTAGGTGTAGAATTACCGAATCCTAGTATGATTGATGAAAGCGTTGTTATAATCGGAAACGATTTAACACCTTCAGATACTGCTCAATTAAACAAAGAATTTGTACAAGGATTTGTTACAAATATTGGTGGTAGAACATCACATTCTGCAATTATGAGTCGTTCATTAGAAATTGCTGCAGTTGTAGGCACTAAATCAATTACTAAAGAAGTAAAACAAGGCGATATGATTATCGTTGATGGTTTAACTGGTGAAGTAATTATTGACCCAACTGAAGACGAAGTTATAGCGTACCAAAATAAACGTGAGCGTTTCTTTGAAGATAAGCAAGCGTTACAACAATTACGTGATGAACCTTCAACAACAGCTGATGGAACGCATGTAGAGCTTGCTGCTAACATAGGTACACCAGATGACTTAAAAGGTGTTATCGAAAATGGCGCAGAAGGTATTGGATTATACCGTACTGAGTTCTTATATATGGGTAGAGATGAAATGCCAACTGAAGATGAACAATTTGAGGCTTATAAAAAAGTGTTGGAAACAATGGAAGATAAGCGTGTTGTTGTACGTACTTTAGATATTGGTGGCGACAAAGAGTTACCATATTTAAACTTACCTGAAGAAATGAATCCATTCTTAGGATATCGTGCAATTCGTTTATGCTTAGATCAACCTGATATTTTCAGACCACAATTAAGAGCATTATTACGTGCATCTACTTACGGTAGATTAAATATCATGTTCCCAATGGTTGCCACAATTAAAGAGTTTCGAGATGCAAAAGCATTATTATTGGAAGAAAAAGAGAATTTAACAAACGAAGGCATTGAGGTATCTGACGATATTGAATTAGGTATTATGGTAGAGATACCATCAACTGCTGCTTTAGCAGATGTATTTGCTAAAGAAGTTGATTTCTTTAGTATTGGTACAAATGATTTGATTCAATATACAATGGCTGCTGATCGTATGTCTGAGCGTGTTTCTTACTTGTATCAACCATACAATCCTTCAATTTTACGTTTAGTAAAACAAGTGATTAAAGCTTCACATAATGAAGGAAAATGGACTGGTATGTGCGGAGAAATGGCTGGAGATGAAACTGCTATTCCATTGCTATTAGGTCTAGGTTTAGATGAGTTTTCAATGAGTGCGACATCTATATTGAAAGCACGTCGACAAATCAAAGGTTTAAGTCAAAATGAAATGGAAGAACTAGCGGATAGAGCAATTAATTGTGCGACTTCAGAAGAAGTGCAAGAATTGGTTGAACAATACGCAAAATAAAAATTTTGAATAATTTTGTAAGCGAATGCATATAAGTTTGAATTGCTTTAGTGTATCGCTTTAACCAAAAAACTGTTCACAGAGTTAAATAACTTTGTGAACAGTTTTTTTATTATTCAAGTCTTTCAATACACAATTGTTGTAAAAAGAAACTTTCTGAGTTAGGTTTGATATATGAGTTAATGAGGACAAAGCCAATTAACTTAAGTTTAGACTTTGATTGATTTTATCCATATCAATTTGATACATTGGTTCGTTGTCTATTAAGATAAATGGTGTAGCAAATGCATCATAATCTATCATTTCCTTTCTGAATTTTGAATTGCTAATATTTTTTTCAGTATAGTCAATTGCTTTATCTGATAAGTAATTTTTGATAAACGTACAAGGGGGGCAATCATTTTGAGTGTAAATTATAATTTCAGTCATGGTACTTTGTCCTTTCATAATTGTAATTTACTTAAATATAAGAAACTTTAATAAATTATTCAAGTTTAAAAATTACATGTTATTGGTCATTAATTTGTCACTTTATTTTGAGCGCAATTTATTTCAAAAAAAAGTAAAGCAGTTTATAATGAATAGACGTTGTGATTTTTGTCACAAATAAATAAAAAAGGTGATATTATGGATTCAGTTGAATTAGCACGTTTTTTAACTGCGATGACACTCGCAGTTCATATAATTTTTGCAACAATCGGAGTAGGTGTACCGGTCATGTTTGCTGTTGCTGAGTTTTTAGGGATTAAGAAAAATGATCCATCATATACGGCTATGGCTAAAAGGTGGTCTAAAGGCTATACCATCACAGTTGCGGTTGGTGTTGTAACCGGTACTATTATTGGTTTGCAATTGTCTTTACTTTGGCCAACGTTTATGCAAATGGGCGGTCACGTTATAGCATTACCATTGTTTATGGAAACTTTTGCTTTCTTCTTTGAAGCAATTTTCTTGAGTATTTACTTATATACATGGGATCGTTTTAAAGGGAAGTGGACACATTTTCTAATAAGTATTCCGGTTATATTAGGTGGCTCATTCTCCGCGTTCTTTATCACAGCAGTTAACTCATTCATGAACACACCTGCTGGATTTGAAATGAAAAACGGTAAAATGGTTAACGTACAGCCACTAGTAGCAATGTTTAATGATTCATTCTTAATACGTTCATTTCACGTTGTAGCCACTGCGTTAATGACGATGGCATTTGTATTAGCAGCTATTGCAGCATTCAAATTATTAAGAAATAAATTTAAAAAAGATACTGAGTATCATAAAAAAGCACTTAAATTAACTATGATTCTAGGTGTGATATTCACCTTGGGCTCAATGTTAGCTGGGGATATGTCAGCAAAATTCTTACATCAAGAGCAACCAGAAAAACTAGCAGCATATGAGTGGCATTTTGATACAGAATCAAATGCAGATTTAGTACTATTTGGTTCTTTAGATGAAAAAACACAAGAGGTTTCAGGTGCGGTTAAAATCCCTGGTATTTTAAGCTTCTTAGCAGATAATAATACAAATACGGAAGTAAAAGGGTTAAATGATTTCCCTGAGGAATTACATCCGCCGATGATTGTACATTATTATTTTGACTTAATGGTTTCTATGGGTGTATTTTGCCTTGTAGTATCAGGTGCATACGTGTTGACGCTTGTATTTAAAAAGTTACGGAAATTTACACATTCTAAACCAATGTTATATGGTGCATTATTGACTGGACCTGCAGCCATGTTGGCAATTGAGTTTGGTTGGTTCTTAACAGAACAAGGCCGTCAACCATGGATGGTTCGGGGCTATCTAAAAGTAGCTGATGCCGCAACACAAGCAGGTGGCCTAACACTCGTGACGATATTATTTGGATTACTTTATATCGTGCTTATAGTTACTTCTGCTTATGTACTGATTCGTATGTTTAGACATAAGCCAGCTTATAAAGACGTTGAAGCATTAGCTTCAGAAAGAGGTGAAGCAGAATGATATTTGCTTATATTGGTATTTCAGTGCTTTGGATTTTCTTGTTCTGTTACATCATTATCGCCTCAATTGATTTTGGTGCAGGCTTTTTTACACTACATGCAAAAATTACGAAGCAGGATAAGAAAATTAATCATTTAATCGCACGTTATCTAAATCCAGTATGGGAAGTAACAAATGTGTTCTTTGTATTTTTCTTCGTAGGAATGGTTGGATTCTTCCCGGATGCAGCGAAGTATTTTGGCACAGTGTTACTATTGCCAGCGTCAATCGCGTTGATTTTACTATCAATTAGAGGTGGCTTTTACGCTTTTGAAAACTATGGTCCAGATACAAAGTTACCTTGGTTAGCAATGTACGGCATTGCTGGATTATTGATTCCAGCTGCACTGGCTACAACGTTAACGATATCTGAAGGTGGTTATATCACTGGCACAGAAAATCATTTAGATTTAAACTGGTTAGAATTATTGCTTAGTCCATATTCATGGTCAGTAGTCTTTTTAGCGATTATTTCAGTACTTTATATCTCATCAGGGTTTCTTACATTTTACGCTTCTAAAGCAAAAGATAAACCAGCTTACAATTTATTGAGATATTGGTTCTTAATTTGGGGAGCACCTATGATCGCAGTATCATTATTTGTATTCTTGTCATTGCGTTTGCAAAATGAAGGGCACTTTTTAAATGCAGTAACAAATTATTGGTGGGTGTTCCTACTAAGCTTTATATGTTTTGTTGGAGCAATGCTATTAACACTTATGAAAAAAGGGCATGGCTTTGCATTTATATTAGTGATTTTACAAATGGGCTTTGCATTCTTCGGGTATGGCGCAAGTAAATTGCCGTATATATTGTATCCTTACATTCGCATAGATGAAGGTGTTGTAAATAGTAGTATGGCAATAGCTTTAATTATTGTGTTTATTTTAGGTTTACTTTTACTCATTCCATCGTTAATATTATTATTAAGATTATTTGTTTTCGATAAAAAATATGTAGAAGGCAAAAAATAACTTAATATTTTCAAATGTGGTTATATTAATTGAAAGTAATACTTCTAAAAGTAACGATTTCAATTAATATGCCACAATTTTTAAATTGGAGGACGCATATGGATAAAGAATATGTGGTGATCGGTCTAGGTCGATTCGGTGGAAGTATAGTAAGAGAACTAAATGCATTAGACATGGATGTTATGGCAATAGATATGAATGAAGCTCGAGTAAATGAATATAGTGATATTGCAACACACGCTGTTGTAGCAGATACAACGGATGAAGCTGTGATGAAAAGTTTAGGTATTAGAAACTTTGATCATGTTATTGTTGCTATTGGAGAAAATATTCAATCTAGTACCTTAACGACTTTAATTTTAAAAGAGTTAGGCGTGAAGAAAGTAACAGCAAAAGCCCAAAACGATTATCATGCTAAGATTTTAAATAAAATTGGTGCTGATACGGTCGTGCATCCAGAACGAGATATGGGAAGAAGAATTGCGCATAATGTTGCTAGTGCAAGTGTGTTGGATTATTTAGAACTGGCAGATGAACATTCTATTGTTGAAATCAAAGCAAGTGAGAAAATGGCCGGTCAAACAATTATACAATTGGACATTCGTGCACAATTTGGCATTAGTATTATTGCCATTAAGCGTGGTAGAGAAATCTTAGTATCTCCAGATCCTAATTTAAGTATAGAAATAGGCGATATTTTAATAATGATAGGACACGATAATGATTTAAATCGTTTTGAGAAAAAAGTAGTGAGATAATTAGCACAAGATTATTAAAATTAATAATTTATGAAAAGTTATAATGATTATATATTTCATAAAAGTTAAAGATAGAAAATGCGTTTAAAAGTAGCCACTTATACAATAGCTACTTTTAAGCGTATTTTTTATTTAGGGATTAAGATGCTAGTGATTAAATTTCAATAAAAAAGATGAAGCTGAGACTTGAAATGACGTCTCAACTTCATCTTTGTATTGGTACTTACTAAACGAACCGTTATTAATTAATATTAATTCTGTTTATGTTTGCTATCGCAAATCAACATTTTGTACAACTTACCACTATTCTTTGTTTGATGGTGTATCTGTTGAATCTTTTGAATCTGTTGATTGCTTTTTATTAATATTTTGTTTTTGTTTATTATTATTATTAACTTTTTTATTATTCTTATCTATTGGCTTTTTAGATTTAGCGGGTGCCTTCGTGTTGTTTTTCTTAGGTTTAGGCTGATTATTATTAGTCTTTTTAGAATATGATTGATTACCATCTTCGTTAACTTTCATAATAACTGGTAATATCATTGGTTTACGTGCAGTTTTCTCAAATAGATAAGGTTGCAACGTTTCGATAATAGATGACTTAATTTGATGCCATTGAATCTCTGGGTTTTGATTTAACTTAGCAATTACATCTGTTTTAATTCTACGTTGTGCATCATAAATCAGTTGCCCTGATTCGCGCATATATACGAAACCTCTTGAAATAAGGTCTGGGCCTGATAACAGTGTGTTCGTATTAAAGTCTATACTAACTACAACGATTACTAAGCCTTCTTCAGATAATAGCTTTCTATCGCGAATAACTACGTTACCTATATCTCCAATGCCACTACCATCGACAAGTACATTTCCTGAAGGAATTCTACCAGCTTTACGTGCTGTGTCTCGTGTTAAAGCTAAGACATCACCTATATCAAATATAAAGACATTATCGGGTTCGACACCACATTCGATTCCAGATTGACCGTGTGCTTTTAGCATGCGGTATTCACCATGAATGGGTAGGAAGAACTTAGGGCGTAATAAGCGTAGCATCAATTGTTGATCGCCTTTAGAACCATGTCCTGAGGTATGGATATTCGATACTTTATTATGAATAACTTCTGCACCAGCACGATATAATGAGTTAATCGTACGGTTAATACTCTTTGTATTACCTGGGATAGGTGATGAACTAAAGACAACCGTATCTTCGGGTATTATTTTAATTTGTTTATGGGTACCATTGGCAATTCTTGAAAGTGCAGCCATTGGTTCACCTTGTGAACCAGTACATAAAATCAAGAGTTCATGTTTCGGAACTGTGTTGATTTTATTAGGTTCAACAAATGTTTCTGGTGGTGCTTTGATATAACCTAATTCCATACCGATTTTTATATTATTTTCCATCGAACGACCAAAAGTTACAATCTTACGATTATGTTTAATTGCGGCTTCTACGGCTTGTTGAACACGATAAATATTAGAAGCGAATGTAGCGAATATAATTCTGCCATTACAATTTCTGAATATTTTTTCGACGTTTTGACCAACTTCGCGTTCACTTAATGTGAAATCAGGTACTAATGAGTTGGTTGAATCAGAGAGTAAGCATAGAACACCTTCTTCACCAAGTCTAGCCATTTTAGCTATATTAGCAGGCTCACCAACCGGTGTTAAATCAAATTTGAAATCTCCTGTATGCACGATATTACCTTCAGGTGTGTTTACAATGACACCATAGGATTCTGGAATACTGTGCGTAGTTAAATAGAATGAAACTTCAAAGTGTTTTGATTTAATTACGCTACTTTCTTCAATTTCAATAAGTTCTGTAGTTCTTAGCAGATGATGTTCTTCTAATTTATTTCTAATTAAGCCTAAAGCTAATGGTCCGCCATATATAGGGACATTAATTTTCTTTAATAGGTAGGGCACACCACCTATATGGTCTTCGTGTCCATGAGTAATAAACAGCCCAACGATTTTATCTTGGTTCTGCTCTAGGTAAGTAATATCAGGAATAACGTAATCGATACCTAATAAATTGTCATCAGGAAATTTAATTCCGGCATCGATAATAACGATTTCATCTTGATACTCAACGGCGTAAGTGTTTTTACCAATTTCACCTAAGCCACCAAGTGCATAAACCGCAACTTCATTTTTATGAATTTGTTTCATTATTCAGCTTGCTCCACGTTGAAATGATCTGATTGTTTTTCATACTCTAAATGTGCGCCCTCTAATTTAGTTATAAATTCAATATTAAAATTACGGTTTTTTAGATATCTTCTAACTTGTTCTTCTGTTTGTCCTTCAACATAAATCGTTTGCGTGTTTTCACGTATGATTACTTCTTCACTATTATGTTGATAAAATACTTTAAATACTGCCATTTTATTATTTTCCTCCTAAAAATCATCTATTGATTTTCTTTTTTTATTGTAAAACCCTAGTGTTATAAGTGGGATGAAAATGACGAGGATTATGATGAATCATCATTATTTTCAAAAACGTGATGTTTACGCTACCATTATAGAAATACAACATACTAGTTATCCCAGTATGTTGCTAGGGCGATTTTCTTAATTTCGTTCGATTAGAAAAACACAAATATAATTGTTTGTATGTTTTCAGTTACCTCTCATTTTACATGATGTAGTAGAATAAATAAAGCAGTTTTATCTTGTTGCGTGCCATTAATACGAACAATTAGGCTCATATTTTATATAGAATGTAAAATTAACTTCATATTTTTTCAGAAAATTTGTAAAAAAATAAGTTTAAGCTTGAGTAAGAAATGAAAGTTATTATAAGATAATATTGAAAAGGAAAATAATTATCATTGCAAAGTAAGAAGATTAACGTAGTGAAAGTGATGTTGAGGGTGATGAAAAAATGGATCAAGTAAAGAGAATTATTGAAGATGTAAAAGTTGAAAAAAAACGAACTGATAAAATATTTCAAGATGTAACTTTTGAGGTGCGTGCTGAACAAGTAATCATGTTTTTTAATTATAATGAAATTATTGATAATGTGAATGGTAATCAAATTTACGTAAAACATAATCATGATCCAGAGTTTATAGATATTCAAGAGTTAAATATATTGAAATCAGAATTAAAAGAACTCGAAATTCCTTACCATGAACGAAGAGATGACTTTATGTAAAAATACCGTTAGCAATTTGAAATTATCAAATTGCTAACGGTATTTTTTAATCTGTGTAAGTTAAACTTCTACTGCATCATCGTGTGGTGCAAGTGGATTGTTTTGGTTTATGTGATCATAGAACATAACACCATTAATATGGTCAATTTCATGTTGGACCACAATTGCAGGATAACCTTTCAAACGTAATTTAACTTCTTTACCATCAATATCAGTAGCTTTTACTGTAATTCTATATTTACGATGGACAAGACCAGGAATATTTTCGTCTACGCTTAAGCATCCTTCACCAGTGGGTAGGTAAGCTTCTTGTATACTATGACTTACTACTTTTGGATTCACTAACATAAGGTCATAGCTTTTGCCATCACCATCATCTGGTAAGTATACAGCTATCATTTTTTTAGAAACATTGATTTGAGGGGCAGCAAGCCCAACGCCTGAACGCAGACCATATTTATTAGCAGTTTCCTCATCTTGACTATTAATTAAAAATTCTCGCATTGATTTTAATATATTGCGATTTTCATCAGAAATCGGTAGTGGCACGTCTTGTGCTTTTTGTCGAAGTGTTGGATGTCCATCACGGATAATATCTTTCATTGTTAACATTGTTCATACACCTTCCTTAATATAAAATATACCAAAACTTAATAGGAAAAATACAGTGATAGATTTGATTTATCATAAAATATTATATAATATATCATACAAATAAAGGAGGATTTCTCAAAATGAAATTAAAATATGGCATCGGTGCAGTTCTTGCTTCTACAATTTTAGTAGCAGGTTGTACAACAGATAAAGGTGAAATTAAAGACTACAATGAAAAAGTACAAAAAGCATTTGATGAAGAGAAACCTGTTTCATCAGTGGGTAAAAAATTAAATAGCCTTGAGCAAGAAAAACAAAAATTAGTAAAAGAAATAAATGGAAAAGATCAGCAGGAAGTTAAAGAAACTTCAAAAAAAGTAGTGGATAACGTAGAAAAAAGAGAAAAAGAGTTTGAAAAAGAAGAAAAAGCGCTTGATGATTCTGAAAAAGAGTTTGAAAAAGCACAAGAGCATGTCGATAACATAAGTGATAAACAAAAGAAAAAAGAAGTTAAAGAATTGAATAATGCCCTTAAAGATAAGTACAAAGCACACGACAATTACTCTAAAGCTTATAAAAATATATTGACTAAAGAGAAAGATATGTTCAAATACACGTCAGGTAATCAAGTGGATCAAGCTGAAATCGATAAAAAGTCGGAAGCAGTATCAAAAACATACAAAGATATGAATAAAGCGTTTAAAAAATATTCAGATGCAATGAACAAAGTTAATCAAGAAAAAGAAGATGTAGATAGTCTTGCTTAAAACTGGATGCAATACATTTGAAATTTGTGTTAATCGATTATAGCATGAACATTGTGGGCGCTTACATTTAAAAGGAAGATTCTAGATTAAAACGCAGGATTTTTGGTGGTACAGTGTTATAATTTTCATTAGTACAGATTGAAAAACTGTACTCATTTTGAGTATTACAGAACTTTTTCAAATTGTTTAACAGTGTAACAGTTTTGTGGTACAATGTGATAGGATAAAATGAATTTCTACTATACGGGAAAGGTTTGGTGAATTGAATGGCTCAGAAATTAAAAGCCCAATTCGATGCAGAGAAGGTATTGAATGATACTGAATCTAAATTTGAAATGATTCAAATTTTGAATGAAGATGGCAATGTTGTTAATGAAGATTTATTACCAGAATTGTCAGACGAGCAATTAGTTGAATTAATGGAAAGAATGGTATGGACACGTATCCTCGATCAACGTTCTATTTCATTAAATAGACAAGGGAGACTAGGTTTCTATGCTCCAACAGCAGGACAAGAAGCTTCACAATTAGCTTCACAATATGCTTTAGAGCAAGAAGATTTTATTTTACCAGGTTACCGTGATGTACCACAATTAATCTGGCAAGGTTTACCTTTAACAGAAGCTTTCTTATTCTCAAGAGGTCACTTTAAAGGTAATAGAATGCCTGAAGGAGTTAACGCTCTAAGTCCACAAATTATTATCGGTGCACAGTATGTTCAAACAGCTGGTGTAGCATTAGGTATTAAAAAACGTGGTAAACAAGCTGTAGCAATCACTTACACTGGTGATGGTGGTTCGTCACAAGGTGATTTCTATGAAGGTATTAACTTTGCTTCTGCTTATAAAGCACCTGCAATTTTCGTGATTCAAAATAACAACTATGCGATTTCTACACCACGTAGTAAACAAACAGCAGCTACAACATTAGCTCAAAAAGCAATCTCAGTTGGTATCCCTGGTATCCAAGTTGATGGTATGGACGCATTAGCAGTATATCAAGCAACTAAAGAAGCGCGTGATCGTGCTGTAAATGGTGAAGGTCCAACATTAATTGAAACAATAACATACCGTTATGGTCCTCATACAATGGCTGGTGACGATCCAACTAAATATAGAACATCTGATGAAGATTCTGAATGGGAGAAAAAGGATCCATTAGTACGCTTTAGAAAATTCCTTGAAAATAAAGGTTTATGGACTGAAGAAAAAGAAAACGAAGTTATCGAACGTGCTAAATCTGAAATCAAAGCTGCTATTAAAGAAGCAGACAACACTGAAAAACAAACAGTTGTTGACTTGATGGAAAATATGTACGATGAAATGCCTCAAAATTTAGCTGAGCAATATGAAATTTATAAAGAGAAGGAGTCGAAGTAACCGATGGCACAAATGACAATGGTTCAAGCGATTAATAATGCGCTTAAAACCGAATTACAAAATGATGAAAATGTCTTACTTTTCGGTGAAGACGTCGGTGTTAACGGTGGTGTTTTCCGTGTAACTGAAGGTTTACAAAAAGAATTCGGAGAAGATCGTGTATTCGATACACCTTTAGCGGAATCTGGTATTGGTGGTTTAGCTCTAGGTTTAACTACACAAGGATACCGTCCAGTTATGGAAATACAATTCTTAGGATTTGTATTTGAAGTATTCGACTCTGTAGCAGGACAAATTGCGCGTACGCGTTTCCGTTCTGGTAACTCTAAACAAGCTCCAGTTACAATTCGTGCACCATTTGGTGGCGGTGTTCATACACCAGAATTACACGCTGATAACTTAGAGGGTATTTTAGCTCAATCACCTGGTTTACACGTGGTAATCCCTTCAAATCCGTACGACGCTAAAGGATTATTAATTTCTGCAATTAGAAGTAATGACCCAGTTGTATATTTAGAGCACATGAAATTATACCGTTCTTTCCGTGATGAAGTACCTGAAGAAGAGTACACAATTGAAATCGGTAAAGCTAGCGTAAAACAAGAAGGTAATGACATAACACTTATTGCATATGGTGCAATGGTACAAGAGTCATTAAAAGCAGCAGAAGAATTAGAAAAAGAAGGTTATTCAGTAGAAGTTATTGACTTACGTACTGTTCAACCAATTGATATTGAAACACTTGTCGCTTCAGTTGAAAAAACTGGTCGTGCGGTAGTAGTTCAAGAAGCTCAACGTCAAGCTGGTGTTGGTGCTACAGTTGCATCTGAATTAGCTGAGCGTTCAATTCTTTCATTAGAAGCTCCTATTGCAAGAGTTGCAGCGGCTGACACTGTCTATCCGTTTACACAAGCTGAAAACGTTTGGTTACCAAACAAAAACGATATCATTGAAAAAGCAAAGGAAACATTAGAATTTTAATATACTCATTGAATGGAGTAGCGTATACGACACTCCATTCAAGTTTATATATACAACAAAGAAGGTATGAGTAAATTATCTCGACCTGTTTTCTAATTTTTGACTTAATATGAATTTTTAGGAGGATAATAACGTGGCATTTGAATTTAAATTACCCGACATTGGTGAAGGTATCCACGAAGGTGAAATTGTAAAATGGTTTGTTAAAGCTGGAGATACAATTGAAGAAGACGATGTATTAGCAGAAGTACAAAACGACAAATCAGTTGTAGAAATTCCATCTCCTGTTTCAGGTACTGTTGAAGAAGTTTTAGTAGACGAAGGTACTGTAGCAGTTGTTGGTGATACAATTGTTAAAATCGACGCACCAGATGCAGAAGACATGCAATTTAAAGGTAGCGAAAGTGACGAAGCTGCTAGCGAAGAAACAGAAGCGCCAGCAGAAGAAACTACATCAGAAGCACCTGCTCAATCTTCAAATGATGAAGAAGTAGATGAAAGCAAACGCGTTAAAGCGATGCCTTCAGTTCGTAAATACGCACGTGAAAAAGGTATTAATATTAAAGCTGTTTCAGGTTCAGGTAAAAACGGACGCACTACTAAAGAAGACGTTGACGCTTACTTAAATGGTGGTCAAGCATCTGCTTCTAACGAAAGTGCAGCAGCTACTAGCGAAGAAACAACTAGCACAGGTGCTTCACAACCAGCAGCAGTTTCTACTGAAGGTGAATACCCAGAAACTACTGAAAAAATTCCTGCAATGCGTAAAGCAATTGCTAAAGCAATGGTTAACTCAAAACACACTGCACCACACGTAACATTAATGGATGAAATTGATGTTCAAGAATTATGGGATCACCGTAAAAAATTCAAAGAAGTTGCAGCTGAGCAAGGTACTAAATTAACTTTCTTACCTTACGTTGTAAAAGCACTTGTTTCTGCACTTAAAAAATATCCAGCACTTAACACAGAATTCAACGAAGAAGCTGGCGAAATCGTGCATAAACATTACTGGAATATTGGTATCGCAGCTGATACAGATAGAGGATTATTAGTACCAGTAGTTAAAAATGCTGATCGCAAATCTATGTTTGCAATTTCAGACGAAATTAATGAACTTGCTGTTAAAGCTCGTGATGGTAAATTATCAGCTGATGAAATGAAAGGTGCTACTTGTACAATCAGTAACATCGGTTCAGCTGGTGGACAATGGTTCACGCCAGTTATCAATAACCCAGAAGTTGCAATTTTAGGTATTGGACGCATTGCACAAAAACCTATCGTTAAAGATGGTGAAATTATTGCAGCTCCAGTATTATCATTATCATTAAGCTTTGACCACAGACAAATTGATGGTGCTACTGGACAAAATGCTATGAATCATATTAAACGTTTATTAAATAATCCAGAATTATTATTAATGGAGGGGTAAAACATGGTAGTTGGAGATTTCCCAATTGAAACAGATACTATTGTAATCGGAGCAGGACCTGGTGGATATGTTGCAGCAATTCGTGCGGCACAATTAGGTCAAAAAGTAACAATCGTAGAAAAAGGCGAACTTGGTGGTGTATGTCTTAACGTAGGATGTATTCCTTCAAAAGCGTTATTACACGCTTCGCATCGTTACGACGAAACGAAGAACTCTGAAAATTTAGGTGTAATCGCTGAAAGTGTTTCACTAAAATTTGATAAAGTTCAAGAATTCAAGCAATCAGTTGTTAAGAAATTAACTGGTGGAGTTGAAGGATTATTAAAAGGTAATAAAGTTGAAATCGTAAAAGGTGAAGCTTACTTTGTTGATAACAATAGCCTACGTGTTATGGATGAAAAAAGTGCTCAAACTTATAACTTCAAAAACGCGATTATTGCAACTGGTTCTAGACCAATTGAAATCCCTAACTTCAAGTTTGGTAACCGCGTAATTGATTCTACTGGCGCTTTAAATTTACAAGATGTTCCTGGTAAATTAGTTGTTGTTGGTGGAGGCTACATTGGTTCAGAATTAGGAACTGCTTTCGCTAACTTTGGTTCAGAAGTTACTATCTTAGAAGGTGCAAAAGACATCTTAGGTGGTTTCGAAAAACAAATGACGCAACCTGTTAAAAAAGGTATGAAAGAAAAAGGCGTTGAAATTGTAACTGAAGCAATGGCTAAATCTGCTGAAGAAACTGAAAATGGTGTTAAAGTAACTTATGAAGTAAAAGGTGAAGAACAAACAATCGATGCTGATTACGTATTAGTTACTGTAGGACGTCGTCCTAACACTGACGAATTAGGCTTAGAAGAGTTAGGTCTTAAATTTGCAGATCGTGGATTATTAGAAGTAGACAAACAAAGCCGTACTTCAGTTGAAAACATTTTCGCAATTGGTGATATCGTTCCTGGTTTACCACTTGCGCATAAAGCTAGCTATGAAGCTAAAGTTGCTGCTGAAGTAATTGCTGGCGAAGCATCTGAAGTAGACTACATTGGTATGCCTGCTGTATGTTTCACTGAACCAGAACTTGCTACTGTAGGTTACACTGAAGCTCAAGCTAAAGAAGAAGGATTAGCAGTTACAGCTTCTAAATTCCCTTATGCAGCTAATGGCCGTGCTTTATCATTAGATGATACAACTGGATTTGTTAAATTGTTAACACTTAAAGAAGATAATACATTAGTAGGTGCTCAAGTAGTTGGTACTGGTGCTTCAGATATTATTTCTGAATTAGGTTTAGCAATTGAAGCAGGTATGAATGCTGAAGACTTATCTTTAACTATTCATGCTCACCCAACATTAGGTGAAATGTCTATGGAAGCTGCTGAAAAAGCATTAGGATTACCTATCCATACAATGTAATTACTTTAGATTTTCATACTAAAGTTAAAAATGAATGTGATATAACAAATATTTGTTATCACACTGGTACAGATGTTTACAATTGAGCATAGCTTAAATTAAGTTCATGCTCAATGTAATCATTTATTACCAATATGACAAATGAGTCCGGGGCATAAATAGATGTCTCGGATTTTTTTGTATATACTATGTAGATGATACTAAATATTAATTTAAAATATTATGAATATAAATCAAGGGAATTGGAGGTAAAGAACAATGGAATATCAATATCCGATAGATTTAGATTGGACGAATGACGAGATGATGCAAGTCGTGTCATTTTTCAATGCTGTTGAGGCTTATTATGAATCTAAAGTCGAAGGGCAACTCGTACTAGATCGCTATAAACAATTTAAAGAAATTGTACCTGGCAAAGCTGAAGAAAAACAGATTTTCAAAGAATTCGAAAATAGTAGTGGTTATAACAGTTATCAAGTAGTTAAAGCAGTGCAAACTTCACCAGAACAAAAATATTTTTCGTCAAAATAAAAATAACTATTGTCATAAAAGCTATATTCTGATATTTTTATTAAGCATTAAACAAAATGTTTGATAAAAGTAAACAGAATATGGCTTTTTATTTTTTAAGACTATAAACTTTTTTATAATGAAAAATTAAAACTTTTCACTATAATTTTTGAAAAGGTGAAAGAAATGGATATAGGTAAGAAAATTAAGAATTTACGTATTATAAAGCATTTAACACAAGAAGAATTAGCAGAACGTACTGACTTATCAAAAGGTTATATATCACAGATAGAAAGTCAACATGCATCGCCAAGTATGGAAACATTTTTGAATATATTAGAAGTTTTGGGCACGACCCCTGGTGATTTTTTCAAAGAAGCCCGAACAGAAAAGGTATTATACAAAAAAGCATCACAAGTTACTTATGATGAATATGATAAGGGTTATATATTAAATTGGCCGGTTACACAATCAAATGAATTTGAAATGGAACCATTATTATTAACTTTAAAAGGAAATGCCTCATATAAAAACTTTGAACCTTCAGAATCAGATACTTTCATCTATTGCTTAAAAGGGCAAGTTACTTTGAAATTAGGCGATGATGAGCACCATGCTGTAGTAGGTGACGCACTTTATTTTAAGGCAAACCAGTTACATAGATTAATAAACCCAACATCAGAGGAAGCTCAAGTGATGATAGTCGCTACTGCTTCTTATTTATAGGAGGATATATACATGGAACCTTTATTATCTTTCAAATCTGTAAGTAAAAGCTATGATGATTTACAGATTCTAGACAAGATTGATATTGATATAGAGTCAGGTTATTTTTATACGCTACTTGGTCCGTCGGGTTGTGGTAAAACAACCATATTAAAACTCATTGCTGGCTTTGAGACTGCAGATAATGGAGAAATTATTTATCAAAATAAGAAAATCAATCAAACACCTGCAAATAAACGTAAAGTAAATACAGTGTTTCAGGATTATGCATTGTTTCCTCATCTTAATGTTTATGACAATATAGCTTTTGGATTAAAACTTAAAAAAATGACTAAGACTGAAATTAAAAACAAAGTTGATGAAGCTTTACAGCTTGTGAAATTAACAGGGTATGAGACCCGCACAATTGATGGTATGAGTGGCGGTCAAAAGCAACGTATTGCAATTGCACGAGCTATTGTCAATGAGCCTGAAATACTCTTGTTAGATGAGTCACTGTCTGCACTAGATTTAAAATTACGTACACAAATGCAATATGAGTTAAGAGAGATACAATCAAGATTAGGAATAACGTTTATTTTTGTAACACATGACCAAGAGGAAGCCTTAGCACTTAGTGATTATATCTTTGTTATGAAAGATGGTAAAATTCAACAATTTGGTACGCCTACTGACATTTATGATGAACCGGTCAATCGCTTTGTGGCAGATTTTATAGGAGAATCTAATATCGTTGAAGGTACAATGATCGATGACTATTTAGTTAATATTTATGGTCAAGATTTTGACTGTGTTGATATGGGGATAGATTCACAGAAAAAGGTTGAAGTTGTTATAAGGCCAGAAGATATTAGTTTGATAGCAGCGGAAGAAGGTCTATTTGAGGTTACTGTTGATTCAATGCTATTTAGAGGCGTTCATTATGAAATTAATTGTATAGATAGAAAAGGCTATGAATGGATGATTCATTCTACTAAAAAAGCGGAAATAGGAAGCAAAGTTGGCTTGTATTTTGATCCTGAAGCGATTCACATTATGGTACCAGGAGAAACTGAAGAAGAATTTGATCAACGTATCGAAAGTTATGAGGAGCTTAACCATGAGTAAAATAAACAAGTTCTTATTTATTCCGTATGTGTTGTGGATGATACTATTTATTATCGTTCCAGTACTTTTGCTTGTGTACTTTTCATTATTTGATTTACACGGGCATTTTAGTTTTGACAATTATAAGCAAATTCTGACATGGAAATATTTTCATATGATATGGGACTCAGTAGTTTTTGCAGCTGTTATTACGCTCATCACGTTGCTTATCAGTTATCCAGCAGCTTATTTTATCAGGTCTTCAAAATTTCAAAATTTATGGTTACTGATATTAATCATACCTACATGGATTAATTTACTACTGAAGACCTATGCATTTATTGGGTTATTAAGTCATGATGGTATTATCAATCAAATGCTCAAATTATTACATTTACCTGAAATGGATTTATTGTTTACTGTTCCAGCATTTTTAATTGTAGCAAGCTATATTTATATCCCATTTATGATTTTGCCTATTTTTAATAGTATGAAAGACATTCCCAATAATATATTACAAGCATCTAGCGACTTAGGTGCAAGTCCGCTCACTACCTTTAGAAAAGTAATACTTCCTTTAACTAAACAAGGTGTATTAACAGGTATTCAAGTGACGTTCATTCCTGCCTTATCATTGTTTATGATAACGAGATTAATTGCAGGAAACAAAGTAATTAATATAGGAACTGCGATTGAAGAGCAATTTCTTGTAATTCAAAATTATGGGATGGGTTCAACGATTGCGCTATGCCTCATTATGTTTATGGCAATAGTGTTAATCATTACTAATACTAAATCTTCGAATGGGAGAGGGTGAATCACGTGAAATGGTATGGTAAGGCATATATCTGCATATTAACGGCAGTATTATACGTTCCAATTTTATTTTTAATGCTTTATTCCTTTAATTCCGCAGGTAACATGATTCACTTTGAAGGATTTACATTAGAACATTATCAATCATTATTTAGTAATGAACGCCTTATGGCAGTTATTTTTAATACAATTGCTGTTGCTTTATTAGCTGCAGCCTTTGCAACGGTGATTGGTACGATGGGTGCGATTGGTTTATTTCATTTTAGAAATAAAAAGTTAAAAGTTTCATTATTAACATTAAATAATGTATTGATGGTTTCATCAGATGTTGTTATTGGAGCATCATTTTTAATTATGTTTACAGCAATTGGTCATTTTACGGGTCTAGGACTTGGATTCACGACTGTGTTAATATCTCATATTGCATTCTGTATACCCATTGTTGTTATTATTGTTTTACCCAAACTCTATGAAATGAATGATTATACACTTAATGCAGCGCGTGATTTAGGTGCAACTGAATTTCAAGTACTAAATAAAGTAATGTTACCGCATTTGATGCCAGCAATCATTGGTGGGTTTTTTATGGCTCTCACATATTCACTAGATGATTTTACTGTAAGTTTCTTTGTGACAGGTAACGGGTTTAGTGTATTATCAGTAGAAGTGTATGCCATGGCTAGAAAAGGTATAAGCATGGAAATCAATGCTATTTCTACAATATTATTTGTAGTTATTATGTTAGGTATTTTTGGTTATTACTTCATTCGAAATATGATGAAACATAAAAAGCAAGTGAAACGAGGTTTACAGCAATGAAGCGATTCTTACAATTAATCATAGTTTCAGTTGTTGTGGGATTGATATGTCTGTTTGTCAGTCATAAGTATACAGCGAAAGATCATTCAAAAACTGGCGAAAAAATTTACGTTTATAATTGGGGAGAATATATCGATCCTAGTTTAATTAAAAAATTCCAAAAGGAAACAGGTATTGAAGTAATCTATGAAACTTTTGATTCTAATGAGGCTATGGAAGCAAAAATACGTAACGGCGGTACGCACTACGACGTTGCTTTTCCTAGTGAATATACTGTTCAAAAATTAAAAAGACAAAACATGTTATTACCAATAAATCATGATAAAATCCCTAATATCAAAAATTTAGATTCGGATTATATGAATATGTCTTTTGATAAAAATAATCGATATTCGTTGCCGTATTTTTTCGGAACTGTAGGAATTATTTATAATAAAAAAGCTTATCCTAATGACAATTTTGACTCTTGGAATCAATTATATAATAAAAAGTATAGCAATGATGTATTATTAGTAGATGGTGCAAGAGAAGTAATAGGTTTAGCATTGAATAAATTAGGATACAGTTTAAATGATACGAATTCACAACACCTAGAAAAAGCGGAAAGAACTTTAAGGCATTTAGGTCCAAACGTTAAAGGTGTCGTAGGTGATGAAATCACAATGATGCTAGAACAACATGAAGCGAATGTTGCTGTTGTGTGGAGTGGTGTTGCTGCTCCTATGGTTCAGGGTAGTGATGAATTTGATTATGTTGTGCCTAAAGAAGGTTCAAATTTATGGTTTGATAATATGGTTATACCTAAAACTGCTCAAAATAAAGCAGGCGCATATAAGTTTATGAATTTCTTACTAGACGCACAAAATAATAAACAGAATACAGAATGGGTCGGTTATGCAACACCAAATAAAGCAGCAAGAAATTTACTTCCAGATGATGTGAAAAATGATGAACGATTTTATCCATCACAAGAGTCACAAGAAAAATTAGAAGTATACAGAGATTTAGGAAAAGAAACATTGAGTGAATATAATGAACGATTTTTAAATTTTAAAATGTCATTAAAATAAATCTAAGTTAGTAGTTATTTTAGCGTATTTTCGCTATAATAGTTTGAAAGCATTATAAGGAGTTGTATAGACATGTCAGGAGAGCAATATACTCAAGTTAGACGACCTGTGAGTCGACTAGCAGAAAAAGTATTAGGTTGGTTAAGCTGGGTATTTTTATTATTACTAACCATTATTACGATGTTTATTGCACTAGTATCTTTTAGTAGTGAGACATCAATACAAAATTTAGAAACAACATTAAATGGTAATGATTTTGTTCAGCAAATTTTAGCTAATAATAGCTTGAATACAACTCAATTTGTTATTTGGTTACAAAATGGAGTTTGGGCTATTATCGTTTACTTTATTGTATGTTTATTATTATCATTCTTAGCACTTATCTCAATGAATATTAGAA
The DNA here is from genome assembly GCF_048568365.1 of Staphylococcus sp. Ze2. NCBI lineage: Bacteria > Bacillati > Bacillota > Bacilli > Caryophanales > Staphylococcaceae > Staphylococcus > Staphylococcus sp. Ze2. The sequence goes on along the minus strand of NZ_CP183486.1, from coordinate 2,159,719 downwards.
TGCTATCAGGATTTTTATTCCTTTTAGCTACAATAGTTACATTGCCGTTAGTGTTATTGTTTGTTCCACTTATTATTCCAATCTTATTTTTAATCGTAGCAGTTATGATGTTTGCACGTAAAGATAAGTTGGAAACGGTGCCTACTTATTATGGTGAAGGATATCAAGGTCGTTATTCAGAATATGAACCACAGGTTGAATCAACACCACAATATAGTGAGAGAGAACATACTTCTGACGTTGAACAACAAGTGAGCAAAGAGAATCAGCTAAGAAGAGGTGGCTATTCTTCTGAAATAGCAGAAAAAGTGAACGCTGAAACACAAGAGGCACATGAAGAACCCCAAGTACTTTCAAGACAAGCGAAATACAATTATAAACAGAAAAAACAGACAGAAGATAACCAACAGCAAACTGATGAATTTGGTGCAGTTAGTGATGTTTATGATGAAGATGGAGAGCCAGTTTCAAATCAAAGTCAAACAGAAGTTGATGATACAACAACAGAGTATGAAGAACAAGCTCAAGCAGAAGCTGCTCAGAGAAGACAAGAAGCGTATGAAGAAGAGCAACGAAAACAGCAAGAAGCATACGAAGAAGAACAACGTCGTAAGCAAGCTCAAGCAGAAGAAGCGGCAAGATTGAAACAAGAGAAAGCAGAAGAAAAGGCTCGCATTAAACAAGAGAAAAAAGAACGTCGAAAACGTGAAAAAGAAAGACGTAAACAACAACCAAGTGCAGTAAATCAACGCAGACAAAATTTTGAAGAACGTAAAAAAATGACTTCACAAACTACGGATGATTCAGCTGATTATAATAATAAGAAAGCATCTGAATCCGACGACAAAGAAGACAATAAATAAGTATAAATATTTTAAAATGTGTTATGAGATATGATAGCGTATTTGAAAGTTAAAAAAGGAACGAGACATTAGGTCTCGTTCCTTTTTTGTGCTTCGTTTATAGTTCTTGAAAAGTCTGTATAATTAAGTATATATTTAATAAACTTAAAATAATGATTAAAATCCAAGAGATGATATTAACCCACGTTTTATTTTTGAATTGTCCCATTAAATTATGGTTATTAGTTGAAAGTTGTAATGGGATTAGTGAGAATGGTAGGGCTAAACTTAAAAAAACTTGTGAGAACACTAGTAATTGTTCCATTTTTGCTTCGTTGCTTTTAAAGATAATTAAGCACAATATAATTGGTAATATCGCGATTGAACGAGTAATCAATCTACGTAACCAATTTGGTATTTTTAAATTGATAAAACCTTCCATCACAATTTGACCAGCCATTGTCCCGGTTATTGTAGAATTTTGACCAGAAGCTAGTAATGCAACAGCAAAAAGTGTACTCATGATTGCGCCTAACGAAGCTCCTAATACAGGTTGATTTTGTAACGCATTGAATAAGTCATAAAATCCACCGAGTTGGTCTGAATTAACACCAAAGAAAAGCGCGGCACCTAGTACTAAAAGTAAACAGTTAACTATAAAAGCAATGGACAATTGAATGTTTGAATCTATAATTGCATATTTAATCGCTTGTGCTTTAGATTTAGTACTTTTACGATCATACATTCTTGATTGAACAATGGATGAATGTAAATATAAGTTATGAGGCATGATTGTCGCTCCAATTATACCTAAAGCAATAAAGAGAGCACTATTATCTGTGACGATTGTTTTATTAGGGACGAATCCATTTAAAACTTCTGTTACATGTGGGGAAGCTACAAAGACTTCAAAGATAAATATAACAAGCACTGTAAAAATAAGTGTGCCTACAATAGCTTCAATTTTTCTAAAGCCAAATTTCATAATGAACAATAATAGAAAAACATCTAAGACAGTGATTAATGCCCCTGCCAATAAGGGGATGCCAAAGAGTAAATCAAGTGCGATTGCACTACCTATTACTTCAGCAATATCTGTTGCGATAATTGCTAGTTCTGCAATAATCCAAAATATAAAAGCAATCGGTTTATTTAAATAGTGTTTTGTTGCTTGTGCTAAGTCCATACCTGTTGCTATTCCTAACCTTACTGTCATACTTTGTAATAACATGGCTGACAGACTTGAAAGTAAAATCACGAATAGCAAAATGTAGCCGAACTGTGCACCACCTTGCATAGATGTAATCCAATTACCAGGATCCATATAACCTACTGCTACTAATAGGCCAGGTCCTAAATATGAAAAAAGTTTTTGGCTAAACTTGCCATGAGCATTGACGGAAACCGTATTATTGATTTCATCTAAACTCTTGTTATGGGATTGATTCGTTTTGGTCAATACCCTCACCTCCATATACATTTATTAACATTTCATAGATTACTCCAAAAAAAATATTAGGTCAACCTAAACAGTACTGTGATAGTCACTTTATTTTTACTGAATTTATTATTAAATTTAAACATATTGAATAAAGATGTGTAGCAATTAGGACGTGATGATTTTTTACTCAATATAAATTTGCTATGATAGAATTAATAAAATAAGTAGGAGGAAGATTATGAAAAGAAAAGCTGAAAGAATCACAGCCTGGGTAGCAAATGGTCTAAGTATACTATTCTTGTTACTCATGATCCTTGTATTTTCTTTCCTAAATGTGCCAGAGTTTCAAGAAACATTTAAAGAGATGAATCAGCAACAAGGTGTAGAAATGTCAGTTGAAGCATTTAAAACTTCTGTGATTTTCCAAGGTACCTTTTTAATTATTTCAACGATACTAGGTATTATTGGAACATTGACTATTAAAGGTAATCGTATATTAGCAGGTTGTATTTTAATTATTGCAGCAATTACTGGTATATTTGCAGGGAACTTTATTGCACTGATATTATGGTTTGTTGTTGCTATCATGTTGTTTGTAAGAAAAGATCCGCACGATGGACAAAATCAAAATGATAGAGCATTTTATCAACAAAATTTTGATGAGCAAAATAATCAGCGCAAACAATCAGAAATAAACCCAGAAAATGAAATGAAAAAGAAAAAAGAGGATGACCCATATATTTACTAAAATGGTTTTGATTAGGTGATTTAATGAATTTACAAGACTTTGAATTGTTGTATAAGGAACACTAACTCAATGGATTTTAAAGTAATCTTTCAAAGAAGTAAGATTTTAAGCTATTCCTAATATAATGATTAGGTCCGGGACATAAATATCTGTGACTAAAGAATAAACATCAATTTCTACTGAAAATATATAGAAATTGATGTTTTCTTTGGTTTTATGAAGTTTACGAATAAAAAATAAGGAATGTGTTATTTGTAAAATTTCAATAGATATTCAAAGGTTTCTTCTAAAAATTCTAAAAATGACTTATCGTTCTTAAGGACTTCAGAACCAGGTGTTAACGTACGAGCTACGAAAAATTCACCTTTTTTAACTTCTTTAACACGTTTAAATGCTTTGTATATATCTTCATCGGTCATTTCGTGTATGTATGTCTTTTCTTGGCTCATATGGTCTAAGCTTATACTAAAATCATTTGGTAGATTTTTTAATGTTTCAAATTGATTTTCGAAAACAGTAACTTGTTGCGCTTTATCTTTCGCCTCATGCATAACGCCGTACATAATAAATAATTGATTTTCAAAAAGTCCTATTTGGAAATGAGGTTGCATTTTATAACCACGTTTATTAGTCGCAAATGCTACCCATGTATCTTTAGGTGGGTTAACACTTCGACGAGCGTGTTTGGCTACGTGAGGATAGAACACTTCACCTGTAGCGGTTTCTAAATATTGTGAGAAATAATCACCTAAGGCGTGTAATTGTGGTCTGATATGGTTGTTAAGTGCTTCCATTCTGGCATCTAAGCCATCTACTGTAAATACTTTGAAGTCTTTTGGTTTAAATGTATATTGAGTCATTTGTGCCTCCTATAATCATTATTTTCGTATGTATTGTAGCACATTATACTCATATAGACATTTTACATGCTTCTTATTTAAGATAGTAAATGATTTGCTGTGTATTGTGTACACTATGTTTGAAAAGGGTAGAGATAAATTATATTGAATAATCTTAAATTTACCTTATTCTTAATTCGTATAAATATTGAAAAAATAAAGGTTGGTTAATATCTTTTTGAAAGTTAGTTAATGTATAATGAAGAGTGAATAAGGAGCTGATACGATGACTGTCTATGAATATGCCAAAGGACTTATATTAGAAGCAGGAATTAATGTTAGAAAAATAATGAAAGAAGATATAAAAGTAGAAACTAAATCTAATCCTAATGATTTAGTGACAAATGTCGATAAAGCTACAGAAAAATACCTTTTTGACAATATAACAGAAACTTATCCTAATCATTTAGTTATTGGAGAAGAAGGTCATGGGCATCACCTAAAAGATGAAACAGGTGTAGTATGGGTCATCGATCCAATAGATGGTACATTAAATTTTGTGCACCAAAAAGAGAATTTTGCAATATCTATTGGTATTTATAATAACGGAAAACCATACGCTGGATTTGTTTATGACGTTATGAATGATGTGCTATATCATGCTAAAAGCGGTGAAGGTGCATATGAAAATGGTACGTTGTTACCTGAAATCGAGAATACGCCATTAAAGACAAGTATTATTGGAATTAATCCGAATTGGCTTACAAAGCCTAGATTAGGAGAAGTGTTTAAACCTATAGTAGAGGAAGCCAGAAGTGCACGAGCATATGGTTCCGCAGCTTTAGAGATTATACATGTCGCAACAGGAAAATTGGGTGGTTATGTTACCCCCAGATTACAACCTTGGGATTTCGCAGGTGGTTTGATTGTTTTAAATGAAGTAGGCGGGCTTGGTACAAATTTAATGGGAGATACATTATCGATTTATGAACCTAATTCAATCGTTATGGCTAATGCACAGTTACATTCCGAATTAATCGAACGCCATTTTCAAAAAAATAACGAAATTATTGAATTATTACAGCAGCGATTAAAAAAATAGAATTAGTGTATATATTTTATAATTATTTATAAAAAAAGCGTCTCAATCCTAGTTTGAAGGAATGGGACACTCAGTTATTATATATAGTCAAAATCATTCAATTATAGCCAATCATTTTCACGATATTTCTTTTTTAATGTGAAACCGTAACCAAATGTTGCAATGAATAATATAAATGTTAAAATCATGAATGGAACATTTGTAGCAGCTATACTAAAGCTAAATAATAGCAAAAAGACAATAGCTATTACAGCGAGTACCCAGAAAATTGATTTGGATTTTTTTTGTTGCATTATACCACACCTTTATAGTTTTCTTTAACCAATTATATGATATAATAAAAAAGTTGCAAAGAAAAGTGGGAATTTACTCGAGAAAGGAAATTGTATAAAATGACTAAATTAAGAGAAGATGTTCGTAATATAGCAATCATCGCTCACGTTGACCATGGTAAAACGACACTTGTAGATGAATTATTAAAACAATCAGGAATTTTCCGTGAGAATGAGCATGTAGACGAAAGAGCAATGGATTCAAATGATATCGAAAGAGAACGTGGTATTACAATACTTGCTAAAAATACAGCAGTAAATTATAAAGATAATCGTATTAATATTTTAGATACACCAGGTCACGCCGATTTTGGTGGAGAAGTTGAGCGTATTATGAAAATGGTTGATGGTGTTGTCTTAGTAGTTGACGCATATGAAGGCACAATGCCACAAACTCGTTTCGTATTAAAAAAAGCTTTAGAACAAAATTTAAAACCAGTAGTTGTAGTTAATAAAATTGATAAACCTGAAGCTAGAGCTGAAGGTGTAGTAGATGAAGTATTAGACTTATTTATCGAATTAGAAGCAAATGATGAGCAATTAGATTTCCCAGTAGTCTATGCTTCAGCTGTTAATGGTACAGCAAGTTTAGATCCAGAGAAACAAGACGAAAACATGCAATCATTATATGAAACAATCATTGATTATGTTCCTGCTCCTGTTGATAATAGAGATGAGCCATTACAATTCCAAACGGCATTACTAGATTATAGTGATTATTTAGGTCGTATTGGTGTTGGACGTGTGTTTAGAGGAACAATGCGTGTAGGTGATAGCGTTTCGTTAATTAAATTAGATGGCACTGTTAAAAATTTCCGTGTAACTAAGATTTTTGGTTACTTTGGTTTGAAACGTGAAGAAGTTAATGAAGCATACGCAGGCGACTTAATTGCTGTATCAGGAATGGAAGACATCAACGTTGGTGAAACTGTTACCCCAACAGATAATAGAGATGCTTTACCTGTATTAAGAATTGACGAACCAACGTTAGAAATGACATTCAGAGTAAATAATTCACCATTTGCTGGACGTGAAGGTGATTATGTAACTTCTCGTCAAATTCAAGAACGTTTAGATCAACAATTAGAAACAGATGTGTCGCTAAAAGTTACACAAACTGATTCACCAGATAAATGGATAGTTGCTGGACGTGGTGAATTACACTTATCAATTTTAATTGAAAATATGAGACGTGAAGGTTTCGAATTACAAGTTTCTAAACCACAAGTTATTTTAAGAGAAATTGATGGCGTAAAATGTGAACCATTTGAACGTGTACAATGTGAAGTACCTCAAGAATATACAGGCGCTGTTATTGAATCATTAGGCCAACGTAAAGGTGAAATGTTAGATATGGTAACTACAGATAATGGCTTAACGCGTATTATCTTTATGGTACCAGCACGTGGATTAATTGGTTATACTACTGAATTTATGTCTCAAACACGTGGTTATGGTATTATCAACCACACATTTGAAGAATTTAAACCTCGTGTTAAAGGTCGTATTGGCGGTAGAAGAAATGGTGCATTAGTATCATTAGACACAGGTAAAGCAAGTTCATATGCACTTATGGGCTTAGAAGACCGTGGTATTAACTTCATGGAACCAGGTACTGAAGTTTATGAAGGTATGGTTGTTGGTGAACATAATCGTGAAAACGACTTAACAGTTAATGTTACGAAAGAGAAAAACCAAACTAACGTACGTTCATCTAACAAAGACCAAACTGTAACTATGAAGCGTCCAAGAATTTTAACTCTTGAAGAAGCTTTACAATTTATTAATGATGATGAGCTTGTAGAAGCTACACCAGAAAATATCCGTATTAGAAAAACAGTATTAGAAAAAAATGCTCGTGAAAAAGAAGCGAAACGTATTAAACAACTAATGCAAGAAGATGAATAAAATACTAAATTATATTTAGTATTTTATAGGGGCATAAAAGGCTCATACCATTTATTGTTGAAGTAATAGCATAACAATAAAACACAAAAATAACGGTAACTATTCTTGTTTATAGTTAGGTTAAATAATATGTTAATAAATACTCCCCATCGTTTTACGATGGGGAGTATTTATTATGTTTATATTAACGATGATTGTAAGTAGTTACTTGATTGCGCTGTTTAGGGGTATCAAGTCTACTTTTACATTCATCACACATAAAGGTATGCATTGGATCATTGCGTAATCTTTTAGCTTCTAAAGTATTTTGATCTATAAATACTTCAGTATCACAAATTATGCATTGAACTTTCTTCATATTAAATCACCTCGATATGAGTGACATACTTAAATTCGTATGAATAACCTTCTTCTGGAATATATACAAAGCTATCTACTGAATAATCGTCATATAATTTTTTGCCGTCTTTTGCAAATTGGAAAAAAAGATATGGTAATAAGTCAATAGGTACTTCAATTGACTCATTATCATTAAATAAACGAATTGCTTTTGCGTGATCAAACGGTTCAGCATTCTTGAAAAATGGAGACATGTTAATGACAAATGAATTTTCTAATATGGCTCTTTTTTTATATTTAATTTCAGAATTTAACGTTGGTGGATTAGTTTGACCTTCTAAGATTGCTCTATTCCATTCGCGGTTATCATCAAAGTTGATTGGTTTAGTACCGTCGAATATACCTTGCTCTAAATCTTCTATTTGAACTTTTCTGTCGTCAAAAATCCAAGTTGTACTATCTAAAGTAATTGGAAATTTAACTTCACCCTTAATTTGAATCATAATCCCACTCCTATTTGCATATCTTGTTTCTAAATTAAAACGTTATTAAGTAATGACTCACAACGTAAATATATGAGATTGAATCTGACTTTTTTGTGAACAAATAAATGTTTAAAATAAAAATATTTATCCTATTGTTAAAGCGAAAAAATTCTGACAAAAATCAGTAGATATATTGATATTGTTCGTCTGACACTTAGTAACGTTATAAATTCAATCAAAATAAATAATTGTTAATTATAATTTTATCATAAATACTAGTATTACGTATATTCCTGAATTTACTTGCTTTTTGGTATGCATTGAGATAAACTCGTCATATAAAGTTACAATTGATAGGGGGAGTATGTCTTGGTAAAAAATCAAAATATTAGTAATGTGGCATATGACCAGTTGAATAAAGATGCTGATAGGATTCTCCAACTTATTAAAGTACAGATGGATAATCTTACATTACCTCAATGCCCATTGTATGAAGAAGTACTTGATACACAGATGTTTGGATTACAAAAAGAAGTAGATTTCGCTGTACAACTTGGTTTAGTTGATAGAGAAGTGGGCAAAGATTTAATGCTTCGATTAGAAAAAGAACTTTCTAAATTGCATGATGCATTTACAAACGTTTAATTGGGGTAAAATAAATTAGTTTTATAACTGGGAAAGTTGTTTTCCATGTTCGAAAAATATAAAAACTTATATATTGTTCATTGTCAAACTACATAAGTATACTGCGGGTGGCTAGGATATCGATAATTGTTGATTATATCTTAGCCACTTTTGTCGTGTTTAAAAGATTAAATATATGAGTATCTAAAAAGAATATTTTATTATGTTTATTCGAGAAATTGATAGAATGTTTGTTATAATGTTTGATGTACAATTTATTTTTACATAATGTTGGTAAAGTTTTAAAGACAACTAAGTTATTGAACATAAGTCGAATTAATAAAAGTATTTAGTTAGTGATAATAAATAATGAGAATTGGATGATATGTCAAATGAATAATGTAAAACAATTTTTTCGATATATAGGTCGAAATGCAAAGTATATTGATTATCCGTTAGTCATTACCTATTTATTACTATGTTTAATAGGTTTGGTAATGGTATACAGCGCAAGTATGGTCGCTGCCACTAAAGGGTCGTTAACGGGTGGTATATCAGTAGCTGGTACATACTTTTATACTAGACAGTTAATGTATGTAATTATGAGTTTGATTATTGTATTTTTTATGGCTTTCTTTATGAACGTCAAATTTCTTGAAACGAGCAGGTTCCAAAAAGGCATGATGCTTGGCATCGTTATATTATTGGTTGCGACGTTGTTAATTGGTAGCAATATCAATGGTTCAAAAAGTTGGATTAATTTAGGCTTTATGAATTTACAAGCTTCCGAGTTACTAAAAATTGGCATAATTTTATATATACCATATATGATTGAAAAAAAACGCCCTAAAGTATTCAAAGAACCTAAATTGCTAACATATCCTATCGTTTTAGCAGGCATATGTATAGGTCTTGTTTTATTACAACGCGACGTTGGTCAAACGTTACTTATTATGATTATTTTCTTTTCAATATTATTCTATGCAGGTATTGGTGTTCAAAAATCAATCAAATATGGATTGTTAATTATAGTAGGGATCGTAATTATTGGCTCGCTTTTCTTACTAGTTGGGTTGGTTCCGGATTACTTAACAGCGAGATTCAGTACGTTAACGAATCCATTTAGTCAAGAGTCTGGTACAGGGTACCACATTTCAAACTCGTTGATTGCAATTGGTAATGGAGGATTACTAGGCAGAGGTTTAGGAAACAGTATTATGAAATTAGGGTATTTACCAGAGCCACATACAGACTTTATTTTTTCTATTATTTGCGAAGAATTAGGTTTATTAGGTGGTTTATTCGTTATATGTTTACTCTTTTTTATTGTTTATAGAGCTTTTGAACTTGCAAGCAAAACAAATTCTTATTTTTATAAGCTAGTTTGTGTAGGAGTAGCAAGTTATATAGGTAGTCAAACTTTTGTTAATTTAGGTGGTATTTCAGGTACGATCCCATTAACAGGTGTACCTTTACCATTCATTAGTTTTGGTGGTTCTTCGATGATTAGTTTAAGTATAGCGATGGGCTTATTGTTAATAACAGCAAAACAAATTAAAATCGAACAAGCAAAATATAAAAAAGTAAGAAAAAACAGAACAAGAATTAACTCAACTAGATATTCTTAATAAAGGCAAACGTTTTGATACAAATGTATTGAAAACGTTTGCTTATTTTTTTACATTTTTAAATTAATTTTGAAAAACTTTTAGCAAAGTATAATAATGATAACTAAAACTTATCGTAATTAATAACTTTTTATTATGTAAATCTTATGATATAATTTTGTGAGAAAGTGATGATAGCAGGGTCTTATGTAGTTTGTAACGCGATGGTTGTTAGCTATCCATCAGTAAGTGATACATGAACTTTGAGCTGTTTTAACATGATGGCTATATATTTTTTACTGTCTACATTGTTCGGATTTTGCTATAATGAATTTTATATCAAACTTTTTTGAAAATTCTAAATTTAAGGGGGACCATGATGTGAAACAAATAAACAAGCTTTTGGTAGCCAATCGTGGTGAAATTGCAATAAGGATTTTTAGAGCAGCAACAGAGTTAGATGTTAAAACAGTTGCTATTTACTCAAATGAAGATAAAGGATCATTACATAGATATAAAGCGGATGAATCATACCTAGTGGGTGAAGATTTAGGACCAGCTGAATCTTATTTAGACATTGAAAGAATTATTGATGTTGCTAAACAAGCAGATGTAGACGCAATTCATCCAGGATATGGTTTTTTAAGTGAGAATGAAACTTTTGCAAAAAGATGTCAGGAAGAAGGCATTAAATTTATAGGCCCGCGTGTTGAGCACTTAGATATGTTTGGCGATAAAGTTAAAGCTAGAACCACAGCAATTAATGCAAATCTAACGGTTATACCAGGTACAGATGGCCCGATAGATAATCAACCAGATGCAATTGCATTTGCAAATAAAGCTGGCTATCCATTGATGATTAAAGCGACAAGCGGTGGTGGCGGTAAAGGTATGCGTATCGTGCGTTCAGAAGATGAGCTAGAAGATGCATTCCGTCGTGCTAAGTCAGAAGCTGAAAAATCCTTTGGTAATAGTGAAGTTTATATAGAAAAATATATCGATAATCCAAAACATATTGAGGTTCAAGTCATTGGTGATGAACATGGAAATATAGTCCATTTATATGAACGTGACTGTTCGGTACAAAGACGTCATCAAAAAGTTGTTGAAGTAGCACCTTCAGTTGCGCTTGAAGACGATTTAAGAGAACGTATATGTGCTGCTGCGATTCAATTAATGGAAAACATTGAGTATGTGAATGCGGGTACAGTAGAATTTTTAGTTGCTGGCGATGAATTTTATTTCATAGAAGTAAATCCGCGTGTACAAGTTGAACATACGATAACTGAAATGATTACAGGTGTTGATATCGTTAAGACACAAATATTAGTTGCTGATGGCGAGAATTTATATGATGAAGCAATTAGTATGCCACAACAACAAGACATACAAACGCTTGGTTATGCGATTCAATGTCGTATTACTACCGAAGATCCGACAAATGATTTTATGCCTGATAGTGGTAGAATCATTGCTTATCGTTCGAGTGGTGGTTTTGGCGTAAGGTTAGATGCTGGTGACGGATTCCAAGGTGCCGAAATATCACCTTATTATGATTCTCTTTTAGTGAAATTATCAACGCATGCAATGTCTTTCAAACAAGCGAATGAAAAAATGGACCGTTCACTACAAGAAATGAGAATTCGTGGAGTTAAAACTAATGTTCCATTTTTAATTAATGTTATGAGAAATGAACAATTTAAAACAGGTGATTACACAACTAAATTTATAGAAAAAACACCAGAACTGTTTGATATTGCACCAACACTCGATAGAGGTACAAAGACACTGGAATATATTGGTAATGTTTCAATTAATGGTTTTCCAAACGTAGAAAAGCGCCCTAAACCTATTTATGAAACTTCACCTATACCACAAGTCTCTAAAAAAGAAGTTGCAGCATTAGAAGGTACTAAACAACTATTAGATAGTAAAGGCCCAAATGCTGTAGCTGAATGGCTTAAACAGCAAGACGATGTTTTAATAACTGATACTACTTTTAGGGATGCGCATCAATCGTTACTAGCAACGCGTGTTAGAACGAAAGATATGATGAACATTGCTTCGAAAACAGCGCAAGTAATGAAAGATAGTTTCTCCCTAGAAATGTGGGGAGGTGCTACATTCGATGTAGCGTATAACTTCTTGAAAGAGAATCCTTGGGAACGCTTAGAAAGACTTAGAAAAGCAATTCCTAACGTATTATTCCAAATGTTGCTTCGTGCATCTAATGCTGTCGGTTATAAGAACTATCCTGATAACGTCATTGAAAAATTTGTGAAAGAAAGTGCAGAGGCTGGTATTGATGTCTTCAGAATTTTTGATTCATTAAACTGGGTAGATCAAATGAAAGTGGCAAATGAAGCTGTACTAAAAGCTGGTAAAATATCAGAAGGTACTATTTGTTATACAGGTGATATTCTAAATCCGAATCGCTCGGATATATACACGTTAGAGTATTATGTAAATATGGCGAAAACATTAGAACGTGAAGGTTTCCATATATTAGCAATTAAAGATATGGCAGGTCTGTTGAAACCTAAAGCAGCAAATGAATTGATTGGTGAATTAAAAGCAGCTGTCGACCTACCAATTCACTTACACACACATGATACAAGTGGTAATGGTTTGTTAGTTTATAAAGAAGCGATAGATGCAGGTGTGGATGTTATTGATACAGCTGTTGCTTCAATGAGTGGTTTAACAAGTCAACCTAGTGGTAATTCACTGTATTATGCATTAAATGGTTTTGATAGAAATATGCGTGCCGATGTTGATGGAATGGAAACATTGTCACATTATTGGGGTACTGTACGTCAATATTACAATGACTTTGAAAGTGATATTAAATCACCAAATACTGAAATTTATAAACATGAAATGCCAGGTGGACAATATTCAAATCTTAGCCAACAAGCGAAGAGCCTAGGGTTAGGCAATAGATTTAATGAAGTGAAAGAAATGTATCAACGTGTTAACTTCTTGTTTGGTGACATTGTTAAAGTGACACCTTCCTCTAAAGTTGTTGGGGATATGGCATTATATATGGTACAAAATGATTTAGATGAAGACACAGTGATAAAAGATGGCTATAAATTAGACTTCCCTGAATCAGTTGTTTCGTTCTTCAAAGGGGATATTGGCCAACCAGTGAATGGTTTTAATAAGGAATTACAAAAAGTGATTTTAAAAGGTCAAAAAGCAATTACAGATCGTCCAGGAGAATATTTAGAGCCTGTTGATTTTGAAGCGGTAAGAGCAGAGTTAGAAGAGAAGCAAGAGAGAGAAGTGACAGAACAAGATATTATTAGTTATGTTCTATATCCTAAAGTTTATGAACAGTTCATTGCTACGCAAGAACAGTTTGGAAATGTATCTCTGTTAGATACACCTACATTCTTCTTTGGAATGCGTTCAAATGAAACAGTGGAAATTGAAATTGATACAGGTAAACGTCTAATCATCACATTGAAGACGATTACGGAACCAGATGACAAAGGTATTCGTACCATTTTCTATGATATGAATGGACAAGCGAGACGTATATTCATTCAAGACGAAAATGTAAAAGCGAATGAAAGTGTTAAACCGAAAGCAGATAAATTAAATCCAAACCACATCGGTGCTCAAATGCCGGGGTCAGTTACTGAAGTTAAGACTTCAGTAGGCGAAACAGTCACAAGTGGACAGGCATTATTGATAACTGAAGCTATGAAGATGGAAACAACGATTCAGGCTCCATTCGATGGTGTTGTGAAGCAAGTGACAGTGCAAAGTGGAGAGGCAATTGAAACGGGAGATTTATTAATAGAAATTGAAAAAGAACCTGTGGATTAAATTTTCAGCAAAATGATTTATAAGATTATTCAATATGTATTGTTGAATCAAAAGAAGCACTCAGATGAATTGAATCATCTGAGTGCTATTTTTCTGTGATTTACGTGCTAATCACATCTGTTTGTATTTTTATGGAATTACATAATGCATAGTGGCGTTGATATTGTTAGAAAATTTTCAAGGTTGCATTATGTATCTAATGTAAAAAAGTAATTTGGAGTATATGTACAAAAAATTTGCAATGAAAAACTGTCAACAAGTGTTTTATCTTGTTGACAGTTTTTCATTGATATAACATATTTAATGTTTTAGTTAGCCACCACTTCTAATTGTCCGTAACATCAATACAATGAAGTAGGCTATTAAACCAAAGAGTAATGTAATAAATAAAGCATGTAATAAGGCGATAAATAAATTAACTTCTGTAATAATTGATAATGCGCCAGTAATTACTTGCAGGATAACTAATATAAATGCAGCTGTGTAACCATAACGTATTGTGCGGTTGTCTTTGTAATTATTTACAGCATGAATGAACGTAATCATTATCCAGATAAAAGCGATTAATGCCATTCCTCTGTGAGTAAGGTTTACCCAATCTTGGACATTGTGAGGCATCAAATCATTAAAAGGTAATGGCCATTGACCATATGCTAAACTAGCTTCTTTATGTCTGACTAATGCGCCAGTATAAATTGTTAAATAAACAATAATTGCCATTATCCATGTATAAATTCGTAATGGCTTTCTAATAAATAGTTCATCTGCTTCATATTTGCGATCGATTTCAAATATAATTAAAGTTAATACAAATACTGAAGAAAATGAAATGAGCGAAATTCCAAAATGTAACGCTAAAACATAGGCATTTTGTTGCCACATTACTGCCGCGGCGCCTACAAGTGCTTGTATTAGTAAGAAGCCAACACTAATGATACATAATGGTTTAACTTCTCTAATGTAACCAATGTGTTTCCAAGCAACGATGACTAACCAGAGAACGATGATTAAAGATAAGCCCGAAACAGCACGGTGACTTAATTCGATAATCGTTTGTATTGGTAAGTTCTCAGGTAAAAATGCGCCATGACATAGAGGCCAATCGGATCCGCAACCATCTGCTGATCCGGTTTTAGTAACTAATGCGCCTCCTAATTGAACAAAAGCCATAATTACAGCGGCCAACACGGATAACCATTTTAGGTTTTTTTTGCTAAACAAGAATTAACCCCCCACATAAAATAAGACAGAAAACTAAATTATAAATAGTTATTAAATATATAGCTATTGTAACTGTAATTATTTTATTCCGTAATGATACATTTAAAGTTATTTTAATAAATCTCACATATAATTATAACAATAAAAACTATTTTAATTGTGTCACAAAAATGACTTTTTAGTAATGTCGTTAAAGTGTCACAAATAAGTTTACATAAATGTAGTCAATGATACAAATTTAATATATCATTGTATTATATGGAAAAATTAGGAGGGAAATTATGAACAAAGAACAAACTTTGTCGCATAATTCTAGTCGTGTGACTTTTAAAGAGTTGCAGCAAATTATCAAGATGGGATTGGTACAAGGTAATTTGATCCCTGCATTTGCTGGATCATGGTTAGCGATTGTGTTGGCAAATCATTCCTTCCTCTCGTCAATACCACAAATCTTAATGATGTTGGTGGGCTCTACGTTAATTATGGGGGGCGCATGTGCTTTAAATAATTACTACGATCAAGATATTGACAGTATCATGCCAAGTAAACAACAAAGACCAACAGTTAATGACAGAATTTCGGATAGAAATTTATTAATGCTCAGCTTTGGAATGATGCTAATAGGGGAAGCATTACTATTTGCGTTAAATATACCTTCAGGTGTAATTGGACTGCTAGGTATAGTGGGTTATGTATCGTTTTACTCGATTTGGTCTAAACGTCATACGGTATGGAATACAGTGATTGGTAGTTTCCCAGGTGCAGTTCCACCTTTAATTGGGTGGACGGCAATTGAAGGAAATATTAGTTTGGTAGCAGTAGCGCTATTTTTAGTGATTTTCTGTTGGCAACCTATTCATTTTTACGCTTTAGCAATTAAACGTAAAGATGAGTATTCATTAGCAAATATTCCAATGTTACCATCAGTAAAAGGGTTTAAACGTACGAGAGTAAGTATGTTTTTATGGCTAGTAATCTTATTACCACTTCCATTCTTATTAAGTAGCTTAGGAACAACATTTATAGTATTGGCTACGCTGTTAAATTTAGGATGGTTATATTTAGGATTAACAAGCTTTAAAAAGAATTCAGATCAAACAAAATGGGCAACAAAAATGTTTATATACTCATTAAACTATTTAGTGGTTTTCTTTGTACTCGTCGTTGTCGTGTCATTAATTCAAATGTTTTAATAATTATAAATAGAGGATGTAATATATGAATTTACCTATCTTACCTACAATCAGTACAAGCTTTATTGTAATTAGTGCAATCCTTGTCGCTATCGGATGGCGCAAAATTTGGCTGAGAAAAATTGAAAGCCATAAAAAAGTAATGTTAGCTGCTGCATTTTTTGCACTAGCGTTCTTTATTATTTACGCATCAAGGACTATTTTTATTGGTAATACTGCATTTGGTGGTCCAGACTCAGTTAAACTTTATTATACAATTTTCTTAGTATTTCACATAAACTTAGCAACAATTGGTGGAGTTTTAGGACTTTTACAAATCATTACTGCTTTTAAAGATAAGTTTAAAGTACATAGATTTGTAGGACCAATTGCCTCTATAATCTGGTTCTTCACAGCAATAACAGGTGTAGCTGTGTATTTATTACTTTATGTATTTTATCCAGGTGGAGAAACGACGTCACTAATTAAAGCGACATTTGGTTTATAATTCACATTAAAAAATGTTAGTCTTTTATTTGAACTAGGGAATATGGAAAGGGCAGAGGGCAGAAATTTGTTTTATAAACAGGTTTGTTAGCCCGTTTCCATTATTCACTATTAGAAGATACGAAATGAATTTACTAGGTTGATAAGTACGATTTATAAGTAACATGTTAAAAATAGCTATGAAGATATCTATCCAAGATGGTAGATTGCTTCATAGCTAATTTTTTTAATGATAATTTAAAAGAGAGATAGGTAGTACAATTTAAATGTAAAAGTAGAAAAAAATTTACTTTAAATGATTTTATTATAAACGCAATCTATCTATATAATAACTATTTTTAAATCTTAACTACTTCTATGCTTCTGTTATCATGCGGTAAATGATACACTGTGTTGTCAGTTCGTGATATATCTTTGTAAATGTTTAGCCGTTACAGAATCATTTACAGCTAACAATTCTTGAGGTATTCCTTGATAAAGTAACCTGCCACCTTTTTCTCCTGCAAATGGACCGATATCAATAATCCAGTCAGCATGAGTCATCATTGTTAAGTTATGTTCGATAATAACTACTGTGTTTTTATCGTGGATTAGACTTTCGAAACAGTCTAATAAAATAGGGATGTCATCTTCATGTAATCCAGTAGTAGGTTCGTCAAATATGAAAGTATGTTGGTGGACAGTCTGTGTTAAATATTTACTGAGTTTAACGCGTTGTATTTCACCGCCAGATAATGTGTCGAGTGTTTGTCCTAAAGTCATATAATTCAGTCCAGTAGATTTTAACGCTTCTAAATGCTGGGCAATATTTTTCTTTTCTTGAAAAAATAAAATTGCTTCATCTACTGTTAATGCTAAAATATCTGCAATATTATATCCCTTTATTTTTGCATTTAATACTTCGGGTTTATAACGCTTTCCATGACACAAATCACAAGTTTGAGTAAAGTCTGGCATAAAGGCTAATTCCGTTTTAATGATACCTTTACCATTACATTCTGGGCATGCACCTTCAGAGTTGTAGCTGAACATTGCTTTTTTTAAATGCGTTTCTTCACTGAAATAAGTTCTTACATCATCAAATATACTTAAATAAGTGAGTAAATTTGAGCGACTTGATGCATGTACTGGTTTTTGATCTATAAAAATTGTATTAGGTTCTTGTTTTAAACCTGCGTGTATCAGTGAACTTTTTCCAGAACCAGCAACACCTGTAACAACAGTCATTGCTTGTTTGGGCAATTTAACAGATACATCTTTTAAATTATTTCTATCAATATGTTCTAAATGGATAAAATCATTAGGTGTTCTAGGATTTAGTTTTAAGTGATGGTGTTTCTGTAATGCTAAACCTGTATGAGTAGTTGATTTTAACAAAGTTTCATAACTTCCTGTAAAAGTAATTTCTCCGCCATTTTTGCCTGCATAAGGGCCTAAATCAATAATGTGATCCGACATCAGGGTCATGCTCAACTACTAAAACTGTATTGCCCTTATTTTTTAATGATTGAATGATTTCGTTAATGCGTTGTATATCATTAGGATGTAACCCAACACTTGGTTCATCAATAATATAAACGAGGTCGCTTAGTGCACTATTAAGGTGTCTTATTAATTTAATTCTCTGAGATTCACCACCGGATAAAGTAGTTGTTTCTCTGGAAAGCGTTAAATAATTGAGTCCAATATAGCTTGAAGAAGATAGCTGTTGCTGTAATGGCTCGATAATTACTTTTGCTTTTGGTGAATCAATTTGACTTATAAATTTTAATGCTTCGTCTATGGATAAATTAGTAAAGTCTGCAATATCTAAATTATTGATTTTACATTGTAATACATCTGGATTGAGTCTTTTACCTTGACACGTTGGACATTTTCTAGATGTTACTACGCGATCGATAGCTTCTTTGAATCTATTTTTTTCAAAGTTATCATTTAATAGAAAAGAACGTCTAAACCGATGTATTAAGCCTTCGAATTTTGCAGTTTTCGGCCAATTCTCTGGAGGATTCTTTAATTTAGTTGGTTTTGTATAAAGTAAAGTATTGAATTCTTCTTCAGAATAATCTTTTAATTTTTTATCATTATCAAAAAGTCCAGAATATAAATAGCGTTTACCGCGCCAACTATCTGGTCTAAATGATGGGAATTGAATTGTATCTTCATTGAGTGATTTATCATAATCTAACAATTCGTCTAAATCGATATCTTCGACATAACCTAAACCTGAACATTCTGGGCACATGCCTTTAGGGTTATTAAAGGAGAATATATCAGAGTACCCAACAAATGGCTTGCCAATGCGTGACCATAGTAATCTGACAGATGCATAGATATCTGAAATAGTGCCAACTGTAGATCGTGAATTACCACCTAATCTTTTTTGGTTAATAATCATTGCTACTGGCAAATGTTCAATTAAATCTACATTAGGTTTTGGAAATTGAGCTAACTGATGTTGTATGTAAGTTGAATAAGTTTCGTTTAACAAACGTTCAGATTCTGCAGCGATAGTACTAAAAACCAAAGAAGATTTTCCAGATCCAGAACGCCCTGTAAATACGGTTATTTGATGTTTTGGTATATCAACTGAAATATTTTTTAAGTTATTTTGCTTAGCACCATGTACACGAATCATTGTCATTGTCATCCACCTCTTATTATAAAGTTTACCCTGAAATTATTGGGTAATATTAAAAAATGAGTAGAAAAGTGTATGCGTATAGAAAAGCGTATAAATTTTATTAATTCGTCATTATATAATGACATACCTTGCTTGTGATATATTGAAACATGTACAATAAATAAAAGATAACTATAGGTGGGTGAGTGATGAAAAAACTAATAATTAAAGTTATTGGTGTGCTATTATTGATTTCTTTCTTGATATATCTTTTTTACTCGCCACGTTTGAAGTTTGATGTTTTGGAAAATCCAAATAAAAATTCGACAAAAACAACTCAAAACAAAGACTTTCAAAAAAATGAGCAAAATGTTGAAAATCCAATGCCCAAGGAAGGGATAGGAACTTGGGTTGGCCAAAACCTAAAAAAACTTACAGATACATATGGACAAGCTGAAAGAGTGTATTCATATAAAGGTGATTTTAAAAATTATGTATTTAAAGAAAAGGATCAATATTATTTAGTTACTACTAAACATAATATAATTAAATCTGTATATGCTACTGGAAAAGAAGCAAAAGTAAATCCAGTTAAAATATCTGATAATGCTTCAAATGTATTTGAGAAATTTAGTATTAATCCAGAACCGACAATCAAGGCGAATGGAAAAAAATATGAATTAGAAATTTCCGATTCAGATATGAAAACTCAAACGCTTATAAAATTTAAAAACATTTATGCTCAAATCTATATTGATCAACAAGCTAATAAAATTGTTGCGGTAAGGTATTTAGATAGTGATGCATTAGCAGCGTTCAAACCTTATCAAATGTTGAGTGATAAAGACGATGAGGAAATTGCACGTAAGCAAAAAGATTTACCATATGAGCAAAATGCCAACCAATTGATGACTTTGTATGAAATTACTAATGAAATGAGAAAATTAAAAGATGCTAAACCATTGCGTATAAATAATGATTTAGCTCATATTGCATCATTTAACTTGTATGAAGCAATTGGGACTGATAGTGTTGAATTTACTGAAGATGCCTTAAAACAGCAATTGAATGAGCAAGAGATACCATTCGTATCTACGAGCCAAAACGTAGGTTATGATTTCAATGAAGTGCCAACACTTATTCATAGTTGGTTAAATTCGGATATTCATCGATCTAGAATGTTGAACTCAAAATATAATGAAATGGGTGGAGAAGTAACGAATGGTTACTATACGCTCATTTTTGTAGAAGATAAATAGATAGGAGTTAGTTGATTATGATAACTGAAGAAACGCTGACCGTACTCGATGAAATAGAAGCCTTAAGCGATAAAATATTAGAATCACGTTTGTATCAAGAGTACAGAGAGGCAGAACAAGCGCTTGCTGATAATGACGAAGCACATCTCTTGTATCAAGCTTTTTTAAAGTCAAAAGATAAATATGATGAAATTATGCGTTTTGGTAAATATCACCCAGATTATCAAAGCGTGATGTTAGATACACGCAAACGTAAAAGGGCTTATGAAATGCTGCCAGTCGTTATGGATCACAAACAAAAAGAAGTTGCATTGCAGGAATTAATTGATCAAGTAATTGTGAAAATTGCATATGCTGTTTCTGAAAATGTAAAGATTGAAGCGGGCAACCCATTCTTTCAAAAAGACGCAGGTGGTTGTGCAACAGGTGGATCATGTAGCTGTTCGTTATAAATAAAACAGGCCAACGAAATCAAAAATGTATTTTGGTATCGTTGGCCTGTTTTTTATTTTAATGGTAAGTATTTTTAAATCGTTGTGCTAAATCAGGTCTGTCAGTTACTAATGTGTGTGCACCGTAAAAAACTAAATCGTTCATTAAATCAAGGTTATTCACACCACAATAACCTGGGACAATATTGCGTTCGTTTAACCATTTAATAAACTTAGGTGAAGTTAACTTTATGCCTTTAAATGATACAAATAATTGGAACGTATTGGCACGAGGTTGAAAAGTGTTACCCAGACCGGTGTAAAATTTCAATAAACCTTCTATTACTTCATTTTGACTTGCACCAGTAGCTACAGTGCCATTACTTATTATATTAAATCGTTCAATCTGTTTACTGTAGAAACTTGATACTAAAACACGTTGTTGTGCATTATTAGCAACGATAATTTCGTAGATGATTTCAGGGGCAAGTTGACCTTGTTCACTTTTTGGGTCATCTTGTAAATTAACACTTATAAGTTGATTTGGATACGTTTTTAATAATTCATCAAACGTTAAAATTTTTGCATCTTCATGGCCGCGATAAGGTTGAACGCCATTGATATCAGTGAAATGGTAGCCAGCATCTAATTGTTTAAGTTCTGCTAAAGTATGTTCTGATATTTTTCCTGAACCATTCGTAGTACGATCTACGTCATTATCATAAAAAACAACAAGTTCATGATCTTTAGTTAATCTTACATCTGTTTCAAATCCATCTATTTCGTGGGCAACCGCGTTATCAAAAGCTAATTTAGTTTGTTCGGGTCTAACCGCCATACCACCGCGATGTGCAAAAATATATGGTGCAGGTTTAGAAAAGAAAGGTGGTATACTTTGATTATGTGGTTTAGTGCTGTATTTAGTATAAAAGAAAATGCTTCCTATTAAGCCAACAGTACCTAAAAATCCACCTTTAATTAGTTTGTTGAATTTAGTCACGAAAATTCCTCCTCAAGTTGTGTATATAAAGTAATATAGCAAAAGTACAAGAGAGTTCAAAATAATTGTTATTTATAAATGGAAAAAGACATGATATTATATAATGGCTAATAATTGGAGTGATAAGAAATGAATATTATACCTAGAGTAAGTTTGATTATATATTTGAAACATATGAAACATGAAAGACAGATAAGAAAATTTGGTCATATTGTAAGTGCAAATAGACAAAGTCGTTTCGTAGTTATGTATATTAACGAGGCAGAAGCGGATGAGATTGTAAACAAATTGATGAAACTTAAATATGTTAAACATGTAGAAGGTTCACCTTATAAGTATTTGAAGAAAACTTATGAAAAAGAGCAGCATGAAATCATGTAAGTTATACTTTTGGTCATAACCTTTGCAAATCAATAGTATATAAATAATAGTTTCATTAGCGGATGAATATATGGAAGCCACAATAGTACAACGACTGTCTAGTGTGGCTTATTTTTTTCTTTATTGTAAAGGTGGTATCCATCTTTGTAATCTTAAGACGCTAGTTAAATAATTGAAATACAGCTCAGTTTCGTGGAATACTTCGAGAGGTTGAACTTCAACGGCTTTTACGTCTATATTATATTTAGCTGCTTGATTGTTAATCATTTCAAATTTTTTGTTTGCAGTTGGATATGGATAATTAAGTGCATTTAGCATAATATACATTGCTTGAAAATGCTGACCACTAGTTGGTTTCATAATTAGAGCGACAGATGAACGTTGTTTTTCAGATTTAGGTGAATGGAAATACACAAGATGATCGATTCTTTCGAAATTGTATTCGATTAATGTATTAAATTCAAACAAATCTGTTAGCCCTTCACCTAATTTTATAAATGATTGTTTCATTGATATTGTTCCTCCTTAATCGTGCATTAAGCATTATATAAAATTTATTTTAAGAATGGAAGTGTCTATTACATGAGAGTAATATCTGGAATCCATAAAAGTAAAGCGTTAGAAAGTATGGAAGGACGCAATACGAGACCAACAATGGATAAAGTCAAAGAAGGTATTTTTAATAGTTTACATGAAGTTTCAGGCATAGGCTTGGATTTATTTGCTGGAAGTGGTGCTTTAGGGATCGAAGCTTTGTCACGTGGTATGGATCAAATGATTTTTGTCGACCAAAATTTTAAAGCGGTAAAAGTGATTAAAGCAAATTTAAGAGCATTAAGTATTGAAGCACAAGCAGAAGTATATAAAAACAGTGCCGACCGGGCTTTAAAAGCATTATCTAAGCGAGATATACAATTTGATGTGATATTTTTAGATCCTCCTTATGAAAAAGGTTTGATAGATGAAGCGCTTGAAGGTATCGCAAAGTTTAATTTGTTAAAAGAAAATGGTATTATCGTTTGTGAGTTCCATCATCACGAGAATATAAAAACTGAGCCATTCCATGTGATAAAACGTTATCATTATGGATTGACAGACACTTTGTTATTAGAAAAGGGAGATTAAAATGTCTACAACTAAAGCAGTCATTCCAGGGAGTTTTGATCCAATTACGTACGGCCATATTGATATTATAGATAGAAGTGCGGATCGCTTTGACGAATTACACATTTGTGTTTTGAAAAACAGTAGCAAAGCAGGTACTTTTTCGATTGAAGAACGTATTGAGCTAATTGAGGAATCAGTAAAACATTTAAATAATGTGACAGTGCATCATTTTAATGGATTGTTGGTTGATTTTTGTGACGAAATCGGTGCACAAACAATAATCAGAGGATTAAGAGCTGTGAGTGACTTTGAATATGAGTTAAGACTAACATCTATGAATAAAAAACTTAACAGCAACGTAGAAACGATGTATATGATGACGAGTACAAATTATTCGTTTATAAGTTCCAGTGTAGTAAAAGAAGTAGCAGCATATAAAGCAAACGTGTCAGACTTTGTACCTGTACATGTTGAAAAAGCTTTAAATGAAAAATTTAAGAAATAAAAAAAGAGTAGTTCGATAATCTAATTTAAAGATATTGATTATTGAACCACTCTTTTTTTATTTTTATAAACAAGTATTTTAGATTAATAAAGTTTATGAATTTATGTTATAAAGATGGGCGTTAAAGGCGTATGACGTGTGTATTGAAATCATCGGCAGTTTCACCTGAAATGAGGTTATAAATTTTTGTTGCATGTATTTCATGCTTGAAAAAATGTGCATTTTGTTTATTGAGTTGAGTAATATAATTGCGTTCAGGGAAGAGCTGTTTCAATTGTTTTAAATACTGTTGTCCTTTCTGAGTCATTCCTAAAACCCTAACGGCATCTATTGCTTCAGGCTTTTGTTGCTGTTTAAAATTCAATAAAATATTCATTAACAACCGTTGGATATGTGTATAGGTAAAGCGCTTCGTTTTTAATAGTGTCATAAACTGTTCGAAATTTTCTGCTTGGTCAATAAACTGAATAACACGATTTTCGAAACCTTCACTCATGGTATAGATTTGATTTAAGGAATCTGTATCTTGGCTTAATATTGCGTATTTTAAATAATTGAATGTGTCAGCAACTGAAACATTTGGGACAGTATAGTAGGGGTGTAAAGATTCCGGAACTACTTGTTTCCATTGGGTATTAGCATTTTGAAGTGATTTGCGAATTGATGTGCCACTCGCAAAACCTAAGTTTGCTATTTCTATGTCATGATGTGCACTTTGTAAACGTGGTATAGTCCATGGTTGTATAGTTGGCGCCCATTTTTGAATTGCTCTGATATAAGAAATACCTAGTGTATTATTTGGTGAAGATAGCAACTCATTGTTTGTTATTATTTCACTTAAGATTCTAGGATAACTTTTACCTTCTTTTGTTTTTTCGGCAAATTGTAATGATTGTTCTGCATTTGAGATGTCTTTTGCTAATGTCAAAAATGCATCAATGTTTCCAGACTCACTACCAAAAGATAAATGATCAATATTTAAATAATCAGCAACTTTTACGGCTAATTCAGCAAAATATTGTCCAGCCGATAACGATGCGAAGATAGGAAGTTCAATTACCAAGTCGACCGCACTTAATGCCATACGCGTGCGCTTAAATTTATTATAAATTGCTGGTTGTCCTCTCATCACAAAGCTTCCACTCATTATTGCGACAGAAACTTCAGAGCCGGTTATTGACTTTGATTGCTGAGCATGGTATAAGTGACCATTGTGGAAAGGATTATATTCAGTGACTAGTGCAACACTTTTCATTTGCAATTCTTCCTTTCAGAATTCATTATAGTTATTGTAACAGATATAATTGTGTTAAGAAAAAATCTTGACAACTTATGTCTATAAAGTTAAAATAAATTTTGTGCTTGATAGAGGTGAAGCCATATGAAATGGTCAATAACACAATTAAGAAAATTCCAAGATAAACCATTTGAGTTCCATCAAACGGTTAATTTTGATTATTTAGTAAAATCATTAGATTTAATAGATCTATCTGATATTGATGTTGAGGGTGAATTAACCGTCAAATCAAATGAAGTCATTGCAGATATGCATATAACAGGAACATACACAATGGCGTGTGCACGTACATTGGTTCCAGTTGAAGTACCTTTAGATATCAAATCTCAAGAGATTTTTGATTTAGAAGGATACGAGCAATATGGCAACGATGAAGAAGATGATGAACATTACCATGATGCAACAAACGGTATGATAAATCTAAAGGATATTGCTGAAGAATTAGTTATTATTGAAAAGCCAATGCGTGCTTTTTCAAATGAAAGCGATCAGATGTTACGAGAAGGTAAAGGTTGGGAAGTTATTGACGAAGAACAAGCGATTGAACTTGCACAAGAGAAGGAATCTTCCGAATCAGAGCAAATCGATCCTAGGCTTCAAAAACTACAACAATTATATGACGAAGAGCAATAGCGGATTTAACTAATCTATAGTATAATGGATTATTGAGTCTAAAAATATCTATTTAGTGTTTGAATATAAGGAGGATTATCATGGCAGTACCAAAAAGAAGAACGTCAAAAACAAGAAAAAATAAACGTCGTACGCATTTTAAAATTTCAGTACCTGGTATGACAGAATGCCCAAATTGTGGAGAATACAAATTATCTCACCGTGTATGTAAGAACTGTGGTTCATACAATGGCGAAGATGTTGTATCTAAATAATTTTAATAATTTAAAGGTTACATTATAACCTAATCGAATCGTTCATTAATTATTCACTTGATAATTTTTGAGCGATTTTTTATTTTAGAGATAGGATTTTTTATTATCAACTGATGGGTTGTGTAAAATTGATGGAAACGATAAATGCACAAATTATTATAAATAAAATAGAAAACAACGAATTTCAGTGGCTATATAATCACTTTAGTGAATATTTTCAAGATGTTACATCTATAAATGACTTGGAACAAATATTAAGTAATTATAATGCTATTAGAGGTCAAAATCATTTATATAAGCACTTACACATAAACCGACAACATGAATTCATTTGGTTTGATGATAAAATGACAACAGGGATAAGTGTTCTTCTGAATAAATATCAAGAGATTATTGGTATGACGTTGTTACCGATTAAGCATAAACGTGGTATGAAAAAATCGAAACAATATTATACGATACCAACCAAATCCAAATGTTTTGTCTATTGGGGTGGGGATAATGAGTTAAACAATTATCACTATCAATATAAAAACCAGAGATTAGCAATGGACCTTATAAAAGTTGAAGATGGATTTACATATAAAGGTGATTCAAATCAATGTGAAAATTATCATATTTATGATTTGCCGATTGTTGCTCCAGCGAACGGAGTTGTTGAAGAAATTGTCGACGGTATCTCGGATTGTATACCGGGTGAGATGAATACAGTTCATCCTGAAGGGAATTATATAGTTATAAAACATGGTCACAAAGAATATAGTCTAATTGCACACATTAAGCCACATTCCTTCAAAATTGAAAAGGGTGACGAATTATTACGTGGTCAACATATAGCTAACGTTGGTAATTCCGGCAATTCATCCGAACCGCATATCCATTTTCAAGTAATGGATGACAAAAACTTGCAAGTAGCACAAACATTGAAAATTCAATTCCACAATGATATTTCCCCTGTTAAAGGAGATGAAATATCATATAATGGTGATAGTATATTAATAGAAAAAGAACAACCGTTTTCTAAAATTGTAAAAAATATTCATACAAATATTACACACTTATTCAAAGGTTGAAAATAAAAAGGTAAAGAGGCTATGCTATGGAAATGATTACTTCGGCACAAAATAGTAAAGTTAAAAGCGCAAATAAATTAAAAAAGAAACGAGAAAGAGATAAAACTGGATTAGCACTGATTGAAGGCTATCACTTAATCGAAGAAGCATATAAAAGTAATTTGATAATCCAACAGTTATACGTTGTCGATGTAGATAGATTGGATGACAACTTAAAGGATTATGCAAAAGAAGTATTTGAAATTAATCTGAAAGTTGCGGAAGTGTTATCAGGAACAGTGACACCACAAGGTTTTTTCGCTGTTATTGAGAAGCCAGAATATGAAATAACTTCTGCTAAACAAGTGTTGCTTATTGATTGTATTCAAGATCCAGGTAACTTAGGTACTTTAATCCGCACTGCAGATGCGGTAGGATTAGATTTAATAGTGCTTGAAAAGGGCACTGCAGACCCTTATCAGGATAAAGTATTACGTGCAAGTCAAGGAAGCGTATTTCATTTACCAATCGTCACAAAGGATTTAAGTGAGTTTATTGATAATTTTGAAGGTGAAGTATATGGTACAGCATTAGAAAATGCAGTAGATTACCATCAAGTTTCAAGTCAAGATGCATTTGCATTATTACTAGGTAATGAAGGTGATGGCGTAAATCCGAAATTATTAGAACAAACAACGCAAAATTTAATAATTCCGATTTATGGTAAAGCTGAAAGTTTAAATGTTGCTATTGCAGGAAGTATCGTAATGTATCACTTGAAAGGTTGACCCTTTTGTGAATAATCGTATATAATAAAGACAATGAAATTTAAATAGTTACCGATAAAAAGGCGTAAACTATATCTTACAGATGTATAAGGGAGATTATTCAAGACTGAAAGATAATCCACTGTATTTAGTTTTTTTCACCTTTTTGGTTACTTAAAGAAATTTAAGTCGGACATCATTTCCGTTATCAATGACAACAAGTGTATGCTTATGCATAAATTTGGGTGGTACCACGGAAGGCTTTCGTCCCAGTTTCAAGGGATGAAAGTCTTTTTTTGTGCGGTTTTTTAATTTAAATAACTCGATGATATTTTTAAAATAGGAGGGTAAAGTATGACACAAACAGAAGCTATGTCAGAAATAAAACAACAAGCATTAGTCGATATCAATGAAGCTCGAAATGAAAAAGAATTACAAGATGTAAAGGTCAAGTATCTAGGTAAAAAAGGTTCAGTTACTGGTTTAATGAAGCATATGAAAGACTTGCCGAATGAAGAAAAGCCTGCATATGGTCAACAAGTAAACGAAGTGAGACAGACAATTGAAGGTGAGATTGACTCTCGCCGTGAATTGTTAGCAAACGAACAATTAGAACAACAACTTAAAGAAGAACAAATCGATGTGACATTACCTAGCCGTAAAATTGCTAATGGTGCAAAACATCCATTAACACGCACAATCGAAGAAATTGAAGATTTATTCTTAGGTCTTGGTTACGAAATTGTAGATGGTTTTGAAGTAGAGCAAGATTATTATAATTTTGAAGCATTAAACTTACCAAAATCTCATCCAGCTAGAGATATGCAAGACAGTTTTTACATAACTGATGAGATATTGATGCGTACACACACATCTCCAGTTCAAGCAAGAACTATGGAAAAGCGTAATGGACAAGGACCTGTTAAAATTTTATGTCCAGGAAAAGTTTACCGTCGTGACTCAGATGATGCCACACATAGCCATCAATTCACTCAAATTGAAGGATTAGTTGTAGATGAAAATATTAAAATGAGTGATTTAAAAGGGACATTAGAATTATTGGCAAAACAATTATTCGGTGAAGATAGAGAGATTCGCCTACGTCCAAGTTATTTCCCATTCACAGAACCTTCAGTAGAAGTAGATGTATCTTGCTTCAAATGTAAAGGTGATGGTTGTAATGTATGTAAACACACAGGTTGGATTGAAATATTAGGAGCTGGAATGGTACATCCTAACGTACTTGAAATGGCAGGATTTGATTCAACTAAATATTCTGGTTTCGCATTTGGGATGGGGCCAGACCGTATTGCAATGTTGAAATATGGTATTGAAGATATAAGACATTTCTATACCAATGATGTACGTTTCTTAAGTCAATTTAAAGCAGTAGAAGATAGAGGTGAAAAATAATGTTTATTTCAAAAGAATGGTTAGAATCATATGTTGAGGTTAATCAACCTGTTAACGTGCTTGCTGAACGTATCACACGCACTGGAATAGAAGTAGACGATATTATTGATTATACAAAAGGTATTAAAAATCTAGTTGTAGGCTATGTACAATCAATAGCAGCACACCCTGATGCTGATAAACTCAATGTTTGTCAAGTTGACATTGGTGAAGTAGAACCAGTTCAAATCGTTTGTGGCGCACCAAATGTAGATGCTGGTCAAACAGTTATTGTCGCAACAGTAGGAGGTAGATTACCTGGCGGAGTGAAAATCAAACGTGCAAAGTTACGTGGAGAACGTTCAGAAGGCATGATTTGTTCACTTCAAGAAATTGGTGTACCAACTAACTTAGTGCCTAAACAATTCGAGAACGGTATCTATGTATTTTCATCAGAAGTGACTCCAGGAACAGATGCGTTGAGTGCATTATATTTAGATGATCAAGTTATGGAATTTGACCTTACACCAAATAGAGCTGATGCATTGAGTATGATTGGTACAGCTTACGAGACAGCAGCATTATATAATGTACCAATGGTCAAACCAGAAACACAAAGTAATGAAAATGATGAACACACAAATGATGAAATTAGTGTAACTATTCAAAATGACGATAAGGTACCTTATTATAGTGCACGCGTTGTAAAAGATGTGACAATCAAACCGTCACCTGAATGGATGCAAATGCGTTTGATTAAAGCAGGTATTCGTCCTATTAATAATGTGGTTGATATTTCAAACTATGTTTTAATCGAATATGGTCAGCCATTACACATGTTTGATAAAGACCAAATTGGTTCTAAACAAATCGAAGTTCGCCAAGCAAAAGCAGATGAAATTATAACAACATTAGATGATCAAGAACGTAAATTAGTTGCATCTGATATCGTAATTACAAACGGTAATTCACCAATCGCTATTGCTGGTGTGATGGGCGGAGACTTTTCAGAGGTAACTGAAGCGACAACTAATGTTGTTATTGAAGGTGCTATCTTTGATCCAGTATCCATTCGCCATACATCAAGACGTTTGAATTTAAGAAGTGAAGCTTCTAGCCGTTTTGAAAAAGGAATTGCTACAGAATTTGTAGATGAAGCGGTTGATCGTGCTTGTTATTTACTTCAAACATACGCAGATGGTACTGTCACACAAGGACGTGTTGCTGAAGGTGATTTAGGTGAGTTTGTAACACCTATTGATATTTCAGTTTCAAAAGTTAATCAAACAATTGGTTTTGAACTAGCTGCAAAAGACATTGAAGCTATCTTCGTGCAACTTGGTTTTGAAACAACGAACAATGATGATGTACTAACTGTTATGGTGCCTTCACGTCGTAAAGACATCACAATTAAAGAAGATTTGATTGAAGAAATCGCACGTATATATGGTTATGATGAAATTCCTTCAACATTACCAGTATTTGAACATGTTACACATGGTTCGTTAACAGATAGACAGTCTAAATCTCGTATTGTAAAAGCATCCTTAGAAGGTGCAGGCTTAAACCAAGCTATAAATTATTCACTTGTCGATAAAGAACGAGCTAACCACTTTGCATTACAGAACCGTGATACAGTTGCGTTGTTAATGCCGATGAGTGAAGCTCACTCTACGTTGCGTCAAAGTTTAATCCCACATTTAATTGATGCTGTTGCATACAATGTAGCACGTAAAAATAACCATGTGCGCTTATACGAACTTGGTCGTGTCTTCTTTGGTAACGGTGAAGGTGAATTGCCAGACGAAGTTGAATATTTAAGTGGTATCTTAACCGGTGATTACACTGTGAACGCTTGGCAAGGTAAGAAGGAAGAAATCGACTTCTTCGTAGCTAAAGGAATTGTGGATCGAGTGGCTGAGAAGTTAGATATACAATTTGAATATGAAGCTGGTGAAATAAACGGTCTACACCCAGGTAGAACGGCTTACGTGAAATTAAATGAAAAAGTTATTGGATTTGTAGGAGAATTACATCCACAAATTGAAAAAGACAATGATTTAAAACGTACTTACGTATTCGAGTTGAATTATGATGAATTAATGGCAGTATCTGTAGGTTATATTAACTATCAACCAATACCTAGATTCCCAGGTGTATCTAGAGATATTGCGTTAGTTATCAACCGTGATATGCCTTCAGCAAAATTAGTAAATACAATTCATCAAAATGGTGGCGATATATTACAAGAAGCTGAAGTATTTGATGTTTATGAAGGTGAACATGTCGCTGAAGATGAAAAATCCATTGCAATTCGTTTATCATATTTAGACACTGAAGATACACTTACAGATGATAAAGTGAATGCGGTACATGAAGCAATATTGACTGCTTTACAAGCAGAAGGCGCTACAATCAGATAGTTATACTCAAATAGTGCGATATGCTTTTAAGGTTATAACAAGCATGGTAAATGATTGAAAATGATTTAAACCCATAAATAAAAACACACCTCCGTTTGATGTGTCCTTGAAAGTTAGATTTTTAGTCCAACTTTCAGGGATTAGTACGAATTCAAATTTGGAGGTGTGTTTTACATATAGACTAGCAGTATTTAGTGTATTTAATACTGCTAACATTGAATGTAGAGATATATGTTTATTTATGCTTTTTTTGTACTAGTTTTTCAGCCTTTTGTCTATTTGCAAAATGTTTTTTTGAAATACTATCAAGATAGGCTATGCCTTTACGCTCAATTAATTTAGCGGCGGTTAAGTCAACTTTATTACTTGCACCTTTAGGGATCTCCATTTTGGCTGAACGAGATAAACTATCCATGTGCTTAACAAATGCGTATCTTGAGATGATGCTTGCAGCTGCAATAGCAATGGATTTAGATTCTCCTTTAGTTTCGAATTTGGTTTTACTGCTAAATGGTAGTTCAGTTAACGCATAGCGCTTGTAAACACCAGATTCAGCGAATTGGTCAATGACAATATAATCTAATTCCTCTGTGTCCACTTTTTGTGTCACATTTTTAATAGCTTCATTGTGTAGAACAGCTTTCATTTTCACTTGAGACCAACCCACTTGTTGCTTTTCGTTATATTTATCATTGTTCATGGTTAACAACGAGTGAGGGATGAAAGTTACAAGTTGTTCTGCCAGTTCAACAATTTTAGCATCGGTTAATTTTTTAGAGTCATCTACACCTAAAGTTTTTAAGATTTGAACATTTTTTTGGGAAACATAAGCGGCACATACCGTAAGTGGTCCAAAGTAATCGCCACTGCCAGCTTCATCACTACCAATACAATTATAACGATTATATTGTATTGTTTGCTGTGAATTTGACGATTTAGCTGTATTTTTTTTAGCTGGAACAACACTTGGTAATAATTGTGCTGCGATAGATTCAGCATCTTTACCTTGAAACATTACTTTATTTGAATTATATACAGAAATAGATGTGTTTTTATATTTTGTTTTAGCTTTCATACCTTGAGAAACGTTTGTAGTATCAAAAGATATTTTCGACATTAATTGATCGATCTGTTGTTTAGTTAATTTGTGTACAACATTAGACATGTAATTGACCTCGCTTTATATAAGTAGCTAAATTAAATTTTAGACATTTAACATCATATCACATGTATGAAATTTGAGAATAGATTGTATGGATAACATATGTATAAGTTGAAGAAAATTTTTATCAATATAGACAAAATTGAAATAATTCAAAAGAATTTTTAATATAACAAATCTCACCACTTACAAATTAATATTATGTCGTGTATAATAGTTCGTGATAAATATTCTAAATAACTAGATTACATACTTAATGGAATTAATGAAAGAATAAGTTCGGAAATTTACATTCAAAGTCAGGAGTTATTATATGGGTGAGTTTAAAAATCGGATTAACGTAACTATAAATGATCAACATTATACAATCGTCGGAGAGGACAACCCTGAGCATATCCGTTATGTAGCGCATTTAGTAGATGAGAGATTGAAAACACTAGCTAGTAAAAGTGCAGGTCTTGATACTACTAGAAAAGCTATTCTCACAGCTGTAAACATAATGCATGAAAAAGTACAGCTAGAAGAAGAAAATTACCGTTTACAACAAGAAATAAAACAATTAAAAAATAGAGAAGAATAATGATCATTGATTTAATAATCGTAATTATTTTCCTATACATAGGCATGATTGGATTTAGAAGAGGCGCTTGGTTAAGTTCATTACATCTAGGTTCAACCTTGTTTTCACTTTGGGTGGCTCATCGTTTACATTCACAAATTTCACAGCGATTAGAATTATTTGTGCCATTTCCTAAAACGCGTGCATATGATTTGAACTATGCATTTCAATTTGATAACCTACAGCAGCGTTTTGATCATATCGTAGCATTTTTAATTATAGCAACTATTACGAAATTACTTTGCTATGGTATTATCGTTCTATTTGATAATGTAATAACATCTAGAAAGCCCAATTTGATAAGTCGTGCGTTAGGTGTAATAATGAGTGTGATTTCTTCAACTATTATTTGTGCTACTTTGTTTTATATGATTTCAATATATCCTCTTGAATTCATACAGCAACAGTTGATGAAAGGGCATTTGGCTGAATACCTTATCATTCATGCGCCATTCATATCAACTTATGTACTAAATATATAGGGTGTTTTAAAATATAAACATATAAGATTTTATAAAATATAGGAGGTCAGGACATAATCAATTTACTGAATTTGAAACAGTAATCTGTCTTGACCTTTTTCTATGGAGTGAAAATAATGACAAAAAAAGATATTATTCAATTATTAGAAAAAATAGCTACTTATATGGAATTAAAAGGTGAAAATACATTTAAAGTATCGGCATATAGAAAAGCCGCTCAAAGCCTTGAAATTGACGAACGTCCTATAGAACAAATAGAAGATGTGACTCAGTTAAAAGGTATCGGCAAAGGTGTAGGTGAAGTAATAGATGAATACCGAAAAAACGCTACTTCGTCTACACTAGAATCACTAAAGCAAGAAGTGCCAGAAGGTCTTATTCCATTATTGAAAATTCAAGGTTTGGGTAGCAAAAAAATAGCTAAACTGTATAAAGAATTGAATATTGACGGGAAAGAATCATTACAAGCTGCATGTGAACAAGGATTAGTAAGTGAATTAAGTGGCTTTGCCAAAAAGACAGAACAGAATATATTAGAAGCTGTAAAAGCATTAGGCGCTAAAAAAGATAGTTACCCTATTGATCAAATGCGTGGATTGAACAAAATAATAGATGCATACTTGGCTCAAATAGACACTATTGTACAATATGAAGTTGCTGGAAGTTTTAGAAGATATAAAGAAATGAGTAAGGATTTGGATTATATCATTAGTACAAATGAACCAGCTGATGTACAACAAGCATTATTAAATATTCCGAATAAAGTAAAAGATGTCGCAGTTGGCCAAACAAAGGTATCTTTAGAACTAAGCTTTGATGATGAAACGATTGGTGTTGATTTTAGATTAATTGAACCATCAGCTTTCTATCATACATTACAGCATTTTACAGGTTCCAAAGATCATAATATTCGCATACGCCAATTAGCAAAAGAACAAGATGAAAAAGTAAGTGAATACGGAATTGAACAAGCAGATGGGAACATTATTCAATATCAAAGTGAAAAAGAGATTTATGAACATTTTGGTGTTAATTGGATAGAACCTGCAATTAGAGAAGATGGCAGTGAGTTTGATAAAGACTTATCAGAAATTATAAAATTAAATGATATCCAAGGAGATATTCATATGCATACAACCTATAGTGACGGTGCATTTAGCTTAGAAGAAATGGTCAAAGCTAATATCGCAAAAGGGTATCAATTTATGGTGATTACAGACCATTCACAGAGTTTGAAAGTAGCAAATGGTTTGTCTGTAGAAAGGTTATTACGCCAGAATGAAGAAATAAAAGTTTTAAATGAGAAATATGATGAAATTGATATTTATTCAGGGATAGAAATGGATATATTACCAGATGGACGTTTAGATTATGATGATGAAGTATTAGCGCAATTAGATTATGTTATAGCCGCAATCCATCAAAGTTTTAATCAATCTCAAGATGAAATTATGCAACGTTTGGAAAATGCATGCCGCAATCCATATGTTAGAC
This sequence comes from Staphylococcus sp. Ze2, assembly GCF_048568365.1. Taxonomy (NCBI): domain Bacteria; kingdom Bacillati; phylum Bacillota; class Bacilli; order Caryophanales; family Staphylococcaceae; genus Staphylococcus; species Staphylococcus sp. Ze2. Next base: position 2,123,834 of record NZ_CP183486.1, on the reverse strand, counting down.
ACATTGCGCATCCGACGGGACGCATCATAGGGAAACGTCCTGGTTATGAACCGAATATTGACAAGTTGTGTGAAATAGCTGCTGAAACTAATACAATTTTAGAAATCAACGCAAATCCTAAGCGCTTAGATTTAAATGCAGAAACTGTAAAAAAACACCCGAATGTTAAATTAACTATTAATACAGATGCGCACCATATAGACCATTTAGAATTTATGAAATATGGTATTGCAACTGCACAAAAAGGATTTGTGAAAAAAGACAGAGTTATTAATACAATGTCTCGCAAAGATTTCAAATCGCTAATAGAAAATAATATTAAATTGAAGAAATAGAGGGATTAGATGAGACAGAAATCATTAGATGTCTTAGAATTCGATAAAATCAAATTGTTAGTTGAAAATGAAGCAATTAGTGATTTAGGAAAAGAAAAAGTTATCGCTATGGCACCTGCAACGGATTTTGATACTGTAGAATTTCAAATGAATGAGACCGATGAAATTGCACAAATTTACAATAAGCATCGCATGCCTAGTTTAAGTGGATTGGCAAAAGTTTCAGCATTTATCCATAGAGCCAGTATTGGTGGTGTGCTGAATGTGAGTGAATTAAATGTAATCAAACGTCTTATACAAATACAAAATCAATATAAGACATTTTACAATAATCTTATAAACGAAGAAGAGACGATTAATTATCCAATTCTCAATGACAGAATGGAACAGTTACCTATCTTGACTGATTTATACCAAAGTATACATGAAAAATGTGATGCATATGATTTGTATGACAATGCCAGTTATGAATTACAAGGTATTAGAAGTAAAATATCTAGTACCACACAGCGTATCAAACAAAACTTAGATAAAATTGTTAAAAGTCAAGCCAATCAGAAAAAGTTATCCGATGCAATCGTAACTGTACGTAATGAGCGTAATGTTATCCCGGTTAAAGCGGAATATAGACAAGATTTTAATGGTATTGTTCACGATCAATCGGCTTCAGGACAAACGTTATATGTTGAGCCGTCATCTATCGTAGAAATGAGTAATCAAATTAGTCGTTTGCGCAATGACGAAGCTGTTGAAAGAGAAAGGATTCTATCGGAACTCACAGGTTATGTGGCCGAAGAAGCTGAAGCTTGTTTGATGTCAGAATCTATAATGGGACAAATTGATTTTCTAACTGCCAAAGCACGTTATGCAAGTTCAATTAAAGGGACTAAACCAGAGTTTAGTACTGAAAGAACAGTGTATTTACCAAAAGCTTATCATCCTTTATTGGACCGAGATACTGTGGTAGCTAATACGATTGAATTTGCAGAAGATATTGAAACGGTTATTATTACTGGTCCTAATACGGGTGGTAAGACTGTTACGCTAAAAACACTCGGCTTAATTATTATGATGGCACAATCAGGTATGTTGATACCTACACTAGATGGTAGTAAGTTGAGTGTGTTTGAAAATGTGTTCTGTGACATCGGTGACGAACAATCTATTGAACAATCTCTTTCTACATTTTCTTCTCATATGAAAAATATTGTTGAAATTTTACAAGAAACTACAAAACATAGTCTGATTTTATTTGATGAATTAGGGGCAGGTACTGATCCAAGTGAAGGTGCTGCATTAGCAATGAGTATTTTAGATTATGTACATGATATTGGTTCTTTAGTAATGGCAACTACACATTATCCAGAATTAAAAGCATATAGCTATAATAGAGACGGTGTTATGAATGCGAGTGTAGAGTTTGATGTTAATACATTGAGCCCAACTTACAAATTGTTGATGGGTGTCCCAGGCCGTTCAAATGCTTTTGACATTTCAAAAAAACTAGGCCTAAACATTCAAGTTATTCAAAAAGCTAAATCTATGATTGGCCAAGACGAACAAGAAATTAATGAAATGATAGCTTCGCTTGAAACAAATTCAAAACGTGTAGATGAGCAACGAATTGAGTTAGACCAACTGCTTAGAGAAGCTCAAGATACACATGATGCTTTAGCAAAACAATATGAACAATATCAAAATCATGAAAAGCAACTTATGAATGAAGCGAAAGAAAAAGCAAATCAACGTGTGAAATCAGCAACTAATGAAGCGGATGAGATTCTAAAAGAATTACGTGAATTGAGAGATAAAAAAGGTGCAGATGTAAAAGAACATGAACTAATTGATAAGAAGAAACAACTGGATGACCAATATGAAGCTAAATCAATTAAGCAAAATGTTGAGAAGAAAAAATGGGATGCCATTAAAGCTGGTGACGAAGTTAAAGTATTGACTTATGGTCAAAAAGGTGAAGTCTTAGAACTGATCGATAATAATGAGGCAGTAGTTCAGATGGGTATCATCAAAATGAAATTACCTCTAGAGGACTTGGAAAAAACTAAGAAAACTAAAGAAGAACCTACTAGAATGATTAAGCGTGAAAATAGACAAAGTATCAAAATGGAACTTGATTTACGTGGCTATCGTTACGATGAAGCTATGACTGCTGTAGATCAATATTTAGATCAAGCTGTACTGAGTAACTATGAACAAGTTTATATTATCCATGGTAAAGGTACGGGTGCTTTACAAAAAGGTGTGCAAAATCATTTAAAACGACATAAAAGTGTGTCATCATATAGAAACGGTATGCCAAGTGAAGGCGGATTTGGCGTAACCGTGGTAGAATTAAAATAATCGTGAGCAAGAGGTATGCAGAATAATATAAAGTCTGTTATAATTTCTTCATCATTTGAAATTTAAGGAGGATTGGCAGTTATGGCAATCGTAAAAGTAACAGATTCAAACTTTGATGAAAATATTCAATCAGGGGTAAATTTAGTAGATTTTTGGGCAACTTGGTGTGGTCCTTGTAAGATGATTGCTCCAGTATTAGAAGATTTAGCTGGTGATTTTGAAGGTAAGGCTAATATTTTAAAACTTGATGTAGATGAAAATCCATCAACAGCTGCTAAATTTGAAGTTATGAGTATTCCAACTTTAATTGTATTTAAAGATGGCGAACCAGTAGATAAAGTTGTAGGTTTCCAACCAAAAGAAAACTTAGCTGAAGTAATCGAAAAACACTTATAATATACTAAAGAATTACTAAGTCCGGGGCATATCAATGTCCTGGATTTTTTAATCAGATGGACAATAGTTTATTAGATTAATAATACCTATATCTTACAAATGAGTAAAAGGTTAAATAGTCTATTTTAAAGGTTAGTATTGCTTATTTAATGGCTGTGATGCTATATGAACCTTCATAGAGTTAAAACGTAAAGATCGCAATAAATTGTATAATATAGCTAATGTATTTTATAATAGAGTAGCTATAGATTTTTAGCAGTAATTTTATGAATATATAAACGAAACACCATTGATATATAAATGATAAAGAAAGGAGGCTGCACAAATTATGGAAACATATCAAAAAGAGATTAAACAAAAACTTACAGTTGTACCTACTGAACCAGGTTGTTATTTAATGAAAGATCGCAATGACCAAATCATTTATGTTGGTAAAGCCAAGAAGTTAAGAAATAGATTAAGATCTTATTTTACAGGCGCACATGATGCTAAAACGACACGCTTAGTTGGTGAAATTAGGAATTTTGAATTTATAGTAACATCGAGTGAAACAGAGTCCTTATTGTTAGAATTGAACTTAATCAAACAATATCAACCTAGATATAATATTTTATTAAAAGATGATAAAAGCTATCCTTTTATTAAAATAACTAAAGAAAAATACCCAAGGTTAATTGTTACACGTACAGTTAAAAAGGGAAGCGGTAAGTATTTTGGTCCATATCCTAATGCATATTCAGCACAAGAAACTAAAAAACTATTAGATCGTATTTATCCTTTTAGAAAATGTGATAAGATGCCTGATAAATTGTGCCTTTATTATCATATAGGACAATGTTTAGGACCATGTGTTTATCCGGTTGATTTAGAAAAATATGCAGAGATGACTAAAGAAATTACTGATTTCTTAAACGGGGAAGATAAAACCATTTTGCATAATTTAGAACAAAAAATGCAAGAAGCCAGTGAAACTTTAGATTTTGAACGTGCAAAAGAGTATAGAGATTTAATTCAACATATACACAATTTAAATAAAAAACAAAAAGTTACGTCCTCTGACAGTACTGTAAGAGATGTATTCGGCTACAGTGTGTCAAAAGGTTGGATGTGCATACAAGTCTTTTTTATAAGACAAGGAAATATGATTAAAAGAGATGCTACGATGATACCTATTCAACAGACCGAAGAAGAGGAGTTTTACACTTTTATAGGCCAGTTTTATGATTTAAATCAACATATTTTACCTAAAGAAGTACATGTTCCGAAGCAACTTGATAAAGATATCATTCAATCAGTTGTAGATACCAAAATTGTTCAGCCTCTTAAAGGTAAGAAGAAAGATATGGTAGATTTAGCTAATCATAATGCGGAAATTACACTTGAAAATAAATTCGAGTTAATTGCAAAAGATGAATCACGTACAGTAAAAGCAATAGAAGAACTTGGCGATGTGATGGGTATTCAAACACCAATTCGTATAGAGGCCTTTGATAATTCAAATATTCAAGGCGTTAACCCTGTTTCGGCTATGGTTTCATTTGTGGATGGTAAACCCAATAAAAAAGGTTACCGCAAATATAAGATAAAGACAGTAGTTGGGCCAGATGATTACAAATCTATGCGCGAAGTAGTGCGCCGACGTTACACGCGAGTACTTAATGAAGGCAGTCCATTACCAGATTTGATTATTGTAGATGGTGGCAAAGGGCATATGAGCGGTGTACTTGATGTCCTTGAAAATGAATTAGGCCTAGATATACCTGTAGCAGGTCTACGTAAAAATGATAAGCACCAAACATCAGAAATTCTTTATGGTGAAAACGCTGAAGTTGTTCCTATGAAGAAAAATAGTCAACCATTTTACTTACTTCAAAGAATACAAGATGAAGTTCATAGATTTGCAATAACATTTCATAGGCAAACAAGACAAAAGACTGGATTGCAATCTGTGTTAGATACTGTAGATGGAATTGGCGCTAAAAGAAAAACTAAATTATTACGCACATTTGGTTCCATTAAGAAAATGAAAGAAGCAAGTGTAGAAGATTTTAAAAAATCAGGTCTCCCTCAAAATGTTGCTGAGAATCTTCGTCAAGCGTTATATGACAAAAAATAGTGAAAACTTTGTGGCATGAGAATCATTCTCATGCCCATTTTCTATTTAATTAGTGTTACAATAGCAAATAACAGGAATTCTTTTTTTACATGTATGTGGAAGCGTTTTCTAATTGAGAATATTCTCATCGACACTGTATTTTAAATTATGTATAAAAGTAGACTTTGTATAATACTTCTATGTTTAAAATTGTGCAATAATATTGTGTTGTAACAAACATACAATGCAAAGAAAGTTATTGTACTCAGGGTTTGTATGAGATTTCTAATTACTTTCACATCAAAAAAAGAAATCTAAAAATTAATTGTTTCACAGGGGGGACTTCCTTTTGGCATACTCGAAAAATCAATTCTATTTAAGACGATTACACTCTTTATTAGGTGTAATACCAATAGGTGGATTCTTATTAGTCCATTTACTTGTAAACCATCAAGCAACTAAAGGTGCTGAAGCGTTCAACAAGGCAGCTGGATTTATGGAATCATTACCTTTTTTAATCGTGTTGGAATTTGTAGTTATATATATTCCAATTCTGTATCATGCAGTATACGGTGTACATATTGCCTTTACGGCAAAAGAGAACGTTGGACACTATTCAGCGTTTAGAAACTGGATGTTCTTGTTACAACGTTTGACAGGTATCATTACTTTCGTGTTTATAGGGATTCATTTATGGCAGACAAGAATACAACGTGCATTAGGACATGAAGTGAACTTTGATATGGTACACGACATTGTAACTAATCCGGTATGGTTGATTTTTTACATTGTATGTTTATTAGCTGTAACATTCCACTTTGCGAATGGTTTATGGTCATTCCTAGTTACTTGGGGGATATTACAATCTAAAAAATCACAGCAAATCTTTACATGGGTTTCGCTTATTGTATTCTTAGTAGTTTCATACATTGGTATTAGCGCAATATTAGCATTTTTATAAAATTATAAAATAAAGTTTCACATATATTTGAGGGAGTGACAATTTATGGCAGAGAAGAAAATTATTGTTGTCGGTGGTGGACTAGCTGGTCTAATGTCAACAATTAAAGCAGCAGAACAGGGTGCGCATGTAGACCTGTTCTCACTTGTTCCTGTTAAACGTTCACACTCTGTTTGTGCACAAGGTGGCATTAATGGAGCGGTAAATACGAAAGGTGAAGGAGATTCTCCGTCAGTGCATTTAGATGATACTGTTTATGGTGGAGACTTCTTAGCAAACCAACCACCTGTAAAAGCAATGACTGATGCAGCACCTAAAATTATTCATTTACTTGATCGTATGGGCGTAATGTTTAATAGAACTAAAGAAGGACTATTAGACTTTAGACGTTTTGGTGGTACTATGTATCACCGAACTGCATATGCCGGTGCTACTACAGGTCAACAATTACTCTATGCATTGGACGAACAAGTGCGTAGCTTTGAGGTTGACGGATTAGTTACAAAATACGAAGGCTGGGAATTCTTAGGTATAGTTAAAGATGACGATAATATGGCAAGAGGTATCGTTGCTCAAGATATGACAACTGCTGAAATTCAATCATTTGGTTCAGACGCTGTGATTATGGCGACTGGTGGTCCTGGTATTATCTTTGGTAAAACAACAAATTCAATGATTAATACAGGTTCAGCTGCTTCAATTGTATACCAACAAGGTGCAATGTACGCTAATGGTGAATTTATTCAAATTCATCCAACTGCTATCCCTGGCGATGATAAACTTAGATTAATGAGTGAATCAGCACGTGGTGAAGGTGGTCGTATCTGGACATATAAAGATGGTAAGCCATGGTACTTCTTAGAAGAAAAATACCCAGATTATGGTAACTTAGTTCCGCGTGATATCGCGACACGTGAAATTTTTGATGTATGTGTGAATCAAAAATTAGGTATCAACGGTGAAAACATGGTATATCTCGATTTATCACATAAAGATCCACATGAACTGGATATTAAATTAGGTGGTATCATTGAGATTTATGAAAAATTCACTGGTGATGACCCTCGTAAAGTACCAATGAAAATCTTCCCAGCAGTACATTACTCAATGGGTGGTTTATACGTAGATTATGATCAAATGACAAATATTAAAGGTTTATTTGCAGCAGGCGAATGTGATTTTTCACAACATGGTGGTAATCGCTTAGGGGCTAACTCTTTACTATCAGCAATTTATGGTGGTACTGTTGCTGGTCCAAATGCAGTAGATTATATTTCAAATATTGAAGATTCATATACAGATTTAGATGAGAGCATTTACGAAAAACACGTTAAAGATCAACAAGAAAAATTTGATCAACTATTAAACATGAAGGGCACTGAAAATGCCTATAAACTTCATAGAGAATTAGGGGAAATCATGACTGCAAATGTTACAGTTGTGCGTGAAAATAAATCTTTATTAGAAACAGACAAGAAAATTGTAGAATTGATGGAACGTTATCAAAATATTGATATTGAAGATACTCAAACTTGGAGTAACCAAGCCGTATTCTTTACACGTCAACTATGGAATATGTTAGTACTTGCACGTGTAATCACAATTGGTGCATACAATAGAAATGAATCTCGTGGCGCACATTATAAACCAGAATTCCCAGAAAGAAACGATGAAGAATGGTTAAAAACAACATTAGCTACGTATCAAGGCAAAACAGAAGCACCTAAGTTTACTTACGAACCAGTTGATATTAGTTTAATACCACCACGTAAACGTGATTACTCTAAGGCGTCAAAGGGAGGTAAATAATTATGGTAGAAACAAAAGAAGTTAATGAAACTCCTGCACAAAACGAGCAACCTAGCCAAAAAACAATTAAATTAATTATAAAACGTCAAGACAATGACAAATCAACACCATATAATGAAGAATTTGAAATTCCTTATAGAGAGAATCTAAATGTTATTGCATGTTTAATGGAAATCAGAAGAAACCCAGTTAATAGTAAAGGTGAAAAAACAACACCTGTTATTTGGGATATGAACTGTTTAGAAGAAGTTTGTGGTGCATGTTCAATGGTAATTAATGGACAAGCAAGACAATCTTGTTCTGCAATTGTTGACCAATTAGAACAACCTATTAAATTAGAACCAATGAGTACATTCCCAGTTATTCGTGATTTACAAGTAGATCGAACAAGAATGTTCGATAACTTGAAACGAATGAAAGCATGGGTTCCAATTGATGGTACGTATGATTTAGGTCCAGGTCCACGTATGCCTGAGAAAAAACGTCAAACTGCTTATGAACTTTCTAAATGTATGACATGTGGTGTTTGTTTAGAAGTTTGTCCAAATGTAACTAGTAAAAATGACTTTGTTGGTGCCCAAGCAATTTCACAAGTTAGACTATTTAACTTACATCCAACAGGTTCAATGACAAAAGACGAACGCTTGGAAGCATTAATGGGTGGCGGAGGTTTACAAGAATGTGGTAACTCTCAAAACTGTGTAAATGCATGTCCAAAAGGGATACCATTGACTACATCTATTGCTGCTTTAAATAGAGAAACATCATTCCATATGTTCAAATCATTCTTTGGTTCAGATCATCAAGTACATTAATTGAACAATATTTTAAGGACTTAACATTTGAGTAACAAATGTTAAGTCCTTTTTTATAAAATTAGATAATTATTTTATAGTTAAATAGGGTAAATATATATTGTATATATTATGAATGACGACTTAACTATTAGCATGATTAATGATTTTGAAAACAAGACTATGCTACAATAAAGTACAAGATAATAAATAAGGATGTAATTGAATATGGACAAACCGATAGGTGTAATTGACTCTGGAGTTGGTGGTTTAACAGTTGCTAAAGAAATTATGCGTCAACTTCCAAACGAAACAATATATTATTTAGGTGATATTAAGCGTTGCCCTTATGGCCCGAGAGAGGGTTCACAGGTTAGGGAATTCACTACAGAATTAGCACAGAAATTAATGGCATTTGATATTAAAATGTTAGTTATTGCTTGTAATACGGCTACAGCAGTAGCGTTAAAACATCTGCAAAACATATTGCCGATACCCGTAATTGGTGTAATAGAACCCGGTGCAAGAACTGCAATTATGACTACTAAAAATAATGATGTTTTAATTTTAGGTACAGAAGGTACAATTAAATCTGAAGCCTATAGACATCATATTAAAAATATAAACCCAAATGTTGAAGTATCTGGGATTGCATGTCCTGGTTTTGTACCTTTAGTTGAACAGATGCGCTACCAAGACCCTACAATCACAAGTATTATTATTCATCAAACATTAAAGCATTGGAGAAATAGTAACGCCGATACAGTGATTTTAGGTTGTACACACTATCCATTATTATACCAGCCAATCAATGATTATTTTGGTGGAGAAAAAGTAGTGATTTCTTCGGGATTAGAAACTGCTCGTGAGGTAAGTGCCTTACTAACATTTAGTAATGAACATGCAGGGTATAAACGACAGCCTGAACATAAATTTTTTGCTACAGGAGAAACTGAACATATAGAATTAATTATTGAAGAATGGTTAAAAATGAAAGTGAAAGTTGAAAAAATTGAAATACAAGAATAGGAGACGAAACGATGGAAGATATCGTAATTGCATCAAATAATAAAGGGAAAATAAATGATTTTAGAGTTATATTTCCTAACTATAATGTAATAGGCATCACAGAGTTAATTGAGGACTTTGATGTAGAAGAAACAGGAGATACATTTGAAGCAAATGCAAAGTTGAAATCAGAAGCTGCTGCAAAAGCATTAAATAAACGAGTAATTGCCGATGACAGTGGACTAGAAGTGTTTGCGCTAGGTGGAGAACCTGGTATATATTCTGCACGATACGCCGGAACTGAAAAAGATGATAATGCTAATATAGAAAAATTGCTAACCACTTTAGGTGATGAAACTAATCGTGCTGCACAATTTGTGTGTGTCATTAGTATGAGTGCTCCTGGAGAAGAAACTGTTCAATTTAAAGGAACAGTTGAAGGAGAAATTACTTTAAGTAAAATTGGAGAACAAGGTTTTGGTTATGATCCTATATTTTATTTAGAAGACAAAAATAAAACGATGGCTCAACTTACAGCTGAGGAAAAAAGTGAGGTAAGTCATAGAGGTAAAGCAATTGAAAAGTTACAACAATATTTAGAAGGTGAACAATAATGTTGAAATGGATCATAATTAGTGATAACCACACAGAACAAGGTATTCTTTTTGATGTAATAAGTCATCATGATAATGTTGACGTTGCGATTCATCTAGGTGATTCAGAATTTGAGTATCATGACAGTGAATTAAGTCATTTTTATAGAGTTAAAGGGAACACGGACTTTTATCCAGAATTTCCAAATGAAGAAATTATAGAAGTCAATGATATTAGAGCATTTTATACACATGGTCATTTATACAATGTGAACCTTACACGTATGCAACTTGCAGAACAAGCAAAAGCATCAGGATGCCAATTTGCTTTCTATGGTCATACACACGTGGCTAAACATGAGCATATTAGCGACGTTCATGTCATAAACCCTGGAAGTATTTCGCAGTCGAGAAGTAATATAGAAGAGACTTATGCCGAATTATTGATAGATGAAACTGAAAAAGATGTAAAATTGAATTTTTATAATCGTAATCACCAAATCATTGATAGTGAAACGTTCAGTTTATAAGTAATGAAGGTATATTGCTTAACAGTTACATAAATTATGTGAAATACTATGTAGTGATTGGATTAATAAAGTAATATTGTTGGAATAGAATTTTTTAGGAGCGATTAAAGCAGTTTTTTTCTCTTTCGCTCCTAAAATTATTGAAATATTAAGCTATTTTATCCTAATAAAATGCTAAAATTAGTGAATTTTTTAACGAAATTTAAAAAAGATGATAAAAAGTCTATTAAAGTGAAAAATCATATTTATTTTTATTGCTTGGAGTATTGCTTTATAGCGATAAGTTAGATATAATAATTCTTGTGTTCAAAAAGAATATGTCCTGGTAGCTCAGCTGGATAGAGCAATGGCCTTCTAAGCCATCGGTCGGGGGTTCGAATCCCTCCCAGGACACTAATAGCGTTAAATAGCGCACATTTCAAACTTAGAAACCCCGTTACGACGGGGTTTCTTTTATTTTGTCTACAATGCGATACAATAGTAAATAAAATTCCTCTTTGTTAAAGAGCCAAATATGAATATTTAATCGCAAATTTAGATTATTCAGTTGCCCGTGAGATGCGTTAATAGAATGTAAAAGCATGTCAGAATTTAATAAAGATAAGCAAGAGAATGATAATAGGTTGGCAGTAATTGAAAGTATGATAAGTAAACATGATGATTTGAAAGATATAAAAGAAGATTTGAAAACACAAAATGAGGATTTGAAATTAATTCATAAACTTAATGCACAGAGTGTATAATGCTCAAAATAGTGGATGAAATCAAAGAAGACTTGGGGAAAGAATATTAGTGTATGTGGTAAAATATTAATGTGAGCAAGTTGGATAGATGGTGGCTAATCTCATTATAAATGGGGTGATGGCTATGAAATATGGTTTGACTCCTAGAAAGGAGTAACATTGACTGATTATGAAATGTTGATGGTTGTTATGACAATCATTGGCTTATTATTAGTTAGTAAAAATAGCCATAAAAAATAACCATCGCTAACTTTGACCGGTTCGATGGTTATTAAAGATAATCATTAAAGAATGGTCACCGTCTTTTTAACGGGCTCATTAGGGCGATACATTTATGGTGTGTTGCCCTTTTTCTATCTATAAATTAACACAACATAAATATATTATCAATTGTTTAAGTCAGCATAGTCATGTTGGCTTTTTGTTATAAGGAGAAAAAAGAAATGTATGTAAAGGTAACAGTAATAGCAAGAGTATTAAGTTTGGTTTTGACGTTAGTTAACCAAAGGTTATCAAATAAAGGTGTTAACCCTATTCTAGTTGATGAGTCAACGTTATTAACAATGGCAGAACCATTAAATACGACATGGAAAGATGATTCCAATAACTAGTACAGTGATGCGTAATAGCAAAGAAGAGTGAAGCATTTAAAGTATGTTAATTCTCGTATAGGCATCCAGCATGACGAGGATGGTATTTATCAAAGGCATGCTGCCGATTGGATTATTCATGTATGTAATAGTATTAGGAAATTAAATTATATATCTGTCATATCTCGATGATAGGGCAGGCGTTTATGTGTTTGAGCTTTTTGCATATTTATTTACTATACTTTATTTATAAAAAAATAAATGTGACGAATATGCTGGCTTTTGAATTATTAATTTTTGTTATTATAGTTGTGTAATGTTCTATAAGAGATAATAATTTTGTTTAGAGGTAATAACTGTGTTTTTATTTTTTTAGATTATTTGTTTTAGTTTGCTTTATGATGGCGAATAGCAATGATAAAAATGAAATAATTATTATTGGAGGTGCTTCGCATAATAACTTTCATATTGATTTGTATATACTTAATTTCTATTTTAATATTAATGGATGCTATTGACTTTATAAGAATTACAATTAAAGTAAAATATTTGAAAATATCATGTGAAGAATGCGATTTAAAAATTAAAAGAAAAATTTATAGAGTTTCTATTTGTTTAGTAATAATAGCGATTTTATTTTTGGTTTACTTAATGACTCTATAAGTTAATTATGAATAAATTTTCCATAGTAAAAGTAAAGGCGTTGATTTTGAATAATTTAAATAATGAATTTTCATACCATGTCGTTTAACGTTAATTTCTATTTTAATTCAACGGTTAGTTCTTAAATATAATCATAAAACCCATCTGAATGAATAGGTGGATTTTATTTCGTTATTTTTAATTTGTCATACTAATAATTTAAAGTGTAAAAATACCTTGTCTAAAAGTATAATTAATTGTATGAATTTCTGGAACATTTTTAAATGTAACTTAATTCATGTATTGTTATTTTATTTATTATTAAAGTATCTGCTACAATAGATTCTTAAAATGTTTCGATAAATATTATCAGGGTATTAAAGAATAGCGGGCAATAAAGTTATCTATTTAATTAAGCGAAAGTCATTTTTTTGGTAAATGCTTGAGTGTAAAGTTAATTTAGAGATTTAGTTATTAATGTATTTGTCGTATTTTAAAACTATCAACATAGACGCCTATAAGTTGTCTATTAATTTGTCTAGCAAAAAAAGGAGTGTTTATATGGGATTTATATTAATGATTATTGTAGGTGGCATAATTGGATGGCTTGCTGGTACCATTTTAGGTAAAGACATCCCAGGTGGAATTATTGGAAATATTATTGCGGGATTAATAGGTTCAGCAATAGGTAGTCGTTTACTTGGTACATGGGGACCTGTATTAGGTGGAGTGCCAATCTTACCAGCTTTAATTGGAGCAATTGTTTTAATTTTAATTGTTTCATTAGTAATGAAAGTTATTAGAAAATAAATTATAGTTTATACAAGTAAATTAACATCCTTTAGGGTGTTAATTTACTTTTTTATATTTATTGATCATCTATCTTTTAGCTATATTCTCTCAATTTTGGAGAATTTAAAAAGTGAAATATTAAGTTATTGTAAAAGGTGTTGAACAATTTTATTTTACGTAATAAAATAGCGTTATGAAGTACTCCATTACTTCATTCTTTTTGAGCCACCTTCTCCCTTGGAAGGTGGTTATTTTTATGTGAATTTTTCAAAATGTTTGTTTAAAAATAATTTGAAAAGTGTAAATAGATTTAATAGTAACAACTTCGATCTTAAATTTATATCAAATAGGTTATTTGTGTTGTAAGTGATTAAATTATGTTATCTTATTAGGGCTCTTTATTTAAAAAAATATTTAAGGGTTTGTATAAAACATATCTCCATATTGAATAGTTCAAATACGAAAGAAAGTACACATTTTGAAAATCAATATAAACAGTTTTAATACAAAAAACGAATTAGAAGGAGATTATTGAATTGAAAAAATTACTATCTATCATAGTACCCGTATATAATAAAGCATATTTTTTAGAAACGTGTATAGAATCTATCAATAAACTTAATATCAATAAAGATGTAATAGAAGCGATTTTTGTTGATGATTGTTCAAGTGATAATTCTTTAGAAATTGTTGAGTCATTTGCTACTAAATATGATTTTATAAAGTTAATACAACTAGATGAAAATACAGGTAGTCCGTCTGAGCCGAGAAATGTAGGTATGAAGACCGCTACAGGTGAATATATAACTTTCTTGGATGCTGATGACTGGTTAGATCCGGAAGGTCTTCCTATATTATTAAATCAAGCGAAAGATCATCATTCTGATGTAGCGTTTGGTCAAAGCATTAAACATACAGAAAAAGTTACAAAGAAAATTGGGAGATTTAGTTCTTATAAATATGCTAATCACTTGGTTCCATACGAAATCGAAAAAATATTTAGAGCAGTTGGTCCACCAGGTAAAATAATTAAGCGCGACATTATCATTGATAATGATATTTATTTTAAACATATGAAATATGGCGAAGATAAATTGTTTTTTATAGAAGCAATATCTAAATGTAAAACAGCTTCAATGAATCCTAAAGCAACGTACCATGTGAACCGCTATACTTATAATCAATCGTTAGTTGGCCAAACAGATATAATTAAAAAAACTAAATTAAATTTAACAGTTTTAGATGAAGTTTTGAAACTTGAACTTCCAAATAGCGCAGAATTTCAAGCGATTAGTCGAATCGTGGAAGTTGATTATATGTCTCGACTATTTAAAAACAATCGATTTTTAAAAGCTGAAAATAAATCAGTGTTTTATGAATTGTTTGATGAAATGGTATTAATATTAGAATCATATGGTAAAAATATTGAAGATTACTTATTGGCTGATACATTTAAAAATATCTATCAATTATTGAGGAACAAAGAATATCAAAAACTAATTGAATTTATAACTATGCTGCAACAAGGTGGTAAAGCAAATAAATTTGTTGAAAATAACCGAGTACATTTCTTAATGCCAGAAACTTTAAATGATGTTTTACCAATTAAAGATCCAGTATTTGCTGTATATGAAGGTACACATTTAATCGAAGGCGTTTTAAAAGATGTAATTCGTGTGTATAAAGATGATCAAACAATTATTGATAAAGTAGTGCTGAGTGAAATAAATAATGAAATACATGATGCGACTATCGATTTTGAAATGATTAATAATTATATTTATATCGATACGGAAGATTTGAACCAATGTGATTTCGCATTCAATATATCCTTAATCTATGATGGATATAAATCAATTTATGTGAATATGAATTTACCTAATGCAAGTAGAATGGCAAGTTTAAAAAGACAAAACTTTAAAGCTGAGTTTGTATCGGTAACAAAATCTACAAATAAAGGTAGTTATTTAAATGAATATCTGTCATATAAGCCCAATTCGGTATCGCTTATTAAAAAAGCGAAATTATATGAAGATGTTGAATTTAAACAACTTGCTGAAAAAAGTTTAGAAATTGGAGAATTGGTAGATATTGCGGATGTTGTAAAAACTGCTAAAGGCACGCCGAGGTTTATTACATCTGATGGTTATTACCTAACTACTAATAAAAAGTATGTATACCCTGTTGATAAAGACAAGGAAGATAAGTATATATATAGTAAACCCAATCATGTTACTGTATTGAAGAAATGTAAAGAGTACAAAAATAGAAGTTTTGAGGGCGAACCAGTTAATATTTTAAATGCAGGTGATAATTTAAAAATTGAAAAAATAGTTTTATCGCCTAAAGGTACACCAAGACTCAAAACTAGCCGTGGTACCTTTATTACGGGAAATCTTGGATTTGTAACAGAAACATAAATTTTTCGAAGTTATTTGACCTATAATAATTTATAGAATGTTAAGAATTGAAATTAAGCTATGAAGATATCTGTATAGATGTCTCCATAGCTTTTTTCTGCTACATAGCATAATTATTTCAGGTGTGATATTAAATTTAAATTTAAATTCAAATCATCGCTAAATAACTATTTTTTTGTTTGAAAGATAAAATTCAATATAAATAGTGATTTTTGAATTATCTAATATCATTAATGAATTCAACACGCTATTTTAATTGAATTTTAACATAGTTGTGATTGATTTAATTGTGCGTAATACACTTAGGAATTCGAAACTGTTTCGTGAATTAAATAAATTAACAGATAAAGCAAATTTATAGTTGAGTAAGAAAAAATAGACAATTTAATTACGTATTATCTTATAGTTAATTCAAGGAACGATAGCTAAACAAAATAATTTATTAAAAGCATCGTTTTCAACATAAAAACAGTCATTATAATTAAAATTTAACGAGGAGTGTTTACAATGGAAGGTTTATTCGAAGCAATTAAAAACACAGTTCAAGCTGGTGTCGCAGGAGATGGCGCTAAATTAGGGACAAGCATTGTAATTATCGTGGAAAATGGTGTAGCTTTAGCATCAAAATTATTCGGATTCTAGATTTTAATTTTATATAAATCAATTAACTAATAAAGGAGATATTCAAATGACTAAATTAGCAGAAGCAATTGCAAACACAGTAGAAGCAGCAAAATCAGGTAGTGGTGCAGATTTAGGTTCAAGTATTGTAGATATCGTATCAAGTGGTGCAAGTTTAGTAGGTAAATTATTCGGACTATAAGTCTTTTAAAAATAAAAACACAAATTAAAGGGGTAATTAATTATGGCAGGATTATTCGACGCAATCAAAGAAACAGTACAAGCAGGCATCGCAGGAGATGGCGCTAAATTAGGAACAAGCATCGTAAACATCGTAGAAAATGGTGTAGGATTAGTTTCAAAATTATTCGGATTCTAGATTTTAATTTTATATAAATCAATTAACTAATAATTAACAAAGGAGAAATTTAAATGACTAAATTAGCAGAAGCAATTGCAAATACAGTAGAAGCAGCTAAAGCAGGTAATGGTGCAGATTTAGGTTCAAGTATTGTAGATATCGTATCAAGTGGTGCAAGCTTAGTAGGCAAATTATTCGGACTATAAGTCTTTTAAAAATAAAAACACAAATTAAAGGGGTAATTAATTATGGCAGGATTATTTGACGCAATCAAAGAAACAGTACAAGCAGGCATCGCAGGAGATGGCGCTAAATTAGGAACAAGCATCGTAAGCATCGTAGAAAATGGTGTAGGATTAGTTTCAAAATTATTCGGATTCTAGTTATTCAATATATATATATACAATGGTCAAGGTGATAACCTTGGCCATTTTTTATTGTGTGAAAAATGTGTATAATGAAATGGTTAAAGATTATTAATAATGAATGTAGGAGGATTTAAATGACAATCAAAAGTTTATTGATAGATTTTGATGATACGCTAGTAGATTTTCATGATGCTGAAGCTTATGCATTCGATAAACTGACAAAAAATTATAACTTAAAAACAAATAAAGCAGATTTAGAAGTTTTTATGAAAGTTAACCAAGCACACTGGGATGCATTTCAAAAAAATGAGCTTACTAAAGATGAGGTGTTAAGTAAAAGATTTGAAGCGTACTTTAAATTACACGATTTAGTAATAGATGGTGCAGAAGCAGATTATATATTTAGAGATGAGTTAGCCAATGCGCCTATTAAACATTTTACAAATACTGTTGAAACGCTAAACATATTAAAAGATGATTATGATTTGTATATAGTGACTAATGGTGTTTTAGAAACACAGGAACGTAGAATTGAGAAAACAAATATCGGTCATTGGTTTAAGGGTGTATTTGTATCAGAACAAACAGGTTATCAAAAGCCGATGCCTGAGTTTTTTGATTATGTATTTGATAAAATTGGCGAAGAAAAACGTAAAGAATCAATGATTATTGGTGATTCTGTGACTTCTGATATATTAGGGGGAAAAAATGCTGAAATAGCAACTTGCTGGTTTAACCCTCGAAAAAAGGTGAATGACACAACAATAAGACCTGATTATACAATTACTGCACTAGATGAAATAGTAGTTCATATCCAATAAAAAAGGCGGGACGGAAATCAAAAGTTTAAAAATTGATTTCAAAGACCCGCTTTTATATCATGCTCTATATTTCTAAAAAATATACTAAATTCACAGTCGAAATTAGTGTGAATACTTATTATAAAAGTAATTTATTTATTTGGTGACCATACTAAAACATCATGACCTTCTTTGTTGGCTTCTTCTAAATCGGTGAAGCCATGTTTGATGAAAAATTGTTTTGATTGATTACGTGCAATTACTTTAATTGGTAATCCTTGATCCTTTGCGAAAGCTAATAATGCTTTACCGTAACCTCGATTTTGGAAATCACGTAAAACCTCTAATTTCCACAATACATTATAATCGTCGAAATTAGGGAAATGTTTTTCTTCTACATCACCTTTACGATATAGTGCCATCCTTGCACCTAATCGATCACCGACATAAATGCCATAAAATGGTGAGTCTGAACTTGCATCAATCATCTCACCGCGAAGCTCATCGACTAAATATAAATCTTCATTTCCAAAGTTCCTAAAATCTTCGAATAATTCGTCAGTTCTGTAATTAATATCAAGACGCTTTACGCTACTCATCGCATCTTCCCCCTTTGTATTATTAAGTATTATTATACCTTATTTTATGAGTTTTTTCACAAAAATGACTGCTTGAAACTCTATTTTGTTAATTTATTATCGTTTTTACAACTATGTAAACATAAAAAATTTAAACTATTAAAACATTAATGTTCAAGCTTATTATATAGCCCCGATTTTTGAAAATTTGATATTTGTAAGCCGTATAATTGTCAATATTGGATATAAACTTTATACTGATTAGGAATAGAGTAACATAAGGAGAATTACGCATGGATTGTATGACTACAAAACTCAATGAGAAAGACCAATTTATATCAAAACTTAAAAAAAGTGATTCAACGCTAGGGCAGTTTTATAATTTAGATGCCATGGATGAAAAGAGTTATTATGAACGCTTAACGGCTTCTAATAATGGTAGAGAAGTTGAATTAGCTAATATTATAAAAGAATATATGAGCGATTTATCTTTAACTGAGCAACAAGAAAGTAACATTGCGCTATTAAGAGATGGTGCGAAGGTGATTATTGGAGGACAACAAGCTGGCTTGTTCGGCGGTCCATTATATACTTTCCATAAAATCTTTTCTATTATTACATTAAGTGATAAATTATCGAATGAATATGATAAAAACGTGGTCCCTGTATTTTGGATTGCTGGGGAAGATCATGATTTTGATGAAGTTAATCATACTTATGCCTTTAATACACAAAATGCTAAATTACAAAAAATAAAATATCATACAATGACACCTCCTGAAACGAGTGTTTCTAGGTATTACCCGGATAAAGCACAATTAAAAGAAACTTTAGAACAATTTTTTAAACAAATGACCGAAACGGCTCACTCTAAGCCTTTATTAAAAATGTGTAATGACATTATTGAAGCGTATGATAGCTGGACAGATATGTTTAAAGCATTGTTACATGAAGTGTTCAAGTTTTATGGTTTGTTAATTATAGATGCAAATGATGTTGGCTTAAGAAGTTTGGAACAACCATTTATTAAGCATATTATTGAACATCATAGTGAAGTGGATGAAGCGTTTAG
This sequence comes from Staphylococcus sp. Ze2, assembly GCF_048568365.1. Classification (NCBI taxonomy): domain Bacteria; kingdom Bacillati; phylum Bacillota; class Bacilli; order Caryophanales; family Staphylococcaceae; genus Staphylococcus; species Staphylococcus sp. Ze2. Next base: position 2,103,968 of record NZ_CP183486.1, on the reverse strand, counting down.
AAATACACAAAAACAAACCATAGCAAGTGGACTAGAACAAATGATTCAAACAGATACTAATGTCCATTTATTCATGCACGATGATGATATGAGACAATTATTAACCTTTAAAGACGACAAATTTTATTTAAATAAATCAAATAAGTATTTTTCAAAAGAAGAACTATTAAAAATAGTAGATTCTGATCCGCATCTCTTTTCGAATAATGTTGTTACGCGACCAGTTATGGAAGAGTGGTTGTTTAATACAGTTGCTTTTGTCGGAGGGCCGAGTGAAATTAAATATTGGACTGAATTAAGCGACGTATTTAAAATATTAGATGTAAAGATGCCGATTGTATTACCACGTTTACGTATTAGCTATTTATATGAAAAAACTGAAAAACTGGTTAAACAATATCAATTGGATAAAAATTTAATTATTGAAAATGGTATTGAAGATGAAAAAGCACAGTTCATACGTGCACAAGCTTCACAAGAATTTATAAATCAAATAGAGCGCTTGAAAGAGCAACAAAATCAGTTATATCAAACATTGCAAGTTGAAGTAGCTGATAACAATGATAATAAACAATTATTAGATAAAAATAATGAAATACACCAGAAGCAATATGATTATTTAATCAACAGATATTTATTAAATATAGAACGAGAAAATGAAATTAGTATTAAACATTTTAAAGAATTAAGTGAAGTGCTCCATCCAATGGGAGGCTTACAAGAAAGAATTTGGAATCCTTTACAAATTATGAATGATTTTGGGATAGATGTGTTCAGTCCCTCCACCTATCCACCACTTTCTTACACTTTTGATCATATTATCATTAAACCTTAGAGCCACAAGGGTTAGCCCGATTCATCAAATTGATGAATCGGGCATTTTTTTATGTAAAACGATAAAATTTGCTGAATATTGTATAATTAGTGGAGGATAGTGGTGAGATGTGGTAAATTATATATATGAGAAGGTGAGGTGATTATAAATGTTCATGGGAGAATACGAACATCAGTTGGATACAAAAGGACGCATGATTGTTCCATCAAAATTTCGTTATGACTTAAATGAGCGTTTTATAATCACCCGAGGCCTTGATAAATGTTTGTTTGGTTATACTTTGGAAGAATGGCAAGTTATTGAAGAGAAAATGAAAACCTTACCAATGACTAAAAAGGATGCACGTAAATTTATGCGTATGTTCTTTTCTGGTGCTGTTGAAGTAGAGCTTGATAAACAAGGGCGTATTAACATTCCACAGAACTTACGCCAATACGCAAACTTAAGTAAGGAATGTACAGTAATAGGTGTCTCAAACAGAATAGAAATTTGGGATAGAGAAACTTGGAACAGCTTCTATGATGAATCTGAAGATAGTTTTGAAGATATTGCTGAAGACTTAATTGACTTTGATTTTTAATATGGAGGCGTTATTTTGTTTCATCATGTCAGCGTAATGCTCAAAGAGACCATTGATTATTTGAATATAAAAGAAGATGGCGTGTATGTCGACTGTACATTAGGTGGAGCAGGTCATGCACTATATTTAATAAATCAACTTGGTGACAAAGGAAGACTGATAGCAATAGATCAAGATACTACGGCTATTGAAAATGCAAAAGAAGTTTTAAAAGATCATTTGCATAAAGTAACCTTTGTCCATAACAACTTTAGAAAATTAACTGAAATTTTAAATGATTTGAATATTGAAAAAGTTGATGGTATTTACTACGACTTAGGTGTATCTAGTCCACAGCTGGATGTTCCTGAGCGCGGGTTTAGTTATCATCACGATGCGAAGTTGGATATGCGTATGGATCAATCCCAAACATTATCAGCGTATGAAGTCGTTAATGATTGGGAGTTTGAAAAATTAGTGAGAATATTTCATCGCTATGGCGAAGAGAAATTTGCTAAACAAATTGCCCGACGCATTGAACAAAATAGGGAACAAAAGCCAATCGAAACGACATTAGAACTTGTTGATGTCATAAAAGAAGGTATACCTGCCAAAGCAAGGCGAAAAGGTGGACATCCAGCAAAAAGAATTTTTCAAGCAATTAGAATAGCGGTAAATGATGAATTATCATCATTTGAAGACTCATTAGAACAAGCGATAGATTTAGTAAAAGTAGATGGTAGAATTTCAGTCATAACTTTCCATTCATTGGAAGATCGTTTATGTAAGCAAATTTTTCAAGAGTACGAAAAGGGACCAGATGTACCAAGGGGATTGCCAGTCATACCTGAAGCATACACACCTAAATTGAAACGCGTTAACCGTAAACCTATTACCGCTACTGATGAAGATTTAGAAAATAATAATAGAGCGCGTAGTGCGAAGTTACGTGTTGCAGAAATACTAAAATAAGGAGTGAATGTTGAGTGGCAGTAGAAAAGATATATCAACCTTATAATGAACCAGAAACACAAATTCCTGAGTCGCAACCGTCGACCCAGCCCAAAACCGTAAAACGCAAAGTTGTAGTTAAACTTACGAAATTTGAGAAAATGTTATACATAGGACTTATAACAGTAATTGCATTGATAAGTATTTATATGCTATCTTTAAAAATGGATGCGTATGATACTCGAGGAAAAATTGCGGATTTAGATACAAAAATCGAAAAACAATCAAGTGAAAATAGCGCAATAGAATCTGAAATTAAAAAGAATTCTTCATATGAACGCATTTACGATAAGGCCAAAAACGAAGGAATGAGCCTTAAGAACGACAATGTAAAGGTAGTGCGTAATAATGGCGAAGCGAAAAATTAGATTAAAAAAACCCAAGTTTCTTATTAAACAAAGTAAAATAGGGGCAGTCCTACTCATTCTTGGATTTGGACTGCTCTTTTTTACGTTGGTTTTAAGATATTCTTATATAATGTTAACTGGACATTCTTCAGGTGAAGATTTAATCATGAAGGCAAATGAGAAGTATTTAGTAAATAGCCAGCAACAACCTGAACGTGGAAAAATCTATGACCGGAACGGAAAGGTTTTGGCAGAAGATGTAGAACGGTATAAACTTGTTGCTATTGTTGATAAAAAAGCGAGTGAAGGTAGCGAGAAGCCTAAACACGTTACAGATAAGAAAGAAACAGCTAAAAAATTAGCAACAGTTATTGATATGTCAGCTAAAGAAATTGAAGACAAACTAGATAATAAAAAAGCGTTCCAAGTTGAATTTGGACAAAAAGGAACTGATTTAACATATCAAGAAAAAGAAAAGATTGAAAAAATGAAGTTACCTGGTGTAACACTTTATCCAGAGACTGAACGTTTTTATCCTAATGGAAACTTTGCATCACATTTAATTGGAATGGCTCAAAAGGATCCAGATAGCGGTGATTTAAAAGGCGCAATGGGCGTTGAGAAAATCTTTGATAGTTACTTATCTGGACAAAAAGGAGCGCTATCTTATATACATGATATTTGGGGCTATATTGCACCTAATACTAAGAAAGAAAAAACACCTCAACGTGGTGATGATGTACATTTAACACTAGACTCTAATATTCAAGTGTTTGTTGAAGAAGCATTAGATGGCATGGTCGAACATTATAAACCGAAAGATTTATTCGCTGTGGTAATGGATGCACATACTGGTGAAATACTGGCATTTAGTCAGCGACCTACTTTTAATCCAGAAACAGGAAAAGACTTTGGTAAGAAATGGGCAAATGATTTATATCAAAACACTTATGAGCCGGGTTCAACCTTTAAGTCTTACGGTTTAGCAGCCGCTATTCAAGAAGGGAAATTTGACCCAGATAAAAAATATACAGCTGAACCTAGAGAAGTTATGGGATCAAAAATTTCTGACTGGAATAAAGTGGGTTGGGGAGAAATTCCAATGTCACTAGGATTCACATATTCATCTAATACGTTAATGATGCATCTACAAGATTTAGTTGGCGCAGATAAAATGAAAGACTGGTATGAGAAATTCGGTTTCGGCCAATCTACAAATGGTATGTTTGATGGTGAAGCTACTGGCGGTATCGCTTGGGATAATGAAGCGCAACAGAAAACTTCTTCATTCGGTCAATCTACCACGGTAACACCAGTGCAAATGCTTAAAGCGCAATCTGCCTTCTTTAACGGTGGTAATATGATTAAGCCTTGGTATGTTGATAACGTAACGAATCCTGTTAGCAAAGATACTTTTTATAAAGGTAAGAAAGAATATGATGGTAAACCTATAACAAAAGATACTGCTAAAAAAGTGCGTACTGAATTAGATAAAGTTGTAAATAGTGAAGATAGCCATGCTAAGAACTATCAAATTGATGGTTATGATGTTGCAGGTAAAACAGGTACAGCACAAGTTGCGGATCCAGATAACGGTGGTTATGTGGAAGGTGAAAATCCATATTTTGTTAGCTTTATAGGTGACGCACCAAAAGATGATCCTGAGGTAATCGTTTATGCTGGTATGAGTTTAGCCCAGAAAAATGATCAAGAAGCTTATGAGATGGGTGTAAGTAAAGCATTTAAACCTATTATGGAAAATACACTGAAATACTTAAATGTTGGAGATAAAAAATCTAAAGACAACTCAGATGTGAAATACAGTGAAGTTCCTGACGTTGAAGGACAAGAAACTCAAAAAGCGCAAGATAAAATAAACGGTAAATCTTTAAAACCAATAGTTATTGGTAATGGAGAAAAAGTTACTAAGCAATCTGTGAGCGCTAATAAAGAAGTATTACCAAACAGTAAAGTATTATTACTGACAGACAGTGATCTTACGATGCCTGATATGACAGGTTGGTCGAAAGAAGAGGTTGTTGCATTTGAGTTACTTACTAAGACGAAAGTAACAACAAAAGGTAGCGGATTTGTATCGAACCAATCAGTAACTAAAGGACAAAAAATAAGCAGCAAAGATAAAATTGAAGTAACGTTATCATCGGAAGATGTTAACGGTCAAACTTCAAAAGTTGAATCTGATTCGAACAAAGACTCAGACGATCAAAAAGAATCTGAAGACAACAAGGATTCAAAAGATAAAGAGGAAAACAAAGACTCAGATGAAAATAAAGATTCAAAAGACAATGAATCATAGCCTGAGCTAAGTTGATTTTTTAAATTTATTATGTAATGAATTTTGAGGTGGAATTTGGAAGTAGACTAATCATTGAACGTTGCAATAAAGTAGCGACATGTTCAATTGATTAGCTACGAACCTCAATACATATGGCAAACCGACAAGCATAACGACTTAATCCAATTAAATAAAGGAGCACAATATGGTTTATTTACTCGCAATTATCGCACTGTTAATCACGTTTATATTAGTTCCAGTGCTAATACCAACGTTGAAACGAATGAAATTTGGACAAAGTATTAGAGAAGAAGGTCCGCAGAGCCACATGAAGAAAACAGGCACACCAACTATGGGTGGATTAACTTTTCTCATTAGTATTATTGTAACTTCAATTTTAGCAATCATTTTCATGGACAATTCTAATCCGATTATCTTGTTGTTATTTGTAACAGTAGGTTTTGGTTTGATCGGATTTATTGATGATTACATTATCGTTGTAAAGAAAAATAATGAAGGTTTAACAAGCAAGCAAAAATTCTTAGCTCAAATAGGTATTGCAGTTATTTTCTTTATTTTAAGCCAAGTATTTAACTTGACTGATTTTTCTACTGGAATTCATTTGCCTTTTACAAATATTGAAGTACCACTTTCAATAGCATATGTAATTTTCATAGTCTTTTGGCAAGTAGGCTTTTCAAATGCAGTCAATCTAACAGATGGTTTAGATGGATTAGCGACAGGATTATCTATTATTGGCTTTGTAATGTATGCAATTATGGCTTACTTCCAAGGTGCAACATCTATCGGATTGTTCTGTGTTATTATGATTTTTGCATTGATTGGTTTCTTACCATTCAATTTAAATCCTGCTAGAGTCTTCATGGGAGACACAGGTAGTTTAGCTTTAGGTGGTATCTTTGCTACTATTTCTATCATGCTTAACCAAGAATTATCACTGATTTTCATTGGTTTCGTATTTGTGGCAGAAACCTTATCAGTTATGATACAGGTAACTTCATTCAAATTGACTGGAAAGCGTATTTTTAAAATGTCACCGTTGCATCATCATTTCGAGTTAATTGGTTGGAATGAGAAGAAAGTAACGACAGTATTCTGGACAGTAGGCTTGATTACAGGACTCATAGGTTTATGGATTGGAGTGAACTAAATTGCTGAAATATACAGAATTGGAAAATAAAAATGTATTAGTTATTGGATTAGCGAAAAGTGGTTATGAAGCTGCCAAATTATTAAAAAAACTTGGTGCAAATGTAATCGTCAACGATGGCAAAGATCTAAGTCAAGATGCACATGCAATAGATTTAGAAAATATGGGAATCACGGTGATTGGTGGAGAACACCCACTCTCCTTGTTAGATAGTAATCCTATTATCTTTAAAAATCCAGGTATTCCTTATAATGTTCCGCTAATAGAAGCAGCAACCGAAAAAGGATTGAAAATATTAACAGAAGTAGAATTAAGTTATTTAATATCAGAAGCACCAATTATCGGTGTAACAGGTACAAATGGTAAAACAACAGTGACTTCATTAATTGGAGATATGTTTCAAAAAAGTAGGGTGACTGGCAAACTATCAGGTAACATTGGCTATGTGGCTTCAAAAGTAGCACAAGAAGTCACAGCTGATGACTACTTGGTTACTGAGTTGTCGTCTTTCCAATTACTTGGGATTGATAAGTATAAACCTCATATCGCTATAATTACGAATATATATTCAGCACATCTTGATTATCATGAATCTCTAGAAAATTATCAAAATGCTAAGAAGAAGATATATATTAATCAAACTGAAAATGATTATTTAATTTGTAATTATCATCAACGTCACTTAATTGAATCTGAGTCATTGAAAGCAAAAACGTATTATTTCTCAACGCATCAAGAAGTAGATGGCATTTATGTTGAGAATGGTTATATCGTGTTTAAAGGATTTAGAATAATCCATATAGATGATCTTGTACTACCTGGTGAACATAATTTGGAAAACATTCTTGTGGCAGTATTAGCTGCATTACTTTCTGGAGTTTCTGTTAAAGCAATAATTGATAGTTTGACATCATTCTCAGGTATTGAACACCGTTTACAATATATTGGAACGAATAAAACAAATAAGTACTACAATGATTCAAAAGCTACAAATACATTAGCTACACAATTTGCATTAAACTCATTTAAACAACCAATCATATGGTTATGTGGTGGGTTAGATCGTGGTAATGACTTTGATGAACTTATTCCACATATGAAAAATGTAAGAGTTATGGTAACTTTCGGTGAGACAAAAGAAAAATTCGTGAAGTTAGGTGAAAGTCAAGGTAAGTACGTTATAACAGCTTCTGATGTGCAAGATGCCGTAGATAAAATACAATCAGTCATAGAACCAAATGACGTAGTATTATTATCGCCAGCATGTGCAAGTTGGGATCAGTACAATACTTTTGAAGAGCGCGGAGATAAATTTATTAAGAGTTTCCAAGCTAATTTACCTTCTTTTTAAAGGATGTGATATTAAATGTCTGACAAAGTTAGTGAGTTTGACTCTGATTACTTAAAAGAGAAACGCGCAAAAAGACGGAAAAGACAAAAGCAAATTCAATATTCAGTATTTGGTGTTTTATTATTTATAATTATTTTAATATTGATTTATATGTTTACACCTTTAAGTAAGATTAGTAGTGTAGAGATTAGTGGGAATAATAATACATCTAAGAATACAATTAACAAAGCTATAAACGTAAAAGACAATTCGAGAATGTACACTTATAGCACTACGAATGCTCAAAACAAACTTGAAGAAAGTACACTTATCGATAGTGCAGAAGTAAAAAAACATTTTCCAAACAAGTTAACTGTGAAAGTATCAGAAAAGCAAATTGTAGCTCTGACTAAAAAGAAAGATAAATATGTACCTGTTTTAGAAGACGGTACAGAGTTAGAAGATTATGATGGTAATGCTACTGATAATGGCCCGATTCTTGAAGGATTTGAAAAAGACAAAAAAGAAAAGGTTATACAAGCGCTTTCTGAAATGCCTGCGAAGGTTAGAGGGATGATAGCAGAAATTAAATTTGACCCTCAAGAAAATGCACAAAATCAAATCAAATTATTCACAACAGATGATATTCAAATTTTAGGTAATTTAAACACAATTAGTAAAAAAATGAAATATTATCCGCAAATGTCACAATCATTAGAACGTGATGAATCCGGAGAGTTAAAAAAAGCAGGGTATATTGATTTATCAGTAGGTGCATCCTTTATTCCATATAATGGTGGTAGCAATACAAAATCTTCAAGTGACCAAAATGTGGATAAGGGTACAACAGAAGAAGATAAGGCTAAAGATGAGCTTCAAAGTGCATTAAATAAGATTAATGAAAAAACGGACAAAAATAATTAAAAAATTTCGACAAATACTTATCTTTATAGTTCACAAGCGTCAAAAGCTATTGTAAACTATTAATAGTGTGAATTTGAATAAGTTATTGTCAGGAGGTGCCTATCTATGGAAGAGCATTATTACGTAAGTATAGATATCGGTTCATCGAGCGTTAAAACGATAGTAGGCGAGAAATTTCACAACGGTATAAATGTGATAGGTACAGGACAGACCTACACAAGTGGGATTAAAAATGGTCTTATTGATGATTTCGATATTGCTAAACAAGCAATTAAAGATACAATCAAGAAAGCCTCTATTGCTTCAGGAGTAGATATTAAGGAAGTATTTTTAAAACTACCTATTATCGGAACAGAAGTATTTGATGAATCCAATGAAATAGAATTTTATGAAGATACAGAATTAGATGGTACACACATTGAAAGTGTACTTGAAAGTATTCGTGATAAAAATGACGTACCAGAAACTGAAATTATTAACGCATTCCCAATTAAATTTATTGTTGATGGCGAGAATGAGGTTTCTGATCCAAAAGAATTGATTGCTAGACATAGCCTGAAAGTTGAAGCTGGTGTTATTGCAATACAAAAATCAATATTAATTAATATGATTAAATGTGTTGAATCATGTGGTGTGGATGTACTTGATGTATATTCAGATGCATATAACTATGGCTCAGTACTTTCAGCTACTGAAAAAGAATTAGGCGCATGTGTAATCGACATTGGTGAAGATATCACGCAACTTGCATTTTACGAGCGTGGTGAACTAGTTGATGCAGACGCATTAGAAATGGCAGGTCGAGATATTACTGAAGATATAGCTACAGGCTTAAACACCTCATATGAGACTGCTGAAAAAATTAAACACCAATATGGACACGCTTTCTTTGAATCTGCTTCTGATCATGATGTGTTTACCGTTGAACAAGTCAATAGTGACGAAGAAGCGGAATTTACTCAAAAAGATTTAGCAGACATTATCGAAGCACGCGTCGAAGATATTTTCTTTAATGTGTTTGAAGTGTTACAAGAATTAGGACTTACAAAAGTAAATGGTGGTTTTGTTATTACAGGTGGTTCTGCAAACTTATTAGGAGTTAAGGAATTGCTTCAAGATATGGTGAGTGAGAAAGTGAGAATTCACACACCATCACAAATGGGAATTAGAAAGCCTGAGTTCTCATCAGCAATTTCAACAATTTCTAGTAGCATTACTTTCGACGAATTACTAGATTATGTTACAATTAGTAATCATGACAGTGAAGAATTCGAGGAAGAAGTCATCGAATCTGATGAAAGAGAACATAGTACAAAATCAAGTGGATTTGATTGGTTTAAGAAAAAATCGAACAAACATGAAGAACCTCAAACGTCATCAACTGAGTCAAGAGAAGCAACTGATACTGTTGAAGCAGAAGAAGAGCCAGAGGTGTACGATAACGAAGTAAACATCGATCATGATGAAGAACGTAAACCTCAAGACAAAGAAGAAGGTAAATTCAAAAAACTTATGAAATCTCTATTCGATTGATTGGCCATTAAAACTAGGAGGAAATATAAATGTTAGAATTTGAACAAGGATTTAATCATTTAGCGACGTTAAAAGTCATCGGTGTAGGGGGCGGCGGTAATAACGCTGTAAACCGTATGATTGATCATGGTATGAATAATGTTGAATTTATTTCAATTAATACGGATGGACAAGCTTTAAATTTATCAAAAGCTGAGTCTAAAATCCAAATTGGTGAAAAATTAACACGTGGTTTAGGTGCTGGCGCAAACCCTGAAATTGGTAAAAAAGCTGCTGAAGAGTCACGTGAACAAATTGAAGATGCTATCCAAGGCGCAGATATGGTATTCGTAACTGCTGGTATGGGTGGCGGTACTGGTACAGGTGCTGCTCCAGTTGTAGCAAAAATTGCTAAAGAAATGGGCGCATTAACAGTTGGTGTTGTAACTCGTCCGTTTGGTTTTGAAGGCCGTAAACGTCAAACACAAGCTGCAGCAGGTGTTGAAGCAATGAAAGCTGCTGTTGATACATTAATCGTTATCCCTAATGATCGTTTATTAGATATTGTTGATAAATCAACGCCAATGATGGAAGCATTCAAAGAAGCTGATAACGTGTTACGCCAAGGTGTTCAAGGTATCTCTGACCTAATCGCTGTATCTGGTGAAGTTAACTTAGACTTTGCAGACGTTAAAACAATTATGTCTAACCAAGGTTCAGCTTTAATGGGTATCGGTGTTTCTTCAGGTGAAAATCGTGCAGTAGAAGCTGCTAAAAAAGCAATTTCTTCACCATTGTTAGAAACTTCTATTGTAGGAGCACAAGGTGTGCTTATGAATATTACAGGCGGAGAATCATTATCACTTTTCGAAGCGCAAGAAGCAGCAGACATCGTTCAAGATGCAGCAGACGAAGATGTAAACATGATTTTCGGTACAGTAATCAACCCAGAGTTACAAGATGAAATCGTTGTAACAGTTATTGCAACTGGCTTTGAAGACAAACCTTCATCACAAGGTCGCAAAGCTTCAAACACTGGTTTTGGTAATAGTGCAACAAGCGGAAGTACTACCAAAGAAGACACAATTTCTTCAAGTTCAGTAGGTGCTTCACAAGCATCATCAGAAAGTGCTAGTGAAGGTAGAGCGCATACAACTAATGAAGATGATATTCCAAGCTTCATCAGAAATAGAGAAGAAAGACGTTCTAGAAGAACTAGACGTTAGTCGCAATAAGTTTTGTAGACTAAATTAAATAATAAAGTGTCATCAGGTCAGTAGATCTGATGACTTTTTTAAATTTAATTAATAATAAAATTGTTGCTTTTATATATCCTATGGAGGTTTGTGGTCATGCAAGATAAATTTAAAAAAAAGCATCATATATTAGAATATGAGGACGATTATTTAAAAAAAGTGAAATTGGGTATAACAACAAGAGAAGATGGTTTTAGTCCCTTCCCTCGTAACGCCTTTAATATGGCAAGATATATTGATGATAATCAACAAAGTATCACTCAGCATCAAGAAATGCTTGCAACTGCAATTGAATTTCCTAGAGAGCAATGGGTTTTTCCAATTCAAACTCATGAAAATAAAGTTGTAGAAGTAACTGAGCAAGATAGAGGTACTAATATTGATTCACTCACAGATCGTTTGCATGGTGTAGATGCTTTATACACATATGATGAAAATATTTTGCTTACAATGTGCTATGCTGACTGTGTACCTATTTACTTTTATAGTGAAAAACATCATTTCATAGGTCTTGCACATGCTGGTTGGAGAGGTACTGTTGGTCAAATTGTCACTGAAATGGTTTCGCATTTAAATTTCGAGTTAAGCGATTTAAGTGTTGTTATTGGTCCGGCAACATCCTCATCTTATGAAATTAACGATGATATAAAGTCTAAATTTGAAGCATTACCGATAGATATTAATCAATATATAGAAACTAGAGATGTAAATAGACACGGTATTGATTTAAAACTTGCAAATGCATTATTGCTAGAAAATGCAGGGGTTCCTGAAAGTAATATTTATATAACAGATTATGCAACATCTGAAGATTTATCTTTATTCTTTTCTTATAGAGTAGAAAAGGGAAATACGGGTCGAATGTTAGCATTTATTGGTCAATAACGAAGAGGTGTATAGAATTGGACGTAGAATATAATTTAAAGTGTATAAATGAACAAATACAAACACATTGCGAAAAGAGTAATATTTCAATAATGCCAAACGTGATTGCAGTGACAAAGTATGTTACAATAGACCGAGCTAATGATGCTTATAATGCAGGAATTAGACATTTCGGTGAAAATCGTTTGGAAGGATTTCAACAAAAGAAAGCAGCCTTACCTAAGGACGCGGTGATGCATTTTATAGGTTCTTTACAAACTAGAAAAGTTAAAGAAGTTATTAATGAAGTTGATTATTTCCATGCATTAGATCGGTTGAAATTAGCAAAAGAAATTGATAAAAGAGCAGAACATAAAATTAAATGTTTTGTACAAGTGAATGTATCTGGTGAATCATCTAAACAAGGTGTTTCTTTATCAGAGGTTAACACTTTTATTGAAGAGTTAAAGCAATATGAAAATATAGAAATCGTTGGTCTTATGACGATGGCTCCTTTGACTGAAGATGAGCCATATATAAAAAGCTTATTTCAATTATTAAAAACAAAAAGAGATGAAATTAAAGCGCTCAATTTAAATAATGCACCTTGTACTGAGCTATCTATGGGAATGAGTAATGATTATCATTTAGCCACTGAAGCAGGTGCATCGTTTGTGAGAATTGGGACTAAACTTGTAGGAAAAGAGGAGTGAGCCCCGTGGCTTTAAAAGATTTATTTAATGGATTTTTCGTTGTAGAAGAGGAAGATGACGAATTAGAAGCGCCGCCCGAAGAAGAACAAAATAGAAACCAAAACAAACAACAAGCACAGTCTCAAAGTAACTTTAATGAACAATCAAACAATGGTTATACAGAAAAAACAAGATCAATACAGTCCGTTCCCAAGAAACAGTCAACAAGATTACAACAATCATCGGGTGAAAGGAAGTATCAAATGAATAACAGTTCATCTAAAAATAATACAAGGAACGTTGTGAATATGAATAATCAAGAACAAGATCAATTCGATTTTACACAAGAAAGTTCTAAGATGTGTTTATTTGAACCCCGTGTTTTTTCAGATACACAAGATATTGCAGACGAACTTAAGAATCGTCGTGCAACATTAGTTAATTTACAACGTATTGATAAAGTTTCTGCTAAACGCATTATCGACTTTTTAAGTGGTACAGTTTATGCAATTGGTGGAGATATTCAACGCGTTGGATCAGATATATTCTTATGCACACCTGACAATGTTGAAGTTGCTGGAAGTATCACTGATCAAATAGAAAATATGGAATACCAAGGTGAATAGAGGTAAAAGTAGATGGATATTGGTTTATTAGCAAACATATTTAATTTTATTTTATTCTTGGTTCAGATTTATTATTATGGGATGATTGTATACTTTGTTATGTCATGGATTCCCAATGCACGTGAAAATAAATTCGGTCAATTTTTAGCGAAGTTATATGAACCGTTTTTAGAACAATTCCGTAAAGTTATACCACCAATAGGAATGATTGACATTTCATCGATTGTTGCCATAGTAGTACTTGTACTATTCCGTAGTGGTTTAGCGAGCATATTTAATTTGATTTTAAGGAATCTAATGTAAAAGGTATTGTATAATACTTAAAGAACTAATATAAAATAAATGACAAGCACCTAACGTTGAATAACGAGAGGTGCTTTATATTGTATTTGGAGTGATACACATCGATATTTATCAGCATTTCAGAAAAGAAGAACACGATTTAATAGATCAACTTATTGATAAATGTAATCGTGCAAATGATCAATATGCTCCTGTATTGACAGCGTTTCTTGATCCACGGGGTCAATATATAATGGAGGTTGTTGCAGGTAGCTTTGACGATTTGAACGTTACATACTATGGTGGGCCATACGCTGAAAGAAAAAGGGCTATTATAGCACCAAGTTACTTTGAACCAACTGAAGAAGCATTTGAAATTGTATTGATTGATGTTGATTATCCACAAAAATTTGTAACACTTCAACATCAACATATTTTAGGTACAATTATGTCGCTCGGAATTGAAAGAGAACAGTTAGGTGATATTGTTGTATCAGATAAGATTCAATTCACTTTGACAAAGCAACTTGAATCTTATATTATATTAGAATTAAATAGAATCAAAGGCGCAACAGTTAAACTTAATTCTATTCCTATAAAAGATATGATACAATCAAAAGAGAATTGGCAAACATTTGATACAACAGTAAGTGGCTTAAGGTTAGATGTTGTATTAAAAGACATGATACGCAAATCTCGAACTATTGCAAAACAACTAATAGACAAAAAACGTGTTAAAGTAAATCATACAGTAATTGATGCCACAGACTTTCAACTTGATAGTGGTGACTTATTGTCAATACAAGGATTTGGTAGAGCTATGATTACTGACATAGGCGGTAAAACTAAAAAAGATAAAATTAGAATTTCTTACAAAACGTTATTCAAATAGTGGTATAATAAGCTATCTTATAATTTGAGACTACGTCTTTAACGCTTTGCACAATTTAGTAAATGATATATTATAAAAACATATTGTAGATAAAACACTATTTCTGTTATTTAATCGATGGAGAAAATAGTGTATTATAGAAGGAGGATATTTATGCCTTTTACACCAAATGAAATTAAGAATAAAACTTTTACAAATGCAAGAAATGGTTTTGAGCCAACTGAAGTCGAAAGTTATTTAGAACAACTTAGTAATGAAATTGAACATTTGAAAGAAGACAAAGCACAATTGGAAAAAGTGATTGAAGACAAAGAAAGTAATATTCAATCATATAAAGAGGTACATCAATCTGTAAGTGACGCGTTAATACAAGCTAAACAAGCAGGAGAAGAAACTAAAGTAGCTGCGACAAAAGATGCTGAAGCAACCGTTTCTAAAGCGAAAGCAGAAGCAGATAGAATTGTTAACGATGCAGTTGAAAAAGCACGTAGACTTTCTTTCCAAACTGAAGATATGAAACGACAATCTAAAATATTTAGATCACGTTTCCGTATGTTAGTTGAAGCGCAATTAGACTTACTTAAAAATGAAGATTGGGATTATTTATTAAATTATGATCTTGATTCTGAACAAGTTACTGAAGAAAACATTAATCATTTAAACGATAATGAATTGACTGAAGAAGAAAAAGCTATGAAAGCTAGAGCAGAAGCAGATAATAATGCCAATGCTAGTAACCAAGCATCAGCTACTGATTCAGAGAATAAATAATATTTGATAACAGACGCGTTTGAAATATTAAACATATCACAGCGAGTTAGGGATGGTGGAAGCCTTTCATATGTTAGTTTCTTATATCACTGTTATGTCATCACAAAGTAATAAAGATAATGAGAGAACTCTAAGTTGAGTTAATCAGGGTGGTAACGCGGTATACATCGTCCCTGTTAATTGAACTTAGAGTTCTTTTTATTATTTAAAATGAATAAAGTATGAAAATCGGAACGAGGAGTGTATAGAAATGGACTATAAAGATACATTATTAATGCCAAAAACAGATTTCCCAATGCGTGGTGGTTTGCCGAATAAAGAGCCTAAGATACAAGAAGAATGGGATGAAAAAAATATCTACCAAAAAGTATTAGATAAAAATGAAGGAAACTCTTCATACATTCTACATGATGGCCCACCATATGCGAATGGTAACTTACACATGGGACATGCATTAAACAAAATTTTAAAAGATATCATAACACGTTATAAATCAATGCGTGGGTATTATGCACCGTACGTGCCTGGATGGGATACTCATGGTTTACCAATCGAACAAGCGTTAACTAAAAAAGGTGTTAAACGCAAAGAATTGTCTATAGCAGAATTCAGAAAAAAATGTGAAGCATTTGCATTAGAACAAATTGAAAATCAGAAAAAAGATTTCAAGCGTTTAGGTATTAAAGGCGATTTTAATAATCCTTATATTACTTTAAAACCAGAATATGAAGCAGCTCAAATTCGTTTATTTGGAGAAATGGCAGATAAAGGTTTAATTTATAAAGGTAAAAAACCAGTATATTGGTCACCATCAAGTGAATCTTCATTAGCAGAAGCAGAAATTGAATATCAAGATAAACGTTCACCATCTATTTATGTAGCATTTGATGTTAAAGATGGTAAAGGCATTGTCGATCCAGATGCGAAATTTATTATCTGGACTACAACACCGTGGACATTACCGTCAAATGTGGCGATTACTGTGCATCCTGATTTAACTTACGGTCAATATAATGTAAATGGCCAAAAATATATCATTGGTAAAGATTTAGCGAGTGATGTTGTAGAAGCGTTAGGCTGGGACGAAGATACCTTAGTATTAGAAAATGAATTTAAAGGTAAAGAATTAGAATATGTTGAAGCGCAACACCCATTCTTTGAACGTGAATCATTAGTGATTAATGGTTTGCATGTCACTACTGATGCAGGTACTGGATGTGTACACACAGCGCCTGGACATGGTGAAGACGACTATATAGTTGGTCAAAAATATAATTTACCTGTTATTAGCCCAGTTGATGATAAAGGTGTATTTACTGATGAAGCTGGCCAATTTGAAGGCATGTTTTATGATAAAGCGAATAAAGAAATCACAGACTTACTAAAAGAAAATGGTGCATTATTGCATTTAGAATTTATTACGCATAGTTATCCTCATGATTGGCGTACGAAAAAACCAGTTATTTTTAGAGCGACACCACAATGGTTTGCATCTATAGATAAGGTGCGTCAAGATATTTTAGATTCTATTGATGAAACACAATTCAAAGTGGACTGGGGTAAAACACGTATCTATAATATGATTCGTGACCGTGGCGAATGGGTTATTTCACGTCAACGTGTATGGGGCGTGCCATTACCAGTGTTTTATGCTGAAAATGGTGACATTATTATGACATCAGAAACAGTTAACCATGTTGCTGATTTATTTGAAGCAAATGGATCAAACATCTGGTTTGAACGTGAGGCGAAAGATTTACTACCTGAAGGCTTTACGCATCCAAGTAGCCCGAATGGTGAATTTACAAAAGAAACTGATATCATGGATGTTTGGTTTGACTCAGGTTCATCACATCGTGGTGTATTAGAGGCACGTCCGGAATTATCATACCCAGCTGATTTATACCTTGAAGGTAGTGACCAATACCGTGGTTGGTTCAACTCATCAATTACAACTTCTGTAGCTACAAGAGGTCAATCTCCATATAAAATGTTATTATCACATGGTTTTGTAATGGATGGAGAAGGTAAGAAAATGAGTAAATCATTAGGCAATGTGATTGTGCCGGATCAAATTGTGAAACAAAAAGGTGCAGATATTGCACGTCTATGGGTTAGTAGTGTTGATTATCTAGCAGATGTACGTATTTCAGATGAAATCTTAAAACAAACTTCTGACGTCTACAGAAAAATTAGAAATACTTTAAGATTTATGTTAGGTAACGTAAATGATTATAATCCTGCTACGGATGCAATCGCTGAAGATAATTTATTAGAAGTAGATAAATATTTATTGAACAGATTACGTGAGTTTACTGCAAATACTTTAGACCACTATGATAACTATGATTATTTAGATATCTTCCAAGAAGTTCAAAACTTTATTAATGTAGAACTTAGTAACTTCTACTTAGATTATGGTAAAGATATTCTTTATATTGAAGAACGTGATTCACATAAACGTCGTAGTATGCAAACAGTTTTATATCAAATCGTAGTTGATATGACGAAATTATTAGCTCCAATCTTAGTGCATACATCTGAAGAAGTTTGGTCACATATTCCTCACGTAGAGGAAGAAAGTGTACACTTAACAAACATGCCAGAGCGAGTTGAAGTAGACCGTGAATTTGTAGATAGATGGAACACATTTATGAAATTACGTGATGATGTTAACCGTGCATTAGAAGTTGCACGTAACGAAAAAGTAATTGGTAAATCATTAGAAGCTAAGGTTGTGATTGGAAGAAATGATAACTTTGATGCGACATCATTCTTACAACAATTTGCTGACTTACAACAATTATTTATTACTTCTCAAGCAGAAGTAGTAGATCATGTGGAAGATGGAATTCCATATCAATATGGAGATATCCGTATTGAGCATGCACATGGTGAAAAATGTGAGCGTTGCTGGAATTACAGTGAATCATTAGGTTCTGTAGGTGAACTAAATAACCTGTGTCCACGTTGTCAAGAAGTTGTCAAAACACTAGTATAATTGAGACGCTAGTTGTTATTAATTAAATATATTGATTTGGATGAGGCTGGGGCATAATTAAGTGTCTTAGCCTCATCTTTGCTGGAGTGGGATGATATTAAAGCTTATGTTATAAAATATAAGGGTCATTACCACTCAATATTTCCGATTGCTTTATTTTATTTTTTGATGGTGAACATTGATAATAGGACAGGAGCAAAGCAATTTAGTAGAATTTAAGTAAAACTTGATTTTAGAAGGGTGCTTTTTATGTTTCATAACCAAAGTGCGCATTTTGTAAACGGCATAACATTAAATGTAAGAGATAAAGAAGCTATGAAACAATTTTATGAACATATCTTAGGGCTCAATGTAGTGAATGAATCATATTCGATTGTCCATTATGAAATCGGTAATTCAAATCATTTTCTAACCTTAAAGCAAATCAATTATGGTAGAGAACCATTAACTTTAGAAGCGGGATTATTTCATTTAGCTATTAGACTACCATCGAAAGCAGATTTAGCGGATTTGCTTGTTCAATTAAGTGAGTATGAATTGCCTATTAATGGTGGTGAACATGATATTACAACGTCATTATTTTTAGAGGACCCGGAAGGCAATGGTTTAGAATTTTATGTGGATCATCCTATTGAAGATTGGGTGTTTGAAGATGACAAAGTTGTTTTAGAAACACAACCAATCAATGTACCTAATTTATTAACCTATGTTTCGAATGAGAAATGGCAAGGCATACCTGATGAAACTATAATAGGATATGTTAATCTTAAAACGATTGAGTTAAAGCGCGTAATTTCATATTATAAAAATTTCTTTGGTTTAGAAGCCTCATCCTTAGAAACAAACACAGCATTGTATTTATCTTCTAATGGTTATCACCAACATATTGTAGTCAATAATTGGTTTTCTCGAATTAAGCGTATTGAAAACCATAAAACATACGGATTGGCATGTGTAGATTATCACTATCCTGAGACGACTCACAAGAATATTACAGGCCCAGATGGTATACTGTTTCGTTTTAATTTTTATAAAGTTATGTAATTAATGTGAAAAGAAGACAAATTATTTTTGTTATGATACTAGGAAAATTCACTAAATGAATTTCATCTAAAAATATAGCATTATATCAATGGTTGATTATGAATTACTAACTTTTATATATATAATCAAACTGTAACTTTTTTTATAAGTTTTATTAGGATATAATGAAAGATGTTGTAAAAGCGACTGAACGCAGAATAGGAGGTACAGGCATGAAACGTCAGTACTATATTAGTATTTCTTTATTCATAACAATCGTTATATTATTATTAGATCAAATCACAAAGTTTATTGTTGCCAGTTCTATGAGAGTTGGAGATTCTTTTAACGTAATTCCTCATTTTTTAAATATAACTTCTCATCGTAATAACGGTGCAGCTTGGGGTATATTGAGTGGGAAGATGAGTTTTTTCTATATTATTACAATTATAATACTTGTTGTATTAATTGTATTTTACATTAAAGAAGCGAAACAGCATTTATTAATGCAAGTAGCTATCAGTTTGTTATTTGCAGGAGCATTAGGTAATTTTATTGATCGTGTGTTACATGGTGAAGTTGTAGATTTTGTTGACACAAATATTTTTGGTTATAATTTCCCGATTTTTAATGTAGCGGATTCTAGTTTGACCATAGGCGTGTTGTTAATAGTAATCGCTTTGTTAACAGATATGAAGAAAGAAGAATAGGAGAGATATCGTATGGATATACATGAGTTTAAGATAGAAGACCAGAACGATACAGGTCAACGTATTGATAAGTTATTACCTGAATATAATTCAGATTGGTCACGTACTCAAATCCAAGATTGGATTAAAGAGGATCTTGTAAAAGTTAATGATAAAGTCATTAAATCTAACTACAAGACTAAGATGAATGACCATATAGTTGTAACTGAAAAAGAAATAGTAGAAGCAGATATTCAACCAGAAAATTTAAATTTAGATATTTTTTATGAAGATGATGATGTGGCTATAGTATATAAACCTAAAGGAATGGTAGTTCACCCATCAGCGGGTCATTACACAGGCACATTAGTTAACGGCCTTATGTATCAAATGAAGAATTTATCAGGAATTAATGGTGAAATTCGTCCAGGTATTGTACACCGTATTGATAAAGATACATCTGGATTATTAATGGTTGCTAAAAATGATATAGCACATCGTAGTTTAGTAGACCAATTAGTTAAAAAGACAGTTACTCGTAAATATGTTGCATTGGTACATGGTAATATTCCTCATGATTACGGCACAATTGATGCGCCAATTGGTAGAAACAAAAATGACCGTCAATCGATGGATGTTGTAGATGATGGTAAAGATGCAATTACGCATTTTAATGTATTAGAGCATTTTGATAAGTATACATTAATCGAGTGTATTTTAGAAACTGGTCGTACACACCAAATTCGTGTGCATATGAAATATATCGGTTTCCCATTAGTCGGTGATCCAAAATATGGACCGAAAAAAACGATGGATATAGGTGGCCAAGCGCTACATGCTGGTGTAATAGGGTTTGAACATCCAATTACGCATGAAAATATTGAAAAATCAGCCGCATTACCTGATGATTTTGAACAATTATTAACTGAATTACGTAGAAGTGAAAAATAACTAAAATCTGAGACATTGATAAATGTCTCAGATTTTTTTGATGCATTAAATTAACTATTACTATAGTATACTTGTTATTTCGTGTTTACCGACTTGCAAGGTAATATGATTCATGGTATCATTATGTCAGTTTAATAAAGAGCGAACGTCTTTAATTGAGAGTCCAGAGAGGCTCCGAAGACATGTATTTAATAAAAAAGGTTATAAACTTACTGTTTATTCATACGAATGAAGAAACACTGTTGTAGTTATAGTATCTTAACGCAATAGGAGCCATAGTATAATTTTTAAACTATGGAAGAGAAAGCATCTCATGTTAATGAGTGATGTCTCTTGAAGTTTGTAGACTTTTTTAACTAAACCTCATGTCTAATAAAGACATGGGGTTTTCTTTATATCATCACTTAATTAAAGGCAGGTGTTTAAAAATGTCAGAACGCGTTATTATGGATGAAGCAGCAATACAAAGAACAGTTACACGTATCGCACATGAAATTTTAGAATATAACAAAGGTACTGATAATTTAATCTTGTTAGGAATTAAAACACGTGGTGCATTTTTAGCGAGACGTATACAACAAAAGATCGAACAAATAGAAGAGATAGCCGTACCAACTGGAACAATAGATATTACACAATTTAGAGATGATTTAGAACAAACAATAAATCAAGTTGATGAAAAGGCGTATGAAATAGACGTTAATATTACAAATCAAGTCGTCATTATTATTGACGATGTTTTATACACAGGGCGTACAGTGCGAGCTTCATTAGACGCTGTTCTACAGTATGCGAGGCCCAAAAAAATTGGCTTAGCTACTTTAGTAGACAGAGGTCATAGAGAATTGCCAATTCGCGCAGACTTCGTAGGAAAAAATATTCCTACTGCAAAAGAAGAAGATGTATCAGTATTTCTTCAAGAAATAGATGATAGAAATGCAGTTGTAATTAAATAGCACCTTTTAATTCAGTACGAGAGACTGGAAAAGGGAAGAGGTAAAAGCTAATATGATAATCACTATTTGAGAGGGATTCATATAGGCTTTTAGAAAGATAAGCTACCGGCTTAATACAAACACCTCTTCATATTATCTTGATTAATTATATCGAGCTATCGTTTTAACTTACGAATAAAGCTTGGTTTTCTATAATCTAAACAGATAATATATACTTTTTAGTCTCTTTACATGAATTCAATGTAAAGAGATTTTTTTATGAGAGGAAGCATAAACATGGAAAATGAAACAATGTTTGAACGGACAGTCAAACCAGTATTAGATGTGGGTGATAGACCTAAAATTGGACAATGGGCTTTCTTGAGCACGCAACATTTATTTGCAATGTTTGGTTCAACTGTACTAGTACCATTTTTAACTGGATTACCAATATCATCGGCACTTTTAGCATCAGGGATCGGGACATTGTTATATATCTTAATTACTAAAGCAAAAATACCTGCTTATCTCGGATCAAGCTTTGCCTTTATAACACCAATCATTACAGGGTTAAATTCACATGGCTTAGGCGACATGCTTGTGGCACTTTTTATGAGCGGCGTCATGTATGTTCTGATAGGTATAGCAATTAAAATTAGTGGAACAAATTGGTTAATGAACTTACTACCACCAGTAGTTGTTGGTCCAGTTATTATGGTTATCGGCTTGAGTTTAGCGCCAACCGCTGTCAATATGGCAATGTTTGAGAACTCGGGAGATATGAAAGGTTATAACTTAAGTTATTTAGCAGTAGCAATGATTACATTGCTGGTAACGATTATAGCGCAAGGTTATTTTAAAGGTTTCTTATCTTTAATTCCGGTACTCATCGGCATAGTAACTGGCTATATTGTTTCAATTGCTATGGGATTAGTAAACTTTGCGCCCATCGCTGAGGCCAAATGGTTACAATTTCCAGAAGTATACATACCATTTAAAGATTACACACCTTCGTTTCATTTGGGGTTAGTATTAGTTCTAATACCTATTGTGTTTGTGACTGTTAGTGAACATATTGGTCATCAAATGGTAATTAACAAAATTGTAGGACGCAACTTTTTTAAAGATCCAGGTTTAGATAAGTCCATCATCGGTGATGGCGTATCAACGATGTTTGCGAGCATCATTGGTGGCCCTCCAAGTACAACTTATGGAGAAAATATTGGTGTGCTGGCAATAACAAAAATATATAGCGTTTATGTTATTGGCGGTGCTGCAACAATTGCAATTATTTTAGGATTTGTAGGGAAATTCACAGCATTGGTTTCATCCATACCAACACCAGTAATGGGTGGGGTTTCCATTTTACTTTTCGGTATTATCGCCGCAAGTGGTTTGAGGATGCTAGTCGAAAGTGAAGTGGATTTCGCAAGTAACAGAAATTTAGTTATTGCTTCTGTCATTTTAGTCATAGGAATAGGTAACCTTGTATTTAATTTAAACGGACTAGGTATTAATTTAGAAATTGAAGGCATGGCACTAGCTGCTTTAGCAGGTATAACACTGAATTTAATTTTACCCAAAGAAACACTAGCAGATTAATAAAAAATTGTCATAATAAGGAGCTGAAAAATATGGATAATTTACTAACAATGGAACATTTAAATACGACTGAAATTTATGAATTGATCCAACGCGCGAGCGCTTTGAAAAATGGTGACACGAAACCATATTGTTTTGATGATAAATTCGTAGCAAATTTATTCTTTGAAAATTCCACACGCACGAAAAGTAGTTTTTTAGTAGCCGAACAGAAATTAGGATTAAAATTAATTGATTTTGAAACAGATACATCTTCTGTTCAAAAAGGTGAATCACTATATGATACTTGTAAGACATTAGAACAAGTAGGTGCAGATGTGTTAGTAATTCGACATCCTCAAACAAATTATTATGATGAATTAGAAAAGTTGAACATCCCGATTATCAACGCTGGTGACGGAAGTGGACAACATCCCACTCAAAGTTTATTGGATATTATGACAATATACGAAGAATATAAAACATTTGAAAACTTAAATATTTTGATTTGTGGCGATATTAAAAATTCACGCGTTGCCAAAAGTAACTTTCAAAGTTTAAGTGCTTTAGGTGCAAATGTGATGTTTTCAAGTCCAGAGTCATGGAAAGATGAAACATTAGAAGCACCTTATGTAGAAATAGATGAGGTAATTGATTCAATAGACATCGTGATGCTACTTAGGGTACAACACGAGAGACATGGTGATAGTGAAATAGCTAGTTTTGAAACTACGCAATATCATGAACAGTTTGGACTTACGCAACAACGATATAACAAGCTTAATGATCGAGCGATTATTATGCATCCAGCTCCAGTGAATCGAGGCGTAGAAATAGAAGATGCACTTGTAGAAGCACCAAAGTCTCGTATATTTAAACAAATGGAAAATGGTATGTATATCCGCATGGCAATTATTGACTATATCTTACAAATGGAAGGGGCAACAGCAAAATGAAATTATTAACAAATGCGCAAATATTACAAGACGGTGAACTAATAAAGGTATCAATTTTAATAGATGGGAAACATATTAAGAAAATTGCACCTCAAATAGAGGTTGATGCAGACACAGAAGAAATAGACGTCAAAGGACAATTTGTTTCACCAGGATTAGTCGATGTTCATGTTCATTTACGTGAGCCAGGTGGAGAACATAAAGAAACGATTGAAACAGGGACTAAAGCAGCAGCTCGAGGTGGTTTCACTACAGTTTGTCCCATGCCAAATACACGTCCAGTACCAGATTCTGAAGAAAATCTTAATCGCTTAAATCAATTAATAGTAGAAAATGCGCAGGTTAGAGTATTACCATATGCTGCTATAACAGTGAGACAAGCAGGTAAGGAACATGTTGATTTCTCTACGCTTGCACAAAATGGTGCATTTGCTTTTACCGACGATGGTGTAGGTGTACAACAAGCAAATATGATGTACGAAGCTATGCAAGAAGCTGCAAAAGTTAATAAAGCTGTCGTAGCGCATTGTGAAGATAATAGCTTGATTTATGGCGGTGCCATGCACGAAGGGGAACGTAGTAAAGCATTAGATATACCAGGTATTCCAAATATTTGTGAAGCAGTACAAATTGCTAGAGATGTGTTATTAGCGGAAGCAGCAGGCGCTCATTACCATGTTTGCCATGTATCTACTAAAGAAAGTGTTAGAGCTATCCGAGATGCTAAAAAAGCAGGCATACATGTAACAGCTGAAGTTACCCCACATCACTTACTATTGACTGAAGACGATGTTCCTGGAGATGATGCGATTTATAAAATGAATCCGCCTTTAAGAAGTAAAGAGGATAGAGATGCATTGCTTGAAGGATTATTAGATGGCACTATTGATTGTATTGCGACAGACCATGCACCACATGCAGCTGAAGAAAAAGCTCAACCAATGACTAAAGCACCATTTGGTATCGTAGGTAGTGAAACAGCATTCCCATTACTTTATACACACTTTGTTAAAAATGGTGAGTGGACATTACAACAGTTAGTCGATTATTTGACAATTAAACCAGCTCAGACATTTGATTTACCATATGGAAAATTAGAAGAAGGTGGATTAGCTGATTTAACAGTTATTAATTTAGATAAGGAAACTGAAATAAACGCAGATGACTTTGCGTCTAAAGGTAGTAACACACCGTTTATAGGGTATAACGTTTATGGAACACCAGTATTAACAATGGTTGAAGGTGAAGTTAAATTTAAGGAGGAAAAATAATGTTAAAGCAACGTTATCTTGTTTTAGAAGATGGTTCATACTATGAAGGGTACCAAATAGGCTCCGATAATTTAACACTAGGTGAAATTGTCTTTAATACGGCAATGACGGGTTATCAAGAAACGATTTCAGATCCTTCATATACCGGTCAAATTATTACATTTACTTACCCTTTAATAGGGAATTACGGTATAAATAGAGATGATTTTGAATCACTTGTGCCTACTTTAAATGGTGTTGTTGTAAAAGAAAGCAGCAGCCAACCAAGTAATTTTAGAAAACAAAAAACATTTGAAGAAGTACTTGTAGAGTATGATATACCAGGTATTTCAGGTGTAGATACACGAAGTATTACACGCAAAATTAGAAAATATGGTGTGCTAAAAGCTGCGTTTACAGATAATAAAGCTGAGATTGAGGAAATAGTTACACAACTAAAAACAAAAGAATTACCGCGTAATGAAGTGACAACTGTATCTACAAAATCTCCTTATGTATCTACCGGTTATGGCTTAAGTGTTGTCTTAGTTGATTTTGGTAAAAAACAAAATATTGTAAGAGAACTTAATGCTCGTGGTTGTAATGTAACGGTAGTACCATATGACACTACTGCAGAAGAAATTATAAGAATGTCACCTGATGGTGTGATGTTATCTAATGGACCTGGCGATCCTGAAGCGGTTGAAACAGCAGTGGAAATGATTAAAGGTATCTTAGGACAGGTACCATTCTTCGGTATTTGTCTAGGTCACCAATTATTTGCACTAGCTCAAGGAGCGACTTCTTTCAAAATGAAATTTGGTCACAGAGGTGCTAATCATCCAGTCAAAGATTTAAAAACTGGAAAAATTGCATTAACGAGTCAAAATCACGGTTATGCAATTGATAAAGATTCTTTAACAAATACAGATTTAGAAGTTACACATATTGCTATTAATGATGGTACAGTTGAAGGCTTAAGACATAAAACATTACCAGCTTTTTCGGTACAATATCATCCCGAAGCATGTCCAGGGCCATCAGACTCAAATTATTTATTTGATGAATTTATCGATATGATGAAAGAATATAAAACAAAGGAGCATACAATCAATGCCTAAACGTCAAGATATAGAAACGATTTTAGTTATAGGATCAGGACCAATTATTATCGGTCAAGCTGCAGAGTTTGATTATGCAGGTACTCAAGCATGTTTAGCATTAAAAGAAGAAGGCTACCGCGTAATATTAGTTAACTCAAACCCAGCCACAATCATGACAGATACTGAAATTGCTGATAAAGTTTATATTGAGCCACTAACGCATGATTTCATTGCACGTATTATCCGTAAAGAACAACCTGATGCACTCCTACCTACATTAGGTGGCCAAACAGGGTTGAATATGGCAATTCAATTACATGATAGTGGAGAATTAGAAGCTAATAATGTACAGCTATTAGGTACAGAATTGGAGTCGATTCAACAAGCCGAAGATAGAGAATTATTTAGAACATTGATGAATGAACTAAATGTACCGGTTCCTGAAAGTGATATCGTTAATACAATTGAGCAAGCATTTGCATTTAAAGAAGAAGTTGGTTACCCGTTAATTGTAAGACCCGCATTTACAATGGGCGGTACTGGCGGCGGCATTTGTTATAACGATGAAGAATTTAAAGAAATCGTAGGTAATGGTTTACATTATAGTCCGGCCACACAGTGTTTAATTGAAAAATCAATCGCTGGCTTTAAAGAAATTGAATATGAAGTTATGCGTGATAAAAATGACAATGCTATCGTTGTCTGTAATATGGAAAATATTGACCCTGTGGGGATACATACAGGTGACTCAATCGTAGTAGCACCTAGTCAAACGTTGTCAGATGTGGAATATCAAATGTTACGTGACGTATCATTAAAAGTGATACGCGCATTAGGCATTGAAGGTGGTTGTAATGTACAACTTGCGCTAGATCCACATTCTATGGATTACTATATCATCGAGGTGAATCCTCGTGTATCTCGTTCATCTGCGTTGGCGTCAAAAGCAACGGGCTATCCAATTGCCAAATTAGCTGCCAAAATTGCAGTAGGATTGACGTTGGATGAAATGTTGAATCCGATTACTGAAACATCATACGCTGCCTTTGAGCCTACATTAGATTATGTGATTTCTAAGATTCCACGTTTTCCATTTGATAAATTTGAAAAAGGTGAACGTGTTCTAGGTACACAAATGAAAGCAACAGGCGAAGTAATGGCAATCGGTAGAACATATGAAGAGTCCTTACTTAAAGCGATTCGTTCTTTAGAATACGGTGTACATCACTTAGGTTTACCGAATGGTGAAACGTTCGATTTAGATTATATTAAATCGCGTATCAAAGACCAAGATGATGAACGTTTATTCTTTATAGGAGAAGCGATCCGCAGAGGTACGACATTAGAAGAAATTCATGAAATGACAAAAATAGATTATTTCTTCTTAAATAAATTCCAACATATTATTAATATAGAACATGATTTAAAGGCTAATAAAGGTGATATTAATTACCTGAAATTTGCTAAAAATTATGGCTTTAGTGACCGTGTCATTGCGCATCGTTTCGATATGACAGAAACTGAAGTTCACGATTTAAGAGTAGCAAATGGTATTACGCCAGTGTATAAAATGGTAGATACATGTGCTGCAGAATTTGAGTCAGCAACACCTTATTATTATGGAACATATGAATACGAAAATGAATCTACCGTTACGGAGAAAGAGAAAATTCTAGTACTAGGATCAGGTCCAATACGTATTGGTCAAGGTGTTGAATTTGATTATGCAACGGTGCACGCTGTGTGGGCGATTCAACAAGCTGGTTACGAAGCAATTATTGTAAATAATAATCCAGAAACTGTATCAACTGACTTTTCAATATCAGATAAATTATACTTTGAACCACTGACTGAAGAAGATGTCATGAATATCATAGATTTAGAACAACCAAAAGGGGTAGTCGTTCAATTTGGTGGCCAAACAGCGATTAACTTAGCTGATAAATTAGCAAAACATGACGTTCAAATTCTAGGAACATCATTAGAAGATTTAAATAGAGCAGAAGACCGTAAAGAGTTCGAAGCGTTATTGAATAAAATTGGTGTGCCACAACCAAATGGTAAGACGGCTACATCACCTCAAGAAGCACTAGAAAATGCTAGAAACATCGGTTATCCAGTCGTTGTAAGACCATCATACGTATTAGGTGGACGTGCGATGGAGATTGTTAATAGTGATGCAGAATTAGAAGACTACATGAATCAAGCTGTTAAAGCTAGCCCTGATCATCCTGTACTAGTAGACAGATACTTAACAGGTAAAGAAATTGAAGTTGATGCTATATGTGATGGAGAGACTGTAATCATTCCGGGTATCATGGAACACATAGAAAGAGCGGGTGTTCACTCCGGTGACTCTATTGCAGTATATCCACCACAAACATTAACTCAAGAGGAAATGGATACGCTAGAAAATTTCACTATTAAATTGGCAAAAGGTTTAAATATAATTGGTCTTATTAATATTCAATTTGTTATCGCACACGATGGTGTATATGTCTTAGAAGTAAATCCGCGTGCCAGTCGTACGGTACCATTCCTAAGTAAGATTACTGACATTCAAATGGCACAATTGGCAATGCGTTCCATAATGGGAGAAAAACTTGTCAATTTAGGTTATGAAGCTGGAATTCAACCATACGCAGATGGCGTGTTTGTCAAAGCACCGGTCTTCAGTTTTAATAAATTGAAAAACGTAGATATCACGCTTGGACCTGAAATGAAATCAACAGGTGAAGTAATGGGTAAAGATTCTACAATGGAAAAGGCGCTTTACAAAGGATTAACTGCAAGTGGTATGGAAGTCAGTGACCATGGTACAGTCTTGATGACGGTAAGTGATAAAGATAAAGATGAAATTGTATCTATCGCACATCGCTTAAATGAAGTCGGTTATAAAATTTTAGCGACAGAAGGTACTGCCCAGAAATTAACTGAAAATCAAATTCCTTCAGAAATCGTTGGCAAAATTGGTGGCGAAGACAATCTATTAAATCGTATTCAAAATGGTGAAGTACAAATTGTCGTCAATACAATGACAAAAGGAAAAGAAGTTGAACGTGATGGCTTCCAAATCAGACGTGCATCAGTAGAAAATGGTGTACCTTGTCTTACATCATTAGATACAGTAGACGCATTAACAAGTGTCCTTGAAAGTATGACTTTTACAATGAAAAACATGTAATAGACATCAAAATAATTTAAGGTAAAATAGTGTTTTAATAAATTACTATTTTACCTTTTAATTAAGTGAATAAAGAAATTAAAAGTGTTGGGGTGTAATTAAAATGAAAAACTTACCTATTATTGCATTAGACTTTGATTCTGTGGAAGCGGTAGATGCATTCTTAGATCGATTTGAAGAACCATTATTTGTAAAAGTTGGAATGGAGCTTTTTTATCAAACTGGTCCACACTTGATATCATCGATTAAAGATCGCGGTCATGATATTTTTCTAGACTTAAAATTGCATGATATTCCAAATACTGTTGGAAAAGCGATGGAAGGATTAAGTAAATTGAACGTCGATTTAGTAAATGTGCATGCTGCCGGTGGAACTGAAATGATGAAAAGTGCTTTAGCAGGAATTAAAAAGCATAACCCTAACATCAAACTCATAGCAGTAACGCAGCTGACATCTACAACAGAAACAATGTTGAGAGATGAACAAAATATTCAAAGTTCCATTGAAGATGCTGTACTTAATTATGCTCAGTTGGCTCAATCATCTGGATTGCATGGTGTAGTATGTTCACCACTCGAAGCTGAATTGTTGAAAAGTGAACTAGGAGAAGCGTTTTTAAAAGTAACGCCAGGTATTAGACCATTAGATTCAACGAAAGATGATCAACAAAGAGTAACAACTCCTGAAGATGCTAAAGAAATGGGAGCGACACATATCGTTATCGGTCGTCCTATTACTAAAAGTAATAATCCAGTCGAAAGTTACCATAAAATTAAAGAAAGTTGGTTGAGGTAAAATGGTAAAAGCAATTGCAAAATCATTATTAGATATTAAAGCAGTTTCATTATCTCCAAATGATCCGTTTACGTGGAGTTCAGGAATTAAATCTCCAATTTATTGTGATAATCGCGTAACACTTGGTTATCCAAATGTACGACGCGATATTAGAGATGGTTTAAGCGAATTGATTAAAGCAAACTTTGAAGATGTTGAAATACTTTCTGGTACTGCAACTGCAGGTATTCCTCATGCAGCCTATGTATCTGAAGTACTTAATTTGCCGATGAATTACGTACGTTCAAAAAGTAAAAGCCACGGTAAGCAAAATCAAATTGAAGGTGCATCAAGTAACGGTAAAAAAGTTGTAGTTATAGAAGATTTAATTTCTACTGGTGGTTCATCAATTACAGCAGTTAATGCGCTTAGAGAAGCAGGCGCAGAGGTTGTCGGTGTGGTTGCTATATTTACTTATGGCTTGAAAAAAGCTGATGAAGAATTTCAAAACGTCGGAGTACCATTTTACACTTTGAGCGATTATAATGAGCTTATAGAAGTCGCAAAAGAAAATGGAGAAATTTCTGATAATGATATTAGTAGATTAGTTGATTGGAGAGACAACTTATCATAAGATACTAAGTGGAGGGGATGTTATGGCAAATGACCCGAAAGAAGCTTATAATCATTTCGCACACTTAAACAAATTTTTAAAAAAAGAACAAGATTATAGAAATCAAGATAATGTAGTATATGACAAAATGGATTCAATGCATGCAGCTGAAGAAAATATTTATAAAAAATCCAAATCAACTATTAAACAAAAAGGACACATTTAATAACGAACTCAATGTGACTTCTATATAGTTTTATTGTTGTTTAACATCATAATTTAGAATGAAGAGAACGAGAGATAACTTTATCTCTCGTTCTCATTTATACACGACAACTTAAAGTAATGCTATACGATAATACTATTACTCGGTATTGTATAGAAAAAAACGCCTCCGTCAGTTTAAACGGAGGCGCTTATTTATGTTGTTAAAATAGATGTACAATTTAAAACGTATATTTTAAATTTAAAACTAGCGTATCATTATTTTAATAATAATATAGCACACCAATATTACTAAGGCAGCTATAAGTAATGGAATAATATAATAAGACATGAAATACCTCCAGCAATTTTATTTATATTTTAACTGTGAAACGTAAAAAGTAAAAGTGTTATGATCATAAATAAAGTATAACAATAATAGACATTAAGATGTAATGCTTTAAATTATATTATAAACGTTGTGTGCGATTAAAGGTAGTATGGCTTTATCGGTTGTGGTACATTGGGCGTTACAATATAAATGAAAATTTTTGAAGATTGATGCACAATAATTTTAAATTAATTTATAAAACGCTTTTTTATTTATGAAAAATTTTAAAAAAAGGGGGACTTATATGAAAATGTTGAAACAGTTGTTTAAAGATCACACAAAAAATATCATTATTTGTATATTAGGAGCATTTGTAAGTGCGCTAGCGGTTAATTGTTTTATATTAGGATCTAATTTAGGTGATGGTGGAACAGTTGGTATATCACTAGCATTAAAATATGCGTTTGGATGGTCACCTGCACTAACATCATTGATTATTAACACAATCGTTATCATCGTTGGTTGGAAATTTTTGAGTACACGTACTGCAGTTTATACATTTATAGCGAATACAGCCATCTCTATTTTTTTAGATTTAACTAAAAATTTTAATACAGGAATAGATAACTTTGTTATAAATGCAACCTTTGGTGGTGTTTTAGTTGGTGTAGGTATTGGTTTAGTTATTGCTGCAGGTGGCGTTATTGGTGGAACATCTGTAATTGCAAAGATGTTAAATAAATATTTAGATATAAAAACAGCCCAAGCTATTTTCCTATTAGATGGTTTAGTCGTACTATCTTTTCTTTTTGTGTTACCTCTTATCAATGTGTTATTTACTATAATAATGCTATTTGTTACAGAAAGAGCAACTTCATTTATAATTGAAGGATTTAATCCTAAAAAAGCAGTTACAGTTATTTCTAGTAAAAATGAAGTTATTAGTGACAGAATTAATAGTTTTACGGGGAGAGGCTCTACTTTATTAAATGGTAAAGGTGGTTACGGTAAGCATGAAACGAGTATGTTATACGTTGTTGTTCCTCAATCACAAGTAACAAGAGTGAAAAAATTGGTGAATGAAGAAGATGAAAACGCCTTTTTAGTCATTCATGATGTACGAGATGTACTTGGCAATGGTTTCATTAACTTATCTTAAATGATGATATTCTTTGTAAAACGTTATTAAATTGTTTCGTTGATATCACTATAAAAAACGTGTAACTCTTTGATTTTTGTTCTGCTTTGTCGATTTTTTATGAAATATCCTTTATGCTAATGATAAGAAGTATTTAGGGGGTAAAATAATGGCAATACCGAAAATTACGACATTTTTAATGTTTAACGGCAACGCAGAAGAAGCAATAAATTTATATGTAAATACTTTTGAAGATGCTGAAATATTAGCATTGGTCCGTTATAGTGAAAGTGATAATGAACCCACTGGGGCCGTGCAACATGCAATTTTTAGGTTGAAAGATCAAGTATTCATGGCAATTGACAACATGAATGGCGTAGATATTGAAATGAATCCAGCTATGTCACTATATGTTACAGTTGATAGTCCAATTGAAATGGAAAGATTATTTAATAAATTGAAAAGTGGTGGTGCAATATTAATGCCTAAAACAGCAATGCCACCATTTAGAGAATTTACATGGATACAAGACAAATTTGGTGTGAATTTCCAATTGGCACTCCCAGAAAGTAATTAATTATAAATATAAGTGAATAAATTATTTTATAAAAATAGTCTTATCATCTATAATATTTTGTAACGTGCTGACGCCTGAGGGAATAGTATGAATGAGAGACTATAGGCACGAAACATACCCCCAGGCAAGCACGCACAATCAAAATCGTGAGAGTTTTATATAAAAAAGGACTAATCCATTAAAATACGGATTAGTCCTTTTTGAGAATTGGAATTTATATCCCATCCCCATTATGCTATTTAACTTTTAATTGTTGAATGTGATCATAATCTGGGGTAGCATAAAGTGTTTTTTGATTGTCATATGTTACAAAACCAGGCTTAGCTCCTGAAGGTTTGTGTACATGTTTGATTTCAGTGTAATCAACTGGTACTTGTGCAGAACTACCAGCTTTTGAAAAGTACGCTGACAACATTGCAGCCTCTTTAATTGTCTCTTCACTTGGCTCATCGCTCAGAATGACAACGTGTGAACCAGGGATATCTTTAGTATGGAACCAAAGATGATGTTTTTTAGCTTGTTTATTAGTTAAATAATCGTTTTGCTTATTATTTTTACCAACCAAGATTGTATCGCCATCTGTTGATGTGTATGCTTGGATTTGCATCGTCTGTTTCTTTTTCTTCTTACTTTGTTTACGTTGCTTCATAAATCCTTGATCGGCTAACTCGTCGCGAATATCATCAATTTCATCGACAGAAATATGGGCAAGTTGTTGCTCGATACTTTCAAAGTAGTCAATATTTTCTTTAGTTAATTGGATTTGATGTTGTAACTCGTGTTCACGCGTTTTTAATTTATTATACTTTTTATAATAATTTTGTGCGTTAACAGCAGGTGATTTTGTAGGATTAAGTGGTATTGTCACTTCCTCGCCATTATAATAATTAAGCGCAGTAAGTGATTCATCACCCTGTTCAATACGATAGATATTAGCAGTTATAAGTTCACCAAATAATTGTTGCTGCTCTTTTTCTTTGGTACCTTCACGTTCATCTATTAACTTACTTAATTTGTTTTGAGACTTGTGAAGTTGTTGTTGAACAAATTTTACTAAGTCGTTGGCACGTTGTTTAACACGTTCTCTTTCTCCACGCGCATCATAATAGCGATCTAATAAATCATGAAGTGAGTCGTAAAGTACTATGTCATCATAGAACTGGTCTAATTTCATGAAATAGAAATCTTCTTTTCCAGATTCGTGATTTTTATGGAAAACAGGCGTTGGCTCGCCTTGGATTTCCTCGAGTACTTCATCAAAAGCTTCCGGTAAAGTTTGCGTCGTCATAAATTGTCTACGATTTGCAATCTCATTAGTTATGAGCGGGCTAAAACCTTCGAAATGATTAAGCAATTGTCTCGCTATTTTTCCACTATTAAAATCGATATATTTTAACACTTCAACTCCAGAAATTTCAAAAGGATTAATTTTATTTTGAGTTGGGGGCGCTTCATATTGAAAGCCAGGCATAACTGTACGATATTGATTAGTATTTGGTGTTAAATGCTTAAATCCTTCAATAATTTTACGATTATCATCTACTAATATTAAATTACTGTGTTTGCCCATAATTTCTAAAATAATTGTACGGTAAATTGTATCACCGATTTCATCTTTACTTTGAACATCTATCTCTACACGTCTATCATTACCAATTTGTCTTACTGCTTTAACAATACCACCTTCGATGTGTTTACGAAAAACACGAGCAAACATTGGTGGATCAAATGGATTATCATATTTTTTATTCGTTAAATGCATTCTAGTAAAACTAGGATGGATAGAAAGTAGAAGCTGATGATTTTTACGATTTTGTCGAATAACGATTAACATCGTATCGTTTTCGGGTTGATTTATTTTATGAATTCTTCCATCTACAAGAAATTGAAGAGATTCCACTATTTTTTTAGTGAATAAACCATCATATGCCATTACTATCAGCCACCTTATTTTTAGTCATTCATCATATTGTAACATGGCAATAAGAAATCTTCATGGTCAAAGTTTGTCCTTTCCTATGCTATACAACTAATTAGAGATTGTGGTATCATTGTCTAATAATAGTAGAACAGTTTAGAGAGGTAGTAAGTCATGGAAAATGAGAAAGGTTTGTTGATTGTACTATCTGGACCTTCTGGCGTTGGAAAAGGTACAGTTAGAAAAAAAATATTTGATGATCCGTCCACATCTTATAAGTATTCTATTTCGATGACAACACGTGACAAGCGTGAAGGTGAAGTCGATGGTGTTGATTATTTCTTCAAAGCTAAATCAGAATTTGAAGAATTGATTAAGCAAGATCAATTTATAGAATATGCTGAGTTTGTAGGAAATTATTATGGGACACCCGTGCAATACGTTAAAGACACAATGGATCAAGGTCATGATGTGTTTTTAGAAATTGAAGTAGAGGGTGCTAAACAAGTGCGCAAAAAATTCCCGGATGCACTATTTATTTTTCTTGCGCCACCAAGTTTAGATCATTTACGTGAACGACTCGTGGGTCGTGGAACAGAATCCAGTGAGAAGATTCAAAGCCGAGTGCATGAAGCGCGTCGAGAAGTTGAAATGATGAACTTGTATGATTATGTTGTTGTGAATGATGAAGTAGACTTAGCAAAACAACGCATTCAATCGATAGTAGAAGCTGAGCACTTGAAGAGGGAACGTATTGAAGCAAAATACAGAAAAATGATACTGGAGGCAAAAAAATAATGTTACAACCACCATTAAACCAATTAACAGATAAAATAAACTCAAAATACTTAGTAGCAACTACTGCTGCAAAACGTGCACGTGAATTGGATGAAAAACCTGAAACTGCATTATTAAATAAATATATTTCAAAAAAACCTGTAGGTAAAGCCTTAGAAGAAATTGCTGACGGTGAAGTTTTTCCTGACGAACTATTCCTAAAATCTTTCTAAAAATAACAAACTTGAGATATAGTATAGAACATATGCGTTTTTGAAAGTGGAATTTTAAAGTGAGCCTGAGACATCAACAAATGTCTCAGGCTTTTTAATTATAAAGACCACGCTTTAAATAAAGTATTGCGCGTATTCTTATACATGAGTAAAGATTTAAAATGATATTTTCACTTAAAGATTTTTAACAATGAATCATACTTTTTAGGGTGAGACCAAGAAATCATTTTAGAAAAATAAGATTTCCGTCTTACTCTTTTTAATTTAGTTATTAATTTGTGTATAATGATGAGTAATCAAAGTATTCTTAAAAGCTTAAATCATTAAACTTAATTTAGGCTTACACAAAAATGTTGACTTAAAAAGTCATATTTAATTCATTTGAAGGAGAATGACAATAATATGAAACGAATATTACTCGCTGTTACAGGTGGTATTGCGGCATATAAAGCTATCGATTTAACTAGTAAATTAACACAAGCAAATTATGATGTAAGAGTAATGCTTACTGATCATGCGCAAGAGTTTGTTACACCATTAGCGTTTCAAGCAATTGGTAGAAATCCAGTGTATACAAGTACTTTTAAAGAACAAAACCCTGAGGAAATACAACACGTTGCGCTAGGAGATTGGGCGGATGCTATTGTTGTTGCTCCTGCTACTGCAAATACAATCGCCAAATTAGCTAATGGTATTGCTGATGACATGGTAACCTCTACATTGTTAGCTACTGAGACACCAAAATTCATTGCACCTGCTATGAATGTCAATATGTATGAAAATCGCAGAACACAACAAAATTTAGCTACTTTGAGTTCAGATGGTTATTACTTCCTTGAACCAGGTGAAGGCTTTTTGGCATGTGGTTATGTTGCAAAAGGAAGAATGGAAGAACCATTACAAATTGTAGAACGATTGAATCAATATTTTAATGAAGGGACTCAAAATCCGATTTATAAAAACAGCCGCTTTGAAGGAAAACACGCATTAGTTACTGCTGGTCCTACAGTCGAAGAACTCGATCCTGTGCGTTATTTATCTAACCGTGCTTCAGGTAAAATTGGATATGCTTTAGCAGAATCACTTACAAAACGCGGCGCTATAGTTACACTCGTTACGGGACCAACTCATTTAACACCACCAGCAAATGTAGAAGTAGTCCAAGTTCAAAGTGCGGAAGACATGTTTCATGCAGTAAAAAAACATTTCGAGAATCAAGACATTGTGTTTAAAGCAGCAGCAGTATCAGACTACGCACCAGTCAATACACTTGAACATAAATTGAAAAAACAAGAAGGCACCCTGTCAGTTTCATTTAAACGTACCCCTGATATCTTAAAATATTTAGGTGAGCATAAAACACATCAATTTTTAGTGGGATTTGCAGCAGAAACTCAAAATATAGCTGAATATGCTCAAAAGAAACTAAAAAATAAAAATGCGGATGTAGTCATTGCAAATAATGTAGGGGATAGAACCATTGGTTTTAGTTCAGATGATAATGACTACACAATGTACTATAAAACAGGCGACACGGCAGCGTTAGGGAAACATAAAAAAGTCGAATTAGCGGAGCACATACTGAATAGTTTAGAAACAAGGTGGCAATAATATGATAGCTAAGGTAATTGTTGATATACCTTCCAAGAGCGTTGATTTCACATTTGACTATATAATTCCTTCGAGATTACAGTCAATGGTTCAGGTAGGTATGCGAGTTATTGTTCCATTTGGTCCAAGAACCATTCAAGGTTATGTTATGCAAGTCACGGATAAACCTGATGACAATATAGATATCGCAAAATTAAAAGAAATTAAAGAAATACAAGATATCAAACCAGAATTAACAGAAGAACTCATCCAATTAACTGAATGGTATAATAATTACTTCGTAACTAAACGGATTTCAATGTTAGAGGTAATGTTGCCAAGTGCTATAAAGGCAAAATACACAAAAGTATTTTCAATTGTAGATGTTGACGCAGTTCCAGAAGAACTTAAAGTTAAGTTTGATAAGGATG
The DNA here is from genome assembly GCF_048568365.1 of Staphylococcus sp. Ze2. NCBI lineage: Bacteria > Bacillati > Bacillota > Bacilli > Caryophanales > Staphylococcaceae > Staphylococcus > Staphylococcus sp. Ze2. The sequence continues at coordinate 2,065,340 of NZ_CP183486.1, read as the reverse complement.
GCCAGTATCCTTATAAAGAAGCTCAATATAATGATGACTTAGGCCAAATCGTACCGTTACTCAAGCAAGGTATAGTATCGGAAATGACACTTTTATCTCAAAATGTTAGTAAAAAGAAACAACGTGCCGTAAGTATAATTGAAGGCTTCGACTATGATAGCATCTTAAATTCATTGGAAAAATCTAAAAAACAGTACGAGCTCTATGCCTATTTGTTAGATGAGCGTCATCATACGGTACTATTAAAAGATTTAGAAGAGATGGGTTTTTCTAAATCAAGTATTGATACTTTAATGCGTAAAGGTTTTGTAGAAAAGTATGATGCCATTGTTGAACGTGATCCATTTGAAACACGCGTTTTTGAACAAGATCAAAAACAACAACTTACTTATGACCAACAAGAGGCTTATAAATCTATACTTGAAAGTATTCAAGCGCATCGACAACGTACTTATTTACTTCATGGTGTCACTGGATCAGGAAAGACAGAAGTTTATCTACAAACGATTGAAGAAGTTTTGAAATTAGGAAGACAAGCGATGATGTTAGTGCCAGAAATTGCTTTGACACCTCAAATGGTTTTAAGGTTTAAAAGGAGATTCGGTGACGAAGTAGCGGTGTTACATTCCGGTTTGTCCAAAGGTGAGCGCTATGATGAATGGCAGAAAATAAGAGATGGTAAAGCGAGTGTAAGTGTAGGTGCAAGGTCAAGTGTTTTCGCGCCATTTAAAAACTTAGGGATGATTATAATTGATGAAGAACATGAGTCTTCATATAAACAAGAAGATTACCCTAGGTATCAGGCTAGAGATATAGCTCAATGGCGAAGTCAATATCATCAATGTCCATTAATTTTAGGGAGTGCGACACCAAGTCTTGAAACATACGCGAGAGCAGAAAAAGGCGTCTATGAATTGTTGTCACTACCCAATAGAGTCAATCAACAAGCATTGCCAGAAATTGAAATTGTCGATATGAGAACTGAACTTAGTTCAGGTAATCGGTCAATGTTTTCAGAACAATTACGTAAAGCTATACAACAAAGATTAGATAAAAAAGAACAAATCGTATTGTTTCTAAATCGACGGGGATATGCTTCGTTTATGTTATGTAGGGATTGTGGTCATGTACCTCAATGTCCAAACTGTGATATCTCTCTTACTTATCATAAATCAACAGATCAACTCAAATGTCATTACTGTGGACATCAAGAAGTGCCCCCCAATAAATGTCCGAACTGTGAAAGTGAGCATATTCGACAAGTAGGTACAGGAACACAACGAGTAGAAGAATTATTACAAGAGGCGTTCCAAGAGGCACGTATTATACGTATGGATGTGGATACAACTTCAAGAAAAGGCGCACATGAAAAACTTTTAGATGATTTTGGAGCAGGTAAAGGAGATATTTTACTAGGCACACAAATGATTGCAAAAGGCTTAGATTTCCCTAATATTACACTAGTAGGCGTTTTAAATGCTGATACCATGTTAAATCTTCCGGATTTTAGAGCTAGTGAAAGAACGTATCAGTTATTAACTCAAGTTTCTGGTCGAGCTGGTAGACATGAAAAAGAAGGGGAAGTTATCATTCAGACATATAATCCAGAACACTATGCTATTAAAGATGTTCAAGCTAACGATTATACAGCTTTTTTTAATAAGGAAATGAATTATCGTAAAATGGGTAAATATCCTCCCTATTTCTTTTTAATCAACTTCACGATTGCTCATAAAGAGATGAAAAAAGTTATGGAAGCATCGAAACATATTCATAAAATTTTGTTACAACATTTAACGGATAAAGCATTAGTACTTGGCCCATCGCCAGCAGCATTATCTCGTATCAACAATGAATACCGTTTTCAAATTTTAGTGAAATATAAAAGTGAACCTGCATTACATGAGGCACTAAAATACTTAGATGATTATTATCATGATCAATACTTAAAAGAAAAACTATCTTTAAAGATAGACATAAATCCACAAATGATGATGTGATTTTATTTAAACCTGAAAAATAATGTAATGCTTAAAGTAGATAATCAATTAGACAAGTAGCTAGTTTGGATAAAATATCCACATGCTACTTGTTTTTTTGTATAATTCGGTCTAAAACATTAAAATATTTATAAAAAACATAAGAAATATATAATTTAATAATATTTACAAAAAATAATCAATTTTAACTTTGCATTTAATGATAAATGAAGTTATATTAAAGAGTAAGGAGTACTACTTAAATTGTAGGCAAGTTGATATAAGCTTGTAGTAAAAAAGAAGTAAAGTATATTTTCTAATGTTGAAGTTGGTTTTTAAAATTGATGTTAAAGGAGTTGTGCTTATGAGTTTGCTTAGCAATAGAGAAGCGGTTGGCTTAAGCGTAGTGGAATTATCAAATCGTATTACATCATTATATAATACGTCACTTAGTCCTGAAATGATTGAATTGATAGAGGAGAAAAAAACGAAATTAAATCATCAAGATGCGCAAATATTAGCAGAATTTTTTAATACAACTTCAGAGGATGTATATTAGATAAACAAAATTATATAGTTATAAATAGGATACAGTCACATAACTATTTAAGGATACTGAGAATCGAGGGGGCAAATACATATGGAGTATAACGAATTCAATCAACCTATTGGTAAGAAAGTAGTTGGTTTTCAAGTACCTATTTTGCCGAATGCGTTATCTATAGAAGGGCGATATTGTCGTTTAGAAAAGTTGAAACCAAAACATGGTGAAGGCTTATATGCTCATTTTGGTACGGTTGAGGATTTACCTAATTGGACTTATTTGCCAGATGAGCAACCTAAAGATTTAGAAGCATTTCAAGTGTACCTAAATAAAAAATTTGAAACTAAAGATCCGTATTTTTTTGCTATTATCGATAAACAAACAGAACAAGCAGTGGGTATCATTGCTTTGCTTAGAATAGATCAGTCAAATGGCTCCATCGAAGTTGGTCATATTCATTATGCTAATATTTTAAAACGAACACGTATTGCAACTGAGGTTCAATTTTTACTAGCTAGGTATGTTTTCGAAACGCTAGGCTATAGAAGATATGAATGGAAATGCGATGCACTTAATAAACCTTCTATTAAAGCTGCAAAACGTTTAGGCTTTAAATACGAAGGTGTCTTTCGAAATCATAAAGTTTATAAAGCACGTAATCGAGACACCTGTTGGTTATCTATCATTGATAGCGAATGGCCTAAATATAAGCAACAATATGAAAAGTGGTTAGATGAGAAGAATTTCGATGAATTAGGTAATCAAATTCATCGCTTATCTATCTAATATTAATCTTTAATATAAAATATGAAAAGCAGTCAATTTTTATGGAATGAATTTATCGAATTGTGATAAAATCATTCCTTTTTTTATAAAAAAATAATAAGGACAAATAACTTAACGCTCGCGTTGAAAAGGGATACAACAATACAAATTTACGCGATATATTAAAATCATAAATTTGAATGTATGATGCAATTTCCATTAAAATAAGTTATAATGATATGATGAATTTTTATGAGGAGATATAACTATGACAATTAAGCAGCTTGTAACAAGCAAACACCCAATACTTAAAAAGACAATACCAAGCGTAACTCAATTTGATAAACGATTAGAACAACTGTTGTTAGATTTAGAAGATACGATGTATGATGTTGAAGCATCTGCAATTTGTGCACCCCAAATAGGTATTGAACAAAAAGTAGCTATTATAGATATGGAGATAGATGGTTTGTTACAACTGATTAATCCTCAATTAGTAAGTGAATCTGAAGAAAAAGTGACAGATTTAGAAGGTTCTATTAGTATGCCCGATGTATTCGCTGAAGTAACTAGAAGTAAAATGATTGTGGTTAAAAGCAATGATAAGCAGGGTAATGAAGTAGAAATGACAGCATACGATGATATTGCTAGAATGATTTTACATATGATTGATCATTTTGATGGCATATTATTTACAGAACGTGCAGAGCGTATTTTAGACGAAGCTGAGATGGAGGCGTATTTTGACAATGAGTAAAATTATCTTTATGGGAACACCTGATTTTTCAACAAAAGTATTAGAAATGTTAATTGCTGAACATAATGTGATTGCTGTTGTAACACAACCAGATAGACCAGTAGGTAGAAAGAGAACATTAACACCACCGCCTGTTAAAGAAGTGGCGACAAAACATGGATTACCGGTGTATCAACCAGAAAAATTAGCTCAATCAGAAGATTTAGAAAAACTTATTGCTTTAGATGCAGATTTAATTGTCACAGCAGCTTTCGGTCAAATTTTACCGGAATCATTATTAAATGCTCCTAAGTTAGGAGCAATCAATGTACATGCGTCATTATTACCAAAATACAGAGGTGGAGCACCAATACATCAAGCAATTATAGATGGTCAAAAAGAAACAGGTATTTCTATCATGTATATGGTTAAAAAATTAGATGCAGGAGATATCATCTCCCAACGTGCAATTGCAATAACAGAGCAAGATGATGTTGGCTCAATGCATGATAAATTAAGTTTCTTGGGTGCAGATTTATTAAAAGAGACATTGCCTTCAATTATAAATGGAACAAATCAACGCATAGAACAGAATGAAGACGAAGCAACATTTGCATCAAACATTAGCCGTGATCAAGAAAAAATAGATTGGTCTCAGTCAGCCGAATCAATATACAATCATATAAGAGGTCTTTCGCCTTGGCCAGTCGCATATACAGAAATGGACGATGGTAACTTAAAAATATATGCTAGTCGTATTGAACAGGGTAAGACAGGTGAACCCGGAACAATTATAGAAACAACGAAAAAAGCAATTATTGTTGCTACAGGTTCTAACGATGCTATCGCATTAACAGATATACAAGTTGCAGGTAAAAAACGTATGTTAGCTGCAAACTATTTAAGCGGAGTACAAACTGCGCTTGTTGGGAAGGTACTATCATGACAATCGATACAAATGTAAGATTATTAGCATTTGAAACAATCCAAGATATTATAAATGATAAAGCTTACAGTAATATTATTATTAACGAAGTATTATCAAATAATGAATTAAACAGAGCAGACAAAAGTTTGTTTACAGAACTTGTATATGGCACATTGAAAAGAAAATATACATTAGATTATTTATTAAAACCATTTGTACAGACAAAACTTAAAGGTTGGGTTAGACAACTACTTTGGATGAGTATTTACCAATATGCTTATTTAGATAAAATTCCTGAACATGCTATCATCCATGAAGCGGTAGAAATCGCTAAATATAAAGGTGGACCACATAATGGAAACGTAGTTAATGGTATTTTAAGAAACATGATGCGTAGTGAATTGCCAGACTTTACGGAAATTACAGATGACAAGAAGAGAATTGCTATTGAATACAGCTTGCCTAAATGGTTAGTCGATCACTGGGTTACACATCTTGGCTTAGAAAAGACAGAAGAGATTGCGCAATCTTTCTTAGATAAAGTATCAACTACTGTGCGAGTAAATCTAACGAGAATTACTGTTGATGAAGCAATAAGAAGATTAACAGATGATGATTATATTGTAGAACTAGATAAAGAAATTGATACATGTCTGCATATTAGTGGTAAGCCAATTATTGAATCAAGACTATTTAAAGATGGACTCGTGTCAATTCAGGATAAAAGTTCGATGTTCGTCGGTGAAATTATGTCATTAACAGAAGGCGATAAAGTACTTGATGCATGTAGTGCACCAGGTGGCAAAGCTTGTCATATAGCTGAAATATTAAACGGTACAGGTCATGTTGATGCGACTGATATTCATGAACACAAAATTGATTTAATTGATTTCAATATTAAAAAATTACGTTTATCTAACATTTCTGCTTTTGAACACGATGCAACTGAAAAATATGATAAAGTGTATGATAAGATTTTAGTTGATGCACCATGTAGCGGGTTAGGTGTGTTAAGACACAAGCCTGAAATTAAATACGAGCAATCACAACATTCAATTCAGTCATTAGTTGAAATTCAATTAGAAATTTTGAATAATGTAAAAGATAGCGTGAAACCAGGTGGCACAATTATTTATTCAACTTGTACGATTGAACAAATGGAAAATGAAAACGTAATATATACGTTCTTAAAAGCGAATAACGATTTTGAATTCGATGCTTTTGAACACCCAATAACTGGAGAAAAAGTGAAGACAATGCAAGTTCTACCTCAAGATTTTAACTCTGATGGCTTTTTCATTACTAGGATAAAAAGAAAGGAAACGTAATAAATGATAACTACAGAAAAGAAAAAAAGAATAAATTTCTTCCCGATTTTGAAAAGCAATCAATTTATTCACTAAGATACGATGAGATGCAAGAATGGTTAGTTAGTAATGGTCAACAAAAATTCAGAGCAAAACAAATTTTTGAATGGTTATATGAAAAACGCGTTGATAGTATTGATGAGATGTCAAACCTATCAAAAGAATTACGTGAAGTTTTAAAAGCCAGTTTTACTATGACTACAATGACTACAGTGGTTAAACAAGAAAGTAAAGATGGTACAATTAAGTTCCTTTTCGAACTACAAGATGGTTACACGATTGAAACAGTATTGATGAGACATGAATATGGAAATTCAGTATGTGTAACTACACAAGTTGGCTGTCGTATTGGCTGTACGTTCTGTGCCTCTACATTAGGTGGTTTAAAACGTAACTTAGAAGCGGGCGAAATCGTTTCACAAGTATTAACAGTACAAAAGGCATTAGACGAAACAGAGGAACGTGTATCTCAAATTGTAATTATGGGTATCGGCGAACCATTTGAAAATTATGATGAAATGATGGATTTCTTGAAGATTGTTAATGACGATAACGGTTTAAATATCGGTGCGCGTCATATTACAGTTTCTACTTCAGGTATTATTCCACGTATTTATGATTTTGCTGATGAAGATATTCAAATTAACTTTGCAGTTAGCTTGCACGGTGCAAACGATGAAGTTCGTTCACGATTGATGCCAATTAATAGAGCTTATAATGTTGAAAAATTAATGGAAGCAATTAATTATTATCAAGAAAAAACAAACAGACGTATTACATTTGAGTATGGTTTATTTGGCGGTGTAAATGACCAAGTAGAACACGCTAGGGAACTTGCGCATTTAATACAAAAATTAAATTGTCATGTTAACTTAATTCCAGTAAATCACGTACCGGAAAGAAATTACGTTAAAACTCCGAAAGAGGATATCTTTAAGTTCGAAAAAGAGTTAAAACGATTAGGTATCAATGCAACAATTAGACGTGAACAAGGTGCAGATATCGATGCTGCATGTGGACAACTAAGAGCTAAGGAACGAAAAGTAGAAACGAGGTAGAGACATGCTAAATGCACAATTTTTTACTGACACAGGACAATATCGTGATAAAAACGAAGATGCTGGTGGCGTTTTTTACAATCGTACAGAACAACAATTATTAGTGCTTTGTGATGGCATGGGAGGTCATTTAGCAGGTGAAGTAGCTAGCCAGTTCGTAACAAGAGAGTTACAGCAAAGATTTGAAGAAGAAAATTTAATCGAGGCAGATCAAGCTGAAACTTGGTTAAAAACAACTTTAAAAGCTATTAACCGTGAACTCTATGACAAATCAGTAGAAAACCCAGAATACCAAGGTATGGGTACAACTTGTGTTTGTGCTTTAGTATTTGATAATTATGTGGTCGTTGCAAATATTGGAGATTCACGTGCCTATTTAGTCAATAGTAGAGAGATTGAGCAAATTACAAATGATCATTCTTTCGTGAATCACCTTGTTATGATTGGACAAATCAGTGCTGAAGAAGCATATACGCATCCACAACGTAATATCATTACAAAAGTAATGGGCACAGATAGATTGGTGACACCAGATATTTTTGTGAAAAAGACAAAGTTTTATGACTATCTCATGTTGAATTCAGATGGTTTAACTGATTTTGTACGTAATCATAAAATTCAAGAAGCATTGCTCCAAGACAACGAATTAGAAACACAAGGTCAATATTTAATTGAACTTGCATTAACAGAAGGTACGAATGATAATGTGAGTTTAGTTTTGGCTGAGGTCGAAGGTGATAAAGTATGATAGGCAAAATAATTAATGAACGTTACAAAGTAACTAAAAAACTTGGTGGCGGTGGAATGAGCAGAGTCTATCTTGCTGAAGACTCGATCCTCAAACGAAGTGTTGCAATTAAAGCTATAAGAATTCCACCAGGTGAAAAAGAAGAAGCAATTAAAAGATTTGAGCGAGAAGTACATAATTTAACGCAATTATCCCATAGTAATATTGTTAATGTCTTTGATGTTACAGAAGATGATGAAAACTTCTATTTAGTTATGGAATATATTGAAGGTTTAACATTATCGGAATACATTCAAAAGAATCATCCATTAGATATAGACACAATATTAAATTTTATAAATCAAATTATCAATGGTATTAAACACGCTCATGATACAAAAATTGTGCACAGAGATATTAAACCGCAAAATATTTTAGTGGATAAAGATGAAACATTAAAAATATTGGATTTTGGTATAGCTAAAGCATTAAGTGAAACAACAATGACAGAAACAAATCATGTGTTAGGTACTGTCCAATATCTATCTCCAGAACAAGCACGTGGAGATATTACAGATAATGGCACAGATATCTATTCAATGGGTGTTGTATTATATGAAATGCTTATTGGTAAACCGCCATTTTCTGGAGAAACAGCTGTCAGTATTGCTATAAAGCATATTCAAGATCCTATGCCTAATGTAACTGATGAACGTTCAGATATTCGTCAAGCTTTAAGCAATGTTGTACTAAAAGCAACTGAAAAAGACAAGATGGAGCGTTACCAATCAGTAAGAGAAATGCAAAATGATTTAGAAACTGTTATGTCAGATGAACGTGCATCAGAAGACAGATATCAATCTTCTATCACGAGTACTAAGACAGTACCGATAAATAAATCAGAAATTGCTAATCAAACACGCGAAGAAGACAAAGGGAAGAGCATTAGTGAGACAATGCAAATACCTATTGTCAATCAACAACAATTTCAATCCAGTGAAGAACATATCTATGCAGTTCCTAGAAAAAAACGTTCTAAGAAAAAGAAATTTTTATATACTTTAATTATTGTTTTGTTGTTATTTGGTCTGTTTAGCTTTATGGCTATGGGTATGTTTGGTAACAAATATTTAGAAACGCCAGATATAACTGGGAAAACTGAAAAAGAAGCCGAACATATTTTAAAAGAACATAAATTACAAATGGGTAAAACTACTCGTGAGTATAGTGATAAATACCCTGAAAATAAAATAATAAAAACGAAGCCCGAAAAAGGCGAGCGACTAGAGCAAAATAGTAAAGTTGATATTGTGATGTCTAAAGGACCACAATTAGCTGAAATGCCAAGTTTATATGGTATGTCAAAATCTGATGCAATCAGTAAGCTGGAAGATTTAGGTATAAAAGATACTAAAGTTAAACAATCTTATACTAAACAAAATGTAGCTAAAGGTTTAATTGAATCACAAAACATTTCACCTGGTGATAAAGTGAAAGTTAATGACAGTAATATTGAATTAATTGAGTCACTAGGAACCAAACAAGTTTATGTTGATGATTATGAAAATAAATCCTTTAAAGCTGCTAAAGAAGACCTAGAATCTAAAGGTTTTAAAGTAGAAGTTTCAGAAGAAAGAAATGATGATAAAGTCAAAAAAGATGACGTTATTAGCCAGTCACCAAAAGGTGAGGAAGTAGATGAAGGTTCTACGATATCCTTTGTCGTATCTAAAGGTAAAGAAGAGACTAAAGAAGAACCTAAGGATGACGCTAAAGACAAAGAGAAAGACGATTCTAAAGATGAAGAAACTGCAACGAAAGAATATACTGAAACATACCAAGTGCAATATACTGGTGATGATGATAAAAGTCAAGAAGTGAAAGTATATATTAGAGATAAAGATGACCAAGGGTCATCAGCAGCACAGACTTATAAGATTAAAGAAAACAAGACTATCAAGATACCGATGACAATTGAAAAAGGTAAGACGGCTGGTTTTACTGTTCGTGTTGATGATAAGGTTGTTGCTGATAAAGATATTCCTTATGATTTTTAGCGACACTTAACGAGAGAACGAGTTTAGTATCGCTTATGCAAGAGCAAAGATCTTGCGAACCGAGCGAGAGAACGAGTTTAGTGTCGCTTATGCAAGAGCAAAGATCTTGCGAACCGAGCGAGAGAACGAGTTTAGTGTCGCTTATGCAAGAGCAAAGATCTTGCGAACCGAGCGAGAGAACGAGTTTAGTGTCGCTAACAAATTTAACGCCAATGTAATCATTTAATTGACTACATTGGTGTTTTGTATATCAATTAAAGTGAATTATAAAAATGGTATAAGTCTTTATAGTAAATTTCCATACTAATCACTAATTTTTTATTCAAAATAAACTCAAATCATATTTAATTTAAAAAGGCTTTGCTATAATGTAAAGAGTAAAAGTAATTATAAGAGAGGTGCCTAAGTGAAGACAGGACGCATCATAAAATCAATTAGTGGCGTATATCGTGTAGATGTAGATGGCGAAATGTATGACACCAAGCCGCGAGGACTATTTAGAAAAAATAAATTTTCTCCCATCGTCGGTGATGTAGTGGATTTTGAAGTTGAAAATGTAACAGAAGGTTATATTCAACATGTGCATGAAAGAAAAAACGAAATCAAAAGACCACCTGTAAGTAATGTTGATCATCTTATTTTAGTAATGAGTGCAGTAGAGCCTGATTTTTCTACACAATTACTAGATCGTTTTTTAGTTATCGCACACTCATATCACATGCGTCCACGCATACTTATAACTAAAAAAGATTTAACTTCAATTGAAATGCAACAAAAGGTGTCACAATTATTAAACGTTTATGAGGACATGGGTTATAAGACTCAATTCATTAGTATTAATGATGACATCGAAAATGTTTTTGCACAATGGGGTGATGGATTAGCCGTATTAAGTGGTCAATCCGGTGTTGGGAAATCTACATTGCTGAATAAATATTTTCCAGATTTAGATATTGAAACACAACATATTTCAAAAGCCCTTAATCGCGGTCGTCATACTACTAGACATGTAGAACTTTTTGAAAGAACACATGGATATATTGCAGATACGCCGGGGTTTAGCGCATTAGATTTTGACCATATTCAAAAAGATGAACTGAAAAATTATTTTATGGAAATTCATGAGTATGGAGAGTCATGTAAATTTAGAGATTGTAATCATATTAATGAACCTAAGTGCAATGTCAAAATTAAAGTGGAACAAGGGAATATTACTCAGTTTAGATATGATCATTATGTTCAACTATTTAATGAGATTGCAAATAGAAAGGAAAGATATTAATTGGCAAAACTTTATCCATCTTTATTATCAGCAGATTTTTTAAATTTACAACAGGAATTAAAGGAGTTAGAAGAAGCTGGCGTAGATGGTGTACATTTTGATGTTATGGATGGTCAATTTGTACCCAATATTTCAATTGGTATTCCAATTTTAGATGCAGTTAGAAAGGGAACGAATTTACCTATTGATGTACATTTAATGATTGAGGAACCAGAAAAGTATGTAGAACTATTTGCAGCACATGGTGCAGATATGATTTCGGTTCATGTAGAGGCTACACCGCATATTCATCGTGTGATAGAACAAATTAAGAACGCAGATGTAAAGGCTGGCGTGGTGATAAATCCAGGGACACCAGTAGATGCAATTCTACCTATTATAAAAATGGTGGATTATGTATTAGTAATGACCGTGAATCCTGGTTTTGGGGGACAATCATTTATTGCTAATATGGTTGAGAAACTAGATCAACTATCTGAAATTAAACAAAGATTGAATTTAGATTTTGATATCGAAGTTGATGGTGGTATTAATGATAAGACAGTCCAAACCGTGATTGATCATGGCGCGAATATGTTAGTTGCAGGATCATACTTCTTCAAACAAAATGATTATAAGTCAGTTACTAAAACACTGAAAGGTTGACGTTAATGAAAGCCAATTTATTATGTGGTAATCGAAATTTACCTAAAGATATACTGGTTAATAGCGCTGATGCCGATTGGATTGGCATAGATAGAGGTACATTAATTTTGTTAGAAGCTGGTATCACACCGCAATTTGCAGTTGGTGATTTTGATTCAATTACACAAGAAGAGAAATCATTTATAGAGCGACAAATTGAAATAAATCCCTATAATTCAGAAAAAGATGATACAGATTTAGCATTAGGGATAGCTCAAGCGATACAAAGTGGATATAAAGAGATACATGTGTTTGGTGCTACAGGTGGTAGATTAGATCATTTTTTGGGTGCTTTACAAATCTTGGAGAAACCTGAATATGTAGAAGAAGATATAGTTATAAAATTAATTGATCAGTCGAATGAAATTCAATTTTTAAAACGAGGACTATATGATATTGAAGCGAATGACTTGTATCCATATATTTCTTTTATTCCCGCTTCGTATCCAACAGTCATCACGTTAAAGTATTTTAAATATAATCTTTATAAAGAAACGCTTGAACAGGGTTCTACATTAACTATTTCTAATGAGATTACATCTTCGCATGGAGAAGTTGAGGTAATTGAAGGGAATGTATTAATGATTCGTAGTAGAGATTAATATCAGTCATTCTACGTTGAGAAAATTATTTGAAAAAAAAACCAATCCTCCACATAAGGATTGGTTTTTTCGTGCATTATATTTATTAAACTCTAGTTACTTTACCAGATTTTAAAGCACGTGCAGAAACCCAAACTTTTTTAGGTTTTCCGTCTACAAGAATTCTAACTTTTTGAAGGTTAGCATTCCATCTTCTTTTAGAAGAATTTAAAGCGTGTGAACGATTGTTTCCAGTTGAAGCTTTACGACCTGTTACGAAACATTGTTTGCCCATGAAAGTACCTCCTTTAATAAATATAAATACACGTATCTACTACATACTTGAATAATGTACCATAAATAGAAAAATATAGCAATGTTATGAGAAATTTTTCTGATTTACATGACTTCTACTTTTGTTAGAAATAAATTATGGTATAATTGTAAACTGTGGATAAATATAGTATTTTATTATTAAACTCATCTTAAATAATTGTTTATTTACAGTTAGTTTCAGAACCATTAACTTTAGGAGGCAATTTTATGACGTTAGAAATCACAAATGATTATGGTAGCATAGATATTTCAAACGAAGTAATAGCATCAGTGGTGGGCAGTAAAGCAGTAGAATGTTATGGAATTGTAGGCATGGCTTCTAGACAACAAGTAAGAGACGGTATTGCCGAAATATTAGGGCATGAAAATTATTCTAAAGGCATTGTTGTAAGAGAAAACAATGGAGTGATTGATGTTGATATGTATACAATTGTCAGCTTCGGGACAAAAATATCAGAAGTTGCAAGCAATGTACAATCAACTGTGAAATATACATTAGAACAAACATTAAAAGTAAAAGTAAACTCAATAAATATATTTGTACAAGGTGTGCGCGTCAATAATGGCACGAAGAACTAGGAGGATATTACGCAATGGTTAGCAAAATAAATGGTAAATTATTTGCCGAAATGATTATACAAGGGGCACAAAATTTATCAAATCATGCAGATTTAGTCGATTCATTAAATGTATATCCAGTACCTGATGGAGACACAGGAACTAATATGAATTTGACTATGACATCTGGTAGAGAAGCAGTAGAAGAGAATTTGTCACAACATATAGGTGAACTAGGAAAGACATATTCTAAAGGTTTATTAATGGGTGCTAGAGGTAACTCTGGAGTAATACTTTCTCAATTATTTAGAGGCTTTAGTAAAAATTTAGAAGATTATGACGAAATCAATGCACAACAATTTGCTGAAAGCTTTAAAGCTGGTGTAGATACAGCTTATAAAGCAATTATGAAACCAGTAGAAGGTACAATCTTAACAGTAGCTAGAGATGCAGGAGATGCTGCAATGCGTAAAGCTGAAGAAACTGAAGATTGTATTGAGTTGATGACTTATATTTTAGAACAAGCAGAAATTTCACTTGAAAACACACCAAACTTATTACCAGTTTTAAAAGAAGTAGGAGTTGTTGATAGTGGTGGTAAAGGTTTGGTAGTGGTTTACGAAGGTTTCCTAAAAGCATTAAAAGGAGAAAAAGTATCCGCACAATCACCAAAATTAGACAAAGATTCATTGGTAAATGAAGCGCATGATTTTCATGGTGTGATTAATACTGAAGACATTGAATATGGTTATTGTACTGAAATGATGGTTCGTTTTGGTAAAAATAAAAAAACTTTCGATGAACAAGAATTCAGAGAAGATATGAGTGCATTTGGTGATTCTTTATTAGTGATTAATGATGAAGAAATAGTTAAAGTACACGTACATACTGAAAAACCAGGTGATGTATTTAATTACGGTCAACAATATGGTGAATTAATTAAATTAAAAGTAGAAAATATGCGTGAACAACACAGAGAAGTTGTGAAAAAAGAGCAAAATAATCAATCTGTACCTCAAAGTGATGAAAACGAAACTGTTGAAACTGCTGTAATTGCTATATCAATGGGTGATGGCGTTTCTGAGTTATTTAAATCAATGGGCGCAACACATATGATTAGTGGTGGCCAAACTATGAACCCATCGACGGAAGACATAGTGAAAATGATTGAACAATCACAATGTAAACGCGCGATCATTTTACCTAACAATAAAAATATCCTTATGGCTAGTGAACAAGCAGCTGATATTGTTGAAGCAGAAGCGATTGTTATTCCAACAAAATCTATTCCTCAAGGCATTGCTGCATTATTTAACTATGATGCGTCTGATTCACTTGATGATAATAAATCTCGTATGGTTGAGTCATTAGAAGCGGTTAATTCTGGTTCAGTTACTTATGCAGTTAGAGATACTAAAATAGATGGCGTTGAAATTAAAAAAGGCGCATTTATGGGCTTAGTAGAAGATAAAATTGTTACAAGTCAAGATAATGAGTTTGATACAGTTAAAGGCTTGCTTTCACAAATGATTGAAGAAGATAGTGAAATCATAACTATGATTGTTGGGGAAGATGCGAATGAAACTGTTACTGCCGAGATAGAAACATGGGTTGAGGAAACTTATCCAGATATCGAGCTAGATCAACATGATGGCCAGCAACCTGTATACCAATATTTATTTTCAGTAGAATGATCGCCGAAATAGTTATTGATTTAAACGCAATGATATATAGATGTGACTAAAAATTAAGCATCATTGTAAATAGGCTATGTTGTTAAACAATGGTTTGAATATTGTTTTATTGTAGGTTTAATATTAAACATTCTGATGTTTTGAGAGCGAGAGTACGAAATCAAATTTAGTTTTGATTTCTATTTCGCTCTCGTTTTTATGTAGTGATTTAATTTAATTATGCAAATTTATATGAATTGCAGTCAATTATATTTTTAACTTAAAAAGAACAATGCAACCAGTTTTGGTTTATAATGTCTAATGGACTTGTTATAATAAACTAGATGTTTGAGAATGTAAGCGCAACACTTTAGAAACATTAAAAACAAGAGTGGGGTATAATTATGAAATATAAAACAGTTTTCGATATAATTGGTCCAACAATGATAGGTCCGTCGTCATCTCATACAGCAGGGGCGGTAAGAATTGGATTGGTAGCAAGAGATTTATTTAATCAATTACCGAATCAAGTTGATATCTATTTGTATGGCTCATTTATGGAAACTTATAAAGGTCATGGCACAGATGTTGCACTTGTAGGTGGCTTATTAGGCTATGATACGGACGACGATAGAATACAAAAGAGTTTAGAAGCAGCAGAAACTGCAGGAATGAAAGTTAATTTTATAGAAATGGCTGAAGAGAGATCACATCCTAATACAGCTATTATAAATATGAGTAATGCTGAAAAGGAGATTTCGGTGGAAGGTGTGTCTATCGGTGGTGGTAAAATTGAAGTTGTAGCAATTAACGGCTTTAATATTGCAATTAGTGGGAATTACCCAGCATTGCTTGTATTTCACAAGGATACATTCGGCACGATCGGTAAAGTAGCTAATATTTTAGGAGATTCAAGTATTAATGTGGGAAGTATGCAAGTATCGAGAAAAGAAAAAGGCGATCAAGCGTTAATGACTTGCGAGTTAGACGATGCTGTAAACAAAGATATTATAGAGAAAATTAAAAACGTCGATGGTGTAGTGACGGTTTCACTCATGGGAGACGCCTAACGGAGGTATTGCATGTTTAAAAGCGTGAAAGAATTAATAGAGATGTGTGAGGCACAAGATAAGAAAATTCATGAAATCATGTTAGAACAAGAGATGGAAGTGACAGGTTTATCTGAAGCTGATGTCTATGCACATATGGATAAAAATTTACAAACAATGGAAAATGCATTGGATGAAGGACTAGCGGGAGTAACATCAACGACGGGACTAACTGGTGGTGATGCTGTATTAATTAAAGAATATTTAAAAACAGGGAAATCATTATCAGGTGCAACGTTATTAGATGCAGTTAGTAAAGCAGTTGCAACAAACGAAGTCAACGCAGCGATGGGAAAAATTTGTGCAACGCCTACTGCAGGTTCAGCTGGTGTAGTACCAGGAGTATTATTTGGCTTAAAACCTCGTCTTGAGCCCACGCGTAAAGATATGCTTAACTTTTTATTAACCTCAGGTGCGTTTGGTTTCGTTGTAGCAAACAATGCATCAATTTCAGGTGCGGCTGGTGGTTGTCAAGCTGAGGTAGGCTCGGCAGCGGCTATGGCGGCAGGTGCAACAGTTGAACTTGCTGGAGGTACACCACAGCAATCAGCTGAAGCCTTTGCAATTTGTTTGAAAAATATGCTAGGTTTAGTATGTGATCCAGTTGCTGGTTTAGTAGAGGTTCCTTGCGTGAAAAGAAATGCTGCCGGTGCTTCTAATGCAATCGTATCTGCAGACATGGCATTAGCAGGTGTAACATCTAGAATACCGACAGATGAAGTGATAGAAGCAATGTATAAGATTGGCCAAACGATGCCATCTGCTTTACGTGAAACTGGTCGTGGAGGTTTAGCTGGCACACCGACAGGTCAGCGTCTAAAACAAGAAATATTTGGTGATTAATAATGTCAAAAGTCAATTTAATAGAAAGTCCATTTCCGTTATCTCAAATTAAAGGTCTAGGACCTAAACGTTTAGCGGTGTTAAATGAATTAAATATTTATACCGTTGAAGATTTAATCTTATATCTACCGACACGTTACGAAGATAATACTGTAATTGACTTAAATGAAGCAGAAGACCAAGCGACAGTGACAGTGGTAGGTGAAGTATATTCAACACCGACTGTCGCTTTTTTTGGTCGTAATAAATCTAAGTTAACAGTACATATCATGGTCAATAACATTGCAGTAAAATGCACTTTTTTCAATCAGCCTTATTTAAAAAAGAAAATTGAACTACATGGCACAGTTACGGTAAAAGGTAAATGGGATAGAAGAAAGCAAGAAATTAATGGAAATAGAATGTTTTTCAATCAACAGGTTACAGAGTCTGCCCAATTCGAACCTGTGTATCGCATAAAAGAGGGTATTAAGCAAAAACCATTAAGAGATATGATACGTCAAGTATTAGATCAAGTATCTATACATGAATGGTTATCAGCAGAGTTAAGAAAAAAATATAAGTTAGAATCATTAGAAAATACAATTAAAGCACTTCATTTTGCAACTGATAAAGCTTCATTACTAAAGGCGCGCAGAACTTATGCATTTACAGAGTTATTTATGTTCGAACTAAGAATGCAATGGTTGAATAGGCTTGAGAAAACTTCGGATGAAGCTATTGAGGTTGATTATGATATCAATTTAGTTAAACATTTTATTGATAGTTTGCCTTTTGAACTCACTGATGCCCAAAAACATAGCGTTAATGAAATCTTTCGTGATTTGAAGGCTCCAATACGTATGCATCGTTTACTCCAAGGTGATGTGGGCTCTGGGAAAACTGTTGTTGCAGCTATCTGCATGTATGCATTAAAAACAGCTGGTTTTCAATCGGCATTAATGGTTCCGACTGAAATTTTAGCAGAACAGCATGCTGAAAGTTTAGTAGATATATTTGGTGACAGGATGAATGTCGCGTTATTAACGGGTTCAGTAAAAGGTAAAAAGCGACGATTATTATTAGATCAATTAAATAATAATGAAATTGATTGTTTAATTGGAACACATGCATTGATTCAGGATGACGTGAAATTTAATAATGTTGGACTTGTTATTACTGATGAGCAACATCGTTTTGGTGTGAATCAACGACAACTACTTAGAGAAAAAGGTGCTATGACAAATGTACTATTCATGACAGCAACGCCTATCCCTAGAACTTTAGCTATTTCAGTGTTTGGTGAAATGGATGTTTCATCAATTAAGCAGTTGCCAAAAGGTAGAAAACCAATTATTACTTCATGGTCAAAACATGAAGCGTACGAAAGTGTTTTGAACCAAATGACTTCTGAATTGAAGAAAGGTCGTCAAGCCTACGTCATATGTCCATTGATTGAAAGCTCTGAACACCTAGAAGATGTTCAAAATGTGGTTGAATTATATGAATCATTACAAGCTTTTTATGGTACTGACAAAGTGGGGTTATTACATGGTAAAATGCATTCCAATGAAAAAGATGAGGTTATGCAAAAATTCAGTAATCATGAAATAGATATTTTAGTATCAACAACCGTTGTCGAGGTAGGGGTAAATGTACCAAACGCTACATTTATGATGATATACGATGCCGATCGTTTTGGATTATCTACATTACATCAGTTGAGAGGTCGTGTAGGTAGAAGTGAACATCAAAGTTATTGCGTATTGATTGCTTCACCAAAAACCGAAACAGGTATAGAACGTATGAATATCATGACGCAAACAACAGATGGTTTTGAACTCAGTGAACGAGATCTTGAAATGAGAGGTCCTGGAGATTTCTTCGGCGTAAAACAAAGTGGTTTGCCAGATTTCTTAGTCGCAAACGTCGTCGAAGACTATAAAATGTTAGAAGTTGCTAGAGATGAAGCGGCAGAATTAATTCAAACAGGAATATTTTTTGAGCCACAATACCAAACTTTAAGATCATTTATTGAGAAGAATTTACTATATATGAGCTTCGATTAATCATAAGTAAAATTAAGGCACTTTCCAGTAAAATAAAATGACTTTGTCATTGTTTTACTGGAAAGTGCCTTGGTTTTTAGGTCAACATAATGTGATATTAATATGCTAGTTTTGAGTTTGTTTTTTAAACTGACTTATCGTGTGTTTTCTAAGTGTTAACAATGATAAACACTTTTAAATTATTTCACACCAACATCATCCCATGCTTTTTCAATTGCTTTACCTTCTTCGCTATTATCGCCATATAGTTTATCTGCCGCAACAGTAAGTGCTGTTTTAGCATCTGTAAATTGAGCATTTGGTGTTAAGTATTCTGTGAGGGCAAGATAATAAATTTGTTCTGCTTTGTCTTTCCCGATATCTGTGATTGTTAAATATGCAGCCTTATTTGGTATACCGCTATTGGTATGAACACCGCCGTTATCTTCGCTGCCTTTTTGGTATTGATCCATGTGAGCTGGTTGGTTGTAATCTTCAGGGTTCTTCAGACTTCTTAAAGCATCGCCATCTTGGTCAGGCGTGTAAACATCTTCACCCATTAACCAATTATCTGGATCGACAAAATACCCAAATACATCAGAAAATGATTCATTTAATGCTCCTGGTTGATAGCTATATTCTAAGCCAGCAGTACGCTCTGTTACTGCATGTGTTAGTTCGTGGGCCACGACATCACTAGCACCTGATAGTTCTTTAAAGGTTTGGCCGTCGCCATCACCGTATATCATGTATTGTCCAGTCCACGCAGCATTGTTGAAATTCTTATCGTAATTGACAATAGAATTAATTGCGCCACCATTATCGTCATAGCTGTCTCTATCAAATGTATCTAAATAATAGTCATAAACTTCTTTTGCATAATAATGTGCATCAACACCAGCTCGTTGAGATTTTTTATTGAAGTTTGTACTATCATTAGTAATTGGCGCCATAGTATTTGTCGTATTATTAGCAGTTTGTGTATCAATTGTTGCATTACTAGATGTATCATGTAGCGTATATTGATTTTGTGATTGAGTTAAGTTAAGTGGTGATTTTACATCTCCGTTAACGCCAGTACCTTTCCCTTCAGTTGTTGCTTTTTGAAGTGTGTTTTGTTTTTTTATGATTTTACCTGTTGCTGCATCAACTTGAATCTTCCAATGTGCTACCTTAGGTGAAACATAATTCAATTCAATATTATAAACGAGTTTTTGTTTATCACTATTTATATCCAAATTATTTTTACTAACGATGTCATAACCTTTGATATTTTTAACTTTTGATTTTGATTTACCAATGGCTTTAAAAGCGTTTTTTTCGGCTTGAGCAGAAGTTATCTCGTTTGAATTTTTAACATTTATGTATGGTTTGTCAATACTACCATTGATTAATTTTACGTCGCCTTTTTTGTTTACATGTACCTTAAGTGTACTATCACTAGAAGTGATGTCATTAATTTTAGCCTTTAGAGTATAGTGTGTCACACCAGTTTTGTCTGTATTTTTATTTGCTACTTCATATTGTTTAAAAGCATTTTTATTAAAAGCTTCATTTTTAGTTTTGCTTGAGTCTTTGACCAAATCTTGTGCATGCTGATTTAGATATTGTTTTACGTCTGTCTCATTTTGAATAGTTGAATTATCAGCCTTTTTAAAACTCTCAGGTTGTATACTATTACTTTCCTCAGCGTGAACGTTACCTGATGTAATAGCTAAAATAGAACTAGCTAGTAGCGTGGTAGAAAAAATTTTCTTCATAATATCCTCCTAGAAATGAATGGTATAAAAAATAAATTTCTGATTATTTTAAATATATTTGAAATTTCAAATTATTTAAAATTATACGTATAGTTTATAATTAATTCAATAGGAAATAGCGAAAATATTTATTTATTTAAAATGAATAAATAAATAATATGTATAACAAATGTTGAAATTTATTATGCATAAACATTTAAATAACGCTATTAAGTATTGTGTTATTGTTCAATTCGAAGAAATTTTAGTAAGTTTATTTTTAAATGAATTTGGAGGAGTTAATGAATGATGACTATCATTGTTTATTAGCTGAAAAAGTACACTGATTTAGATATTATAAAAAATATGTACTTAAAAGTTATTAAATTCGAACTTACGTATGTTTTTTGTTGAGCAATTGAAAAGGAAAGTGTTATGATATGTTAGGAGTGTTTAAGACTTGGTACTAAAAACATAGGAGTTTGAATGCGATGAAATTAAAAAAACAAGAGCGGCGTGACGCAATAAAAAAAGAGATAGCTAAAAATCCGTTTATTACAGATTTAGATTTAAGTACTTTATTTTCAGTAAGCATCCAAACAATAAGGTTGGATCGTACACACTTAAATATTCCTGAGTTAAGAACACGAATTAAATCTGTAGCTAGGAAAAACTATGAAAGTATCCGTTCTATTGAAGGAAATGAAATCATAGGTGACGTGATTAATGTAGAACCTGACAAATATGCCACTTCAATTATTAATATTGATGAAGAATCTGTCTTCACCAAAAATAAAATCGCGAGAGGGCACGTTCTATTTGCACAAGCAAACTCTTTATGTGTAGCACTTATACATAAATCAGTCGTATTAACAAGTGAAAGTAATGTTGTGTTTACAAAACCAGTGAAATTAAACGAAACGGTACGCGCTAATGCGCAAACCAGTGAAATAACAAATAAATATTATATTATAAAAGTCGAATCGTATGTTAAAGATACGGTTGTTTTTAAAGGAACATTTAAAATGTATTATACAAGTGAGGATGAACAAAATGGTTAAATTAGCGATTGATATGATGGGTGGAGATGACGCACCTGAAATCGTTTTGGAAGCTGTTGAAATGGCGGTTAACAAATTTGAAGACTTAGAAATCATTTTATTTGGTGATGAGTCAAAATGTACCCTAAAGCATGACCGTGTAGAAGTACGTCATTGTACAGAGTCTATAACTATGCATGATGAACCTGTTAGAGCGATTAAGCGTAAAAAAGATAGCTCAATGGTTCGAATGGCAGAAGCGGTGAAATCTGGAGAAGCAGATGGGTGTGTTTCAGCTGGAAACACAGGTGCTCTAATGTCAGCAGGGTTATTTATAGTCGGCCGTATCAAGGGTGTAGAGCGTCCAGCATTAGTTGTGACGTTGCCAACAGTTTCGGGCAAAGGTTTTGTGTTTATGGATGTTGGCGCAAATGCTGAAGCAAAGGCAGAACATTTATTGCAATATGCTCAACTTGGTAATATTTATGCACAAAAGATTAGAGGTATTTCACAACCTTCAGTAAGTTTATTGAATATTGGTACTGAAGCAGCCAAAGGCAATACATTGACCAAAAAGGCTTATCATTTAATGGAAACACAAAATGACTTTCATTTTACAGGTAACGTAGAAGCTAAAGGATTGATGAATGATGCTGCTGATGTTGTAGTGACTGATGGTTATACCGGTAATATGATTTTGAAAAATTTAGAAGGTGTAGCTAAAGCGATGGGTAAAATGTTTAAGTCAACACTTTTAAGCAGCTTGAAAAATAAAGTTGCAGCACTAATTTTGAAAAAAGACCTAAAAGGATTAATGACGAAAATGGATTATGCTGAGTATGGTGGATCTGTATTATTAGGACTGAACGGCACGGTAGTGAAAGCGCATGGTAGTTCTAGTGCTAAAGCATTTTATTCAGCGATTCGTCAGGCAAAAATTGCCGGAGAACAAAAAATTGTTGAAACTATGAAAGAAACGGTGGGTACACAAGATGAGTAAAACAGCGATAATATTTCCAGGCCAAGGTTCACAAAAAGTTGGTATGGCAAACGATTTATATGAACAAGACGAAGTAGCAACTTCAATCCTAAATCAAGCACAACAAGCTTTAGACTTCGATATCTTAGAAACAATGTTTACAGATAGCGAAGAAAAACTTGGTCAAACTGAAAATACACAGCCCGCTTTATTAACCCATAGCATTGCATTATTTAATGCGTTAAATGAGTTGAATGCAGATTATACAATGGGGCATAGCTTAGGCGAGTATGCGAGTTTAGTCGCTAGCAATGTGTTGAAATTCGAAGACGCAGTAAAGATTGTAAGAAAGCGTGGTCAACTTATGGCTGAAGCTTTCCCGAATGGTGTGGGGAGCATGGCGGCTGTATTAGGCTTGGATTACGAGGAAGTTGATGCTATATGTAAGCAATTATCAACTGAAGAGGAAATTATTGAACCAGCAAATATTAATTCTCCTGGACAAATCGTTGTTTCAGGTCATAAAACATTAATTGATCACTTAGTAGCTGAAGGTAAATCATTAGGCGCTAAGCGTGTTTTACCATTAGCAGTATCGGGTCCATTCCATTCATCTATGATGCAAGTAATCAAAGATGATTTTGCATCATTTATTGATCAGTTCGAGTGGCGAGATGCTCAATATCCCGTGGTACAAAATGTACATGCCAAAGGTGAAACTGATGCAAACGTCATTAAAGCAAATATGATAGAACAATTATATTCACCTGTTCAATTTATAGATTCAACGCAGTGGTTAATTGATCAAGGTGTGGATCAATTTATTGAAATTGGCCCTGGCAAAGTATTATCAGGTTTAATTAAAAAAATTAACAGAGATGTAAAAGTAACTTCAATTCAAACACTAGAAGACGTGAAAGGTTGGAATGAAAATGACTAAAAGTGCATTAGTAACAGGAGCGTCAAGAGGTATCGGACGCAGTATTGCTATCCAATTAGCAGAAGAAGGTTATAATGTTGTAGTAAATTATGCCGGTAATAAAGAGAAAGCTGATGCTGTCGTAGAAGAAATCAAAGCTAAAGGCGTAGAAAGCTTTGCGATTCAAGCGAATGTAGCAAACGGTGATGAAGTCAAAGCGATGATTAAAGAAGTAGTTAGTCAATTTGGCTCAGTAGATGTACTTGTAAACAATGCAGGTATTACACGTGATAATTTATTGATGAGAATGAAAGAGCAAGAGTGGGATGATGTAATTGATACAAACTTAAAAGGTGTCTTTAATTGTATTCAAAAAGTCACACCACAAATGTTAAGACAAAAAGGCGGTTCTATCATCAATTTATCAAGCGTTGTTGGCGCGGTCGGAAATCCAGGACAAGCTAACTATGTTGCCACTAAAGCAGGTGTTATCGGATTAACCAAGTCAGCTGCAAAAGAATTAGCGTCTAGACACATTACTGTTAATGCTGTTGCGCCAGGATTTATTGTTTCAGATATGACAGATGCTTTAAGTGATGAACTTAAAGCACAAATGTTAGAACAAATCCCATTAGCTGAATTTGGTGAAGATTCCGATATAGCTCATACTGTAGCATTTTTAGCTTCTGAAAAAGCTAAATATATTACAGGTCAAACAATTCATGTCAATGGTGGCATGTATATGTAACCTATGAGCTATTCAATTGTTCACAAGTCGTTGTTCGTTTGAACATGATATTAGTTTTTCTAGTGTAATACTATGAATTACTACTTGTATTTCAATTGATAAAATGGGAAAATATAAAAGTCTATAATTAGACTTTTTTAAAAGGAGGTGAATCGACGTGGAAAACTTCGACAAAGTAAAAGATATTATAGTTGACCGTTTAGGTGTTGACGCTGAAAAAGTTACTAAAGATGCATCTTTTAAAGATGATTTAGGCGCTGACTCACTAGATATCGCTGAATTAGTAATGGAATTAGAAGACGAATTTGGTACTGAAATTCCAGATGAAGAAGCTGAAAAAATCAACACAGTTGGTGATGCGGTTAACTTTATCAATAGTATTGAAAAATAATAAGCAAATATCTGAGTCGTAGTAAAAACGGCTCAGATTTTTTTATTTGAGAAACATCTATATTTAAACTGTAGATTAATTAAACATTAATATAAATGTATTACACACTAGTTGTAGAGCGTAACAATCTTATATATGACAAACAGTTTTTTCTTTAGTTTTATTGAACTTTCACGTAGAATAAAAGCGTATACAGTAATTTTAGCATATAGTTGTTTTTATCTGAGGAGGAAAGAGATTGACCAATCATAAAAAGAAAGAAATGGTTCAAGCATTCCAAAAAAAGTTTGCCCAAAAAATGCAAGAATTAGATTTGAATTTTAATCAAGTCGATTTATATCAACAGGCATTTTCGCATTCTAGTTTCATAAATGATTTTAATATGGATCGCTTAGATCACAATGAAAGATTAGAATTTTTAGGAGATGCGGTATTAGAATTGACGGTTTCACGCTATTTATTTGATAAATATCCAGAATTGCCTGAAGGTAATTTAACAAAAATGCGTGCAACAATTGTATGTGAGCCATCACTTGTAATATTTGCGAAAAAAATTCAATTGAATGAATTAATTTTATTAGGTAAAGGCGAAGAAAAAACAGGAGGCAGAAGTCGTCCTTCACTAGTTTCTGATGCTTTTGAAGCATTTGTAGGTGCACTGTATTTAGATCAAGGCTTAGAAGCAGTATGGAAATTCTCTGAAAAGATTATATTCCCTTACGTAGAAGATGATGAATTAGATGGTGTGGTAGACTTTAAAACACAATTTCAAGAGTTTGTGCACAGACAAAACCAAGGCGATGTGACTTATCGACTCATCAATGAAGAAGGACCAGCACATCATAGACTGTTTACTTCTGAAGTTATTTTAGAAGATAAAGCCGTAGCAGAAGGAAAAGGAAAGACTAAAAAAGAATCAGAACAAAAAGCTGCTGAACAAGCATATAAAAAATTAAAAAATAAGTAAATATAGCAAATGCATTTTTATGATAAATAATACATTGATAGGATTAATTCTAAAATGTTGTTTATTAAGAAATGTATTAACTTAAAGGTTAATGTAAAAGTGTTTCTAAATTGATACAAGAGAAGGAACACCTTGAAGGAGAATAGCATGGTTTATTTAAAATCTATAGATGCCTTTGGTTTTAAATCTTTTGCTGAGCATACAAACGTTCAGTTTGATGAAGGCGTAACAGCAATAGTTGGACCAAACGGTAGTGGGAAAAGTAATATCACTGATGCAATAAAATGGGTATTAGGTGAACAGTCAGCTAAATCTTTACGTGGTGCTAAGATGGAAGATATTATTTTTTCCGGCGCAGAACATCGTAAAGCTCAGAATTATGCAGAAGTAAAATTAAAGTTAGATAATAGTGCAGGCAAGTTGCAGGTAGAAGCTGATGAATTAACAGTGACGCGTCGTTTGTATAGAAGTGGCGAAAGTGAATATTACCTGAACAATGATAGAGCAAGGTTAAAAGATATTCTAGATTTATTCTTAGATTCAGGTTTAGGAAAAGAAGCGTTTAGTATTATTTCACAAGGTCGAGTAGATGAAATATTAAATGCCAAGCCTATCGATAGAAGACAAATTTTAGAAGAGTCTGCAGGTGTGTTGAAATATAAAAAAAGAAAGGCAACTTCAGTACAAAAATTAGCTCAAACTGAAGATAACCTTTCACGAGTAGAAGATATTTTATACGACTTAGAAGGTCGGGTTGAACCGTTACGAGAAGAGGCAGCAATTGCCAAAGAATATAAGCATCTTTCAAAAGAAATGGAAAAGAGTGATGTACTAGTAACGGTCTATGATATTGAACAATATAACAATAATATCCACGAACTAGACGAAAAGTTAAATTATTTAAAAAGCCAGCAATCAACAAAAGATGGTGAAAAAGTTCAACACACACAATCACTAAATAAGTTTAAAGCTGAAAGACAGCAATTAGATGAACGCATCGAATCTTTAAATTATCAACTCGTAAAAGCTACAGAAGAAGTTGAAAAATATACGGGTCAATTAAATGTGTTAGAAGAACGTAAAAAGAATCAATCTAAAACAAACGCAAGATTTGAAGAAGAGCAAGAAAGCCTTCTGAATCAAACTGCTACATTAAAGCAAGAGAAAGCGGAAGCACAAACAGAGATAGATCGACTTAAATCACAACAAAAAGAATTAAATGAAAAAATACAATATTTTGAATCTCAACTTTATGTGACGGATGATCAACATGATGAAAAGTTAGAAGAAATTAAAAACAAATATTATCAGTTGATGTCGGAACAGTCAGATGTGAATAATGATATACGCTTTTTAGAGCATACGATACAAGAAAATGAATCTAAACAATCACGCTTAGATTCAAGACTACTTGAAGCATTTGAACAATTGAAACAAATTCAACACGACATTAACGAAGCTGAAAAAAACAGCACAATGGCACAGAAAGAATTAAAAAAAGCAGAGCAGCAACTTAATGAGTATAAACACAAATTAACAGAACTCAAACAACAACGTAGTGAATATGAAGAAAAATTACATCAGGCATATAGGTTCAATGAAAAGCTTAAGTCTCGTATAGATAGTGCTGCGACACAACAAGAAGAATATAGTTATTTCTTTAATGGAGTTAAACATATATTAAAAGCAAAAAATAATCAGTTAACAGGAATTCGAGGTGCGGTAGCAGAAGTTATCCAAGTACCTTCAGATTTAACTAAAGCTATTGAAACGGCTTTAGGCGCATCTTTACAACACGTTATTGTTGATTCTGAAAAAGAAGGACGTCAAGCGATTCAATATCTTAAACAACACGGTTTAGGAAGAGCAACATTTTTACCATTAAATGTTATTCAACCACGTCAAATTGCTAGTGATATATTGACGACAGCTCAAGAGGCAGAAGGTTTTATTAACATCGCATCTCAAGCGATTCAAGTTGAAGCGGATTATCAAAACGTCGTACAAAATTTATTAGGTAATACAATTGTCGTTGATGAATTAAAAAATGCTAATGAACTAGCTCGAAAAATAAGATACCGTACACGTATTGTTACATTAGATGGAGATATAGTTAATCCTGGTGGATCTATGACCGGAGGCGGCGATCGAAAATCGAAAAGTATTTTAGCACAAAAAGATGAACTTGCTAAAATGCGTGCACAATTAGCAGATTATCAAAAGCAAACTGTTCAATTTGAGAAACAATTCCAAGAAATCAAAGAAAATGCAGATAGTACTAGCGAAAACTATTTCGCCACAAGTCAAATTTATAATTTAGCAAAACAAAAAGTTCATGATTATGAGTTAGAGTTAGATAGATTACGAAAAAATGAAGCACATTTAAAAGATGAACATGAAGAATTTGAATTTGAAAAAAATGATGGATATCAAAGTGCAACGAGCAAGCAAACCTTAAATGATAAAAAACAAAAATTGGTTGAAATTAAAACCCAATTACAAAAGTTAGAGGAAGATATTGACCTTTATACAAAATTATCTAAAGAAGGCAAAGAGAGTACAACACAAATCCAACAACAGTTACACCAAAAGCAGTCGGATTTAGCAGTAGTAAAAGAAAGATTGAGTGCACAAAAACAAACACACACAAGAATTACTAAACAACTCTCAACGGTTGCTAGTCAACAAGAAAAATTAGATGACCAAATAAAGTTATTTAATTCTGATGAAATGACCGGTGAAAAAGCCTTTGAGACAATTCAAAGTAATATTGAGCAAAGTAAAAATGCTAAAGCTCAATTAGCACAAGACATCGAAGAAGTGAAATCGCGTAGACTAGAATTAAATGATAAAATTGAAGAAACAGATCAAATGTTACAAGAAGCGAATCAAGATATTTTATCTATTGAAAATCGCTACCAAGATATTAAATCTGAGCAATCACGTTTAGATGTGCTAATTAATTATGCAATCAACCACTTGAATGATACTTATCATATGACGTATGAACGTGCGAGTGAGTTATATGAATTAGATGAGGATATTGAAGTGTTGCGTAAAAAAGTCAAGTTAACAAAAATGTCTATTGAAGAATTAGGACATGTTAATCTAAATGCGATTGAACAATTTGAGGAAGTTAACGCACGTTATACATTTTTAGATGAACAACGTGCTGATTTAAGGGCAGCTAAAGCAACATTGGAACAGCTTATAGAAGAAATGGATCAAGAAGTGAAAGACCGTTTTAAAGAGACTTTCCATGCTGTACAAGGCCATTTTGCTGAAGTGTTTAAATCACTATTTGGTGGCGGACAAGCAGAATTACGTTTAACGGATGACGATTACTTATCAGCAGGCGTAGATATTATTGTTCAACCTCCAGGCAAAAAACTACAACACTTATCTTTATTAAGTGGTGGAGAACGTGCACTCAGTGCTATTGCTCTATTATTTGCAATATTAAAAGTAAGGTCAGCACCATTTGTTATATTAGACGAAGTAGAAGCTGCATTGGACGAAGCAAATGTTATTAGATATGCACAATATCTTAAAGCTTTATCAGACCAAACACAATTTATTGTGATTACTCACCGCAAGGGCACGATGGAATTTTCAGACCGATTATATGGTGTAACGATGCAAGAATCTGGTGTATCCAAATTAGTGAGTGTGAATTTAAATACAATTGATGAAGTTATTAAGGAGGAACAAGCATGAGCTTTTTCAAACGATTAAAGGATAAATTTTCTAGTAACTCAGAAGAACCAAAGCAACAAGAAGATCTAGAACAATTATCTGAGGACTCTCAAAAAGAGATAGATGAGTCCCAAGATGAACAACCAGCCAAAAAGCCAAAAAAATTAAAAGAAGCAGATTTTGATGATGATGGCCTAATATCTATAGAAGACTTTGAAGAAATTGAAGCACAGCAATTAGGTGCGAAATTTAGAGCAGGATTAGAGAAATCTCGTGAAAACTTCCAAGCTCAACTTAACAATTTAATTGCACGTTATCGTAAAGTTGATGAAGAATTCTTCGAAGCTTTAGAAGAAATGCTTATTACGGCTGACGTTGGATTTAACACGGTAATGCAATTAGTTGAAGAATTGCGTGAAGAAGCACAACGTCGTAATATTTCAGAAACAGAAGATTTACGAGAAGTTATTGTAGAAAAAATAGTGGAAATTTATCATCAAGATGATGATAATTCAGAAGTAATGAATATAGAAAATGAAGGACTTAATGTCATTTTAATGGTAGGTGTCAATGGTGTTGGTAAAACAACAACAATCGGTAAATTAGCCCACCGTTATCAAGCAGAAGGTAAGAAAGTAATGTTAGCTGCAGGAGATACATTCAGAGCGGGTGCGATTCAACAACTTAAAGTTTGGGGAGAACGTGTTGGAGTTGAAGTAATGAGTCAGAGCGAAGGTTCAGACCCAGCTGCAGTAATGTATGATGCAATAAATGCTGCGAAAAGTAAGGATGTAGATATTCTTATTTGTGATACAGCAGGGCGTTTACAAAACAAATCTAATTTAATGAATGAATTAGAAAAAGTGAAGCGTGTCATAGGACGTGCTGTCCCAGAAGCACCTCATGAAGTATTACTATGCTTAGATGCAACTACAGGTCAAAACGCATTGTCACAAGCGAAATCATTTAAAGAAGTTACTAACGTGACGGGTATTGTACTTACGAAATTAGATGGTACTGCCAAAGGTGGTATCGTGTTAGCAATACGTAATGAACTACACATACCAGTAAAATATGTAGGTTTAGGTGAAAAATTAGATGATTTACAACCATTTAATCCAGAAAGTTATGTTTATGGACTATTTGCTGATATGATTGAACAAAATGTAGATGAAAATGAAGCGCCAAATAAAAACGCGGAAGAAATTGATGGTCACTCAGATGAGTCAAAATGATTTAATTAAAACGATTCGTATGAACTACTTGTTTGACTTTTATCAAGCGTTACTCACTCAAAAGCAAAGAAACTATTTAGAGTTATTCTATTTACAGGACTATTCTTTAAGCGAGATAGCTGATACATTTGATGTGAGTCGACAAGCAGTGTATGATAACATAAGAAGAACTGGCGATTTAGTTGAAGATTATGAAACGAAATTAGGTTTATACCGTAATTTTGAACAAAGACAAAAATTATATGAACAAATTAAGCAGCATGTTAATGAACCAGAAAAAATAAAGCAATACATTCAAGCACTAGAAGATTTAGACTAGAGAACACAAAGGAGGTATTTGATATGGCATTTGAAGGATTGTCCGATCGTTTGCAAGGAACGATGCAAAAAATCCGTGGTAAAGGTAAAGTCACAGAAGCGGATATTAAATTGATGATGCGCGAAGTTAGATTAGCATTATTAGAAGCAGACGTTAACTTTAAAGTCGTTAAAGATTTTATCAAAACTGTATCAGATAGAGCACTAGGTTCAGATGTAATGAAATCATTAACACCTGGACAACAAGTAATTAAAATAGTGCAAGAAGAACTGACTCAATTAATGGGTGGGGAAAATTCAACCATTACAATGGCTAATAAACCACCAACAGTAGTAATGATGGTTGGTTTACAAGGTGCAGGTAAAACAACAACTGCAGGTAAATTAGCGTTGCTAATGCGTAAAAAGTATAATAAAAAACCGCTGCTTGTTGCAGCAGATATATACCGTCCAGCCGCAATTGATCAATTACAAACTGTAGGTAAACAAATTGATATACCAGTATACAGTGAAGGTGATCAAGTAAAGCCACAACAAATAGTTGAAAATGCTATTAATCATGCTAAAGATGAACATTTAGATTTTGTAATTATTGATACAGCAGGCCGCTTACATGTCGATGAGGCCTTAATGGAAGAATTGACAGACGTTAAAGAAATTACAAAACCAGATGAGATCATGCTTGTTGTTGATGCGATGACAGGTCAAGACGCTGTTAATGTAGCACAATCATTCGATGAACAGCTTGACGTTTCAGGCGTAACACTGACGAAACTAGATGGAGATACCCGTGGTGGTGCTGCATTATCCATTAGATCCGTAACTCAAAAACCAATTAAATTTGTAGGTATGAGTGAAAAACTCGATGGTCTAGAACCATTCCATCCTGAACGTATGGCATCACGTATCCTTGGTATGGGAGATGTATTAAGTTTAATTGAAAAAGCGCAACAAGATGTTGATGAAGATAAAGCGAAAGATTTAGAGAAAAAAATGCGTACTTCATCGTTTACATTAGAAGATTTCTTAGAACAATTAGACCAAGTTAAAAATCTAGGACCGCTTGATGATATTATGAAAATGATACCAGGTATGAACAAGATGAAAGGCATGGATAAATTGAATATGAACGAAAAACAAATCGATCATATTAAGGCGATTATTCAGTCTATGACACCAAGCGAACGTAATGAACCAGAGAAGTTAAATGTATCTCGTAAAAAACGTATCGCTAAAGGTTCTGGCCGTTCAGTTCAAGAAATAAATAGACTAATGAAACAATTTAACGACATGAAGAAAATGATGAAACAATTTTCTGGTGGCGGAAAAGGCAAAAAAGGTAAGCGTAAGCAAATGGAAAATATGATGAATGGTATGAATTTACCATTTTAAAGTATGTTTCTTAAAAAGTTTAATCTAACAATAATTCAAAAAGTAGTAATCCACATCGAAAGCGTGGATTACTACTTTTTTTGTATTGGTTTTAGAGCGTAGACAAACTTTAGCAGAACTATCAACTAAAGTTTGTTTATATTCTTATAGCTATTTTTTCATAATAGGAACGGTCTTTCAGATTAAAGTTGGTTCTATTATCAATTGATTTATTCAAAACAATCTCACATAACCACTGTTTAATTTATATGTACTATCATCTTTATACTATTATTTTAGTAGTGATTTGGCATGACTCTTAAGGGGAGAATACAGGCTAAGGCAGTGTCTGTGGTAAGCGTGCACAAAAAGCTGCTTACAAAGTTGAAGGATTTGTCGATGATATGAAACCACTTATATTTCGGCGATTTTGCTTATAACAAACGTTTTGAAAAGAATACTCCAATAAAAATAAATTATTAATGAATACCTATGTTTTCCCTAAATGTTTTGCCTTCGTATTCAGTTCGGTATAAACCACGCTTTTGTAATTCAGGTACGATATCATCGACGAAATCTTGTAAACTATTTGGGAACACTGGAGGCATTAAGTTAAAACCATCTGCAACCCCCTCATCGAACCAGCGTTCCATTTCATCCACGATGTCCTCTGGTGTACCGATAAGTGTTAAATGTCCACCACCTGCGCTTAAATAGCCTAGTAATTCTCGTAATGTTGGATTTTTATCTTTGATAATTTCTAACACAGTTTGATAGCGTCCTTTAGGACCATTAAAAGATTCTGCGGGTGGTAATGATGGAACAAGTTCATCTAAATCCCAATTATGACAATCTTGGCGAATAAAAAACTCTAGTTGATTTAAAGCTGTATCAACTTCTAAAGATTCATCAAGTTGTTGTTTCTTTGCATATGCTTCTTCATATGATCGTCCAACATATGTTACTAAACCAGGGAATACTTTCAAAGTATTTTCTGGCTTTCCCTGTTGTTTTAATTTTTGATTTAATTTCTTTTTAAAATTGTTTGCTTGATCAAAATTCCAAGCGACAGCATAGACTGCGTCTGCGTATTTAGTTGCCAATTCGATACCAGGATCCGATGCACCGGCTTGCATTGCAATTGGTTTTCCTTGAGGGCTACTTGGTGTTGTTAGTGGTCCTTGAACATTGAAATGTGCACCTTGGTGATTGATAGGGGCGATTGCAGAATTATTAATTAAACTATTTTCTTCTTTATTATGTAAAAAGTCATCAACACTCCAAGATTCAAGTAATTGATTCATCACTTGAGCGAATTCATCTGCTTTTTTGTAGCGTTCTTCATGTTCAGGTAAATGATCCATACCATGGTTTGCAGCTTCTAAATCTGTCATCGAAGTTACCAAATTCCAACCAGCGCGACCTTGACTAATGTGATCGATGCTCAGTAGTTGTCTAGCGGCTGTAAAAGGGTTAGAAAATGTACTAGATATTGTAGCAACTAGTCCAACGTGTTGAGTAACTTGCGATAATGCTGTTAAATTAACTAAAGGATCGAACCAAAATGCTGGCATATCACTTTTAGATGTGGCAGGAAACGATTGATTGTCAGCGAAAAATACAGCATCAAATAACCCTTGTTCTGCAATTATTGCTAACGATTGATAATATGTAATATCACCAATACGTTCAACGCTTGAATTAGGCATGCGCCATGCAGCTTGATGATGACCACATCCATAGATGAGTACACCGATGTTTAGATGTTTTGTTTGTGTCATAAATAACTCAGTCCTCCTTATTAATTCATTGTTAAGCCGCCGTCGACTGTAAAATTCTGCCCTGTGATGCCATCAGATTGATCCGATACGAGATATGCAACCATATTAGCTACATCTTGTGGTACGGTAACTTTTTTGAGTGGTGTTGTTTGAGCAATTAAATCAAAGACCTCAGTTGTTGTAGTTGCACTTGCATCCGTTGTTTTTAACAAACCACCAGATACTATGTTTGATGTGATACCATATTGTCCTAATTCTGCAGCTAAATTACGTGAAAATCCGATCAATCCAGCTTTAGCTGTTGTATATTCATGATAAGGGACGACAGGATTTTGAAATAGATTAGTACCAATTGAGATGATGTTACCTTTTTGTCTTTGGATGAATTGAGGTATAACGCTTTGACATATATTGAAAGCTGATTTTAATGTACCATCAATTTGTTGCTGATAATCTTCCCATGACAAATCGGCAAATGCTTTTTGTTGAACAGGATCAAATTTAAATCCAACTAGTGCATTATTAATTACAACATCTATCTGGCCAAAATATTGTGTAGCTTCATCAACTAACCTGTCAATTTCATTTCGTTGTGTCACATCTGCTTGTAAAGCAATTGCTTGTCGAGTTCCTATTTCATCAACAAGTTTTTGTGCAGCGGCTTCACTTTTATGATAGTTTATAACAACGTTATGGCCATGCTGAGCTAGTGTTTTTACTATGGTTGCACCTAATCCACGACTACTGCCAGTTACTATTACGTTTTTGTTCATTATATACACTCCTTAATTTTCCATAAAAAAAATACACAACCCTTCAGAAAGAAAGTTGTGTATTAGAAATATCAACATATATGTAGTGATTCAAAAAGTTTTTGAAATATGCTAGACTTCACACTTTCCTCCGCTAGTTCAAACTAGATCAGGTTCAAAGGGTTTGAGTCAGACTCATCTCAGTTAGAAACACCCCTAGTGCATTCGTTATTTAATTTAATTTCAATGTATATTTTTTAGTGAATAATGTCAAGTTTAGGATAATTTAAAATTTTATACGATATCATTTTGAGTTGGAGAAAAGAAATTTGTAGAATATTGAAATTGGTAAAGAAGAAACTCTTTACAAAGTTGGGGATTACTGTTATTATTATTTCTTGTAGAAAATAAAAACTATGAAAATTAAAGGAGCGAATATAAATGGCAGTTAAATTACGTTTAACACGTTTAGGTTCAAAAAGAAATCCATTCTATCGTATCGTAGCAGCTGATGCTCGTGCACCACGTGACGGTCGTAATATCGAACAAATCGGTACTTACAACCCTAACAATGTAAATGCACCTGAAGTTAAAATCGACGAAGAATTAGCACTTAAATGGTTAAAAGATGGTGCGAAACCAACTGATACAGTTCATAACATTTTATCAAGAGAAGGTATCTTGAAAAAATTTGATGACCAAAAATAATTTTTAACCTAATATACATTGTGTATATTTCTAAGAGTACCTCCAGAGGTGCTCTTTTTTTATTGAAAAATATCAAATATAGTTGAACAAAAATAAAAAATGAAGTCATATTATAGAAGCTTTATTTTTTATATGTAATGAGACACAGTGATTGAACTTACGTGTTATAATAGGCTAATAAAATAGCGAATATACATAAACAAATATGAATGAAATAGCCAAATTATTATGGAGGAACATATATGAAAGTTGAAGTAGGGAAGATTGTAAATACACATGGGATTAAAGGAGAAATTAAGGTGAAATCTAATTCGGATTTTACTGATATACGTTTTCAGCCAGGGGAAACCGTTGAGATAGAGCGTAAAGACAAAGAATCATTAACATTTACGATTGCCTCGTACAGAATGCATAAAGGACTGCATATGTTAACATTTGAAGGAATTAATAATATTAACGATATTGAGCATCTAAAAGGAGAAACGTTAGTTCAAGAACGTGACCATGAGGAAATTGAATTAGGAGAACATGAATATTATTATTCAGATATTATTGGTTGTACGGTCTTTGATGAAGAAGATAGTCCAATTGGTCGTGTTATAGAAATTTTTGAAACAGGAGCCAATGATGTTTGGGTTGTTAAAGGAGATAAAGAATATTTAATACCTTATATTGCAGACGTAGTTAAAGAAATTGATGTCGAAGGTAGACGTATTCAAATCTCCCCAATGGAAGGATTGTTAGATTAATGAAGATTGATTATTTAACTCTATTTCCAGACATGTTTAATGGCGTGTTAAATCATTCTATACTGAAGCGTGCTCAAGAAAAAGATGTGTTACAAGTCAATACTGTAGATTTTAGACATTTTGCAGAAAATAAACATAACCAAGTAGATGATTACCCATTTGGTGGTGGACAAGGGATGGTATTAAAGCCTGAACCCATTTTTAATGCGATGGATAGTATCGACAAGACAGCTGATACAAGAGTTATACTAATGTGTCCTCAAGGACGTCCATTTACTCAAGCTATTGCTAACGAACTTAGTCAAGCAGAGCATATCGTTTTTATTTGTGGTCATTATGAAGGTTATGATGAGAGAATTCGTGAACATTTAGTAACGGATGAGATTTCTATGGGGGATTATGTATTAACTGGTGGAGAACTGCCAGCAATGGTAATGACTGATGCAATTGTTAGACTAATTCCTGGTGTATTAGGTAATCAACAATCACACGAAGATGATTCGTTTCAAGATGGTTTGCTAGAATTCCCTCAATATACAAGACCGCGTGAATATAAAGGGATGGGTGTTCCAGATGTATTGTTGTCAGGTAATCATGCAAATATTGAAAAGTGGCGTCATGAGCAGAAAATTATCAGAACTTGGACGAAGAGACCAGATCTTTTGAATTACGATACAATGTCACAAGCAGACAAAGAGATTATAGAAAGATATAAAAAGCATTTGAAAAAAGACTGACTATGTGCTAACATATTTTAAGTGTGCGACACACGAAAAATCACTATGATCCGCTGCTATATTTTGTCAAGGCAAGAACATAGGTTGAAGGAGAGAAAAATAATGAGCAATCACAAATTAATCGAAGCAGTAACTCAATCGCAATTACGCACAGATTTACCTTCATTCCGTCCAGGTGACACTTTAAGAGTGCACGTACGTATTGTTGAAGGTACACGTGAACGTATCCAAGTATTCGAAGGTGTAGTAATCAAACGCCGTGGTGGAGGTATTTCAGAAACTTTCACTGTACGTAAGATTTCTTCAGGTGTAGGTGTGGAACGTACATTCCCATTACACACACCAAAAATCGAAAAAATTGAAGTTCCACGTCGTGGTAAAGTTCGTCGTGCTAAATTATACTACCTACGTGAATTACGTGGTAAAGCTGCTAGAATTAAAGAAATTCGTTAATCAGCATAATAAGCATAAAAAAAGCGGTCCTCTTTATGAGGATCGCTTTTTTTGTTTACTGACAATGAGAAAGAAGAACATAAATATACAAGATGTAATTCGTTATTCAAAGAGTACTAGTTAACATTTGTGGGATAAGATGTAAGTATAAACAGAATATATTTTTAATTATGGTTAGTTATTTCAATGTATAACATATAAAAATCTTGAAACTTTTACTGAGATTAATAGAGCTTAAATAGAGACTACGATCTCTAAATATCCATTTGGACCTACACAAGCTGTATATAGATAGTAAATATTCTTATAGTTACTAAAAAGTAGCGTTTTGTATACTAGCTAAATGAGTAATGTTTTAATATCGATGTGCCAATACAAAATAAAGAAATTTATTTTGTATTGGCACTTTTAATGATATTTTCTACCGCGTATATTATTTTTAGATTTATTTCTTAACCACCATAAGAAGACAATGCTGGAAATTACGCCAAAAAGAGACAGCGTGATTAATAGTATGGTGTGCGGTGGTGTATATTTTAAGGTGATTGTTTCTTGACCTTTCTCAGTAAGAATCACCGTCATAATACCGTTACCTTGTTTGACAGGCAATTCTTGTTTGCCCGAAAAAGCTTTCATACCATTACGATAAGCCATAGGAAGTACAATGTATCCTTCATCTTCTTTGTGCTTAGTTACTGTATAGCCAGTACGTTGTTGAGAAACTTTGACTGGATTTAAAGATTTTGTAGCGTTACGTAACGTTTGATAATCTTCACCATAAATTCCTTTGATATTAAATCGATACTCACCTTTAGATAGTTGAATATTTAAATCTTTATTTGCTTTAACACGCATGGTTACTGGTGTAACAAAGCGTCTATATTTGTAGCTTAATTCATTGCGTTGTTGGCTATATTCGTTAACGCTAACATCATGTGCTTTGTTAGGTGAGAGCAACTCTACATCCATTTCGACATACATATCTTCGTATTTGTCGGTAATAGATTTAGGTAAATGATAACTTATGCCTCCATTGTCTTTAGAAACGATTAAATGATTATCTTTATCTCTATGAGCGCTGCTAAATGTTGATGTCGCATCTGCTAATAAATTTTTATTGGCTGTGAATGTTTGATTGGATGAAACGCTACTATCATTTAATACAACGCCTTGTAACATGGCTTGCTCTCTGTCTAATGGTGATTTAAGGTCTTTGGAATCGAAAACTTTATCCGTGATGTGTGCGCTCGGGTATGCTACTTGATTTGTAGAATGTAAAAATGATTCTTCTTTAGAATGTTCAACAGTGCTTTCGTGTTTAAAACCGTAAGGGATATTTAAATCATTTGGACGGCGTATACGATCTTGTACATTCCATAAAGCCATTAGATTAGCGCGATTAGATAATAAACGATACGTACTATTTTTATCAGTGTGCATGTTGATTTGTAAAGTTTTATCGTAATATTTTAAGATATCACCATCGAATATACTTGAATATAACGCTGTGCCATTAAAATGATATAGCATCGGCGAATTCAAACCGTATTGCGACATATAATCAATTCGATTTAATGGATCGTCATTATGTTGCCGATTAATCATATTTATTTTTTTAGTTAACGCAGGACTTTTATATTTAGCATCGTGCATAGCTGAAATTGTTGATTCGTAGTTTTTAACGTTATTAAAATGATTGTTAGATAATATAAATGCTTGCTGCACAATAAACAAGCATAAGGTGGTAAATATAACCCATCGTTGTTGCAATAGATCTTTTTT
Source organism: Staphylococcus sp. Ze2 (assembly GCF_048568365.1). Classification (NCBI taxonomy): domain Bacteria; kingdom Bacillati; phylum Bacillota; class Bacilli; order Caryophanales; family Staphylococcaceae; genus Staphylococcus; species Staphylococcus sp. Ze2. Next base: position 2,025,721 of record NZ_CP183486.1, on the reverse strand, counting down.
AAGCAATGTAACTGCTATGAAAAGTATTAGTATTAAACATATGCCCATCCATGAAATTTTTTGATCAGTCACAACAAATGACATAGTGCCCATAATTATAAAAACTGGTAAACAGGAGACGATATAAGATTTTAGATTTAACTCAGAAAGATGTTGAATAAATAAAGCAATCAATCCTGATGTTGTTAATGCGAAAATATAAATCCATCTCCGTTCAGGAGTTGAAAAACCATTAAACATACTATCGAAATAAGGTGTTAATGAACCAATTAACATAACCCATGTTGCAATTGCAAAAAATCTAAAGTAATAGTGTTTGTAAAGTTTGAAAGAAAATAAAGCAATGATAGTGATCATCGATACTGTAATGTAAAATCCATTGCTAAAAAAGTTTTTCTGACGTGCAAAGTCTGTAAATATTTCTATACTAAAATGTGGATTACTTACTCTGTCGTTATTAAGAAATGAAGATACTCCAGTATAGAATCCCCAAATACCAATTAATGTGCTCAATATAACTGCAATAGGAATCATCCACAATTGCTGCTTGCGAGAAACTATATCTGTTGGATGTGGGAATATAAAACGATAAATTACATAAGCTAATATCACAATCGCTTCATAATAACTAAAATAAAAATTTGAAAAAAGTGTTAAAGCTATTGCGAAAATAAAAAGACCAAATTTTTTTTCTTTATAAAAACGTTCAATGCCTAATAATGATAATGGCAGAAAAATTAGCAAATCGCCGTAGTAAGACCACGTAAAATTAAAGTATATAACTGTTGTAGAAGCTCCGTAGAGCAATGCAGCTAAAAATATTGAATAACTTTTAAACTTTAAATATTTAAAGTAATAAAAAGTTATAACAAAAGTTGCTACGCCTTTAATAAAGGCAACGATTAACTGATTACTGGCCCAAAAAGTAATTTGACTTGGGTTACTATTAAATATTACTTCCGACAACCATACAAATATAAAATTAATATATGTAAAGGGGGAGGTTGAATAGTAATAAGATAAATCTTGTACAAAATCGCCCCCAAGTCCAAATGAATGATCGTATGCGCTTTTGAACTGGCTAAAATGTTCATATAAGTACATTTGAAAAGGCATCATTTGTCTATAACCGTCACCAGAACCACTAAAAACAACGCCTTGGGTTAGGTAACGATAAATATAAGGTGTGAATGTAAGAAGTGCAACGAAAACACCCATCGAAATAATACATAGTAATCTTGTTGTTTTATTGGACCAAAGCTTACGAAACATGGTCATACCTCATCTCTGACAAACTCCTTTTATATAGTAATTTATTTGTTTTTTAATTTTTTACGAATTAACCAGGTAATTGTAGTTAATACAAATATAGCGGAAATAATTATCATGGTATACCAATATTTAGGGCGATATTTGATAATTATTTGCTTCGTATCTTTATTTACAGAAACGCCTGTCATCATATAGTTTACTTTAAATGGCGCTGTTTTTTTACCATCAATATAAGCTGTCATACCGTCACGATATGGAATGTTAATAGAAGTAATTCCTTTTTGATGTGAAGCTAAGTCAACTTTGACACCGTTTTTAATATCTTGATAGTTACCTATATTGGTTTTTGAGCCATGGGCAGATTGTAATTTATGGTAATTTTCCCCGTGAAAACTTTTGATATCTAGTTGATAATTTCCAGTTGGACTGAGATTAATATTTATGTTGCCCTGTTCATCTGGTTGTGTTTTATAAAGTTGAGTATCTACGCCTGTTCGATACGTAGAATTATTAAATAATCGATGATTTGCATAGTCATTTATATTTACAGTGAAATTACTATCTGGGTAACCGCGTTTGACTTTTAAAGTTAAATAAAAATCATTAAAACGTTGTCTCAGGTGATCTGGGATGTGCAACTGAATTTGACTATCATCGTTATTAAGATGTATACGATGCCCGTTCATCTTATTTATATTGTTATATGATATTTGAGTTTGGTTTAATAAATTTTTTGAAGTGTCCGTATATTCTTTTCCTTCACCATTAACTACAACGCCATCAATCATGGCATGTTCTCTATCGATAGCTGTATTAATAGAGTTTGAATCATAAACTTGATTAGTTACACGAACGGACGGAAGGTTCAATGTATTTTCATAAATTTGATACTGTCCTTCGGTTTTTACTGTCTTGAAAAATGTTGGCACGTTATTTTGATAATCTTTAAGCATTAAATATTTGATTGAAAATAAGCTGTTAATATTCTGACGTGCATTGGTAGATTGATACCTACTGACTGATTCCTCTTGCATATTAATCTTCAACTCATCATAGTAGTAATCTAAAATGTTATGGTTAAAAATACTTGAATAAATACTCACGCCTTTGAAATGTTGATACATAGGTGTATTATCTTGTTCATTAACACGCCAATCAATACGTTCATCCTCAGATTTATGATGGGTCATTTGTGATACTAATTGTCGTTGAAGAGGAGTATTAAAAAGACTGGCATTAATATAATTTTTATTAGCTCGTTCAACATGGTCTTCAAAGTAAATTTGATTACGGATGAAGACAAATGAAATTAATGAATTTAGAATCATAATAGAAATAATAAATAAATATGTTAATTTAACACGTGATTTTGCATCATTGACTAAAAGGATCAGAAAGCCAATTACGCTTACGATAGGTGTAAACCACAACCACGAAACAAAGTCATTATAGTACCAAGCACTGATAAATAGATAACTTAATGCAACTATAGATGACAAGATATAATTTTTTAGTGATAGTGTTCGAAAATATTTGATGTAGAGACTAACTAAAACTGCAGCATTTAATGCAATAAGAAAATGCCATCTCTTTTGGGGCGCAGAAAATCCATTAAATACTTGGTCGATAAATGGAATGAAACTTGCGCCAATAGATACAATGGTAAATAATGCAAATAATTTAAAATAATAATGCTTATATAATTTAAACGATAATAACGCTTGTAAAACAATAAAAGATAAAACAATTAAATAGTTATCGTAAAAAACATTTGTATTCTGATTAAAAGGTTCAAACAAATCAACTTTGCTATCAAAAGGTATACGTCTATTGTTAAAGAAACCTTGGACGGCGTGGAAAAAAATAAACAAACTACAGCCTAAGGCAACGAAAGATGCTAAAGTCAACGACAAAAATGCTTTGAATTTAGGGACTAAATCATTTTTATGTCTGAATAAGAGTCGAATTGATAAGTATAAAACACCAGTTAATAACTGATAATATGCAAAATAAAAATTATTAATTAGTGAAATAGTAACAATTAATATAAACCAACCTATTTTCCCGTTTTTGAGGAAACGTTCTATGGACCATAACAATAGTGGAAGCCATATAAATATATCGCTAAAAAATGGCCAGTATACAGTGAACCTAAAGTAAAGCGGTGATATAACAAAAATAAACGCAGCAAGTATAGCGATATTGCGATTAAATGAAATTTTACGCACAAATATAAAGGTTCCTAGCATAGCAATAGCAGATTTAACGATTGACACAATTAGGGCATTTGTTGTCCAAAATAAAACATCTGAAGTGTTTAAAGGAATGAAAATTTTAAGTAGTACAATGACCGCTACATTTAATATAAAAATAATGTTGGTGGAGAAATAGTAGCTTAAATCAGTGAAAAAATCTCCCCCTAAACCGAAGTCAGAGGCGTAAAACCAATTCCCCTTACTCCAATTATCAAATAAGTACATTTGAATTGGCACCATCTGTTCTATCCCATCATTAGGACCAGTAAACAATACACCATCATAAACGTATCTATAAATAACATAACTATGTCCAATAATTGCTAATATAATAAACAAACAGACGTACAATAATTTAGGTTTCATAGGTAATCTCCTATATATGTATTAAATATAATTCTATTGTAACGATTTTTTGCGAATTTAGTTTAAAAAGACTATATATTTTATGTGAAATTAATCTTTTTAATATATATATCTTAATTTTCTCAAAAAACAAGATATAAATAAAACATTAACCTATATACAGATATCTAAAGCGCAACTTTAAATCATCTATATTTATATATTAAAGAATAGTGTAAAATTGAAGATGGTAAATAAGCTATGACGTTATTTTGTTTATCAAGCACTATGTAGCGTGTTATGATTTTAAAGTCAAAGCAACGTGCAACTATAATTATATATTTAATTTAATAAAAAATCTGAAAATCGCAAAAATAGAAAGGTGATATAGATATGGTAATACAATGGTATCCAGGCCACATGGCTAAAGCAAAAAGAGAAGTATCAGAACAATTAAAAAAAGTAGATGTCGTATTTGAATTAGTTGATGCTAGAATTCCGTACAGTTCTAGAAATCCTATGATTGATGAAGTGATACAACAAAAACCACGCGTAGTCATTTTAAATAAGAAAGATATGGCAAATTTAAAAGAATTAGAAAAGTGGGAATCATTTTTTAGAGATAAAGGTTATTACCCTGTGTCAATTGACGCAAAACATGGCAAAGGACTGAAGCAAGTAGAACAGATGGCCATTAAAGCTACCAAAGAAAAATTCGAAAGAGAGAAGCAAAAGGGCCTAAAGCCTAGAGCGATTAGAGCGATGATTGTCGGTATACCTAATGTAGGGAAATCAACATTAATCAATAAATTAGCTAATAAATCTATAGCTAAAACAGGCAATACGCCAGGTGTAACCAAACAGCAACAGTGGATAAAAGTAGGGAATTCACTACAATTGCTAGATACGCCTGGGATTTTATGGCCGAAATTCGAAGATCAACTCGTTGGGAAGAAACTAAGTGTTACTGGGGCAATTAAAGATAGTATTGTCCATTTAGATGAAGTAGCTATTTATGCTTTGGATTTCATGAAGGTACATGACTACGAAGGTTTAAAACAACACTATAAAATTGATGTTGCAGTAGATGCTGAGAATATCGAGTGGTTTGATGCAATCGGACGTAGACGTGGGTTGTTGCGTCGAGGTAACGAAATAGATTATGAAGCGGTAATTGATTTGATTATTCACGAAGTTAGGAATGCCAAGGTTGGCACGTACACGTTTGATATCATCAATGAAATGGACGTGTAGCCTAATATGAAACAAACGATTCAAGAAGTGAAAACAATATTACAAACAATACAATCTATAGAAGATCTTAATGCGCACATATTTGTTGAAGATGAACGTAAAGGTGTGCAAAATGCTATTGCACAAAGACGGAAACAATTAGAAAAAGAAGCATTATTGTTAAAAAAATATGAAGAAATGTCAGAGTTTGAAGCCGCTTTGTTAGCGCAAGATAGCGATGCGATTATTTGCGGCATCGATGAAGTTGGGCGTGGTCCGTTAGCAGGGCCGGTTGTAACATGTGCAGTCATTTTAAATGAGAATCATCATTTTGCGGGATTAAATGACTCGAAAAAATTATCTGCAAAGCAAAGGCAAAGTATAGAAAAACATTTACTAAATGATGTTTTTGCGTATGCTTACGGGTATGCATCAGTGGAAGAGATAGATCGATTAAATATTTATGAGGCTACAAAAGTAGCAATGTTAAGAGCGATTGCAGCATTACCAGTTCGTCCCACACACTTACTTGTCGATGCGATGACGTTAGATATAGATATCCCGCAAACATCATTAATTAAAGGTGACGCTAGGAGTGTATCTATTGCGGCTGCAAGCGTGTTAGCTAAAGAGCATAGAGATAAATATATGCGTGAATTAGCTGAGAAATATCCTGGGTACGGTTTTGAAAAAAATGCTGGTTATGGTACCCAACAACACTTAGACGGCATTAAACAGTTTGGTATTCTACCTGAACACAGGAAAACGTTTGAGCCAATTAAATCGCTCACAAATTAATAGTTAAAATGAAATAATTGAAATAACTAGAATAAATGAGTTTACAATAGCGCTTTCATTTCTTATAATTGAATATGAACTTAACCTAAGAAACAGGAGGATGGAGAATGAATATCCACGAGTATCAAGGTAAAGCAATATTTCGTTCTATGGGCGTTGCTGTCCCAGAAGGACGCGTAGCATATACTGCTGAGGAAGCGGTTGAAAAGGCAAAAGAACTAGATTCAAAAGTTTATGTGGTAAAAGCACAGATTCATGCAGGGGGTAGAGGTAAAGCTGGCGGTGTGAAAATTGCAAAATCACTATCCGAAGTAGAAACCTATGCAAATGAATTATTAGGTAAGACGCTTGTTACACATCAAACTGGGCCTGAAGGTAAGGAAGTTAAACGCCTTTACATAGAAGAAGGCTGCGATATTCAAAAAGAATATTATGTTGGTTTTGTAATTGATCGTGCAACAGACAGAGTTACTTTAATGGCTTCAGAGGAAGGCGGTACTGAAATTGAAGAAGTAGCTGCTGAAACACCTGAAAAAATATTCAAAGAAACAATTGATCCTGTTGTTGGGTTAGCACCATATCAAGCTAGAAGAATCGCATTCAACATTAATATTCCAAAAGAATCGATTAATAAAGCGGCTAAATTTTTAGTATCATTATATAATGTGTTCATCGAAAAAGATTGTTCTATCGTTGAAATCAACCCACTTGTAACTACAGGTGAAGGTGAAGTATTAGCTTTAGATGCAAAAGTTAACTTTGATGATAATGCATTGTTTAAACATAAAGATATTCAAGAATTACGTGACTTAGAAGAAGAAGATCCAAAAGAAATCGAAGCATCTAAATATGATTTATCATATATTGCATTAGATGGAGATATCGGTTGTATGGTAAATGGTGCTGGTTTAGCGATGGCTACTATGGATACAATTAATCACTTCGGCGGAAATCCGGCTAACTTCCTTGACGTAGGGGGCGGCGCAACTAAAGAAAAAGTTACTGAAGCATTTAAAATTATTTTAGGTGACGAGCAAGTTAAAGGTATCTTTGTAAATATCTTTGGTGGCATTATGAAATGTGACATCATTGCAGAAGGTATAGTTGCCGCGGTTAAAGAAGTAGAACTTACACTACCACTTGTTGTACGTTTAGAAGGTACAAACGTTGAAAAAGGTAAGGAAATCCTTAAAGAATCTGGATTAGCAATTGAACCAGCAGCTACAATGGCTGAAGGCGCACAAAAAATCGTAAAACTTGTTAAAGAAGCATAAGGAAAGGATGGGAGCACGAAGATGAGCGTATTTATTGATAAGAATACAAAAGTAATTGTACAAGGTATCACAGGGTCAACTGCCCTTTTCCATACAAAACAAATGCTTGAATATGGTACACAAATTGTTGCTGGGGTCACTCCAGGTAAAGGCGGACAAGTTGTTGAAGGCGTTCCAGTATTCAATACAGTTGAAGAAGCACAAGAAGAAACAGGTGCTACAGTTTCAGTAATCTACGTACCTGCGCCATTCGCTGCAGATGCAATTCTAGAATGTATTGAGGCTGAGTTAGATTTAGCAATCTGTATTACAGAACACATTCCAGTAGTTGATATGGTTAAAGTTAAACGTTACTCAGAAGGTAAGAAAACACGTGTTGTTGGTCCGAACTGTCCAGGTGTAATCACTGCTGATGAATGTAAAATCGGAATTATGCCAGGTTATATCCATAAAAAAGGTCATGTAGGCGTAGTTTCACGTTCAGGTACATTAACTTATGAAGCAGTTCATCAATTAACTGAAGAGGGTATTGGTCAAACTACTGCCGTAGGAATTGGCGGAGACCCAGTTAACGGTACAAACTTTATTGATGTATTAAAAGCATTTAATGAAGATGAAGAAACTAAAGCAGTTGTTATGATTGGTGAAATCGGTGGTACTGCAGAAGAAGAAGCTGCAGAGTGGATTAAAGCTAATATGACTAAACCTGTCGTAGGTTTCGTTGGAGGACAAACAGCGCCTCCAGGTAAGCGTATGGGTCATGCTGGCGCTATCATTTCAGGTGGTAAAGGTACTGCAGCAGAAAAAATTAAAACACTTAATAGTTGTGGTGTGAAAACTGCAGATACACCTTCTGAAATTGGTACTACATTGATTGATGCAGCAAAAGAAGCAGGCATATACGAACAATTATTAACTGTTAAGTAATTGTTTGTCTTATAACACGCACAAATTCCGATAATATGTCGGAGTTTGTGCTTTTTTAGGTTGAGTTCCTACCATATTAATAGTGGGATTTTCTATCATTAGAAGTTATGTTCAATTTTATTGTTAGAGATCTAACATTTTTTGCATACGTCATATTACTAAGAACAATAATGTCTTTCGATTCATTAAGGCTAACACGTTTTAATAGCAGAAATTACTCTTTAAAGTTATATTAAATTTCATAAAAAAATGATTTCATAATGTAAAATAAGTTCAATAGAAATTCCTTTATAATGTACATATAAAGGAGAGCGATACATGAAAGAACAGCTGTATTTGAAACTGAGATTTGCAGGTTTAACTACACGTCATTTGCACCAACTATTTGAATTTTCACCATCATTTGCATATGATCATGAATTAGAGCAAAAACATACCCTTAAAGCTTTTTTATCAAAGTCAGCAATAAATAGAAAAAGCATCATTTATGACAATTTTTTAAATTTAGAGTGTGACTATATTTTCAAACTGCTAAAACAATGGCATATTAGTTATGTGGCTATTGAATCCGATGCTTATCCTAAATTATTACGTGAAATACATGATCCGCCATTTATCCTTTTCTATAAAGGTGACCTTTCTTTAATGCAATCTACGCGAACACTTGCTATTATTGGTTCGAGACAAGCTACTAATTATACTCGAAGAACATTAGAAACTTTTTTCCCTAATTTTAAAAATGAGAATTTAATTATCGTGTCTGGTTTGGCAAAAGGTGCTGATAGAATAGCTCACGCACAAACGCTTAAACATAATATGGGAGCGATTGCTGTATTGGGATTTGGCCATAAACATCACTACCCTAAAGAAACTTATGCTATTCGAACACAAATTGAGTCTAAAGGTATAGTGATTAGTGAGTATGTACCAACAGAAAGGCCTCGAAAATATCATTTCCCCGAACGAAATAGACTTATTAGTGGACTTTCTAGGGGAGTTTTTATCACAGAATCCACTGTGAGAAGTGGGACAAATATAACGAAAGATTGCGCGTTGGATCAAAATAGGGAAGTATATGTATTACCTGGATCTATTTATAATCCTATGACCCAAGGAAATTTAGTTAGCGCACAAGAAGGCGCAAAGATTGTGTTGAAGGCGTACGATATTTTAGAAGATTACAGTCAGTCATTATAAAACAATGGTATATGACACGTTAAATAGCTAGAAATATAGTTTTGTAGAAAATATATGTAAAAACAATGACAATGATGAATTTTAACCACAATTATACGTTGATTTAATACACATTAAGAATTAAAAAGATTGACAAAAACAAAATACACCGTTTATCATTTATCTTTGTAATTAGAAAATGCAAGGGGGTAACTACTTTGGCAGAAAATTTAGTCATAGTTGAATCGCCTGCAAAAGCTAAAACTATTGAAAAATATTTAGGGAAAAAATACAAAGTTATCGCATCGATGGGCCATGTTCGAGATTTGCCTCGTAGTCAAATGGGCGTAGATGCAGAAAATGATTATGAACCCAAATATATTACAATACGCGGCAAGGGGCCAGTAGTTAAAGAATTAAAGAAACATGCTAAGAAAGCCAAAAAAGTTTTCCTAGCGAGTGACCCGGACCGTGAAGGTGAAGCTATTGCTTGGCATTTAGCAAATATATTAAATTTAGAAGATTCAAAAGAAAATAGAGTAGTATTTAATGAAATAACAAAAGATGCTGTGAAAGATAGCTTCAAACATCCAAGAGGTATAGAGATGGAACTTGTTGATGCACAACAAGCACGTCGTATATTAGATCGTTTAGTAGGTTATAATATTTCACCAGTACTTTGGAAAAAAGTAAAAAAAGGGTTATCGGCCGGTCGTGTACAATCAGTGGCACTGAGACTTGTCATTGATCGAGAAAATGAAATAAGAAACTTCAAACCAGAAGAATATTGGAAAATTGAGGGCGAATTTAGATATAAAAAGTCTAAATTTACAGCTAAATTTTTACATTTAAAAAACAAACCATATAAGTTAACAAACAAAGATGATGTTGAAAAAGTAACGACACAGTTGGACGGAGATCAATTTGAAGTAACGAAAGTAACGAAGAAAGAAAAAACACGTTACCCTGCAAATCCTTTTACAACTTCAACGCTACAACAAGAAGCTGCGCGTAAGTTAAACTTTAAAGCGCGTAAAACAATGATGTTAGCACAACAATTATATGAAGGTATTGACTTGAAAAAACAAGGCACTGTTGGTTTAATTACCTATATGCGTACTGATTCAACGAGAATATCTGATCAAGCTAAGGCAGAAGCTAAAAACTATATTGAAGAGACGTATGGTCAAAATTATACATCAGGTCGCAAAGCAAAAGGTCAAGGAGCTCAAGATGCTCACGAAGCAGTCAGACCTTCAAGTACTTTACGTACGCCAAATGAAATGAAAGCATTTTTAACTAGAGATCAACATAGATTATATAAACTAATTTGGGAGCGTTTTGTAGCTAGTCAAATGGCACCGGCAATATTAGATACGGTTGCCATGGATATAACGCAAAATGATATAAAATTCCGTGCAAATGGCCAAACGATCAAATTCAAAGGTTTTATGACATTATATGTTGAAGCTAAAGATGATAGCGACGAGGGTAAAGATAATAAATTACCTAATATTGAAGAAGGTGAAATGGTTACAGCTACAAATATTGAACCATCACAACATTTCACTCAGCCACCACCACGTTATACTGAAGCTCGTCTAGTTAAAACGATGGAAGAGTTAAAGATTGGGAGACCTTCTACGTATGCACCAACTATTGATACAATACAAAAAAGAAATTATGTAAAAAATGAAAGTAAACGTTTTGTACCAACAGAGTTAGGCGAAATTGTACACGAACAAGTAAAAGATTACTTCCCAGAAATCATAGATGTTGATTTTACTGTAAATATGGAAACGTTACTTGATAAAGTGGCTGATGGTGAAATTCCATGGAAAAAGGTAATAAGAGACTTTTACAGTAGTTTCAGTCAAGATGTTGAGCGTGCTGAAGAGGAAATGGAAAAAATTGAAATCAAAGATGAACCAGCTGGTGAAGACTGTGAAGTATGTGGTTCGCCAATGGTCATTAAAATGGGACGTTATGGTAAATTTATGGCGTGCTCAAATTTCCCCGATTGCCGCAATACAAAAGCCATTGTTAAAACAATCGGCGTAACTTGTCCAAAATGTAAAGAGGGCGACGTAGTAGAACGTAAGTCGAAGAAAAATCGTGTGTTCTATGGTTGTTCAAAATATCCAGAATGTGATTTCGTTACATGGGATAAACCAATAGGTCGAGACTGTCCGAAATGTGAACAATATCTTGTTGAGAAAAAACAAGGACGTAAGAGCCAAGTTGTATGTTCTAACTGTGATTACAAAGAAGAAGAGCAGAAATAAATAATGAAATATCGATTATTGTTTTAAATAATTATATATGAATGATAGTAGCAGCTTACGACAAATATTTATAATTTGAATGATATATTTATAAATATGTTAGAATGTCTAAGTTGCTATTTTATAAGTAGGAGGTAAATAAATGACCCAAGTAGTAAACGTTGTAGGTGCTGGGCTTGCTGGATCAGAAGCTGCATATCAATTAGCGCAACGAGGTGTAAAAGTCAATCTTATTGAAATGAGGCCGGTTAAGCAAACGCCTGCGCATCACACGGATAAGTTTGCTGAATTAGTATGTTCTAACTCGTTAAGAGGAAATGCGTTAACAAATGCAGTAGGTGTACTTAAAGAAGAAATGAGACGTTTGGATTCATTAATTATCAGTGCTGCAGATAAAGCAAGGGTACCAGCTGGAGGTGCTTTAGCGGTTGATCGCCATGATTTTGCAGGTTATGTCACAGAAACATTAAAAGAACATCCAAATATAACTGTATTAAATGAAGAAATTAATAGCATACCAGAAGGTTATACTATTATTGCTACTGGACCTTTAACAACAGATAAATTGGCAAATGAAATTGTTGAAGCCACTGGTAAGGATCAATTATATTTCTATGATGCGGCAGCTCCAATAGTTGAAAAAGATAGTATAGATTTAGAAAAAGCATATCTAAAATCACGTTATGATAAAGGTGAAGCTGCCTATTTAAATTGTCCTATGACTGAAGAAGAGTTTAATACATTTTATGACGCTTTAATGGAAGCAGAAGTTGCTCCAGTCAATGAATTTGAAAAAGAAAAATACTTTGAAGGTTGTATGCCGTTTGAAGTTATGGCTGAACGCGGTAGAAAGACTTTACTATTTGGTCCTATGAAGCCAGTAGGACTTGAAGATCCTAAAACTGGGAAAAGACCATATGCTGTTGTTCAATTGCGTCAAGATGATGCAGCAGGTACGTTATATAATATTGTTGGATTCCAAACACATTTAAAATGGGGTGCACAAAAAGACGTCATTCGCCTTATACCAGGCTTAGAGAATGTTGAAATTGTAAGATATGGCGTGATGCATCGTAATACCTTCATTAATTCTCCTGATGTTTTAACAGAAACGTATGAACTAAAAGGTAGAGAAGAACTATATTTTGCAGGTCAAATGACAGGTGTTGAAGGCTATGTAGAAAGTGCAGCGAGTGGGCTTGTTGCTGGTATAAATGTTGCACATAAAATTCAAAACAAAGGTGAGGTCGTTTTCCCTAGAGAAACAATGATCGGAAGTATGGCATATTATATTTCACATGCTAAAAATGAAAAGAACTTCCAGCCTATGAATGCTAACTTTGGGCTTTTACCTACTTTGGAAAATAGAATTAAAGACAAAAAGTTACGTTATGAAACGTTAGCAAATCGCGCATTAGATTATTTAGATAACTATAAAAAAACACTATAAAATATCGTATTTAACAAACAAATTCGAAAATTTTGAAAGTTTTACTCAATTTAATACTTTTTTTTCGCAGACTCCTCTTTCAATATGCTACAATTCATATTGATGGAGGGGTTTTTAATGGAAAAAATCCAGCAAGTATATTTATATATGTTGAAAGTGGAGAAACATTTTTCAGAGCATACATTGAAATCATATCACGATGATTTAGACCAGTTTAATGATTTCTTATCACAGGAACATCTTGAATTAGCAACATTCGAATACAAAGATGCTAGGAATTATTTAAGTTACTTATATTCAAAAAACTTGAAAAGAACATCTGTTTCTCGTAAAATTTCTACGCTGAGAAGTTTTTACGAATACTGGATGACACAAGATGAACAAGTAGTTAATCCATTTATACAATTAGTACATCCTAAGAAAGAACAATATTTACCTCACTTTTTTTATGAAGAAGAAATGGAAGCCTTATTTGATACTGTTGAAGGTGATGCTAAAAAAGGGTTGAGAGATAGAGTGATCTTAGAATTACTTTACGCAACTGGAATTAGGGTTTCTGAATTGATTAATATAAAAGAACAAGATGTAGATATGTATTCACCAGGAGTTAAAGTTTTGGGGAAGGGTGGCAAAGAACGGTTTATACCTTTTGGCGAATTTTGTAAGCAAAGTATTGAACGGTACTTAACACAATTTAAACCCAAAGCAAATAGCGACCATGTATACTTATTAGTCAACATGAATGGAGAACCAATTACAGAACGTGGTATACGTTATGTATTAAATGATGTAGTAAAACGTACTGCAGGCGTGACAGAAATTCATCCTCACAAATTGAGGCACACGTTTGCAACACATATGTTAAATCAAGGCGCTGATTTGCGTACAGTACAATCGTTGTTGGGGCATGTCAATTTGTCTACAACAGGGCGGTATACACATGTGACAAATGAGCAGTTAAGAAAAGTTTATTTAAATGCACACCCACGTGCAAAAAAGGAGAATTAGTTTATGAGTACATCTATCCATGCAACAACTATATTTGCAGTACAACATAATGGTCACTCAGCAATGGCTGGCGATGGTCAAGTTACTCTTGGAGAGCAAGTCATTATGAAACAAACAGCTAGAAAAGTAAGACGCTTATATAATGATAAAGTTTTGGCAGGTTTTGCTGGAAGTGTGGCTGATGCATTCACCTTATTTGAAAAGTTTGAAACTAAATTACAACAATTTAGCGGTAATCTAGAAAGAGCTGCGGTTGAATTGGCGCAAGAATGGCGTGGCGATAAACAACTTAGACAATTAGAAGCTATGCTCATAGTTATGGATGAAACTTCAATACTTGTAGTTAGTGGTACTGGTGAAGTTATAGCTCCAGATGATAATTTGATCGCTATAGGCTCTGGCGGCAACTATGCATTAAGTGCAGGTAGAGCACTAAAGAGTAACGCAACACATTTAACAGCGAGTGAAATGGCATATGAAAGTTTGAAAGTTGCTTCAGATATCTGTGTATTTACAAATGATCAAATCATCGTGGAAGAATTGTAAATAATAAAAATATGATTGCAATGTATAAATGTTTATCATTAGGATATAGTTTAAATAGTAGAATTTCCCATAAATTGCTATTAATATGTTACAGAGATAAAAAATGATTATAACGGAGGTAACTTGTCTAATGGAGACGAATGGTATCAAATTAACACCTAAAGATATTGTTACAAAACTTAATGAATATATAGTCGGACAAGATGATGCAAAACGAAAAGTTGCGATTGCTTTAAGAAATCGATATAGAAGAAGCCTTTTGACTGAAGAAGAAAAGCAAGAGGTTGCCCCAAAGAACATATTGATGATTGGACCAACTGGTGTAGGGAAAACAGAAATCGCTAGACGCATGGCGAAAGTAGTGGGCGCACCTTTTATCAAGGTAGAAGCTACGAAGTTTACAGAAGTTGGTTATGTAGGTCGAGACGTAGAAAGTATGGTACGTGATCTCGTTGATATTGCGGTAAGATTAGTAAAAGAACAGAAAAAAACATTAGTACATGATGAGGCACAAAATAAAGCTAATGAAAAGTTAGTTAAATTATTAGTGCCGAGCATGAAGAAAAAGGCAGCAACAAACAATAACGCTAATCCATTAGAATCACTTTTCGGAGGTTCAATGCCTAATTTCGGTCAAAATAATGACGAAGAGGAAGAAGCACCTACTGAAGAAGTGAAAACAAAACGTTCAGAAATCAAACAGCAACTATTAGATGGTAAGTTAGAAGAAGAAAAAGTAAGGTTAAAGGTTGAGCAAGATCCTGCTGCGATGGGAATGTTAGGTACGAATCAAAATCAACAGATGCAGGATATGATGAACCAATTAATGCCGAAGAAAAAAGTTGAACGAGAAGTACCTGTTAAAACAGCTCGCAAGATATTGACGGATGAATTTGCTGACGAGTTAATCGATCAAGAGACTGCAAATCAAGAAGCGATTGAATTAGCGGAACAAATGGGAATTATTTTTATCGATGAAATAGATAAAGTAGCGACAAATAGTCAAAGCTCAGGTCAAGATGTATCACGCCAGGGTGTTCAAAGAGATATTTTACCAATTCTTGAAGGTAGCATGGTTCAAACGAAATATGGTACTGTTAATACTGAACATATGCTATTTATTGGTGCAGGAGCATTCCACGTGTCTAAACCAAGTGATTTAATTCCAGAGTTACAAGGTCGTTTTCCAATTCGTGTTGAATTAGAAAGTCTATCGGTAGGAGATTTCGTTAGAATCTTGACTGAACCTAAACTATCACTTATTAAACAATATGAAGCATTACTTGATACGGAGAAAGTAACAGTCAATTTTACCGACGATGCAATCAAACGATTGGCAGAGATAGCATTCCAGGTGAATCAAGATACTGATAACATCGGCGCGCGTCGATTGCATACTATACTTGAAAAAATGCTGGAAGATTTATCCTTTGAAGCACCAAGTATGCCGAATGCGGTTGTAGATATCACACCACAATATGTAGACGATAAGTTGAAAACAATTTCAACAAATAAAGATTTAAGTGCATTTATTTTATAATATAAATGAAAAAGGAGAAGGAATATGAGCTTATTATCGAAAACTAGAGAATTAAATACGCTTTTACAAAAACATAAAGGTATTGCTGTAGATTTTAAAGATGTAGCACAAACGATCAGTAGTGTAACGGTTACTAATGTATTTATAGTTTCAAGAAAAGGTAAAATTTTAGGATCAAGTTTAAATGAACTATTAAAAAACGAACGTATTATCCAAATGTTAGAAAACAGACATATACCTGTTGAATATACCGATAAGTTGATGGATGTTAAAGAAACTGAATCTAATATCAACATTGACAATGTGTTAACTGTGTTCCCACCAGAAAATAAAGATTTATTTGGTGAAAGCAAGACAACGATTTTCCCGATTTTAGGCGGTGGTGAAAGATTAGGTACATTAGTACTTGGTCGTGTAACTGACGATTTCTCGGAAAATGACTTAGTGTTAGGCGAATATGCAGCTACAGTAATTGGCATGGAAATTTTACGTGAGAAACATAATGAAGTAGAAAAAGAAGCTAGAGATAAAGCAGCGATTAGTATGGCAATTAATTCCTTATCATATTCAGAAAGTGAAGCGATTGAACACATTTTTGAAGAATTAGGCGGTAAAGAAGGCCTTTTAATTGCTTCTAAAGTAGCAGATCGAGTTGGTATCACACGTTCAGTAATTGTTAATGCATTGCGTAAACTTGAAAGTGCTGGTGTAATCGAATCACGTTCACTTGGAATGAAAGGTACTTTCATCAAAGTTAAAAAAGAAAAATTCTTGGACGAATTAGACCGTATTAAATAATTTGTTTGATTATTAATCATACAAATCTAAATCAAATTTTTATTAGAGGATTTAGATTCAATAAATCACCTACAATACTAACTTAGAGGCTGAAACGGATTACGACGTTTGAGCCTCTTAATTGTTTAAAATAGTAGTTTGAAAGTATTGATTTATAATAATGTATATGTTATATTTATTGACGGCTATGAAGCCAATACACACATAAAAAGTGAAAGTATAAAGGGTGCGACATATTTTGTGTCGTGTTTATATGAGCTTTTTGTGGAGGTAAAAAACCAATAGGAGGAATTTTATTATGGCAGTAATTTCAATGAAACAATTGCTAGAAGCAGGTGTTCACTTCGGTCACCAAACACGCCGTTGGAACCCAAAAATGAAAAGATATATCTTCACTGAAAGAAACGGTATTTACATTATCGATTTACAAAAAACAGTGAAAAAAGTAGAAGAAGCTTATAACTTCATTAAACAAGTATCAGAAGATGGCGGAAAAGTTTTATTCGTTGGTACTAAGAAACAAGCACAAGATTCAGTTAAATCTGAAGCAGAACGTGCTGGTCAATTTTACGTAAACCAAAGATGGTTAGGCGGAATCTTAACTAACTATAAAACAATTTCTAAACGTATCAAACGTATCTCTGAAATTGAAAAAATGGAAGAAGATGGCTTATTCGAAGTATTACCTAAAAAAGAAGTTGTAGAACTTAAAAAAGAATATGACCGTTTAATTAAATTCTTAGGCGGAATTCGTGATATGAAATCTATGCCTCAAGCATTATTTGTAGTTGATCCTCGTAAAGAGCGCAACGCAATTGCTGAAGCACGTAAATTACACATCCCAATCGTTGGTATTGTAGACACTAACTGTGATCCAGATGAAATTGATTACGTTATCCCTGCAAACGATGATGCTATTCGTGCAGTTAAATTATTAACTGGTAAAATGGCAGATGCAATCTTAGAAGGTCAACAAGGTGTATCAAATGAAGAAGTAGCAGCTGAACAAAACATTGATTTAAACGAATCAACTGAAGCTACTGAAGCAGAAACAACTGAAGAAAACACTTCTGTTGAATCAAACTAAGAATAATGTAAAATGGGTGATAAGATATATAAGCTTATCACCTTTTTTTAAAATAAATATAATAAAATTCATTAAATAATGGAGGAATATGAAATGGCAATTTCAGCTAAACTTGTAAAAGAATTACGTGAAAAAACTGGCGCTGGCATGATGGATTGTAAAAAAGCGTTAACAGAAACTGATGGTGACATCGATAAAGCAGTAGACTTCCTACGTGAAAAAGGTATTGCTAAAGCTGCTAAAAAATCTGACCGTATTGCGGCAGAAGGTTTAGTACACGTTGAAGCAAGAGGGAACGAAGCAGCAATTGTAGAAATTAATTCAGAAACTGACTTCGTAGCTCGTAACGAAGGATTCCAACAATTAGTGAAAGAAATTGCTATCCAAGTATTGGATACAAAAGCTGAATCTGTAGAAGCTTTATTAGAAACTGAATTAACAGATGGTAAATCAGTTGACCAACGTGTTAAAGAAGCTATCTCTACAATCGGTGAAAAATTAAGTATCCGTCGTTTTGCTATCAGAACTAAAACTGATAACGATTCATTTGGTGCATACTTACACATGGGCGGACGCATTGGTGTGTTAACTGTAGTTGAAGGTTCAACTGAAGAAGAAGCTGCTAAAGATGTAGCTATGCACATTGCTGCAATCAACCCTAAATATGTTTCATCTGAACAAGTAAGTGAAGATGAAATTAATCACGAAAGAGAAGTATTAAAACAACAAGCTTTAAATGAAGGTAAACCAGAAAAAATTGTTGAAAAAATGGTAGAAGGTCGTTTACGTAAATATTTACAAGAAATTTGTGCGGTTGACCAAAACTTTGTAAAAGATCCTGATCAAACAGTTGAAGCTTTCTTAAAATCTAAAGGTGGTAAACTTGTTGACTTCGTACGTTATGAAGTAGGCGAAGGTATGGAAAAACGTGAAGAAAACTTTGCTGACGAAGTTAAAGGACAAATGAAATAATTTTTCATAGTTAAAACAAGAAAGAAGACACCTTTTGTGCTCCGTATGAAAGATTCACTTTTGTATTGGAAGACCTATTGTGTCTTCTTTACTTGTATAATTACATATTTTACAATAGAGAGGATAAGACAATGGCTCAAACTTCTAAATACGAACGTGTTGTATTAAAATTAAGTGGCGAAGCACTAGCAGGTGACGATGGGTTTGGAATCAACCCAATTATAATTAAAAGTGTTGCAAAACAAGTAGCTGAAGTAGCAAAAATGGATTGTGAAATTGCTGTTATCGTTGGTGGAGGCAATATTTGGAGAGGTAAAACTGGTAGTGACTTAGGCATGGATCGTGGTACTGCTGACTACATGGGTATGTTAGCTACGGTTATGAATGCATTAGCATTACAAGATAGCCTTGAACAATTAGAGTGCGATACACGCGTCTTAACATCAATTGAGATGAAACAAGTTGCGGAACCATATATTCGTCGCCGTGCAATTAGACATTTAGAAAAGAAACGTGTTGTAATATTTGCGGCTGGTATAGGGAACCCTTACTTCTCTACTGATACTACAGCAGCATTACGTGCAGCTGAAGTTGAAGCTGATGTTATCTTAATGGGTAAAAATAACGTTGACGGTGTATACTCTGCCGATCCAAAAGTAGATCAAAATGCAATTAAGTATGAACATTTAACACATATTCAAATGTTACAAGAAGGTTTACAAGTCATGGATTCAACGGCTTCATCATTCTGTATGGATAATAATATTCCATTGAATGTATTCTCGATAACAGAAGAAGGCAATATTAAACGTGCTGTTATGGGTGAAAAAATAGGAACGTTAATTACAAAATAATTTAGAGGTGTATGACTATGAGTGACATTATAAATGACACGAAATCAAAAATGCAAAAATCTGTAGATAATCTTTCTAGAGAATTAGCTAATATCAGTGCAGGTAGAGCTAACTCAAATTTATTAAACGGTGTAACTGTTGACTATTATGGTGCGCCTACGCCTGTACAACAACTTGCAAGCATCAGTGTGCCAGAAGCACGTTTATTAGTAATTGCGCCATATGACAAATCATCTGTAGGCAACATTGAAAAAGCAATCAATGCTGCAAACTTAGGTGTCAATCCTTCGAGTGATGGCGAAGTTATTCGTATAAGTATTCCTGCTTTAACAGAGGAACGTCGTAAAGACTTAGTGAAAGATGTTAAGAAAATTGGCGAAGATGCTAAAGTAGCTGTTAGAAATGTACGTCGTGATGCTAATGACGAACTTAAAAAACAACAAAAAAATGCTGACATCACTGAAGATGATTTAAAATCACAAACAGCAGATGTACAAAAGCTCACTGACGAATCAATTAAAGAAATCGATAAATTGTTAGAAGAAAAAGAACAAGATATTATGTCAGTATAAACATGGTAATGAATGGTAAGACTTCGCTTCACTTCTGTTGTTAGATTTAATCAGCGGAATTCAAGAATCAGAGGTTTATCATATTTTATCTGAACTGTATCAAATCAGACTTTGGTACAGTTTTTTTATTTGTTTATTCAATGCACCTATCTATTATGATAAAATGGTAGATAATTGCATTTAGAACCTATTATAATAAACATAGATGATCACGCTCGGAGGAAATACCATGTTTAAAAAGTTAAATAAGAAGAAAAATCAGCCTAACCAATCCGATTTTGAATTGGATTTACATAATATACCTGAACATGTTGCAATCATAATGGATGGTAATGGTCGTTGGGCGAAGCAAAGGAAATTGCCTAGAATTAAAGGTCATTACCAAGGTACACAAACCGTTAAAAACATCACTAAAGTAGCCAGTGATCTAGGAATTAAATACTTAACATTATATGCATTCTCTACAGAAAATTGGTCAAGACCGGAAAATGAAGTTAACTATATTATGAGCTTACCAGGTACATTTTTAAAAACTTTTCTACCGGAATTGATAGAAAATAATGTTAAAGTAGAGACAATTGGCTTTTTGGAACATTTGCCAAATTCTACACTTAAAGCAATAGCTAAAGCGAAAGAAGATACTAAACATAATACAGGCTTAAAATTAATCTTTGCTATGAACTATGGTGGACGTGCCGAAATTGTAAACAGTGTGAAAAAAATCTATGACCAATTAACTGCTAAAGGTTTATCAAGTGATGAAATCACTGAACAAATGATTGATGAGCATTTGATGACTCATGCATATCCTGACCCAGATCTTTTGATAAGAACTTCAGGAGAACAAAGAATTAGTAATTTCCTTATCTGGCAAGTATCGTATAGTGAATTTATTTTTAACGAAAAATTATGGCCAGACTTTAATAAGGAAGAATTAATAAATTGTATTAAAATTTATCAATCACGCCAACGTCGCTTTGGTGGGTTATAAATAGTTAGGAGATTAGTATGAAAGTTAGAACTTTAACAGCAATCATAGCACTTATCATTTTTCTCCCTGTATTACTAAAGGGCGGCTTTATTCTAATGCTATTTTCATATTTATTAGCTTTTATAGCTCTAAAAGAATTGCTTAATATGAATATGATTAAGTTCTTATCGATACCAGGTATTATAAGTGCATTAGGTATTTTAATTATTATGTTGCCTCAAGAGGCGGGTGACTGGGTTAATAATTTCCAATTGAAATCTTTAATAGCTATGAGTTTTATATTATTAAGCTATACTGTACTATCTAAAAATAGATTTAGCTTTATGGATGCAGCTTTCTGCCTTATGTCAATTGCATACGTGGGTATTGGGTTTATGTATTTATATGAAACTCGCTCAGAAGGCTTACATTTTATATTATTTGCATTTTTAGTTGTGTGGCTAACTGATACAGGGGCTTATATTTTTGGTAGATTGATGGGCAAACATAAGTTATGGCCAGTTATCAGTCCTAATAAAACGATAGAAGGTTTTATTGGCGGATTAATTTGTAGTATTATTGTACCGCTTGTAATGCTGCAATTTGTTGATTTTAATATAGCTATTTGGTTATTAATTATAGTTACAATCATTTTAAGTATGTTCGGACAATTGGGAGATCTTGTTGAATCTGGTTTTAAACGTCATTTTGGTGTTAAAGATTCAGGTAGAATCCTCCCGGGACATGGTGGTATTTTAGATAGATTTGATAGTTTTATGTTTGTATTGCCTTTATTGAACATATTATTAATTCAAAGCTAAACATATTTGCTTTTTAAAATTTTATAAATTATATACAAGGAGTTAATGAATTGGAGTAACTGCGCAAAGCATACAGTTAATATGATTCTTAACTCCTTTAATAAATCTAAAGAATTTAACTTAATACTATATTTTGCTATCGTGAAATATAGTATTAAGTTAAATTAGTTGAATATTAATCCATAATCATAGCTCTGAGGAATTAAATAAAACTAAATTATAAGCTAGTATGTTTTTACGTAAAAAAACGAGTACAATGTTATATAATAGTTACGTGTGTCAGTTAGCATTATTGTGTTATAATTTTGTAATCTGTAGTGCGAACAGTAAACTTGAAATCGCTAGTTTTTAAAGTTAAACGTAGTTAATTTATTAAGAATATATGAGGTGTATCAAATTGAGTTTTCTAGTAACAATCATTTCTTTTATAATCGTCTTTGGTGTCCTCGTAACCGTGCATGAATATGGTCATATGTTTTTTGCTAAAAGAGCAGGGATTATGTGTCCAGAATTCGCAATCGGTATGGGACCGAAAATTTTTAGTTTTAGAAAAAATGAAACATTATATACAATACGACTATTACCTGTAGGTGGTTATGTTCGTATGGCAGGGGATGGCCTAGAAGAGCCACCGGTTCAACCAGGAATGCACGTAAAAATTAAATTAAATGATAAAGAAGAAATTACACATATCATTTTAGATGACCAACACAAATTCCAACAAATTGAAGCTATGGAAGTGAAACAATGTGATTTCAAAGACGGCTTGTTTGTAGAAGGTGTGACGGCCTATGATGATGAACGTCATCGTTTCCCTATTGCAGAAAAATCATATTTTGTAGAAAATGGTAGTTTAATTCAAATAGCACCAAGAGACAGACAATTCACATATAAAAAGCCTTATCAAAAATTCTTAACGTTATTTGCTGGACCATTGTTTAATTTCTTACTTACATTAGTCTTATTTATCGGTTTAGCTTATTATCAAGGTACACCGACGAATTCAGTTGATGAAGTAATGAAAGGTTCTCCGGCGGCTCAAGCAGGACTTAAATCTGGTGACACAATTGTGAAATTAGATGGTAAAAAAATAGAAGGCAAAAGTGATATCGATAAAATTACTGAACAGAATAAAGACAAAAAAACAAAAGTCACAGTAGAACGTGATGGTAAAACCCATACGATGGATATAAAACCTAAAAAAGTAGAGCAAAAAGTTACTAAAAATAAGAGTCAAACAAGATATTTATTTGGCTATACAGCTAGTACAGAGCATACTTTATTTAAACCAATCGTTTCAGGATTTGACCGCACACTAGAAGCTGGAAAAATCATCTTCACTGCAATTGTAGGGATGATTGCTAGTATTTTCACAGGGAATTTCTCCTTTGATATGTTGAATGGACCTGTTGGCATCTATCATTCAGTCGATTCTGTAGTTAAAACTGGTATAATAAACTTAATTTCTTGGACGGCATTATTAAGTGTCAACTTAGGATTAATGAATTTATTACCTGTACCTGCTTTAGACGGTGGTCGCATACTATTTGTCATTTACGAAGCGATATTCAGAAAGCCTGTAAATAAAAAAGCAGAAACAACTATTATTGCAATAGGTGCAGTATTTGTATTAATCGTTATGGTCTTAGTGACTTGGAACGATATCCAACGTTATTTTTTATAAAGAGGGAGAGAAGTATATAAATGAAACAGTCTAAAGTATTTATACCTACTATGAAAGAAGTGCCAGCCGGTGCTGAAGCATTAAGTCATCGTTTATTATTGAAAGCAGGTTTAATCAAACAAAGTACAAGTGGCATATATAGTTATTTGCCGCTCGCAGCTAGAGTATTAAATAATATAGAGGCTGTTGTTCGTGAAGAAATGGAACGAATTGATGCAGTGGAAATCTTAATGCCAGCATTGCAACAAGCAGAATTATGGAAAGAATCTGGCCGTTGGAGCGCATACGGACCGGAACTCATGCGTTTACAAGATCGTAATGGTCGTGAATTTGCCCTTGGGCCAACTCACGAAGAAGTAGTTACTTCTTTAGTAAGAGACGAATTAAAATCTTATAAACAATTACCTATGACTTTATTCCAAATTCAATCTAAATACAGAGATGAAAAACGCCCACGTTTTGGTTTGTTACGTGGCAGAGAATTTATTATGAAAGATGCTTATTCTTTCCATGCTGATGAGGAATCTTTAGATGCCTCATATCAAGATATGTACAATGCATATGGTCGCATCTTTAAACGAGTGGGTATTAATGCGAGACCTGTTGTTGCTGATTCTGGTGCAATTGGTGGAAGTCATACGCATGAATTTATGGCATTAAGTGAAATTGGCGAAGATACGATTGTATTTAGCGACCAAAGTGATTATGCTGCAAATATTGAAAAGGCAGAAGTTGTTTATCAACCAAATGAAAAGCACGATGAGGTTAAACCATTAACTAAAATAGAAACACCTAACGTCCATACTGCACAAGAGTTAGCGTCATTCCTTGAAAAGCCATTAGATGAAATTACGAAATCTATGATATTTAAAGTAGACGGAGAATTCATTATGGTCTTAGTGCGTGGTCATCATGAAATTAATGATATTAAATTAAAAGCATACTTTGCCACAGATAACATTGAATTAGCAACAGAAGATGAGATTGTTAATCTACTTGGTGCAAAACCAGGTTCTTTAGGTCCAATTTTCGATAAAGATATTAAGATTTACGCCGATAATTACATTCAAGATTTAAATAATATCGTTGTGGGCGCAAATGAAGATGGCTATCATTTATTGAATGCAAATGTAGGCCGTGATTTTGAAGTTACAGAATATGGTGATTTCAGATTTATATTAGAAGGAGAGCCATTAGTAGATGGTTCAGGTTTAGCTCAATTCGCCGAAGGTATTGAAGTAGGACAAGTATTTAAGCTAGGAACAAAATATTCAGAAAGTATGAATGCTACATTCCTAGATAACCAAGGCAAAGCTAAACCACTATTAATGGGTTGTTATGGTATTGGTGTTTCTAGAACATTAAGTGCGATTGTTGAACAAAATAATGATGAAAATGGTATTATTTGGCCGAAGTCAATCACACCATTTGATTTACATTTAATAACAATTAATCCTAAAAAAGATGATCAACGTGAGTTAGCGGATCAACTTTACACACAATTAAAAGAGCAATTTGATGTATTATATGATGACCGTAAAGAACGTGCGGGTGTGAAATTTAATGATGCCGATTTAATTGGTTTACCAATACGTGTCGTTGTTGGTAAAAATGCTGCCGAAGGTATCGTTGAGGTTAAGCGTCGTGATACTGGTGACAGTGAAGATGTTCACATTGATAACTTAACAAATTATGTAAATGACTTATATTCAAATATATAATTTGAAAGCAGAGTCGATAACAATTTGTTATAATGGCTAATGTAAATAGGTGAAAATGCCTATAAAAAATCATGAGGCTGAAATAAAATAAAGCATTAAATGCTGATGTGTATAAGTTTGAGCATACACAGTAGCTGTTTAATATTTAAAAATAGTAGTTTCGATATTTTTAAATATTTATTCAGTCTTGTGGGGGCGGGCATATGAAATCAAATTTAAAATTTTGATTTCTGTCCCGCTCCTATTTATTTGTTTGTAAAAATATGCATTGTATCAAATAAGTTGAACTATTAGAATTTCGAATATATTTAGTTATAATAGAGAGAATGAAAAATAATACATACACCGTCATAAAATGTAATTAATAATATACAAGTAAAACAGTGTAATTAATAGTAAGGTGGTTATCGTCATGTCAATGACAAACGAGGAAAAGTTTAAAATCCTAGCTGACCAAATTAAAATCGCAGAGCATTTGGATTCTGAAATATTAACAAAAAGTGAATTAACACGCGTAGATGTTAAAGCAGTGGATCGTTCATGGGTATTTCAAATCACGTTCCCATATTTTTTAACAATAGAAGATTACTTACTTTTCACAAGTGCAATTACTGAAGAATTCAAAACAATCGCCGAGGTAAAGTGCAATATTACAATAAAAGATAAAGCTAATCAAGATGAATATGCGATTAAATACTTTAGCCATTGTATCGATCAAACAAAGTTATCACCGAAAGTTAAAGGCCAATTAAAGCAGAAGCGTTTGATTATGTCTGGAGATATTTTAAAAGTGATGTGCCAAAACGATGTTGAACGTGATCATTTTGATAAAGCTTGTAACGGTAGTTTAATTGCAGCATATCAACAGTGTGGATTTAATATAAGTAAAGTTGTTTTTGAAACTGATAGTGCGGTAAACGATGGTGATTTAGCATCATTAGAGGCACACATACAAGAAGAAGATGAAAAGAGTGCACGTGAAGCAACAGAAAAATTAGAAAAAATGAAAGCTGAAAAAGCGAAACAACAAGATAATAACGAAAGTGCTGTTTCAAAATGTCAAATTGGTAAACCAATTCAAATTGAGAACGTACGTACAATTGATTCTATTGTTGAAGAAGAGTTTAAAGCAGCTGTTGAAGGTGTTATTTTTGATATTAATCTAAAAGAGTTGAAAAGTGGCCGACATATTGTAGAAATCAAGGTGACAGACTATACTGATTCACTCGTATTAAAAATGTTCACGCGTAAAAATAAAGATGACTTAGCTCATTTTAAAGCTTTAAGCGTAGGGAAATGGGTGCGTGCACAAGGTAGAATAGAAGAAGATACTTTCGTACGAGATTTAGTTATGATGATGTCAGACATAGAAGAAATTAAAAAAGCAACAAAACAAGATAAATCTGAAGAAAAAAGAGTCGAATTCCATTTGCACACTTCGATGAGCCAAATGGATGGTATCCCAAATATTTCTACATATGTAGACCAAGCTGCTAAGTGGGGACATAAAGCTATTGCTGTTACGGACCATAACGTTGTCCAAGCATTTCCAGATGCACACGCTGCGGCAGAAAAAAACGGCATTAAAATGATTTATGGTATGGAAGGTATGCTAGTAGATGACGGAGTGCCAATAGCGTATAAACCTAAGGATTGCAATTTAAAAACAGCAACTTATGTTGTGTTTGACGTGGAGACGACAGGATTATCTAACCAATACGACAAGATTATTGAGCTTGCCGCTGTCAAAGTTAAAGATGGCGAAATCATAGATAAATTTGAACGCTTTAGTAACCCGCATGAACGTTTATCAGAAACGATTAAAAATTTAACTCATATTTCTGATGATATGTTAGTAGATGCACCAGAAATTGAAGAAGTGTTAACAGAATTTAAATCATGGGTCGGAGATGCAATCTTTGTTGCTCATAACGCTTCATTTGATATGGGCTTCATCGACACCGGTTATGAACATGTAGGGATAGGTGCTTCTACAAACGGTGTGATTGATACATTAGAATTATCCAGAACAATTAATACTGAATATGGTAAGCATGGTTTGAATTTCTTAGCTAAAAAATACGGTGTTGAATTGACTCAACACCATAGAGCGATTTATGATACTGAAGCAACAGCGTATATGTTTATAAAAATGTTGAAACAATTAGAAGAGCTTGGTGTTCATAATCATCAAGATATCAATACTTCTTTAACAAATGAGGATGCATATAAACGTGCGAGACCTAACCATGTTACACTCATTGTCCAAAACCAAGAAGGATTGAAGAATCTCTTTAAAATTGTAAGTGCTTCGTTAGTTCAATACTACTATCGTACACCGAGAATTCCACGTTCACTATTAGATGAATATCGTGAAGGGATATTAGTAGGCTCAGCTTGTGATGAAGGTGAAGTATTTACAGCAGTAATGCAAAAAGATCAATCCCAAGTGGAACGAATCGCTAAATATTACGATTTTATTGAAGTTCAACCACCAGCGCTCTATCAAGATTTAATCGATAGAGAACTTGTGAGAGATAATGAAACATTACATGAAATATATAATCGTTTAATAAGAGCGGGTGATGTTAATAATATTCCTGTAATTGCAACAGGCAACGCGCACTATTTAAATGAACACGACGCAATTGCACGTAAAATTTTAATTGCTTCACAACCAGGTAATCCATTAAATCGTTCCACTTTACCAGAAGCACATTTTAGAACAACTGATGAAATGTTAGATGAATTACATTTTCTAGGCGAAGAAAAAGCATATGAACTTGTTATTAAAAATACAAATGAATTAGCAGATTCAATTGAACGTGTAGTACCAATTAAAGATGATTTGTATACGCCAAGAATGGAAGGCGCAAACGATGAAATTCGTGAAATGAGTTATAATAATGCCATAGCATTATATGGGGAAGACTTGCCGCAAATTGTTATTGATCGTTTAGAGAAAGAATTAGAAAGTATTATCGGAAACGGATTCTCTGTTATTTATTTAATTTCACAGAGACTTGTAAAAAAATCATTGAATGATGGCTATTTAGTAGGTTCACGTGGTTCGGTAGGGTCTAGCTTTGTAGCAACAATGACAGAAATCACAGAAGTAAATCCATTGCCACCGCATTATATTTGCCCTGAATGTAAAAATAGTGAATTCTTTAATGATGGTTCAGTTGGTTCTGGTTTCGACTTACCCGATAAAAAGTGTGAATCTTGTGGCTGTGACTTAATTAAAGAAGGACAAGACATTCCCTTTGAAACATTCTTAGGATTTAAAGGGGATAAAGTACCAGATATTGATTTGAACTTTAGTGGGGAATATCAGCCAGAAGCACATAATTATACAAAAGAACTCTTCGGAGAAGATAAAGTGTTTCGTGCTGGAACGATCGGTACAGTTGCCGAAAAAACTGCATTTGGTTTTGTTAAAGGTTACTTAAATGATCAAGGTATCCATAAAAGAGGTGCTGAGATTGATAGACTAGTAAAAGGTTGTACAGGAGTAAAACGTACAACAGGACAACATCCAGGTGGTATCATAGTTGTACCTGATTATATGGATATATATGATTTTACACCAGTTCAATTCCCTGCAGATGATCAAGCTTCATCTTGGATGACGACGCATTTTGATTTCCACTCAATTCATGATAATGTGTTGAAATTAGATATTCTGGGACACGATGACCCTACTATGATACGTATGTTACAAGATTTATCTGGTATTGATCCGAAAACAATTCCAGTTGATGATAAAGATACAATGGGTATATTTAGTTCACCAGAACCATTGGGTGTAACTTCAGAAGAAATTCTATGTAAAACTGGCACATTTGGTGTACCTGAATTTGGTACTGGATTTGTTAGACAAATGCTAGAAGATACCAAGCCTACCACATTCTCAGAGCTTGTTAGAATTTCTGGTCTTTCACATGGTACGGATGTGTGGTTAGGTAACGCTCAAGATTTAATTCGTTCTGGAAAATGTGATTTAGCTAGCGTAATTTGTTGTCGTGATGACATTATGGTTTACTTAATGTATAACGGTTTAGAACCATCACTTGCCTTCAAAACTATGGAATTTGTGCGTAAAGGTAAAGGGTTAACAGACGATATGGTTGAAGCAATGGTCGATAATGAAGTGCCAGATTGGTATTTAGATTCATGTAGAAAAATTAAATACATGTTCCCTAAAGCGCATGCTGCCGCTTATGTATTGATGGCGGTACGTATTGCTTATTTCAAAGTTCATTATCCATTGTATTATTATGCAAGTTACTTCACAGTACGTGCCTCTGATTTTGACTTAATATCAATGATTAAAGACAAAGAAAGTATTCGTAATACAGTAAAGGACATGTATTCAAGATATATGGATTTGGCTAAAAAGGAAAAAGATACATTAACTGTGCTGGAAATTATGAATGAAATGGCTCAACGAGGTTACCGTATGCAACCGATTAGTTTAGAAAAGAGTAAAGCTTTTGAATTTATTATTGAAGGTGATACTTTAATCCCACCATTTATATCAGTTCCAGGTCTCGGAGAAAATGTTGCACAAAGAATAGTTGAAGCACGTGAAGAAGGACCATTCTTGTCTAAAGAAGATTTGAATAAGAAAGCTGGTTTATCACAAAAAGTAATCGAGTATTTAGATGAATTAGGTTCGTTACCTAACTTACCAGATAAAGCTCAACTTTCTATTTTTGACATGTGATGTGTTATATCGTTAATGCAAAAAGTTAGTAATATTACTAGTTAAAATAAGTTTGAACAGACTGAATGGTTACGTTTTTTCAATAAAAATTTATGGAATTAGTGCTCTAAAATGATAAAGTGATTGAGCTTAATCATGATTTGTTTGAAACAATACTTGAATGAAATAAATATTGTAAATGTTTGAAATATAGCACAATAAAGTGACTAGCTTGTCATTATGGGATTTTTAAAATATAGTTATTTGTATAGAAAATAAACATATGATATAATAACAGTGCTTAAAAAATTAGACTCAGGCAGGAAGAGTGGGCATAATACCCGCTCTTTTCTATTTGCCAAAAAAGGAGGTCAGCATGAGTAAAATAACTGAACAAGTTGAAGCAATTATTCAACCTGTCCTTAATGACTTAAATTTTGAATTAGTAGAAGTTGAGTTTACAAAAGAAGGAAAAGACCATTTTTTAAGAGTATCTATTGATAAAGAAGGCGGCGTAGACTTAAATGATTGTGCGTTAGCTTCTGAAAAAATCAGCGAAGTTATGGATGCAGAAGATCCTATTCAAGAAATGTATTACTTAGATGTTGCGTCACCTGGCGCAGAAAGACCTATTAAAAAAGAAAAAGATTTCCATAATGCTGTATCAAAACCTATTTTTGTATCTTTATATGCACCAATTGAAGGTTCTAAAGAATGGTTAGGTATTTTGAAATCTGTTGATGAAGATATGATAACTATGGAAGTTAAGGATAAGTCAAAAACTAAACAAGTTGAAATATTAAGAAGTAAGATCGCTAAAGCACGTCACGCTGTAATGATATAACGTGATAAGGAGGATGATAAGTCGTGTCAAGTAATGAATTATTATTAGCAACTGAGTACTTAGAAAAAGAAAAAAAGATTCCTAGAGAAGTGTTAGTTGATGCTATAGAAGCAGCTTTAATCACTGCTTATAAGAAGAATTATGATAGCGCAAGAAGTGTGCGTGTTGAATTAAATATGGATAAAGGTACATTTCATGTTATCGCACGTAAAGAAGTTGTAGAAGAATCAATGGATGATCGAGAAGAAATTGATTTGAGTACTGCACTTGTTAAAAACCCTGCATATGAAATTGGTGATATTTATGAAGAAGATGTCACACCAAATGACTTTGGACGTGTAGGTGCTCAAGCGGCTAAACAAGCAGTGATGCAACGCTTACGTGATGCAGAGCGCGAAATCTTGTATGATGAATTTATCGATAAAGAAGATGACATCGTAACAGGTTTAATTGATAGAGTAGATCATCGCTATGTTTATGTGAATTTAGGACGTACTGAAGCTGTGTTATCTGAAGCGGAAAGAAGTCCAAATGAAAGTTATATTCCAAATGAAAGAATTAGAGTATACGTAAACAAGGTTGAACAAACTACAAAAGGCCCACAAATTTATGTATCAAGAAGTCACCCAGGTTTACTAAAACGTTTATTTGAACAAGAAGTACCTGAAATATTTGATGGTACAGTAATTGTTAAATCTGTAGCACGTGAAGCTGGAGACCGTTCTAAGATTAGTGTACACTCTGATAATCCTGATATTGACGCAGTTGGTGCATGTGTAGGTGCTAAAGGTGCTCGTGTAGAAGCTGTAGTAGAAGAACTTGGTGGAGAAAAAATTGATATCGTTCAATGGAACGAAGATCCAAAGATATTTGTGAAAAATGCTTTGAGTCCATCACAAGTTTTACAAGTTATTGTTGATGAAGCAAACCAATCTACAATTGTTGTCGTACCAGATTATCAATTATCCTTAGCAATTGGTAAACGTGGCCAAAATGCGCGTTTAGCTGCAAAATTAACAGGTTGGAAGATTGATATTAAATCTGAAACTGATGCAAGAGAAGCAGGCGTTTATCCAACTGATGAAGGTATCATTGAAGAAGATGACGCGCCTTCAGAAACAGTTGACACAGAAGTATTACATTCTGAAGATGTTACAAGTGAAGTCATTGAAGAAGATGTAGATACTGAAAAATAAATTGGAGTGAAACTTTATGAAAAAGAAAAAAATTCCAATGCGTAAATGTATACTATCAAATGAAATGCATCCGAAAAACGATATGATAAGAGTTGTGATAAACAAAGAAGGCGAAATTTTTGCTGATGCAACTGGAAAACAACAAGGTCGTGGTGCATATGTATCAAAAGATGTTAAATTAGTAGAAGAGGCACAGCAAAAAGGTGTATTAGAAAAATACTATAAAGCTGATGCTGAGACACTAGAACCTGTTTATAAAGAAATTATACGTCTTATTTATCGTGAAGAGATTCCTAAATGACCAAAGAGAACATCGTAAATTTTTTAGGTTTGGCAATGCGTGCTGGAAAAGTTAAAACAGGTGAATCTGTCATTTTAAATGATTTAAAAAAGAACAAGTTAAAGCTCGTAATCATTGCAACTGATGCTTCTGATAACACAACTAAAGTGATACAGAACAAATGTGAAAGTTACCATATATCATTACGCATATTTGGAACGAGAGCTGAATTAGGACAAGCTTTAGGGAAAGCAGAACGTGTAAACATTGGAATCACTGATCAAGGCTTTGCTAAAAAGTTATTGTCAATGATTGATGAATATCGTAAGGAGTGACTATATGAGTAAAAAAAGAATTTACGAATACGCAAAAGATTTAAAATTAAAAAGTAAAGATATTATAGATGAGTTAGCTAAAATGAACGTTGAGGTAACTAGCCACATGCAAACGTTAGAAGACGATCAAATTAAGGCTTTAGATAAAATCTATAAACCAGAACAAGCACAGCAAGCTGCTAAATCAGAGCAGAAAAGTGCTCAAAATAAACAATCAACGGCAAACAATAAAAATAATCAAGGTAACAAAGGTAATCAAAATAATAAACCAAACAACAAGAAAAATAACAAAAATAATAAGAATACTAATAAAAACAATAAACAACCTAAACAACCTAAACAAGAAGAGCCAAAGGAAATACCTTCTAAAATTACGTATCACGATGGTATAACTGTAGGTGAACTTGCTGAGAAATTAAATATAGATTCATCAGGTATTATTAAAAAATTATTCTTACTAGGCATAATGGCAAACATTAATCAATCTTTAGATGATGAAACATTAGAATTAATCGTAGATGATTATGGCGTAGAAATTGAAAAAGAAGTTATTATTGATGAAGAAGATTTATCAATTTATTTTGAAGATGAAGCTGACGAAGAAAATGGCATTGAGCGTCCAGCCGTTGTTACAATCATGGGACATGTTGACCATGGTAAAACAACATTATTAGACTCAATTCGTCATACTAAAGTAACTGCTGGTGAAGCAGGTGGTATTACGCAGCATATCGGTGCATATCAAATTGAAAATGATGGCAAAAAAATCACATTCCTTGATACACCAGGTCACGCTGCATTTACAACAATGCGTGCTCGTGGTGCCCAAGTTACAGATATTACAATTTTAGTAGTAGCAGCAGATGATGGTGTAATGCCACAAACAATTGAAGCGATTAACCATGCTAAAGAAGCAGAGGTGCCTACAATTGTTGCTGTAAACAAAGTTGACAAACCAACAGCTAATCCTGACCGTGTAATGCAAGAATTAACAGAATATGGTTTAATTCCTGAAGCTTGGGGTGGCGATACAATTTTCGTACCACTTTCAGCTTTAAGTGGAGATGGTATTGAAGACTTACTAGAGATGATTGTCCTAACTTCTGAAGTTCAAGAATTAAAAGCAAATCCAAGCAAGCATGCTGTGGGTACTGTGATTGAAGCTGAATTGGATAAATCACGTGGACCATCCGCGTCATTATTAGTTCAAAACGGAACGCTTAATGTTGGAGATTCACTAGTAGTAGGAAATACTTATGGTAGAATCCGTGCTATGGTAAATGATTTGGGTCAACGTATTAAGTCAGCTGGTCCTTCTACACCTGTAGAAATTACTGGTATTAACGATGTACCACAAGCTGGTGATAGATTTGTTGTCTTCAAAGATGAAAAACAAGCAAGACGTATCGGTGAAGCACGTCATGAAGCTAATGTGATGCAACAACGTCAAGAAAGTAAGAGCGTTTCATTAGATAACCTGTTCGAACAAATGAAACAAGGTGAAATGAAAGATCTTAACGTCATTATTAAAGGTGATGTACAAGGTTCAGTAGAAGCACTTGCAGCATCATTAATGAAAATAGATGTCGAAGGCGTTAATGTAAGAATTATTCATACTGCAGTAGGTGCAATTAATGAATCAGATGTTACACTTGCTAACGCTTCAAATGGTATCATTATCGGCTTTAATGTGCGTCCTGATACTGGTGCGAAACGAGCTGCAGATAATGAAGGCGTAGATATGCGTTTACACCGTGTTATCTATAACGTTATCGAAGAAATTGAATCTGCAATGAAAGGTATGCTAGATCCAGAATTTGAAGAACAAGTTATTGGTCAAGCAGAAGTTCGTCAGACTTTCAAAGTTTCTAAAGTAGGTACGATTGCTGGTAGTTATGTGATAGATGGTAAAATCACACGTAATGCGGGTGTTCGTGTAATCAGAGACGGTGTAGTACAATTCGAAGGTGAATTAGACACATTAAAACGTTTCAAAGATGATGTTAAAGAAGTAGCTCAAGGCTATGAATGTGGTATAACAGTTGAAAAATTCAATGACCTAAAAGAAGGCGACATTATTGAAGCGTTCGAAATGGTTGAAATTAAAAGATAACTTTTAACCTTTAATTATATTTCTATTTTAGAAATAAACTTATATATTAGAAACAAAGCAAACTTATATTATGTTGTTTGCTTTGTTTTTTTGTCTCATTTTCATTAATTATTTCTTTATAGTAGTTTGTTAACAATTAATGAAAACGTGCGTAATTTAACAAGTGAATAACGTTAGATTACGCACAATACACTAATGTATATTTTTCTTTATTTAAAAATAATAAATTATAAAAATTGAATCTTGCAAACGTTGACATATTAATTTATATAAATTATATACCTTTTTATAGTTGTAAATTAGATTTAAAAAATATTATAAATGTACACTTATTGAGGCAGACTGACAATAGTTGTCTATCCTTTTAATTATAATCAAGTTAAATGGGAGGTTATAAATGATGAGTGAATATTTAAAAGATATAAATGAATTTTGGGAACAATATTTTAGTCAGTATAACTCTATTTATGACGAATCAACTTTAAAGGCAATTATTAAAAATAATGATACAATAGCGTTTTTACATCCTATGGATTATGCTTATTTTCAAAAACATTTCGGAGATAATTTTACTGAAATTCCAAGGTTCAAAAAAATGATAGACTTTGCGAATGGAAAAGTTACTTTAAATAAAGATAGACAAAGAGTCACATTTGAAAATGCAGATTTAAATCCAGCTATTGCAAGGCCTTATTTTGGTAATCCAGAAATTGCAGATATAGTAATATTAAAAAAACAACCAGAAAATGATTTTCAAACATACCAATTAAATCTAGCTAATGATGAAGCAATTGAATATAGAAAAAGAATTTTATTAGACATTCAAGGTAAATTATTGTTTAATGGACAAAAATTATTTTTACCTTATATAGATAGACATAGATGGTTTGTGAAATATTTATATAGTAATGCGTCGACATTAAAGCAATTTAATATCGATCCTAACAGGGTTATGGTTCTCAATTTCTTTCCATATCAGACTGGACATTCTGCAGGTATACCTAAAGATTTTTTAACATTTAATCATAAACTTCCATCACAAATAAAAAATTATGAGTTATTAATAAAAATGCTCAAAGATGACAAGCCACGTATTTATATCGTAAGTGAAGAGGAACTATATATTTCTATATTTAAGAACTTTGCAGATAGTGAATTATGTCAGTATTTAATTGATCATTTATTCGTATTATCATCGAAACAAAACCGTCATCTTACAGTATGTAATGTGCTGAGTTATAGAGAACACCGTCTTCGTATCAAGAAAAAGCAAGAACTTAGTAAAATTGAATATTATAGATGGAATCAAGAACAAAAAGTGGCACGTGAAAATGGGGACTCTGATTTTCATGAAAAAATTAAAAAATTACAACATACTTTGGAAAGACAAATTTAGTAAATTGATAAAGTGTCTAAAAAAGTAGTAATATTAATCAATTAATCTATGTATGAGTAGAAAATGCTATTACCTGAATACATGTGTTGTGACTAGTTATCTAGTAAGCATAATAAACATATATGAAAGAGTAGAATTTAAATACCATCACGTATAAAGTACAAACGTCAATTTCTATTGGGATTATAGAAATTGACGTTTTCTTATTTTTATGATGTTTTGTAGTTCACTGAGCTATGGAAACTTTGTTGTCGAGAGAAATTACAAACGTTGGTTATTTAACAAATGATTTTTTGTTAATTAATTTAAATATTGTAAGAGTTGAACAATGATTTTATAATTACTTTGAAATCATCGACATAATGTTGAGGCTTTAGTAATGTGATTTGATTTGGATGTTCATAAGCAATGTGCATGCTTTCTTCTTTTGAAATAATGATATCTACAATTCGCCCATTATCTACAAGTTTAGTGTTTACTATGATAAACTGGCGTTCAATTTTTGGCCATATATGATCTTGAATAAGCATAGTCACACTGTTAATACCTTCAAATACAGATTGGTCATAAACATCGTTAAGTTGTTCTACTTCTTTTACAACAGACAAATCGAGAGTGTGCACTTCTCCGTTGGTTAAATAAGTGAACCAATATTTATCGGCAAAATAACGTGTATAAATAGGGATGATGTCTGTAACATGGGTTTCTTGTAGTTGAATAGAAATTTTATGATTGTTTTCAATCGCTAATTGTATTCTAAAGATTAAAGTTGATTCACTAAATTCGCGATGTATATTGAATTGACTTAACATTTTATTAGACAATAGTTTTTCTGCTAAGTTTGAATTGGCATTTAACCCTCTTATAAGGTTGTATGTATCTTCATGAATTATGGGTGTAAAGTTTTTCATACGAAAAATCAAATTAAGTAACCTATTGTTCTTAAATTTATACCTGTCAATTTTCAAACGATGTTTTTCTATGGTCTTGTCATATACAATTTGACCTTCTAGACCATGCCATTCTTGATCTTCATATAAAAAATTATTTATGTCACTTATATCTCGTTGGATAGATCTTACATTTACGTTGAGTCGCTGTGCGAGTTCTTCTTTATTCAATGCTTTTCCGTTCAAAAATCGTGTATAAATATACAAAAGGCGTTCTGGTTTCTCCAATAATATACGCTCCTATTATTTTGAAAATAAGCCAGGTTATTAAAATGACCTGACCGTTAAAAGTGGCACTTAAGCATAAGCAATAATGCATGTAATCTGCTAATTAAAGCTAGAGGTGCTTATATATTTATGTGTGCGTTTGTTAATTTAAGTCATGCATATGAGGGAAGGCGATAATATATTTTAAAAAATATATAGATACTATCTCGCTCCCTAGAAGTATACCATTATAAATTATAAAATGTGTAATATTTTATTTTTAATCACATGAATAGTAAAGGAATGTTTTATTACAAAGTTTTGTGAATTGAATTTAACGCTAAGGCACAAAAACATAACAGTTAGGCAATTTAAAATGAAATTTATAGCGTTTCTATGAAAAATTATTACAAAATTTAACAGTTAGGGAATAAAATTATGCCCAACTGTCATAAGATGTTTAAATTTTATTGATACTATACAATTTACCTTTTTAACAGTGCTATCTATTTGCAATATTTTATTTTGGGGTTTGTATAAGTGAAATTTGTTTGACGTTATGAAATAAACTGTCATATAATCTGTAAGTAAGGGAAAGATTAACGGACTTATAAACAATGAGAGGTGAAATATAATGAATATGAGAGCAGAACGCGTAGGCGAACAAATGAAACAAGAAATCATGGATATCGCTAATAATAAAGTTAAAGATCCAAGAATTGGATTCTTAACAATTACAGAAGTTCAATTAACTAATGACTTATCCATTGCGACGGTTTATCTAACTGTTTTAGGAAATGAAAAACAAAAAGCAGACACATTTAAAGGTTTAGAAAAGGCCAAAGGTTTTATAAAATCTGAGCTTGGTTCAAGAATGAGACTTAGAATTATTCCTGAGTTAAACTTTGAATATGATGAATCAATCGACTATGGTAATAAGATAGAACAAATGATTCAAGATTTGCATAAGAAAGATTAATCTTTCTTAATAGCTAGCACATCCATATTGCATATGATGTTCATGCTGTTAATTAGAACTTGCGCAATTGTCGAATTAATTCTAAGTTGTAATGAGATTACTTAACTAGATATTTTGATAATATTGTGGGGCGGGAGTACGAAACCAAAGTTAGTTTTGGTTTCTGTCCCGCTCTTTTTACATAACTTTTTAATAATAATTTCATGTTAATATGAAATTAAAGATTTATAAAATCAAACTTTGAAGGTGAAATAAGAATGTATAATGGTATATTACCTGTGTTTAAAGACCGTGGATTGACAAGTCATGATGTGGTTTTTAAGTTAAGAAAAATATTAAAAACTAAAAAAGTAGGACACACTGGGACATTAGATCCTGAAGTTTCGGGTGTGTTACCAATATGTATAGGAGCTGCTACAAAAGTTAGTGATTACATAATGGAAATGGGTAAAACTTATGAAGCGACAGTTTGCATAGGCAGCGCAACCACTACTGAAGACCAAACTGGCGATGTGATAGAAGAGAAAGATATATTAAGTGGTGAAATTACTACAGGACATGTTGATACAATACTTAAACAATTTGAAGGTGTTATTACACAAATACCACCAATGTATTCATCAGTAAAAGTTAATGGCAAAAAATTATACGAATATGCTAGAAATAACGAGGAAGTTGAACGACCTAAACGTCAGGTGAATGTATATAGAATCAAACGTACATCTGAACTACGTTTTGACGACAAAAACTGCCAATTTGATATAATTGTAGAATGTGGGAAAGGTACATATATTCGCACACTTGCAACAGATATAGGCAGAGCGTTACAATTACCTGCGCATATGTCGAAGTTAACACGTACACAGAGTGGTGGATTTGACATTGATGACAGTTTAACTTTAAATGATGTAGCAGCATTACATGAGCATGAATCATTACAAGACAAACTATTTCCTATAGAATATGGTTTGAAAGGTTTACCACAAATTATAATTTCAGAAGAAAATATTAAGTCTAAAATTTTGAACGGTCAAAAATTTGAAAAAGCAATGTTCAAGCAAAATATAGACGATATGGTTACAATGGTAGATGAGAAAACACAAAAAGTGTTAGCAATTTATGAACCTCATCCAGAGAAAAAAGATGAAATTAAACCTAAAAAGGTGTTTAACTAAAGGAGAAATACGCATGAAAGTGATAGAAGTAACTCATCCAATTCAGGAAGAACAATATATAACAGAAGATGTTGCTATGGCTTTTGGATTTTTTGATGGGATGCATAAAGGCCATGCAAAAGTATTTGATATTTTAAATCAAAAAGCAGAAGCTGCGAATCTAAAAAAGGCAGTAATGACATTTGATCCACATCCTTCTGTTGTATTAAATCCTAAACTAAAGCGAACTGATTATTTAACGCCGATTCAAGATAAAATAGAAATCCTAGAATCTTATGATATTGATTATTGTATTGTCATTAATTTTTCATCTAAGTTTGCAGAAGTAAGTGCAGAGGATTTTATACAAGACTATATCATCAAGAATCATGTTAAAGAAGTCATTGCTGGTTTTGACTTTACTTTCGGAAAATATGGCAAAGGCAATATGATGATTTTAGATGAAATGACTGAATTTAATTCGACTGTAGTAAGTAAACAAGAAATTAATTCGGAAAAAATTTCTACTACAGATATTAGAAAATCATTGAAAACTGGAGAGTTACAAAAAGCTAATGATGAATTAGGCTATCGCTATCGTATTAAAGGTACGGTTGTGCAAGGGGAGAAACGAGGTAGAACAATTGGCTTTCCTACTGCAAACGTACAACCAAGTGGTGATTATGTATTACCTAAGAATGGTGTTTATGCAGTTAGCATGGAAATAGGTGCTGATAAACAAATTTATAGAGGAGTTGCTAATGTTGGTGTAAAACCAACATTTCATGATCCTTCTAAAGCTCAAGTTGTAATCGAAGTAAATTTATTTGGTTTTGGAGATAATATTTATGGTGAACGCGTTACAGTTTTTTGGCATCATTATTTGAGGCCTGAAATTAAATTTGATGGTATTGATCCGTTAGTGGAACAAATGAATAAAGATAAAGAAAAAGCGAAATACTTGTTATCGGTTGATTTTGGCGATGAAGTGTCATATAATATTTAAGTCGAATGTGTTATAACACATTTTAGCACCTTTACCTTGGCACATCGAAACTCCGACGATTTGCTCGGATAGAGGCGAATAAAAATTAAAGGAGGAAATTGACAATGGCAATTTCACAAGAGCGTAAAAATGAATTAATTAAAGAATACCGTACACACGAAGCGGACACTGGTTCTCCAGAAGTTCAAATCGCTGTGTTAACTGCAGAAATCACTGCATTAAATGAACACTTACGTGAGCACAAAAAAGATCACCATTCACGTCGTGGATTATTAAAAATGGTAGGTCGTCGTAGACACTTACTTAACTATTTACGTGGTAAAGATGTTCAACGTTACCGTGAATTAATTAAATCATTAGGTATCCGTCGTTAATTTTTAAGGCGTATATTGATAGAGGCTGGGGCATAATTAAATGTCTCAGCCTCAACTTTGATATAGGCACTGGCAGATTTGGAAAAGTATTTGTAAAACATACTACTGCTAATATAAGTGACTTGATTTATAATGCGAGTAGTGTTTATACAAGAAATTAAATGCTTTTTCCACTCATCTTTGCTTGGGGTGGGATAATGAAATCTTATTTGAATTATTAGATTTCTATCCTGCTCCTTTTTTATAATTTGAAATGAGCATTTTTAAAAAATAATATACTAATATAAAAATTTTCTAAGAAATGATATGATAGTACTATTAGATATATGAGAGGAGATTTGTAATGTCTCAAGAGAAAAAAGTTTTTAAAACTGAATGGGCAAACAGATCATTGACGATTGAAACTGGTCAACTTGCTAAACAAGCCAATGGTGCTGTACTCGTTCGTTATGGTGATACAGTTGTCTTATCAACTGCGGTTGCTTCAAAAGAACCGCGTGATGGTGACTTCTTCCCATTAATGGTTAACTATGAAGAAAAAATGTATGCTGCTGGTAAAATCCCAGGCGGATTCAAAAAACGTGAAGGTCGCCCAAGTGATGAAGCGACGTTAACTGCGCGTTTAATCGATAGACCAATTCGTCCATTATTCCCTAAAGGTTATAAATATGACGTTCAAATCATGAATACGGTATTAAGTGCAGACCCTGATTGTTCTCCTGAAATGGCAGCAATGATAGGTTCATCAATGGCATTAAGTGTTTCTGACATTCCGTTCCAAGGGCCAATTGCTGGTGTGAATGTTGGTTATATTGATGGAGAGTACATTATCAATCCAACAGTTGCACAAAAAGAAGTGTCACGTTTAGATTTAGAAGTTGCTGGTCATAAAGATGCTGTAAACATGGTTGAAGCCGGAGCTAGTGAGATAACTGAAAGTGAAATGTTAGAGGGTATTTTCTTTGGACATACTGAAATTCAACGTTTAGTTAATTTCCAACAAGAAATTGTTGATCATATTCAACCAGAGAAGAAAGCATTTGTTCCTGTTGAAAAAGATGAAACACTTGTAGAAAAAGTTACTCAATTGACTGA
Source organism: Staphylococcus sp. Ze2 (assembly GCF_048568365.1). NCBI lineage: Bacteria > Bacillati > Bacillota > Bacilli > Caryophanales > Staphylococcaceae > Staphylococcus > Staphylococcus sp. Ze2. The sequence continues at coordinate 1,983,496 of NZ_CP183486.1, read as the reverse complement.
AGCGAACGGTTTGAAAGATGCTGTTTTAACATTTGATAAACAACAACGTGATATTAACTTAGATAATTTAAAAGAAAAAGTTGCAGCTGAATTTATCGATGAAACTGATGCTGACAATGAAGCGTTAATTAAAGAAGTTAATAGCATTTTAAATGATTTAGTCAAAGAAGAAGTAAGAAGATTAATAGCAGAAGAAAAAATCAGACCAGATGGCCGTAAAACGGATGAAATTCGTCCACTTGAATCTGAGGTTGGTGTATTACCGAGAGCACATGGTTCGGGATTATTTACACGCGGACAAACACAAGCACTTTCAGTATTAACGTTGGGCTCTATGAGCGAATATCAAATTCTTGACGGTTTAGGCGAAGAAGAACAAAAACGCTTTATGCATCATTATAATTTCCCTAACTATTCAGTAGGTGAAACAGGACCTGTACGTTCTCCAGGACGTCGTGAAATCGGTCATGGTGCTTTAGGTGAACGTGCACTAAGCCATATTATTCCTGATGTAAAAGATTTCCCTTACACTGTGAGAATTGTCAGTGAAGTCTTAGAATCAAATGGTTCCTCATCACAAGCATCAATTTGTGGCTCTACGTTAGCATTAATGGATGCCGGTGTACCAATTAAAGCACCAGTAGCAGGTATTGCAATGGGCTTAGTAACACGCGATGATAGTTATACAATCTTAACTGATATTCAAGGTATGGAAGATGCATTAGGTGATATGGACTTTAAAGTTGCCGGAACATCTGAAGGTATTACTGCTATTCAAATGGATATCAAAATTGATGGTTTAACAAAAGAAATTATTAAAGAAGCTTTAGAGCAAGCACGCGTAGGTCGTCTTGCAATTCTAGATCATATGTTACAAACAATTGATACACCGCGTAACGAATTAAGCGCATTTGCGCCAAAAGTGGTAACTATGACAATTAAACCAGAAAAAATTAGAGATGTAATTGGACCAGGTGGTAAGAAAATCAATGAAATTATTGATGAAACTGGCGTTAAATTAGACATTGAGCAAGATGGTACAATATTTATTGGTGCCGTTGATAAGAATGCAATAGATCAAGCGCGTAAAATTATAGAAGATATCACGCGTGAAGCAGAGGTTGGCCAAGTATACGAAGGAAAAGTAAAACGTATTGAGAAATACGGCGCTTTCGTTGAATTGTTCCCAGGTAAAGATGCGCTTGTTCACATTTCACAAATTGCTAATGAACGCATTGAAAAAGTAGAAGATGTGTTGAAAGTTGGAGACACATTTAAAATAAAAGTAACTGAAATTGATAAACAAGGACGAGTTAATGCATCTCACAAAGTCTTGTTGTAAAATCAAATTACATTGAATTCTTTTAATTAGAGGCTAGTTATTGATTTGTGCTTTTATAGTAGAATGCCGTTAATTCTATTGTAGAAGCATGCTTAAATCAGTATGAACTAGTTTCTTTTTTATTATATAAAAATCAATGATTACATCTTTAAAATAAAGTTATACATAAAATTTCAGTATTATTAAATTATTGCCATACAATATATGATTTGTTATAAATATTTTAAGTTATTATGAAATTTTCACTTAATTTCGACTTAAGCAATTTAACTTAATGAAATTGTGATTACATTTATAAGTTTTTAAACTATATCGGTTATTACTTTAATAGTGTACATAAAGCCTATTTTAACTTATAATAAATTATGAGTTTATATATGGACGGGAATTTAAATAGGAGGTAACATTTTGAGTTTAATAAAGAAAAATAATAAAAATATTCGCATCATTCCACTCGGAGGAGTTGGAGAGATAGCGAAAAATATGTATGTCGTCGAAGTAGATGACGAAATGTTCATGCTTGACGCTGGCTTAATGTTCCCAGAAGATGAGATGTTAGGTGTAGATATTGTTATACCAGATATTCAATACGTTATTGAGAACAAAGATAAATTAAAAGGAATCTTTTTAACGCATGGTCACGAACATGCAATTGGTGCTGTTACGTATGTATTAGAACAAGTTGATGCACCAGTTTATGGATCGAAACTTACAATAGCTTTAATTAAAGAGAATATGAAAGCACGCAATATTAATAAAAAAGTAAGATATTATACGGTTAATAACGAATCTATCATGCGCTTCAAAGGTGTTAATGTAACATTCTTTAATACAACACACAGTATTCCAGATAGTTTAGGTGTATGCATTCATACTTCATATGGTGCAATTGTATATACAGGTGAATTTAAATTTGACCAAAGTTTACAAGGGCATTATGCACCAGACTTAAAGAAAATGACTGAAATTGGTGAAGCGGGAGTGTTTGCGTTAATCAGTGATTCTACTGAAGCAGAGAAACCTGGATACAATACACCTGAAAATGTAATTGAATCACATATGTATGATGCGTTTACAAAAGTTAAAGGCCGACTAATTGTGTCTTGCTACGCATCTAACTTCATTCGTATTCAACAAGTTTTAAATCTTGCACAAAGATTAAATAGAAAAGTGTCATTCTTAGGTCGTTCATTAGAGAGCTCTTTCAATACTGCTAGAAAAATGGGTTACTTCGATATATCAAAAGACTTATTAATTCCAATTAATGAAGTTGAGAATTATCCTAAAAATGAAGTCATTATTATTGCTACTGGTATGCAAGGTGAGCCTGTAGAAGCTTTAAGCCAAATGGCTAAGAAAAAACACAAAATAATGAATATTGAACCAGGAGATTCTGTATTTTTAGCTATCACTGCTTCTGCTAATATGGAAGTGATTGTCGGAAATACACTTAATGAATTAGTACGTGCTGGTGCAGAAATCATTCCAAATAGTAAAAAGATTCACACTTCAAGCCATGGTTGTATGGAAGAATTGAAGATGATGATTAATATTATGAAACCTCAGTACTTTATTCCAGTTAACGGTGAATTTAAAATGCAGATTGCACACGCTAAATTAGCAAATGAAGCAGGCGTGCAGCCTGAAAAAATCTTTCTTGTCGAAAAAGGCGACGTAGTTAATTACGATGGAGAAGAAATGATTTTAAATGAAAAAGTTCACTCTGGTAATGTATTAATTGATGGTATCGGAGTCGGTGATGTCGGCAATATCGTACTAAGAGATCGTCATTTGTTAGCGGAAGATGGTATCTTTATCGCAGTTGTAACACTTGATCCTAAAAATAGACGAATTGCTGCCGGCCCAGAAATTCAATCTAGAGGTTTCGTATATGTAAGAGAAAGCGAAGCTTTATTAAATGAAGCTGAAGAAAAAGTCCGTGAAATCGTTGAACTAGGTTTACAAGAGAAACGTATCGAATGGTCTGAAATTAAGCAAAACATGCGTGATCAAATTAGTAAGCTTTTATTTGAAAATACAAAACGTCGTCCAATGATTATTCCAGTAATTTCTGAAATTTAATAATTTCTGTACTAAACAAAGAGGTTAAGACAAGCGCTCAGGTAAATATTTTGAAAGGTGAATTGCGGTTGAATGTTTTGAAGTGAAATGACATTCACGTGCCCTTTGAAATGATTACAAGCGTTAAATGTCTTACCTCTTTTATGTTATTATAGATAGAAGGATTAAACATTAATCATACATAAATTTATATATATTTAACTGACAAATATATTATTAATGCCAATATGAAATAATCTGTTTTATACAGTATTGTGTGAATATATATAAACTAATTTTGAGCACAGGCGAAGAAGAAGGTGGTAAATTTGGCACAAACAAAAAAGAGACAAACATCAAAAAGAAAACCTACAAATACAAGAAAGAAAACTACTAATAATAAGAAAAAGCAAGGAGATAGTCCATTAAGGTATATTGTGGCAATCGCTATATTTGTAATAGTGACGTTGGGTGCCTTTCAACTTGGCATTGTTGGAACAATGATAGATAGTTTCTTTAATTATTTATTTGGTACAAGTAGATTCTTAACTTACATTCTTATTTTGATAGGTACAGTTTTTATTACATATTATAAAGCGCTACCTAAAACGAGACGTACTGTTGGCGCATTTATATTACAATTAGCCTTACTATTAGTTACTCATATTGTTTTTTACTTTTCACATAAAGCTCAAGCTCAACGTGAACCAGTTTTATCTTTTGTATATAAATCTTATGAGCATTCTAATTTTCCTGTATTTGGGGGTGGCTTAATAGGTCATTACCTGTTAGCACTGTTTATCCCACTTATTTCTATTGTGGGTATTATTATAGTAACGATATTGCTAATCGCTTCAAGTATTATTTTATTACTTAAGAAAAAACATCGTGACGTATCTAAGGTGTTATTTGAAAAGCTGAAAGTTAAAGGCAAGGATGCTTCGGAAAACTATCGAGAACGTCGTAAGCAGAATAAAGTGAAAAAAGAAGCTAAAGCGCGTGTTAAAGCTGAGAAAAAAGCAGAACAACAAGCAGAACAACAAGCAAGTTCTGCAGCGCAACAATCAGATAACAATGTTACAGATGTTAGTGATTTAAAAGAAATTACAAATTCAACATCTGAAGAGCAATTATCTATCCCTATATATGGCCATAGTGAAAGCGAAGATAATCACAAGCAAACCTCAGAAAAACCTATAGGTAAAAGAACTAAACGCATGTTTGATCAAGAAGGGCAACTAGATCAAAAAGCATCACAACAAAATTCTAATTTAAATCAAGCATCACTCAATCAACAACTAGATGATATAAATTCAGAACAAAGCGAAGCAATTAATTCAATTTCTGAAGCAGGCGAAGTGGAAAATGAGGCATATTCTCTACCTCCACTCACTTTACTAAAACAACCAGCAAAACAAAAAGCTACGTCTAAAGCAGAAGTTCAGAAAAAAGGACAATTATTAGAAACGACGCTTAAGAACTTTGGTGTCGATGCGAGAGTTACACAGATAAAAATAGGTCCAGCAGTAACACAATACGAAATTCAACCAGCACAAGGGGTTAAAGTTAGTAAAATTGTTAACTTGCATAATGATATTGCACTCGCACTTGCTGCTAAAGATATTCGTATAGAAGCGCCAATCCCTGGTCGCTCTGCTGTGGGTATTGAGGTTCCTAATGATAAGATTTCTCTTGTTTCACTAAAAGAAGTTTTAGATGAAAAGTTCCCTGCTAAAAATAAATTAGAAGTTGGTTTAGGCAGAGATATATCGGGCGAACCTATTACGGTTGAATTAAATAAAATGCCACACATGCTTGTTGCTGGTTCAACAGGTAGTGGTAAGTCTGTTTGTATAAACGGAATAATTACCAGTATTTTACTTAATGCTAAACCACATGAAGTTAAGCTTATGTTAATTGACCCAAAAATGGTAGAATTGAACATATATAATGGGATTCCTCATTTACTGATACCAGTTGTGACTAATCCTCACAAAGCATCGCAGGCACTAGAGAAAGTAGTTGCTGAAATGGAACGTCGTTATGATCTATTTCAACACTCTTCGACTAGAAATATAGAAGGATATAATGAAGCAATTAGACGTCAAAATGCTGAACTAGAAGAAAAGCAATCAGAATTACCATATATTGTTGTTATTGTCGATGAATTGGCAGATTTAATGATGGTTGCTGGTAAAGAGGTAGAAAATGCTATTCAACGTATTACGCAAATGGCACGTGCAGCAGGTATTCATTTAATAATTGCAACGCAAAGACCTTCTGTAGATGTAATTACTGGTTTGATTAAGAATAATATACCATCTAGAATAGCTTTTGCAGTAAGTTCGCAAATCGACTCTCGTACGATTATTGATAGCTCTGGTGCTGATAAATTATTAGGTAAAGGTGACATGCTTTATGTAGCTAATGGTGGCTCTACTAGGACACGTGTACAAGGGGCATTTCTAAGCGACCAAGAAGTACAAGATGTTGTTAATTACGTTGTAGAACAGCAAAAAGCCAATTATGTAAAAGAAATGGAACCAGATGCGCCAGTTGATAAATCAGAAATGAAAAGTGAAGATGCACTTTATGATGAAGCATATTTGTTTGTTTTAGAACAACAAAAAGCGAGTACTTCTTTATTACAAAGACAATTCAGAATTGGTTATAACCGGGCTTCAAGATTAATGGACGATTTAGAACGTAATCAAGTTATTGGACCGCAAAAAGGTAGTAAACCTAGACAAATTTTAGTGGATATTGATAGTGATGAGGTGTAAATATGGAACTAACTTCAGTTTATAAAGTAAAAGAATGGATGATTCAACAAATTAAGGAAGGCAAATTACAGCATGGGGAACCACTTCCGAGTAATTTAGCCATAGCAAGAACCTTAAACGTAAAAACAGATGATGTTTATGACGCAGTAGACGAACTAATTACTGAACAAGTATTATCCAATAATTTAGAAGAAGGTGCACGTGTTAAATCACTGCACCCATTCTATTATCCATTGGGAGAAGTTGTAAGCATAAGTAGAATGATTAAAGATCAAGGTTACACTCCGGGGACGGAATATATTAGTTTCGATGAAAAACCGGCGACCTCTTTAGATTCTAAAAGATTAAATATTACAGACAAGGCGCCTGTAACAATTATAGAACGATTAAGAACTGCAGATAGAAAGCCAGTCGTTTATTGTTTAGATAAAGTGCCAGCAAATTATTTAACTTGTGCACAATATCAAAGTAGTGATGAGTCACTTTTAGGTGCAATTGAAGCATATACTAATAAGGAAGTGGCTTACGCAGACACTGAAATGGAAGCAATTAGTTATGAGCCACATATCTCAGATATTTTAGGTGCTTCACCACATGAAGGACTCATGTTGTTAAAATTAGTTCATTACGATACCGACGATCAACCAATGCTATATTCATTTAATTATTTTAAAAGTAGTTTAGTTACATTTAAAACGGTTAAAAACAGATTATAATAATAAATTTATGAAAGTGAGGTATGACAATTTGAAAATAGAAAACCCACAGAAAGATTTACATGTAAAAGTATTACCGACAACAAAATTTAAAACCACAACAATTACGCTTAAATTTATGGCACCCTTAGACAGTGACACAATGACTGCGCGATCTATTTTAAGTAAGGTTTTAGTACGTGCTACAAAACAATGGCCGTCAGATAAAGATTTTAATCGACATTTATCACATTTGTATGGTGCGTATGTCAATAGTTTTGTTTCAAAGTTTAAAGATAAACATGTTATTACCATATCTTTAGAATTAGTTAATGAGCGTTATTTAAAAGATCAAACGCCACTTTTCGAAAAAGGCCTAGAATTGCTTAGAGAAATGATATACAATCCATTAATTTCAGACAATCAATTTGATGAAACATTTGTTGCTCAAGAAAAATCATTATTATCAAAAAAATTAAACGCTATGATCGACAACAAATCTCAAATTTCATTTTTGAACTTATTGAAATATATGTTAGGAGAACAACCATATCGACATTTAGCAACTGGGCAAGTTGAATACATAGCTGACATAACACCAGAAAATCTATATCATACATATCAATCTATGTTGCAAAATGACTATTGTGCAGTATATGTGGTAGGCAATGTAGATGAACAACAGGTGAAATCCCAAATTCAAACATATTTTAATATTAATCCGTTCTCTTTTGAATTGTCACAACCTAATCCAATAGGACAAGATCATAATACACCTCAAGTTATTATAGAAACAGACGATGTCGATCAAGCTAAATTAAATATGGGCTTCACATTACCAGCAAAATACGGAGATCCAGAGTATTTTGCAATGATTGTGTTTAATGTTATGTTCGGCGGCGATCCATCATCTGTATTATTTAATGAAGTTCGAGAAAAGCAAAGTTTAGCATATTCCATCCATTCTCAAATAGACGCAAAAAATGGTTTTTTATTTGTATTAAGTGGTGTTTCAACTGATAAGTATGAAATTGCTAAAGAGACGATTGTGTCTGAATTTGAGAAATTCCAACAAGGGGATTTTGAAGAAGAAAAATTAGCACTCGCAAAAAAAGTGATTTTATCTCAAAGACAAGAATCTTACGACAGAGCTAAAAGTATTATAGAAATCATGAATAACAACATATTATTAGACGAACCTATGTCGGAAGAAAATTATATTTCGGGCATTCAAAACGTTAATAAATCAGATATTCAACAATTAGCACAGGAAACCACATTAGATACAATTTATATTTTGACAAAAGGGGATGATGACTAATGAATGAAACCTACTATGATCAAATTGACGAGCGAGTATTTGAAGCTGAATTAAAAAATGGTCTGAAATTATTCATAATTCCTAAAAAAGGATTTCAGAAAACCTTTGTGACTTATACTACGAAATTTGGGTCTTTAGATAATAAATTCAAACCACATGGTAGTGATGAGTTTGTTACAGTCCCTGATGGAGTGGCTCACTTTTTAGAACATAAGTTGTTTGAAAATGATGACGATGAAGAAGATTTGTTTACAGCATTTGCTGAAGACAATGCACAGGTCAATGCTTTTACGAGTTTTGATAGAACAAGCTATTTATTTAGTGCAACGAGTAATATAGAACGCAACATCAAACGGTTATTAACTATGGTAGAAACACCTTATTTCACTAAAGAAACAGTAGATAAAGAAAAAGGTATAATAGCCGAAGAAATCAAGATGTACCAAGAACAGCCAGCCTATAAATTAATGTTTAATACTCTAAGAGCTATGTATGATACACACCCAATACGTGTTGATATTGCCGGTAGTGTTGAAAGTATTTATGAAATAACTAAAGACGATTTATATTTATGTTATGAAACCTTTTATCATCCTTCGAATATGGTGTTGTTCGTCGTTGGAGATGTAGACGTAAATCATATTTATAAAGTTATTGAAGATCATGAGAATCAACGTGATAAAGAAGCACAACCACAAATTGTAAGGGACCCGCTGATTGAACAAACTTCAGTGAGAGAACCAAATATTTCGGAAACGATGAAATTACAATCGCCAAGATTAATGTTAGGTTTTAAAAATGAACCATTATCAAACGAACCTAATGAAGCTTTTGTTAAACGTGATTTAGAAATGACTTTATTTTATGAATTGATATTTGGTGAAGAAACAGATTTTTATCAGTCACTTCTTAATGATGAATTAATAGATGAAACTTTTGGATATCAATTTTTATTAGAACCTACATACAGTTTTTCAGTTATAACAAGTGCAACGCAATATCCTGATAAATTAAAAACGCTATTATTAGATGAAATTAGAAATAATTTAGGAAAACTTGATGATTTAGAAGCCTTCAGCCTGTTGAAGAAACAGTTTATCGGAGAATTTATTTCAGGTTTGAACTCACCCGAATACATTGCGAACCAATATACAAAATTATATTTTGAAGGCGTAAGTTTGTTCGATTTATTAGAAATTGTTGAAAATATCTCTTTAGAAAGTGTGAATGAAACAGCACAAAAATGCTTAAATTTAACACACGTAGTAGATAGTCGCTTGGAGATGAAAAAATAGTGAAGGCATTAGTTATGGGCGGTTCTGGAACGATAGGAAAAGCGATTGTTAACAGATTATTATCGGATGGTTTTGAAGTAATTGTACATTATAATAATACGAATATTGAAACACTACAGAATGATTATATTGGAAAACCAGTTGAGTTTTTACGATGTGATTTAAATCAAGACATAGATTTAGAAGCATATTTTGCTTGTATTTCTAATTTGGACTGTTTGGTATATGCTAGTGGGACAGCTTTATATGGTCAATTACAAGATGTATCTGATAAAGAGATAGACGATTGTTATCAAATCCATGTTCGCCAGCTAATTAGGATTTGTAGATTTTTTACAGATCAATTGCGACAAAGTAGTCATGGTCGTATTGTTGTTATATCATCTATTTGGGGAGAAACTGGAGCAAGTATGGAGACTGTTTACTCTGCAATGAAAGGTGCTCAAATTGCTTTTGTGAAAGCTTTGAGCCAAGAGTTAGCTATGACATCAGTGACAGTAAATGCGATTGCTCCTGGATTTGTTAGCGGAAATATGACTCGTGTATGGTCTGCAGAGGAATTACAGGCAATTACTGAAGAATTGCCACAGCAAAGGCTGATTGACCCTATTGAGATTGCACACACTTGCAGTTATTTGTGTCATTCAATGGCAAGAAGCATCACTGGAACAATTCAGAAAGTTAATGGTGGTTGGTACGTATAGATTTTTGAACAATATACAGAAAATAAACCAACTATGAAACATTCAATGATATAATATCATTACAATAAAATGGTTATATGCATATTTAAGCTGAAAATATGCCAAGATTAAGTTGTTTCAAATAAGTTTTAGATTCACGTATAAATTATTTATATGTGGTTTCAAAATAAAGGGGTGCTTATTTCATGACAGTTGCTACTAAAAAAGAATGGTATTTAGAGTATGAGATAACAATGAACCGAGCAGGACTTTTAGGTGATATATCAAGTTTGTTAGGCATGATGGGGATTAGTATAGTAACAATCAATGGTATTGATGAAGGTCGTAGAGGTCTATTGATTAAATCTGATAGTCTAGAAAAAGTAAGTCGTTTCGAAAATATTGTAACTGAAATAGATGATATTTCTATTACTAAGCTAAGAAAGCCAGAGTTAAGAGATCGGTTGGCAGTTAGACATGGAAGATACATAGAGCAGGATGCTGATGATAAAAAGACATTTCGTTTTGAAAGAGAAGATTTAGGTTTACTAGTTGATTTTATGGCGGAATTATTTAAAGAAAAAGGTCACAAATTGATTGGTATTCGTGGAATGCCTAGAGTTGGCAAAACAGAATCGATTGTAGCAGGTAGTGTCTGTGCACATAAACGCTGGTTGTTTATTAGCTCTACACTTATTAAACAAACTGTGCGTAGTTCATTAATAAAAGGTGAATATGATTCGGATCACGTTTATATCATTGATGGTGCTGTGACAGCAAGAGAATCTAATCAGAAACACCAGGAATTAGTGAAAGAAGTTATGAGTCTTCCTGCTATTAAAGTAGTTGAACACCCTGACTTATTTGTTGAAGCCAGTGACTATACGATGAGCGATTTTGATTATATTATTGAGTTAAGAGAAAATAAAAATCAAGAAATCCATTATGAAGAAATGAAAAAACAAACAGTTAAGAGTAAAAACAATTTGGATTTTGGTAATGACCCATTTGGTGGCGGCTTTGGTTTCTTTGAATAATAAAATTGTTGATTGAGGAGGGCTGATATCGTGAGCTTAGTTGGTCAGACATTAAAAGGACGACGAGAGCGTTTAGGTATGACATTAAATGAATTAGAATCGCGTGCACAAATTAAACGACAAACGTTAGTGATGATTGAAAATAACGATTTCGAATCATTAAAAAAAGCTGAATATGCGGAAGGTTTTATTAGAAAATATGCTAAAGCAGTAAATATTGATTCAGTGCAGTTAATAAATGCACATAGAGAAGAAATTCCTAATAATGATGAAGCGATACATCAAACAATTGCAGCCTTCGGGAAAGACAATAAACCAACATATCGTAGCAAGAATAAAGAACCTTTACAAGTTGGTGTTGTGATTAGTCTAGTGATTATTGTCACAGCATTATTGTGGGTATTTTCTGTATTGGTATTTTAAAGTGATAAACAAACGTAAGCTATAAGTTACAAATAGAAAAGAGGACTTTGTATGAATATACCGAATTGGATAACTGTGTTTAGAGTTATACTAATTCCAATATTTCTTGTTTTTGCATTAGTAGATTTTGGATTTGGTAATGTATCATTTATCGGTGGATATGAAATAAAAATTGAATTATTAATAAGTGGTATAATCTTTATTGTTGCATCTCTAAGTGATTTCTTAGATGGTTATTTAGCAAGAAAATGGGAACTTGTTACTAATATGGGAAAATTTTTAGACCCACTTGCAGACAAATTATTAGTTTCCAGTGCGTTAATTGCATTAGTTCAATTAGGACTAACAAATTCAGTAGTTGCAATTATTATTATAGCACGTGAATTTGCAGTTACCGGTTTACGTTTATTGCAAATTGAACAAGGCTTTGTAAGCGCTGCTGGTGAATTAGGTAAGATTAAAACTGCAGTAACAATGGTAGCAATTATCTGGATACTATTTGGTGATCCATTAGCTACATGGGTTGGTTTTCCAATAGGACAAGTGTTGCTGTACATTGGTGTGTTCTTTACAATTTTATCTGGTATAGAATATTTTTATAAAGGTAAAGATGTTTTTAAAGTAAAATAAAAATTATTAATAAACTGGAAGATGTGCTTATCGTTTTGACATCTTCCAGTTTTTTGTTGTCTTAATAAATATGAAATCAGATTTTTCGTTTTTTAGTGGTTTTCATTTTATAATTAAGGGAAGTAAAAATGTATTGTATAAACAGAGGTCATTAAAATTATATGTATAATTATGGGAACTTTGTTTTTGGAGGAGGAGTATTTGTGAATATATCAATTATCGCAGTAGGTTCGGAATTACTACTAGGACAAATTGTTAATACCAATGGCCAATATTTATCAAAGCTACTAAATGGCGTCGGTCATAGTGTTGTAGAGCATTCTGTAATTGGGGATAATCCACAACGTTTAGAAAGGGTGGTGAACCAGGCCCTTACTCAATATGATACCGTTATTTTAACGGGGGGATTAGGTCCAACAAAAGATGATCTAACTAAACATACTGTAGCTAAAATATTAGGGCGTGAATTAGTAATTGATGAACATGCACTAAATTATATTGAATCATATTTTAGAGAACAGGGCATCGATATGACACCAAATAATAGACAGCAAGCACTTGTGATTGAAGGTGCACACATTTTAGAAAATAAAGTTGGCATGGCACCAGGTATGCTTGTTAATCATGGAGATAAAAAAATTGTATTGCTACCAGGACCACCCAAAGAAATGCAACCAATGGCGAAACATGAGTTATTACCTTACTTACTTAATGGGGAGCAAACAATATTTTCAGAGTTACTACGTTTTGCTGGCATTGGTGAGTCAAAAGTAGAAACTGAATTAATGGATTTGATAGACGAACAGACAAATCCAACTATTGCTCCTCTTGCTGGAACACATGAAGTAAATATAAGATTAACTGCCAATGGTGCATCCCAGCAAGCATGTAAGGATTTAATCGCACCTGTGAAAAACTCAATAATAAATCGCATAGGTGAATATTATTATGGTTCTGATGACATACTTTTAGAACAAGCTGTTATGTCATTAGTTAATGAAGCATTTGCTATATATGATGGTGTGACTGATGGTGAATTATACTCTAGATTGAAAAATTTTGATGATAATCAAATCTTGAGAGGTATGTTACCTCATCACTCACAATTTATAAATGAACATGATACAATTGAATCTCAACTTTCCATAACGGCACAAATTATAAGAGATTTTTATAATGCAGAAGTTGGTATTTCGATATTGAGTCAAGATGATATTGTATATTTAGGTGTTTTAAAAGGTGAAAACTTAACGATACAATCATTTAAAATGACGCGCAGAAGAAATCTAATGAAAAGTAGAACACAAAATTATGTATTAATTAGGTTACTAAATTTATTTAAATAGATAGTAACGCCATGCTAAAACATAAAAATATAGCACGTGTGTTCTTATTCTGAGCGAATAACGCTTTCCTTTAGCGAACAAATATTCGCAAAATACTTGCGAAATAATCTAAATAAGGGTATAGTATGGTTAAGATATTTTTCAGAGAGAATTCTCATTTAGGAGGTCCAACATTGGATAACGATCGTCAAAAGGCTTTAGATACAGTAATTAAAAATATGGAGAAATCATTTGGTAAAGGCGCGGTAATGAAATTGGGTGATAACGAGGCACGCAAAGTTTCAAGTGTTTCAAGTGGTTCTGTAACATTAGATAATGCTTTAGGAGTAGGTGGTTACCCTAAGGGTAGAATCATAGAAATTTATGGTCCAGAAAGTTCTGGTAAAACGACTGTGGCTCTTCATGCCATTGCGGAAGTTCAAAGAAATGGAGGCGTGGCAGCTTTTATTGACGCTGAACACGCATTAGACCCAGTTTACGCAGAAGCATTGGGTGTTGATATTCAAAATTTATACCTATCTCAACCTGACCATGGGGAACAAGGTTTAGAGATTGCAGAAGCTTTTGTTAGAAGTGGAGCTGTAGACATAGTTGTTGTTGATTCCGTTGCAGCATTAACACCTAAAGCAGAAATTGAAGGTGAAATGGGAGATACACACGTTGGTTTACAAGCGCGTTTGATGTCACAAGCCCTAAGAAAACTTTCAGGAGCGATATCTAAATCAAATACGACAGCCGTATTTATTAACCAAATTCGTGAGAAAGTCGGTGTTATGTTCGGTAATCCTGAAGTTACACCAGGTGGCCGTGCACTGAAATTCTACAGTTCTGTTCGTTTAGAAGTACGCCGTGCAGAACAATTAAAACAAGGACAAGATATTGTCGGTAATAGAACTAAAATTAAAGTTGTTAAGAATAAAGTGGCACCACCATTTAGAGTTGCTGAAGTCGATATTATGTATGGTAAAGGTATCTCTAAAGAGGGAGAATTGATCGATTTAGGTGTTGAAAATGAAATCGTTGATAAGTCAGGTGCTTGGTATTCTTATAATGGCGACAGAATGGGACAAGGTAAAGAAAACGTAAAATCTTACCTTAAAGAAAACCCTGCTGTCAAAGCAGAAATAGATAGAAAACTAAGAGAAAAATTAGGAATATTTGATGGAGATGTTGAAGAGCCAGAAGCTAACAATACAGCGTCACTTTTGGATGAAGAAGAATAGGTTAAATAGTTACAATAATATAGCGTGAAGCATTAAGTTATTGTATTTATATAGTAGCAAAACAAACTAAACCCTCAACAGGTGGGCACTGAACCCTTAGAATGGGAACTTAATAAAAACACTTTGTTCTAGGCTGCTAATTCCTTATATTTTATGGGAGCTAAGTAGCCTAGTTTTTGTTGAATTCGATTATTATTATAGTTTTTAATGTAATTTTCGACAATATCTATTACAATTTGGTTAGAGCTATTGAGCTCATTGTTTATGTAGAAAGCTTCACACTTTAGCGAGGAATGGAAACTTTCTATAGGGGCGTTATCAGCTGGTGTTCCCTTTCGGGACATACTTCTGATAATGCCTTTTTCTTTGCATAATTGATAGTAAGCGTACGAGGTGTAAACACTGCCTTGGTCACTATGTAGTATGCAATTCTCAGGTATATCTATTTGATTCAATGTATCATTTACTAAGCTTTGATCTTGTTTGTTATCTATTTTATACGCCACAATTTCTCCGTTATAAACATCCATAATTGAAGATAAATACAACATAGAGTTACCGAAAGGTAAATAAGTAATATCAGTTGTTAATACTTCCATTGGTTGGTTAGCTTTAAACTGTCTTTGTAATAAATTCTCTGTTTTATAATAAGGTTTGCCAATTTTTTTAGATTTTTTAGGCCTAACTCGGCAGTTCAGATTATACTCTCGCATGATTCGCTGAACTCTTTTATGATTAATTGATGCTGAATACAATTGATTAATCAACGCTGTAATTTTGCGATAACCGTAGGTGAAATTATTTTCTTCACATAATTCAATAATCTTTTGAGTCACTTTATCTTTTTCATTGTTCTTGTGTTTCCATCTATAGTATGTCGATTTAGGTATTTCTAAAACATCAAGTATCATTTTGATTGAATACTTATGCTTTAATTGATTAACTAATTCTACAATTACTTTTGGTACCACTTCCTTTCTAATTCCTTGTACTTTTTTAAAATATCTAATTCAATATCTTTTTTCTTATTATCTAACTTTAATTGTTCTATTTCTGATAATTCTTTCACTCCTTTGCCATAAGTATATTGCTTGCCTCTTTGTTGATAAAATCTATAAGTTTCACCATTTCGATACCATCGCCACCAAGTTTTTACCTGTGTGCTGTTTTTGATATTTAATACTTCCATAATTTCTTTTACAGTATATCCAGCTTCTTTCATTTCAATAGTCTTATATTTTGTTTCTATTGAATAAGACATTATTTTCATAGAAAAAACACCTCCGTATGATTCATTTTAAATGAATTCAACGAAAGTGTTTTTATTTCCTTCCCACTATTTGGGGTCAGTTCAGGTGTTTAGTTTGTTTTTTTATTCAATATAAATAAAAACTCCAAATTTTATTATTCGTTGGTTGTAACTTTTATAGAAATTTATGAGGATAAAGCTCTAATATAACTTAATCAAAGAGAAAATATATTATATTTCTGCTTATGTATGATGTTCATATTAGAATATAAAAATATTATGTTAAATTATTTTGTTTCAAAAACAAGATGAATTAAGGTTTAGCACACATAAAAGTAAATTTAGTGTAAAAATGATTCCCCAAATATTGAATTATTGTGTAGTCAAACCTTGACACTTCTTAGTTTAAAACCGTACAATTACATTGTATGATTCTTATATAACTTCATATAATCATATTGAATTTTGATATACAGAGCAAAATCCTAGATAAAAGGGGGTGTTTGTGTGAATTTGTTAAGCCTCCTACTCATTTTGCTAGGTATTATTCTCGGAGTTGTTGTAGGGTACGTCGTTGCCCGAAATATATTGCATCAAAAGCAATTACAAGCAAGACAGACTGCCGATGATATTATCGAACAAGGTAATAAAGAAGCAGAGAATATTAAGAAGGAAAAGCTTCTAGAAGCTAAAGAAGAAAACCAAGTCATAAGAGAAAAAGCTGAAAATGAGCTTCGCGAAAGACGTGCAGATCTTCAAAAGCAAGAAGCAAGACTTCTACAAAAAGAAGAAAACTTAGAGCGAAAATCTGACCTGTTAGATAAGAAGGATGAGATTTTAGAGCAAAAAGAGTCTAAACTTGAAGAACGACAACAACAAGTAGATGCAAAAGAGAGTAGTGTTCAAACATTAATAAATAAGCATGAACAAGAATTAGAACGCATCTCTGGTCTCTCTCAAGAGGAAGCTGCACAAGAGCAACTTCAAAGAGTTGAAGAGGAATTGTCACAAGATATTGCTATACTTGTTAAGGAAAAAGAGAAAGAAGCAAAAGAAGCAGTCGATAAAAATGCAAAAGAGTTATTAGCAACTACTGTTCAAAGATTAGCTGCAGAACATACATCTGAATCAACAGTATCAGTTGTTAATTTACCAAATGACGAAATGAAAGGTCGAATCATTGGTAGAGAAGGTAGAAATATTAGAACTTTAGAAACGTTAACTGGTATTGATTTAATTATAGATGATACACCAGAAGCGGTTATTCTCTCTGGTTTTGACCCAATTAGACGTGAAATTGCAAGAACTGCATTAGTTAATCTTGTTTCAGATGGTCGTATCCATCCTGGACGTATAGAAGATATGGTAGATAAAGCTCGAAAAGAAGTAGACGATATTATTAGAGATGCTGGGGAACAAGCTACGTTTGAAATAAATGTGCATAACATGCATCCAGATTTAGTGAAAATCTTAGGTCGTTTACAGTATCGTACTAGTTATGGACAAAATGTATTGAAACATTCTATTGAAGTTGCACACCTAAGTGGTATGTTGGCAGCGGAATTAGGAGAAGACATTACATTGGCTAAACGTGCTGGACTACTTCATGACGTTGGTAAAGCAATTGATCACGAGGTTGAGGGAAGCCATGTTGAAATTGGTGTTGAATTAGCTAAAAAATATGGTGAGAATGAAACAGTTATCAATGCGATTCATTCTCATCATGGTGATGTCGAACCGACTTCTATTATTTCTATATTAGTGGCAGCTGCCGACGCATTATCAGCAGCAAGACCAGGAGCTCGTAAAGAGACTTTAGAAAACTATATTAGAAGATTGGAAAGACTAGAAACACTTTCAGAAAGCTATGATGGTGTTGAGAAAGCATTTGCAATCCAAGCGGGTAGAGAAATTCGAGTTATCGTATCACCAGATACTATCGACGACTTAAAATCACATCGCTTAGCAAGAGATATTAAGAGCCAAATTGAAGATGAACTTCAATATCCTGGCCATATAAAAGTGACAGTTGTTCGTGAGACTAGAGCAATTGAATATGCAAAATAAGATTTAAAATTATTAATAAATAATGAATTATTAAACAAACTAAGCGAATCATCGTTTAGTTTGTTTTTTTAATGTTTAAATTATTATTAACAAATAAAAACACCTCAAACGCTAATAACACGAATAAGGTGTTTAAATTCTTTTATATTCATTTTTTAAATTAACTTTAAATGTTTTGTGCTGAATGACTAACCTACTAAACTAAGTTAATTCTAAATCAGCATTTTTAACTTCTTGAATAATTTCAGCTGTATCATAACAATTTGTTGAAATATTAGCGTATCTTTCGGCTAAACGATAAGCATGGATATAGAGTTCTAAACTTTCTTTTGCTATATCCTCCGGATCTTCACTTTTGGATGGATTTGCTGTAACAACTAAGTCAGCAAAATGTTGAGGGTCAATATTAATTGCCATGTATTACTTCCAACTCCTATTTTTTGAATTATTTAATTCCTATTATAATTTATACCACCATTTTTATGATTAAAACTTAGTTAATTTAATGAAATTTATATAATGATACTTTTCATCGTAAATAAATTGCATTAAACTAACATTAAGAGAGAGGATGAACATGTAAATGAGATTATTATTTATCGGAGATATAGTAGGTAAAGTGGGTCGTGAGGCTATTACAACGTATTTACCTAAATTGAAACAGACGTATCGTCCTACAGTTACCATTGTAAATGCTGAAAATGCTGCACATGGTAAAGGATTAACTGAAAAGATATACAAAGATTTATTGCGAGAAGGCGTAGATTTTATGACGATGGGCAATCATACTTTTGGTCAACGTCAAATTTATGATTTCATTGAATCGGCAAATCGTATGGTAAGACCAGCGAACTTTCCAGAAGAAGCACCAGGAGTAGGTATGAGATTTATTCAAATCAATGAAATCAAATTAGCGATTATCAATTTACAAGGCCGTGCATTTATGCAAGATATTGACGATCCTTTTAAAAAAGCTGATGCGCTTATTAAAGAAGCTCAAAAAGAAACTGATTACATTTTTGTAGATTTTCATGCGGAGACTACTTCAGAAAAAAATGCAATGGGCTGGTTTTTAGATGGTAAAGTAAGTGCGGTTGTAGGTACTCATACGCATATCCAAACCTCAGATGAACGTATTTTACCTGGTGGTACAGGCTATATCACAGATGTAGGTATGACAGGCTTTTATGATGGTATACTTGGGATTAATAGAGATGAAGTAATTACTCGATTTATCACAAGTTTACCTCAAAGACACGTAGTACCAGATGAGGGAAGAAGTGTACTATCAGGCGTTATTATCGATATCAATAAAGAAGGAAAAACAACACACATTGAACGCGTGCTAATTAATGATGACCACCCTTTTTAAAAAGTATCGTCCATTAGTATGAATTTTAAAAATACCACTCTTAACATAGTAATAGAGTGGTGTTTTTTGATATGATTAATAATGAATTATTATAACCACTAGGAGGCAAGATGATATGAAATCACAAGTATCATGGAAAGTGGGCGGACAACAAGGCGAAGGTATTGAATCCACTGGAGAAATCTTCGCGACTGCTATGAATCGTAAGGGATACTACTTATATGGATATCGTCATTTTTCAAGTAGAATTAAAGGCGGCCACACAAATAATAAAATAAGAGTTTCTACTACGCCGGTACATGCAATTAGCGATGACTTAGATATATTAATTGCATTTGATCAAGAAACAATAGAGCTAAACCATCAAGAAATGCGTGAAGATAGTGTGATTATCGCTGATAGTAAAGCAAAACCTGAAAAACCAGAAGATTGTCGTGCACAATTAATAGATTTACCTTTTACTGCGACTGCGAAGGAATTAGGTACTGCTTTAATGAAAAATATGGTTGCAGTAGGTGCGACTTGTGCAATCATGGATTTTGATATTTCAGATTTTGAGGCGCTAATTACGAATATGTTTACTAAAAAAGGTGACAAAGTTGTCGAAATGAACATAGAAGCATTGAATGAAGGTTATCGCTTAATGCAAGAACAATTAACTACTGTTGATGGGGATTTTGTTTTAGAGGAAACAAAGGGTGACCCCCACTTATATATGATTGGAAATGATGCAATTGGACTAGGTGCTTTATCAGCTGGCTCTAGATTTATGGCAGCTTATCCAATCACTCCTGCTTCTGAAATTATGGAATATATGATTGAAAACTTACCAAAAGTTGGCGGCACGGTTGTTCAAACTGAAGATGAAATTGCAGCGGCAAACATGGCTATTGGTTCAAATTATGCAGGTGTTCGTTCATTCACAGCGAGTGCAGGGCCTGGTCTTTCATTAATGATGGAAGCAATTGGCCTATCAGGCATGACGGAAACACCATTTGTAGTTATTAATACGCAACGTGGTGGACCATCTACAGGTTTACCTACAAAACAGGAACAATCTGATTTGATGCAAATGATTTATGGTACACACGGTGATATTCCTAAAATTGTAGTAGCACCGACTGATGCCGAAGATGCCTTTTATTTAACTATGGAAGCATTTAATTTAGCAGAAATGTACCAATGTCCTGTAATTATATTAAGTGACTTACAATTATCATTAGGTAAACAAACAGTTGAAAAATTAGATTATAGTAAAATTGAAATCAATCGTGGTGAAATCATCCAATCAGATATAGAACGTGAAGAAGATGATAAATCATACTTTAGACGTTACGCACTTACAGAGAGTGGCGTATCACCAAGACCTATCCCGGGTGTTAAAGGTGGTATACATCATGTAACCGGCGTTGAACATAATGAAGAAGGTAAAACAAGCGAAGCTGCAGACAATAGGCAACAGCAAATGGATAAACGTATGCGTAAAACAGAGCACTTACTTATCCAAGATCCTGTTGAGCTAGATGCAGAAAATGAAGTTGCAGATATTTTATATTTAGGTTTTATTTCAACAAAAGGCGCGATTCAAGAAGGGAAAGTCAGATTAGAAGAGGAAGGACTAAAAGTAAACCATCTTCAAATTAGACAATTACATCCTTTTCCTAGTGAATCGATACAAAAAGAAGTAGATAAAGCTTCTAAAGTTGTTGTCGTGGAACATAATTATCAAGGGCAACTTGCTAGCATTTTAAAAATGAATGTAAATTTAGGTGATAAATTAATTAATCAGACAAAATATGATGGCACACCATTTTTACCAAGAGAAATTGAGTCTAAAGGCCTAGAAATTGCTAAAGAAATAAAGGAGTTGGTATAAATGGCAACATTTAAAGACTTTAGAAATAACGTCAAACCTAATTGGTGCCCTGGTTGTGGAGATTTTTCAGTGCAAGCAGCGATTCAAAAAGCGGCGGCAAATGTAGGATTAGAACCTGAAGAAGTAGCTATTATTACTGGGATTGGTTGTTCAGGACGTTTGTCAGGATATGTAAATTCTTATGGTGTTCATGGTATACATGGACGTTCATTGCCACTTGCACAAGGCGTGAAAATGGCTAATAAAGATTTAACGGTAATTGCTTCAGGTGGTGACGGTGATGGTTACGCGATAGGTATGGGACATACAATCCATGCTTTACGTAGAAACATGAATATGACCTACATTGTAATGGATAATCAGATTTATGGCTTAACTAAAGGACAGACATCACCATCTTCCGCACAAGGTTTTGTAACTAAATCCACACCAAAAGGGAATATCGAACAAAATGTTGCACCACTAGAACTTGCACTTTCATCAGGAGCAACATTTGTAGCACAAGGATTTTCAAGTGACATCAAAGGGCTTACGAAAATGATTGAGGATGCCATTAATCATGATGGATTTTCATTTGTAAATGTATTTTCACCTTGTGTGACATACAATAAAGTAAACACTTATGATTGGTTTAAAGAAAATTTAACAAGTATTGAAGAAATTGAAGACTTTGACACAACTGACAAACAAAAAGCGACTCAAAAAGTTTTAGAATATAATTCACTGCTTAAAGGTATTGTTTACCAAGATGCAGAAACGCCATCTTATGAATCACAAATTGAAGAAATGAATGGCACGCCACTTGCTAAACAAGATCTTCATATTGATGAAGCTCAATTTGAAGCCCTAACAAAACAATTCGTATAAATATATAAATTAAAACTTAACATCGTTAAGTAATATAACTGTTACATTATTGACCAATTAGATTAGGCAAATATGCCAAAATACAATTAGCGATAGTGTAACAGTTTTTTATGTTTTGATTTAAACATGAATTTACTATGAAATTTTATAAGGCTATTAAATGACGGAGGCAATATTTATGGTTGATAAATTTAAGTCGATGACTGAATTGATTGCAGAGACTGCAGAACATAAAGAATGGGAAATATTAACATTAAGTAAGAAATCAGCAACACTTATAACTGCAATACATGGTGGGGCGATTGAACGAGGAACGACAGAAATAGCACAGTTAATTAGTGAGCAAGGTAACCATAGCTTTTATACCTTTAAAGGTATAAGGAATAATAAAAATAATGAATTACATGTTACATCAAGACATTTTGATGAACCAAAACTTATGCAAATGGTATCTAATCATCATAATATTGTATCTATACATGGATGTATGGGGGATGCACCTGAAGTTTATATTGGTGGTAGAGACTTAGAACTAGCATCTGAAATAAAATTACAACTAGAAAAAGTAAATATCATTGTTAAACCTGCGCCTTCACATATTGCCGGTATGCATATGGATAATTTTGTTAACGCAGGCCCCAAAAATGCTGGAGTTCAACTAGAATTAACCGTGGCATTAAGAAAACAATATTTTAATAATAACAAGTATAATTTAAATGATAGAGAAAATAGGCAGAATTGGTCACAGTTAATGTATTTATTTTCAACAGCTATAAATAAAGCGATAAACAATGTAGAGCAAATGATATAAAAAATAATTTCATTGTGTTTGATAATTACAAATCTTAAGTTGAGTTTTACAAAATCTTAAGTTAGTAGCACGGGCGTGAGGGAAAGACAAATATAGAAACTTTGGAGGGGGTTTTTATATGAATGATAAGTATAATTCAATGTCAGAATTGGAAGCGAAGACAACTGAAAATAATGACTGGGAAATTGTAACTCGCAACTTAGGTAGTCAAGTAATTATTGCTGCGATACATGGTGGAGGTATCGAACCTGGAACAACTGAAATCGCTGATTTAACTGCGAAAAAAGGTGAGTATGATTATTTTTCTTTTAAAGGTACTAAATCAAAAGGAAATGAAGATTTACATGTAACTTCTCGAAATTATGATCAATCTGTATTGATAGAAATGATAAAGAACAAAACAAATGCAGTAGCAATTCATGGTTGTGACGGTGACGGGAATATCATTTATATCGGAGGGAAAGACCAAAAACTTATTCATGAAATGACTAAACAATTTGAGCAATTGAATATAAATGTAGAACAAGCACCAGAACATATTTCAGCTGCTCATGATGATAATATCATTAATTGTTGCAAAACAGGTGCAGGTGTACAATTAGAATTAACTCCTGACTTAAGAAAAATGTGTTTTAACAACCAAAAATATAACAAAAAAAGTCGTGAAGATAAGCATAATTGGAGTCAATTTATGGATGAATTTACCACTGCAATAGTTAAATCAATATAGGAGTTTTAATAACAGTTCTTGCAAATCATCACTAACTAAGTTATTGTAGACTAACGATATCTATAATTAGGAAGTTGATAAAATATGAAATGTTCTAAAGCGACAGACTATGCACTACATGCACTGTTATATATGATTAAAAGCGATGGTGAATCTAGTAGGATTCCAGTACAAGATTTAGCAACAGCACTAAAAGTCTCAACGACATATTTATCTAAAATATTGACACGCCTCGTAAAGGTAGGTATTATCTCCGCTAGTAGTGGTGCCAAAGGTGGCTATCAATTAAAAGCTGGTTGGGAAGACGTTTCTATATATGAAGTGATTACTACCATTGATGGCAAGCAAAGCTTATTAGAAGATAGTTTTAATCATGCTAAAGAATGTCCAATTAAACAAATAATGGACGAAGCAGAGCATAGTTTAATTACTAATTTAGAAGGTAAGACATTAAAGGACTTGGCGAATAGCTAAGTTCTTATAATTTAAACTAATTATAGATATTATAAGTCTTTAAAAGGTATAAAGTAGCGAGTCAAATGTATTATGATGTAATTATTATTGGTGGAGGTCCGGCAGGATTAAATGCTGCATTAAATTTCGGTAGAGGTATGAAACGAACACTTATCATCGACGAGGATAAACCACGTAATAGGGTTACTCAACTGTCCCATGGTTTTTTAACGCAAGATGGTATTAAACCAACCGTATTTAAAAGAAAAGCTAAAGCAGATGTGGCTAAATATAAAGATGTTACTTACTTAGAAGCGCATGTAAAACAAATAGAGAAAATAGATAAGACATTTATAGTCAGAACACAAGCGCAGACATTTAATGCGAGACAAGTGTTAATAGCTACAGGATTAAGAGAGTATGGTCCGGATATTACAAATTTTAATGACTTTTATGGCCAATCTATCTTTTATTGCCCTTGGTGTGATGGTTATGAAATGCGTAATAAAAAACTTGCGATTATTTTTTCAGGTGAATCGTTGCTTCATATGGTCAAACTGTTAAGTAACTTTTCACAAGACTTAGTCGTGTTTACAAATGGAGAAAAGGAGATTCTTGAAGCAGACAAAACAATATTAAACAACAAAGGTATTAATATTTATACAGAACCTATTGCACAATTGATTGGCAACAATGGATATATAAGCGGCATTGAGTTAATCGATGAGCAAATTATTGCGGTAGAAGGTGCATTTGCAAAGATGCAATGGGATACACAATTTGATTTCTTAAATCAATTAAGTATAACGAGAGACGAAGATGGTAAATTCGAAACGAATATATACGGAGAAACATCTGTTGAAGGATTGTATGTAGCTGGTGAAGCTAAAAATAATTTTGCGGGTCAATTATTAGATTCAGCTGCTGATGGTGGCATGATTGCAAAAATGATGATGATGAAACAGATAGAAGAAGATTTTTGATTACTAGTCATTAACACGCTTTAAGTTGTCATTGACTTTTAACTATGCCTTTAACTTATAATTTGATAAAATAACATTAAGTTAAATAGTTAAGGGGTTGTAATAACATGAATGATACTTTGATGAGTATTCAGATTATTCCTAAAACCGCCAACGGAGAAGATGTTATTCCATACGTAGATGAAGCAATTAAAATCATTGATGATTCGGGATTAACTTACAGAGTGGGGCCATTAGAAACAACAGTTCAAGGCGAAATGAATGAGTGCTTAATCTTAATTCAAAAATTAAACGAGCGTATGGTTGAATTAGAGATACCTAGTACAATAAGCCAAGTTAAGTTTTATCATGTCCCAGAAGGTATTACTATTGAGACACTTACTGGAAAATACGATGAAGTTTAAAATTTAATACGTAAAATTACATTAAAAGACTAACTATATATACGGTATTTGTCTATAATCTATATTTATGTTTAATGGATATAAATTAGTTGAATTACCATGCATGGTCTGAATTTTAGATAAAGTACATGTAATAAGTGAATTAGAATATCATTATATTTAAGGGAGCAGGAAGTTGAGCCCAGACATAATCATTTTAGAAAGATATGATTTCAGTCAGAAGCTCTTTCCCGCTCCCTCATTTGTATTTTATAACACTAAAATATGGTTTTGATAATTTTAGTATTGAGAATATTGTGCAATAGACTGATTATTTATTAGCCTTTTTGCACTTTGAAGTTAAATTTAATATAATGTAATAATGACTATGGATAAATTTATAGAACTTTGAACGTCAAGGTCGAAAAACAGAATCTTGAGGGATATTTTAAAATACTTGTTCTTAGTTTTTATGATATAGAAAGGGTTTTGTAGAGTGAATGAAGAACAAAGAAAAAGTACTTCTATAGATATTTTAGCGGAACGAGATAAAAAGGAAAAAGACTATAGCAAGTATTTTGAACACGTGTATCAACCGCCAAGTTTAAAAGAAGCACGTAAACGCGGAAAAGAAGAAATTAATTATAACCGTGATTTTCAAATAGATGAGAAATATAGAAACATGGGACAAGGAAAAACATTTTTAATTAAAACATATGGTTGCCAAATGAATGCGCATGATACAGAGGTAATGGCTGGTATTTTAGGTGCATTAGGTTACACACCAACGGAAGATATTAATCAAGCAGACGTAATTTTAATAAATACATGTGCAATTCGCGAAAATGCGGAGAATAAAGTATTTAGTGAAATCGGGAACTTAAAACATTTGAAAAAAGAGAAACCAGAAACAGTAATTGGTGTCTGTGGATGTATGTCCCAAGAAGAATCTGTCGTAAATAAAATCTTAAAGTCATACCAAAATGTTGATATGATTTTTGGAACGCATAATATTCATCGTTTACCAGAAATACTTGAAGAAGCTTATCTATCAAAAGCAATGGTAGTTGAAGTTTGGTCAAAAGAAGGCGACGTCATTGAAAACCTTCCAAAAGTAAGAGAAGGTAATATCAAAGCGTGGGTAAATATTATGTATGGGTGTGATAAGTTTTGTACATACTGTATTGTTCCATTCACAAGAGGTAAGGAACGTAGTAGACGACCAGAAGATATCATTGAAGAGGTAAGAGATTTAGCACGTCAAGGGTATCAAGAAATTACATTGTTAGGGCAAAACGTTAATGCTTACGGCAAAGACATAGGTGGTTTAGCATATGGTTTAGGCGATTTGTTAGAAGATATCTCTCGAATTGATATCCCAAGAGTCAGGTTTACAACGAGTCATCCTTGGGACTTTACAGATAGAATGATTGAGGTTATTGCTAACGGTGGAAATATAGTTCCGCACGTTCACCTTCCAGTTCAATCGGGTAATAATGCTGTGCTTAAAATTATGGGACGTAAATACACACGTGAAAGTTACTTAGACTTAGTTAATCGCATTAAGTCTAGAATTCCTAATGTTGCTTTAACTACTGATATCATCGTTGGTTATCCAAACGAGACAGACGAACAATTTGAAGAAACATTAACGCTTTATGATGAAGTTGAGTTTGAACATGCATATACGTATATTTATTCTCAAAGAGATGGTACGCCAGCAGCTAAAATGAAAGATAACGTTCCTTTAGATGTGAAAAAAGATAGATTACAACAGTTGAATAAAAAGGTGGCATACTATTCTGAGCGTGCTATGCAAGAATATGAAGGAAAAGTTGTACAAGTTTTATGTGAAGGATCAAGTAAAAAAGACGATACAGTCTTAGCAGGTTATACTTCAAAAAACAAATTAGTCAACTTTAAAGCGCCTAAATCTATGATTGGTAAAATT
Source organism: Staphylococcus sp. Ze2 (assembly GCF_048568365.1). NCBI lineage: Bacteria > Bacillati > Bacillota > Bacilli > Caryophanales > Staphylococcaceae > Staphylococcus > Staphylococcus sp. Ze2. The sequence goes on along the minus strand of NZ_CP183486.1, from coordinate 1,955,915 downwards.
GTAGATGTACAAGTAGATGAAGCGAAACAATTTTCTCTTAATGGTACATTTTTAAATGTAACTGAACAAGCGGTGGTGACACAATAATGTATGAAAAAGAAGAAATTTTAGCTGAAGCGGATCGTATTAGTGAACGCATAAAAGCTTTAGATACAGTCAAAGATTATCATAATGTCGAATCGCAAATACATCAAAACAAAAATATAGAACAACGCATGAAAGAATTAAAAAAAAATCAAAAGCAATCGGTTAACTTACAAAACTACGGTAAGACACAAGCTTTAAAAGCTTCTGAGGATAAAATCCAGCATATTGAAGAAGATATTAATATCTTGCCTATCGTAGAAGAGTTTAGAGAATCTCAGACCGAAGCTAACGAATTATTACAAATGATGATTAGTACCATGTCAGATCGTTTAAATCAACAACAAGAAGATAAAGATTAACAGAGATTGTGGTGGAACTTGTTGGAAAGGAAATGAGCCATATGAAGACGAGAAAGTTAACGCTAACTGCAATTTTTATTGCTATAAACGTTGTGTTAAGTAGTATTATTGTAATTCCATTAGGTCCAGTGAAAGCAGCGCCAATTCAGCATTTAGTTAATGTGTTATGTGCTGTACTTGTAGGACCATGGTTTGGGCTTGCTCAAGCTTTTATTTCATCTATCATACGCATGATTTTTGGTACAGGAAGTTTCTTTGCTTTCCCAGGGAGTATGGTAGGCGTGTTGCTAGCTAGTGCTTTCTATTTTTATCGTAAACATATCTTTATGGCGGCAGTGGGTGAAGTAATAGGTACGGGCATTATCGGTAGTATAATGTGTATACCGTTAGCATGGATTTTAGGTTTTTCAAATTTTGCTGTTAAACCATTAATGACAGCCTTTATTGTATCGAGTGTCATCGGTGCCATCATAAGTTATATCATTTTAATGATATTGAAAAGAAAAGGCATATTAAAAAAATATTTATAATCAATCTTAATAAATCAAGTTAAGGCACTTTGTTACTAATATGATTCTGATTTGATAGATTTGCTACTTAAGTAGATCTACTAAATCGACCATATACAAAGTTGCCTTAATTTTTTTGTTCATATCAATATTTAACTCATGAAAAGATTTAGTTAGTCAGTTGGTGTCTGTATATTAATTTAATAAATGGGCGAAAATTGAAAACATATGTTAGAATTTAAGAGTTAAATTAACTAAATTAGTTAAAGAAAATGAGCGGGTATGATTAAAAAAATCAATGAAAAGTATTCCAAAATGCATAGTATCACATGTATATGAAGCGATAAATATGCCTAATTTTTGATGAAAATTAATCATTATTTTAATTTATAAGCTAACAAAATTTAAGAAAAATACATAAGAATTTAAAAAAGGACTGTGACGTACTAATATGACAAATCAAACGCCAATGATGCAACAATATTTAAAAATCAAATCGCAATATCAAGATTGTCTCTTATTTTTTAGATTAGGGGATTTTTATGAAATGTTTTTCGAAGATGCTAAAGTTGCATCTAGAGTATTAGAAATAACATTAACAAAACGTGACGCTAAAAAGGAAGATCCAATACCAATGTGCGGCGTACCTTATCATTCTGCGGACGGTTATATTGAAACTTTAATTAGTAATGGATATAAAGTAGCTATTTGTGAACAAATGGAGGATCCAAGGCAGACAAAAGGAATGGTTCGTCGAGAAGTAGTGCGTATAGTGACACCAGGCACAGTGATGGATCAAGGTGGTGTCGATGAAAAGCAAAATAACTATATATTAAGTTTTATCCAAGACGCATCATCATATGCGTTAAGTTATTGTGATGTATCTACAGGAGAATTAAAGGCTACTCATTTTGAAGATGAAGCAACATTAATTAATGAAATCACAACAATTAATCCTAATGAAATCGTAGTTAATGAAGAGATTGGCGAAATGTTAAAACACCAAATTAGTTTAACGACGGAGACAATTACTGTGTTATCAGATATTTCTAATGCGAATTATGAAGTTAATAATATGAATGAAACGCTATTGTTTAATGCAACTCAATTATTATTAGATTATATTCACCATACACAAAAAAGAGATTTATCACATATTGAAACCGTGATTAAGTACGAAGCTATTGACTTTATGAAAATGGATTTCTATGCAAAACGTAATTTAGAATTAACCGAAAGCATACGTTTGAAAACTAAAAAAGGTACATTGCTATGGTTGATGGATGAAACTAAAACGCCTATGGGAGCTAGACGCTTAAAGCAATGGATAGATCGTCCACTTATCCAAAAATCACAAATCGAGTCTCGTTTAGATACAGTTGGTCAATTTATAAATCACTTCATTGAAAGGGATACTTTACGTAATCATTTAAATCAAGTATATGATATTGAGAGATTAGTGGGACGTGTTAGCTATGGTAATGTCAATGCACGTGATTTGATTCAGCTGAAACACTCAATTTCAGAAATTCCAAATATTAAGCACTTATTAGATGATTTCGATGAACATATGACTGCACAGTTTAAAGCATTAGAACCTTTAGATGATTTACTGGTTTTATTAGAAGAAAGTTTAAAAGAAGAACCCCCGATTTCAGTTAAAGAGGGTGGCTTGTTTAAAGCTGGTTTTAACACTGAATTAGATAGTTATTTAGAAGCTTCGAAAAATGGGAAAACATGGTTAGCAGAATTACAGGCTAAAGAACGTGAAAGAACTGGTATTAAATCACTGAAGATTAGTTTTAATAAAGTATTTGGTTACTTTATTGAAATTACAAGAGCTAACTTACAAGGTTTTGACCCGACAGCATATGGTTATCACAGAAAGCAAACTCTTTCAAATGCCGAACGTTTTATAACAGATGAGTTGAAAGAAAAAGAGGATATTATCTTGGGAGCTGAAGACAAAGCGATTGAGCTAGAATATCAATTGTTTGTAGAGCTTAGAGAACAAATTAAATCATACACAGAACGATTACAACAACAAGCAAAAGTTATATCTGAGCTTGATTGTTTACAGAGTTTTGCAGAAATTGCCCAAAAATATAATTATGCACGACCTACTTTTAGCGAAGATAAAACGTTAGAGCTTATCAATTCGAGACATCCAGTTGTAGAGCGTGTGATGGATCATAATGACTACGTACCGAACGATTGTGCACTGAACCAAGATACATTTATATATTTGATTACTGGTCCAAATATGTCAGGTAAATCGACTTATATGAGGCAAGTAGCCATTATTAGTATTATGGCGCAGATGGGTGCTTATGTGCCATGTGAATCGGCAACTTTACCTGTGTTTGATCAGATTTTCACTAGAATTGGTGCTGCAGATGATCTAGTTTCAGGTAAAAGTACCTTTATGGTTGAAATGCTAGAAGCCCAAAAAGCGCTTGCTCACGCTACTGAAGATAGCCTAATCATTTTTGATGAGATAGGGCGTGGTACCTCTACATATGATGGTTTGGCATTAGCTCAAGCGATGATTGAATATGTTGCACACACTTCAAATGCTAAGACATTATTTTCAACACATTACCATGAATTGACTACACTAGATCAGTCGCTGCCTTGTTTAAAAAATGTACACGTTGCAGCAAATGAATATAAAGGTGAATTGATATTCCTACATAAGGTGAAGGATGGTGCAGTTGATGATAGTTACGGTATACAAGTAGCTAAATTAGCAAATTTACCAGACGAAGTGATTGATAGAGCTCAAGTAATATTAGATGCTTTTGAACAAAACAATAAACAAGAAACTAAAGTTGCAGTTAATACGGTAGAATTAGAGCATAGTAGCAACGATCCATATAGTCACTCAGTAAATGACTCGCCAGTAAGTTACGAATATCAAACACCAGATGCTAAGCAATCTGCTAGCCAAGAACAAAGTCAATTTGAACAGGCAGCCTTTGATTTATTTGATACATCTGCAAAACAAAGTGAAATTGAAAATGAAATTAAAACATTAAACCTATCTAATATGACGCCTATAGAAGCACTTGTGAAACTAAGCGAATTACAAAGACAATTGAAATAGAGGTGAAGTCAAATGGGTAAAATTAAAGAGTTACAGACATCATTAGCAAATAAAATTGCTGCTGGAGAAGTTGTTGAACGTCCAGGATCAGTAGTTAAAGAATTATTGGAGAATGCCATTGATGCCCAAGCGACCGAAATCAATATAGAAGTAGCACAGTCTGGTGTTGAATCAATCCGTGTCGTCGATAATGGTACAGGGATTGCCATAGATGACTTAGGACTCGTATTTCATCGTCATGCAACGAGTAAACTAGATCAAGATGATGATTTGTTCCATATACGTACTTTAGGATTCCGTGGAGAAGCTTTAGCAAGTATATCTTCAGTGTCGAAAGTGACGTTGAAGACTTGTACAGATAGTGAAGAGGGACAAGAAATTTATGTCGAAAATGGTGAAATCCTTAATCAAAAACCAGCAAAAGCCAAACGTGGTACTGATATTTTAGTGGAATCACTATTTTACAATACACCTGCACGCCTCAAGTATATTAAAAGTTTATATACAGAATTAGGTAAAATAACAGATATTGTGAATCGTATGGCAATGAGTCATCCGAATATACGTATTTCACTAATTTCTGATGGTAAAACTATTATTAAAACAAATGGCTCTGGACGTACAAATGAAGTTATGGCTGAAATATATGGTATGAAAGTGGCTAAAGATTTAGTTCATATTACTGGAGATACGAGTGATTACCATTTAGAAGGTTATGTCGCAAAGCCAGAGCACTCTAGAAGTAATAAACATTATATTTCTATTTTTATAAATGGTAGATATATTAAAAACTTTTTACTAGATAAGGCAATTCAGGAAGGCTATCATACGCTGTTGATGATTGGTCGATTCCCTATTTGTTATATTAATATAGAAATGGATCCTATACTTGTAGATGTCAATGTGCATCCGACTAAATTAGAAGTAAGACTTTCCAAAGAAGACCAACTCTTTGAATTAATAGTTGAAAAAATACGTGAAGCATTTCAAGATCGTATTTTGATTCCGCAAAATGATATGGATAAAATTACTAAGAAAAATAAAGTGCTAGATAAGTTTGAACAGCAAAAAATGGATTTTGAAAAACGTAAACAACAACAAAACGACTTTCAACAACAATCTTTTCATGATGAGGTACAAAGTCATGAAGATCGAGAAAGCCATGAACCAAAATCGCAAGCTCAATTACAATATAATACTGAAAATATGCAAGATGATGATATTCAATCAACTATACGGGAAACGAATGTCAAAAATGACGATTACGCACAAACTCAAAGAGCGTTATTAGATGAAATGGAGAACCATGAACAAGAATCAATACTTCACCAGAACAACCAACACGAAACTTTTAATCAAGATGACAAGGCGCAAGATATCGCAAATCAAGATATCAAAGGTAGTGTTAGTAAAGATGCCTCAAGACGTGTGCCTTATATGGAAGTAGTCGGCCAAGTACATGGTACTTATATAATTGCTCAAAATGAACAAGGTATGTATATGATTGATCAACATGCAGCTCAAGAACGGATTAAATATGAGTATTTTAGAGAGAAAATCGGGGAAGTTTCAAATGAAAGTCAAAATTTATTGATTCCTTTAACATTCCACTTTTCTACAGACGAATTGATGATTATCAATCAACATAAAGAAGAATTAGACAAAGTTGGTGTGCATTTAGAACCATTCGGAGGAAATGATTATATAGTAGATAGTTACCCGGTTTGGTTCCCAGCGTCTGAAGCGGAAGAAATCATAAAAGATATGATTGAATACGTATTAGAGCATAAGAAAGTTAATGTTAAAAAAATACGTGAAGATGCTGCAATTATGATGAGTTGTAAGCAATCCATTAAAGCCAATCACTATTTAAAAAATAACGAAATGGCCGATTTAGTTAATCAACTGAGAGAAACTGAGGACCCTTTTACTTGTCCACATGGCAGACCGATTATTATAAACTTTTCAAATTATGAATTAGAGCGACTGTTCAAACGAATTATCTAGGAGGTTAGTGGATGAAGCCATATATTTTACCAGCTATTCGATCAATGAAAGACTTGGAGAAAATGATACAAACGGATTATAAAGAGTGTGTGCTACTAGATACACATATTGGACATGTAAAAAGTATCATGGAATTACTTAAGAAGAATAAAATTGAAACGTATATGCATATCGATTTGATTAAAGGTATGAGTCACGATGAATTTGCATGCGAATATATTATACAAAATTATCATCCTAAAGGCATAGTTTCTACTAAAACAAAGGTAATCAATAAGGCAAAATCACTGAATACAACGACTGTTTTTCGAGTGTTTATATTAGATAGTCACGCTTTATCACGAAGCATAGAACTAATTAAGCGTGTAGAACCTGATTATGTTGAAGTTTTACCTGGAATTGCCAGTAAAGTAATTCAAATTATTAATGAAGAAACAAATACTTCTGTAATAGCTGGAGGCCTTATTAACACAGTAGATGAAGTTGAAATCGCGGTCGAAAATGGCGCAAAGTATATTACTACAAGCGACAGGCATTTATGGTAAGGCGATAGTGTTTTAATTAATTAAATTGAAATGGACAGCAAAGCATTTTACAAAAATCAATTCTTAAATAATAAATTAAATTTAAAAGTTAGCCATTTAAGCATAAGGTAATCTCAAAACTGCATTAAGTGAGCTAGCTTTTTTTATAATATTATTAAAAGGGGTAGAAATTATGTTGAAACCACAAAAGTTAAACCGAGGAGATACGGTTGCTATTGTGTCTCTATCATCAGGTATCGCAGGTGATGATTCTATTGTGTGGCGCACTTATCAAGGAATTCAAAGGTTACAAGAAATTTTCGGTTTGAAAGTAAAAATAATGCCACATGCACTGAAGGGGAGTGCCTTTACACAACAACATCCAGAGTTGCGTGCCTCAGACTTAAATGAAGCTATAAGAGATAGAGAGGTTAAAGCTATTATCAGTAGCATTGGTGGAGATGATGCAATTAGGATATGGCCCTATGTAGATTGTGAAGCGCTTCAAAGCTTTCCAAAAATTTTTTCAGGATATTCAGATTTAACAACAGTACACATGATGTTTTATAAAATGGGTATCACTAGTTTTTATGGTCCAGCGTTGTTAACGGATTTTGCAGAGAATGTTAACATGGATTCTTATACTATAAAAGATATAGAAAAGAATTGGTTTAATAGTCAGTCAATAGGAGAAGTGAGGCCTGCAAAATACATCAGACCCTATGGATTAAATTGGAACATTGAAAATAAAGCAATCGCGAGACCAATTGTGCAACAACAAGGATATATATTGCTTCAAGGGCGAGTGAATGTCACAGGTCACTTAATAGGTGGGAATTTGGAAACACTCGTAGATATTAAAGATTCTGAATTGTTTCCACAATTAAATGATTTTGAACAGACGATTTTATTTTTAGAAACTTCGGAAGATATGCCCAAGCCTGATGAATTTAGAGAGATGTTGTTTCAATTATTTGAAAAAGGGGTGTTCCATAAAGTTAACGGTATCATATTCGGTAAACCATTTAACAATGTTTATTATGAACAATATAAAGATGAAATATTGACCTTTTTCAACGTAGAGACGCTCAAGCATTTACCTATATTATATAATTTGTCATTTGGTCATAACGAACCTAAACATATATTGCCTTATGGCGTTGAAGCACAAATTAATTGCGAAACTAAGCAATTCTTTATTACTGAAAATGGTGTTATTGAAGATTAATTTGTGACAAGTTTTCAACAAAGTATTTGACAACGCTTACAATATCAGTGTAAGATGAATTCAAGTTAATAATTAGAACAGAGATGGGAGATTTCTACAGTAATTAAACCGGTGGTTCGAAACTGGCTATAATTGTAGGGGTCTCTCTATCTATTTTTAGGAGGAGTCTCTATGAGTGTATATTTTGCTGAATTCTTGGGAACAGCAATATTAGTATTATTTGGGGGAGGCGTTTGTGCCAACGTCAATTTGAAAAAAAGTGCTGGTAACGGCGCGGATTGGATTGTTATTGCATTAGGTTGGGGACTTGCGGTTACAATGGGAGTTTATGCTGTCGGTAATATTTCAGGTGCGCATCTTAATCCCGCGGTAACGATTGCGTTTGCTATGGACGGTGCTTTAAGTTGGGGGATGGTACCAGGATATATCATTTGCCAAATTCTAGGTGGTATCACTGGTGGTATCGTTGTTTGGTTAATGTATTTAGCACACTGGAAACAAACGGAAGATCAAGGCGCAAAATTAGGTGTATTCTCAACTGCGCCTGCAATTAAAAACTACTTTGCAAACTTCTTAAGTGAAATTATTGGTACTGCTGCTCTAACATTAGGTTTAATGTTTATAGGTATGAATAAAATCGCTGATGGTTTAAATCCATTAATCGTTGGTAGTTTGATTATTGCAATCGGTTTAAGTTTAGGTGGTCCAACTGGTTATGCGATTAACCCAGCACGTGACTTAGGCCCACGTATTGCACATGCAATATTACCAATTGCTGGTAAAGGCAATTCGAATTGGGGTTATGCAATTGTACCTGTTTTAGGTCCAATAACAGGTGGTATGATTGGTGCGGTTATTTATAGATTATTTTACAAAGGGGCATTTGATATGATGTCAGTTGTAGCGATAGTATTATTAATAGTTACAATTGCCCTTGGTATTGTGTTAAATAAATCTAAAAGTGCAAAAGGTATCGAATCCGTTTATTAATTAAGTTTCAACAGTCCTGTTTATAAGTTAAAATATAAACAGGCTTTATAATATATAAATATAAGTAATAAAAGCATGTTTGTATAGAATGATATTTGGCAATGTGTAAACTAGACGTGTAAAATGTCAAATTTTACATATACTATGTAGAAATCGAACATGATAAAAGGGAGATTATAATTATGGAAAAATATATCTTATCAATTGACCAAGGAACTACAAGTTCAAGAGCGATTCTTTTTGACCAAGACGGTAAAATCAAAGGTGTAGCACAACGCGAATTTAAGCAATACTTCCCTAAATCAGGTTGGGTAGAACATGATGCGAATGAAATTTGGACATCCGTTTTAGCGGTTATCGCCGAAGTTTTAAATGAAGGAAATGTCGGTGCAGATCAAATCGCTAGTATCGGTATTACTAACCAACGTGAAACAACAGTAGTATGGGATAAGGAAACGTCACGTCCTATCTATCATGCAATTGTATGGCAATCTCGTCAAACTCAAAGCATTTGTCAAGATTTAAAAGAACAAGGTCTCGAAGATAAATTCCGTGAGAAGACTGGTTTGCTATTAGATCCTTACTTTGCAGGTACAAAAGTAAAATGGATTTTAGATAATGTTGAAGGCGCGAGAGAAAAAGCTGACAATGACGAACTATTATTTGGAACGATTGATTCGTGGTTAGTTTGGAAATTATCTGGCGGTAAAGCACATATTACAGATTATACAAATGCAAGTCGTACATTAATTTATAACATTCACGATTTAGAATGGGATCAAGAGTTACTTGATATTTTAGAAATTCCTAATTCTATGCTACCTGAAGTAAAAGCATCAAGTGAGGTCTATGCAAATACTATTGATTATCACTTCTTCGGTAAAGAAGTACCAATTTCTGGTATTGCTGGTGACCAACAAGCCGCTTTATTTGGACAAGCTTGTTTTAACCGTGGTGATGTGAAAAATACTTACGGCACTGGTGGTTTCATGTTGATGAATACAGGGGAAGAAGCTGTTACATCTAAGAGTGGTTTGTTAACAACGATTGCATATGGGATAGATGGTAAAGTGAATTATGCACTTGAAGGTTCTATTTTTGTATCTGGTTCTGCAATCCAATGGTTACGTGATGGTCTAAGAATGATTAATTCTGCACCACAATCAGAGAACTACGCAGAGCGTGTTGAATCATCAGAAGGTGTATATGTTGTGCCAGCATTTGTTGGGCTAGGCACACCTTATTGGGATGCAGAAGCACGAGGTGCAATCTTCGGCTTAACACGTGGTACAGAAAAAGAACATTTCATCCGCGCAACATTAGAATCATTATGTTATCAAACACGTGATGTATTAGAAGCTATGGAAAAAGACTCTGACATTACAGTGAATAATTTACGTGTTGATGGTGGCGCTGTAAAAAATAATTTCATTATGCAATTTCAAGCTGACTTGTTAAATGTTGGTGTAGAACGTCCAGAGATTAATGAAACGACAGCTTTAGGTGCTGCATACCTAGCGGGACTTGCAGTAGGATTCTGGGATAGTAAAGATGAAATTGCTAATCGTTGGAAACTTGAAAAAGACTTTACGCCTAATATGGAAGATAAAGAAAGAGAAAAATTATATAAAGGCTGGAAGAAAGCTGTAGAAGCAACTCAAGTTTTTAAATTAGAAGATGAATAAAAAAATAGACTAAATGTTGTTATGTATGCTACAATATGGGTAAGTTAATAATACAGAGATGAGAAATGAGAGATTTCGTTCGTACAATTATATATGTATGGGATGAGTCTCTCTTTTTTTATTATTTTAGGAGGCCTAGTTTTTATGAGTTTATCAACATTAAAAAGAGAACAGATCAAGAAAGATTTGAAAAATAAAGATTTTGACGTTGTCATTATTGGCGGCGGTATTACTGGAGCAGGTATTGCTTTAGATGCTAGTCAAAGAGGTATGAAAGTTGCTTTAGTAGAAATGCAAGACTTTGCACAAGGTACAAGTTCACGTTCTACTAAATTAGTACATGGTGGCTTGCGTTACTTAAAACAACTACAAGTTGGCGTTGTTGCAGAAACTGGTCGTGAACGTGCAATTGTATATGAAAATGGTCCACACGTAACAACACCTGAACGTATGCTTTTACCAATGCATAAAGGCGGTTCAATGGGTAAATTCACTACTGCTATAGGTTTAACAATGTATGATAGATTAGCTGGTGTTAAAAAAGCAGAACGTAAAACAATGCTAAATGCTAAAGAAACATTAGAAAAAGAACCACTTGTTAAAAAAGCTGGTCTTAAAGGTGGCGGTTCTTATGTTGAGTACCGTACTGATGACGCGCGTTTAACAATAGAAGTTATGAAACGTGCAGAAGAAAAAGGCGCAACGATTATTAACCATACAAAATCTGTTCATTTCACATATGATTCTAATGAACAAGTTAATGGTATCCAAGTAGAAGATCAAATTAACAATGAAACTTATCCAGTTAAAGCTAAAAAAGTTATCAATGCAAGTGGCCCATGGGTAGACGAAGTACGCAGTGGTGACTATGCTAGAAATAATAAACAATTACGCTTAACTAAAGGTGTTCACATTGTTATTGATCAATCTAAATTCCCATTAGGTCAAGCTGTTTATTTCGATACTGAAAAAGATGGTCGTATGATTTTTGCTATACCACGTGAAGGTAAAGCATATGTAGGTACAACAGATACATTCTACAATAATGACAAAGCTTCACCACTTGCTACACAAGAAGATAGAGATTACTTAATTGATGCAATTAATTACATGTTCCCAGATGTAGATGTTAAAGATGAAGACATTGAATCATCATGGGCTGGAATTAGACCATTAATTTTAGAAGAAGGTAAAGACCCATCTGAAATTTCTCGTAAAGATGAAGTTTGGGAAGGTAAATCTGGTCTGTTAACAATTGCTGGTGGTAAATTAACTGGTTATCGTCACATGGCTTTAGAAATTGTAGACTTATTATCAAAACGCTTGAAAGAAGAATACGGCATGAAATTTGCTAAATGTGCTACAAAACATTTAACAATTTCTGGCGGAGATGTTGGTGGTAGTAAAAACTTTGACCAATTCATCGATCAAAAAGTTAAAGAAGCAAAATCATATCAAATAGATGAAGCAACAGCACGTCACTTTGCTTCTAAATATGGTTCTAATGCTGAAGAATTATTCAAAATAGCACAAACAGCTCAACATCAAGATACTGGATTGCCGTTAGATATTTATACGGAATTAATCTATTCAATACAAAATGAAATGGTGTACCGTCCAACAGATTTCTTTATCCGTCGTACTGGTAAACTTTATTTCAAAATTGATGATGTATTAAATTATAAAGAACAAGTTATTGAAGTTATGGGTGACTTATTAGGTTACACTAATATTCAAAAAGAAGCTTATACAAAAGAATTACAAATTGCAATTGAAGAAGCACAAACTGGGAACCAACAACCAGCAGAAAAAGAATAATCATCTGGCACTTTGTATTGTAAAGTTTAAAATAAAAGCAGCTACTGACTCTATTGAGTTGGTAGCTGTTTTTTGTGTAATAGTTATTTTCGCTAATGACTAAACGTATAGCGTAGTATTTGATAACATGGTAGTTTGAAGGTATATTGTATAATATAGATAATGATAATCGTATAGTATGGGAGGCTAAATACATGAGTAAAAATGAATTTAAAATAACAGTTTCAGATGGGACAATGTTAGAAGTTAGATTGGATAAGGCAAAAAATGAAACGATTGGTATCGTACATTTACTTCATGGCATGGCTGAGCATATGGATAGATACGATCATCTAGTAGAATCGTTAAATCAGCAAGGTTACGATGTATTGCGTCATAATCACAGAGGACATGGTAAAGAGGTTGACGATAGTGAAAGAGGTCATATAGATAATATATCGCAAGTAGCTGATGATACATATGAAATAGCACAAACAATGTGTGCGCATTATTATAATATTCCTTACATTGTAATTGGACACTCTATGGGGTCAATTGTTGCACGCATTTTTGTTCAAAAATATCCAGATGCTGCACAAGGTGTAATTCTATCAGGAACTACACAATACCCTAAGTATAAAGCTTCATTGCTAAGAATAGTATTGAAATTAATCACACTAATTACAGGAAAAAAACGTCGTTTAAATTGGTTGAACCGCACTATGTATAAAACCTTTAATAAAAATATAGTTAATCAACTAACGACAAGTGATTGGTTATCTAGTGATCCTGAAGAAGTGGAACAATTTAACAGAGATCCTTATACAGGTTTCTTAGTGTCTAACCAATTGATTTACGAAACAATTAAGCATATGTTACTAACAAGTAGCAGTAAAAATATGAAAAAGCTTAATCCGAATCTTCCAATTTTATTAATATCTGGCAAGGATGACCCATTAAGCGAATATGGTAAAGGAATAAGAAATTTAGGTAATTTATATAAAAAAGCAGGTGTTAAGCACATTACTGTACACTTATATAAAAACAAGAGACATGAAGTATTATTTGAGCAAGGTTATACTGAAACATGGCAACATATGTATGAATGGATAGAAAAACAAATTTTAAAAAAGTACAAATAGAAAAAGAGAGTTGATACACGTGCAAAGCGACAAACCATTTTTAATCGTATTAGTAGGACCAACAGCTGTGGGGAAAACAGAATTTAGCATTGAATTAGCGAAGAAAGTGGACGGTGAAATTATTAGTGGTGATTCAATGCAAGTTTATAAACAAATGGATATTGGAACTGCTAAAATTATGCAAGACGAAATGTCAGGTATCCCTCATCATATGATTGATATTTTAGAACCGGATGAAAACTTTTCAGCATATGAATTTAAAAATAGAGCACAACGGTTAATTAAAGAGATTACAGCAAGAGGACGTGTACCTATAATTGCAGGCGGTACGGGGCTGTATATTCAATCGCTTATCTATAATTATGACTTTGAAGATGAAACTATTTCTGAACAAAAAAGTTTAGAAATTGAAGCAAAGTTATCTGAGCTTGATCAATTATCAAATGAGGCGTTGCATCAATACTTAGCGTCTTTTGATGAGGTGTCTGCACAAGACATACACCCAAATAATCGAAAAAGAGTTAGAAGAGCAATACAATATTATTTAAAAACGAAAAAACTTTTAAGTTCTCGCAAGAAAGTACAACAATTTACTGAAAATTATGATACATTATTATTAGGGATAGAAATGTCGCGTGACATATTATATCAAAGAATTAATAAACGTGTAGATATAATGTTGGAACGTGGATTACTTAGTGAAGTGCAACAACTCGTTGATAATGGATACGAAACTAGTCAAAGTATGCAAGCGATAGGATACAAAGAAATCGTACCAGTCATTAAACAAGAATTAAATTTAGATGAAGCAACCGAAAAATTAAAGCAACATTCTAGAAATTACGCTAAGCGACAAATGACTTGGTTTAAAAACAAGCTCGACGTGTTGTGGTTAGATAGAGAGAAAATGTCACTATCATTGATGTTAGAAGAGGTTTCAGTCCAAATACAGAAAAGGAGAACATAATATGAATACATCAGAGAACATCCAAGATAAATTCCTTGGGCAATTTAAGGCTGATCAGACAAAGGTAGTTGTGTTTTTAGTAAATGGTTTTCAAATGAAAGGTATTATCGAAGATTATGATAAGTATTTAGTATGCTTATTATCACAAGGTAAGCAGCATTTAATTTACAAACATGCGATTAGTACATTTACGATTGACGATTCAAACACTAATGAGGAAGTATAAATACAACGCTATTAAAAATTAACATGATACTTTATGTATAAAGTAGTAGAGGCAGGGCGTAAACATCTCTGTCTAAAGCATAAACGTCGGTTTCTATTGCAACAAAATAGAAACCGGCGTTTTCTTTATTTTCCTGAAATTTTTGAGTTCGTGGAACAACTCTCCCTCTAATTATTTTAGTGATATTTATCAAAATAATATTTTGTTTGAATTTATTTTATCAATAGTGCCATATCATATGCTTAAATTATATTCTAGATGAGTATAGATGTTTTAAACGATGAGGTTTGTATATAAAAAAGACTAATCCATATTAAAATGAATTAGTCCTTTGTTATAAGAAATGGGATTTAAGTCACTATTTTTAGTGTTTTATCATAAGTAGTGATAACTAAATCTAGATTAATCATTTCGAATTATAATAGAGATTCTATCTCAGATTCGATTTGTCCTGGTTTCTTCTGCGGAGAGAAGCGGTGAACAACGTTACCTTTTTTATCAACTAAGAATTTTGTGAAATTCCATTTGATTTTTTCATTGAATAACCCATTTTGTGCTTCTGTTAAAAATTTGAAAAGTGGATGTTGGTTTTCCCCTTTAACATTTATTTTTTCATGCATTGGAAAAGAAACGCCGTAATTAATTTTGCAGTTTTGTGTTGCTTCTTCTCCGTTACCAGGTTCTTGGCCACCGAATTGGTTGCATGGGAAACCTAGAATAATGAAATCTTGATCTTTATATTTCTCATACAATTCTTGTAAACCTTCAAACTGAGGTGTGAAACCGCATTCGCTAGCAGTATTCACAATCAGCATAACTTTATCTTTATATGCGTCTAATTGATATGTTTCTCCATTTGGTTGTTGAACTTCTATGTCATATATAGTCATCTTAATTCACCTCTTACTATTAATTTAACACAATTTGAGTTTATAGTCTTTATATTGACACTATGATAGAATAGCTAAGAAAACTTGGAAAAGAGGTGCATGTTATGACCCAATATCAAACGCATACAACCGAACAAAAATTAGAAACAGCAATATTGATTGGAGTACATGCTCAAACAGACAATGATTTTAATTTCGAATCCACGATGGAAGAGTTGGCATCTCTTTCCAGAACATGTCAATTGGATGTTCAAGAGCAATTTACTCAAAATAGAATGAACGTTGATAACAAATATTATGTTGGTAAAGGTAAATTAGATGAGATAAAAGCATATGTTGAATTTCATGATATTGATGTTGTCGTGGCGAACGATGAATTGACAACAGCGCAATCTAAGACACTTAACGGTAATTTAAATGTTAAAATCATTGATAGAACACAGCTTATATTAGAAATATTTGCTTTAAGAGCACGTAGTAAAGAAGGTAAATTACAAGTAGAGTTAGCTCAATTAGATTACTTAATGCCAAGATTACAAGGACACGGTCGGAGTTTATCACGTTTAGGTGGTGGAATTGGTACAAGAGGCCCTGGTGAAACTAAGCTTGAAATGGACCGCAGACACATAAGAACAAGAATGAATGAAATAAAGCATCAGTTAGAAACTGTAGTAGAGCATCGTGAACGATATCGTAATAAACGTGAACAAAATCATGTGTTTCAAGTTGCGCTAGTTGGCTACACAAATGCTGGTAAATCATCGTGGTTTAACGCATTAGCTAAAGAAACAACATATGAAAAGAATTTGTTGTTCGCAACGCTTGACCCTAAAACGAGACAAATTCAAATTAATGATGGATTTAATCTTGTTATATCTGATACGGTTGGCTTTATACAAAAATTACCAACAACGCTCATTGCTGCATTTAAGTCCACTTTAGAAGAAGCTAAAAATGCAGACTTACTATTACATGTAGTAGATAGTAGTCATCCGGAATATCGAGCGCAATATGATACGGTAAATCAAATTATTGGTGATTTAGAAATGGGACAAATCCCTCAAGCGATTATATTTAATAAAAAAGATTTACATGAAGGGACATTGCCAGCTACAAATAAACCACATGTTTTTGTTTCAAGCAGAGAACAAGAAGATATAGAAAAGGTTAAAGAACTTTTATATAATGAAGTGAAAAAAGTATTAACTTATTACGAAGAGCATGTACCGAGTTCAGATGCCAATCGTTTATATTTTCTAAAGCAAAATACATTAGTATCTGAATTGAATTTTAATGAAATAACCGCGACTTACGAAGTGAAAGGCTATAAAAAAGAGTAGAAGGAAGTAATGATTAATGGAAGAGATGAAACAACTGATTGCAGAAACTGAAGAAACATTAGCACCTTATTTTAAATATATTGAAGAGGTTGCCTATGAGAATCAAGAAAAAGTTTTAAATGCTTTTCATGCAGTCAAAGCAACAGAAAGCGACTTACAAGGTACTACAGGCTATGGTTACGATGACTTAGGTCGAGATCACCTTGAAGAGATTTATGCACACGCTTTTAAAGCAGAAGATGCTATTGTAAGGCCTCAAATGATTTCTGGGACACATGCGATTACGATTGCTTTACAGAGCCTTTTAAAATATGGGGATGAACTTTTATATATTACAGGTAACCCATATGATACCTTGTTAGAAGTAATAGGTATTAACGGTAATGGGATAGAAAGTTTGAAAGAACATGGTGTAAGTTATGATAAAGTCGATTTGAAAGAGGGCGACATTGATATTCAAGCCGTGTTTAAACAAATTAAACCACAAACAAAAGTAATTGCTATCCAAAGGTCGAAAGGTTACGATCAACGCCCCTCAATTAGATTAGATTTAATCGAACAGGCGATACAACAAATAAAGGCACAATATCCTGATATAATCATTTTTGTAGATAATTGCTATGGTGAGTTTGTTGAGAAACGTGAACCTATTGAATGTGGTGCAGACTTAATTGCAGGATCATTGATTAAAAATCCAGGTGGCGGTTTAGCAAAAATTGGTGGTTATATTGCAGGTGAAAAAGCGCTAGTCGAAAGATGTGGTTATCGATTAACTGCGCCAGGAATAGGTAAAGAAGCGGGTGCTTCGTTAAATTCACTTCAAGAAATGTATCAAGGCTTTTTTCTTGCACCACATGTAGTTAGCCAAAGTTTAAAAGGCGCATTGTTTACTAGTTTATTATTAGAAAAAATGGATATGCGCACCTCACCACGCTATGATGTTGCTCGAACAGATTTAATACAAACTGTGTCATTCGAAACAAAAGAACAAATGATTTTATTTTGTCAAAGTATCCAACAGGCTTCACCGATAAATGCTCATTTCAGTCCAGAACCGGCCTATATGCCTGGTTATGAAGATGATGTAATCATGGCAGCGGGTACTTTTGTGCAAGGTTCTTCAATAGAATTATCGGCAGACGGACCAATAAGACCCCCATATGAAGTGTATGTGCAAGGTGGTTTAACATATGAACACGTTAAATTAGCTGTGACTAGAGCAGCACAAAAATTAAAAACACAACAACTTGTATAAATAATAACTATTTACCATATATTTTATTTTATGACGAATTGAAATTGACTACTAATTTTATGAATCATAAAGAAAATATATGGTTTTTTTGAAATAAATTTAAGGAATTTTCAAAAAACTTATTTGACCAATGAGTAGAAAGTGTCTTGAGCTTAGTTGTATCAAGGGATTAGATATGATGTAAGGAAACCTTACATATCTTTGAATTAATTTAGTTATTATGCTAAATTTATTATAAGTTCAAAAATAGAGGTGATCGGATTGAAGTCAAATGATACATTAAGACGAAGTATGCCGGTTTTCCCTATGAGTGTTGTAACAAAATTAAGCGAATTGACTGCAAGGCAAATTCGTTACTATGAAACACATGAACTGCTTAAACCACATAGATCAGAAGGGAATAAAAGACTTTTTTCATTAAATGATTTGGAGCGACTTTTAGAAATTAAAAGCTTAATTGAAAAGGGCTTTAATATAAAAGGAATTAAACAAATTATAAAAGATGATCAAGATCACCTGACTGATGATGAACAAGAAACAAGAAAACAAATGATAGTTGAAGCCACTCAGAAACCACAGCGAGAAGCAATTCCGATAAACCGTGGAGATTTATCACGCTTTATCAAATAAAATAATGGGGGACATTTACAATGCCAAAACGTTCATTTACTAAAGAAGATATTCATAAGTTTGCTAAGGAAGAAAATGTAAGATATTTAAGGTTACAATTCACTGATATTTTAGGAGTTATTAAAAACGTTGAAGTACCAGTTAGTCAATTAGAAAAAGTTTTAGATAATGAAATGATGTTTGATGGTTCTTCAATCGAAGGATTCGTGCGTATCGAAGAATCTGATATGTACCTTTACCCAGATTTAGATACATGGGTTATTTTCCCATGGACTGCTGGGCAAGGTAAAGTTGCTCGTTTAATTTGTGATGTATATAAAACAGATGGCACACCATTTGAAGGTGATCCTCGTGCCAACTTAAAACGTGTGTTAAATGAGATGCAAGAGTTAGGATTCTCAGAATTAAACTTAGGACCTGAACCTGAATTCTTCTTATTCAAATTAGATGAAAAAGGTGAACCAACATTAGAACTAAATGATGATGGTGGTTACTTCGATTTAGCTCCAACAGATTTAGGTGAAAATTGCCGTCGTGACATCGTACTAGAATTAGAAGATATGGGCTTCGATATTGAAGCGAGTCACCATGAGGTTGCACCAGGACAACATGAAATTGACTTTAAATATGCGGATGCAATTACAGCTTGTGATAATATCCAAACATTTAAACTTGTTGTAAAAACAATTGCGCGTCAACATAACCTGCATGCAACATTTATGCCAAAACCATTGTTTGGTGTGAACGGAAGCGGTATGCACTTTAACATGTCATTGTTCAAAGGCAAAGAAAATGCATTCTTTGATCCAGATGGCGATATGCAAATGACTAAAGATGCGTTCCACTTTATTGCAGGTATCTTGAAAAATGCACGTGGATTTACAGGTGTATGTAATCCATTAGTAAACTCTTATAAACGTTTAGTTCCAGGTTATGAAGCACCTTGTTACATTGCATGGAGTGGTAAAAACCGTTCTCCATTAATCCGTGTACCATCATCTCGTGGATTATCAACACGTGTAGAAGTGCGTTCAGTTGATCCAGCAGCAAATCCATACTTAGCATTAGCAGCTATCTTACAAGCTGGTTTAGATGGTATTAAAAATAAATTAGAAGTACCAGAACCAGTTAACCAAAACATTTATGAGATGAACCGTGAAGAACGTGAAGCAGTTGGTATTGAAGATTTACCTTCAACTTTATATACAGCAATTAAAGCTATGAAGAATAATGAGCCAATCAAAGAAGCGCTTGGTAATCATATTTATAACCAATTCATTAATTCTAAATCAATTGAGTGGGATTACTACAGAACTCAAGTTTCTGAATGGGAAAGAGAACAATATATCAAACAATACTAGGTGCTAAACAAAGGGGTTAAACACTAGGTATATAAGCAACTCGAGTCATCCTATTAGGATGATTTCGGGTTGTTTTTTTGCACCCATTTTTTATTTTTATTGAGTGTTTTGGGTGCAGAATGGGTGAAGAAAGTTTTGAAATATTTCTTTATTAGAAAAATTCGCTATTTCTATTTTAATTTGGCTTAGTTTATCATTACGCCAAGTGATTAAGTGAAAGCCTAACCATTCATTAAATTAATAATCTCTTTGGACTTGTATAACTGGACTTAACTAATTTTCTAATCCAACAACTGCATCCCAAACTAAATGGAAGTTGAAAGGTCGCTTGAGAGCTAAATATGCTCTCTTTGCATAGATGGTTTGGTAGTTGATGCAAGTTCTCGGCTATTTACAAAATTTAGGGGGGAATTTGTTAGTGTAGAAAAGAAATACGATTACTGGTGGTCTGAATTTAAACATCCAATCATTCCTATAAAAATATATATGTGGTGCAATATATTTTAGTGCTACTCAGTACGCCTTATATGAGTAAGCTTCTAGTCACCGTTCTCATTTGAAAACTATGCGAATATGCATAAACCCACCTAAATAAGAGGTGGTTTTTTTTGCTGTTTTATAGATTGTTTTTGTTTTAGTAAAATAACAAGTATTAGCAATTTCTCGAGCTATTATTATAAGTATAGCTTTTTAACTATAATATAAAAATATGCAATTCGAGTATTTATAATGGGATGATGTCGTGTTGTTATTTTGTGAAATAGTATTCTGTGAACGATTAGGAAAATGTATGAATTCCTAATTAATTGAAAATAATATTATATGACTATAGTTTTACTAGGCTGTTAAAAATCTATTCACTTCAAGTATGTTCTGTTTATAAAATTGTAATTCATATGATTTGGTATGATTTAATTAGGCATTTAATTTTAGGTTTTTAGAAATTAATGTTATATTATTAACGAATTGTGATTAATTCATTAATATAAACATAATTTATTCAATTAAAAGGAGTGGTTATAATGGTAAAACCATTATATGAGGTTACTGTTATTAGCAATGGTGGTAGAGATGGTAAAGTTTTTAGTGAAGACAATACTTTTTATCAAGATTTAGCTGTCCCGAAAGAAATGGGAGGAAATGGTGTTACTGAATCAAATCCAGAACAATTATTTGCAGCTGGCTATAGCTCATGTTTCAACAATGCACTTATGCACATTTTAAAAAGCGATGGTAAAGGCTCAATTGAACCAGAAGTGCGTGCGACAGCTTATTTATTACCGGATAAAGCAGATGGTGGCGTTAAGTTGGCTGCTGAATTAGATGTAACAGTTAAAGATCTTAGTCAAGAAGAGGCAGAATTATATGTAGAAAAAGCACATAATTATTGTCCATATTCAAAAGCTTTAAAAGAAACAATAGATATTGAAATTAATGTAAGTGTTAATTAAAAAACAAATCTCCATTAATGTGTGACATTTATGGAGATTTGCTTTTTTAATTATAGCGAGTAAATACAACTGAGAAGTTACTTTTATTTAGGGCTTTCCCTAATATATGTAATTGACTTAACGATGCTAAAATATATATAGAACTCCCTAGTTCTAAAGTTGATTATCAAAAGCCATTTTAATCTGATACACTCCCTAAATATAACCACTTTAGTCATGTTAAAGTGTAAACATTTAGGGAGTGTATTTTTTGTATAACTAAAGTACTCTATTTTAAATATTATAAAGGAAATAATTTTTTAGAAGTAATTTTATAAATGTGAGTATGTATAATAGAATAAAATTAAAGGTTATTTCTTTTACATTAAACATCTATTAGGGGGCGCTTTTATATGTATATACCTAAATATTATGAAATGAAAGATTATGAAAATATAAAAGATTTTATTACAGCTAATAATTTTGCAACTATTGTAACTAATCATGGATCAACGCCTACCGCATCACATTTACCACTTAATATTAAAGAGAGGGAGGATAGTTTATATTTATCAGGTCATTTTGCAAAAGCTAATAAACAATGGCAAACAATAGACGGAAATGACAAAATACTAATTATTTTTTCAGGGGCACATGGTTATATATCTTCAACTTGGTATGAAACTGAAGATGTTCCAACGTGGGACTATCAAAGTGTTCATGCATATGGAACAGGACAATTATTAAATGAAGAACAATTGAAAAAAGAATTAAGTATGTTACTAAACCGATATGAAAGTAATCATTTAAATGGTGCAACGTGGGAGAATTTATCAGAAAAAACGAAACAACAAATAAAAGGAATAATTGGATTTAAAGTAAAAGTAGATAAATTAGAAGCTGCATATAAATTAAGCCAAAATCGAAGTCAAAACGATAAGGAAAATATAATGAAAGAACTTAAGCAAACAGGAAAGCCTTTAAATTCACTGTTAGCTGATGTAATAAAAGATCAACAGTGATAAAAAACTATTTTACGGACAAAAGGGGATATAATTTTATAAATAAAAGAATTAACTTTGGATAACAATTTCTAAAGGTTTAAATAATAATGTATTTTTGAAAAGTGAGATTGATTGGGTTGGAGAACAAAAAAGATTGAAATAACTCAGTTTTAGTTACTGTGTTATTTCAATCAAATAGCTTTATTTTACATATAAGCTATTAACCAAATATTGCGTGCGAAAATGGTATTAAATATAATATAAATAAAGTAAGACATACTGCAAAATAGATAATAAACGCACGCACTTCTTTTGTTTTAAAGAAAATAATCACCTCAATCATACTTAGTGAACTTTAATTTTAAAATAAGCTATAAGTCGCGTCAATATAGAGTTGTATTAAGGGTGAATAATTTTATTGAATTGCGTACATTTATGTTTTATTGTTTGAATGTCATTCGCCTAAATAGTATGATATAAGCAATATAAATTTAAAGTTTTAAAGGGGATGGCAATATGCAAGAAGTTAAATTATCTACATTAAAGGCAACATCGTTAAAGGAATTAGAATCAAGCATTAATGCTTATTTACAAGATGATGAAGTTGCTGGTTATAAATTATTGAATTCTACAGTGCGAGAAATTGAAGAACGTACTTTTTCAGCGAATGAACAAGAATTTCATGCGATTCTAACTTTTATAAAAGAGCGTTAATAAAAAGACTGAGACATTGTTGTCTCAGTCTTTTTATTTTATTAAAGTTTGCCATAAATAATTATTAGTCTAATTATTTACAAATCCTAAATTTGTAGTGAACGGTAATTTATCTAATAGACAACTAAATCATAGAGAAAGGATAGCTACTCACATAATATGAATGAGAGTAGCTATCTTTTAGTTACTATATATTTATTATGTAAACAAAATTGTAGTGAACTTAATTTATGACATTTGTCACTATGAAGTTGTGACAACACACACTCATATTATTACCCAAGTTTATATGAAAGAATATTAGATT
The DNA here is from genome assembly GCF_048568365.1 of Staphylococcus sp. Ze2. Lineage (NCBI taxonomy): Bacteria > Bacillati > Bacillota > Bacilli > Caryophanales > Staphylococcaceae > Staphylococcus > Staphylococcus sp. Ze2. Next base: position 1,932,357 of record NZ_CP183486.1, on the reverse strand, counting down.
ATAATATCTGGGGATAATTGTGATCAGATAAAGATTAAAAATAATAAAATGAGAGCAGTGGAAGAAATTGCATTCTAAACTATTGTTGCATAATTTTAAAATGGCTGGATATAAATTGATTTAACGTTAAAGCAACAAAAAACTGCCGCATTGAATATGCGACAGTTAAATTTATTTATTATTATTTTTAGTGACAATTGCTTGGATTACAAATACGATAAAGCCAACTAAGAGGCCTAATAATATAGCTACAACTGCTGATACCATTGGGGGTAATTGTAATTGATATTGCAATACCATACCAATAATGATAGCTACAATAACTGCGATAATTGTTATCATGTTTTCTTTAAATATACTCAACGCGTTCACTCCTATTCATTAAGTATTATAGCATGAGTTATTTAAATAGATAAATAAAACCAAATAGATTTGAATGAACTTCAATTTTCAAATAATTACAGTGTGAAAGCAAATTTTAAGATGGGTAGTTTTTATACGGAAAGATTATAATCGAGTGTTAAATAGCTCAATAATTATTTTCGTTGTTTAAAAAGTATATTTGTTATGTTGACGCACGCCACTTTTTTCTATATGATAATTTGGACAATTAAAAAGAAGTGGGTGCAACAGTGAAATCAAAAAAGAAAACGACATCTTTGATCGCAATTGTAATTGTATTGGGTGTATTAGCATTTCAATTTATTAATCATACGGGACCATTTCAAGAAAATGGTAATAGTGATACATCTTCTGGGCCTGACAATTCGGAAAAGGTTCATGTTGAACGTGTTGTAGATGGAGATACGTTAGTTGCTAAAAATAGTGACAATGAACAATTGAAGGTTAGGTTAATTGGTATGGATACACCAGAGACTGTTAAACCTAACACGCCAGTACAACCTTATGGTAAAGAAGCGTCGGATTATTCTAAAAAACATTTAACGAATAAAGATGTATATTTAGAATACGATAAAGAAAAAGAAGATCGTTATGGACGAACATTAGCATATGTATGGATCGATGATAAAACGATGTTCAATGAGGAATTGGTAAAAAAAGGATTAGCTAGAGAAAAATATTTTTCTCCCAATGGAAAGTATAGAGAAGTATTTAAACAAGCTGAAACACAAGCTAAAAATGATAAAGTGAATCTTTGGAGCAAGTAAACTTGTTCTAAGTAGCTAACATACCTTTATATTATTTAGTAGAACGATAAAGTATAAAAAAGACCTGCCTGTCGACAAAGTCTCTGACTTTGTTGGCAGTTTTTTGCACGCTTTCCGCGGACACTGCCTTTGCCTGTAGTCTTCGGCTAGTAATCATCCTGCAGGATTAGGCACAAATTACTGCCAAATATTACACTGGGAAGATTAAATATAACTTAAGCAGTGATGGTGTTGATTAAGTTAAATAAATTAATTGATAAAAGAGGTAACTTTACTCTGAAAGATCACGGTTATTTTGAAAAAACTATATAAATATAAGAAAACAGACCTTAGGAGAACTATCACTTAAGGTCTGTTTTTTTAATTAGTTAAACCGTGCAATTAGTTTATCATATTGTTCTTTGGTTAATACATCATTTTTTGAATTTAATGTTTCTTTTATAATTTCTTGTAAAGAAGATTTTGAAGAAACTGTTTCCACATAATTATTTCTAACTGTTGGACCATCGATTAAATTCACACTACCGTCTGTGAAGTAAACGAGACCAACATTTGGAATTTGTTGATTTAAACGCTCTTGAATTTTGGCTTCTAATGCTTGAGTGTTTTTAGAAGCTTGTTCATAAGGGTCATAATTGTAAAAGTCATAAATGACAGAATTATTTTTAATACGTTCTATAAATGTATAAGTTGTAGAACGAGATGATTGGTATTGGCCATGAAATTGATTGGCAATATATCTTCCAACAATTTGATGTACTGAATTCTCATTATCAATTTCAGTTTGCTCTGCTGAATCAGGCGTGAAGTGATAAAAAGTTTTTTGCTTCCAATTTTTGACATTAATATTAAAAATTCCTTTTTCGGTAAAAACAATATAGTCAAAAGCTCTTGCGTATTCAAATAGAGGATGCTTAACAGCTAAATTACCAGTAGCAATAATGTCGAAGTACGCTATTACGCCTTGTTCTTTTTGTTCATTTAAAATGACTGATAAATCTTGTTTAGCTTTTCTGAGACCATGGTGATGTGTGTCATTATTTGAATCTATGTCTAACATTTTATTTTTCAAATTTGTATTTTCACGTGTAACTGTACTTATTTTAGTTACTAATTGATCCTTAGCATAAGTTTCAGTTTCAAGCTTATTTTGCATAACACGATGATCTATAAATACTATAATAATAAGTAATACTATTATTACTAGTAATATAAGTGGTAAAAACATGAATATCATCCTAATCTTATTAAATTTTTTAACATAGTTCATTTTACGCTTTTATCTAATTTTGTACAAATGCTATTAACCAATTCGTTAAACTTAATATGATCATATCCATGGTAATATATTATAACTAACCTGTACATAAATTATATTTGTAAATTAATTCCTTTCGTATCTTTTGGGCACTTAAGTGGTATTTTTTAAATAGATAACGGTTTAACTTACTTAGATTAATAGCTATAATAAATTATATGTAATATAAATAAGGAAGATGGTGAAAAGTGATTTGAGTACGATAAAAGAATATCTCGAGCACATTACTCGAACAATTAAACATGAGGATATTATAGCTTTTGATAATCATCCTTTTGCATATAAAATTTTAGACGAACTTTCTAATTATGATATTAAAATATCTGTGATTAGTTACTCTACAGATATTATTAAATACGTATCTAGGTATACAAATTTTAATATTATTGTACCTAATGGTGTGGTTGATAGTGCTTTTCATATCATTGTAGGTTCAGATGTAGTGCAAACATTTTCAAAATATCGTATTCGATATTACTTTATCACTGTACCATATATACAAGATAATGATTTATACCAGACAATACCTGCTATTGCCGATATTCAAAAAATGCTTAACACCAATGCTAATGATATTTTTCTGTTAAACAGACCAGATCTTTTAGATAATCATTCATCTCATGATTACACCTTGGTAGGTAGTTTTTAAAAATAATTTGTGTTTTATTTCACGATTTTGTATTTAATACATTGAAATATTTAAGTACAAACTATATAATATTAATTATTGGAAACGCTTACTTTTGTCAGGGGGTGCACATTTGGAAAATGAAAAAAATAAATCGATAAAGAGAATTGTCGAAATTTTAAATACTAATGTACCAAATTTAATTAAATATAATGGTGAAATAGCAAAACAATTGTTTTTACATGATGCATTTAATTTAGATAATAAAGTTGATATTAGTGTTGAGAGAAAGTTTTTGGGGGAAGTTTTAAAATATATTCCGAATGAATACCAAACATTATTGCACGACACTACACATAGCACTTCTGATTATACAACAGTAGATTTTTCAAAGATTACTCACGCTAATATATATGATGGTGATACATTGGTTATGACCGTGATTGTATACGATGTAAAAGATGAAGAATGGATGTTTAGGTGGAATCATAACATAAGGTTGCCAGAGAAAAATATTTATTTTCATTCTATCAAATGGGATGTAGATTATATTAAACCAGAAATCGTGTTGATGTATGAATTATTAGATCCAATAGACTATCATCAACTACCAAATTATAGAAATGTAATAGATTCATTAAGTTATTATCAATTCGTAATATTGAGGTTAGTCGTTGGAGATGAACGTATTAACCAAGCGCTTATTTCAGAGAAAAAAGCAATATAAAATCCTTCAAATTATTGTCAGTCTTAACAAGAGGACAAAAATTAATTTGAAGGATTTTTTGATTGTTAAATAATGTGTGATACTAAACTTTTAAGCATTTACCGTTGTAACAATATTCATAAGTTGATTTCACAGCTTTATCTGCATCTGCTACATCAATACCGAACATAATTGAAATCTCAGAAGCACCTTGGTTCATCATTTTTAAATTTATTTTTGATTCTGCTAAGGCATGTGTAATGGTGTTAGCCGTGCCAACGATTCTGTGCATACCTTCGCCAACAATCATTAGGATAGCTAAATCATGTTCTACGCTTAACTCATCGACGTCACATTTATCGCGAATGTCATTAAGCACTTGTTCCTCTCTATTATGAATTTCTTTTGAACGCATAATGATACTGATGCTATCAATACCTGAAGGCATGTGGTCGAAAGAAATATTATAATCTTCTAACACGCCTAAGATTTTACGTGTGAATCCTACTTGTCTATTCATCAAATATTTTTTGATATTTAATACAGTAAAGCCTTTGTCACAACTAATACCACTCACGATATTACTAGAATTAATTTCTCTATCATGACGAATAAATGTTCCAGTATCATTTGGTCGATTTGTGTTTTTTATAACGACAGGAATTCTATCTTTATGCAGGGGCTGTAAAGCTTCATCATGAAAGACGCCGAAGCCCGCATAAGACAATTCCCTCATTTCTCTATAAGTAATTTCATCTATGACTTCAGGATTCTTAACAATTGTTGGATTTGCTCTAAAAATGCCTGAAACATCAGTAAAGTTTTCGTATAAGTCTGCTCTGACACCTCTTGCAACAATAGCACCAGTGATGTCAGACCCACCACGAGGAAATGTTACGATATAATTTTGTCTTGAAACACCAAAGAAACCAGGGACGATTAATTTTTCGTCATATGTTCTTAAGTTATATAGTGCTTCATATGATTGATCTAAAATTTGTGCATTTTGGGGCAAATCGGTAACTTGAATGCCCGCTTCGCCAGGAGATATATAACGAGTTGGTATGCCCTGGCTATTATTATATTCTGCAATTAATTGTGCATTAAAATTTTCACCACATGAAAGTAAAGCATCTAATAAACGTGAAGGTTTATCTTTTAATGTAGTAATAAAATTTTCTAACGTTTGATCAATAGTAGTTAATAGGTTATCACTCATATCTAACTCATAAATGATATCAGCGTAACGCTGAATAATTTCTTCTTTTTTAGAAATATAATCTAAATCATCAATGACTTTCTCATACAGACGAATAAGTAAATCTGTTGTTTTAACATCTTCTTTATGTCGCTTACCTGGTGCGGACACGATGATGATTCTCCGGTCCTCATCGGAATTAACGATATTTAATACTTTTTTTATTTGATCTGCAGTAGATACAGAACTTCCTCCAAACTTGGCAACTTTCATGGGACATACAACCTTTCTAAAAAATCAGAAAATTTTGTTTAGTTTTTATCACGAGAGTGATAGGATATATATAGAATCTAAATTTTCACCTTTACAAAAATAATGAATGAATTTATACTATACCATATTCAAGTATTTTTCAACTGTACAACTGTATTTTTTAGAAGAACAATCGGAGGAATGAAATTATGAAGGAATTAAATGTAGCCTTATTAGGTTTAGGAACTGTAGGTTCTGGTGTAGTAAAAATTATTGAAGAAAATAGAGAACAAATACAAGAAACAATGAATAAAAATATTAATATTCGACACATATTGGTTCGAGATAAATCAAGACAACGTCCAATCAATGTGTCGAATTATAATTTAACTGAAGATATTGATGAAATTTTAAACGATGATTCAATTGATATTATAGTAGAAGTTATGGGTGGTATTGAGCCAACGGTGGATTGGTTGAAGCGCGCATTAAGTCAGAAGAAACATGTTGTGACTGCAAATAAAGATTTATTAGCAGTACATCTAAATGTATTAGAAGATTTAGCTCAAGAAAATGATGTAGCATTGAAATATGAAGCTAGTGTCGCAGGTGGTATTCCAATTGTAAACGCAATTAACAATGGATTAAATGCTAATAACATTAGTAAGTTTATGGGTATTTTAAATGGCACATCTAATTTTATTCTAAGTAAAATGACAAAAGAGCAAACGTCATTCGAAGATGCATTAGACGAAGCTAAAAGATTGGGCTTTGCAGAAGCGGATCCAACTGATGATGTTGAAGGTATCGATGCTGCTAGAAAAGTTGTCATTACTTCTTACTTATCATTTAATAGAGTGATTAATTTAGACGATGTGGTAAGACATGGTATTAGTGATGTTGAGCCTTCAGACATTAAAGTTGCCGATGATCTTGGTTATAAGATTAAGTTAATTGGTAAAGGGACATATGAACATGGTCAAGTACAAGCTTCTGTCTCACCTACACTTATAAACAAATCCCATCAATTAGCCGCTGTTGAAGATGAGTTTAATGCAATTTATGTCATCGGTGATGCAGTGGGTGAAACAATGTTTTACGGGAAAGGTGCTGGTAGTCTAGCTACTGGAAGCGCAGTTGTAAGTGACTTGCTAAATGTAACATTAAATTTTGATACGAATTTACACACATTACCGCCACATTTTGAATTAAAAACTGAAAAGACGAAAGCGATTATGGACGATGGAGATACGGTATCAATTAAGGAAAAAGAAAGTTACTACGTTGTCGTGCAAACAGACGGTGAAGATATAAGTAAAGTTGAAACCTTACTTAAGGGTGTATTACCTTTCCACAAATCATTAGCAGTAACTGAACGTGACGCTCATACAGTAGGTGTTGCAGTAATAGGAATCGATGAAAATCCAGAAGCATCAATTAAAGAGTCAGGTTATATCGTTAAGAAAATTTATCCAGTAGAAGGGGTTTAATTAATATGAAGAATTGGAAAGGTTTAGTAGAAGAATTTAAAAATTATTTACCAGTAACTGAAAAAACACCATCATTATCATTAAATGAGGGCCACACACCATTAATTTATTGTGAAAACATGTCTAAAATGCTAGGTATTGAACTACATGTAAAATATGAAGGTGCCAATCCGACAGGTTCATTTAAAGATAGAGGTATGGTTATGGCAATGGCTAAAGCGAAAGAAGAAGGCAAGAAAATTGTAATTTGTGCTTCTACCGGAAATACTTCAGCTTCGGCAGCTGCATATGCAGCACGTGCTGGATTAAAAGCTATTGTAGTTATTCCAGAAGGTAAAATCGCTTTAGGTAAATTGTCACAAGCTGTGATGTACGGAGCAGAAATTGTATCAATAGAAGGTAATTTTGACGAAGCTTTAGAAATTGTTCAAGAAATTGCTAAAAATGGAGAAATTGCTCTAGTAAATTCAGTAAACCCTTATCGTATTGAAGGGCAAAAAACAGCTGCTTTCGAGGTCATCCAACAATTAGACGGTGTGGCACCTGATATTTTATCAATACCAGTAGGTAATGCTGGAAACATTTCTGCATATTGGAAAGGTTTCAAAGATTACCATGAAGCAAATGATACGCAATTACCACAAATGTTTGGTTTTCAAGCGGAAGGTGCTTCGCCAATCGTTCAAAATAAAGTAGTAAAAGACCCAGACACGGTTGCCACAGCAATTAGAATTGGAAATCCTGCAAGTTGGGATAAAGCAACTGCTGCACTTGAAGAATCTAATGGACAAATAGATAGCGTTACTGACGAAGAAATTTTAGAGGCATATCAATTGATGGCGCGTAACGAAGGTGTATTCAGTGAGCCAGCTAGTAATGCTTCAATTGCAGGACTTATCAAGTTACATCGAGCAGGCAAATTACCTCAAGGTAAAAAAGTGGTTTCTGTATTAACTGGTAATGGTTTGAAAGATCCAGATACTGCAATTTCCTTGTTGGATAATCCAATTAAACCATTGCCAAATGATAGAGAAAGTATTTTAGATTATATCAAAGGGGCAATTTAGCATGAGCGAAAGGTTACATTTGAAAATACCAGCATCTACTGCAAATTTAGGTGTTGGATTTGATTCAATTGGTATGGCATTAAATAAATTTTTATATTTAGATGTGAAAATAAGTAATGATGATCATTGGTCGTTTAACCATATCGGTCCTAATGTGGAAGGTTTACCAACAGATAATAGTCATTACATTTACCAAATCGCACAAAAGGTTGCGCACAAGTATAATGTGGTTTTACCTACGTTAGAAATTGAAATGAGAAGTGAAATTCCTTTGGCTAGAGGATTAGGATCTTCGGCATCTGCTTTAGTAGGTGCCTTATACATAGCAAATTATTTTGGTGATATTGAGTTATCAAAATATGAATTATTGCAACTCGCTACCGAATTTGAAGGTCATCCTGATAATGTCGCACCGACGATATACGGTGGATTAGTGTTAGGTTATTATAATCCGGAAACTAAGGTAACTGATGTTTCTTATATTGATACACCTAAATTAGATATCATTATTACAGTGCCATCTTATGAATTAAGAACGGTTGATTCAAGAAATGCTTTACCTGATACCTTTTCACATAAAAAAGCTGTTCAAAATAGCGCGATTAGTAATACGATGATTAGTGCACTTATTCAACATAATTACGTATTAGCTGGAAAAATGATGGAACAAGATGGGTTTCATGAACCATATAGACAAGATTTAATTCCTGAATTCCAGACAATTAAAGGACTAGCAAAACAATATTTAGCATATGCTACGGTGATAAGTGGTGCAGGTCCAACTGTACTTACTATGATAGCTCCTGAACGTAGTGGTGAATTAGTTAGAGAGTTGAAAAGAACATTTGAAAATTGTCGTTCAGAGTTGGTGACGATTAATGAGACTGGTGTTGAACTCAAAGTGTTGTACCAACGTCAATAATTTGTTGTAATATATAGTGAAGACGTTGAAGGGAGACAAGCAACATGAGTGAATATAAAATGATAGTAATGGATATGGATGACACGTTGATGAACCATGACAATCAAATGAGTCCTGAAACAGAAAGTTATTTAATTGATATACAAAATAAAGGATACAAAGTTGTATTAGCATCAGGACGTCCTACAGAAGGTATGTTACCTACTGCTAAAACTTTACAATTGGATAAATTTCAAAGTTATGTAATTAGCTATAATGGTGGAAAAACCGTAAATGTTAATACGGAAACGGTGGAAGTAAGCCGTACTGTTTCTAAAGAAAATTTTGATTTTATAGTCGATTATTGTAGAAAAAATGGATTATTTGTATTAACTTATCAAGATGGGTTTATTGTTTACGAAGGTGAACATGAATATATGAATATTGAGTCTGAATTAACTGGGCTTCCTATGAAGCGTGTAGATGACTTGAAGGATTTCATTCAAGAAGATGTACCTAAAGTGATGGGCGTTGATTATGTACCAACTATTACAGGTCTCAATAAAGATTTGGCCGGCCATTTTAATGAAGAAATTGATGTTACTACAAGTAAACCTTATTTCTTAGAATTTATGGCTAATGGTGTATCCAAAGGAAATGCCGTCACTGAATTATGTAAAAAAGTGCAAGTTAATCTATCAGAAGTAATTGCTTTTGGTGACAGCGCCAATGATATCTCCATGTTAAAGGTTGTTGGACATGCTGTAGCAATGGGAAATGCTAATGATGATGTGAAAAAAGTTGCTGATGAGGTAACTTTAAGTAACAGTGATAATGGTATTCCACATGCTTTAAGAAACTTATTAAAATAAAAATAAAGCCCGAGACACACTTAATTATGTGTTTCGGGCTTTATTTTTTATTGATAATGGTTGCTTGTAAATATTCTAAAAATAGTTTGTACATGATCACTGAAATCAATTCAATAAATATAGGATTTTAGCGAGGCAGTCCCTGTTTGATAAGTTTAAATCAATGTGTTTATCACTTTATAAAAGATTGCAATAGTTAGATGCCTAATACACTAAGTATTCAATATATGCTATAGATTACTTAGCAGTATGTGTCCATTCGTTTTTGCCACGATGTCGCTTGACGTGTGCATATACATGATCTGCCGTATAGTCTAAGTTAGTATAAACAGTTATTGCGAATGCAGATTGGTTTTCCTCAAAGTCTTCTTGTAAAAATAAGTCTTTCAAATGTTCAAAAAGACTTTCCATTTGTGAATGGTCTAAACTACTATACTCTCTTAATGTACGTTTGATTAAGCGCTGATGCTTATCTTCAAGTGATTGCACAACTATAACGAAGCGTTCTTCAGTTTCTAAAATATCGTCAAATAAATTCGTTTGCCCAATCATATTCTTCACCTCTAAGTTACGTCATTGTTATTAATTATTATACTATATTTCTATATAACTGAAAATAACTGAGGCTTATGTATTTAGAAAGAGTTAATAAAATTGTTCGGGTGTTATATTGATAAATCTATGTAATTTAAATAAAGTACTATATAACAAAAAAGGGATACGAAATCAATGTTTGAAATTGCTTTCGTATCCCCATTTTTCATAACTTTGAGATATCATTTTCAGTTGTTAATGTTCTCTCCATATTAAAGGGTGTTTATACATCTTTAATTATGAAATATAACTAGTCTAAATCGTGACGTTTTAAGTCAATTTCTTCAAGTTTTACAATTTTAGTTTTTCTAATAAATTTATGTACTAAGTATATTAGAACTAAAATGACAATAGGTGTTATATTTCTAAATAATGCACCAATATCTCCTGATAATACTGCTCCGAACGAATTTCCTCCAAACAAGAACAGTAAAGCGATGATTACAATAATCGGCCCTAAAGGATAAAATGGTGCTTTATATGGTAGTACATCTTTAGGGTCTTTGTTTTGCTTTTTAATTGCCAAGCGAAGTCTGATTTGAGCTAGAATACTAGCTGCCCAAATAACAATAACTAAAGAACCGATGATATTGAGTAATGTAAACACAATATCAGATTTGAATTGAGCCAATATAATTACTGCTAATACAATAATGAAAGTTGTAAATAGAGCAACTATAGGTAATTTTGTTGTTTTATTTAATTTTGCTAAAAATCTAGGTGCTTGTTTGTCTTCAGCCATTGAGTACAACATTCTACTAGTGGTATAAATACCTGAGTTAGCTGCTGATAACAACGAAGTTAAGATAACTGCATTAATTACAGATGCTGCAAAAGCAATTCCTACACGGTCAAAGACAATTGTAAAGGGACTTTGAGATACTGATTCGCTTTCGTTTAGTAACAAAGGATCAGTATAAGGTATGATTGCAGATATAACAGCAATAGATAATACATAGAATAATAATATTCTCCAAAACACTTGTTTTATCGCTTTTGGCATTGAACGATCAGGATTAGATGATTCACCCGCAGTGACTGCAACTACCTCTGTACCACCAACTGAGAAACCTGCAACGAGTAACACGCCTAAGAAACCTGAAAAACCACCAACGAATGGTGCTTCGCCCATAGTATAATTTGACAGTCCATATGTTTTACCACCTAAAATACCAACGATAGTTAGAACACCGACAGCGATAAAGATGATAATTGTGATTACTTTAATTAATGATAACCAAAATTCAGTTTCACCAAATGCTTTAACTGAAAATATATTTAATAAGAAAAGTAAACATAAAAAGATAATACTCCAAGTTACTGGACTGAAAAATTGAAACGTATCCCAATAATTAAGTACACTTGCAGAAATAATGATATCCACGCTAGTAACTAGTAACCATATTGCCCAATAGAGCCATCCCATCGTAAACCCTAAGGACTTATCTACAAATCGAGTAGAATAAGAACTGAAAGATCCTGAAACAGGATAAAATGTTGCTAGTTCCCCAATGGAAGACATTAAGAAATACAACATTACCCCAATAATTAAATAAGCTAATATTGCACCACCAGGACCAGCTTGAGAAATTACATTACCTGTAGCAACAAAAAGTCCGGTTCCAATGGCACCGCCAATTGCTATCATTGAAATATGTCGAGAATTTAAACCACGATTCATATTATTTTGTGCCATAATAAGTCTCCTAATAGTTAATTAAAATATATACACTCCATTTTAATGCTTTTGATAGACACAAGCAATGCTTTTTCTCAGCTAAAAGTCAAGAAATGTTTAAATATTGCGAAAATAGTCTAATTAATTAATGTTGGATATGTTGCTTTTAAAACTACTTTACATTAAAATAAGTACTAGGTAATAATAATTATTATTTAGGTAGAGAATGAGGGGGAAATGTGATGAGCAACAATAAAAAATTAACTAGCCTATTTGGTGCACCAGTTTCTGATAGAGAAAATAGTATGACTGCAGGACCAAGGGGCCCACTAGTAATGCAAGATTGGTATTTTTTAGAACAAATGGCTCACTTTGACAGAGAAGTGATTCCGGAACGACGTATGCATGCAAAAGGATCAGGAGCATTTGGTACTTTTACAGTTACAAATGATATCACGCAATATACTTCAGCGAGTATTTTCTCTGAAGTTGGTAAACAGACTGAAATGTTTGCGCGTTTTTCAACAGTAGCAGGTGAACGTGGTGCAGCAGATGCAGAGCGTGATATTCGTGGATTCGCATTAAAGTTCTATACAGATGAAGGGAACTGGGATTTAGTTGGTAATAACACGCCTGTATTCTTCTTTAGAGATCCTAAATTATTTGCGAGTTTAAATCACGCGGTCAAACGTGATCCAAGAACAAATATGCGTAGTGCGCAAAATAATTGGGATTTTTGGACGTCACTACCAGAAGCTTTACATCAGGTTACAATCTTGATGTCTGATCGTGGTATTCCAAAAGGTTATAGAAATATGCATGGTTTTGGTTCTCATACTTACTCAATGTATAACGACAAAGGTGAACGTGTTTGGGTGAAATTCCATCATAGAACACAACAAGGTATTGAAAATCTTCAACCTGACGAAGCAGCGAAAATTATTGCTGATGATAGAGAATCGTCACAACGTGATTTATTTGAAGCAATTGAAAATAAAGATTATCCAAAATGGAAGACGTACATCCAAGTCATGACGGAAGAACAAGCAAGAAACCATAAAGATAATCCGTTTGATTTAACAAAAGTTTGGTACAAAGGTGATTATCCATTAATAGAAGTAGGGGAATGGGAACTTAACAGAAACCCAGATAACTATTTCCAAGATGTGGAACAAGCTGCTTTTGCACCTACAAATATTGTGCCTGGCATAGATTTCTCACCAGATAAAATGTTGCAAGGTCGCTTATTCTCATATGGAGATGCGCAACGTTATAGATTAGGTGTGAATCATTGGCAAATACCAGTAAATCAACCAAAAGGTGTAGGTGTTGAAAACATTTGCCCATTTAGTAGAGATGGCCAAATGAGAATCTTGGATAATAATCAAGGTGGCGGCACGCATTATTATCCAAATAGTGATGGTTCATTTGAAGATCAACCTGAATTCAAAAAGCCTGGCTTAAAAGTTGAAGGCGAAGCTTATGAATATGACTTCAGACAAGATGACGACAACTACTTTGAACAACCAGGACGTTTATTTAGATTACAATCTAAAGAACAACAAGAGCGCATTTTTGAAAATACTGCTAATGAGATGCAAGGTACTACATTAGAAGTACAACACCGTCACATTCGCCACTGTTACAAAGCTGATAGTGAATATGGTAAAGGCGTAGCGAAAGCTTTAGGTATTGATATTAATGATGTTGATTTAGAAATCAAAGATTAATAATGTCAAAAACAGCGAGGGAATGAATACTCTATTAATTAAGTGTTCCAACCCTTTTGAAAATAGTGATAGTTTAGTAGTATTTTCTTACAAGTAAAAAGAGACCCTTTATGGGTCTCTCAGACTGTCGACAAAGTCTCCGACTTTGTTGGCAGTTTTTTTGTGCACGCTTTCCGCGGGCACTGCCTTAGCCTGTAGTCTTCGGCTAGCGCTCTTCCCGCAGGAGTCGGCCCAAATCACTGCCAATATTATACGAAAAATATTATAATATATATAAATTAAACAGTGGTGGTGTTTATTATGTTGAATAAATCAATTGATAAAAGAGATCAATATGAAATGATTTCTATTTCTGAATTAGTCCCTAATAATCATTTATTACGTAAAGTCGATACGATATTAGATTTAAATTTTGTATATGAACTTGTCGAAGACAAATATTGTCTCGATAATGGTAGACCTTCTATAGATCCAGTTATTTTAGTAAAAATATTACTTATACAAAGACTATTTGGTATCAAATCAATGAGACAAACAATTAAAGAAATAGAAACAAATGTAGCTTACCGTTGGTATTTAGGATATAGCTTTTTAGATAAAGTACCTCATTTTGGGACTTTTAGTAAAAACTATACACGTCGCTTTCATGATACGGATTTATTTGAACAAATATTTGAGAAAATACTCGAAATAGCTATCAAAAATAACTTAATCGATCACTCATCTTTATTTATTGATTCCACCCATATTAAAGCAAATGCAAATAAAAATAAGTATATTACAGAAATTGTTAAAAAAGATACACTTCACTTTCAAGAAGAATTGGACAATGAAATAAATGAACAAAGGTTAGCACAAGGAAAAAAGCCATTAAAAAATAAAAAGAAGGAGGAATATAAAACAAAAAAGGTAAGTACAACTGATCCAGAAGCTGGATACTATGTAAAAGGAGAACGAGAAAAGCAATTTGCTTATAGTTTACATGCATGTGTGGATAAAAATGGTTATATAATTGATAAGCATGTGACGCCCGGTAATATTCATGATAGTACACAACTCAAACCAATGATTGAAAGACTAGAAGCAAAGCAGATGTTGCCTATTACATTAGCAATTGACTCAGGTTATAAAACACCTTTTAATACCCACTTTTTACTTGAAAAAGCAATTGTACCAGCAATGCCCTATACAAGACCTAAGGGGAAACCTGGATTTTTCAGAACAAAAGATTTCATCTACGATGAATATTATGATACTTATATTTGTCCTAATGATGAAATTTTATCATACAAAAGAACGATGCCGACAGGACACAGGTTATATGTATCAGATGGTTCAATATGTCGAGACTGTCCTGTATTAAGTAAATGTACCGAAAATAAAGATGCCATAAAACAAATTAGAAGACATGTTTGGCAAGACGATTTAGATATAGTTGAAGATTTAAGGTTTATTGATACTGTAAAAAAACAATATAAATTGCGAAGTCAAACAATAGAGAGAAGATTTGGCGATGCAAAAGAACAGCATGGTATGCGATGGACAAGATATAGAGGGCATGACAAAGTTTCCATGGATACCACGCTAATTTGTGCTGCCATGAATCTAAAAAAATAGCAATGTGGTTAGTAAAAGGGCCAATAATGGTCTGAAAGACCACTGCTTTTTGAAAAATAACTATATAAATAAAAATAAACAAACCTTACGCATTAATTTGCGCAAGGTTTGTCTACGTTCTGAAAGAGACCCTTTATGGGTCTCTTTTTCGTATAAATTAGAGTGGTTATTTAGAGATTAAGATGAATAAAAAAAATGCCAACTACAATGATAAAAATGTAGTTGGCAATCACAAGTCATTATAAATTTAATAAAGATAACTCTAGTGCTATAAGCTAAATATCATTACAACATACCCTTGCATTTAAATTGTCGTATTTAAAAAGATAATTTTAGCGGAGAAATTATTTTGTTTCACGATGTAACGTATATTTGTTTAATCTAGGACAGAATTTTTTTAATTCGATTCTCTCAGGATTATTACGTTTGTTTTTTGTAGAAATATAGTTACGATCGCCACATTCTGTACATGCTAATGTAATATTTACGCGCAAAATTAACACCTCTTTCTTAACAGTAATGATTACGTTTTAAAATTTTAGCATATAAAGAAAATAATTTCAAATACTTTTAAGTTGAAAAATGAAGTGAGTATGTTATTATTTAAATCGTAACTATTACGATTTAAAAGGAGAGACAGAACAATGGCAAAGAAATCAAAAATAGCTAAAGAACAAAAAAGAGAACAATTAGTTGAAGCATATTATGAGTTACGTAAAGAATTAAAAGCTAAAGGTGATTATGAGGCTTTAAGAAAATTACCGAGAGATTCATCACCTACTAGATTAACACGTCGTTGCAAAGTTACAGGTAGACCGAGAGGTGTGTATCGCAAATTTGGGATGTCACGAATTGCATTACGTGAACATGCACATAAAGGGCAAATACCAGGTGTTAAAAAAGCAAGTTGGTAATTTACGACCTAAGTCCATTTACATTTAGTTTAAAACAATGTATATTATCTATTGGTGAAGATAAATAAAAAGTTATTGTTCGGGAATTATAGTAAATGTAACTATTATTCTCCATATAATTATTGAATACATCATTAAAATCTTACCATTAAGTAAATGTTTTATTAAAAATGTTAGGGGTTTATTAACAATGAAAATTTTTGATTATGAAGATATCCAACTTATACCGAATAAATGTATTGTAAATAGTCGTTCTGAATGTGATACGACTGTTCAATTTGGACCGAAAAGTTTTAAATTACCAGTCGTTCCAGCCAATATGCAAACAGTTATGAATGAAGAATTAGCTGAATGGTTCGCTGAAAATGATTATTTCTATATAATGCACAGATTTGATGAAGCGGCACGTATCCCATTTACTAAGAAAATGCATGAAAAAGGGTTAATTGCGTCAATTTCTGTAGGCGTTAAAGAAAGCGAATTTGATTTTGTAGAGCAATTAGCTACTGAAAAAGCAATCCCGGATTATATTACAATTGATATCGCTCATGGCCATTCAGATTCTGTAATCAATATGATTAAACACATTAAACAACACATTCCTGAAGTATTTTTAATTGCGGGTAATGTCGGTACTCCCGAAGGTGTACGTGAATTAGAAAATGCTGGCGCAGACGCTACTAAAGTGGGTATTGGACCTGGAAGAGTTTGTATTACTAAGATTAAAACAGGATTTGGTACAGGCGGTTGGCAACTATCAGCATTGAATAACTGTAGTAAAGCGGCAAGAAAACCAATTATTGCTGATGGTGGTATTAGAACACACGGTGATATTGCTAAATCTATACGCTTTGGTGCATCTATGGTAATGATTGGGTCATTATTTGCTGCACATGAAGAATCTCCTGGTGAAACAGTAGAATTAGATGGTAAATTATATAAAGAATACTTCGGTAGCGCCTCTGAATTCCAAAAAGGTGAGCATAAAAATGTAGAAGGTAAGAAAATGTTTGTTGAGCACAAAGGTTCATTATCTAATACATTGATTGAAATGCAACAAGACTTACAAAGTTCAATTTCATATGCAGGTGGTACTGACCTTAATTCTTTAAGAAAAGTGGATTATGTAATTGTAAGAAATTCAATTTTCAACGGTGATAGAGACTAATATATTAGTAGGTGTAAAAAATTAGAAAATTATTCTTGTATGTACTTACTTTCTTAGTAATTATTCTTGTCTTACCAATCAAAGAAACACAATCGATGTATACAGTACAACAGCAATTGAAAAGCAAAGTTGCTGATTGGACTTCATCAAAGTCAATTAACGAAGATGCATTAAAAGTACCCAGTAAACAAGAATTTGCGGTTAATAATATTCAAATGAATATGACTAAAGGCGCTGTAGAAGAAAAGCTAGGGAGTCCGCAACGTGTCACATCAAATGAATATGGTACAAATTGGCACACGTATTATTC
Organism: Staphylococcus sp. Ze2; assembly: GCF_048568365.1. Classification (NCBI taxonomy): domain Bacteria; kingdom Bacillati; phylum Bacillota; class Bacilli; order Caryophanales; family Staphylococcaceae; genus Staphylococcus; species Staphylococcus sp. Ze2. The sequence goes on along the minus strand of NZ_CP183486.1, from coordinate 1,914,745 downwards.
GGATCATTATAGAGCGTTTGTAATGGTTAGTTATATAGATGATAAAGTAAATGCGCTATATAGTAACCAAAACGTTATATCATCTAAATCAAAAATTAAATATGGCACACCTAAAGAGAAGGTGAGAGAACGTTTAGGTAAACCTATTACTGACAAGCAAAAAGGACATGTGAAATTTGATGTTCAAGATGATGAATTTGATAATTTTCATAAAGACAAAATATATACAACAGCTTTTTATGATAAACATGAGAGCAATAACTTAACAGCAATCTTACAAGTTAGTGAAAAAATGGAAAACCGATTACAACAGCAATATGGCGCACCATCTGAGGGATTAGCTCAAAGCTTTGAATTACAAAACTTTGATTTAGTTAATTCAGAACGAGTACAGCATAAGTTAGAGCCACTTAAATATTCTAATAGTATTTCTGATACAGCTAGAAAACACAGTGAAGATATGGCTGAACATAATTATTTTGATCATAATAATTTATCAGGCGATACTCCATTTGATCGTATGGAAGCCGATGGACATGATTTTAATGCAGCAGGTGAAAACTTAGCATATGGTCAAACAAGTAGTATTTACGCTCATCAAGGCTTAATGAATTCATTAGGACATAGAAAGAATATCCTTAAGGAAGAATTTAACACCCTTGGTGTAGGTGTTGACTTTAATAAAGATCGTCAGCCTTATTGGACAGAAAATTATACTGGTTAATGTTTAAGTTTTGTTGTGTAAGGGTATCTGTTATCATGTGAGGATGAAAAGTTATGACAACAAACAAAAAAGACAAAACAGAAGATATACTTGAAAAAGTAAAAGACGTTTTAGAGAAAAACGATAAAAAAAGAGAGGGTGCGCGATGAGCGCATCCTCTTTTTTTTTGAGAGTGTTAGCATTGGTCGAAATATCAATTACATTTCTCTAAATAATCCCACGACTTTTCCTAGTACGGTTACATTATCAAGGTAAATCGGAGCCATTGCACTATTTTCCGGTTGTAAGCGATAACGACTTTTTTCTTTATAGAAACGCTTAACAGTCGCTTCATTCTCTTCTGTCATTGCAACGATAATATCGCCATTCTCTGCAATCGTTTGGCTTCTTACGATAACTTTATCTCCATCCAGAATACCGGCTTCAATCATACTGTCACCAACAACATTTAAGATGAATATATCGCTATTATGGGTTGAAGTGAAATGTTCCGGTAATGGGAAGTATTCTTCAACATTTTCAACTGCAGAAATAGGTACGCCCGCAGTTACTTTCCCTATAACAGGAACGTGTATTGTTTCTTCCATATTAACTGATTCACCTAATTGTTCTGACACAATCTCTATGGCACGAGGCTTAGTCGGGTCCCTTCTAATGTAACCTTTTTCCTCTAATCTAGATAGGTGGCCATGAACTGTAGAACTAGATGCTAATCCGACAGCTTCTCCAATTTCTCTAACGCTCGGTGGATATCCTTTGGATTGAACGGTTTGCTTGATATATTCAAAAATTTCATTTTGTCGTTTAGTTAACTCTCTCATAATAGGCACTCCCTAATTTAATTTAGCTTAATTATAGCATGCTCATAACGTTTTTACAAACGTTTGTTCGTTTGGTCGTTGACATAGAACAGATGTTCTGATAAGGTTTGTATACAAACAAACGTTCTAGGAGTGGTTATGAATGATAAAGAACTATAAATCGCAAATGAAGACTTATTTTATAGTATTAATAGTGACGATGATACTTTGCGCCTTATTTATATTAAGTGCACACAATAGTGCTAATTCAGAACAGACGTACGAAATGACTGACCATCAAATAACAAGTGAATCAGTAATTAGCGAACAAGATAATAGCGAAACTAAAATACAAGGCGAACAAAGTTCACAACAAGTGATGGCAGCTGTTCACTAATAACTGATAGTGGCATGAATTTTTTATTATATAGAACTGTTAATAATAGTATTTTTTGTGAGCGAAACCATTTAGTTTCGTTCACTTTTTTGTTATATTTTTCTATATAAATAATTTCGGAGGTTTATTATGGCTGAAAAAGACGGTGTAGATTTACAACGCATAAATGAATTAGCAAAAAAGAAAAAAGAAAAAGGCTTGACTGAAAAAGAAGCTAAAGAACAATCTAAATTGAGAAAAGCTTACTTAGATTCATTTAGAGAAAAATTTAAGCAACAAATTGAAAATACAAGAGTCATAGATCCTGAAGGAAATGATGTAACACCTGATAAAGTGAAAAATATATTAGATTCTAAAAATAAAGAAGATAAAAACTAAATCATTTTTTTGTTAAATAGATACCAAATAAGGTATAATGAGATAGAAACTTGCTAGAAGAAAGGAAGTCATTTAGATGAATAAAGAAAAAGATCAATTAGCGGTAGATACGATTAGAGCGCTAAGTATCGATGCAGTTGAACAAGCAAATTCAGGACACCCTGGATTACCAATGGGTGCGGCTCCTATGGCGTACACATTATGGACACGTCACTTAAATTTTAATCCCCAATCAAAAGATTTCTTCGATAGAGATCGTTTTGTATTATCTGCTGGACATGGTTCTGCGTTATTATATAGCCTATTACATGTTTCAGGTAGTTTAGAATTAGAAGAGTTAAAAGAATTTAGACAATGGGGTTCTAAAACACCGGGACATCCAGAGTTTAGACACACTGATGGTGTAGAAGTTACAACTGGTCCACTTGGACAAGGATTTGCTATGTCTGTTGGTATGGCTATGGCTGAAAAACACTTAGCAGGTAAATTTAATAAAGAAGATGCTAAAGTTGTTGACCATTACACATATGTACTTGCTTCAGATGGTGACTTAATGGAAGGTATTTCTCACGAAGCAGCTTCATTAGCAGGACATAACCAATTAGACAAATTGATTGTTTTATATGATTCAAATGATATCTCATTAGATGGAGATTTAGATAAAGCCTTTTCTGAAGATGTTAAAGGTCGTTTTGAAGCCTATGGTTGGAAGCACATTTTAGTTGAAGAAGGTAATGATTTAGACGCAATCGATAAAGCGATTGAAGAAGCTAAATCTCAAGATGTACCAACAATTATTGAAATTAAAACGATTATTGGTTTTGGTGCTCCTAATAAACAAGCTTCACATGGTGTCCACGGTGCGCCACTTGGTGAGGATGAAAGAAAATTAACACTTGAAAACTATGGTTTAGACCCTGAAAAACGTTTCAATGTTCCAGAAGAAGTTTATGAAATTTTCCAACAAAGTATGTTGAAACGTGCTAACGAAAAAGAAGAAGCATGGAATAAACTTGTTGAAGAGTATAGTAATAAATATCCTGAATTAGCTGAAGAATTTAAATTGGCTATCAGCGGTAAATTACCAGAAAACTATAAAGATGAGTTACCACACTTTGAAGCTGGACATAGCGGTGCTTCACGTGCTGACTCTGGTGAAGTAATTCAAACTTTAAGTAAAACTGTACCTTCATTCTTTGGCGGTTCAGCGGACTTAGCTGGTTCAAATAAATCAAATGTCAAAGATGCGACAGATTTTGATAAAGATACACCAGAAGGTAAAAATATTTGGTTTGGTGTTCGTGAATTTGCAATGGGCGCTGCAGTAAATGGTATGGCTGCACATGGTGGTTTACACCCTTATGGCGCAACTTTCTTTGTGTTTAGTGACTACCTAAAACCAGCATTACGTCTGTCATCAATCATGGGATTAAACTCAACGTTTATTTTTACACATGATTCAATTGCAGTTGGAGAAGATGGTCCTACACATGAACCAATTGAACAATTAGCTGGTTTACGTGCTATTCCAAACATGAATGTTATTCGTCCAGCCGATGGTAACGAAACACGTGTAGCTTGGGAAGTAGCATTAGAATCTGAAGATGCACCAACTTCACTTGTTTTAACTCGTCAAAATCTTACTACTATGGATTTACCGAAAGAAACTGTAGAAGAAGGCGTACGTAAAGGTGCTTATGTAGTATTTGAATCAGATAAAGAACCAGAATTCTTATTATTAGCTACAGGTTCAGAAGTTAACTTAGCACTTGAAGCTGCTAAAGACTTAGAAGCACAAGGTAAAGGTGTACGTGTTGTTTCTATGCCAAACTGGAATGCGTTCGATCAACAAACTGCTGAATATAAAGAATCAGTATTGCCATCATCAATTACTAAACGTGTAGCAATTGAAATGGCTTCACCACTTGGTTGGCATAAATATGTAGGTACTGAAGGTAAAGTTATCGGTATCGACGGTTTTGGTGCTAGTGCGCCTGGAGACTTAGTTGTTGAAAAATATGGCTTTACAAAAGAAAATGTATTGAATCAAATTCAAACATTTTAATTTATGTAACTAAGCTTAATTTGTTGGTATGAGAGCCTAGGTTCTCATACCAATTTTTATTTTTAGAAATAAAAATATACTTATATTTACAAAGTTATTTTTTAATTGGTATAATACATAAGTCGAAACACTATATTAATTGAGTTGCTCTTGAAAAGGGGCACTAATTTTAGTAAAATTCATTAGGATAGGAAAGTGGGTGAAACAATGGCAACTTGGTTAGCAATATTATTAATCGTGTTAGCACTAATTCTAGGATTAGTCGGTGGATTTTTCCTTGCAAGAAAATATATGATGGATTATCTTAAAAAGAACCCGCCAATTAATGAAGAAATGCTACGTATGATGATGATGCAAATGGGTCAAAAACCATCTCAAAAGAAAATTAATCAAATGATGACGATGATGAATAAAAATCAAGAAGACGCTATGAAGAAGAAGAAATAGCGCATAAATAAAGGGCTGACAGCTACTTATATTGAGTAGTTGTCAGCCCTTGTTTTTGTGTGCAGAGGAACTTTATTGTTGCTTATGGATAGAATTTAGTGATCTTTACATGGTGTTTGTCTTTTGGAAATTGTTTTTTTCAAATTGAGTGAGCTTATATACATAAATTTTAGATTGATTTTGCAATTGAAAGTATTGTTATTGAGTTTATATAAGATTATAGCTGTATTAATTTATTGAAATATTCAGAAAATAATTGATTCTAAAATGTGGTTTGTTATAATGTATATATAAGGGAGGTATCGATAAGTGAAGGATGCTTATGACATGGAAGACAAAGAAGTACTTGATCGACTAGCAAATATGCATATTAACTTTCCGACCGATGAGGCATTTAAGAAATATCATAATGCGATGCAAATTCATGATATGAATTATCTTAGATACACTTTAAATGATGCATTATCGGCATGTAACCAGACACATGCTTTTTAAATAAAAGTACGATAAGGTTAGCTTTTAAATAGGCTTATCTTATCGTATTTTTATTTGGACTTTTCTATGATATTCAATTAATCTGTAATGATTTTCTTAGTAATTTTAAAAATACTAAGATATAATATACGTGCTATTGGTTAATAGTAAATAAAAATGAACGTACAAATACTGATTATTATTTATTTAAATGATATACTAACCAAAGTGAATATCATCTTGTAGAAACTTAAAGTAGGTGTAAGCATGTTATATTTAATATTTTCCATTGTATTTGCATTTCTAATGGGAATAGGTGTTATAATTGTGCGAATGAAAGCACAGCATTTTCCAGTAAATGAAAAGAAAATCATATTACCACCTTTTTTTATGGCAACGGGGGCATTAATGTACGTCGTTCCATATTTTAGGTTGACAGGTTTTGAAATAGTAGAATGTATTATTCTAGGTATTTTATTTTCTACAATTTTAATTTGGACATCTAGGTTTGAAAAACAAGGTAGTGAAATTTATATGAAACGATCAAAAGCCTTTCCTATAATTCTTATAACGTTACTTCTGGTACGTACAATAATTAAAATATTTATAAGTAATCAGATAGATCCCGGCGAAATTGCAGGAATGTTTTTCCTACTTGCGTTTTGCATGATTGTACCTTGGCGTTTAGCGATGTTATACAAATATAAAAAAGTGAAAAGAACTTTAATTCAATAAGTTATAAATGGGGCTGGGACAAATTAATTGTCTCAGCCTTAATCATTAAATGAGCAATGGTTCAAGTGAAATTTTTAGATACATCAATTCTAGTCTACTAAATAGCGGGAGACGTAATCTTTTAAATAAATTAGATTGCTGTCGCGAATACTTCGTTTTTAATAGGCTTGATGTATGATAAATGATAATATAATAAGTTGACGAACAAATGTTCTGAAAAGGAGTGTTGAAATGAAAATTGTACATACGGCGGATTGGCATTTAGGTAGAATTTTAAATGGTAAGTCGTTGTTAGAAGATCAATCATACATATTGGAACAATTTATTGAAGCGATGCGTGAGGAAAGACCTGATGTAATCGTTGTTGCTGGAGATTTATACGACACAAGTTACCCTAATAAAAATGCGATTAAATTGTTAGAGCAGACGATTGATACCTTGAATCTTGAAATGAATATTCCATTAATTTTAATTAATGGTAATCATGATAGTAAAGAAAGATTGAATTACGGCGCTAAGTGGTTTGAAAAATCAAATATGTATATTCGTACGAGTTTAAATGATATGCAAAATCCTATTTCAATAGGTGATGTAGACTTTTATACATTACCATTTGCAACGATTAATGAGATGCAATACCATTTCGATGATGAAGAAATTGAAACACACCAACAGGCGCTTGCACATGCATTGAATCAAATGAGTGAAGTGATTAATGAGCATAGAATAAATATGTTCATTGGGCATTTAACAGTGCAAGGCGCCATACGTTCGGATTCTGAGAGACCACTAACTATTGGAACAGTAGAATCAGTTGAAGAGAAGTTGTTTCAGCAATTCGACAGAGTATTATTAGGTCATTTACATCATCCATTTAGTATCGAATCAAATTTTATAAATTATAGTGGATCTATATTACAATATTCATTTTCAGAAGTGAGTCAACCTAAAGGTTATAGAACTATTGTAATAAATAAAAATGATATAAAAGATAAATTTATACCTTTGAAGCCTTTAAGACAATTAGAAGTGATAGAAGGTGATTATGAAGATGCGATACAAGAGAATTTAGAAGTTAAAAATAAAGAAAACTATATGCATTTTAAATTAAAACATATGTCACACGTGAATGATCCAATGATGCATTTAAAGCGAATTTATCCAAATACACTAGCGCTAACTAATCAAACCTTTGAATTTAATACATCGTTACATCACGAAAATATTGAAATACAAAAGCTTGATGACGAGACTATTATAGATAATTTTTATCAAAACATGACAGATGAACAATTAACAACTCACCAAAAAGAGAAAATTGAGAATGTAATGCGTGAAATGTTAGAAGGAGGTTCTAAATAAATGAGACCAATAACTCTTAAATTAAATAATTTTGGTCCTTTTCTAAATGAAATAATTGATTTTAATTATGTGGATAATAACCAATTATTTTTAATTAGTGGTAAAACTGGTTCGGGAAAAACGATGATTTTTGACGCTATTGTCTATGCTTTGTTTGGAGAAGCCTCTACAAAAGATAGAAAAGAAGGCGATTTAAGAAGTCATTTTGCTGAAAGTAAGAAACCTATGGTAGTAGAATTTGAATTCAAATTAAGAAATCAATATTTCAAAATAAAAAGACAAGGGGCTTTTGTTAAAGAAGGTAATAAGAATAAAACACTCGGTCAACTTGCTGTGTATCAAATGGAAACTGAAGAGTATGAGCTTAGAGAAAGTAAAATAACGAATGGTAATCAATTTATTAAAGAATTATTAGGAGTAAACGCTGAGCAATTTAGGCAATTATTTATCTTACCTCAAGGTGAGTTTAAAAGATTTTTATTATCAAAAAGTTCTGAAAAACAAGAAATACTAAGAACACTTTTTAATAGTCAGCGCTTTGAAGAAATACAAAAAAACTTATCTGAAGATGTGAAAGAAGTTAGAGAGCAAATAGAACAAAAATATCATTTGTTGGAAACTAATTGGCTCGATTTAGAAACATTCGATGATGAAACTTTAATTGAGAATAAATCCATTAATCCAAGACAAACAAATCAAGTGCTTAAAGTATTGAATGTATTTGGTGAAAAAGCGGAACAAATTCAGCATAAATTAACACAACAAAAGGTTGAACATAAAGCAAAGTTAAATGATGCTGAAGTTTGTTTGAAAAACAATCAAAAATTAGAAGAAACATTAAACAAGTTAGCAGAAAACCAGCAAAATTATGAGCAACTATTGACTCGTGAAAATGAAATAAATGAAAAAATAAACCGTTTGAATGCAATAAACGAAGTAAGGCCAATTGCTAATTTATTGGAATCTAAAGACGAATTATATACAAAGAAACAAAAAATAAAAGAAGATATCAATAAGAAAATAGAAATTATTTCAGAACTTGAAATTCAAATAAAAAAAGCAGTTGAACAGTTAGAAGTACATAAAAACGAGTCAGGTAAAATAACAGATAGTAAAAACTTTATTGAAAAGACAAAACTTTTTTTCGAAAGATCTCAGAAGTACAAATCGGCTTATGAAGAGCAACAATCACTTAAAGAAGGTTTTGCATCGCTTCAAATAAAGTTAGACACACAAATACAGCAATTAGATGAAATTAAAGGCAAACTCAATGGTAGAGTACCGAACTACAAAAAAATAGAGCAAGTAAACGAAACAATTCATAAGTTGAATAATGAAGTTACAGTACTAAAACAAAATGAACTTGATAAAAAAGAATACCTTCAATTACTAGAAAGAAAACATCAAAAAGCAAATTACAGTGAAAAGTTAAATGATGAGATTCAGCAGCTAACCGAAGCTTATAAAAAAATAGATAAAACAAGTATAGATTTAAATAATAAGCAAGATTTGATTAGTACTTTGCAATCCGCAATAAATGTTGGAGACACTTGCCCAATTTGTGGTAATCAAGTCCATACTATAGTACAACATATTGATTTTGATGATATAACTGCACGACACCAGAGTCTTTCTCGGTTAGAACAAAAGAAAAATGATGCAATTGGAGATAGCATTAAAGTTGAAAGTGAACTGAATTATATTGAAGAACAGTTGGCAAAATTTGATGAAGATAAACTAGAAAAGATAAACTATCATGAACTTGAGATGGAAGTTAAGGAGAAAACAGAACAAAAACATACAATTGAAAAGGAAAATGAAGAGATTGTTGAATTAAGGGAATTACAACAACAAAATGAACACCAGTATCATCAATTAGAATTAGATAAGAAAACTAAGCAACATAATTTAAAAGAACTTGAAATTGCTATAAATGATTTTGAAAATACTACTGGTTATACTGACGTTAATGCTTTCATAGAAGTTTTTGAAAATAATCAAAGTGAAATTGAGAAATATGAAAAAAACCTACGTGAATTAGAGAATAATATACAGCAGTATAAGAGTGAACTTGCTATAGAACAAAATAATAAAAATCATTTAGATAATAATTTATCTGAAATTGAGCAAGAAATTAAAAATGTAAGTGTGAAAATTGAAGATGAGATGCAGCGTATTGGTTTCGCAGATTTAGAACAAGTATATAATACAGTTTCTAAAGTTAGTGAAAAAGAAGCATTAGAAAATGAAATAACTAAATTTAATAAATCAAGACAATCTTTTGAATTAATAATCTCACAATTAAAAGATGAGATTTCTGATAAAAAGTTAGAAGATACTCGACATTTAATGGAAGTTTTTGAACAACAGCAACAAGCGTATGAAGTCATCTCTACTGAATTGAGTCAACATGAGTATAAAGTTACGTTTAATAATAAAAAAATAAGTGAAATTAGAGATATAATTAGTAAATTAGAAAGTGAATTAAAAACACAACAAGAAGTTTTTCAATTAGCAGAAATTTTAGCAGGGAAAAATGAACAAAAATTAACATTAGAAAATTATGTGTTAATTTATTATTTGGAAAGAATTTTAGCTCAAGCTAATCAACGTTTATCTTTAATGACAGGTCAACGGTACCAGTTGACGCGAAGATCACAAGTTTCACTTGGATACAGTGGGCTTGAGATTGATGTATTTGACGCACATTCTAATCAATCTAGGCATATTAGTTCATTATCTGGAGGGGAAACTTTTCAAGCTTCGTTAGCCTTAGCTTTAGGTTTGAGTGAAATAGTTCAACAAGAGTCAGGTGGCATTGCATTAGATTCTATGTTTGTCGATGAAGGGTTTGGAACATTAGATCAAGAAACTTTAGAAACAGCTTTGGATACACTATTAAGTTTAAAATCAACGGGTAGAATGGTGGGAATCATTTCACATGTAAGTGAATTGAAACAAAGAATTCCTCTTATTTTAGAAGTAGCTTCGGAACAATATCAAAGTACGACAACTTTTAAGAAACAATAATTTAATATTATATGGCAAAATATCTTTAAATAAAAAGTGTAAGAATTTTAATGAAATGAAATAAATAAAAAGAGTTCTAGTAGTTGTCGTTCTGCTAGGACTCTCGTTTTTCGTGTTTTAAATTAATTTTTTTCACGTAGTAAATCACGTATTTCAGTAAGTAAAACTGTATTTTCTTCGATTTCCTCTTCTTCTTCTTTTTTCATTAGCGTATTAGCTATTTTCACAAAGATAAATAATGCAAATGCAATAATGATAAAGTCTATGATTGACTGAACGAACATACCATATTTGATTCCCATGAATGACCAGCTCTTAGCAAAATCAACAGTACCGAATATTAAGCCGATTAATGGCATAATAATAAATGAAACTAAAGCTGTCACAATTTTGTTGAATGCTGCACCCATAACTACAGCTACTGCTAAGTCAAGGACATTGCCTTTTAATGCGAATTCTTTAAATTCTTGAAACATATGATTAACTCCCTTTTTATTAAATTTAAAGATTATTATACAATATATTTAAAAGTAAGAGAATAGTTTTTTTAACGAAATTTGATATTACCGCATTGTTTTGTTATTCTAATACGTGGTTAATACATAAATAGAATCTTTTTGGAAAATGAAAGTTCTATTTGGCTTGAAAATTTAATATGATAAGAAAGGGAGTAATTAATTATGAATTCTTCTAGTAACCAGCCTAATGGTAAGAAGATATCTCCAGTTTTTATTTATAGTGCTATCATCGTAGCAATCGTAGTTATTATCGGTGCAGTATTGCCGGGTCAATTTGATTATGTTACGAATACGATTAAACTATGGATTACTGATAAACTTGGATGGTATTACCTAATTCTTACAACGTTTATAGTTTTCTTCTGTGTATTTCTAATTTTTAGTCCTATTGGGAAATTAAAATTAGGTAAACCAAATGACAAACCTGAATTTAATACAATTTCATGGTTTGCGATGTTATTCAGTGCTGGTATGGGGATTGGACTTGTATTTTACGGTGCAGCAGAACCAATGGCTGATTTTGCAGCTCCGCCAAATGCAGAACCGAAAACGACAGCAGCATATACAGAAGCATTACGTTCAACATTCTTCCATTGGGGATTCCATGCGTGGGCAATATATGGTGTTGTTGCATTAGCACTAGCATATGCTCAATTTAGAAAAGGCGAACCAGGACTTATTTCAAGAACATTACGTCCTATCTTAGGTAACAAAGTTGAAGGCCCAATTGGGACAATCATTGATGTACTTGCTGTATTTGCAACAGTAGTAGGTGTCGCCGTATCACTAGGTATGGGTGCCTTACAAATTAATGGTGGGCTTAATTATTTATTCGGTATACCAAATAACGTTTGGGTACAAGCTATAATCATAGTAGTAGTAACAATTTTATTTATGATGAGTGCTTGGTCTGGATTAAGTAAAGGTATTCAATATTTAAGTAACTTAAACATTAGTTTAGGTGCAGTCTTAATGATTGCTGTACTTATTATTGGACCTACAGTATTGATTTTAAATATGATGACGAGCTCTGCAGGTAGTTTGTTAAACTCATTCTTATTGAATACGTTTGACACTGCAGCACAAAATCCTCAAAAACGTGAATGGATGTCTAGTTGGACACTTTACTATTGGGGTTGGTGGTTAAGTTGGAGCCCATTCGTAGGTATATTCATTGCACGTGTATCAAAAGGACGTTCTATACGTGAATTTATAGGAGGCGTATTGCTAGTACCAGCTCTTGTAAGTTTCGTTTGGTTTAGTGTATTTGGTGTATTAGGTATTGAAACTGGTAAGAAAAATCCAGAATTATTCGATATGACTGCTGAAACACAACTTTTCGGAGTGTTTAATGAAATACCATTGGGTATGATATTATCTATCATTGCTTTGGTATTAATTGCATCATTCTTTATTACATCGGCTGACTCCGCAACCTTTGTATTAGGTATGCAAACGACTTACGGTTCGTTAGAGCCATCAAACGTTGTTAAAATGACATGGGGTGTTGCGCAATCGTTAATCGCATTTGTATTACTATTTGCAGGTGGAGGTAATGGCGCTGAGGCTCTGAACGCAATTCAAAGTGCCGCCATTATAAGTGCCTTGCCATTCTCATTTGTAGTAATCATGATGATGATTTCATTCTATAAAGATGCTAACCAAGAACGTAAATTCTTAGGTTTAACATTGACACCTAATAAGCATAGATTACAAGATTATTTACAGCATCAACAAGAAGATTATGAAGACGATATTATTGAACAACGTAAACCACTTAGAAATGCAGAAAAAAATGATTGATAAATATACTTTATAATTTATTACTGGGTATCCATTAGGATGCCCAGTTTTTTTATTTAAAGTTAAAGGATTGTGCGACAATAGGATGATAATGATTCTCAATTGATAATAATAACTTATTACACATTAGACTCAAGATAAGTTTTGCTTATATATACTGATTGAAAATTCAAATCTAAATTATAGATGTTTCTGGCTTTAGCTAGTTGTTTTAAGTTACATATAATTATACAATTTAAATAACAGCATATATATTACAAAAATTTCAAGGGGGATTTATATGGCTTCTAATATTAAACAGCAATCGAAAAAATCGTTTGAGTTAAACGGCAAATCATATACTTTTTATGATTTGAACACTTTAGAAGAACAAGGCTTAACGAAAGTTTCGAAATTGCCATATTCAATTAGAGTATTACTAGAATCTGTACTAAGACAAGAGGATGGTTTTGTAATTACTGATGAACATATTAAAGCGTTATCAGAATTTACTAAAGGCACTGAAGGTGAAGTACCATTTAAACCTTCTCGTGTTATCTTACAAGACTTTACAGGTGTACCTGCAGTGGTTGACTTGGCGTCATTACGTAAAGCAATGAATGATGTAGGCGGAGATTTAAATAAAATTAATCCTGAAGTACCTGTAGATTTAGTTATTGACCACTCAGTTCAAGTTGATAGCTATGCAAATCCAGAGGCGTTAGAGCGCAATATGAAATTAGAATTTGAAAGAAACTATGAACGTTATCAATTTTTAAATTGGGCTACAAAAGCATTTAACAACTACAGCGCTGTACCACCAGCAACTGGTATTGTTCACCAAGTTAACTTAGAGTATTTAGCTAATGTTGTACATGCACGTGATGTAGATGGAGAAACAGTAGCATTCCCTGACACATTAGTAGGTACTGACTCACATACAACAATGATTAATGGTCTTGGTGTATTAGGATGGGGCGTAGGTGGTATTGAAGCCGAGGCTGGCATGCTTGGTCAACCATCATATTTCCCAATTCCTGAAGTGATCGGGGTTAAACTATCTAATGCGTTACCTCAAGGTGCGACTGCAACAGACTTAGCCTTACGTGTAACACAAGAATTACGTAAAAAAGGTGTAGTTGGAAAATTTGTAGAATTCTTTGGTCCAGGTGTACAACACTTACCATTAGCAGATCGTGCAACAATTGCTAACATGGCTCCAGAATATGGTGCTACTTGTGGTTTCTTCCCAGTAGACGAAGAAGCATTGAAATACATGCGTTTAACAGGTCGTAATGATGAACAAATCGATCTTGTGAAAAAATATTTAGAAGAAAACAGCATGTTCTTCACTGTTGAAAAAGAAGACCCAGAATACACTGATGTAGTTGAATTAGATTTATCTACTGTTGAACCATCATTATCAGGACCAAAACGTCCGCAAGATTTAATTTTCTTAAGTGATATGAAGAAAGAATTTGAAAAATCAGTTACTGCACCAGCAGGTAACCAAGGTCATGGTTTTGATGAAAGTGAATTCGATAAAACTGCAACAATCGAATTTAAAGACGGTACATCAACTACAATGAAAACTGGTGATTTAGCGATTGCAGCAATTACGTCATGTACAAATACATCTAACCCGTATGTTATGTTAGGCGCAGGACTAGTTGCTAAGAAAGCAGTAGAAAAAGGATTGAAAGTTCCTGAATATGTTAAAACATCATTAGCGCCAGGTTCTAAAGTTGTTACTGGATATTTAAGAGATTCAGGTTTGACTGAATACCTTGATGATTTAGGCTTTAATCTTGTTGGTTATGGTTGTACAACTTGTATCGGAAACTCTGGCCCATTACTAGAAGAAATTGAAAAAGCAATTGCTGACGAAGATTTACTTGTCACTTCTGTATTATCAGGTAACCGTAACTTTGAAGGTCGTATTCATCCATTAGTTAAAGCCAACTACTTAGCTTCACCACAATTAGTTGTTGCATATGCATTAGCAGGAACTGTGGATATCGATTTACAAAATGAACCACTTGGTAAAGGTAAAGATGGAGAAGATGTTTACTTAAAAGATATCTGGCCATCAATTAAAGAAGTTTCAGACACTGTTGATACAGTAGTGACTCCGAAACTATTTAAAGAAGAATATGAAACTGTATACAATAATAATGAAATGTGGAATGAAATTGATGTTACGGATCAACCACTATATGACTTTGATCCTGAATCAACTTATATTCAAAATCCTTCATTCTTCCAAGGTCTTTCTAAAGAACCAGGTACTATTGATTCATTAAAAGATTTAAGAGTTATGGGTAAATTTGGAGATTCAGTAACAACTGACCATATTTCTCCAGCGGGTGCAATTGGTAAAGATACGCCTGCAGGTAAATATTTACTTGAACATGGTGTTCCTATTCGTCAATTTAACTCATATGGTTCACGTCGTGGTAACCATGAAGTAATGGTACGTGGTACATTTGCGAATATCCGTATTAAAAACCAATTAGCGCCAGGAACTGAAGGTGGTTTCACAACTTACTGGCCAACAGGTGAACAAATGTCAATATTTGATGCTGCTATGAAATATAAAGAAGACGGCACAGGTTTAGTTGTTTTAGCTGGTAATGATTACGGTATGGGTTCATCTCGTGACTGGGCAGCTAAAGGGACAAACTTATTAGGTGTTAAAACAGTTATCGCGCAAAGTTATGAACGTATCCATCGTTCAAACTTAGTAATGATGGGTGTATTACCATTGCAATTCAAAGAAGGCGAATCCGCGGATAGCCTTGGCATCGATGGTACTGAAGTTATTTCCGTAGATATCGATGAAAATGTAAAACCGCATGATCTTGTAAAAGTACAAGCTAAAAAAGAAAATGGTGACGTAATAGAGTTTGAAGCAATGGCTCGTTTCGATTCTAATGTTGAAATGGATTATTACCGTCACGGTGGTATTCTTCAATTAGTATTAAGAAATAAATTAGCTGAATAATTTTACGGTTCAAAGTACTAATAATTAAATAATAAAGATTTTAATGAGGCTGGGGCATACAAAGATATGTCTCAGCCTCAAAGTTGTTATTGAAGGTGTATGAATATAAGACGTAAATACTTTAATTTATATATCAGAATAAATGGTATGGTTTAGCGGTATTTTGAACTATCATTATCTGTAAATGATGTTTGTATAATCAATATAGAAGAAGTTAAAGATTATTTAATTGGAGTACTACTTAGCGAGGAACTGGTAGAATGCTATAGTTAATTTTTTATGTTAATATTTAATAGTAAATAATAAGATATAAGATGAACAATTGAAAAGAGGACGTTTATAATGATTTACAGTATGACACAAATTGAATCACGGTATTCAGAGACTGACCAAATGGGCGTGATTTATCATGGTAATTATCCTACTTGGTTTGAGGTAGCGCGTACAGATTATATCTCTAAATTAGGTTTTAGTTACAAAGCTATGGAGGATTCAGGTGTTATTTCTCCAGTTGTTGATTTAGACATTAAATATATCAAATCTATTTTTTATCCAGAAACCGTAAAAATCAAAACATGGGTTGAAAAATATTCTAGATTACGATCTATATATTGCTATGAAATATACAATGAAGCTGGAGAATTAGCTACGACAGGATCAACTACATTGACTTGTATTAAAAAAGAAGACTTCAAGCCAATTCGATTAGATAGATATTTTCCTGAATGGCACGCTGTATATAGTGATGTTGCTGAAAGAAATAAGGCAGGGGAAAATCTAGAAGTGATTAAAGGTATATAAGGGATGTGTTGGTTATAGCAACTAGCACGTTGAAATATCTAAGACATACGTATTATTCAACACTATTAAAACTAGTATTAAGTTAAATAAAAAGCGTTCGGGTGAAGACCCGAACGCTTTTTATTACTATTTATTGTGATTTATTTAAAATATATAAAGATTTCATACGCTTATTTCCAAAAATGAAGGCCAAGGAAATTAAAAAACCTTGGAATAATTTATGGTTTATTTTGTGGCATACGAAATTTCATCAATACTATTACTAACATCAATATATAAATTGTGGTCTTCAAAATACCATAAATCTTTTTCAGCGATTACGACATCTAATCCATCGTAATGGTTTTCGTAACCAATTTCTACGTCATTTTTCTTGTCTACACTGAAAGCAGGACTAAACCCTTGTTTGAGTTGGAATTCTCCGCCATAACGTACAAAGAATTGTAAGACTTTGTCATCTTCTGGTAAATCTAGTTCTTCCTTAAACCAAGATACAGCATTATCTGAAAGTTCTATTTCCATAATAAAAGTCTCCTTTCGATTCATAAGATTTCACTTATGAACGTTGGTTACTAATTTTTAAATTAGTAATTTATACAATACCCACTTTGAGTAATGTTAAAAGTAGTATAACATAATTTTTCGATTAATTTCGACAAATGATTTACAAAAATATGAACTATAGAAATACTATGATAAAACGTTACTTACGTAGTATAATAGATACAATGTTAAAAAGCTGGAAACATCTTCATGTCCCAGCTTAGCGTTTGTTTGCATAATTTATTCGTTTTTATACTGTGACTTTTGTAATAGTTACATCCATTTTATTTTAGGTTCTTCACCTTTGAATATTCTTACAATATTAGTACGGTGTCTGACTATCAGTAGAACGCCTACACCAATACTAACAACAAAGAGGATATAGTCTCGAATTAATAATGCACCGATAACACAACAAATTGATGCAATGATACTTGAGAGTGATACATACTTTGTTAAATATAATATTCCAAAGAAAATTACTGCTAATATTAATAATAAGACAGGATTAACTCCTAGTATGACACCAGCACTTGTAGCAACGGCTTTGCCGCCTTTAAAACCAAGATAAACCGGATATACATGACCTAGAATCGCGAAAGCGCCTACGATAAGTCCATTTGTGAAAAATGTACTTATTGTGCCTTCCGCATGAACAGGCAACCATAGTGGGAAAAAGACCACAATAAAACCTTTAAATATATCTAGAAAAGTAACTAAAAATCCAGCGGGTTTTCCTAGTACTCTAAAGCTATTTGTTGCGCCGGTATTGCCACTACCAAATTGTCGAATATCTTTTTTGAAAAATAATTTACCTATTACATAGCCACTTGGAAAAGCACCAATGAGGTAACTTAGTATTAACATGATTACAATCATCATATATAATCCACATCCTTTAATGACATTAAAATTATTTTACCACATAAGAGCATCATAATACGAATAAAAATTTCGAATGAAAAGTATTTATCTGCTGAAAATTGATTTGATACTTGCAATTTATCAAGATTTATATAAGAATAACTAATGTATAGTTTTAAAAACGAACGTACGTTTGTAGGAGGGCGAAACGATTGGCAATGAATAAAAAAAATAATTATTCGGATGATTCCATTCAGGTACTTGAGGGATTAGAGGCCGTTAGAAAAAGACCTGGGATGTATATTGGTTCTACCGATAAACGTGGTTTACATCATCTAGTATATGAAGTTGTCGATAATTCCGTCGATGAAGTATTAAATGGTTTCGGAAGTGAAATCATTGTTACGATAAATAAAGATGAGAGCATTACTATAGAAGATAATGGACGCGGAATGCCTACAGGTATTCATACTTCTGGAAAACCTACTGTTCAAGTCATTTTTACGATACTTCATGCAGGTGGAAAATTCGGACAAGGCGGTTATAAAACGTCAGGTGGCTTACATGGTGTTGGTGCTTCTGTTGTCAATGCTTTGAGCGAATGGTTAGAAGTTGAAATTTATAGAGATGGTAACATATATTCTCAAAGCTTTGCAGATGGTGGAAAGCCAACAACTGGTTTGAAAAAACATGGCAAAACTAAAAAGACTGGTACTAAAGTGACATTTAAACCAGATCCAGAAATATTCAAAGCATCTACATCGTTTAATTATGATGTTTTAAGTGAAAGATTACAAGAGTCAGCATTTTTACTTAAACGCTTGAGAATCACCCTGAAAGACTTAAGAGCAGGCAAAGAGCGTGAAGATGTCTTCCATTATGAAGATGGCATTAAAGAATTCGTTGCTTATGTCAATGAAGGAAAAGAAGTATTACATGATGTAGCAGATTTCTCTGGGGAAGCCAATAATATTGAAGTGGAAGTTGCGTTCCAGTATAACGATCAATATTCAGAAGGCATATTAAGTTTTGTTAATAATGTGCGTACAAAAGACGGTGGAACACATGAAGTTGGGTTTAAAACAGCTATGACTCGTGTGTTTAATGATTATGCACGTCGCATTAATGAATTAAAAGAAAAAGATAAAAATTTAGATGGTAATGATATACGCGAAGGCTTAACTGCTATTATTTCAATTCGAATTCCTGAAGAATTGTTACAATTTGAAGGACAAACTAAATCTAAGCTAGGTACACCTGAAGCTAGAAGCGCAGTAGATTCAGTTGTAGCCGACAAACTGCCATATTATTTAGAAGAAAAAGGGCAACTATCTAAATCGTTAGTTAAAAAAGCTTTGAAGGCACAACAAGCTAGAGAAGCGGCGCGTAAAGCGAGAGAAGATGCACGTTCAGGTAAGAAAAACAAACGTAAAGATACTTTACTCTCTGGTAAACTTACACCTGCACAAAGTAAAAACACTGAGAAAAAAGAATTATACCTTGTCGAAGGTGACTCAGCGGGCGGCTCTGCAAAGCTAGGTAGGGACCGTAAATACCAAGCGATTTTACCGCTTAGAGGTAAAGTAATTAATACTGAGAAAGCACGTCTTGACGATATTTTTAAAAATGAAGAAATTAATACAATTATTCATACTATTGGCGCTGGTGTCGGAAATGAGTTCAAAATTGAAGATAGTAACTACAATAGAATCATTATAATGACAGATGCCGATACAGATGGTGCGCATATTCAAGTGTTATTATTAACATTCTTCTTTAAATATATGAAGCCATTAGTTGAGGCGGGTAGAGTATTTATTGCATTACCACCACTTTATAAACTTGAAAAAGGAAAAGGTGCATCTAAAAAAGTAGAATACGCTTGGACAGATGAAGAATTAGAGAAATTACAACGAAAAATAGGGAAAGGTTTCTCATTACAACGTTACAAAGGTCTTGGTGAAATGAATGCGGATCAATTGTGGGAAACGACAATGAACCCTGAGACGAGAACCTTAATCAGAGTACAAGTTGAAGATGAGTTGCGTTCATCTAAACGCGTTACAACACTAATGGGTGACAAAGTTGCACCAAGACGTGAATGGATTGAAAATCATGTTGAGTTTGGTTTACAAGAACAACAAAGTATTTTAGATAATAATGAAATTCAAATATTGGAACAGGAAGCGCCTAATGAGGAGGAAGGAAATTGAGTGAAGTAATTCAAGATTTATCGCTAGAAGATGTTATTGGCGATCGTTTTGGTAGATATAGTAAATACATCATTCAAGAGCGTGCATTGCCAGACGTTCGTGACGGTCTCAAGCCTGTTCAAAGACGTATTTTATATGCAATGTATTCAAGCGGTAACACTTACGACAAAAACTTTCGTAAAAGTGCTAAAACTGTCGGTGATGTTATAGGTCAGTATCATCCGCACGGTGATACGTCTGTATATGATGCGATGGTACGTTTAAGTCAAGGCTGGAAATTGCGCCATGTACTTATAGAAATGCAAGGTAATAACGGTAGTATCGATAACGATCCCGCTGCTGCAATGCGTTATACTGAAGCGAAATTAAGCCGTCTCTCAGAAGAACTTTTAAGAGATATTAACAAAGAAACTGTACCATTTATGCCAAACTATGATGATACGACAATGGAACCGATGGTCTTGCCTGCAAGATTCCCTAATTTACTGGTAAATGGTAGTACAGGGATTTCTGCTGGTTACGCTACAGATATTCCACCACATAACTTAGGTGAAGTGATTCAAGCAACTCTTAAGTATATTGACAACCCGGATATAACAGTGAATCAATTGATGAAATATATCAAAGGTCCTGATTTCCCAACGGGTGGTATTATCCAAGGTGTGGATGGTATTAAGAAAGCTTACGAATCAGGTAAGGGGAAAATCGTAGTTCGTTCAAAAGTTGAGGTTGAAGAATTAAGAAATGGTAGAAAACAACTAATTGTTACAGAAGTACCTTATGAAGTTAATAAGAGTGCATTGGTTAAAAAAATGGATGAATTACGTGCTGATAAAAAGGTTGATGGTATCGTCGAAGTAAGAGACGAAACAGACCGTACAGGTTTACGTATTGCAATAGAATTGAAAAAAGATATCAACAGTGAAGCGGTAGCTAATTTCCTTTATAAGAATACAGATTTACAAGTTTCTTATAACTTTAACATGGTTGCTATTAGTGAAGGGCGTCCAGTATTAATGGGCATTCGCCAATTTATTGATAGTTATTTAAATCATCAAATTGATGTTGTAACGAAACGTACACGTTATGAACTAAATCATGCCGAAAGTAGAATGCACATCGTTGAAGGTTTAATGAAAGCCTTATCTATATTAGACGAAGTAATTAAACTTATTAGAGCTTCAAAGAATAAAAAAGATGCTAAAGATAATTTGGTAACTGAATATGATTTTACTGAAGCTCAAGCGGAAGCTATTGTGACGTTACAATTGTATCGTTTGACTAATACAGATATTGTTCAGCTACAAGAAGAACATGACGAATTAAAAGCGTTAATTGGGCGCTTAAGAAATATTTTAGATAATCACGATGAATTATTAAATGTAATTAAAGAAGAGTTAACAGAGATTCGTAATAGATTTAAACAAAATCGTCTATCCTCTATAGAGGCTGAAATTTCAGAGATTAAGATTGATAAAGAAGTGATGGTCCCTAGTGAAACTGTGATTATGAGTATTACTAAACATGGTTATATTAAGCGAACTTCATTACGTAGTTTTAATGCAAGTGGTGTAAATGAAGTAGGTACCAAAGATGGAGATTCAATCATGAAATATCAAGAGGTAAATACTTTAGATACAGCATTAGTGTTTACCAACAAAGGTCGCTATCTATTTATACCAGTTCATAAATTAGCTGATATAAAATGGAAAGATTTAGGGCAGCATGTCTCTCAAATTGTGCCACTTGATGAAGGCGAATACGTTATTAACGCTTATTGTGAAAATGACTTTAATCCAGAAGCATTTTATATCTTAGCGACACGTAATGGTATGATCAAAAAGAGTAATGTATCTATGTTTAAAACAACACGATATAATAAACCACTTGTCTCCATGAAATTGAAAGACAATGATGAAATTATAAGTGTTATGCGAATATCAGAAGCACAATTGATTACTGTGGTTACAAACAAAGGGATGTCCCTTACTTATGATAGTGATGAACTTTCTGATACTGGCTTGAGAGCGGCAGGTGTTAAATCAATCAACTTAAAAGATGAAGACTATGCGGTATTAACAGATGTTGTAACTTCAAATGATAAAATATTAATGGCCACACAACGTGGATCATTAAAACGTATCAGCTTTAAAGTATTACAAACGGCTAAACGTGCACAACGTGGTATTACGTTATTAAAAGAATTGAAGAAAACACCGCACCGCATTGTAGACGCTGCTGTCATTACACCAGAACAAACAACTTATACAATTTACTCTGATAAACAGCAAGAATCTGGCTTAATCAATGATATCCACTTATCAGAACAATATACAAATGGTAGCTTTATCGTAGATACTAGTGATTTTGGTGAAATAAAAGATTTAGAAGTAAAATAAAACATCTTATAAAAAATTGTTAGTAAATACAACTATATAGTGATAAAATACCAGTTAGGTGCAATAAATAATTAAAAAAGAGGTTTATAGCGCAGTAAAAAGATGTGTTTAGCTATCGGCAGACACAATCTTTATACTTATGGTTATAATATAAGGCATATTACCATGAGTGTAGCTATAAATCTCTTACTCTAATTTTGAAATTAAATATACATAAAGATGAGAGGGATTAAATTGAGAGATTTTGATAGTTTAATTCCAGATTGGTTCAAAACATTTGTTCAAGTCGGGAATGATTTAATCTGGTCACAATATTTAATTGGACTGTTAATTACAGCTGGTATATTCTTTACAATTGGCTCAAAATTCGTTCAGTTAAGATGGATTCCAGAAATGTTTCGTGCTATTGGTGAAAAACCTGAAACATTAGATAATGGTAAGAAAGGTATCGCTCCATTCCAAGCGTTTGCAATTAGTGCAGCGTCACGTGTAGGGACAGGTAATATTGCTGGTGTTGCAACTGCAATTGTACTCGGTGGTCCTGGTGCTGTATTTTGGATGTGGGTTATCGCTTTTATCGGGGCAGCAAGTGCATTTATAGAAGCAACTTTAGCACAAGTCTACAAAGTGCCTGATAAAGAAGGCGGCTTCCGTGGTGGTCCAGCGTATTACATAACGAGAGGTTTAAACCAAAAATGGCTAGGTATTGTTTTTGCAGTATTAATAACAATTACATTTGCATTTGTGTTTAATACGGTTCAATCAAATACAATCGCTGAATCATTGAAAACACAGTATAATGTTAGCCCTGCGATAACAGGTATTGTATTGGCAGTATTTACAGCAATAATTATCTTTGGTGGTGTACGTAGTATTGCGACGATGTCATCAGTAATTGTGCCTGTAATGGCAATATTATATATATTAATGGTTGTTATCATCTTATTCATAAATTTCGATCAAATCATTCCTATGATTTCTACAATTATAAAAAGTGCATTTGGTTTTGAGCAAGCTACAGGTGGCGCAATTGGTGCTACGATTTTACAAGGTGTTAAACGTGGTTTGTTCTCGAATGAAGCGGGTATGGGTTCAGCACCTAATGCTGCAGCAACAGCTGCTGCGCCACACCCAGTTAAGCAAGGTTTAATTCAATCTTTAGGTGTATTCTTTGATACTATGCTTGTATGTACATCTACAGCAATCATGATTTTACTTTACACAGGTTTAGAATTTGGTGACAATGCTGCACAAGGTGTTGCTGTTACACAATCTGCTTTAAATGAACATTTAGGCAGTGTAGGCGGTATCTTTTTAACAATTGCAATCACGCTATTTGCATTCTCTTCAGTTGTAGGTAATTATTATTATGGACAATCTAACATTGAATTTTTATCTAAAAACAGAACGATTTTATTTATATTTAGATGTTTAGTAGTTGTGTTAGTGTTTATTGGTGCAGTTGCTAAAACAGATGTTGTTTGGAGTACTGCCGATTTATTCATGGGATTAATGGCAATTGTCAACTTAGTAGCGATCATTGGATTATCAAATATCGCGTTTGCTGTTATGAATGACTATCAACGTCAACGTAGAGCCGGTAAAAAACCTATTTTCAGACCAGAAGAATTAGAAATTAATTTATTTGGTATTGAAAGTTGGGGCATGAAAAAATAATTAAAAATTATTTGTATTAATGCATAGAGCCTTTCAAATAGATCACTTATTAGTGAGAATTTGAAAGGTTCTTTTATGTCTTTCAATTTTTGAAAATTAACTATATAATATTGATTGACAGAAAAAGAAGGATGATTCATGTGAGTGATTACCTTATAACCAAGGTTTTAAATAATAATGTTATTATCTGTAAAAAAGCACAAGAAGAATATGTGCTCATTGCTAAAGGCATTGGCTTTAATAAAAAAAGTGGCATGACTTTGCAAGAAAATCAAACAGTTGAGAAAATATATATATTAGACCAAAAATCTCAACAAGACCATTACAAATCCCTAGTTGAACAAGCTGATGATACATTAATTCAAGCAGTCATTGAAGCTGTTAATATTATCACGAATTCAGTAATGAAGATTGATAACCAAAAATTGGTCATATCTTTAACAGATCATATTATATTTGCATATAACCGATTGAAACAAAATCAATTAATAAATAATCCTTTTGTTGTAGAAACAAAGCAATTATATACAGAAGCATATGGCATCGCTGAGAAAGTAATTGATCGCTTAAACCATGTATTAGATGTGAATTTTCCAGAAGGAGAAATAGGTTTTATAGCGTTACACATAGCTTCGAATACAGAAACTTTATCTATACGTGAAATGGAATTGACTAATCGTTTAATCAATAAAAGTATATTTATTTTAGAACATGACTTAAAACGTGAAATAGAAAAAGATACAGTCCAGTATCAACGTTTTATTAGACATATTCAATTTTTAATTAGAAGGTTGAGAACCGGGGAAAATTTGCAAAAAACAAATGCTTTTGAAGAGTTATTGAAAACTCAGTATCCTTTATGTTTCAATATCGCTTTAAAAATAATGAAAATGTTGCAACAGGAATTGGGCATTAAAATATATGATGCAGAGGTAATTTATTTAACTTTGCATGTCTACCACTTTATGGTTGATGCCGACCATACGAATACACCTAATGCTTAAAGGTTTTAGATAGTTTACATTTCATAAATACAAGATAATAAAATTAGTCTGTACAACATGATTAAAGCATAAGCCTATATAAAGATGTTAATTAGTATATATATAATAAATACGATGTCACAATTCTGTGTGGCGTCGTATTTTTAATTTTTGTAAAAAATATTTATTGTAGGTTGTTGACACTCAAGATAAATTGAAAGTTTATATAAAATTAAATGTGTAATTAGTTGCATATTATAAAGTGAAAGTTAAGAACTTTAATTGTGTGTAATGAAAGTATTATTTTTTTATTTATGTTTGCAAATTCACTTTACTGTACCAATTAAAAAACATAGAATTAGTTTTAAAGTTGCTTTGTTTAAAGGGGATGTTTTTGTATCAAGTACTATGATGAAATTCCTATAATTAGGTCAGTGGCTGCTATGCTTGTAGTTGCTATTCATACAGTTAATAGTATCGCGCTTTCAGGAGGTACATTTACTTCAGATGGATTGGGGTATATAAATCAAATTGCAAGGTTAGGTACACCTGTTTTTGCAGTAATTAGTGCTTTTTTATTAACTATTTCTGTGGTTAATAGAGGTTTTAGCTTGAATTATTTTATAAAATCAAGATTTAGCAAAATCTTAATTCCTTATATTATATGGACAATTTTTTATTTATTATATAGGGCTTATTTTTTACATAACTTAGAAGATGATGGTAAACTAATAAATTATTTTATATTCGGCAAAGCAAATTTTCATCTATATTTCATATTAACAGTAATACAATTTTACTTTTTATTTCCATTCGTACACAAATTTAAAAAAGGTTGGCCGATTCTCACTTTATTCGGAGTTGCAACCATAGCTAATATTGTCTGGATAATGCTGGGTCCTGTTTCATTTGGTGGTGGTGGAGTAGAACGGTTTGTAAATGATAAACTCTTTATTATGAATTGGATATCCTTTTTTATTTTAGGTATTGTTTATGCAAAATTTTACAATGAAATAAAAGTTTTGATATTTAAATATAAGACGTTATTTTCTATTATTATAGCAATATTATTTATTGATTTATTAATCAGTATTGATTTAGATAATTTACACAGTTCAATCCATGTCTCAAATATAATTTATATCCCTTTTTTCATTGTATTTCTTAACTACATGTTTGAACATGTAAAGAAAAATAAAATCGTTTTGCGTACACTAACATTAATAGGAAATTACTCTATGGGTGTCTATTTAGTACATTATGTAGCAATCCAATTTGTGAAGCGTTTACCACTTGTTGAAGAAATTGATGCTCAAAGTAAATTTATGGGCGTATTTATAGCAGCAGTTGCTTTATCAGTATTTATCGTATACTTAATTGGTAAGTTGCCATTTGGTAATTATATTGTACCTATTCCAAAAAAGAAAGTTAATAAACGCCTTAATATTCAAGTTAATAGTGATACTAGTAATGAGGTAACGACATAAAAACAAAAACAGAGTATTTTCTAAGAGAGGCCATAAAGGCTTCTCATTTTTTATATTTTGTTATTTATTTTGCTCATTATTAGCAACATACCTTTCTATGTTCAATATTACTTTTAATTTATATATAATTGAGAAATATTTGGAAAATGTGTTTAATTGTAATTGAATAGTGAATAATCTATGCAGAAGCGAGATGACAATTATAATTTAGTATAATAGATGATTGTCATATAGAGGATGTGTTATTATTAAGCATAGTACAATAAACTATTAAAGTTTTTTTAAATAGAGTTTTGTACCTTCTTTTTATAATCATAACAAGTAATTACTATTTTTAGAATTAATTTAAGGTATGGTGAGTTATATGTCGAATGAAGACAACGTAAGACAAGAAAATAAGAAGGGTAAAGATAAGTTGAAACTTAGTTTTCCCGAAACCCGCTTCATGAAGTTTGCGGGTGGCAAAGACTTACTTTTTGGTTTGTTAATTTTAATATTAGTAGGTATAGCTATATTTATATTTGATCAAGTATCTTATATTTTCAAACCGTTTATTATTATTTTTAATACTATCGCTGCACCTATTATAGTTTCAGTGATTCTATATTATCTATTGAATCCATTAGTCAATTTAATGGAACGTTATAATATTTCAAGATTATGGGGCGTAATCATATTATTCCTATTAATTGTAGGTGTCATAACACTTGTTATTAACCTTTTAATACCTGTAATAGGGTCTCAATTCAGAAGTTTTGGTAATAATTTTCCGTTATATGTAGATAAGGTTAATCAATTTATAGATAGTGTTACTAAGTATTCATTGATATCCAATTTCTATAGTCAAATTCAAGAGCAATTGGATGCTTTGGCTAACAAATTGCCATCTATGGTTTCAGATTACTTTAACGGATTTGGCTCAAAGGTTAAGAATTTTGCTGAGGCGATTGTAAACGTTGGTGTGGTAATTGCAACGACACCATTTGTATTATTCTTTATGTTAAAAGATGGACATCGTTTTAAAGAATTTTCTACAAAATTAATGCCACCTAAATTCAGAAAAGATTTTCATGATTTATTAGAAAAAATGAGCGTTCAAGTTGGTTCTTATATCCAAGGTCAAATTATTGTTTCATTCTGTATTGGTATTTTATTATTTATAGGTTATAGCATTATCGGATTAGATTATAGTTTGATTTTAGCTTCAATTGCTGCTGTTACAAGCGTAGTACCATACATAGGGCCTACAATTGCGATATCACCAGCAATTATTATTGCGTTAATAACTTCTCCAATTATGCTATTGAAACTGATTGTCGTTTGGACGGCTGTTCAGTTTATCGAAGGTCATCTAATTTCACCTAATGTAATGGGTAAAACACTTAAAATACACCCATTAACAATTATTTTCATCTTA
Organism: Staphylococcus sp. Ze2; assembly: GCF_048568365.1. Lineage (NCBI taxonomy): Bacteria > Bacillati > Bacillota > Bacilli > Caryophanales > Staphylococcaceae > Staphylococcus > Staphylococcus sp. Ze2. The sequence continues at coordinate 1,886,645 of NZ_CP183486.1, read as the reverse complement.
TTAAGTGCGGGTAACTTATTAGGTGTTGTAGGTGTGATTTTAGGTATACCAGCTTACGCGATATTAAAAGTATTGGTTTCACATTTATACAGTATGTTTAAACGTAGATATAATAAGTATTATGGTGAAGATGCTGGAGATTATGAAATTACTACACATGAAGACATTCGTTAAACTGCTATAAGTTTTTCAATGTCTTTGATAATAAACGCCATTTTCATTTTGAGTTTGTATCAACAGCGTTCGTACTGAAGTGGTGTGACTAGCACACAAAATTGATAAGTGTCTATAGATATAATGTGGTTATATACTGAAAGCTATAGGCGTTTTATAATATATTATAGTTAAAAAACTATCGAGGGCGAGATGATGAAATCAACTTTTTAAAATGTGATTTTTGTCTCGTCCTTTATTGTTTTAGTGATGTGTTATTAACATATTGAGTTAAATTATCGTCATCTGTGTAGGTGATGTACTATATAGCTATATTGTTATAAATGTCACCTCATTAAAGCGTGTTTAACTCGTGACACTTAAAATTAAATTATGCATCTAACAATTTTGTTAGTAGTTATGATTGAAAATTTTATTTATTATGTATTATTCTTGTGCTATATTTTTATGGAACAATTAGATTATTAAAAGTGAAGTGAAAAGATGACAAAAGAATTGAGAAGCAAATTATTTACTATATTAAAAATTGCATTTGCATTAACGTTATTTACAATTGTTGCTATTACTTTATACAAAGAGCTCTCACATATTAATCTTAAAGACGCAATAAAATCATTTAGTAAAATAAATAGATTTTGGCTTGTTGCACTGTTCCTTAGTGGTGGCGCGTCAATTATAGTGCTTTCAATATATGATGTGATTTTAGCTAAAACATTAAAGCTAAAAATTGGTTTAGCTAAAACGATTAGAATTGGTTATATTGTCAATGCACTGAATGCTGTTGTTGGCTTTGGTGGATTTATAGGGGCCAGTGTGCGTTTCCTTTTTTATAAAAATACAACTGATGATAAAAAAGCGCTGTTTCATACCATTTCCATTGTTTTAATTTCAATGTTAACTGGTTTGAGTTTGCTTTCTATCTTAGTAGTTTTTCATGTATTTGATATTTCACACATTTTTACTCCGTATCCATGGGTTAAATGGTTAATGTACGTAGTAGCATTGTTTTTACCGATATTTGTTGTATTTACTATAATTAAGCCAGTACAAAAAACACATAGATTGCTTGGGGTATATTGCACTATTGTTTCAGGTGTTGAATGGTTTGTTGCAGCATTAGTATTATACATGTCAATGGCCATCGTAGACGTTCAAATACCTTTTGCTACATTTATGGGGATTTTTATTCTAGCGGCGTTGTCAGGCTTGATCAGTTTTATTCCTGGTGGATTTGGTACATTTGATTTAGTTGTCCTGTTAGGTTTGAAGGCATTAAATGTGAGTGAGGAAGCAATCGTGTTAGGTTTATCACTTTATCGTTTTGCTTACTATTTATTCCCTGTACTTATTGCACTGATTTTATCTACATTTGAATTCCGTAGTACTGCAAAACGTTACTGGGAAGATTCACGTATATTAGTGCCAGTAAAGGATATGACGTCCTTATTAGGCTCATATCAAAAGGACATAATTGCACGTATACCGTCTTTTGCTATTGCACTCTTATTGCTGTTTACGAGTTTAGTATTCTTTTTGAATAATTTAACAATTATTTATGATGGATTATATGATCCAAATCATTATATCTATTATATTATTGTTTCAATTCATACTTGTGCTTGTTTACTATTATTATTAAATGTCATTGGTGTATATAAATTGTCTAAACGTGCGATTTTATTCTCAATTATTTCTGTATTGTTTATATTTATTGCAACAGCGTATACGTATGCATCATTCATACTATTGAGTTGGCTTACTGTAATTTTTATATTATTGCTCGTATTTTATAGAAGAGCTCGGGTTATCAAACGACCATTTAGATATTCTAAATTATTATTAAGTGTTATTACAGGTGCGATAATACTCTATATTAATCATCTTGTGATTAAGAGTACGTTCTATTCTTTAGAAATTTACCATATTGAAATGCTAACTTCTATTTTGAGATATTATTTCTGGATTACTGTTTTATTAGTAGCAATTATAGTCGGTGTTATCGTATGGTGGTTTGAATATCGATATAGATCATCAAATAGTAGAGATAACATTGCAACTTGTGAATCGATTATTGATAAATATAATGGGAATTATTTAAGTCACTTAATGTATAGTGGAGATAAGAAGTTTTTCATAAATGATAATAAAGATGCTTTTGTAATGTATCGCTATCATAATAATACGTATATTATTTTAGGTGATCCAATTGGAAATTCAGAATCATTTTACAGCTTATTAGAAGCATTTTATCAAGAAGCGGAATATTTAGGTTATGATATTATTTTTTATCAAGTAACGGATAAACATATGTCACTCTATCATAGTTTTGGTAATCAATTCTTTAAATTAGGTGAGGAAGCTGTTATAAATTTAACGTCATTTACAACGTCAGGGAAGAAAAAGCGGGGGCTGCGAGCGACGCTAAATAAACTTGATGATTTGGGTTGTTCGTTTGAAGTGTTGGAGCCACCTTTTTCACAGCAAATGATTACTGATTTAAAAGCCATAAGTGATGAATGGTTAGCTGATAAAAATGAAATGCATTTTTCTGTTGGTAGTTTTGATGAACATTATATATCACAAGCTCCGATAGGCGTGTTAAAGGATAATGAACAATCCGTAATTGCTTTCTGCACATTGATGCCAACTTATTATAATGGCGTGATTTCAGTTGATTTAATACGTTGGAAACAAGACATTGAGTTACCATTAATGGATAGTTTATATTTGAATATGCTACTTTGGTCAAAAGACAATAACTATGAACATTTTAATATGGGTATGGCGACATTATCTAATGTTGGACAAATTCCTTATTCATTTTATGGTGAAAGAATTGCTGGCCGTGTATTTGAACATTTCAACGGTCTATATAGATTCCAAGGTCTCAGAAGATATAAAGAGAAATTTAATCCGAAATGGGAGCCAAGATTTCTCGTTTATCGTAAACGCCACTCATTATGGGTGAGCATGTTAAAAGTTATGCGCGTCATTAGAAAAAATAATTAAAGTACAATATGAAGCACCCCACATGTCATTTGCATGTGGGGTGCTTTTTAAGGAGTTTAATAGTGCTTAATGGTTTGTGTAGTTAATCTTTGGAGAAGTTATTAACTACTTTAATAAACTAACAATTGTTACCCTTTTAAATATCATTTTGATTCTAACTATATTTGAATTTCTCGTTACCCCTTTGTAAAAGGTACAATATAAATATATCATCATTAGAAAACGCTTTCAATGGTGTGTTGAAATCTAATTCACTTTATTATGAACATATTATACATGTGTTTTCTTAATAACATTTATATGTATTATTACTTTTTTGAAGTGACGGATTTGAAAATTGTATTCTATGCTTAGTTACTTATAAAACGTGAATTTACTTCAATTGTTTTTTTATTAGCCAATCATCTAAAATACTTAAAAATAATAATACGAGGTATACAAAATTGATAGATTATAGAGAATATGCAGATGAAGAAAAAGTTTTTATGATAAATATCGGAGCGTTAGATTGGTATAAAGTACGTAAAATAGTTATAAAAACCGTTGAAAAACTAATTAAACCATATTCACCTAATTATTATAGTTACACATTTGTAGATGTGGATAATGTAACAGTATTATTGTTTAAAGCAAATCCGCAATTTATACCGGACTTAATTAGAGCATTATGTAAAAAGAACTTAGCTATATATGAAGTTAAATTAGTTGAAGAAAAAGATAATTTGTTGAACGAACATTTTATCGGTTAATAATTTAGTTGCTTATTATAAAAAAGTCTAGTTAATACTTAAGTCAGTGCTTATAAATGTAATCTTAGCAGATAAATACTCTATTAAATAAGGTAAAGTTGTGGTAATATGAAAACGGTTACACTAAAGGAGGCGGCTTAACTGACAACGATAAAAGATGTAGCACGATTAGCCGGTTGCTCAGTTGCAACTGTTTCTAGAGCGATTAACAATACTGGGTATGTTAAGGCACAAACGCGATCGCAAATTGATCGTGCAATTGCAGAACTGAATTACCAACCAAATGAGGCGGCAAGAACATTATATAAAAGAAAATCAAAAATGATTGGATTGCTCCTACCAGACATAAGTAATCCATTCTTTACATTGATTGCTAGAGGAGTAGAAGATGTTGCTGTTGAACATGGGTATCAAGTTTTAATTGGTAACAGTGATAATGATAAAGAAAAGGCAAAGGCCTATTTAACAACATTTGTATCTCATAATTGCGCAGGTATGATTACTACTGCACTTAACGAAAATATAATTGAAAATATGTTAGAACCTCTTCATATGCCTTTTGTATTTGTCGATCGTACTAATAATGAAAATTCAGGTGTTTCAACTGATCATTATGAAGGTGGACAACGTCAAGCAGAACTAGTTATGGAAGGCGGCTGTAATTACGGTCTAGTTGTACATGAAGATTTAACTATTGATGCTTTTAAACATCGCTTTAAAGGTGTGGCGTCAATTTTTAAAGAACATGGTATTAGCTACAAAACATATTTAGCTCAGGATTTAAACAATGAAGGTTCATTTATTAATTTAATTAGGACATGCAATATAGATAGTATTATCTGCAGTAATGATTTATTAGCAATTAAAGTGATGGGTATACTACAACAACATAACTTGCAAATTCCAGAGGATGTTCAAATTGTGGGGTATGATAATATACCATTTTCAACAATGACATTTCCTCAAATTAGTACAATCGATCAGTCGGCTTATCGTTTAGGGGAACTAGCAATGTCAAAGTTACTTAAATTGTATGATCATCAAGATTATGTCGAGCTAGAAAAAGTAGCAATATCCGTAATAAAGCGATCGAGTACACGTCATTGATGCGTAATATGTAACGGGTTACATAAATGAAGGAGTGGTTTGATGTATAAAACAGGTATTTTAAATAGTGAAATTTCAAAATTGCTAAGTGATTTAGGTCATACAGATCAAATTATTATTGCTGATTGTGGTTTGCCAGTACCACAAGGAGTTAAGAAAATAGATCTTGCTTTAGAATTTGGGAAACCATCATTCTTAGAAGTATTTCACTTAATAAAAAATCATATGGTAATTGAGCAAATGACGATTGCTAATGAAATGATTAAGCAAAATGATGAACTCTATATACAATTGATATCAGAAAACATTGATATTAGTACTGTAGCTCATGAACAGTTAAAAGCAGATAGTGGGAAAGTAAAAGCTATTATCAGAACAGGCGAAGCTAAACCTTTTGCAAATGTGATATTAAAGAGTGGCGTTCTATTTTAAAGGGGTGATTAATAATGATTAATATGGATCAAATATATAAATCATTTGGACAAAATGATGTGTTGTTGGGTGTGGATTTTGAAATTGCTGATGCAGAAGTGCATGCATTAATGGGTGAAAATGGTGCCGGTAAAAGTACATTAATGAAAATTCTAACAGGTGTTTACGAAGCGGATGGTGGCACAGTAGTAGAAAATGGACAAACGATTCATTTTAAGAATACTAAAGATGCTGAAAATCATGGCATCGCATTTATACAACAAGAATTGAATATTTGGCCTAATTTGACAGTATTAGAGAATTTGTTTTTAGGAAAAGAAATAACTAAATCTTTCGGTATTGTAGATAATAAAGCTATGAGAATACAAGCACAAGAGATATTTAAGAAATTGAATATAACCATTGATTTAAATCAATTAGCGGGAGATTTATCTATTGGTATGCAACAAATGTTAGAAATTAGTAAAGCCCTTATGCAAGAGGCCAAAGTTATTATAATGGATGAGCCGACTGCCGCATTAACAAATAACGAAATAGAAGTGTTATTTGAACAAATCAAAAAGTTGAAAAGTGAAGGCGTATCTTTTGTCTATATTTCACATAGAATGGAAGAAATATTTAGTATTTCTGATCGTATCACCGTTATGAGAGATGGTCGTTCTATTTTGACGTCTGCTACCGAATCTACAACACATCCACAAATCGTCAAGGCGATGATAGGTAGAGATTTAGATAACCAATATCCTGAAAGGGATTATGAGCAAGATGAATTAGTGTTATCTGTAAAGGAGCTTAGTTCGAATGAGCATAATCTAGAATCGGTTCACTTTGAGTTGCATAAAGGAGAAATCTTAGGCTTTAGTGGATTAATGGGTGCAGGTAGATCAGAGATTATGCGTGTGTTGTTTGGTCTTGATAAAGGGTCTATGCAAGTAGAATTAAATGGTAAAGAGATTGATATAAATAACCCTAACCAATCTATAAAACATGGTTTAGCTTTTATTACTGAAAATAGAAAAGAAGAAGGATTAGTTCTGCAAGATTCTATTTTAGAGAATATATCATTACCTGCGTTAAAAAGTTTTTCAAAGTCAGGCTTTTTGGCGCAACGTTCAATGGAGCAATATACACAGCAAATGATTAAGCGATTAAATATTAAAGGGAAACAAGGTGATGCGTGCGTAGATTTGTCTGGTGGGAACCAACAAAAAGTAGTTTTAGCGAAATGGATAGCTACTGCACCACGCGTATTGATTTTAGATGAACCTACTAGAGGCATTGATGTAGGTGCTAAAAGAGAAATATATCAATTAATGAATGAACTTACAGAACGAGGGATGTCTATTATTATGATTTCATCAGAGTTACCTGAGGTTATTGGCATGAGTGACAATGTGGCTGTCGTCCATGAAGGTAACATTGCTGGGATATTAGATAAGGAATCATTATCTGAAGAACGTATTATGACTTTAGCTACTGGAGGGAATATAAATGAATCAATCTAAGTTATCTTTTTCATATTTAGAAAAAATCATACCATTTATTGGATTAATATTATTAGTCATTATCATAAGTGCATTAAACAGTGCCTTTTTAGAGCCATCGAATTTGTTTAATTTGTTAAGACAAGTATCCATTAATGGTTTAATAGCATTTGGTATGACATTCGTCATTTTAACAGGGGGGATAGACCTATCAGTTGGGTCGACACTTGCGTTATCTAGTGCGATGATTGCGATATTAATGGTATCAGGTGTTGATTCGATTGTTGCGTTTTTAATTGGCTGTATCTTTGGTGCTATTTTAGGGGCGATTAACGGACTTTTAATTACTTTAGGTAAGATGGCACCATTTATCGCAACTTTAGCAACTATGACGGTATTTAGGGGCCTCACGCTTGTTATCACTGATGGTAATCCGATTACAAATTTAAATGGTAGTTATGCATTCCAATTATTTGGACGCGGCTACTTTTTAGGTATACCTGTACCAGCAGTTACGATGTTTATCACATTTATTATTTTATATATTATTTTACATAAAACGGTGTTTGGTAGACAGACTTATGCCATGGGCGGTAATGAAAAAGCGGCATTTATCTCAGGAATCAAAGTCAATAAGTTGAAGGTTATGATATATAGTTTAGCTGGCTTAATGTCTGCGATGGCAGGAGCTATATTAACATCTCGTTTAAATTCTGCACAGCCAACAGCGGGCATGTCATATGAATTGGATGCTATTGCAGCTGTAGTACTTGGTGGTACTTCACTTACAGGTGGTAAAGGGCGTATTCTCGGTACATTAATCGGAGTGCTTATTATAGGCGTGCTAAACAATGGTTTAAATCTATTGGGTGTATCTTCATTTTATCAACAAGTCGTTAAAGGTGTAGTAATTATTATTGCAGTGTTAATAGATAGAAAGAATAAATCATAGAGGAGGTCATTTAATGAAAAAGTTATTTATTAGTGCTATTGCGATGTTGATACTTTTAGCAGGGTGTTCACTAGATTCTCCATTAGAAAAGAATGACAAGGATAAATTAAACAAGAAAAAATCTGAAGTTGTCATTGGCGTTAGTATATCTACGTTAAATAATCCGTTTTTCGTAAAAATAAAAGATGGTATTGAAGATGAAGCCAAAAAGCAAGGCGTTAAAGTAAAATTTGCCGATGCACAAGATGATGCAGCAAAACAATCAAACGACATAGACGATTTAATTCAACAAAATGTAGACTACCTTATTGTTAATCCAACAGATTCAGATGCGATTTCAGGTAGTATACAAATTGCGAATGATCAAAATATCCCAGTAATTACTTTAGATAGAGAAGTTGCTAAAGGGGAAGTTGCATCATTTATTGCTTCAGATAATGTTAAAGGTGGAGAAATGGGTGGCCAACTGATTGTAGAGCAATTCGGTAAAAATACGAAAGTTGCTGAATTAGAAGGTATACCTGGTGCAAGTGCAACGAGAGAACGTGGTAAAGGGTTCCATAATGTAGCAGATAAATCACTAGATGTGGTATCGAAACAAAGTGCCAAGTTCAATAGAACAGAAGGATTGAATGTGACGCAAAATATTATACAAGCACATCCAGATATCAAAGCTATTTTTGCGCAAAATGATGAAATGGCATTAGGTGCTGTAGAAGCGGTTGGTAATAAGGATATCAAAGTTATTGGCTTTGATGGTAATGAGGATGCAATTAAATCCGTAGAAAACAATAAATTATATGCTACTGTAGCACAACAACCTCATTTAATGGGAGAGGAAAGTATTAAAACAGTAATGGATTTATTTGATGGTAAGAAAGTAGACAAGAAAAACAAAATTCCATTAGAAATGAAAAAACAAAATTAAATGGTATTGATCTAGAAAAAAGCCGGATGTAGCAAATACTACTCCGGCTTTGAAATTTATATAATTGATGATTATTTATATGAAATATAGTTATATAAATAGCTTTATCTCATTTATTGCTTTGGTACGAAGTGATTTGATGTAAATTAGATGTCTAAACCTTTTTCATAATTTTGACGATCTTGTTGTTCTTTTGCATAACGCTCAGGATTCTTTTTATAAAAATCTTGATGCTCAGTTTCTGCTTCATAAAATGTAGAAGCGGGTAGAATTTGTGTCGCAATCGCTTTATCTTTATCCATAGTATCCTTTAATTTCTCAATATAAATTTCTGCCAGTTCTTTTTGATCTTCATTTGTGTAGAAGATAGCAGTTTTGTATTGTGAACCTCTATCTTGAAATTGCCCACCTTCATCAGAAGGATCTATTACAGAAAAGAAAATTTCTAATAATTTGTTGTAGGAAAACAGTGCGACATCATATTCGATTTCGACAGTTTCCAAATGACCGGTATTACCACTTTTGACTTGCTCATATGAAGGATTATCTACATGTCCTCCCATATAACCAGAGGTTACTTTTTCTATGCCCTCAAATGTATCAAAGGGTTTAACCATACACCAAAAGCAACCTCCAGCGAAGTATGCTTTGTTAATATTCATGCTTAACATCCTTTCCGTATTAGACCTTAGTACCATATATAAAGATATCACTTGATTTTTATACTCTTTTTATATAACTTTAATATATGTTAATTATAGTACATAGCAGTGCAATTTTGAAGATATAAGGTTGATACTAATGAATGAAGACAAACAAAGAAGCAATACAAACACAAGCAACAACACCAAAAAAGCGCCTATGCGTAGGGTCAAGAAGAAGCGGATTAAGAAATTACCAATAATCATTTTAATTTTTATTGTGATTTTAGCAATTATCGTAGGTTATGCAGTACATGGTTATAATTCCGGTATTGATTATGCCAAAGACCACGGTAAAACATTAAAGCAAGAAAAATTTAATGGTGCCGCTAAAAATGACGGTAAGATTACGGTAATGGTATTAGGAGCAGACGCCGAAGACGGTGGTATTTCTAGAACAGATTCTATTATGATTGCTCAATACGATTATGTTCACAAAAAAATGAAGATGGTATCTGTCATGCGTGATATCTATGCTGACATTCCTGGAAGTGGACAACATAAGATTAACTCTGCATATTCTATCGGCGGACCAGAATTATTGAGACAAACGTTGAAGAAAAATTTAGGTATTGATCCTGAATACTACGCTGTTTTAGATTTTACTGGTTTTGAAAAAATGATAGATGAACTGGAACCGAACGGTGTACCAATCGACGTTGAAAAAGACATGTCAAAAAATATTGGCGTATCGTTGAAAAAAGGTCATCATCGTTTAAATGGTAAAGAACTCTTAGGTTATGCGAGATTTAGACATGATCCTGAAGGAGATTTTGGACGTGTCCGTAGACAGCAACAAGTGATGCAATCTCTAAAAGAGGAGCTTGTGAGTGTAGATTCAATCCTCAAGTTACCTAGAGTTGCAGGTATTTTAAGAGGTTACTTAAATACCAACATGCCGGATTCTGCATTGGTGCAATCAGGATTAAACTTTGGTATTCGTGGTGACAAGAATGTAGATTCTATAACATTACCGATTAAGGGAACTTATCAAGACATTCAGTCACCAACGGACGGCAGTGCTTTAGAAATTGATAAAGAGAAGAATAAAGAAGCAGTTAAGAAATTCTTGGATGAATAGTATTGTTGCTATATAAGTGTGAGACAAAGAAGTAATACAGCACTTGATTTTTATCATATTTCGTTAGTTAGTCTGTTCGAGTAAATATATTTAGCAAGAAGTATAGAACTGGTGAAGTTTTCGTATTTTTACGCAGTACGATGTTAAAATAAATTTAACGAAAAAGATTAGCATTAATACACCAATCCCCCTCGCTACTATTATAGTGAGGGGGATTTTTTATAGTGTTGGTTATTAATTATCTATCGCGTTTACTTAGCTAGTAAGTAAACTATGCCATGGCGCAACCACTGATGACTGGCACAATGATATAAACGCAAAAGGTTAACAAATAATACACCTTATCTCTACGCCAAATTGACGCCTGAGAGTTAGGTGACTTATGCATGAGCGAAAGCTCAGGTCAATCCTTTATCCTTAGAGATAGGGCGGTGAAATATTTTAAAATAAATTAGATTTCTGTCCTACTCTTTTTGCTGTGAAATGCTTGCTTTTAGACAAGATGTGTTCATATTCTGTAATAGAATGATTATTACTACTGGTCAGATTTTCTAACTCCACCAACTCCATAATGTGATGGCTTCATTTCTTCTATAACTACTTGTATTGCTTCTTTATTAGCACCAGTTGTTTTCTCAACTGCATTTGTTACTTCACTTACTAAGTTTTTAAGTTGTTCATCTGAACGACCTTCTAATAATTTCACATTTATGATTGGCATATGTAATTCCTCCTAAAAATAATTTAAAGATATTATATCACGAAAATTCAAAAAATTATAAAAATAATCAAATGAGAACATTTGTTCTTGTTTGTATTGATTGAGACCAAATGTTCGTATATAATAAAGTTACTTTAGGGAGGTTGTTTGATATGTATGATTATAATCTAGTGGAAGAAAGAGACGTATTGTGTATAGATCAAAAGAGTTTCTTTGCGAGTGTATCTTGTATTCAAAAAGGGTTAGACCCTATGACTGAAAAATTAGCAGTGGTTGCTGATACTAAAAGACAAGGTTCAGTAGTATTAGCTGCCACAGGACCACTAAAAGCACTAGGTATCAAAACTGGATCTAGATTATTTGAAATACCACATAGAAATGACATTTATATTATTAATCCAAGTATGCGAAAATATTTAGAAGTTTCTATAGAAATATCAAAAATTGCATTGCAATATATTGCGCCAGAAGACTTGCATCAATACAGTATAGACGAATTCTTTATGGATGTGACGAATAGTTATCATAGATTTAGTAGTACGGTTCATTCATTTTGCCAAAAATTACAACTTGAAATCAAAGAAGTAACAGGTATTAATTGTTCAATAGGGATAGGCTCAAATATGTTATTGAGTAAAATTGCAATGGATATAGAAGCCAAACATAACGATAGTTTAATTGCAGAATGGCGTTATCAAGACGTACCTAAAAAACTTTGGCCAATTCAACCATTGAGTAAATTTTGGGGGATTAGCAGAAAAACAGAAGCTAAATTGAATAAAAGAGGAATTTTTACTGTTGGTGATTTAGCACATTACCCGTATACGTATTTAAAAAGAGACTTAGGCATCATTGGTATCGATTTACATTTACATGCAAATGGAATTGATGAAAGTAGAGTGCGAGATAAATATAAAGTGATAAATCCATCTATTTGTAAGAGTCAAATACTCATGAGAGATTGTCGTTACAGCGAAGCCAAAGTAGTTATGCGTGAATTGATTGAGGATGTTGCTAGTCGTGTTAGAGGAAGAAATCAATTAGCTAAGACGATTCACTTTTCATTTGGTTATAGTGATGAAGGTGGTGTAAGCAAACAGTATACGTTAGAAGATCCAACAAATCTAGAAGATAATATGTACAAAGTGGTTGAAGGTTTTGCAGATGAATTATGTGACCATTATGCATTATTTCGTACAGTAAGTATTTCTTTAACTCAGTTCATCGATGAGAAAGATAGACAATTGAATTTATTTATTGATGAGTACGAAAGAAAAAGAAATGAAAAGCTAGCTAAAACTATAGACGCCTTACATAGGAAATTTGGACGAGGAATTGTATCAAGAGCCGTATCTTATACAGATGCAGGTACAAAACATGGTCGTCTTGGTCTTATGGCAGGCCATAAAATGTAAAGTCTCACTTCTTCTCAATTCAGTTGAGATAGTGGGAGTTACGCATGAGCAATAGCTCAAGTATACCTAAAAACCACTGCTTAAACTATTAAACTAATGGGGCTACCAAAATTGATTTCGTAGCCCCACTTGTAAAATTTCATATATTAACCAATGTAAGTATCAAAATCACTGAGGGCCTCAGCACCAGCTTTACGGTCTTCAGGATTTTTAAAACTAATGCGTAATGCACCGTATATATCTTCACGGACCTCTAAAATTCTAAGGTTGCTTATAGAAATATTATGTAAACTCAGAATGTTTGTCACTTTGCTAATCATACCTGGTTTATCCGGAATATCAACATATAGATCATACTCCACGGAAAGAGCTCCTTGTTGTTTAAGGGGAAGCTCATCACGATAAGTTTTAGCATCATTAAAGAAAGCATGAAGGTCTTCGGCGTTATTACGCTCAATTAACGATATAACTTCTCCCATTTGATCTTTCCATTCTTTTAAGATACTTAATATAGTGTCTTTATTCTCGACTGTAATATCACGCCACATAACCGGGTTACTGCTTGCAATTCTAGTGATATCTCTAAAACCACCAGCAGCCAATGTTTTCACTAAAGCAGAATCATCCACATGTTGGGCATTTAAATGGACCAAACTTGAAGCGATAATGTGAGGGACATGACTGACAATCCCAGTAACAAAATCATGTTCTTCTGCAGTTGTTGAAATAAATTTAGCATCGGTTGTCTTTAATAGGTCTTGGATTTCTTCAAAAGCTTGATCATTAGCTGGTTCATTATGCACGAGTATATAAAAAGCATTTTCAAACAAATGTTTTTTAGCATTTAATACACCAGATTTGTGACTACCAGCCATTGGATGGCCACCGATAAGGTGAATATCATATTTTAAAAGAAATTGTTCATACTGTTGAATCGTTGATTTTGTACTACCAGTATCTGTAATAATAACGTTTTTCTTTAATTGATAGCTTGGTAATTCTTGTAAGTATTTTATTGTTTGTTGTACGGGTGTTGCATATACAATGATATCTGCATTTTCGACGCTTGATTTATAGTCTGTCGATTGAAAATCAATGATACCAATAGATAAAGCTTTATCTAATTGAGATGTATCAGCATCAAATGCTGTAATTTCTATATCATTATGATAGTATCGTAAATTACTCGCTAGACTGCCACCGATAAGGCCTAGACCAACGAAAAGTATCTGTTTCATTAAGCGAATCACCTCTATCAAAATTTTCAGAATAGTAATATTGTATAGTAGGTATTACTAATACGCAATACGTGAGGAAATTTTTGCTTAACTACTAATGATATTTTAAGAATTTTAAAATCGTAGTGATAATTTTATTGAGAATGAATTGTTAGAGCTGACAATACGAAATATTACCTAAAACAAATAGGTAAGAAATGAATCAGTGAAACATAAGAACATAAACCAAATAGAATTATGCTAAAGTAAGGGAGAGTAATCAATGAACAATCTAACATATGATAAGTATAGTGATAATTATTTAAAAAATAAGACTATTTATAACGATATTCAAAAAAGGGGAGTGTAGAATTTGAAAATAGAGAACATTTTAATTGCAGGTCAACATGAATCTGATTTTTATCCATATTTAAAACAGTTAGAGAATTATAATTTGCGTTTTAAAGCGGCCGATATTATTTCACAAGAGGATATGAATTGGGCAGATACATATGTAGGATTTGCTCCTAATGAAAATTTTGAACCTTCAAAAGTCAAATGGGTGCACACTTTTAATGCAGGAGTGAATAATTATTTAGCCATTTCTGGGTGGGATAATACTCTGTTAACTAGAACAATCAGTGATTTCGGAGAAAAAATGAGCGAGTATTGCTTGAGTTATATATTATCTGATTTACAATATCACTCCCAATTCAAAGCACAACAAAAAGCTAAAGTTTGGTCTGTTAAATCACCAAGTTCATTGAAAGATCAAATCATAACAATACTAGGTACAGGTGAGATTGGCCAAAAGATTGCAGAAGTATTCTCAGCATTTGGTGCTACTGTAAACGGTATTTCAAATAGTGGTCAAGATAAAGCATATTTTAATCAAATAAGTAAAATAGAAAATGCTGATATAATACTTGAAAGCTCAAATTATATAATTAGTACCTTACCATTAACACAAGATACAGAAAAGCTATTAAATCAACATCTCTTTGATTATTTAGACAATGTATATTTTATAAATGTAGGTAGAGGGAAAGTAGTTGATACGGACCACTTAATAGATGCTTTAGATGAAGGTAAGTTAAGGCATGTTGTATTAGATGTCTTTGAGTCAGAACCATTAACAGAGGACTCTGAGTTATGGGAAAGGAAAGATGTTACGATTACTCCCCATATTTCAGCGTTAACAGATATTGATGATGCCATATCATGTTTTTGTAACACATTGAAAAAGTTAGAGAATAATGAATCAGTATCTAATCAAGTAGATTTCAGTAAAGGATACTAAATTTAGTTAAGAATTAAGCAAGTTTATTTCAGTTATAAGTGTTAAGGATTTCGTACAATTATACCAATTTTTTAGGATAAAAGTTAAAATAGACTTATATATACTAGGAGGGGATTGCATGACTGAATCAATTTTCACCACAATTCAAGAATTAACAGAAATTAATAGCCCATCAGGACACGCAGAAAAGGCAATTAATTACGTTAAAGATGAAGTTGAACATTTAGGTTATACAACAACACTGACGAACAAAGGGGCATTATTGATCACTGTGAAAGGTGAGGACGATGAAGCACAAAAATGTATCACTGCACATGTTGATACGCTTGGTGCTATGGTCAAAGAAATTAAAGAAGATGGAAGATTAGCCTTGGACTTGATTGGTGGCTTTAGTTATAACGCTATTGAAGGAGAATATTGTGAAATAGAAACTTCATCAGGACAAACTTATACTGGAACTATCTGTTTACACGAGACGAGTGTACATGTGTATCGAAATAATGACGATATATCAAGAAATATTGATCATATGGAAGTCAGATTAGATGAAAAAGTATTGTCAAAAGAAGATACTGAAAGTCTAGGTATAGATGTAGGAGACTTTATAAGTTTTGATCCAAGAACTCAAATCACACCATCAGGATTTATAAAATCCCGTCATTTAGATGATAAGGCAAGTGTTGCAATGATTATAGAGTTTTTAAAAACAATGAACAACGAAAACTTAACATTACCTCATACTACACAATTCTATATTTCAAACAACGAAGAAATTGGTTATGGGGCGAATGCTTCAATTTCACCCAAAATTGTTGATTTTATAGCTTTTGATATGGGTGCTTTAGGTGATGGTCAAGCATCGGATGAATATACAGTATCAATTTGCGCGAAAGATGCATCAGGACCTTATCATAAGGGGTTACGTGAACAATTAGTTAATTTATGCCACTTTAATAACATCCCTTATAAAGTAGATATTTATCCATATTATAGTTCAGATGCCTCTGCAGCACTAAAGGCAGGCGCTGATATCAGACATGGTTTGTTTGGTGCAGGTATTGAATCTTCACATGCGCTAGAGCGTACACACATAGAGTCTTTAAGAGCAACTCAAGCACTGCTCCATGCATATTGTTTAGCTCCTATCCAATAATGATGTTATAAAAAGCCTTGTTACGAAACTTATAGAAGCCTATTAGTAAATTATTATCCAAGATTATATTAAAATTTACTTTTGATTTTTTTAATAGTAAGGAGCTTGATTTATCTTGAATATTTTAGCAATACTATCACCAGCCATATTTTATGCGCTGTTATTAGCAATTCAATATTTTTTATCTAGAACAGGAAATAAAATAGTGGGAGCAATTGTACCTGTTATATTTGTAAGCGTTCTTATCTATTTATATTTATCAGAAAAGCTAGGGCTAAATATATGGGGAGCTATAATATTTGGCATTATAGGACTATTATTTCTACTTGGTCAATGGGATAGCGCACAAAAAGATAACAAGAAAAAGACGAAAAAAGAATCAGATAAGGTAGAAGGATAAGACTTAAATTCATAAAGAAATACTTTTATAAATGTAGAGATAATATATTCAATTTTAGGGATACTGAAAGTATTATGCATGGATGAACTTTTCAGAGTCATTATTAGAGATGGTCAGTAACGAAGGCTTATAGTAGCAAAACAAACCACCCGTTATACGGGTGGTTTTGATTTAAAGTTTATAAATTATTAGTAAATCCTCCATCTACTTCTAACTTCCTCATTTCGTTAACTTCTTTTTTATTATTCAAAGTAAAAACATGTACTTTTAATCCATTGTCATGAGCACGTTTTATTAAAGATTTATTTACCATTTTATGATTGATGCCTATACCATAAACTAATTTAGAAAGTTTTTTCAATTTTTTATTATTTAATTTGTTTATATCTTTATCGTATACTAGTTTGATTAAGGGTATATTTTCATTTAATTTATGGATGTTGGTTAAACTATTTAAAGAAAAAGACTGAATGATTACTTTTCCATTGTTTAAATTATGAGGTGTTAATAATGTTTTCTTATTTAATTCTTCTACTAACTTCTTATCCATTTCTGGGTACATTTCGGGTGTTTTAGTTTCAATGTAAAAATTAGTTTTATTATAATATTTTTTTAGCACATTAGATAGTTCAGGTACTTTTTCTTTTGAATATATATTGTCAAACCAAGAACCTGCGTCTAATTTATATATATCAGAACTTGTCTTATTTTTTACTAAACCTTTACCATTTGTAGTTCTACTTACATCACTATCATGCATAGCTATTAGCTTTTTATCCTTAGTCATTTGTAGGTCAAGTTCTAAGTAATCAGCTTTTTGTTCAATTGCTTTGTCATAGGCCGCATAAGTGTGTTCTGGAGCAGAACCACTAGCTCCTCTGTGTGCAATAGTTATATAGTCTTTTTCCAATATATTACTTTTACATCCTATCAACATAAAGCAGCTAAATAAACTTATCATAATTAGTTTTTTCATTTTTCACCTTCTATTAATCTAATTTTACACTTTTTCTAAGGATCACTATAATAAGTAAACGCTTAATATAAAATTATAAGTTATAGCCTATTGAATTAAACAATTGTTTGTAATTATTTTTAGCGCTATCAAATGTTAATTCAGGTTTTGTTTTAACATTGCTTAACGGCTTTTCAATAATATCTAGCATATATTTAGTTAATTGTTCTATATTATTTTTTTCTACAAGATAACCATTTTTACCGTGATCAATTATTTCAGACGGCCCGTACTTTACATCGTATGAAATCACAGGGCACCCGACATTTATACTTTCCATTACAGACAAGCCGAATCCTTCAAATGAGCTAGTTAAAAGCGAAGCCTTAGATTTCTGAAATTCATATGAGGGATCATTTGTAAAACCATGAATATGTACCTTGTTTTGGATGCCGAGATCGAATATCAAATTCTCAATTACTGAAACTTCACTAAATTCGCCTCGTCCATAAATATCCAATGAAGTATTATAACCACTTTCTAAAAACTTAGAATATGCTTTTAGTATATGGTCAATTTGTTTCTCTTCAGCAATTCTTCCTATAAACACAAACCTATCTTCTTTCACTACATTATTAGAATATGGATTAGAGTTTATAAAGTGGGGTATTACAGAAATTTTATCTGAGCTAATATTGCTAACGTTTTGTATATCATTTTTTTGTTTGTTAGTTAAAAGTAAATATTTAGATACTTTATGATAGTTTTCTAGTGCAAATTTATAGGATGGTTCAACCTTATCAGCATTCATGTGACTACTGTGGAAAACAAGTATATTCTTAGTGTTGATTTTTTTGTTGAGTAATGGTTTATCAAGTAATCTAGCATCACAAAACACTGTATCATTTTCACTGAATTTGTTATCAAAATAATGTTGGAATAATTGTTTTTCAGTTTTAAATGTTTTGTGTGGTCGATTGTCTGTATAAGTTTGTATTTGAATTACATTGTTAGCATCATTATCTTCAAAGAATTTCTTACAATAAATTATTTCATTTGCATCAAAAAATTCTTCGGCAATTTTTTTATAACTATTAGGAGAGTAGTAAATTTTTCTATGTAATAATCCATAATTATTATATTGCCAACGCTGAATTCTCTTCTTACTAATAGGAGACATAAAGTCTTCAAACTCTAATATTTTACTGTCTTTAAAATATTTTCTATATAAAACATAGGAATCGTTACTATCGTAGTAACGTACAATATTATCAGTTTTCCCAAACTTATATTTCAAATCATTCATTTCAATTGGTGTTTCTATATATTTGATTTTCTTTAGTATTTTGCTTCGAGGTGATGTTAGTAACTTATAATTTGCTAACCAGTCATATATATTTTCATATTTTATGTTTTCAGTGACTTTCTCTTCTTTTAAAAACGTTTCATATACATCATTATAATTAGGATTGTAATTAGTAGTTAATATTGTAGAAGGGATACCTAATACTTCATCTAAAAATTTTGTTCTTCCCAATAAAGATTTTGTTCTTCCTCCGTGTACTGGAGGAAGTATACTTGTAACTGTATATATCATTATTTTAAACTCCTTAAATAATAATAAGCCCGTTTAATGAAAATGATTTTATATCCTGAGCAATATAAAAATTAACATAATACTTCGATTTGAGGCTTTAATTTCCCTTTAATAATAGTAAGCAATACTTTCTAAAATTCGCCTTATAGAATTTCTGATTAATCATCATTACATTTACTTTATAGAAATTTTTCTTTTATAAGAACCTCCTTTATATTTTGAAATAAATAAACAACACATGCATATAATATTTTTATTCTAATGAATTAAATAAAATTCAACTTCCCAGTAAGAATGAAATATAGTATGTATTCATATTAGCAAACAATATAAGTATTTAATATAAAAATTGCGCAATTTATAAATTAATTTTGTTTATTGTGCTTGAAAAGTAATATTTTAAAACAGATTGTCCAATACGAATTGAATAGATGAATTTAGTTCAATATTGTTTTACTAAAGTGAGGTTATTAAAAAAGGATCGAATATTTAACTGTTATAGAGTTTATTATTTATTTATATTGTGAATAATATAAGGAGTTATACAAAAAGTATACAATTTTTCGCATATGTATAATTCATAGTCTAATGAAATTAAGTGTTGTAGTGGAGCTATCATAAAATACATCAAATTATTTAACTTGTAAGCGTTATAGTTGTTTAATTATAGTAAATAAAATGTAGTATTTTGGATTGGAGTATTTGACACTGCCTTTTCAACAGCTATTAATAATGTGAAACAAATTGTTTATAACGATTTCTAGTCGAAGAAGGGATGAATAAATATGTACTTTAAAGAAGCAACGATTTCTGATGTACCTATAATTCATAAGTTGATGATTAAAGCATTTTCAGAATACAAAAATGATAAAATGCCGTCTAGCGCTTTAGAAGAAACAGAGAGCAATATTGCTAAAGCGTTATCGCAAGAAGGAGAAAAAGCTTTAATTGCATATGAGTCAGATGAGCCAGTGGCAATGGTTAGATTTAAAATAGAACAATATAAAATGAATTTTTATCGTCTATCTGTAAATCCTCTATACCAAGGAAAAGGTGTAGGTAAGTATTTGTTAAAGTCATTAGAACTATATGCAAAAAATGAAGGTGTAGCAGAAATTATATGTAAAGTTCGCATGAATATAAAAAGAAATGTTAGTCTTTATAAAGATATAGGTTATTCTATATTTGATTATTATACTATTGATAAGCCAAATAAGAAGTCATTACATATTGTATCTATGAAGAAATTTATCTAAGTATACACTGAAGGAATAATGCGAATTATTGTTTAAGCCAAAGAAAAGGTTAAAAATAAGTGAAATCAGAAATGAAATCATTACTTTTAAGATTATATTTCACGGTATATGACCACAGTTTTCACTTTAGTTATTGCATCTTATTGTGATAGCTTTAAAATAGAGAGTAAGTAGTTAGAACGAAATTATAATTAAATTTTGATCTAAGAATGAAAATGCTGTTTGGGAGATTATAAACTATGAAAAAACTAAGTTTGAGAGCGGTACTATTTACTATATTTTGGCTTTTAGTATTGTTATATGCTGCTTATGTAACATTTGCAGATGATAAGATACCATATCATCCAATTATATTCTTATTTTTATTTGCAATAGGTGCGAATATTATCAAGAAAGTAGCACCGAAAGATAATTATGAAAAATATCAAAATAACGAAGATAGATTACGATAAAAGTTGTGAATACAAGGTTTTTAATAATTGACACATCTTTGAAAACGACATTTAAATTTATGAAATTAAATTTAAGTGTTGACAAAGTCGATTTATACTAGTAGGATTTTACTTAATTACTTATCGCAACAAAAGTTGCCATTTGAAAGATAACGTAGCAAATATGTGATGTAGCAATAAGAAAGCTAATGGTTGATGGAAATTAGCACTGCATATATTGTGAATTGGGCTTTTAAATGAAAATTAAATAGCAATTAAAGTGAACAATGAATTTGTTAACTAAGGTGGCACCACGGTAACGCGTCCTTACAGTATGCGTTAGTGTGGTGTTTTTTTATATTTAAATTGAACTGAATTAGAAGGCAAAATGAAGTAAGTGATGATTAGGTAGTTGCAGAAAGTTAGTGGTTGATGAGAACTAACACCTACATATACTGAAATTGGGTTTTGTTGGATAAAAAATGAATAAAATAAAGAGAGAGTAGATGGTTTTTAGAAAACTAGATATCTACTAATTTTAGGTGGTACCGCGCGTCAGCGTCCTTAAACATTGTTTAAGGATGCTGACTTTTTTTATAAGGAGGAAAGTAATATGAAAGTACAATATCAAAAATTAAAAGCTGAAGTTAGCCCAGAAGCTCTTGCAAGATTAAGAAATAATAAAATAATTTTAGAAAGTTCGGATCAATCGCAATTAAAAGGGCGTTATTCTATTGTCATTTTCGACACATATGGAGCTGTTACTTTAGATAATGACGTAATGACTGTAGAAACACCGAACGGAATTAACATAGAACGTAACCAACCATATGACAAGATGAAAGAACTTATTGATCAATACAAAACAGCTATAGATGACGAAATATTGGCTCAATTACCATTTATATCAGGGTTTGTTGGATCATGTAGTTTTGATTTAGTGAGACATGAGTTCCCGGTATTAAAGAAAATCGAATTAGCAGATCATCCACAACACGATACGAAATTTCATATGGTAGAGGATGTTTATATTTTTGATCATTATAAAGAACATTTATATGTTATAGCGACGAACTTATTTTCTAATGACAATGACTCACAATTACAGGAGCGTGTGCAACGTCGTGTGGCAGAGTTGCAATATATTAAAATTTATCCAACACAAATTGAGCATCTTTCAACAGAGAAGGACATAAAATCCAATATGGCACCAACACAATTTATTGAAACAGTTGAACATATGAAAACACTTATTCAACAAGGAGATATGTTTCAAGTTGTACCATCGATTATTTATAGCTACGAACACTTTTTTGGTCAACAGCTACAACAATTGTCATACCAACTTTATCAAAATCTAAAACGGCAAAATCCAAGTCCATATATGTACTATATGAATATGGATGAACCTATTATTGTTGGAAGTTCACCTGAGAGTTTTGTAAAGGTACAAGGTGAAACGGTAATCACTAATCCAATTGCTGGAACAATTAAAAGAGGTGCTACCGAAGATGAGGATAAAATAAATGAAGCGCAGTTGAAAAATGATGATAAAGAATTAAGTGAACATAGTATGCTAGTTGATTTAGGACGCAATGACATTCATAGAGTGAGTCAGACTGGAACATCAAAAATTCAAAAACTAATGACAATCGAACGCTATGAACATGTAATGCATATCGTAAGTGAAGTAACCGGTAAATTAAAAAGTAACTATTCTCCAATGTCTGTAATTGCGAGTTTATTACCCACAGGAACGGTTTCAGGTGCGCCAAAACTGAGAGCGATTCAACGTATCTACGAATCACAACCACATAAACGTGGTGTTTATAGTGGTGGTATTGGTTATATTAATTGTAATCATGATTTAGATTTTGCATTAGCAATAAGAACGATGATGATTGATGAAACACATGTGAATGTTCAAGCAGGCTGCGGTGTAGTATTTGACTCTATACCTGAAAAAGAGCTTGAAGAAACGAAACTGAAAGCCAAAAGTTTATTGGAGGTATCACCATGATATTAATTGTCGATAACTACGATTCTTTTACTTATAATTTAGTAAATATGATAGCACAGCATAAAGAAGTGATTATTAAGTATCCAGATGACCCAAATATATATAATTTAGATGTTGAAGGTATAGTGATATCACCAGGTCCTGGTCATCCATTAGATACTGATAATCTAATAAATATTATTAAGCACTATGAAAATAAACCTATATTAGGTGTTTGCTTGGGTGCACAAGCATTAACTTGTTATCATCAAGGAGATGTGATCCAAAGTGAACATATTATGCATGGTAAAAAAGATCAAATGCAAATCATAAAAGAGACAAAGTTATACAGTGATATTCCAGAATATTCTGAAATAATGAGATACCATTCACTTATTAGCGATCCACAAACGATGCCTGAATCTTTATCAATTACAGCGACAACGAAAGATTGTATTCAATCATTCGAACATTTGCAGTTATTACACTTTGGCATTCAATATCATCCCGAATCATTTGCTACTGAATTTGGGGAACAAATTATTAAAAACTTTTTAAAGATAGTAGAGGAGGTTGCAAACCATGGAATTACAAGCATTACTCAATCAATATAAACCATTAAATCAGAGAGAAATGAATGCGTTTATCGAGTTACTTATTTCTGAAGATGTAAAAGATGAAGTGAAAATAGAATACTTAACTTCGTTTTCCGAAAAAGAAATTACACAGGAAGAATTAACATACATTGTTAAAAGTTTGATACATTCTATGTATGATCAACAGCCTTACTATCCAAATAGTATGTGTGTTTGCGGTACCGGTGGAGATAAATCTAATAGTTTCAATATTTCAACCACTGTCTCTTTTGTAATCGCGAGTGCCAACGTTCCAGTTATTAAACATGGTAATAAGAGTGTTACGTCATCATCAGGAAGTACAGATTTACTAAATGCTATGCAAATTCAAACTACTTCTGTAGAACAGACACCGAGCCAATTAGACAATACAGGGTTAGCATTTTTAAGTGCAACAGAAACGTATCCAATTATGAAGCAAATACAACCTATAAGAAAACATATGAGTAACCCAACGATTTTTAATATAACAGGCCCGATAATAAATCCTTTTAAATTGGATTATCAAGTTATGGGTGTCTATGAAACTTCAAAACTAGATAAAATTGCTCAAACGTTAGCAGATTTAGGGCGAAAAAAAGCAATTGTAGTGTATGGGGCTAATGGTATGGATGAAGCAACTTTGTCTGGAGACAATATTATATATGAAGTGAACGCAAATGAAAGTGTTAAAACTTACACTTTAAATGCTAACGATGTTGGACTAGATTATGCGCCAAATGAAGAATTAATCGGTGGTACACCAGTTGAAAATTTGGAAATAACTAAAAATATTCTGAATGGTACAGATCGCAGTGCTAAAAGAGATGTCGTTGTATTGAATGCTGGTATTGCACTATATGTGTCAGAGCAAGTGAGTACAATTCAAGAAGGTGTAAGTAAAGCACAGAAATTGATTGATGAAGGCGAAGCATTAGCGCAATATAACAAAATGGGAGGCAAAACGTATGACTATATTGGATGAAATAGTATTATATAAAAAGGATTTGCTCGAACAGGGCTATTATGAAGAAAAATTAAAAACCCTTGATGATGTAGATATTTCACATAAAACTACTTTTAAGGCACAAATAGATGAATCAGATCGATTAGCAGTTATTGCAGAAATTAAATCTAAAAGTCCAACATTAAATGAATTGCCAGGTAGAGATTTAGCGCAACAAGTTAAAGATTATGAAGCTCACGGCTCTAATGCAGTCTCAATATTAACTGATGAGCAATACTTTGGGGGGAGCTATGAACGTTTACAATCCTTAACTACTCAAACTGACTTACCAGTATTATGCAAAGACTTTGTCGTAGATAAAATACAAATAGATGTTGCTAAAAAAGCAGGCGCTTCAATTATTCTATTAATAGTCAATGTCTTAACCGATCAGCAATTGAAAGAGTTATATCAATATGCAACTTCATTAAATTTAGAAGTACTTGTTGAGGTGCATGATAAAGAAGAGTTATCACGTGCTTATCAGCTAAATCCACAAATTATTGGTGTGAATAACCGAGATCTAAAAAGATTTGTTACAGACGTTTTGCATACTAATGAAATTTTAGAAAATAAAAAAGATGGTTATTATTATATTTCGGAAAGTGGCATTCGTGATGAACAAGATGTAGCGAATGTTGTTGATTCTGGTATAGATGGTTTATTGATTGGTGAATCGTTAATGAAATGTGATGATTTAAGCCAGTTTTTACCAGGTTTAAAATTAGATAAGGTGAAGAAATGAAGTTGAAATTTTGTGGTTTTCGTCAGCTATCAGATGTGAAGAAAGCAAAAGATTTGGACATCGATGCGATGGGGTTTATCCATTTTCCCAAAAGTAAGCGATTTGTTGATATCCAAACGATTAGGCAATTTACAGATGTTATCCCTGATGATAAGGAAAAGGTAGTTATCTTGGTGAATCCTGATTATGATGTGATAGACAATTTAATAGAAGAAACTGGGATCACATCAATGCAATTACACGGTGAGGAACCATTATCCACAATCTCATATATAAGACAAAAAAGTAAGGATATTAAGATTATTAAAGCCTTGCCAGCCAAAGATAGTGAATCATTACTGACAGCAATTGAATATTATAAACATGTAGTAGATCAATTTATTATAGACACACCATCACAAAACTATGGTGGTACAGGTAAAGTGTATGATTGGGAAATACTTAAAGTTGTTAATGATATTGATTATTTGATTGCAGGCGGTATCAATTATGAAAATATTCAAAAGATAGAAAAATTATCACTACAACATAGTGGTTATGATATTGCTAGTGGTATAGAAACAAATAATGATAAAGATAAATGTAAAATGCAATCAATAATAGAACTTGTAAAAGGAGCTAATTAATTATGGTAAAAAACATCCAAACAGAAGTAGATGAATTTGGTTTCTTTGGTAATTATGGTGGGCAGTATGTACCAGAAACCTTAATGCCAGCAGTACAAGAACTTAAACAGGCATATCAAGAGGCAAAAGAAGATCCTAAATTCCAAGAAGAACTCGATGGCTATTTAAAAGATTATGTCGGCCGTGAAACACCATTGACTTATGCAAAGTCGTACTCTGAATCATTAGGCGGCGCCAAAATCTATTTGAAACGTGAAGACTTAAACCATACTGGCGCTCACAAGATAAATAATGCGCTTGGACAAGCACTGTTGGCTAAACGTATGGGCAAAAACAAACTGGTTGCTGAAACAGGTGCAGGTCAACATGGCGTGGCTAGCGCAACAGTAGCTGCGTTGTTTGATATGGAACTTGTTGTATTTATGGGTGAAGAAGATATTAAGAGACAATCACTAAATGTTTTTCGAATGGAATTATTAGGCGCAAAAGTAGAACCAGTAACTGAAGGGCAAGGAACGCTGTCCGATGCAGTGAACAAGGCGCTACAATATTGGGTGAGTCATGTAGAAGATACCCATTATTTATTAGGGTCTGCGTTAGGTCCAGATCCGTTTCCTACTATTGTAAGAGACTTTCAAAAAATTATAGGTACTGAGATTAAATCTCAAGTTCAACAAATTGAAGGTCGCTTACCTGATGCCATTGTAGCTTGCGTGGGTGGAGGATCAAATGCAATTGGAACGTTTTACCCATTTGTCGAAGATGATGTAAAATTATATGGCGTCGAAGCAGCTGGTGAAGGTTTTGATTCTGACAAACATGCGTTAGCAATAAATAAAGGTAAAGAAGGCGTGTTACACGGTACTAAAATGTACCTAATACAAGACGAGCATGGTCAAATAGAATTAGCACACTCTATTTCAGCTGGATTAGATTATCCTGGCGTTGGTCCTGAACATTCGTATTATCATGATATCGGCAGAGTGAAGTATGCAACCGCAAGTGATAAACAAGCTATGGATGCACTTGTTAGATTCACTAAAGCTGAAGGCATTATCCCTGCTATTGAAAGCGCGCATGCGTTAAGTTATGTAGAAACATTGGCACCGACTATGAACTCAGATGAAATCCTAGTTGTTACAGTGTCAGGTCGTGGTGATAAGGATATGGAAACAATCAGAAATTATATGAAACAGGACGGTGACACACATGAATAAACTATTTATACCATATGTAATGGGAAATAAGCATTTTATTGAAAATGTGAAAACATTAAGTCATGTAGGTGCTGATATAATTGAGGTGGGGGTGCCTTTTTCAGATCCAGTCGCTGATGGTCCTGTGATTATGGATGCCGGGAATAAAGCAATTCAAGAAGGTGTGAATATACAATTCATTTTGGATCAACTCACAAAACATCGTGATGAAATCCAAAGTGATTATGTATTAATGACGTATTATAATATCATCAATTATTATGGTGAAGAAGACTTTTTACAAGCATGCGAACGTGCCGGAGTATATGGATTAATTATACCTGACTTACCCCATGAATTAGTGCAACAATTTAAAGCACGTCATCCACATAGAAAGACAAAAATCATCTCATTAATCGCTATGACAACATCTGAATCTAGAAGTGATCAAATCGCTAAAGACGCAGAGGGTTTTATATATACTGTAACAATGAACGCTACAACTGGTGAAAATGGTAAATTCCATCCAGATTTAAAAGATAGAATAAAAAAAATAAAAGATAAATCTGAAGTTCCCGTAGTTGCTGGCTTTGGTATACGAACACCAGAACATGTTAAAGATATTACTGAGGCATCAGATGGAGTAGTTATAGGTAGTGAAATTGTTAAACGATTTGAAAATGATAGCGAAAAAAATATGTTGAATTACTTGAAATCTATAAGAAATGCACTTAATCAATAAAATTCCACAATAATTTTATGTATGAATTTGTTAAAATAAGGGTATCAGATTATCAGAGGATTATTGATAATCCTTATTTTATAAAGAGGTGATATAAAATGAGTAAAAAAGTTTTATTCATACTAACAAGTAGAAATCAATATGATGATGGAACACCAACAGGATTATGGTTAGAAGAGGCGAGCGAGCCTTATAATATATTAACTGAAGCAGACATTGCTGTAGATATAACTTCTATTGAAGGCGGTGCAGTTCCTTTAGATCCAAATTCAACACAAAATAACGAACTTGATAAATATGCAGAATTTGTAGCAAAAATTAAAGATGTACCTAGTATTGCAGAAGTAGATGTAGCTCAGTATGACGCTGTGTATCTACCTGGTGGTCACGGAACAGTATTTGATTATGCACACAATCAACAATTATCATCGATATTAGCAGATTTTAAAGATGAAGATAAAATTATTTCATCTGTATGTCACGGACCAAGTGCATTTGTTGGCGCCAAAGATAAACAAGGTAATTTCTTAGTTAATGGCGTTACACTTACTTCATTTACAGATGAAGAAGAACGTGCAATGGGCTTAGAAAATAAAGTGCCATTCTTAACTCAAACAGAATTAGAAAATCAAGGTGCTAAGTTCGTAACTAAAGAAAACTTTACCGAACATATAGAAACAGATAGTCAATTTATAACTGGACAAAATCCACAATCAAGTGTTGCTATCGGTAAAGCATTACGCGATGCATTAAAATAAACACAATGATAATTTATTAGTTATTTGCGCTAAATAAAAACTGGGAGACTTATGAAGTTTCCCAGTTTTTATTATATGTTAAGAAGTAGACTAATATATATTAATATTTAAATTTAAATGTAGATGAAGAAAGTCGAATTAAACACATATACGCAAGGCTGATAGCTTTAATAATGTAATATAAAGTGAAAATATTGTTTGTCTAACCTATTGTCATTAAGATGTTTTTAGTAAATAAATGTATATTAAAACACTTTTTAATAATTAAAATAATGCTGATGAAAGATTAAATATAAATACTTTGTTAGAATAGAAGTAATGGTATAATTGTAAGACACATAATGAATATAAAGCGTTTTGGACAGGGTATTGATTTTGTTTTATGAATGAATATTGTATAATAATTAAGATTGAAGTTTAACTCGAAAAAGAATTATAGACAATTAGGAGTATATAAAAATGAAATTTACAAATTTAACTGCAAAAGAGTTTGGTGCATTTTCAGATAAAATGCCAAATAGCCATTTCACGCAAATGGTAGGGAATTATGAATTAAAAATTGCAGAAAGTACTGAAACACATTTAGTAGGTATAAAAAACAATGATAATGAAGTCATTGCAGCTTGTTTATTAACTGCAGTACCAGTAATGAAATTCTTTAAGTATTTTTACACTAATAGAGGTCCGGTTATAGATTTTGAAAATAAAGAATTAGTGCATTACTTTTTCAATGAACTATCTAAATATGTGAAAAAACATAATGCGCTTTACTTAAGAGTTGATCCTTATTTAGCATATCAATATCGTAATCATGATGGTGAGGTATTGGAAAATGCAGGACATGATTGGATTTTCGATAAAATGAAGCAGCTTGGATATAAACACCAAGGATTTTTAACTGGTTTCGATTCAATTATTCAAATTAGGTTCCACTCTGTACTGGATTTAGTAGGCAAAACTGCTAAAGATGTACTAAATGGTATGGATAGTTTACGTAAACGAAATACTAAAAAAGTACAAAAAAATGGCGTGAAAGTAAGGTTCTTAGGGGAAGATGAGTTGCCAATTTTCCGTTCATTCATGGAAGATACATCTGAAACTAAAGACTTTGACGATAGAGACGATGACTTTTACTATAATAGATTAAGGTATTATAAAGATCGTGTATTAGTACCTCTAGCTTATATGGATTTCAATGAATATATTGAAGAATTGCAATCTGAACGTGAGGTGTTAAGCAAAGATATCAATAAAGCAGTGAAAGATATCGAGAAAAGACCTGAAAATAAAAAAGCATATAATAAAAAAGATAATCTAGAGAAACAACTTATAGCGAATCAACAAAAAATTGATGAAGCTAAAACTCTACAAGAGAAGCATGGTAATGAACTACCAATCTCAGCAGCATATTTCATCATTAATCCTTATGAAGTAGTGTATTATGCTGGTGGAACGTCAAATGAGTTTAGACATTTTGCGGGTAGTTATGCCATTCAATGGAAGATGATTAACTATGCTATTGATCATAATATTGATAGATATAATTTTTATGGAATTAGTGGTCATTTTACAGAGGATGCAGAAGATGCCGGTGTAGTTAAATTTAAAAAAGGATTTAATGCGGATGTAGTGGAATATGTTGGTGATTTTATTAAACCAATCAATAAACCAATGTACAAAATTTATACGACATTAAAGAAAATTAAAGATAAAAAGAAATAAACATTTAATAGAAGGGAACTAAGCTAGAATGAAATTTACAGAGTTAACTGTCAAAGAATATGATAATTTTGTACAGAATCCAGCACTAGAGAGTCATTACTTTCAAGTGAAAGAAAATATTGCGACAAGAGAAGAAGATGGATTTCAAGTTGTTTTATTAGGCTTAAAAGATGACGACAATCAAGTTATTGCTGCTAGTCTTTTCTCTAAAATCCCAACAATGGGAAGCTATGTTTATTATTCAAATCGTGGACCAGTGATGGATTACAATGATTTAGGTTTAGTAGATTTCTATTTACGTGAATTAGATACGTATTTACAGCAACATAATTGTTTGTATGTAAAGATGGATCCTTATTGGATATATCAAATTTACGATAAAGATATTAATCCTTTATCAAATCAAGATAAGAATGATGCATTAGTAAATTTATTTAAGTCACACAATTATACGCATCATGGTTTTACAACGGAATATGATACATCAAGCCAAGTGAGATGGATGGGTGTATTAAAACTTGATGGTGAAACGCCAGCATCATTAAAAAAACAGTTTGATAGTCAGCGTAAACGAAACATAAATAAAGCGATTAATTACGGTGTTAAAGTTAGATTATTACCAAGAGAAGAATTTGGTATATTCTTAGAACTTTATCGTGAAACGGAAGAACGTGCTGGTTTTGTTTCAAAGACAGATGAATATTTCTACAATTTCATTGATAATTATGGCGATAAAGCGTTAGTACCATTGGCATATATTGATTTAGATGAATATATTAATAATACGCAAGAGGGTATTAATGAAAAAGAAGCGCGTAGAGATCAAATGATGCAAAATGAAAACAAATCGGACAAACAATTGAAAAAAATTGCTGAGTTAGATAAACAAATCGAGCATGATAAAAAAGAATTGCTACATGCAAGTGAATTAAGACAAACTGATGGGGCGATATTGAATCTAGCAGCAGGTGTATACTTTGCAAATGCGTATGAAGTAAATTATTTCTCAGGTGGTTCTTCAGAGAAATATAACCAATATATGGGGCCTTATATGATGCATTGGTTCATGTTAAATTATTGTTTTGATCATGGATATGGACGTTATAATTTCTATGGACTATCAGGTGATTTCACTGAAAATAGTGAGGATTACGGAGTTTATCGTTTTAAACGTGGTTTTAATGTACAAATCGAAGAATTAATCGGTGACTTCTACAAACCAATCAAGAAAACGAAATACTGGTTGTTTAATACACTGAATAATTTAAGAAAAAAAGTTAGAAAATAAAAAAAGAAAGCATACTGATGATGTTAAGCCCTGGTCAGTATGCTTTCTTTCGTTCTGAAGTTGGTTATATTAGGATGGCATTCCAATATAACAGTGAACTAAAGTGTGGAATAGTCTGAGAAGTTATGTTCTAGTTGCACTCCACATATTTTAGTATAGCATAGGGTAAAACAATTTCAATATTTAAGAATAAAAATAATTTTATAGTAAAAAAAGTTTTTATATTATAAAAAATACATAAAACACCCTAAAACTTAACATTTTAGGGTGTTTTTGGTTACAAAGGTGTTCTCGATCCATATAAAAGTTAGTTCAATAAATAAAAAAGACTAATTTAATGCATCTATGATATAACTGACACCTATAATAAAGAATACAGCGCTAATAAATATAGCAATAATAAATGCAGCTATGAGTGGATTAAATAACAATATAATCCCGAATAAAATAGCTGAAATATTTAAAATAATTGAGATAATATGAAAAATCTTATTTGATTTTTCTAAAGGCGTCACATTAAACATATTGAAAAACGCATTAATAATAAACCAAATTGCAAACAAATAAACAATAAATGTCGTACTTGTCACTACATTGAACAAGATTAATAAACCGAGGATTATATTAATAATACCTAATATAACAAGCATTGTAGCACTTTGATTTGCTGTTCTTTTAATTACTTGTCTTACAAATATTTCTAAAAAACCATTAATTATAAATAAAAGACCAATTAACCAAGTTATAGCAAATAAGTTTTCTTCTGGAAAACTTATGATAAATACACCTATAATAAGAAAACTTACGCCGATGATTAAACTAGACCATTTAATGGTTGAAGATTGATGCATAAATGTCACTCCTAAACTTTTTACTAACTAATATATACCCAAAAACGAGAAAAAAACACCATTTTTTAAGTGGACTATAATTATGTTATGTAACCCTATATAAGTAATAGCAAAATCAAAAATATATTATAAGGATTGCTAGTTCATCTAGGAAGAGTAGCGCAACTCAATGAATGCGCTTGCTTAAGATTGATTTCTATATTATTTGTATGGATATTGACGCTGAGATTTGGATTTCTGAGCATCGAATTATATGTCCGTGTATCATTAACCGTTTAAATGCTAATAAATGCCTATGTGTTATTTGGTGTTATACTTAGTATTTTAACAGTTGCTGTAATGTAATAAATTCGTTTATCTATAAGATCTTTTCAGAAAATCTGTAAAACGCGATGATCATAAGTAAACGTATGTTATGAATTGTAGTATATATAACATGTTCAGGTTCATATGTAACTAGTCGATATTTTAATATAATGAATATGTGTGCAAATATGTTTGATCTAATACGTATGTAAAATAATGGTCTTTATGCTAGATTGATTATATATAGATGAGTAAAAATTTGAAATTCATTTTAGTTTACATAATATATATTATAGGAAGTTATTAGTATTTCAATATAACTTATACTCATGACCCTATTTCATCATATATAAATCTATTTGTGATTTGATTACTGATAAGTATTTTGTTCTAGTACGTCTATTTGTTAAATGCTAAGACTTAATTATTACTTATATGTTAAAACCATCTGTATATACCCGATTTAGAGTTAGTTTTTACTAGTATTAGTTAAATGTTTAACTTGTTTCTTATAGATGTAGTTGTTTGCAATTTTGAAAAATATCAATGAACATTTAAAGTTGCTAAAAATATCATACAATACTTAAGTATTACTAAAAGTCTAATTGATAATGATTTTCATTTAATATATAATTAACTTCTAGATCAAAGGAGGAATTACATATGAATAGATTCACATTATTTATAATAACAGCTTTATGTATTTTATTTTTAGGTGCTTGTAATAATGCTCAAAGTGATAAAGAATCGAAACAAACAGTTAAAATCAAAACTTCTTATGAGTTCAAAGATAAGAATAAAGACCATAATAGAGGTGAAATGAAACATGAGACTATTGAGGTTCCTGTTAATCCTAAACGAGTTGTAGTTATGGATTACGGAGCTTTAGATGTAATGCAACAATTAAAATTAGAAAATCGTATAGTTGCTATTGCTAAGGGACAAGGAGCTTCATTTTTACCAAATAGACTAAAAACATTTAAGAATGAAAAATATAAAAATATTGGTAATCCAGGTCAACCTAATTATGATGAGTTAGCAAAGTCAAAACCAGACGTTATTTTTGCGTCTTTCAGACAAGCACATACGAAAACTTTGGAAGAAATGAAGAAAGCTGCTCCAAATGCTAAAATTATTTTTATAAGCCCCCAGAATGATGATTACATAAATTCAATTAAGCAAAACACTGAAAATATTGGTAAGATTTTTGAAAAGAGAAAAGAAGCAAAAAAATTAGTTACACAACTGGATGATGAAATTGCTGAAACTAAAAAACGAATTGACGATGAATCAGTCTTGTTCTTAAATGTTGATGATAAAGGTTTAAAAACATATGGTTCTACAGGGAGATTCGGAGGTTTCTTAAATAAAGATTTAGGTATTAAACACCCTGATAAACAAATGAAAGCTAATTCAAGTGGCATACTTATTTCTAATGAATACTTAAATGAAATTAATCCTGATAAATTATTTGTTATTGATAGAACTAAAAAAACTAATAGACAGGATAAAGCTATACCTCAAGCATTACAAAATGATGTTATTAAAAATTCAAAAGCAATTAAAAATAATGATGTTACAGTATTTGAAGCGAATAGTTGGTTTTTTGGTGAAGGTGGTATTGGATTAACTATTGAACAGTTAGAGCAAATACAAAAAGCTTATAAATAACCCCCACTAACCTATTTAACGATAATAATAAAAGGAATTGTAACGTAAATTGCTACAATTCCTTTTATAAATATTTATCTTTTTTCTCTGTAATTTTCGATTTCGTCTTGTGGTATTCCTCCACGTTTTCGAATCTCTTTTTTGGCTTTTTTCTCTCGACGTTTACGTCTCCAATTTCTCGTAGAATACCATACTAAAAAGCTGATAATTAAGCTTAGAACAGCCATAAACGCTGCAAACCCTAGTAATGGCTCATATGTAATGTCTTGGAAATTAGGAATTAAAAACGCGGCTATTGCCAACACTATAAATGTTAGAACGGCTGTAGCAAACCATTTATGTAATACGAGATTACAAAACACAGTTACGACTATAACCGCAACAATTGAGATCCATAAAAAATTTGGCATATCAAATATCGTCATCTATTGCACTCCTTATATTTTAAACCCTGATTTTAAGTGGTGTTTATTTAATTGTACTATATTTTTATATGAATAGTGTCCGACTGCGGGAGTATACTTTAATAATATTTGTGAATTTATGTGAAGTCAATCAATTTTATCATTGTTCCCTACTTTGAATTTTACAAAACTAACAGTTGTATTTCTTATACGGCTTTCATGTATAATTAACTGTGAATACTAAAATAAATTTTAGGAGTGATTCAATGACTAAAACATTACCGTTCAGAAAAGAAGTTCCATTAGAAGAAACGTGGGACATTTCAGGTTTATTCACCTCAGATGATGAATTTTATCAAACTTTAACAGAAACTATTAGATCGGCTAAGGCATTTAATGCTCAATATGTTAATCAGTTGAATGATGTACAGATAATTGAACAAGCTTTGGATGACTATTCTGAAATATTAATTCAATTAGATAGAATGGCTAATTACGCAGAATTACGCTTAAGTGTAGATACAGCCAACGAACATTCACAGACGCTAAGTGCAAAATTATCAACATCTTACGGCAAAATTGCAAGTGAGTTATCCTTTGTCGTATCAGAGATTACATCATTATCCGAATCAGATTTAGATGAACTAATTAATATATCGAAATACCCTCATTTTCTTACTAAGGTTAAATCTAAAAAAGCATATGAATTATCACCAGAAGTTGAAAAAGTATTAGCAAGCTTGTCCCCTACTTTTGATAGCGCGTATGAATTATATGGCACTACTAAAATGTTAGACATAAACTTTGAATCTTTTAAACACAACAATCAACTCTATCCTTTAGATTATGCAACATTTGAAAATGAATATGAAGATAACCCTGACACAACGTTTAGAAAAACAAGCTTCAAATATTTCAGTGATGCATTACGTAAATACCAACATACTACTGCTGCTACATATAATATGCAAGTTCAGCAAGAGAAAATAGAAGCAGATTTAAGGGGCTATGATTCAGTTATTGATTATTTATTACAAGATCAAGAAGTCACACGTGATATGTTTAATCGCCAAATTGATGTGATTATGAGTGATTTGGCGCCAATTATGCAAAAATACGCTAAGCTCATCAAACGCGTTCACGGTTTAGAAGTTATGGGCTTCGAAGATTTGAAAGTGTCTATTGATCCGGATTATGAACCAGAAATTTCAATTGAAGAATCTAAACAATATATTTATGGTGCTTTAGAAGTTTTAGGTGAAGATTACTTAAAAATGGTTGAATCAGCCTACGATGACAGATGGATAGATTTTGCTCAAAATAAAGGTAAGGATACTGGTGCATACTGTGCAAGTCCTTATGCATCACATTCATATATCTTTATCTCTTGGACTGGTAAAATGACAGAGACGTTTGTTCTAGCACATGAGCTTGGTCATGCTGGTCACTTTACTTTAGCGCAGAATTATCAAAATTATTTGGAATCAGAAGCTTCTATGTATTTTGTTGAAGCACCGTCAACAATGAATGAAATGCTAATGTCTAATTATCTATTTGAAAATAGTGATAACTCTAAGTTTAAGCGTTGGGTAATTGGTTCAATTGTTTCAAGAACATATTATCATAATATGGTTACGCATTTATTAGAAGCAGCATATCAGCGCGAAGTTTATAATAAAGTAGATAATGGAGAATCATTAACTGCTCCTGTACTCAATCAAATTATGTTAGATGTATATGGCCAATTCTTTGGTGATAGTGTTAAATTAACTGAAGGTACAGAATTAACATGGATGAGACAGCCTCACTATTACATGGGATTATATTCCTATACGTATTCTGCTGGTTTAACAATTGGTACAGTTATGTCTCAACGTATTCAAAACGAAGGACAACCCGCAGTCGATGCTTGGTTAGAAACGTTGAAAGCTGGTGGCAGTAAATCGCCGGTAGCACTTGCAGATATCGCTAATATTGATATTCGTACAGATGCTCCTTTAAAATCAACGATT
Source organism: Staphylococcus sp. Ze2 (assembly GCF_048568365.1). NCBI lineage: Bacteria > Bacillati > Bacillota > Bacilli > Caryophanales > Staphylococcaceae > Staphylococcus > Staphylococcus sp. Ze2. The sequence goes on along the minus strand of NZ_CP183486.1, from coordinate 1,849,643 downwards.
GGTTATATAGGGAGTCTAGTTGATGAATTAGAAAAGCTTACAGATGAAATTGAGCAAGCATAAAGCTTGTAGAATAATATAAAAAGGCTCAATAATCGCAAGGCGTTAAATTCCTATGCGACTATTGGGCCTTTTATTTATTATAAGATTCGTAGCGATCACCTGTGATGAAAAAGTAGATATTTTCAGCGATATTTGTAATGTGGTCTCCTATACGTTCTAGATATCTCGCAGCTAAATGTGCTTGGCCAGCTACAAAAGGATCGTTATCTATTAAATAAGTCGTATTGACTATGTTTCTATATAAATCATCGATATCTACATCTCTTTCGATGATCTCTTTAATTAAGGTAATATCATTGTCTCTTACAGCATCGTTTAAATCTTTTAACATTAAAAGTGCGAGTTTCCCCATTGTATTGAGCCTTGTAAGGACGTAATTATCAATAATTTTAGCTCTAAGTCTAATTTCAGCAATGTTAGCTGAGTTATCTCCAATACGTTCGAAGTCAGAAGCAATTTTCATTGCTGCCATCATTAAACGCAAATCGCTGGCGATAGGTTGCTGTTTAGTTATAAGCATGATAACTTTTTCGTTAATTTCAGTTTCAATCTCATTGATATCTTTATCTTTGGCTATAGTTTGTCTAGCATAGTTACGATCTTCTTCACTTAATGACGTTAATGCGTATTCAATATTACGATATACATGAAGACCAAGTCGACGTAAATCTTTGATTAAATCATCGAGTTGGCCTTCATATTTGCGTCTAATAATCGCCATATTTAAATTATCCGAATCTACCAGATATATAATCTTCTGTTTGTTTGTCAGAAGGATTCGAGAAGATCTTATCGGTATCATCGTATTCATTTACATAGCCATTAAGGAAGAAAGCAGTTTTATCAGAAACACGAGCTGCTTGTTGCATATTGTGTGTCACAATAATAATCGAGTATTTTTCTTTTAATTCTTGAACAAGTTCTTCAACTTTTAATGTAGAAATTGGATCTAAAGCAGAAGTTGGCTCATCCATCAAGATGACATCTGGTTCAATAGCTAGAGTACGAGCGATACATACACGTTGTTGCTGTCCACCTGATAAACTGTATGCATTAGTATCTAAACGATCTTTTAATTCATCCCATATTGCTGCGCCGCGTAATGATTTTTCTACAATTTCATCTAAAACTTTTTTGTTTTTAATGCCATGAATTTTCGGGCCGTATGTGATGTTATCATAAATTGATTTTGGAAATGGGTTTGGTTGTTGGAATACCATTCCAACATTTGTTCTTAATTTTTCAACAGAATATTTATCATCGAAAATATTATTATCACGATATAAAATTTTTCCTGCCGTTTTAACAGATGGTACAAGTTCTACCATACGGTTTAATGCTTTAATATATGTTGATTTACCGCAACCAGAAGGTCCGATAATAGCTGTTACATTATTTTCTAGAATATCGAGGTTAATGTTTTTTAAAGCGTGATTTTCACCATACCATAAATCTAAATTTTTAGTAGAATACACAATATTTTTTTGCGTATCAGGTATTTTATTTTCTGATTCATTTGGGTCTATTGTTGCTATAGGTGTGTCATTACGATTCGTATGTGACTGTAAATCATCATTTATATCTTTAATTTGTTTATTAGTCATAATTAAAACTCCTTTTTTAAGGCTATGTGCTAACGTTTTCGAGCGTGTTAGCTTATTCCCATTTCATAGCTTAGTTAGATAATATCTTGCCCTCTATTACTAGATTAATATTTTTTGCTGTATTTATTTCTTAAGAATATTGCGATAGCGTTCATCAACAATAAGATTACTAGTAAGATGATTATTCCTGCTGAAGCCACGTTTTGGAATTCTGCCTGAGGTAATTTAGCCCAGTTGTAAATTGCCATTGGTAAAGCTTGGAATTGATCGAATACGCTTGACGGAAGTTGTAGTAATACAGTTGGTATACCGATAAGAATTAATGGTGCAGTTTCACCTAATGCTCTAGATAGTGCAAGGATAAAACCCGTTAATATACCAGGTATTGCTGCTGGTAATACGACGCGTCGAATAGTTTGCCATTTATTACCTCCTAGCCCGTATGAAGCTTCTCTAATTGAATTAGGTACTGCTCTTATAGCTTCTTGGCTGGCTACAATAATTACTGGTAGAATTAGTAACGACATTGTCAGCGCAGCGGCTAAGATAGAGTTGCTTAATGCTAAAGCTTCGATGCCCATACCTCGAACGAAAATAGTTAAACCCAGTAAACCGAATACTACTGATGGAACACCTGCTAAGTTTGAAATACTAACTTTAATGAAATTAGTAAATGCATTATCTTTAGCATATTCTTCTAAATAAATTGCTGTTCCCACACCTAAAATAATTGAAATTGGAATAATTGTAATCATCAACCATACTGTTCCGATTAAGGCGCCTTTAATACCAGCCATAGACGGCGTCGAAGATGAGAAACTTGTGAAAAATGATGGTGTCAGATGACCTACACCTTTGAAGAGTGTATCTATGATTAATGCTGCTAAGACAAGTAAACCAATCATCGTACAAGCAAAAAATGCCCATTTATTAATTTTATTAACGAATAAGCGTCCAGAGAGTTTTTTCTCAACGGTGTTTTGATCGACAAGTACTTTACTATTGTTTGTTTCAGCCATATTAATACTCCTCTCTGAAACGTTTTGTAATCCAATGTGATATTAAGTTCATGATTAAAGTGAAAATAAATAATGTAAAGCCTACAGCATATATACTGTAATAAATATCTGATCCAAAAGTTGCATCCCCTGTTGCTACTTGTACGATATAACCAGTCATCGTTTGAATAGAACCAGTTAAATCCAATGAAGCTGTTGGTGTACTACCGGCCGCAAGAGATACAATCATTGTTTCACCTATAGCGCGTGATATAGCTAAAACAATTGATGCCATGATACCTGATGTAGCTGCTGGCAAGACTACTTTAGTTGCAACTTCGAATTTTGTTGCGCCAAGGCCTAATGCACCTTCACGCATTTTGTTTGGAACAGAAGACATTGCATCTTCGCTCATACTTGAGATTAACGGTATAATCATGACCCCTACGACTAGTCCTGGACTGATAGAGTTGAAACTACCTAATTCCGGGAATATAGAACGTAATAATGGTGTAACAAAAGTTAAGGCAAAGAAACCAAATACGATTGTCGGAATACCAGAAAGTATTTCTAATATTGGTTTAATAATGCTTCTTGCTCTGTTTGAAGCATATTCACTTAAATATAATGCTGCGCCTAAACCAAGTGGCACTGCAACAACGGTAGCAATGGCAGTGATTTTTAATGTTCCTAAAATCAAAGCCCAGATACCATATTTAGGTGTTGATGAAAATGGATTCCATTCCATTGTAAGGAAAAAGTCTGCTAATGAAACGCGTGTGAAAAATGTGATTGTTTCTGTGAGCAGTGTTACGATAATGCCAATTGTTGCTAAAATAGAGAAAACTGCAATAATGCCTAAAATGATTGGCGCGATTTTATCGCTCTTGCCATTCTTTTTAGCATTATTTTTTGCTATCATTTCACTTACGGAGAGGTTATTATTCGCCATGTGAATTCCTTCCTTCTTGTAAACTCCCAATTATTTAAAAAAGTTGGGACTGGAAGTGTGATGACAAAGTAGTGTACAAAGTTTACTTTGTGTCCATTCCAGAACCCCAACCCTTAACGATCTAATTAAAAATTATTTTTCTTCTTTTTTGCTATCTTTCCCAATAATATCTTTTAATTTATCTTGTTGTTCTTTGTAATCTTTTTCAGGTAATGCTACGAAGCCTGCATCTTCAGCTGATTTACCTTTGTCTTCAAGTACAAATTTCATGAAGTCTTGGAATCCTTTATTATCTTTTAATTTTTTCTCGTTTGTATAAATGTATAATGGTCTACTTAAAGCATAAGAGCCATCTTGGATTGTTTTCTTAGTTGGTTCAGTTGTTTTACCTTCGTCGTCTTTAACTTTAACTTCTTTTAATTTATCTTTGTTTTGTTCATAGAAGTTGTAACCAAAGTAACCAACACCATTTTCATTGTTTTGAACTGATTGCACGATTACGTTTGTATCAGCATTTTTCTCAGCCTTGATATCCCCTTTATCCATCACTTCCTCAGTAAAGAAGTCGTAAGTACCATGTGATTGGTCAGGTGAGAAAGCTTTGATTTCTTTTGATGGCCATTCTGAATTAACATCTTTCCAAGTTTTTGCTTCGCCAGAATAGATTTTTTTGAGCTGTTCTTTTGTAAGTTCATCAACAAAATCGTTATCTTTATTGACTGTTACAGTTACACCATCTTGGGCAATTTTGAATTCATCGTATTTAATACCTTTATCATCTAGTTTTTTCTTTTCTTCATCTTTGATTGGTCTAGAGGCATTTGAAAAATCTGTGTTCCCTGCTATAAATTTCTCAAAACCACCACCTGTACCTGAAGTACCAGAAGAAACTGTTACATCTGAATTATCTTTAGCAAATTTTTCGTTTAGTTTTTCAATGATTGGACCTACTGTGGAAGAGCCATCGCCCTTAACTTCTCCTTCGCTTTTACCTGAGTTTGCGTTACCGCCGCCACAAGCACCCAATAAAAGTGAAGCACCGATTGCTGTAGTACCAAATAATTGCCATTTTTTCATTGAAACATCCTCCTAATAAGTGAATAACCCAAAAGTTATATGTATTTATTACAGTTCCTATACTACACTCTGTTTATTAAATAGAAATATAGTTAGTGTAAATGTTTCGTTAAGAAAAAATTTCCGTCGTTTACAATGTTTATATTTGTCATGTTATAAAGTGCATTAGTGCTAAAAATACTTTAGTAACAGTGTTCTTAGCATAGATGATATATTACAAAAATTGATAATTTGTAATATAAAAACTAAAAAAACCTGAAAACAACTACTGTCCCGTAGTGTTTTCAGGTTGTAACGTCCCCTGCTATGTGATGCTTTAAAATTTTTTATAAATATATAATATAGAAGGGTTTGTTGAGGAATAATTTGACAAACCATATTTTATGTTCTGTATTATCAAGCAATCTATTAAATATAACTTTTTAAGGTACAACACTGTGGACTATTTTTCTACTCGATCCCAGCCCTTTTGAGTTAATGCTATTTTACCACTTTCAATGTTAATGATTTTGTTTTTGTAAAGATGGCCAATTGCTCTTTTAAATGATCCTTTGCTCATATTAAAAATTTCTTTAATGGCTTCAGGGCTTGATTTGTCTGAAAATGGTAGCTCGCCATTATATTCTACGAGTAAATCGAAAATATGTTGTCCATCATCATCTAATCTTTCATGGGCTAATGGTAAAAATGAACCGTTTAATTCACCTTTTTCATTTTGACCAATAATGCGCACTTGTACATTTTCACCAAGACGTGGTTCTGCTTTTCGTTCAGATTCATGGACAAATATTTTATAGCCATCTTTAGATAGTAAGAAACTACCAATTCTTAATAGACGGTATGGTCTAGCTTCGATAACTTGATTTTGCTTTTCATTTTCAAATGATGGGGTATACATTTGTTCGACGATAGTTTCAGTTGCTAAACGCGCAAACATGTTGTTGTCTCTGTCGACACGTAAAGTAACGAATAATTCGTCACCTTGTATTGGCCACACTTCTTTTACTTTTGGTAAATCTACCCAAGGGATCAATACTTCTCTTGGTAAACCGACATCAACGTGTGCACCATCTCGGTCTGTTTTGATTACTTTAACAAAAGCATACTTATCTGTTGTGATATCAGGCATATTTTGTGTAGCAAATAATGCGCCTGATCTGTTTGGATAGATGAAGAAACTATATTCTTCTCCTATTTGTAATTCATCTTCTTCGTTAATTTCGGATTGGTTTAGTTTTACGTCTTCACCGTTTGGTCCTTTTAATTGGTATGTTGAGCCTTCTATGCCAACAACTTCAAGAAATTCTATTGAACCTACTATATCTTTTTCATCTTGGGCCATACTTTTCTCCTTCGTACATAAATTTATTCTTATTCATTATAACATGCTATAAGGAAACAAGCATCAGTATAGCGAGAATGGTCGAAAGTACGAGCTAAGTGTGTTATAATTTGTCCGGTAGATTAACGAAAAGGAGTAAATGCATGTTACAAGTTACTGATGTAAGTTTACGATTTGGCGATCGTAAATTATTCGAAGATGTAAATATTAAGTTTACAGATGGCAATTGCTATGGTTTGATTGGGGCAAATGGAGCTGGTAAGTCAACGTTCTTGAAGATTTTATCGGGTGAATTAGATGCTCAAACTGGCCATGTTTCAATGGGGAAAAATGAGCGTTTAGCAGTATTAAAACAAGATCACTTCGCCTTTGAAGATGAACGTGTTTTAGACGTTGTTATTAAAGGTCACGAACGTTTATATGAAGTAATGAAAGAAAAAGATGAAATTTATATGAAACCAGATTTCAGTGATGAAGATGGTATTAGAGCTGCTGAACTTGAAGGTGAATTCGCAGAAATGGACGGTTGGAATGCAGAAGCAGATGCTGGTTCCCTACTTTCTGGTCTTGGTATTAAAGCTGACTTGCAAGACAAAACTATGTCAGAATTAGAAAATAACCAAAAGATTAAAGTGTTATTAGCACAAAGTCTATTCGGTAAACCAGACGTACTATTACTAGATGAGCCGACCAACGGACTAGATATTCCAGCTATAAGTTGGTTAGAAGATTTCCTTATCAATTTTGATAATACAGTTATCGTAGTATCACATGATAGACACTTTTTAAATAATGTGTGTACACATATTGCTGATTTAGATTATGGTAAGATTAAAATTTATGTAGGTAACTATGATTTCTGGTATCAATCAAGTGAATTAGCTATGAAAATGGCTCAAGATCAAAACAAGAAAAAAGAAGAAAAAATTAAAGAGTTACAAGATTTCGTTGCGCGTTTCTCTGCAAACGCATCTAAATCTAAACAAGCTACAAGCCGTAAAAAACAATTAGAGAAAATTGAACTAGATGATATTCAACCTTCTTCTAGACGTTATCCATTTGTAAAATTCACACCAGAACGTGAAATTGGTAATGACTTATTATTTGTAGAAAACCTATCGAAATCAATAGATGGTGTTAAAGTTCTTGATAACATTTCATTTACAATGGATCCAAACGATAAAGCTGTATTAATTGGAGATAGTGAATTTGCTAAATCAACATTACTAAAAATACTAGCCGGAGAAATGGAGCCTGATGAAGGTACAGTAAGATGGGGTGTTACTACATCTCGTAGCTACTTCCCTAAAGATAACTCAGAATTCTTTGAAGGTGTTGACACGAATCTTGTCGATTGGTTACGCCAATACGCGCCTGAGGATGAGCAAACTGAAACGTTCTTACGTGGTTTCTTAGGTCGTATGTTATTTAGTGGTGAAGAAGTTAAGAAAAAAGCAAGCGTGCTATCAGGTGGAGAAAAAGTGCGTTGTATGCTAAGTAAAATGATGTTATCAAGTGCAAACGTACTATTGCTAGATGAGCCTACGAACCACTTAGACTTAGAAAGTATCACTGCTGTAAATGATGGCTTGAAGAACTTTAAAGGTTCTCTTATTTTCACTTCATATGACTTTGAATTCATCAATACAATCGCAAATCGTGTAATCGACTTAAATCCAGCTGGATCTGTATCTAAAGAGATTTCATACCAAGCTTATTTAGAAGAAACTGGCGTATTAACGAAATAATTATTGATTGTTAAATTATAACTAAATAAAAAGAGTGGAAATATGTTTGTCTGTCAGATTATAATCTGACAGACTTTTTTTATTACTCCCCTTTTGATGTTTATAAAAGAAACGTTGAATGGGCCGATTACTTTGAAAAGCTTTTCTAGAATTATATAATAATTATAAGTTTAAGCTAGGAGGAATTTGAAAATGCAAAATTTAAATATGATTGATGGAAAGATAATACCCCAAATAGGCTTTGGTACATATAAGTTAAATGGCGCATCAGGGGTGCATGCGATTGTTAGCGCGCTAAATCAAGGTTATCGTTTATTAGATACTGCGTACAATTATGAGAATGAAGGCGCCGTTGGTAAAGCGATTGAACAGAGTCATGTCTCAAGAGATCAAATTATTGTAACTTCTAAACTTCCTGGACGTTATCAAGACTATAATGCGACAATGATTGCTATTCAAGAATCGATTTATCGTTTGAATGTGGAATATATCGATTTATACTTAATACATTGGCCGAATCCAAGACAAGGTAAATTTGTAGAGGCTTGGCGAGCGATGATTGATGCACAAAGTGCTGGATTAATTAAATCTATCGGCGTATGTAATTTCTTACCTGAACACATTGAAACGTTAGAACAAGAAACAGGAGTTCTGCCTTCAGTAAACCAAATAGAATTACACCCTTATTTTAATCAAGAAGATATGATTAGTTATCACAATGACAAAGGAATCATCACACAAGCATGGAGTCCTCTTGGTCGTGCTTCAGAAGTTATAAATGATAAAGATATTGAGGCAATAGCAACAAAATATGATAAAACTATTCCTCAAGTTATTTTGAGATGGCATATTCAAAAAGGTGTGGTCCCTATTCCAAAAGCAACTTCTGTTGCTAGACAAATTCAAAATAAAGAAGTTTTTGATTTTACTTTAGAGCATGAGGATATAGAAAAAATAAATACATTAACTCAAAAAGATGGTAGATTAAAAGGACAAGATCCGGCAGTTTATGAAGAATTTTAGTTCACTCTCCGAAGTATTAAAATTAAAAAAATAAAAATACAAGGCACTTTTCGATACTTTTTACACATAAGTTGCAAAAATAATTTATAGAACATTATATTTTTCAGTAAATTAAAAAAACTTTGTAAAAGCGGTTTACAGTACATGTATGCCTATGTATAATATGAATCATAAACAAAAAATTAAATATGGTTTTGATGAGGCGCATCAATCATTAGTAATTATTAGAAGAACCTGCCTGCTAGCAGCTAATTTTGAAAGGGTGAGATGCCGAAACAGTTATAATAGCAGCTTATAACACGTTGGACTTTATGGTTAAGAGCTAAGAGTCTGTCATTATTTTAAAATAATGGAGTGCATCACTTGTATATATATTATAGAACAGGTTCGCATTCCGAACTTGTTCTTTTTTTATAATACTGTGATTCTCCCCTATTCGTTGAGGAGGATATAGAAATTGGAAAGAAGTGTTTTAAAATTTGGAGGTTCTTCAGTAAGTGATTTTACTAAAATTAAAAATATTGCCGAAATGCTTAGATTACGAGTTGAGCAAGGTGAACAATTAATTGTGGTTGTAAGTGCTATGGGTAAAACAACAGATGAATTAATGGCCAATGTTTCGACTTTAACTAGTAGCCCTAAAGATCAAGAACTTGCCCTCTTGCTTACCACTGGAGAGCAACAAACAGTTTCTTATTTATCGATGGTTTTAAATGATATCGGTATTAACGCCAAAGCTATGACTGGCTATCAAGCAGGTATTAAGACTGTTGGCCATCATTTGAAGAGTCGTATAGCAGAAATTGACCCTGATACATTCGAACAAGCATTTACTGAAAATGACATTTTAGTCATAGCAGGTTTTCAAGGTATTAATGATAACTTTGAAGTAACTACATTAGGTCGTGGTGGATCCGATACTACGGCAGTCGCATTAGCAGCAAGCAATAACACATCATGTGAAATATATACTGATGTTGATGGTGTTTATGCAACAGATCCGAGACTGTACAAGGATGCTAAGCGTTTAGACTATGTCTCTTATGAAGAAATGATGGAGATGAGTGCTTTAGGCGCAGGTGTGCTCGAAACAAGAAGTGTAGAATTGGCAAACAATTATAGTATTCCACTATACTTAGGAAGAACTTTATCAAATGTGAAAGGAACATGGATTATGCCCCAAACTGAAATATTGGAAAGAAAAGCCGTTACAGGCGTTGCGTTAGATACGCATATGATGCACGTTACAATTAGTTATCCCCTACCCGATAATGAATTATTAACTGCATTATTCAATCATTTAGAAGATGGTTCTGTTAATGTTGATATGATATCACAAATCATCAATTTGGAAGGATTACAAATGTCCTTTACGATTAAAGATACAGATGTCATTCAAATTTCTACGATTTTAGAGTCTTTAAAAGAATCGTTTAGTGCGTTAGACTTTAAGATAAATGAAGATTACGTTAAACTCTCTTTAATTGGTTCTGGCATGAGAGACATGTCGGGCGTAGCTTCAAAAGCATTCAAAACATTAATTGAAAATAATATTTCATTTTATCAAACAACAACTTCAGAAATTAGTATTTCATGTGTTATTGATGCTGTGAATGGCGAACGTGCTGTTCAAACCCTTTATCAAACTTTTGATATCTGAATTTTCAAAATTATAGTACTATTAAAAAATAATATTGGAGTGTATTGTATATGACAAGATTAGCGATCGCAGGTGCAACCGGTTTAGTAGGAAGAAAAATGTTAGAAACTATTGATAGAAAAGAAATCCCTTTTGATGAATTGGTGCTATTTTCATCAGCACGTTCAGCTGGACAACAAGTAGAATTCCAAGGTCAAACATATACTGTTAGAGAATTAACTGAAGATGCGGCTAAAGAACCATTTGATTATGTATTGATGAGCGCTGGTGGAAGTACAAGTGAACACTTCTCACCTATCTTTGAAGAATCAGGAGCTATCGTCATTGATAATTCTAGCCAATGGAGAATGACTGAAGGTATTGATTTAATTGTACCGGAAGTCAATGAACCTAAACTAGATAGAAAAATCATTGCAAATCCTAACTGCTCTACGATTCAATCAGTTGTGCCACTTAAACCATTACAAGAAACATATGGTTTGAAACGTGTCGCATACACAACTTACCAAGCAGTGTCTGGATCTGGTGTTAAAGGTAAAGCAGATTTAGCAGAAGGTGCAAATGGCAAAGCGCCAGAAGCATACCCACATCCAATTTATAATAATGTGTTACCACATATAGATAGTTTTCTTGAAGATGGCTATACAAAAGAAGAACAAAAAATGATTGATGAAACACGTAAAATCCTAAATGCAGATGATTTAAAAGTTACAGCGACTTGTGTTCGTGTACCAGTGCAAGATAGCCACAGTGTACACATGAGCGTAACATTAGAAAAAGAAGCTACGGTTGAAGCAATACAAGCATTATTTGAAAATGATGATCGCGTTGTTCTTGTAGACAATCCACAGAATAACGAATACCCGTTAGCGATACATTCTACTGATAAAGATGAAATTTTTGTAGGACGTATTCGTCGTGATGATAGTTTAGACAATACATTCCACGTATGGTGTACTTCTGATAACTTATTGAAAGGTGCAGCATTAAATGCAGTGCAAATTCTTGAACAAGTAATGAGCTTGAAAGGAGTTAAATAAGATGGGACACATTTTTGAAGGCGTTGGTGTAGCTTTAGCAACACCATTCACACACAATGAAGTAGACTATGAAGCCATTAGAAGACATATTGATTATTTGATAGAAAACGATACAAAATCTATCGTAGTCAATGGTACTACTGCAGAAAATCCTACACTTACTGACGATGAAAAAGATAAAATATTAGAGATTGTTATTAACCATGTAGATGGCCGAGTACCGGTAATTGCAGGCACAGGCACTAACAATACACAAAAATCTATTCAAGCTTCGATACGTGCTAGAGAATTAGGCGCAGATGCAATCATGTTGATTACGCCCTACTATAATAAAACAAATCAACGTGGTTTAATTGCGCATTTTACGACAATTGCTGATGCAGTTAAATTACCAGTCGTTTTATATAATGTGCCTTCTCGTACCAATATGACAATTGAAGCAGAAACTGTCGAAACATTAAGTCAAAATGAGTATATCGTCGCACTAAAAGATGCAACAAATGATTTTGATTATTTAGATGATTTAAAAAAACGTCTAAAACTAGATGAGTTCGCTTTATATAGTGGAAATGACGATAATGTGGTTGAATATTTTAATAAAGGTGGTCACGGTGTAATTTCAGTTGTTGCAAATGTGATTCCGAAGTCATTCCAAGCGTTATACGATGCTAAACAAAATGGGCAAAATATTGAAACGCAATTTCAACCAATTCAAACATTGCTTGATGCCCTATCAGTAGATGTAAACCCTATTCCAGTGAAAGTATTAACAGCATTGGAAGGATTTGGAAATTATGAAGTGCGTTTACCACTAGTTCCACTTGAAGATGCTGAACGTGAAACATTAGAACAAGCTTATGAAAATTTTAAAGCAGGTGAAAAAGCATGAGAGTAGTACTTATTGGCTATGGAGCAATGAATCAACGTGTTGCTAGACTAGCTGAAGAAAAAGGACATGAAATTGTAGGGCTAATTGTAAGGGATGAAACTAAAGACTACTCTTACCCTACTTTTCAACATATTGCGGATGTCAAAGACGCAGACGTGGCTATTGATTTTTCAAATCCTGAATTATTATTACCTCTATTAGAGGAGGATTTCACTTTACCATTGGTTATTGCGACCACTGGTGAAAAAGATACAATTATTGATAAACTAAAAGAACTAAGTAATCGCATGCCTGTATTTTTCAGTGCAAATATGAGTTATGGTGTTCATGCGTTAACTAAAATTTTAGAAGCTGCTGTGCCCTTACTCGAAGACTTTGATATTGAGCTTACAGAAGCTCACCATAATAAAAAAGTTGACGCACCAAGTGGTACGTTAGTTAAACTTTACGATGTTATTGAATCCTTACGTTCACAATCTACACCAGTTTATGATAGACATGAAAACAATGAAAAACGTACTCAAGATGAAATTGGAGTTCATTCAATTCGTGGAGGTACAATTGTAGGACAACATGACGTGCTCTTTGCCGGTACAGATGAAACGATTGAAATAACGCATCGTGCACAGTCTAAAGATATTTTTGCCAATGGTGCAATTGGCGCAGCAGAAAAATTAATCAATAAAGCAAATGATTATTATACATTTGACAACCTATAAACCCTAAGGAGCGTATTTAATTATGGTACAACATTTAACGGCAGAAGAAATTATTCAATTTATAAGTGATGCAAAAAAATCTACACCACTAAAAGTTTATGCAAACGGAAATTTTGAAAATGTGAGTTTCCCTGAAAGCTTTAAAGTATTTGGTTCAGCTGATTCAAAAGTAATCTTTTGTGAAGCTGATGAATGGAAACAATTTTACGAAAGCAATCAATCAAGTATTGATGAATTAGAAATTGAAATGAATCGTCGTAACTCTGCAATTCCATTGAAAGACTTAACAAATACAAATGCACGAATTGAACCTGGTGCTTTTATTCGTGAACAAGCGATTATTGAAGATGGTGCAGTAATCATGATGGGTGCTACAATTAATATTGGAGCTGTAGTTGGCGAAGGTACTATGGTAGATATGAATGCAACGCTTGGTGGACGCGCTACTACTGGTAAAAATGTTCATGTTGGAGCTGGTGCAGTATTAGCAGGTGTAATTGAACCACCAAGTGCATCGCCAGTAGTCATCGAAGATGATGTGTTAATTGGTGCCAATGCAGTAATTCTTGAAGGTGTTCGTGTTGGTAAAGGTTCTATTGTTGCGGCTGGCGCAATCGTTACCCAAGATGTACCAGAAGGTTCTGTAGTAGCTGGTACTCCTGCAAAAGTCATTAAGCAAACAAGTGAAGTTGAAGATTCTAAACGCGAGATTGTTTCAGCATTAAGAAAATTAAATGACTAATACTTAATTAAAACAAAGATATTCATTTAAATGAATATTGAAATAGCCAAATGGGAGGTATAGACGAGACTGCATAAAATTTATTATAATGTCTCAACTTTTAATATGTGATAGTGATTTCATATATTAAAAGGTCGTCTTACCTCCTCATTTTTATAATATTTAATGATACATAATAGGCTTGTGCGAATGAACTAGAGTCTAAATATAACTTTAACTAAAAGGATTTGATTTTAATGAATGAGTTAGAATTTGTTACAACACATAGACGTTACTTACATCAACATCCAGAATTGAGCCTACACGAATATGAAACAACTGAATATATTGCTAACTTTTTAGATGAATTGGGAGTCGCATATCAAAAACCACTTGATACAGGGATTATTGCATACATACCTGGTAATGGTGAACACACAATTGCTTATCGCGCAGATATCGATGCGTTACCAATATTCGAAGAAAATGATATAGATTTTAGAAGTAAAACGGATAATGTGATGCACGCATGTGGGCATGATGGACATACAACGGCGTTAATGCTCTTTGTTAAACGTTGTAAAGTCATAGCTGATCGTGGTGAGCTTCCTCAAAATATTGTCTTTATCTTTCAACCTGCTGAAGAAACAGGTGGTGGTGCAAATCGACTAATTAGAGCCGGAGCATTTAATCAATACCCTATTGAAGCAGTGTTTGGAGTCCATGTGATGCCATTTGAAAATGAAGGTCGTGTTGTCATCAGAGATGAAGAGATTACTGCGAGTGCTACAGAATATAGATTCTTCTTGAATGGTCTATCAAGTCATGTAGCGGATAAAGAACAAGGATATTCTTGTGGAGAGGCATTACAACATGTACTGAGTCAAGTTGGTCAAATTCAACAATATCATTTAAATGGTTTAAAACGAAATATAGTCCATATGGGTCATTTTGAAGCTGGAGAAGCTATTAATACGGTACCTAGCCATGGATATTTGGAGGGTACTATTCGTACTTATGATACTAATGATTTAGAAATAGTTAAGCAACAAATGGCTAAAATTGCAGAAAGTGTCAAATTATTATTCAATGTAGACTGTGAAGTGAAGTTTGAAGAAGGTTATCCCCCTACTTATAATGATCCGAATTTACGTAAACATGTAGAAAATGGCTTGAAAAATGCGAAATTTGAAGTGATTGATAAACCTACGCCATATTTATTTGGAGAAGATTTTAGTTTTTATAGCCAACTAGCTCCAAGTTATTTTGTTTTCGTAGGTGTACGCGATGAAGCCAAAGGATTTGTGACGGGATTACATACCTCTCATTTGAACTTTAATGAACATATGCTTATTAGAATTGCTGATTATTATGAACAAATATTAAATTCTTACAGTGAGGTGCGCGCAAAATGACAGCTATTTGGTCTGTGGATACAGCAACATTTAGAAAAAACGCTGAAAATGTAAAACAAGACAACCAATTGATGGCTGTCGTCAAAAACAATGCATATCATTATGGATTAGAGTTTGCTGTTACACAATTTTTGGCAATAGGCATTAATACATTTAGCACGACTTCATTAAGGGAAGCTATACGGATTCGTAAACTAGCTCCAGATGCTACTATTTTTTTAATGAATGCTGTCTATGAATTTGATAAAGTGCGTGCTTATAACATACAAATGACGTTACCTTCCCTATCATTTTATTATGAGAATTTAAATGAACTATATGATATACAAGTACATGTAGAATATGAGAATTTATTACATCGTTCAGGAATGAAAACGATAGCTGAAATTAAAGAACTGCTTTCACACCATGAGCAAAACCAAAATACTAATAAAATGAGCATTGTTGGATTGTGGACCCATTTTGGTTATGCAGATGAATTTGATGTGACTGATTATAAGATTGAACGTGAGGCATGGTTAGATATTGTAGAAGCATTATTAGCTGAAAACTACCAATTTGATATGATTCATGCTCAAAATAGCGCAAGTTATTATAGAGAAGAAGGTATATTCCCTAATCATACACATGCGCGTGTAGGTATTGCTTTGTATGGATCTAGACCATATAGTAAGATAGACGAAACGGTCATTCAACAATCATTAACCGTTAAAGGCAATATCATTCAAGTAAGAGAAGTAAATAAAGGTGATTACTGCGGTTATAGTTTTGCGTTTGAAGCTACAAGAGATCAAACTAAACTAGCAGTGGTTGATATTGGTTATGGTGACGGCATTCTTAAATCAAGAGCGAAGCATGAAGCGATGATAAACGGCAAACGTTTCCCTATTTGTGCGTTGATGATGAGTCATATGTTTGTAGAAGTCGATGATAGCGTGAATGCACGAGATGAAGTTATATTATATAATAATGATATACGTGTTGATGAATATACGTTTAAAGGTGTCGGTGCCAATTCTGAACAACTGAGTGCAATGAATCACGACTCACTAATAAAGGAGTATAGATAAATTATGGTAGTAGAATATAATGATAGTGGCGAACTTACAATGGGAGGTACAAGTCTTAAAACTATAGCGCAAAGTTTTGGGACGCCTACGATTGTATATGATGAAGTGCAAATTAGAAATCAAATGAGACGTTTTCATGAATCTTTTAAAAAAAGTGGATTAAATTACAATGTTTCATATGCATCTAAAGCATTTACTTGTTTACAAATGGTTAAGTTGGTACAAGAAGAAAATCTTGAGTTAGATGTTGTCTCTGAAGGTGAACTATACACAGCTTTAGAAGCTGGGTTTGCCCCACAACATATTCACTTTCACGGGAATAATAAGACAAAACATGAAATTCGATATGCTTTAGAAAGTAAAGTTGGTTATATCGTTATAGATTCATTGGAAGAAATTGATCTTATTGATCGTTACGCAAGTGAAGAAGTCAATGTAGTCATTAGATTAAACCCAGGTGTTGAAGCACATACGCATGAATTTATTCAAACAGGACAAGAAGATAGTAAATTCGGTTTATCTATTAAGCATGGTTTAGCTATTCAAGGTGTACAGAAAGTTAGAACTTCAAAACATTTAAACCTTAAAGGTGTTCATTTTCATGTAGGTTCTCAAATTGAGGGTACTGAAGCAATGATTGAGACTACAAAACTTGTAGTTCACTGGTTGAAAGAGAATAATATTGAAGTAGAGTTAATAAATCTTGGTGGTGGCTTCAGCATTAAATATGTTGAAGGAGATGTAAGTTTTCCTATCGAAGAAGGGATTGAGGAAATTACTACTGCGGTTAGATCGATTGTAGAAGAAGTTAATTACCCTATTCCTGAAATCGGTATTGAACCTGGACGTTCAATTGTAGGTGAAGCTGGTATCACTTTATATGAAGTTGGGACAATTAAAGAAATCCCTAATGTTAATAAATACGTTTCTATTGATGGAGGTATGAGCGATCATATTAGAACGTCATTATACGATGCGCAATATGAAGCACTACTTGTTAATAGAAATGACCCTAAAGATGAAACGGTTACAATTGCAGGGAAATTATGCGAGTCTGGCGATGTTATTATCAAAGATGCAAAATTACCTAGCACAGTAAAACGTGGCGATTATTTAGCAGTTTTATCTACAGGAGCTTATCATTATTCAATGGCTTCAAACTATAATCAAATGCAGAAGCCTTCAGTATTCTTCTTAAAAGACGGTAAAGCTAGAGAAGTTATTAAACGTCAATCATTACGTCAATTAATCATTAATGATACGAAATAAATTTAAAAAAGTGGTTCCATCTCCTTTAAGGTTGATGGAACCACTTTTTATTTAAAATATCTAGTTCTATAAATAAGCATTAAATAGGAATACATGCGAGAACGCATGCATTAAGAACCCCTTGTTTATCAAATAAGCAAGGGGTTCTATAAAAAAAGAACCTTTAACAAGGTTCTTTAAATAGTCAATATTGCAATCTATATTATAGTTTTACAACGTTTGCAGCTTGAGGACCGCGGTCGCCTTCAACTACTTCAAATTCAACTGATTGACCTTCTTCTAATGATTTGTAACCCTCTTGGTTAATTGCTGAGAAGTGTACGAATACATCGTTTTCTCCTTCAACTTCGATAAAACCAAATCCTTTTTCAGCGTTAAACCATTTTACTGTACCTTGTTTCATAAATGTGAAACCTCCAAGACTAATATTCATTCAATATGCGTTATTCGCATATTACAAAAAATACAATAAGACAGTACGAGTCTGTAAGTACAATATTCTTTGCAATATGGAATAAAACAATTGCTTGACTAACATTATAGGATATTTTCAGTTGAATTGCAAGGCAAACGTTAATTTATAGTTTATTCAATTATAGGCAAATTAAAATAAACTTCATTTTTATTTAAAACTATAAAACTATAGAATATTTGTAAATCTTCATCGCAATCCTCACAAAATCCTAATTCGCAATTGTTATAAAATGCATGAATATTGTGCTTTCCAACTAAATAGTTATCAAATGAATTTTTGCTTTTTAAAATTAATGATTTGTAGAAATTTAACATTTCATCGTAAGTCTCGAAGTCATACTGTTCTACGATATGATCAGTCCAGTCACTAAATAACCACCAGCCTTCATAATCAGCTCGAATTTTTGCAACTGTCCACATTATAAATCTTCACCCTTTCATATATAGTCTAAATCATTTTTTGGTGTAACTGAGATCGCACCTCGCTATTTAGACTTATAGAACAAAGTGCTTATACTTATGTATGTATTTCGATCACACATATACTCTAAATTAAATCCCCCATGTTTATAAATAGAAATAAAATAAAACTAAATATAGACGTTTTTATTTTGATTTAGAGACGTACAATTTTTTTGTCTATGTGTAATATTTTAAAGAGTTAATATACAAAATCAAGTTATCTGACTCATACTTTAGACCGATAGACTATCAATTTATAAACTTAAATATTAGTTTTGTAGCGTTAAATTTCGTATAATGTTAATTAAGAGGTGATTTTATGAAACGTAAACACATTAAAGTATTTGGGATGGTACAAGGTGTAGGTTTTCGTTATTATACCCAAAAAATAGCACGAAAATATCATATTGTTGGTACCGTTGAAAATGTAGATAATTACGTTGATATATATGCTCAAGGTGATGAACCATCTTTAACACAGTTTATTAACGCAGTTACAGATGGCGCTTCGCCCGCATCCCATGTTGAGGACTTTACTACTGAAGAGATAGAAATTGAGCAATCATTGAAAGATTTTAAAACTATATAAAGGAAGATGAAGTTTGAGATATAATATTTCTCGTATTTTCGGGTCAATTATTGCTTTGCCAGCAGCAGTTATCGCATGGTTTGTTAGTATATTTGCCTTAGATATTTATTTTATTTTTGATTTATTGATTTCCGTAGCAACATTTATAACGTTTTACTTCCCTATTCAACGTTTAACTTCTAGAAAATATTTAAAAGAAATTGGTTTAACTCGTCGAGATTATCACTTTGTAAACGGTCAATTAAACAATACACAGGATAAAATTAGACGCATATTCAAATCATTTGTAAATGTTAGATCTATTAAAGACTTTAGACAAGTAAATGAAATCTATAGAATATCTCGGGCTATATTTTATGCAGTAAAACAACAACCAAGTTCATTTTTTAAAGTCGAAAGTTTCTTCTACTCCCATATTGATAATGCATTGAATTTAATTGAAGCATATACAAGATTGTCTAAGTCACCTAAGAAAACTAAAGAAGAAAAACAAAAATTAGAACAAACAAGAATTACTTTGGATGAAGTTAAAAGAACATTGGTAGCTGATTTAAGAAGAATTAATGATGAAGATTATAGCAAGTTAGATATAGAGATGGAATTAAACAAAATTGAACAAAGTCGAAATAAGAAGTAGCAAATTAAAATAAGAATGGAGAGAGATTTTATGGCAAGAGAACAAGACTATATAAATTCGCATCCATTAGATAAATATATAGAAGAAAATTCTACAAGTAAGTCTGAAGTGGTCAACTCTACCCAATATACTGAAAAAGAGCAACAAAAGATTAATGAGTTGAGCGAAAAAATAAAACCTATGGATCATGATGGCTTACTAAATTATGGTACGGAAGCACAATCACATATGTCACAATTCTCACACCGTATATTAAATGAGGTCAAAACAACTGACGTTGGACCAGTTGGTGAATCGTTAAATGGACTGATGAGCAAATTAAAATCAGTAAATCCTGATGAATTGAATCCAGAAAACCAATCGAAATTAAAGCGTATTTTTAGAAGAACAAAAGCCTCTGTAAATGAAATATTTTCAAAGATGCAGTCGGTTGGCTCACAGATAGATCGCATATCTATTGAGTTAGATAAGCATAAAAACAACTTAGTTAAAGATGTAGATATGCTAGATGAATTATATAATATGAATAAAGACTATTTTGATGAATTATCACTGTATATTGAAGCTGCCAAAAAGAAGCAGCATGATTTGCAACAAGAGGATGTGCCTAAATTAAGAGCGCAAGCAAAATCAACAGGTAATCAAATGGATGTGCAAGCTGCATCTGATATGGAGCAATTTATCGATCGCTTAGACAAACGTATTTATGATTTACAATTATCTAGACAAATTGCGATACAAACAGCGCCACAGATACGAATGATTCAAAATGTTAACCAAGCATTAGCAGAAAAAATTCAAAGTTCTATTCTGACAAGTATACCATTGTGGAAAAATCAAATGTCAATTGCATTAACTTTAATGAGACAACGAAATGCAGTAACTGCTCAAAAAGCCGTTACTGATACGACAAATGATTTATTATTAAAGAACTCTGAACTATTGAAACAAAATGCTCTAGCAACTGCTACTGAAAATGAGCGTGGTGTCGTTGATATTGAGACTCTTAAAACAACGCAAAATGACATTATTGAAACAATAGAACAGACATTACAGATTCAAGAACAAGGTCGTAATAAACGTAAACAAGCTGAGTCCGAATTGAATCAACTTGAAACCGAATTACAAAATCAACTTTTAGATATGAAACAAAATAAATAATTCTTGATGGTTAATTAAATATTTACTTTGAGCAGTGACTCCGGGACATAAATAGATGTCTCGGAGTTTTTGTTGATAGTACATTAAGTCGTGAAAACTTGTTATAAGTCTATTTTCTCTTAGGGGCGTATACGCCAAAAAATTTATTATAGTAAAATATTATAGTAAAAAGCGTACCCATTTTCATAATGGATACGCCCTTTTTGAATCTAATATAAGTTTACTTTCAATTTAATTTTAGTGTTAAACTGAAACATTTCTATTATATGTTTTGAAATTACAATTAGTTTAATCGTTATTAGAAGTTTTTTTAGCTAAAATATCGTCTTTTGAAGTCTCTGCATCTTTATTAGCTACTATGTTTTGTTCTACAGCTAATTTATGTGCAATTTTTGGTGCTGTCCAAACTGCTGGCAGCATAATGATTGATATAGGAACGGCCGTAATAATAATAAAAGATTGAATAGCATTGATACTACCTTCCCCTATATTAATTAGAACAATTGAAATAACGCCCATAATAACAACCCAAAAGAGTCTTATCATTTTAGGTGGGTCACCTTCTCCTGTAACAGACATCGAAATTGAATACGACATCGTATCGGCAGTGGTGATGACAAATATTAACGTCAATAGTAATAAAACAATGACAATAACAGTGCCTAATGGTAAATGAGACGCAATTGAAATGACTGCTGCAGGTAAGCCGTTATCTGTTAATGGCCCACTGATTGCACCACTGTTTTTGATTTCATAAAAAAGTCCGCTACCGCCAAGAATAGAAAACCATATATGAGAAACTACTGCAGCTACTATTGATACAAGTAAAAATATTTCTCTAATTGTACGACCTCTAGATACACGAGCAACTAACATTCCCATTAATGGCCCATATCCTATAAACCAACCAAAGAAAAATAGCATCCATGCGCCAGCCCATTTATCATTTCCTCTAAATGTACTTATTTCTAGAAAATGAGTGATATAAACACCATATGAAGATATAAATGTATCTATAATAAAGTGCCCAGGACCTAATAATAATATAAATGCTGCAAGTGCTAGTGCTAACCATACATTTAATTTACTTAAAAATTGAATACCTTTCTCAATGCCGGTAGTAGCAGAGATAGTTACAACAACCATTAAGCCTGTAACAGACAATATTTGAGTGATTATATTATCGGGTATACCAAAAATGCTATGTAACCAGTAACTAAATTGAAAACCGAAGAATCCAATTGTTCCAATAGTACCAGCGACAGCACCTAAAATACAAAACACATCTATAATCCATCCAATTTTATTTTTTTCTATTTTACTACCAAAAATTGGATATAGTAGTGTACGAGGACGCATTTTTAAATGTTTATTATAGTGTGCATACATAATAATAATACCGCTAACAGCGCCATAAACTGCCCACGCTGTAAAGCCCCAAGAAGTAAAACTTTGTGCCATAGCAGCTGGAATGGCTTGAGTACTGCCATTTTTAATGTCAGGATCCATGGTTGGAGGCACATCTATAAAATAATACATCGGTTCTGCTGCAGCCCAAAAAATAGCACCAGCGCCTAAGCCCGATGTGATTACGATAGCAGCCCATCTAAAATAACCCATTTCTGGTTTAGAAGCATTTCCTAGTCGAACACGACCATATTTTGAAAATGCCAAAAATGCACCTACTGCAAATGTTGCTAAAAGTAATACTTGCCAAAAAGCTCCAAAATAAGTAATTGAAATTTGAAAACCTTTTTGTACGAAATTCGAAGTTGTCTGTGTAAAAATGGATGACATCAATACAAATAAAACAAGGATGCCCCCACTAATCAAAAATACTGGCCAATCTAATTTATCTTTCCATTGTGAATATTTAATATTATTCGACCCCTCTATTATACGTGTTCTGAACAATATAATTATTGAGTTTATGATGTCGCTTTTAATAATTTGAATAAGATACTTATTGGTACATTAAATAGTAAAGGTGAATCTATAATATGAGAGGTTTGAGCGTTTGTGTGGCAACCACAAATACTTTATGTAAGCTGTTTTATCTATATTAAAAAATCACATTCCGTAAAAAATACACTATTACGCACTTATGTAAATACCAATTGACTATCACTGTAATACTCTTATATTGTTCTTTGACGAAACACTTGAAGTAAAGAGTATAGCCTATTTTTAAAAACTAATCAAATCGATTTTTCAAATTTATTTTCTTCAAGTTTACATATTCAGTTAACAAGAAGTTTGAATAAGATAGAAGTATCTATTTATCGATTAATTACATAAAAAAGCAAATCAACGCCAGCTTAAGCGCTAATTTGCCTTTATTATTATTATTCTTTTTCGTAAACAATTGGTTTTTGATTTTTAACCATTGCAGCTACAATATAACCTATGATTGTTGTCACAACAGCAATTGGGAACCATTCAAGTGAATAGTCTTTTAGTGGCAAGCTTTCAATGAAACTCAATTTTAGCCAGCCTTGTGTATGAATGACACTTAAAATAGATACAATCGTAACGATTGCAACAGGAATTTGTTGTGCAATTGGTTTTGTAGGTACAAAACGTGCTAATAAAATAAGTAATACCGATGTAATTGCTACAGGGTACACAATACTTAATACTGGCACAGACATAGTAATGACTGAGTTAAGTCCTTGGTTTGCTAAAATAAAACTAATTAGTGTAAACACAATTACATATATTCTGTAAGAAATTCTTGGGAAAATTCTATGGAAATATTCTGATACAGCTACGACTAATCCGCAAGCTGTTGTGAGACAAGCAAGTGCCACAATAATACCTAATAAATATTTACCAAATGTCCCAAAGCCAACACTGGCCATAGTCGTTAATAAATATGTACCAATATTTTGGTCATTTGCATTCAAGCTAGCTATTTTTTCCTGAGGAACAGCCATATGATTACCTATAAATCCTAATGAGATATAAATAAACATTAAAGCTACAGCTGCGATAATACCTGCCATTAACGTTTGCTTGAAGATTTGGTTGGCATGTGTAATACCTGTTGATTTTACTGCATTAACGACAATCATCGAGAAAGCTATAGCTGCGATGGCATCCATAGTAAGATAACCATTTGTAAATCCTTGTGAGAAACCTGCAAAGTTCGATGTGAATGTTTCAGCAGCTTGACTATGCGAATTACTGCCATAATCAACAAATCCTTTGATAATCATTGCTAAAATAGTGATCAATAACAGTGGTGTTAATAGAGAACCAATGCGATCTACCATTTTAGTTGGGTTAATACATAAATATAAGACTATCAAGAAAAATAAAACCGTAAAGATAAGTAATGCTAAACTACTATTTGTGTGTGCAATAGGTGTTACTGTCATTTCAAACGATGTCGATGCTGTACGAGGAATCGCGAACAGTGGTCCAATTGTAAGATAGATGATGACTAGGAATATGATAGAGAATTTAGGTGAAATTTTATTTAACGATCCTATATAACCTTGTTTATCTAACGCGCCTACGACAACGCCTAATAGTGGTAGTCCGATACCAGTTAAAGCAAATGCTAAGATTGATGGCCAGAAATACTGTCCACTATCTAAGCCTAAATTTGGTGGGAAAATAAGATTACCTGCCCCAAAAAACATTGCGAACAATGTAAAACCTATAATCCATGTATTTTTATTCATATGACTTGCTCCTTCTAACCAATAAAATAATATTACCTATTCTATCATGGTTAATTAGATATCGTCTATATAAATTTCAGAATATTTAAATATATCGTTTATTATTTATCAAAAATAGCCTATTTAAAATGACTTTAATAATAGTTTTTTCAATAATGGTGATAATTGGGATGGAAGATTTTCAACACCTTCTACAAATAAAGCATATTGTCCATATATATTGTGAATCGTTTGCTCAATATCTTCTGTGATAGGCTCCTGACTCAAAAATACATTGAAGACTTCGATGCCCATTTTACGAGCTGTCTCAACCGCTTCATACGTATCTAATATACCATCTTGGCTATAATTATATGCAGAAGGTTCTCCATCTGAAAAGACAATTAAAAAACGTTGATTATGAGAGCGACGCATGAGTCTTTCGCTACCAATTCTAATAGCAACACCATCTCTATTATCATCTTGAGGCTCTAACGCCATTATTCTTGGACCTTCTTTATCCATCATAGAACGATTATATGTGATGATCTCATCAATAATATTAGGTTGGTTTGCTTCATCGGCATCGAAAGCATCTTCATTGAATGCCAATATTTCATGTTTTACATTGAGACTCTTTAATGTTTCGTGAAATAGCACGACGCCTTTTATTGTTTCTTCCATTTTATCTTGCATACTGGCTGAAGCATCTACTAATAACGTGAACGTAGCATCGAATGACTGACTTAAGTCTTGTTTCTTATAAAATAACTTATATTGATCATCTATAAACCAATTGAGTAGATTCTTCTGTAATCTACCTTTTGTTAAATTATGTCGTTCATCTTGATATTCTCTATCAATGGTTTTTTGTATGATTTGAATTAAATCTTTGGTTTCAAACTGGACATCAGATTCAACCTCGTGGTATTCATGAATAAATTGGGGTTTGATTTCAGGGATGTTCCATTTGATTTCGACATTTTCATTAATTCCTTTTAAGGCAAACGCTTGATTAAGTCCAACTGAACCACCTTGATCGTCTTCTATATTGTTAGATGAACCTTTACCCTTTTTAGTTTGCATATCAGTCATATCATCGCCGGCATCGCCTTCACGCGCATTATCATTATCTCCCATAACGTCACTATTTTCGCCTTCGTGTAATTCCATTTCTAAGTACGCGCCACCTTGTGAGGCACTATCTTGGTTATTTGATTCCATCTCTTCACTTACTGAATCTTCGTCTTTGTCTTCTTTTGAAGTACCGTCCGTATTGCTCGCATCTGTTCTAGTTAAATCCTCAAATTGAAGTGCTTGTATAGATTCATAAACTTTTTTTGGTAAATGATAATACTCGTTTAGCATATCCTCTTTTAATATATCGTCAATTTGGAACATAATGCGCTCAACTAAATACATATTATCTTCGGAAGACTTGTTATAGAAAAAGTTTGGTAAGTACATATACATATTATTTAACACATCATCAATTTGTGGATGTATTTGTGGTATATCGTAAAAGTTTTCTGTTATAAAAGAAGCTTCTAAATATAAAAATAATAAATCTGTAAAAGTAGTTTTGGTTCTATATACATTGATTTGTGTCTTAGTGTAGTTGAGTCTAACTTCATTACGCATCTGAATAGCTGATTTCGTCGATGGACGTTCTTTTGCTATTGCGCCTAAGATACGTTGATCTTCAAGTAATTTGAAAAGTTGTTGATAAAATTTGGGATGTTTGAACTCCTGGTTCTGTATAACATGATTCACAATCTTTTCGTCCATCATCTGATAACCATAAGCAGCGAGCATGACGTCAGTTTTTAATCCCGTAGTTTCAACATTAGCATCTCTATGTGACCAAAAAGAACTAGTGATTAAAGTGTTATTAATTGGATCGTAATAAGGGAACTTTTGAATCTTAACTTGTGTTTGCTCATTTTTCAGTAAAAGACGTGCTAAATCCTGAAGCATCATCACTTGTTTAGCATCTAGCTGTTCGTCATTAAATTTTATAAAACGATCACTCATGTTTATCCCTCACTAAAAGTTTAATTCTACTGCATTTAAAATAGCTTGCTGTTCTCGCTCATCTTCTAACTTATCTATTATTGTTCGTTGAATAGCACGTCTGATTGGCATAATAGTAGCTAAATCACTTAAATCTATAAGTGCACGAATACTAGCCGCTTCTTCTGAAATTTGACCCTGTTTAGTCATTGTACGTAAATCTTCATTAAATTTAATGATTTTTTGAATTAACGCATCGTCATTTAACTGACTTTGTTGTTTAATGACATCACTTAAAATATCACCATCGATGTAGTCTACTTGAATGACAACAAAACGATTTTTCAATGCTTCGTTCATTGGCAAGGTTCCTATGTAGCCAACGTTGATTGCCGCAATTACATTGAATCCGGGTGCTGCATTGACTACTTCCCCTGTAAATGGATTCGTTAGTTTTCTACGGTAGTCTAGTACGCCATTTAAAATAGGTAACGTTTCAGGTTTAGCCATATTAATTTCATCTATATACAATATATGGCCTTCTTTCATGGCTTTAATTACTGGTCCATCTATAAAAACAATTTCTTGTGTCCCATTGTCATTGGTTTGTATAGTTTTGAAACCGAGTAAGCTTTCCGCGTCTAAATCGACTGAACAGTTGATTTGATGCATTGGGCGATTTGTTGTTTCACTTAATGTTTCTGCTAATTTTGTCTTACCAGATCCTGTAGGCCCTTTTAGTAAGATATTTTTGTTTAATTGCATCAAAGCTTCTGCGTCGTTAAAGACTGTTTCATCTCTATTAATATAGTTTGTACTTGTCATTGTGAATTGTCTCCTCTATATAAAATATGGCTTATTTGTTTAATAAGAAATCATTAAAAATAGACTGGGGCATGAATACATCATCAGATTTCGCCCTAGCCTTATTTGTTAAGAAATTATTTAAACGCGCAACACAATATGAGCGCAATATTTATCAACTAATTCAAATTAATTCTATACTTCTTTGAAATATTCTTTGTAATAACCACCAACAAGGCCAGAGTTATCAATGATTTGGTAATATTCTTCAGTTTCATTTATAACATTATATTGTTGCCCAACAGTTAGCATATCAGAAACTGTAAATTTCTTAGCATTTGTATGGATAACTTCAACTTTTTTCACTGGTGTATTTTCTTTCCATGTTTCATGTAACATAAATAAACATTCCTCTTTCTATGATTTAATTTCTAAAGTCAATATAAAAGTGATACCACTTTTTTCACTAATTCTTAAGGATTTTTCACCTTCTTGATCTAATGATTGATAAGGGATACCTATAGATTCAAGTTGTTGTAATGCATTTTGGAATTGTGCCTTGGATTCAGTTGCAAACTCAATTTGTTCTACAATACCATGTTTCGGCATCTTCAAATCTTCATCAGCAGCGTATAAATGCAATTCTCCACCTAAACCGCCTTCTCCGATTCGGAATACTTGTACTTTATAGTCCGATTCAGGATGTGATGTGTATTCTGCAAAATGCGTAAGTCCAAACACTTTTGTCAAAATAGATTGAGTAAGTAGTAATTCATTTACTTTAAGTAAGACTGGCCCTAATCCTTGAATTTGATGCAGTGGATTAACAGTACTATCAAATGTGGGCATCCCTAGAGGGGCACCCGTATTATGCTCGTTTGAATATATATTGAATGTCTGATGATTATGGTCATTAAATTCAAAATACTTATGCCCATTTAAATCAGTAATTTCACTATGATCAATTTGATGGTCATCTAAGATAGCTCGGTATTCATCTAAACCTTCGTCACTTGGTAAACGTAAACCAATATTTTCAATATGATTGTCTTGATTCGTATAATTTGGTATTTCTACAAAATGGATACGTGTGCCAGAGTTGAGTTCTGCATCGCCGAAACGGAGAGCTTGCCCCTTATCTGCAACATTTAGACCTAATACATCTTTAAATAAAGTTTTAGTTTTTTCTAAATTATCTGTCCCTGTGGTTACACTTCTAAGACCATTCATTATATTAACTCCTTTATTCATAGCTTTTCAATCATTATAACTTATTTCATGCGTTATTTATACGATGAAGTTTAAGGTAAATATGTATATTAATTAAATTTTTAGAATATACATTGGATGAACCCCAAAAATGTATTAATATAGGTATATATCATGATTTTAATCTTAAAAAAAGATTAGTAGCATATTGATTATTTTTAAAGGAGGTTTGTCATAATGGGTGGTATGTGGTTTGTGTTTGGTATAACCGTACTTATTGCAGTTTATTCTGGTATTACCTTCTTCACTAACATAAACAATAAAGCAAAACAAAAATCTCAAAATGAGCAAAGCGCTAAAAAGAATAATATTTACGGCGTTGTATTTTTGGTATTTTTAATTATTGCTATTATTGAGCTGTTTGTTTATATTGCTTAATTGTAATTTTAGTTATATTTTGACTCTTTAAATCAATAAAAAGACATCCCTACAAGTTTGTTGTACATTCTAACTTGTAGGGATGTCTTTTTTTACGAATTAGTCAGGCCTTTTTAAATAGTACAATAAGCAATTTAAGTGCTATCAGAATATAAATCACAGCAAATAAACATATCAGGAGAAAATGGCTATTCAGAATTGACAAATTATCGCTATTCAATTGGTTTAAAAGATTACTAATTGGTGGTAATAACCAGAGTAACCATTTTGTAAAAGGTACAGTTGTTATAATTACCTCTTTAGTGAAAATGATGAGCATAATAAATATTGTTAATAACCATCTGTAAGATTTAGTGGCAATGTGCGTATTTGTAATAAAAGCGCCTAACATAATACCAAACATACTTAACAATAGATGGGTAACTATGCCAATTAAGACGAAATTCAATGAAACAGGTTTATCAAATACATTAAGTAAAAGAGGATAAATCAATGAAACAATAACCAATAATGTACTAAATAAAAATATATAAAGTATCTTTATTAACAAATAAGTAGTTTTTGATTGTAATTGCATATAGAAGATATGACGTTCATTTAAAGTGTCACGACCGAAATTAATAATAGTTATCCACGTCATCACTATAAATAAACCAATCGCTGTAGAACCATAGCTTGATAGCACAGGCATATCTCGATAGATATAAATGCCAATGATCCACAGTAAATATGTGAATACTGGTGCAATGAATTGATATGATGTTAAAAATTTTAAATGTTCGTATTTTAAAAAAGAATATATCATTTTAAAGATCCTTTACTTCGATGATTTCGCAATTGTGCTTTAGCAAATGTTGTAAAACGATATTTACATTTTCTTTGTCAACTTGCAAGGTTACATATTGATGGTTAGAAGTTGCTTTAACGTGTACCCATGACGCTAAATCATGTTCAATGACATCACCAACAGATTGTTGGTTGCTAATCGTGATAGTCTTCAACTCTTGATGCTTAGATTGTGGGATGAATGTATAATCATCTAAACTTAATATATGAGTCGCAATTGTATGTTCAATATTTGCATCATGATCTGTAATAATTATTGTTTTAGTTTTCGATAATTGTTGTAATCGGGTTAAAAATTGTGCTTCTGACGTTTTATCTAAACCTGAAAAAGGTTCATCAAATACTAATATATCAGCATCCGTTAATAAGCTTTGGATAATGTTCACTTTTTGTAAAGAGCCCTTTGAAAGATGATGTAATTTAGTGTTTTGAAGTGAAGATAGGTTTAATAGTGCTAAATAGTCATCGACGGTTTGGCTGTCAGATTTCCGCTTCATATTCAAATTTTGAATAGTTGTTAGAAATGATTTTGTTGTTAGTTTTATATTTTCAGGAAAACTATCAGGCGCGTAACTTGTATGGCCCGAGACAGTAATATTACCAGCGTTAGGTGTTATTAACTGTGTCATCAATTTGAGTGTTAAACTTTTACCAACGCCATTCTTCCCTTTTAACAAGGTGATTGAGCCTTTAGGTATTTGAAATGATAAATTATTGATGATTGTTTTGTTGTTGAGCTTTAATGTAACCTGGTCCATTGCTACTGCTATTTCAGCCATAAATATACTCCTTTATACAATGCTTAGCTATAATGAATTGTTTTTATTATATATAAGTTGCACGACACCGCTTTGATATGTATTAGTTTCTACATGTATCAGGTTAACTCTATTTGTTAAATGTTCAAATAAAGGTTTTCCAGAACCTAACACAACTGGGTGTATAGATAAGCGATATTCATCTATTAAGTTATTATTTATAAAAGAAGTTATAATACTTGAACCGCCATATAACCAAATATCTTTAGTCTGTTGTGCTTTGATTTCGTCTAAACTTACTACCATATCTTTTGAATGTATATATTCAGCATTAGCAGAAACAAGACTTTTTTGGTGAGTAAATACATATTTCTGTTTACTATGGATCTCTTGCCACATAGTGTCGTCCCCATTTTCTGCATTACCGAGTGGAGGGGTATAAGTTCCCCATAAATCATAACTTTTTCTGCCATATATGATAGCGCTAATCTGTTTTAAAAAAGTGTTGAAATTCATTTCGGGGTCCATAATACACCAGTCAACTTCTCCGTTAGGTCCTTCTATATAGCCATCTAGACTTACGGCGAGATCTAAAATAACCTTCGATTGATTGTTCACCTTAACACCTGCCATTATCGATTTTATATTTAGTATATGGAAATATATGAATGATTTCAATTGATAATAATTTTAATATAAATAAATTCGAATTAAAAATGCACAACGATAAAAATCGATGTGCAATAATTTCGAATGATAATAAATTTATTTAATTACTTGTAAAATAGACCGCACTATTTGATTTGGAAGATTTTTGTATAGCATCAATCATGGCGATAGATGCTAATGCATCTTTAGGTTGTATATAATCATTTTCATCATTAATAATGCAATCGTAGAATTGGTTAATCAGTTTACCATGGCTAGGTCCGTAATATGATTTATCACCATCTAGTTTTTCATCTTCTTTAATTTGAATCTTATAACCCTGTTTATTCATGCGTGTAAGTATATTATCTTTAATTGTTAATTTTTCGTTTTCAAATATAACCTGTAACTCTACGCTGGAATTTCCGAAATTAGCATTAGTAGCAAAGAACATACCGTTTGCATTATTTTCAAATTTAATATGTGCGGATGCGGTATCTTCTACTTCGATATCATAATCTAATAACTGAGATACAGTTCCTTTAATCGAAGCTATATTGCCACAAAGTAGTTGCATTAAATCTAATGTATGAATGGATTGATTGATTAGAACACCTCCACCTGCATAATCCATTTGTCCACGCCAAGGTTTCTCTGTGTAGTAGGATTCAGGTCTAAACCATGTTACTAGACCTTTTACTCCAATGACCTCACCGTATTGTCCGCTTCTAACAATGCGATTTAATGTTTGGAAGGTATCATTATATCTATTCTGAAAGCATATACCTATCTTAATTTCTGGAAATTGACGTTGTAGTGTGACTAATTCGAGTCCTTCTTTTGCATTTACAGCTAAGGGCTTTTCTTGTAATACATGAACACCTCTTTCAACACATGTTGTAGTTGCAGATACATGTAAATGGTGAGGTAAACAAATATGAACGCAATCTAATGTCTCTGAATCTAACATGCTATTTAAATCATTGTAAAAATTGCTATGAGGCACCTTGTTTTTTAATGTCATATCTTCATCGCATACTGCGATTAATTGAGCTTTAGGATTTTGTTGTATTGCATGTATATGAATTTGTGAGATATCGCCTAAACCGACTACACCAACTTTCAACATTTTACCATCTCCTGTTATAGCTGGATTTATTGATCTTCTGAATTAATTTTATGTTGTAACGCATTTTTGAATTCTGTTGGGTCTACAGGGAGTGTTACTTCTTTACCTAACCAACTAGAAAGATAAATTGCATTTACAAAGTTAACACCATTAATTCCATCACTACCAGGTGCTATAAGCGGTGTATCATCAATGATATTTGCAGCGAAGTTTTCGAGTACATTGATGTGTTGCTCTCCCCACACACTATCAAATTCAAAGGTGTCTGTTTCATAGATATCTCCCATACCATCACCTTTGAATATTTCTGCTACATCTGCCCAAGTCATAGTTTCATTCATTTCGTTTTCAGATTGTTTTAAACGTTTGATTGTTATTTTCTTACTATCTTCTACTAGAATTTTTCCTTTATCTCCTGTAATTTCTAGTCGATCCGTGCCAATGATGTCATGCGTACATGTAATGAAAACACCTGTCGCCCCATTACCGTAATCTAATACGGTCGTCACATCATCATCAACATTTAAATTTCTCTGGTAACCGTATTTTACATTGGCATATACTTTTTCTGGTAGTCCGCATAACCATTGCATTAAATCAATTTGATGTGGTGCTTGGTTAACTAGTACACCACCGCCTTCTCCATTCCAAGTTGCACGCCATGAAC
This sequence comes from Staphylococcus sp. Ze2, assembly GCF_048568365.1. Lineage (NCBI taxonomy): Bacteria > Bacillati > Bacillota > Bacilli > Caryophanales > Staphylococcaceae > Staphylococcus > Staphylococcus sp. Ze2. The sequence continues at coordinate 1,816,550 of NZ_CP183486.1, read as the reverse complement.
TTTGATCATAATATGCTTGTGGTCGCCACCAAGTAGTAATAATCCAATTTGTACGTCTAATTTGTCCAATTTCACCATCATCAATTAAGGCTTTAACTTTTTGATAAAGTGGATTAGTTCTTTGATTAAAGAAAATACCAAATGTCAATTCAGGTTTTGAAGCGGCTAAGTCGCTAATTTCTTTTACTTTTTCGGCATAGATATCAGCTGGTTTCTCCAATAGCGCATGTATGTCTCTGTTTAATGCGGCTTTACCTATTTCAGTGTGCAAATAATGTGGTACTGTTGTCACAACAGCATCGACATCTCCGCTTTCTAATAAATCAATATAATCATTATAAAAAGGCGTATTTGGGTATTTTTCGGTAGCTAGTGCTTTTTTATCAGGATCGATATCACAAATGGCACCAATCACTACATTTTTTACTTTGTTTTCGTTGATAAAGTCAGCATAAGTATTGCCTTGTGCCCCTAATCCAATTATACCTAAACGAATATTTGTCATTATACATTCTCCTTATTTTCAATATTCTTTAAAATTTCTAAAAGCGCTTCGTATTGAATTTGATATCCTTCAGCGCCATCTTTTGCAGCTGTATTTTGAATTGTTTCGGTGGAATGCTCTATTTCTAAATCTTTAATTGCATCAAATACAACAAGATGAGGTTCTAAAGTTAAAAATCCTTTATAGCCACTAGTTATCGCTTGTTTAAGAATAGACTCAATTTGGCCATCGCCTGTGCCACAAACAACGTTAATACTGTCTTTATAGACCGCATCTTTGATGTGGATGTATTCAATGTCAGATTCTAATAGTTCATAACAAGCTTGTGTGTCTTCTCCACATTGAACAAAATTGGCAAAATCAAAAATCGCTTTAAAATGGTCTGACCCTACTTCATCAAGGATGAATTTACAACGACGAGCTATATCACCAAAAATATCTTTTTCGTTTTCATGCAGTAAAACGACGTTATATTGCTCTGCAATTTTTGCAAATGCTTTTAATTTCTTAATAACTGTATGCTGATAATCATCAAAATTTTGCTCTTTAGGTATATAGAAACTGAAAATTCTAATATACTTACAAGACATTGCATTTGCGATTTGACACATGTTTTTTAAGACTTCTAATTGTTTTTCAAACGCTTCTTCATCTTGAATATATATTTTACCAATCGGAGAGCCAATAGAAGAAACTGAGATATTCCATTCTTTTAATTTTGGAATAACATTCTTTTTTATTTTCTCGACTGTATAATCACCTATATTTTCATCGTCAATGCCACGTAATGAAATGTAATGCATACCTAATTCTGATACCTTTTGCAATTGTGTGTCTAAATCTGATGATATTTCATCAGAAAAACCTGATATAGCAATGTTATTTAACATGAAATTACCTCCAATTTCTAAAAGAATAACGCTTATTATTGTAATCGCTTACAATTTTTTGGTCGTGAATTTGTGAAATATCCACTTTGTCTATAATTGTAATCAGATATTAAAACCAATGTTTATAACCTAATTCTAATAAATGATCTAGACTTGTAACTAAACAATCATAAGGATCGGCACCATATAATTCATCTTGCTCGACGAAGAAGTATTCACTACCACTTTCTAACCCAACCTCAATAATATCTTTTAAAGGTAAAGTGCCTTCACCTAGTTCTGCAAATTGCGTAATCATATGTAGCATATAGTATATTTTCTCGTGACCTTCACCAGGATATTGATCCATGTCTATTTCGCCTACACGAAAATCTTTTAAATGAATTGCACGAATACGTTGCGCATAATTTGGTATAACGTCTATAGGGTTAAGACCGGCTCTCCATATCCAGTGCACATCTAATTCAAACCCTAGATTTTCTGTATTATCACGCATTAAATCAAGCATAAATTGCCCATCATAGCGAACAAATTCAAGATTGTGTGCGTGGTAATATAAATCAATGCCTTCTGCTTTTAATCGTTGTGCATAGTCATCGCAAATTTTTGCAAAGTTAAGTGTGCGCTCCTTTGAGCCCATGTAATTCATCGGCAACATACCAATTCTTAATATATTGCAGTCAACCGCCTTACAATCTGCAACAATCTTTTCAAAATCATTTTGTAAAGTATCACCAGGATATTTTTGATTAATTGAAATATCTTCTACTCCACATGACATAGCAGCAATATTCATATCAAAATCTTTGATGGCTTTTTGCATTTCAGAAATGTTATGAGGAGTCATTTCAATTTGTGAGACTTCTACAGCTTGGTACCCAAGATCATGAATCGTTCGCAATACATTGTAGATTCCATCTTTTTCCACTTTTTGCTTTAACATCATCATTTGTACACCAATTTGTGGTTTAACCATATAAATCATCCTTTCATGATAATCAACTTTAAGTGCTATAATGTGAGTATAAATTATTAGAAAATTTTAAACATTGTAAAAAAAGATAAAAAGATTGTATTTTGAGTGGGAGGTATATCGATGTTAGACGATGAAACATTTAAACTGAAATTTGATACTATTTCACTACCGTTCGAGGGAGAATATGCAGTATGGCATAAAATTAGTGATGGCCACTTTGGTAACGAGCTACATTATCATGATCATTATGAAATTTTCTTTTCATTATCTGGAAATATGATGTACACAATTGAGGGAGAGCAATTTCAATTAGACGTGGGTTCTATGTTGGTAATTACGCCGTATGAATTTCATCAGCTAAATGAACAAATGGATGGACATGCGGAAAGAATTGGTCTGAGATTTGATGGACAGCTATTAGAGTCGCTTTCCACTCCTGAGTGTAATTTAATGCAATGTTTTGATACCAAATCACCTAATTTTAAGCACTCACTACAACTAACAGAGGTACAAAAACGTGAGCTTTATTATTTATTACAAGGCCTTTTGAATGAGCAAGAAAATAATAAATACGGCAAAAAACTAGCTGAAGAATCTATGTTGACTCAATTTTTCATTCTACTTAACAGAGTTTCCATAGAAAATGCTGAAGTAAAGATAGAGGACGATCCACAAATGCAGTTAGTTAGACAAGTCCTAGATTATATGGAATTACACTATGCTGATCAAATATCTTTAGAAGATTTGGAAAAGAAATTCTATGTTAGTCGATATAAAATAACACAGCATTTTACAAGAATAGTAGGATATCCTCCTTACCGCTATTTATTACAAATAAGGCTACAAAATGCACAAAGAATGTTAAAAAAAGGAGAAAGCCCACAGCAAGTAGCAGTATTATGTGGTTTTAGTGATTACTCGAATTTTTATAGACGTTTTAAAACAATATACGGGTGTAGTCCTAAAAGTTATTATCAACAACATTTAGCTAATGGTTAATTAAATATAATAATATATTTTTCTTGAATGTGTAATTTTTGAAAATCTATAAATAATAAATATTATTATAATTTAATGTTATTAGAGTGAATATTTAATCAGATGAATTTATTTAACGAACCCTATGAACGTTGTTGATAAGGGGTTTATACACAATACACTTCCCCTACCCCACCTATTAATACGCTATAACGCTTATAAAAACGTTATAGCGTATTACTTTATATCGTTCTTTTTGTACGTTATATTGTATAATGAGGTGTTTTTAGATGAAAGAAATTAATGATATTATTGCAGAAAATCTAAAATTATATAGAAAACAAAATGGTTATTCATTAGAGTATTTATCGGTTCTTACAGAGGTAAGTAAAACAATGTTAGGACAAATTGAACGCAAAGAGTCGGTACCATCTATTACTACATTGTGGAAAATTGCTGAGGGTTTAAAGATGTCTTTTGCCGAATTGACACAAGACAATGAGGAATTCGCTAAAAAAATTACGATTCAAGACATACAACCTTTATCATCATCTGAGCATAAATATAGCGTTTATCCTTACTTCAAATTTGATATTGCTAAAAAATTTGAAAGCCATATGGTTGTAATAGAGCCTGGAGGCACCATGAATGGAGAACCGCGTGGCTCTAGTGCAAGTGAATACATTACTGTATTTGATGGTACATTGACGCTTATATTAGGTGACGAACGCGTTGTTGTGAAAAAAGATGAATCGCTAAAGTTTAATGGGAACACGTTTCATAAATATTTAAACGAGCATGAGACGACGATGAGAATGAATATGATTATTCATTATTAAAAATAGCGCCTACGCATAAATTTGCGTAGGCGCTATTTTTTATTAGAATATAAGGTAAGTTAGGTACAAACCTACAAGTGTAAAGAATAGTACAGGTAAAGTAATTATAATACCTGTTTTAAAGTAAGTCCCCCATGATATTTTCACACCTTTGTTTGTGAGTACATGAAGCCATAATAATGTAGCTAACGACCCAATTGGTGTTATTTTAGGTCCTAAATCTGAGCCTATTACATTAGCGTAAACCATACCTTCTTGAATTATATTAGTAGCACTAGATTGACTGATAGCAATTGCGTCTATTAAAACGGTAGGCAAATTATTCATAATCGAAGATAGTATAGCTGCTATAAAACCCATTCCCATAATACTACTAAACAAGCCATAATTTGAAATGTGCGTCAAAATGTCAGCAAGTATTAATGTGATACCTACATTTTTTAAGCCAAAGACAACAAGATACATTCCTATAGAGAATATGACGATGTTCCAAGGGGCTTCTTTTATTACTTTTTTCGTATGTACGGCACTTGATTTTTGAGCAAGAATAACAAATATCAATGCTACAAGACCAGCAATAACCGATACTGGTATGGCGATAAATTCGCTGATTAAATAGCCTATAACTAAAATAGCGAGGACAATCCATGAAAGTTTGAAAAGGCGTCTATCCTTAATTACTGTAGATGGATCCTTTATATTATCGGAATTAAATTTAGTTGGTATAGAACTTTTAAAATATAACCATAGTACTGCTATGCTAGCCACTAATGAGAAAATGTTTGGGATAAACATTCTTAAAAAATACTCTAAAAACCCGATGTTGAAAAAGTCAGCAGAAACGATATTGACCAAATTACTCACAACAAGCGGTAAAGAAGTTGTATCAGCAATGAAGCCACTTGCAATAACAAATGGAAAAATTACTTTCTTGTTGAAACCTAAATGACGTACCATAGCGAGAACTATAGGAGTTAATATAAGTGCAGCTCCATCATTTGCGAAGAATGCTGCAACAATTGCTCCTAATATCATGATATAGATGAACATTTTTAATCCATTGCCATGAGAAGCTTTAACCATTTTTATAGCAGACCATTCAAAGAATCCTATTTCATCTAGAATTAGTGAAATTAGTATAATAGCGACGAATGTTAAGGTTGCATTCCAAACGATTCCTGTAACTTCTAATATATCAGCATAGCTAACGACACCAGTTACTATTGCTAAAATTGCACCAATAGATGCGGATACACCTATGTCTAAACCTCTTGGTTGCCAAATAACAAAAATTAAGGTAATAACGAAAATACTAACTGCTAATATCTTCATAGTGATGTATTCCTCGTTTCATTAGCTGATTAATTAAATCAGAATTTAGTTTGAAAATTAGCGTGAAATCACGCTCTATAGGTGTTATATAATTGATTTGATGATGATACATAGTTTTTATCCCTTCTTTCCTGTTTGACAATTTAATGCATAATACAACTTTCCTATAGCGATTTGTATTGATTAATAATGTTTTATATGAATAATTACTATAACTATTCCTGAATATTTCACGCTTTATTAATAGGTGTTGGATTTAATTTATTAACTTATTCAGAGTATCATCAACATAGTTTAATATCTATATCATTATAGATATTATTTATTAAATTCATAAGTTTATAACCTTATTTTCTTTTCATGTTTTCTTTGCCTAGTATAAAATAAGTTAGTAATAAACCGATGCAAGTTAGTAATTAAAGAATAAACTGTTTTTCCTAATATGTGTTCAGGTGGTGAGATAATATAAAATGCTGTGCACATGACTAATGACATAATGATACCGAATCTCAATGCGTTTTTAAAAGTCATAAAATCATTCCTTTTACTAATGTTTTTAAATTTATACTTCACACTTTATAATAACAATTTTATATTGTGCATATTTTATCATTGCGAAAGTGTGTTTTTTAAATTCCTAAGTGTTATGTAATTAAAATTTGCATTTTAAAGGTGTATTTAGCTTAACAATAGAAATTCTGGCTTTGTCCCCCATTAATTTGAAAATTATGCTTATATGACACTTCCTTTTGTTTTCTATGCTTTTTTAATACATGACACTATGTAATTTTGATAGTTTTTTATTAGGTGCTTTTTAAATTATATATAAATACATAAAAATACAACGACGCTGAACGCCGTTGTATTAGGGTTAGTAAACTATTTTGTGTTGTGGATTAAGATTCTAATAGTAAGTCTTCTGGATTTTCAATTAATTCTTTAATTGTTTTTAAGAAACCTACAGCTTCTTTACCATCAATGATTCTGTGGTCATAGCTTAAAGCGATGTACATCATTGGACGGTTTTCAATTGTATCTGCATCGATAGCAATTGGACGAGTGATAATTGAGTGCATACCTAAAATCGCAGCTTGACTACCGTTAATGATAGGTGTAGACATCATTGAACCAAAGATGCCGCCATTTGTGATTGTAAATGATCCGTTAACCATATCATCTAATCCAAGTTTTTTGTCACGCGCTTTTTTAGCTAAATTACCAATTTCGTCTTCTATTTCAGCAAAGTTTTTCTTATCGCAATCTCTAACAAAAGGTACAAGTAAACCGTCTTCTGTAGAAACTGCAACACCGATATCATAATATTGTTTAGTTATCATGTCATCGCCATCAATTTCAGCATTTACTTCTGGATATTTTTTCAATGCTGCTACAGCTGCTTTTGTAAAGAATGACATGAAACCAAGTTTCGTACCATCATGATCCTTGATGAATTGTTCTTTCTTACGTTTACGTAAGTCCATAACATTTGTCATATCGATTTCGTTGAAAGTAGTTAACATAGCTGTATTATTAGATACTTCTAATAATTTTTTGGCAGCTGTTTTCTTACGACGAGACATTTTTTCTCTAATAACTGGTTTTGATGGGTTTTGTTGTGCTGGTTTTTTAGTTTCTTCTTTAGCAGCTGGTTGTGATTGTTGAGTGCTTGATTGTTTTTGACTTTGATCAACATGAGATTTTCTCACTACATCGTTAGAAGATGGTGATACTTCAGATAAGTCAATACCTTTTTCACGAGCGTATTTACGAGCAGATGGTGTAGCATTTACTCGTTGGCCGTTATCTTGTGATGACGCTTCTGGTTTGCTTTCTGTTGATTCAGAAGATTGTTGTTCGTTATTTGAATTGTCAGTTGCTTTTGTATCTTCTTGTTTCGTTGGTGACTCAGAAGTATTATTACCACTGCCTTCTCCAACTACTGCAATGGCTTGACCAACTTCTACTGTGTCGCCTTCGTCAGCCAATAATTCTTGAAGCACACCTGCTTCTTCTGAAACAACTTCAACGTTAACTTTATCTGTCTCTAATTCAACAATAGCTTCACCTTTATCTACGCTATCACCTACTTGTTTTAACCATTCTGCAATGGTACCTTCTGTTATGGATTCTGCTAATTCTGGAACTTTTACCTCTGGCATGCTTAACTTCCCCCTAGTTAATGTTTGTACTTTGTTCGATTATCATATTTTGTACGAGTTTGTGAATTTCACCATCACCTTCAGCAGGAGCTGAACGTTGGATACGACCGTGATAACTTAAATCGTATTTATCAGTTGTTAATTCTTTTAGATAAGGATAGACGAATGACCATGCACCTTGGTTCTTAGGTTCTTCTTGTACCCAAGCTACATTTTCTAAATTAGGTAATTCGTTTAATAATGCATTAATTTCATCAGCAGGGAAAGGATAAAGTCTTTCTACTGCTACGATTAAAATTGAATCATTTGGATTTTTAGCCAAATACTCTTTTAAATCAATGAACATTTTACCTGATGCTAAAATAACTTTTTTCACTGATGCTTTATCGTGATCTTCTGGTAAAATTGGTTCGAATTTACCGGAAGTGAATTTACTGATAGGATCTGCAACAGTCTTATTACGTAATAAACTCTTCGGTGACATAACTACTAATGGTCTCATAGACTGTGTACCAAGGTTAGCCGCCTGAGCACGTAATAAATGGAAATAGTTACTTGAACTAGATAAATTAACGATAGTTGAATTATTTTCACCAGCTAATTGTAAAAATCTTTCTAAACGTGCAGATGAGTGTTCTGGGCCTTGTCCTTCAAATGAATGTGGCAAGAATAAAGTCAGTCCTGAACGTTCTCCCCATTTAGCGCGTGAACTAAATAAGAAGTTGTCAAAAATCATTTGAGCCATGTTTGAAAAGTCCCCATATTGTGCTTCCCAAATAGTCATACATGATTTGTTTTGTACATTATAGCCATATTCAAAACCTACAACAGCGGCTTCTGACAATGGAGAGTTATGCACTTCAAACGTTGCTTTTTGATCAGGCACGTTGTGTAATGGCACATACTGTTCGCCAGTATCTGGATCGTGTAATACAGCGTGACGGTGACTGAATGTACCACGTTCACTATCTTGACCAGTTAAACGTATAGGTGTTCCATTTTGAGTAATAGTTGCAAAAGCTAATTGTTCTGCTTGAGCCCAGTCAACTAATCCATCTTCACTTTCAAATGGCTCTTTACGTTTCTCTAGTACTTTATTTAGTTTTTTCAATACATTGAAATTCGATGGATAAGTAAGCATTGCATCATTAATTTCTTTTAATTGCTCAAAGCTTAACTCCGAGTCGTCATTTTGTATTGGTTCTGCTAAACTTTCAGGTCTTTGCATTTCTGGGTTGTCCATTTTGTCGTTTTTATCAATTTTGTCATGAGCAGCTCTTAAAGTTTTTTGAACTTCATCAATAATATCATTCATTTCATCTTCTGAAATGATATTATCACTGACAAGTTGTTTACCATATAAGATTTCAACTGACTCATGTTTACGTATTTCATGATATGGTAGTGGGTTTGTAATTGATGGTTCATCCATTTCATTATGTCCGTAGCGACGATAACCAACTAAATCGATGACTACATCTTTATGGAATTCTTTTCTGAACGCCATAGCAATTTCAATTGCTTCAATTGTCGCCTCAACATTATCAGCATTTACATGCATGATTGGAACGTCATATCCTTTTGCAACATCTGAGGAATATGTTGTAGAACGTCCATCTTGCGGTTCGGTTGTAAAGCCAATACGGTTATTTGTAATAATGTGAAGTGAACCACCTGTTGAATATCCATCTAAATTACCTAAGTTCATAGCTTCAAAATTAATACCTTGCCCAGGATAAGCGGCGTCACCATGAATTAATATAGGCATAGATTTTATGAATTCGGTAGTTACTGAGCCTGGTTTATCTGTTGTATCTTGATTAGCACGTGTTTTACCAAGGACTACTGGTGATACGATTTCTAAATGACTTGGATTGTTAGCCAAGGAAATCTTTTGCTTAATACCATATGATTGAGTTGTTTTCACCCCACCAAGATGATACTTAACGTCACCAGACCAACCCGATGTTAATTCTAAGCTGCCATCTTCAGGTAAGAATTTCATAGGATCTGTGTGCATAAATTCAGAAATCATCATTTCATATGGTTTTTCTAAAACATGTGTTAAAACATTTAATCTACCACGATGAGCCATACCTATTTGGATATTTTGGATGCCTTCGTCGCTAGCAATTCTCATTGTTTGTTGTAGCATAGGTACAAGAGTATCAACACCTTCGATGGAGAAACGTTTAGCTCCAACAAAATTTTTGTGTAAATACTTTTCAAAACCTTCAACGTGGGCTAAGTTTTTAAATAGTTCAATTTTTTGATTATCATTTAATGTTGCTTTATATGGAGTTTCAATTCTACGTTTTAACCACACACGTTCTCTGTTGTTATTAATGTGGGTATATTCAAAGGCAATTGGACCTTTGTAACGTTTTTCCATACGCACAATTGCTTCGTATGCATTATCATAAATGTCTTTAAAATGGTCAGAAACAATACCGGCTGAAATAGATTCAAGTGTTTCCTTATCCAAATTAAAATCTTCGATTGTTAACTTGGGAACATTTTCTCTTTTTGGTCTATTTACTGGATAAATATCTGCCAATAAATGCCCATATTGACGAATATTATCTATAAGGCGCATAACACGTTTGATTGTGCTATCCCCTTTAGTTATGTTACTCTGACCTTCATTATTTGTTGTGATGTTTGCTTCACCGTTTTTAATTGTACTAAAAAGGACTTGCAAATCTTCAGGAACTGCACTAGGATCATTTAGATATATATCATATAAATCTAAAACATATCCAAGATTTGCTCCGAAATTTACAGGTGCCTCGGAAACCTGACTTTCGTTGCTCATATTACACCCTCCACAAAATAGTTGAAACGCTTACAAATCAATAATAGCATTAAATATATACAAATTAAAGTACCAATAACTTACTTATACGAAAAAAGAGGTGAGAAAGAAATCTATTTATAATAATAAGATTTCTTTCTCACCGCCAGTAAGTAATTATAATGGTGAAAAAGTTCGTTTTAAGTGTACTTTGTTTGCTATAAGGAGTGTCACTTGTACATTTTTCGAACAACAATAGATTAGAATTAACTCACACTGAAGATATTTTTAAATTATAATGCAAATGATTTTGTCTCGTACTATGATTTGAAAGTTAATCAAAGCATTATTAAAATGTGATTTTAAAAGTTGTATATTGACCTACCACACTATCTACTTGGATCTTACCATGATTTAACTCTATTATTTTTTTGGCGATTGATAGACCCAGTCCATTACCGCCTAGTTTACGTGAACGTGATTTATCTACTCTGTAGAATCTATCAAAGATGAATTCAATGTCTTCCTTGGGAATGCCAACACCATGATCTGTAATTTCTATAGATGTTTGTTTATTTCTTAACCTTGTCTGAATACGAATATGTTTGTTAACTTGGTCATATTTCATAGCGTTATCAATAAAAATAATCAAGACTTGTTCTAATTGATAGCGATCGATTTTTATATTTAGTGGCTTAGGAAACGCGTCAAATTCAAAAGTATAATCTTCGTGAAGTTGCTTTAAGGATTTAATTCGTGACGTAATTTCTGCATTGATTTCTACATTTTCAATATTTCCATCACGACTGTTATTATTTTCTTTCGTAAGTAATAATAATTCTTCTACCAATTTTGTAATTCTAGACATTTCCTCTAACGAGATATCTAAAGATTCCTCTAAAACAGCTGCATCTTTTTTGCCCCATCTATTAATCAAATTCAAATGGCCTTGTATAATTTGTAAAGGCGTTCGAAGTTCATGTGAAGCATCTTCGACGAATTGTCTTTGTTGATTAAAAGATTCTTCTAACTGAAACATCATTTCATTGAACGTAGCGATTAAGTTATCCGTTTCTTCGTAATTTGTAGAGAGCTCAACTTTTTCTTGGAAACCATCTCGACGTATTTGTTGCATTTTGTTAGACATTAATATTAAAGGTTTTGTAATTTGTGATGAAAAGAAATAACTAATAATTGCTGTAATAAACGTTGCAATTACCCCAAATATTAATGCGATAAAGTAAAGAGAGTTAACGAGTGCATTATAATCTTCTAAGGAATGTATAATCACACTGTAGCCTTTGAATTTTGGTGAATCTATATAGTCCGTGATGATTAAATAATCAGTGTTGTGATGTTTTTTAATCACGATATTATTCCTATCTTTAGGCACTACTTCAGGTGAGTATGTAATTGAATTGTCATTTGAGGTTTCGATTAATTTTTTTTCATTATTATCAAAGAGAATCACTTTTTGAAAATTTCCTAATGAAGCATTTAAGTCCAATGGCGTTATATGATCAATGTTTTTAGATTCAAATAATTGGACAATGTCTTTAGAACTACGATTAGCTTCACTTAATTCATTATGTCTGAGAGAGCTACTTAAAAAGAATATAATAATTAGACTAAATACGAATATAGTTAAAAATGTAATGGTTGTAGTAATCATCATCCATTTAGTTTTTAATTTACGTTGCTTCATTGTCTAATCACATACCCAACGCCACGAACAGTTTCTATACATTTATCTTTGCCAAATGGTTTAAGTTTATTTCTTAAATAGCGGATATAAACATCAACGACGTTTGTTTCTACTTCTGTGTCATATCCCCATACATCCGTGATAATTTGTTCTCTTTGTAATACATGATTTTTATTATCTGCTAATAGATATAATAAATCATACTCTGTTTTAGTTAAATCTAAAGGATGGCCATCGACAGTTACCTTAAATGCATCTTTATCAATGATAATACCTTTAATATCAATTACATTTTTTTGTGGCTGGCGTCGTAACATAGCGCGAATTCTAGCCAATAATTCTTCTATATCAAATGGTTTTACAATATAATCATCTGCGCCGTAATCTAATCCAGCTACTTTATCATATGTATCGCTTTTTGCTGTAATAATGATAATTGGCGTAGTTTGTTGTTGGCGAATTTGTCTACATATTTCTAGGCCGTTTATATTTGGTAGCATTAAGTCTAAGAGGATTAAATCATAATCATTAGTTAACGCTTTATCTAGACCAGGTTGTCCATCATATTCAATGTCGACCTCATAATTTTCATGCTCGAGTTCAAGTTCAATAAAACGAGCAAGATTTTGTTCATCTTCCACTATTAAAATTTTTGTCATAAGTAACACCTCAAGTTATATATTAAATGAAATAGCCCATTGTAGAAAGTCATTACTAAAAATAATTATATATTAAAAGACATGATGAATTAATGTGATTAATGCAAGTTTATAGAGTTTTCTTATGAAATGAAAAAATTTAGAAAATTTAATTGACAATCATTCTCATTGTTGTATAATGTAATTGAAAATGATTATCAATTCCAAACTTAAGACATTCCCCCCCACACATATTTCGTTCTTAATTGGATTGATCATTTTCAAAAATATCCCCTTTTATATGCCCGTAAAAGACTAACGTTGCGAGACAACGTGAATATAAAAACCGGTTTTACTTTGTAAAATCGGTTTTTATAATAAATTTTGACACATAAAAAGGCAGTAAGATGATTTAATTATCATTTAGCTGCCTTTTTTATGTTAATAATCTATCAGTTTATAATTTCATTTAAGTTGTTGCTCTATTAAGTTAATACAAAAATGCTCTCGCAAAGTATGAACTTTTAGGAGAGCATTGAATTGAAAAGAATTAAATTTGTAACTTGTGGCGTAATATTAATGTTGATAGAATTACGCAGAATGCACCTCCGATAATACCTGCAATAATATCGGTAGGATAATGCACGCCAAGATACACGCGCGATGTTGAAATCATAATAATAAATAAAGCAGATAAACCAATCATGAATGCTTTTGATTTTCCTTTCATTGCTTGATTGGCAATGTACATGGTGCTACCAAAAAATGCTGCAGAGCCCATTGCATGACCACTTGGAAAGCTGAAACCTGAGATATCTATGAGTCTAAGTAATGTTGGACGTTCTCTATCAAAGATATTTTTTAATAGTGGATTTAGTGTACTTGATAATCCCATAGCAATTGCAAAAAATAGTGCTTCAATATTTAAGCGCTTTAACATTAAATAAGCTATTAATAAAAGCGATAAACAAACCATTGCCCAAACTTCTCCAATTTTAGTCACCCCAAGGAAAATAGTTGTAGTGATAAAACTTTCGGAAGAATATATAAACTCATAGACTTCGTTATCAATCCACTTACCTAGCCTAGATTCGTGGAAGAATGCAATGATGCCAAATATTAACGTGAAAATGATGAGTAAAGATATTCTTTTCCAACGACTCATTGCATAACCTCCTTATTAATTTAATGCGTCTTTAATTATTTTTCTAAATAAATCTTGTCGTGTGAAGCTTTCTTTATACGTTTGCATTTGATTAATTATTGTATCACGATTCGTTTCAATATCATTTAATTGATCTATTAATTTTTGTTCTGTTAAAGCATCTTCAGGGATCGTTTTACCAAAACCTTTAGCTTCAAAGTTCTTAGCGTTATCAATTTGATCGCCTCGGGATTGGTCGAGTCCTAATGGTATTAGAAGCATCGGTATACGAAGCGCTAAGAATTCATAAATTGCATTTGAACCTGCACGACTAATTACTGTGTCAGTAATAGCAAGTAAATCGGTTAAATCATCTTTAACAAAGTCAAATTGAATATAATCTTTTTCATTCGTATATTGTTCATCGATTAGGCCTTTACCTGTTAAATGAATAATCTGATATGATGTCTGCAATGCATCAAGATTTTCTCTGATGATACTATTAAGCTTTTTACTTCCTAAACTGCCTCCCATGACTAATAGCACTTTTTTGTTATCATTAAACTCTGTGAGTTGATAACCTCTCATTTTGTCACCAGTTTTAAGATCTTCTCGGACAGTTGCCCCTACAAAATCCGCTTTTTCTTTAGGTAAAAATTGCAAGGTATCCTCAAATGTCGTATAAATCTTTTTAGCAAATTTGAGTGAAATTTTATTTGCTAGGCCTGGTGTTAAATCAGATTCATGTATAATAGTAGGAATCTTTAATGATTTAGCAGCCATAACTACAGGTACAGAAACAAAACCACCTTTGGAAAATAATAAATCAGGTTTTTCCTTTTTTAATACACGTCTTGCATCTAAAATACCTTTTAAAACTTTAAAAACGTCTTTGATATTATCCCATGATACATACCGTCTCAATTTACCGCTAGATATTGAATGATATTTGATAGAAGGTAATTGAGATTCGATCATTTCACGTTCAATACCATTTTTTGAACCGATGTAAAAAGCTTCGTAACCTTCTTCGAGTGCAGTAGGAATTAAACTTAAATTAACTGATACATGGCCAACTGTGCCTCCACCGGTAAATGCGATTTTCGTCATATTATTACCTCTATTCTTCTAATTTTTTATAATAGGCATAAAATGGTTCCCCTTTATTAAAAGGATGATAATCAATCTCTACTTCGCCTACTTTATTAAATTCAAACTTACTAAATAGAGCTTGCGCACGCTTATTTAGTGCAAAAGTATCTGTCAATATCACATGAATGCCATGATCAAGTGCAAGATTAACTGCGAAATCAAATAATTGTGTTGCAGCCCCTTTATAGCTTGCTGAACCGGCAAGCCTATGAATGACATATGCACCCTGTCTATTAACAGGCCATTCTAAATTATCATACCACTCTGCTTGTTCTTGGTCGATAACAATAAACGCATAAATTTTATCATTTTCTTCTAGTACAAAGAGTGATTCTTTCTCTATATCTCTCTCGAAATGTTCTCCTAATGGATAATGCTCATCCCATTGGTTATTGTTATCTTGTTGCATCGTCGCTTTAGCTTCTTCAACAATATTTAATATACTTAACAAATCATTTTTGTTAGCAATTCTAATCATGAAACTTATACCTCACTAATTTTAATTTATTATTTTTAAAAGTTTATTGAGTACAGTGTCTTCTTTATTAGCTTTATTTACTAATTGTTGTGTGAACTTCGCATTTGTTTCTTTATTAAAAGTGCCATCTACTTTTAAGTCGTTTTCTTTTTGGAATGACTTAATGGCAGTCTCTAATGAACTATCAAATTCTTTGGATTCATTTGACGTCTTATGACCTAATGCAGTTAAACCTACTTTTATTGTTTTAACATTTTTGTCATTATCACCCAACTTATATGTTTTATCATTAGGGATTACATTTAAAGATTGATATGCTGGTTCGTTTATTTTAGTATCAGGTTTAATCCCTTTGCCATGGATATAATGAGATTTTGGTGTTAACCATTTCATATTAGTGAATTTTAATAAAGAGCCGTCATCAAATTCGTGTGTTGTTTGAACAATGCCTTTACCAAATGTTTTAGAGCCATATACTTTTGCCTTACCATAGTCTTTCATAGCCCCGGTAAAAACTTCTGATGCGCTTGCTGATCCTTTATTAACTAAAATAGATACATCCATATCTTTTCCTTCTTTTAATGCGTCATTTGATGTTTGTATTTCTTCTTTGTGTTTACCTTTCTCAAGTTGAACTACAGGTTTTCCTTTATCTATAAAAATATTAGCCATTTTTACAGCTTCATCTAAAAGGCCACCAGGATTATTACGTAAATCTAAAACGATTTTACGTACACCATCTTCGTGTGCTTTAATCAATGCTGATTTGAGTTCGCCAGAAGTACTATTTTGAAATTTATTAATTGTAAAGACGCCCACATTTTTATGTTTTTTATATTCAACACTTTTTACATGGATTTTATCACGTTTAATTGTAATATCATGAGTTTGATTAGCTCGTTCAATCGTTAAAGTAACTTCTGTACCTTGTTTACCTCTCACTTTTTTTACAATAGCTTCTAAAGGCTGTCCTTTTATAGATTTACCATTAACTTTTTTAACGATGTCTTTTGGTTGTATACCTGCTTTTTCTGCTGGTGATTGTTTCATTGGACTTGTAATCTCAATTTTATCACCTTTTTTTTGCATTTCTGCTCCTATACCAACAAAATCACCAGAAACATCTTCATTAAAGGATTTTGTTTCATCTTTAGTCATGTAATCTGAATAAGGATCACCTAAATCTTTTACCATACCATCAATTGCTGCAGAAGAGAGTTTTTCTGGATTTGTGTCTTTGTAGTATTCATTGTTTAAAGTTTTATATACTTCTTCTATTTTTTGTACTTCTTGCCTTTGGTTACTTGTTAAGCCGCTTTTCCAATTACTTATTCCTATTGTAGCAAAAACAGTAATTACTACTGTAATCATCACGGTAGCTAATAATAGTAAAATGAAATAACTGCGTTTGAATTTAAAAGTTTTTGGATAAGATTGGTGCTCTTTATCTTCGCTAGCGTCAATATTTTGCTCGTTCATGTCTTTATGATCTGACATTTAATCACTTCCAATACATATGTAAAAATAAAATTAGCTGGGATTGAACCATTTAGTTTAATCCCAGCCCTGTAAATGATACTTAAATATTTTAATATATTTTACTATATCTCCTCAATTATTTAAGTATTAAAATTTTAGCCACTCTGTATATTCTTCATATAAATCATCGAATACGGCTAGTGAAACTGTATAGTCTCCTCGAGTTTCGATATATTCAGAAAGTATATGAAAATCTTTTTCTTGTCTTGGGAAAGATAAGTCATCAAAAATTTCTTCTGCTAATTCGCCTTTTGAATCTCTACGGCCTCGTGCCGTAAGTGCAAATTGATAAAATGAATGGTCTTTCATTAGTTCATTGTTACATCAACGATTTTAGTTTCACCTTTTGTAACTGTAGTTACATCAGAAACAGAAATTGAAGATGTATTATCAGAATTTGTAATAATGATTGGAGAAATTACAGACTTAGCATGTTCTTTGATGTAGTCTAAGTCAAATTTAAGGAGTGGATCTCCAACGTTTACAGTATCGCCACTTTCGACAAGAATATCGAAACCTTGACCGTCTAATTGAACAGTATCTAAACCAATATGAACAAGTAATTCTAAGCCGTTATCAGCTTTTAGGCCAATAGCATGTTTTGTCGGGAAAACATTGTCTACCTTACCGTCGATTGGTGAAACGACTTCACCAATCGACGGATTAATGCCAAAACCTTCACCCATCATTTTTTGGGCGAAGACTGGATCTGGTATGTCTTCAATTTTTACATATTCTCCAGAAAGTGGTGCATAAATAGCGCTATCTTTATTTACTTCTTTACCTTTACCGAATAATTTTTTAAACATATCTTGTTCGCTCCTTATTTTTCAAAATGTGGTATTAAATCTGCATAACCTAGTTCTTCTAGCTTGTCGTATGGTATGAATTGTACTGCAGCAGAGTTAATGCAATATCTCAAACCACCACTTTCTTTTGGTCCGTCGTTAAAAACATGGCCCAAATGGCTATTGGCATCTTCTGAACGTACTTCTGTTCTTACCATACCGAATGTTTTATCTACAAGTTCAATAATTTCTTCATTATCAATTGCTTTTGAAAAACTTGGCCAACCACAATCTGACTCAAATTTTTCTTCTGAAGTGAATAATGGCTTTCCAGAAATTTTATCAACATAGATACCTTTATCAAAGTGATTCCAATATTCATTTTGAAATGGAGGTTCTGTACCATTTTCTTGTGTAACTAAGTACTCCATTTCGTTTAAATCATTCTTATTCTTTTTAATCATTTTGTTTCCCCCAATGCTTTTCTATAAAACCTTTGCGTCCTGAACCACGTTGATACTGTTCATAATGAAGCGGGTTCTTTTTGTAATAATCTTGATGATAATATTCAGCAGGATAAAAGTTTTTATATGGTTTAATGGGCGTGATAACAGGCTTATCAAATATAGCTTGTTCGTTTAATTGTTGTATCTTTGCTTCAGCAGCTTTTTTTTGCGTTTCATCATGATAAAAAATTGCCGGCTCATAATGTTCGCCACGATCAAAGAATTGACCGCCATTGTCTGTTGGATCAAAAGTTTTAAAATAAACATCTAATATATTTTCGAAGGAAGTAATTTCCGGATTATAGGTGATTTGAACTGCTTCTACATGACCCGTTTGATTAGTACTTACACTTTCATAAGTAGGATTATCAGTATGACCACCACTGTATCCAGAAACAACACTCTCGATGCCTGGGTATGAAGTGAATGGTTTAACTAAACACCAAAAACAACCTCCAGCTAATGTTGCAAAAGCCATAATATACCTCCTAAATCTATTTTGTCATAAAGTTACCATTATTTTAAGAGATACGCTATAAAATTGTTTATTTATTAATTAAGACATATTACATTAAGTATATTTATAGCGGCTTCTTAACAGTTCTTATGATCTTAACACGACTAGACCAATCGCACCTTGACCTGTATGCGTACTAATTACAGGTGTTGTTACGTTTGTGTCGAACTGTGTAAAGTTGAATTCTTCTGAAAAATGTTTTTTTACTTTATCTACAAATTCAATAATATTTGCATGCGCAATTCCTATAGATTTTATATTTCTATCGCCTATAAATGCGCTAATCTCTTTCTTTAAAAATTGTACACTTGCATTTTGAGTTCTCGAATTGTGTATTAATTCGATTTTGCCATCTTCAAGCGTACCAATTGGTTTAATTTTCATCATATTACCTATCAAACCTTTAGTTTTACTAATACGTCCACCTTTAATTAGTTGGTTCAATTGACCAATTACAACATATAGTTTTATATTTTTTTGTAATTCAGTAATTTTAGAGACGATATCTGCAGTGTCGTATCCCTCATTACTCCAGTCTACAATATGCTGTACTTGATAGCCTAACCCGAAAGAAATTGATTTAGAATCAATTACTGTTACTTTACTATCACTCATTTGACTTGCTTGTAGCGCTGTTTGGTATGTGCCACTTAAACCTGAAGTCATGTGAATACTTATAATCTCTGAACCATCTGCACCTAGTTCATCGTACATTTCAATAAATTTACCAATTGCTGGTTGGCTTGTTTTAACATCTGCATCTTCTTGCATTTTTTGAATATATGCTTCAGATGAAATATCTACTTGGTCTACATAGGCTTCGCCATTGATTGTTAAATTAAGTGGTATCACATGTATATCATTATCAGACAAATACGCGTGTGATAAATCAGATGTTGAATCGGTTACAATTTTCTTTTTCATCATAATTTCCTCCTATGAAGTTTCCTTACGCGTCAAGTGTAAAAAAGTGTGAGGAATTGTGTTCTTTTCATCAATTTTCCCCTTAACAGATGATTCAACTTCCCAATCTTTAAAAGTATATGGCGGGAAAAATGTATCGCCATTATATTTATCCTCTATCACAGTGATATACATATCATCAACTTTATCAATCATTTCTTCAAAAAGAGATTGACCACCAAAAATGAATACATGCCCTGGTAAGTTATAAATATCTTCCATTGAATGTATGACATCTACACCTTCATGATGGAATGATTTATTCCTTGTTAAAACAACATTACGTCTATTAGGAAGCGGCTTCCCAATAGAATCGAATGTTGCACGGCCCATGACTAGCGTATTGCCCGTGGTTAAAGCTTTTACATGTTTCAAATCACTAGGTAAGTGCCAAGGTAATTGATTATTTACCCCGATGACACGCTGTTGGTCATGAGCTACTAGTATTGATAGTGTCATAATTTTCCTCCTAATAGTGAAATTATAAATAAGCATCTATAAATTTCGTGGTTTTAATTATATAGTAAAAGGTTTATTAATTTAAATAATAGCTTATTTTTAAACTGCAATCGGTGCTTTAATAGCAGGGTGAGATTCATAATCTACAATTTCTAAATCTTCATAATCTATATCAAAAATTGAAGCGTCAGAATTAATTTTAAGTTTAGGTGGATCGAAACTTTCACGTGATAATTGTGTTTCTATTGCATCGATATGATTTGAGTAAATATGGGCATCACCAAAAGTATGCACAAATTCGCCCACTTCTAAACCACATTCTTTAGCTATTAAGTGAGTTAACAAACTATAACTAGCAATGTTAAATGGCACACCTAAGAATATATCCGCACTTCTCTGATATAATTGACAACTCAATTTTCCGTCTTGAACATAAAATTGGAACATTGTATGACATGGCGGCAAAGCCATTGTATCAATTTCAGTCGGATTCCATGCAGAAATAATATGCCTACGAGAATTAGGGTTATTTTTAATTTGATCAATTACTGTTTTTAACTGATCGAAATGATTACCTTGTTTATCTTCCCAATCACGCCATTGTTTACCATAAACATTACCTAAATCACCGTATTTTGAGGCGAAATCATTATCATTTAAAATTTGTTGCTTGAATTTCTGCATTTCTTCTTTATAAATTGCATTAAAAGCTTCGTCAGTTTGTGCTTTATGGCCAAAATTGGTCATGTCTGGTCCGTGATAATCTGATGAATTCACGTAATTTTCGAAAGCCCATTCATTCCAAATATTATTGTTGTATTGAAGTAAATATTTGATGTTTGTATCCCCTTTAATAAACCACAATAATTCAGTAGCTATTAATTTGAATGAAACTTTTTTTGTTGTTAGTAAAGGAAACCCTTTTGATAAATCAAATCTGAGTTGATGTCCAAATTTAGAAATTGTACCTGTATTTGTACGATCATTTTTTTGCTTTCCTATCTCAAGAATTTCTTCGCACATATTATGGTAAGATTGATCAAAACTATTTAGCATAATAGCACACTCCTTTCAATTATATTTTTATTTAATCTTATTGGATATTAGCAACAAATAAAAGAATTTACTATAGATTGTGTAAAAAAGATTGTGTAAAAATATTGCATGTTAGGTAAATTATACAACATTTCAGTGTAAACGTTATAAAAGTCGCATTATTTTTTAAAAATAAATGCCAACTTAGACATATCTCAAGATTGAAAATAGATATGTAGTAAGTTGGCATTTCAATTTGTTTTATTAGTGTTTATTTGAAACTGTATAAAATTATTTTACCGCTTCGCATTTATATTAGTTAACTTACTTAAGATAAAATATATTTTGGCTACTTTAACAGTGCTCATCAAAGGCATCTTTGATATCCATGCATATATCTTGAATATCTCTACCTTCAATGTGTTCACGAGGAATAAAGTGTTTCAGTTCTTGTCCTTTAAACAATGCATACGATGGGCTTGATGGTACTTGTTGAATGTAATTTCGCATCGTCTCAGTAGCTTCTTTATCTTGACCAGCAAAAACAGTTACTTTATTTGTTGGTTTTTGTTCATTTTGCTCTACAACGGTTACAGCAGCTGGTCTAGCTAAACCAGCTGCACATCCACACGTTGAATTGATTACAACGAATGTAGTGTCGTCTGGTGAAACGTTGTTCATATAGTTTGTCACATCATCTGAAGTTTCTAAACTTTCAAAATCACGCCCAGTTAATTCGCTACGCATTTGTGTAGCCAGTTCGTTCATATATGCTTCATACGCATTCATTTCAAACACTCCTTAAAATCTTATAATAAATATTCTAACAATTATACTTTATTTCTGTTAGCAATTTGCTTCCAAACTGAGCCTAGAGCTTGATCCCCATTTTCAATTCTTTCAATCGCCATTTCGATTTGAAGTTTTACTTCATATGCTGGATCGTTCACATGTGCATGTAGAGATTCTAATTGCTCTTTGCCACCTTCATCAAAGATGAACATTGCTGCTCGCCATCTAACAATTTTTTGTGGGTCGTCTAATGCTTTTTCCATCTCGGGTAAGGCTTGTTTAAATCCTAAATCACTTAAACAGTCACCTGCAGTTCGTCTTACTGCGGGGCTCTTATCGTGTAAACCCTTGAATAGATATGGCAGTACAGCCGTATCTTCTACCATGCCAAGTAAGACGATAGCCTCACGTCTTAAAGGTGTTTTCTCTTCTTCACTAACAGCATCTCCTAATAACGGGAAATCTTGTTCTGTTGGTGTTGGAAAAGCTTTCAACATTCTTAAGCGTTCTTTCCAATCTTCTGTAGCCTGATAAGTTTCAAGTGTCACATGCTGGTAATGCTTTTCAGGAATTACTACATCTGTGTTTAATGCATCTTGTACGAGTGTTTCTAATTTGTCATGGGGATAAACTGCTAATATCTCTTCGAAAACTTCTGACATAATTTCATCAAGTTCACCGTAACGAACTCCTAAATCTTCCCATTTGCGTTGAAAAACGATATTATCGTCGTCTTTCTGTGCTGCAAGCATGCTATCTATATAAATTTCTGGTAATTGCTTGCGTTTTTCTTCTGAATTAGTTGTTAGTTTTACTTGATAAGGTATACCTTTAAATTTTAAAACTTCAGCCTTAACTTCTCCAAAATGCTCATCTGGCATAGGGTCTTCTATTTCTACAACATCATTATTTAATGTAGCTGTGACTTTAGGTAATAATGACTCCCAGTCGTATTTTGGCTTTTTATCTATTGCAAGAAAATCCATAACATAAAATATAGATTTAATACCTTCTATGGCTAATACGTCATTGATAAAATTAGGTTGGTCATCTTGGATAGTATTATACGTATTTGATTTGTTATCTTTTCTCTTATCATTTAATACAATTTTCATCGTATTAGGACTTGGCGTTGGTTCAACACGTACGATTTCCATTTTTAGAACCTCCTTATTAAATATGTTCCAATGTTTCGGTTACTCTTGGTAATAAGTCGTCCCAATTGGAATCGGAATTCTTATCTACAGATATGAAATTCATGGCCTGAAAAATAGACTTAATGCCTTCTAATTCAAGTATTGCGTTGATAAAATCAGGTTGACCATCTTTTACAGAAGTATAAGTGTTAGGTTTATAGTCTTCACCTGATAATTGTAAAACGATTTTCATTGTGTTTGGGTTTGGTGTTTGTGATACCTCTACGATTTCCATTTAAAATTCCTCCTAATTATTGCAGCTCATTGCCTAATTGTTTAATTTCTTTCCCTACCGAACATTCTGATATGCAAAAATGGTGGGCATGTGTTTTTCCTTGGGTTTTATTAATGTGATGTTTAAGTAAGCATTTATTGCAATACGTATTCATTAGATGATCTATTGCTTCAATTGCTTCTTTTTCAGAATAAGTTAGAATACTCGTCACTCTCCTGTTATTCTATAAATAAAATGTCCCTAATAAATACATTTAATTTACAAGGTTTTGACACTTAGAGTCATTATATCATTTGTAACAATGTTTGTTTAATCTTAAAATTTATGCATAATTTTTATCAGCTTATACCAATGATTTTATCTGAGGTACTTGTATTTTTTGTCTTATTTGATAGAATTATTTAGTTGTTTAATATGCGGTTTCTAAACACCCGCATCAACAAAATTTAGGAGGCAAATAAATTGTTTAATGAAATATTTGGAGTAGTAACATTTTTAGTAACGTTTCTTTTATTAGTAGCCATGTATAGATTATTTGGTAAACATGGTCTGATTGCTTGGATAGCAATAGGTACCATTATTGCAAATATTCAAGTGATTAAAACTGTAGATATATTTACGATTTCTGCAACTTTGGGTAATGTCATGTTCGCTTCTATCTATCTTGCGACAGACATATTAAATGATATTTATGGTAGGAAAGTTGCAAAACGTGCAGTTTGGATAGGTTTTAGTTCTACATTGGTTATGATTATTGTTATGCAATTGTCTTTACATTTCACACCATCGCCAATTGATAGTTCACAACAAGCATTAGAAAGTATCTTTAACCTTGTTCCTAGAATCGCATTGGGGTCTGTGATTGCTTACATTATCGGCCAACATCTAGACGTATTACTATTTACTTTAATAAAAAAACTTTTTAGTTCAGATAAAACGTTTATTATTAGAGCATATGGTAGTACAATTATCAGTAATATTATTGATACTGCATTATTTGTATCAATTGCATTTATTGGTTCTATGCCAAATGCCGCAGTTTTCGAGATTTTTATAACTACTTACCTATTGAAAGTAATATCAACAATATTTAACGTTCCTTTTGGTTATTGGGCTAAATCAATGTACCGTAAGGGTAAAATAAATAAACTAGATGAAGGTTACTAAAAAACTCTAGGATTGGTTAACTACCAATTCTAGAGTTTTTATTATTTAATGAATGAGTGATTTGATTTTTTAGAAACTCAAATGTTTTATATCCATCGCTATCAAGGAAATGCCCTTTATGTGATACACGTAATGTTTCTGTGTTCAATTCGTGAGATAATCTGTCGGTTGCTTCAATATTAACAATAGGGTCATGGCTACCGGCAATCGTTACGATGTGTTGTGCATTAATCTTACGATAATCAATCTGGGTTTGTGATATATAGCAATCAAGTTCTGGTAAATTTATTAATTGCTCATTAAACCCAGAAATAAGAAATAGACCTTTAATATTCGGAGTGTGTTTTAGGTTAGATAGATAATCAAGTATAGTTATGACACCTAAACTATGTGCAACGATGATGCTTTCTGAATTTAGCTTATTTTCTAAACTATTTTGTATAGCTGTGATCCATTCATCTAAAACGGGATGGTTTGTATTCGGTAAATATACGATTTCCGTAGAGTAACCAAAACGCTTCATTTCGGTAGTTAACCACTCAAACCAATGACTTTCAGTAGTAGCTTGATAACCGTGTATAATAAACATATTTTTCAAATATATCAACGCCTTTCAAATCCGACTCTATTAGTAGGAATAATTAAAAGTATAAGCTATATCATTTAATTTCACAAATATTTAAATGCCGAGTAAATAGTATATATGTCCTTGGTTTGATAAAATAAACATATATTGATAGATAAAGGTGGAAATTATGGCGAAAATTTACTTTGATGCTGCTACAGCTGGTAATCCTGGCATAAGCGCATGTGCGGTCGTGTTAGCAATTGATAATGAACGTTTTCACTATACAAAAGATTTAGGTGTTATGGATAATCATAGTGCTGAATGGGCATCTTTAATATTTGCTTTGGAATGTGCTGTTAAACATGATATATCTACAGCTTTAGTGTATACAGATTCGAAACTTATCGAAGATAGTATTCATAAAGGTAGTGTTAAAAATGAAAGATTCAAACTTTATTACGATAAGATGTTAGAGTTAGAACAGCATTTCGAATTATTTTTTGTAAGATGGGTACCTAGAAACCAAAACAAAGAAGCGAATCATCATGCTAAAAATGAACTTTATAAAATAACAAAGCAAAATAAAAAGTAAGTTCTCTACTAGTAAATTATTAAAAATGAAAAGAGCGGACATATGAGTTTAAAGTTTTCACTTTGATTTCATGTGCCCGCTCTATTTATTGTTTATTAGTCTTAGTTTCATGTATTTGAGTTAGCTAAAATGAGTAGCTAGATATTTACCAGATACATATAATTCATGTTCCTTACATATATTTAATACTTTTGTTATTTCAGTACCAAATGCCATATCATCCAATAAGTCACTCGTGTTTAAGGGAACTTCAGTATGGATTTTAGCCAAGTTTTTTGAAAGTTTAAGATTGTCCATATCGGCTTCTATTTTATTACGTTGACCAGGGGTTAACTGGTCTAAAGCAGCAATAACAGATTCAACTGAGCCATGGTTTTGAATTAATTTGATTGCTGTTTTTTCTCCGATACCTTTCACGCCAGAATATCCGTCCGCAGTGTCCCCCATAAATGCTTTCACGTCTACAAGTTGCGATGGGTTCAAACCATATTCACTTTGGAATCTATTTAATGTGTAGCGATTGTATATATTAAACCCCTTTTTAGTTAGCCAAATCTCAACATTTGGATTAATACATTGTAAAATATCTCTATCCCCTGTCACGATATAGATTTGGTTTTGTTCAGAATAGGCTTCTGCTAGTGTACCAATGACATCATCTGCTTCAAAATTTTGGACTCCAATATTAACAAAACCAAATTGGTTAGAGACTTCTTTAACGTAATCGAATTGTGGTATCAGTTCATCAGGTGGTGCAGGGCGATTTTGTTTGTAACCATCAAACATATCGTTTCTAAAAGTAGATTTACCCATATCCCAGCATACAGCTACATGTGTTGGTTGAATTTCATTTATTGCATTGAAGACATGGCGTACAAACCCTTGAACACCATTTGTTGGTGTTCCTGAAGAGTTTCTCATAAATTGTTTATGAAGACTTGTGGCAAAGAAATGGCGAAATAGTAAAGCCATGCCATCAATTAATAATATTTTTTTGGACATAAAAGTACCTCTTCCTCTAATTACATATATGGTTTTAAATTTTCATTTGTTTCTTGTAGTTGTTGAATAAATGCATCGTCTACTTCAAAAGATAAAAGTTCCTTAATTTGACTATGTGCATCATTTTCAAATTGGTTAAATTTATCTTCGGCATTACTTTGCATTTGTACAACTGTTTCGTTAACTGCTTTTCTTAAATTAGCAATACAAGGTGCTAATAAATTAATTGTTTCTTGTGTGATTTGTTCTTGAATTGTACTTTGTGTTTTAGGTTGTAAAATATTCTTTTTGGAAAGTGATTTTGGTAACGCGTCAATCATATGCGTTAAATCGATTTTTAAGTAAGGATTATCTAACTCAATTTCATTTTTATCAAATTCAGGTTCAATAAACACGTGCAACTGCTGTAACTTTTGTTTTAATGGTGCGATTTCAGTGTGTAATTGTTCATGGAAATATTTTTTAATACGTTGTACAAGCAATGATTGCTCCAGATATAACCGTTGGTGAATTTGATCTAAGTATAATTTTGTTGATTGACGTTTTTCCTCATTGAAATTCGAGTTTTTAGTCATTTGCCCGTTATAGATTGATTTTACTTCATCTAATAAT
Organism: Staphylococcus sp. Ze2; assembly: GCF_048568365.1. Classification (NCBI taxonomy): domain Bacteria; kingdom Bacillati; phylum Bacillota; class Bacilli; order Caryophanales; family Staphylococcaceae; genus Staphylococcus; species Staphylococcus sp. Ze2. The sequence goes on along the minus strand of NZ_CP183486.1, from coordinate 1,788,989 downwards.
TGTAATTTTAATCGTTCATTTAAATGATAAATCTGGTCATCTACTTCGTTTGATGTGCGTTGTTCAGCGATTTGAAGAAGATTGTTTTTGAAAATTGTTGCTTTAGCATAACTTTTTAACTTCTGATTGCGTTGGGTGATTTCTGCTTTATCATTATGAAATGCTTCAATCATTTGTTCATATGCTTCAGAAATATGGTTAAGTTGACCCAACATTTGTTTTTGCAGAATGTTTTTGGATTCAACTTGAACAAAATGTTCAATACTCTTTTTAAGTCTATCGATACCTATGTCGTTTGTTTTTAATGCTTCTCTACTTGAAACAGCGAAGATATCTGAATCCATATTAACTTGGGTTAAAGCATCCCCTACGTATTCAATAACTGCATTTAAATCTTCCTCTGTTTCTGCTAAATCTGTTGCATTAATTATCATTTTAAATGCTTGATTTTCGTTTAATTGGTTCATTGCTTTCATATGTTCAATAAAGCGTTTATCGTTATCTGTAAATGAATGGTTAAAATAACTTACATACAAAATTAAATCAGCTGATGTTAATACTTTTTCAGTTTCATTAGTATGACGCTGATTATTAGAATGGAGTCCAAGTGAATCTACTATAATTTTATCTTTCAACCAATCTACAAGTAATTTTAAATGAACAGTATTAACAAATGTAGCATACTCGTCTTCTGCGCTCCATTTTTTAATTTCATCTTGGTCTATTGTGTGTATTAAACCTTCTTTTAACATGTCTTGATACATGTCATAGTGTTTTTCTACAGCGTTTACGAAAGCTAACTTATTTTTTTCTAATGATGCTTTTAATTTATTTGTATTTTTATTTAAAAGCGCCTCGATACTATCAAATGTTATATTTTCCACTTCAAAAACTTGGTTTATTTCTTCTAAAAGTTGTGCGGCTGATTTTAAAGTAATTTGGCTATCGTGCCCGTATGTTAATTCTGTCATAGCGGCCGTTGTAGGATTCGGCGAACTCACTAAATAATTATCGCCTAACAAAGCATTAATTAAACTACTTTTACCTGCACTAAATGTTCCGAATACACCTATTTTGACTATTTTGTTATCTAGTCGTGCAAGTGTGTCATCTATGTTTTGTTTGCTCTGCTCGAACAACGGGACATCCTGAATGATTTCAAGCGCATGTTTAATATTTTGTGTCTTGTCCTCTTGGTTTGGTTCTGCAGATGTTTCTGATTTTGAATGATTAACAGCTTTTACTTTATTTTCTTTCGGTGTATATGTGATTTCCTTTCGATCTATAAGTTTATCGAGTGAGTCATCGATATGGATGTAATAATGTAAGTAATTTTGTGTCTGAAGTGATTCTCTTAGATTACGCATTTCCATAAATTTTTCATAATCATTATAGTCATCTTCTTGCTCTATCCCAATATCATTTGCTTCTGCATGATTGATAGCTTTTTTGAACAATGGGTCTGATGTTTTGCCAATATACTGTTTAAGTGACTTCATCAAATCATCACAAAATGTTAATACATACTGATTACTAATAGTAATCTGTGTTTGATATAAATCAGTTATTAACGATTCTGGAATTTCATAATGTTGATTTAATATAGCTTCATTTATTTCAGAATCATTTATAAAACGAGTTAAAAATGACATATCTTCTCTAAGTGGTTGTCTGATCTCTTGGTTAGCTTTTTCTTGTAATTGCGCGAGTGCCTGATTTAATCTACGTTGTTGTTCCTCTTGTGTTTTTTTCTTTTTATTAAACAGTCCACCAACTGTAAAGTCTTTAGTACGGCTTTCTAAATATATTCGAATCGTTTCTCTTGTGTCATGAGTCATTATATAAGCATTATCAATGATTGCTTTTCTTTTTTGTTTTAAAAATTCATACAACTCATTGGGGTTATTTAATAGCTTTGCTTCTTCGCTAACCTGCTGATGTTGCTTGAAATTGATATAAGCTTGTTCAAAATCCGCCTCGAAAATATCTAGTTTATCTAAAAGGTCTTGGATTTCATAATTAATATATGATAACTGTTCTTCTGTGATGAATTTTACGATTCGGTTAACATAATCCTCAATTGTTTCACGATTTTTATCTTTTTCTACGAGATATTTTGAAAGTGCTTCAATTTCATTATGTGTATGACTAAATTTAGATACATAAAAAGTTTTATCTAAATCGATTTCCCATTCTGCTATAGACTTTTCAACACGCGATTTAAATGTGTCGAAACTAATTTCGTCTTCATTATGCTTATCAATTTGGTTAATTACAAACACTACTGGCACACCTGCTTGATTCAGTTGTTTCATAAATTGAAAATTTAAAGCAGATTGAACGTGATTATAATCTACTGTATAGAAGAGTACATTGCTCGTATACATAAACTCTTCTGTACTAGATTGGTGGCTAGATACATTGGAGTCGACTCCAGGTGTATCTTGTAATGTGAATCCTTTGCGGAATTTATCAGACGGAAATTTAATTTCTAAAGATTCCACATCGAAATTTTCGCGATTCATTTTTTTTACATCATCGTAATTATTTAATAATGTATATTGTTTATTACTGAGATTTGCAATAATTCCTGGTTGATCTGCGACAGAGACAATTGCGGTATTACTAGTTGTAGGAACGGGAGAACTTGGTAATATCGTTTCTTCTAGTAGTAAATTGATTAATGTAGATTTTCCTGCTGAAAAATGCCCTACAAAAGTAGCAGTGTATTGTTGCAAAAACACTTTCTTAATTACTTGATTGATAATGTGGACTAATCTACCGTTTTTAGATTTTTCTACTTCTTTTTTTAATTTATATAAAATATCGAGTTGCTCAGTATTAGACATGTTTCGTATCCCCTTTATTACTTATATGTAATTACTACTTATTGTATAACAAATCGTTACTTGTCTAAAGTAAGTATTTTAAAATAAGTTGCTATAAAATTGAAAATACTATCATTTAATTAAAGTTGTTATAGCTCTTTAATATTTTTTTACAAAATTCAAAGTTTAAAGCTTAATGATAGTGCACACCAGAAATAATTTTCGTTAAACTGTCTCTTCCATATTTAGCCATTCTTTGTAATTGATTTGTTTTAGCCAATGATCCAATTACTCTATATTTACAAAAGCCAGTCCGAGACGACTATTTACGTCTCGGACTGGCTTTTAAAATGCTGATTTTAAATCAATTATTTCCATCTAGGTTTATCAAAATTTGTATTTGGCTTATTTATGCCAATATTTTCATTTAAATAAAGCTCTGGATTTTTGGCAATTTGCACTGCTACTGCAGCTACACTTTTTCTAGATACTTCAGTACCTTTAAATGGTTGATCTTTTTTAGTGATCTCATAATCAATTTCGTTTATATCAGTTAACCAAGCTGGTCTCAAAATTGTATAATCAAGGTCGGATTGTTCAATTATGTCTGCGGCCTTTTTGTAGACTGGTAATGAATCACTAATTTGAGTTTTTACCCATGTGCCAAATTCACCTGGAATTTCATTGTATATACCGAGTGATGTAACAAATACAAGTCGTTTCACTTTATTTGCTTTCATGGCGTCGACAATTGTTTTCGCCTCTTTATCTAAATCCCCTGATAATGAGGCGAAAACGATATCAACATCTTCCATTGCATTAGTAACATCATCTAAATTTGTGGCGTCACCTTCACGGACTCGTATACGGTCTGAGGCGAAATCCGGTAATCTATTTGCGTCTCTTAAAAATAATCTTAAGGTATATGTTGTATTTTCTAAAAATGAGTTGATAGCTGCTTTAGAAATCGCACCATTAGCTCCTAGTATCAATACTCTTGTCATCTAATCACTCCTATTCAATTTAGTTATTAAACGAGATCTTATTTTTCTCTTATTATTTTATAGTGGTATGTATAGTATAATTAATTGGACAAAATAATTCACTTCTTATGTTTACACTCACAATATTATAGTTATCCTATTTTTTGTTAAATAAACGTGAAAATAAGATAATCAAATTTTTGAATTATAATTTGGATAAAATAAAAACCCTAGTTCAAGGACGGTTTGCACACATAAATGTAATATGTTGTCCTTGCGCTAGAGACATTATTATAGTCTGTTTAATTGATCACTGGGTTTTTATCTTTTTTGATTTTTACATATTGTGAAATGCTATAAATTATAATACCGATCCAAATAAAAATAAATGTAATGAGTTGATCTAAATCAAAGGGTTCTTTGAATAGGAAGATGCCAATCAAGAACATTAAAGTTGGGCCGATATATTGTATGAAGCCAGTTAAAGATAATGGTATGCGTCTTGCACCGGCTGAGAACAATATAAGTGGAACCGCTGTAACAGCTCCTGAGAATAGCAACCAAAAAGAAGAAACGTTCATACCAAATGTAAGACCACCGTGGTGCCATATATACCATAAATAGATAAATCCAGCAGGCGCTGTTACAATACACTCGATAGTTATACTACTTATAGCATCTATTGGAATAAGCTTTTTAATTAATCCATAGATTCCAAATGAACCTGCTAATAATAAAGAAATACCAGGAAAGACCCCTATTTTCAATGTCATGTATAACACACCTACAACGGCAAGCCCTATGGCAATCCATTCTAGTTTGTTAAATCGCTCTTTTAAAAATATTAATGCAAGTAAAATACTTACAAGAGGATTTATGTAGTAACCTAAACTGGATTGTAGTACGTGTCCGTTTGTAACGGCCCAAATGAATGTTCCCCAATTAATAGTTATCACATATCCGGCTGCAATAATCGCAATAAGTTGTATTGGGTTCGTGAATAGTCGTTGAATATCTCGTTTGAACGGCTCGGTATTTTTGGTGAGAATAACGATAAATAACATGAAAATCATTGAAAGTACAATTCGAAATGATAATATTTCAAATGCCCCTATATCGTTAATTAATCCCCAATAAATGGGTAGTATACCCCATAAGAAATATGCTCCAAATGCAAAGAAAATTCCTTTTTTAAATTCTGTATTCAATTGTAACACCTCTTTCTAATGGTCAAGACACGAGAAGAATTTACTTGCGAGGTTTTTTGTCTCCCCAGTATTGATAATAAGTACATTCAATATAACCATTAAATAATTTTCTACGTTTTGTTGCTTTCTTATTAACTAAAAATTCGAATTCAGTATTGCTTGTAAGAACGTAAGTTGATATTTGTGGATGTCTTTCCATAAGTGATCCAATATAACGATACATTTCTTCTACTTTATCTCTATCCCCTATACGTTCACCGTATGGTGGATTACCAATTAAAGCGTATGGTTTTTCATTATCTAAATTTAAGGTGTTAACGTCTTTAACATTAAATTGAATAATATCAGCGAGACCAACTTCTTCAGCGTTTCTACGCGCAATTTCAATCATTTCTGGATCTATATCATAGGCATATATTTCCAGTTCCCGATCATAATTTGCTTGTTGATCGGCTTCGTCTCTCATTTCGTCATATAAATTATCTGGCATAATATCCCATTTTTCTGATACAAAATCACGGTTGAAACCAGGTGCGATGTTTTGAGCAATTAAGCAAGCTTCAATTGCAATTGTTCCAGACCCACAAAATGGATCGATTAAAGGCGTGTCGCCAGTCCAGTTAGCTAGACGAATTAAACTTGCTGCAAGCGTTTCTTTAATTGGAGCTTCACCTTGTGCTAAACGATAACCACGTTTATTTAAACCTGAACCAGAAGTATCAATCGTTAATAGCGCAATATCTTTTAAAATAGCAACTTCAACTGGATACTTTGCTCCATTTTCACTTAACCACCCACGTTCTTGATAAGCGTGTTTTAAGCGCTCTACAATTGCTTTCTTAACGATGGCTTGACAGTCAGGCACACTATATAATGTTGATTTAACACTACGGCCTTGTACAGGGAAGTTTCCACTTTGTTCAATCAAGGTTTCCCAAGGTAATGCTTTTGTTTTTTCAAATAGTTCATCAAAAGTTGTAGCTTTAAATTGTCCAACTACTATTTTGATTCTGTCGGCAGTGCGTAACCATAAGTTACATTTAACAATTGCGGTTTCATCACCTTCAAAGAAGATTTTGCCATTTTCGACAGTTGTTTCATAACCCAATTCTTGAATTTCTTTGGCTACAACTGCTTCTAATCCCATTGGACATACAGCTAATAATTGATACATTGTTTTGCTCCTTCTTATTAAAGATTTTATTTTATTTTATCAAAAGTTATTTTAAATAGATATGACATTTCATCAAGTTCTAAAGTGAATCGATGATTATTTCAATTCATTTTAATCAATTAAAAAAGCTCTCCTATATTGGGAGAGCTTGGGTCTAGTGATGATATTTCTGTAAGCCATGTTTTGTACCGTTGTACTGCTAGCGTGTACTAGAAACACTCGTACGCTGGTGGTAACCATCTGTCTGCATACTATCAAAAGTATGCCTTAAATATACGTTGAATTCCGCTAAATAAGTGCTCCTACCTAATTTGGATTGCTCACTCGAGGGGTTTACCGCGTTCCACCTTTTATATTTCTATAAAAGCTACGTCACTGTGGCACTTTCAAACTATTCTAACCGTATCCAAAGACTTAGGTTATTTCATTGCCGTCAACTTAATGCCTTGACTTATTGTTTCATCAAGCACGAACACTACAATCATCTCAGATTGTGTGAGCATGGACTTTCCTCTATATCGCTATAGCGATTACCCGAAACACCATCCCAAGAAGTATATCATTATTTTGGTTGTTAAACAAATAAAATAAGATAAGTTTTGAAAAAATCAAAACTTATCTCTATGTAGATGATATGAAATCTACGCTAATAACATTTCATCAGCTCAATGCGCGTATATGTTATTTTCCGAAAACTGCTTTTTCAAGGTTAGATATTCGTTTTAAAATATCAACATTGTTATTGTTGTTATTAGTATTGCTTTTAGTAGTTGCATTACTGTTTGAAGAGAAATTTTTATTTTCTTGTGGTCTCGATGTAGCAACACGTAAACGTAACTCTTCTAATTCTTTTTTTAGTTTATTGTTTTCTTCTGAAAGTTTAACAACTTCATTATCTAAATCTGCCATTTTTTGATAATCCGCTATAATATCGTCTAAGAAGGCATCTACTTCTTCTCTTCTATAGCCACGAGTCATAGTTTTTTCAAAATCTTTTTCATAAATATCTTTTGCTGATAATTTTAATGAAACATCTGACATTTTTTCCACCTCATTCAAAACTTTGTTCTTGAGACCACTGTAAGTCGTTAATGAACTCAGTCAATTCATCGAACGTCACAATATCACAAGTATAATTTGTTTTTTCCATAAAATCAACTAACATGCGCTTAAAGAACTTAGGACTAGCTTCTTGCTCTTCATCGTAAATTAAAAGTGTCAAATCAGTATGGTCTAGCATGAACTGATCCGTTTGTTTAAACTGATGTGGGCCTTCATATGGAGCGTGGAACACGCTATCAACGTAATCTGCTTTTTGCGTAATGTTATTATACTTAGCTTGATTCTGTTCGTTCCACCTTTCACTATGTCCATAAAATGGTGTTATCACACCTAATTTCAAATCAGGATGGTTCGACTTCAATTCAAGAACCACTTCTGCTGTCCATAATTCTATACCCATCTGTCCTTGTATTAATACCCATTCTAACCCTTCTTCAATCAACTGATTTAATTTATGTTCGATAAATTTTTTTAAATAGTTAACCTCTGGTGCATCATCTTTGAATATGTTGAGTTCAAAGGATTTGTAACCAGTAACATAAATCGTTTTTATCATAAACAAAACTCATTTCTTTGAATATAACTTAAATCGTATTGTACAGCTTTTAATTTTTCTGTGAATAATTTACGGCTTGTACGTTTAAAATGGCATTCAACTGAAAGTGACTCTATATTTGAAATTAAAAGATCAAACTTTTTTTTGTTCATATACTGTAATTGAAGGATTTGTGATTCTCGGTTTAAAAGTGTATTTAAGCGTTGGTCTATCTCAGTGGTGAACGGTACAACCGTTGAATAAAAATCGTAGTCTTCTCCTGATGCTTTCACGGACTCATACCTTTTTTGCATTAACAAAACATCATTTAATAGTTGTGTAACAATTTGTTGCATTGAGACTTCCCCCTACACTTCAAATTTACCATAAAATTGATTTTCAGTCATTTTTTAAAAAGTCGTCTCACATTTACCTTATAATATTATAATATTTTGTTTCAAATATTGTTTAATTGGGCAAAGCACGTTAAAATGTATGTGATGTATTTGTAAATACATTGGTTCAAATTTCATAGTTGGGAAAAATTGCTTTACTCATGTATAATGAAGCAAGTTTTTTATTTCCAAACTAAAGTGGTGAAAAATAAATGAATTACCCAAATGGAAAGCCATTTAATGGAAATAAGTCTCAAGACGGACGAACTCATCGGGGGCAAACTAGTAAAATTGACTATGGTGGCAGAGGTATGTCGCTAGAAAACGATATAGAGTTGTCGAATACGTATTATTTGAATCATGGTATGGCTGTAATACATAAGAAACCTACGCCAGTTCAAATAGTAAATGTTCACTATCCAATGAGAAGTAAAGCTGTTATTAATGAGGCTTATTTCAGAACGCCGTCGACTACCGACTATAACGGTATTTATAATGGCCGATATCTAGACTTTGAAGCGAAAGAAACGAAAAATAAAACCTCTTTTCCTTTAAATAATATGCATGATCATCAAGTAAAACATATGGATGCCTGTTATAACCAAAATGGAATTGTCTTTTTATTAATTCGCTTTAAATCGCTCGATGAAGTTTATTTGCTTCCATACTCTAATTTCAAAATGTTTTGGGAAAGACACATTAACGAAATTAAAAAGTCGATAACGGTTGAAGAAATAAGAAAAAATGGTTACTATATTCCTTATCAGTATCAACCACGATTGAATTATCTCAAAACAGTTGATAAGTTGATATTAGATGAAAGTGAGGACCGCGTATGACGGAGAAAAAAAGACTTCCCAATCTAACAGTAAGAATGGAAAGTCTGAACAAAAACAGAATAGGAATATAAAACGAACGATAATTAAGATATTTGGGTTTCTAATTATTGCATTTATCGTTTTAGCGTTAATTGGTATCTTGTTATTTGCGTATTATGCTTGGAAAGCACCAGCATTTACGGAATCAAAATTACAAGACCCTATTCCAGCAAAGATTTATGATAAAGATGGCGATTTGGTTAAGTCGTTAGATAATGGACAACGACGAGAACACGTTAATTTAGACGAAGTACCGAAAACGATGAAAGAAGCGGTATTAGCTACCGAAGATAATCGTTTCTATGATCACGGTGCACTAGACTATAAACGTTTGTTTGGTGCAGTTGCTAAAAACGTAACTGGTGGTTTTGGAGCCGAAGGTGCTTCGACACTGACACAACAAGTTGTTAAACGTTCATTTTTAACTGATCAAAAATCAATTGCACGTAAAGCGCAAGAAGCATACTTGTCTTATAGACTAGAACAAGAGTACAGTAAAGATGAAATATTCGAAATGTACTTAAACAAAATCTACTATTCTGACGGTGTGTATGGCGTTAAAGCAGCTGCTAAATATTATTTCGACAAAGATTTGAAAGATTTAAATCTAGCTGAATCTGCTTATCTCGCTGGTTTACCACAGGTGCCAAATACTTATAACATCTACGACCATCCAAAAGAAGCAGAATCACGTAAAAACACTGTTCTTTATTTAATGGAATACCATAATAGAATTACAAAAGAACAGAAAGAAAAAGCTCAAAATACCTCTGTTGAAGACAATCTAGTTCAACGTTCTTCTGAGGATCGTGAGGTAAGTGAAGATAACTCAAACCCAGAATATGATTCATATATTAACTTTGTGAAATCTGAACTTATGAACAACAAAGCATTTAAAGATCAAGATTTAGGATCTGTATTAAATAGTGGTATTAAGATTTATACTAATATGGATAAAAATGTTCAACAAACATTACAAGACCGTATTAACAACGGTAGTTATTACAAAAATGATGATCAACAAGTAGGATCTTCTATTGTAGATAGTGAAAATGGTAGCCTAGTTGCTATATCAGGCGGTAGAAATTATAAAGATATCGTAGATAGAAACTTAGCGACTGACGCACACCCAACTGGTTCATCACTTAAACCATTCTTAGCATATGGTCCAGCAATTGAGAACATGTCTTGGGCAACTAACCATGCAATTCAAGATGAGGAATCATATCAAGTAGATGGTGTTACTTTCAGAAACTATGATACGGAAAGCCATGGTAAAGTTAAACTTTATGATGCACTTCGTCAAAGTTTCAACATTCCAGCACTTAAAGCATGGCAGTCAACTAAAGAAAATGCTGGTAACGATGCACCTAAAGACTTTGCTAAAAATGTAGGTCTTGATTATGAAGGAGAGATTGGCCCATCTGAAGTACTAGGTGGTTCGGCATCTGAATTCTCACCTACTCAATTAGCTTCTGCCTTTGCAGCAATTGCAAATGGTGGTGAATACAATAACGCCCATTCAATTAAAAAAGTTGAAAAACAAAATGGCGAAACTATTGAATATGATCACACAAGTAAAAAAGCAATGAAAGATTCAACTTCTTACATGTTAGCAGAAGTATTAAAAGGTACATTTGAAGCCTATGGTTCAGCTTATGGACATAATATTTCTGGTGTTAACATAGCTGCAAAAACTGGTACAGGTACTTATGGTGCTGAAACTTATCAACAATACAATTTACCAGATAATGCCGCTAAAGATGTTTGGATTAACGGATTTACACCGAAATACAGTATGTCTGTATGGATGGGATTCAGTGAAGTTAAACAAGGTGGTACAAACTCCTTTGTTGGCCATGAAGAACAAGAATACCCACAATATCTGTTAGAAGATGTTATGGATAACATTTCACCGAGAGATGGTAAAGACTTCAATAAACCTGATTCAGTAAGTGGAGATTCGAAAGACTCATTATCTGTTAAGGGTAGCCCAGATGACAATACAACATCGAATAAACCTCAAGGACAAGGTGGAGGTAGCAGTTCTTCATCAAGTTCAAATAGCAGTGATAGTTCAAGTAGTACTAGTAGTTCATCAAATAGTACAAACGGTCAAAGTGCCGCAAGATAGTACTTAATTAAATATCATTAGTTTAGGACAAAGGTGGAACAATATTATTTAACAATATTACGTCCCCCGTGTCTAAGCTTTTAAACACACTCAAAGCTAAGTATAGCGTTGAGTGTGTTTTTTTATCTTGGTTATGGATTAACTATTGTCTTAGCTGAGATAAAAAAAGGCACGGTATTATCAAAGGAATTAAACATTTCCAATGAACACCGTGCAGATTAACTATTTTTTATTTTTACGACGAATTTGATAAGATGCATTCATTTTAATGAGTTCTGACTTTAAGGTTTTCATTTGACTATAACCCATAAAGTGATATTTTCTAGCAATCATATAATTGTAGCGCTCTTCAAAATTCATCGGAACAACAGGATATTGATCTAGGTCTTGAAATTGAAGCTTATCAATATTATTTATTTGTTTAAAATATTGTTCGATTAAATCAAAGTAATCATCTAGTAAGGCTTTCGCTTCATTAGATTTTAGTTGCTTTACTTTTGCAAAATGATCAAGTTGATCTTCTAAATTTGTAAAATCCTCTTTTGTAATCATTATATTTACGCCTCTTTCACACTAGCTTTATAACGCTTTTGCCCTTCTCTACATTCTTCAAATAAAGGACAGACATCACATTTAGGACTTCTTGCTAGACAATGATAACGTCCAAAAAAGATGAGTTGATGATGTGTTTTATTCCAACGCTCCCTGGGAACTACGTTACATAATTTATCTTCTACTTGCCTAACGTTGTCTTTCCATCTGCAAATACCTAAGCGTTTAGAAATACGTTCAACATGAGTATCAACAGCTAGAGATGGCTCGCCAAAAGCAACACTCATGACAACATTTGCTGTTTTTCTTCCGACACCTGCTAAACTTTCTAGTTCGCCATGTGTTTGTGGAATTTCGCCATCAAATTTGTCTAAAAGCGATTTACATAATTTTTGTATATTTTTAGCTTTGTTTCTATATAAACCAATTGTGCGAATATCATTTTCTAATTCTGAAATATCTACATTTAAATAATCCTCAGGTGTTTTGTACTTTTCGAAAAGTTTATCTGTTAATTTATTTACAGAAATATCTGTAGTTTGAGCAGATAATAATACTGCAATAGTTAATTCGAAAGGATTATCATGCTTCAGTTCACATTCAGCATTTGGAAACATCTCAGCAATAACGTTTACCATTTTTAATGCTTTTTTGTTACTTATCATTTGGATTCTCTCCATTCAACCAATCAAATTTGGGTACTTTTGTTACGGTGTGCTTCATTTTAGGTTGATTAAATTGACGACTAATTTTTTTCGAGTCTTCTATCGTTTTGACATTATTCTTCTTCCAATTGAGTAGAATGCGATCCATGTATTTAAAGCTTAATTTGTTTTGACTTGTTGCTTCATCAAGTGCTGCTTGAATCACACTTAAATCATGTTTATCAACATCTAACCATTGATTTAAAGTTTCCATTTCAAACGGAGATAATGGCCGTGCAAAAGCTTGTTCAATTTGTTGAAATAATGTATTAAAATCTACTTCAGATTTTTCTTCATCGTTTTGAACTTCCATTTTTTCCATGATTTCACTTAATTTATTATAAAATGGATCCAGATTCATGTATTCTGTGAATTTTCCTTCTTCATCTTTATTTACTTTAAGTTCTAGCAAATCACTTTGAATTAAACTTTGAATGACAGAAGTAATTGCTCTGGAATCTAGAGATGTACCTTGTTGCAATAATTCGATGGAAGGCTGTTTGTTAGATGTTTCTGAGGCATAAATGAGTTTAATTAAAATTACTAATTCAGTTTCATTTATACCTAATTGATCATAGTTATTTAGTAGTTCGTGTCTAATAATCACCGGTCTAACTTTAAGTTGTTCTTTATTCAAATATGCGCCCTCCTTTTTATTAATTCCGTTATAAAAACGTCCAGCCATAAATATTAGACTGGACGAATGTTGAAATATATAATGCTTATGGATATAAACGATTTAATAAACGTGGGAATGGAGCAGTTTCACGAACATGATCTACTCCTGATAACCAAGCTACAGTTCTTTCTAAGCCTAAGCCAAATCCACTATGAGGCACACTACCGTAACGACGTAAATCTAAATAATAGCTATAACTTTCAGCATCTAATTCAAATTCACTTAAGCGTTGTTCAAGTAGTTCGAGATCGTTAATACGTTCTGATCCTCCGATGATTTCACCATAACCTTCTGGTGCGATTAAATCGGCACATAAGACAGTGTCTTCATTTTCAGGATTTGGTTGCATGTAGAATGGTTTAATCTTTGTTGGGTAATTTGTGATGAATACAGGTAAATCATAATGGTTGGCAATTGCAGTTTCATGCGGCGCCCCAAAATCTTCGCCCCATTCAATATCATCAAAGCCTTGTTCTTTTAAGAATACAACAGCATCATCATATGTGATACGTGGAAACGGCGTTGATACTTTTTCTAATTTTGAAGTATCACGTTCTAATGCGTTTAATTCTAATTTACAGTTATTTAAAACAGATTTAACAACGTGTGTAACGTATTGTTCTTGAATTTCTAAGCTTTGGAAATGTTCGCAAAATGCCATTTCTGGCTCAATCATCCAAAATTCAATAAGATGGCGACGTGTTTTTGATTTTTCAGCACGGAATGTTGGTCCGAATGAAAATACTCTACCGTGTGCCATAGCTGCAGCTTCCATATAAAGTTGACCGCTTTGAGATAAAAAGGCATCTTGATCAAAATATTTTGTATGGAACAATTCGCTTGTACCCTCAGGTGCACTTGCCGTTAAGATTGGTGGATCAATTTTTGTGAAACCATTATCATTAAAGAATTCGTAAGTTGAACGAATAATTTCATTTCTTATTTTCATAACTGCGTGTTGTTTTTTCGAACGCAACCATAAATGACGGTGATCCATCAAGAATTCTGTGCCATGGTTTTTTGGAGTGATTGGATAATCATGAGCTTCTGAAATGACTTCAATAGATGTAACTTGCATTTCATAACCGATATCTGAACGATTATCTTCACTGATGACACCTGTGATATAAAGTGAGCTTTCTTGAGTAATCTCTTTAGCTTTTTGGAAAGTATCTTCATCAACTGCAGCTTTCGCAACAACACCTTGCATAAATCCAGTCCCATCTCTTAATTGCAAGAATGCGATTTTACCACTTGAACGTTTGTTTGTTAACCAAGCGCCTATTGTAACTTCTTGGTCGATATATTCTTTTGCTTGTTTTATCGTTATATTCATAACCAGTCTCCTATTATATTGTAATTTTCTATGCTTTATCCTTATATATTTTAACAAAATCCATATATAAGTTCTAGTTGTGAACGCAATGTTTATCGGTTATTCTCATCTTTTTTTAATTTTTTAAGGATGCTCGAAAATTGTTTGATATCTCCTTTATTTTGGCGATAACTTTCTAAAGATTGCTCGAAAAATTGTTTGTAGTTACTTCTAATTAACCGATCATCAAAAGATACAATAATTCCTTTATCATTTTCATTACGTATCAATCTACCCAGTCCTTGTCTGAAACGTGTGACAGCGTCCGGTAAAACATATTCTTTAAAAGTTGATGTAAACTCTGATTCCATAAGCCAATATTTAGTATTGTTTTGATTCATAAATGGCAATTTAGCAATCATGACACATTTAATTCCGTTTGATTCAAAATCAAAACCTTCGAAAAAAGTTCCCGTGCCCAGTAATATTGCTTTATTAAAACTATTAAATTGCTGAACTATTTTATAATTTTGATTTTGTTGTTGTGTCAATATGACATAATCCTCAAATTCAGGTAATTCATTTAATAATTCTTGTACCATGTGCATCATTTTATAACTTGTAAAAAGTATCAAACATTTAGATTCGATGATATTTACGTATTCAATCACATAATTGACGATTGAACTTACGTAATCATTAATATTTTTATAATTATAAGACGTTACATCATTTGGTATGAATACTGTAGTTTGATTTTGAGACATTACAGTAGAGTCTATTTCATAAGTATTAAAGTTTATATCTTTATTAAACCAATGTTTGAAATTATCAAACGTATGGTTAAAAGTTAATGTACCTGAAATGAAAGTGAGTGAATTAAATTTATCTAACACTTGTTTTGTTAGTATTTCTTTCACCCCATAATCTTTCACATTTAATTTAATCGTTGATTTTTGATTTAAGTTTTTGATTGAAAGGTAACTTGTATGGTTGTTTTTGAGACTTTGCTCAATTTCTTTAAAACGGTCATTAATATATAAAAATTGCTTGCGCACAGATTTAATTGATTTATGACTCATTCCATTGAAAAATTCCAATGTCATATTTAATTTATGAATAATAGCATGTAAATCATTTAATATTGGTGTGACATCAAAGTGATAAACGAAATGTAGTTTATGAACTTCGTCATCCTGAATTTCTGAAGCTTGAATGATATCATACATTGTTGAGAATAGTTTTTCATTCAAGTCGTGAATTTCATTGACTGTAGTTTTTAAACCAAATACATCTATTGGTGGTATATCTAATTTCTCTAATATTCTTTGTTGTTCTAAATTATCAATAGATCTAAGAAGTTTTTCATTTTCTGTCTTACCTATTAAGCCTAGTTGGTACTTAATATCTGAATAACTGAGTTCGTTTGTAACTTGATTTAGAGCGTAATCTGGTAATCTGTGTGCTTCATCTATAATGCAGTCATCAAATAATTGATAAATTGAATTATCATGTGCAGCATGTATTAAATGTGCATGATTTGTAATACCTATTTGTATATTTTGTGCATTGCGCTTAATGAAATTGAAATAATTAATGTCATTGCGGACAGGTACATATGTTTCTAATTTTTGTTCGAAATACATCTTCTGTCCGCCTTTTAAATCTAATTCTTGTATATCACCTGTAGCTGTTTCTGTTATCCATATAAGCAACTGCATTTTTAAAATACTAACTTCATAGTTGCTAGAATCTTCTTTTAATATTTGACTAATCAAGCCTAATGAAATATAGTCTCGCTTACTTTTAATTAAAGTTGCGTTAATTTTGAAATCTAGCGCTCGTTTTAACGCTGGAATATCTTTTTCTAACAACTGATTTTGTAATAATTTGGTATTCGTAGAAATCATTACATGTTTGCCAGTTTCTATATTATACATGAGAGAAGCTAGCAAATAGGCAAATGATTTTCCGCTTCCTAAAGGAGCCTCAATCATTGCTTTTTCACTGTTCATGAGTTGTTCTAAAATAATTTCAGACAGATATAACTGTTGTGGTCGATATGTTAAACCTAACTCTTTAGTTATGTGTGTGTATAGCTCTTTTAATGTCCCACTAAAATTAACAGTCGGTGCTTTAAAGTCGATTTGCTTTTTATATATAATTTGTTCGAATTGCTCATATTGTTTGTCTAGAGATTGAACGCTATGATTTCGTACCATTTCGAATAAAATATCATGTAAATCATATTTTAAATTTTTGCTGAGATAGTAAAGTTGTTTAAGTGTATCTAACGGGAGTGATTCGAATTTGTCAAAGGCCATCACCATTAATTTTGCTGTTGTTGCAGCATCTTCATCTGCCCTATGTGCATTTGTTAGAACAATGCCGTGAGACTCTGCTAATTCACTTAATTGATAGCTTTTGTCTGTTGGAAAGGCAACTTTAAATAGTTCCAAGGTATCCATAACTTTTTTGGGGCGGTATTTAATATTGCAATTTTTAAACGATTTTTTTATAAAATTCAAATCAAAAGCGACATTATGTGCAACAAATATACAATCTTCTATTTGCTTGTATATATCTTCTGCAACCTCATGGAAATATGGCGCTTGATTTAACATGTCTTCTTCTATTGACGTTAAAGCTTGAATAAAAGGAGGAATTTCTAAATCTGTTTTTATCATTGAATGATAAGTGCCAATAATTTTATTTTCCCGCACAAATGTAATACCTATTTGAATAATTTCATCATAATCTAATTGATTACCTGTTGTTTCTAAGTCGACAACAGCATAACACGTTTTTGTCATATCGATTCCTCCTTTCATCATTATTTTGTTTATATTTCGATATCTGCACTCATTAATTGATGTCGTTGGTTATGTTCATCATTAACAATTAAATAGCCGTTTTTGTCAATATCTATTGCTTCACCTTGGAACTGATTATCGTTTTCAGTGAATTTTAATTGCTTATCCCAAATGTTGGATACTTCTATATATTCTTGACGAATTGTGGCAAACGGCTCTTTTAAAAATTGTGTGTAACGATATTCTATTTGTTGTATAAGTAATTTTAAAAATTCGTAGCGATTTACTTTTTCATTTCCTTGTATACGCATACTCGTCGCTTTTTGTGACAATTCACCCTCAAAATCTGTCTGTGTTTGGTTCATATTGATACCAATACCACAAATAACCGCTTCTATACCATCACTGTTGGCTACCATTTCTGTTAAAAAACCACAAACTTTTTTATTATTAATATAAATATCATTCGGCCATTTAACAGAAACTGGAGCTTCACTAAAAGCTTGTATAGCATCACGAATTCCCAAAGCCATAAATAAATTAAACTTTGTAATCATATCAAACGGAACATTTGGACGTAATACAATTGACATCCATAAACCTTTTCCTCGTGTGGATAACCATGGCCTATTAAAACGGCCTTTGCCTTTGGTCTGCTCGTCACTAAGTATTAAAAATGTATCAGTATTTCCTACTAATTTTTGTTTTGCTAATAACTGTGTGGAATCTACATTTTCAAATACTTCAACATGCTTAAATAGCTGCTGTGTTTTTATACTAGGTATAACAATTCCACTATACCATTTATCTGGTAGTTGTATTAACCGATGACCTTTATGATTTATTGATTCGATTTGACAACCTTCTAATTTTAGTTGATCTATAACTTTTTTTACAGCAGTTCTGGAAATTGATAACTGTTCAGCGATAAATTGACCTGAAATATATTCAGGTTGATATTGATACAACATGTGTATCACATCTTTACTATATTTAGACATGTGTTTTCACCCACTTTATTAGTTCAGGTTTATAATTGTTCACTTCACCTGTTATAATGGCACACTCAATTTCTCGTAATGTTGATTTGAGCCACGGTCCACTGGGTTTATCAACTAATGCTAAAATATCTTTGCCGTTGATATCCATTTCTTTTCTCGAGTGTATTGGCAGTACTTGCGCCATTCCTACAATTGCTCTGCTATTTATGATAAATGGAGAGTTTGTTGCTATCTGATTTTCTCTAAAAGTATCAGCATAACTCAATACTTCTAATATATCTTCTTTACCATAATCATAAACAAATAATTTAAGTTGTACTTTTGTTTGTACTTTAGGCATATTTTCTATTATTTGAACGACTTTATCAATATATTTCTTCTCTTGGTTGCTCATTTTCAAATCTGAAATATTTGAAGTCATGTCAGGTTGTTGAACTTTTAATAATGCAATAAATACTGTAATTGGCATTGGTTGTTCAATGGTAACTTTCGATAAATCAAAATGTTTAAAAAATGGCATGTAAGAAAATGCTTGGAATTGCCTTAGGTTGTTAAAACTTTGTTTAATAGCATTGCCAAGCATTAACTTCTTAAGTTCAACAACGATTCGTTCAATTGATAAATGACAAATATCTGAAATATGTTGTTCCATTGCGTTATAAGTATCAATATCTAATTCAAAACCTAATTGAGATTGAAAACGTAGTCCTCTAATGATACGAAGTGCATCTTCATTAAAGCGCTCTGACGGATCACCCACGGTTCTGATTATTTTATTAGCAATGTCTTGTTGTCCATGAAAGTAATCATGTATTTGATACTGCATATCCATAGCAATCGCATTCATCGTGAAATCTCTGCGCTTCACATCTTCAAATAAATTCCTTACAAAATAGACCTCGTTGGGTCGGCGGTGATCGATGTATTCACCTTCAGCACGAAAAGTTGTCACTTCGTATTGTTCACCCTGGTAAACAACATTAATCGTGCCATGTTCCCTACCTATGGGAATAGTTTTTTCAAATACCGACTCGATTTCATCTGGAGTAGCACTTGTTGTGATGTCAATGTCGTGAATTGACTTATTCATGATATAGTCTCTAACAGACCCACCTACAAAGTATGCTTGGAAATTGTGTGATTGTAGACTTTCTAAAATGGGTTTAGCTTTTTCAAATAAAGTATTAGTCATTGTTACCCTCTAACATTTTTTTGTAGTAATATTCATATTGATCTGCAATTAAATCAGATGAGAAACGAGCTGATACATCTTTCAACATATTTCTTTGAATGCATTTATAAATTTTTGCATCTGTTAATAATTTAATTGCGTATTCACTCGCTAGTTTACTATCTCCAACATCCACTATAAAGCCAGTTTCATCATGTTTAATGACTTCTTTTATACCTCCTGCTGTAGAACCAATAGGAACCACGCCAGATTTCATAGCTTCTAGTAAAGTCAGCCCGAAACTTTCCTTTTCGCTTAAAAGTAATACCAAATCTGATATTTGATAGAACTCACTTACCCAATTTTGTTTTCCTAAAAATAAAACTGCGTCTTCAATATCTAGATCACGTGCTTTCTGCTTCATATCCATTAATTCTGGACCATCACCTAATAAGATTAACTTTGAAGGTATCGCTTGATGAACTTTTGCAAAAGTATCTATAATTGTATCAATTCTTTTAACTGCTCTAAAGTTAGATACATGTATTAATACCTTTTCACCTGGCTTTATACCATAACAAGCTTTCAAACGTTCACCCTCCTCTGTTGCTTGATCTGGTTTAACAGGAAACTCTTTCTCTCTAACGAAATTATATATTGGAACAATGCGTTTATCTGTTTCAATGATATCGTATGTTTGCTCTGCAAGTGATTGACTTACACTTGTAACGATATCACTACCTTCTATGCCGAATTTAATAGCATTTTTTAATGAATGATCATAGCCTAAAACGGTGATATCTGTACCGTGAAGTGTAGTCATAATTTTTATATCTTTATTAGACATATGTTTTGCTAAAATACCACATACTGCGTGAGGAACTGCATAGTGCATATGTAATAAATCTAAATCATATTCATTAATCACTTCTGCTATCTTAGTACTTAGTGTAATATCATACGGTGGGTATTGAAAAACTGCATATTGATTCACTTCTACTTGGTGAAATGTAATATTTGGTAATGGTTTACGTATTCTAAAAGGAATATTGGAAGTGATGAAATGAATATCATGTCCACGTTCAGCAAGTTTTATGCCTAATTCTGTAGCTATAATGCCTGAACCACCCATAGATGGATAACAAGTGATGCCTATTTTCATAAGGCGGAACATCCTTTCTTAATTGTTTATATTATTTACGTTCAAATCTATTTTTATCTCGAGTATTAAATTTTTCCATTGTTTCATCAAAGCTTTCAGTTAAATCTATATCTAAAGAATTCGCAATACACATTAATACGAATAGATTGTCACCTAGTTCTGCTTTAATTGTATTTTCAGTTTCTGACGATTTTTTCTTTTTTTCACCATAATAATGGTTAATTTCTCTCGACAATTCACCTACTTCTTCAGTTAGACGCGCAAGGTTTGCCAAAGGAGAAAAGTATCCAGTTTTGAATTGACCAATATAGTCATCAACTTCTGTTTGCATATCTTTCATAGATTTCATTTTAAACGCCTCACATTCCTTTAGGTTTCTTATATAGTATAGACTAATTTTATGTTTCATGCATTATTCCTGCAACACTTAAGGCTTATGACATACACATTTAAATAAATTAATTAGCTAGTATAATTTGTGGGATTTCAAAAGTGTTTCTTGATATTTTATATGGTGTCAAAGATGTTATGACATACTGAACTTGAGTTAAACAAAGTAACCTATCAAATTTAGCATAAAAAAGGAGGCTAAAACATTTTTATAATGTCCTAGCCTCAAATATTAGATTCTATTACTTTATTCATATTATTATTCACTAGATCTAGCGATAAGGATAAATCTTGCAAGTTCCGCTAAAGCTACTGCAGTTGATGCAACATAAGTCATTGCTGCAGCTGTCAGCACTTTTTTGGCATGACGATATTCCTTTTCATTAACAATGTTTAAGCTTTGAATTTGTTTCATAGCTCTACTACTTGCATTGAATTCAACCGGCAGTGTAACAATAGAGAAAAGAACAGCAAATGACATGAATGCAATTCCTATCCAAAGTGCAGTTGAACCTAACGTGCTTTGTAAACTTGTTAAAATAATACCTGCAAAAACGGCTAAATAACCAATTGAGCTACCAAGATTTGCCAGTGGTACTAACGATGTTCTAAATCTTAGGAAGAAATAACCTTGCGCATGTTGGATTGCATGGCCAACTTCATGAGCAGCAATAGCTGTACCAGCAACAGAAGGTCTACTAAAGTTGGCTGGCGATAGTACAAGTATCTTTTTTCTTGGGTCGTAGTGGTCAGTTAAGAAACCTTTTCCTTCTACCACATCAACATCATAGATACCATTTGCATGCAAAATTTCTAAAGCAACTTCTTGACCAGTCTTTCCACTTGTTGATCTAACTTGTGAATATTTTTCGTAATTAGATTTAACTTTATGCTGTGCCCATAGAGGCAGCACCATTAAAATAACAAAGTATATAATCATATAGATAAAAGACAAAAACCTCACTCCTTTATAAACATTTTACTGTGAACATCAATGACGGTCAAATATTTTATCTTTTTTAAATCGAGTTAAATATAAATAAAGTATTAATGGAATTACGCTTAACCAAAACGCGAGGTAAGCAACAGCTTCTAAATGACTTGCAATAAAATCATAATAAGGATATTGCATAAATACATAATCTATAATGTCATTATGAAACACCCATATCATAGCAATAATAAAACTCATCATTGAAATTTTAAATCTCGGATAAAATATAAATGCTTCGATAGCCATAATACCATGTGAGAGTATGAGCATACATCCTGTGATTGTAACTGTGTCATATTGAATAAACATGATTATATTCATTATAACTGCCCAAACTCCGTATTTAATAAGTGAGACGAAAGCAAGAGCTTCAAACACTGGGATGTTCTTACCTAATATGAAAGTAACAAGTACGAAACATAAAAATAGTGACGCGGTCGGACTATCTGGTACAAATATTTTAAATTGAGTTTCAGTAATACTTAATTGCTCACCGTACCAAATATAACCATAAATTGTGCCTAACAAGTTACACAAAAGTAAAAAGTATAGTATGCCTTTGTGATACAACATTAATTCCCAAAGTGATTTTATATTCATACTGTCAATCCTTCGTTGTTATATTTACATTTCTTAACTTAAAAGTATTAAGGATTTGTGATAATTGATAAAACAAATCGCTATCATGTAATTGTAAGCTTAAATCAATATTATCCTGTAAATGTGTGATAATAGAAGATTCACTTTGTTTTGAAAGCGGAATTTGATAGATGTCTTGAATATATAAAGCATAATATGGTGAATGTAATAATTGTTTAATGAGTAAGTCATCTAATCTCGCTTCCCTATCTTGTTTAACATTAAAATTCAGTTTAATATCAAAGGATAATTGATTGAGAGCGATATGCTCGAAAATCTCATTACTATTAATCAATTCTTGGTTTTTATAATTAAATTTAATACCATATTGCTCAGTGTGTATCATAGAAATTTCAAGCGTATTATGTGCATCGATACGTTCATCTACAAAATGTATATTTTGTAGTAATTCTGGAGAAGATTTAAGCAAGTTCAATACCCATACACTAATCCTAGACTTGAATTCATATTGAAAGAGTAAATACTCTATGAAAGTTGCTTTTGATTGCTGTAGGGTATCAAACATTTAACTCACCTTCCTATACTAGAAAGACGCCAGTCTTTCTGCTTCATCATGCCATGTTTCATTAGATGGTTCTAATTCAACTAATTGGTCTAATAGCTTTTTAGCTAACTCAATTTGACCGATTTCTATTACATAAAAATAATAGTCGCTTAAAAATGCAGATTGTGTTTGTAACGTGTCGTATGCTAATTCAAAGAAATGCTGTGCTTCTTTATCACGTTCTTCTTGCCCTAATGCATATGCAAGATGCCACATAAATACTGGATCTAAGTCTTCTTCATCTACATATTTCAATAATCCAATAAGTGACTCATAATCTTCTTCTTGTCTATATAAATCACTTAATATCAATAATGGTTCCTGGTACGCGTTATCAACTTCGAGTGCTTGAATTAGTAATTGAACACCTTCATTAGCGTCGCCATGTTCTATTTGGATGCTACCAGTTGATACCATTAATTCTTTATAGAATTGTGTTAATCTTAATCCTTCTTTACCAATTTCAATCGCGTCGGCGTGATTATGCTCGTTTTCATATAACTGTTGTAGATAGAAATATGCTTGCAGAAAATCAGGATCTTTAGATAATAATGTTTGAACTAATTTAATAGCTTCTTGTGAGAGATCATTTTTTTCGTAAGCGATAGCTTTTTTGAAATAATCTTCTGAATCCATTTCATCTTCGCTAATTTCATCAAACATTTTAATTGCGTCACTATAGTTACCACTTTGCAAGCTGCAATCGGCTAAACGAGAAAATAGATTTACACCATTCACTTCATATTCACCCGTTTCAAGCACGGTTTCATATTCTGAAGTTGCACGTAAATATTGTCCGTCAAAGTATAATATCTCAGCAAGTGCGTAATGTATGATTGGATCATTTGGCTCAATATCAATCGCTTCATCAAGCTTACTAATTGCAACTTCAAGCATATTTAATTGTTGATATAAGTCTGCTTCAAGCATTAAGCGTTCTGTTGATATTTCAACTTCACTTAAATATTCTAAAGCTTCATCTGTATGATTTTCAGCCATTAATCCTTCGATAAAGTATATTAGTAATTCACTTTCATCAGGATATTTATGGTAAAGGGTACGGAATACTTCTAGACCTTGTGGCATCAATCCATAATTATATAATGTTTCACCTAGAATAAATAAAGCATCGTCCTTTGGGGAACTTAATGCATCATTAACACGTGTATCTAGGTTCTCTAATTTTTGTAAGTTGATATCATCTATTAATTTATAGATATCTTCCATGCTTTTATCCCTCTTTTTCTAATTGTTTTAACTTTGGTAAGAATCCTGGGAAAGAAACATTAACTGCATCAAATTGATTAATTGTAATTGTCTCATCGGTTAAAAGTGATGCAACTGCTAACATCATACCTATTCGATGGTCTGTAAAGCTATCTACAGTTGCAGATTGTTCTAAAGCAGATGGATGAATAATCATGCCATCATTAGTAGGTTGTAACATAAAACCAAGTAAATTCAACATATTAGCGGTTGTATCAATTCTATTAGTTTCTTTTACTTTTAATTCTTCAGCTTCTTTAACTACACTCGTACCATTAGCTTGTGTACAAAGCAAAGCAATGATAGGAATTTCATCGATTGCTCTAGGTACTAAGTCACCATCGATATGAATAGGCTTCATGTCTGGAGAGTATTGAACTCGTATGGATGCAGTTGGTTCTGGTCCATCAGTTTGATTAAATAAGGTAATATTCCCTTCCATTTGTGTCACGATATCAATAATACCTGAACGAGTTGGGTTAATGCCAACATTGTGTATTGTAATATCACTTCCAGGTGTTATCAAGCCAGCAACAATAAAATATGCTGCTGAAGATATATCACCTGGAACATGAAAATCTGCAGGTTTGATATGGTCAATGCCACGTGCAGGCATACTTATCAATTTGTCTTTTGTAGAAACAGGGATTTGATATTGTTGGAACATCGTTTCTGTATGATTTCTAGAAGTATCAAATTCTTTAATTGTTGTTGGCTCTTCAGCGAATAAACTTGCAAATAGTATTGCACTTTTAACTTGTGCGCTAGCAACTTCCATTTCGTATGCAATACCTTTGATTTTAGCTGGTTTGATAATTAAAGGCGTATAGTTGTTATCGATGCCTGTAATATTGGCTTGCATTAATTTTAAAGGCTTCATAATTCTGTCCATTGGTCGTTTGCCTATTGATTCATCACCAGATAGCACAGTTTCTATGCCGAGACCGCTTAATAAACCAGCAACCAAACGTGTGGTTGTACCAGAATTACCTGTATATAAAACTTGATGAGGTGTTTTAAAATGCTTAAATCCTGGTGAATCAATATCTATTTTATCTTCGGATACTTTAATATCAGCACCTAATAACTTAAATATTTCAACAGTACGTAAACAATCTTCACCAAGTAGTGGTTTATATATTGTTGATTTTCCTGAGGCTAAAGAACCGAGCATAATCGCTCTATGAGTCATGGATTTATCCCCAGGTACTTCGATTTCACCGACTAACGGTCCGTTAATGTCTATCGTCTTACTGTTTGCCAAATCAGTCACCTACTTATTAAAATATGTTTTAAATGTTGCAAAAGCTTTAGAAAGAGTCGTGTAATCAACGTGTTTCACAATTGGATCTCCAATATCATTGAGTAGTACCATTTGCACACCTTGTTCATCATTTTTCTTGTCATTTAGCATTAATTGATATAAAGAATCAAATTCTAAATCGTTAACGATATCTAATGGATAGTTTAAATCACTTAAATAATTCACATAATGTGCAATATTAAATGATTTGTTTAGTGCTAAATTCGCAACTATAAATTGAAAAACAATACCTATCATAACAGCATGACCATGTGGAATTTTAAATTTATATTCAACGGCATGGCCAAATGTATGTCCCAAGTTAAGAAATTTGCGGACGTTTGATTCTTTTTCATCTTCTACAATGATGTTCAATTTTGTTTGAACGCCTTTGTATAAATAATATTCGATTTCATCAAGTGATTTAAGTGCTTGTTCATCCGAGTACTGCGCCTCAATATGATTTACCGATTCAATATCATTTAATAAAGCGTGTTTATATACTTCTGCATAACCACTTAAAATTTCTGAATAGGGTAATGTACTTAAAAAATTCAAATCATAAATGACTGCTTTAGGTCTATAAAAAGCACCAATAAGATTTTTGCCATGTTTAGAATTGATTCCAACCTTACCACCCACACTCGAATCATGAGCTAGGATGGTAGTTGGTACTTGAATAAAATCGACACCTCTTAATAAAGTTGCGGCAAGGAACCCAGTAAAGTCACCAGTAGCGCCACCTCCAATAGCTATTAAACAAGTGTTTCTAGTTAGTTGTTTACTCAACAACGATTCAATCGTTTCTTCATAAAACGATAGCGTCTTCGTTGTTTCACCAGAAGGTATGATAAGTTTATGTGCTTCATGTTCACTGGCGATGAAGTCAGTGATATGACTCCATTCATTTTCAACTTTTTGATCAATAACAAGGACAACATCTTGATAATTTTTAATATATTCATGTAATTGATCGAGGGCATGATGTTCAATGATAATTGGATAGTTATTAGATTTATAAGTGGTTTCTAATTTCATATAATCACCTAATTATTTCATAAATTTTAATTTATTGATTAGTATTCAATATTTAATAAGCGACGTTCCTTGATTTGTGATTGTAATTGTTCAATGTGATTACATTGGAACTCTTCGAGTAATGCTTTTGCTAATTCAAAAGCGACTACGTTTTCAACAACGACACTTGCAGCAGGTACAGCACAGCTGTCAGAACGCTCAATAGACGCTTTGAATGATTCTTTAGTATTAATATCTACTGAGTTTAAAGGTTTGTAAAGCGTAGGAATAGGTTTCATTACACCGTTGACTACGATAGGCATACCATTAGACATACCACCTTCAAAACCACCTAAGTGATTTGAACCTCTATAATAACCATTTGTTGTATCATATAATATTTCGTCTTGTATTTCGCTACCTGGCTTCTCTGCGGCTTTGAAACCTTCGCCAAAACTTACACCTTTGAAAGCGTTGATACTTACTACGCCTTGAGCAATTCTACCATCAAGTTTGCGATCGTAATGTACATAACTACCTATCCCAACAGGTACACCTTCTATAATAGTTTGAACTACCCCGCCAATTGTGTCGCCAGCTTTTTTAGCTGCATCAATTTTGTCGCGCATAGCTTGTGCAATTTTATCATTAACAACGCGCACATCATTTTTATCAATATTAGATTTAATTGTATCGATATCATATTCTATGTCATCTTTAATGCCACCGATTTCTACTACTCTGCTATAAAAATTAATATCTAGTTGTTTGAGTAATATTTTAGAAACTGCACCAACAGCAACTCGAGCAGCTGTTTCTCTTGCTGAAGAACGTTCTAAGACATTTCTTAAATCTCTGTGATTATATTTCATACCACCGATTAAATCTGCGTGTCCAGGACGAGGTTTAGTAATTACACGTTTCATATTGTCTTGGTCTTCTTCACTGATTGGATCTGCACCCATAATTTTTTTCCAATGTGTAAAGTCATCATTAGTTACTATAAGCGTAATAGGGCTTCCTAAAGTATAGCCATTTCTTACACCAGATACGATTTCAACAGCATCTTTTTCAATTTGCATACGTCTTCCACGGCCGTAACCGCCTTGTCTCTTAAACATTTCTTCATTGATGTCAGCAACATTGATTTCTAAATTTGCTGGAACACCTTCAATAATTACAGTTAACTGTGGTCCGTGTGACTCACCAGAAGTTAAATATCTCATACTTTACCCACTCCGTTCTTTAGTACTTTAAATTGTTATATGTTCTATATCTTATCATATTCAATTGTTCAAATTAACAGAAAAATTTACAAATGAAGAATCTTCTTAAATTTTTACGGTTAGAATGTTATTTTTTAGTGTAACATTTAAACATTTTTATTAATATTGAATTTTGCTTTTTTTAGTTTTGATACCATAATTTTAATTAATTCGACATGTTAAAATACAAAAAACGATGATGTTTACCCTATATCGGTATACATCATCGTCTATCTATAGTTTAAGACAATCTAATCTTGAATTTTGTTTTATTAGTAATTTAATTATTCATATAACCATGTTTCACGTGACGCAGTATAATCACTTAATTCGTCTGATTTAAACCAAAGATTAATTTCTTTGTTAGCTGATTCTACTGAGTCTGAACCATGAATGATGTTTCTGCCTACAGTTAAACCTAAGTCTCCACGAATTGTACCTGGAGTTGCTTCTGACGGGTTTGTTTTGCCGATGATGTGACGAGCAACATTCACAGCATCTTCCCCTTCGACAACCATTGCAAATACTGGTGCTGATGTAATGAAGCTAATTAAATGTTTATAAAAAGGTTTATCTGTATGTTCTGCATAATGTTCCTCAGCAAGTGCTTGTGGTACAGTCATAAACTTACCACCTACAAGTTTTAGCCCTTTTCTTTCTATACGAGAAATAATTTCTCCTACTAGATTTCTTTGCACTGCATCTGGTTTAATCATTAAAAATGTTCTTTCCATTGTGTGTTTATCCCCCTGTTTGTTATGTATCAATGCACTTTGGTTTTTGAACAATATATTTTTATATATGTATCAAAATAAAAGTATGTTTTGAAGCACATTAATATATTAACAGGTAATTAAAGCGCTTTCAATGCTTTTCACACAAGTTACACATTTCTTTTTCCAACTTTTTTAATTAGTTTCTTAAATAATGGTTTTGAATCTTTATTTTCCAATTGATCAATTAAGTTAAGTGCCTTATCCAAATACTTGTCGCTGATTGCCTGGGACTGTTGTATGACATCAGAATTCTTCACATGGTTAATACAATAGTCAAACGTTTCTTGACTACTATTCGCATTTAATTGCTGTATAATTACTTTGAATTCCTCGTTATTTCTCATCTCAAGCAGTACTGGAAGTGTAAGGTGGCCGTTCATTAAATCACTACCAACTGGTTTACCCAATTTTTTTTCAGTGCTCGTGAAATCTAAGATATCATCGACAATTTGAAAACTCATACCAATATAGTGCCCTATCAATTTTAAATTGCGAATTGTTTTAGCATCTGCTCCCGAAGCAATCGCACCTACTTCTGTAGATAATTGAATAAGCAATGCTGTTTTACGATTAATTCTTCGCAAGTAGTTAATAATTGTTTGATTGCCATTGAATTGGTCCTGGAATTGATATAACTCGCCCATACAAACTTCTACAATTGCACTTGATATGACGTTATGTACACGAGTATCTTCGATGTTAGATATGTGCTCAAGTCCGCGAGCTAATAAGAAGTTACCTGTAAGTATAGCTGTATTCTGATCCCATTTTTTAGCTATAGTTAAGCTACCTCTTCGTTTATCACTTTTATCTATAACATCATCATGTACCAGCGTTGCCATATGAATAAGTTCAAGTGCTACCGCAACACGATAGACTTCTTCGTTTCTTTCTTTGCCAAATTGGCTACTTAAGATTACAAAGGCTGGTCTAACACGTTTACCTCCCGATGCAAACAAGTGATATGACGCTGATTCAAGAATTTGGTCGTTACTTTTTATAGATTGTTCTAATTGCTTTTCAATTTTTTTTATTTCACTATTCATGTTTAACTTTGCCACGCTAATCACCTTTGGTTGATTCATTTTATTTATAGCCAAGGTGCATTGCTGCAACGCCACCTGTAAAGCTACGGACTTTTATGTTGCTGAAACCAGCTTGTGTAAACAAGCGTTTCAATTTTTCTTTATCTGGGAAATCGAATGTAGATTGTTGTAACCATTCGTATTCGTCTTTGGACTTAGCAAATATTTTACCAAATATAGGCATTACAAATTTAAAATAAAGTTTATAGCATTGTTTGAAAACTGGTGTCGTTGGTTGACTAGTTTCTAAACAAACCACCATGCCGCCAGGTTTTAAAACGCGGTTTAATTCTTTTAAAGTTGCTAAATAATCAGGAACGTTTCTTAAACCAAATCCAATAGTCACGTAATCAAACTCGTTGTCTTCAAATGGTAAATTCATCGCGTCGCCATGTACAAGTTTTAGATTATGCATGTCTGATGTCTTGCTCTTACCTACTTCAAGCATATTTTCGCTAAAATCAACGCCAATCACTTCGCCAGTTGGCCCTACTGCTTTGCTTAATGAGATAGTCCAATCAGCAGTACCACAACACACATCTAGTGCTTTGCTACCAGGTTTGACATTCATTTCTTTCATAACACGTTTTCTCCATGTCTTATGCTGTTCAAAGCTAATGATATTGTTGAGTCGATCATACTTACCAGAAATATTTTGAAAAACATTGTGTACTTGTTCTTTTTTTGCTTTATTATCTGCCATGTTAATTACCTCTTTTTGAATGTATTTCAGCTTTTAATTTATCTATAAAACCATCTAGTTTTTCTTTAGAAAATTCGCTTAAGTAAGAAGGATGATGTTCAGCTAAACTCGCTATCATTTTGTCATTGATAAAATTAATATTAACGTCGGGGACATATCTTTTAATCGTAATAAACGGAAAAGTATTTTCTACTTTTAAAATATAGTCACTGATGTCATTGTTATCAATTGCGGTATGATGAATAGTAGATTTCATTTCATTTACTTCAACAATTGCTGTGCTAATTTCTTTTTGATAAATTGGGTCATTGAGTTTTGCTAATAATGTATAAAAATGAGCGCTTAATAAGTCGCCAATTAAAATAGATTTCTTAGACGATAATGTAGTCGAAACTTCGTCTAGGTGACGCATCGCGGTATCTATTGTGAGGCAAGCTAATTTAGCTTCTTGAGGTATATCATAAGAATCAAGTATTTCTGCTAATGCTTGATTGATATAGATTGGTTCATAATGATTTACACTGCTGAGTCGCTGTGCAATTTGAGTTTCTAATATGCTGAATGTTGTTTCCATGTTCACACCTCACGTTATTATCCATATACATATTAACATTATATAGAGAAAAATAAAATCAACGTAAATCAAAGTAAAGGATATTTATGTAATATATATTTAAAATACTCATTTATTTGTGTAATAGAGTAATTGTTATATGTAAAGTTGTTCGATAAACTCATAAATTTTCAGTAGTTGTATTTCCACAATTATTTAAAATCGCTACTTCGAATGATATCACAATTATAAAGTTAAAAGATATATGATTTAAAGCTTTATAAAAAATTCTCTATAAAAAAAGAAAAAGCCCCTATAAAAGGGCTTTACTTTAAGTAAAGAATTATTTTACTGCGTCTTTTAAAGCTTTACCAGCTTTGAATGCTGGAACTTTGCTTGCAGGGATATCAATTTCTTTACCAGTTTGAGGGTTACGGCCTTTACGAGCAGCGCGTTCGCGTACTTCGAAGTTACCGAATCCAATTAATTGTACTTTTTCACCTTTAGAAAGTGATGATTGAATTGATTCGAATACTGCGTCTACAGCTAAGCCAGCTTCTTTTTTAGTTAAGTCAGCTTGTTCTGCAACAGCATTGATTAAATCTGTCTTGTTCATTATGAATTCACCTCCCCTAGGGTTAATAATGATAACTTAATATCATTATGCTATGACTTTAACACAACGATTACTGCTACTGCAATGATTTATGCGCAAAAAACGTTGAAATAATAGGATTTTGACAGTTAATTGATATAAATTAACTAAAAAGTGTAATAATACCTCGTTATTCTGCTTTCTTTCCACGGCCCATCAAGTCTTTAACGCTTTCATCGACAGGTCTATTTTCAAACAATACACTATAAAGTGCGGCAGTAATTGGCATATCTACATCGACCTCTTTTGCTAAGTGGTAAACAGATTTTGTTGTGTATATACCTTCAACAACCATGTTCATTTCGTCTAATGCTTTATCTAGTGATTTACCTTCACCTAATTTATAACCTAGTGTATAGTTTCTAGAATGGGTTGAGGTACAAGTTACAATTAAGTCCCCAATGCCTCCTAAACCTAAGAAAGTAATTGGATCTGCGCCTAGTTTTTCACCTAAACGACTAATTTCAGCTAAACCTCTAGTCATTAGCGCTGCTTTAGCGTTATCACCGAATCCCATTCCTGATATAACACCACTAGCTACTGCGATAATATTTTTTAATGCACCGCCTAGTTCAACGCCTACTAAATCATCATTTGTATACACACGCAAATAATCATTCATGAAAAGATCTTGTGTTAATTTACTAACTTCTGGTGTTTTAGATGAAGCTGCTACTGTAGTTGGTTGTTTAATTACAACTTCTTCAGCGTGGCTTGGTCCAGAAAGTACACCAATACCTGCATTATGCTCTGGTGAAATTGAATCCTCTATCATTTCAGAAACGCGTTTATATGTTTCGTTTTCGATGCCTTTAGCTACGTGAATAAAGGTCTTTTTAGAAGTTAATAGTGAATCAATTGACTTCGCTACCTCTCTCATTGCTTTTGTCGGTAACGCCATTAAATAGACTTCTGAGAATGATACAGCGCTATTGATATCTAATGTTGCTACGATTGAGTCATTAAGTTGTGCGTTTTTTAAGTATTTGCTATTAATGTGTTGTGAATTAATCTCATTGATTGTTTGCTCATTTTTTCCCCACATTAAAACTTGGTGTCCATTTTCTGCTAAGACATTCGCCAATGCCGTACCAAAACTTCCCGTACCAAAGACAGTTACTTTAGACATGGAATCCCCCCGGTAATTAATTTCTTTTTCTTGCTATAATGTGTACTGGTGTACCTTCAAAGCCGAATGCCGCTCTTATTTGATTCTCTAAATAACGTTTGTATGAAAAATGCAATAGCTCTACATCATTTACAAACACGATAAATGTTGGTGGTTCAATAGCAACTTGTGTAGCGTAGAATACGTTTAAACGACGACCTTTATCTGTCGGCGTAGGGTTCATAGAAATTGCATCCGTAATCACTTCATTTAATGTTGAACTTTGAACACGTTTTTTATGATTCTCACTAGCTTCTTTAATATATGGGAATAATGTTCTGAGACGTTGCTTTTCTCTTGCAGAAACAAATGCAACTTCTGCATAATCTAAAAATTGGAATTCTTTACGAACTTCATCTTTGAATTTTTTCATAGTATTCGTTTCTTTATTTACTGTATCCCATTTGTTCACGACTATTACAATAGCTTTACCTTCTTCGTGTGCATAGCCAGCAACACGTTTATCTTGTTCGATTATACCTTGCTCTGCATCAATTACGATTAAAATTACATTAGAACGTTCAATAGCTTTTAACGCACGTAGTACCGAATATTTTTCTGTATTTTCATAGACTTTACCTTTTTTACGCATCCCAGCAGTGTCTATCAATACATAATCTTGACCATCAAAGCTATATTCAGTATCAACAGCATCTCTAGTTGTGCCAGCTACGTTTGATACGATTACGCGGTTTTCGCCTAGTATTGCATTTACTAAACTTGATTTACCAACGTTCGGACGTCCAATGATTGATAAACGAATTGTATCATCGTCATATGGGTCTAGTTCTTCTTCTTTAAAATGTTTAACAACTTCGTCTAATAAATCTCCCAATCCTAATCCATGGGAACCGGAAATTGGATAAGGATCCCCGAAACCAAGTGAGTAGAAATCATAAATTTCATTTCTCATTTCTGGATTATCAACTTTATTAACTGCTAGTACTATCGGTTTTTTTGATTTATATAACATTTGAGCAACCATTTCGTCACTTTGAGTTAGGCCTTCTCTTACGTTTACCATAAAGATAATTACATCGGCTTCATCGATTGCAACTTCAGCTTGTGCTCTAATTTGAGTTTGAAATGGGGCATCTCCAATCTCGATACCACCAGTATCAATAATGTTAAAATCGTGAGTCAACCATTCACCTGATGAATAAATTCTATCGCGAGTTACACCTGGTGTATCTTCTACGATTGAAACGCGTTCACCTACGACTCTGTTAAAAATTGTAGATTTGCCTACATTTGGCCTGCCTACAATTGCTACTATAGGTTTAGTCATAAACTAACTTCCTCTCTTTTTTAATCTCTATAATTCTATCATAAGGGGTAATTAAATCAAAAGAAATATTAAATCAATATTTTTGATATAGAATTATCATGTGAATTTTGAATAACAAAAAAAGAAATCCTGTCCTAACATACACTAGGACAAGATTTAAAGTTGCTATTACTTAAGTTATTAAAATTTGAAGTCTTTTAATTTATCTCCAAATACATCACCAAGCGTTGGGTTATCTTCATCTTCTGAATTATCATTTAAATAAGATTGCGTAGTTTCGCTATCGCTTTCAATAATATTTTCATCTGGTAATGTGGCTTTTATTGATAATGAAATACGCTCGTTTTCAGGATCTACACTTAATATTTTTACACTCACTTTTTCGCCTGGTTGTAGTACCTCGCCAGGTGTGCCGATGTGTGAATGGCTAATTTCTGAAATATGAACCAATCCTTGTACGCCTGGTTGAATCTCTACGAAAGCACCAAAGTTAGTTAATCTAACAACAGTTCCTTCTATAACTTCACCTTCATTGATTTCGCCTTTGATTGCTTCAAAAGGACTAGGCAATGTATCTTTGATAGACAATGAAATACGTTCAGAATCTTTGTCTACTGATTTGATTTTAACTTTCACACTATCTCCAATAGCTACAACATCTTCAGGTGATTTAACATGTTCATGTGATAATTCTGAAACGTGTACAAGACCGTCCACGCCTCCAATATCAACAAAAGCACCAAAGTTAGTTAAACGCGCTACTTTACCTTCGATAACGTCACCTTCGTTAAGTGACTCTAGTAATTCATCTTTTTTCTCTGCGTTTTCTAGTGCCTCTACTGCTTTTCGACTAAGAATGACACGATTATTTGCAGGATCTAATTCTTCAACTTTAAGTTTTAAAATTTGTCCTTCAAAACCAGAGAAATCTTCAATGAAATCTGTAGAAATTAATGAGGCCGGTACAAATCCTCTTTGGCCAACATCTACAACTAAGCCGCCTTTAACTACTTCTGTCACTTTAGCTTCGATAGTTTGGTTATTATCTAACTGTTCTTGTAAAAATTCATATGATTTTTCAGTTTCGAGTTGGCGTTTTGAAAGGATGTATGCGCCCGTTTCATTTTCTTCATCATATTCTACTTTCGTAACATATGCGCCGATTTCATCACCTACTTTTACTGCATCACTTGGGTTGTCAATATGATGCGTTGAAAGTTGGCTAATAGGGATTATACCATTAAATTTACCGCCATTGACATGGACGATTACTTGTTTTTCTTCAATTTCTTGAACTTCACCAGTAACCTTATCCCCTTCTTTAATCTCGTTAATCATTGATTCGTTGAACTCTTCAGTCATCTTGTCTGCCTCCTTATTACACTACATAATTATAACATCTTATAAACTGACAGAATTGTCAAGAAATTCCCCTTTATTCGAGAAAATCGATTTTAAATTGTTAATATTTTGTAAAATAGGTTTTTTTGACCTAATAAAAACTACAAAAAATTATCCTATAATTTACATTTTATATAGTATAGTAATTCTGATTAGTATAATAATACACGTGTATTATATACCCACTTTTCATATAATATAACATTTTTACACTATATGAATAATATTTGCGTGGAATCTGAGGCGGCAATGGTTAATCTAATGATCTTATTAAAGTTAATATTTCTGCTGTTACAGTTTCAATGCTTTTACCAGTTGTGTCCACAGTGATCGCATCGTCAGCCTTCATTAAAGGAGAAATTTCACGGTTCATATCATAATGGTCTCTGTCTGCAATCTCCTTTTTTAATTGCTCTATATTTGATTCAATACCTCTTTCTTCATTATCTTTCTGTCTGCGTAATGCACGTTCTTCAACTGAAGCTATCATATAGACTTTTAAATCAGCATTTGGTAATACTACAGTTCCGATATCTCTACCGTCCATAACAATACCTTTTTTGGCAGCTAATTCTTGTTGTTTTTTTACTGCGAATGTACGAACAGGTTCTTTTGAAGCCACATATGATACATGACTAGTTACATTATTTTCTCTTAAGTAGTCGGTAACATCTTGATTATCTAAAATGACTCTTTGACCTTTAATTTCATCATATGTGAGTGATAATTCTGTGGTATCGATTAATTGATTGAAGTCTTCATTTTTATTTTGTTGTAAATATTTATAAGTAATTGCACGATACATTGCGCCAGTATCTACATAGATCATAGATAATTCGCCAGCAACAAGCTTAGCAATTGTACTTTTACCTGCTGCTGCAGGCCCATCAAGTGCGATATTTAATAATTTCATTTTAGTAACCCTTCCTTGTTGTTTTATCAATAATATTTTATCATAAATATGTACTTTATAAATAGGAGGAATGCCCGCATGAAAAAAGTTCTTGTTATTCATACTGGTGGCACCATTAGCATGTCACAAGATGAAGCTAATAAAGTAGTTACAAATACAGATAACCCTATATCTAATCACAAGGATGTAATAGAAAGGTATGCTGATGTAACTGAAATTACACCATTTAATGTTCCGTCACCACATATGGACATTAAATATGTTGAAAAATTAAAAGAATTAATTGAAGATGCTGCTCAGAATGAAAGCTATGATGCATTTGTTATTACACATGGTACAGATACATTAGAAGAAACTGCATACTTGCTAGATTTAACAATCGCAATTTCTAAACCTATAGCAATTACAGGTGCAATGCGTTCCTCAAATGAAATTGGTTCTGATGGTTTGTATAATTTTATATCAGCTATTAGAGTTGCGACAAGTGACGAAGCTACAGATATGGGCGTTATGGTTGTTTTTAATGATGAGATACATACTGCTCGCAATGTGACAAAAACACATACCTCAAATACAAATACATTTCAAAGTCCTAACCATGGTCCTTTAGGTGTGGTAACAAAAAATAGTGTGCAATTTCATCATAAACCTTTTGAACATCTAATCCTTGATGAAATACATCACAATTTAAATATTCCTTTAGTTAAGGCTTATATGGGTATGAACAGTGATGTTTTGACTTTTTATAGCCAAAACAATGTAGATGGCATTATTATTGAAGGACTTGGGCAAGGTAATTTACCACCAACTAGTTTGGAAGGCTTGGATCATTGTTTACGTAAAAACATACCAATAGTTCTAGTTTCTAGATCATTCAATGGCATTGTCGGGCCTATATACGCTTATGAAGGCGGCGGCGCAACTCTAGCTGAGAAAGGCGTTATTTTTTCAAATGGTTTAAACGGTCCTAAAGCACGTTTAAAACTTCTTGTAGGACTAAGTAACCAATTGTCATCTGAACAATTGAAACAATATTTTGAATCTCAATTATAATGAAATATAGGTAAATAAAAAGCACAACCATTTATAAACTATATAAATGGTTGTGCTTGTTTTATTAAATAATAATAAATGCATAGCTAAGCTATGATTATGATATTACCATTTTTATGATTCAAGTGGTGTTTGCTTTTTAGATAAGATACTTTGAGTTATAATACCGCCATGGTATTTACCATTTTCGATAAATATTGTGTTTGCATCATTACCGGCAGCAATAACCCCTGCGATATAACAATTTTCTACATTTGTTTCATATGTTTCTTTATTATAAATAGGTGCAGTACCATATTCATTCTCGTTTATATCAATACCTATGGATTGTAAGAATTCATAGTCTGGGTGATATCCTATCATCGCGAAAACATAATCATTAGCTATTTCAAATGTTTGTCCATTTTGTTCATAAATAACACTATCTTCAGTGATTTTAGTCACATTTGAATCAAACGCCATATTGATTTTTTCGTGACGGACGAGAGATTCAAAATTCGGTAATATCCATGGTTTAATCGCTTTAGGATAATCGCTACCTCGATAAATAACTGTAACATTTGCACCTGCTTTTTCTAATTCTAATGCCGCATCAACAGCAGAATTTTTACCACCAATAATCACTATATCTTGATCAAAATAAGGATGCGCTTCTTTAAAATAATGCATAACTTTAGGAAGTTCAGCACCTTCAACTTCAAGTTGGTTATGGTGTCCATAATAGCCTGTAGCTACAGTAAGAAATCTACATTGATATACGTCCTTAGTAGTTGTTATTGTAAAACGGTTATTTATCTTTTTTACTGTGAGGACTTCTTCAAAAGCATTGACACGAAGTTGATGATGTTTTACAACAGCTCTATAGTAAACCAACGCTTGATTACGATGTGGTTTGCTTTCTTCCACTATAAATGGAACGTCCCCAATACTTAATTTATCACTTGAAGAAAAGAACGTTTGATGTGTTGGATAATTATAAATTGCATCTACAACGTTCCCTTTTTCTATAACTAATGTATCTATCCCTCTTCTTTTTTGTTCAATAGCAGCACTAAGTCCACAAGGACCGCCGCCTATAATTATACTTTCGACTGTTTGCATTCTTTCTTCGTCCTCCTTTACCACCCATATATTATACCAATAGTTTTTAAAAAACCAAATGAAAGAAATTGTAAATTTTATTACAAAATTGTTTGTCTCTATGAATATATTAAGAAAATAAAAAAGATCTCACTATAAAAATTAATAAATAGTGAGATCTTTTAATATGATTGGATTGTTTCTAATATCCGTTTCGAACTATAGAAAGAGATATTTATCTTCTTTATTGAGGAATAACTAAACGTTGACCATTATGGATTTCATTACCTTGTATGTTATTGGCTTCTCTAATTTTTTCTACATTTTCTGGTGAGCCGTCACCGTAGTATTGTATTGCAATTCTATAAAGGTTTTGGCCATTTACAGTATGCGTTTGTTGTCCAGAATTGCTATTTGCACCTTGGTTCTGTTGATTATCACTTGTTGAACCTTGTGATTGTTCAGTCGAACCATTTTGTGTATTGGCTTGATTATTTTGTTGTGATTGACTACCTTGTTGATTTTGTTGTGATTGATCGCTTTGATTAGCTTGATCTTGATCGCTTTGATTTTGATCGCTATTTGCTTGGTCTTGAGAGTTAGAATTTGATTGGTCAGAATCGCTATTAGCATCATCTGAAGAAGTGCTGTTGCCATCAGAATCAGATGAACCATTTTTGTCATCATCTTTGTTAGCTTTATCGTCGTTTGATTTTTTATCTTTGTCAGAATCTTTATTAGAATCTTTATCTTTATTATCAGCGACTTTTTTATCATCATTGTTTTTGCTATCATCGTTATTACCAGTTAGAGCCATACCAGAGAAGATAGCAATAGCAGCTAAGATTAAAATAGCAGCAAGAATTGGTAGTAATTTACCTAATAAGCCACCTTTTTTCTTCTTGTTGTTATCATCGTCATTATTGTTGTTACCACCATTACCATTTCCGCCATTACCGTTACCATTTCCACCACTTGATTTTGAATGGCTAGCAACGGCAGCTCCAGTTCCGGCAGCTGCGGCTCCGCCAGCTACAGCGGCACCTTTTTTCTTGTTACCACTTTTCTCATCATTTTGTTGATCTTTGTTGTCGTTTTTGTCATTTTTTGATTTCCCATCATCATGACTAGCATTTTTATCATTTTTACCTTTATGTTTGCCAGCTGCATATGCACCTGCACCAGCAGCCGCGGCTCCACCTGCTACAACAGCACCTTTTTTCTTAGAACCATTTTTAGAATCACCTTGTTGTGATTCATTTTGGTTTTGATTGTCATTTTGTGACTCATCAACATTTGAATTACGATTGTCTTTATCTTGATGTTTGTTAGCAGCATAAGCGCCGGCACCGGCACCAGTAGCTGCAGCCCCACCTGCTACGGCAGCTCCTTTTTTCTTAGAACTGTTATCGTTCTCTGGAGCATCGCTGTCATCGCTATACTTATGATCATTAGCATTCGTTTTATCATTAGTAGGTTCATGACTTAAATTGTTATTTTGTGAAGGGTCATCAGTATTGTGTTCAGATGTTGAATTGTCTTCGTTATACTGTTGGCTATCAAATTCGCCATCCTCACTATGTCCTTGTTGACCTGTTTGATTAGTCTCTTCGTCTTCACGTTGATTTGTAGCAGTATCTCTTCTACGTTGTCTACGTTGAGCATTTCTTGGAGGGAATTGTTCGTCTGTTTTATCAGAAACTTCCTCTTTCGCATTGTCAACCGAATTGCTAACTGAATCCTTAGCATTGTCTTGTTGTTCTTTTGGATCAATGGATTGACGATTTTTTTCAAAATCATCTTTAAAATTGTTTTTAGACAAATTCATCATCCTTCCTTTTTTATTTAAGTATATACTGTTTTACCCGAACAGAACGTAAATATGTATAATTTGTTAAGAAAAAATACTGTTAAATAAGTGTATATATCGTATTATAGCTTGATTGAAAATATGAAGTAAAGTAATTGTCTATGTTTTAAACATATTTTGTAATTTTTCATTAAAATCCATTTTTCTTTTTACTTTTTTTCTATTTATTATATTTAATAAATTTAATTCACAATCATTATCGCAACATTGTTTAGGCTTTTCTACCAAAATTTCATCAAAAAATTCAACTAAATAAGATCTTCTGCACTGATCAAGGTTTTTATAACCTAGCATACGTATATAACCTAATTTTTTACGTCTATAAGCCAAATCAAAGATATTACGTAATTGTCCAAAAGTATACTGTGTACTGAGTACATCGAGTATGTCTGTCTTTTCGGGTGGTAGAAACTGAGATAATTCATACGCATTTATATCTTCTATATTAATTATGTCTGTAAATAATAAAGTTTCTAACAGAAAGCTGTCATCAGGTTGATAAAGGCTTATTGCTTGGCTTTGATTACCATCACGCCCTGCTCTACCTATTTCTTGCATATAACTAGATGGACTTGTAGATAAATGGAAATGAATAATTGTTCTAATATCTTTTTTATTAATTCCCATGCCAAAGGCACTTGTAGCAACGATAATGGGGATTTCGTTATTAATAAACTGATGTTGTACTGTATGCCTTTCTTGGTATGATAAATCACCGTGGTAAATACCAGTTAAAAAACCATAATTATAAATACTTTGAGCTAATGATAGACACATTTTTTTAGATGATACGTAAATAATAGTCGGTCCTGATTGCTCTAATGTAGGTAAAAGCCAGTTTAATTTTTCATCATCATCAGCAAAATTTTTATGTGTTAGAGAAATGTTATCTCTGTTCATACTATTTTTTATAACTGAAAATGACTTACCTAATATTTGCTCTAAATCAAAAGTTAAATAAGAAGGTGCCGTCGCAGTTAATGCTAATACGGTAGCTTCATTGAAATGGTTTGAAATTTCTCCTACAAGCGCATAGTGTGGTCTAAAATCATATCCCCATTCTGATAAACAGTGTGCTTCATCTAATACGATCATACCGATATTTAAATTTTTAATTAATTTGAAATTGTGTTTTTGTAATATAAACTCTGGACTTAAAAATATAAATTTACTCATCTTTAAGTGATTTATATTTTGTTGTTTTTCATTTTCATCCATGCCTGAATGTATGCAACATACATCTTTTTCTCCTTGTAACTTGAGTTGCATAACTTGGTCATCCATCAGTGAAATTAACGGTGAAATAACTAATGTTGGCTTTTGTTTTATGTAGGTTGGCAATTGGTAACATAAGCTTTTACCACTACCAGTAGGTAAAATACCTAAAGTGTCAATATTATTAAGTACATTATTAATAATTTCTTCTTGCCCCGGCTTAAATGATTCAAATCCAAAACATCTTTTTAAATCATCGTGTAACATTTAATTCACCTCTTTCGACACCAACAATAACTAATTTAATTTCAAAGTAACTGAGTTCAGAGAAAGAGTCCTTGTAGTTACGCAGTCTTTCGCTACGATTAGAAATGTAATACGTCATAAATGGTGTATAATCTATATGATTTAAATAATTATCGTAATCGGTTATGTATCCCTTGATAAATAATTCTAAAATATGATCATCTATTGTATTGGGTTTAACATTTTGTTGTGCTACCAGTTGTTTGAAGTTTAACCCATTTTGTATTCCTATATAAGTTTTTTCGGTTTTGTTTAATAATGTTGGAAGAATAATTAAGCTATGTAATAATGGATACTTTTGCTCATTCTCTATTTCATACATTAAAGTAACTAAATCTCTGATTTCTAATTCAAAAAGCATTTCCTGTGATATCGCTTCTATTAAACTAATTTGTTGTCTTGTATACATACTTTCTTCAAAACCTTGTAAATAATAATGAATATATAGGTCACTGTTTTGGTTAGTTAAAGATTGAAAAAGTAATGTAAGTTCGTCTATAAATAAGTTTTCTAAATGATGGTCAGAAATTTTTTTATATAAGTGTTTAACTTTCTGATGAACTGCTCTATGTTGTGTAATAGGCACAAATTGATAATTATTATGTTGGACATTAGACAATGTTTGAGTCAACAATTGTATTGCATTGAAAGTATTTGATAAGCTGTCATATGTATGACGTGGATGGCTAATGATATTTTGAAATTGTTGTTCTTCGATGTTAAAATTATTAGAATATTGTTCGAATAAAGAATATTTTAGTTTAGGCATACTATGATACAATGATAAGAGTTGTTGACTACAGGCATCAAAAAAGGTTTGATGCGATTTTTTACCTGTGATAATATTAAATATACTTTTTTCGGTTTTGTAATTATGTGACTTCGTGTATGCAAAATGAATTAAATTATACATGGATGCTCCCTCACTTTTATAAATCGAAAACATTTGAAAAAATGATAAACAGTGATTACAATAATATTTGTGTAATTATTGTAGCATTTTTGTCGAAGGAGGCGAAGAAATTGGCTAAATATACAATTGTTGATATGGACACATGCATAGCATGTGGCGCTTGCGGTGCCGCTGCCCCTGATATATACGACTATGATGATGAAGGTATCGCTTATGTAATACTAGATGATAACCAAGGTACTGCGGAGGTACCAGAAGAATTATATGAAGATATGGAAGATGCAATAGACGGATGCCCTACTGATTCTATTAAAATTGAGGAAGAACCATTTGATGGTGACGCGTTAAAATTTGAA
Organism: Staphylococcus sp. Ze2; assembly: GCF_048568365.1. Lineage (NCBI taxonomy): Bacteria > Bacillati > Bacillota > Bacilli > Caryophanales > Staphylococcaceae > Staphylococcus > Staphylococcus sp. Ze2. Next base: position 1,745,621 of record NZ_CP183486.1, on the reverse strand, counting down.
TAGAAGTTAGATTATATTTAAGTTTAAACAATTGCTTACCTACTATAGCAATAACCTCATTTAATGACTTAGACATAGTTAGAGTTAAATCCGAGACATAAATAATTGTCTCGGATTTTTTGCACCCAGTTATTCTTATAGGTTGCATTACTTCAACATTAACTTTTCCAAAATTAATATTTATATTTGAAATAAAAACGCCCTTCATTTCTCACTTGTAAAGTGTTACTTTGAAAGGCGTTTATTATTTTTTTGATGGTAAGTTCTGCTATATTTCTAACGTGGTAAAACGTTTTTTAATCGATTATATAAAAGAATAAATACGATTGAGATAACAACACCTTTAATAATATTAAAAGGTATAACACCGGATACAATGACTATCTTAACATTTTCTACTACGTCAGACAGGTTCATGATCATACCGTATAAAGGTAATAACACAAAATAGTTTAATATGCTTAGAACAATTGTCATAACTAGCGTTGCCATACTAAGCCCTATAATTTGAGATTTTAGAACGCCTTTATGTTTAGTGACGAAATAAGCTGTTAATAAAAAGCTTGATGCAGCTAAAAAGTTAGCTACAGGACCTACTGGATCACCTATGTTGAATAGAAAATTGAGCAAATTTTTAATGAATTCTACAATAAGCCCCGCAACAGGACCAAGTGTGAATGTTGCTAACAAAGCTGGTACGTCACCAAAATCTAAAGTTAAATATGGTGGTAAAAATGGTATTGGGAACTTTATAAACATTAAAATAAATGCGATTGCACTCAGCATACTAATAGTAATGAGGCGTTTTGTTTGTTGTTGCATATTAAATTATCTCCTTCCATTCATCTTTCTCAGAATAGGAGGATATAATTGCACAACAAATAAACCCTCCATCTTCTCCCATCCAGACTATACTGTCGGCTCCAGATTCACACTAGATCAGCCATTAATCTATTTAATAGATTAATGGGTCGCAGGCTTATTTTACTGCCGGTTGGGAATTGCACCCTACCCCGAAGATGAATTTCTTAAATTTTATAAATTTATCATAGCTTATTACTCTGGTAAAAACAATATACTTGCTTAAAATATATTAACGACATAAATAAAAAGGATGAAACTGGTATAAAAACTGCCGTCAAAGCGTTTAACTTTGCCGGCAGTTTTTAAGTTCTATGCATAAATGAATTTCATATAAGAATATGCTTTATAAATGCTATTTCAATTTATTGTTCTTATATGTAGTCATTATTAGTTCTTCATCAATTCATTCATCTAGAAACGATACTTAAACATTGTCGTCTTCAGTTTCTGGTTTAGGTAAAGAAATAATAAAAGTAGTCCCTTTACCCAGTTTGCTTTTTACGTCAATGGTACCACCGTGAGAATCAATTATCATACGACAGATAAACAATCCTAATCCAGTCCCTTGTTTACCACGCTTACGTGCAGTATCTACCTTGTAAAAGCGATCAAACACTTGTTGTAAATGTTCAGGTGCGATACCAGAACCAGTATCAGTTATATAAAGTATTTGTTCTGAATTAGTTTCGCTTATCTCTATGTTAATCGCATCTCCAGGTTCAGTATATCTAGATGCATTATCTATTAAATTAGTTAATACTTGTTCAATTCTATCCGAATCAAAATACCATAAGCGTTGATGTGTATCTGGATTTAAACTCATATTTAATTCTAAATCTTTGGCGTGTTTTTGATATTTTTGTTGCATCTTGTTGAGTAATGGATCAATTGGCTGTATAACTTTATCCACAGTTAAACCTTCAGCATCCATTCGCGCTACATTTAATAATTCGTTTACTAACCTGTTTAACCTTTTAGTTTCATCTAAAACGATAGATAATGACTCGTGGATTTCATCTGGCTCAGTTACAATACCATCTACAATAGATTCAGTGTATCCTTGCAATAAGGATATTGGCGTACGTAATTCGTGAGATACATTGGCAATGAAATCTTTTTTCATTTGATCCATATTATGCTCGTTTGTCATATCACGAATAATAGCCACGATACCGCTTCTACCATCAGGTTGTATTTGCTCTATATAACTTGTAATAATTACAAAATAACGTGTGTTGATTTCATAAACTTCAAATTGCGTTTTTTTACTACTAAAAGTAAGCTCGTTTTGTTTATCTAGTTTCTCTAATGCATATTCATCTAACATCTCTAAAATTGTATTGGCTAATTTATTAGAGATAATAATTTCTTTTTTATCATTAAATCCTAGAACGCCTTCAATCATTGAGTTAATTAAGCTATCCCGAATATTTTTAGAGGATGATAATGCATCAATATGCTGCTGAATTTCAGAACTCATTGTATTAAATGTACGTGATAATTCACCAATTTCATCTTTAGAGTTGACTGGTACAACTTGAGCGTAATCACCTTTAGAAACTTTTTGAGCTTGTGTTCTTAAATTGCGTAATGGTTTAGTTATGCGTGAAGATAGGAAAAATGCAAATACTGTTGTTATCGCTAAAAAGATAATAGCAATGATTAAGATAATTACAGTAATAACATTATTGGTTTCTTCTATTGTCTTTAAGTCTTGATAGATAAACACGCCACTATATTTTCCATTTGGAGTATTTGTTGTTTCAATATTTTTTGTTGGATAACCAATTAATACATATGTACGTTGTTTATCATTAAAATTAACCGTTACATGTTCTGAAATTTGTTTACCGTCATCAAAGACGCGGTCATAATCTTTATTATTTTTAATCTCTTTGAACATTTCATTTTTAGTAATGTCATTGTCGTTGTTATCTTTATGCTTATCGTTCGTTATGATTAATCCAACAGGGCCTTCAATTAACTTACGACTATGTTCGATAGCAGTAGCTCTATCGTCAGAACTTTCAACTAGTTGGCTTATCCTTTTGGCATCTTTCAATAAAGAATCTTCTGTTTCTTGAGTAAAATAAGACTGTATAAACGTTATAAGAGCTGCACTTAATAGAATTAAAACTGTAGTTACTATAAATATTATAGTCAACCACAGTTTTACAACTACACTATTAAGTAGGTTCATTATTTGATTTGATTTCAAATTTATATCCTACACCCCATACTGTTTGTATCATATGAGCAGCCTCTTCTGATACTCGATTTAACTTTTCTCTTAAACGTTTAACGTGCGTGTCTACTGTGCGCAAGTCGCCATAGAACTCATAATGCCAGACTTCTTTTAATAATTGTTCTCTATCGAATACTTTATTCGGTGTTTTAGCTAAGAAGATCAATAGCTCATATTCTTTAGGTGTCAAGTTCACTTGATTACCATCAGCTAACACTCTGTGTGCATCATTATCAATAACTAAGTGATCAAATTCGATTAAATCTCTTGCGTGAGGCTCACTTTGTTCAGCTGACGCAACTTGCGTGCGTCTTAATAACGCTTTGACACGTAACACAACTTCGCGTGGTGAAAATGGTTTAACGATATAATCATCAGCACCAGATTCAAAACCTTCTACTCTATTTGTTTCTTCACCTTTAGCAGTTAACATAATAATTGGTGTTTCTTTGTGTTCTCTTAGTCTAGATGCAACGGTGATTCCATCCATTTCTGGTAGCATTAAATCTAATAAGATACAAGCATAATCATGTTCTACAGCCATTTTATATGCTTCATTTCCATCACTTGCTTCGTGTATTTCAAAAGATTCTCTTTCAAGATATAACTTTAATAATCTTCTGATTCTATCTTCATCGTCTACGATAAGTATTTCGTTTGACATGCATATATACCTCCCACACTGCTACTTTCAAATTTAACAATATTATATCATAGGTTCGTCTTTAAAAGTGACTATGCATTAAAGTTTGTGAAAAAATTCTCATAAGCATAGAAGTGGCGAAATTAATATCTATTTACCGTGCTCTGCAAGGTGACGAATTGTTTTAACTTCATGTGGCGTTAAAACTCTGCCTTCACCTGCATTCAAGCCTTTTAAATTTAGTGGGCCGAATTCAATACGTTGGAGTTTAGTTACTTGATGGCCAAAATGTTCAAACATTCGACGAACTTGACGGTTACGTCCCTCAGTAATGGTAATTTCAACAAGCGTATTATTTTTATCTTTATCTTGATTTTTCACTTTAACAATTGCAGGTTGTGTGACACCATCTTCTAATTTAATACCTTGTTCCAATGCTTTAACTTCCTCTCTCATCAGGTATCCTTTTAATTTAACAACATACTTTTTCTTTATTTTATAGCTAGGATGGGTCATTAGATTTGTAAATTCTCCATCATTTGTTAATAAAAGTAATCCGGAAGTATCATAGTCTAAACGTCCAACAGGATAGATTCTAGTTTTAATTTCTTTGAAATAGTCAGTTACGACTTTTCTGCCTCTATCGTCAGATACACTTGTTATCACTTGTGCTGGTTTATAAAATAAAATGTATAACTTATCTTCTTGTTCTAGTTTAATACCTTCAACCTCTATACTATCTGAATTTTTCACTTTAGTTCCTAATTCAGTAACAACTGAACCATTGACTTTAACCTTACCTTCTGTAATAAGCGTTTCTGCTTTACGGCGGGATGTATAACCGCTATTAGCTATACGTTTTTGTAATCTTTCTGTCTCTTTATTCATTATTTTCTCCTTTTTGATTCACTAAATTACTGAAGAAAGCTTCTATTTCTTCATCTTCTTCATCTGTCGTAGGTAAATCGTCCAAATGCTCAATACCAAATACATTTAGAAACAATTCGGTAGTATAGAGTTGTTGGCTTCTTGAATCAGCTTGTTCTTTTGCTTCTACGAGTCCTCTAGCGATTAAAGTTTTTACAGCACCATCAGAATTAATACCTCTAATCATTTCTATATCACTTCGAGATAAAGGTTGATTATAGGCAATGATAGATAAAGATTCCATCGCTGCTTGTGATAACTTCATTTTTGATTTTTGTTCAATTAATTTTTCAATATATTCTGAAGCTTCTTTTTTAGTTGTTAATACATAAGTCTGTCCAAACTGTTGTATCATTAGTCCATCGGATTGATATGTATTTACAAGTTCTGTTAATGTAGTCTCATCTATTTCTAGTATTTCAAGTATTTGTTTTTTGTCTAATCCTTCATCACCAGCTGTATATAGTAGTGATTCTAAAATCCCTTTAACGTTCAATGCCATAATTTACCCCTCTTAAAATATTGATATCCTCAAAACTTTTGGGTTGTTCAATGTTAACAATACCAGATTTGGACATTTCAAGTATTGCTAGAAAATGTGTTACAACCATTTCTACAGGTTCAGTAAAATTAAATAAACTAAAGAAATTAAATGAATCATGTTGCTTTAAACGTTCAGAAACTTGAGTCGTTGCCTGTTGAATAGTAAATGTTTCTTTGCGTATATCAACAGTTTTAGGTGTATTAAATTCTACCCTATTCTTCACTTTCTGATAGGCAATGATTAATTCTGTTAAATCAATTGCATTTTCTGAATCCCATGTTTCTGTTGATTCTAAATGTGATAAATCGGTTGGGTGCTTTGAAAAATAGTAAGCGCGCTCTGATTTCTTTTCATTTAGTATTTCCGTGTAAGCTTTATAATTTTGATATTCTATTAAACGACCGACTAAGTCATCACGTGGGTCGTCATCTAAAGTTTCTTCTTCATCTGTTTGTGGTAATAGCAACTTACTTTTAATCACAAGTAATTCAGAAGCCATTACTAAATATTCACTTGCAATATTTATTTCTAACTGATTCATCGCATGAATATATTGCATATATTGCTCAGTTAATTCCTTCATTGGAATATCATAAATATCAATTTCAATTTTTTGAATAAGATGCAATAATAAGTCTAATGGACCATTAAAGGCATCTAACTTTACTTCATACATTTTATCTACCTCGTATCGCAAGTTAAGTGCGTAATTCACTAAAATATTATAGCATGTTTATAGTAAACATTTAAATTTGGAGCGGTTTTAATATGAAAAAAGCATTAAAAGATTTTTATTTTCACTTTCACACTAAACAGCACTACTTTTTATGTCATGATATATTAGAAGAAGCATGGAAAGACAACGAACCCTTTCGCAAAGATGATGCTGTTGTAAGTTTAATCCTGTTAGCAACAGGGTGTTATCATTTTCGTCGAGCTAATCATAAAGGTGCTATGAAATCATTTAGTAAAGCATTAAATGTAATCCAAGCTTATACTAATGATACAGAATTAGGCATTGAATTAGAATCTTATAAAACATTACTTTTAGAATTGATAGAAGCAGCTAAAAATAACAATGAATTTGTACCGATTCAGTTACCGTTAACACCAACTATGCACCAAGTTATATTAAAGGCTTATCCTAACTATACAATGACCGATTATACTATTAAGGACAGTTATATAGTAAATCATCATTTAGAAAGAGATCGTTCCGAAGTGACTGCTGCGCGTTTACAAGCACTTCACGAAAGAAGAAATGCCAAAATGTAATAATGCAATGACTATTTTGAATATTAGACATATAAAAACACAGGCTAGTTATTCTACGAATAAACTGGTCTGTGTTTATGCACGTGGATGGAATTCATTATACATTTTACGAATTTGTGATTTTGATACGTGCGTGTATAGTTGAGTTGTAGAAATGTCGGAATGTCCTAACATCTCTTGAACTGCTCGCAAGTCTGCGCCATTTTCTAGTAAATGTGTTGCGAATGAATGCCTTAAGGTATGTGGTGTTAAAGATTTGTTAATATTTGCTTTGACACCATTTAATTTGATCATTTTCCATATCGCCTGTCTAGACAAAGGTTTACCGTGCATATTTAAAAATAATACGTCAGTTACGGTTTTTTTTAATAATTGTGGCCTCACTGTATCTATGTATTTAGTTAAATAATCGATAACAGCATCTCCCAATGGAATTATTCGCTCCTTGTTTCCTTTACCGAAAACTTTAACAAAGCCCATAATTAAATTGATATCTTCAAGCTCAATATGAATTAATTCAGAAACACGCATACCTGTAGCATATAGAAGTTCTAACATTGTACGGTCTCTGTAACCATTATTTTTTGATAGGTCTGGTGTTTCTAATAATGCCAAGACTTCATTGATTTCTAATACATCAGGTAATTTACGATCATACCTAGGTGTTTCAATTAGTACAGTTGGATCTTTTGCTGCGTATTTTTCTCTTAAAGCAAATTGATGAAAACTTCTAACCGTTGAAATAAAACGTGCTAATGATTTTGCAGATGCCCCATCATCATGTAAGTGACCAAGACATAGTTGCACAGCTTGTCTATCTACAAAGTCAATGTGGCTAATTTTTTGAAGTTCTATAAAATCCTTGTATTTTTTTAAATCTCTACGATATGCACCAATTGTATTAGTGCTCAAACCTTTTTCTAATTGTATAAATTTCAAGTATTCTTCAATTATGTCATCCAAGCCTAACACCTCTATTCATAAAAGGTTTTTGTTCGTACATGATTATTTACCCTTAGCTTGGCAATTTGAACATACACCATGAAAGGTTAAACGGTGGTCTAAGATTCTAAAATCAAAATCTTGTTCAACACGTTCTTCTACTTGAGGCAATAAATCTTCTTCAATTTCTTCAACTTTACCACATTCCATACATACAAGATGATGGTGGAAATGTTTAGCTCCTTCTTTACGCAAATCAAATCGAGCAACACCATCTCCAAAATTAATTTTATCAACTACTTTAAGTTCTGATAATAACTCAAGTGTACGATACACAGTAGCTAGACCTATTTCAGGTGCTTTGTCTTTTACTTTTAAATATACATCTTCAGCACTTAAATGATCTTTCTCATTTTCAATTAATACACGTAACGTCGCTTCACGTTGTGGCGTTAATTTATATGAAGATTGTTGTAATTGTTGCTTCACGCGATTTAGACGTTCTTCCACGGAAGCCTCACTCCCCTACTAATAATTATAATCATTTTAATTTGTATAATGATTTATATATAAAATACCAGTAATTGATAAAATACGCAAGTAAACTCGTTTCTTATTTATAATCATTATAATTAAGTAGTAAATGTTGTATCGCAATAATGGTTTTAGCATCCTCAAGTTCTTTATTTTTCAGCATGTCTTCGACTTCTAATAAAGAATACTGTTCTAATTCAATAAATTCATCATCATCTAAATTCATTTGACCTGTTTTTAAGTCTTTAGCTAAATAAATTGATATTTTTTCATTTGAAAAACCAGGAGACCCATACATCTCAGTTATTAATTCTAACTCATCAGCAATATAGCCAGTTTCTTCTTCTAGCTCACGTTTAGCCGCTTCTGTACGCACTTCATCTATTTCTAGTTTGCCTGCTGGGATTTCTAATAATGGTTTTTCAGCTGGTTTACGAAATTGTTTAACGAGTAATACTTTATTCTCAGGAGTTAATGCACAGACTGCTACCGCGCCATTGTGATAAACAAGTTCACGTTTAGACGTTTTACCATCGGGTAATTCAACATCGTGTACTTCTAAGTCAATAATAGATCCTTGATAAATGGATGTTTTATGTATTGTCTTTTCATATAGGTTCATTTTAATCACGTTCCTTTTATTTGGTTTAAGTTATTGTTAAGATATATACGGTAGTATGTAGGGAGTAACTATTACAGTTAATATAAATATCCAGTTAAGTAATATTGCGTATATTATTTTTACGCCCTATGAATTAAGTGTATCGAAAGGAGAAACGACATGCAAAAAAATGTATTGAGAAGTGGTATCGAGGTTTCGGAATTAGGTTTGGGTTGTATGAGTTTAGGTACTGATTATAATAAAGCAGAACCTATTATTGAACGTGCGATAGAACATGGCATCACTTATTTTGATACAGCAGATATTTATGACAAAGGTATTAATGAGGATATCGTGGGTAAAGCATTAAAAAAATACCAAGATAGAGATGATATCGTTATAGGTACAAAAGTTGGTAATCATTTAGCAGAAGATGGTTCTACATTCTGGGACCCATCAAAAACTTATATTAAAAAAGCTGTGAAAGACTCACTAAAGCGTTTAGGATTAGATCATTTAGATTTATATCAATTGCACGGCGGTACTATTGATGACCCATTAGATGAAACGATTAGTGCATTTGATGAGTTAAAACAAGAAGGTTTAGTTCGTGCGTATGGAATTTCATCCATACGTCCAAATGTAATTGATTATTATTTGAAACATAGTGATATTGAAACGTTAATGTCACAATTTAACTTAATTGATAATAGACCAGAAGCGTTATTGGATGATATTCATGCTCAAAGGGTTAAAGTACTTGCACGCGGACCCGTATTTAAAGGGTTATTAACTTCTAATAGTAATAAAGCTTTAGATGACAAGTTTGCTGAAGGTATTTTTGATTATAGTTATCAAGAATTAGGAGAAACGATTGCTTCTATTAAAGAGATAGAAAGTAATTTAACAGGTTTGACATTTAATTATCTTACTTCGCATGATGCCTTAGGCTCAATTATAGTTGGCGCAAGTAGTGTTGATCAATTAGATGAGAATGTGAAGAATTATGAGCATTCAAAAGATATCAGTTTAGAACAATTAAAGGCTGCCCGTGAAAGAGTTGAAAATTTAGAGTATACGCAACATTTGAAATAATGAGCTAAAGCTCGTGTACTAAGGTCACTAATTTATTAAATTAGTGATCTTTTTTATAGGTTGATTATCTAAGAAAGTGGTTTTCAATGATTATCTGAGCTAACGCTCATGCATAATACATAAGTCCCACTAACTCTTAAAAAGTGGAACACCTGAGTACTTACTCAGGCGTAAGAGCCACTAATTCTTACAAGAAGTGGCTCTTTAAGTAGTGGGACTTTATATTTTGTTTTTAAACAGGAATGTGAAATGTTTTTCGACGAATCGTGGCGCTATTTGATATATTCTTAAAAATAAATGCATCCATTTAGGTTCGTTGATTTCTTGTTTTTTACTGAGCATCCCTTTTATGATCTTATGAGCTAATTCATCAGGATCAAGCATAATACTTTTATATTTTTGGGCAAAGGATAATGATGGATCTGCTTTTTCGTGAAATGGCGTGGCAATTGGCCCTGTATTAACTGTTAATACATGATAATTAGTTTTTTCAATACGTAAGGCGTTTAACACTTGATTAAATGCAGCTTTACTGGCTCCGTAATGTGCTGCGTATGCTTGTGTTAAAAATGCAGATTGGCTACCAATACCAACGATTGTAGGAAATTGACTGAAAAACGGTTGTAACGTAGTTAACAATGTATTGAAATTAACTACATTTAAGTTATAAGTTTCAAGCATTTCTTCTGTTGAATGTTGTTCTATAGATTTGAAATAACCTAATCCTGAACTATAGATAATACCATCAATTAGTTTCTTGTTAAATTCGTTCTTGAGATTTAAAATTTGTTTGTGAGATTGTAAATCACATTTTATGACTGTTAATAATGAACTGTCATACTTTTTTTTAATTTTTTGTGGATTACGTGCAAGTACAGTTACGTGTACCTGTTTGCTTAATAATATTTCTAATAAAGATTGACCTAATCCACTTGTGCCTCCAGTCAACACATAATGTTTCCCAATCATATAGACACCCCTGCCTTTGTTAATTTAATTCCAGTATAAACGAAAAGATTTATATATGTCATCTATTAATATTAGCCATATGTTAAAACTATGTTAGTATGGATACATAAAAACTTAGAGGAAGTGAAATGTTCACATGAAACTAGTATTTTATGGTGCTGGAAATATGGCACATGCAATTTTTACAGGTATCGTTAATTCAAATGTTATTGATTCTAACGATATATATTTAACAAATCGTTCAAATGAAGTTGCTTTAAAAGAATATGCTGATGACTTAGGCGTCAATTACAGCTATGATGATGAAGCTTTATTAAAAGATGCAGATTATGTATTCTTGGGAACGAAACCATATGATTTTGATAATTTAGCAGAAAGAATCAAACCATATATTGTTGAAAATAATAAATTTATATCAATAATGGCCGGTTTACCAATTAGTTATATTCGTGAAAAATTGGATTTTAACAGTCCAATTGCTCGTATTATGCCAAATACGAATGCACACGTCGGTCATTCTGTAACAGGCATTAGTTTTTCTAGTAACTTTGGGGCAAAATCAAAAGAAGAAGTTGATAGTTTAATCAATGCATTCGGTTCAGCGATAGAAGTCTCTGAAGATAATTTACATCAAGTGACTGCTATTACTGGGAGCGGACCAGCATTTTTATATCATGTTTTTGAACAGTATGTAACTGCTGGAACTAGGCTAGGTCTTGAAAAAGCTCAAGTCGAAGAATCTATACGTAATTTAATTATTGGAACAAGTAAAATGATTGAACGTTCAGAATTAAGTATGGAACAGTTGAGAAAGAACATCACTTCTAAAGGTGGTACAACACAGGCTGGCTTAAATGCATTAAGTCAACATGACTTAGAAAGTGTGTTTGAAGATTGTTTAAGAGCGGCAGTCAATCGAAGCGTTGAATTATCAAATCAAGATGATGAATAAATCAATTTTAGCTTAATTGACGTTTGTTAATAAATTTATAAAAAATGTGGTTAGGACATTCATTATGTCTCAACCACATTTTTTATTTTAAACAAGTAATTAAAATGTCCAAGAATCAAAATCTTTAACGAAAGTGAATGGCGGTGTGGAAGGTTTTGATTTAAGTGATAAGCTAATATCTTCTATTTCACTCAAAGTATATCGATTACTTAAATGCGTGATTAAACTATACTCCACTTGCGCTGTTTCTATTAAGTTAAACACGTCTTCGATATGACTGTGATGATAATTGTTTGCTAATGATTTATCACCTTCAATATATGTACTTTCGTGGACCATAACATTGGCCTTATCTGCAATAATTGCTTCATTGTTACATGGCATAGTATCACCAAAAATTGCAATAACAGGCCCCTTAGTTGCTTCTCCTTTAAAGTCTTTCGAAGTATAGATTTGACCATTATATTCAAAAGTTTCATTATTTTTAACTTCTTGGTATTTAGGCCCAGGTTCAAGACCTATTCTTTTAAGGGCAGCTACATCAATTTTACCAGATGTATAAGGTGCCTCTATGCGATAACCAAACGACGGTATACCATGTTTTAACATATGCGCTTCTACATTAAAACCATTATTTTGATATGATAAATGATCTTCTATTTCTATGTAAGTAATTGGATAATTTAATTTCGATTCAGATAACTGTAAAGTTGTTTCTATAAATGCTTTTATCCCCTTTGGCCCAACGACAGTTAAACCTTTTCCTTCGCCACCTTGAAAAGATCTGCTTGTTAGTAAACCAGGCAATCCAAAAATGTGATCGCCATGCATATGCGTGATAAAAATATGATCAACTTTACCTAGTTTTATGGAATGGTGCAAAATCTGGTGTTGGGTAGCTTCACCTACATCAAATAACCAGATACTATTAGAATATGGTTCTAAATTTAAAGCGATAGCTTGCGTGTTACGTTCTTTTGTTGGTAGACCAGCACTCGTACCAAAAAATGTGATTTCCATGCATGTGCCTCCTCTTCTTGTTCACATTTTATCACAGAAAAGAATAAAAAATATATTAAAAATAAATTCTTTTAAGCAAAATGGTAGGAACATGTCTTATTATTGTTCTATAATAAATACAGATTTATAAAAAGAATTGAGGTTTTGATCTTGAATACTAAAAATAAAGACATTCCATGCTTAATAACAATTTTTGGGGCAACTGGGGATTTGAGTCATAGAAAATTATTCCCGTCATTGTTCCATTTATACCAACAAGAAAATTTAAATGAGCAAGTTGCTATAATTGGTATTGGTAGAAGAGACTTAACAAATGATGATTTCCGTAATCAAGTGAAATCATCAATACAAGAACATGTTAAAGATACAAAACATTTAGATAAATTTATGGAACACGTTTTTTATCATAAGCATGATGTTAGTGATGAATCAAGTTATCAATCATTACTAGAAATAAGTAATAAGCTTGATAGTGAATTCCAGTTAAATGGAAACAGACTATTTTATTTAGCGATGGCACCTAAATTCTTTGGTGTAATTTCAGACTATTTGAAATCATCTGGATTAACAGATACAACAGGCTTCAAGCGTCTTGTTATTGAAAAACCATTTGGTACAGATTTAGCATCAGCTGAAAAGTTAAATGAACAATTGCGTCGTTCATTTAAAGAAGAAGAAATTTATCGTATCGATCATTACTTAGGTAAAGATATGGTACAAAATATTGAGGTTTTACGTTTTGCCAACGCGATGTTTGAACCTCTATGGAACAATAAATATATTTCTAATATTCAAGTTACGTCTTCAGAAGTGCTTGGCGTCGAAGATAGAGGTGGCTATTACGAATCTAGCGGTGCCCTAAAAGATATGGTACAAAACCATATGTTACAAATGGTTGCTCTACTTGCGATGGAAGCGCCAATCAGCTTAAACAGTGAAGACATCAGAGCAGAAAAAGTTAAGGCATTAAAGTCATTACGTAAACTAGAAGCAGAAGAAGTACGCCATAACTTTGTTCGTGGACAATACGATGAAGGTACAATTGATGGTAAAAAAGTTCCTAAATATAGAGATGAAGATAGAGTAGCTGAAGACTCTACGACTCCTACATTTGTATCTGGTAAATTAACTATCGATAATTTCAGATGGGCTGGTGTCCCATTTTATATTAGAACGGGTAAACGAATGAAGAGCAAAACGATTCAAGTAGTCGTTGAATTTAAAGAAGTTCCTATGAATTTATATTATGAAACAGATAAAAAATTAGATTCTAATTTACTCGTTATTAATATCCAGCCTAATGAAGGTGTATCATTACATTTAAATGCGAAGAAAAATGTCCAAGGTATTGAGACTGAACCTGTCCAATTATCATATGCTATGAGTGCACAAGATAAGATGAATACAGTGGATGCATATGAAAACTTACTCTTTGATTGTTTAAATGGAGATGCCACAAACTTTACGCATTGGGAAGAATTAAAATCTACTTGGAAATTTGTAGATGCTATACAAGAAGAATGGAATCAAAACGAGCCAGAATTCCCTAACTACGAATCAGGTTCAAATGGTCCATTGGAAAGTGATTTGCTATTAAGTAGAGATGGTTTCCATTGGTGGGACGATATCCATTAACCGCTAAGTAAAAATTATGAGGTTTTAATATAATGTTGCTTTATAACATCGTAACTATGACGTTATAAAGCATTTATATAGCGATATTTATGAACTACTATAATTTTTGATTATTAACAAATTTAAGTCAAGAGAGCATGGCGTGAAATCAATTGTAAATATTTGATTTCGGTCGCGCTCTCTTTTTCTTATATCTTTTTTCTTATATCTTTTTTGTGTTATTATTTAATTTATTGAAGTAAACAGTAGATTAAATCTGTTATTTACATTTTACCCTATTAATTATTTTTTAGATGTAAGTGAAACAGAAATGATGTAGAATATACTTAATTAGTAAATATGCCAAGCATATGGATATAGTATTAAATAGGTTAAAAGTGAAAAGTAGTTAAATGAAAATTAGGAGTGAAAGTTTTGGACGTTATCAAGCAAATACAACAGGCAATTGTTTATATTGAGGATCATTTGCTAGAGCCTTTTCATTTGCAATCACTCAGTGATTACGTTGGTCTTTCACCTTATCATCTTGATCAATCGTTTAAAATGATAGTTGGTCAATCCCCCACTGAATATGCTAGAGCTCGTAGAATGACTTTGGCAGCAAAAGAAATTATCAGTGGTTCAAGTCGGTTAGTAGATGTTGCAAAAAAGTACAATTATGCTAATACAAATGAATTTGCAAATGACTTTAGCGATTTTCATGGTGTCTCACCTATACAAGTAAATACAAAGCGTGATGAATTAAAGATGCAAGCTAGGCTTTATATCAAACTTACAACAACAGAAAAGCCGCCGAATACTTACCGTTTAGAAGATACAGAAGGTATTTCATTAGTGGGATATGCTCGATTTGTTGATTCAAATCATTTAGAAAATCCATTTAAGGTTCCTGACTTTTTAGATGATTTACTTAATGAAGACAAAATAACTGAGCTTCAACGCTATAATGATATTGGTCCGCATGAATTGTTTGTCGTTAATTGTCCCCTAGATGAAGGTATGGAAATATTTGTTGGTGTTCCAAGTGAAAGATACCCTGCTCATTTAGAAAGCCGATTTTTGCCAGAAAGACAATATGCAAAATTTAATTTGCAAGGAGAACTCGATTACGTAGTAAATGAAGCTTGGTATTATATTGAAACTAGCCTACAAATGACTTTACCGTACGAACACAATAGTCTTTATGTAGAAATTTACCCTTTCGATATTTCATTTGACGACCCATTCACTAAAGTTCAATTATGGATTCCTGTTGACCAGGAACAATATTTAACTGACGATTTTTAAGTAGTGTCATTACTAACATTTGAAAGTATGTTTATTTGAAAAACACAAATTTTAAAGTACGAAATTAAATACTGCCAACAAAAAAGATGCTTTGCTGGCAGTAAGATTAAAAACACATATAAAAGCTATATTTAATATAATAAAATATCATTGTGAGTATAGGCTGACGATATCTTAATAGAAATTTAGATATCGTTTACCTATGCTTTTTTATATGAAAACTTTCAATAGCTAGTCTATGATTTTTCTTAAACATTAATTATTACGTCGATAAAACAAACGCTTCAAAAGGCTTGAGAGCATTAATATCTATTCCTTCATTTTTATAATTATGAAGTAAAATATTATCCTGATTTATTGAATTATCATATTTGAACGTAGCAGTCTGATTTGTTAAGTTAGCTACAATTAGTACTTTTTTGTTGTTTAGTGTTCTCGTATAAGCAAATACTTGCTCATTATTCTTATCTACTAAATCAAATGTACCGTATGTGTATATATCATCTGATTTTTTTAAGGTAATTAATGATTTATAAAAGTTTAATATTGAATTTGGATCTTGCTGCTGTTCAGCAACATTAATCGCTTTATAATTTGGATTTACTGGGAACCAAGGACTATGTTCTGAAAAGCCACTATTTGTTTGATTGTTCCATTGCATTGGTGTCCTTGAATTATCTCTGTTCTCCATTTTATGTTTTTCCAATAATGCTGAAACATCTCCATTTTGTGATTTAACAATATTATATTCGTTAACTACTGCAACATCATTAAATGTTTCAACACTTTCAAAAGGATAGTTTGTCATTCCGATTTCTTGTCCTTGATAAATAAAAGGTGTACCTTGTTGTAAGAAATAGACAATAGCATGGCTTGTAGCTGATTCATACCAATAATTTTGGTCGTCTCCCCATGTTGAGACGCGACGAGGTTGGTCATGGTTCTCTATAAACAGTGCGTTCCATCCTACATTCTCTAATTGTTTCTGCCATCTATTAAGAACGTCTTTATAAGCTTTAACGTCAAATTTAGAATCACCAGTATTCCATAAACCTAAATGCTCAAATTGGAATATCATATTAAACTTTCCTTCATTTTCCCCTACCCATTCCACTGCATTTTCTGGGTTTACACCATTTGCTTCACCGACTGTCATAATATCGTACTGATTTAATGATTTTTCTTTCATTTCTTGTAACCAACTTTGAATTCCAGGTTGATTCATATCTACATCAAATGCAGGGGCATAAGTTTTTCCTTCTGGAACAGGTAAATCTCCTGCTTCAAACGATTTCTTAATATGAGTGATTGCATCTACTCTAAAACCATCGATTCCTTTTTCAAACCACCAATTCATCATTTCGAAAATAGCATGACGAACTTCTTTATTGTCCCAATTTAAGTCTGGCTGCTTTTTGCTAAATAAGTGGAAGTAATATTCACCTGTAGTGTCATCATATTCCCATGTAGAACCATTAAATATACTTTCCCAATTATTAGGTTCTGAGCCATCGGTTTTAGGTTCTTGCCATATATACCAATCACGTTTAGGGTTATCTTTGCTGGATTTAGATTCTATAAACCATGGATGCTCATCAGAAGTATGATTAACAACTAGATCAAGAATTAATTTCATGCCACGTTGATGAACACTTTCTAACAATAAATTAAAATCGTCCATTGTTCCAAATTCATCCATAATATCAGTATAATCACTAATGTCATAGCCGTTATCATCATTAGGAGATTTATACATAGGGCTTAACCATATCACATCAATACCTAATTCATTTAAGTAATCTAACTTTTCAATAACTCCAGGTAAATCACCGATACCATCATTATTAGAATCATTAAAACTTCTTGGATAAATTTGATATGCTACTGCTTCTTTCCACCATTGTTTGTTCATACTATACCTCCTGAATTGTTGTGGTTGATTCACGTTCAATAATTGTTGTTGGTATTAATTTATAAAAATCTAAGATATTGTGACCTTGTATAATATTTATAGCTGATTCAGCTGCTGTTTCTCCGAGTAGTTTCGGATAAATATCCACAGTTGTTTGTGGTGGAGATGCAAATGCATTTAAATAAGAATCATTAAATGTTGCCGTTTGAATATCTGTAGGTATATGCAACTTTAATTCATAAAAAATACTTAATATTAGGTGATTCAGTAGTGTGTCGGAAGTAATGACGACAGTCGGTAATGTACAATGTTCAATAAGATCTTGAAAAAATGATCTAATATAGTGGCGATTTTTAGCAAAATACACAATATCGGTTACTGAATCGGTCTGTTCTATAGCATTTAAATGGCCTGCTATCCTATCTTTTAAAACTTCATAGTTACCTGTTTCTGCTACAAATAAAAATTTATTATGTCCTTTATCAATTAAATACCGTGTTAATGATTGCGATGCACTTACATTGTCATTATCTATATGAATGATGCCATCATCTGTTAAAGGCTTACCAATAATCACATATGGCATGGCGTGTGATTTTAATATATCAACTATAGGATCATTCTTTTTAGAATAAAGTACTATAAAGCCATCAACAGAATGATAATGAATCATTTCTTGGACTTCTAGTTCTATCTCAATCCTCTGACATTTTGTAGTTGAAATTGTGGCATACCCATGATTTTTACATTTGCTAAAAATACCAGAAAGTACATCTAAAACAAATGGATTTTGACTATCTTCAATAGAAGCAGACTTTTGTATAATACCAATTGTATTTGATTGTTTTGTTGCTAACGTTCTCGCTGCTCGGTTTGGTTGATAATTGAAAGATTTCATAGCTGCCTTTACTTTTTCTCGTGTTTGTATACTAATTCTTGGGTTGCCACTGATAACTCTTGAAACAGTTGAAGTTGAAACATTAGCTGCTTGGGCAATGTCTTTAATTGTGACCATAAATGCCTTCCTTTGTTTAGTTTCCAAACGAAACATTATGTAACTAACTCTTATAATAATTAAAGCTATTCAGCATGTCAAAGAATTTGTGCAAGCGTTTGCACAAAATCATTTTTAAAAATTTAGAAAAAGTTATAAGATACAAAAACTACCCGCAACTAAAGACACATGTCTTTGGTTACGGGTAGTTTATTTTTTATAAAATTAAATCAACAGTTAATCTTAATCTTCAATCCATTGTGTATGGAATACTCCATCGCGATCTTTACGCTCATAAGTAT
Source organism: Staphylococcus sp. Ze2 (assembly GCF_048568365.1). Classification (NCBI taxonomy): domain Bacteria; kingdom Bacillati; phylum Bacillota; class Bacilli; order Caryophanales; family Staphylococcaceae; genus Staphylococcus; species Staphylococcus sp. Ze2. The sequence goes on along the minus strand of NZ_CP183486.1, from coordinate 1,726,880 downwards.
GTGCGCCGAAATAATCACGTTGAGCTTGGATTAAGTTAGCTGGTAAGTTTTCTGAGCGATAACTATCATAATAGTTAATACTTGCAGAGAAACCAGGTGTTGGTACACCATTTTGAACACCAGTTGCAACTACATCACGTAATGCATCTTGATAATTCGTTACAATATCTTTGAAGTATGGATCTAATAATAAGTTCTGTAATTCATTATCATTATCATATGCTTCTTTAATTTTTTGTAAGAATTGTGCACGAATAATACAACCTTCACGCCAAATCATAGCTAATTCACCTAGTTTTAAATTCCATTCGTTATCTTCACTAGCTTTTCTCATTTGAGCGAAACCTTGTGCATATGAACAAATTTTACTCATATATAGTGCTTTACGAATTTTTTCAAGGAACTCATCTTTATTTCCTTCAAATTTAGAACGTGGACCATTTAATTGTTTAGAAGCATTAACACGTTCTTCTTTTATTGAAGAAATAAAACGAGCAAATACTGACTCTGTAATAATTGTTAATGGAATTCCTAATTCTAAAGCGTTGATTGATGTCCATTTACCTGTGCCTTTTTGGCCAGCAGTATCTAAAATTTGTTCAACTAGAGCTTCGTCTTTACCTTCATCTAATTTAGTAAAGATATCACCAGTAATTTCAATTAAATAACTTGATAATTCACCAGCATTCCAGTCTTTAAAAGTATTTGAAATTTCTTCGTGAGACATGCCTAATAAATCTTTCATCATTGCATAACTTTCTGCAATTAATTGCATATCTGCGTATTCAATACCGTTGTGCACCATTTTTACATAGTGACCTGCACCATTTGGACCGATATAAGCGACACAAGAAGCACCATCATCAGCTTTAGCTGAGATTGATTCTAAAATATGACTTACTTTATCGAATGCGTCTTTTTGACCGCCTGGCATTAATGAAGGACCTGTTAACGCACCAACTTCACCACCGGATACACCCATTCCGATAAAGTTAACACCGCTCTCAGCAAGTGCTTTGTTACGTCTAATAGTATCTTGATAGTTCGTATTACCACCATCAATTAAGATATCATCGTTATCTAATAATGGTAATAAGCTATCGATTGTTGCATCTGTTGCTGGTCCAGCTTTAACCATTAATAAAATTTTGCGGGGTTTTTCTAAAGAATTAACAAAATCCTCTATAGAGTATGTTGGATGTATGTTTTTACCTTCAGATTCTGTAACCATTTCATCCGTTTTTGCAGATGAGCGATTAAAAACAGAAACGCTATATCCACGTGATTCAATATTCCAAGCAAGATTTTTACCCATTACGGCTAAACCTACTACACCAATTTGTTGTGTCATATTACTAACCTCTCTTATTAAAGTTTTCTAGTATATTGTATCATAAAGACGTAAGAATATTCACTTAATCAGTTTAAAGATTTCTGACTAATTATTTCAACGATCTTAATTAATTGTTCTGTTAACAGGTTTAATGAACTAATAGGCATACGTTCATCAGTAGTATGAATATTTTCATACCCTACACCTAATATTACAGTTGGTATACCTATTTGATTAATGATGTTGCCATCCGATCCACCGCTAGCAATCACTGCCTCAGGAGCTAATCCTAAAGCGACAGCACTTGACTTAGCTACTTTGGTAACTAGCGCATCATTTGCAACTTCAAATCCTGGATAACTTTTAATTATTTCAACATCGGCCGTACAGTCATATCTTTGAGCTGTTTCTTCAAAAACAGACTTCATATGTTCAACTTGAGCTTGTATACTTGACTCTGAATGTGAACGTGCTTCAGCTTTAAGCGTAACTTTATCTGCAATGATATTTGTAGCAGAACCTCCTTCAAAACGACCGATATTTGCAGTCGTAAACTCATCTATTTGTCCTAACTTCATTTCACTAACAGCTTTCGCTGCAATATTAATTGCACTTATTCCTTTATTAGGAGTGCTTGCATGTGCTGTTTTTCCATATATTGTTGCATTGACTTTCATTTGTGTAGGAGCGTGGGTAACTGTTTTACCAACATCAACACTTGCATCGATTGCATAACCATAATCAGCATCTAATAATGTATAATCTAAAGCCTTTGCTCCTTCTAATCCTATTTCTTCCCCCGCTGTTATAACAAATTGTATTTGACCATGTGACAATTCTTGGTCCTTAATTGTTTGTACAAGTTCTAAAATAGCTGCCAATCCAGCTTTGTCGTCAGCACCTAAAATAGTTGTGCCATCGGAATATATGTATCCATCATCTTTAATTTGCGGTTTAATGTCGACACCTGGAGTTACAGTGTCCATGTGACTTGTAAAATACACTTTATCAACATTATCCATATTTTCAGTTGCTTTTAATGTACACACTAAATTATTAGCACCCAAACATTTATTAATACTTGCGTTATCTTCTTCTACAGTAACACCTAAAGTTTCAAATTTAGATTTAAGGAATTGTTGTATGGCTTGTTCCTTACCACTTTCAGAATTAATTTGCACTAATTCTAAAAAAGTATCTATAAGTCGTTGTTTATTTATCATTTATAATTCCCCATTCTTATATTTATATCTACTAGTTCAGTTTAACGAAATATATGTAGTAGTAAAACTAATATGACTCTGTGTTCAGACTGATCATATGCTATAATAACAATATAAAACAAATTTAAATTTGAATATAGTTGGTTGATTTTTATGCATGAAAATGTACAGATTAATCCTATTTTCAATGATTTGGAGGAATATAAGTTGAACAATAATAAAGTATTGAGAGTTATTATCGTAGTAATGTTAGTAGCTGTTGTACTTGCATTGATATTAACAAGTGTCGTTCCACTAGTGAATTAATCATTAATTAAGTATATGAATGTTGTATATCCATCTCCTAAAATAAACAAAGCTCACATATAGCATGAGTAAACGACTGAGTATATAAACTCAAACCGCTCTCATACTATATGTGAGCTTTTTATGATGCTGCAGGCTTTTGATCACTGTGAAGACGTAGTGAACCAAATTGTGATTTAACAACTAAATATGCTTCTAATTCATTTAATAATTGTAATAGATTTGCACGCGTTCTAAATCCTTCATGAGTGGTTGGTAATTCTAATTTATTTAATTCTAACCTTATTTCATATAAGGAATGTAGACGTAATACTGTGTAATCATTGCTATTTACATTAGTAGCTACTTCTGCAAATAAATTAGATATTTTGGACAATAAACAATCTTTGGATTCAATATTTTCAATAATTGTAGACATACGGCGTAAAAGCTCTAATTGTTCCTCTCGCATATCAAAATAATGATAATAAGAGTTTTCATTTCTAACAAAATGATTTTTAACATCTCTAAAAGCGATAGATTTTGCCTTCCGAATCGTATATTTCAATTCGTCAAAAGCTATATTTACATTATTGTTTGGCTTTTTACATGTATTACTAAATTGCTCAAAAATATAAGTGAATTGTTGTTCGATTTCTTGTTTGTAATGTTTTAAATTACTATCCAAACTAGGCATAATAACGTTCATTAAGAATGCAATTCCCAAACCAACGATTAAAAGCAGAATCTCATTGTAAAACAATTGCAAATCAATGACTGACGCATTGAATACGTGTAATAAGATGACGCAACTGGTTACAACACCCTCTTGTACTTTAAATACCACTGTTAACGGTATAAAAAACAGAACAATTAGACCTAAAACAATCGCACTTTGCCCTAACATACTAAATGCAACAGAACCTAGAATTAGAACCATAAGACATGATACAAAACGAGAAACAATTGCTTGTAGTGAATGTACTTTAGTATGTTTGATACATAAAACAACTAAAATGGCACTGGAAGCAAAATTATCTAAACCCATTAATTTAGCAATTATGATTCCTAGCGCCATTCCAACTGCAGTCTTAATTGTTCTAAATCCGATTCGATATGGATTTAAACTCATCATTTAATAAGACCTCTATTTTTCGTCACAATAAGTGTCGAATAAGTTTTGTAATTGATTAATCACATCCATCACATCATGGCCTTCGATTTGGTGCCTTTCAATCATTTCTGTGACTTTACCATCTTTGACTAAGGCGAACGATGGACTTGATGGAGCAAAGCCTTCAAAATAGTCTCTAGCTTGCTGTGTAGCTTCTTTATCTTGACCAGCAAAAACAGTAACAAGACGATTTGGTAATTTATCATAGTGTAATGCATGCGCTGCTGCTGGTCTCGCAATACCACCTGCACAGCCACAAACAGAATTGACCATTACTAATGTTGTACCCTCTTGTTTTAAAACATTATCTACTTCTTCCGCAGATGTTAATTGTTCGTAACCTGCATCTTCAATTTCATTACGTGCTTGATTAACGACATCTGTCATATATAAATCAAAGTTTAAGTCCATAATAAATTCACCTTTCATTTCAAATTGATATCTTCATTCTACTAATATATATTCAATTGTTCAACATGTGTACACATGATTCAATAAACTTTCAAGAATATTTGCCTTTCAGACATAGATAATATCGCAAAAATGAAAGTTAATTAATTATAAGTTATTTCTTCTTGGTCAAAATTTATATTTAATTTTTTTTAAAAGATTCGAAAACTCATTTTCAATTTTTTGCGTTATTTATATTTCTAATAAAACTGATTTGTAGCTTATTATTATAAGTCAAAACGCTGCAATTATACGGTGTTCGTGATCTCGTATTTAAAATACATGACATTGAATTGATAAAATGTGACATCTCTTTTGGTAAATTTATCATTCCCATATTTGTAATAGTTAAGCAAGTTGTTTTTTCTGAATATAGAAACGCTAGTTTCATTATTATGTTTTTTATAAATAGTGGCATAAACTTAATGAATTTTTTATTTTGTATATTTATATTCCTTACTATCTTGGATGCCAATATATTTGTATCTAAATCATGTTGCAATTGTGTATTGACCGTGCTTATAATATCGGTCAAATTGTAATTATGCTTTTTAGGATTAATTTCTGGTTTACTGTATAACACAAAATTTCTTAAAGTTTTACTACTAAAAATATTTCTTAAATCTATAGGTAAGAAAACTCTAATAGCTTTATGTTTTTTATTTTGAATCTCTTGAATTGACATTATTATTAATGAAGTAATAAGAACCGTTAAGCTTATATTCATTTTTCGAGCAATTGGTTTTATATTATTTATATCTATTGTGAAGTGTTGTATTTTTAAAGTGTTATCTTGTTGATCTGAAATTTGAAAAGTTTTTTTAGTATTATGTTTTGCTTTATATTTAAAATTCGTAGTAATGCCAGTATATGCATCAACTAATTCTTCTTTTTCTGGTAGTGCTTCAGCTTTTAAAATAGTACTGTCATTAATTTTTAAATTTTCCTTTTGCTTTAAATATTCATAAATTAAGGCTTTAAGAAATACAATACCGCCCTTACCATCTGTAATAGCATGAAAAAATTCTATGTGTATAAGGTGTTTATTATATAATATTCTTATAGCTTGATTAGCTAAAGTTTTGTTAGACATTGGTTTAAGTAATTCTGTTTCTTTCTCAATTAACAATGGAGTCTTTAATGATTGTTGATAATATGAAAAGAATCCTTTTTTTATACATGAAATAATTGTAGGAAACCTCTTACTTATTTCATTCACTGAAGATTGTAAGATATCTACATCAACTGGTTCATTCAAAGTTGCAGATAATCGAAACATATTACTCCAATTTTTATTTTTAGATGCCATGTGTATAGCAACTGTATTATCTAAATTAAAATTTTGATGTATATAAGAAAACAAACCTTCACCTCCTATTTAAATTGAAATATAGCCAATTTAAGATGTTATAGTATCATCTAATTCATTAAATTTTATTTCATAACAGTATTCAAGTTTTCTATAATAATCTTTTTCTACAAAATCTGTAGGTTTAACTTTTGTTTGGTCCATATTAAAATAATTTGAGTTTGATATTTCTAAAATATGATAGACAAATTGGGAACAAAACATGATGTTTGGTCTGATTGAAATTTTAGTTATTAACCCAACTAAATTATAAGCACTACCTTGTTGATTTATTTCTTTAATTGTATCAATCATTTTTTCTTTTGTTTTATAGTAGTAGCTAATTTGTAAACCATGATACTTGCATCACTCTTTTTGTTAAATGAAATGATTTGCTCGCTATTCAAACCAGGTTGAGTAAGTTTTTCACCACCATTATAACTAATTGTAGTTTTTAAATCTTTATCAAAACTTAAAGAAACATGATTATATATTTTGTGAGTAAAGAGCGATATCACTTCGCTAGCCGAACTACCTGTACTAGAAATTACAATATATATAAGGATCAGACAAACTTTTTATACATTCTTCAAAATAATTGTCATTTAATGTGTTTTTATTTAAATATCTAACGTAACTGTGCCTAGGTATGTCCTCAAGTATTTCGTTAAGGTTTTCTTTAGATAGTGCGACTTTACCCTGATTAAGATTTTACTTTAGGCTATTATGTTTATTGTTAAATAATTTGATCATAGCAAAATTTACCGAAGATTGTTCTTGGGAAGAGAATTGATTTTCTAAAGTATATAAATAATGTAGATACCTTACAAAAAACGGTACAAAAATTATTATAATAGCAACTATTTTTTCAATTATAAATGCTATCCAAATACCTTTCTCATTGAATACAAAACCATTTATATAGACTTGTTGTAATACCAAGATTAAAATATATATTAATATTAATATAATTTTGGTTTTCATAAATTGTTTTGTCAGTATTGTAGAAAAAATTAGAAGTACAGTAGATATAGCGTAAATAACTACGAAAAAGACTGGCTTTTGAGCAAATATTAGTGTGATAAACAAAATTAGTACCAGCAATTGTATAAATCTTATATATATGCTTTTAAGCATAATTGATGTAATCCCTCTCATATAAAAATTTATTAAATAACGTAATAACAGATATCCATTAATAATATAATATTTTAGGCTGAGACATATATTTTGTGTCTCAGCCTAAAATATTATCAACTTTATTAAATTGTATGTTAATTAGTAGATGCTTGTATGTTCAATTGAGTATTGTTCAATACGTGTTTTCACGAAGTTCATAAATCTACCCGCCTGCAAACCATCTAAAATACGGTGATCGATAGAAATACATAAGTTAACCATGTTGCGTATCGCAATCATATCATCAATAACCACTGGTTTTTTAATCACAGATTCAATCTGTAGTATTGCAGCTTGAGGATGATTAATAATCCCCATAGAAGATACTGAACCGAACGTACCTGTATTATTTACAGTAAATGTGCCACCTTGCATATCTTCTGAGCGTAATTTCTTGTTACGTGCTTTTTGAGCTAATTCGTTAATTTCTCTAGCAATCCCTTTAATTGACTTTTCATCAGCGTTTTTAATCACAGGCACATATAATTTATCTTCGTCTGCTACAGCTATAGAGATATTAACATCTTTATGCATAACTATCTCAGAATCTTGCCAACTACTATTTAACAATGGATAAGCTTTTAATCCTTCAGCAACTGCTTTAACGAAAAATGCAAAGAACGTAAGGTTATAGCCTTCACTTTCTTTAAAACCATTCTTATGATAATTACGTGTTTTAACTAAGTTAGTAGCATCTGCTTCTACCATCATCCATGCATGTGGGATTTCGTTAACGCTATTCACCATATTTTGAGCTATTTGTTTACGTACGCCATTAACTGGTATTGATGAACCTGGTGATGGTTCATTATACGCTGATTGTTGTGATACCTTAGGAGAATCTTTTGGCGCTACAATAGTAGAAGATGTTTTGCTTGTTCCTTCTTTAATAACTTTCTCTATATCTTTTTTAGTTACACGACCTTCAAATCCTGTTCCTACAACTTGGTTTAAGTCGATTTGATTTTCAGATGCTAATTTGAAGACGACTGGTGAATACCGTCCATTATTTTTAGGTCCATCTGCATTAGCTGAAACTGAATCATTTTGGATGTTATCATTACCTGTCGTCTGCTTGTTTTGCAGCTCTTCTTTAACATCTTCAGCTTGGTTATTAGTTGATTGTTCTTGTTCAGTTTCATTTTGTTCGTCACCAGTATCTAATAGACAAATAATTTCATCTACAGCTACAGTATCGCCTTCTTCAACTTTTATCTCTGTAATTGTACCTGCATAAGAAGAAGGTACTTCTGCAGTGACTTTATCTGTAATTACTTCACATAATGGTTCATATTCTTCAACTTTATCTCCCACTGAGACAAGCCACTGTTCTATAGTTCCTTCATGAACACTTTCACCGAGTTTAGGCATTTTTATTTCCATGTTTGTGCCTCCTTAGAATTCTGCGAGTTCACGCATTTTAATTTTTATTTTATCTGGATTAATCATAAACTCGTCTTCGAGTGTCGGTGCAAATGGCATCGCTGGAACATCAGGACCTGCGAGTCTCATTATTGGGGCATCTAAGTCGAACAGACAGTTTTCTGCAATTATAGCAGCTACTTCAGACATAACACTACCTTCTAAATTATCTTCGGTAACTAATAAAACTTTACCTGTTAGTTGTGCTCTTTCGATAATTGTTTGTTTATCTAATGGATATACTGTACGTAAATCAACAACTTCTACATTAACGCCATCTTCTGAGAGCATATCGGCTGCTTGAATACAATAATTTACACACAGTCCATAAGTAAATACAGTGATATCATCGCCTTCACGTTTAACATCAGCTTTACCAATTGGCACTGTATAATACGATTCCGGCACTTCTTCTTTAAGTAAGCGATAAGCTTTTTTATGTTCGAAATATAATACTGGGTCATTTGATTCGATTGAAGCTAATAATAAACCTTTTGCATCATATGGCGTGGACGGAATAACAATTGTAAGTCCTGGCGTGTTGGCAAATATAGATTCTACGCTTTGAGAGTGATAAAGTGCACCGTGAATCCCCCCTCCAAATGGAGAACGAATTGTAATAGGACAATAAAAATCATTATTTGAACGATATCTCATTTTAGCAGCTTCACTCATAATTTGGTTTGTAGCAGGTAGAATATATTCGGCAAATTGTATTTCTGCTACAGGACGTTTGCCTAACATTGCCGCACCAATACTTGTACCTACGATATTTGACTCAGCTAGCGGAGTATCTAAAACACGTGCTTCGCCATATTTTTGTTGTAAACCTAAAGTAACGCCAAATACGCCACCTTTTTTACCGACATCTTCACCTAATACAAATACGTCGTCGTCCTTTTCCATTGCTTGGTCTAGTCCTTGTTGGATTGCTTCTAAGTAACTTAATTTAGGCATTGTCTAAACTCCCTTCTTCATAAACATGTGTATATGTTTCTTCTGGAGACGGATAAGGTGCTTTTTCGGCTTCTTTAGTTGCTTGGTTTACAATTTCTTTATGCTCACTTTCAACTTGTTCTAACCATTGTTCATTTATAATACCTTCTTCAAGAAGAAATGTTTTAAATTTAAGATTACAGTCTAATGATTTTAATTCTTCCCGTTCTTCTTTAGTACGGTATTTATCATCATCATCTGAAGAATGGGCTGTCAACCTTGTACACATAGCTTCAATTAATGTAGAACCGCCACCATTTAATGCCCGTTCTCTAGCCTCTTTCATAACTTTATACATTGCAATTGGATCGTTACCGTCTACATGTTCACCATGCATACCGTAACCAATAGCACGGTCTGACAATTTTTCGGCACCATATTGTAGCGAATCTGGAACAGAAATAGCATATTTATTATTTTCAATTACACAAACAAATGGTAGTTTATGTACGCCTGCAAAGTTTAATCCTTCGTGAAAATCACCTTGGTTAGAACTACCTTCACCAACTGTAGCCATAGCAATATTTGGTTTATTATCCATTTTCAACGCTAATGCTGCCCCAACACCATGTACGATTTGTGTACCTACTGGTGAACTTTGGGATAAAATGCCTTTTTCACGTTTACTAAAATGAGATGGCATTTGCTTTCCACCTGAACTAATATCATCACGTTTACCAAACGCTGCTAACATTGAGTCTAAAGCTGTCATGCCCATATAGGTAACAAATGCCAAATCTCTATAATAAGGTGAAGAAATATCTCCTTCTCGCATAGCATATGCCATACCTATTTGAGTTGCTTCCTGTCCTTGACAACTTATAACAAATGGTATTTTACCTGCACGGTTTAATAGCCACATACGTTCATCTATTTTACGCCCTAAATCCATCCATTTATACATTGCTTTTAAATCAGACTCTTCTAGTCCAACTGATTTATAATCAAACATCTTATTTCCTCCTAAATTAAACATGAATCGATCTGTTCTCAACCTTCAATCCTAATTCCATCAAAACTTCTGATAGTGATGGGTGTGCATGTGTTGTTAGGCCAAGTTCTAAAGTTGAACCATTCATAAATTGGAATAGTGACACTTCGTTAATTAATTCTGTGACATGAGGACCTATCATATTAAGTCCTAACACAGTATCTTGTTCTTGATCGATTATAACTTCACAAAAACCACTTTGATTAGTCGTATTTTCTATAACTGCTTTACCGATAGCTTTGAATGGGACTTTAACTGCTTTTGCTTTAATGTTTTCAGATTTAGCTTGGTCTATATTTAGTCCAATACTTGCCACTTCAGGTTGAGTATAAACGCATTTGGGCATTTTATTATAGTCAATTGGAAGTGGTGACTGATCAAACATATGTTCAATTGCGATAATGCCTTCTTTAGAGCCAACATGCGCAAGTTGTAAATTACCGATACAATCACCCGCTGCATAGATATGTTTATCGTCGGTTTGTTGGTATTCATTAACAACAATATGCTTTTTGTCTGTTAATTGAATCTTTGTATTATTTAAGCCAATATCATCAGTATTAGGTAGCCTGCCAATAGAAATTAATGCCTTTTCAAATTGTACAATTTCGTCATTTAATTTGATATTAATATGATCTTTGTCGACTGTTATATCTGATTCAGATAGTTGTGTATTTTCGTAAAATGCGACACCTCTATCAGTTAGTTCCTTTCTTAAAGTCTTGGCAATTGCTTTACTTTCAGTAGGTAAAATACGTGCGCCAGCCTCAATTACAGTTACATCGACACCAAAATCAGTCATCAGCGAAGCAAATTCTAAGCCGATAACACCTCCACCAATAATAGCTAGATTATTTGGCAATTGTTCCAATTGTAAGATATCATCACTTGAAAGCACAACTTTATGATCAAATGATAGAAACGGTAATGACATAGGTTGTGACCCTGTAGTTATAAGAACGTTATTATTAGGAATTAATTCAGATTCACCATCCTCGTACTCTACAGAAATTGTGCCACTTTGTGGAGAGAATATAGAAGGACCTAATATCCTACCTGTTCCATTAAATATATCTATACTGTTATGTTCCATCAAATGGTTAACACCACTAAACATTTGGCTTATCACTTCGTTTTTTCGTTCTTGTATGCGCCCAAAATTTATTTTAAATCCATCAACGTCCACACCAAAATCAGTTGCGTTTGTAACAGTACGCATAACTTCTGCAGATTTTAACAACGCCTTTGTCGGAATGCATCCTTTATGTAAACAAGTTCCACCTAGTAATGATTTTTCTACTAATGCAACTTTCTTTCCTAATTGTGAAGCTCTTATCGCAGATACATAACCCGCAGTACCCCCGCCAAGAATGACTAAATCATATTTTTCTTCTGACATATTAATACTCCTAACTATAAGCTTTAACCTTTTCTTTCCCGTCTAGTACATCTAATGTACGTAATGCCAATGTATCCATTTCTTTTTCTCCTGGATAAATTGTTACAGGTGCAATCCAATCAACGAATGATTTTATTTTTTGAACTAATAACTTATTGTAACTTAAACCACCTGTTAAAATAATTTGATCTACCTGTCCACGGAAAATAATTGACCTAGCTCCAATAGCATTAGAAACTTGATATGCTAATGCATCAAACGCTAATTTGATTTCGGAGTTTGAATCATATTTATCCGATAATAATTTTAAATCATTTGTTTTGAACATACTAATGAAACCACCTTTTTTACTTAAAAAGTGATTCATCTCTTGTGGTGTGAAATTATGCTTGTACCCAAATTCATAGAGTTGATCATTGGGTAACGAACCGGCACGCTCTGGACTAAAAGGACCTTCACCTAACAATCCTTCGTTTACATCTACTACTTGTCCATTTTTATGTGCGCCAATCGTTATGCCTCCACCCATGTGTGCAACGATAACATTTACATCTTCGTATGCTTGGTGAATAGAGGTTGCATATAATCTAGCAACAGCTTTTTGATTTAATGCGTGAAATATACTACGACGTTTAATATGCTTTATTCCTGTGATTTTTGCAATATCGAGTAATTCATCAACAACGACTGGGTCAATTGTAAAAGCGGGTATGTTCATCTCTATTCCTAATTCATAACCAATCATACCACTCAGGTTTGATGCATGTATACCATATTTACATGCTCTAAGGTCATCATACATTTCTTTGTTTATTTGATAAACGCCACCTTGCATTGGTTTTAGTAATCCACCTCTACAGGCAATAGCATCAAAGCTTTTCAATGTATAATCAGATGTATGATTTAATGAAAGTATAATCTCTTTAAGTCTTGATTGCTTTTGTTCACATAATGATTCAGAAGTAAGTTGTATATCATGTCGAATTGTATCATGCCACATACACTGATGTGCTTTATATACTGCAACTTTCGATGATGTACTACCTAAATTTAAAACAAGAATTTGAGACATTGTAGCACCTTCTTCTTGAAACTGACATACCTTTTGTATGTTAGTCTAAATACTAAAATTTAATTATGATATATAGTTAGATAATATGTACCATTCAACTGATTCATTGTATATATAAATTATATTATCTACTTATATATTACATCAAGTTCTTACATTATAAAATTAATAACCTATTTCCGAAATTAAGCTAGTAGTCGGAAATGTAGGAAAATTTGTTGAATTAAAGTTCTTATATTAATTTAACATTTTTAATGCTAATAACAATGAGTCTAGTTTATTTTGTTTCGTATCTGCCCTTGAGGTCAATACAATCGGGAATTTTGCTCCTAAAACTAAACTAGCTACACGAGCACCAGCAAAATAAGTGAAGGATTTGTAAAGTGCGTTGCCAACATCTATATTTGATACCAATAATGCATCTACATCACCTGCTACATGCGACTTGATATTCTTTTTAATAACACTTTCCATACTAATTGCATTATCGAAAGCTAATGGACCATCGACAAATAGAAAGTCAGATGTTGTTCTACTAAATATGTTCTTGAGCTTTTCAGCATCCGTGGATGACAAGATTTTCTTGGTAGGTTTTTCAACGGATGAAAGAATACCAACTTTAAACTGGTCATAGCCAAGCGCTTTAGAAAATTCAGTTAAATTATTAATGATTTGTTTCTTTTCTTCAACTGATGGATTAATGTTTAATGCTACATCACTTAACATTAATGTTTTATGATAAGTCGGCACGTTAAAACAGGCAACATGATTTAAGAATCCATGCTTAGCAATAAAGCTTTTATTACTAAGTACAAAGGATAATAATGTCGATGACATCAAATTACCTTTGACTAATACTGATACTTTACCAGCAGACAAATCATCAGCACATTGCTTAAAAAGTTCATTGTCGTTACTAAAAGTAAGAATATGAATTCTATTGAGTAATTGTGGATGCATGTCGAAAGAGCGAATTATCTCTGTTGGATCTTGTGTGTCGTATAAATATACTTCAATCTCTGTCAAAACGAGTGCTTTCATGATAACGGATAACATTTTTTCATCATTTGCATATAAAATAGCAACATTACCTTTTAAATTATATGAAGGATCAATTAAATGTTGATATTGCATAACAATCAACACCTTTCTTATTTTATAAAAGTGATTATATTTGATATCACTATAAATAATTATTTAAAAATGTACGTCGTTAGGCATGTTGATTTTGCTCTATCATTTCTTTAGCATTTTGACGTGTGATATCAGTTACACTAGCGCCTGAAATCATTCTTGCTATTTCATCTATACGTTCTGAACCTGAAAGCTCTTGTACGTGTGTTGTAGTGCGGTCATCAGCTGAATCTTTACTGATAAATAGATGATGATCGCTCATTGATGCTACTTGTGGTAGATGCGAGATACAAATCACTTGAATATGTTTTGCTAACCCTTTCATTTTTTCAGCCATTTTTTGTGCTGCTTGTCCAGAAACACCAGAATCCACCTCATCAAATAATATTGCAGTTTGTCCTCGTGTTTTTACAAAAATAGTTTTAAGCGCAAGCATAATACGTGATAGTTCCCCACCAGATGCAATTTTATTTAAACTTTTAAGTGGTTCACCTTTATTAGGGCTGATTAAAAACTCTACAAATTCAATACCCTCTCGATTTGGTACATCTAAAGGTTTAAATGAAATTTCTAAGTTAGCATCTTTCATTTGTAAATTTTGAATTTCATTCACGATGTGGTCGCGCAGAGTTTGTGCCACAATTCGACGTTCACGTGATAATTCTGTACCTAATTTAATTATATCTTCATATAATTCTTCAATTTCTTGTCTTAGCTGTGAAGTGCTTTCTTCGTAGTTTTCGATTTTATTAATTTCATTCTCTAATTTATCTTGGTATTTAATTAATTCACTAATATCTTTACCATATTTTCTTTTCAAATCATTCAGGACATTCATTCTAGCTTCAAGTTCATTTAAGTAGTGCTCATCAAATTCAGTATTCGTCAATTCATCATACAACTGATGTTTAGCATCTTCTAAAGTATAGTAAAATTGATCTACGTCTTCTTTAAGTACGTCATATTTTTCAGGTAGAATATCGCTTATTAATTGCAATTGATTGCTTAATTCATATAATCGATCTGTTATCGCATGCTCATCTGTTAAAGTGAGGTGAGCATTATTCAAAGCTAAACTTAGATTTTCTGAATTTTGTATACGCTTAATGTCTGATTCGAGTTGTGAAACTTCACCGTCAACCAAGTTTGCTTCTTGTATTTCTTCAAACTGGAATTTAAGTAAATCTAGGCGTTGCAATAACGCTTGGTCTGCAGATTCTAAATCTTCCAGTTCTTTCTTTTTAGCTTTATATTGATCATAAGTGGCAACGTATTGTTCAAGTATGGTTTTGTATTGATCATCAGCATAGTTATCTAGTAATTGTAGATGATATTTTTGCTTTAATAAAGATTGTGTTTCATGTTGGCCATGGATATCTAATAATTCTTGCATGATTTTACGTAAATCTTGCAAAGTAACTATTTGATTGTTAACTCTACAAATACTTTTACCTGTACTAAAAATTTCTCTTTTAACTAATAAAAAATCTTCATCTATATCGATGTCTAAAGCTTCAAGTATTGAAATAGCTTCTTTACTTTCATCAATATCAAATATACCTTCTATAATAGCTTTCTTCTCACCATGTCTCACATAATTTGATGATGCACGCATACCAATCAGTTGTCCGATAGCGTCGATAATAATTGATTTACCTGCGCCAGTTTCACCACTTAACACTGTTAATCCATCACTAAAGTGAACTTCTAGTTCATCAATGATTGCGAATTGTTTGATAGATAAAGTCTGTAGCATCCTTCTAAACACTTCCTTATACTTATAATAAATTAAAGATGCGCGTTTTGATTTTTTCACTTGCTAACTCATCTCTACAGATAATTAAGCAAGTATCATCACCACAAATAGTACCTAAAACTTCTTCCCAATCAATTTGATCTAAGATTGCACCGATTGATTGAGCGTTTCCGGGTAATGTCTTTAGAACTAATAAGTTGCCAGTACCATCTATATTTACAAATGAATCCATTAAATAACGGCCTAGTTTTTCTAGAGGATGATATTTTCTATCATTTGGTAAACTATAAACGTACTGTCCTGTTGGTGTGGGGACTTTTATCAACTGTAATTCTTTGATGTCTCTGGAAACTGTAGCTTGAGTAACATTTAATTCGTACTCATTTAATCTTTTCACTAATTCATCTTGTGTTTCAATTTTTTCGTTTGAAATTATTTCTCTAATTTTAATATGTCTTACTGATTTTTTAGCCATATACAGCACCTCTATGAACGAATATTTATACATTTATTTTAACACATGCATATAAATACTACTACTAAAGATAGTTGGAATTTTACTTATGTGAAAACGATAACTCTGCATATCAAAGGTAAAATCACAACTTAAAGTATATTTAAACAACTGCTAAATCACGCTGAAAATTATGAATGTGATGAATAATTATTGAATAGTATGTGATTTCTAATAAATAACAATCGTCCTTGTTTTCAAAAATAAATTTCAATCGCTTACTGTATGTAGCTTATATTAAACTTTAATAAAAATAAAAAAGAGAGCGGAAACAGAAATCAAAATGAAAAAATGATTTCGTATTCTCGCCCTCTACAAGAACGCTTTAAGATTCGCGATTATTAAACAATTCAATAATATAAGTTAAGTTTTCTGTATTGTATTGATCTGGTAATCGACTTAGACAATCATAAGCTTTTTGTGTATGATATGTCATTTTATCTTCGGCACCTTGTTGTCCTAATAGTGATACATATGTACTTTTATCATTATCAATATCGCTACCTACAGCTTTACCTAATTTTGCTTCGTCACCATATACATCTAACAAATCATCTTTGATTTGAAACATTAAACCTAAATGTTCGCTAAATGATTCTAATGCATTCGCAACACTTTGTTCTGGTTTTGCAATATCTACTGCAGCCATCACTGCAAATTTAAGTAACGCGCCTGTTTTGGCGTTGTGAATTTGTTCGAGTGTATCGATATTCACTTTGGCACCTTCGCCTTCACTTTGCATATCAAGAGTTTGACCTCCAACCATACCCAAATGGCCACTAGCAAAAGCTAAACGTTTAATTAACTTGATTTTAGCAGTATCATCAACTGCTTCATCATTAACGATAATATCAAATGCTTTGGTTAGGAGTGCGTCGCCAGCTAAAATCGCTTTCCATTCACCAAACACTTTATGATTTGTAAGTTTGCCTCTGCGATAATCATCGTTATCCATTGGTGGCAAATCATCGTGTATTAAAGAATAAGTATGAATCATTTCTAAGCCAAGTGCAGAAGAAAGCCCGGCTTTATACTCACTAGATAACATCTCTAAAGTTAATAGTAATAACACTGGTCTAATTCGCTTACCACCAGCTTCTAATGAGTAACGCATACTTTCTTCTAAATTTGTATTTAAATCTGAATCCGGGATTGTCTCGGATAATAGTTGGTTAACTTCCGCTGTTAAGTTTTCCATCTTTTTATTCATTTTCATTATCTTCCTTCACGACATCGTCATTATTATCAGTATGTTCATCTGCCATTAATTCGTTGACTTTCTTTTCAGCGTTTTTTAACGTTTCATCGCAAGTTGCTGACAATTTCATACCGCGTTGATACAAGTTCAGAGATTCTTCTAATGATACATTTTCGTTATCAAGTTTATGCACTATATTTTCTAACTCTTTCATCATTTCCTCAAAACTTTGTGTATTACTATTACTCATCATTACACCTTACCTTCTTAACTTGAGCATCAACAACGCCATCTTTCATTGTTAATACTATGTTGTCGTTCTCAGCTAAATCACTAGTACTCGTAATAACATTGTCATCCTTATTAACGATTGTATAACCACGCAACATCGTATTTGTAGGACTTAAATTATTAAGACTTTCTAATTTTCTAGCTAGGTTATTTTTTTGATTATGAATAAAATTATTCATAACTTTATTCAAATCATCACGCTTTTGAGCATTTGTTATTTGTTCTCTATTTATATCTTGTTTAAAACCTTTAAGATTAAACTTATTCAACAATAATTGTAATTGCTGTTGATGATTTTTGATTGCTAAATTCATCGAAAGGTTAAGTTGCTTTTCTAAATCATCTCGTTTTTGAATCTGTTGATCGTACAATAATGTTGGCGTTTGAAATTTATAATACGATGATACATGTTCTAAATGTTTTCTTTGATGTTGTAAATGTTGTTTTATAAAACGAGTAAGCGACAAATTGATTTGTTGCAAATATTGACGTAATTCAAATTGATCTGGTGTTGCCATAACTGCTGCTTGTGTCGGTGTAGCTGCACGAACATCTGCAACGAAATCACTGAGCGTAAAATCCGTCTCATGACCAACTGCCGAAATAATAGGTGTAGTACAAGCGTGTATGGCTTTGACTACATCCTTTTCATTAAAGTTCCATAAGTCTTCAATAGAACCTCCGCCTCGTCCGATAATTATCGTATCTACACCCATTTCATCTGCATGTTGTATATTTTTAATAATATCGTTTTTAGCTTGTTCGCCTTGTACTAGTGTATTGATTTGTATTTGTTCTGCTAAAGGATATCTACTGTTGATTGTAGTATGAATATCTCTAATGGCTGCACCAGTACCTGCTGTTAACACTGCAATCTTCTTAGGGAACTTAGGTATAGGTTTTTTGTTATTTTGATCAAAATAGCCATCTTTAGTAAGTTTCTTCTTCAGCTGTTCTAATCTTTGATATAGATTACCGACGCCATCTAAATGCATCTTATTGACATAAATTTGATAGTTCCCACGGCGTTCATATACTGACACACGTGCTTCTACAAGTACCTCGTCACCTTCCTTAGGTGCAAAATCAATTTTCGAGGCATTGCCTTTAAACATCATCGCACTTATAACGCTATTATTATCTTTGATGTTAAAGTATAGATGACCACTACTATGTTTTTTAAAATTAGACAGTTCACCTTTAATTAACACAGATTGCAAGTGAGGATCTTGATCAAATTTATATTTAATATATTTTGTAAGTGTAGATACACTTAAATATTCTGCCATGTTATATCACTCTTTTATTCAATATTGCTCAATACACCATTTATAAATTTATAATGATCATCATCACTGAATTGTTTTGCTAATTCCACAGCTTCGTTGATGATTACTTTTTGTGGTGTTGAACTATTTAACAATTCATAAGTAGACATTCTTAAGATAATACGATCAGATTTTAGTAATCTATCTAAAGTCCAATCTTTTAAATGTGGTTGGATTTTTTCATCTAAGACCGATTCATGATCTTTCACACCAGTTACTAACCAGTTGATAAAATCAAATTCTAAATCAGGATTATCATCTTTAATAAAACTTATAGCTTCATCAATAGTTAATTCATTATTTTTCATTTCAAGCTGAAATAGAGTTTGAAAAGCTTGTGTTCTCGATTCTTTACGACTCATTATAAACTCCCTTAAGCATAGTTTTATTTGTAAATCATTTGTGCATAGAAATAAGACATGTTAAAAAAACAAACGATTATTTCAGTTGTCACATAATGTATTTATAAAGTAAATTTGCTTTATTTAATTTTAATTTATTGGTTCGATATGCGTAATGTGGACATTAATTTGACTTGGTTCAATCGTGGTCATTGTAGTTAATGAATTATATATAGCCTGTTGTATTTTTTTTGCTGTTTCTGAGATATTAATTCCATAGGATAATGTGCAATAAACATCTATATAAATGCCATCTTCCCTTGTATCTACTTTTATGCCTCTACTTAATTGTTTCTTGCTTATATTTTCAATACTTGCATGTTTTAACTCTTTAAAATGACCTTGAATACCTTTAATTTCAGATGTTGCTATACTTGCTATAACTGTTAAAACTTCGGGCGCAATCTCAATTTTCCCTAAATTGGAATGTGTGGACTCTGATACTTTGACCATTTCACTTACCCCCTAATTAGATTCATCATCCATAATATTATATGTTTCTAAGAAATTAGTGTTAAATTCCCCGCTTCTGAAAATTTCATTGTTTAATAGACGAACATGGAATGGTATCGTTGTGTCTATCCCTAATACCAGGTATTCGCCTAATGCACGTAAACCAGTCATGATTGCTTCGTCTCTAGTTGGTTCATGAACAATGAGTTTTGCAACCATAGAATCGTAATATGGAGGAATTGTATAATTAGTATAACATGCAGATTCAATTCTTACGCCAAATCCACCTGGAGCCAAGTATTGGGTAATTTGACCTGGGGAAGGCATAAAGTTTTTGTATGGATTTTCAGCATTAATTCTAAATTCCATTGCATGTCCTTCAATTTTAATATCTTTCTGTTTAAACGGTAACTTTTCACCCATCGCAACTTTTAATTGTAGTTTAACTAAGTCTATGCCTGTGACCATTTCGGTAACTGGGTGTTCAACTTGTATTCGTGTATTCATTTCCATGAAGTAAAATTCGTTAGAATCTAAGTCATATATAAATTCGATAGTACCAGCATTTTCGTAATTAACTGCTTTTGCAGCTCTTACTGCCGCATTACCCATTTCTTGTCTCTTTTCTTCAGTTAATATTGGAGAAGGCGCTTCTTCAACAAGTTTTTGCATTCTACGTTGAATTGTACAATCACGTTCACCTAAATGAATCACGTTGCCATAGCTATCACCCATAATTTGTATTTCAATATGTCTGAAATTCTCGATGAATTTTTCCAAATATAGTCCACTATTACCAAAAGCAGTTTCCGCTTCTTGTTGTGTCATTTTGAAGCCAGTTTCTAATTCTTTTTCATCACGAGCAACTCTAATACCTTTACCGCCGCCACCAGCAGTAGCCTTGATGATAACTGGATAACCTATTTTGTTTGCAATCTTTTTCGCGTCTTCAATATTTAAAACAAGCCCTTCGCTACCAGGAACAACTGGCACTTCAGCGCGTTTCATTTCTTCTTTAGCTACGTCTTTGATACCCATTTTTTGAATAGATTCAAAGCTTGGTCCAATGAATTTAAGTTGGCATGCATCACATAGTTCAGCAAAATCACCATTTTCTGCTAAGAAACCATATCCAGGGTGAATGCCGTCACACCCTGTTGATGTTGCAATAGATAAAATGTTTGGGATATTCAAATAAGAATCTTTAGATTGTGTTGGCCCGACGCAGTATGCTTCATCAGCAATTTGAGTATGTAAAGCGTCTTTATCTCCTTCTGAGTATATTGCCACCGTTTGTAAACCTAAATCGTGACATGCACGAATAATTCTTACTGCGATTTCCCCTCTATTTGCTATTAAAATTTTATTCATTATTTTACCTTAAATAACGGTTGGCCATACTCTACCATTTGACCGTCTTCTACTAAGATTTCAGCAATTTCACCACTGACTTCGGCTTGTATTTCATTGAATAATTTCATAGCTTCTAATATACATACAGTTGAATCGTTTGTTACAGAATCTCCAACTTGCACGTAGGCACTTTCTTCTGGAGATGGTGATTTGTAAAACGTACCAACCATTGGCGCATTAATTGTTTGCAAGTTATCTTCTGTGGCATTAGTATTCGTGCTAACTTCATCAGCACCTTGTATTCCTGCAGGAGTTGATGCCACACCTTGTTGGGGTGCCATTTGTTGCATCGGTTGCTGTGAAATTTGAGGTGTTATAATTTCAGTTTCTTTTTCTTTTTTTAAATTTACAATATTACCTTTGTCCTCAATATTAATTTCAGTCAAGCTAGATTGGTCAAGAATTTCTATCAATTCTTTAATTTCTTTAAAATTCATAAATACTGACTCCTTCAGATTGTTTTCATTTACCTTGTTTATTTTACTTTAGTGATATGTTCAATTCAAGCATATACATACTTTCTATAATAAACTGATTAACTTTTATCGTGTTCTATATACCATAAGTGTCTAAAATCTAATTTTTTTAGTGAGATGATGTAATTCTTATTAATTAATATATTACATCACTATAATGTTGATATCACTAATTGTTAAAATCCGATAGTAGTTCAATTCGCTTCTTTAGCGCTCAGGTTCAATTCGATATGTATCACAGTGTAATACGATTAATAACACTTAGTATAAACGCTACATACAAAGTTAAACATTTATAATTTAACATTTTAATTATAGAATTTATAGTATTCATAAACATTATATTCTCTAATATAACCTTTTATATTCATAATAACCATAAAAACCTTTCCAATTATATATATCGGAAAGGTTTTTACTCATCACTTTAATTGCATATGATTTTTAAATAATAAAATGTTAGGCTCTAGAAATATAACTACCATCACCTGTATTAATTACAAGTGTGTCACCTTCATTAACGAATAAAGGTACATTTAAAGTATATCCTGTTTCTACTGTAGCAGATTTAGTAGCACCATTAGCTGTATCACCTTTAATACCTGGTTCAGTTTCTGTTACTACAAGTTCAACAGTTTTTGGTAATTCAACACCAAGTGTTTCATTACCATATGTTTGAATTTGAACTTCCATGTTTGCTTTTAAGAAGTTTAATTCGTGTTGTAAATAATCTTCTTGTAGCTCTGTTTGATCAAATGTTTCATTATCCATAAAAACATGAGTATCTCCATCGGCATATAGATATTGCATACGACGATTTTCAATCATAGCAGTTTCTACTTTTTCGCCACCTCTGAATGTTTTTTCTTGGATCGAACCAGTTCTTAAATTACGTAGCTTAGAACGTACAAACGCAGAACCTTTTCCTGGTTTAACATGTTGGAAATCTAAAACTTTCCAAATACCATTATCTACTGCTATTGTTAAGCCTGTTTTAAAATCATTAACCGAAATCATTCAGTTTCCTCCTCAATTGTAAGGTCTTCTATAAAATAATAAGGTTTTTCGGAGATTTAGTAAAGCATTCACAGCCATTTTCTTTAATTAAAATGTCATCTTCAATACGAACGCCACCCAATCCATCTATATATATACCAGGTTCAATTGTAACACAATTATTTATATCTAATGACACATCAGATTTTCTAGAAAGATTAGGACCTTCGTGAACGTCTAATCCAATACCATGACCAAGTGAATGTCCAAACGCTTCGCCATAACCTTTTTCAGCGATATAATCTCTTGCAATAGCATCTAACGCCTTACCAGTAATACCTTTTTTAGCAGCATCAATACCTTTTTGATTCGCCTCTAGAACTATATTATAAATTTCTTTAAGTTTTGGATCAGGCTCACCTATTGCAAATGTACGAGTGATGTCTGATGAATAACCTTTGTAATATGCACCAAAATCTAATGTAATTAATTCTCCTGAATTTATAACTTTGTCACTAGCAACACCATGAGGGAGCGCACCACGTTCTCCAGAAGCAACAATCGTTTCAAATGAAGTTCCTTCAGAACCTAGTTCTAACATTTTGCTTTCTAATTTTGCTTTTAGTTGCTGTTCAGTCATACCAGCTTTTGCTACAGTTAATATATATTCATATGCTTCATCAACAATATTTGCAGCTTTTTGAATCAACTTAATCTCTGCTTCATCTTTTACTTCACGTATTTTTTCAATCATACCTGAAATACTAATTAAACTAATGTATGATTTGCTTAATTGAAGATATGTATCATAGCTGACTAAGTCACCTTCAAATCCAACATTTTGTACGTCTAACTTTTCAAGTTGCTTTTTGACTTCATCAATTAAACTACCTTCTTGTTTGATGATTTCAAATTCTGGGGCTTGAGCAGTCGCTTGTTCAATGTACCTAAAATCAGTTAGCAACAAGTTGTGATCTTTCGTAATGATTAACGCACCACTTGTACCAGTAAAACCGGATAAATAACGTCTGTTAAAGTCAGAAAGGACTACCACTGCTTCTAAATGTTTGGCTTCTATAGCGGTATTTAATTTATCAATTCTTGTCATTTGTCATCCTCCTATACAATAAGTTTGTACATTTTCTTTTTATACATTAAAATGATAGCATAATTATAGTAAAAATTTATAGTTTTTGAATTAGGAGAGAGTTATGAAGAAAAAAATAGTGGCTATTTTATGTGCTTCATGTATACTTGCTGGTTGCGGAAGTCAAAACCTTGGTCCATTAGAAGAAAAGACGACCAAACTTCGCGATGAAAACCATAAGTTAAAGGGGAACATTCAAGAATTAAAACAAGAAATTAGCAAAGAGCAAAATAAAATTGCGGCTTTAGAGAAAGATAAGAAAGATATTAGTAAAGCAAAAAGTAATAAAAAGAAAGTAGCTAATTTAAAAGCATCTTCTACATATTATCAAGATATTGCTAAATTAATTGACCAATACAACGCCATCGAAAGTGATGTTTCAAAAAACAAGGGTGATAAGAAAGTACAAGATAAACTTGCAGAACTCAAAAATAAGATGGATACCGCATTTACGACATATAAAAATGATGTGGATAAAGATAAAATGGATAGCGAAGATAAATCCAAAAATAAAAACATAACTAAATTGGATAAAGACTTAAATTCAGCATTTAGTGACATTAAAGATGGTTACGATGCTAAAGATAAGAAGAAGATTCAAAAAGGTCAAGCAGCTTTATCAACCATCAGTATTAAAGATAGTCAAAGTTAACAATCACATAGGAGTGTTTTAGGTGAAACAAGCAATATTTTATATCGTTATCGCAATTGCAATCGTGGGATTAGTACTCAATCTTGATGCCTTTATCTTCAGTTTTGTAAGAATGGTCGTTAGCTTAGCCATTTTTGGTGGTATTATATATGCAATTTACTATTTCTTCTTCTTAACTGAGGATCAGCGTAAATACAAACGTGCGCAACGTAAGTATAAAAAACAAAATAGAAAGAAAAAATAACAAATACTTGGATATATAAATAACCCCGGATAGATTATCTCAAAAAGATATCTTTTTCGGGGTTGTTTTATAATTTATACTTATTTAAAATATTTTGATATGTGTCACTGCTTTAAATTATAGAGTAAACAATTTAAGACTAACCTATTTACGATAATTCCAATCGTCAGATTTGTATTTATCAATTAACTCATTTATTTCATTTTGTTGTTTTTCATTAAGTTCTAGTGGCATAAAGTCAATATTCAATCCTTTTTTAAAGCCTATTTCAAATGCTTCTTCCATCTCTTCGATACTAATATGACGATCTGAAATATCGTTTATTGCCACAGCTTTTTCTACAAATGCTTGCTTCATTTTATCTTTGAGGCGATCATTTTTAAAAACAAACATATCAAACAAATCATCTACGTCTACATCTTGTAGCAAAGAACCGTGTTGTAAGATAACTCCTTTTTGACGAACTTGAGCACTGCCAGCAATTTTACGCCCTTCTACTACTAATTCATACCAGCTAGGTGCATCAAAACAAACTGCACTTCTTGGTTGTTTTAAATTTGCTCTTTCCTCTTTTGATTTTGGAATGGCAAATGAAGCATCAAAACCTAAATATTTAAAACCTTCTAACAATCCTTCTGAAATAACTCTATAAGCTTCAGTCACTGTTGAAGGCATCTCAGGGTGTGATTCTGGAACGATGACACTGTATGTCAGTTCTTTATCATGTAACACCCCTCTGCCACCAGTTTGACGGCGTACAAGTCCGTAACCTTTAGCATTCACCTTTTCAATATCTATTTCCTTAGTTAGCCTTTGAAAATAACCAACTGATAAAGTCGCAGGGTCCCATGTATAAAACCTAATTACTGGATCTATCTCTCCTCTAGATACAAAATTAAGTAAAGCTTCATCCATTGCCATATTATAATATGGGTCTTTGCTACCAGTATTTATAAAATTCCATGTTTCTGTCACTTTCAAAACTCCTATCGCTAAATTAAATTGTGATAACAGCAATTATGTGTTATCGTTTTCAATAATTGTTCAAGTTTGTCAGCAATAACTATTTATCGTGAGAAAAATATTTTGATAAATTGCGCTAACAGTCTTATAATATATAATATCGGTTAATTAGGGAGGATGCAAGATGAGTAACTTTTGGTTTATAGCGTTAGCAGTTTTAATAATTATCATCGCTTACATGCTAATCAATTATCTTCTTAATAAAAGAGCAGTCACAGAATTAAACCAAAATGAGTTCCATGATGGTTTGCGCAAAGCTCAAGTTATTGATGTAAGAGAAAAAGTGGACTATGAATACGGGCACATCAACGGTGCACGTAATATTCCAATTACTATGTTTAAACAAAGATACCAAGGTTTACGAACAGACCAACCTATCTATCTTTGTGATGCGAATGGCATTGCCAGTTATCGTGCAGCTAGAACTTTAAAGAAAAACGGCTACACGGATATCTACATGTTAAAAGGTGGATATAAAAAATGGACTGGTAAAATTAAATCTAAAAAATAACTTCATATCTTAAAATTATTGATATAAAGTGAATGTTTAAAATAAAAAGCGTAGTTAACATTTAAAGTTGACTACGTTTTTTATTTTGCACAAAAAGATCGAACTGGTTTTATACCAGTCCGATCTTTTGTTTGTATATTTAAGTTACTATCACTATAACCAAGTAAACTAACTATTCTTTTTCTGAACGTAAGTTTTCAAATTTTAATACTGGATTTCTTGCTGCTTTGGTTTCGTCTAACCTATCAATGATAGTTGTATGTGGCGCTTCTAATACAATATCTGGGTTCTCTTTAGCTTCATTTGCAATTTGAATCATCGTATCACAGAAGTGGTCTAGAGTTTCTTTTGACTCGGTCTCAGTTGGTTCAATCATCATACCTTCTTCGACATTAAGTGGGAAATAAATAGTCGGTGGATGCACGCCAAAATCTAATAGACGTTTAGCCATATCTAATGTACGAACACCTTGTTCTTTTTGTTTAGATCCACTTAAAACAAACTCGTGTTTACAATATTGACTGTAAGGAATATTGAAATGTTCTTTCAGTCTTGCTTTAATATAATTGGCATTTAACACAGCAGCTTCAGAAACTTCTTCAAGACCTTTGTTACCCATACTACGAATGTAAGTATACGCTCTTAAGTAGATGCCAAAGTTACCATAGAAAGGTTTAACACGTCCTATAGAATTTTCTATATTATTATCATATTTATAAATATCGTTTTCTTTAACAACCATCGGTTTAGGTAAAAAGCTCGCAAGTTCTTTTTTAACGCCTACTGGTCCAGAACCTGGTCCACCACCGCCGTGTGGTCCCGTAAATGTTTTGTGTAAGTTTAAGTGAACTGCATCAAATCCCATATCACCTGGTCTAACTTTGTCCATAATGGCATTTAAATTTGCACCATCATAATATAATAATCCTCCAGCTTCATGAACGATATTACGAATATCCATAATATTTTTCTCGAAAATACCTAAAGTATTTGGATTTGTTAACATGATAGCAGCTGTTTTATCATTAACTAAACGCTTCAAATCATCAATATCTACTTCTCCGCGTTCATTTGATTTAACTGTTACAGCCTTAAAGCCTGCAAATGCAGCTGAAGCTGGGTTAGTTCCGTGTGCAGAGTCAGGAACGATAACTTCGTCACGATGACCTTCTCCATTTTTTTGGTGGTATGCTTTAAAAATCATTAAAGCTGTCCACTCACCATGAGCACCAGCAGCAGGTTGTAATGTTACCTCATCCATACCTGTGATTTCTTTCAACTCTTCTTGTAAACTATGAATAATCTCCAAAGATCCTTGAACTTGCGATTCATCTTGTAATGGATGCGATTCCGCAAATCCCGGTATTCTGGCAATCTTTTCATTTATTTTCGGATTATATTTCATAGTACAAGAACCTAATGGATAAAATCCTGAATCCACACCAAAGTTTTTATTTGAAAGCTCTGTGTAATGTCTCACTAAATCTAATTCAGCAACTTCTGGTAGTTCTGCTTTATTTTTTCTAATATATTTTTCATCTAATAATTTTTCAACAGCACCATTATCTATTTCTTTCTTTGGTAACGAATACGCATAACGACCTTTTTTAGAACGCTCAAAAATTAATGGACTTGATTTACTTACTACCATTTAATTCACCTGCTTTCTTAACAAATGTGTCAATTTCATCTTTTGTTCTCAATTCCGTTACAGCAACAAGCATATGGTTTTCAAATGATTCTGATACTTCGCTTAAATCGAAACCTCCTATAATTCCTTCTTGTATAAGAGCATCATTAATATCTTTAACAGGTTTATCGAATTTCACTACAAATTCATTAAACGATGTTCCATTTGACACTTCTAAACCAACTTGCTTAAATTGTTCTTTTGCATAATTTGCATTTTCAAAGTTTTGTACTGAAATATCATAAATACCTTGTTTTCCTAATGCTGACATACAGATCGAAGAAGCTAATGCATTTAATGCTTGGTTTGAACAAATATTTGAAGTAGCTTTATCGCGACGTATATGTTGTTCACGAGCTTGTAAGGTTAGAACAAAGCCACGATGCCCATCTGCATCTTCAGTTTGCCCTACTAAACGACCAGGTGTTTTACGCATTAATTTTTTAGTTGTAGCAAAGAAACCACAATGAGGCCCTCCAAATTGTGCAGGTATGCCAAATGGTTGTGTATCTCCAACTACAATATCCGCACCAAAACTACCTGGAGGTGTTAATAAACCTAATGCAAGTGGATTTGTATAAACAATAAATAAAGCCTTCTTACCTTCAATAAATGATTGAATTTTCTCTAAGTCTTCAATTGAACCATAGAAGTTAGGATACTGCACGGCTACCGCAGCTGTATCGTCACCTACAGCCGCTTCTAATTTTTCTAAATCTGTAATAGTACCATCTAAATCAACTTCTACGACTTCAAACTCTTCACGTGTTTTTACATATGTGTTGAGAACTTGTAATGCTTGATAATGTAATCCTTTAGAAACTACAATTTTATTTTTTCGTGTTTGATTAAAAGCTAAAATACATGCTTCAGCAAAACTTGTAATACCATCATACATAGATGAATTTGCAATATCCATGTCAGTTAATTCACAAATTAACGTTTGGAATTCAAAAATTGCTTGTAGTTCACCTTGTGAAATTTCTGGTTGATAAGGTGTGTATGCAGTATAGAATTCTGAACGAGAAATCATTGCATCTACTACAGCTGGTGCGTAATGGTCGTATACGCCTGCACCTAAAAATGAAGTGTGCGTTTCTTTAGTGATATTTTTACTAGCAACTCTACTTAAGCGCTTTGTTAATGTAGTTTCAGCTTCTGCGTCTGGAATAGCTAACTCTCTATTTAATAATATGTCATTAGGTACATCTCCAAATAATTCTGAAATTGAATCTGCACCAATAGTATCTAACATTTCCTGCTTATCTTGCTCTGTTAATGGAATATAACGATGACTCACAGTAACACCCCTTTGTATTATTTGCTTATTTGATTTTTCTTAACAATTTTTGCTTTAACTTGTCTCTTCCTTACTTGTACTAACACTTCTTTGCCCATTTCAAAAGCTTCACGATTTATTAGAGCTAAACCAATTGATTTACCAGTTAATGGTGATTGAGTACCCGAAGTAATCTCTCCAATTTGATTACCATCTAAATCCAATACTTCATAACCAGTTCTAGGAATACCTTTATCAATCATTTCTAAACCAACTGTTCTACGTTTTGAACCATGTTCTTTTTGTTCTTTAAGAACACTTTTGCCAATGAAATCGGCTTCGATTAATGGCTTGACTGCAAATGCGATACCAGCTTCATATGGTGTAATTTCTTCGCTTAAATCTTGACCATGTAGAGGTAAACCAGCTTCCAATCTCAATGTATCTCTTGCTCCTAAGCCACATGGAACAACGTTATACTCTAATATTTCCTTCCATAAATAAGGAGCATCATCCGCGTCGCAGTATATTTCAAAGCCATCTTCACCAGTATATCCTGATTGTGATAAAATTACGTTTTTCCCAAAAAACGCTACATTTTGCTTAAATTCGAAAGGTTTCATTGAAGATACATCTACATCAACATGTTGTTGAACTAGGTTACGCGCATTTGGCCCTTGAATTGCTAATTGACCATAATCATTCGAAACATTAATTACTTCTGCATCGAAGTTTTCGGCTTTTTCTTTCATCCAAGCAAAGTCTTTATCTGTATTGCCAGCATTTACTACTAATAAATATTGATTTTCATCTAATTTATATGTGATTAAATCATCAATAATACCGCCATTTTCATTACACAGTGCAGTATATTGAGCTTTATTTGTAGTCAAATTTTCAGTATCGTTAGAAAGTAGATATTGTACTAGCTGTGCAGCTTCACTACCTTTTATCAGAATTTCACCCATATGGCTTACATCAAACAAACCGATTTCTGTTCTAACAACATTATGTTCTTCTTTAATACTTGAAAATTGGACTGGCATAGCCCATCCACCAAATTCTACGATTTTAGCACCACTATCTACAAAAGTTTGATAAAGCGGTGTTTTTTTCAGTTCATTGGACATGAATAAACCTCCTATTATTTAAGTAAAAATATATTAAAAAAACAGAGTAGACTAAGCTACCCTGTTTAAATTCTCCAGGAATGCGTCACAGTATTATCCTTTTGCCTGAGAGTTTCGTTAAACTTGCACCTTCGGCGATGGACTAAAGTTATATATAATATAACCAACCATTCTCTCCAATACTGATCATTCGCAAACAATCTCTTCCATAATCTCACTTTGTAATGAGTGAAGAGATTTACTGCTATTTAATTTTATGAATGCGATTTCATTATATCTTGAAACCCTTGAGGAATACAAGCTTTTTAATTCAAAAAGAGATTTATTGTTTGCATTAGGTCTATTGCTATCATTTTTAATTCTATTGTAAACAATATTTAAGTCGCAATCTAACCATATGACTCTCCTTTGTAGTTTTAAAAAGTCTAACGTTTGATCGCTTTCAATGATACCTCCACCGGTCGAAATAATATGATAATAGTTTATACATTCTTTTAGATACTTATATTCTAATTCTCTAAAGCCCGTTTCACCTATTTGTTCAAATATATCTGGGATAGATTGATTTTCTTGTTCAACAATGTACGCATCTAAGTCAACGTATGATAGCTGATTATGCTTTGAAAGATATTTACCTAATGTTGTCTTACCAGTTCCCATAAATCCGATTAATATCAATGGCTCCATTTTAATGTTATTCAAAAATATCTTCCTTTTTTAAAAATAAATTAATTTGATTTTCATAATATTTCTCTATGTTATCTAAAGTTTTTAATTGTATACCAATTTGAATTACATAAATTGTAATTATAGATAAATATAGCATAAATAGCACCAACACAAAAGGATAGATATATGCTTTTCTGTTAAATATATAATTGTCTTTCATAGTAGTTCCCTTTTGCAATTATGTTTAAATTAACTTTCAACGTTTCATAATTTATAATATTAAATTCTACAGACTTCACATTATTTAATATAGTTATATTTCCATTACCGTTAACACTTTTGATTATCTTGTTGTTTTTGTATTCATAAACAATATCTTTATCATTATTTTTTATTACTATTTTATTCTTGCGTATGCCATTTTCTATAATTCGAGAATTTTTTTCTAATAAATCACGTGTTAAATCAACAGCAAAAAATTCTAGGTCTAGATTGGATTGAGTTGCTAAACGCGTTTCGATAAAGTGGGTTGTTTTAAATAATGCAGGCAATATTGTAAAGATTAATATAGTAATAAATAGTGCAAATAATACTTCGATATACGTAAATGCTTTAAATCTTTTTACCATAGCATTTTTCATATTTAGTTCCTTTTCTTTTTATGCAAAGTTTTTGATTGCTTAGTTGCAAATGATAAATATCTAAATCTAATCCGTTTTTCAGAGCTGGTTTATCATAATGGCATAATGAGTTTAATATAACCCTTTTCATCTCTATTTCGATTGTTTTATTTTCTATTTCTTTTGAAAGTTGTAACATCAGAGGGATAAATATAATACATATTGAAGTTATTGTTGTAAAAGATAAAAGTGCATCTAAAAATAATGAGCCGTACAAATTATACTTTCTCATATCTTAAGCGTCCTTTTTCTATATGAAATATTATTCTATATAAAGTTTGATCAACACTTAGATATAACGAACCAAATTTGTTTACATCACCATTTTTATTGAAATTTATATAGTTTAAATTTGTGCGAGGATGTATATAGGTGTTTTGTGGTAAATCAAAAGTAGAATTCTGCATATATTGTTCTTTAACATGGACCTGTTTAGAATAATCATTGAATATTAATGTAATAAATTGTTGGTCTTTGATTGCTTTTGATTTTAAGTAATTAAATTGCATTATTAAGTTACTTATCTTTGAATGTGGTGACGTTAAGTCATTTTTGATATAAGAAAATCTTTGCATTTGTAAAAAAATAAGCGAACTTATTATACTCAATACAAATAGCATTTCAACATAAGTAAATGCTTTACTAATTTGCAACTGCTTCACCATCATTTATCGATATTAAGGCGCCTGACTTACATTGTTTTTGGTTCTCTTTGATATAACCTTCGTTGACGAGTTCGTCCATAGTAGTTGGCTTCTTATTGAACTTCAAACTATAAGCTTCAATTTGACTATCTACCATTTTGAGTTGCGCTTCACAACTAGTTGTTTGTATGTGTGAGGATTGTTTAGCTATATTAGGTATTATTAGTATTAATAACAAACTTATTATTAATAAAACCAATAGCATTTCAATGAGTGTAAATGCCTTTTTGTTAAACTTATTTTTAAAATTATTCATATATTATTAAACCCTCATTTCATTTTATTGTTTGCATTAAATCAAACATTGGTAACATGATAACTAAATATAGTGACACAATCATAATAGCTATTACTAAAAATATACATGGCTGTATAAATTTGATAATGAATTGCATTGATTGTTGAATTTTATCAATAATAATTTCACTATATAATTTTAATTCAACTTCAAGCCGTCCTTTTTTCTCACCTTCTTCTATAAAAATAACTAATTCCCTTTCAAAACATGATAATTTTGTTAAAATTTCACTCAATTTCAAACCTTTTTGTGTACCACTTGAGAGTGCATTTGCTAAATAATTTAAATAACTGTCATCTTTTTGCTCAGAATAAATGTCGACTATTTTTTGAAGGCTAATGCCATTTTTATAAAATAACGAGAACTCAGAAGATAAGCGAAAAGTTTTATAAAGCTTAAAGAACTTTGACACAATAGGCATTGATAACATTAACTTAAGTTTATAATGTATCGGGAGCTTTATATACAATAACCAGAATAGTACTAAGGTTAATAGAATAACAAGAAGCAAATACCATATGAAAGAAGGCAGATTTAATATTATAAAAGATAAGTCTCGCTGGACTGAGGATATTTCTACTCCCATATTATGATATAAATTTTGAAACTCTGGGATGATAGTATGATTAATAATAATTAGCATAATGATAAATATAGAAAGTAAAAGTAAAGGATATTGTATTGTTTTAAATAAACGCTTCTTAATCTTATAATTACGTAATAAATATTCTTGAGCATGAGGTAAAGTGTCTGTTAAATCACCAAACATCTCGGCAAAATATATTAACATAATAATTGATTTTGGATACTTTAGTAATTTAAGAATTTGAGAACAATATGCACCATGTTGTAATTCTGCTTTAATCAATAATTTGGTTTCTAGCGACCTAATCTTAGTATGCTGAAGTAAGAAATCAAATGAATCACTTAAAGTAAAACCATGTTCTAGTAAGTCTTTTAGCTTTGATAGTAACCTAATTTTGTCCTTTTCGCTTAATACTGCATAAGAATAAAATTTAGAGATAACGTTCCATTGATGTTTCACATATCATCCCCTCTTTTGACATTTTATTTAGTTTATAAGATAAGTTATGAAATTCTTTGGGTAATGTATAGCTATTTTTAAAGAAGTGATAAACATCTTCTTTAGTTATCTGTTCATATACAAGCTCTCTTTCACCTTTTACGTTAGTAATAAGCCTTTGATTTAATATGCTAGTGATTGATTGTATGAGTTGTTGAACCGTTATCCCCATTTCTAGCAGTCTTAAAATAACTCCTTTGCAATTACTAGCATGAATTGTCGAAAGTACTAAATGACCACTTAAACTGGCTTGTATGACATGTTTAGCTACGTTTGCATCTCTTATTTCTCCGATCAAGATAATATCTGGATCGCAGCGTAAAATAGCTTTAAAAGAAGTTTCATAATTTATCCCTGCCTTTTCATTTAAAGATATTTGAGTTATGCCATTTATTAATTGTTCAACGGGTTCTTCAATTGTAATTATATTTAAATTTAAGTTCTCTTTAGCATAAGATAACATGTGATACATTAACGTACTTTTTCCAGAGCCAGTAGGTCCACTTAATAAAATTAATCCTTGTTTTTTATTCATTAGATTATATAAATGCGTTATGTTCTGATTATTTTTATGCTTTTGAAAATATTGCGGAATAATCCTAATAACACAGCTTTCATTTCCTAGTGATAAAGGAAGCGTTGATATTCTAAGGAAGTAAATTTGTTTTAATTTATAAATATATCTACCACTCTGTGCAGCATTATGTTTAGAGACATCTAATCCAGCTTGGTATTTCATATAGGTTAATAATTTTAAATACGTATTTAATTGCAATGTTTCTATAGACTTCAAATCATCACGTATTCTAAATTTAATCATTACTTCTTTATCAGCGGGGATAAAATGAATATCTGATGCATCATTACTAATTGCCTTTTCAATCATACTATTAAACAATAGCTTCAATAAAAAAACACCTCCTACATATGTACACGTAAGAGGTGTGAAAATTACTTTTATATTTGTATAGTAAATATCGATATAGAACTTTATTTACAATAAATTTACCCATATAAATAAGGATTCATTTGTTCATCTTCCACTGTAGTATATGGTCCATGACCTGGGAATAAAGGTAGATCATCATCTAATTCGAACAATTTATCTAATATTGAATTAACTAATGTTTCATGATCACCTTTATATAAATCTGTTCGACCTATACCTTGTTTAAATAATGTGTCACCAACAACAGCAAATTCATTAAAGACAAACGTTAAACTTCCAGGCGAATGGCCAGGAGTATGTAATACATTGAAATGAAAACCTGCAACATTTGCATCGCCTTCTTCTAATGGCTGTGGTTTAGCATTGCTAATAACATTAGGTAATCCATACTGTTTGAACTTTTCTGAACCGTTTTTATTTACATTTGTTAAGAAATCAAATTCCGATTTATGCATAAACACTGGCACATCGTATTTCTCAATAATGTCGTCTAAAGCGCCAATGTGGTCAAAATGACCATGAGTAAGTAATACGGCTACTAATTTTTTATTAATTTGATTTAACTTCTTAATAATCAAATCACTATCATTAGCAGGATCAACTAAAATAACGCTTGTATCATTCTCTATAAAATAGACATTTGTTTCGACTAAACCTAAAGATAGACTTGAAATTTTCATTCTAGTTGCCTCCGTCGTTTAAATATTTTTCTACAGCCTTCACTTTCTCGTTCATATTACGCGACTTATCTCGGCGATCATCAATTCTAATATTAGTACATACTCGACTTAGCCCTTTATCAAACGGTAATTCATGAATTGCTTGCACAACTTCAAATAAATCCTTTAAATCACCTTCAATTAATGTATTCATTGGCGTTAATTGATAATCAATTTTGCCCTGTGCTTTATATTCTTTTAATTTAGTTTGAATTTCAGCAATATATTTACTCACACTCGGTCCTTCTGTCCCGACTGGTATAACAACTACATCTACGATAGCCATTATTTAACACCATCCTTTTCAATAATATAAGTATAAATTAACCCTGCAGCACCCGTAATACCTGCATCGTTCCCTAGTTGAGCTTGAACAATTTCAGTGTTTTGTTGAGCAGGTGTAAATGTTAAATTGTGATATTCTGTTTTAATATTTTCAATTAGTATCAGCCCTGCAGTAGACATACCGCCGCCTAAGACAATATATTTTGGATTACTTGTAACGCTGACAATACTGCATAAATAAGCGATATAATTAGCAACTCGTTCTGTTATAAAAATACAGAATTGGTCACCAGCTTTTGCAGCATCAAAAACTGCTTTTGCACTTACTTTATTATCTTTGATTAATTGTAAAATTGAAGATTTAAATGTTAATTTAGGATAATAAAAATTAACCAAGTTTACGACACCCGTAGCAGATGCCACAGTTTCTATACAACCGGATTTTCCGCAGTTGCATTTGAAGCGTTGATCATGATCTACTCTGAAATGCCCAATCTCAGCTCCAGAACCATTATGACCGTGCACGATTTCACCATTTGAAATAATGCCACCGCCTAAGCCAGTACCAAGTGTAATAGCGACTACATCGTCTGCACCATTTCCTGCGCCTTTGTGTTTTTCACCTAAAGCGGCCACGTTTGCATCATTATCAACATAAACTGGACAATCTACAAATTGTTTGAAAATATCCCTTACATTTACTGTGCCTTTCCAGTATAAGTTAACCGCTCCGTTTACTTCTCCCGTTTCAAAATTCACAGGTCCAGGCACACCAATTCCAATACCTAAAACATCTGAAAAAGTGTTGTCTGATTTATCTATGTGCTGTATAAAAGAATCATATATATTTTTTAATAATAAATATCCAGTAGTATCTGAAGTATCTGTATCGATTGACCACTTTGATAAACGGTTAAGATTTTCATCAAAAATTCCTAGTTTACATGTTGTTCCACCAATATCTGCTGCTAATATAATTTTATTCATTTAATTTTCATCCTTCTCTGATTTATTAAAAGGGTGCACTTCCTTTAACTGTAGTTCAAAAAATCTTATATATCAAGGCATTTGGAGATTTTACACCAATAAGTATTCCAGATATTAAGACTTTTTGAATATTAACTTTATAAACCACTTAATATAGATTTATATTCCCTTATTTACATTTTAATCTTAATCAATTCTCAATTGCAATAATTATGAAACAACTTATCTAACAGTGCAAGATACTTGTAATTTATAGCAATTGCATGTTACAAAACATTGAGTTTAAGCTATTATCATAGTGCTTAGATAAAATTAAGATAAATAGTCATAATATAATATTTTAGGTCGAGACATTATTTTGTCTCGACCTCTTTTACAACTTTATTTACTTTTTCTTTGATTAATAATTAATCGGCAATTTAAATAATCGTCCTTTGAAATAAGACCAATATTGTATAGCGATTTTATTTCTTGTTCCATCATTTCATACATGTCTGCCTTATCTTTAAAATAAACGATAAATCCAAATTTCTTAAGGAGTTGCTGCACGTCATAAAATGTATTAATTTTCTGAATCACTATCATCGCTCAATTCTTTATTTAAATTAATATAATCATTGTTACTAGGATCGGATTTTAACGCAGCTTTTATGTACTTCTTGGCTTTATCTTTATTATCAAGGGATCTGTTTGCAATGGCTAATTGATAGTTTAAGAGCCCTGAGTTAGGGTGTTCTCTTAATCCTCTTTCCCATATTGCGATGCCTTCTGCTTTCGAATCTAACGTTGCTTTAATAAGACCATTTAAATAATAAGTTTCATCATCGGCGTAATTCTTATTAATAGTATGTTTTACCATATCTTTTGCATCATCATAATTCCCTTGTTTCATTTCATTTCTAATAATCGTGTTATATATATTATCTTCTTTAATTGTAAAAATTCTGATTTGAGCAGCTATGAATAAGATTAGTATTAATATTATTAGAAACCAGAAACGATTCTTATTTGTTTTAAAATAAAATCCTATTAATGTGATTAATAAACCACCAATGAAGCCGCCTATATGCGCTACAATATTCACGTTTTGCATAAACAGTGATAGTCCAATCATAATTAAAAGTACAATTAATAATTGTCCAATTAATTTACGATTAAATTGTTTATCTACATACATAAATGTAAAAATGGCTCCTATTAACCCAAATATAGCACCACTTGCACCCACGGAGACGGTATCTGTATTAAATGACAGCGATGCAAAATTACCGAATAAACCAGCAACAATATATATTACAGCCATTCTCCAATGGCCAACGATGGCTTCTACAATTTTCCCAAATATAAATAGGCTTAACATATTCATTAAAATATGCTCAAAATTATAATGTAAAAAGATAGAGGTTATCAATCTATACCATTCACCATGTACAACATTAAAATGAACCAGTCCACCTATATCTAATAATTTTAAATCTGAAAAACGATTTAAAAACAACGTCATAGCTAACCAAATTATAATATTAATTGCTATTAACGTGTATGTAACAGGAGCGAATTTAAGCATATGTTTTTCAATAGGATTATTATTAAGTGCACGTTGTTTATAGTATGATTTTGTGTGCTTAGTTTTACGATTATACACTTTTTTCACAAAGAAGTTTGGCATAATCCTTTCTACATGCCCTGCTTCTCTAATGATTTTAACTTTAAATTTAACTGGCTTAGTTTCATTTAAGTTCTCATCTGTAAACATTTTGTCTGTAAAAATATATAATTCATAATTCTTGGGTTTGAACCCTAAAAATGCAATAATATTATCTTGGTTTTCTTGGATTCGAGTTTTATCAAATCTAACATCTTGAGTTGAATTAGCACCATGTTTAAATATCACAATACTTTCTGATTTTTTATTTGCTAACCAAATTTCATCATAATCTTTATTAGTATGAACAACATGATAATTCAGATATTTAATCCAAGTATATATGCACTTCCAATAATGTTTCTCAATGATCATATTTGCCTCCATTATTTAGTTGTTGCTATGATTATTTTTTCGACGGGTTCATCATGTGTTTCTGGTTCAAACGAATTCATTTGGAAGTCATAAAGCAGACTAATAGTTGTTTGTTTATTATTACTTAAAAATTTATCGAAATACCCTCCACCATAACCAATACGATAACCAATATTATTAAATACGACACCAGGAACTACAACTAAATCTAAATTGTTGGTAATTTCAGTTTCTGTATTTACGTGGTTAATGCCTTTGTCATCTGGAGCAATGTGAGTTAAATCATCTACATGTTTAAATGTCATTTCCTTCGTTTGATAATTAGTTTCTGGAACAAAAACAGTTTTTCCGTCTTCTATCATTTGTTGAATGATGGGATATGTATTTACTTCATGTGGCATAGATAACACTATACCAATCCGTTGTGATTGTCTGTATTCATCTGTATTGAAAAAGTGATCACTTAGATATTGATCTGCCTCTTGCTTATTCTTTTGTTTCATAAATTGTTTCATTAAATTAATAGTTTTTTGACGCAAAGTTCTT
Organism: Staphylococcus sp. Ze2; assembly: GCF_048568365.1. Taxonomy (NCBI): domain Bacteria; kingdom Bacillati; phylum Bacillota; class Bacilli; order Caryophanales; family Staphylococcaceae; genus Staphylococcus; species Staphylococcus sp. Ze2. Next base: position 1,687,431 of record NZ_CP183486.1, on the reverse strand, counting down.
TTTGACATTATGAACACCTTCCCGTAATACATACTTTTATTATTATAACGTTTAAAATTTATAATGTCATTCAACTGCTTTTTAAAATATGCGAAAAAATAACCAGATTCTAGACAAGAATCTGGTTTAAAATATTAATTATTTTGTTTCACGGTGCATAGTGTGTTTGTTGTCACGAGCACAGTGTTTTTTCATTTCTATACGTTCAGGATTAGTACGTTTATTTTTTGTAGTAATGTAGTTTCTTTCTCCACATTCTGTACAAGCTAGAGTTACGTTTACGCGCATGCTAATTCCTCCTTACCTTTTCAAAATACGACCTATTAATCATACCATTTAGTTATAAAATTGAAAAGTATTATTTTTCAATAAAGACGACTATATCAGTATTTATAACAAAATCGCTTCTTTTATTTTTCAGCTCGTTCTTTAAAGTAATAGTTTATAACATCTCTACCTAAATCTCCACCATTTAACCACGGTTCTGGAACTGGTTGATTTGTATACACTATTGAGAATGCAAGTTTAGGATCCTTAATTGGTGCATATCCAACATATGTTGAATTTACTCTTGATTCACCGTTTTGGAAAACCTCGGCCGTACCTGTTTTACCTGCTGATGGAACTTCGGTATCATTAAAACTTTGATAGCCTGTACCAGGTTTTTCATTAAATGCCATCTTAAACCCATCTTGAATTTGTTTAATTTGCTCTCCTGAGTTATTCACTCTGTTAAGCACTTTACCCTTAACCTTCTCTTTGACAGGACCTAAAGTATCTTTATTTGTTGCCTGTCTAATTTCTAAGCCAATATGTGGTTGAACTCTATAACCATTATTACCAATCGTAGAAACGTATTGTGACAATTGTAGAGGCGTATACGTATCATATTGCCCGATTGCTAAATCAAGGAAATTACCTGGATTATCAGTTAATGGTTCAATTTGTCCATTTGTTTCATTTGGTAAATCGATACCTGTTTTAACGCCAAGTCCTACTTGATTCAATCCTTTACGTAACTTTTGACCTGCCTCTGAAATATCATTTGGTAATGTCATATTTGCTGAATATGGAGATCCAGCCATCTTCAAGGCTGTCTTGAACATATAAACGTTAGATGAGTGCATGAGTGCTTCTTTATCGTTTATCGTTTTTCTACCATCTTGGTTAAAGTAAGAGCGTTTTGTTAGACCGCCAGCAAATTTTAGTGGTTCATCGACCATTTGATCACCAACATTAATTGCATTATTTTGATACCCCGCTAATAAAGTACCGCCTTTTACAGATGAGCCAACAGCAAATTGTGATGTAAATGTACCTATATCATAATCTGTTAAATCACCGTTCTTGTCTATTTGCTTACCAGCCATAGCTAAAATATCGCCGTTATTTGGATTTTGAACAACAATTAATGCATTATCCATATCTTTAGCGCCTTCACTACGCAGTTTAGATATTTGTTTCTCTAAGTATTCTTCGGTTTTCTTCTGTAAATCGATGTCAATGCTTAATACTAAATCGTCTCCGCGAGAACCTGGATTAACCACTTTGGAATCAATGACTTCACCTGATTTATCAGTAGTATATTTCATTTCTTTCTTTTTACCTTTTAAAATGTCATCATATTGATATTCCAGATATGATTTTCCGACACGATCATTACGAGAATATCCTTTAGCCAAGTATTGCTCAGTTAGTTCTTTAGGGATACCTTCTTCAGTCGTAGATACATCTCCAAAGATACCTCTTAATGTATCACCATTAGGATATTTTCTATCCCAATCCATTGTCGTATTTACACCTGGCAGATCAGATAATTTTTGTGATACCGCAGCGTATTCTTCGTCAGTCACATCTTCATTTTTAATCATTTGTGGATCAAGCGCTGAACCAGACATCATTTCTCTATAAATCGCTAACACTTGCAAATCTTTATCACTTAATGTGTTTATTTGCTTTTTGCCGATTTTTTTATATAGAGCTTCGTCATAGTCATCTTGTGAAATACTTCCGTCATCTAGCAATGCTTGTTCACTTTGCATTAATGTTCTCGCTTTATTAGGATGTAATTGAAGCCAATAGTCTTGTTTATCTCGATCTGTTATTTTATCAGTATCCATTTTAATTAATTCAGATAGATCTTTTGCAATCTTTAAAACTTCTGTTTGCGAAGTTTTTCTACCACGCGCATATGTAATCGCTTTTTTAGAAGCGTTATCAACAAGAACTTTGCCATTTCTATCTAATATACGCCCTCTCGGTACGGCTTCATTAACTGTTAAATTTTCGCTATTTTTTATCAGTTGTTTATAATGAGAACCTTGTGCAATTTGTAAATAACCTAACCTTAAGACAACTACTGCAAAAATAAATACAATCACACCAAATATAAAACTAATTCTTTTATTCATTGTATTTCTAATTTTTTCATCATTTGACTTTTCTTTTAATCTTTTTAACAAAACAGCATACCTCAATTCAAAAATTCTCACTATAAATGATATATGAAATTAGCGAATATTTCTATTATTTTAGTTAAAAAAAATGACGACCTAGTAAAAGGCCGTCATATTCGCTAGCTCAATTATTTAGCAGCGTTATATAATTCGTCAACTTTTTCCCAATTTACTACGTTCCAGAATGCACTAATATAGTCTGGACGTTTGTTTTGGTATTTAAGATAATAAGCGTGTTCCCAAACATCTAATCCTAAGATAGGTGTTTTACCTTCAGTAATTGGATTGTCTTGGTTAGGTGTAGTAACGATTTCTAAGTTACCGTTATTAACTACTAACCAGGCCCAACCTGAACCGAAACGTGCTGCTGCTTTGTCTGCAAATTCTTCTTTAAATGCATCTAAAGAACCCCATTGTTCTTTAATTTTATCAACAACAGTACCTTTTTCTTCTGAGTTTGGAGTTAATAATTCCCAGAATAATGAGTGGTTTAAATGTCCACCGCCATTATTGCGAACAGCTGTTTGAATATTTTCTGGAACACTGTCTAGATTTGCAACAATTTCTTCAATTGATTTAGATTCTAAATCAGTTCCTTCTACTGCTGCGTTTAATTTAGTTACATAAGTGTTATGGTGTTTGCCATGGTGAATTTCCATTGTTTGTTGATCAATGTGTGGTTCCAATGCATCAAAACCATAAGGTAAGTTTGGTAATTCAAAAGCCATAAATAATCATCCTCCTAATTAATCTTTAAATAAAGCATAACAATTAATTATTATAACAACAATTAATCTGCTTAAAGTTTAATTGAAAAGTTATTGAATAATATTTGTCATCTTTAGTTACTCTACTAGTATATCTCAAATTGAGCTTATTTAAACATGTTTAAGCAACAATTTTAAAAATTCAATTTAAATCATACGAATGACCTATGATTTATGGCAAATAAATTGTATTTTGAATATTTTTTGTACATATTACATTCTAGCTTGCTGACAAGTTTCACACACACCATAAACCTCTAATTTATGTTTATGAATATCAACTTTAGGAAGGAACGCTTTAATTTGTTCAATAGGACAAAAATCGATTACTTTTGTATCGCCACATGATTCGCATATAAAATGATGATGATGATGATCTGTGCAAGCAATTCTAAATTTCATTTCTCCATCTAATTCTGTACCTTCAACAATGCCTAAATCTTTAAATAAATGCAAATTACGATAAATTGTATCGAACGATATACCAGGGAAATTTTTATCCATCTCCTGTTGGATTAATTTAGCATTGATATATTTATCTTCAGAGACAAATATATCAAGCATTTCACGTCTTTTATTTGTATATTTATGACCGTGATCTTTAATGATACTAATAGCCTCTTCAGTTTTCATCGTTAGCATCTCCTTTTATTGTTCGTATTTTAAATTTCTGATACATCATCGCAATAGCGAGTATGAGTACAAGTAATACTACAATTACACCACCAGGTGATATATTCATATAAAACGCTAATACGAGTCCTCCAATAACTGAAATTTCTCCAATAACAACACTTAAAATGATTAACTGTTTAAAACCTTTTGTGAGTCGCATTGAAATCGCAACAGGTAACGTGATTAATGCACTCACTAATAAGATACCTACTACACGCATAGATGCAGATATAACCATTGCTACAATAATAATAAATATAAATTGAATCCATTTAGGTATTCCTATTACTTTACTATATTCTTCATCAAAAGATAATATAAATAATTCTTTGTAAAAAGAAAGTATAAATACAAGAACAATGATGACAATTACAATAATTGTAATTAGGTCGCTTAAAGTTACTGCACTGATAGAACCGAACAATAACCCTACAATTTCTTGGTTGAAGCCATCTGCCAAAGAAATAAATATTGCACTTAACGCAATACCAGCACTCATAATAATTGGAATAGCAATTTCTTGATAATTACTGTAAGAAGTTCTTAACTTTTCAATAAGCAATGCACCGATTACAGCATATAAAATACCAAACCACATTGGATTAATAAATGCCAATGTAGGTATTACCGTCACAACAAACATTCCAAAAGAAATTCCCCCAAGTGTGACATGGCTTAACGCATCTGCAATCAATGATAGTCTCCTAACAACAATAAAAGCACCGATTAATGGTGCGATTAAACCGATGAGCAGGCCACTTGCAAGTGAATATCTCATAAAATCAAAATTTAGCAAGGCTTCAATCATGATGAACAACACTCCCTACTATGTTGATGATCAACAAATTGGATAGGATGTCCATAAATTTTTGATATTTCAACTTCGTCTAATGATTTAAAATCTTCAGTTGTACCATGAAAATGTAAATGCTTGTTCAAGCACGCAACTTCAGTTGCCGTATCTGCAACGACCCCAATATCATGTGTAACAAGTATGATGGTAACACCTTCTTGCTTTAGTGTCTCCAAAGTCTCATAAAACTCACTCACATGCTTTGCATCAATACCACTAGTTGGTTCATCAAGAATGAGTACAGACGGTTCACTGATTAACGCACGTGCAATTAACACTCGTTGTTGTTGTCCACCGGATAATTCGGCTATGTTTTTGTCGATTAAATGTTCAATGTTAAGTCGTGACAAAACAGTTTTCACACTTTCTTCATCATTTCTATTAAACCATCGAAATAGTTTCTTCCGCTTAGTAAGCCCGCTGATAACGACTTCTTTGACGCTAGCAGGAAACCCTGCTTTGAACGCTTGTGCTTTTTGGGAAACATAACTAATTTTTAGTAAAGACTGATTTCCATTATAGTCTTTGCCATCAACATAAATTTGGCCTTTTTGAATTGGTAATAAGCCCAGTATGATTTTTAGTAAAGTTGACTTCCCGGCACCATTTGGTCCTACAATTGCAACAAATTCTCCTCGATTAATTTTAATGTTTATATTTTCAAGTACTTGTTTGTTGTCAAAATAATAATCTATATTTTTTAATTCGAATACTGGCGTAGACATGTTTTCACCTCGTTCTATACTATACAATGAGATATTAATTATGTAAATAGTAATGTTTACGAATTAACAAAAAAAGAGCAACGTGCAAATTCTAAGTAGATCATTAGAATTCACATATTACTCTTTACCGTTCCTACCGAATAAACTCCTAACAATTTTTTATATTGTTTAAAAGGATTAATAACTCCCTTTAGAAATAATCGTTTATTCAGAAACATTATTATTGATTTAAAATTTTATTCTTCAAATCAGGATCAAATTGTTGTTGTTTTAACATTTCAATTTCTAATTTATATGGAGGTTTTTTGTTCTTTTTATCTTCACCAACATAAGGTGTTTCTAAAATTTTGGGAATTTCTTTAAAAGTATCGTGATGCACAATATAGTTAAGCGCATCAAATCCAATATAACCAAATCCGATATTTTCATGTCTATCTTTATGTGCACCAATATCATTTTTACTGTCATTTACATGTACGACTTTAATTCTATCGACACCTATAATTTTATCAAATTCATTTAAAACACCATCGAAATCTTCTTTTACGTTATAACCAGCATCATGTGTATGACATGTATCAAAACAGACTGATAATCTTTCATTATTTTCTACGCCATCAATAATTCTAGCTATTTCTTCAAAGTTTCTGCCAATTTCAGAACCTTTACCAGCCATTGTTTCTAATGCTATCCTAACATCGTTATCATTCGTTAAAACTTCGTTAAGACCTTCAATTATCTTTTTAATACCTGCATCTGTACCTTCGCCAACATGAGCACCTGGGTGTAAAACTATATCTTTTGCGCCTAGTGCTTGTGTACGTTCTATTTCACTTTGTAAGAACTCCACACCCAACTCAAAGACATGTGGTTTAACAGTATTAGCAATATTTATAATGTATGGTGCATGTACGACAATATTTGAAAGACCATGAGCTTTCATTACTTCATGACCTTTTTCAATATTTAATTCTTCGATAGGCTTTCTTCTAGTGTTTTGTGGTGCACCTGTATAAATCATAAATGTAGACTCACCAAATTTTTGTGCTTCTTCAGCTGAGCCTTCTAACATTTTTTTACCATTCATCGATACATGAGACCCTAATAACATAAAATTCACCTATCCTTTTCTATTTTTTCTTTCCTGTCTACTCTGTTGTTTGCTGAATTGTTTACGCTCTTTACGTTTTAAATCATCCAAATCACGTTTGAATTTTTTCTTATAACCAGGTTTGACTTTTTTCTTATTGCTTTTAACTTTATATTTTAGTTGATTTGTTAAATGATCATCTTTATTTTTACGTGATTGACGTAAATTATGAGCTTTAATGGCCTTTAACTCATCGTCTTTAATATCTACGTTTTCAAAATGATAGCCACGTTGTTCAATTAATGCAACATTATTTTCTTCATCAGGGCTATATAAAGTTATTGCAACGCCTTTATATTGTCCTCTACCAGTACGTCCTACGCGGTGTGTAAAGAAATCAATATCATTTGGTACATCAAAGTTAATCACATGACTTACGCCATCGATATCGATACCACGTGATGCTAAATCACTAGCTATTACGTATTGAAATTCTAAATTTCTAATACGTTTCATTTGTTGCTTACGTTCTCTAGGTGAAAGACCACCATGTATCATGCCTACTTTCAAACCAGCAGCATTAAGTTGGTTAGCTAATTCATCAGCACTGTCTCTGCTATTACAGAAAATGATACATAAATAAGGGTTTAGTATATCCATTAATTTTAAGGTCTTTTCTATTTTAGCTTCGCCTTTTGTTGGAATTAAATAGAATTCAATATTCTTTTTGTTCTTTTCTGTATTTTCAATTTCTACAAAATCAGGGTTTTCAAGATATTTATTTAAAAATGGATGTAAAGATTTAGGTATTGTAGCACTGAACACTGCAATATGCGCTTTCTCATCTAATCTTGTAGCAACGTAATCTACTTCATCCATTAGTCCTAAATCTATCATTAAGTCTGCTTCATCAATGACTAAATAGGATGCTAAGTGTACATGTAAATCCCCGTGTTTAGCTAAATCATTAATACGTGTAGGTGTACCTATGACAAGTTGTGGTTGATTCTTTGCACGACTACGATCTTTTTCAATATCTGTGCCACCTATGAATAATTTGACTGACACGTCTTCTTTAAATTTTGTTATATGGCTAGCAACATCAAAAAGTTGTTGTGCTAGTTCTCTTGTAGGAGCTACAACAATTGCTTGTGGTTCTTTATACTCTGTATCTATTGAATTGATTAACGGTAATAAAAATGCGTGGGATTTACCTGTCCCTGTTTGTGATTGGCCGATTAAGTTTACTTGTTTTATTATTTTTGGTATTACTCGGCTTTGAATTTCAGTCGGTTGATCAAAATTCAAATCTTTCACAGCATCAATCAGACTTGGTTCTAAATTAAATTTCTCAAATGGGTGATTTGCCATGTCTTGGCCTCCTTAAATCTTCATCTTATCTATTATAAAGCATTACTGTACAATTTTGAACTAAATTATTATATCAAGTTAAATAGGTAATTATTGCTATAAAATATTTGTGCTTAACAGTGTCAATATAAACTTATAGCAGTATTTTAATGACTCACTCTGAGAATGTTAACTATAATATATTCTGATTGTCAAAGGTTAATTGTATCTTAATTGTTATGCAATATTTCATATTAACGGCTGAAGCATTGTTTATGCCTCAGCCACAAAATGTTGTTACAAGTATTCAAATGGGTCTGTGTTTATCTCAGATGCTTCAATATTAAATATTTTGTCATCTTCATTCAGCCAATCTTCTAAAAGTTGGCACAATCCTTCTCTCATTACATATTCACTGTAGTGGTTAATATCTAATAAATTAACACCTGCGATTTTAGCGTCTAATGCGTCATGGTGTTTAATATCCCCAGTCACAAAGATGTCGGCACCTTTGTGACTAGCTGTATACTCAAATCCAATACCTGACCCACCGACAATAGCTACTGTTTCAATGTTTGCATTGAAATCGCCAGAGAAACGTACGCTTGGCATTTTTAATCGTTCTTTAACATGGCTCACAAATTTTTCCACTGTCATAACTTCATTAAGTTTGCCTATCATGCCTAAACCATAATTTGCTTGTTTTGTTAATTCTATAAAATCATAAACCGGTGTTTCGTATGGATGATGTTGTATTATTAAGTCTTGCGTTAAAGTTTTTTGCGTATGGTCGATCATAAATTCTAATTTATATTCTTGCACGTGAGAAATTTGACCTTTTTCACCAATATGTGGATCTGCATTATCTACCGGTTTAAATTGGCCTATGCCTGGGCTTTCGAAAAAGCAGTATCGATAATCTCCCTCTTGAGCAACGCCTGCTTCGCTTAATACATCTTTAAAATCGTTTAAGTTTTCTTCTGGAATAAATACTTGCACTTTGTAATAAGGTATAATTTCAGGGTTTAAAATCTGTTGCTTCTCTAAACCTAGTTTATCGGACAGCATCGAGTTCACACCTTTTGGATATACATCCAAATTAGTGTGTAATGCAATAAGGTTAACATCATGCTTGATTAGTTTACGTATGATTAGCCCGTATCCTTCTTGTTGAGTAATATTTTTTATCCCTTTAAAAATGAGAGGATGATGACAAATAATTGTATTATAGCCTTTATTTAATGCTTCATCAACGACCTCTTCAGTACAATCGAGTGCTGTCAATATTCCTGTTACTTTGTTAGCTTTATCACCAATTAATAAACCTACGTTATCCCATGATTCCGCTGTATTGAAAGGTACGTGTGTATTAATAGTTTTTAATAGTTCATCTATAGTCATTTATAACACCTCGTTAATTAGATCCAACTCATGATTAATTTCATCTAAACGTTTAGCATGTGTTTTAGGGTTTAAATTATTTTTTATCTTTAATAATGCTTCTTTTTCGCGTTGCCATTTCTTGTTAAATAAATCATTTTTATCTTTAACTAATTCAGGGCCAAATTTCAATTCTATTTGAGACATGGATGATTTTTTTTCGCAGTACTCAGCAACAATAATTTCATAGATATGTCCCTTTTCTTCCATGATTTCTTCAGCTATTATGCAATAATTTAATTCTGTAAGCTTAATTCTAATGGCACTTGACTGTATATTACTTTGTAACACCAATCTTGGTTTATTAAACAATTTATTGGCACCATCACTAATAATTTTAGCTATGAGAGGTCCCCCCATACCACATACTGTAATTGATGTTATAGCATCTCCATCTTGTATAACAGTTAACCCATCGCCTAGTCGTACATCGATATGCTGACTGAGTTGATGTTCACTCACATTTCGTTTAGAAGCATCAAAAGGTCCTTTAATGACCTCGCCTGCAATTGCTTTTTTTGTTAATTTGTTTTCTATAGCAAAAATAGGCAGATAAGCATGATCTGAACCAATATCTGCTAAATAATCTCCTTTAATATAATTACTTACTCTCTTTAATCTTTGATTTAATGGAATCATAAAAGTGCTCCTCTTTCAATATGTAAAAAAAGAGCGGAAGAGAAATCAAAATTTTCAATTTGATCTCGCATTCCCGCTCCCTGTATCACTCACTTGTTTTTAAAGCTATTAAATAGCATATCGTACACTTTCGTCAGCAATTGTACATAGAGACACATCACCGCTTATTTAAGGGATATTTGGTGTCTCAAGCACTAAAAATTAGTCCATAAAATCTTTTAGACGTTTACTTCTACTTGGATGTCTTAATTTTCTGAGTGCTTTTGCTTCTATTTGACGAATACGTTCTCTCGTAACACCAAATACTTTACCTACTTCTTCTAGTGTACGTGTTCTACCATCATCTAATCCAAAACGTAAGCGTAATACATTTTCTTCACGATCAGTTAATGTGTCTAATACATCTTCTAATTGTTCTTTTAACAGTTCATAAGCTGCATGATCAGAAGGACTTTGCGCTTCTTGGTCTTCAATGAAATCACCTAAATGACTATCATCTTCCTCACCAATTGGCGTTTCTAATGACACAGGTTCCTGAGCGATCTTCAGTATTTCTCTTACTTTCTCAGGAGGTAAGTCCATTTCTTCTCCGATTTCTTCAGGAGCAGGATCACGGCCTAAGTCTTGTAATAATTGTCTCTGAACACGGATTAACTTGTTGATTGTTTCAACCATATGAACAGGGATACGAATTGTACGGGCTTGGTCTGCAATGGCACGTGTAATCGCTTGACGAATCCACCACGTTGCATATGTTGAAAATTTAAATCCTTTATTAAAATCGAATTTTTCAACAGCTTTTATTAATCCCATATTACCTTCTTGAATAAGGTCTAAGAATAGCATGCCGCGTCCTACGTATCTCTTCGCAATACTAACAACGAGACGTAAGTTGGCTTCGGCTAAACGAGATTTTGCAACTTCGTCGCCTTGCTCAATTTTTTTAGCCAATTCAATTTCTTCTTGAGCGTTTAATAAATCTACTCGTCCAATTTCTTTTAAGTACATACGAACTGGATCATTTATTTTTACGCCTGGAGGTGCACTTAAATCATTTAAATTCAATTTAGAATCTTTATCAGAACTATCTTTTTCATTAACTAAACTAATGTCGTTATCTGTTAACTGATCAAATAGTTCATCCATTTGGTCAGAATCCATTTCGAAGTTTTGTAATTTTTCAGCAACTTCTTCATGACTTAGGTGCCCTTCTTTTTTACCTTTTTCAATTAATTGTTTTTTTACATCTTCTAAAGTTAGAGATGGGTCGATGGTTTGCTTTTTAACTTTAACTTTATTTCCAGACATGAAAAGGCCTCCCGAATATAATATCTACTTGATATCAAAAAATTTTATAGATAAAATTAGTAAAATCTACTCAAAACATTGTATCGTATACACATTAAGTGTTATAAACATACAGACAAATACATATTTTTCAATTCATTCTACTTTTATTATGAGTTACAATTTTTTCTAAATAATATTTTTGCAGTTCTAAATCACCCAATCTCGACGCTTCTCGAAGCTTTTGATTAAGTGATTCAATAGTTTCTTCATTTCTATTAGTTGTCAGTGTATTTATATAGTCATCAATTTCATGTTCAAAAGGTTCTTCATTTATCAAATAGTTATCTAATGATATAAATGCTTCTTTAATTTCATTGGAATCAATGTACTGTAATACATCACTAATATTAAACGTATCATTTTCAGAGTAAAACTCGTGTAAAACATTAAATATACGCTTAAAATATTCATTTGTAAAGTCTTCTAACTGAAGTAATTTATGATAATTTAAAAATGTGTCTTTATCATTCATAAAATGTTTAAGCAAAGCACGTTCTGCCTTCTCATTCTTATTTAAATTATTAAATTGTGGCACAGAAGGCACTCGATACTCTTGGGGTTGATAGTAATCTTGTTGCTGTCCTACTATATTATTTAGACTATCCAAGCTAACTTTAAACAATTCCGAAACTTCTTGCAATATCTTTTTCCGTAAAATAGTTGAACTCATATAAGAAATATCGTTGGTGATTTCCTTTAAATACCGTTCATATGATAAATCGTTATTTTCAATTTCATCTTGATGCGTATGCACTTTATAAATAATGAATGATTTTTTCTCATGTTCTACATAGTAATTGAAGGCTTCCACTCCATGCTTCCCGATATATTCATCGGGGTCCATGTCTTTAGGTAATTGCACTACAAATACATTAAAACCTTGTTGTAGCAGCATTTGTCCAGTTTTTAATGTAGCTTCCGTACCTGCGTAATCTCCATCAAACATCAAAGTAACATTAGTCGTTAACTTTTTAATAAATGCTACATGCTCTTGTGATATTTGTGTTCCCATGCTAGCAACAACTTGTTTAAGTCCAGCTTGGTCCGCTTTAATCACGTCCATAAAGCCCTCTAATAAAATTAATTCATCAGTTTTTCTGATAGATTTTCTAGCGTAATCAACGTTATATAGTAATCTACGCTTCTGAAATATTGGTGTCTCCGGACTATTTAAATACTTTGGTTCTTGGTTTGTATACGTTCTACCAGAATAACCAACAGTTCTTCCTTGCGCGTTAGTTAACGGGAACATAATACGATCTCTAAAACGGTCATAGTAACTAAAATTTTCCTCATTTCGAGATAACAACCCAGCTTCATATGCTAATTGAATATCATATCCTTTTTTCTTTAAAAAATCATGACAAAAATGTGAATTGTTTGGCGCATAGCCAATTTTTCTCGCATCGATTAGCGCATCAGTAAAACCTCGTTCTTTCAAATAATTCAATGCTGCTTCGCCTTCAACTGTTTTTTTCAGAGCATAATGATAATATTCTTGCATTAATTCATGCATTTCAATCATTTTCAAATCGTCTGATGCAACTTGATGTGAAACCTCTTGATTTGAATTTGAAGATTCTGTTTCAACTTTAATATCAACACGTTCTCCTAATTCTTTAACAGCATCAGTAAAGGAAATATCTTTTATTTCTTGCGTGAATTGAAAAACATTGCCCCCTTTTTTACAACCGAAACAGTGACAAATTTGCTTATCTTCTGACACGGTAAAGGACGGAGTCTTTTCATCATGAAAAGGACACAAACCTATATAATTGCGTCCTCTTTTCTCTAACTTCACATACTCACTAACCAAGTCAAGTATATCAGTTTTTTCTTTTATTTCATTTATTGTAGATTGTTCGATTCGCAAAATAATCACCTATTAAACATTAGTTACACTATTATAAATGTTTTATTTATTTTTTGAAACTATTTTGCTCTATAATACTAATAATATCATTTGCAGTTTCTTCAATCGCTTTATCAGAAACATCAATTACCGGACAGCCGATTCTTTCAACTAAATCATGGAAATAATTTAACTCTTCTTCAATACGCTGTTCCGTAGCATATCTAGCACTGTCCCCTAACCCAAGCTGCTTCAGACGTTCTTTACGAATTTTATTCAATTTTTCTTCGCTTATTTTTAAAGCTATACATTTAGATGAATCAATATTAAATAAATCGTCTGGTGGTGTAACCTCTGGAACAATTGGAATGTTCATAACCTTATAACTTTTATGTGCAAGGTATTGAGATAATGGGGTTTTTGAAGTTCTTGAAATCCCCAATAAGACAATATCTGCTTTTGATAAACCTTTCGGATCTTTACCATCATCATATTTAACTGCAAATTCAATTGCATCAATCTTTTTGAAATAGGCTTCATCTAATTGATGGACAAGTCCTGGTTCAAAATATGGCTGTTCATCAATTTTATCTAATAAAATATTCATTAATGGTCCCATGATATCTACAGATTTAATATCAAATTCACTAATTTTTGCTTCCATATATTTTCTTATTTCTGGTTTAACTAGTGTATAAACCACAATTGCTTCAGTATCTTTCGCAACAGAAATTACTTCATCTACGTTTTCTAGTGCTTCAATGTAAGGATATCTGCTGATTTCACTGTCACATTGATTCGGATTAAATTGTGAAATACAGGCTCTTGCTACTAGTTCTGCGGTTTCACCTACTGAGTCAGATGCGACTATTATTCTAATATTTTCCATTAATTAATACCACCTATTCATTTAATAATGATACAAAGATTTTAGTTATCGTTGTTTTAGAAATACGACCTTTAACTTCATATTTTCCATTTTCCTTTTTAACCACAATAGGTAAAGAATCGATTTCTTTTTCAATCATGAGATTAGCTGCATATATTACTCTTTCGTCTTCTAAAACGAAACTTAAATTAGGCATGCGTGTCATGATGATATTCACGGGCATCGTATGTATATCTTCCCCGATCATTGATGCTCTCAATAAATCTTTACGTGAACAAACCCCCATAAAATCACCGTTACTGTTAATTACAAAAAGTGTACTAACGTCTTCTAAAAATATAGTACATATCGCATCATATACAGTCATCTCACTTTTCACTACTACTGGGTGAGAAGCATAATCTTTAACTACATATTGTTTTAGTTCATCGGCTATTAATTTATTTTTTGGTTTCCCAGAATAATAGTAACCAACGCGTGGTCTAGCTTCTAAAATACCAGACATTGTTAAAATAGCTAAATCGGGTCTTAAAGTCGCGCGTGTTAAACTCAGCCGTTCAGCTATATGTTCACCAGTAATCGGGCCATTATTCTTCACAATTTCAACGATTTGTTGTTGCCTTTTACTTAGTTCTATAACGCTCACCCCTTTAATCAATTTATTTAATTATACATTGAATCTTAAATTGCTACAAATACATATATTTACTTGCTTATAAAGCATCAATACATTAAAATTAGATTTAAAGCGAGTTAAGGATAGTGAAAGCTTAACAAAGATTAATGGCTACAACTAAATGATTTGTAAAAGCGAGTGTTCACACTAACTTGGGTGGAACCGCGGGTTAACAAAAATTCAGTAAACAAACACATATTACAAATATGTGATTAAAAATGATTAACTCGTCCCAAGGCACGGATAAAGTTTATTTTTTTCTGTGTCTTGGGACGTTTTTATGTTAAAAAGGAGTGTATTTTTTATGGCAAAAGATATGGAAACAATTGTTTCATTAGCGAAACATAGAGGATTTGTGTTCCCTGGTAGTGATATTTATGGTGGTTTATCAAATACATGGGATTACGGTCCACTTGGAGTAGAATTAAAAAATAACGTTAAAAAAGCTTGGTGGCAAAAATTCATTACTCAATCTCCATATAACGTGGGTATTGATGCTGCAATTTTAATGAACCCTAAAACATGGGAAGCATCTGGTCACCTTGGTAACTTTAACGACCCTATGATCGATAACAAAGATAGTAAAATTCGCTATCGTGCTGATAAAATTATCGAGGATTACATGGCAAATGAAAAAGGCGATGAAAATTTTGTTGCTGATGGTTTAAGCTTCGATGAAATGAAACGCATCATTGATGAAGAAGGTATCGTTTGTCCCGTGAGTGGAACAGCAAACTGGACTGATATTCGTCAATTTAATTTAATGTTCAAAACTTTCCAAGGTGTAACTGAGGATTCTACAAATGAACTTTTCTTACGTCCTGAAACTGCACAAGGTATTTTCGTAAACTATAAAAATGTACAACGTACAATGCGTAAAAAATTACCATTTGGTATTGGTCAAGTAGGTAAGTCATTCCGTAATGAAATTACTCCAGGTAACTTCATTTTCAGAACACGTGAATTCGAACAAATGGAACTAGAATTCTTCTGTAAACCAGGTGAAGAAATAGAATGGCAAAATTATTGGAAAACATTCGCAAGCCAATGGCTAAAAGATTTAAACTTAAGCGAAGAAGCTACTCGCTTACGTGACCATGATGCTGACGAGCTTTCTCACTATTCAAATGCAACTACTGACATTGAGTATCGCTTCCCATTTGGTTGGGGTGAGCTATGGGGTATCGCTAGCCGTACTGATTTCGACTTAAAACAACATAGCGAACACTCAGGTGAAGATTTCCAATATCACGATCAAGAAACAGGTGAAAAATATATCCCTTACTGTATCGAACCTTCATTAGGTGCTGATCGTGTCACATTAGCGTTCTTATGTGACGCTTATGATGAAGAAGGCGTTGAAGGTAGTAAAGATTCTAGAACTGTATTACACTTCCACCCTGCGCTTGCTCCATATAAAGCAGCAGTATTACCATTGAGCAAAAAGCTATCTGGTGACGCGATTAAAGTATTTGAAGAATTGAGTGCTAACTTCTCTATAGACTTCGATGAGTCACAATCAATTGGTAAACGTTATCGTCGTCAAGATGAAATCGGTACACCATATTGTATTACTTTTGACTTTGATTCTTTAGAAGATAAACAAGTAACTGTACGTGATCGTGACACTATGGAACAAGTTCGTATGCCAATCACAGAACTAAATGCTTTCTTAACTGAAAAAGTTAAATTCTAATTTAGTTAAAGTTAATATTACTTATAAATAAACCAAACGTTAAATATAGCGTTTGGTTTATTTTTATTTATTTACACTTGAGTATTCATACAAGAGATTTTTGTGTAATGATTTTACTAAATTGGTGAACATTTAATGTATTAGGTTATACCACTACTCTCTTTTAATTGTTTTCACAGATAATAGAAGTTAGATTCAATATCTATAATTTAACTTTTTGTAATTTATACGGCTTTATCCCCCCTTAAACACCGAAATTTTCAAGTAAAGTATCATGAGATTGAAGATTCTATATCAATTTCAACAATCCCTATAATCTGTTTTTGATCTTATTCAACTATATTTTAGGTTTACATAATATAATTATAGTTTATTAAAAGCAAGACTTTTCATATATTTGAGTATATATCATTTAGTAAAGAATATAGCGTTTTGGGGGCTGTTTAAATGGACTATACTTAAAAATAAAAAATACACCCTAACAATAAGATTTTTGTATCTTATATTAGAAGTGCATTTTTATCTAATTTATCATGTGTTTATTCAGTTGATTTTATACAGAAATTGATAAAAGCCAATGTTTATATGACTCAGTCAAGATAAATTATCTAATCTATGTAATTGATTGATTAGTTTCTGACTTTTAAAATACATTCCCACATATTCTTTATATAATAGTATCATTAATTCAGACATCTCATTGACAACATCAGCATGAATACTAAGGGAACTCATTTGATTAATTGGTAATTTTTGAAGAATATCTAGCAAATAAAGCGTTTTATTAGATAAAACTAGTGCATGTGGATCTTGATATTTAACAACTTCAGAAATAGCACCATCATGCTTAAAACTATATGCTATTAATTTGGATTGATCATCATTGCCAGTAACTGCACACTTGTCAAATATAGCATTAAACCCGAAACGATTCATACATTTTAGCAAGACAACTACAGACATCAGTTGAGCTGAAACACCATCTTTTATTTTGTCCAAGACAAAATGTAAAAGGTCATAACTATATTTAGAAACTTCATCTGCTTCAAGTGAACGATCAATTGTTTCAGCACATAAACTAGCAAAACTACTTTCGTAAATATCTAAACGAAGGTGATAATTTTGTTCAATCACATCGACGGAGCTTAATGTCCCCATGCCTTTCCACTTAGAATAAATAAACAAGCCATACACAAATAATTGCGTGTTGGCTTGTAAACCACTCTTACTCTTTTTAGCTCGTCTTACCATTAAAGGTACTTTTGCGCCATATTCATTCAAAATTGTTATAATTTTATCGGATTCGCCATAATCAACTGTTTTAATGATTATACCTTTTTGTTTGATCAACATAATAGCTCACCGACTTCCGAAAAATTCTTCGCCTTAATCTCGATCTTCTAAATAACCCATTTGACGTATGAAGTTCACTTTATTACGCCAGTCTTTTTGAACTTTTACCCATAGTTCCAAATAAACTTTAGAGCCAAGTAAACGTTCTATATCAAGACGGGCACGTTTTCCAACTTCTTTTAATTTTTTACCGCCTTTTCCAATCACAATACCTTTTTGAGAATCTCTTTCTACGAAAATCGTAGCTTCAATTCTCACTCTATCTTCATCTTCTTTAACCATGCGATCAACATTAACCCCGATGGCATGAGGTATTTCCTCACTAGTCAAATGTAGAATCTTTTCGCGTATAAGTTCACCAACTACAAATTGTTCTGGATGGTCAGATATTTGATCGTCTGGATAATATTTAGGACCCTCTGGTAAATAAGATTTTAGTACATTGATAAAATGGTCAACATTGTGACCTTCTAAAGCTGAAATTGGAACAATTTCAGTGAAATCCAAATATCGCTTGTATTTTTCGATTCGTGGCATCAATTCGTCTGGGTGTACTAAATCAATTTTATTCAATACTAAGAATATTGGTGTTTTAATAGTTTTGAGCATTTCCATAATATACTCGTCACCACGACCGATATCTTCATTAACATTTACCATGAACATAATAGCATCAATTTCAGATAGTGTATTTGTAGCCACACGCATCATGTAATCGCCTAATTTATGTTTTGGTTTATGAATACCCGGTGTGTCCAAAAAGATAATCTGAGCATCTTCTTGCGTCATAACACCTTGTATTTTGTTTCTAGTAGTTTGTGCCTTGTCAGACATTATTGCAATTTTATGTCCAATTACTCGGTTTACAAAAGTTGATTTACCAACATTCGGTCTACCTATAATTGAGATAAATCCTGATTTGTGTTCTGTCATTAATTTAAATCCTTTCCTGAAAACCCTAATGGTAGTAGTTCATTTACTGTTGATTCTATCATATCGCCTTGATGATTTGTCATATACACTGGCATGTCATCATCACATAATTCTTTCATTACTTGTCGACAAGCACCGCAGGGCGAAGAAGGTTCATCTGCATCTACAGTAACAGTAATTGACTCAAAATCTCCCGGTCGATAACCATCCGCAATTGCTGACACTAAACTAGATCTTTCTGCGCATATAGACATAGGATAAGCAGCATTTTCTACATTAGCCCCGTAATATGTTTTTCCATCTTTAGTCTTTAAATACGCACCAACCTTAAAATTACTATATGGTGCATATGCATTAGCTTGAGCATTTCTTACTTCTGTAAAATAATGTGATTGGTAAGCCATCGTTTATCTCCCCTATTTAATAATAAGTTGTTCTATTTTAATTGCTATGTCTTTTTAGTATAAACAAAATTTCCGAAATTGCACTACTATTTAAATACATAAGGTAAAAAAATAATGAGTCCTATAACTAAAGCGACGAGAGAAGCAAGCACAACACTAAAGGCAGCAACATCTTTAGCATTTTTTGCCAAAACATGATATTCATTGGTAACTAAATCTACAACGTATTCTACGGCAGTATTAATCGCCTCAAACGCGAGTACTAGACCAATTGATATAATAATAAAAAGCCATTCTACTTCATTAATTTTAAAAGTAAAACCCGCAATAATGACTATTAAAGCTAATAAAAGATGTAATAAAAATTTATGATCTTTTCTTATCAGTACTAACATACCCTGAAAAGCATAACTAAATCGTTTCATATGCGCCTCTAATCTCTTGTTAATCCATAGGCATTAAGTATTTGTTCTTGTCGTCCGAACATTTCTTTTTCATCTTGTTCATTCATATGATCGTAGCCTAATAAATGTAAAAAACCATGTAATGCAAGAAAACCGAGTTCTCTTTCAAAACTATGACCATAATTATCAGCCTGTTCTTTCGCAACATCAGTACAAATAATTATATCTCCTAATACCCTTGGCATATCAAGACCAGTTATTTCTGGTTCATCTTCTTCTAAAGCGAAAGAGATAACATCTGTTACTTTATCTTTATCACGATACATTTTATTGATTTCTTGAATTTCTTCTTTATCAACAAATGTCACAGATAATTCGGCTTCTTCTTCAATATTTTCTTGTTTTTTTGCAAAAGTAAGGAGTTCATCTATTTGTGTTAACCATTCATTTTGAACTAACTCTGTATGATCACTAAAATCTATTGTAAACATTTATTCTTCTCCCTCATAACGATCAATAATTTTACTTACTAATGGGTGACGTACAACATCACTTTGGTCAAGATTATGAATACTTAATCCTTTTACGTTTTCTAGCTTTTTAATCGCTTCTTTTAAACCGCTTTTAACGCCTTTTGGTAAGTCTATCTGTGTTTTATCTCCAGTTACTACCATTTTAGATCCAAAGCCTAATCTAGTTAAAAACATTTTCATTTGAGCATGAGTGGTATTTTGTGCTTCATCCAATATGACAAAAGCATCATCTAAAGTTCTACCTCTCATATAAGCTAACGGAGCAATTTCAATTATGCCTCTTTCTATAAATCTAGCTGTTTGTTCTCTTCCTAAAACTGTATTTAAACCATCGTATAATGGTCTTAAATATGGATCTACTTTTTCCTTTAAATCACCAGGTAAGAATCCTAATGATTCTCCAGCTTCAACGGCAGGTCTAGTAAGCACTATACGCTTTACATTACCTTTGCGTAATTGTTTCGCGGCATAAACAACTGCCAAGAAAGTCTTACCAGTACCAGCTGGCCCTACACCAAAAACTAAATCATTGTGGTACATTGCATTGACATACATACGTTGTCCCATTGTTTTAGCACGGATTGTTTTGCCATATGCATCTTTAGTAATTTCATCTTCATATAAATCTAATAAGTATTGAATCGTACCATTTTGCGCCATTTTTACAGCAGCTTCTACATCTTTAATAGATATAGAAACCCCTTGTTGAATGACTTTCAGTAAGTTAATTAGTACTGATTCTGCTTTTTCAACATGCTCAACATACTCACCTTTCACAGAGATTTCTTGTCCTCGAGCATGCACAATGACATCAAAGGCTTCCTCTATTGATTTAAGATGTTCATCATTATTACCAATGAGTGCTTGCGCTTCGTTATTGTCATCTATTTGAATAATTCCAGGCATATAAGTACTCCTTTACAAATATATTCGTTGTTCTCATTTTATCCTATTAGATTTTAAGTTACAAAAAGTTTTAATAAACAATAAATCATTTCAGATATTTATTCATTTGAATTTCATGATTCAAATTTACTATTCAAGTTACATCTTCATTATATCACGAAAATGACTGATATTATTTTAAAGCGTATTGAATCATATGTGGTTTCTACAATTTTAACAGAAGATTTACATTCTATCTAATTGAATAAATTAAGTAGTACGCAAATTGAGTAATTATTCAATAATAGTTAAAAAAGATTCATTTGTACAGTGTTTTGCAACAAAAAAATAACGCCTTATAAAACCTACATACGTGGATTTATATAAGACGTTAAAATATGAAATTATAACCTTTTAGGTCTTTCCAGTACTTCTGACCAAATAATACCATTCACCACTTCATCATCGGCAAACCTAAACTGATCATTATTAGCGGGACTTTGAATAGCGTGTGCATTCATCAATTGTTTCAAGCGAAATCTCTTTGTTCTTTCAGATAAGTATTTATCCGCAATAATTGCACGCGCTTTTTTCTCCGTTCTCTGAAGTTTTTTCTCGTTTTCACGATCAATTTCAGTTCGAACATCTTGTATTTGTCCCATTAAATCAGCTTCAAGCTCTTTTTGTAATTTATTATCTTTTTGTTGTTGAGCTTGTTTTAATTTATCTGCTTCTGTTTCATTATCTTTTCTCATTTTACGTTCAGAACTTGGTGATTCCATTTTTTCTGCACGTGTTTCCATTGGTGATGATTGAGATTGTTCAGGTTGAGGCATTTGCTCGGGTTCTCTTCTTTGAGACGTAGGGTCTTCATTAATATGTTTTTCAATCTCTTTGAATGTTTTACCTAATTCGTCGAAGAAACCGCCTTTTTTCGGTTGCTCACCATTACTATTTGGTCGTTTATTTACTGGTGGCTTTTGATTTTGTCTATCTTTATGACTATTATCATTAATAGCTCCGATTATTGTTACAATCACAGATATTACAAAAATAATAATACCTATATTCATTTAATCACCCCTAAAATTATTTATCCGGTGATTCATCATCTTGTTGATTTGTGCGTTGATTAATAGAATTTCTCATACCTGTATCTGCTTCAACATTTTTCAAGTTGTAATAATCTTTGACGCCTAGATTTCCAGAACGTAAAGCTTCTGCCATTGCTAAAGGTACTTCAGCTTCGGCTTCAACAACTTTAGAGCGCATTTCTTGTACTTTCGCTTTCATTTCTTGTTCTTGTGCTACAGCCATTGCACGACGTTCTTCAGCTTTAGCTTGTGCAATATTCTTATCTGCAAGTGCTTGCTCAGTTTGCAAGTCTGCACCGATATTTTTACTAATGTCAACATCAGCTATATCAATTGATAATATTTCAAAAGCTGTACCAGAATCTAAACCTTTACTTAAAACAGTTTTCGAAATATTGTCTGGATTTTCTAATACTTGTGTGTGATGTTCACTTGAACCGATTGTAGAAACAATACCTTCACCTACACGAGCGATGATTGTTTCTTCACCAGCACCACCAACTAAACGAGCAATGTTGGCACGTACTGTAATACGCGCTTTAGCTTTTACTTCGATACCGTTCATAGCAACACCAGCAATAAATGGTGTTTCTATAACTTTAGGGTTTACTGACATTTGCACAGCTTCTAGGACGTCACGACCAGCCAAGTCGATAGCAGCGCCACGCTCAAATGGTAAGTTAATGTCCGCTCTTTGTGCTGCGATATTTGCATCAACTACACGGTCAACGTTACCACCAGCTAAATAATGAGATTCAAGTTGATTCGTAGTTAAGTTAAGCCCTGCTTTATGCGCTTTGATAAGCGGTGAAATAACTTTTCTTGGTGATACTCTACGTAATCTCATACCTACCAATGTACCTATTCCTACTTTAACACCAGCGGCAATTGCTGAAATCCATAATCCGACTGGAACAAATGAAAATAATAACAATAATGCTATTACTACTATTGCGACAATAATAATTAATCCGATCATACTTTCTCTCCTTTATGATTCGTTTTCTCTTACAACAACTCTTGTACCTTCAACTTCTAAAATGGTAACTTGTTTATTTCTTAAAATAAAAGAACCATCAGAAACTGCATCAATACGTTCATTGTTGTAAGTAATAATTCCTGCAGGTCTTAAATCAGTTGAAGTTGTTGCAGTTTGCCCAACTAAATGAGAGCGATCTTCGTGTGATGTGTAACCTGCTTCTGCATTTGTAGAATCTTTCAATACAACCTTGTCTAAAAATGGAATTTTTCGTTTAAATATCTTCACAAGTATCACCCATTCAATAATTGATAGTATTAATGCGACGACGACATTGGCAATCATATAAACTAAATTATCTCCTAAGGTAATAATACTAAAAACTATAAGTGCCATACCGATAATACCGATAACTGCGCCCACGACAAAAAGTTCAATTATTACAAATATAACGCCTATGCCAAATAAAATTACAGAATATAAATTGACATCTCCTTTTAAATAAAATCCTAAAAAGAAAATCAATAAAGTTAATGTGGCAACAATTCCTATTATGTTAATTTTATTTGAATACAATTGGTATAAGAAACCCAAGAAAATAATACATGTTAAAATTAACGAAACTACTGGATTTACAATGAAATTAGCTATATCGTCAACCCAGTTTCCACTTTCAACAAAATTAGCTGAAAATATTGTATGTAAACTACTTGAAGGAATCACTCTATCACCTCGCTCTCAATTTAATTATACATGAAATTAATACGTGATTATAGCGTTTACACCATAAAATTTCATAATCAATAAATTAATTTTTATGAGTTTTCTTAATTATATAGATATATCATGAAACACCAATAATTTGTAGTGGTAAAGACTATAAATTATTGACATTATATAAGATTCTAGATAAAAAAATAATAGCCTTTAGTTGATGATCAACTAAAGGCTATTTTGGTTTATAATTAATGTTGGTGTTGAGGGAGTCAACGAAACAATTAATTATTTGAATTTACGTTTACGTGCAGCTTCTGATTTCTTTTTACGTTTAACGCTAGGTTTTTCGTAAAACTCACGTTTACGTACTTCTTGAATTGTACCGCTTTTAGAAACTGTACGTTTGAAACGACGTAACGCATCTTCAAGTGATTCGTTCTTTTTGACTACTGTTTTAGACATGTGTATTTCCCTCCCTCCAAATATCAACGAAACTTTATTATCATCACATGGTACTAACCATGTATAACTTAGTATAATATATCTGATTAATGTGGTCAATTAGTAAAATTTTTATTTGTATATTCATATTACACATTATTATCAAAAAGCCTTTAAATCAGTATCTACAAATCATAAAAATCATTGAAATTTTTAAAATTATTCCAAAACTGTACTGATAACTGTACTTTTTAATTTTTTTCCATATATACATTATGCATAAGTTATACACCTTCCCACCTTAATTGGTGGGTTTATTTTATCTCCAATATGTCTTTTAAATTAGTCAGGTTTTGTTTAGTCTATTTGCTAAATTTATTTGCTCATCTCTTTCATTAATAATTGAATCTTTACAATTATCATACTTTAAATTCACAACTTTTATAGCATAATCAGATGATACAATGTCATGTCCACGCATATGCCCTGTAGCAATTGCCTGTGCAAAAACACGAGAAGCAAATTTACTTATTTCTGAAATTGATTGTTTTGATAATTGATTTGCTAAAAATCCCATTTGCCTTAATTCATATGCACTAACCAAACCTTGTATTCTTTTATATAAAGTTTCTTCTGCTCTTGAAATTATTGAATTTTGTAAATTGATATCATCATGTCGATGTATTCTATAAATCTTTTCGCATTTTTTATCGACCATTCTGCTAATTTTTTTGCGTAAAACCTTCTAAAATCCCTTCTAGTTCTATCCTTTTAGCGCTTTCATCTTTTATTTGAACTTTATATTGTGATGGGATTTTTATTTATTTTTTGTCTTTTCAGCGTTTTTTCATGTTCATTCCATGCATAATCATCAAAATTCAAGTTGACCCTCCTACATATAAACAGATAGTGTCATTTAGAAAGTTCACCGTCTTTTATTAAATAATATAATTTATTTGTTTTTTATGGTTTGAGATATTATCTATAATTTGTTATAATTAAAGTAAGAAAAACAGGGAGGCAGTGTCAATCACACATAGTGGTTAGGGGCTGCCTTTTTTGTATTTAATAATATCATAGAGTAGTAGTAACCTTCTCAACTCTGTAGTTAATTGTATTTCTCCTTTTTCTCTTAGTTCTTTTAATTCATTAATTAGAAATCTTCTAACATCAATAAGATTTAAATCACTAATATTATATGAGATTGTTTCATATATTTTTGCCTTTTTACTTCCCATACTAACTAATTCTTCAATAGATAAATTCCAATTTTTAATTATCGATGACTTATTAATAGAGTTATAATGCTTAGAAAAATCTGAAAGTGTTAAAACTTTATTTCGCAGTTTTTCTTTCTCAGTATCATGTAGCTTTGAGTTATTAATATTATGCATTGTTAAAAATTTGTTACATGGAAACCTTGCATTACCAGTTTGCATGTTAGCATATCTTAATCTCGTTTCATTACTTATTTCATCATTATCTGAAATGTAATCTAAGGCATATGAAATATTGTCTGGTATTTGAAATATGTACTTACTATCACCTATAGCTATAGCTATATTGCTATTTTGTATCTTTTCTTCAATTTTATCAATTTCTTCAGGTGAAATTAATACAGAATTTAATGCGCCATCTTTTCCTCTATCAATAATAAGTTTTTTCATTACATGTTTATATTTTCTAACTTCTGCTGGTGCAATACCCTGATTTATCTTAGATATTTTATCGAATACTTCATAGAAATTATTAGTCTTTATAACTCTAATGCTGCAACCAAGATCCGAGTCTTTCACTCTTTCTTCTTTAATATCATCCTCATTTTCATCATATTCAATTAAAATAAGTCTTTTTTCAAAATACATAAGTTCTTTATCATTCAATGATTTAGTAAAATCTCCAATTATATTCCTTATATTAATATCGGTTAATGAATATCCCATAAAAATAATGGGAGAATTAATCATCATAGAAATAATTTTTGCACTTATCAATACAGAATTTTCATAAAAATAATTATAATCAGACTCAGTTATTACAATACTTTTTGGTTCAGCAATACATCCATGAACTTTGTATATCTCAGAATAATTTTCTGTATCTTCAAAAAAGCCTTTTTGACCTATGTATTTTTTTATTTTATAGTTATTATCTTTATTATAGGTATTTTCAATAAATTCATCATAATTTGTAGTTAAAATAATTTGAGATTTACGTAACATTTTTTGAAATACAATAAGCTCATTTTCCATTTCTTTTTTTAATTTAATATTTTTAAATTTATTAGATAAAAACTTTTTAAATGGTGATATATCAAGTTGATAAGCTTCTTTAGATGAAAATTCTTCAATATTTATTTTATCTTCAAAAAATTCGTTATTAAACTTTTCTTCAATTTCAGTAGCTAATTTTATATTAATACCGTGATTAATTTCGTAATTTGACTTTTCAGGACTTTTCTTAACAATATTACTTTTTAATTTATTTAATTCGCCGTAAAAGTTGCCCATATCAGCTTTTTCCCAACATTCTTTTAATAATTCAATCCATGAAGGTGAATCTTCTATAAATCTTTTAGAGATACCTGATCCAATAAAAATTATCGGAAACTCATTCGTTTGAATTAATTCATCTAATACATTGCCCAACTTAATAAATACCTCCTTGTTCCACTTATATTAATTATACATTTTGTATCTTGAATTTGAAAGTTAACTTTATAGAAAAGTGTATAGCAAAACAGGATAAACACCTGATTCTTGTCACGCTATTTAATAAATTAGGAGGTTAAATATATATTATAATTACTTATTATTCAAATCTAATTCGACTAAATTATCAATATCAAAGTATATATGCCTTTTACTAATATCTATAACTAACTGAATAGCTTCAATTGAAACTTTTATGATTTCGTTTATGTCATAATCTTTTTTAGTAGGCGATTGTGTTTGCAGTCCATGTCTTGCTGTTAAACCAGTTGTTAAGTAATTATTTACTAGTCTATGGTACTCATTTAAACCATTATATGCAGCGCTTATTTTTTTTATTTCATCCTTATATTGCGAGTTATATTTTGAGAATAAATCTCTATAAGTTCTAACAAAATCTTTAATTTTATAAAAATTGATTAATGAATTTTCATCTTGGAGATATACTCTATTTAGCAAAATACTTAAATCTCGCAAATTTTTACTTTTCATTATTATTCTCATCACATTTGTAAATTTTTTATCTTTCTCATTTAGACTATTTTGATCAAAAATATGTTTGTTTATTACTTTATAAGCTTCTATATGATTATCCAAACTCTTTAATTGATTATTCATATAATGTGGTATATAAGGTTTCGAGCCGCATAAAATTCGACCGCCATTGTATACTTCTAGTAATAAATAATTAATACACCAATTAGTTTCATCACTATAATCTTCATCGTTGGTTAAATCAGATGTAAAAGAATAATTTTTAATATTAATATCATGCTCATTTTCAAACACATTTAATTGTAAGTACTTAACACAACCATTAGTGTTATACCCATTTCCGTTATGCAGTGTTATTTCATATTTATTTTTCATTTTCCACCCATCCACTTCTTAAATTTAAACACATTATACACAACTTATTAAAAAAGGAATAGACAGAACATAAAAGCGAACTAAAAAAATAGGGCAAGCACATAAGTGCCTACCCTTAATATGATCACGTGGTAAAATTTATTATAACATAAAAAAGACGGCCGAATTAACGACCGCCCAAAATATTAAGGAAGTTTCTATGTCTGAGAAACTAATGAAATTATAGCATTATAAATTTAAAAAAACCATCCAAAAGGATGGCTGTGAAAAAATATACTCAAGGTATAAGCTGCTAGGGGGCAACTTACAAATAGATTGTACCACATAAATAAAAAGACAGACACATAAGTGCCTGTCAGAGATATAATATAGAAATCTTTTTGAAAGGTAAGAAGTTCACAATGTATATATTATCAGAATATTCTATAATTTACAAGTGATAAATAAAAAAAGCAGACACGGGACAACGTATCTACTTCTTTTAGTAAGGTATATTTGAATGGTTAGCAATAATACATTGCTAGAATAATTTATATCATAAAAAAGACACCCCGTAAAGAGGTGCCTCAATTAAGATTTCAACAAATATGAATAGGACGGTTGTTTATCAACTGCAAGTGTATTTCAACATATTATTTCCATTTAATCTCTCCCCAATATTTTTCATTTTTTATTTTCTCGTCTTTATCAGTAATCTTACATACAGCTAAGTAGAAATACCCAGCGCTTGGATTTGTTGGATATTTAAATTTAATCCACCAATAACCATCCTTTTTAGTTATGCTTACAAAGTCGACCCATTCATCCGCATAAATCCATGAACCACTATCCACAACTTCACCTTTTAATCCAGCACTGCGTCTTACTTTAATCGTTGTGTTAGCTGTAAAACGTCCTGACCAATTCCATGTAATTTTTTCTGCTGCTTTAAAGTTAGGACGCACAAAGTACATATTAGGGTCATATGGATGTACACGTTGTGCGACTGCTTCCCAACCTGTACCCCCTTGTTCTGGCCCTTCTGTCCAACCGCCACCTAACCAGTTTTGTTCGACAATCGTTAGTTGATTTAAATCTGCTGATACTACAAATCCTACATGACCAGCACCATCTCCATACGTGTAAGGGAAAATAACCATATCACCAGGTAAAGCTAAGAAATCTAATGTATTTTTATAAACTTTCGCTCTATCCTTTAGTAACGCTTGATTATCTGTATGAATATCTTTAGCGTAATCGCCTTGTAAAGATGTACTGGGGAATAATTGAGCCCACCCTGCATTAGCGTAATCATAACATTGAAAACCATACCAACCATCAAAATCATATTGTTTACCAATTGAATTATTCAACCAAACTAAGAATTCATTTTTTGTCATTACTGCATTTACCATAATATTACCTCCATTTAATAATAAAAAGCCGACACACTGTGCCGACTTAATCGTTTATTTCCAAGTAATTGTTCCCCAATACTTTTCATTCTTAATTTTCTCTTGTGGATCAGTAATGCGACATACTGCACAATAGAAATAATCTTTACTTGAACCAGGTTGTACATATTTAAAACGAATCCACCAATAGCCATCAGCTTTGATAATTTGGTCAAAATTAACCCAATCATCTTTACTGTATAACCACGAATTTTTATCTACTAAAGTACCACTGGTACTTGGTGATTTTCTTACTTTAATTCCTTTATCATTCGTAGGTTGTGGGTAATAAGTCCCTGGCCAATCCCACTTCGTTTTCTCTGCTGGTTTTTCATCTTTTTTATAATATTTAGCTACGATGTTATCTAAGTTTGACGTTGCACGACCATATCCTGAAGCTTGTAATGCATTACCAGGGTCTGATTTATCATATTGAATATCTTGATGCCCTGGCATTTCTGTTTTGTAATCAATGCCCCAATATTCAGCCAAATAAGCTAATACACGAGCACCATTATCTAATGATTTTTGTGAACGTGTTTTATTTGTGAAATAACAAATCTCAACGCCTGCGGCACCATCATTTGCATCTACGCCATACCAAGCGTTATCTATTGTAGTGCTAGGTAATACGTGATAGGCAACTTCTGTAACTGGAATACAAATAATTGCTTCTTTGTCATCCACAAAGATGTGTGCTGACGCAATACCTTGTTGAATATTATGTGTATTTTCATAATAATCAACATTATTTTGTGCTGTTGAATTCGGGTTACCTGTATCATGGGCAACTAAAAATTCTGGTTTTCCTTTTCTTAATTTCTTACCTGGTCTTCTTGTACCAATTGTTAGTAATTGATATCTAACTGGTACGCCTTTCCATGTCTCTGCCATACCAAATTCCTCCTAATATAATTTATGGCGATGACTGCTCTGTCATGACCATATTTGATTATTGATTTGATTGTTTATTATTTTTATTCTTGAACGTTTCCCAAATACCTGTAGCCATGAGTCCACTTATTAACCCTGCTAGTAAACGACCAGCTACCGATAACTCACTTACAATTTCTGGTATAAATATTGTTATGCCGCCTATGAGTATTCCAATTACCATTGAAACAATCGGTATAAAGTTTTTAGGTATTGTCTTCGTTCTTTTAATAACTTCCGTTAATGCGATTGTGATAACTGAGATAATCCCAGCAAATGCGATAATTTGTTCCATTTATAAAAACCTCCATTTATAATAAAAACAGGACGCTGAGAAACGCCCTGTGTTGCATTGAGAAATGTATTTACCTGTCGTTGTGCATAATAAAAAGCCACCCCGTTAGGAATGACTTAGTGTTTTATTCTTCTTCCCATGACCACTCATCTGTAGCCATGATATCTTGTGCTTCAGGAGCATCTACAATTTGTACTTTATCATTGCTTTCTAAATCATGTGCTAATATTTCGGCATATTCTAAGTGACAAATTGTTTTACTACCGTCTTTATTCTTACGCCAATACTTCGTGTTATATCCTAACTTTTGAAAAAACTCTAAATCTGCAATTACAAATTTCATATTATAGTCCCCATCTTTCTTTTTCTAGTTTATAGTTGTGTTGTATTTCTTGGTCTGTAAGCACTTTGTCATAAATTTTCATTGAGTATAATTCATGTTCAAATCTTCTATAGTATGCCTTTGAGTCTCCTTGACCTAAAAATACTGTTAGATTTGTTTCCTGTGGTGTAGTAATAGTAATGTCATTTAAAGGTTGTTCCCCTAATTTTACTCCATTTACGTATAATATTAATTTACCGTTCTTATCAACTGTAGACACTAAATGAAATTCATCACCGTATTTATAGCCCATTGTTTTACTAAATGCGTATACGCTTCTACCACCTTCAGAACCATAATAAGTAGAGGCAGAAATAATGTATTCATCAGAAGATGCTGTGTTATTATCTTTTAAAAACTGTAGCCAAAATCTACCGTATGTTTTAGAAGTCATAAAAATTTCTGACCCTTGCGTTATAAGTTTATCTGACATTTTTAACGTCATTTCAACTGAAAATTTTTGACCATTGTTAATTTTCTTCATATTTAATTGACTTGTCGTTCCATCTGCGTGCTTTAATATAGGAATAACCCTATCGTCAATACCATCAAATTTTAATCCTTTGTTATAACCACTTTGAGAATTATATAAGAAATTAAAATGCTGTGCATTTTCAGTAGTCCTACCAGTTAAGTCTTTAGTTACACCTTTATTTTCATCACTATTCTTTATACCATTAAAGTCATACCATAATACCAAACCATCTTTAATAGGGTTAGGATATAACAACTCATTGCCTTGATATATGAATGGGATATTTTTATTTCCTAATTTAACTTGTGACATACTTTACACCTCACTTATGAAATACAATGTGTTACTATCTTTAGTTGCTAGTTGGTTGTATTCATCTCTCGTATAGATTTTAGGAGGTGCTAGTAAGGTGTCTCCTTTGGGTCCTTGTTCTCCTTTTAATTCTTCTTTATCTTCATCTGTTAAATCTTCAAAAGTTAGCTTTTCCCCTTTTTCTCCTTTAAATAATTCAGGTTGTTCATTCATTATTCTTTTAACTGCATCATCAACAATATTAACGCTTATTTCTTTTTCTATTGCACCCTCAATACCACTATCTTTGATGTCAAATGTGAAGTTAGCCACATGAACACTTTGTTCTGCATTTCTTAGAAATAACTTAGCTTTGATTTGACCAGCATGTGCTATAACGTTGTTTGGGATGTTGTACTGTAAAATTCCTTTATCTGACATAACTACTTCCAAAGGTTCATCTAACCAAATTGACCCATCGTTGTGGAACAAGTCCAATACTGGTTTTAAATTCGTATTATCTAAATTAAAGGCAGTCTTGCGATGATTTATAAATATTCTCAAAGCTGCGCTTCCTTTATCCTCCGTATAAAAATAAGTGTCTGAATTATTTATACTCATTTTTTCTGTATCTATATTTGTGGTAATGTCTTTATTTTTATATATTCGCATTAACTTTCATCCTCCATAATAAAAAGCCGACCGAAGTCGACTTACTCTAAATGTTATTTACAATCTCCAAACCAAAAACATTGCCAAAAGCTACCACCTAATATGAATTTGAACATGGTTTTCACCTCCTTTAAATACCTAGCCAGCTTCTAACTAATGCAATAATTAAAGAACTAAACAATGTAAAAATTGTCCCTATTATTAACCATTTAAGTTGCTTAAATTCTTTACGACTTTCTTCTTTGTGAAGCCTTTCAGATTCCCTCTCTTTATTTATGGAATCTAAGGTAAAATCCATTTTTTGATTTGTTAATTCTTGGGTGTGTTGACCTCTTTCGATTTCTCTTAACGAGTTATGAAGTTTTTCAATAGCGTTGTAAACTTCTTTTCTATCTTCTTTTATTGTCGTTTCTATATTCCTAAATCGTTTATCGTTATATCTGTCTTTGTCCTCTAAGATACCAACCCGTCGCTCAATATCTTTTGTTCCATCCACACTCAACATGCCACCCACTTTCTATAAAATAAAAACCACAAGCCTAAGCCTGTGGTTGTTCTGGATAATCTTCACCAGTGATTTCTGTATATTGTTCTTTAGTTAAACAACCTAATTGAACATAGGTTGCAATATCTTCGTTAGTGTAACAATTGATATCGTAAAACCATTTAATACTGTCGAATGATGGATACATATTAATTTTCTCCTTTCAATTTAGCAATCTCTATCATTGCATCGGCTAATTGATTTTGTGTTTTCTGAACTTGAACTGCTGTTTTAGCTAACTGCATTTGTGTTTGTGCTAATTGCATTTGTCCATTTGACGGAACATAAGGATTATTAACTGGGAGCGATTCGTTGTATTCTTCTTTAGTAGAACCTACCCACTCATTACCATCAAAATAAAAAGGACTATAAATACCCTCGGGAGGTGCTGTTTCAGTCCATTCGTCTTGAGGGTAATCAAATTCGCCATCTTCATTTTCAAAAGCTAAATACGGTGTACCGTCATATAAAAACACTTGCTTAAATTCCATTTTATTACCTCCTTAATCTGTCCATTCAATTTGCCCATATACGTAATCACTCGATACCCATCCCGAAGAATCTCCACTGACATAGAATTTCGTTTCTCCACTTGGTCTCATAACTATCCACCCATTAGGATAATTAGTAGGGATTCTGACTGGGAATGTCTGTGCAGTTTTGACAAATCCTGAGGGTAGATTGAACAATAGTTGTCCTGGGGATATGTTAGAACCGTTAATTCGTACCATCTTTTTAGTTTGAGTTCCATTGACAACTATTCTATAAGCACAATCAAATCCAGCGTCAGTGGTTGCTTTATATGCTGTGTTACTCAATGCTCCATTTATTAGAGTGAATGAAATCCAACCAGTGTCAGTAGGTACTCCCGTCTCCATCCAATTTGACCAAGTTTTGTTAAAGTATTTTATAAACCTTCTAGGAGAATTGTAAGGTCTATATTCAATCATTTTTGAAGATGCATTATCTCTATGAAAAACTGTAACAAATCCGTTATAACTAACTCCTTCGGGTGAATTTGTTGATACAGTTATATAATAATTACCAGGCATTAAAGAATCTAAGAATTCAGTATTACCCCAATCTTTACCGGTCATATAGAAAGTTCTTCCATCATCATTAACAAATTTATACTTTTGCCACTCTAACTTCCCTAACTCTTCATCAAATATTTGAGGTGATAAGAAACCATTATCCTCAACTGTTCGATTGAATTCAATAACTTTAGCGTCTACATGTTCAGTGGCTTCTGTAGAAATCATATTAATATTATTCACTGCACTTGAAGCTATATTTTGAACACTCGTCTTAGCATTATTAGACACCGTTGTTATATCTTCTGCAGCATCATCTTTGACTTTAGTTAAATCAACCTTAGCCTGTGCAATGTATGCTTGAATATCTGATTTACCACTAGCAACAATAGCATTTAATGTTTCAATCCCTTGTTGTAACACTGATTTCATTTCT
This sequence comes from Staphylococcus sp. Ze2, assembly GCF_048568365.1. Classification (NCBI taxonomy): domain Bacteria; kingdom Bacillati; phylum Bacillota; class Bacilli; order Caryophanales; family Staphylococcaceae; genus Staphylococcus; species Staphylococcus sp. Ze2. Next base: position 1,653,154 of record NZ_CP183486.1, on the reverse strand, counting down.
GCAACGTAATCTGCACCGTTTGCGATTGCTTCTTCAATATCTCGTACTTGTTGTTCAATCTTCATTTTTAATTGGTTGAACATTCTAATATATTCAATCTTAGTAAATGAAGATATTTTATTAATAAGTGCGTCTGCAACTTCAAAAGAGAACTCTCTAAATACAGCTACTTCATTGTATTCAGCTTTCCCACTTACATTATTAACACCGATATAAACTTGGCCTTTAACCTTTGTAGATGTGGAAGCTTGTAGAAACTCTTTATCCAAAGTGATCGTTACTATCCCGTTATTAGAGTCTTCTATATCTAACTCGATTACATCTGAAGCACTACCATTGTCTGATTCGAAATAAGCATATGCTGTTAAGTTATTTTCATGAATCAATAAAGGTCCTTTTGCGTTATTTAATTGGAATCTTAATATTGCTGTATTTTCATCTAAATTATAAAAACCAACCCCTAAATCAGAGATTGGCTTTAAATAAGATTCAGATTTTAAATTGAATAAAGCTTTTTTATCTATACCATTATTCACATGATCACTCCTTATTTTACTAGTACGACTGCTACACCGTAACCTTTTTCATTATCGTATGGTGTAGTTATTTCTAATACTCTGTAGAATCCGTTGTTATTATCTTTCGTACCAATACCTTTTTCAGGTTTGATATAGTCGTTAGTTTGTACTGTAGAATCAATTCTAGTAAAGACTTGACCCATAAGTCCTACCACATTCCACTCAGGACGAATAGCACGAGAGATATATTCTTCATCCTTCTCAGTGTAATCAGGATTAGGAATTTCTACTTCAACTTCTTCTGAATAAGTGTTTCCTTCGTCATCTTGCCATTCTTTAGTTACCCATTCAGTTAAAGTTACACCGAATTCATCTTTTAAGAACTTATCTTTATGGTGGAACATTTGGTCACCGAGTACAACTCCAGCTGTGCCTGAAATAATTCCAATTGGCGTATCGTTTGAGTTAGCTTTACGGATATATCTTCCATCAAGTGTAACCATGTAACCATTAGGGATTTCTTGTCCTGATTGAGATTCAAAGTACTCCGCATAGTCACCAAAGTTTTGCCCTGCTGTGATAGTACCTTTTGATTTGACACTCCCTGAAGTACCTTTGACTTGGAATGTAGTATTCTCATACTTAGCACCATCTGTACCGTAGCCCATAGCAAACATGTAGTTATCTTCAGTTTTAACTCCACGACTGTTTACAATCGTCTGACAATATCTACCCAATGAAGTTTCTGATTCTAACGAGTTTAATACTGCACTACGTGAACCATAAGCTTTAGATCCCGCACCAACCCCAGCTAACCAACTTCTATCACTGTAGGCGTATGAGTTACCAGTCGAGGCAATAACTGCCGAACGTTCGGCAATTGCACCCGAACCTGTTGAACCACCACTAAATCCACCTTTTACAACAGTAGGCACAACTTTATAAGCTTTGTTTGTAATGAATGCTGAATTAGTATATTTTTCAGCATTCACTCCAATAATCTCTGCAGTGTTGTTATACAATTCGATGCCGTTTCCTGTTCCTTGTCCTTGTAAGTTGGCATTAACAATACGGAAATCGTATATACCTCCACCACCAGCGATACCGACATTTTGAGATGAATTCCAAATATTAATGTTACTTAAAGTAATCTTCTTACCTCTATTAGCTCCGCCAAATATCTTTATATCTGCTTGTGAGTTCTTAAATCCAGTAACATTAATACCATTTAACATGATGTTTTCACTCATGAACTGTACCGCAATAGCTGGTTGACCCGATGTGAATTTACCATCACCAACTGCACTAAAGTTATTAACTTGTACATTTCTATAAGCTGAGATAATTAAAGCACGTGGTGTTGTATTTGGATAAACTTTATTGTCATATGGTTCAACTGCCGTACAATTGTTTAATACTAAACTATGTGCTGTTTTAGATTTAGTGTCTCCAGCTCTGTGATGTCCGATGTGACGTAAGTTATAAGCGCGTGAATCATGAATAGACATATGATTACTAATTAGCACATTATTAGGTGCTGATGTAGGAGCATGCGCTTTAACCTCTATACCACCATAGTTCATTTCAGTCATATTATTGTCTAACATGACATGTTGTGAACCGTCATCAATTTCAATACCGTTATTATTACCTCCACCAGTTGTATGATGTGTATAGTTGTTGGTAATAACTAAGTACCTTGAATGGTGGGTTGTAATACCATCGTCGCCAAATTCACTTGCTTCACAGTTATCAATGTGGATATATCTACTTTCTAAATCTTCATTTACTCTTACGCCATCACCTTCATAGAAATAAGTATCACTAGCGTAAGTTATGTCAAATCCATGTAATAAGGCATCTACTGATTTAATATTACTTGCAAATCCATGTTTAACCCCTGCAAATCTTACATTAGAGGATAACGAACCGCCAGCAGCTTTAAACGCTTTATCTTGCCTCCACTTATTACCGTTAACTGTAAAGTCTTTAATGCCAATGTTATTTGCATTACCTGTCATATCTTCATTAGTAATTACAATATTTTCGGCGGGTGTTTCATCTGCAAACTTAATTATAGTGATATCTTTTCCTTCACCTGACAACACTGTATTATTTGGCATTTTAATACCGGTAATTTTATATGTCCCAGCAGTCATATGAACATGGACATTACCACCTCTTAAAGCATCTTTGAATGCTTGCGTAGAATCTTGTTTGCCTGTTGGATCTGCGCCATAATCATTGACGTTTACAATACGTTCTATCTTTTTATTAAGATAATTAAAGTTTTCTTCCATCTTGTTTTTAATGATTTCAAAGTCATATTTTAAACGTTTGGATAATATAGGTTGATTAGTACCATCTAGAGCCGTTCTACTGTCCTTAAGTTCTTCGATACCATCGCCATTATGACCTATAATTAAACCTTCAATGCGTCCATCTTGATTTTGTAATTCATCATGAACATTTGTCAGCTTATAGTCTATTTGTTTCGCATTGTGGGCATGTTTTTCATCTGATTTATGATGTTCGAAATTCTTTTCAAAAGTGTAAAAACTATCTAGTATGTTTTTGAAATTATAAATCGTTTTATATCTCCACTGTTGACCTATTTCAATAGGAAAATCTAAAAGTAATCTCATATGTTTAGCTCCTTTTTTATTCTAACCAAGTAAATTCCTGATATACCCAATTTGTTTTAGATTGATCATCTGGATGTACAAAAGCCATGACTTTCCCGTCTTTTAAACATTCAACTGTTATTGGGTTTCTATAACTGTTTTGTCTAGCTGGGAATGATTGGTTATCAGTCACAAAACCAGTTGGCAATTGCGCTATTTGCATCGATGAACCAGTGATGTTACCAACGTTTAATCTTATTGAACGAACAACAAAACTTTTACCGATTGATGAATTACCCGCTCTGACTTCTCTTATGGAACTTTTAAATCCTGTTGAAACAGCGGTATTTTTATTCTCGGGAGGTATTGATATATCTACCCAACCTGTATCACCTATTATATTTGAAACTTTTTCGTTAACGACATCAATCAACCTATTCATTTCATTGATTTTGTTGTTTATATCAGATATCGAAATATCCCCTTGAAGTGCGTCTATATGGGTAACTGGATAATAAATTTCACCCTCATTGTCTTTTAAATATCTGTGATTAACTTCATTCATTTACCATTGTCACCCCCACAATGTCAGAGTAGTTTTCAGGCATAGTAAAAGACGACCCACCAAGTGAACCGCCTTTGACTAAGTTATTTACTTTTTTAATGTTTCTGTTTATACCTTGTTGTATTTTTATAATATCTGTTGGTGAATTGCTGAAATCAACTTCAATTGGTTCATTTACTAATGGATGCGAAGCAGTGAGTTTAACAACTTTTAAATCTAAGTTATAACCTAGTGGTTGATGTATAAATCTTATTGTGTTGTTCTCTTTTATATCATTGTGACCAATGTAATGCTTTTCTTCAACGGAACCTAAGTAGTTAGTTGATACCTCAACAGTTGGTTGATCATTAAGCTCTGCTTTTATTTTCTTAAGTAGTTCATCTTCGTCTAATGCATTATCATCAAATACTGTAGGAGCTTCTGCAAAACCAAACGCGTCCATGTTCGGTGAAGGCCATTCTGCATAAGCATGATACATGTCAGTACCTTTCAATACTGCAGTGATGTTTAATACTGTTGATTTCTCTGTACCGACATACATACAAGGTTTTGAGTTTTTATAATCAATACCAGGTTTAGCACCTCTAAATACTGCTTTGAATGTGTGTTTACCTCTTGATAAATTTCTCGCGATAACTATTTTCTCACTCGTGGCTGTTTTACTATAACAATCATATCGTCCAACCAATTCATCGTCTAAATAAACATCAAGCAAACCACCTTTAGCCATTTTCTTCAACGTCCATTCAAGTCTTTCATTGCCATGTTTACATTCAAATGTTTTTGTGTAACTTGCTCCAACTACTTCTGTTCTCCAAGTGCCATCTTTGATGAAAGTACCCGAGTAACTTATATCTTTAGGTTTAACTGGATTGTAATTGTTTGTTTCAGCTTTTGTTTTCTTTTTACCATAGCCTTGAATATAAGTTTTAACATCCGTAGTAGTAACTGTAGCTTGTACTTCACTTGAATTATATTTGTAGATCAATGGTATATCTGACATTTGATAAAACGTTTCTTCATCATAGATATAAATTTTCTTATTGTCGGCAAAATAAATATAATTGAATAATTCTGCGCCTTCGGTTAGGAACTCCATGCCATTTTTATTGCCTAATTCATCAATCGCAACACGATTAGTGAATTTACCTCTTATTTCATAAGTGAATCCAAGTTTGTTACCTTTAAAACCAAATTCAAGATATTGTTCAAGTGTCATTGTGGGTTTGTTATCTTCATCTGTAGTTTCATCACTGTTCATTTCTTCATTTTCTAAATCTTTTTGAATATAATGGTTTTGAAACTCCATAAAAATATGTTTAGCAGTCACATCGTTAGATACAACTGCGCCATCATATTTAATAGAAGTCGATTTAATAACATATTCTTGATCTTCCCAAACTATCAACATTTCATTAAGCAAAGCATCGAATAAATCGGAATTTGAATAGGTTTTATAAATAGTGAAGTCAATTGAGCGTTCATTATTCTTTTCATAATTAAGTTTCCAAGAACCGAAGTCATAATCTACAAGTATTTCTCCAAACGTACCCTTTTTATTCTTTAAAACCATATCTCTCAATTTATTCACCTACCTATATATGAACGGGAATATCCATTGAGTTATTACATTACTAATATTCTCGCCTGTAATTTCAATTTCGTTAAAACCTTTATCCAATGTTAGCCATTGCCAATTAGTATCAATCCCGACACGTTTGTTATCAATGAAAGGATGCACACCATTTATAACTAATTGTTGACTTTTCTTGATACCTTTTTTGTATTCAAATACATCTGTTTCGGTACCGTCATTCAATTTTTTACTTGTTGATTTATTCTTAATTTTGAAACCTTTTGGTGCATCTATATTTATTAACAATTTGAATTTATGTCTTAACAATGGATTAATCACATCGGAGGAACCATTGTAAATTTTAAAACTTGTCGTATTATGTTTATACTTGATGTTATCATCAGCTAACACGCCACCTTCAAACTGCCAATCTCCACTAGATAAACTAAACTGATCAGTTTCTTTAAGTGATTCTGAATAACCTTTAAACACTACAAAAGTGACTGCGAACGTAGCAAATGAATTTGTTAAACTTTCGTTGCCATCTTCTGTACAATACACCGCATATTTCTTTCCAGGTAAATCAGAGTGCCAAACGTAATAAGGTTCACGTCTGAACAATAAACCTCTTAATTTTTGTTTAATCAGTCTTAAATCTTTGGTATCTTGACCCTTAAATGAAAAGTTTAATATCAAATTAAAAGGACCAAACGAATTTGGTCCCACTAATACTCCATCTGTTCCATTAACTTCGGTAGTGTTGGCTTTTACTTCGACACCTTCCTCAATGAAATCAAGAAACTTCAAGTTAGGTATGTCGGTTAGTTTTATGTTTATATCATCATTAAATAACTTTACTTCTTTTTTCAAATTATAAAGAACCTCCCATACTATATGCCATCATTTGCGCTTTTTTACCTTGTGCTTTACTTACATCACGTTCAGTAAAACCTTTAGGTTGTTCTTCAATGCTAGCATTACTTCTTACAATTTCTTTCAAGTAACCGTTTTGTGTTTGTAGCTCGTTAATCATTTGCATTAACAACTCTGAGTTGTCATTACTGTTACTTTCACCAGTAGATGGTGTGCGCATTTGATTAGGTCGTTTGTTTTTCTTATCCTTAATCTTACTTTGTGCATAACCAATTAACTTCATTGCGTCATTAGCACGTGCGGGGTCAAGTGGTACTACTACTTCTGAGTGTCCGTCTTCTGCTAAATTATACAGTCCTTCGCTGTTAATGATTCCACCTGTAGCATATCCACGTGTGCTACCAGTAGGACCCCAACCAGTTTGACCTCTAGCCATTCTACGTTTCCATGCCGATAAGTTACTTCTCCAAGAACTGTTATTAAAGAACGCCTTCAGTTGATGGAAACCATTTAAGATGTTGCCACCGTTCTTAGTTTTATACCCTGCAAATGTACCTGGTGTGTACTGTAACAATCCACGTGCGGCGTTACTACCACTGTTTACATCTTGGACACCTTGCATAACTTTAGGATTACCTTTTGATTCAGTATCAATTAATGAAATGATATCCTTAAGTTCTCCACCAGAAAGATTCACTTTCATTTGTTTGGCAGCCTTTTTAATATCTCCTGACCACTTACTAGCTGATTTTGATCCACCGCCATCGTTTTTCTTCAACCATTTAATTGGGTCAATTGGAACGCCGTTTTTCTGCACCTCAAAATGTAAATGTGGTCCCGATGAACGACCTGAATTACCAGACACACCTAAATAGTCACCAGGCTTAACATTCTTACTACCACCAAATGCATGTTTACTCATATGACCATAAATAACTTTAGTAGCACCACTTACGATGTCTACCATGTTACCGAAGCCACCATTCCAACCACTTCGGGCTGTTGCTTTACCAGATAGAACAGAATAAAGTTTATCGTAAATGTAGTTAATGTCTACGCCCATATGCGGACCAGCAAAAGGATAACCAGGCGCTCTACCATTCGGACTGAATGGGAAGTTTATACCTTTTGAAAGATCAATATAACCTCCATCGCCTTCACCTTCTAATTCTGTAAACCAACCTGAAACTAAATCTTTAAGCCCTTTTTTCAAACCATCATAAGCCCATGACATTGTACCGCCCATAGCTTCTCCACCGATACCAGAGAAATCAACACCAAAGTGTTTCATCACTTTACCGATTAGTTTACCTGGGTTTGTAGCGTAATCCATGACATCGCCAATAGCTTTACCGAAACTGTCTTTAGCTTTCTTAGCTTGGTCTTTTGTCCAATTCCACGCACTTTTAGAACCGCTTGCAATTGCAGTGACTGGATTCCAACTACCACCGCCACCTTTAGTATTTGTTGGTACATCGCCATAAACCTCGTCATGCTTTTTATGTTTCTTACCACGTTTCAATAGGTCTGTACCTGTACCTGTTGATAAATGAGGTCTTAACGATTTCGATTGCATACCGTTATGAACTGCGTCACCACGTCTAAGTCTTACAACTTTGTTACGTCCTTTTGGTTGAATCATCTTGCCGTTTCTACGTTGAATAATTTCTTTATGTCCACCAGGACCCTTAGCATTTCCAATACCTTTGTCGTTTACAACTGCTTTAGTAGAATGTTTTAATCTACCTTGCGAATCAGTTTGAACACTAGGACTTGCTCCTGTACCTGTTGATAATGGAGGTATTTTTTTATTGATAAGTTTTTTCTTCATTATCTTTTTAGACAATGCGTTAATACCATCAATCATTGCATTTAGACCAGCTATCGCACCATTAGCGACACCTTTACCAAGATCACTAGCAACTTTCTTAAATCCGTCTTTAGCGCCTTTGATAAACCCTTTCAGTTTATCTAACCACTCAACACCTTTGTTGTACATACCTTTGAATCCGTTGACTACTCCATTTTTAGCACCAGTCGCTAAATTAACAACGGATTTCTTCAACCCTCTCCACTTATCTACTACTGAATTTTTCAGATTCTGTGTAATATTCTTAACTGTATTGAATAGAGAATTAAAAATACCTTTAGCTCCAGACCAAAGTTGTCTAGCTATGCTTATAACCGTATTCTTAAGAATACGGAATAATTTGATTACTGCATTTTTTAATGCTGTTACAATATTCTGTAGGTTCTTTCTCATTCCAGAGAAATTACCACGTAATAAATTCCAAATAGCTTTTGCGATATTGACAAGTACAGTTTTCATAGTCTGAAAAATTATCGATACTGATTTTCTCAATCCCGAGAAAATTGTTCTAATTATGCCTGACATTATTCTAAACGTATTAGGCACTATATTTCGGATTAAAGCTACTGGATTAGTTACTGCTAGTTTGATATTCGACCAAACAGCCTTAGTAAATTTCCAAATGCTACCGAATATATTACGCATAAAGCTAGCAATCCATCCGAAGATTTTCTTCACTATACCCCAAATAGAACTAAGTATAGAGGAGAATGTTCCTCTTACAGAACCTAGTGAACCTGATACTACGGATTTAATTAATCCAAGTCCTAGCTTGAATATGCCAAATATTTTACCGACAAACCATAGTTGAACTAAGTTCCAAATGAATTGGAAAGCTCCTACAAATATTTGTTTTACGCCTTCCCACATTTTACCGAAATCACCAGTGAATAAGCCTATGAAGACCTTAACAATTCCCATTATTACATTTAAAGCTCCTGAAATTACTCCCTTGATAGCCTGCCAAGTTGAGACAATTATATATTTCACTAAAGCCCAACCTACAGAGAAAACACCTTGAATTATCGGCATGAAAAATTGTACTGTAGCAACAATTGCACCAAACACAGATTTAAATACTGCACCGATTCCCATTATAATAGGCTTGATTACTTGCCACATTGCTAAGAATCCAATTTTGATATTACCTAGTGCTTGCATGAATTGAGGACCATTCTCTGCCCAAAATTGACCGAACATCTTAGCCAATTGTCGACCGAATGAAGCAATCGCATTTCCAACCGGTGTTAGTACAGTCATAATTCCTGACCATAATAATTTAAAACCATTAACCACACCTGTAACCATACCGTTCACAATATTTCTAAACGTTTCAGATTTCTTGTAAGCTACAACTAATGCTGCGCCTAACGCTACCACACCAGCAATAACTAGTCCCCAAGGTCCAAGCATGAATGTTGCTGCAGTTCCAATTCCTTTTAACGCCATTCCTAATATTGGTGAAACTTTTGCTACATTTCCAGCGACAAGTGAAAAATATTTTAATATTCCACCCGCTTTAGTTATACCCACCATTATTGGTCCAAGTGTAGTCATAATACTACCTAGTGAGGCTGTAAATGCTCCTACAACTAATGCTAGTGGACCAATTGCAGCTGCTAACGCACCAAACGCTACTATCGTACCTTGTAACCAACCAGGTAAATTAGTTAATTTGGTTGCTAATCCTGCGATAGCGTCTGCTGCTTTTCCTATAAATGGAGCAACGACGTCTCCTATACTAATCGCCAATGATTCAACCGCAGATTTCATCTTACGCATCGAACCACCAATTCCGCCTTCCATTTCTTTAGCCATTCGTTTAGAAGCACCTTTTGAACCATCAATGGATTTAGTAAGCTTTTTATAATCTTTTTCTGATGCATTTATTACCGCCAATGCACCACTCATAGATTCTTTACCAAAGATAGTTGCTGCAGCTGCTGCTTGTTGATCCTTAGATAAACCACCCATGCTACTTCTCAATTGATCCATAACATCACGCATTGGTATCATTTCACCGTTACTATCTGTGATAGATATACCGAGTTCGTCCATCTTATCCTTCATTGCTTTAGTAGGTTTTGAAAGGTTAGTAAACATCGTACGTAATGCTGTACCAGCTTTTTCACCTTTTATACCAGCATTACTCATCAAACCTATAGCGATAGATGTATCTTGCACACTGTAACCTAATGCACCAGCTACAGGTGCTGCGTATTTAAACGCATCGCCTAACCCTTTTACATCTGTATTAGCTTTAGAACTTGTTTGTGCTAATACATCGGCAAATTTACCACTATCTTTTGCTTTCATGCCAAAAGCTGTTAATGAATCCGTAACAATATCACTTACTTGTCCTAAATCTTCTCCCGATGCTGCTGCTAAATCCATAACGCCGCTAATACCAGACATCATCTGCTTTGAATCCCAACCTGCAAGTGCCATATAGTTGAGTGCATCTGCTGACTCACTCGCACTAAATTTAGTTTTAGCACCCATTTCTAACGCTTTATCACGTAGTGAGTTAAACTCTTTACCAGTAGCTCCAGATGTCGCTTTAACTTTACGCATAGAATCATCGAAATCTATACTAGTCTTCGCAGCTAAACCAAATCCAGCTACAACTGGTGCAGTAACATACATAGACATTGAACGACCAACACTTTTTATTGATTCGCCCACTTTGTTTATCTTGGGTCCCATTTCAGTAAAACTCTTACCTAACCTACCGAAACTACTATTAGATACTCTAGCAGCTGCTTGAGATTCCTTTTGAAAGTTTTTAAATGAATTAGTTGTTTGTTCTAACTCATTTTCCAAATAATTCAAAGTATCAGCTTGCTTGTTGTACTCTGTTCGTAACCTTGCAGCTTTTGCGCTATTTGCGCCTTGTTCTTGTGCTGTCTTTTGATATTGTGCACGTAGTTCTTTAACATTATTCCTTTGTTGTTTAGTAGCGCCATCTAACTCACGAATTCTATTTTTATAAGAAGTCATAGACTTCTCAGAATTCCTGAAATTGTTTCTAGATAACTTCAAATCAGAGTTCAAAGTTTTAAAACTACGTCTAACACCTGCAAGTGTCGCGCCAACGCCCATATCTTTCATAGATAAATCTATTTGAAGACCTTTTATTCTTTCTGCCATTGTTCCACCTCCTTACTTACAGATTGCTAATAAAGCAATCAAAAGATACAAGCAGTCAACATGCTGTCACATTTGTAATGAATAGGCGCTTCAATAAACGCATTTAACATTTGTTGTTCCATAATTCAAAACCTCCTAATATTTACTGTCCAAAGGCATCAAGCATAGACGACTTTCGTTCCGCTTTAGCTTTCGTATTTAAATCATCGAACACCAAATAAAACGGAATATCTAAAACTTGCTTATGTGTTTGTCCACCGTCTTTTACCATTTTCTTAATGGTTTTTCTCAAGTTTTCTTTGTGATCTTCCCAACCATTCACCGAAATGGATTGCACATTTTCATTAGATTCAACTTCATCATCTAAATTTTGCCCACTACCTATGAATACAACTTGTTTGTATAGTTCATGAGTACCTTCATATGATGTTAGACCGTCAATAAGTTGTCTTTTAGAAAACTGGTTATCGAAAATACGGACGACTAGGTCTATCATTACGTGTAACTCGTCATTGTCTGGGTTGCCTTTTAACGAAGCTAGAAAAGAAACACATTCATATACCAAAGAAAAAGGAATGCTTGGACGAGTTACGAATGTTTCGTATCTCATCGGCATTCCTTCACTATTAAAGTTTGTAGCTAATTCTATTTTGCTGTGTTTCATTCATATCACCTCTTATTACTTTAGAAGCTGTTTCAAACGTTTTTCATTTTCTTCTGATAACTCTCCTTGAGAAACGAATTGGATTTGCGCTCTTAATTCTGGAATTGCTTCTGGCGCATGTAAGCCATCCATTAATTCTTTTACAGTGAATTGATTTTTATAAATATCTTCTGCTACTAACTTGAACATTTCTCTAATACTTTCAACTCCTGATTCTTCATCAAGCTTTTCAATTTCTTCCACTTTCTCAAATACATTCATTAACTCACTAAATGGTAAATGTTTAGGCGTAAAGTATACTTTCGTTTCAAACTCACCATTTTCTTTTTCTCCTGTAATTAATTCGATAAAGTTTAATTTTGTTTGTTTAGCCATTTATAATTTCTCCTTTGGTTTTTGTATTTTTATTTGCAAATAAAAAGAGGGCATTAAGCCCTCAGTAATTACTCTTCTTCTTTAACTTCTTCAATTTCTTTAATGAATGGTTTGCCTATTTGGTTATCTTTACTTGATAACGATTCAATACGTGATTTACTCACTTTCTTATTCACTGGTTTTGGATAAGTGTCTCCAACTTCATAAAGTTTGTTTTTATCTTCGCCATCTCTAAAGTTAGCAATCACTTCATATTTTTTAGTCATGTAAATTTACCTCCTGTCTTAGACTGTTGGTTCTGTTACTGTGTCTGGGTGTGCCTCGCCAAATACTTTTTCCCATATACTGTGTAACGCTGCATTTGTTCCTTTAGGGTCAAATCCTAAGAACATAGCTTTTGGCTCATCGTAACCTTCTACATCTTTCGCAATAAATGTTCCTGTAGTTGATTGACTAGAGAATTCGATTTCATCAGATGTTGTTGAACCTTCTACCTCTGCAAATGTAAATTTACCAGAGAGTAAACCAACAACTTCTCGACCTTCAGCTGATGTACGCTCTAATAAAACTGCCACATCGTTAGGTGTGTCATTACCTACTGCAACGATTCCGTTTTCATCTGTTTCTAATCCAAATAAAGCCGCTCTATCTTCAAGAGATAACGTGTGGAAACCGGATTCTAATTCAACATCACCGTTTGATACTGCTGTTTCCATTGTTCTATTGTCCCCGTGGGCTTTAACAACTTCTTGCTCTTTGGAAATCGTAATCTCTTGTAACCCTTCGATACGCTCTGGTGTTTGTACTGTTGCATCTTCCTTACCTAAAACTTTGTAATTAAAGTTATCTAAACCTGTAAAACTTGTTTTTTGTTTAGCCATTATAATTCCTCCTGTAAATTTAATTCAGAACGATAAAAAGCCCCTTCGTATCTACGAGCGGACCTGTATATTTTTAATTCTCTATCGTATTCTGGTTTTGCATTTGCGGTATTTTCCATTTTTAACTTTTCTTTCATCAACCTAGAAATATGATAACTAAGTTCGTTCCTAACATGATAAGCTTGATAAGCATTTGATTCTGGCACAAACAAATCAATCTGTACCAAATAACTTAAAGCCAAGTTATCATTATCTGCATATGCAAGTGGTAAAGTATCATCAATTTCACTCATGACAATGTAAGGTTTCGATGCATCAGAGGGTTCTGGGTATTCGTAGAATTTAATTCTTTTTCCTACACGTTCTATAACTTGATTATCGTTTATCAGCATATTATAAATGTCCATTAGAATATCCCTCATCTACATCACCCTTTCTCTAATTCTCTTTTAACTATTTTGAAATAGGTATCTCTACCACTTCTTAAAGCTCTATCAATCGCACCTTTACCTTCTGGGTTAGGATTTTTGATTGTTCCAAACTCATTTAAATGTATAATTCGGTAACGATCTTTAGGACCTTTCCAATGTATTTTGATTGTTCGAACACCATTTAATAAGTAAGGTCTAGATAATGTGACTTCATCGATACTCGCACCCGTATCTTTAAAGGATTGAAAATTACCTTGTATCTCTTTAATTATTAATTGGCCCCCAGCGATAAGGGCTTTATCAATAATCTTTTTCATTTTTTGCTTACCGTATTTACGCTCTAATGCTTGTTCGATTTCTTTTAAACCTTTCAATTTAACTGTCATTAGCGACACCTACAACTTTGATTATTTCTTTATTACTAGAATTCGATGCAAAGTCAATAACTCTGAATGTTAAATCTTGATAAAGGTCATGTACTAACTCAAACGTATCGGAATGTTTAACACGATAATCTGAATGAGGATTTCTAAAGTTAATCGTTACCTTATTAGTACCTGTAACATTACTTGTTTTTTCTAAGTCTTTAGTTGAGCTTTCGTAAACTTCACATAAAGTAGTGAAAACATCATCTGTTTGACTGCTACCAGGTAAAGGACCTACATTTTCAATCATACGAAAAAAAGTAACGGGAATTCTAAGGTCTCCGTTACTTATCTCTGGTGGTTTATAACTCTTCTTCATAATCAACCTCCTTCATATTTTCTATAGCGAAAGAAGTGATTTGTGGTAAAAAGTTTTCGTGAAAATATTCTAATGCGTCGTTATAAGCATATCTTGTACGTTCATACACAAGTTCTGTACCTCTTATGTTTTCACCGACTACAAAGTCTTGGCAACGATACTTAATATCTTCGTATGATTGCTCAAGCAATGACTTGATATGCTCATCTTCAAATGCATGGAATATCTTCAATCGTCTTTTCATTTCATCTACTTGGTTTTGTGTGATCATTTAATCACCTACTATTAAACTTCAGGAGTTGTAGTTGGTTTAGCAGCAATATTTAAATCGTACACTAAAGAAGTTTTATTATCGTCTGGCATACCGTGTGCGTATTGCTTAGCGATGAATACATCAGCGTCTTCTAAAGCTAACGTTTGGTCGTAAGACTTAATGTTAACTGCACCAGTTTGCACTGCATAATAACGACTTCCTACTACAAATAATGCTTGATTTTCTGGTACGAATTCTGAAGCAATAACATCTACGTTGAATGGTAATGATGTTACCCAAGAACCATTAACCGTTTGCATTGTATTTTGTGCTTTAATATAGAATTGATCAGCAGGGTTAACTACTAAAGTTACACCTGATGTTACATCTACTTTATGTCCATTTTCTTTAGTAGATAGAGTTGTTAATGCACCAGCAAGTTCATTAGCAGTAGTTTGAGCGTCTGCGAATGTTAATGTACCAGTTGCTATTTTATCCGCTGCACCTGTTACAGTTACTCCATCAGTATCATACGTTAAGTCTTTAGTTAAACCATATGGTTGGTTAGATGCTGCACCTTTACCTAATACAACACCTTCTTCTAATTTAAGTGCCATAGCTTCTGCTAATTGTAAACGTACATAACGTTCAACCCATTCTGGACCAAAGTCGAGCATGTCTTTAGGTACAATTGCAAATGCCGTTAATTTATTTTGTGAGAAGTTTAATTCTTTAAAGTTCGCTTGGATTTGCCCTTGGATTTTACCGAAGATTTCTCCCCAGATTGCAGCACCTCTTGGGTCTCCAACAATCATACGTGTTTTAATTCCAGCAATTTGGAAATTAATTTTAGATAATAAAGGGCGTGCCTGTTGCATATCTTCGAACACACGTAATACAGTAGATTCAGGTAAGATAACTTCTTCTTTATAAGTGTCTAAGTTAGCTTCATCTTCTACTAAGTTTGTGAAGAAACGATTTTCTTCTGCTGTTAAGATATTGTCTCCACGATTCATACGTACTTGTTTGTCAGTAGTAGTGTTGTGGACTTCTTCACGTGCTTCTTTTAACACTTCATTGTGTAAATTTTGAGAAAAGGCAGCCATGTATTCAGCATATTTATTTTCTACTACCTCTTGGTCTTCTTCATTACGTACTGCATTGAAATATTCATTCTTTAAATTCTCAACATCTTTGTTGATTGCATCCTTAAATTTCATCGTCATACTTTTTCCTCCTATAATAACCTTTTTGCTTTAGGTTTTTTATTTTTATTTTTATACGCTTTAAATTCATTTGTTAAATTCGCAATTTGATTCTGTAATTCAATAATTTCTGCGTTATTTTCTACTTTAGTTTCTTTAGGTGTTTCAACCTTTTCTTTTGTCTCGTCTGCAAAACCTTTGTCTACTGCGTCTTTAGCAGTAAACCAAGTTTCTTCAGACATCATTTGAGAAATTTCATCACGATCTAATCCTGTTTTTTCTTGGTAAATGTCCACAATAGATTCGTCAATAGTTTCTAAAGCGTTTAGCGTTTTTTTAATATCGGCTTTATTACCAATAGCTAAAGTTGCAGCTTCATGTACCATGATTGAAGCACCTTTTTCCATTACAATAGAATCAGCAGCCATAGCGATAATTGATGCAGCACTTGCAGCTAAAGCAGTAACTTCTACTGTAATGTTTGACGGATGATTCTTAAGGTAGTTGTAAATTTCAATGCCTTGGAATACATCACCACCGGGACTGTTTAATCTAATAACAACATCTTTGCCCACATCGTCTAATGCATTTGCAATGTCTGTACTATTGATAGTTTCATCTGCAAATATTGAAGATTCAGCAACGGGTCCTCCTAGGGTGAGAATGACTTTATCGTCTTCTACTTCATTCTTAAACGAATATTTAGACGTTGCTTTGATTAGTTCCTTCTTCGTCTTCATTATCAGTCTCACCTCCTTCCGTTGAATCTTCTTTTTCATAGTTTTTAGTCAAAATAAAACGGTCTCCACCTTCTACGGGTTCGAGACCGAGCATTTCACGCACTTCATTTTGTTTAGCTGCGCTTGATGATATTAATTTATCTACTTTCTCTGCATTCTTAATAGGATCTACCTTGTTAATGCCTACGACTTTGACACATTTTCCTTTTAAGTATTCTTGTTCTGTGAAAAACTTACTATTTAATTCATCTTCAATCTTAGTAACAAGTGGATTAATACAGAAATCAATGTAAGCTGTCATAGCGTTACTAAGGTCTGCCACATCACCATGTATAAGATTAGACGGTATACCTATAATTTTAGCCACGTCATCAATGAACAATCGTTTAACTTTTTGTAAGTTTTCCGCGCCATTATCAGTTCCGTTAGCATTATCTTTTGATAATTCTTCGTAATCAAAACCAGGTACTTGTGGCACTATAGCAACATCATTGTTTTTAAATTGACTGTAAATTTTATCAATATACTTCTGTAATCTTGTCATTTTCTTATCGTCTAATTGACCACCGCCATTACCAACACTAACGATACCTCTAATCTGATTCTTACGTAGTTGTGTGTCCATCATACGACCGAACAATTCACCATAATCACCAAACAACCCATCCACAAACCTTTGTAGCTTATCGTTGTTGTAGTTTAGATAAACTACTTCATCCATCTTAAAATTACGTTTGAATACATAGTCTTTAACTACTACATCTTTAAACAAGTCATCATATACTGCATATTCTTCTCTATAAAAATCATCAGCAATTAATAAGTCATCGCTATCAGACTTTATAATCAATACTTCGTTGTCATACACAAGTTTATAAATAACCTTATGCCAAAAGTCTGAAGCACTTGAATCAGTGTTAGGTCGTACATTTAATTTGTAATACAACTTATCTCTAACTAATTCTTGTCCATCTTTAACCCAAAATTCTGATTGGCTAAAGGTACGGGCAATAAAGTTAATAGATGTTTCAAGTGCAATACGTTTTAAATACGACCTACTTGCAGGGTCATAAGCTAAATCTAAATCAAGCATGTCTCGTAAGTCTAGATTCCTTTTCAGTATTGAATCAAAAATCCCCAATAAATCACCTCCTAACTAGAAATCAAGTTTATCTAATAAGTCGAATGCTTGATCTAAATCAATTTCTTCTATTTCATCTACGCTATACAAAGCGTGTAAGAATGCATGGAAGCCATCTGTTTTTCTTCTGTGTTCGTCCTTCTTGATAAATTCTTTGTTGCCATCTTTCTTTATTTGAACCGCTACATTATTTGTATACCAACGCATTAATGGATTATCGCCATAAATGACACGATGGTTAGCAAATAAGGTTTCTATACGTGGTGCTAATTTACTGTGAACACCTCTAGGATTACGCAACACCTCTATATCGAAACCTGCTTCTTCAAACAGCGGACGCATTAAATCCATTCGGAAATTATCGGCTACTACTTTTTGAATTGCGTACTTTTTGCGCATTTCTATAAACCAATTAACGATATGAACTGGATTAATTGATGGTTCATCTACTATTGTTAAATGACCGTCTTTCTCCCATTGTTTAATTGGTGGCTTTAGTTTAGCTTCGTCTAAGTACCCTTTACGAGCAAATGAGTGTGATATCCACACCACATCATCACCTTGTTTAAATAACAATCCGACTGCCGCAAAATCTTTAATACTCGCATAGTCAACACCACCAATAGCTGTTTTATTACTTAATGGTGGTATATTACGAGTTGTAGCCAATACATCATCACGAGACGCTACAATCTTACTTGAATCTTCTTCAGGTAGGTTCATACGCTTTGTTATAAAGTTTTCATATCCACTAGGACTGTGCACTAAATCTTTATATTGATTCAATACTTTTCGATAAAGTCTTTTGCCATATTCACTCATAGGCTCTTCAAACATTGGATTCGCTTTAGACCAAGTTGTAGGGTCGTCTTTTTCTTCTTTATGATCTAACTTACAAATAAATGGAAACAATCTATCATCGGGAGAACGACCTTCAAGAATTTCTTTAGCTCGGTCTTTCAATTTATCTAAGAATCCTTCACGAACAAATCCATCAGTACCTATAAAAAATTCTCTAGGGTGCTTTACTTTACCAAGCCCACTAGAGAATACATCTACTATGTCATTGTTTTCATATCTGTGAATTTCATCATAAATGATAAATCCTTCGCGACCACCGTCTTTACTGCCAGCGTTACTTGTTGCGAATTCAAATTTACTTTGTGTTACTTCTGATGTTATGCGTAATTTGGTTAAATCAAAGAAACCTTCACCTTCTACATCGTTAATTTTTCCACTATATAAATTATGCTTAGTAATTTGCCTGTGCATTTCTTCAAATGATGTTTTAGCTTGTTTTTCAGTGTTAGCTACAACTGTGCCATCGTAATTATCTACACCATGTAGTTCACTTATTAGATAGTTAGATAAAGCACTGATCAAACCGTTTTTACCAGCACCACGTGCCACTAACCAAAAGAACTGTTCAAAGTATAATTCGTCTTCTTCATCGAATAAGAAAATAAATGCGATTAGAAATTTCTGGAATGGTTGTAATTTGAAATAAAACTTTTCTGTAAAAGCAATACACTTTTCAATTTGCTCATCATCGAAATATAAGTCCTCTCGATACAAAACATTAAGTTCCAAGTGATCTATCAATTTAATTCGGTCACTGTTTAAGTTAATTTCACCATTTTTATATTTATCTATGTACCGTTGTACATGTTTATTTACTTTCGTCATAATAAACTCCTACCTTTTTCCTTCACTTCTTGCGCCACATCTTCAGGTAACAACCGCGTGAGTTGTTGTATAATTTTCTGATAAGCACCATCACGAGAATTGAAAAGTTTGGCTATTGGTCGTTCACGTTCGTATGGAGGGGCGTTCTCTGATTGAGTGAATAACTCATAATCGCCATTTTCTTGAATATCCAACCATGCGTCATCAAGTAATACACGCATTCTTGCAGCTTGAACGATTAATCCTTGCGCCACTCTCTTTTTGTCGTCTGGTATAGATTGGAAAACCTTGTCTAAGCGTTTCTTTTCTTTATCTACTCGTGCCTCATGCTCTTTAATTTGTTGTTCATTTCTTTCCACAGTTATCACCTCTTTTCTATATATGATTTAGGGAGGGGTTATACGCGATAATTGTTAACAAATGTCGAGAAAAGACTCCCCACCTCGTTCCCCGAGGTTAAAATAAAATTAAAAATATTTTGGTAGGGGGTAAATAATTTTTTTATATAAATTTATTTTTTAAAATTACCACCATTCATCATTCCAATTATCTTTTTTCTTTTTATAAATATTTCTATCGTGATGATTTTCATGACAAACAAAGCAAACTGTAACTAAATTGTCTATATCTAATGCTAAGTCTGGTCTGTCCTTTAACTCCTGCTTATGATGAACAATTAATCTCGTGTCTTTAGATGTAACTACTTTGCCTTTATCCTTACACCACTGGCACTCATCATTATCAATCTCACGTCTTCTCGCTTTTATGTCTTTCCATTCTCTCTTCTTATAAAATCTCTTACGATCATTCACATCTTTATAGTTAATATCATCTATCATATGCAATCACCTTATCTTTATTAACAAATGACATATGCTAACTCATATCAGCACTACGATCATGACTAAGTAGTTAGTGATTGGAGTTCATGTGTAGTGTTCATATCAATAAGCACAAAGAAGACACACCTGCGGAATAGGTGTGCCTAAATATAATATAGTATCTTTATTTATAACGCCTTAACTGAAATACCCTACGAGTTAATTATATACCATACCCATGTATAGTATGAAATAGTGTCACAACTGTCCTGATTTGTCATATCTGTCCTAGTTTGCCTTTTGTAAGTTGTATATCTTATTTACGATATCTCTCTTTCTTTCATCATACCTATTCTTATTCATTTCTGCTTTAGGTAATATCTGGTGTCTTTTGTATCCTTTCATAATTTCTAAGAATATAAAGTCATCTTCATTTAGTTTGTTCTGGCATTCATTAATAAAAGCTATCTTATCCATTTTGTTTTGTATGTGCTTATGAGCTTTCTCTCTAGCAATAACAACTGACTCCACTTTGCTACTGTTAACACCTTGTGGTTTAGGTAATGTAGATTCAATGCCATATTGCGCGATGCTATTACTATCCACCTCTGGTAATATCATTTCCAACGTATTACATATACTTCTAAAGTTATCAATCATATATCGAATTTCTTCTTTTGTGTACATACGTTCACTCCAGTTATTTAATTAATTTATACCACTTATCTTTAATTTCTCTAATATCTTCATCTGTTAATTCGTTTTCTTTCAATCTCAATACAACATCGCCATGATCATTGAATATAATATCTAATAAGTATGCCACCTCATATTCCAGTGCATCTATCCTATTATCTTTGATTTTGTTATATGTTAGCGAAACGATTGCGATTACTCCTAGAAGAATAGTTGCTATAATCCAGAACATTACTTCTCCTCCTCATAATCTGTCGGTGCATTGTCCACTATGTCATTAGCTTGCGTGCGACAAATGATTTCATATGTGATTTCTTTTGATAATTCGTATAGTGCTATGATCAGTAGTGTTTTAGTAATGCGTTTAGGCGTTTCTGATTTATATGTGCCTTTGGTGAAACGTTCTTTTAATGACTTCGTAGTAAGTAACTCATCTTCACCCACGACTATATATTTAAACTTCTCATCCTTATCCTTGAATTGAATTAAATGTTTTAACTTCTTAATTTCAAACACTTCACCTGGTATTCTAATACTATCTCCTACGTGTCCTGGTTGTTTTAACATATACTCAGTCATTTATTTACTCCCCAATCCTAGAATATCTGCTCGTTTAGGTTTAGTTGCGTTGTCGCTTAATAGTTTGATTTGTAATTTAGTCATTTATAAAAGACCTCCATTGTTATACAAATTCAGTTTTGATTTGTGCTTAAGCGCTTTTGAGAGTTCTACAGAATTTAACTTCACATCATGTTTAAATGCTTTAATAACCACTTCATTCCACTTATCCATATCCACCATAATGCCATTCTCTTTCTTTAACTCGTCGTATTTACGTGCTTTATAAAATAATTCGTTATAAGTTTTTAAATCTATAGTTACTGTGTTAGTCATTTTGTTTCTCCTCCTAATAAATCAAATCTAAATGTATCTTTATCGATACAGTCTTTTACTTCTTCTCCAAGAACAGATTCTAATGGTTCCATCTACTCGTCCTCCAAATCGCTTAGTAAGTTGCTAAATTCGTTTGTGTTGTCTATCTCACACATTCTCTTGAAAACTATCCCATATGCTTCATTCATATACTTACTAGCTGTACCTTCTTCTAAGTGGTAACCGTAAATAAACATTTCACGTAGTTCATCTTTTAGTTTCTGCCAATTATCTTTCATCGTCTGCACGCTCCTTATATTCATCGACAATATCTAGAACATCAGCTGCGTATTCTTCTTCATGTTTACATAAGTCTATATTCAATATTTCATCAAACGCCTTTGCTTTGCGTTTTAATTTTAAATAATCTTCTTTAACAACAATTTCTATTTCTTCCCATTCATACTCATACGCCATCTAATCACGCTCCAATCTATCAATGTAGTTAACCAAATCTATATAGCGACTTACACCTGGATTGTTTTCTGCTTTCAATCGTATGTGGTCGGTTAGGGTTTTATAAGCAGTAGCTACTTTCTCAAGTTTCCGTTCAATCTTGTGACATTCTGTTTTCCACTCATGACCGTAGTCAGCTACATTCTTATTCGCTATTTTGTAATCTCCATTCTCCCGTTCCAACCTACTAATATTTGCTTTCAACACTGCTATATCATCGATTAAGGAGTCGCGTTCTGATTTGTATTGGTCGCGTTGTTTTAGTGATTTATATAAATGTTCTTGTAACTTCATAGTGTTTCTATTAATTACCTTTTCTTCTTCTGGACTCACTCGCCATCACTCCTTTTCAACCCCTCCATGACTTTCCTGTTATGTGTTTTATCCTCTGGTAACACTGCTACGATAAAGCTGTTAGTATTTACAGATTTCAAGAATCCTTTAAGGCGATAATATTTTAATAACTGTGCCATTTCTTTGGTGTTCATCCCACCAGTTTTATATTTGTAACGTATGTCGATTGTGTTTGAGAGGATCATAGCGATAGCTCTTTCTGTCTTGTATCCATCTGTGCTATCACTTGTTTAAATATTGCTTCTAATACTTGTACAACAATACTATTGCCTGCTTGTTTATATAATGTTCCATTTGTAGTATCCTTTCTTGTGATGTGTTCATTTGCTACTTTGTAATAGTCCTCATCATCAAAGCCCATTAGCCTCCAACATTCTAATTCAGTTAACAATCTATATTGACCGTTACCTATAGGAATGATTCCACTATTAGGACATCTGTTTTGTTTGGTAGTAATCGTCCAACTATATTCTTCTATCGGTTTCAACCCACCACCAAAATTATTACGTTTGTTAATTGCTCTTAACATCGAAGGTGATTTGATTGTATATTTTTCATCTACATCATCTAATAAATACGTTTCGATGTTATCCATAGGTTTATTTTCTAAAGTGTCAAAATCAAAAGTATTACCATTTAGCATACTTACTACGAATACTCTTTCTCTTTTTTGAGGTACGCCAAAGTCTCTGCTATCTAAAACTTTGTAGTTACTCACATAACCTAGTTTTTCCATTTCGACAAAATACTTTTTGAAGTTGTGTATCATATCTTTAGCAAGTACACCTTTAACGTTTTCCCACACAACCACTTTGGGTTTCCATTCACCCATATTTTTGATAATACGAATTGTCTCCCACATTAATGACGATCTTGTCTTATCTTCATCATTGCCACCTAATCTTGTTCCAGCTCTACTAAAATCTTGGCAAGGACTACCGTGTACTAATATGTCTGGTTTTAAATTCCAATTGACTACGCTTTGCGGTTTGTGTAAGTGGTCATATAAAGCGTTATAAGTTCTAACTGACTTTTCATCTATTTCCACATAATCAATAGCCTTATGTTCATAACCTAAATTTAGTAATGCTTTTCTAGGCGCTCCAATCCCACCGAATAGTTCTAAAAGTTGTATCATCTACCTAACCACCTTCGGGAAAATGTCGTTCTCTGCTAAATGCTCAAACCATTTACTTCTACACTTCGCTTTCTCAATCATCTGCAGTCGTTCTTGTTCCTTAAGTTGTTTAGCTTCTATTCTTGCTAGTCTGCGTTCTTCACGTTCTCTATCTTCTATAGCTAAACGTCTAATACCTTCTTTTTCTCGTTGATATCTCTCAACATATTTCTTAAAACTAATTGGTCCGTTAACAATGTGCTTTCTAATCGTCTTGCGATCCATCCCTAATTCTTTTGCCAATTTATAATCTTCCACTGGTATTAAATGTTGTTTAATTCCAATATCAAGTACAAAACATACTTCTCCATGTTTGTCTTTCACACGTTGTAATGCCATATTGTTCGTCCTCCTAATAATCTTTAACTTGTACGTCTGATACGTCCTTGAATTTAATATCTTCAAATCCTAATCGTTCTGGGTTATTTACATACTTGTCATATGCTTTATCTGCTTCACGTTCCTTGATGCTTTCTAAATCATAGTTAGCTTTCACAGGCACAGTTACCTCTTGTTCCACTTCTACTTTGATTTTTAGTGTAATTGTTGTTTCATCATTCACTTAGATCACTCCAGTACTCTAATTCCATAATCACTTTCGGAGTTTCTGCGTACTTCTTAAAACTTTTGATTTCTACTATTTGATTATCGTCTTGCCAAACATGACCATTTGCAGCGTCTAATACTGTTTTAATTAGATTATCTATATCTGGTTTGGTTCTCTTGTATTGGCCTACCATTGCTACATGTTTCTTCTTACTCCATGACTTAAGTAAAGGGAAATGAAACTCGATTGTTAACCTAATTGGTTTGTCTATCATCATGTAAGGCATCTGTTTTCTTAAAATTCTCTTATGGTTTGTATATTTAGCAGGCATATAAGTCTGAACATATTTACCTACATTCCTAAACCTTGGTCTAGGTGATGCCATAGGTGCATCTACTGTTAGCTCTATACGTTTCATTTAGTCACTCCTATAGATAATCAAATATGCTTGTTTGTTCTTTGTCATTCAGGTTATATATACGCTTGATTTCATCTAATCTTTCATCAGTTACGATATCTTCATCAATTCCTAACGACTTTTTCAATCTAGCTACGCTATTTCTGTTTCTATCTAGTGGAATAACTGTCGCTACAACTTTTGAATTGTTATCCTTTAACGTGTATCTCTGACTTAATCCCATTTAACACACCTCGCAAATAGCTTGACGTGTACGTCTTTCATTTAACTTTTGGATAAATAGTTCATATAATACTTTCTCGTCTCCGTGAGCGTAGTTAATTAGTTTCTGTGCGTATATATCTGAACAACCAAGATTTTGTTTAATAAATTGTTTAGTTACCATGCGTCTCTCTCCCTGTAGTCATCACCAAGCACTCTTACTTGGCGTGAATTATGTTTCATACGTGAATTGATACGTTGCCAATTCATGTTCTGATTTAACTCTTTATCACTAAAGTTGGTTGTGAAAATGTTGTTCTTACCTACTCTGTTATCAACTATGCTAAATAGTTTGTTTAATGTATGTTCTGTGTTTTCAACACCTATATCGTCTAATACAAGCAAGTCTATGCTGCTAAGTAATTTGACTAACTCGTCTGTAGTTTCAACTGCATTTTTATTGTAAGTAGCTTTGATACGATCCATTAACATTGGTATGTGCATAAATGCTACGGAGTAACCTTGTGCTTTAACTGCTTTAGCAATTGCATACGCTAGGTGTGATTTGCCTGTTCCATATGAGCCTTGCATGATTAATGACTTAGGTTTATCTATAGAAAATGTTTTAACGTACTCTATAGCAGTTTGTTTAGCATCTGTTTGTGATTGGTTCTGTGGTTGATAATTGTTCACCGTGACTTCTTGTAATGAGTAGTTAACATTAGATTGGTTAAATATATTATTGATTGCTTTCTGTTTACGTTTTTTCTCTGCTTCTTTGCCTGCTGCAATCATGCTACACTCACAACCATCACGATATTCATAACCACTACTAA
Source organism: Staphylococcus sp. Ze2 (assembly GCF_048568365.1). Lineage (NCBI taxonomy): Bacteria > Bacillati > Bacillota > Bacilli > Caryophanales > Staphylococcaceae > Staphylococcus > Staphylococcus sp. Ze2. The sequence continues at coordinate 1,627,419 of NZ_CP183486.1, read as the reverse complement.
ATGTGTGTAGATCATATCTGTTACCACACTTTTCGCAATACAGTCCTTTCTCTACATCGTTAGCTTCATATTGTTTAAGCGTTTCTGTTATTCTAGGGCTTAACATGCGTTTCATTTAATCACTCCTAATCCCAATAACTAGGGTCATACTTCATACGTTCTAGTTGGTCTTGTCCAGTATTTTTTATTTCTTGATTAAGATAACCTTCAAATTTAGTACCGAATAATGTTTCTGGTCGTAAAAAGTTTTCCATCTCAGTGCCTTTCCATTCACTAACTTTATTGTTAATTACAGTTTGGAATGCCTGCTCGTCAAAACCGTCTTTAAATCTAGCTTTGATTAAGTCTCTAGTCTTCCTAGTTGTAGCTTTATAGTGCTTACCTGCTGATTGATTAAGATATTCTATAATCGATTCATAAGGATACACAGTCGAGGAACTCGACATAGTATTACCATCATTATTAGTATTGTTATTATTAGTTAAATCATTATTAGTTCTATTATTATTAGTAGTATGCCCTTGACGGTTTTCCGTTTGCCCGTTTTCCGTCAAACCGTTTTCCGTTTGCCCGTTTTCCGCGAAAGGCATTTCGGTTGGAGTTTCATAAACTAGATATTCATAACCTTTAAATGTACCTTTGTCGCTTCTCTTTAAAGTACGCTTTATATATCCCACATTGATTAACTCGTTTACAGCTGAATTAACTGATTTAACTCCATCTTTCATGTGCTTCTGAACTTCACTTGTATATATTTGCCAATCATTAGGACGACTTAATAAGTAAAGCAAAACTCCTTTAGCCCTGGCAGATAATTTATCATCGTATATAAATCCTTTATGGACTAATACGAAATCGCCATCTTGCTTAATTGTTCTAAACGTTGCCATGTTTTTCACCTTCTCCGTACAAAATCCATTCAGGTTTTAACTTGAATATGAATGCCATTAATTTGATTTTCTTCATGTGTGGTATTAAAACTCTGTTTTCCCATCGATTAACTGTTACTCTTGTAACTCCCATAATTTCTGCGAACTCGGTTTGATCAAAATTTCTTTGTGTTCTAATTTGCATAATCCTATATGCAATGCCGATTCTATCTTTATAATTAAGAGGTCTTGCTATCACTGTTTCTCACCTCGTAACATGCTGTTTAATTTATCATCTACTGCTATCCAGCTATTGTGTAAGTGGTATTTACTATTAAATGTGTTCATGCCTATTTGATGCTGCTCTGTATGGTGGTTTCTACATAGCGCTAATACTTTGTTTCCGTAATGATCCATCTTGTTTCTGTTGCGTCCTCTACCTACTGCTTGATAATGTGCTAAATCGCTATTTGGAGCGCCACATATGACGCAAGTTCTATTAACGGTAGATTTATATAGGAAATACTTATCGTTGCTCATAAGGTCGCTAGTAGCCTTGTTCATTGGTACGTTGTTAGTGAATATAAAATCAAGGATTAACTCGATTAATTCACCTGCTTGCCTTCTACTACAGTTACTTAATGAAATAGGTTCATACCCATGCAAAAACTCTAGTTGTTTTTGGAACATATACCTTAAGTAATCCATCGGTTGTCCATAGTGGTTGAATATATCTCGTACCATTGCGAACACTTTCCTACGTTGCTTATCTGTTATCTTGTATGGATCACTCACGATTACTTCACACTCTACTTCTAGTCCGTTATCTAACAGTAAGAAGTCTTTGTTTTCTAAAGTTACACCCTCGATGACAGCAGTTATTGTGCCATCATCTTGATGGATGTAGTTTTTAATTATCGGCATTTAATCATTCCAATCAGAACGGGAGATCGTCCGTATCTATATCTGCGTTACCGTTAGCAAAAGGGTTATCCTTATCAGGTGATTGTTGTGACTTAGCTTGTCCACTTTGTTGTTGAGATTGCCCTTTAGATTGTGATTTAGGCTCCATGAATTGAACACTGTCCGCTACTACTTCGGTAACGAATATTCGTTTACCTTCATTGTTTTCATAACTACGTGATTGCATACGACCATCAACACCAGCTAAATGACCTTTGAATAAATAGTTGTTTACATTTTCTGCTTGTTTACGAAAAACAACTACATTGATGAAGTCTGCTTCACGCTCGCCTTGTGCATTTGTGAATGTTCTATTAACAGCTAAAGTGAAATTGGCGATACTCACTCCACTAGGTGTTGTTCTAAATTCTGGGTCTTTTGTTAATCTACCTACTAATACGACTCTGTTTATCATTATTCATTCTCCTTGTCTAATTGTTTTAGTCCTGCATCTAGTTTTGCGTGTGCGTTTGCAATCTCACTTTTCGATGCTTTGTTTATAGTCTGTAATCCTAACCAACGTCTCGTTTTGCCTAACGTGGCATCTTTGCCTTTTTCTTGTGAGATACTTACAAATTGATTAATCTTTTCTGTTAATTCACTTACATCACTTTCACTAGCGTCTGGCGCATCCTCCCCATGATATAAATACAATCCGATACCATGTAATGCTGCTGCTTTAACAAATGCGCGCTTGTATGTTTTGTTTATTTGGAACATATCAGCTTGTTTGTAAGGCACTGACTTATTCTTAAAGTCTAGTACGGGTAAAGTTTCCGTCTTTGTTAATCCTTTTAATGTAATAGATACTGTTACGCTGTAACCTTCAGGACTAGCCAAGTAAGGGACAAAATATTGGTCGTTAGTTACGTCTGGATGGGGGAACTCATGTATCTTCATTTCATAGTTAGGGTCGATTTTCATTAACTCTTGGTGTGCGTAAGACCATGCAAGGTATGATAACCCTTGTTTCTTTTCGACATGATCATTCACGTTCATCGAATTGAGTTTGTTAAATAATGATTGTTCAGTCATCTTGTACCTCCCGTAATTCATCTATACTGAATGTTTTATAATATTTTTTTGTCACTGTAGTTTCTGTTTCAATAAGATGTTCATCCCATTGAATGTTTATTTCTTCTAATCCTGTTAAACGCCTAGCATTTCTACGCTGAATGTTGTAAGTTGCGTCTTCTGGATGATTAGGTTTATTTGTTAAATATTTACATTTTCCATCTTGCTCTTTGATTAGATAAGCTACTTCTTTTGTTTCGTATTCTTCTGCCATTTGACGAAACACCTCTATTACGTGTATATTTAAAATACATTTAATTAATAAATCTCTTTGACTGTTAAGCGTTGGCGCGCTTAGCGGTCTTTTTTATTGCCTTGAAAAACTCTGGCCAGAACCAACAGTACGTTATGAAGAATGTTGCAAAGTAGATAACTATTAAATGCGTAAAGTCATTCGTAAATACTAATGAAAGCATCATTACTAAAACACCAGTTAAAACCGATAAAAATTCGTTCATAAATTCACCTCCAACATTTCATCAGGTATTTTAATACCTTTGTACTTTTCTTCGAATACCACTACTGGTATTAAACCAGGTTCAGTGTAATATTCTTGCTCCTTTAATTCTTTGTTCATCATGTTGATTCTTCTGTTGGCTGTTGCGATTGATCTCCCTGTTATAAGTGCTACGTCTTTTGAGTTTAAAAATTGTTTTCTCATGTAACCATTCCTTTCTGGTATAATTTATTTATCTGTGTGCAAAGGGGGTGAAATTAATATGAATACAAAAGCATTTTCTCAAAGCCAAATGCTTGAAATACAAAGACATTTAAAAAGTGGAAACATTCAACCATGCTGTAATCAACCTAAATTCGAAATACTTTCTGATGTTTTTACTTTAAACGTCTCAAGCGATTCTTTACCTGCTCCTCATATGGAGTTAGCAACAGTTATCTGTAAAAATTGTGCTCAGACAAAATTGTATGCTGTTAAAAATTTAATCAAGACGAACATCTAATCAAAATAGCTTTTAGTTCTAACGTAAATTTTCGGTTTCCCAACACTCTTAATCTCCTCGACCAAGATGGCGATTAGGAGTGTTATTTTTAATGCTTGTTTTATGTTCATTACGTTTCCTCCTACTCTGATAAAAATTTATTAATAAAGTATTGCTGACCTTTTCCAGTAATTTTTGTTGTTCTTGTGATTTGGCTTGAACCGTCTGGGTTGTTAATAGTACGTTTCTTAATATCCATAATTTCTAAGTCTGCACTGCGTTGTGTTGGTAAATTGTAGTTCTCACCTTTTTGTTTTATGAGATATCCATTCTCTCTCATCCACTCGAATAATCTGTTTTGACCTATGTCTACTCCATTTTGTTTAAGAAGTTTTGCTAATTCTCCTACTAAAACTGAGCTTTGACTTCCAACTACGGAATCTGCGAATAATACTTTGGGTTTGTCTTTTTCAATTTGTGCTTCCAATTGCAATTTCGTATCATTTGCTATTTTCAAAGCACGTTGCATTATCATTTCTGGGCTGTTCCATGCTTTCTCTACTTGAATAAAATACTGTCTAGTTCGTTTACCTGGCTCACTTCTTTGTATCATTGCTATTTCTTTAGCAGTATCTAATGTTAGTGCATGATCAGTTATATTTTGATATCCACCTCGGGTAAGACAATTTTGGGTCACCCTTGTGTAATCGATGTTTTCTTCAAAACCATATTCAGTCATTCTACCGAACCACTTCTTATATTCTGTTTTGATCTCTAGTACTTCATGTAATTCACGACCACTGATTGCAATTTCGCCATTTTCTTTCTCTTGAATATTGAACATTTGTGATATGTTCGGCTTGTTTTGTAATTCTTGCATTTGATTTCCTCCTTTTCTTTCAGCACCCACATACAAGATTCAGTCTTGGCAATGACCTTATATGTATTATGGTGTGGCTCATATCATCGCCTACTCTCGCTCATAAATGCTCTATGTGAGTGCTGAAGTTCATTGACTAAACGTTTCCACTGTTTCATTCCGGGAACGTTTTAATCAAAAAAATAACCTACTTCTTCTTTGCTATATCCTAGTATTTTAGCGATAGCTATTAATTCATCAGCACCAATAGATACTGCCCCACTTTCCCTCTTAGAATATTGAGATCTAGATTTCCAACCTAGCTCCTTAGTCATATATTCCTGACTAAATTCGTTGTCGATTCTAGTTTGTTTCAATCTTTCTAAATTCAGTTTCAAATGTGTCACCTCGTTTCCGTTTCCTATCGGGAACAATTCATATTATTGCAAACACGTTCCCGAATGTCAACACATTAAGTGTATTTATTTTTCACTTTTATTAAAAAACCAAATACTTACCTATTTAAAAGCGTTTTTCATTTTTTCTATTGTGCTTATTGGGAACGTATGTTATATTTGTATTGTTCCAATACGGAAACAAAATAAAAGGACGGTACTTAACTATGAGAAACAACGATGAAATCATTACTGTGATAACAAATTTAATGGACAAACAAAATCTATCAACTAGTGAATTAGCGCGCAGAACTAATATGGCTAAATCTACAGTTTCAAGATATTTAAATAAATCCAGAGAATTTCCGTTAAACAGAGCGGATGATTTTGCCAATGTTCTTAAAGTTACACCTGAATATTTGTTAGGTTTAGAGGAGAAACAAACGAAAAATTCTTTTGAAACCATTGCTGCTCATTTAGATGGTGATTTAACAGAAGAAGAATGGCAAGAGATATTGGATTATGCAGAATTCGTTAAAAGCAAGCGTAAAAAATAAGGAGTGTTTCCATGAGAAATTATGAAAATTTATTAGCAGAGTATGATGACCAAATCATCATTGAGGAAACCAATTTGAAGAAAGGTCTTGCAGGTTTATATTTAGGCGAAGTCATCCTTATTGAAAAACGCATGAATTCTGTAAATAAACTCGAAACTTTGTATGAAGAAATTGGACATCATTTAGTTACATATGGAGATATTCGAGATCAATCCAAAATGTTAAATCGAAAATTCGAATTAAAAGCAAGACGTTTAGGCTCTGAACTAGCTATTTCTCTTGAAGGGATTATTGATGCTTTCTTCCATGGAGTACATAACTTATTTGAGATGTCAGAATATTTCAACGTTTCAGAGCAGTATGTATTAAACACATTGAAGCATTATAAAATGAAATACGGTTTAGATGTATATTACAAGGGTTATGTAATTAAATTCGAACCTTTACAAGTGTTTAAACATGAGAATTGGGATTAATACAACTACGGTTGTTTAATATATATACTTATTATTAGGAGGATGTTTTATGGCAACAGAGAACAAAGAATTAACAAACGAGGAATTGTTAGCGAGGCAGCAACAGCAATTCGAAGAGTACAAAGAACGAGAAAAGAAAGGTAAGAAAAAGAAATGGTTATGGGGCTGTGGGGGCTGTTTAGGTTTATTAATTATAATAGGTATCATTTTTGCTATCTTTTCTGCAACTGTAGTAAATGAAGTTGATAAAGAGATTAATGATGGTACTGCTGAAGTCGAAAAAGACAACGATGCTAGCAAAGAACAACAAGCCGCACTAAATTCGGCTAAAACTTATGCTGATACAATGCATATGTCAAAAAAAGGTATTTTTGACCAATTAACAGCTGATGCAGGTGACCAATTTTCTGAGGAAGACGCTCAATATGCAGTAGACCACTTAAAAGTTGACTACAAAGAGAATGCTTTAAAAGCTGCTGAATCATATCAAGAGGACCAAAATATGTCCAAAGATGGCATATACGACCAATTGACTTCAAGTTACGGTGATAAATTTACAGAAGAAGAAGCTCAATATGCAGTCGATAACTTAGAAAAATAATTTATATAGCCCCGTGTAGGGGCTTATATATTTTATAAGAAATATTAGGGAGGTAATGCAAAATGAAAAAAATATTATTTTTAATATTAGCTAGTTTTTTAGTTTTAGCAGCATGTGGACAAGAAGAAAGTAAGTCGGAAGATAAGAAGGAAACTAAGTCATCTGATAAAGAAAGTAAGAAAGACGATAAGAAAAAAGATAACGTTAAAGAATCAGATGAAGAAAAACAGAAATCAGACGATGAGACTAATGAAAAAGTAGCGAATGAAGAACCACAATCACAGGAACAACAAAGTACAGAAGAACCTATGCAACAACAAGAACAAGTGAATACTCAAGAACAGCAACCTGTCCAGTCACAAGAACAATCACCAACTCAAGAACAACAGCAGCAAACACAACAGGCACCTGTTAATCAAGCAAGACAACAAGCCTTAAATGAAGGAATAGACTTCGATAACCCTACTGATGCAGAAATAGAAAGAATGCGTGAGTTAAGCAAACAATCACCATATGGTATGCAAGAGCCTACACTTGCTGGACCAAAAGAATAATTACAAGGGCATTTAACTATGCCCTATATATTTTTATCTTTTTTAGGAGGATTAGCAATATGCCAGTATATAAAGACAAGAAAACAGGAAAATACTACTTTTCAGCATTCTATGTGGATGTATTCGGAAAGCATAAACGTAAAGTAAAACGTGGTTTTATTAAGAAAAAGGATGCTAAACTAGCAGAATCTGAATTCATACAAAACGTTAAAAATGGTTATTCTGATTCCCAGACGTTTGGTAATATATTCTTTGATAGATTAGAGAATAAAGATTTAACAGAACAATCTAAACGAGCTAAGAAGAATTTATATAAAAAACATTTAGAGGCTAAGTTCGGACACTTACCTATTAGCCAAATTACTATAGAACAATGTAAAGAGTTTAGAAAATCTTTAGTAGATGATGAAAAAATTTCTGCTGGTTATGCTAGAACAATTATAATGAATTTTAAATCAGTATTTAACTATGCTAAGAAGAATTATAGATTAACTTACGATCCTTCTGGAACAATAGAAACGATACCATATACAAGTCCTAAGCAGGAATATATTACGCGTGAAGAATTTGATAAGAGAGTAGAAAAAATAGAAGATGAGACAGTACGTGATTTAACTAAATTATTATTCTATACTGGATTACGTGTAGGAGAAGCTTTACCTTTACAGTGGAAAGATTATGACATGATTAAAGGTGAATTAGATGTGAATAAAATTGTTGTACAACGTACGCGAAAAATACAACATTTCACCAAAACTGAAAAAAGTACAAACATTGTTCCAGTACCTAAACATATTAGAGAAATATTAGATAACAAATATAAAAACCACCAAACCCTTTACAAAGGATTCAGTGGCGAAAGTTTTATATTTCCACGTAAAGATAAACATATTTCTTATAACATTTACACACGTGGATTTAAAGAAGTATTTCCAGATTTAAAAGTTCATAGCTTAAGACACTCTTATGCAACGTATTTAATTAATAATGGTATAGACATGTATCTGTTAATGGAGTTAATGCGTCACTCAAACATTACACAGACTATACAGACTTATTCACATTTATACACTGATAAAAAGCAATCAGCCATGAAATTATTTGATAAATAGTGTACTTTAAAATAAAAACTGTATCAAAACTGTACTGAAATAATCAAAAACACATTACAAACATTGCTATATCAGTGTTTTAATTTTATGAATGGTCAATTAGTAAAATTTACATTTTTTTAATTTAACGTTATTCTAAGACTTCTTTTAGCAGGAAGCTAAAGTCTTTTGTAAATTATATTAATGCTAGTAAATTTGTTATTAAGCTTAATATATTGATTAAATTCAATAATTATACATAGATAGGATTAATCTAACAGTTCTACTTCATAACTTATGGTACTAAGTACATATAGGGGCGCTGTTTCAGCTCTTAATATTCTAGGACCAAGCCCAACTTGATATGCACTTTCATTAAACAATGCTAACTCTTCTTCGGCTAATCCACCTTCAGGTCCAAAAATAACTAAAACACGATCATTTGGCTGAAATTGTTTTATTGTCCTTTTAAGATTACTAACTTCACCTTGTTTCGCAGCATCTTCATACGCTATCAAAATATAATCATATAAGTCACTTTGTTGAACAACTTCTTTTAGCGATGCTTTATAATCGATAGAAGGTATTGCCAATCTATAACTTTGTTCGGCAGCTTCTTTAATAATTTTCTGCCAACGTTCTAATTTCTTAGTTACTTTACTATCATTTAACTTTACAACGGAACGTTTCATTCCTACAGCTAAAAATTCACTAGCACCCAGTTCGGTTGCTTTTTGTAATAACCATTCATATTTATCCGCTTTGATTAAACCGCTACATATGGTAATGGTTTGAGGTAATTCTGAATCTATATCAATTTGTTCAACTAGCTCAATTTCAATTTCATCAGTACCTATATTTCTAATTTTACATTTATAGACAAATTGATCCAAAAAGGTAATAATAATTTCATCATCAATTTGGTATCTCATTACGTTTAAAATATGATGGATATCACCTTTATCGATAATGGAAAATCGCTGATGTGTATCAGCATTTTGATTAATAAAGTACCTTTGCATATCAATCGCTCACTTTCTGCCCTATGATACAGACCCAGCTATTTTCATGATTAATAGACAACACTTTAAAACCAGTGTTTTCCATATGTTCTACAATCGCTTCATGCTTTTCCTCTATAATACCAGACGTTATAAAATAGCCATCTTTATTTAAGGTATTATAAGCATCATCAATCATTTCTTCGATAATATGAGCTAGGATATTAGCGATCACGACATCAAATTTCTCAGTTTCTTCTTTTAATAAATTTCCAGTAGTTGCTTCAATTGCATGGTCACATTTATTTTTTTCGAAGTTCTCTTTAGCGACTCTTACCGCCATTTCATCTACGTCTAATGCCTTAATACGTTTTACACCTAACAAATGAGCAGCAATACTTAATATGCCCGAACCAGTGCCGACATCAATAACAGAATCACTTGGCTTCACAAATGTTTCTATAGCCTTTAAACACATACTCGTCGTAGGATGGTCTCCAGTACCAAACGCCATACCTGGATCTAACTCAATACATAATTCACTTTCGACTTCTTTTTGGTATGTTTCCCAACTTGGAACAATTGTGAACTTTTCTGAAGCTCTAAATGGATGGAAATAATTTTTCCACTCATTTTCCCAATCTTGCTCACGCAATGTTTGTTCTTCGTACTCAAAAAGTGAAAGATCCAAAGAAGTAACTTGCTCAATTGCATTAATAAGCTCTAACTTAAACTTTTCTGTATGTTTAATTTCATTGAAATACGCTTTTATTCTTACACCTTTTTCAGGGTAATCATTGGCATTTAATGCATAAATTTCACCGTATTTATCTTCAAACGCTTGTTCCAAATCTTTAGAGTCTTCTATAACTACACCATTTGAGCCAAAATCTTCTAATATATCAGAAATTATTGATGAGGCCTCATGATTAATGCTGATTGATACTTCAGTCCAGTTCATATACTATTCTCCTTTAAAGAATCTTTTAGCTTTATCTCTAAAATTTGATGGTTGTTCTGAAATTTCTTCGCCATCAATTTCTGCAAATTCTCTAAGCAATTCTTTTTGACGCTCACTTACTTTAGTTGGTGTAACTACTTTAATATTTATAAATAAGTCACCATAGCCATAGCCGTGTACATTTTTGATACCTTTTTCTTTAAGACGGAATTGTTTGTCTGTTTGCGTACCTGCAGGAATAGTCAACATGACGCTACCATTTAACGTTGGGACCTTAACTTCGTCGCCTAACGTTGCTTGGGCAATGCTAACATCAAGAGAATAATAAATATCATCGCCATCTCTTTCAAATTTTTCTGAAGGTTTAACTCTAAAGACGATATATAAGTCACCTTGTGGCCCACCATTTTCACCTGGAGCACCTTCACCAGCTAGCCTAATTTGTTGTTCATTATCAACACCTTCAGGTATGGTTACGCTGATTTTAACATTTTTGTTTTCAGTACCTTTTCCGTGACATGTTGGACATGGCTCTTCAAATTCTTGACCTGAACCACTACATACTGGACAAACTTTTTCAGTTCTAACTCTTCCAAGTATTGTATTTTGTTCAACAGAAACGTGACCAGCACCACTACAATAATGACATGTTTTTTTCTTAGTACCAGGTTTAGCACCTTCACCATCACATGTGTGACAAGTAACATCTTTACGTATTGAAATTTCTTTCTCGCTACCAAAAACTGCTTCATCAAAAGTAACAGTCATTGTATATTGTAAATCGTCACCTTTTCTTGGTGCGTTTGGATCACGTTGTTGTCTGCCGCCTCCGAAGAACGAACTGAAAATATCTTCGAAACCGCCGCCTCCAAATCCGCTAAAGTCTTGACCGCCAAAGCCTTGGCCACCAAAGCCACCTTGTGGGCCGTCATGACCAAATTGGTCATAATTGGCACGTTTGTTGTCATCACTTAAAATTTCGTATGCTTCTGAGATTTCTTTAAACTTCTCGTCAGCACCTTCTTCTTTATTTATGTCAGGATGGTATTTCTTTGATAATTTACGATAAGCCTTTTTAATTTCATCTTTAGAAGCGCCTTTGCTAACACCTAAGACTTCATAATAATCTCTTTTGGCCACTGTTATCTCTCCTTTTACGGTTTTATTAAATCTTTTATAAAAAAGGAAAAAGTCAAAGCCAATGTTCAATTGACTTTGACTTAATTTGGCTAAGCAATTGTGTCATATATTTCTATCAATAACAATTAATTAGTCCATGACTACACCTATTTTTGCTTATCTTCGCTGTCGTCATCTTTAACTTCTGTGAAATCTGCATCTTCAACATTGCTGTCTTGAGAAGCGTTTGCATCTTCACCTTGAGCTTGTTGTTGAGCTTGTGCAGCTTGTTCGTAAACTTTAGTTGATAAGTCTTGAACAACTTGTTCTAATTCTTCTTTTTTAGCTTTGATATCTTCTATATCTTCGCCTTCAAGCGCAGATTTTAATGCTTCTTTTTTCTCTTCAGCATTTGTTTTATCTTCTTCGCTGATGTTTTCACCTAAATCAGTGATTGTTTTTTCAACTTGGAATACTAAGCTATCTGCTTCATTTCTTAAGTCACTTTCTTCGCGACGTTTTTTATCTGCTTCCGCATTTTCTTCTGCATCTTTAACCATGCGATCAATTTCATCGTCTGAAAGTGCTGAGCTTGATTGTATTGTAATGTTTTGTTCTTTGTTAGTACCTAAGTCTTTTGCAGTAACGTTTACAATACCATTTTTATCAATATCGAATGTAACTTCGATTTGAGGTACACCACGAGGTGCAGCTGGGATATCAGTTAATTGGAATCTACCAAGTGTCTTGTTATCTGCTGCCATTGGGCGTTCACCTTGTAATACATGGATATCAACTGCTGGTTGGTTATCTGCAGCTGTAGAGTATACTTGTGATTTTGATGTTGGAATTGTAGTATTTCTTTCAATTAGTGTGTTCATGCGTCCACCCATAATCTCAATACCTAATGATAATGGTGTAACGTCTAATAATACTACGTCTTTAACATCACCTGTGATAACGCCACCTTGAATTGCTGCACCCATTGCTACTACTTCGTCAGGGTTAACACCTTTATGAGGGTCTTTACCTACTTCTTTTTTCACTGCATCTTGTACTGCAGGGATTCTTGTAGAACCACCAACTAAGATAACTTCATCGATATCAGAGCTAGATAAACCAGCGTCTTTCATTGCTTGACGAGTTGGTTCCATAGTTCTTCTGATTAATGAATCTGCTAATTCTTCAAATTTAGAACGAGTTAGTGTAAGTTCTAAGTGTAATGGACCGCTTTCTCCAGCAGAGATAAATGGTAATGAAATTTGTGTTTGAGAAACACCAGACAAGTCTTTTTTAGCTTTTTCAGCAGCATCTTTAAGACGTTGTAAAGCCATTTTATCTTTTGATAAGTCTACACTATTTTCTTTTTTGAACTCTGCAACTAAGTGATCAATAATCACTTGGTCAAAGTCATCCCCACCAAGTTTATTGTCACCTGCTGTTGAAAGTACTTCAAATACGCCGTCACCTAACTCAAGAATTGATACGTCAAAAGTACCGCCACCTAAGTCAAATACAAGTACTTTTTGATCTTGTTCTGTTTTGTCTAAACCGTATGCTAATGCAGCTGCAGTTGGTTCGTTAATAATACGTTCAACTTCTAAACCAGCAATTTTACCAGCATCTTTAGTAGCTTGACGTTCGCTATCATTGAAGTATGCAGGAACTGTAATAACAGCTTTATCTACGCTTTCGCCTAAATAATCTTCTGCTGTACTTTTAAGATTTTGTAATACCATTGCTGAAATTTCTTGTGGTGTATATGATTTACCTTCTACGTCTACTTTGTAATCTGTACCCATGTGACGTTTGATAGATTGAATTGTGTTAGGGTTAGTGATTGCTTGACGCTTAGCAACTTCACCTACTTGAGTTTCATCATTTTTAAATGCAACTACAGATGGTGTTGTTCTAGCACCTTCAGGATTTTGAATTACTTTTGGCTCATCGCCTTCTAATACCGCAATACATGAATTTGTTGTACCTAAGTCAATACCTATTACTTTACTCATAAATAAATTCCTCCTGTTATGTTTGAATAATTTGGTGTTTTCAACAATAAAATAATTTATTGATTTACTTTAACCATTGAAGGTCTTAAAACTCTTTCTTTCAATTTGTATCCACTTTGTAGTTCTTCAGTGATTTGTCCAGATTCAAAATCAGGGTTGTCATCTTGAACTACAGCTTGATGGAAATTAGGATCAAATTGTTGACCTTCAGTTTCTATTTTTTCTAAACCATTATTTTTCAATGCATTTAATAAGCTTTCATGAACCATTTCTACACCTTTTTTAAGTGATTTAAACTGTTCATCTTCGCCATCAATTTGTAAAGCACGTTCAATGTTATCTATTGTTGGTAAGATATCATTTAAAACGTCTTGTGCTTTATATTCTTTCATTGTCTGGTTTTCTTTTTGAATTCTACGCTTATAGTTTTCAAATTCAGCGTATAATCTTAAATATTTCTCTTCGTTTTCTTGAACATCTTTTTTCAATTGTTGAATTTCTTCATCTTTAGGATCTACGTCTTCTGAGATATTTTGTGAATCGTCCTCCTGCAGATTATCTTGTGATGTTTCTGTAGTTTCATCAGTGCTTTCAACCGTATTTTCTTCTGATGTTTGTTCATTTACATCTTCGTTCTGGTCGAAAACTGATTCATTTTTTTCTGTCATTGTCTGCCCTCCAATACAATTGTTAATTACCAAATCGTATTTAGTAATCTTATTACGTTCTGATAATTCATTGCCGTTGGTCCGATAACCGCAATTTGACCTTTAAGTCTATCATCAATGTGATATTCGCTTGTGACAATTGAAATATCACTTAAACTTGATTCAATTTCATGACCAATTTTGACATTAATAGATGAATTAGACATTTCATCAAGTAATTGTGTGATTTTATTTGATTCTATATATTGTAGAATCGGTTGAATTGATGATACGTTTGTTTCATTCAACGCATCTATGAGTTTAACCTTTCCGCCCATAAAAATGCCATTACTTTGATTATCAAAATGAATATCTATTGTATTCAACATGTCTTTTATAAAATCTTTTTCAATATCTGATTTCACAAAAGCATTCAAGTCATTTTCAAAATGATGATTATTCCACTCGTTATATTTAGCAGTAACAAAATTAGAAATGTTCGTAAGTTCATTATTTGATAATGGAACTTGAGATGCTAAATGTAAGTTTTCAACATGACCTGATGAGAATACAACAACCATTATAACCAAATAAGCATTTGCTCTAAACAAATGAATGTTATTAATAATATCTTTTTTATGATTTGGACGCATTACCAACGTAGTATACTGAGATTGATTTGAAAGCTCATTTGCAAAATCACTGAGCGAAGTCGAAATATCATAATGATTTTCAACTAATAAATCTCTCAAACGTTGAATTTTAGTTTGTTGTTGATGAGATGTTTCTTGTAATAATTGATTCACATAATATCTGATACCTGATTCTGAAGGATATCGCCCTGACGACGTGTGCGTCTTCTCTATTAGTTCGAGAAGCTCTAATTGCTTCATCTCATTTCTAATAGTAGCAGGACTAACATTCAATTTATGCCGTTCAATCAGTGTTTTTGAACCAATTGGCTGACCTAAATCAACATAATCTTCAACAATTGCATTTAGTATGCTTAATTGTCTATCACTAATCATGTTTTCACCTCATTAGCACTCCTTTGTTTCAAGTGCTAATTATAATTTATCAAATTGGTCAAAGTAAGTCAATGTTAAAGCACTGGTTTTTTATAAATTTTTATACATTAAGCAAAAACGCTTCAAACACTAAGTTTCCGACGACTTTTCCGCGATCAGTCATAGAAATGTAGTCATCTTGTTCAACGATAAGTCCTTTTTGAGTTAAATCTTTGAGAGCCTGTTCGTATACTTGTTCGACTGTTTGATCAAACTTTTCAAAAAACCTATGTTTACTTACACCTTTATTCATTCTTAACCCTAAGAACATTTCTTCTTCCATTTGTTCTGATTTCGTGGGATAAGTTGAATGTAAAATAGGCCTTTCATTATTGTTTATTTTTTTAATATAGTGATTTACAGGGTTAACATTACTGTAACGTTCACCATCAACATAACCACTTGCACCTGCACCAAAACCATAATATCCTTCGTTTTTCCAATAAACTTTATTATGCTCTGACTCATGACCTACTTTCCCAAAATTCGAAATTTCATATTGATGCAAGTCAGAATTATTCATTCTCTCAATTAGATATTCATACATTTCTTCACCGATATCTTCATTCGGAATTTTCAACTTGCCTTTTTTATACATGTTATAAAATTGTGTTTTAGGTTCTAATATAAGACCATAACTTGAAATATGATCAATATCCATTTCTAATGCCTTTTCTAAACTATCCTTAAAATCCTCTAGTGTTTGTTGTGGTAAATGGTACATCAAATCTAAACTTATAGAGGGAATACCGACTGCTCGCGCATTAGTAACAGCTTGATATATATCTGCTGTATGATGCGTCCTACCTAATATTTCTAAAAGTTCAGGTTTAAACGTTTGTACGCCCATAGATAGTCTGTTAACACCAAAATCTTTTAATAATTGAACTTTTTCAAGTGTTAATTCATCTGGATTAGCTTCAAAACTAAATTCGCCTTTAATTTTGAATGTATCAGTAATTGCAATAAGTAATCGCTTAAGTTGTTCATAACTTAATGCTGTCGGTGTCCCGCCACCCACAAATACGGTTTCTAATACTCTAACCTCGCTATCTTGCATCTCTTTAATTAAGCAATCTAAATATTCATCCACCGGTTGATTGTGTATAAAATATTTATTGAAATCACAATACGTACATATTCTTACACAAAATGGAATATGGATATATGCACTTTTTACTTCCATATTGCGTGCACCTTCTTTCGTATATTGAAGATTAACAATCATCACAAAAAACTGGGCCATAAATCTTTTGGATTTAAGGCCCCCATTTTTAATTTATATTAATCTTCATCCATCTTAAGTACAGCTAAGAAAGCATCTTGTGGAATTTCCACATTTCCTACTGCTTTCATTTTAGCTTTACCAGCTTTTTGTTTTTCTAAAAGTTTTCTCTTACGGGTAATGTCACCACCATAACATTTAGATAGTACATTTTTACCCATAGATTTAATATTCGTTCTTGCAACGATTTTTTGTCCTACAGCTGCTTGTACAGGAACTTCGAACTGTTGTCTAGGTATCAACGTTTTAAGTTTTTCGACTAAAGCTTTTCCTCGATCATATGCAAATTCTTTATGCACGATAAAGCTTAAAGCATCAACCTTTTCACCGTTTAATAAGATGTCCATCTTCACTAAATCACTTTCTTTATTATCGATAAATTCATAGTCGAACGAAGCATATCCTTTAGTATTAGATTTTAACTGATCAAAGAAATCGAACACCACTTCTGATAATGGAATCTCATAAATAATATTCACACGGATATCATCCATATATTCCATATTTATAAATTGACCACGTTTACGTTGACACAACTCCATGACTGCACCTACATAATCATTAGGTACCATCATAGTCGCGCGCACAAATGGCTCATATATTGTTTCTATTCTATCTCTATCAGGCATGTTCGCAGGATTATCTACCGTTACTTCATCGCCTGTTTTTAAGATGCATTCATAAATAACTGAAGGTGCTGTGGCAATAAGTTCTATTCCAAATTCACGTTCAATACGTTCCTGGATAATTTCCATATGCAACATACCTAAGAAACCTGTACGATAACCAAACCCTAAAGCTTGTGATGATTCAGGTTCGAATTCTAACGAAGCATCATTTAACTGTAATTTTTCTAAAGCTTCTCTTAAATCATTATAATCCTTGTTATCAATTGGGAATAGGCCACAGAATACCATTGGATTCATTTTCTTGTATCCTTGTAATGGTTGAGCAGCTGGTCTACTAGCATGAGTGATTGTATCCCCAACACGTGAATCATCTACATTTTTAATACTTGCAATGATGTAACCAACATCGCCGACAGTCAATTCGTCAACTTGTAATTGCTTTGGTGTATTGATACCTACTTCAGTCACTTCGAATTCTTTACCAGTTGCCATCATTTTAATACGGTCGCCAGCTTTAACAATGCCTTCCATCACTCTGATAGAAGAGATAACCCCTCTATACGGATCATATTCTGAATCGAATATAAGTGCTTTTAAAGGTTCTTCTGGATCACCTTCAGGAGGTGGCACTACCTCAACGATTTTCTCTAAGATATCTTCAATACCAATATTTGATTTTGCACTAGCAAGTACCACATCATCTTTATCAATACCGATAACGTCTTCTAATTCTTGTTTTACTCGTTCAGGTTCTGCCGCTGGTAGATCTATTTTATTGATAACTGGTAATAATTCTAATTCATTATCAAGAGCCAAATAGACATTCGCTAATGTTTGTGCCTCAATACCTTGTGCAGCATCTACAACTAATATAGCACCTTCACATGCTGCAAGTGATCTAGACACCTCATAAGTAAAATCGACATGTCCTGGAGTATCGATTAGGTGAAATGTATATGTTTCACCGTCTTTAGCATCATATTTTAAGCGAACTGCATTTAATTTGATTGTTATACCGCGCTCTCTTTCTAAGTCCATAGAATCTAACAGTTGAGACTGCATGTCTCTAGTTTCGACTGATTTTGTATTTTCTAAAATCCTATCAGCTAACGTAGATTTACCATGGTCTATATGTGCGATAATGGAAAAGTTTCTAATATTTTTACGTCGATTATAGCGTTCTTGTTTATCCATGTATTATCCTTCTCACTTTCATAATTCTAGCCCGTAATATGTATGACATTCTTTGATATAATAACGTTTTTAATAGTTAATTGCAAACCTGCTAAGTATTTTAACAATAATACTTATTAAGTCATAACATTCTTAAAGAGATTTCGAATTAAACTTTTGTGTTATTTTCTTATCTGTCTATCGTATATTGTATCATTTATATCTATTTTACGCGCCTTAGATAAATAAATGATTGCAGAAAGTTGCTGGTTTTGATAAAATATTTCTTGTTGTAATCAAATTAACTTTGATAGCGAAGATCACTTTTAGGAGGTGACACACATGCCAAACATTAAATCTGCAATTAAACGTGTTAACACAACACACACTGCTGAAGCTCGTAATATTTCACAAAAAAATGAAATGCGTACAGCAGTTAAGAGAGCACATTCAGCTATAGAAGCTGGTGCTGATAACAAAGCTGACTTAGTTAGCTTTGCTTTGAAAAAAGTAGATAAAGCTGCGCAACGCAACTTAATCCACACTAACAAAGCTGCTCGTATCAAGTCTTCATTAATGACAGCTGCTAAATAATAAACAGATTCAAGCAACTGCTCGAATTAACAAATCAAACAAACCCAATGCTAAAGGCATTGGGTTTGTTTTTTATTACTTTTAAAATTTAGAATAAATTATTTACAAATCCATTGATAAAAGCTATTTCAACACTATCAATACCGATTCTATCAGTTTCAATATAACTAACCGAAAATGATTAAAGTGATAAAATAAACAGTTCTAAAATTAATTGTTTATCCATATATGATGACTTCAATTTATAATCTGTTTCCGCACATGTATCAATTATATTTAATAATTTTTCTAGTTGATAATTCCTTGATTGATTCAAAGCTAATTTAACACGATATGGATGCACATTAATTGTTTTAGCTATTTGTTGACCACTGTAACCTTTTTGTCCTAATATTTTACATTGATAAAACAACCGATAATTACTTGTAATTAATGCTAATAATTTAATTGGTTCTTCTTTCATTGCTATCAAATCTTTCACTAATTGTATAGCTTGTGATTTTTTGTTTTTCTGAATATAATCAGTTAATAAAAAGACATTTTGCTCTAAACTTCTATTAACAATTTGATGTACATCTTGCTTATTAATTGTAGCTCTATCACCTAAAAATAGTATTACTTTTTCAAGTTCTTGCTTTACAATATTAAAATTAATACCCGTAAGTTCTAAAAATAAATCTAATGCATCTTGTTTTATATCTTTGTAATTTTCGTGAAGTTCATTTTTTATCCATTTTTTTATCTCTTCTTCGGTCATTTGTTCAATTTTGATTAAATTAGCCTGTTTCTTCAATGTTTTAACTAACTTTTTTCTTTCATCTAATTTTGATTGATAGACTTCAAATATTATTAAAGTTTCACCGTCATATTTTTCAATAAATTCAATAAGTTGGTCAGTATTATGACTTAGATCTTTAGGCGGTTTTTCGCCTGTAAACACATAAGCATTTTGAACTAATACTGCTTTTTTGTCAGAAAAAAATGGCAAGGTCAGTGTTTCCTCAATTATAGGAGATAAATCACTTTCATATAAATTATATTTAACAAAGTTAAAATCATCTTTAGGGGCATTCAAGTAACGGTTAATAACTTCAGCTGACTTTTTTTCAATAAGTTCAGGTACTTCACCGTAAATTGTAATAATTTTATCGCTCATCCTTAGCACCCTTTCATCACTATTACGCATTTAATTATTATAGCATGGAGAGATTGATCTCTCTACATATAATCATTAGTTCATTTCGGTATTTATAGATAATTTGGGGGTGAGTTTTATCGTTACCTCTCCGTTCTCATTTGATTGGAAAACTTTAGCACCCAAGCTTTTTAATTTAGTTATAATTTCTTTATTAGGTAGATGATACCTATTTGTCTTACCTACAGAAACCAGACAAATTTTTGGCTGTATTTTTTGTATAAATTCATTGCTAGTACTTGTTTTGCTTCCATGGTGGCCCACTTTCAGTATGTCTATCTTTGGTAATTCAAAATTGCGTAAAAGTATTTGTTCATTATTAATGCTTGCATCCCCCATAAACAACATTTTAATTTTATTATATTCTATATAAGTAACGATAGAATGCTCGTTTAAATCCTCTGAATAATTAATTGTTGAATCAAGTAAAGTAATATTTGCTTCATCTAAGTTAAATTGCTGTATATCTTTAAAATCAATCAGCTTTATATGTTTTTGCTTACTCTGATTAATTAAATATTCTATTTTATTTATGTTGAAACTTTTTGTATTTATGATTATATTTTTTATCTTGAAATTAGTTATTAAGTAACTTAATTCACCCATATGATCCATATGAGGATGTGAAATAATAATATAATCTATAGATGTTAGTCCGTGCTTTTTAAGTGTGGGAATTATATGATATTTAGCAATATTATGATTTTCTTTCATTGTTGAGTCCACCCCTGTGCCACCAGTATCTATAAGTATACTTTCACTCTCATTTGTCTCGAATAGAAATGCATCACCTTGATTCACATTTAACATCGTTAATTTATAAGCATCGTCATGTGGAATGATTGTAGAGATGATATACAAAATAAGCACAGTTACAATAAAACATACATAGTATTTATGAACTAAAAAAACTAATGCTATAAAAACTGTTACAAAAGTTAAGGTAATAAACATTTCATTAAGTTCAGGTACATGCCATTTATAAATGTTCATGTGTATAAATAAATTCAGAACTGCATCATGAAACCTCATTAATAAATTCAGAACTGTGATAAGGCAGTTTAGTTCTAAAGGTAAGTGTGCGAAAATAACAAAAAAAATGACAAATGGAAAGAGAATAAATGTATAGAACGGTACAAAAAATAAGTTAGTTATAATACCCATCCACTGGATATGATTAAAATAAATTGCACTTATAATAAATGAACCGAGTTGCGCAATTAAAGAGAGATAGATAGTACGCTTTAATAAATGAGTATTTTCTAATATTGGAAGAGCAAATAAAATAAAAAATGTGATAAGAAAAGAGAATTGAAAGCCTATATTATAAACAAAAGGTGGATGAAGCGAAGACATAAAAATAAATGATAATGATAGTAAATTAAGCGCATTTTTTGCAATTGATTTAGATAATAAGATTAATAAGAGACAAGTCATAGTTGCTCTTATTGCACTTGGAGCTAAATCTGTATAAAAGACATACAATGGTAAAATAATGCAAATGACTATTTTAATGATAACAATCGGGCATTTCATATGGTTTAACAAAAAATATATTATACTAGTCAATGTAGCTATATGCATTCCACTAATGGCTAATAAATGGTATATACCAATATCTTTATACTGCTCAATGTCGTCTGCACTAATTGCTGATGTATCACCACTTATAAGTGCAAAAACCTTGCCCGGAGATTCAATTTGTAAATATTTAAGTCGATTTAATACATACTGCTTGTGATAATCTAATATATATGTATAATCAATTTTTGATTTCCTACAACTATTAAAATCAATATTATTTATAAAAAGTGAAAGTTGGCTGTACGGCTGATTGTTGTGCGACTTAAATGTAGCATCAATTTTGCAATTTTGCCGAACAAGTTTTGATTGTACTCCCCTAACGTTTTCACTTTTTATTTGATAATAATATTTGAATGTATGTTTTCCTATTTTGACTTTTCCTGTTAACTTTTGATTGTTCAAATTTGGCTTATTTATAAAATAAGCATGACTATGCAAGGTTTGTTTCAATAAAAAGTTACGTTGTTCAACCATATACTTAAAATGATATTGAAAATAAAAGTTCGATAATATTGGTATTA
Organism: Staphylococcus sp. Ze2; assembly: GCF_048568365.1. Lineage (NCBI taxonomy): Bacteria > Bacillati > Bacillota > Bacilli > Caryophanales > Staphylococcaceae > Staphylococcus > Staphylococcus sp. Ze2. Next base: position 1,605,254 of record NZ_CP183486.1, on the reverse strand, counting down.
ATATAATGAATAGTATTTGAAACCATCTTAACTTTTTTCTAATCCCAATTATCATTATGTTTACAAAAATCAGCATCGACAATGATTTGACATGTAGCCATAAAATACCAACTAGATATGCTAATGCATAAAATACCAAAAATTACTGATTCATTAAGTATTGTGCTACATGTTCCTGATTGAAAGGAATTTTTGTATGTTCGATACCTGATTGATCTAATAGTTTCAAAGCATAATCATGATTGTGATAATCTTCAGCGTAATAAATTGTTTTAATTCCTGCTTGAATAATTGATTTCGTACAATTCAAGCAAGGGAAATGTGTAACATAAATTGTTGCACCATCAGTAGATACTCCCTGTTTAGCACACTGTAATAATGCATTCATTTCAGCGTGTATCGTACGTATACAGTGGCCATCTTCTAATAAACAACCTTCATCAATGCAATGAACTTCACCTGATACAGACCCGTTATATCCTCCTGCTATAATTCTATTATCTTTTACAACAGTGGCGCCTACCGATAAACGTTGACAAGTAGAACGTAATGCCAACAGATGACTTTGAGCCATAAAATATTCTTCCCATTTAATGCGATCCATGATAATAGTCCTCCGTATTATGATTAATATATGATTCCGATTTAATTATAGGTTAATTTGTATCATCTAAAAATGCAACAAAAACTTAAACCACAAAAAAATCACTTATCTTTTCCAGTGTCTTTGCCCCTATACCTTTAACTTCTTTCAATTGATCAACCGATTCAAATTTGCCATGTTGTTCTCTAAATTCAACAATAGATTTAGCTTTTGTTGGGCCAATGCCATTAACACTTAGCAATTGAGATTCGCTAGCAGTATTTAAATTTATTTTCCCTTGTTGTCCAACATTGCCTTCATTTTCCAAGGATAACGTTTGTTCTTGTTGACGGTCATTAGATTTATTTGAACCGTTACCATTTGCAATTGCTGATTCTCCCTTTTTGGGTATATATATTACTTTTTGATCCAACAACTTTTCTGCAAGGTTAATAGTTGAAAGATCTGCATTATCCAAAATTTGTGCTTTATCTAATAACTGTTTGACTCTATCTGTAGACTTCATCTCATAGATATTAGGATATTTAACCGCACCTTTTATATCTACAACAATAATTTCATTTTCGGACTTAATTGATTTTTCTTTGCGTTTAACGTTGGTCTCAGTTTTATCAGTTTGTGGTTCGCTTCCAGTTTTATTTATTTTATTTATAGAAACTGTTGGAATCCCCTTCATCTCTTTGTTGTCCAAATGAATAAATATATTGCATAATAAAATGACTGCTAATAATAAAGCGATTGAAATAAAGGTAAATAAAATTTTATATTTGCTAATAATTTCTTTCCATCTTTCCCATTGCGGCAACATAAAAATCACTCCTTTATACTATACACGTACAAAGGAGTGATTTTACTTTTATTTTTTAACAATGAAGAATAAGCGGTATCCTTCATCATCATGATTATTAATTTCAAAATCTACAAATGTTTGAATATGCTTAAAACCTACTTGTGTAAGCATATCTTTGTAATCAGATTCTAAATAGGTACGCTGATAGTGCGATTCATCAAATCGGCTATACTGACTATCAGATTGTCTAATGAAAAACGACATATCATGCCATACACTTAGCGGTTCTTCACCTTTAACAGCTTCCCAACCTAAAAATACATCATCCGATTCATCAATATAACTTTGATTGTTAAATAAAGTATCCATTTTAAAACTTGTGTGTACATCAAACATAAATACACCCTTATTATCTAAATGCTCGAAAACACGTTTAAAAGTAGCAACAACATCATCTGTCTCTGGTAGATAATTTAGTGAATCGCAAAAAATAGTGATTACATCAAATGATTTGTCGAGTTGAAAATCAGTCATATCGCCTTCTAGCCAATTAACATGACTTGATTTTTGTGCTGCTATTGCAAGCATATCGACACTGAGATCCATACCAGTCACTTGTTTAAATTCATTAAATAATGAGGTTAAACTACCTGTTCCGCATCCTATATCCAGGATAGAGTTTTTATTTTCAGCAAAGTAATTTACAATCTCTAACCAAGACTCATAAGGTTGATCAAGCGTTAATTGATCATAAAACAGGCTCATTTCTTCGTATTGAGACATGATTAATATACTACCTGTCTATACGATTCTAATGGTGCATCTCTATATAATTTTTCAATATTGTAATAATCTCTTTCGTCTTTATGGAAAACATGAACGACTACATTAGCTAAATCAATAAGAATCCATCTCGCTTCATTAAAGCCTTCCATACGCTTAACTTCAATTTCTGCTTCGTTAGCGACGTCTTTAACTGCACGTGCAATTGATTGAACCTGTTTTTCATTATTTCCGTGACAAACTACGAAATAATCTGTCATATCACTAATACCTTTCATATTTAATGAAATAATATCTTCTGCTTTTTTATTCTCTGTTGCTTCGACAGCTAGCTTTAATAGTTGATCTGATTTCATCTAATCATCCTTTACTCTTTCGTCACTGTAATTATAATAATTTAAACATGCAATCGTTGCGTCATAAACATTAATATCTTTATTAATTAAATATAACACTGTTCGCTTAGATATTTCGTATATTGTTTTATCTAAGCTACCTTGATTGTATGCTAAATCTCTAATTTCTTCAACGCCTGGGGTCTGACGGCCAGGTTCTATATAATCTGCAATAAATACAAGTTTTTCAGTCTTTGTCATTTGAGCTCGGCCAGTCGTATGGTTTTTTATTGCGAGTAATACCTCTTCATCTTTAATACCATAGTGTTCCTTCATAATTACTGCACAAACTGGGCCATGTAAAATTTCAGAACCGTAACTTAATAAATTGCGATCTAAATCGTGTTGTGTAACAATTTGATACATTGAACCTAAATCATCGTACTTTGAATAATCATGTAAAATACCTGCCAGTTCAGCTTTATCTTTGTCACCATCATAAATATCTGCTAATTTCACAGCTGTTTCTGCTACTCTTAATGAATGGTTAAACCTTTTTTCAGGCAATTTCTCTTTAACAATTTCAACTGCTTGATCAATTTTCATATAATCCTTCCTCTCGGATATATTCTTCAACACTAGGAGGAACTAAAACTTGAATATTTCTATTAGATTTTATTCTATCTCTAATTAATGTTGAACTAATATCAATGCGTGGGATTGTAATTGCTATCATACCTGGATCAACATTTTGTTGGGCCTTTTCTCTATTAACAATTACAAATGTGATGAGCGCTTTTAATTCATCTATTTTATACCACTTATCTAGTTGATTATACTGGTCAGTGCCAATCACTAGATATATTTTAGCCTCGGGATTTTTTTCTAACATAGAACGAACTGTATCAAATGTATAGCTTTGTCCCTTTCGCTCTATTTCATCTAGATATACTTCGCCAAAGCCAAGTTCTTTAATAACTTTATGAATCATTGCAACTCTATGATTTGCGTCTAAGTAATTATCATGAACTTTTAAAGGCGACATATAACTAGGTAAAAAATAAAATATATCCGGCTTAATAACATCATTAACTTCACTAGCTACTACCATGTGAGCGAGGTGAATCGGGTTAAACTGCCCACCATATATTACGATTGATTTCGTCATTACGGTAATTGAATTTGCTTATTGTCTTGTGATTCTTTATACAACACAATCATAGACCCGATTACTTGCACAATATCACTACGTGTTGCATCACTTAAAGTCTGTGCTAAATCATTTTTATCTTCAGAATTATTCTGTAACACATGTATTTTAATTAACTCTCTATTTTCTAAAATATCTTGAAGTTGATCTACCATATTATCATTTATACCAGCTTTACCTATTTGAAAAGTTGGGTCGATATTATGGGCCTTACTGCGTAAAAATCTTTTTTGCTTACCTGTTAACATAATTAGCTCCTTTATAAATGCTTTAAAACTGCCTCTTTCATAATTTGGATTTGAGGTAGTTCATTAGTCCATATTTTAAAACTCTCGGCACCTTGGTATACAAACATATCAAGGCCATTGTGAATTGGGTTTCCTTTTGCTTCTGCTATTTCTAAAATGGGTGTTTTAAAAGGTACATACACGATATCACTAACTAAAGTACGTGAATCTAAATTGTCTAGATTTATAACTACTTCCTTATTTTCATGCATGCCAGCAGGTGTTGTATTAATCACGATATCAAATTCATCGAGTGCTTTTTCAGCTTCATTCAAAGTAATTTGGTTCACATCTAAATTCCAATTTTCAAAGCGTTTCAAATTTCTATTAGCAATTGTTAATTTAGAGTGAACGTGTTTAACTAATTCATTTGCAATACCTTTACTTGCACCACCAGCACCTAAAATTAATATATAAGCATTTTCCAAATCTGGATATACTTGTTTTAAGCCAGTTACATACCCAATACCATCTGTATTGTAGCCAATCCATTTACCATCTTCAATTTTCACCGTATTCACGGCGCCAACTGTCTCCGCTTGCTCATCTATTTCATCTAAATATGGCAATATATTTTCTTTATGAGGAATTGTCACATTAAATCCAGAAAGTGCTTTTTCATCAATAATTTCTTTTATTAAATGAAATTGATCTTCTGATATGTTAATTGCTTCATAAGATGATGGATTGTTTAACGCATCAAAATTCGCATTATGCATAATTGGGGATAATGAATGTGCTATTGGGTTACCTATTACTGCGTATTTCATGTTTATACCCCCTTACATTATTGAATTTCTTAACACTACATCAACATTTTTAGGTACACGAATTATAACTTTAGCACCTTCATCAATTGTAATAAACCCTAAACCTGAAATCATAACATCGCGTTTTTCTTTTCCAGTTTCTAACCTTACCGCTTTAACATTTTGCAAATCAAAATGTTCTGGGTTATTAGGTGGTGCAAGAACCGCACCTAACTGATTTCTCCACAATTCATTTGCGTTTTCAGTTTTAGTACGATGTATATTTAATTCATTAGAAAAATAGCAGATTAATGGGCGTTTGCCACCACTTACATAATCTATTCGTGCTAGTCCACCAAAGAATAAAGTTTGCCCTTCATTCAATTGGTATATACGTTGTTTAACTTCCTTTTTCGGCATGATTGTCTTAAGTTCATTTTCAGTGACATAATGCGTCATCTGATGTTCTTGAATAACACCAGGTGTATCGTACATGAAGGAAACATCATCCAATGGAATATCAATCATGTCTAATGTCGTACCAGGAAATCTTGATGTTGTAACTACGTCTTTTTCACCAACGCTACGTTCGATTAATTTATTAATAAGCGTTGACTTACCAACATTTGTCGTACCTACGATATATACGTCTTCACTGTTTCTTAATGTATTGATTGAGTTTAATAAATCTTCAATCCCTTCATTTTTCTCAGCAGAAATAAGTACAACATCATCAGCTTCTAAGCCATATTTTCTAGCAGTCTTTTTCAACCATTCTTTCACACGACGCTTATTAATTTGTTTAGGTAATAAATCTACTTTATTGGCTACTAAAATAATCTTTTTATTACCTACAATGCGTTTAATTGCATTAATAAATGAACCTTCAAAGTCAAACACATCAACAACATTTACAACAATACCGCTTCTATCAGCTAAGCCATTGAGTAATTTTAGGAAGTCTTCACTCTCTAGTCCTACATCTTGTACTTCGTTGTAATTTTTCAATCTAAAGCATCTCTTACAAATGACATCTTCACGATATAAATTATGCTCTGGTACATACCCAGGTGCATTTGGATCTTCAGCTTGTAATGGTGCACCGCAGCCAATACATTTTAATGTTTCTGTTTCAGTCAATCAGTTTTCCTCCCATGTGATATAACCTTTTTTTCTAAAGTGTTGTAATAATCTACGCTCGATTAATCGGTTGAATTTTGTTATAAAACCATCTGTTTGTTTTACAGGAACAACCATAATTGTAAATAAACCTCTTCTATTACCACCAAATACGTCTGTTAGCATTTGATCACCTATTACTACAATCTCAGAAGGTTTCAAATTCATTAATTTTGATGCTTGGTTAAAAGCCCTACCTCTTGGTTTTTTCGCTCTAAATATATAATCAACTTCTAATGATTGTGAGAAACTTCCAACACGTTGCTTATTGTTATTAGATACAATTGTTACTGTAATACCTGCTTCTTTCGCTTGTTCAAACCATTGTTTAACAGCTTCTGTAGGCTCAGATACATCCCAACCTACAAGTGTATTATCTAAATCTGTAATTATACCTTTTACACCAGAAGCTGCAAGTTTTTCAACATCTATTTGAAATATAGATTGAACATATTCATTTGGCATAAAATAATGCTTTATCATACCCATTTTATTTTCACCTTTTTATATAGTTTTAATTAAGCGTTCTACGATTTCACTTGAAGATATTGCTGCTTTTTCTAAAAATGCTTCAAATGTAATACCAGCATCTCCATCAGCTAAGTCTGAAATTGCTCGAGTAATTATAAATGGCACGTTAAATTGATGACAAGTTTGTGCAATAGCAGTAGCTTCCATTTCCGCTGCCATAGCTTGTGGAAAGTTTGCTTTAATTGTCATGCGTTGTTCACTTGTACCAATAAAACTGTCACCACTAACAATCAAACCAGTCTTTGCATTAATCTGTTGTTGCTTAATAGCTTCTGTTGCTTTGTCTATTAATTTTTTATTTGCAACAAATTGTGCCGGCATCTGCGGGATTTGTCCTAGTTGATAGCCAAAAGCTCGTGCATCTGCATCATGATAGGCAACCATATCACTTACGACAACGTCTCCTACATTTAGTGATTTATCTAATGCTCCGGCAGAACCTGTATTAATAATTAAGTCAGGTTTAAATTGATTAATTAATAATGCAGTTGATATCGCTACATTCACTTTACCAATACCACTTTGTGTAAGAATTATGTCTTTACCTTCTAAATTCCCTTTATAAAAGATTACATGCGCTATTTTAATTTCTTCTAAATTTTCTATTTTATCTTTTAAGATTGCTACTTCTTCTTCCATAGCACCTATAATACCAATCACATTTATTCACCTCATCTTAAAATCCTAGCCTTAGTTATTCTACCACATTTAAAAGTATAGCTCGATATTAGATCTATGTTTTTATACAAATTCCAAATATTCAATTCATTATCTATTTTGATTATTAATCTAAATTATTTCTATCGTATTTAACTATTACACTTTTAATAGTTAAAACCCTGTAAGCATGCGCTAATAGCATTACTTACAGGGTTTTATAAAATTATTTTATTAACTACTCAATAATTCAGTTAGTCCTTGCAGTGAGAACACTCCAGTTACAATAGTTACAACTACTGTAACAATACTGAAAATCAGCATCTTTGTCGGACTATTAAGGCGATTTCAGAGCAAATCAATAATACATTAATTATATAAAAGTAAGTTGATAATATAATTAAGATTGCGTGCTGAACACAAGAAGTTCATATTATTCAATCAAAACATTAATACACTTTTGCAACAAAAACTGTAACACGAATTTTTATAAAACACAAAAATGAACCTATTCATTTAGGAGGCTGTTTTGTGTTTGCATCCTGTTTTAATTAATAATTAATATTAATCCTCCAATTATTGGAACTGAGACCATAGATATCTTTAAAACTAGAGGCCTCAATTTATTAGTGAATTTCGCTCCAATATATGAACCAATTGAAGTTCCTAAAATGACTTTAATTAATAATAGTAAATCAACATTCCCATTAATTATGTACCCAATTCCACCTATTAAAGAAATTGGAAGCATGACTAACATTGTAGTGCCTACTGAAATTTGCACACTTAACCCTATTACCAACAATAAAGTTAATTGAATAAAAGCAGCCGATCCGATACCAAATAAGCCTGATATCATTCCTAGTGCGAAACCAATTATAATCGATACTAAAAGTACTTTTTTAGTATACACATTTGTTACATTGCTCTTGGGTTTTATAGCTAACTTTAACCATAGGATTAGTCCTGATACAAACAAGGCACCAGCAGTCATATAATTCAAATCATTTTGAGGTATGTGTTTTACTATGAAAGAGGCAATTAAAGCACCAATACCACCTGTAAATCCCAATAAACAAGCAATTTTAACATCAACGTTTTTTTCTCTATAATGACTAATGGAGCCAAATAAAGAAGTCGATACTAAACCAAGCAAAGACGTTCCTATAGCATAATGAATAGGAACATTAAAAAAAACAGTAAGAACAGCAATAATTACACCTGCTCCACCTGCTCCAACAAATCCTAAGATAATTCCCAAAACAAGCATTGTTAATATTATCAACGTTATTCATCCTTCATTCATAAATTTACCCAAATAAATATTAACACTAAGTTAAATTAATGTATATCCGACGCATAAAAATAAAAACTATTAATATTATAATAACAAAAACATCATTAGGAATAGCCCCTCTTAAACAAATAAGTGTAATACTTGGAGAACTAAGAGGAAATGCTGAACCTAATGATGTATATATTTTAATAGTAAAAAGCACTATGCATATATCGAGCTATACAAAAAAATGTTTTATGCTGTTTTTTAAATTTGATTCAAAACTCACTATTCTCAGACTATAAGATATTTATATGTTACACATTTAATCAAAAAATAGACTACTATTTCAATAACTTAAAAACTGTATCAAAAATGTATCACGAACCAAATAATTCAGTTAGCCCTTGTAGTGAAAATACGCCAGTTACGATAGTTACAACTACTGCCACAATACCGAAAATCAGCATCCATGTTGGGTGTTTGTAATCTCCAACAATAGATTTACGTTTACTAGCGATCAATATTGTACCTAACGTAATAGGTAAAATCAAACCATTTAACGCCCCTGCAACGATTAATAATGTTACAGGCTTACCTAGTAATAAGAACACTAAAGTTGAAAACACAATAAAACTAATTACAATGATATTTGTTTTATTATAAACTGATTTATGAAGTGTCTTTAAAAACGTAGCACTCGTATATGCCGAACCAATCACTGATGACATGGCTGCAGAAAATAATACAACACCAAAGATATTACGTCCTATTGGTCCTAGAACATGTTCAAACACAGAAGCCGGTGGATTTTCTGAGTTTAATGTTACACCTGTAACTACTACACCTAGTACTGCTAAAAATAGCAATGTTCTTAAAACCCCTGTCGTTAAAATACCAGAGACAGCAGCTTTATTAACAAATGGTAAATAGGCCTTCCCTTGTATACCAGAATCTAATATTCTATGCGCTCCCGCAAAAGTAATATAGCCCCCAACTGTACCACCTACTAAAGTAATAATAGGTAATACTAGTGCAAGTGGTTGTTCAGGCATTACTAGGTGTTTAGCCGCTTCAGCATAAGGTGGATTAGCTTTAAACATGACAAATGCTATTACAATAATCATCAATACGCCTAAGAACATTGTCACTACATCCATTATTTTCTGTCCGCTTTTACTGATAAATATACCAATTGATAGGACAGCCGTAATGGCTGCGCCAATTTTAATATCTAAACCAAAAATAGCATTTAGTCCTAGTCCTGCACCAGCGATGTTACCGATGTTAAATGCGAGACCACCTATTGCAATAAGAATTGAAATAAACGTTCCCAAACCATTAAATATTTCATTAGCTACTTCTTGTCCTCGTTTTCCAGTTACAACAAGTACACGCCAAATATTAATTTGAGCACCTATATCAATAATTATTGATAACAAAATTGCAAACGCAAAACTTGAAGCGAATTGTGCAGTGAAGACCGCGGTTTGTGTTAAAAATGCCGGTCCTATTGCAGAAGTTGCCATTAAAAACACTGATCCTAACAGTAGCCTTTTGTGGTTCTTAGTAAACTTAAATTCTTGCTCACCTGACTTTAATTTCTCCCCCATAATTTAGCCCTCCAGCCTCGAAATAGAAATACCTTCTTTCGACAATCTCTCTCTTATTTGCGATACAAATTCAAGCGCATGCGCACCATCTCCGTGTACGCAAATAGTATCAGCTTCTATAGCTATTGTATTGTTATTTTTAGTAATAACTTTTTGCGATTTTACCATATTTATAACTTGTTCGATAGCTTCATTTGTATCTGTTATAAGTGCATTGGCATCTTTTCTACTTACAAGCTGACCATCATCTTCATAACGTCTGTCAGCGAATACTTCCGAAGCAGTTGCTAGTCCAACTGATTTAGCTTCAGATATTAGCAATGTATTGGAAAGTCCAACAAATATCAATGACTCATCAAAGTCATAAACAGCTTGTGCAATTGCTTGTGCAACTGCTTTATCTCTCGCTCCCATTTGATATAGTGCGCCATGTGGTTTCACATGATTCATTGAAACATCATGTATTTTAGAAAATCCGTAAAGTGCACCCAGTTGATAAACTACAATATCATAAATTTCATTCGGTGTAATATCCATATTTCTACGACCAAACCCTTGCAAATCTGGTAAACCTGGATGTGCGCCAATTCCAATATCATGTTTTTTTGCGAGTTCAATCGTTTGGTTCATAACATGTTGATCACCAGCATGAAAACCACAAGCAATATTTGCTGATGTAACTAGGGGAATAATATCTTTGTCTCCACCAAAAGAATAATTACCAAATGCTTCACCTAAATCACAATTTAAATCCACTTTCATGTCATTTCCTCCTTAATGATTTGATGCCTATCTAAAAACTTGATATCTACTTCTTCAGCATTTCCTTCCGCATATAAAGGATAAGATAATACAGCATATAGGAAATCCGCAGTAGTTGTAAACCCATCTATAACCATTTCATCAAGTACTATTTTTAATTTCTTAATCGCTAATTGACGAGTAGATGATTTAACAATTACCTTGGCAACTAATGAATCATAATTAGGGGAAACTTTGTACCCGAAATATAATAAACTGTCTACACGAATATTAAACCCTTGTGGTAAATGTAAAGATTTAACTGTACCCGGTGAAGGTTGAAATTGTTTTTCTGGATTTTCAGCATTAATTCTTGCTTCAATTACATGGCCATCAAAAACAATATCTTCCTGATTAAATGGCAACGTGCCATGTTGCATCAAATAAAGTTGCGCTTGTAATAAATCTCTATTAGTTCTCATCTCAGTTACAGTATGTTCTACTTGGATACGTGCATTCATTTCAATGAAATAGTATGCATCTTTAGTAACTAAATATTCTATGGTGCCTGCGCTCCTATAATTTGAAGCATTTGCAACCTTAACTGCATCTAAACACATAGATTTTCTCATTTCATCAGTTATAGCTGCACACGGTGATTCTTCGATCAACTTTTGATTTTTCCTTTGTACTGAACAATCTCTTTCACCTAAATGTATGTAATTCCCATTCCCATCACCTATCACTTGAACTTCAACATGTTTGGCAACTGGTATAAATGATTCTACATAAATACGATCATCATCAAAATATTTTTCACCTTCGCTTTTTGCCTCTTTAAAAGATTTAGTAAGCATATCTTCTGTTTTAACAATCCTAATACCTTTACCGCCACCACCGCTAGCAGCTTTCAGTACAAGCGGATAACCAATTTCTTTTGCAATGTTTTGCACTTCTTCAATTGATTCTACAGCTTTAGTCGATCCTGGAATAATCGGTACGCCAGCGTTATCTACAGTTTGTCTCGCTGTGATTTTATCCCCCATCATTTCCATCGTTTTTTGCGTGGGACCGATAAAGTAGATATCATTGTCTTCTACTTTTCGGGCAAAAGAGGAACTTTCTGATAGAAATCCATAGCCTGGATGAATTGCATTCGCGCCTGTAATTTTAGCTGCACTTATAATTCTGTCCTGGTTTAGATAACTTTCTAATGGATTAGCTTCACCGATACAAACTGCTTGATCCGCTAAACTTACATGTAAACTTTTCTCATCTCCTAGAGCGTATATTGCAACCGTTTCAATATTAAGCTCTCTACAAGCTCGAATAATTCTTACTGCAATTTCACCTCTGTTAGCGATTAAACAACGATACATAGAAACACCCCTTTATACAAACTTATTTCACATTTATGATTTGTTGATTGTATTCAACATTAGAACCGTGATCTACAAGAATTTCATCAACCACACCGGCAACGTCACTTGTTACTTCATTTAAAACTTTCATCGCTTCTATATAACCAATCGTATCTCCTTTTTTAATTTCGTCACCAACTTTTACGATTGGATTGGTTAACTCTTTCTCGTCTTGCAAGAAAAATGTTCCGACCATAGGTGATTTGACTGACTGGTAACTTGATTCAGTTGTTTCCTCCTGTGACGTATCGTTTGAATTTCCTGCACTTGACTGATTAGATGGCTGGTTTGAAACATTATTATTAGCTCCACCTTCAGTGAAATCTATTGAGATTTCATGTTCAAAATCTTTATAGGTAAATTTCTTAACTTCATTTGTTTTAACCAATTTGATTAATTGTTCTACTTTTTCTAAATTCATTACTATTCTCCTTTAAGCAATTTATTAATTCGAGTTGAAGTCTTTCTCATTTGAGATGTATCAAAAATAGGTGCTTTTAATACTTCATTTTGTTTTTCATTAAGTTTTCGTTCTTTTTGATGTAGTTTTTCTATAGCTGCTTCTACCGTTATCCATTCAAACTTAACTGTTTCATTAGGTTGTTTCTGTGCAATAAGCGATAAATCGGCAGCACACACCGTTGCAATTTTAGTGTAGCCACCAACCGTTTGTTTATCATTTAATAAAATAATAGGATTACCATCATTTGGAACTTGTATACTACCCAGAGCTACAGGTTCAGAAATAATATCTGCAGATTCTATTGGCGCGATTTTTTCACCTTGTAAACGAAAACCCATACGGTCTGATTTTTCTGAAATTTTAAAGCCTTCGTTTACTAATTTTTGTTTAGCCTCATTACTAAAACTCTCTATTTGAGGACCCTCAATTATATGAATTACTTGCTGATTTATTGCCTCAACCGGACAACTTAATCCTATACGCTCGGCATACATATTATTTTGTTGGCACGTAATTACATCATTAGATTTTAAAGCTCTGCCTTTATAGCCACCTATCTTACTTCTAGTATGTGTTGAATAACTATTGGCTACTTTTGGTATATTAAGTGGCTTACCAAACAATATATAACCCCTTGCCCCATCAACAACTGAGCCTATTTTTAATTCATCTCCCTTCTTCACAAAAATTACTGTTTGAGATGAGATAACTTGATTGTTTAAAGTCGCTTCAAATTGCCCGCCTGTAAGCACAAATGTATTATCCGTTAGAAATTGTATTGTCGGTCCAACAATAGTATATTCAATAGCAGGTCCATTATTACCTATTAATGTATACCCCATTCTTAAAGCGTAAGTATCTAAAGCACCAGCTGTGGAGAAACCTTGATCTTGGTAACCTACTCTACCTAAATCTTGAACTGTACTAAATAGCCCCGGATTTAATATTTTAATACTCATACTACTTATTCACCCACTTTTCAATATCAAAATCATCTTGTAGTTGTGCCTGTTGTATATGATCAAATGTTTCTTCATCAATTGAATAAAACTTAATGGTATCTCCAGAATTATACAAACACATTGGAGATCGATTAATATCAAATACTTGTATAGGTGTACGGCCAATTATCTGCCATCCGCCTGGTGAATCCTTTGGATATAACCCAGTTTGATTATTAGCAATACCAACTGAACCAGCAGGTATACTTGTTCTTGGTTCTTTTCTTCTAGGAGTATGTAATTGTGAATTCAAACCTCCTAAAAAAGGAAAACCAGGCATAAAGCCAAGCATGTATATTAGGTATGTATTTTCAGTGTGTAATTGCACAACTTCTGCTTCTGATAAATCATGGTATGAAGCGACTTCTTTTAGATCTTGACCATGAGCTCCACCATAAAGGACAGGAATACTGATTTGCTTAGCGTTCTCATTTGTATGCGCTTCCATTTTATTATTTAATTGCTCTAATTTAAGCTCTTTAACTACTTGTTTAACATCACATTGTGCGATATCAATATTGAGCATAATTGCTCTATAGCTCGGTACAATATCTACAATTGCAGGATGATTTTGCTTTGTAATATAATTACTGATTTGCTGAACTTTATTAAAAATATCTGGATTTATTTGCGCTTCGAAATAAATCATAATGGTTTGCTCGTTTATTAATTTATACTCCAAAACATATCCCCCTTTATGCTTTCTACAATTAATTTTGAATAAAAACTTTATCAAGAGATTAACAATATCATTGTATCATTCATTTTATTTTCTTGTTTAATAGTAAATAATTATCAACAACAATAATAAATACAAATACATAAAACCTTAAAATTTAATTAATAAATTGAGTTATTTTTAGCAATATACTATAAAATGAGTTTTGATGTTTTTAAATACAATTCATAAGTATAGTAAGTACCCCCTAACAGTTAAAAGCTCTGTTAGGGGGTACTTAATTATATTATTTAATATTAACAATTTTTACGTTGATTTCTCCACCATTTGGTAATGGTACGCGTACTTCATCATCTAATTTTTTCCCAATCAAGCTTTTTGCCATTGGTGATTCGTTAGAGATTTTTCCTTTAAACGCATCTGATTCTGCAGAACCAACGATTTGATATTCTTCTTCTTCATCGCCAGGTAATTCTACAAAAGTTACTGTTTTACCTAACTGCACTTGGTTATTATCACCGGTATCTTCAATAATAAGTGCATTACGCAACATATGTTCTACACGTTGGATATCTTGTTCAATAAAACCTTGCTCATCTTTAGCTGCATCATACTCTGAGTTCTCCGATAAATCACCAAAAGAACGTGCAACTTTAATTTTTTCAACGACTTCAGGTCGCTTAACTGTTTTTAATTCTTCAAGTTCTTTTTCTAACTTTTCAAATCCTTCTTGAGTCATTGGATATTGTTTTTGATTTTCCATTATGTCATCTTCCTTTACATATAAATACTATTGTTTACTTACTAAAGTTTGAATCTTAGTTGTCATTATATCGATTGCTACTTTATTACTTCCACCTTCTGGAATAATAATATCTGCGTATCTTTTTGTAGGTTCTATAAATTGATTGTGCATTGGTCGAACTACATTTAGATATTGATTAATTACAGAATCCATTGTACGCCCTCTTTCTTCAGTGTCCCTAAGAAGACGTCTTAATATACGTAAATCAGCATCTGTATCGACATAAATTTTTACATCCATTAAATCTCTTAATGTTTTGTTTTCAAGTGCAAATATACCTTCTACGATAATAACATCTTTTGGCTCAAATGCAATCGTTTCCTCACTTCTTGTATGATTTGTATAATCGTACGTTGGCACTTCAACCTGCTTACCATTTCTTAAGTCGGTTAAATTTTCAATTAACAAGTCATTATCAAAAGCGAAAGGATGGTCATAATTGGTTTCCAAACGTTCATCAAAAGTTAAATGCGATTGGTCTTTATAATAATAGTCTTGAGCCAATAGTGCAACACTATGACCTTCTAAATTTTTCATAATTTCATTTGTGACTGATGTTTTACCTGATCCAGACCCACCAGCTATACCGATTATTGTTGTACTTTTCATTATCCAATTTCCTTTCTCATCATGTTATTTGCATAAATTGGATGATTAACTTTAATTTGCACAATTTGTAATGGGTGACGGGCAGCATCAAGTTCATTACCTTCTTCGTCATAAATTGTTTCTACAACTTGTCGAAAAGTCTCAATTTCTGGTCCGAAAAATTCTATTTCTTGCCCAGGCTCAAATTTATTTCGTTGTTGAATCGTTGCAATCTTAGTTTTCTCATCATAATCTAATACTAATCCACAGAAGTCATAAGCTGAATTTTTCTTATTTTGATGTCCGAACATTTGCTCTTCATAACCAGGTGTCCCTTCTATAAAAGCAGAAGCAGTATCTCTATTGGCGCATTTATCTAATTCTATCAACCATTCCTGTTTGATTTTGAAATTTTCAGGGTCATTGGCGTAAGCATCAATTACTTTTCTATAAACAGAAACAACTGTAGCAATATAGTGAATTGATTTCATACGTCCTTCTATTTTCAATGAATCAACACCAATATCCATCATATTTGGAATTGATTCTATTAATTTTAAATCTTTCGGACTCATTGCAAATGGCGTCACTTCTTCATCACCATAATATAAATCTAATTCCCCGTCAGATTCCACTTGCAGTAGATCATAATCCCAACGGCAACTTTGACAACAGCCGCCTCTGTTTGAATCTCTTGCAGTCATATGATTACTTAAAGTACATCTACCTGAATAAGCAATACACATAGCTCCATGTATAAATGATTCAATCTCGATATCTACTTGCTCTTTCATTTCTTTCATTTCCATTGCACCGGTCTCACGTGCTAAAACAACTCTATCCAAACCTTCTTCTTTCCAAAATTCAACCGCTTTATAATTTGAAAGAGATTGTTGCGTAGATAAATGAATTTCTAATTCTGGCGCAACGCTTTTACAAGTCTCAATAATTAACGGATCTGCAACAATAATGCCTGTGACACCCGCCAATGCTAAGTCACGCAAATAGTCATCTAAACCTTCCATGTTTTCATCATGAGCGATTATGTTCGTAGTAACATAAATTTTAGCATTATATCGTTGGGCAAATTCAACGCCTTCTTTTATTTCTGCTAGTGTAAAGTTATCAGCGTTTGATCTCAAACCGTATGCTTGTCCACCTAGAAAAACAGCATCTGCCCCATAATGTACGGCGATTTTCAGTTTTTCTAAATTTCCAGCTGGTGCAAGAAGTTCAGGCTTTTTCATTTTAGGTTTATTTTGAATATTAATTTCTTCTAAAATTTCCACTGTTCAACCTCCATTAATATACTGTTTGTTTATATAAGAATCCCTCATCAAATGGTCGATGTTCTGGTTGTATCGCTTCAATTGGATCAACTAGCATAAATTTTTCATCTTCATAGGCTTCGGGGTCTTCATTATATAAATCAATGGCTTCTCTGTATTGTTCAGTACATACATTTATATATTCTTCTGACTGTAACACACCATCAATTTTTAATGCATCTATACCAGCCTCTAATAAAGCGTCTAATTCTTCTATTAAGCATATATCATGCGGAGACATAATGTGTGTTCCATTATAATCTTCGAAAACTGGATATTTGTTATCACGTTCTTCGTCATATAATAATAATTCATCAGCTACTAGATTACGCTCAATTTTTAATTGTCGCTCTTGGAATGTATAATAGTTCCCTAACAACATGCGCTTAGATTGAAACATACATGTCATGCCATGGACTTGTACTTCAATTTCTACATTTGCATTCGCTTTTATATTTATTATTTCTTCTAAATTTAACTCTCTTGCTAATTGTGCACGTTTGGCACCTTTTTTACCCCAGTAATTACACTGAAAATAATTTGTAACTAACGTTTCAGCATCCCAATTAAGTGGAATCGGGTTGTCCTGATTTTTAACAAACATGATTACTGCAGGGTCACCAAAAATAATACGATCCACGTTAATTTCGTGTAAAAATTCTATATATGATTCAACAGCATTTAAATGATAGTTGTGAAAAAGCCCATTCACAGCTGCATATATCTTTTTATCTTTACTGTGAGCCAGGTTTACAGCTTCTCGCATGGCCTCTCTATTAAATTCACCAGCAAGCCTCAACCCAAATTTCTGCTCACCTATCACAAACGCATCAGCCCCTTTTTCAATTAACACTTCAATATGATTAACAGATTTGGGTGTAACTAATAATTCTGTCATTGTGATTCTCCTTTAATTGAAATTGCTAAACCATCATCTATGTTTAAAAAATTAGTTGTGTATCCTTCATGATTGATTAACCATTCATTATACTCTATTACTTTTTTAACCATTTGACGTACATTTCGTGTCCGTACTACTGATATATCTGAGACAAAACCGTGGTATAAAACATTATCTGTAACGACAACACCACCATCTTTTAAGATTGGTGTATATAGTTCAAAAAATTTCTTTGACTGTGCTTTAGCTGCATCAATAAATATCATATCATACGTTTGATCGTTCACCTGATTGAACTGTTCTAACGCATTTCCTTCAACTAGTCTTACTTGGTTATTAAAACCATATAAATCTATATTTGCTTTTGCTTTATTTATCATTTCTTCATCACGTTCTATTGTCGTCACTTTAATTTCTTTTGATATCGAAGCAAATTGCATAGCACTATAGCCAATAGCAGTACCAATTTCTAATATGTTCGTTGGTTTATGTAATCTGATTACTTGCTTTATCATCTCAAGCGTAAGTCTATCTACAATTGGGACACTATTTTCTTCTGCAAACGTTCTTAGAGTTTCTATGTTTTCGTCTGTTTGCTTGTGTAATTTTAATAAATAGGATTGATTATTATCCATTTCTTCATAACTTCCTTTGTTGTAAAATCATACTTTGGATTCAAGCAATAAAATAAATCAGTCATTAAGTGACTGATTAAATAATTTAAACAAAATATTAAATCCTAAATTCAATATGCGTATTTATTTTAATTATGATTCAGTATAAAACTTTTTCTTTTATGTATGTACGCACAAATTTAACTTTATATATTTTATCACAAACACTTAGATAATATAAGTGTAAAGTCACAGTGAATATTAAAATTAAAAATATAATTATTGCTGTTGTCATTATTTTATCTACCATACATAATACTTAGGATTCTATTTAACATTGTTAATAAAATTAAAATCATGTCACAATATATGTATAAGAGCCTCGTTTAAGGTCAAATTCATAAGATTTTAAATATAAAAGAGGGCTAATCCCTAATGGGTTAGCCCTCTTATTTTGAGAATAGGTGTTTAAGTCCCAAACTCTGATGCTTTTCGCATTTTAACTAAATACTATCTATTATTCGTGGTCGTGGTCATGGTCTTGATCGTCCATTTCAGTATTAACTACTTCTTCAATCATGTCCCACTCTTCATCTGTTTCTACAGGTAAGAATTTACCACCTTCACCATTTTCGTCTGGTTCATTAATCATTGGTACTAATTCTATTAAATCATCATCATCAGATTCTGCGCCTTCTTCAGCAAGAATCACATATTCTTTTTTAAATTCTGGGTGGAAGAATTCTAAAACTTTACGATATAAGACTTCATTTCCTTCTTCATCATAAAGTGTAAGCAATTCCTCTTCGTTGTTAATTTCTAATTGAGAATCGTGATTGTGTTCAGTCATAATTAAACGCTCCTTTTTATTGTAATGAGTCTAAATAGCCTTGCAAAATAAACACTGCTGCCATTTTATCAATTACTTTTTTTCGTTTCTGTCTAGAAACATCTGCTTCAAGCAGTGAACGTTCTGCAGCCATCGTGCTTAAGCGTTCATCCCACATGATTATCTCTAATGATGGCAGTGCTTCTTGAAGTTGCTCCTTGTATTGTAACGAAGCATCGCCTCGAAATCCAATAGAATTGTTCATATTTTTTGGTAATCCGACAATTACGGTACCAACTTTCTCTTTTTGTATAATATCTACAAGTTGATCTATACCTAATTCATTTTTTTCTTCGTCTATACGGAGTGTATCATATCCTTGGGCTGTCCAACCCATAAGATCACTTATTGCAATGCCAACAGTTTTACTACCTACATCTAATCCAATAATTTTATGTTTTAGCATATATTAGTTAGATTTCTCTTGTAAGTAACTAGAAACTAATTCTTCCATAATATCATCACGATCAATGCGACGTATTTGATTTCTAGCTTCATTATTACGCGGAATATAAGCAGGATCACCTGATAGTAAATAACCTACGATTTGGTTCACTGGATTATATCCTTTTTCTTTTAACGTATTATAGACATTTTGTAACACTGTTTTGACATCTTCTTTTGGAATTTCATCATAATTAAACTTCATTGTTTTATCAAAATTTTCCATGTACAACACTCCTTTTGTATCGAGATAAAAAAGTTCTTATTCTCATTCTACATGAGAATGGCTTTAAGTTATAGCGATTTAATGTAATCTTTAATAAATCGTAATGCTTCTGTTATGTTTTCTGGTTGAGTACCGCCACCTTGAGCCATGTCTGGGCGACCGCCACCTTTACCACCAACAATTGGAGCCATATTTTTGATGATATCACCAGCTTTTACTTTGTCAGTATATGCTTTTGGTACAGTTGCTACTAAAGATACTTTACCATCTACATTACTAATGAGTACAATCACTGTATCTTGTAATTTTGATTTAAAATCATCCATAGTTTCACGTATAGCTTTGGCGTTAGGTACCTCTACCTCTGTAGCAAGGAATTTCAAACCGTTAATTTCTTCAACTTGATTTGTAAGATCTCCCATCTTCAGTGAAGTAACTTCTTTATTTTTTTGTTCTAGTTGTTTCACTAATTCTTTTTCTTCTGTTTGCATTTGTTTTACTTTATCTAATACTTGGTCATCTGTTTTAACTTTTACTTGAGTTTTAACAGCATTAAATTGCGTTTGTATTGTTTCTAAATATAAGAAAGCTGATTTACCAGTTAAAGCTTCTATTCTTCTAACTCCAGCGCCCGTACCAGATTCACTTACAATCTTAAATAGACCGATTTCAGAAGTATTATTCACATGAATACCGCCACACAATTCAATTGAGAATGGTGCCATATTTACTACTCTAACCACATCGCCGTATTTCTCACCAAATAGTGCCATTGCGCCAATTTTCTTAGCTTCTTCGATAGGCATTTCTTGGATATTAACTTCAATACTATTCCATATTTCTTCATTAACTCTACGTTCTACTTGGTCAATTTCGTCTTGAGTCATTGGACCAAAATGTGAAAAATCAAATCTTAAACGCTCTGCTTCAACCAATGAGCCAGCTTGGTTAACATGTTCGCCTAATACTTCTTTTAATGCTGCATGCAATAAATGTGTTGCACTGTGATTTTTCTTAATTGCACTTCGTTCTTTATGATTAACACTTGCAGATACTTCTGCGTTTGTTTTTACTGTGCCAAATTGAATCTCACCTTTATGCAAGTTTTGGCCATTAGGTGCTTTCGTAACTTCAGTTACTAGTATTTCAAAGTTTTCATTACTTACTTTACCTTGATCGGCAACTTGTCCACCACTTACAGCATAAAATGGTGTTTCTTTAAGAATGAAATAAACAGTTTCGCCAGCTTCTGCAACATCAATTAACTCGCCGTTATGAATGATGTCCGTAATTGTTGTAGCTCTGTCCATAACATCATAACCAACGAATTTACTTTCAGTAGTGATTTTCTTCAATACTTCACTTTGTACTTGCATTGATTGTGAATTTTGTCTTGCTTGTCTAGCTCTATCTCTTTGTTGTTGCATTTCAGTTTCAAATGTAGCCATATCAACTGATAAATTTTCTTGTGTTGCAATCTCTTCGGTTAGTTCTACTGGGAACCCGTAAGTATCATATAATTTAAAAGCATCTTTACCACTAATTTCATTAGATTGTTCTTTTGCTTGAGCCACAAGATTATTTAAAATAGCAAGCCCTTCTTCTAATGTTTCGTGGAAACGTTCTTCTTCAGATTTGATTACGCGTTTAATAAAATCTGACTTTTCTTTTACATTTGGATAATAAGGTTCCATGATATCAGCAACAATATCAACTAATTGATACATAAATGGTTCATTGATATCTAAAGATTGGCTAAATCTCACAGCACGACGTAATAGACGACGTAATACATAACCACGACCCTCGTTAGTTGGTAATGCGCCGTCAGCAATTGCAAATGCAATCGTACGAATATGATCTGATATAACTTTAAATGCAACATCGTATGCATCTTTTTCTAAATATTTTTTCCCAGATAGCATTTCTACTTCGCGAATAATTGGCATAAATAAATCTGTCTCATAATTAGTGCGTACATTTTGAGCTATAGAGGCCATTCTTTCTAATCCCATACCCGTATCAATGTTTTTATTTGGTAATGGTGTATATGTGTGGTCTTTGTTATGGTTGAATTCACTAAACACTAAATTCCATACTTCAAGAAAACGCTCGTTCTCCCCACCTGGATACATTTCTTCAGCTGGATCATCTTTGCCATAACTGTCTCCACGATCATAGAAAATTTCTGTATTAGGACCTGAAGGACCTTCCCCAATGTCCCAGAAATTCCCTTCAATTCTAATAATTCTGCTTTCTTCTAAGCCAATATCTTCGTTCCATATACGATACGCTTCAATATCTTCTGGATGAACAGTCACATATAACTTTTTAGGGTCCATTGCCATCCATTTCTCACTAGTCAAAAATTCCCATGCAAATTCAATAGCCTCTTTTTTAAAATAATCACCAATTGAGAAATTACCTAACATTTCAAAAAATGTATGATGACGTGCAGTAAACCCTACATTTTCAATATCATTTGTTCTAATTGCTTTTTGTGAATTCACAATACGTGGTTTTCTAGGCGTTTCTCTACCATCAAAATATTTCTTCAATGTTGCTACGCCAGAATTAATCCATAGTAAAGAATCATCATCAATTGGAACTAATGGTGCTGACGGTTCAACCATATGACCTTGTTCTACAAAATAATCGATAAAATTTTGTCTAATTTCACTCGCTTTTAAGTTTTTCATACCTTAAATTTCCTCCATCTCAACTCAAGTTATAACAGTAATTCATTAAAAATGAAAATAAAAAACGCCCATCCTCATAAAAGGGACGAACGTTTCGCGGTACCACCCTAGTTATAAGTGTTAGCAAATCTTTATAGACTTCATTGTTAAAATTATGCAATTCAATCGTCTTAACAAATTTACTAACATACACTTATCACTCAATTAGTTATTATGCTTACTGACACAAAGTAGCTTTCAACTATGTTTACTGTACTTTTCACCAGCCAGTACATCTCTGAAGATAAAACATAGTTTACTTATCTTTATGCGAAGTTATTTATATTGTATTTATTTTCAACGACAATGTCAATCTTCAACGAAGTCATACGGGGAAAATTCACCCATATTAATCATTGGATTTATTTTAAATATATTTTCTTCAGACAATATAATATCTGAATCAAAGGATTTACTGACATCAGCAGTTTCAGTTTCTTCCTCATTATTAAAATACGCTTTAAGAAAAGCACACAATTGCGTCATTCTCACTTGGCCGTGAGTCTTTAGACCAATATCAAATGCTTGCGGATCTCCTAAGAACACAAGTGACTGTTTGGCACGTGTTAAACCTGTATATAATATAGGTTTTTGAAGCATTCTAAAGTACTGTTTAACCATTGGCATAATCACAATTGGAAATTCTGATCCTTGTGACTTATGAATTGAAGTACAATAGGCATGCGTCAACTCCATTAAGTCTTGACGAACAAATGTAATCTCATTACCTTCAAAATCAACTACCAATACATCTTTGTTTAATGCATTTTCTTTAGCCCAAAAGATGCCTACAATGACCCCGATATCACCATTAAATATATTATCGCTTGGTCGGTTAACTAGTTGTAATACCTTATCACCTTTTCTAAAGACAATATCACCAAACTCAATTTCTCTAGTATCTTGTTCTTTGGGATTCAAGATATCTTGCAATACTGTATTTAGTTTCTTAATACCTGCAGATCCTTTATACATCGGAGCTAATACTTGAATATCACTCATATCATAACCTTTATTCACTGCACTTGACACCACTTTTTCAACAACTGAAGGTATCTGTTCTGTTGTACAGTTTATAAAATTACGGTCATGAAATCTCTGTGTAATATCAATAGTTTCTCCTAGTTTCATCCTATGCGCTAATTCAATAATACTTGAACCATCTTGTTGTCGGTAAACTTCAGTTAAATTTACACGAGGAATTACTTTCGAATCAATTAGATCTTTAAATACTTGGCCTGGTCCAACAGATGGCAGCTGATCTTCATCACCGACTAGTATAACTTGCGCATCAATAGGTACAGCACTCAAAAATTGATGGAATAACCATGTATCAACCATAGACATTTCATCAATAATAATAAGTTTTGCAGAAATTTCATTATCTAAAATATCTTCTGGTTGCGTATCTTGATTCCAACCTATTAAGCGATGTATCGTCATAGCCTCTAAACCAGTTGACTCTGACAAACGCTTCGATGCACGTCCAGTTGGCGCACCTAGAACTACTGGATAATCATCATTTTGATAATCGTCATAATCTAATGATAGACCATGCAACTCTGCATAAAGTTCAACAATTCCTTTAATGACAGTTGTTTTTCCTGTACCTGGGCCACCAGTCAGTAACATTATTTTAGAGTTAATCGCTGTTTGCAAGGCTTCTCTTTGAGAATCTGCATATGTCACTTTATTGCGTTCCTCAATTTCTCCTATTTCAAGCAGCAAATCAGATTGCTCAATTTCTTTTAGTTTATTTGTATAAGAAAAATTACGGTATAAATTTTGAACGCTTTTCAATTCTGAATAGTATAGACTTGGAATCGCAACTTCATTTTCTTGTTGAATTAATTTAGTGTCATTAACTAAATCTTGTAAAACTTGTTCAAGCTGCTGTGTTTCTATTAGTTCACCTGGTGGTTGTGATAGCATATCTTGAGTCATCTCTAGTACATTATTAGTAGGTAAATACGTATGACCTTGTTTTATACATTCTTCTTCTAACACATAAAGTAACCCTGCTTTAAGACGTTCTGCATCGTTAAATTGAATGCCGACATTACGCGCTAATGTGTCTGCCTTATTAAAACCGATGCCTTTGACATCATATACAAGTTGATAAGGTTTCTTTTCAACTACGTTAAGTGTTTCTCCTAAATATGCTTGGTATATAGCCATTGCTAACTTTGGCCCAAAACCTAGATCATGGAGGCGAATGATAATTTGTTCCGTTTCTTGATTACTTGCGATTTGTTCAGCAATTTGTTTTTGTTTCTTTTTAGGTAAACTAGGCACTTTTTCTAATATAGTTGGATCATTTAATATGTCGCTAATTGCATTTTCACCTAATTTATTTACAATACTTTGAGCTGTTTTTTTTCCTATTCCTTTAAAAAGATCACTAGATAAATAACTTATAATTGCTTCTTTCGTTTGTGGTAACTCTTTTTCAAATGTTTCAGCCTTTAATTGTTTGCCATATTTTGCATGCGTAACTACTTGGCCTTTAAATGTATAGACGTCACCTTCTGCAATATCTGGGAAAAACCCTACAATTGTAGGCATTGAATCAAATGTCTCATTGGATTCAATCGTATCAACTTTTAAAACCGTATAAAAATTCTCTTTGTTTTGAAACAAAATCGCATCAACGGTCCCTTTAATCATTGAATTGTTAAATAGTGTAGGGTTTTCCATAAGTTATTCCTCCTCTGCGATAGCTTTAAATGTTTTAATAGCATGATGGCTCATGACATGATCTGGATTGGCGTCTACAGCCGCTTCAAAATGACGAATAGCTTCGTCAGTATCCTCCGTTTGCATATAAGTCGCTAAGCCTAAATTATATAGTGCATCTGCGTGTTTGCTATCAATTGCTAACACACGCTTTAACTGGTCAATAGCTTGTTCAAACATTTCTAAATGACATAATACAAGTCCATATTGAAATTGTACCTCAGCATCATCACGATCATCTAGTTCCGCTGCTGTCATTAAGAACGGTAAAGCTTCGTTAAATGCTTCTAGTTGATTAAAAGACATACCAATCATGTAATTTGTATCAACTTTATCAACGTTAAATTTTAACGCTTGTTGGTATAATTTTATCGCTTCATTAAAACGACCTTCATTGTAATATACATTACCTAAATTATAATAAATTGCACCATTTTCCGGATCTAAAGTGATTGCTCTTTGAAAGAATTTTTCAGCTTTTTCTCCTTCTCCCGCTTCAGCCAATAATATTCCAGCATTTATGTAATTTTCTACTTCTTTTGGACTAGCTTCTATATTTTCAAATAATGCTTTAAGTGCTTCTTCAAAATTACCTTGTTTAATTAATTGATATATTTGCTCTTGATTCAACATTAACCCTCTTTTCTGACTATTAATTATAACATTTACTCATTTTTTTGAAATATGAATTTCAAAAAAAGAAATCGCTAGATACTATATTATATAGTCTACTAACGATTTCTAAATAATACTTCATCTTTTAGTTTATAAAACGTAACTTAATTGTCCTGACTCTTTAAAAACATCATCAATTGTTGCGCCACCTAAACAGACATCGCCATCATATAGTACAACTGATTGCCCTGGCGTAATCGCACGAACAGGTTCATCGAATACTACACGAATTGCACTATCACTCTCTTTTTGTACAAATACTTTAGTATCTTTTTGACGGTATCTAAATTTTGCAGTACATGCAAATCCATTTTCCAAGTCAACATCATTCACAAATGAGATATCTGATGCAATCAAGTAATCACTATATAATGCTTCATGGTGGAAACCTTGTTCAACATATAATACGTTATCATTTAAGTTTTTGCCAACTACAAACCATGGATCACCGTCTCCACCAATACCTAAGCCATGACGTTGTCCGATTGTATAATACATCAGCCCAGCATGCGTGCCAATTTTTTCACCTTGTAGTGTACGCATTTCTCCAGATTGTGCTGGTAAATATTGTGAAAGAAATTCTTTGAAATTACGTTCTCCAATAAAACAAATACCTGTAGAGTCTTTCTTTTTAGCAGTTGCTAAGTTTTGTTCTTCAGCAATACGACGTACTTCTTTTTTATCGATATCACCTATTGGAAACATTACACGAGATAATTGATCTTGTGATAATTGATTTAAGAAATAAGTTTGATCTTTATTGTTATCCACGCCTCTTAACATTTCAACGTGCCCATCCTCATGACGACGCACACGTGCATAATGACCTGTAGCAACATAGTCAGCACCAAGTTTCAACGCATGTTCTAAAAATGCTTTGAATTTAATCTCTTTATTGCACATTACATCAGGGTTTGGCGTACGGCCTTTTTTATATTCATCTAGGAAATAAGTAAATACTTTATCCCAGTATTCTTTCTCAAAATTCACTGCATAGTATGGGATATCTAATTGATTACATACTGCGATGACATCATTATAATCTTCAGTAGCTGTACATACGCCATTTTCATCTGTATCATCCCAATTCTTCATGAATATACCTATGACATCATAACCTTGTTCTTTTAATATGTGTGCTGTAACGGAACTATCTACGCCACCAGACATTCCGACAACAACTCGTGTATCTTTATTTGACACTTACACTTCCTCCTTAAATTTGTGATAAATTTTATGAATTTCTGTAGCTATATATTTTATTTCTTGCTCAGTTGTTTGTTCATTAAAACTAAACCTTACCGAATGTTTTGCTCGCTCATCTTCTTCGTCATACATTGCTTTCAGTACATGTGATGGTGTTGTAGTCCCTGCAGTACAAGCTGAACCTGATGAAACATATATATTGGAGAGATCTAATAAAGTTAGCATTGTTTCTACATCTATAAATGGCAGATATAAATTCACAATGTGACCAGTTGAATCTGTCATAGAACCATTTAATTCAAATGGTATAGAGCGTTCTTGTAATGAGACTAGGAATAAATTTTTAAGGTTCATTAAATGCACATTATTTTCATCTCTATATTGATTTGCAAGTGTAACAGCTTCAGCTAATCCAACAATTTGTGGTAAATTTTCAGTTCCGGCTCTACGTTTAGCCTCTTGTTCTCCACCTAACTGTTGATATTTTAATGAAGTACCTTCTTTTAACAGTAAGATTCCAACGCCTTTAGGACCACCAAATTTATGTGCTGTAATACTCATAGCGTCAATAGCAAATTCATGAAAATCTATTTCTAAATGACCAATCGCTTGCACTGCGTCAACATGGAACAATGCATTGGATTTTCCAACAATTTCTTCAATATCGTACATTGGTTCTACAGTACCTACTTCATTATTAACAAACATAATAGAAACTAAAATCGTCTGTTCTGTAATGGCATTTTCTAATTGTTGAAGGTTTATTATGCCTTGTTTATCAACATCTAAATATGTGACTTCAAAACCTTCTTTCTCTAGTTGCTCAAACACATGGAGTACAGAATGATGCTCAATTTTTGAAGTGATAATATGTTTTCCTCTGTGCATTTGGTCATAAGCCATTCCTTTAATAGCAGTATTATTAGATTCTGTCGCACCACTTGTAAAGATTACTTCACTTGGTTTTGCATTAAAAGAAGATGCGATCGTACGGCGTGCTTCATCTAAATACTTTCGTGCATCTCTTCCTATACTATGAATGGAAGACGGATTACCATAATGAACAGAATAAATATCCATCATTTTATCAATTACTTCTTGCTTAACTGGTGTTGTAGCAGCATAATCTGCGTATACTTCCATGCTTGACACTCCTTAAATTTTTATCAATGTTCCAATGATAGCACCATATAATTAATTTTTCTAGTTGTCTGTTTCAAAATGACCATTTTCATCAATATCTTTAAAATCCTCTAATAATTTCATAGTCTTTTTTATGTCTGCTGGTTGTTTACTATTCAAAGTCATATTTTTCAATTTTTTATCATTAATATGCCAGTGTGTAGCGGTGATTCTTGATTGTAAATATTGATCATGTGTAACGATAAGCACTTGACCTTGAAAACTATCAATCATTTTTAATATTAAATCTTGTGTAGCGATATCAAAATAATTAGTTGGTTCATCTAAAATAAGAAGATGTGGATTAGAGAAATATAATAATACAAACTGCAATCTACTTTTCTCACCCATGGATAAAAATGCGATATGCTGATTAATTTTTTCATTATTAAAATCAAAAGTAGCTAAGATTGTTTGTGCTTCACTACGAGTCACACTTTCTAATGCCATCACCATGTCTAATGGACTGCTATTATATTTTAAATTGCTATTTTGCTGGTCAAAAGAAGCAATTTTAAGAGATGGTGTAATATATACATCACCTTTATTCGGTTTTATACTTTGTTTTATCATTGCGATAAATAATGATTTCCCACTGCCATTGGGACCTGTTAAAAGTATATTTTCTTTATTTTTCATTTCAAAGTTAGCATTTCTATAAATTTCTTGTTGATTTATAGTTATACTAACATTTTCAAATCTAATCAAGCTACGTTTTCGCAAATGTGTTTGTTCATTAAAATGAAATTCTCTATTATCATTTTCGGGTGCTTCAACTTGCTTTTCATTTATCTTTTGTTTTAGTTGTGATTCCTTAACTTTAGCTTTTTGTGCTAATTTGCTTAACCTTTTTTGTTGTATCGGGTCTCGCACACTAGTCGTTCTTTGCGAAACTGAATGCCATTCGTTCACACGTTTAATAGTTGCTTCAAGTGCTTTGACTTCTTTTTGTTGTTTTTCATAAGCATTGACTTCTGATTGATGGGCTAAATCTACAACATGTTTATAATGGTCATAATCCCCTTGGAATTTTCTCGTTCCATTACGTGTTATTTGATAAATGTGTGACGCCGTTTGATTAATGAATCCTCTATGATGTGACACAAAAACAATAGTCTGTTTAGATTTATTAATATTAATTATTAAATTATCTAGCATTGTCATATCAAGATGATTAGTAGGTTCATCAAGTAATATTAACGATTTTTTCGATAAGAAAGCTCTTAATATCGCTACACGTGTTTGCTGTCCTCCACTAAGAGACTTAATCTTTTTATCTAAGTCGATTTCCGTTAAATCAAATAACTTCGCTTGCGTAATGATTTCTTGTTCAAATTCATAGCCTTCCAATGCTACGTAGTCGCTTATTTTTTCATAATTATTTAGCATCTCTTTTTTTAATTGAGCTAATTGTGGTTTTAAAAATAGGAGAAAATCCATTGCTGTCATTTCGTAATAATCAGTCATATCTTGTTCCATTAGATATGCACTTTCTTTATAAGCATTCTTAAGTGCATATAAAAGTGTTGATTTTCCAACACCATTATCTCCTAAAAATGCAACATGCTCTCCTTCTTCTATATCAATTAGCACTTTGTCAATCAGTATTCGTCCATACTGTTCAAATGGTTTTTGTTCATAATAAAAAGACATATCAATTCCCTCACTTTTTAGGACATGACATATCTTTACATAATATATATTACTTTATATATGGTTGCTTAAGTATTTCCATGTAATTTAGACAGAGTCATATCCCATAACTTTTATTTAAATTTAATTGGTTTGTATATTTCTTATGAGATTTATCCATTGTCTTAATTAAGCCACCTAACGTTTTAATTTCATATAAGTATAACAATGAGCAATTTCTTACGCAAGTTTTAAATCGCCTGTTATACTACTTTGTATTAACAAGATCAAGGAGGATTACGATATAAAATGAACAATTTAAAATTATCTGCGCTTAACTTAGTACCAATCCGCGAAGGTCAAGATGATCAAGCTGCAATCAAAGATATGGTTAAACTCGCGCAAGATTTAGAAACACTTGACTTCGAACGTTATTGGATAGCTGAGCATCACAACGCTCCTAATCTAGTTAGTTCGGCAACAGCATTATTAATTCAACACACATTAGAACACACTTCAAAAATACGTGTTGGTTCTGGTGGTATTATGTTACCAAATCATGCACCATTAGTTGTTGCAGAGCAATTCGGAACAATGGAAACTGTTTTTCCAAATCGTGTAGACCTTGGTTTAGGACGTGCACCGGGAACAGACATGATGACTGCTAGCGCTTTACGCAGAGACCAACATAACGGCGTTTATGAATTCCCTGAAGAAGTTGAACAACTTGCTACGTACTTTGGCCCAGCTAATCAGCAAGGATATGTTCGTGCTTATCCAGCTGTTAATAAGCAAGTGCCACTTTATATACTAGGTTCTTCTACAGATTCAGCCCACCTAGCCGCACGTAAAGGGCTACCGTATGTCTTTGCCGGTCATTTTGCACCACAACAAATGAAAGACGCGATTCAAATATATAAAGAACTATTTGAGCCCTCTGAAATACTAAGCAAACCTTATGTTATCGTTTGTCTCAACGCTATCGTAGCAGATACAGATGAACAAGCTGAATACTTAGCAACTACACAAGCACAAGTAATGGTAAGCATTACAAGAGGCAGAATGCAACCTGTGCAACCACCAACTGATGATTTAAGAGGACTTTTAACACCTACAGAATATGAAATTGCAAAACAAAGAATGCAACAATCACTAATAGGATCAGAAGAGACAGTTAAAGCTAAAATTCAAGACTTTATCAAAGAACATGGTGAAATTGATGAGCTTATGGCGATTAGTTATATCTATAATCAAGACGAACAGTTAAATTCTTATAAAAAACTCAAAACTATTGTCGAATCGTTATAATTCATAAAATAAACCTAGACCCTTTCAATATTTAATATTTATCAAAGTAGTAATTAAAGAAACGAATATTTGAATATAAAATTCAGGTTATTGAGGCTAGATTGTCACACACTTAATTAACGTCCTTAACCAATCACTACAATTTATAATAAATAATGCCTACTAAACAATGGAAAGCTTAAATCTAGTCTTTATCCGATGTTAGTGGGTATTATTTTTATTATGCTTTTGATTGCAAATAAAAAAGACCAAGACATATAATGCCCTAGCCCTTTATTAAAATAATTTTGTTTACAACAAATATTATTTTTTATCGTCTTTCTTATCATCTTTTTTATCGTTATCACTGCCACCAGTAAATTTATCGATTTGTTCTGATGCTTGTTTAGCTTTTTCGTTGTCTGTATCTTTTAATTTATCTGATACAGTCTTTGCAGTTTCTTTTGCTTTATCTAAAAAGTTCTCAGCCATTTAAAATCTCTCCTTTAGTAGTTATAAAATATAGTTTATAGTTTATTTTTTAAATTTATCGATAACATCATTAGCTTTATCTTTTGCATTTTCTACAAATTCTTTAGCTTTACCAGAAGTTTTATCTTCTTTGCCTTCGTTTTCTAATTCTTTATTATCAGTAACGTTACCTAATGTCTCTTTCACATTACCTTTTGCTTGTTCTACTTTATTTTCGTCTGCCATGTAAATTACCTCCTTAATGATGTATATATTGTACATACCACTAATTTCAATAAAATAAACATCTTAAACATAGATTAATAAATATTTTTTAAAAATGTTATATCATTAGTATAAAATGACATTTCTGTATAATATTAGATATAGAACATGTACCCGTCTAGATTATTTGTATCTTTATACTCTGCTAAATATTTTAATGATGTGTTATCTAGCACATCTCTTACTGCATCTCTCATTCTAATCCAAAGTTGTTTTTGAGCAGGTGGTTCTGAATCTATACTTTCAACGAATGTGATTGGACCTTCTAATAAACGAATAATATCACCCGCTGTTATCTCTTCAGACGGTACTCTTAATTGATAACCACCTTTTGCCCCACGAACACTTCGAATTAATCCGGCATTTCTCAATGGACCGACTAATTGCTCTAAATACAGATCACTCAAATTATTTTCTTCCGCAATAGATTTTAAAGACACACACCCTTGACCTTCTTTTTTAGCAAGAGATATCATTAGCGTTAACCCATATCTTCCTTTAGTTGAAATTTTCATTATATTACCTCACTTAATTCGAATACTATATAATAACATTCTATCACTTTTTACGTTAATATAGAATTAGAAAGGTGTGAAAGATTGTGTCAAACGAACCACTAGCTTCAAGAATGCGACCAAGTAACATTGATGAGATTATATCTCAAGAGCATTTAGTAGGTCCAAAAGGCATTATTAGAAGAATGGTAGAAACAAAAAGATTATCCTCAATGATCTTTTATGGGCCACCTGGTATCGGTAAGACAAGTATTGCTAAAGCTATATCAGGAAGTACTCAATTTAAGTTCCGTCAATTAAATGCAGTTACAAATACCAAAAAAGACATGCAACTCATAGTTGAAGAAGCTAAAATGTCTGGGCAAGTTATTTTATTATTAGATGAAATTCATCGTTTAGATAAAGCTAAACAAGATTTCCTATTACCACATTTAGAAAATGGAAAAATTGTTCTTATTGGGGCTACGACATCAAACCCATATCATGCAATAAACCCTGCCATTCGATCTAGGGCTCAAATATTTGAACTTTATCCTTTAGATGAAGATGACATCAAGGTTTCATTGAATAGAGCTTTAAATGATGAAGAACGTGGTTTAGCTAGCTATAATCCCATTGTAGACGAAGATGCGATGTCTTACTTTACAACTCAAAGTCAAGGTGACGTGAGAAGTGCTTTAAATGCATTAGAATTAGCAGTTTTAAGTTCGGATACAACGGACAGCCATCGTTACATCACCTTACAAGATGCTAAAGATTGTTTGCAAAAAGGGGCTTTCGTGAGTGATAAAGATGGCGACATGCATTATGATGTGATGAGTGCATTTCAAAAATCAATTCGCGGTAGTGATGTAAATGCCGCACTTCATTATTTAGCACGCTTAATTGAAGCTGGCGACTTACCAACAATCGTTAGACGACTACTAGTAATAAGTTACGAAGATATAGGGCTAGCTTCTCCTGGTGCAGGACAGCGCACGTTAGCTGCTATCGAATCAGCTGAGCGTTTAGGCTTTCCAGAGGCTAGAATACCTTTAAGCCAAGCTGTTATTGAGCTCTGTTTATCACCCAAGTCTAATTCAGGTATCTCTGCAATCGATGCTGCCCTATCTGATATACGTAAAGGTCATATAGGACAAATTCCTGATCATTTAAAAGATGGGCATTATGCAGGAGCTAAAGAACTAGGACGCGCTATCGGTTATCAGTATCCCCACAGTTATGATAGTGGATTTATCCCTCAACAATATCTACCTGACAAACTAAAAAACAGAATTTATTATGAACCGAAAACGACTTCTAAAAGTGAACAACAATTCAAATCGGTTTATGAAAATATCACCCAAGCACAACATAAAAAATAAAAATTCCGAATTTAATATAGAAAAAAGAGGTTGAGAAAATTACATCTCAACCTCTTTTTCTATTTTTAACTATTAGGTAACTGCAGTACCAAATTTAATGTTATATTTTATCTTTAATACGTGTTACAGGTATATCTTTTAAAATATCATTAACAACATAGCTAGCGCTAATCAGACCAACTACACTTGGTACAAATGCATTAGATGACGGTGGAATTTGACCTTTTCTCGTAGATGCGTTTGCATCACCTACAGTTTCTTTAACATCTTCTCTTATCACTATAGGACTTTCATCCGAAAATACAACAGGTACACCTTTAACTATCCCTAACTTTTTCAATTTACGACGAATAATTTTAGCCATTGGATCCATATACGTCTCAGAAATATCAACAATCTTAAATCGTGTTGGATCCGTTTTATTAGCAGCTCCCATACTTGAAATAACAGATATGCCTCTTTCTAAACATTCTTTCATTAAATGAACTTTATACATGATAGTATCACTTGCATCAACAAAGTAGTCAATATCATAATTATTAAACAACGCTTCATATGTTTCTTCTGTATAAAACATATGTAATGAAGTTACCTTACATTCTGGATTAATTAATTTAATACGTTCTTCCATCAAGGTAACTTTACTTTGTCCAACAGTTGTTGTTAATGCATGTAATTGACGATTCACATTAGTGATATCTACATCATCTTTATCTATTAAAATAATATGTCCAATATTAGTACGTGCTAGCGCTTCGGCAGCAAACGAGCCAACCCCTCCAACACCTAAAATCACCACAGTTTTTTGTTTTAATAATTCTAAACCTTCTTGGCCATAAGCCAATTCATTTCTTGAAAATTGATGTTTCATGTCATTCTCCTTAATAATAAGAGTGATTAAATATAATTTTCACGCTTAAAAATCTGTTTCTCTTATTGAATTTAATATATTTATTTTATTTCAATGTAATTAAAAATATCAAGTTTTGTATTTTATATCAAAAAAATACGCAAGACCGAAGTCTTGCGTACCGATAGAGTCCGTAAGTGCCGTAGTTATAAAATGCTTGATCATTCGGCCTGCTTAAAACAGGTGGGTGCCCTGTTTCTTGTTTTGCAAGTCCTCCTAATGAGGCGTGTGCGCTGCAAGAAAACCCATTGGGCTCCCGGATCAAAGAGTGTTAGGCCCAAATATAAAGCAAACATACGAACACTACAGATGACTATCTTATGGGATTAATAATAACACAATATTTGAAATTAGCAAGAATATTAACTTATAACAAAAATTAATGTCTAATACGTAATGACAATTCTTCTAATTGACTTTCCGAAACTTCACTTGGTGCATTTGTTAATAAACATGTAGCTGAAGCTGTTTTAGGGAACGCAATCGTATCACGTAAGTTTGTACGACCTGTTAATAACATTACTAAACGGTCTAATCCAAGTGCAATACCGCCATGTGGTGGCGCACCATATTTGAATGCATCTAGCAAGAATCCAAATTGTTCTTGGGTTTGTTCCTCGGTAAATCCTAGTACTTCAAACATTTTAGATTGTAAATCACCATTATGAATTCTGATAGACCCGCCGCCTAATTCATAACCATTCAATACAATATCATAAGCATTAGCTTGTGCATTTTCAGGTTCAGTATCTAATTTAGCGATATCTTCTTGTTTTGGTGCAGTGAACGGGTGATGAGCCGCAGTATAACGTTTTAAGTCTTCATCATACTCTAGTAAAGGCCAATCTGTTACCCATAAGAAGTTCAATTTAGATTCATCAATTAAATCTAACTCTCTAGCTAACTTAAGACGTAACGCACCTAAACTTTGTGCAACAACACTTGGTTTGTCAGCTACAAATAATACTAAGTCACCAGATTGTGCTTCGGTTAATGTTTGTAGTTTAGCAACATGGTCTGCTTCGAAGAATTTAGCAATTGGGCCGTTCACACCTTCATCAACCACTTTAACCCATGCTAAACCTTTAGCACCATAGATATTTACAAATTCTGTTAAACCATCAATATCTTTTCTTGTATATTGATCTGAAGCACCTTTCGCAACTATCGCTTTAACTTGACCATTATTAGTTACAGCATCTTTGAACACTTTGAAATCCATGATTTCTCCCAATTCTGATACGTCTATTAATTCCATACCAAAACGTGTATCTGGTTTATCTGAACCAAAACGTTGCATCGCTTCATTATATGTCATTCTAGGGAAAGGTCTTGGAACTTCGACATCTTTTACATCTTTCACTACATTCTGTAGCATTTCTTCTCCCATATCCATAACGTCTTCTTGATCTACAAAGCTCATTTCAATATCGACTTGTGTAAATTCAGGTTGACGATCAGCACGTAAATCTTCATCACGGAAACATTTTACGATTTGATAATATTTATCAAAACCGCCTATCATTAATAATTGTTTAAAAAGTTGTGGTGATTGTGGTAATGCATAGAATTCACCGTCATGCACACGTGAAGGTACTAAATAGTCACGCGCCCCTTCAGGCGTTGACTTAGTTAGTACAGGTGTTTCAATATCGAAAAAGCCCTCTTTATCTAAATATTGTCTAATTGAACGTGTAGTTTGGTGTCTCATTTTAAATGTTTGTGCTAATTCTTGACGTCTTAAATCTAAGTATCTATATTTTAATCTGATATTTTCATCAACATTTTGATTCTCTTCATTTAATGCAAATGGTGGTGTTTCTGATTTGTTTATAATTTCAATTTCTGAAACTTGTACTTCTACTTGACCTGTAGCAATTTTAGGGTTTACCGTTTGAGGATCACGTTTTTTGACGATACCTTTAACTTGAACTACATATTCAGATCTCACTGTTTCAGCTATTTTTAATGCTTCTTCAGAAAAATCCGGATTAAATACTACTTGTACATATCCTTCACGGTCTCTTAAATCAACAAAAATAAGACCTCCTAAATCTCTACGGTTGTGTACCCAGCCTTTTAATATTACTTCTTGGTCTAGTAATGATTCAGTTACTAAACCACAATATGTTGTACGCTTACTCATGATATCTTCTCCTTAGTTTTTAAAATAATTTATAATTGCATCTAAACGAATAGTTTCACTTTCACCTGATTGCATGTTTTTAACGTTTATCTTATTTTCTTCTAATTCTTGTTCACCTATAACAATAGTATAGTTTGCTTTCAATCTATCGGCTTGTTTCATTTGTCCTTTAACTTTACGTTGTAAATAATCTTTGTCGGCTTTAATGCCATTTCTACGTAAATCATTAAGTAATTTCACGGCAAAACGATCCGCTTCTTCACCCATAGTTACGATAAATAAATCAAAATCATGATCAACATCAAGTTCGATTTGTTCTTCATCTAAAGCTAGTAATAACCTTTCGATACTTAACGCAAATCCAATACCAGTTTGGCTTGGTCCATCTAATAATTCTAACAAACCATTATAACGACCACCTCCACATAATGTTGTAATCGCACCATCATAATTTGGATTATCTATCATTAATTCAAATGCAGTATGTGTATAATAATCTAAGCCTCTAACCAGATTAGGATCTTCTACATAAGGAACACCTAAATCATCCAAATGTTGCTTGACGTCAGCATAATATTTTTTAGATTGTTCATTTAAAAAATCGGTGATTTTAGGAGCAGTTTTAATAGCTTCTTTGTCTTTATCAATTTTACAGTCTAATATTCTCATTGGATTTGTGTGTAAACGTGCCTTACAGTCATTACAGAAATCATCAATTACAGGTTCAAAATGTCTGACTAGTGCATCATTGTATTCGCGACGTGATTCAATGTCACCGATACTATTAATCACTAATTTTAAATGTTTCAATCCAAATGATTGATAAATGTGCATGGCCATCGCTAAAATTTCCGCATCTATACCAGGATCTTCTGCACCAATTGCTTCAACACCAAATTGTGTGAACTGACGATAACGCCCTTTTTGTTTACGTTCATATCTAAACATTGGGCCATTGTAATATAATTTAATTGGTTGATTAGGTAAACCTTGCATCTTATTTTCAATATAAGAACGTACTACCGCTGCTGTGCCTTCTGGGCGTAGTGTAATACTGCGGTCTCCTTTATCTTTAAACGTGTACATTTCCTTTTGGACTACGTCTGTCGAATCACCTACACCTCGTGCAAATAATTCTGTACTTTCAAAAATTGGCGTACGAATTTCTTGATAATTGTAAACTTCCATTAACTCATCTAATCTTGATTCAATAAAACGCCATCTTTTTGTTTCGTCTGGTAAAATATCTTGCGTCCCTCTAGGTATATTTATCATAGAATCTCTCCTTTTATGCAATAAAAAAACCCTTGCATGACTAATAAGTCATACAAGGGACGAATTTCCGTGTTGCCACCCTAATTGATTATAAACGTTAGATTTATAATCCACTTCATACGAATAACGCTCGCTAAACGGCTTTTATCAAAGCACCTGTTCTTGTGTTCAATTTATCTAAACTACTATGCATAATTTTTCAGCCAGGAATTATGTCTCTTCGCATATTTTGCTACCATTTCGTTAAGAAAATTCAAGAATCATATCGGTTTTAATATAGAATTCATACTTAATAATAACCAGTTTGTTAGAATTATGCAACCTTTTTATTCTGAAAAATATGCACGTAGGCCATCAACAACTGCTTTTTCGAGTATATGTCTATGTAATTGATCCGTTATCATATCTTCATCAGTAGGATTGCTAATATAACCTAATTCTAATAATACAGCTGGTACATCTGTCTGTCTCAATACTTGGAAATTTTCCTGTCTGGCACCTTTATTTGTCAGTAATGCTCTCTTTTGCAAACTAGCACTTAATGTTTCGGCTAATGCTTTTTGATTATCTTTGAACCAATATACTGTGCTACCATTAGCTTTAGATGACTTTAGTGAATCATTATGTATACTAATATAAGCATCACCTTTTATGTTTCGCTCATCAAGACTAACATACGCATCGGTCTCACGAGTCATGTTAACCGTGGCACCTTCTTTTTCTAAAAGCGATTTTAGTTCTTTAGCAGTTTTTAAAGTGTATACTTTTTCGATACTTTTTTTATTTGTATTACTTGATGCTCCCTGGTCACTACCACCGTGACCAGGATCAAGTACTATCGTTTTATCTTTTAAAGGTTTGGCATTATGGTTAGCATCCGCTTCAATATTTAAATTCGTATGCCAACCTGCTACCCAACCTTTTTCTTTCTTGTTAGAAGATTCTACTTCTATCCACTTACCTGTCTTACCTATTTTTTGGAAGTTTTGTCCTTTATCGATGTTATTAATAACTGGATACGCGGCGCTTGGACCAGTTCTTAGTTCTGCATCTTCAGTAACATAGATACTACTACTATTCTCATCATTATGATTTAAGAAAGAGATAATCATAATGATGAAGACGACAAATGTTACAACGACAATTAATGCGGGGAAATTTTTAAGTTTATTTTTTTCTAGCCAAGTATTGATTTTTTTCATATGATTTTGCCATCCTGACTTTCATAAATAATTGTTACAGGACCATCATTGGCAATATTTACTAACATGTCTGTTCCAAATTCCCCTGTCAACACATTTATTCCATAAGAACGGAGTGTTTCATTTAATTTTTCATATAATTCATTAGCACGTTCTGGAGGCATGGATTGTGTAAACCCTGGTCTATTACCCTTTCTAACATCTGCATAAAGTGTAAATTGGGAAATAGATAAAATCTCTCCACCAATTTGTTGAAGGTTTAAATTTAATTTCCCATCCTCATCCTCAAACAGCCTTGCATTAAGGATTTTTTTAGCTAATGTAGCTATATCTGCTTCTGTTGAAGTTTTACCAACACCCACAAGCAAACAGTAGCCTTTATTTATTTTGTTTTCAATAGAATCATTTGAAACTGAAGCTTCTCTGACTCTTTGGACTACTATTCTCATTTAGTTACACCTCTAATTCCAAACTCTTGTTACAGTATATACATCTCCAAGTTGTTTAATTTTATCTACAACTTGATATACTTCATTCACATTTTTAACCATTACACTGATATTAATCACTGCATTTTTATCGATATCAGAACGTCCAGATACTTTTACCAAGTTACTTTGTGTTGAATTAACTGCTTGTAACACTTCATTTAGCAAACCGTTACGATCATATGCAGAAACTTCTAAATCTACTTGATAGCGTTGGGTTGAATCTTTAGAACGTACCCACTCTACATGAATCAGACGTTCTTTTTCATTTTTTATATTTGGACAATCTGTACGATGCACTTTTATACCATGGCCTTTTGTGATATATCCTACAATATCATCACCAGGGATTGGATTACAACATTTTGATAATCTAATCAAGACATTTTCAATACCTTCGACATAGACACCACTATCAGTCGTTATATCTTCTTTAATAGGTACTGATTTAGTTATCTCTTGAGCTTCATTTAATGCTTTTTGTTTATCTAAAATACGTTGTTTTTCAGTTAATTTATTAACAATTTGCAATGCTGTCACGCCACCAAAACCTACTGCAGCAAACAAGTCATCTTCATTAGCAAAATTATATTTATTGTTGACGATTTCGATATTTTCATCTGTTAAAACTGAGTCCACTCTAAAGCCTTGATCTTTAATTTCAGCCTCAACCATAAATTTACCTTTTTCAATGTTTGAAGAGCGGTCTTGTTTTTTGAAGAAACTTCTGATTTTACTCTTAGCACTGGATGATTTCACTATTTTTAACCAATCACGACTAGGTCCATATGAATGTTTACTTGTTCTTATCTCAACGATATCTCCTGTTTGTAACACATAGTCGATTGGTTCAATTTTACCATTTACTTTTGAACCAATCATTTTATTACCTACTTCACTGTGAACTGCATAAGCAAAATCAATTGGTACTGCACCATAAGGTAATTCAATGACATCACTTTCAGGCGTAAAGGCATAAACTTTATCGCTTTGTAAATCAAATTTTAGAGTTTCCACAAACTCTTCTGCATCAGAAGTTGTGTTATCAGTTTCAGCCAGCTCTTTAATCCAATCTAATTTTTTATTGAAATTTTGAGATTTTTCAGTAACTTTTTTACCTTCTTTATAAGCCCAATGTGCTGCCACACCATGCTCTGCTATCTCGTGCATTTCATAAGTTCGAATTTGGATTTCTAGTGGATCGCCGTTTGGTCCTACTACAGTAGTATGTAAAGATTGATACATATTTTGTTTCGGCATGGCAATATAGTCTTTAAATCTTCCAGGCATTGGTTTCCACAATGTATGAACAAGGCCTAAAACAGCATAGCAATCATTAATAGAATTAACAATAACTCTAATTGCTAATAAATCAAAGATTTGATCAAATTGTTTTTTCTGTTTGACCATTTTTCTATAAATACTATAAATATGCTTG
Source organism: Staphylococcus sp. Ze2 (assembly GCF_048568365.1). NCBI lineage: Bacteria > Bacillati > Bacillota > Bacilli > Caryophanales > Staphylococcaceae > Staphylococcus > Staphylococcus sp. Ze2. The sequence goes on along the minus strand of NZ_CP183486.1, from coordinate 1,563,590 downwards.
GGACGCCCATTTATGTCACCAACAATGTGCATATTGGACAAGTCATTTTGTATTTGGTTAATGGCATTTTGAATGTATTCTTCTCTTTCGCTACGTTTCTTCTTCATAAGATTTACTATTCTAAAATATTGGACAGAATCCGTATATCGCAGTGCAGTATCTTCCAATTCCCATTTTATAGTATTAATACCTAATCTATGTGCTAAAGGAGCATAAATTTCAAGAGTTTCTTTTGAAATTCGAATTTGCTTCTCTCTTGGCATTGCTTTTAATGTTCTCATGTTATGTAAGCGGTCTGCTAATTTAACTAGGATTACTCGCACATCTTTAGCAATCGCTATAAATAATTTTCTGTGATTTTCTGCCTGTTGTTCTTCCTTCGAACGATACTTCACTTTTTTTAATTTAGTTACACCTTCAACGATAACTGCAATTTCTTCATTAAACATACCCTTCACATCATCAAATGTATAAGGTGTATCTTCTATAACATCGTGTAAGAAACCCGCAACAATGGTTGGACCATCTAAATGCATTTCAGTCAAAATGCCCGCAACTTGAATTGGATGCATAATATACGGTAAACCGTTTTTTCTAAATTGGCCTTCATGTGCCTCATAGGCAATGTGGTAACTTTTCAATACATATTCATACTCTTCTTTAGATAAATATGATTTTGCTTTGGATAGTACTTCATCTGCACTATATGGATATTCATTGTTCACTTAAGACACCCCTATACTAAATATTAATCGCTATTAGATACCCAGTATTATATTTCGTTAGCTTCAATTAATTTTCGTTTAATTATGATTGTAACGTATTTTAACGTTATTCGGCCAAATTATGTATAATAGTTATATAATACTACATGTTAATAAATAAATAAATGAGTATGCGATACTAATAGTAAAATATGGTTTTAATTTTGTCTTATAAATACAAAATTAAGCTAATTTCCCAAAATCATTAATGATTTTCCTTACTTTATTATATATATATAGCAAATACTCATGTTCTATTAACCTTAGCTTTAGTTTAATCGCAGTAAATAATTAATAGATCACTGTTTTTTTAGTACAAATTAAATAAAAAAACACACCTCCATTTTAAAAATGAAGATGCATTTTTACTTTAAGTATGTTGGTAATTCAAGCCTTTAACTTAATTGTGTTGATTACTCATCATATGAGATTAAACTCATAACATCGTAGTCTCTAATTTTTTCTATACCATTTAAATATTTAAGTTCAATAATGAATGCAATACCAACCACAATTCCACCCAATTGCTCTATAAGTTTAATCGCCGCTTCTATTGTCCCACCTGTCGCAAGTAAGTCATCTGTGATTAATACACGTTGACCTGGTTTAATTGCGTCTTTATGCATTGTAAGCACGTTTGTTCCATATTCCAAATCATATTCATAGCGAATTACTTCTCTTGGTAATTTACCCTCTTTTCTTACTGGAGCAAAACCTATCCCCATTGAATAAGCTACTGGACAACCAATGATAAAGCCACGTGCTTCCGGTCCAACAATAATATCAACATCTCTATCTTTAGCATATTCCACGATTTGATCTGTAGCATAACCATATGCCTCACCATTATCCATAATCGTTGTTATATCTTTAAAGTTAACGCCTGGTTTTGGCCAATCTTCAACCTCAGACACATATTGTTTTAAATCCATTCAAACTTCCTCCTATTTATCTATCAACTCTGATTTAATCCATTTCTTTAAATTACTAAAGTCATCATACAATAGAATTTTTTCCACTTCTATTCTATTTAATCGACCTTGATAATATTTACTGGATTCAATCTCTCTCTTTGTGGAAATGCTGTTCATCGTAATTATACCATTTTCCTCTTTTATAAACTCTAAATCAAGAAAAACTTTTAAGATAAATTTAAGCATACTAGGTTGTATATTTAAAAACTGACATAATTGCATTCCGTCTTTAGCTAAATTAGTTTCACGTTTCGTTGCTAGTGCTTTAAAACATTTTTTGAATGTTTCCATTTTTGGCATACCTTCAAAATATATCGATTGCTCATGATTTAAAACTAAATAAATTTGTGAAACATTCACGCTTTTAAGTGTATCTTTAATTTCTTGAATAGACGTTGGTAAATCACGAAATACATACTTATTATACTGTTGTTGAATCGTTTCCCCGTAATAATAGTAATTATCTCCTAATTTTTCATTTTTATTATGAATTAAATATGCGACATCATCAGCGCCTTGTTGAAAACTACTAATATTACGTTTACTTCTATAATCTAGAATCTGTAAATTATTACTAGCTAAATCTTGTATCATAAATTGAGGAGATTGGAAGCCGTTCCATTCATTAATTTGTAATGTTCCTATTACATTAATCGGTTGTTGTTCTCCCAATTCCTTAACTAAGTGACCATGTTGCCAAAATATAGCTTGTAACTTAGTATCACCCATAACTAACTTTAAATGCTTACTATCTTGGCCAATCGCTTTACTTTGATTGACTGTAATATCTTCTAATTCAAAACATGGACTAGAAAAATCTGTACCGAACGGACGTAACCTTTGGATATCTTGAATATTTTTAATAGTAATATCAGATTCATCAATTTTCACATCAACTTTTTTGCGTGGTTCCAATGAAGTAGTGCTAGCTAATTGCTCCATCCAATCATTTAAACCATTTCGTAAAGAATCAACATTTTCAATCGGCATAGTGATACCAGCAGCCATGTGATGACCACCAAATTTTGTTATTAAATCTGTGTGTGCATTTAGAATTTCAAACATAGATACTTGTTCAATACTACGTGCAGAACCTTTAGCATGATTTTGCCCTTCATCTATATTTAAAATTAGAGTTGGCAGACTATAAGTTTCTACTATTTTGGAAGCAACAATACCTAAAACACCTTCATGCCAATCGGGCTGAGCTAAAAGTAAAAATTTCGACCCTTGATTAACTTGAATTTCCGCTGCTGCTAATGCTTCTTCAGTAATTTGAGAAACGATGTCTTTACGTTCTTGATTAAAAAATTCTACTTGTTCTGCAAGAAATTCTGCTTCTTCATCTGAATCAGTCATCAATAATTCTGCTGCAAGACCTGCATCTTCAAGCCTTCCTACCGCATTTAGTCTTGGTCCTATAATAAATCCAATTGTCTCTTCCGTAATACTATCACTATAACCCGCTTGGCTTAATATTGCTTTTATAGATGGCGGGCAATGATCGTTTAATACTTCCAATCCTTTTTTTACTAAAGCTCTATTTTCATCTGTCAATGATACTAAATCTGCTACTGTGCCAATCGCAACTAACCCTAAGAAATATACTGGGGGTTCGTCCAATAATTTTTGTGCCAATTTATATGCAACCCCTGCGCCACATAAATACTTAAATGGATAATCAAATTTTGGATGCATTGGATGAACAATTGCATATGCGTTTGGCATTGTACGACCAATTTCATGGTGATCCGTCACTATTACATCAACACCTAAATCCTGAACCATTTGAATTTCATCATGGCCTTGAATACCGTTATCGACTGTAATGATTAATGAGATACCTTCTTCATGCGCATTTTTAAAAGCCATTTCGTTAGGTCCATAGCCTTCGGAAAAACGATTAGGTATGTACCAACCTACATGTGCACCTAATTCCTTTAATGTATTCACTAAAATCGTTGTAGAGGTTACCCCATCTGCATCGTAATCGCCATAAACTAAAATCTTTTGATTTTGATCTATCGCTAAATTAATTCGTGCTATTGCTTTTTCCATATCACTCATTAACATTGGATCATGCAATACGGGTGTGCCATTGAGGAGATTGTTAATTGTGTCTTTATCTGCTAATCCTTTACTCTCTAGGATTTTTTTTACAATAGGAGTTAGTTTTAAATCCGAAGCATCTGCCTCTGCAATTTCATATTCTGGTAATTTAACATCCCATGTATATTTTGATTTAATCATACTATTCTCCCTCATTTCCACAAGTCATTATACAAAAGATATACCAAAATAAAAAGTAGTTTCATTTATAGAATTGTTTGAATCGACTTTTTGATAATAAAATGGTCAAATACTATTTGAAATACACTACTTTAATACAGACTAATAAATATATTTTTACAAGTAATTAAACAGATAAAGACCACAATTAATGCATTTGCAAAAATTGTGGTCTTTTGAAATAAAATTTTAAATTATACTAAGATTTTTTCGTCATTTGATTTTTTCTCTTTATAAACTATAAGTTTATTATTATCGGATTTTTTAAGTTGACGTTTCTTCATAATACCCCAAAGTGGCACTGCTATAAATACAGAAGAGAATACGCCTGTAATTAACCCAACTAATAATGCAAGAGAGAAATTAAAGATACTTGGTGCACCGAATAATAATAATGCAATAACTACAATAACTACAGTTAATACCGTGTTTATAGAACGTGTCATTGTCTGACGAATCGATCTATTAACAACATCATCAATTTGAGCATTTGTAGTAATCACTTTTACTTTGTGTAAGTTTTCTCTAACTCTATCAAATGTAACAATCGTGTCATTTATTGAGTAACCAATAATAGTTAATATAGCTGCTATAAAGGTAATATCTACCTCTAATCTAAATAAACTGAATACTGCCACAATCATAAACGCATCATGTAATAATGCGAGCACAGATGAAAGTCCCATACGCCATTCAAATCTAAATGTGATATAGATGATAATACCAATTGCAGCATATAGTAATGCAAGCATAGCATTTTTAGCTAGTTCTTGACCTATTACTGGTGAAACCGTATTAACAGTTGGTTTGTGACCAAATTGATCATCTATCGTATCCTGTATTTTAGATACTTGATCTTTAGATAAATCTTTTTTGAATTGAACCGTTGCCGTTTTACCATTTTCACCTAAAGATACTTGGTCAGGTTTAAAATCATTATCTTCTAAAGTATTTTTAACCTTAGTTTCAGTAACTTTATTATCAGATTCAAAGTCAACCCGCGTACCACTTGTAAAATCAATACCTAAGTTTAACTTAAATACAAATAAAATGATGGCACCTATGGCGATAATAAGTACACTTAATGATAGTAATGGTTTAGCAAGTTTCATAAAATCAATACGTTCGTATGGTGTTTTCAAATCATGAATTTCTTTTTTATCGTTAATATCATAAATATTTTTCTTGCTTACACCAAACAACCAATTTGATTTTTTAAAGTAATTAGATGATACAAGTAATGTTAACAACCATCTTGATAGGAATACAGCTGTTACAAATATCATTAAAATACCTAATAGCAACATTGTAGCGAAACCTTTAACTGAACTTTCACCAAAGAAGAATAGCACTGCAGCAGCAATTACTGTTGTCAACTGGGCATCTACAATCGTTAAGAAAGAACTTTTATTCGCTTTTTTATATGCCTGCTTAAGTGTTCGTCCAATCTTCAATTCATCTTTAATCCGTTCATACATGATTATATTAGCATCAACAGCCATACCAACACCGAGTACTAAGGCTGCGAGACCTGGGAGTGTTAACACCCCTGAAATAAAGTTAAATGCTAATAACGTTAAGTAAATATACGCAGTTAACGCAATTATAGCTACTAATCCAGGCAAACGGTAGAATCCTAACATGAATAGATAAATAATAGCAATACCGATTGCAGCGGCAAACACCGTTTTATCTAAGGCATCTTGGCCAAATTGAGCACCTACAGAATTTGAATATATTTCATTTAAATCAACTGGTAGTGAACCAGAATTTAATAAATCTGCAATTTGTTTTGCTTTTTCTACACCTTCTTCACCATTAAAACCACCTGAAATTTCAACGCTATCGGAGTTTATTGGCTTATCAACTGAAGCCGCAGAAACATACTTAGGATCTTTCTTATTCATTTCTTTATGATAAGTGTCACCTTTTTCATGGTCTAGCCATACAACCATAACATTTTCATCTTTTTTAGAAATTTCTTCAGTTACTTTTTTAAATTTAGCACTATCTTTCAATTTAAATGTAACCGCTGGCTGATTCGTGTTTTGTTTAAATTCTTGTTTTGCAGAACCTTGCTGGATATCTTTACCAGTTAATTTGATATTATCATCAGCGTCACGAATTGTTAAATTCGCTTGAGAAGATAGTATCTCACGCGCTTGTGATTGGTTTTTCACACCGGCAAGTTGTACGCGAATTCTATTTTTATCTTCTACTTGTATCTTAGGTTCAGAAACACCTAAAACGTTCACACGATTTTCAAGCGTTTTAGCCGTTGCTTTTACCGCTTTATCGTCTATTTTATCATCTTTTTGTAAAGGATCTACTTGGTATAAGACTTCAAATCCACCTTGCAAATCAAGACCAAGATTAACGTCCTTAACTACGTTCTTATACGTGAGTCCCATGCCTGCAAACAGGAGCACTACAAGTAATATAAACGCAACTATTCGATTACTTTTCTTCACTTGAACACCTCATTCTAAGCTTATAATTTAAGAATACGCTTCTAATATCAATTATTGCAAGTTTTATTAAACTACGCTAAATTATCTAAACGACCTATATATCTTAACATATTACATCCTGCGTAAAAACTAACTCTATTAAAAATTGTAAGAAAATTTAATTGTAAGCGTTACAAGATTTAGGCTTAGTAGTTTTGAATGTTTTAAAGATATTATTCCTAAAATGCGTATGATATATCTTAAAGTATAACATGACCTGAATAAAATGACCTTTAAGTAAACAAAGTTGCGTCATTTAATTTACTTATTTACTTAAAATAAAAAAACAAACCAAACGCTAATAATTAGCATTTGGCTTGTTTTTATTTTAGAAATTAATCCATTCCCATGTATCGATACATTATTTATTATGAAGGATCAACTTGTTTAATAGCAGGTTTTTCTAAAGTGATTTCCGTACCATTACCATTCAAAGTTAATACAACTGTAGTTTCGTCAACACTACGTACAGTACCTTTGATACCGCCGATAGTTGTTACACGTTGGCCAGAAGTAACTTGGCTAATCATTTCACGATGCTCTTTAGCCTTTTTCTGTTGTGGTCTAATTAAGAAGAACCACATTAATACTAATAATAAAATTGGTAATATCAATGAAGTAAATTGCATTATTTTATTTCTCCCTTTTAAAAGTTTTTTGGGTTTTCAACATTCAGTCCATACTGTTCAAAGAATTCTTCTTTAAAATCAAGAAGTCGATCTTCACGAATTGCTTGTCGGATATTTTCCATTAATTTAAGCAAGAAATGTAAATTATGATAAGTAGTAAGACGGATACCAAAAGTTTCTTCTGCTTTTATTAAATGTCTTATGTATGCTCTACTATAATTTTTACAAGTATAACAATCACAGTTTTCATCAAGCGGACCTAAATCTTCTGCATACTTAGCATTTTTAATAGTCACACGGCCATGCGATGTCATACAAGTACCATTACGTGCAATTCGTGTTGGTAATACACAATCAAACATATCCATACCTCTGATACTACATTCTATTAATGCATCTGGTGAACCCACACCCATTAAATAACGTGGTTTATCTTTCGGCATAAATTGTTCAGTATGTTTTACCATATCATACATAACTGGCTTAGGTTCGCCTACAGACAAACCGCCAATTGCGTATCCCGGAAAATCTAAAGCAACTAATTCCTCAGCGCTTTGTTTTCTCAGATCTTTATATTCCCCACCTTGTATAATTCCAAACAAAGCTTGATCATCAGGTCTCTTATGTGCTTGGAGGCAACGTTCTGCCCATCTAGTTGTTCTTTCAATTGAATCTTTCACATATTTATATTCAGCAGGCATAGGCGGACATTCATCAAAAGCCATCATGATATCAGAACCTAAATCATTTTGTATCTGCATAGCTTTTTCTGGACTCAAAAATAATTTTGAACCATTTGTATGGTGACGGAACTCTACACCTTTTTCACTAATCTTTCTCAAATTACTTAAGCTAAATACTTGGAAACCACCAGAGTCAGTCAGTATGGGACCGTTCCAGTTCATAAACTGATGTAATCCCCCACTCTTTTTGATGATATCATTTCCAGGTTGTAACCACAAATGATATGTGTTTCCTAGAATGATTTTTGCTTCCATTTGATTTAATTCTTCTGGACTCATCGTTTTAACTGTCGCTTTTGTTCCTACAGGCATAAACATTGGTGTTTCAAAAGAGCCATGCGGCGTGTGGACGATACCTAATCTCGCACCAGATTGTTTACAAGTTTTAATATGCTCATATGTTACTGCTGGCATATAAACGCTCCTTTCATTCCCTAAATAATTAACATTGCATCTCCAAAGCTAAAGAATCTATATTCTAAAGAAACTGCTTGATTATAAGCATTTAAAATATTATCTCTCGAACTAAACGCTGAAACTAACATTACAAGTGTAGATTTCGGCAAATGGAAGTTTGTAATCAATCCGTCAATGGCTTTAAAAGTAAATCCTGGGAAGATAAAAATATCTGTCCAACCACTTTGTGATACAAATTTGTCATTTGATTGCATAATTGTTTCTAATGTTCTTGTAGATGTTGTACCAACCGATATAATTCGGTTCCCTCTTTCTTTCGTTTCGTTTAATAGGTCCGCAGTTTCACTATCCATTTGATAGTATTCACTATGCATTTCATGGTCATCTATATTATCTACGCTAACTGGTCTAAATGTTCCTAGTCCTACATGTAATGTAATAAAAGCAATATTAACACCTTTATCTCTAATATTGGCTAATAATTCATCTGTGAAATGGAGCCCCGCTGTCGGTGCTGCTGCTGAACCTGAAGCTTTTGCGTAAACAGTTTGATAGCGATCTTGATCATCTAAACGCTCTTTAATATAAGGAGGCAAAGGCATTTCACCTAATTCATCTAAACGTTCTTGTAAGATGCCATCATAATGTAGTCTCATAATACGACCGCCTTGATCTAGCTCTTTTATGCACTCGGCTACAATTTTACCTTCACCGAAGGTTAATCTGTTACCTACTTTAATTCTTTTAGCTGGTTTTAGTAACACTTCCCAATCATTACCTTCGATTTGAGTAAGCATTAACATTTCTACCTTTGCTCCAGTCTCTTCTTTTAAACCGAATAGCCTTGCAGGCATCACTCTTGTATCATTTAATACAAGGGTGTCCCCGCTTTCTAAATAATTTATTACATCTTTAAAATGTTGATGTTCAATATCACCAGATTGTCTGCCAAGAATTAGCAATCTACTTTCATCTCTGTTTTTCAGAGGTGTTTGTGCAATTAATGATTCAGGCAAATGATAATCAAATGCTTCAATATCCAAACTTATTCCCTCTTTTCATTCTTCTTACTAAAATGTTCAAATGCATAAGGTGTTGCTTTACGACCACGGGGTGTGCGTTCGATAAAACCCTTCTGAATTAAAAAAGGTTCATACACATCTTCAATTGTAATCCGCTCTTCTCCAATCGAAACAGCAATTGTATCTAACCCAACAGGTCCACCTTTATATTGCTCCAAAATACAATTCATCATTTTATGATCTATGTAGTCCAATCCTTCATCATCAACTTGGAGTAATTGCAATGATGCTTTCGTGGTTTCAATACAGATTGACTCATCATCATTGACTTGTTGAAAATCACGAACCCGTTTTAATAATCTATTGGCTACTCTTGGCGTACCACGACTACGTTTTGCTAATTCTATAGCGCTATCGTCATCTATTGAGGTACCAAGTACTTCTGCTGTACGCACGATAATTTCTTTTAATTCATGTTCTTTGTAATATTCTAATCTGAGGTGCACACCGAATCTGTCACGCAATGGGGCTGTCAAACTACCTGCACGTGTCGTCGCGCCAATCAATGTGAATGGCGGTAAATCTATACGTATGCTACGTGCTTCTTCACCCTTGCCTATAACGATATCAAGGAAGAAATCTTCCATGGCTGGGTACAAAACTTCTTCTACAACACTACTTAGTCTATGAATTTCATCTATAAATAAAACATCACCAGGTTGTAAACTAGACAGAATTGCTGCTAAATCTCCCGGCCTTTCTATTGAAGGCCCAGAAATTGTTCTAATGTTAACATCCATTTCATTTGCAATAATATTGGACAATGTCGTTTTACCTAATCCAGGGGGGCCGAATAACAGCACATGGTCTAATGGTTCTTGTCTGATTTTAGCTGCTTTTATAAACACCTCTAAATTCGATTTAATTGTTGATTGACCTATGTACTGACGTAATTTAGTCGGTCGCAATGAAAATTCAAATGAAGATTCCTCATCATGCATAGATTGATCTACCATTCTATCGTCCATTGATTACACCCCTTTAAAATATTATTTTCAATTATGATATCAATAATTGCAATCCTTTTTTAACTGCATCATCTACAGATTCGAACGAATCTTTTGCTAATACTTTTTCCACTTTTGTTAACTCTCGTTTTGAGTATCCTAACGCTTCCAATGCTAAGATTGCTTCTTTAATAATTGGTGTATTATCACCAAATGAAGCCTCAGCATTTAATATTTGACTACTATCTACTTCGTTTATTTGAACTTTTCCTTTAAGGTCTAGTACGATTTGGCGTGCTGTTTTTTTACCAATACCAGGAAATTTTGTTAAATAGGTATCATTTTCGTTCTCTATAGCTATCTTGACCTCATTAGGTGAACTACTAGCTAATATAGCTAACGCAGATTTCGGTCCAATACCTGTTACTTTAATTAAGCTTAAAAACATGTCTTTTTCTTCTTGATTTATAAATCCATAAAGAAGTTGAGCATCTTCTCTAACTATTAATGAAGTGTGAATTACAACCTCTTGATCCATAAATTTTTGAAAACGATAAGAATTGGGCGTTTGAATTTCGTACCCAACGCCTGAGGCCTCTACAACTACGTGTGTAGGATTTAAAACTGCTAATGTTCCTTTTATATATGCATACATGGTTACACTTCCTTATATAGTCATACTAATTAATTCTACTTTGGAAACGTGATCAATTACTCGCAATGCTTCCATAACATCATCGATTTCTAAATTTGTACCTTTAGCGTCTAATGAAAGTGTAATCGTTGCTCTACTTTCCATTGGTATACTTTGATGAATTGTTAATACTGACAAACTTAAACTTGATAAAGTATTTAAAACTTCTGCCAACATTCCTATGATATCATTCACATATAATATTAATGTGAATTCACGTGTGGACTCCATTTTTTCATCAATAGGGAATATTGTATCCCTATATTTATAAAAAGCACTTCTTGATAAATCGAATTGTTTAACTGCTTCAAATATGGACAGTGATGGATCATTTTTCAAAACTTCTTTAATTTTCAAGGTTTTTATAACAGATTCTGGTAATACATCCTCGCGAATTAAGTAAAACTTTTTATAATCTTTTTTGTCCATTTTCAAGCACTCCTATTCAACGAATTCAAATTCTCCACCAAGGATTCTAACAATATCTCCATTTTTACATCCGCGTGCTCTCAACGCTTCATCAATACCCATAGAACGCATTTGACGTGCAAATCGACGTACGGCAGGATCACTATTAAAGTCAGTCATTTTGAACATTCTTTCGATTGCTTTACCACTTACAACGTATGCAGCATCATCATCGCGTGTAATAGTGAATTTATCTTGACTAGGTGTATGTTTGTAAATCACTCTATTAACACCTAAATCTTCTTCTTCATCTTTACTAAAGTCAATGTCTTTTACTTCTTCTAATTTGTCTGCTATTGCATAAAGTAGCTCATCAATATGGTCATGCATAAATGTAGAAAGTGGGATAATATGAATAGAATTATCATTTAAAGCTTTTTTAAATGCTTCTAAATTCTCTTCTGCATTAGGCATATCCATTTTATTAGCAACTACAATTTGAGGTCGTTCCTCTAAACGATGTTCGTAGGCATTTAATTCTTCATTGATAACTTTATAATCTTCATAAGGGTCACGTCCCTCAGAACCACTCATATCTACCATATGAACTATTACTTTTGTACGTTCAACGTGTTTTAAAAACTGGTGTCCCAAGCCTACGCCTTCAGACGCACCTTCTATTAACCCTGGTAAGTCTGCCATTACAAAACTTCTTTGATCTTTCGTAGAAACCACACCAAGATTAGGTTTAATTGTTGTAAAATGGTATGCACCTATCTTAGGTTTAGCTTTAGATACAATAGATAATAAAGTAGATTTACCCACACTTGGGAACCCTACTAGACCAACGTCAGCTAGTAATTTTAATTCTAAGGTAACATCAATTTCTTCACCAGGTTCACCATTTTCACTGAAATCTGGTGCTGGGTTTCTAGGAGATGCGAAACGTGAATTTCCTCGACCGCCTCGACCACCTTTAGCTACTACTGCGCGTTGACCATTTTCAACCAAATCAGCTAAGACTTCTTCTGTCTCAACACTTTTAATAATTGTGCCAGGTGGCACTTTTAATACAAGTTCCTCAGCATTTTTACCATGCATATTACTACTTTGACCGGCATCGCCTCTTTTGGCTTTGAAATGTGTTTGGTATCTAAAATCTAATAATGTTCTCAATCCTTCATCCACTTCAAATATAATAGACGCACCATCACCGCCATCACCACCAGCTGGACCACCGAATGGAACATATTTCTCTCTACGATATGCTGTTATACCGTTACCTCCATCACCCGCTTTAAGTGATATTTTAACTTGATCGACAAACATGATTTCACCTCTTTTTCTTAATATTTATTTTTTATATCATTCTTTATATTATATCATTATCTCATTAACTAGAAAATAAAGACAAAAAATAAACACCAGAAGTGATCACTTCTGGTGTTAACGATGACAAATTACTCAGCTGCTGCGTAAACAGAAACTTGTTTTTTGTCGCGACCTTTGCGTTCAAATTTAACCACGCCGTCGATTTTAGCGAATAATGTATCGTCGCCACCACGACCTACATTTTCACCAGGATAAATTTTAGTACCACGTTGGCGGAATAAGATTGAACCACCTGTAACGTGTTGACCATCAGCACGTTTAGCTCCTAAACGTTTAGAAACTGAGTCACGTCCGTTTTTTGTAGAACCAAGTCCTTTTTTAGATGAGAAGAACTGTAAATTTAATTTTAACATTATGATTGCACCTCACTTATAGTTTAATCTGATATTTTCTTTATATTCTTCTTCAATTGTTTGCAATGAAACTAACATTGCCTGAAGAATTAATTGCGCTTGTTCATTAGAAGTATCAACACTTCTAATATGAAAATGTCCACCGTCATCATTGTAATCGATATCGGGCTTCTCATTTGTTAATCCCATTATAGCATTAACACTTCCGAAAAGCACTGCGGATGCACCTGCACAAACTATATCATGTCCATACTCGCCATGTTCTGCATGGCCATCCATGATAACATCAGTGATTTGACCGACATCGTTCAAAGTAACATCAACAGTAATCATAATTATGCGTTGATTTTGTCGATTGTTAATTTAGTGTATGGTTGACGATGACCTTTTTTACGTTTTGAGTCTTTACGACGTTTATATGTGAATACAGTGATCTTCTTACCGCGACCTTGTTTCTTAACAGTAGCAGTAACTGAAGCACCTTCAACAGTTGGCGCACCAACTTTAACTGCGTCTCCACCTACGAATAATACTTTGTCAAATGTGAAAGAGTCACCTTCGTTAACATCTAATTTCTCAACAAAGATTTCTTGTCCTTCTTCTACTTTAACTTGTTTTCCACCTGTTTCAATAATAGCAAACATACTTTGCACCTCCTATAATTTAAGTCACGCCAAATTTAGGTGACATACATGTTCTTTAACCTAAATCCGAGCGGTTGTATGTAGCTAAAAACTACTCAACTACTGCATTTTAGCATTAGGGTTTCTTACTGTCAATCTTCAATTGTACTTTTCTAAAGAATTTAGTGATAATTGGATAGAAAATAATGAGTAATATAAAATTAAGCACCAACGTAGGTATTAATCTATACAACACAAAATCAAATAAATCAAATGCTATCAATCCTAATATACTATAAATTATAGCTACATAAATTTCTATGAAAATTGTACTTAATAAAACTATAAAGAATAACATTGTATAGTCTCTATAGAATGTTTTAAAGAAAAAGTCTTGTATTACTACGAATAGTATATAACCAAATAGGTACAAACCATAAAAACTACCAAAATACAGGTCAGTAATTAGGCCTAACACCGTAGATAAAATAATAGCTACACCAAAACTTCTGTGGACACATATTATCAGTAAATACATTAGAGTCAAGTGTGGCACAAAAATTATGTCCTTCGTGCCAATTTGCATTGGGATAATTAACCCAATTGCCGTATCAATATAAAATAATACAATACCAATAAGAAAGTAGTATAACGCACGCATTAATTTTCACCACTTTCACTATCTGGTATTGTCTTAGGGTCTCTTTTAGCTACATATACATGATTTAAATCTGATAAATTAGCAGCTGTTTTTAATCTTACTTCTTTTGATAAGCCATATTCATCATTTTCTACTTTTGAAACTTCACCTATGTATATACTACTTGGTAATTGATCAGCTAAACCACTTGTAACAACCTTATCTCCTTTTTTCACACTATCTTTGTTATTAATATCAGTAATAATCAATTCTTCATTTTTAGAGTCATAATGATCGATTAACCCAAAAACATTTTTACCATCATGTTGGATATTAACTGATAAACGATTAGCACGTGTATTTGTTGAAATCAAATCTACTTGTGATGAAAATTGATTTACTTTAGATATTCGACCTACCAAACCTTCTGATGTCATCACGGCCATATTATTTTTTATACCGTCTTTAGCACCTTGGTTAATGACTAGTGTATTCATCCATTGATCTGGATTTCTAGATAATACCGTACTAGAAATTGGTTCGAATTTAGATATATCCTCTATATCCAATTCTTTTTTATACTTTTTGTTTTCAGATTTCAGTCTTTCATTTTCAGCTTCTAATTGTTTAACCTTGCTTTGTTGCTCTTTTGAACTATCTTTTGCAAAAAGGGTATTGATTGAACCTGTTACGAAATGAACGGGATAACTAACCGCTTTTTGACCGAATGCAACTGAATCTCCTACGTATTGTTCTACTGGTGATTGTGATTGCGAACGTAAAGATACACCAATTAAGGCAATAAATACAATGATTGCACATAAGATAACAATCAACTTGTTGTTTTTAAAAAACTTTGACAACCTAAACACCTCTATTACCCGACTATTTTACTACTTTATATCATTTTATATTACTCGTAGATCTAAATAAAGTAGTAACCTTATTATTCGCAAATTAAATTCTAGCCGCTTCATTCCATATACTGAACGGAAGAACAATTGTTGTTGCGGTTCTACTTTAAAATATAAAATATAGTGTTAATTTGTATTATAACAACTTTCAAAGTAAATAGTGTATTAAAATCTTGAATTTTCCAATTTTTTAAATTTAAAATTATGTATATAAGTTAAAAATGTTTTGAATATAAAAGAGAGAATTACTGAAATAAGGCTATTGCACCAGCTCAACGGTGATTTTTGTCTTTGCTAACTTTTATAATCTCATTGATTAGACTTAGAATGAGATTACGTTTATTTACCATTAACTTTTTATCTATTAACGCTCGCTCTATGTACAAATAAAAAAGCTGACACATGGCATCATGTCTCAGCTTTCGGTAGAATATTTACAACAGTAACTAATATGGAAGTCACAGTTTCGATTCAAATAAATCCATGTCTTATAAATAATTTATCTTTTATCAATATCAACAAAAAATATAATTATTTTTCTTCTACATCGCTTTTTTCAGTCTTAGCAGATTTTTCAGCTTCTTTTTCAGCTTCTTTTTCAGCTTCTTTTTCGTCTTCTTTATATAAAGTTTCCTCTTTACGCCAACGTGCGAATAGATTTTGTGCTTTTGCTTGTTCATCTACTTTTTTATTATCTTTAGACTGTTCACTCATAATTAGACACCAACCTTTACGTTTTTACTTATATAAGGCTAACGCATTTTTGCTGAGAATTCAAACCACTTACTCGTAATTAGATGGTGGCAGTAGTTCTATATGCTCCCCAAGTTGATCAAGGTCTTGTTTCATTTCTATTTCAGTTTTATATACACGAATGGAGTCTGAGCCAAATTTATATATTATAAATTCATCACCACGTTGACCTGCTAGGTATTTATCACTGTAACCCATTCTACCAATGCCCGATACAGACATAAATTCTTTCTTATCTATCCAATCAAATACATTTTTAGCCTGACTGCGAGGGACATTTTTCAAAATATCATTGTCTTCTACAGAATAACGTTGACCACCAGTTAAGTTACCTTCTGTTCTCATGTTGCCAGTAGGTGGCTCATTATTATGTACAGGGTTCCATTGTTGGTCTTTTAAAAAAGGCGCATATTTCAACGCGAAGAATACAATGACTATAATTGCTATAATAGCTATAAAGTTTTTAATAATGCTAAATATAAACCGCATGAACCACCCTCCTATAATTTCACCCTATATTATAAAATCAATTACTTTAAATATCATCAGTCTGTAGTAGTATGCAAAAGTTAACGATAGACTGATGCATACATGCTTTTTTCATAGTACAATTATGTACAAAGGGAGTGTGAAATATAATATGAGTATTATATCTATAATCCTACTTGCCCTCTTAGTTATATTATTATTTAGAGTAGGTTTATCAATTTTAAGATTTTTAATATACGTTGGAATTATCGTTTTATGTATATATCTAGGTTATCAAGGTATTCTTTGGATAATGGAAAACTTTAATAATCACTTTAATTTTATATAAATTAGAATATAAATGACACAATCTATGCATGTTATCATATATAGATCATTCCAGTAGCAGACTATAATATCACTTAAATATACTTGTAATATTATAGTTTGATTGTTCAGACGGAGCAAGGGATCGATTTTGATTCCTTGCTCCGTCTTTTTTTAACATTCAACTATAGTTACATCTATGGAAATTGCAATGTAAAAATTATTTCTTAATCAAAGATATTTTCTAACCTTAATATAAAAACTAACGTTTCACAAACATTATAGTTATTTTTTAACATTGTTTGATAGCACTTGATAAAAATAATAACAAGCACACAACAATAGTGCCCATATAACTGCGATAATCAATGCTCCAATTAAGTATAGCCAAAAAGATGTGTGATTTGTGCTAAAAATAAAGAATAGCATAGTAGTTAATAAGACCCCTACAATAGAAATGACCACTGTTTTTTTAGTACTTTTAAAATTAATAGGTTTTTTATTTTTAACTAATTGCATTAAATAAACTACAGGCAGTAATAAACCAATCAATAATATCGTTCCCACTTAATAACGCCTCCTTAAACATCAACTTGATTATACCGTAACTAAGTGAGTACAGAAAGCCAAAATTAATTCTAAAGCATACAATAAAAAACTAATAATGTGATAATCGTTCTATGTGATTATGTAAGCAACTTCGTATATCATGTTTAATCAAAATAGCCGTCCTCTACCATACTCATATAAGTATGATCTCCAATAATAATATGATCTAGTAAGTCTATTCCAAGTATTTCTCCACACTCCCTTAATCTATTAGTTGCCCTAATATCTTCTTTAGATGGAGTAGTATCACCCGATGGATGATTGTGTAGGACTACAATTGCATTGCTTGCACACTTTATAGCTTCACTAAAAATTTCTCTAGGGTGAATAACTGATGAATTCAATGTTCCGATAAATATTGTTTTCTGCTTAATAATCACATTTTTAGAATTAAGAAATAACACAATAAACTTTTCCTGAGTTAAATGTTCCATTTTCCCCATCATAAAATTAGCAACATCTTGAGGACTAGTAATTTGTATTTTTTCCTCTAAACTACCGGAATGCATACGCTCTCCAAGTTCAAACGCAGCTTTTAGAATCAAAGCTTTATACAAGCCAATCCCCTTTACTTTATTTAAATCATTGATGGATAATGCCTTTAACTGTTTTAAACTTTCTACTGACTTCAATAATTCATTAGCTATATCTAAACTTGAAAATCCTTTCCTACCTGTATTAATTAAAATGGCTAATAATTCAACATCAGATAAATGTGCAGAACCATTATTTATCAACCTTTCTCTAGGTTTCTGATTATTGGCGAGTTCTTTTATTTTCATAATTAAAAACCTCCAAAGTTTAATTTTGAAATGTTAATAACATTATATTAAATGCGATATAAATAAAAGGAATAAGCGGGAGTCTTGCTCTTTCATTACGGGAGACGAGTAAAACAATCAAGGCAAAAACACCACCACAGAGAAATGTAAATAAAAGTGTGATTAAAAATCCTGAAGACGGTAAAGCTAAAGCTAGTAAAGAAAAGATAATTATATCTCCATAGCCAATGGCATTATGAAAAAGTAAATAAAATACATGAAGCAAGCTTGTTACGAAGAGAAATGACATAATATGAATTGAAGTAATAAAACAGATGCAGATAGCAAAAACGACTATCACATGTAAAGGGACTGTGTACGTCTTAATATCGAATATAGCAAAGGTGAGAAGAAATAAATAAATTAATATTAAAGTAGCATTATCAATCATTAGTTTATGCGGTGAATAAAATATGTAAAATATAGGAATCAAAGAAAGTAACTCCCCAAGTAGGTGAAAAACACTAATTCTGCGATTACAGCACCTTGAAATACCTCTTAAAAAAACAAAGCTTAAAATCGGTATTGTTTCTAATATAGTTATATTTTTGCGACAATAATCACATCTTGAACGGATTGTGAGATAACTTAATTTCATGTTTTCTATAAAACAAAGTTGATATAAAAAACTAAATAATATAGGACAAATTAAGAGCAGTGTTAGCAACACTTCACCTCCTAATAAGTATTGTAGCATCAATTCATAATACCAATAAGAAAAATATCACTAATAAAATAATTTTAGCGATACTCAACCAACAAACCAAATTTTGTATTCACATTTTTGATTAAGCATCGTTATCATACATTATTTCGTTTACGAATTACATCTTCGAATAAAAAACCAGCTCAACAATATAATGAGCTGGTTGTCGTTCATAAAGTTACTTATAGCATTTAATTTTATAACATTAATAAAAAATGAAGCGTTCCAAAAGGATTTTAGTAACTAATCTTTTTGAATTTCATCGACAGTTTCTTCAACTTCTTTTCTAGATATCTTCTCTCTACCATTTTTCATTGCTTTAAGTGATTTATGAGCAAGTGCTAATGGTAAACGACAAAATAGCAAAATAGTTTTTTTATTAATATCTTTCATATATGCATCTGCTTTAGCTAGATTATCTTCAGCGTATTTAAACAAATCATCACGCGTCCAATCATCAGGCACAAAACTCACACCACGTTCTGTCAAATCTTCTTGTTCATTTCTAAGAATATTTACAGCTTGTAAGCCTCGTCCGTATCCAATTGCCAATTCTCTATCTGTTTTAACATTTGCACATAAGTCCCATAGTTGCGAGAGCATAACACCGACAAGTCCCGCTACGTAATATGTATAATCATCTAAATCATCCTTGGTATGTATCTCCCAGTTCGCCTTTGCCCATTTTGCCATACCAAATGCCATTTCACTAGAAGAATCTAATACAATTGATACTGTCTTATTAGGACAAGCTTCAATCCACTCACCCAATCTTAAAGTGACTTCAGGCATTTTATCCTTTACTGGTTCAAGAATTTGCATGTATTTCACTTCATCAAACGGCGCTTTAAATAATTCACTCACTTGCATCAATATTGAATGTTTTAAATCGTTATCCAATTCTTCATGATCTTCAATTTCATCAATAGCTCTTAATACTAAATAAGCAGATGCTACCGTATGTTTTAATTCTTTTTCTAAAAAAGTTATCGGAATATAAAAAGTACGACTTGTTTCTTTTAAAACACGCATTGCATCTTTTGGGAATTTCTTTTCAGTCATTTTTATCTAATACCTCCCCTTTTTTAAATATTATCATATAATTACAAAATAAAATAGGAAATGCTTGCCACCTAGTTTAATCAAAATTGACTCGCCCAAAAATTGACAAATTTAAATTTTTAAAACTATATCTAGATACCACTTTTCTTTTATTTAAAACAAAAATAAGCGAATGGTCCAATAAACTGTCGAACCATTCGCTTATTTATTAAATATACATTTAGCTAAAATCAACTTTAGCTTTTACTTCACTTATAAAGTACAAGCTTCCTGTAATGATTAAACCATCACCTTCATATGATTCGATAAACTTCACATAATCATCGACGAGTTCTTTTTGCTCAAATCGAACTTCATCAAAAATTGCTTCTTTTGTTAAAGCTTTCGGAAAATCAAAATCTGTTATATAGAACGTAGAAGCAATCGTTTTAAGTTGATCCACCATAGCATTTAAAGGTTTACCTTTGATTGCTGAAAATAAAATATCAATACTTTCAGTGTGGTAATAATTTTTCATCGTACTTATGAGTGCTTCTACGCTTTCAACATTATGCGCGCCATCGACAATCATTAAAGGGCGTTCTTTTACTTGTTCTATTCGACCTGTCCAACTGACCGCTTCAATACCATCAATCATTTTATTGAAGTCTAAATCAACGATATCTGACTCATTCAATTCAATGAGTGCGGTAATTGCTAACGCGGCATTTTCTTTTTGATGTTCACCTAACATATTTAACAAAAGCGTCTCAAGTTCATAATCTTTATAACGATAAGTGAATTCTTCTTCTTCGGAGATAACACTAATGTCTCTATCCAACTCAATACCTTCAGCATTTTGTTGTTCAACATAATCACGAATAACTTTAAGTGCTTCTTCATTTTTCACAGCATAAATGATAGGCGTGTTTGGCTTTACAATCGCACCTTTGTCTTTTGCAATATCTACATACGTGTCACCCAATATATCAGTATGATCTAAACCTATACTTGTCAATATAGATAAGATTGGTTTAAAAACATTAGTTGAATCATTTTTAATCCCTAATCCCGCTTCAACAATTACAAAGTCAACTGGGTGGATTTCACCAAAATATAAAAACATCATCGTTGTAATAATCTCAAATTCGGTTGCAGTTCCAAGGTCAGTTTCTACTTCTAAGGCTTCGCTTACTGGTTTAACTTTTTGAACTAATTTAACAATATCATCATCACTTATTGGCACACCATTCAAACTAATACGTTCGTTAAATGTCTCAATAAATGGCGATGTAAAAGTTCCCACATCATACCCATTATCAACAAGTGCTGACCTTAGATATGACACCGTGGATCCTTTACCATTTGTGCCACCGACATGAATACCATTTATATTAAATTGAGGATTATTTAGTCTATCTAACATCCACTCCATACGTTTGACGCCTGGTTTAATACCAAATTTAGTTCGTTCATGTATCCAATATAAGCTATCTAGGTAATTCATCTTAAGGACTCCTATGCTTTTAATTGATTAATTCGTAATTTCACACCATCATATTTTTCTTGATACGTTTGTTTTTTCTCACGTTCTTCATTAATAACTTTTTCAGGTGCTTTATTGACGAAGTTTTCATTTGCTAATTTCTTATTCACGCGATCAAGCTCTTTTTCCCATTTCAAGAGTTCATTTTCTAAACGCTCAATTTCCTTATCCATATCTATTAGACCTTCCAATGGTAACACAACTTCACCAGCAGTCGTAACAGAGGTCATGGCTTTCTCAGGAATATTAATATCTGTATCAATTGTCAATTCACTCGGATGACAGAATCTATCAATATAATTTGAGTTATTTAACAATGTCTCTTTGATATTGTCATCTTTCGCTTTAATAAAGATTGGTATTGCTTTTGAAAGTGGTGTATCTACTTCAAGACGTGATTGTCTTACTGATTTAATAATTTCAACAAGTTGTTGCATCGTTTCTTTACTGTCATCAAATGTGAGCGCGTCGTTCACTTTTGGCCAAGATGCATTTACAATTGTTTCACCTTCATGAGGTAGGCTTTGCCAAATTTGTTCTGTAACAAATGGCATAAATGGATGTAACATTCTCATTGTATTATCAAGAACATACGTAAGTACTGAACGTGTAACTTGTTTTTGTGCTTCATCTTCACCATTCATAGGTATCTTACTCATCTCGATATACCAATCACAGAATTCATCCCAAATAAAGTTATAAAGGGTACGACCAACCTCACCAAATTCATATTTATCACTTAAATCAGTAACATTTGCAATGGTTTCATTTAATCGAGTTAAAATCCACTTATCTGCAAGAGAAAGATTACCTGACAAATCTACATTTTCTACCTTAAAGTCTTCACCAATATTCATTATACTAAATCTCGCAGCATTCCATATTTTATTAATGAAATTCCATACAGATTCAACTTTTTCAGTAGAATAACGTAAGTCATGACCAGGCGATGAACCAGTAGCAAGGAAATATCTTAAGCTATCTGCACCATACTCCTCAATGACATCCATAGGATCTACACCATTGCCAAGTGATTTACTCATCTTTCTACCGTCTTCTGCACGGACTAATCCATGTAATAATACATCATTAAAAGGACGTTTTCCAGTAAATTCTAAACCTTGGAATATCATTCTTGCGACCCAGAAGAATATAATGTCATATCCAGTTACTAATGCATTAGTTGGGAAGTAACGTTGGAAGTCTTCTTCTTCAACATCTGGCCAGCCTAATGTTGAAAATGGCCATAACGCACTTGAGAACCAAGTATCTAATACATCTTCATCTTGAGTCCAATTTTCAATATCTTCAGGTGCTGATTCACCTACGTAAATTTCACCTGTTTCTTTATGGTACCAAGCTGGAATTTGATGGCCCCACCAAAGTTGACGTGATATCGTCCAATCTCTAATTTCTTCCATCCAGCGATTAAAAGTTTTTTCAAAACGTGCAGGAACAAAATCAATTCTATCGTCTGTTTTTTGATTATCTAGTGCTTGTTCAGCAAGAGGTTTCATTTTAACAAACCATTGTGTTGATAAGTATGGCTCTACAACTGCACCAGAACGTTCTGAATGTCCTACTGAATGTTCATGCGCCTCAATTTTAATAACAAGGTCTTCAGCCTCTAAATCTTTGACTAATTGTTCGCGACAATCGAACCGATCCATACCTTGATACTTACCAGCTTTATCATTCATTTTGCCTGATTCATCCATTACGATAATACGTTCTAAATCATGGCGATTTCCTATTTCAAAGTCATTAGGGTCATGTGCAGGTGTTACTTTCATTGCACCACTACCAAATTCAATATCAACATATTCATCTGCTAATACAGGTAGTTCTCTACCAATGATAGGTAAAATCACTTTCTTACCTATGACATCTTTATAACGCTCATCATTAGGGTTTACGACAATCGCAGTATCACCTAGCATTGTTTCAGGACGTGTTGTAGCAATTTCAATAAATCCATTACCATCTGCATATGGATACTTAAAATGGTAAAACTTACCTTCAACATCTTCATGTATTACTTCAATGTCAGACAAAGCAGTACGTGCGATTGGATCCCAATTTATAATGTATTCACCGCGATATATCAAACCTTTGTTATACATATCAACGAATACTTTCTTCACGGCTTTACTTAAACCTTCATCTAACGTGAAACGCTCTCTACTGTAATCTAAACCTAGACCAAGTTTTGCCCATTGTTCTCTGATAAAAGTTGCATATTCTTCTTTCCAATCCCAAGCTTGTTCAAGGAATTTTTCTCGACCTAAATCATGTCTTGATAAACCTTGCTCATTTAACTTTGCTTCTACTTTTGCTTGCGTAGCAATGCCAGCATGATCCATGCCTGGTAAATATAGAGTGTCGTAACCTTGCATGCGTTTCATTCGTGTCAATATATCTTGTAAAGTCGTATCCCACGCATGCCCTAAATGTAATTTGCCAGTTACGTTTGGTGGTGGAATTACAATTGTATATGTCTCTTTTGAACTATCTTCTGTCGCTTTAAAATAACCGTTGTTAACCCATTGGTCATAACGTCCGGACTCGACTTCGTTCGGATTATATTTTGGTTTCATTTCCATTCGTTAAAATCCTCCTTAAAAATAAAAATACCCGCCCTATCAATATAGGACGGATATTCCGTGGTACCACCTAAATTCAAGAAATTATAAATATAATTTCAAGCACTTAATTATCTGATTAACGCTCAAACACGCTTTAGCCTATACTACAATCATTTATGAGCATTATATTTCAGCTAAAGTTCAATGTGGGCTACCTTCAATAAGTTAAATTGTACATTTACACCAACCATGTACTCTCTTATAAATTTCAGCTTATTTACTCTTCCCAGTAGACAATATTCTTTTACTTAATTATAGTATAATGGATGTTAAAATAAGTCAATGGACTGGAGTGAAATTTATGAATGAATGCGCATTTGGAACAAAAGACCCACTATACCTCCACTATCACGATGAGGAATGGGGACAACCTATTTATGATAGCTTAAAATTATTTAAATTAATTGCACTTGAATCACAACATGCCGGTCTTTCATGGTTAACAATTTTAAAGAAAAAAGAATCTTACGAACAAGCTTTTTATAACTTTGACCCAACTAAAATTTCAAAAATGACAACTGAAGATATTGATCGTTTAATGACTTTTCCCAATATCGTACATAATCGCAAAAAGATAGAAGCAATCGTTAGCCAAGCACAAGGTTATTTCGATATAGAAAAAGATTACGGAAGCTTTAGCGACTTTTTATGGTCCTTCGTAGATTATAAGCCAATTGATTGTGCTTATGTTACATCAAGTGATCGCATTACAGTAGATGAACGTGCCACAAAACTTTCAAAGCAACTTAAAAAATATGGTTTTAAATTTTTAGGCCCTGTTACTGTCTTTTCTTTTTTAGAAGCTGCAGGTCTTTACAATGCACATCTTCAAAGTTGTCCGAATAATCCTAAAGTATATAACGGAAAAGGTTTTGCCTAACCAATTTGTGAAATTTTTAATATTTCACCTTACG
The DNA here is from genome assembly GCF_048568365.1 of Staphylococcus sp. Ze2. NCBI lineage: Bacteria > Bacillati > Bacillota > Bacilli > Caryophanales > Staphylococcaceae > Staphylococcus > Staphylococcus sp. Ze2. Next base: position 1,538,381 of record NZ_CP183486.1, on the reverse strand, counting down.
CATTAAGATATATCAATATAATAGTTATATAATTGAAAATAAGTTCTATCCTTATCATTTATAGATAAAACCTCAGCAAACATTATATGCTTGTTGAGGTTTTATTATATTCATCATAATTTTTAAGATTTCTTATTAATAGAATCTTTTGCTAGCCTATATTTAAGGAAATAACTTAGTAATGGAGCAATTAAAAATAGTATAAAGAAGATTCTAAAGATGTGATAACTTGAAATCAATGCTACATCTGCACCGGTTTCAATTGCAACTAATACTATTTGGCTCATGCCACCTGGTGCTGCGCCTAAAAACAATTCATTAACAGAATGGTCAGAAACCATTGCAATAAATAATACCATTACAAAAGCCAATAATATTAATAGTACATTTTGAAATGCGATTGCTAAAGCAATTCTACCTTTCATTTGGTCTAATAATTTAGCAATTTGTATACCTATACGTATCATATAAATCACTTGTGCTGCCGCAATAATATAATTATCTAAAGTGAATGTAACACCGGTTAATAAATTCCAACATATAAGTACTAATATCGGTGCAAGTAATTGTCTAGTCGGAAAGTGAATTTTTCCCATAATGACATATACTAAAAATATTGCAAGTACTAATAAAAGTATATTTGGAATAGTTAATGCTTCGGTTAGTGTGTTAACTACACTGTCCTCTTCCGAACGATTACTGCCACTGTCTTGGAAGAAATACGAAATAAAAGGTACAAGAATAACAACAAATATAATTCTTGATGTTTGTGTTAAACTGACGACCATAATATTCGCTTTCTTATTTTCCTCTGCCATTATAAGCATTTGACTTAATGCGCCTGGTATCACACTTAATATTGCAGTTTCAGTATTTACGTTAGCTATCTTTTTAAAGAAAAAGGCTATGACTAATGCAAGACCTAATAGCATAACAGTGATTAATACAATAGTTAGCCAATCATCTTTGATATCAAATATTACGTTTTCAGTAAAAGTTGATCCTATTTGGACACCTAATAAAACCAATCCAATTTGGCTTAGCCAAAACGGCCATTCAACTTCCATGTGAAAACATCTAACACAAATAACACTGGCAATTATAGGTCCAAACATAAACGGTAACAGTACATTTGCTGCATTTAATATTAGACTTAACAAAATAGCTAGCAATAAAACGATGATATTATTTCTTAATTGCTTACTCATGTTCTCACAACTTTCATAGTTATCGTCATACTTAACTGAGCTATCCATATTTAAACCCGATCAACACATTGGTTGTTCGGGCATAATTTAAGCTTTATACAATTCGACTTAGAGCAGTATCGAACGCTTCTATAGTTTGTTTAATATCTTCTTCGGTGTGTGCTGTTGAAAGAAATGTACCTTCAAACTGTGATGGTGGTAAAAATACTCCCTCATTTGCCATTTCTCTATACATTTGGCTAAACATTTCTAAATCACTATTGTTTGCTTCTTCAAAATTTGTAACAGGCCCTTCATTCAAGAAATATCCTATCATAGAACCAGCTCGATTTACAGTGATTGGCACATTATGTTTTGCAAACACTGCTTTTAATCCTGCTTCTAATTGGTCACCTAATTTATTAAAATAATCATATGTTTCTGGTTTAAGTTGTACCAATGTTTCATAACCGCTAGTCATAGCTAGTGGATTACCTGATAAAGTACCAGCTTGATAGATGTCACCTGCTGGAGCAATATGATCCATGATTTCTTTCTTACCACCAAAAGCACCTACTGGTAAGCCGCCACCGATTACTTTACCTAAACAAGTTAAGTCTGGTGTCACATTAAAATACCCTTGCGCACAATTATAACCTACTCTAAAGCCAGTCATAACTTCATCAAAAATTAATAACGATCCATATTCAGTCGTAATATCTCTTAAACCTTGTAAAAAGCCTTCAATTGGTGGAACGACACCCATATTACCTGCAACAGGTTCTACAATAACACCAGCAATGTCGTCTCCAAATTCTTCAAATGCAACTTTAATTGCCTCTAAATCATTATAAGGTACTGTAATTGTATTTTTGGCGATACCTTCAGGAACGCCTGGAGAATCGGGTAAACCTAACGTCGCAACGCCTGAACCAGCTTTAATTAGTAAAGAATCACTATGACCATGGTAACACCCAATAAATTTAATGATTTTATTTTTTCCAGTATAACCACGTGCTAAACGCAAAGTATCTAATGTCGCTTCTGTTCCAGATGATACCATTCGCACTTTTTCTATTGATGGCACACGATCTATGACAAGTTGCGCTAATTTGTTTTCCTGTGTTGTAGATGCGCCAAAACTTGTACCTTTATCTACTGCTTCATGAATTTTATCAATAACTTGTTTGTTTTTATGACCTAAAATTAACGGCCCCCAACTAAGTACATAATCAATGTAAGCATTGCCGTCAATATCATATATTCTCGAACCTTCACCATGATCCATAAAAATTGCCGGTGTATCTACAGATTTAAAAGCTCTAACTGGACTATTTACGCCACCAGGCATTAAATGTTCAGCTTCTTCCATTGCTTTTTCAGAATTAGTATAACGCATTGTATCCATCCTCCTATTGTTCTTCATCTAAATAACGACAAATGTCTTTTGAGAAATAAGTAATTATCAAATCTGCACCTGCACGCTTCATAGAAATCATTTGTTCCATGACTACTGCTTTTTCGTCTATCCATCCATTAATTGCAGCAGCTTTGGTCATGCTATATTCACCACTTACATTGTATGCAACGACAGGTACATTTGTTGTATTTCTAACGTCTCTAATAATATCTAAAAAGCTTAACGCAGGTTTAACTATCATCATATCTGCACCTTCATTTAAATCGCTATCCAATTCTCTTAATGCCTCTCTACGATTTGCTGGATCCATTTGATATGTTTTGCGATCGCCAAATTGTGGTGCAGATTCAGCAGCATCACGGAATGGCCCGAAGAAACTTGATGAATATTTAATGCCATAACTCATAATTGGCACGTTATGATAACCCGCTTCATCTAAGCCTTCACGAATCTCTGCTACAAAGCCATCCATCATATTACTTGGGGCAATGATATCAGCTCCTGCTTCAACTTGAGAGATCGCTGTTTTCACAAGTAATGGTAATGATTTATCATTGTCTACATCTTTTGTTTTTTCATTGATGACACCACAGTGTCCATGGTCTGTATACTCGCATAGACATGTATCTGCCACAATCAATAAATCATTGTACATTGATTTTGCTTTTCTAGTGGCTTCTTGTATTATACCGTTATGGTCATAAGCACCAGTACCTACAGCATCTTTTTCATTTGGTACACCGAAAAACATAATACCTCTGATACCTAAATCATAAGCTTCTTTAATTTCTTCTCCAAGCATATTTAAACTTATTTGATATATGCCTGGCATAGATTTGATTTCTTCTTTAACGTTATCACGCTCAACAACAAAAATAGGATAAATTAAATCTTCTTTTCTTATATGCGTTTCACGAACCATACTTCTCATTGATTTACTACTACGTAATCTTCTGTGTCTATCAAATTGCATTTGTTTCCCAACTTTCTATTATTTTGCTTACTAATGATTCCAGTGTTTGAGTTTCTGATACCATACCTTTAGCATGATATTGATGTAATGTTTCCAATGTTTGTAGACCAATCACAAAATAATGATCAAAGTTTACTGTCATTTTATGATTAAAATAATAACGTACAGCTGATGAGCTTGCAAAAGCTACAGCATCTATTTCACCATTATTAATCATCTTTTTAACATCACTGATATTATCAGTATGTGGAACTGGTTTATACAAGTCAATTTTCTGAACTATATAATTTTGATTATACAGTTCATCTTGCAGCAAAGGTCTTGCCGCCTCACTTGAAGGCAACAATATTTTACTACCTTCTTCAGCATAAAACGCTTCAAGAAACCCCTCTTGAGAGTAGTCTTTTGGGCAAAAAGATACCTTTAATCCCAATGATTTACAATAGTTTGCAGTTTTCTCACCAATAACTGCTATTTTATCTACATTAACATGTTTTAGATATGGTTGAAAAAATTTCACCGCATTTTTGGACGAAAAAATAAGCCAGTCATAGTTCACATTCAATAAATTTAAATCGAATGATAATGGCTCTACACGTATAAATGGTCTGTGTAAGATACAAGCATCATTTCTTTTAAATTCACTGGTTTGCGTCATAACTATAACTGGTCTCATTATTTTCACCTCGAAGGATTATTGTTCTTCGTTTAGTGCTTTAATTATTTCGTAAGCGCCTTGCTCATTTAATACTTCAGTAACTTTTTCACCGAGTTCAACTGGGTTTGTACCACGCTCTGTGTGTTCATAACGTTCTCTGCCATCAGGTGACATAATTAATCCGGTAAACTCAATTGTACCATCACTCTCTTTAGTTGCATAGCCACCGATAGGCACTTGGCAACTACCGTTCATACGCGTTAAAAATGTTCTTTCAGCAGTCACACACGAAGCAACGTCACTGTTATGGACTTTGCTCAACAAATCTAGCAACTCTTTGTCATCTGAACGACATTCAATACCTAAGGCACCTTGTCCAATTGCAGGGATTAAGGTTTCTTTATCTAAATAAGTCGTGACGATATCATCAGACCATCCCATACGTTTGAGACCAGCAGCAGCGAGAATAATAGCATCATAATCTTCAGTTTCCAATTTACTTAATCGCGTATCAATGTTGCCTCGAATCCATTTAATTTGTAGGTTTGGGTATTTTGCCAGAATTTGTGCACCTCGGCGTAATGAACTAGTACCTATAATACTATTATCTGGAAGTTCATCCAATTTAACGTGATTTTTAGCTATATAGGCGTCATATGGATTTTCACGGTCTGGTATACACCCTAGGGTCAAACCTTCGGGTATAACACTTGGTACGTCTTTTAAAGAATGGATCGCCATATCTATTGAATGGTCGAACAATTCATTTTGTATTTCTTTAACAAACAGTCCTTTGCCACCAACTTTTGATAATTGTTTGTCTATTATTCGGTCGCCTTTTGTTACTATTTCTTTAATCTCAATATCTAAATCAGGCTCTATTGCTTTTAATTTGTCTATAAACTGTTGGCTTTGTGTCAAAGCTAATTTACTTCTTCTTGAACCAACGACTAACTTACGCATCATGCGCAACCTCCTAAAATACAACTATTTATCATTTAATTTTTATAATTATATCCCTGTCCATTGATGAAAATCAGAAACATGTGAAGCAAAAAATAAATTTATCATACTTAAACAAAATAAGATGATATTAAAATAAATTAATTTATGTTTAGTTAATGTATGCTTCACTCTAAAAATGATATAAATGCCATATAGCAAAGTGATAACTATAGACATAACTACTTTAGGATCAATCAAAATATTCAATCCTAAAGCATTGAATCCCCACTGAGCACCTAAAATAATACTTAAAATGATAAATAAAAACCCAATTAAACTACTATAAAATACTATTTGTTCAAGCGTGGCAACGCTTGCTATTCTAAAATATTTTTGATCGAATCGCTTTTGTTTTAAATTTTTATACTGAATTAAGTATAAAATACTATTTACAAAGGCAAAGGCAAATAGTGCGTAACTAATAATTGCAAATGTAACATGTACAATAAGCAATTCGTTAATTAGGTTTAATTTTTCACCTGTACCATGGTAATGCATTGGTTGAAAAGTACTCATCGCAATAAAGACAAATCCAATTAAGTTGAATAAAAAAATTGAAAAATCTATTTGCTTAATAACACTAATCACAATAGAAATAGAAATAATCAACCATGCTAATGCGAAAAACACATCAAAAATATTACCCAAAGGTACTTGTTTTGTAACATTGATATAAAATGATAAAGAGATTGTTTGCAACACCCAAACAATCCCTAATGTAACAAATCCAATTCTTCTTACTTTGTAAAACTTTTTGATAAAATCGAAAAAATAACAAGCGATACTAAAAAAATAAAATAATAGTATAAGTTCATTTAACCTTATGAACATAATTTCTTGCATATCATCACCATTTGAATATGCTTATTCAAAACTCAATATTTGGCTGTTTGCCACCTTATTAGTAGATTCCCTTTTAGGTTCATATGCATTTTCAGCCTCAATATCAAAAATGTTTTGAAATAGCTCTAATTTTTCGGTACTTTTCTTATCACTACTTAATTCTTTAGCTTGTTTTATAGGATCTTTCAACATTTGATTGATAATACTTTTCGTGTGTTTTGAGATTATTTTTCGTTCTCTTTCTGATAAGCCAGGTAATTTGCGATCTAAACTATCCATAGTATCTTCTTGAATATTCATTGCTTTTTCTCTCAATGCGCGAATAACTGGTACAACACCTAGCATGTTCACCCACTCATTATGTGCTGCAATTTCATTTGGAATACTTTGCATAATTTGATCAGCTGCATTTTGACGTTCTCTCAAATTGGCATCTACCAATCCTTTTAAGTCATCTACATCATAATTAAACACATCTTCTATCGCATCGATTGTAGGTTCAATATCTCTAGGAACAGCGATATCGATTAATACTAAAGAATCATTTTTACGTTCAGACGCATATGATTGCAACATTTTATTCGTTACAATATATTCATCAGAACTTGTTGAACTGATTACTATATCCACGTTTGCTAAAAGTTGTGGTAAAGATGTCATTGCTTCAAATTTTACGTTATGTTTCATTGCTAGATTTTGAGCTTTGCTCAATGTTCTATTTACAATTGTAATATCCGTGACACCTGAACCGATTAAATTAAGGAGTGATAACTCACTCATATCTCCTGCACCAATAATCAAAGCTTGCTTGTTATTAATTTTGCCAAACACTTTTTTGCTTAGTTCAACTGCAGCATATGAAACGCTTACCGCGTTATCAGCAATATCTGTTTCATTATGCGCTTTTTTCGCAAAAGTAATTGCTTGTTTAAACAAATGATTAAAGATTGTACCTGTTGTGTCCTCTTCTTGAGCAATGAAAAATGCATTTCTTATTTGTCCAAGAATTTGTGTTTCTCCTAGAACTACAGAATCTAATCCTGAAGTGACTTGCAATAAGTGTTTTACTGCATCGTCCCCCACTTTTACTTCAGTCATTTCTTTAATTTCTTCAACATCAAAACCAAATGATCTCGCTAAAAATCTTTGAATATAATAGCGACCCGTATGAATTTGATCTGTTACAGCATATACTTCTGTACGATTACAAGTTGATAATATTACGTTTTCTAATATAGACTTCGTTTCATATAAACCAACATTGGCTGAACGTATGGCATCATCTTTAAAAGCAACTTTTTCTCTAAGTGCTACATCTGCTGTGCGATGATTTATGCTAACCGCAATTAAATGCATTTATAACGCCCTCCATACATATTACAATAAGTAAATTATAACACAATTATAGTTTGAGTTAAGTAACTTGCACCAGTAAATTAGAAGAATTATAATTTACATTCATATTGTTGTCATAATTAAACTTAAATAAAACTATATCTTAAAAGTTTTATAACCGTTTTTAATTGTTACTAAAGATATTTGGCAATAATATTCCAAATCTGTTGCTGATTATTATTTTTCACTGAAGAGTAGCTTATAATTTCATCTTCAGGTTCCATTTCTAATTTCTGCTGTACATTAGCTAAATGTTTTTGTACTTTACCTTTAGCAATCTTATCTTCTTTTGTAGCTACTACAAAAGTTGGAATTTCATAATATTTTAAATAGTTATACATTAAAATATCGTCTTCAGTCGGATTATGTCTTAAGTCTATAAGTTGTATTACTAATTTTAATTCTTCTCTTTGTGAGATATATTTTTCTATCATTTTTCCAAAAGCTTCACGTTGCTTTTTACTTACTTTTGCGTAACCATAACCTGGCACGTCTACAAATACGAGTTGGTTATCTATATTATAAAAATTCAGCGTTTGCGTTTTACCAGGTTGTTGCGATGTACGCGCCATATTTTTTCTGCCAATCATACTGTTTATAAATGTTGATTTTCCCACATTAGATCTGCCACTTAAGCCAATTTCACTTAGTCCAGTTTCTGGGTATTGTTCTGGTTTCACTGCGCTAATTAATAATTCTATTTCGTTAGGATTAATTTTCATTATCGACCCTCTTTTCTTATAAATTCACTTGTTAATTATATTACACAAAGTCTAATATGAATATGTATTTTTTAAATATCGTATTATTTTCATAAAAAATGAGGCCGGACATCATAAACGTGTCGGCCTCAAATATGATATTGGCAATAATAAACGAGTTTGAAAAGTATTTGTTTAAACTCAATTCAAAGTTTGTCCCTTTTGCCAAGTTTGCATTATAAAACGAATACTTTTGAAAAGTATACACTATAAATGCTTTCTTATTTATAGATAAGTTACGCAGAAGTTTGTTCCTTGTTTACAAGGTTGTCTTCTTTATCGTATAGTTCTGGATCTTTTTCTTCAGTTATTGTTTGCTCAGTAATAACTACTTTTACGACACCATCTGAAGATGGTACATCATACATAATGTCGATTAAAGCTTCTTCAATAATTGAGCGTAATCCACGTGCACCTGTTTTACGTTCTATTGCTTTGTTACTAATTGCAGATAATGCTTCGTCTGTAAACACTAACTCAACATCATCTAGTTCAAGCATCTTAGTATATTGTTTTACCAACGCATTTTTAGGTTGCGTTAAGATATTTTTCAACGCATCAACGTCTAAAGTTTCAAGATTAGCTACGATTGGCACACGACCAATAAATTCAGGAATTAAGCCATATGATTGTAAATCTTCTGGTCTAATTTGTTCAAGAATAGCATCTTCATCGTATTTAGAAGCTTCACTACTTGAGAAACCAATAACTTTTTCACCTAATCTACGCTTGATCACTTCGTCTATTCCGTCAAACGCACCACCAAGTACAAACAAGATATTTGTAGTATCAATTTGTATTAACTCTTGGTTTGGGTGTTTACGTCCTCCTTGTGGTGGAACACTTGCAGTTGTACCTTCTAAAATTTTAAGCAAGGCCTGTTGTACACCTTCACCAGAAACATCACGGGTAATTGATGTGTTTTCTGATTTTCTTGCAATTTTATCGATTTCATCAACGTAAATAATACCTTTTTCAGCTTTATCTACATCGAAATCTGCCGCTTGTATTAAACGAAGTAAAATATTTTCAACATCGTCGCCGACATAACCAGCTTCAGTTAAACTAGTAGCATCTGCAATCGCAAATGGGACATTTAATGTTTTAGCTAATGTTTGTGCTAAAAGTGTTTTACCACTACCAGTTGGACCAATTAATGCTACGTTACTTTTTTGGAGTTCAACTTCATCCTCATTTGGACCTAATTGTTGAACACGTTTATAATGATTATAAACTGCAACAGCTAATGATTTCTTAGCTTTTTCTTGGCCAATTACATAATCATTTAATTTGTCCATAATTTCTTTAGGTGTTGGTAATTCAGTTAAACCTTCAGGTTCTCCTTGAGCTAATTCTTCTTCGACAATTTCTGAGCATAGCTCAATACATTCATTACAAATATACACGCCACTTCCTGCAACTAATTTTTTCACTTGATCTTGATCTTTACCACAGAAAGAGCATTTTAAATTTTCTTCATCTTCATTGAATTTGAACATTCTATTTACACCCCTATTCCCTAAAGACTATACTAGATAGTATTTTAATATGCAACTTGCACCTTTCACAAGTTATTTGCACAAAGTAGTGTAGCAGATACATCTTTGAATGCATCTGCTACTAGTTTACTATATTAAACGACTAACATATAATTCACAAAATAATTTGCTCACTCTATATTTAGTTACGCTTCTGAGTCATCTTTAGATGGTTCTACTAATTTAGCTTCATCAACTAATAAGTCAATCACTTTTTGGATACGTACATCGTTTTTAACAATGTCAGTATTACCAAGTGTTTGTTTAATATCTTCAACAGAGATATTAAATTGTCCACTCATTTTTTCTAATTCTTTATCGATGTCATCGTCAGACACTTCAACTTCTTCTGCATCTGCGATAGCAGTTAGTGTTAAGTTTGTTTTAACACGTTCTTCTGCATCATCTTTCATTTGTTCTCTTAATTGTGACTCATCTTGACCAGAGATTTGGAAGTAAGTTTCAAGATTAAGACCTTGTTGTTGCATACGTTGACCAAATTCTTGAACCATACGGTCTAACTCAGTGTTAATCATTGCTTCTGGAACATCAATTGTAGCATTGTTTGATGCTTTGCTAATCGCTTCTTCTTTTTGGTTGTTTTCAGCGTCAGTTTCTTTTTGTTCAGTTAGACGTTTGCGTAAGTTTTCTTTGAATTCATCAACAGTATTTGCTTCTGCATCTAATTCGTTAGCAATTTCGTCTGTTAATTCTGGAACATCTTTGAATTTAATTTCATTTACTTTAGTTTTGAAAGTAGCTTCTTTTCCAGCTAATTCTTCAGCGTGGTATTCTTCTGGGAAAGTAACGTTAACGTCTTTCTCTTCACCAGTTTTAACGCCTACTAATTGCTCTTCAAACCCTGGAATAAATGAACCTGATCCAATTTCAAGGTCATAGCCTTCAGCTTGTCCACCTTCAAATTGTTCGCCATCAACATAGCCATCGAAATCAATATTAACTGTATCGCCATTTTCAATAGCGCCGTCTTCTTTAACTACCATTTCAGCTAAATGACCTAATTGATGATCGATTGATTCTTGTAATTCTTCATCAGTTAATTCAACGTTTTGTTTTTCAATTTCTAAACCTTTGTAATCACCTAATTGTACTTCTGGTTCTACAACGACATTTGCTTCAAATGTCATTTCGCTACCTTTTTCAATAGATGTTACATTGATTTCTGGTTGATCAACTGGTTTTATGCCAGTTTCATCTATAGCTTCACCATAAGCTTCTGGTAATAAGATATCAACTGCATCTTGATATAATGCTTCTACACCAAAGCGTTGTTCAAAGATTGGACGAGGCACTTTCCCTTTACGGAAGCCCGGTACGTTTATTTGTTTAACCACTTTTTTGAAAGCTTGATCAATTGCTTTGTCTACTTTTTCTGCTGGAACTGTAACGGTTAAAACGCCTTCGTTACCTTCCTTTTTTTCCCAAGTTGCTGTCATGTATAAAAACCTCCATGATTATCCTATTTTATTTTTTCAACTTCACTATTATAGCACACGTCTACGCTCTACACAAACACTCTGTTTATAACACGTGATTTAAAATGCAAACTTGAAAATTTCTATTTTAGCTACTTTCTTCCATTACCCGAAAATCAAATGATTAATTATTCTATACTATCAATATTAGTTATAAATTTCACAACATCATTTGACATATCTAAACTTTCTAAACCTAGCATAGATTTAAAATAATTTACGTAAGCTTCCATCCATACTGGTTCTAGTGCTATGCGTTCTAATTCTAATGGATAAAATAAAATCGCATGATTATTCATTAAACGAAGCGCCTCTTCAATCATTTGTGGCGCACTATCTTCAATTTGATTAATAACTTGTGGTATTATTTTCGTCTTAAACATAGTATGTTCTAAGCCAGATAATTGGGCTGGGACAACTTCAATATTAAATCCAAATTTTTGAATTTGAATGGTCTGATTGTAACCACCAAAACGTAAATATTCAAGCATTATACTTACCACATTGGGTTGTAAATCCATTTCATTGATAATATTAACAATCGTTTCCTGATATCTAAATTGGTTATGGTCAATCAAAGTTAATATAGTATTGATTTGCTCTCTCAGAGAAATCGCATCGAAATTTTGCAACATATGTGTAGCATGCTCGTTGTGTTTATCGATTTGGCTTAAAGCATATTCTTTAATCGGAAATAACTCCATACGTGTTCTATGATCGTGAACTTCATCAATAATTTGATTGATGACTTCCACCACCTCAAAATACTGCCCTAAACCATTCAAACTTTTAATATAATACATCATCAAGTCATCGTACTTAGTCGTGCCTTGTTTTAATAAAATAATAGCTTCTTCACGTAGTTCAAGAAAATGCCCCATCTTATATAGCATCGAACATTTTAATAAAGACATTTGCTCATCTAGTTCAAATTGTTCTTCAAAGTCTTCAAATAAGTCATAAGTTTGTTCAAAATCTTTATCATTAAATGATTGCTTTATTTCTCTCACTAATTTATCTTTCGAACGCGGAAAAGGAATGATATCAGACATCTTTAGACACCCCTATTTTATAGCTTGTAATATTAAAGCACTCCATGTTTCAAATTCATCATAATCTTCAATTTTACTTTGATCTACCCATTTTATACGAAGCGTGTCAGTTTCCATTGCTTGTACATCATTACTGTTCACATGAATCTTGAACACAACGCCTAAATGGACCTCACCGACTTCATTCGTATCATCATTGATAAAACCTATGTAAGCTAGATTCTGAGACTTACTTTCTGATAAGCCTACTTCTTCTTCTAATTCTCTTTGGGCATTAACTCTTAATACTTCATTAATTGACTCGGCACCTTTAACATCATTCATATGACCGCCTACGCCAATAGATGATTGGCCATGCAAACGAGCTTCTCCTCCGCCAGATAAACGTTCGTACACTAATAACTCATCGTTTTCATTTTCCAATATACAATAAGAAATTAATTGTTTGAATGTCGGATCTTCTTCCATATCTCCGCGTCGTTTAACTTCAAATTTAGAAAGTGTGTCAAAAATTTCTTGCCCTTTAACAGTATTTTTATCTAAGAAACCATTGAATTTATTCTCTTCATCATTAAATAAAATTTTTCTCGGAACTACTGTAATCATTTCATCGAATTTAGACATTAGTTTCTCCTCCATTTATGACTTCTAAGCTATTTTATCAAATGATGGTTATTTATCAAAATGATAATTCGTATCTTAAAATACAACCAAATGAATTCATTTGCGCTTATATCAAATTTTTATTTAAAACTGTTTAATAACTAAAAATAAGGAGTGCGACAGAAATCTATTTTTTATAATAGTATTTCTGTCGCACTCCCTTTATAATTCGATACTATTTTAAAGCATCTTTAGCTTTAGTTACTAACTCAGCGAAAGCTTTTTCGTCTGAAATAGCAATTTCTGAAAGCATTTTACGGTTAATGTCGATTTCAGCTTTTTTCAAACCGTTCATAAGTCTTGAATAACTCATGTCGTGTTGACGAGCTGCTGCATTGATACGTGTAATCCATAATTTACGGAAATCACGTTTTCTTTGACGACGGTCACGGAATGCATATTGACCTGATTTCATAACTTGTTGTTTTGCAACTTTATATAATGTACGTTTTGAACCGAAGTAACCTTTAGCTAATTTAATCGTCTTTTTACGACGCGCTCTTGTTACTGTTCCACCTTTAACTCGTGGCATAATAAATTCCTCCTCTAAATATGTTCAATCTTTCGAATTGATACGTTATGACATTTTAGTCATTATTTTTTGTAAGCTAATAATTGTTTTACGCGTTTCATATCTGATTTTGATACTAATGAAGCTTTACGTAATTTACGTTTTTGTTTAGTTGTTTTGTTTGCAAACATATGAGATGTGAAAGCTCTAGAACGTTTTAATTTACCTGAACCAGTTCTTTTAACACGTTTAGCTGCTCCACGGTGTGTTTTCATTTTAGGCATGATTCATTTCCTCCTGTAATATCTTATTATTATTTTTCATTGATTGGATTTAATGTTATAAACATTTGACGTCCATCCATTTTAGGTCTTTGTTCAACTGTAGCGATATCTTTACATTCTTCTGCAAATTTCTCTAAAACACGTTGACCAATTTCTTTATGCGTAATCGCACGACCTCTGAAACGAATTGAAACTTTACACTTATCGCCTTTTTCTAAGAATTTACGTCCGTTTTTCAACTTAGTTTGGAAATCATGTTCCTCAATAGTTGGACTTAAACGTATTTCTTTAAGGTTAATTGTTTTTTGTTTTTTCTTCATTTCTTTTTCTTTTTTCTGTTGTTCGAATTTATATTTACCATAATCCATAATTCTAGCAACAGGTGGTTTAGCATTCGGAGCCATGATGACTACATCTAAACCAACTCTATCTGCCATTTCAAGAGCTTCTGTCTTAGTTTTTACACCAATTTGTTCTCCGTCTTGACCGATTAAGCGTAATTCTTTTGCACGAATCTTTTCGTTAACTTGAGTCTGATCTTTTGCTATGGTTGACACCTCCAAGATTTTTACGAAATTATCCCAAGCAAAAAGAGCGAGTATACAATATACCCGCTCTTCTCTACACATGACTTAATCGTGTGTATATAAGACCTGCCAACAGCTTTTGCGTCGCAACAGGTGAGAAGCGGGAGCTTCTACTTGGTTCGTTTCGTATTCAACGTTACCTATCATAACAACAATAATGACATTAGTCAACTGCTTTTTACTATTTATTTATTTCATCCATATCAACATTTTGACGCAAATCCACTTGTTCTAACGGAACGATTTTCGTTCTGTATCTTAACTTATGATAAATGAAAAATGCTAAGAATACAGGTATACCCATATAAGTTATAACGAATCTATTTAAATTAAAATCACCCGTTTTTATAAAGTCTACGTCTTGCCCAACAATAACAAGTACACAGAGTACACCTGCAAATATCGGCCCGAACGGGAATAACTTAGCTTTGTATTTTAATTTTGATTTATCGTAATTTTGTTTGTCAAATGCTTTTCTAAATCTATAATGGCTGATTGCAATACCAACCCATGCAATAAATCCAGTCATACCACTAGCTGCAACAATATATTCATAAGCGTCACCACTTAAATGTTGTAATACAAATATACCTATTACAATAAGCGCTGTGACTAACAATGATACATAAGGCACACCATATTTGTTTGTTTTAGCAAATACAGGATAAGCTAATTTATCTTTACTCATTGAATACAACATACGTGTTGATGCGTACATACCTGAGTTACCCGCAGATAGAACCGACGTCAAGATTACAGCATTCATAAATGATGCCGCAAATGCTAACCCTGCATTTTGGAATACAAGTGTAAATGGAGAGGTTGAAATATCTTCGCCTCCACCCATTAATGCTGCACTATCATAAGGAATTAACATACCAATTACAAAAATTGCCATAATATAGAAAATTAATATTCTCCAAAACACTTGTTTAATTGCTTTTGGTACCGCGCGTTCTGGGTTTTCTGATTCACCTGCAGTGATACCTATTAATTCAGTTCCTTGGAATGAGAATCCAGCGACTAAGAATACGCCTAAGATAGTTAATAAACTACCGCCTAGTCCGTCACCAAGTATTGGTCCGCCACCTTTAGTAAAGGTATCAAAACCAACAAACTCTCCACCCATAATACCTAAGATTGTTAGTAGTCCAATTCCGATAAATATAATCACTGTAACTACTTTAATTAATGCGAACCAGTATTCACTTTCACCGTATACGCGAACAGATAAGGCATTAAGACCAAAAATAATTAATAAGAATAGACAACTCCAAGCCCAAGCTGGCATGCCTGCTAAAGGTGTCCAATATTGTATAACTTGCGCTGCAATCGTAACATCCGCTGCAACTGTAATAACCCAGTTGAACCAATAATTCCAACCTAATGCAAATCCTAGTGATGGATCAACAAAACGTGTAGCATAAGTACTAAATGATCCCGATACTGGTAAATATGTCGCCATCTCTCCTAATGACGTCATAAGGAAGAAGACCATTGCCCCGATAATTGCATAAGCTAATAATGCACCTAAGGCTCCGGCGTCGTGAATCGCTCCCCCCGAAGTCATAAATAGTCCTGTTCCAATACATCCACCAATCGCAATCATGGAAATATGGCGATCTTTTAATCCTCTTTGAACCCCATTGCTTTGATTTTCTTGTTTTGCCATAGAAGCGTCCTTTCTTTAAACTTAGAGGCTAACTTACTATATGATTAAAGAATACAATTTATAGTATAAAAAACCTAAATGCAGCGTTAAATATTTGTACAACTACATTTATTATAATTTTTACTCTATCCCGTAAAAGTATTAATTTTAATCATTTAACCAAAACAAAATGGTTGCATACCTATTAGATATGCAACCATTTTAATAATAGCATTTATATAGGTAGCACATCACATATGTGACAGTCCAGTCTCTTTCGAAAACTGTCCCAACTGATATTGTGTCAATGGTCAATACCAGTTTCGGCATTTTTACCTTTCATGCATTCAACATACGCCCCATACGGCTTCTGAATACTTACTCTTTAAAAATGCAACCTCTAACTCAAATTTAATTTTATATTTAACTCACTAACCTGTAATATACATGATTTCTACATTACTTTCAAGACTATCTTTGTTTTTTCAATCTAATCTCATCGACTAAGTTCCAAATAAACTCGTCTTTCTCTAGAGTTTCTTGATCTTGTGAACCATATTTTCTCACATTCACTTCACTATTTTCTACCTCTTTATCACCTACGACAAGTTGGTATGGGATTTTTTGCATTTGTGCTTCTCTAATTTTATAGCCCATTTTTTCGTTTCTGTCATCAATTTCAACTCGAACACCTTGTGACTTAAGCTCATCTTGAATCAGTCTCGCATAATCATAGTGCAAATCAACATTCACAGGAATGATTTCTACTTGTTTAGGTGCTAACCAAGTTGGAAAAGCTCCTTTTGTTTCTTCAGTTAAGAACGCAACAAAACGTTCCATTGTTGAAACAACACCACGATGAATGACAACTGGTCTATGTTGTTCTCCATCATTACCAATATATGTTAAATCAAATTTTTGCGGTAATAAGAAATCAAGTTGTGCTGTAGATAAAGTTTCTTCTTTACCCATTGCAGTTTGTACTTGTACATCTAATTTTGGACCATAGAATGCCGCTTCACCAATAGCTTCTTCATAATCTAAGCCTAACTCATCAACAGCTTCCTTCAACATGCTCTCTGCTCTATTCCACATTTCATCGTCATCGAAGTATTTCTCTTTGTCTTCTGGATCTCTATAACTTAGTCTGAAGCTATAGTTTTCAAAGTTAAAGTCTTTATATACATCAATAATAAGATTAACAACACGCTTGAATTCTTCCTTAATTTGATCTGGACGAACAAAGATATGCGCATCATTTAAAGTCATACCACGTACACGTTGCAATCCTGACACAGCTCCGCTTGCCTCATAACGATGCATTGTGCCTAATTCAGCAATTCTGATTGGTAGTTCACGATATGAATGTGGTTTATTAGCATAAATCATCATGTGATGTGGACAATTCATTGGTCTAAGCACCATTTCTTCATGCTCATCCAGTTTCATTGTCGGGAACATATCCTCTTGATAATGATCCCAGTGACCAGATGTTTTATATAAATCAACATTAGCCATAACTGGTGTGTAAACATGGTCATAACCCATGCTCACTTCTTTGTCTACAATGTAACGTTCAACCTCTCGACGAATTGTTGCACCATTTGGTAACCAAAGTGGTAGACCAGCGCCTACTAATGGATTGTTTGAGAATAGCTCTAATTCCTTACCAATTTTACGATGATCACGTTCTTTTCTTTCTTCTAGCATTTGTAAGTGTGCTTTCAAATCCTTTTTATCGAAAAACGCTGTACCATAAATACGTTGTAGCATTTTATTGTTACTATCACCACGCCAATAAGCTCCAGCTGTTGATAACAATTTAAATTCTTTGATTTTCGAAGTTGAAGGTACATGCACGCCACGGCATAAATCTGTAAACTCACCTTGAGTGTATAATGTGACATTTTCATTTTCAGGGATTGCATTTATAAGTTCTAATTTATAAGGATCTTCTGAGAAAAACGCTTTAGCTTCATTACGAGAAACAACCTTACGTTCTATTGGATAATTCTCATTAACAATCTGTTTCATTGTCTTTTCAATTTTCTCAAAATCATCCGAAGAAAGACTCTCTTCCATATCAAAGTCATAATAAAAACCGCCCTCAATTACAGGGCCAACACCAAAGTTCACATTTCCATATAAACGTTTTAACGCTTGCGCCATAAGATGAGCTGTTGAATGTCGTAACACTTCCAAAGCTTCATCTGTACCAGGTGTAACGATTTCTATATCGCCATCTTCTTCAATTGGTCTAGTTAAATCAATTAATTGGCCATTCAACTTTCCAGCTACGGCTTTTTTTCTTAATCCTGGACTTATTGATTGTGCTATATCTTCTGTTGTTATGCCTTTATCAAACACTTTTGCATTACCATCTGGAAATTTTATATTAATTTGGTCCATTTAACATTCCTCCTATTTATTCAAGCACTTAAATCAAAGCGAAATACAATTTATCAATAACCGCAGAGAAAATAAAAAGACCCCATCCCTAAAAAGGGACGAGGTCTTCGTGGTACCACCCTAAATTAAAGCTTTTCTGCATAATTACAAAATAGCTTCTCTCTACGTAAGATAACGGTCTTGAGCCGGATGTTCATTACAACATCACTGACGAAGGAGTAATCAATAAATATACTTACCATATCTCAACATTCAATGGCTCTCTGTGAAGTAGTGAAATATCAATCGTATCTTCGTTTAATTTCGTTTGATTTAGATTTAATTATATTATACAACATTTATTTTAGATTTCAATCGTTCCTATAATTTTTTCCTTCTAAATAATAAGGTGTCGCCAAAGTTTTGATACGTTCCATGATTCGAGCCGCTTTAGTCTTCTCTGTACCATCACGAGTTACAGAAAGATGGAACTCTAATTCTTCAAAGCTTAGGTTAGAACTGAAAAATGTAGGTAATTCCTGCACCATTCTGTAATGTAATAATGGGCCAATTACTTCATCTCTAGCCCATGGTGTAATTTCTTCAGCGCCGATGTCATCTAACATCAAAATATTCGCTTCTCGTACTCTGGATAATTTTGTTTCAAAACTTCCATCTTTAAAACCGCCTTTAAGTGAACGGATAAATTCAGGTAAATAGACGATAGTAGAAGGAATCTTTTCAGTTTTCAACTGATTCGCAATCGCACCTAAAATAAATGACTTTCCTGTCCCAAATGGTCCGTGCAAATATAATCCTTTAACTTGAGGATCGTGCTTCGTGATTTTATCGCAAATTTTATTCGCTGCCATTGCAACATCTAATCTATCTCTTCTATCCATGTATATATCTTCAAGTTTAGCGTCTAAAGTATCACGTTGCATATGATGTGAAGTAATTAGATGCGAGTTAAACTTTTCTTCATCATACTTTATCTTACATGGACATGGTAAATAACGAATTTTAATGTGGTTACTTTCAACATATAATTCTGGAACATGGCCTTTTACAAAGTTGGGACATTCTTTATAAGTATGTCCATCATAGTGTTTTACTTGGTCTTTGTATTCTTGTAAAATATTTAAGTCTTCGTCTATCATGGCATTTGTCAATTCTGATTGATGTTCATTTAAAAATCGTTGAACATCAGAATCACTAATTACATCTTTTTTTATTTTTTCTATGCGTTTTGATAAATCATCTGACTCTCCCATGATATTATTAAAAGATTTCATTTATTCGCCCTCCTTCCATCTAGTTTTTAATTGATTTAAAAATTGCTCTCTGTCATTTTTTAATTTCTCATCTTCTTCATGGTTATGCTGTTGGTTATCTTTTTCCGATTTCTTATCTCGCTCTTCTAACCATTTCGGTGTCATCTCTCTAGAAGCTAATTGTTTTTGTTTATATCGAGTTTTGTTCGGATAAGTTTCTTTTTTAGGCTGGTTAACTTTCATCGCATATTCATACGCCTGTTCAGCAGTTTTAATACCTTTTTTCTTCCAATTTGACGCTATTTCAAATATATAAGTTTTAGGTAATTTCATATCTTCTTTCAACATGACAAATTGTAACAAAATATTTATAACACCAAAAGATAGGTTTTCACGTTCAATCAATTCTTCAATCATGAATTTTTGCTGAGTAGTAGGTTCTGACTCTGACCACGATGCTAACATATCAATTGGGCTTGTTTGTTCCAATTGCACTAACCAATTATCAGATTGGCTTGCCGTTTCCTCAGAAGTATTCACCTGTGAATTAACATTATCCTTTTCTGATTTAACTTGTAAATTTGGTAATTGTTGTTCGTGTTCCATTAAATAATACGTACGTGCGTGTTTTCTTAATTCTTCAAAAGATAATTCTTGTGCACTAGTTATCGACTTTAAAATAATACGTTTCATCGATTCAGGCGTCAAACCATATAATGTTGCGATTTGTGTTATTAAAGCCTTAGCATCACTGGTTATTATTTTTGAACTAATAAAATGATTTTGTAACAAATCATATAATGTTTCAAAGTCAAAGTGAACACGAGTAAGGTCTAAACCTTCATACGACTTTTCATCTTGAATATATGCTGTATCTTGCGCTAATGCTTTATTAGGTATTTTGAAAACATCAGTAAATGTGCGCGTTACATCCTGATAATTACTTAAATCTACAGAAGTTTTGGTTTCAAAGTGACGTTTTAATTGTTGGTAACGTTGTTTACTCACCTCGCTATATAGATAAACTGATAACATAGGATCACTAAAAAACTGTTTCGCAGTAGGTGGTTGTTTAAGCACATAAACAAATGAAGAATGCTGCTCATTATGATTTACATAGGATTTTACCAATCCAATACCTTCTAATAAATCCATTTCTTTTCTGAATTCTAGCAGATTGATTTTCAACTCACTCATAACAATATAGTGCGTCAACACTGCATCTACTTCGTGGTCTACAAATTGATTTAAATAATGATATAACCCTGTCGCATTAGGGCCTATCATCGGTGTGAACAACCTGTTTAAGATTTCTAAATGGTTATTATTCAAATAGAATTCACGCACGACAGTAAAATTATCATGTGGTCGTAATCCATAATCATATGATTGTAACCCCATTTACGATTCACTCCGTTTATTATCAATTAATATACCTTGCATTGATTGCAATAATTGGTCTACATCTTTAAATTCTTTATAAACAGATGCAAATCGCACATAAGACACTTGATCTACATGCATGAGTAAATTCATCACGTGCTCTCCTATTTCCCTAGAAGAAATTTCTGCGTGTCCCTCATCACGTAACTTCCATTCTACATTATTAGTAATATCTTCTAATTGTTGGTAGCGAACCGGTCTCTTTTCACAAGAACGCACTAAACCATTTAATATCTTCTCACGCGAAAATTGCTCTCGTGTTCCATCTTTTTTCACCACGATAAGTGGTCTTTTCTCTATATGTTCAAAGGTCGTGAATCTTGTTTCACAATTTTCACATTCTCTTCTACGACGAATCGCATTAACTTCATCTGCATGTCTAGAGTCTACAACACGAGAATGAGTCGAATTACATTTCGGGCATTTCATCGAATTTTCACCCTCTCATTTATGATTATCTTTTATTATACTATAAATATACATGTCACAAAAGAATCGCTATTACACATTTTAGCATACAGGAATTAATACTAAATTATTTCAAAAAACTCCCTATACTTTTTATCTGATGACGATTACTATTATAAAATGCCCGCTCTCATTACGCCAAATGTTTTATATACCTATCACTTCATCATTATATTATTAAGATTAATAAAACTCCTTCTAAGACAGTGTAATTGAATACACCCTGGCTTAGAAGGAGTTCTTAAATTTGTATAATCATATTTTTATTGTTTGTATAAATTTATTTTTAGTACGTTACTGCTGCAACATCACTTTTAAGTAATTGACCAATTTGAACAGCAACATCCACTACTCTATTCGAATAACCCCATTCATTATCGTACCAAGCAATTACTTTCACTTTATTATCACCCATAACCATTGTACTTTGTGTATCGATGATAGCTGAATGTGGATTAGTATTGAAATCCATTGATACTAATGGTGCATCTTCAGTAGATATAACACCTTCTAAATCATTGTCTTTAAACGCTTGATTAACTTGTTCCGCCGTTACATCTGTATCTAAATCTACAACTAAGTCTACTAAAGATACATTTTTCGTTGGTACTCTTAGAGCCATACCATGTAATTTACCTTCTAATTCAGGCAAGACTTCTTTTAACGCTTTTGCAGCACCTGTAGAAGTTGGGATAATGCTTTCATTACAAGAGCGTGCACGTCTTAAATCTTTATGAGGGTTGTCGATGTTATTCTGATCATTAGTAATAGCATGAACAGTAGTCATTAATCCATTTTGAATACCAAATTCTTCATTTAAGACTTTAGCGACTGGTCCAATGCAATTAGTTGTGCATGAAGCGTTACTAAAGATATCGTATTGCTCTATGTCTAATTGATCATTATTCACACCCTTGACGATCATTTGCACATCGCCACCTTTAGACGGTCCTGTTAACAATACTTTTTTAGCACCTGCATGAATATGCGCGATTGCTTTATCTCCGTGATTAAATTTACCTGTTGCCTCTATTGCTATATCAACGTCCAACGCTTCCCAGGGTAAATTTTCCGGGTTTCTATCAGATACCAATTGAATTACATGGTCATTTACTTTAATACCTGCTTCCGTCGGCTCTACTTTTAAGTCAAAAGCACCATGTGTTGTGTCATAGTTAATTAGGTGAGCAATTGTTTCAGGTGGGTAGCTCGCATTTATCGCTACTACATTCAAATCTTTATTATTGAGCGCAATTCTCAATACCATTCTGCCTATTCTACCCATTCCATTAATTGCAATATTTGTCGTCATTCGAAGCACCCCTCGTCTTAGTGTTATACTTTATGGAAATAGTATAACATAAATTCGTTTTTAAGAAAGCGTTTTCTTAAACAAATGTAAAACTTTTCTAATTTAACTAATCTATACCTTTAGTAATACAAATACATACAATTTAATTTTAATTTCCTTCTTTAAAATCCCAGATGTAACAAGAAATTCTTCGCATTATATATTGTTATATAATTTATGTTTTTTTATAAAAAAGCCATCCAATTTTCATAAAGAAAACTAGATGGCTTTTTACAATTCTATTATTGCGCTTCTTCAGTGTCGCTCTCAATGTAACCTTCTTCAAACAACAAATTTTCTAAGTTTTGTTTAAGTTCTAATTTGGTATCTCTGTTATCTATGACATGATCTGCCATTCTACGTTTTTTATCAATTGATATTTGACTATATACACGTGCTTTCGCTTCTTCCATCGATAAGTCATTACGTTCCATCAATCGATCTATTTGGATACTTTCAGAGGTGTACACTAACCACACTTCGTCTACTGTTTCTTGTAAATCATTTTCAAATAGCAACGGAATATCCATAATCACATTATAACCTTGCTCGAGATATTCTTCCTTTTCTTTTTCCATTATATCACGAACAATTGGATGAACGATTTCATTTAAAATCAATCTTTTTTCTGGTTGATTAAAAATAACTTCACCAACATACGATCTATTCATATTCCCGTCTTCATCTATTGCTTCATCGCCAAACACCTCTTTGACGCGTGCTAGTCCTTCAGTCCCTTTTTCTACAGCTTGTCGAGATGCAATATCTGCATCTACAACTTTAAATCCGTGCGCTGTTAAAAGCTCTGATACGGTTGATTTACCTGATGCGATACCACCAGTTAGTCCTATAACTTTTGGCATATTCTCACTCTTCCTTTATTTTTGGCAAGTAGGGCAGTAATGACTGTTTCTAGTTGCAATTACTTGAGTTTCTATGTCACTTCCACAAACCTTACAAACCTTTTGTTTATAAACATTAAGATGTAGTTGCATCGTTCCGGTACTACCATCTGCATGACGGTAGTCGGAGATGCTCGTTCCACCATATTTTATACCCGATTCTAACACATCTCGAACATAATAAAACAATATGTCGCGCTCTTGACTATTTAAAGATTTAGATAATCGAGCTGGATGTATACCTGCTCTAAATAGTGCTTCACACGCATAAATGTTACCGCATCCTGAAATCACTCTATGATCTAAAATCATTTGTTTAATAGGCTTATTTTGATACATCTTTTTATCAAACCAAGCTAAATAATGACTCTTTGCATCTTTCTCAAAAGGTTCTGGCGCAATTTCTAAAAATGAAGGATACGCCTGAAAATCAGGTACATTCCTAATTTCTCCAAATCGTCTAATATCTGAATAAACTAGCAATTTATCATTATCTAATTTAAATATAACATGCCAATGCTTTCTATAATTCGGCACACTAATATCTTCTATTTTATCAACTACAAAGAATCCACCAGCCATACCTAAATGACTGATAAGTATTCTCTCCTCTTTACCTTTTTCAAGGTAAAACACAATATATTTACTACGGCGTTCAATCTCTTTAATCACATATTGTTCCGTGAATTTTTGGAATGTATCTAATGCCATACCTTTAATTATGGTTTCACGTTGGCTTGCCTTACCTTCTTTAACTTTCTCGGAAAAGATAACAGATTCAATTTTTTGGCCGGTAGCAAACGGTTGTATACCTCTTTTTACATGTTCTACTTCTGGGAGTTCAGGCATTTAAGTACCTTCTTTCTATTTTGCGTCATACCATGTAGCGCCATAATTAGATTCTACTTTTAATGGAACATCTAGTTCAAGGGCGTTATCCATGATATCTTCTATAAATTCACTGAATGCTTCCACTTCATCTTTCGGTAATTCAAAAATCAATTCATCGTGTACTTGCAATAATAATTTTGCGTGAAAATCTGTATTCTTAATTTCTTTGTCAAAGTTAACCATAGCTAATTTAATTATATCAGCAGCACTACCTTGAATGGGCGTATTCATTGCAGTTCTCTCAGCAAATCCACGCAAATTGAAATTTCTACTTGTTATATCTGGAATATATCTACGACGATGTAACAAGGTTTCTACATAGCCTTGTGCTTTACAGTCTTTGACGATATCCTCCATATATTGTTTTACGCCAGGAAAACTATCTAAATAGTCATCAATAAATTGTTTAGCTTGTTTCCGTGTGATTCCTAAACTTTGGCTCAAACCATAATCACTAATACCATAAACAATACCAAAATTAACTGCTTTAGCTTGTCTACGCATCATACCGTCTACTTCATCAGGTTCTACACCAAATACTTTCATCGCTGTCGCCGTATGAATATCATCGTCATTTATAAATGCTTGTTTCATACTTTCATCTTGTGTGATATGAGCTAACACTCGGAGTTCTATTTGAGAGTAATCTGCAGAAAATATAACACTGTTCTCATCACTAGATTTAAATGCCTTTCTTATTTTTCTTCCTTCTTCTAAACGAACAGGGATGTTTTGTAAATTTGGATCGATAGACGATAATCTACCCGTTTGCGCTAATGTTTGATTAAACCTTGTATGGATACGGTTATCAGCACTTATTACCTTTTGTAAACCTTCAACATAAGTAGATTGTAACTTTGCAAGTTGTCTATACTCTAGTATATATTCAATAATTGGATGTTGTCCTTGTAATTGTTCAAGTACATCTACTGCAGTAGAATATCCTGTTTTTGTTTTCTTGATTACCGGTAATTTTAATGTTTCAAACAACACGACACCTAATTGCTTTGGAGAATTAATATTGAAAGATTCTCCTGCAGCTTGATAAATATTGTCAATCAATACATCTAATTTAGTTTGAATTTCTTTTTCCATTTCTTCTAAATCATTAGCAACCGTATAAATCCCTGTTTCTTCCATTTCACTTAATATCCGCGCTAGTGGTAGTTCTAAATTATCTAACAGGTTCGTCTGGTTATATTCGATTAATTGTTCTTGCATGATTGGTTTAACTTGATTAATTGCTTCTATCACTGTCGCAACATAATGATTCAAAACATCATCTTCAGGTAAATGTCTCTTTTTCCCCTTGCCATATACTTCAACACTTTGTTGAACATAGTGTTGACCGTAATTGCTAACTACAGAGTTCACATCGTCAATAGCTCGAGATGGGTCGATAATATAACTTGCAAGCATCACGTCAAAAATAATGTTTGAAATCGATATTTTCAATCTGTGCGCAACAATATATGTCTTTTTAGCATCATAAACATTTTTTTCTGTTGTGTCATCTTCTAACCAAGCTATAAGTTCAGGATAGTCATGAATATTTGCTGCATCAACAACAACATGGTGTTCATCTGCAAACAATGCAAATTTCAAAATATCATCTTTCAAATAATTGGAGCCATCTAATTCAAAATGTATAGTTGCAGAAGTTAAAGATTTAAAGTCAATGTTTTTAAAATCAGATTCTACATTTAATTCTTTCTCTTCAGCTGTAGAATGTGTGCCATCTACGTCTATTTGTTCAAGCAATTGCTTAAATTCTAATTTTTTAAACAAATCAATTTTAGCTGAAGTATCTGGATTTTCTGGCAACATTGTATCTTCAAGTGATACTTCAATAGGACTCGCACAATTAATAGTTGCAAGTTCTTTACTCATCAATGCATCATCTTTACTATTTTCTAGTTTTTCTTTCAATTTCTTACCAGAAACTTCATCCAAATGTTCATAAACATTTTCCACAGTTGAAAATTGTTTTAATAATTTAATTGCAGTTTTTTCACCAACTCCAGCTACACCTGGTATGTTATCTGATGCATCCCCCATCAAACCTTTCATATCTATGATTTGATTTGGAACTAAGCCGTCATACTTTTCCGCAATAAAGTCAGGTGTGTAATGATCAACGTCTGTCACACCTTTTTTAGTATAATAAATTGTAACATCATCCGTTGCCAATTGTGTTAAGTCTCTATCGCCTGTAACGATAATAGTCTCAAAGTGTGCGTTGTCAGCTTCTTTACTTAATGTCCCTATAATATCATCTGCTTCATAGTTTTCTAATTCATATCTCTTAATTTGATAAGTATCCAATAACTGTCTTACATAAGGAAATTGCTCAGTCAGCTCGGGTGGCGTTTTTTGACGCCCCCCTTTATACTCACTATATTTATCATGTCTAAATGTAGTCTTTCCTGCATCAAACGC
Source organism: Staphylococcus sp. Ze2 (assembly GCF_048568365.1). Lineage (NCBI taxonomy): Bacteria > Bacillati > Bacillota > Bacilli > Caryophanales > Staphylococcaceae > Staphylococcus > Staphylococcus sp. Ze2. The sequence continues at coordinate 1,511,201 of NZ_CP183486.1, read as the reverse complement.
AACAAGAAAATGTGTAGGCTGTTCTTCTTTGATTATTTTTTCTAGTAACATTGCAAATCCATACACAGCATTAGTGTGTATACCTGCTTTATTTTGTAATAGTGGTAAAGCATAAAAGGCTCTGAAGCTAAGGCTATTACCATCAATTAGAATTAATTTATTCACTATTTTAACCTCCAACACATATTTATTTAACATTTTAGCATAAATTACTAACTTACCTATATCGAAACTTTATTATATCTTATTTTGTAATCATCATTTTTATTGTAAGCATGAGATTGCTTTCAATTATCTTGAATGAGTCTCTTAATCCTATTTCTAGCTTAACATGTTTCCCCATTTTAAATATACGCTTAAAAATTCCAAAGTCACACAATTCCTCCCTCTTAAAAAGCATAAAAAACGACGCCGAATTTAAAATTCAGACGCCGATTTCTAACTCACGCATCTTACATAAAACCACAAACTAGTGTCAGTTCAGTGCACAGATACAATGCCTTCTTATATTTACTTAGATAAATACACATTATTGATAATAGTTATATTTATAACTCAATCATCAAATTCTTTTATTCACAAACATTATTTAAAAAAAGTAACTCTAAATGTCGAACCTTTACCAACTGTACTAAAGACATTAATTCTACCACCATGTGCTTCCATAATATGTTTAGTAATCGATAAACCAAGGCCAGTGCCACCTGAATCTCTACTTCTTGCTTTATCAACCCGATAAAAGCGTTCAAAAATATGCTTTTGGTCTTCCTGACTTATTCCAATTCCAAAATCTTGCACTTCCATGATGCGCTTCTGTTCGTCTTTATATACACGAATTATTACGTCACTATCTTCCTTAGAATAACTAATTGCATTTGATAATAAATTAAGCGCAACTTGAGATACTTTGTCTTGATTTGCATCAATAACAATATCAGAATCAATTTCATTTATTATAGTTATATTTTTGTCTTCCGCAATTTTTCGCATGTTCTTAATTGTTGTTTCTGCAATATCTGACAAACTCATGTACGCTGTTTCTATTTCAGTTTGTTGTTCTACATGCGAGAGATCTAATAAATCAAATACTAGAGTCTCTATACGATCAGATTCTTTAGAGATAATTTTTAAAAACTCATTGAGTGTTTGTTCATCATTTTTAGCACCATCTAATAAAGTTTCCGCAAAACCTTTAATTGACGTGATAGGTGTTTTTAATTCGTGCGATACATTAGCTACAAATTCACGTCTTAAATTCTCAAGTTTTTTAAGATTCGTTATATCATGTAAAACAATAACCATCCCATAAAGATTTTTTCTTGTTCTTGATAATATTGGAACACACGCCGTATCAAAATATTTCTCATGTACTTGATCTATAGTCAATTTGATTTGATCATAGATAGGCTTCTCAACCTTAAAAGCTTCAGTAATTAACTTTTGTAATTTAATATCTGTAAAATCAACATAACTTTTATGTTCGACAGCTTCATCTGGCGTAAACACATGATAAAACGATTTATTTGCTACAACAATTTCACCATATTTATCAATCATTAAGATCGAACTCGGGATATTTTCCACAGTAGTTTTCAACCTATTTGATTGTAACTTTTGCTTATGATTAAGCCTTTGCAACCTACGAGCTAGCTCATTAGTAGTTACAAATAATTCTCTTGTCTCTTTGACATTGCTTTCTGGTACTCTTACATGATAATAACCTTCAGCCAATAGATTTGTAGCGTAGGTCACCTCATTAATTGGTCTTATATAAGTCCGATTAATACTTCTTACAACTAAAAATATAATAACTAATACAAATAAACCAATAATCGCTATATATTTCCAGACTTCAATCTGTATTTCTAAAATCTCATTGTTTATACCACTAATTAAAACATCTTTATTATTTATAGATGTCTTAAAAGTGAATCTATGGTCTTCATCTTGCTTATCATAAGTCAATTTAGATGGAATAGCAGGATTATTTATATCATTATTAATTTGTGTCCCTTGTTTTGTCGAAAACAAGACATCGTTATTTTCTTTAATATATACTGTAAGTTCTTCACTTTTAGCGACATCTCTCATCTCATCTTCTTTATCATCGTTATAAAGATTAACAAAATGTTGAGCTTGATGTTCTAAATCGCCTTCTTGACCAGTTGTAATGGTATTATTAATTACATGTGTAATAATAGTACCCAATATTAAAAAACTAACAATAACGATGGTACATAATAAAAATAAAAGTCTTTGGTGAAACTTAAGCATTAGACTTTTGGTCTTTCCAATTTATACCCTAATCCACGAACTGTTTTAATGAGTTTAGGCTGTTTAGGGTTTTCTTCTAACTTATCTCTTAAATGACTAATATGTACGTCCACAATTCTCGAGTCTCCTGCGAATTCATAGTTCCAAACTGAATTTAACATATGCTCACGGGTAATCACTCTACCCTGTCTTTCAATAAGATATAATAATAATTCAAACTCTTTTGGAGTTAACTCTAGCAATTCATCTTCTCTATACACTTCGAAATATTCTGGTCTAATTCTTATTGATCCAATCAGTATATCGTCTTCATCATTTTCAACTGGTACTGCCTCATTGACAATTGCTGACCTTCTTAATATCGCCTTTACTCTTGCTACCACTTCTCTTGGTGAAAATGGTTTAGTCATGTAATCGTCTGCCCCTAACTCCAGACCTAAAACACGATCAAATTCATCATCTTTGGCAGTTAACATCAAAATAGGCACTAAGTTTTTATCAGAACGAATTGTTTTACAAACTTCTATACCATCTTTTTTGGGAAGCATGACATCTAACACAATCAATTCAGGATTTGTAGAGTTAACTTTTTCTAATGCATCTTCTCCATCATAAGCCACTTCTACTATGTATCCGGCTTGCTCTAAATTATATTTTAATAAGGTTACGATTGATTGTTCATCATCTACTACAAGTACTTTTTGTGACATAGTATACCTCCATAATTGTGTTTACAAATTAATTATAACTTATATTTTAATAAAAATAACATAGTTTAAAACTTTTTAACATAATCTTTACAATGGGTTTAATTCCTAACTACACCTATATATATGCGATTTTTGTAACATTAGTCCCTACAAAGAATCCAACAAATTTATTTGAATTATTATACCATTTTCATTACCCTTTATTAATAAAATCTTAACATTAAATTCATAATATGAACATTTATTCTATGATAGTCAAGTAAGAGTAAACTAACATCATGAAAAAATTACACTTTTACATTAAATCAAAGATTTTATTTATACTCGCTCTAGTCCTTTATTTTTTTAATTTAAACATAAAAGCATTTTAAAATTTTATTTGTTATATCTTGGATAACTATAAAAAAAGAAAAGCCCGAGACATTTAATCATGTCCCAGACTTATCTGTTGATTTTAATTCAAGGTAAATTACCTTTGATTATATATAATTATAGGTTTTTAATTAATTCATCTGCGAAGTCAGAAGTAGAAACTTCTTTTGCGCCATCCATTAAACGTGCGAAGTCATAAGTTACAACTTTAGAAGCAATCGTTTTTTCGATTGAACTTGTAATCTTATCAGCAGCTTCTTGCCAACCAAGATGTTCTAACATTAATACAGCACTTAATAATTCAGAAGATGGATTCACTTTGTTTAATCCAGCATATTTAGGCGCAGTACCATGTGTAGCTTCGAAAATGGCATGTCCAGTTTCATAGTTGATATTGGCACCAGGAGCAATACCAATTCCACCAACTTGTGCAGCTAATGCATCTGATACATAGTCACCATTTAAGTTCATAGTAGCTACTACATCGTGATCAGCTGGACGTGTTAAAATTTGTTGTAAGAAGATATCAGCAATTGAATCTTTTACAATAATTTTCCCTTCTTGTTCAGCTTTATCTTGCGCAGCATTTGCAGCGTCTTTACCTTCTTTTTCAACAATTTCATCATATTGTTGCCATGTAAATACTTTGTCTCCAAATTCATTATGTGCTAAATCATAACCCCATTGTTTGAAAGCACCTTCAGTAAATTTCATAATATTACCTTTATGTACTAAAGTTAATGATTTACGATTATTATCTATAGCATATTGAATAGAAGCGCGAACTAAACGCTCAGTACCTTCTTTAGAAACTGGTTTCACACCAATACCTGATGTTTCTGGGAATCTAATATTTTTAGCACCCATTTCGTCTTGTAAGAAGTCAATTAATTTTTTCGCTTCTGGAGTGCCTTCTTTAAATTCAATACCAGCATAGATATCTTCAGTATTTTCACGGAAAATTACCATATCTGTATCTTCAGGACGTTTTACAGGTGAAGGTACCCCTTGGAACCAACGCACTGGACGTAAGCAAGTGAATAAATCCAATTCCTGACGTAATGCAACATTTAGCGAACGAATACCGCCACCAATTGGTGTAGTTAATGGACCTTTAATTGCAATTAAATATTCTTCAATTGTTTCAAGTGTTGCTTTAGGTAACCATTCGCCAGTTTCATCATAAGCTTTTTGTCCAGCTAATACTTCTTTCCATTCGATTTTCTTTTCACCGTTATAAGCTTGTTCAACTGCAGCGTCAATTACGCGACTTGCTGCATTCCAGATATCAGGACCGATACCGTCGCCGATTATAAATGGAATGATTGGATTATTTGGTACTGTTAAACCTTCATTTGTTTTAACTACTTTTTCTCCTGCCATGTAAAAAAACCTCCGTCATTTTGAGTTCTATTTTAGTTGTACTAACCACTATCATACACGAATCAAAAATATTTTCAATTTTCATAAATTAAATTAATTATTTAATTATTTGTTTATCTTTTCTCGATTGGTTCATAAGTTCTGTTTGTTTCACCAATATATTGAGCTCTTGGACGCATAATTCTGTTATCTCTATATTGTTCTAAGATGTGTGCAATCCAACCAGATGTTCTACTCACTGCAAATATTGGAGTGAATAAATCATGCTCAATATTCATACTATGATATACAGTGGCACTAAAGAAATCGACATTTGCAATTAATCCTTTTTCAGCTTTCATTTTATCTGCAATTTTCACTGAAATATCAAATAATTGACTTTGGCCTGTTTCAGAAGTAATTTTTCTGCTCATCTCTTTTAAGTATTTAGCTCTTGGGTCACCATCTTTGTATACACGATGTCCAAAGCCCATAATTTTTTCTTTGTTTTTAATTTTGTTATCAATATATGCATCGACTTCATCAATAGATTTCACTTCAGATAACATGCTCATTACACGTTCATTTGCACCACCGTGAAGCGGTCCTTTTAATGAACCAACAGCTGCTACGATACCTGAATACATATCGGATAATGAGGATACTGCACATCTAGCTGTAAACGTTGATGCATTTAATTCATGATCTGCATGTAATACAAGTGCTTTATTAAATGCTTCAATTTCGATTTCAGAAGGTAGTTCTCCTCTTAACATATACAAGAAGTTACCTGCATAGTTTAAATCACTACTTGGTTTAATAATTTCTTTTCCTTCTCTAACACGTGCATAAGCCGTAACTAATGAAGCAATTTTGGCTTGAATACGTATAGCACGATCCAGTGTTTGGCTTTCATCTTCGTCTTCAGCATGCTCGTCAAAGTGAGCAATGTATGAAACTGAAGTTCTTAAAGCTGTCATTGGATGAACATTGCCTGTCGCGTATTCTTTAAAGTGGTTATACACTCTAGGATTCAAAGTCATATATTCAAAAAGCTTTTGTTTTAGGTTTTTTAATTCATCCTCATTCGGCAATCTATAATGCCATAATAAGAAGATAATTTCTTCAAATTCAGCATTCTGTGCTAAGTCATCAATATCATAACCAGCATAAGTTAATTGGCTATCGATAATAGAACTTACTTTTGTTTCAGATGCAATTACCCCTTCTAAACCTTTCTGTAACTCTGCCATATATAAATTCCCCTTTTCTATTTCATTATGAAATGGCTTTCACAACTCATTATATCCAATATTGACTCTTTTGTGAATATTTTGAGTATATTTTCTTACCAAATCAATATGAAATACTTATTTATTAATATGCCCTTTAAAACGCTTCTATCTCTTGCATTGTTATAAATTCATTTTAATATGGAAAGTGTCTCACTTCAATTTTTATAGCATTTTAATTGGTTATCATGATTAATAACAAATAATTAATGTATTATTATACTAAACGCTATAGACTCTGTTTAAAAAAATAGTTGTTTTATTTTATATTGCATAGCATAATAATAATTAACTAAATAAAGGAGTATAATTTTATGGCTAATCATGAATTACAAAGAGAACTAAGTAATCGTCACATCCAGCTAATTGCAATCGGGGGAGCAATTGGTACAGGACTATTTTTAGGAGCAGGTCAAACTATCGCGTTAACTGGCCCCTCTATTTTACTTACATATATCATAATTGGTTTTATGCTTTTTATGTTTATGCGTGGATTGGGAGAAATATTAGTAACAAACACGAATTTCAAATCATTTGCAGATGTCACCAATCATTATATTGGCCCATTTGCAGGTTTTGTAACAGGATGGACTTATTGGTTCTGTTGGATCATAACAGGTATGGCAGAAGTAACTGCTGTTGCAAAGTATGTTAGTTTTTGGTTTCCTAACATACCAAACTGGATAAGTGCATTATTTTGTGTACTTGTATTAATGTCACTCAATTTATTAAGTGCTAAACTATTTGGTGAGTTAGAGTTTTGGTTTGCACTTATTAAAATATTTACAATTATCGCTTTAATTATAGTTGGTGCAATTATGATTATTATGGCTTATGACACACAATTTGGTCATGCATCATTAACCAACCTATATAACAATGGCATATTCCCTAAAGGTATGAGCGGCTTCGTAATGTCTTTCCAAATGGCGTTATTCTCGTTTGTAGGTATTGAACTTATAGGAGTAACAGCTGGAGAAACGAAAGATCCTTCAAAGACATTACCTAAGGCTGTTAATAGTGTTCCTATTCGTATTTTAGTATTCTATGTAGGTGCATTAGCTGTTATTATGTCTATCATTCCATGGAATCAAATTAATCCTGAGGAAAGCCCGTTTGTGAGATTGTTTGCACTCATTGGTATACCTTTTGCAGCAGGAATCATAAATTTTGTAGTATTAACAGCTGCGGCTTCTTCTTGTAATAGTGGTATATTCTCAAATAGTCGTATGTTATTTGGGCTTTCAACACAAAATCAAGCTCCACCTTACTTTGAGAAAACGAATAAAAATGGTGTGCCACATATTGCAATATTTGTATCGTGTGCATTGCTTATGATTGCGGCGTTGTTAAACTATATTATTCCAAATGCAACACTTGTTTTCACATACATCACAACAGTTTCAACTGTATTATTTATCGTTGTTTGGGGCTTAATCACTGTAGCTTATATTAACTATCATCGTAGAAATCCTGAACTACATAAAAAAGCAACATTTAAATTGCCCGGCGGAAAATATATGGGATATGTTATTTTAGCTTTCTTCTTATTAGTTTTTTGTTTGTTATTTGTAAACACTGATACAAGAATAGCAGTATTTTTAACTCCAATCTGGTTTATCTTATTAACGCTTATGTATCTAAGATATAAGCAAGTGTCACGCAAGCAACAATAACCCATAATCAGTAATAACAGATAAATCATAAAAAACCGTTACCTCAATTGGGCACTGAACCCTTAGAATGGGAACTTAATAAAAACACTTTGTTCTAGGCTGCTAATTCCTTATATTTTATGGGAGCTAAGTAGCCTAGTTTTTGTTGAATTCGATTATTATTATAGTTTTTAATGTAATTTTCGACAATATCTATTACAATTTGGTTAGAGCTATTGAGCTCATTGTTTATGTAGAAAGCTTCACACTTTAGCGAGGAATGGAAACTTTCTATAGGGGCGTTATCAGCTGGTGTTCCCTTTCGGGACATACTTCTGATAATGCCTTTTTCTTTGCATAATTGATAGTAAGCGTACGAGGTGTAAACACTGCCTTGGTCACTATGTAGTATGCAATTCTCAGGTATATCTATTTGATTCAATGTATCATTTACTAAGCTTTGATCTTGTTTGTTATCTATTTTATACGCCACAATTTCTCCGTTATAAACATCCATAATTGAAGATAAATACAACATAGAGTTACCGAAAGGTAAATAAGTAATATCAGTTGTTAATACTTCCATTGGTTGGTTAGCTTTAAACTGTCTTTGTAATAAATTCTCTGTTTTATAATAAGGTTTGCCAATTTTTTTAGATTTTTTAGGCCTAACTCGGCAGTTCAGATTATACTCTCGCATGATTCGCTGAACTCTTTTATGATTAATTGATGCTGAATACAATTGATTAATCAACGCTGTAATTTTGCGATAACCGTAGGTGAAATTATTTTCTTCACATAATTCAATAATCTTTTGAGTCACTTTATCTTTTTCATTGTTCTTGTGTTTCCATCTATAGTATGTCGATTTAGGTATTTCTAAAACATCAAGTATCATTTTGATTGAATACTTATGCTTTAATTGATTAACTAATTCTACAATTACTTTTGGTACCACTTCCTTTCTAATTCCTTGTACTTTTTTAAAATATCTAATTCAATATCTTTTTTCTTATTATCTAACTTTAATTGTTCTATTTCTGATAATTCTTTCACTCCTTTGCCATAAGTATATTGCTTGCCTCTTTGTTGATAAAATCTATAAGTTTCACCATTTCGATACCATCGCCACCAAGTTTTTACCTGTGTGCTGTTTTTGATATTTAATACTTCCATAATTTCTTTTACAGTATATCCAGCTTCTTTCATTTCAATAGTCTTATATTTTGTTTCTATTGAATAAGACATTATTTTCATAGAAAAAACACCTCCGTATGATTCATTTTAAATGAATTCAACGAAAGTGTTTTTATTTCCTTCCCACTATTTGGGGTCAGTTCAATTGAGATAACGGTTTTTTATGTTTCATACTTAGCAATAAAAGACGAAGTCATTTTAATTATAGACTTCGTCTTTTATTTATATATACTTAGGCGAATTTATCCCTAGTTATTATAAAGCTTAATTTAAGCTGTTAATCGAAATTTGTTTAGATTATAGTACGTTTGCATAACCTTCGAAGATTTTTCCTTGGTTAGCATCTACAGTAATTAAAACGTCATTTTGGATTTTTGAAGTAGCATTTTCAACACCAACAATTGTAGGAATTCCTTTTTCTAATCCAATGATAGCGCTTGGTGATGTAATACCATTTTCTTCAGTGATAAGACCAATTGCATTCTCAATGTATGGCACAAGCGTTTCATCTACAGAAGTTGTAACGATAATTGATTCTGATAGATCCTTACCTTCTAATTCACTAGCGTCGTTTACAACTAATGTTTGTCCAACAACTGAGTTTCTTCCAACGCCTTGACCTTTAGCAAGTTCATCCCCAACAAGGTGTAATTTCATCATGTTTGTAGTACCTTTTTCACCTGTAGGTACGCCAGCAGTGATAATAATTAAATCACCGTTTTGAACTCTTTCAGTTTCAACTGCAGTTGCTACCGCATTATTTAATAATGCATCAGTTGTCTTACGTCCTTCTTTAACTACTGGATGAATACCCCAAACTAATGCACATTGACGTGCAGTTTCTGCACTAGGTGTCACGGCAATAATATCTGATTGTGGACGGTATTTAGAAATTGTACGTGCAGTTGAACCACTTTCTGTAGCAGCAACAATTGCTTTAACATTTAAGTTTAAAGCAGTATGCGCAACTGATACACCAATAGCATTAACTAATGAAGTTTCAACTAATTTAGTACGGTCAGATAATAGTTTTTTATAATCTTGAGCAGCTTCTGCTGAAACTGCGATATTACGCATTGTTTTAACTGCTTCTTCAGGATATTGTCCTGCTGCTGTTTCACCAGAAAGCATAACAGCATCTGTACCATCATAAATTGCGTTGGCAACGTCACTAGCTTCCGCACGTGTAGCACGTGGATTACGTTGCATAGAATCTAACATTTGTGTTGCTGTAATTACAGGTTTACCTAATTTATTACATTGTCTAATTAAGTCTTTTTGTACCATTGGTACTGATTCTGGCGGAATTTCAACACCCATATCGCCACGAGCAACCATTAAACCATCAGAAACTTCAAGAATTTCTTTGATATTATCAATACCTTCTTGGTTTTCAATTTTAGGAATAATGCTTATGTTTGTATTTTTTTGTGCTTCTAATAGTTTGCGAATATCTAATACATCGCTTGGACGACGTACGAAACTTGCAGCGATAAAGTCTACGCCTTCACTGATACCGAATTCAATATCTTCAGCATCTTTATCAGTGATACCTGGTAAACTAACTTTCACTCCTGGTAAGTTAACACCTTTTTTATTTTTTAATTCTCCTGTGTTTAAAATATCACATAGAACTTCGCCATTAGCTTTATCAATTGATTTAACTTGTAATTCGATTAAACCATCGTCTAGAAGGATATAAGAACCTTCGTCTACGTCATTGATAAGGTTATCATAAGTTACTGAGAATTTGTCTGAAGTACCTTCTACTTCAGTCATACTAACGATTACTTCATTGCCTTTTTCAAGTTCAATCACACCATTTTTCATGTTGTGAGTACGGATTTCAGGACCTTTCGTATCTAGTAGAATACCAACTGTTTTCCCTAATCTCTTAGAAACTTCGCGGATTGTATCGATTCTCGCTTTATGTTCTGCATGGTCACCATGAGAGAAGTTTAATCGCGCCACATTCATTCCAGCTTTAATTAATTTCTCAAGCATTTCTTCTGATTCAGACGCAGGTCCAATTGTACAAACAATTTTAGTTTTTCTCATTATTATTTCCTCCCAGTATTTTATATAGATAATTCATTCGTTAATTCAAAAGTTTCAAAGTCAAATTCATGTTCATTTGATCTAAATATTTCTTCAAATGATGTATCAGTAAGTTCATTGTTTCTAATCCCAACGCCAATCGCAGTTTTACCTTCTAACAGTAAATCTACCGCATGGCCTCCAAGACGTGAAGCTAGAACCCTATCTGCCCCACTTGGACTTCCACCACGTTGGATGTGTCCAAGCACAGAAACACGAGCGTCAACATTAATGTATTTAGTCAGTTCTTGAGCACAAACTTCACCTGACATACAACCTTCAGCAACCATAACAATTGAATGTTTTTTGCCTCGTTTAATACCACTATCAATCTTTTCAGCTACATCTTTCATATCTGTCTCAACTTCAGGAACGATGATTGTTTCTGCACCGACTGAAAGACCAGCCCAAAGTGCTAAATCACCACAATCACGACCCATGACTTCAATGATAAACGTTCTGGCATGACTTGATGCTGTATCACGAATCTTATCAACACAATCAATTATAGTATTTAATGCTGTATCAAATCCAATCGTAAAGTCAGAGCCATTGATATCATTATCAATCGTACCTGGCACTCCTATAGTTTGGATTTCTTCGCATTCTTCACTTATACGTTGTGCACCTCTATAGCTACCGTCTCCTCCGATAACTACAAGTCCTTCGATGCCTCTTTTACGTAAATTCTCAATACCTTTTTTACGAACTTCTGCTTCTTTAAATTCAGGGCACCTTGCAGAATATAAAAAAGTTCCGCCTCGTTGAATTGTGTCTCCCACTGAACCGAGTTCAAGTTTCTCGATATCATCGTTTAACAAACCTTGATAGCCTTGGTAAACACCATAAACTTCAATGTTATTGTAAATCGCTTTTCTAACTACAGCTCTTACTGCTGCATTCATGCCTGGAGAATCTCCACCACTTGTCAACACTGCAATTTTTTTCATGACGACATACCTTTCTAACATGTATTTCTTATTCTAAAAATACCATAAAATTTAGGCTGGTGCCATTAAAATAAGGCTTTGCCACTAATGTAAACGTTTTTAATCCAACGAATCTTTTAGAAAGCGTTTCCTTTAACTTACTTATAAATAGAAATTTAGACCTTTTATTTAATACCTTTTATTTAAAATAATTAAACAAATTAACTTGTTATTATTTTAAATAAACAAAAAGAAGTTCTAGATTATTAGAACTTCTTTTTGTTAGCTAATTTATTCATTATAAGAACCTATCGTTCTGAATTTTTGATAACGATCTTCAACTAGTTGTTCTTTACTGAAAGAACTTAATTCTTTTAAATGTGTCTCAAAAGTACGTTTAATATTTTTAGCTTGCATTTCAACATCTTGATGTGCTCCGCCTAAGGGCTCTTTGACTACCTCGTCTGCAATCTTCAATTCATGTAAATCTTCTGCAGTGATTTTCATCGTTTCAGCTGCAATTTTTGCGAGGTTACTATCTTTCCACAATAGTGCTGACGCACCTTCTGGCGAGATTACAGAATATGTACTATTTTCAAGCATTAATATTCGATTTGTAATACCTAATCCTAGTGCACCTCCACTACCACCTTCTCCAATAACAATTGAAATAACAGGTACAGTTAATGCAGCCATTTCCACTAAATTACGTGCAATAGATTCACTTTGGCCACGCTCTTCTGCCGCTTTACCTGGATAAGCACCCTTAGTATCGATAAAAGTAATAATCGGTCTATTAAATTTTTCAGCTTGTTTCATTAATCTGAGCGCTTTACGATAACCTTCTGGATGCGCCATACCAAAATTACGATAAATATTATCTTTTGTATCTTTACCTCGTTGTTGTCCTACAACAGTAACAGGTTGCCCATTTAAATAACCTATGCCACCAATCATTGCTGGATCATCTCTATAATTTCTATCTCCATGTAATTCAATAAATGAATCAAAGATATATGGAATATAGTCTAATGATGTTGGGCGCTCTTGTAAACGCGCTAATTGTACACGATCCCATGGTTTAAGGTTCGTATATACTTTTTCAGTTTCTCTATCTAAAGATGTTTCAAGCATTTCTATTTCCTCTTGGAGATCCACATCATTTTTCTCTTGAGATTCCTTTAAGGATTCTATTTTATTTTTTATTTCAAAAAGTGGCTTTTCAAAATCAAGCATTTATTTTCACCTCTTGGTGCATTTTTAGAATATTAGAGAGTGTCGTTCTCATTTCTTTTCTATGAACAACTTTATCTAATTGTCCATGCTCTAATAAAAACTCAGATGTTTGGAAGTCATCAGGTAATTTCTCATTAATTGTCTGTTCAATGACACGTCTACCTGCGAAGCCTATCAATGCCTTAGGTTCACTAATATTGATATCACCAACAGAAGCAAAACTTGCAGAGACTCCACCTGTTGTTGGATTCGTAATATAAGAAATATATAACAAACCAGCTTCAGAATGTCTCTTTAACGATACGCTTGTTTTCCCCATTTGCATTAACGAAATAATACCTTCTTGCATTCTTGCACCGCCACTTGCTGAGAACAAAATAAATGGTAATCGATTTTCGATGCAGTGTTCAATAATTCTGCAAATTTTCTCACCTAGTACTGATCCCATACTCCCCATTCTGAACCGAGCATCCATTACAGCGACGCCATATGTAATGCCATCCAACTGTGCTGTCCCTGTAACGACAGCTTCATTCAAACCAGTTTTTTGCTGATCTTTATGAATTTTCTCTTCATAACTCGGAAAATCTAATGGATTAGCTGAGGTCATTCCTCTATCAAACTCAGTAAACGTACCTTCATCTGAAATAGCTTCAATGCGTTTATGCGCCGTTAAAGCAATATGATGATCGCAATTAAAACAAACATTTAAGTTTTCTGCTAATTCTTTAGTATACATAATTTTTTTACACTTAGGACATTTTGTCATAATCCCTGCTGGTACATCACTTTGTTTCGAATCAGATACAGTTACGTACTTTTTCTTTTTACTGCTTCTATTGAAAAAATCTTTAAACATTGTAAACCTCCACTTAACCATCGCGATCTTAGTTCAATACTATTCTTAAATAATATTTGTGATCAGCGTTAATGAATATTATTTATCTAAGTCTGTTAATTTCATTGTTTTGTCATATACATCTTCAGGATTAACGTCTATTCTAGCAACACCTGATTCCATTGCAGCCTTCGCAACCTCTCTAGCTACTGAAGGTGCTACACGTTTATCAAAAGGACCTGGGATACAATAGTCCGGATTTAATTCGTCTGACTTAATTAAATCTGCTATTGCTTCAACTGCGGCTTGTTTCATTGATTCATTGATATGTGTAGCTTCTACATCTAAAGCGCCTCTGAAAATCCCTGGGAATGCCAACACATTATTAATTTGGTTAGGATAATCTGAACGACCTGTACCAATTACCTTAGCGCCAGCTTCTTTTGCAACATCTGGATTGATTTCTGGATTTGGGTTTGCCATAGCAAAAATAATTGGATCATCAGCCATGGATTCCACCATTTCTTTTGTTAATAAATCTGCTACTGAGACACCAATGAATACGTCGGCATCTTTAATTACATCACTTAAACTACCATCAATTTTATCTCTGTTTGTCCATTTTGCAACGTAAGATTTTGTATCATTCATTCCAAATGAACGATCTTCATAAATCGCTCCTCTTGAATCACACATAATCATATCTCTCACACCATAAGAATAAAGTAATTTTACGATAGCTATACCTGCTGCGCCAGCGCCATTTAATACTACTTTAATATCAGATAGATCTTTGTCTACAATTCTTAATGCGTTAATCATACCTGCAACCGTAACAATAGCTGTACCGTGTTGATCATCATGAAAAACCGGAATTTTCGTTTCTTTTTTCAAACGTTCCTCGATTTCAAAACAACGTGGTGCAGAAATATCTTCTAAGTTTATTCCACCATAATTAGGTTCTAGTAACTTTACTGTATTAACAATTTCATCTGTATCCGTTGTATCTAATGCAATTGGTACACCATCAATTCCAGAGAAACTCTTAAAGAGTACAGCTTTACCTTCCATTACAGGTATACTCGCTTCAGGCCCAATATCACCTAAACCTAAAACTGCTGTACCATCAGTAACAACTGCTACTGTATTACCTTTCATTGTATATTCAAAAACCTTACGTTTATCTTCATGAATTTCTTTACATGGTTCCGCTACACCTGGAGAATAAGCTAAGCTCAATTCTTCTTTATTCGTAACTTTTACTTTTGGTGAAACTTGTAATTTTCCTTGATTTTTTCTATGCATTTCTAAAGCGTCGTCTCTCAAAGTCATGTAAACCTACCCCTTTACATTCGATTAGTATAAATATCATTTCATATATATTTTTATTACAAAGCAACTCAAATTACAAATGATATCGTTAACATTTTTGCCAATTTACTCTTGAAGTTATTATTTGTAATAAAAATATATATACAGCTAAATTATTATATATTTTTAGAATCTTAATTTATAGAAAATAAAAACTGATGGCAAATTTATGCTCAACCATCAGTTTACTATACCATAGTTTATAGCGCTATTAAAGTTAAATAATTCGAATATCCCATGGTGAAAAGTGTTGAATCAATTTTTCTATTATATTATTTTCTCGAGTAATAAAGCCAATCGTCTTTATTACATTTTGACTTTCATCAAAGTATTGTACAGGAATATTACTTTCGTTTGTATCTTTCACTAAAATTTCATCTATCTTTAACCTATCATTTAGGTTACGAATAACAATTTTTTGTGCGTGTTGAAGTTTTGATTGCTCAAATCTCTCAATTGATTCAACTTTATTTATTATAAGTTGTTGTTTATTATTTCTTTTTTCAAACTTCCCACTTATTATTAACATTTGATCTTTGTTCAATTCTGTTTCGTATTTTTTAAATGTTTCAGGGAAAACAACACCATCCAAATTATTAATACCATCATTCAAAGTTATAAAAGCCATATTTTGACCATTTTTCGTTCTAATCTTTTTAAAGCCGTCGATTTGAATAAAAATAGGTTGATGATCTCTCGCATTTGTCAATTTATAAATACCTAAGTACTGTTTTTGTTCAAATGCTTTCTCAACTGGGTGCGTTGACACATAAAATCCTAAGTATTCTTTTTCATAATCGCTTAGCACCTTATCTGGCAATTCCTCTTTTTCTTCGTAATTCGTTTTAGGTGTGAGTACATCAAATATAAAACCATCTTGTTCGACATCTGATACATCGTCTAATACTTGATCTATAGATTGTAGTAATGTCGCACGATTTTTACCTAATGTATCAAAAGCCCCTACAAGTATCAATGCTTCTAATAATTTTCTAGATTTAATTCTTTTAGGTATACGTCTTGTAAAGTCAAAGAAATCTTTGTAGTTTCCATTTTCTTTTCGTTCGTCAACGATAAGTTTGACACTTTGATAGCCAACACCCTTTATAGCTCCAATAGATAAGTATATTCCTTTATTAGTCGCTTTATAAAACCAATGACTATAATTAATGTTAGGTGCTAAAATATTGATGTTTTGGTGTTTTGCTTCATCAATCATTTGTGCAGTTTTCTTCTCACTACCAATTGAGTTACTTAATATATTCGCATAAAAATAATTTGGATAGTGTACTTTTAGGTATCCCATAATATATGCAATTTTTGAATAACTAACTGCGTGAGCACGAGCAAAACCATAATCAGCGAATTTTAAGATTAAATCAAAAATCTGTTTGCTTAATGCTTCATCATACCCATTTTTCATTGCACCATTAACAAAATGTTGTCTTTCACTTTCAAGTACAGCACGATTTTTTTTGCTCATTGCTCGGCGTAAAATATCCGCTTCACCATAATTAAAATTCGCAAACTTGCTCGCAATTTGCATGATTTGTTCTTGATAAATAATAACACCATAAGTCTTAGATAATATTGGTGCTAAATCTTGATGTAAATATTGTACTTTGTCAGGATCATGTCGACGAGAAATATAAGTTGGTATCTCTTCCATCGGACCTGGGCGATAGAGCGAGGTCACTGCAACTATATCTTCGAAATGTTCAGGCTGCAATCTCTTCAATACATTTCTAATCCCATCAGATTCTAACTGAAAAATACCAGTCGTATCTCCTTGGGATAATAATTGAAATACTTGTTGGTCATCGAAAGGTATTTGTTCGATATCAATATCAATTTGCATGTCATATTTTACTTGTTTCACGATTTGGTGAATAATCGAGAGGTTTCTTAATCCTAAGAAGTCAATTTTCAACAAACCGATTCTCTCTGCTTCTGTCATCGTCCACTGTGTCAACAAACCTGTATCACCTAATGTGAGTGGCGCATAATCATAAAGTGGATGGTCATTTATAATTATGCCCGCCGCATGTGTAGAAGTATGACGTGGTAGGCCTTCTAGTTTTTTACAAATTTCAAACCAACGTTCATTGCGGTGATTTCGATGAACAAATTGCTTAAAGTCTTCTTGTTGATAAGCCTCATCCAATGTAATACCTAATTTATGCGGTATTAATTTCGAAATTTCATTCAATGTTATTTCATCAAAACTCATAATTCTACCCACATCCCTGGCCACAGCTCTTGCAAGTAAATGACCAAAAGTGACAATACCTGCAACGTGATTATCACCATATTTCTCTTGGACGTATTGAATCACTTTATCTCGATGTGTGTCTTCAAAATCTATATCAATATCTGGCATCGTTACACGTTCTGGGTTTAAAAAACGTTCGAATAAGAGATTGTATTGAATAGGATCTATCGTTGTAATATTTAATAGATAACTGACTAAAGACCCTGCTGCAGAACCACGTCCTGGGCCTACTAATACATTATGTGTCTTAGCATAATGAATCAAATCACTTACTATTAAGAAATAATCTTCAAAACCCATGTCAGTAATAACTTTATATTCATGTAATAACCGTTGCTTATAAGTTTCAAAATGCTCCTGATTTAAATTCAAATCATTTAATTTCGTCTCCAATATTTGCCATAAATATTGTTTTGATTGGGTATTATTTGGTGTTTTGAATTTTGGCAAGAGCGATTGGTTATAAATCATCTCAGCTTGACAGATATTTTCAAGCTCATTTGTATGTTCCCATACCGCTTCACTTAGTTCTAAATTTTCACGTTGTGCTTTTGAATAAAGATGTGCATCATAGTCTATCGGTTCACTCACCAAATCTAATTTACTATTATCTTTAATAGCCGATAATGCTGTAAGCGTATCTGCGTCTTCTTGATTTAGATAGCGTGTACTTTGTGCCCATACAACTGGCAAATCAAAAGTGTTTTGACTCATGTGGTTGACATATACGTATGAGTGATTCTCAAATTTTGTTACTATTGTCTCATTAGATGACGAGACATCCTTAAAAATAATGACAAGGTGATCTATATATTTTTTCAACCATTCTATAGGGGTTTCTGTTTTTTCTTTCATTTTTATAGCTGAAGATAACTTGAATAAATCTTTAAGACCTATATTGTCACGTGCTAATACTATTGTTTCAACGATATCTAGTCCATCTGTAACGTTGATAGTCATACCAAAGATAGGATGAATATTTGCTGCGATACACGCATCATAAAATTGTGGGTAACCATATAATACATTTGTATCTGTTATAGCTAATGCTGTATAACCTTCTTTAGCAGCTTTAGCAACGACATCTTTAATTCTCAAACTAGAATACAACAAATCATACGTCGTATGAACATTTAAATGTACTACCATCAGCAAATACCTCCAATCTTTCTACAATTTATTATTTAATGCGTCTGCCAGTTCATTAAAATGATCCCAATCGCGCACGGACACACCCGAAGCATTTGGGTGTCCGCCACCTCCAAAGTCACTAGCAACATCATTGATAATGATACCTTTAGATCTAATACGACATCTAATCTCAGCCCCTTCATCTACAGCGAAAACCCAAATTTTCAAACCTTGTATGTCTGCAATGGTATTCACAAATAATGATGCTTCATTTGCTGCAATGTCAAATTTCTCGAGGATATCTTTGGTAATGATAACTTTACAAAATCCTTTTTCATTCAAATCAAAATGTTGTAAGACATAACCTTGGAAAGGTAATAATTTCGGATCCTTTTCACCCATTTTATTAAGTTCTTCATTATGACTGAATGGGAAGGTCAACAATTGGCTTGCCACACTCATTGTATGAGACGTTGTATTGTTGAATAAGAAGCGGCCCGTATCGCCTACAATACCTAAATAAAGCACTCTCGCAACTGAAGCATCTATAATTGATAAATCATTAAAATGTTCTATAAAATCAAATATAATTTCACTTGTTGATGATGCTTGAACATTTACATAGTTTATATCACCATATTGATCTACTGCTGGATGATGGTCAATCTTGATTAACATACGTCCCTTGTCAAAACGTTCATCACTAATTCTAGGCGCGTTGGCAGTATCACAAACTATAACGAGTGCGTCTTTATATTGATCATCAGCTATCTCATCAAATGTCCCTATAAAGTCTAACGAGGGTTCTGCCTCTCCTACTGCATAAATATACTTATCAGGGAACTTTAATTTTAGATAATTTTTCAATCCTAATTGTGAACCATAAGCATCTGGATCTGGTCTTACATGCCTATGTATAATAATCGTTTCTGCTGCTTCTATTTCTTGCATAATTTGGTTAAATACTTTTGTCATCTCTATACTTCCTTTGCACTTTTATATTTAATCTATCATCTGACAAATTATCATTGCTTTAGCTACTTGTTGACTATCACTTGTCATTGTTATTTCTAATTTAGCAAAATTTCTTCCAACATCTAACATCTCATAATGTACATGTATTTCCGACTCAATTTGAACTGTTTTGATATATATAATGTTCAAACTTTCTATCATAACTTCTAGTTTTTTTAGTTTTCTCATTTCATAACGTACTGTTTCTTCTATGATTGCCACAAAAACTGCTTTGCTTAATGTACCATATTGGTTGGTTAATAATGGTGTGGTTTGCACTTGTATACCATCATTAGCAATAGTAATATGCTTTGCAATTTGATCGTTGATTGTTTCACCGACTTGAGGTTGTCTACTCAAAAGTTGCATGGCTGTTAGTACATCTTTTCTTGTAATGACCCCTATTAGCTTTTTACTCGCTGTAATTACTGGTAACAATTCAATACCTTCCCAAATCATCATATGCGCACAATTAGCAACGGTTGTTGACAATTGTACATTAATTGGTGCTTTTGTCATAAATTGTGCAAGTGTGTCATTTTCTTGCATCTTTATAATCTCTTTGCTAGTTACTATACCGACAAGGCGCCATTCGTCGTCTATGACTGGAAATCTTGAATGACCCGTTTCGCTTGCTTTAACTTTATAATCATTAAGAGACATATGATCAAAGACTACTGTGTCTTCATTTACAGGCTTAACGATATCTTCAACGACTAAAATTTCTTTGCGAATCATTTGGTTATACATTGCTCTATTAATAATATTTGCCACTAGGTATGTATCATAATTAGACGAAAGTATAGGTAGATCGTGTTCATCTGCATACTTGATTATTTCAGGTGAAGTATTAAATCCACCTGTTATAAGTACTGCACTTCCTCTTTTTAATGCTGCTAATTGTACGTCTTTTCGATTACCAACAATAAGCAAAGTATGCGCACTTAAATATTTTACAACATCCTCTATTTCCATCGCACCTATCGCAAATTTTGTCAGCGTTTTGATTAATCCATTTCTACCACCAAGTACTTGGCCATCTATAATCTTTACAATTTCAGCAAAAGTTAATTGTTCAATTTGTTCACGTGATTTCTTCTCAATGCGAACAGTACCAACCCTATCAATTGTTGCTACTAAACCAATTTGGCCAGCATCTTTGATAGCACGATAGGCTGTTCCTTCAGAGACATTGAGATCTTTCGCAATTTTTCTAACAGAAATTTTTTGACCAACTGCTAGAGATTCTATATATGATAAAATTTGTTCATGCTTTGTCATTTCAATAACCTCATTTATTTTGAACAGTTTCTATCATATTATAACTTTTTATAACTGAAAATGCGATGTAACAAACCAAATAAAATAATTTATATTGATTTAAGTAAAAAGATATCCTTAAAATTATATAAAACAGCTTTATTAATAATTTAATATGTTAAATCCAACATTTTAGTTGGCTTTATCAATAAACTTTTATTAGAATGAAGTTAAGGAGGGATGAACAATGTTCAAAAATATTTTACTTGGTGTTGATACAACACTTAAAAATGAAAAAGCACTTGATGAAGTTTCAAAATTAGCAGGAGAAGGTACAAAGGTTACAATTTTAAATGCAATTAGCGAACAGGATGCACAAGCATCAATCAAATCCGGTGTTCATTTAGATAAACTTGTAGAAAAACGTAGCGAAGGTCTCGAGAGTACACGTAATGCTTTAAAAGAATACGGTATTGATTTTGATGAAATTATAGTCCGTGGCAATGCCAAAGAGCAATTAGTCAGAGAAGCTAACAGTGGTAAGTATGAAATTATTGTACTTAGTAACCGAAAAGCCGAAGATAAGAAGAAATTTGTCTTAGGTAGTGTAAGTCATAAGGTTGCTAAAAGAGCACGCATCCCTGTATTAATAGTAAAGTAATTATAAAAAGCCTGAAGTTCTATAAAGTACTTCAGGCTTTTTTTCTCTTTAAAGTGATTTGTATTTTAACTAAGTAGTTAAAATTTCACAGCTTCTCCAGGCTTCAATATTTGAACCTCTCCCGTTGTAACAGCGTCTTTAAAAGCATTGGGATCTTGTTCTATAAGTTCAAATGTATCATAGTGAACTGGCACTGTAATACTTGGTTTAATAAAGGTATTTATTGCATAACTAGCGTCGTCTATACCCATTGTAAAATTATCACCAATAGGAATAAAGCATACATCAACAGGATGACGGTCAGCTATTAATTTCATATCGCTAAACAAACCTGTATCTCCAGTATGATAAATCGTTTTACCTTCAGCCTCTATAACGACTCCCATTGGCATACCTAAATATACTGGCACACCATTATCATCCGTTAAACTTGAACTATGAAACGCTTGTACAAACTTCACGCTTCCGAAGTCTAATTCAGCTTTTCCACCTATATTCATTGGTCTAACATGCTCTACATTATGATATGTAGTCAAATAATCTCCTAATTCCGCAGAGCCAATAACCGTTGCATGGTTTCTATTAGCAAGTTCAATTGTATCGCCAAAATGGTCACCATGACCATGCGTCAAAATGATATAGTCAACTTCCAATGTAGATGCATCTAAATCTGACATACCGTTACCCGTTATAAATGGATCTACGATGACCTTTTTATCATTCGCCTCGAAATATATTGTTGATTGTCCATGAAATGAAAGTTTCATTATTTTAATTCCTCCCATAAATCTATTTACTCTACTTATACCACGATATCACTCTCATATAACACATTTATTAATTTTAAATAGTTACGAAGTATATTTAGTTAGTGTATAAATGAACGAAATATGAATGTTATAATATATAACTTTTGAATTCCTCTATGAAGTGGCATAAAATTGAAATGATCATAATTTTAGGAGGAAGAACAAAAATGAAATTAGAACAGATTACTAAAGAATTACAAACACAACAAGCTGACGCAGCTTGGATTACGACACCACTGAACATATTTTATTTCACAGGTTACTTAAGTGATCCTCACGAACGTTTACTAGCTTTATTAATTAAAGCTAACGGAGAGCAAATTTTATTTTGCCCACAATTAGAAATGGAAGATGTTAAAAATTCGCCGTTTGAAGGAGAAGTTATTGGCTATTTAGATACGGAAAATGGTTTAGATAAATACCCTCTTAAGATTAATAAATTACTTGTTGAAGCGGAACACTTAACACTTCATCGTCAACGAGCGCTTATAGATGCATTTGGAGTTCAACAATTTGGTGATATCGATCAAACAATTAAAGAATTACGAAATGTTAAAAGCGAAAATGAAATCATTACTATTAAAAAGGCGTGTGAACTCGCAGATAAATGTATTGAAATTGGTGTAGCATTTTTAAAAGAAGGTGTCACAGAACGACAAATTGTTAACCATATTGAAAATGAAATTAAAGCTTATGGTGTCAACGAAATGAGTTTCGATACAATGGTATTATTTGGTGATCACGCAGCCTCTCCTCACGGCACTCCAGGCGATCGCCAACTTCAAAAAGATGAGTTTGTTTTATTTGATTTAGGCGTAATTTACGATAATTATTGTAGCGATATGACAAGAACTGTTAGATTTGGCACACCAAGTGATGAAGCACAGGAAATTTACAATATCGTATTAAAAGCAGAACAAGAGGCTATTGCTGCTATAAAACCTGGTGTAACAATTAAAGATGTCGATGATATTGCACGTAATATTATTAGCGATGCTGGTTATGGTGAATATTTCCCTCATAGATTGGGACATGGTTTAGGTTTAGAAGAACATGAATACCAAGATGTTTCTAGTTCAAATACAAATCAATTTGTCGCTGGTATGGTAGTTACAGTAGAACCAGGCATCTATGTACCCGGTGTGGCAGGCGTGCGTATAGAAGACGACATTCTTGTTACCGAGGATGGACATGAAAGCTTGACTGGATATGAGAAATGATCAAAGAAGCAGTAGTTGAAACAATTCAACAAGTTGAACATGCAATCGCTAATGGTGCAAATCGTATAGAACTTTGTGACAACTTAACTGTTGGGGGTACAACGCCAAGTATTGGTATGGTAGAAATCGCTACAGAAATATGTCATGAAAATCACGTTGAAATAGCAGTAATGATACGACCACGTGGCGGAGATTTTGTCTATAATCTATATGATTTTGAAATTATGCAACGTGATATAAAGGCACTAAAAAAATTCAATGTTGATTATTTTGTATTTGGCTGTCTGACGCAAGATGCAGTTTTAAATGAATGGCAAATGAAAACATTAAAACAACTTGCTGATTCTATACCCGTTGTATGTCATATGGCATTCGATGAAATTCATCAGCATGGTCAAATTAAAGCACTACACCAATTAATCAATCTTAAATTCACTAGATTGCTAACGCATGGTGGCCCTAGTAACACTAATATCTTTGATAATTTAAATCATTTAGGTAAATTAGTCGTTAATTCAGGCGGCAACATCGAAATTATGCCTGGAGGCGGATTGAATAAGGATAATTTACATGAACTTCTTGAAGCTTTCCCTTTTCAAGAAGTTCATGGAACAAAAATTGTTTAGATCAATTTAAAACTAATAAAATGATTTTCAATAAAAAACTGGTAAACCCATGATGTGTTAAATCACATTGGTCTTACCAGTTTTTTGTTTATAATTTTTAATATAATTATTTTAATGCACTTTCAATATCGGTGTACGTTAATTTCAAAGCTTCAGCTACGCCTTTATTGGTAAGCTCACCATTGATTGTGTTCAAACCTAACGATAATGCTTGATTATCTTGTAATGCTTTTAAATAACCTTTTCCAGCAAGTTGTTGTGCATAAGGTAGTGTTGCATTATTTAAAGCAATCGTTGATGTACGAGGTACTGCACCAGGCATATTTGCTACTGCATAATGTACAACACCATGTTTCTTATAAGTCGGGTCATCATGTGTAGAAATACGGTCAGTTGTTTCGAATATACCGCCTTGATCGATAGCGATATCAACTATGACTGCACCATCTCTCATTTGTTTAACCATCTCTTCAGTTACAAGGTTAGGAGCCTTAGCGCCAGGAATTAATACTGCACCAATAACTAAATCGCTATCCTTCACACATTGCTCTATATTTAAAGGATTAGACATAATTGTATGTACTCGACCATCAAATAAGTCTTCCAATTCCTGTAATCGTTTTGGATTAACATCTAAAATCGTAACATCTGCACCTAGTCCAAGTGCAATTTTTGCTGCATTTGTACCTGCTTGACCCCCACCGATAATTGATACGCGTCCTTTTGAAACACCCGGTACGCCGCCAAGAAGTATACCCATGCCACCTTTATATTTTTGTAAAAATTCAGCTCCAATTTGAGCAGACATACGTCCTGCTACTTCACTCATTGGCGTTAACAACGGTAACGAACGATCTGGCAATTGCACAGTTTCATATGCAATACCAACAACTTTACTATCTAATAAAGCTTGAGTTAACGCTGGTTCGTTTGCTAAATGTAAATAAGTAAATAAAATTAAACCTTCTTTAAAATATTGGAACTCTTCTGCTAATGGTTCTTTAACTTTCATCACCATATCTACGTTCCAAACTTCTACTTGTTCGTTAACAATTTTTGCCCCTGCTGCAGTGTAGTCCACGTCTTCAAAATATGAACCCAAACCTGCAGATTTTTCAACAATAACAGTGTGACCTTGTTCAACAAGTGCATGTACACCACTCGGCGACAAACTCACTCTATTCTCGTTATTTTTAATCTCTTTAGGAATACCTATAATCATTTCATCCACCTCCAAATTTATAGTAACGTGTATCCAATGAAAGCGCAATCAAAGTTTAGGGTAGTTTTACAACATGCAAATTGTGTTAATATTCTGTAAACGGTGGTATAATATAAGTAAGAAAAATAAGGAGGTAATTATGATGCTAACTTATAAAAATATTTTAATAGCAGTCGATGGATCACATGAGGCAGAGTGGGCATTTAACAAGGCTGTAGACGTAGCAAAACGTAACGATTCTAAACTTACTGTTGTAAATGTTATTGATTCAAGAACATATTCTTCATACGAAGTGTATGATGCACAATTCACTGAGAAATCTAAAAATTTCTCTGAAGATTTGCTAAAAGGTTATAAAGAAGTCGCTACAAATGCTGGTGTAACTGATGTTGAAACACGCTTAGAATTCGGTTCACCAAAAGCAATTATTCCTAAAAAATTAGCCACTGATGTAGACGCAGATTTAATTATGTGTGGTACGTCTGGTTTAAACGCAGTAGAAAGATTCATTGTTGGTTCTGTATCTGAGGCAATTGTACGCCATTCTCCTTGTGATGTATTAGTTGTACGTACAGAAGAACTTCCTGAAGACTTCCAACCACAAGTTGCTACTGATGAATTTAGATCTCAATATCAAGCCCGTTAATTCGATACAAATTGTAAATGATATCATTTACTTATAAACACAATAAGGTTAAAAGCAGGATAATTTGTTCACAAAAGCTGGACGTTTTATCCTGCTTTTTATGGATTAACTGATAAGTACTACATAACTAATATTTTTGATAACCCTCACATTTACAACATTGTTACTCTAAATTTAAGTATTCTTCATAATCATAACTTATGCTTTAATTAGCAAACGTATGAAAGGAGCACAACAGTTATGCAACAAGTCACAAAAATCATCTTCATATCATTACTGACAATTGTAATGGTAAGTATGATTTCACTTAATGTCTTCGCCACAAGTGAAAAGGAAGTTACACCACACTCCCGTCACGTAGACAAGCTTAAACTAATAGATAGTAAAACGATACCACATGATCAAACCTATAATAAAACTAAAGTCGGGGGTATATCAGGTATTACATATAATCCAAAATCTAATAAGTGGTATTTACTTAGTGACGATCGTTCGGAAAATAGCCCTTCCAGATTTTATGAAGCCAATTTAAATTATAACCATCGTCAGTTTAATAACATAAACATTAAAAATGTTAGCACCTTAAAACAACCAAATGGAAATAATTATATAAATAAAAATCAATTTAATAACGATTCAAAGAATATCGTGGCAGACCCAGAATCAATCCGTTTTGATCCTTGGACTAACAGTATCTTATATACAAGTGAAGGTGATCGAAATTTAGGATTAAATCCATTTATCCGCTTCAGTGATTCAAACGGTAATTTCATTTCTGAGTTGCCTATTAATGAAACATTAAAAATGGATACTCAATCAAAAAAAGGATTTCGTAATAACCTAGCCATTGAAGGAAGTACTTTTTCAGTTGACGGAACATCTATATGGACATCTATGGAAGCGCCAGTAATACAAGATGGACCTGTTCCTACAGCTAATTCAGGCGCCCTATCACGTATTACACAATATGATCGCCGAGGTAATATATTAGCAGAGTATGCCTACCCAATCGATTCAGTACCACATGTAGGAGACAACGCTAAAACAGCTGAAAACGGTGTTTCCGAGATGTTAGCAATTAATGAGCATGAATTTTTAACATTAGAAAGAGCTAGTGTTCAGTCATCAGATGGTTCATTTAGAAACTATGTACGTATTTATAAAATAGATGTTAATCATGCCTCTGATATTAAAGACGCAAGTACTTTACAGAATGCTCAAGTAACACCTGTTAACAAGAAATTGGTTGCTAATTTAAACGCCGAACAATTAGATAAAGTAGATAATGTCGAAGGAATGACGTTTGGAAAAAAATTAGCAAATGGTAATGATTCCCTTGTAGTCGCATCAGATAATAACTTCAACAAATCACAAATCTCACAATTCATCGTATTTGAAGTAGTAAACAACGAAACATAATTTTTTATCACTTTAATATATTATCATTCATAAAAAGCACCACAGTAATCTCATGCTATGCATAAGGTTACCGTGGTGCTTTGAATTTGCTTCTAATATTTTATTTTAAATATTATTTAACGTCACCAAATTCTACTACGTCACGTGCAATCATAACTTCTTCATTTGTTGGGATAACAATTACTTTAACTGGTGAATGTGGGTAGTTAATAAATCCTTCTTCACCATGAATTGCTTCATTCTTCTTAGCATCCCAATAAACACCCATAAATTCTAGGCCTTCTAATACTTTTGCTCTAACTGGATCTGAGTTTTCACCAACACCAGCTGTAAATACAATCACATCTACACCATGCATACGTGTTGCGTATGAACCAATGTATTTATGAATACGAGAAGCAAATACATCAAGTGCTAATTGCGCTCTTTCTTTGCCTTCTTTAGCTTCATCAATAATATCTCTTAAATCACTAGAAGTACCTGAAATACCTAATAATCCAGATTCTTTATTTAAAGTGTTTAAGACTTCTTCAGCATTTTTACCAGTTTTCTCCATAATGAATGGAATTAATGCTGGGTCAATGTTACCTGAGCGAGTACCCATTGTCACACCTGCTAATGGCGTGAAGCCCATAGAAGTATCTACAGATTCACCGCCATCAATTGCGGCAATTGACGCACCATTACCAATATGACATGAAATAATACGTAACTCTTCGATAGGTTTACCTAGTATTTCTGAAGCACGTTGAGATACGTATTTATGGCTCGTACCATGGAAACCATATTTACGAATGCCGAAATCTTCGTAATATTGATACGGTAAGCTATATAAATAAGATTTTTCTGGCATTGTTTGATGGAATGAAGTATCAAACACAGCAACGTGAGGTATCTCAGGAAGTAATTTGCGGAATGCACGAATTCCCATTAAATTAGCAGGGTTGTGCAATGGTGCAAGCTCGCTTAGTGATTCAATTTGTTTTTCAACTTTATCATCTACGTAAGTTGATGATGGGAAGATTTCCCCACCATGAACGACACGATGGCCAGTACCATCGATGTCATAAATGCTTTCAATAATACCATGTTCTTTAAAACTCTCTAACATAATATTAACTGCATCTTCATGATTATCGATATC
Organism: Staphylococcus sp. Ze2; assembly: GCF_048568365.1. Lineage (NCBI taxonomy): Bacteria > Bacillati > Bacillota > Bacilli > Caryophanales > Staphylococcaceae > Staphylococcus > Staphylococcus sp. Ze2. The sequence goes on along the minus strand of NZ_CP183486.1, from coordinate 1,482,444 downwards.
TTTTGTTTCAGTTACTTTTTCCCCATTCACTTCAATAGTGAAAATAGAATTTTTTAACCCAATACGTTCAATAAGTCCCTTAGTTACAATTTTCTCTTCCGGCATTTCAATAAGTTGAAATTTCAAAGATGAACTACCAGCGTTAATGGCCAAAATTAATTTTGACATAAGCATAATGCCTCCATTTTTTTAAGTTTTTAATATCCATATCTATTTAATCATTAATACAGTTCAAATACAAGAATATTACAGCTTAATTTTCAGGGTGATTTTCTTGCATCCACGCATTTAGATCTTGTAGAAATCCTTGAAATTGTTGTGGGCTTTTGAAATCAGGAATATTGGCTAGTAAAACTTCTACAGATTTGGTTACATTCGTTTCTTTTTTCTGTAATACAAGTATAGATTTACGTGCTTTTTCATTTTTAAACAAAGTCACCGGTAAATTTAAAAAGGCTTGCATTTCTGTTTCTGTAGCAATGAAATTTTGTAACTGTTTCACATTTTCGCCTTCAAAAATATTGCTTGGCACAACTAAAAATGCATAACCAGATGGTTTCATTGCTGTGATAGCTTGTTCGATGAGTAAGAAATGTGAATAACTATGTCCTTCTGCAAAACCAAGCGCCATTTCTTTACTTCTATCATCTACTGGATAATATCCAATCGGTAGATCACCAATAACAACGTCAGCATCTTCAAATGGTAATGGCATAATCGCATCTTGTGGATATACGTCAAATGGTATTTCTAAGAAATTGGCTAAATGCACACTCACTCTAGATAATACTGGATCAACTTCTACTAAATGATGCATTAATGTATGCTCTGAAAGCACCTCATGCACAGAGGCACTTAAATGCCCTGCTCCACTAGCAAGATCAGCGATATGCATCTCTTCACTATTCTTCAAGAAACGCTCAGATAGAAAACCTAGGATAAGACCAATAGAGTCTGGTGTAATTTGATGATTCGCTTGTATATCTTCATTTTGCATCAAACTTAAATAAGCAAACTGAAATGCTTTTCTTCTATCTTGCAAAGTAGCTTGTTCTAACAAGTCTCTTTTATTCGTATAAACATGCTCCATTGCAAGTCCTAAATTCTCAATAAAACTTTGCCCATTATCTTCATTTAACGATTTAGCTTTTTCATCTAATGTCTGGAATAACTTCTCCATTACTGTTTCTTCTTGTGTCATTTAATAGTCCTTTCTAAAAAAACTGTCCATAATTTAATTGAAATCAAGTTAGTTTCAGCTAACTTATTTTACCAAATAATTATGGACAGTAAATTTTATAATGTCAATGATACTGTTTCTCTGCGTAACAATATTTTAACATATGATATTTTATTAAAACTAATCGAATTAAATACTACGGTAGGCTTCTAAAGCAGCATCAAAATCAGGAAAATCTGTACCTTCTGAAACAATTTCAGTATATACAACTTTATTATTTTTATCTAAGACGAAAACTGAACGTGCAAGTAAACGTAATTCTTCCATTACAACGCCATAGTTTTTGCCAAAAGATAAATCTTTATGATCACTTAATGTAATAACATTATCTAACCCATTTGAGGCACACCATCTTTTTTGTGCAAATGGTAAATCAACAGAAACAGTTAATACAACGCCGTCTTCTTTTGAAGCTTCTTCATTGAATTTACGTGTTTGTTGATCGCAAACTCCAGTATCTATAGATGGTACAACACTAATAAGTTTTTTTTGACCATCGTAAGTTGATAAGTTTACTTCATTTAAATCATTATCTAATACAGCAAAATCCGGTGCAATTTCTCCTTTTTTCACTTGTGAACCTAATAAAGTAATTGGATCTTGCTTGAATGTAATTTGCGCCATTAGAACGCCTCCTAAATTAAATGTGTTTACTCTGTAATTATAACTGTTTGTGTTTCTGAAATAAACTATTCAACTTATAAATTGTGTTAAACTACTTCAAATAAAACAATTTATCTAATTTATTTTTTATAACGACTGTATCTGCAAAATAATCGTGAATACCTCTATGCTTATTCGTAAATATAACTACCAAATATGGTAAATTCATAAACACACCACTGATAATACGTCCTATCCACTCTCTAATTAATACATCAGGCCAAGTCAAACGTTGTCTGTCTAAACGTTCAACTCTTATATTACATATCATTTTCCCTAACGTTTGCTTAAAATACTTCGTAAGTAGTAAAAAATACAAGTAAAATACTAATGCATTTAACAAGTGTCCAACACTAAAATAATCAATCCACAACTTCATAGAATCAATATTTGTAAAATGATAAATAGGTTTCAAAATAAGACTCTCTATGCCAAAAATAATCAGCAAATCTATAATAAATGCACAAAATCTTAACCCAAACCCTACATATAACGCTTTCGCTATTTGTTCATGGTAAAGATCGCTTGTTTCGACTCGCTTGCTGTCACTATTAATTTTCTCTTCATCACTATATTTAGTTTGCATATTATCCATAAGTCACACCTAACCTTCGTATAGATACATAGGTTCAGTTTTAGTATCATTACTTATTATTGATTTGATATCTTTAAAACTATCTGTAAACTGAGAAACACTCATTTTCATATCTGAAAATGAAGAGAAGAACCCTCCACCTTCTGTATATTCAAATACTTCAGCATCTTTAGATTTGATATCTTTCTGTAAAGCTTTTATAGTCTTATCTTCATAACCAATTTCATCAATTAGACCGTTACTTTTTGCTTGTTGTGCACTGTATATACGGCCATCAGCCAACTTCCTAACTTTACTTTCCGGCATATCTCTACCCTCTTTGACTATGTTTACAAAACGATCAAAGCTATCATCTAATACAGATTGTAAGATACTTCTTTCTTCTGAAGTCATCTCTCTTGAACTACTTAAAATATCTTTATGATCACCAGATTTAATCACATTTTCTTCTATCCCTAAATTCTTTTGTAATTCAGAATAATCGACGCTAGACATAATTACGCCAATCGAACCTGTCATCGATTGTGGTCCTGCATAAATTTTATCGGCAGGTGCTGAAATATAGTAGCCACCTGATGCTGCCATAGATTCCATATGTACATAGACTTTTTTATTCTTCTGTTTAATCTCTTTTATTTTTTCGTATATTTCATCGCTTGGGTATGTTCCTCCACCAGGTGTATTGACCGTTAATAACATCCCTTTAATAGAGTCATCTTTTTTCACGTTATCTAACTGCTTAAGAAAAGACTCATGATCATAGCCACTTCCACCGAATAATCCACCGCCCGTGCCTTCAGCGATTTCTCCATTTAATGTTAAATGTGCAATACGTTTGCTAGAATTCCCTTCTTTTTCTATTTTTTCTGTAAAAGGATCCATCGCAGTAGAAGACGAATCATTAAACATTGTAGTAACAAAAGCTGATATTGAACTCATGACAATACCACTAAGCACTATAACAACTGCAATTATCATAGCAATAATGCGTTTTTTCGACATTTAATCGTCACTCCTATATCTTAATAATCTTGTTATCTCACGCTTAATTTAAACATAATTAATTCATTAATGCATACCTTTTCACCAATCAATTGAAAACAAGGCAGAACAGAAATCATAAACATAAAGTTGATTTCAGTGTTCTGCCTTGTCATACGGTGAATATAAAGTTTTCAACAATTAATTTAAAGAAATATGTATTACATTTATTAATGTTTCTACTTCATAACTGCTAAACTCACATTTTATCAATGTATTAGTTTTATTAATTTAGATTCTTTTATATTAATTGCATGATATAGTCATATGTATTTTTCAAAATCAAAATTGCAGTAACAATAATGAATAAGCCTTTAACATAACCAACGCCCTTTTTAATAGCAAACATAGCTCCGATATAAGACCCGCAAATCATACTTGCTGCCATAATAAAGCCATAAAAATAATCTACTTGGTCTAAAAAGATAAAAAGAATTAATGCGCCTAAGTTAGATGCAAAATTCAGTACTTTTGCATTCCCTGCTGCGCCTAAAAAATCAAAACCAAACATCAATAATATAAATAGCATAAACGACCCAGTACCACCACCAAGGAAACCGTCATATAGACCAATTAACCCCATTAAAGATGTAAATAGAATCGCTTTAGGTATTGTTAATTTTGTGAAAGTTCGTACATTACCCCAATTTTTCTTCATAATCGTATAAATCATCACAACTGTTAATACGACAATTACGACAGGTTTTAATAATTGGGAAGGCAAGAACGTTGCAATACTGGCCCCGCCCATTGCCATAATAAATACAATCGGAAATAATTTTCCTACAATTTTTAAATCTACATTGCCTGACCGTAAAAATCGAAATGCACTTGTCATAGAGCCAAATGCACTTGCTAATTTATTTGTACCTAAGGCCATAGACGGTGGCATTCCAACTGCCAGCAGTGCAGGAATAGAAATTAAGCCGCCGCCTCCAACAACAGCATCTATAAATGCTGCCAAAAAGCCTAAAAGAATAATGATGATTACGATAGATATGTCCCATTCTAACACCCCATCACGCCCCTTGTTTATTTAAATATTTGCTTTTTTAAATTAAAATAAATCTTCAGCTAGCGCTTGTGTAGCTGAATCTTTTTCACTTTGGTAATCACTTGTAATATATAATGTCTCAATTTCATCTGCAGCCTGCTGCACAAGTGGTTCAAAATCATATCCACCTTCATATTTCTCCACTTTTTCTAATTCCGGTTCAGTAACTGGATTTTTAGGAGTGAAAATTGTACAACAATCCTCAAATGGTTGGATAGATACATCAAATGTCCCTATATCTTTAGCCTTTTTAACAATATCTTCTTTATCTAAAGTCAGTAAAGGACGTAATATTGGTGTAGATGTAACATGATTTATTGCATACATACTTTTTAGCGTTTGACTTGCAACTTGGCCTAAATTCTCGCCATTTACAATCGCATGCGCACCAATCTCATGTACAACTTTATCAGCTACACGCATCATCATACGACGTGTTGTAGTCATAGTATAACGTTCATGAACTTCTTTGTTTACCTGTTTTTGTAGTGCTGTAAATGGCACGATGTGTAATTTAATTGGTCCAACATGTTCTGATAAAATTCTCGTCAGTTCGATTACCTTTTCTTTTGCTTTTTCACTTGTAAATGGTGGACTATGGAAATGTATGGCTTCTACCGTAACGCCTCTGCGCATAACTTCTATACCAGCAACTGGAGAATCAATACCTCCAGATAACATTAATAAAGTTTTACCTCCAGTGCCAACTGGTAATCCGCCAGAGCCTGCAATTACTTGATCATACATGTAAATGGCATCTAAACGCACTTCTACTTTAATCACATGATCAGGATTGTGTACATCTACACCTAAATGATCCGTTTCGCTTAATACAGCTCCACCTAAAGTTCTTTGCAATTCATATGTGTCATAAGGGAAATTTTTATCCGAACGTTTTACATCAATTTTAAAAGTGTCATCTTGTGCATACTCTTTCGCAAATCGAACAGCTAACTCTTTAGCCGCTTCCACTGTTTTATCAATTTTTAATACAGGGCTTATTGAATAAATACCAAAGACTTTTTTTAATCTGTTGCACATTTCTTCAATATCTGCACCTTCCGCTAATTCTATATACATTCTATCTCTATTTGCCTTCACCGTGTATCCCTGTAACGGCATCAAAGAACGCTTTACATTTGAACGTAATTTGTTCACAAATATTTTACGGTTAGCTCCTTTTAAAGTTAACTCCCCGTATCTAACCAATATATGATCGTATATCATACTAATAACTCCCTCACTTCTTCATAAACTAATTTAAATTTTTCTTTAAACCCTTGTATATCTTCTAATGTAGTATGACTTCCCATAGAAATACGAATACTACCTTCAATTTGTTTCACTGGTATATTCATTGCCGATAACACTTCATTAAGACTTGCTTTTTTAGATGAACAAGCACTTGTTGTCGATAACATAATGTCATTTTTAGAAAATGCATTTACCAAAACTTCTCCTTTAACCCCTGGTAAACCAATATTTAGTATATAAGGTACACCTTCTTGTGGTGAATTAATCTTTACACCCGTAAAGTTAGTTAAGAATTGACTAAGTTCATCATGAAAGCGACGTAATTGACTATTTAATGTGGCCGTTTGATTTACGGCTGCTTTCATCGCTTTTACAATTGCAATATTCATCGGCAAGTTCACCGTGCCACTTCTCACGCCATATTCTTGACCTCCGCCATGTACAATAGGTTCTAATTGATGAATATTACGAGTAAAGAGTACACCTTGCCCTTTTAATCCATTAAATTTATGTCCACTTAAACTTAGTGTATCTACACCGTCAAATATTAACGGTATTTTTCCCAAAGCTTGTACTGCATCTACATGTAAATGTGCTTTAGGATATTGATGAACAATCTTAGCAACCTCTTTAATAGGTTGTATTTGCCCCATTATATTATTAACATGCATACAAGTTACTAGTCCGACATTGTCTGTCATTAACGTTTCTAAATGTTCCAAATCTATTTGTCCATTATCTAAAATATTCACGTATTTAATAATAAAACCTTTTGTTTCAAGCGAGCGGACTACTTCTAAAACTGAAGGATGTTCTAACACAGAAGTAATGATTTCGTTAGCAAATGCTTTTTTCTTATATGCAATGCCTTTAATTGCTATATTATTACTTTCAGTAGCACCACTTGTATAGATAATATCAAATGATTGCTTTAAATTAAACAAGTCTTTAATTTGTTGCTTTGATTGTTTTAGTAATTGCTCTGCCTGTAATCCAGCTTGGTGTGGGCTGTTAGGGTTAAAATATAGTGACTGATTCACTTTAACAAAGGTATCTAATACATCAGAATTAGGCTTTGTTGTCGCAGCATTATCTAAGTATATCACCGCGTTCACTCCATTCATTATATATATTATAAACTATCTTATGTTTAGTTTAGCTTTTCTTCACATACTCTTTTTAAGTTTTCCCTTTTGCATTATACTCGCTTTTACTAAAAAGAAAAGACACGAAATGTTAAATCATTTCGTGTCAACTTACTATATAATATGAGTTTTAACCAAACTTAACCGATAATTTTTGATTCAATTTGCTTTGTAACACCAGGCTCTACGCTTTCTAAAGCTTGCTCAGAAATTTCAATTGAACGTTTATAACGGTTATTTTTAAAGAGACGTTCTGCTTCGTTTAAGCTCTTATCTATATTCGAACTGTCTTTACGATAACGATTACCGTATTCAATTAATTTTTCGGCATAAACAGCATTTACAAGTACATCAGTAGCTTCATCTTCAAATTTATTCATTTGTAGTACTACTTTAGAAACTTTATCTTTTAGCTGTTTAACATGTATTGGACGTACGCTGAATTTTTTATTCACTTCTCTTACTTCGTAATCAATTTCATTTTTCATGATAATAAAGCGCTCTGGTACACTAGGTAAATTTGAAGCAAGTAACTTTCTATACACTTCTTCTTTTTTACTTTGTACACGTAAAATATTGTCTTCTGCTTCTGCTTCATCTTCACGCAATTGAATTAAATGATTTTGTAATTTTTCTTGTTTCTCATTGATAACATCAACATGTTCTTCAATATATTTCAAGTTATCTTGAACTTCACTATACCTTACTGCTGATTTTGACATTTCCTTAAGAATATCATCATATACAGCAATCATATTTTGAATTTCATTTTCAAACTGTCTTACATTTTGAACATCGCTTTCATTAATATAATAATTTTCACGAACATATTCAATTTCAGTTTGTAATGTATAATTCATTTCTTTTGCTCTAAATAAATTATCAGTAATAACTTCTTTTGTTTCTTCCACTTCATTTTTAGCTGTCACTTCATGTTCAATTAAATCATACATCTCATCTAATCGATCATTAATACTATTAAGTTTTTCATTTGCTTCATCAAGCTCTAATCTACTAATCATCGGTTCAACAAAACTAAGTTCCGTCTTCAATGTTTGTAGCGTGCTGTCAATCTTAACATGATCTAAATCGTAACCTTCAACTTTCAGATCTCTGCAACCATATTTAAGATCTTGAAATTGTCCAGGCAATTCTTTTTGGGCTTCTCTAATTAAGTCAGGAATTTCATCCATATCTTTTTTCAAATAATTCATATCATCATTTAAAGTTTTAATATGTTCGTGTGCTTGATTATAGTTACCTTCTGTTTTTAAAGTTTCGTATGTTTCCATTTCAGGTACAAACGATTCAATTTCTTGTTCAAGTGGCGCAGCTGCTTCACCAAATTGATGTCTATTTGCTAATACATCACGTTTCATTTCACGATAATCAGTTGTACATTCCTCGTATAAATGATCGCTTTCTTTATGTAGTCCTATAATATTTTCTACTTTTGTAGTAAGTTCATTATAGTTCGCTTCATATTGATCCATCATTTCGTGGGCTTCATCCACTTCTGTTTGCGCTTGTGAAAACTTAAATTTATCTAATAAGCCTTCTGCGTTATGAATTTTTTCTTCTACTGGTACTAAATATTGGTTTTTACTATCTAATGATGATTGTTTTAAATTGTTATAGGTAGATTTTGTTTCACCAGTTAAATTTAACTCAGATAATTGAGATAAACTTTCATCATAAGGTAATTGTTCTACTTTTACTTTGCGTTCTTCTGCCTTTTCAATAATTTGGCTTTTGTTTGAACGCATATAGAACAATACACCAACAATAATCAGTATAATGACAATAATTGCTAAAATGATATACAATACCATACGTTTTCTCCTCCTATTTTATCACTATTTATTATAACGTAATTTACCTATGTATTAAAAGAGAAAATGAATTTATTCATATGAATATCTCAATATTTTCATTAAATTCATCTCTAGTAATTATATGTATAAAGTTATTTTAAAAAAGCCCTTACAAATCATTTGTTTGATTACTATTAAAACAGTCTTTATACTAAATGAAAAGTAAAAAGTGAGGTTTTTATATGTCAGAGGTTAAAGAAACTAATTATAATTTATTAGAAAAGCAAGTTTCTAGTTTAATAGAAGATGAATCAAATTTAATTGCCATACTCAGTAATGTGTCCGCTTTATTAAACGATTCTTTAGACCAAGTCAATTGGGTTGGTTTTTATTTAATAGAAAATAATGAATTAATTTTAGGCCCCTTCCAAGGTCATCCGGCGTGTGTGCACATTGCAATAGGTAGTGGTGTATGCGGTACTGCAGTAGCTCAAGATGAAACACAGTTAGTTGCAGATGTTCATGCCTTTCCAGGTCATATTGCTTGTGATGCTAACAGCAAATCAGAAATTGTAGTTCCTATTCATCAAAATGAACAAATAATTGGAGTATTAGATATCGATGCGCCAATCACAAATCGTTTTTCAGAAGCTGATAAGATTGCATTAGAAAATATCGTGAAAATAATTGAAAATCAAATCGCATAAGAGTAAATGACAATTACTTATCATTAAATTCCTCATTAGTTGTTGACAGTTAGTAATATCATGATACAATGTACTTTGTGTGAATAAACGAAATTAGCAGTTGTATATTATTTGGCCCTATGTTGTTCCCAACGCGGACGTGCCGTGTAACCGTAGCTATGAGGCGAGGACACATAAAACAATATATCCAAATAAGCATGCAACACTCTTTTTTGTTTTTTCATAACAACAAAAAAGAAAAAGGAGGAGTCTATTATGGCTCGATTTAGAGGTTCGAACTGGAAAAAATCACGTCGTTTAGGTATCTCATTAAGTGGTACTGGTAAAGAATTAGAGAAGCGTCCATACGCACCAGGTCAACATGGTCCTAACCAACGTAAAAAATTATCAGAATATGCATTACAATTACGTGAGAAACAAAAGTTACGTTATTTATATGGAATGACTGAAAGACAATTCCGTAACACTTTTGAAACTGCTGGTAACCAACACGGTGTCCACGGTGAAAACTTCATGCAATTATTAGCTGCTCGTTTAGATGCAGTTGTATATTCATTAGGTTTAGCACGTACACGTCGTCAAGCTCGTCAAATCGTTAACCACGGTCACATCGAAGTTGATGGTAAACGTGTTGATATCCCATCATACACTTTAAAACCTGGTCAAGAAATCTCAGTACGCGAAAAATCTTTAAAATTAGATATCATCGCTGAATCAGTTGAGATTAACAACTTTGTACCAGATTATTTAGAATTTGATGCAGACAACTTAAAAGGTAAATATATCCGCGTTCCAGAACGTAGTGAATTACCTGCTGAAATCAACGAACAACTTATCGTTGAGTACTACTCAAGATAAGCGTGATTATTTCGAACCAAGAAATCTTAATGATTTCTTGGTTTTTTATTGCCTTCTTTTAATCTTTAACACCTCTCTCCCCTATTGTATTATCATGCTTACAAGCATGGAGTAAACTTTTTTATTATATTTGTTATATAGTAAAAATATATAAACCGTTTATAATTACATCATGATTTACAATCTTACTTTATTTGAGTATGATGAGCATATAGAATTAAAGGAGTGTATATTTTGATTATTAGAGCATTAGAAGAAACCGACCTAGAATTTGTACATCACTTAAATAATGAATATTCAATTATGTCCTATTGGTTTGAAGAACCTTATCAATCATTAAGCGAACTACAATCATTATATAAAAAACATCTATTGGATGAATCTGAACGCCGTTTCATCATAGAAGATGACAATATTCGAATCGGAGTCGTAGAACTAGTAGAAATTAACTTTGTACACAGTAATTGTGAGATTCAAATTATTGTTGATCCTCAATATAGTGGCCAAGGATATGCAAAAGATGCATTTAAAAAAGCAATTGATTATGCATTTTTAGTGTTGAACTTGCATAAGATTTATCTTTTTGTAGATGTTCAAAATGAAAAAGCAGTTCATATCTATAAAAGCCAAAATTTTGTTATCGAAGGTACATTACAAGAACACTTTTATACTCGAGGAAAATATAGTAATTGTCATATCATGGGTTTATTTAAAAAGAATTGGATTAACACTCATGAAAATAGTTAATCATTATCAACCCATGCAACTATAGTTGAAATTAAAATATGTGAACTTTGTTAAAATCAATTCATTTACAAAGTTCACATATTTTTTATATTAATTTTATCGGATTATCAGAAATCAAACCATCAACGCCTAACATAATTAACTTATTAGCAATGGTTGCTTCATTAACAGTATATGGCATAACCGATAGTTCCAAGCTATGGGCAGCAGTCATAAATTTATGATTTACTAAAGAATAATGTGGATTTACATAATCTGCATATACTGCAATTTTGTCGAAATTCGGCATTTTATACCAGTATTTCTTTTTGCTAATTAAAACACCAAGCTTAAACCCTACTCCCATTTCGTAGAGATTACGAATACATTGTTGATCAAAAGATTGTATAATTACTTTTCCTTCTGGTATATCATGTTTTTTTAGCATATCTATTAATTGTTGCCCAATACCAGGATAAAAATGTGGTTGCTTAATTTCAATTAAAAGCTTTTGTGGGTAATTTTTAATTAATACCAACACTTCTTCTAACGTCATCATATGTTGTCCTTTAAATTTTATATGCTTTGTCACACCATAATCAAATTGCATTAATAAATTTAAACTATGGTCTTTTACTTTACCTTTACCATTAGACGTACGATTAATGGTGTCATCATGTATCACAACTAAGTAATTATCCTTTGTTCTATGTATATCTATCTCAAGCATATCTATATTACTTTCTAATGCTGGTTCAAAAGCTGCTCGTGTATTTTCTGGAAAATCAGTTGAAAATCCACGATGCGCAATCAACATTACTCTACTATCTTCTAAATAGTTATACATTGTTATAATGCCCCCACTTTCATTATCTCTTAGAATCGTCTAAACTAAAGTTATCATAATTATACTGGAGGTCAATCTATATGGTACAACATGAATTTGCAGTACAAACTAATTGGTCAGGCGGCCGTGAATCAGTCGGCGACCTCAAAGGTGATGTTTTAAGTGAGCAAATATCAATACCCTCAGGACTTGGTGGTAATGGAACAGGCACAAACCCAGATGAGTTATTAGTGTCCGCTGCTTCGTCATGTTACATCATTTCACTCGCAGCTGTATTAGAACGCTCTGGCTTCAATAACATTACAATAGAGCAATCCTCAATTGGAACAGCAATTTTTGAAAATGCAAAATTCCGTATGGATACAATAATACATTATCCAATCATTTCAGTTGAAACGAATCAAAAAGAACTTTTAACTCAAAAGTTACCTAAGCTATTAAATATTGCAGACAATAATTGTATGATTTCTAATTCTATTAGAGGCAATGTTTCTGTAAAAATAGAACCAAAAATAAAATAATTTCAAAAAAATTTTATGTGTGACGGAATATGATTAAATTAGCAATGAATACCCTTACATTTAATGAAAACTATGTCTATTCCGTTTGTTTTTTTAATATTTGCACTTTTATATTATCTGAAAATTTGCTAAACTTGTACAATCTTAAGCATTGGGGGAATTACTCATGAAATATTATCATCCTTTGTTACTAACACCAGGACCTACACCAGTACCAGAACAAATTTTACATGCTACACAGTCACCTATGGTCGGTCATCGATCAAGTGATTTCGAAGCAATTGCTGAAGAATCGTTTCGTGCCCTTAAACCTATTTTCGGTGCACAAAATGATGTAATGATACTTACTTCAAGTGGTACAAGTTCACTAGAAGCAAGTATGCTAAATCTTGCAAATCCAGACGATGAAATTGTTGTTATCGTATCTGGCGCATTTGGTAATCGTTTTAAACAAATTGCAGAAACTTATTACAATAATGTACATATTTTCGAGGTCGAATGGGGTAAAGCAGTTAATGTACCTGACTTCATAGATTTCTTGAAATCTTTAAATACTAATATCACGGCTGTTTACAGTCAATATTGTGAAACATCAACTGCTGTATTGCATCCCGTAAGTGAATTGGGTCATGCACTTAAAGCATTTGATGAATCTATTTACTTTGTTGTCGATGGCGTAAGTTGTATCGGTGCAGTAGATGTTGATTTACAACGTGATGCAATTGATGTTCTTATCTCAGGTAGTCAAAAAGCAATCATGTTGCCACCTGGTTTAGCATTCGTAGCTTATAACGATCGTGCCAAAAAACGCTTTAGTGAAGTTACAACACCACGTTTTTATTTAGACTTAAACAAATATTTAAAATCACAGTCAGAAAATTCAACACCTTTCACACCGAATGTTTCGTTATTCAGAGGTGTAAACGCATACGCAAAATTAGTTGAAGAAGAAGGCTTTAGTAATGTAGTCGCTCGCCATTATGCAATACGTGATGGTCTCAGAGAAGCATTGAAAGCACTAGAATTAGATTTACTAGTAGAAGACCAATATGCTTCGCCTACTGTCACAGCCTTTACACCTAAAACAAAAGATGAATTAAATTTCATCAAAAATGAATTGAAAAACCGTTTTGCTATCACAATTGCTGGCGGTCAAGGTCACTTGAAAGGTGAAATATTACGTATTGGTCATATGGGGCAAATCTCTCCATTTGATATTTTACAAGTAGTTTCAGCTTTGGAGATTCTGTTAACAGAATTTAGAAATGAATCTTATGTTGGTAAAGCAATAACTAAGTATATGGAGGTCGTCAAAGCTTATGTATAAAATTTTAGTATCTGATCCAATCTCACCTGAAGGTTTAAAAAGTTTAATTGACCATAATGATTTCGAAGTTAAAATCAATACAGAATTGACTGAAGATGAATTAATTGAAGAAATTAAAGATTATCAAGGGTTGATTGTACGAAGTCAAACACAAGTCACTGAAGCTATTATTGAAGCTTCACCTAACCTCAAAGTAATTGCTCGTGCTGGTGTTGGTGTAGATAATATTGATGTGGATGCCGCTACAAAAAACGGTGTGATAGTTATCAATGCACCAGACGGTAATACAATTTCTGCCACTGAACATTCAATGGCAATGATTTTATCGATGGCACGAAATATCCCTCAAGCACATCAATCATTAAAAAATGGAAAATGGGACCGCAAGACTTATAGAGGTACGGAACTCTTTAATAAAACACTCGGTGTAATCGGTGCAGGTAGAATTGGACTTGGTGTTGCAAAACGCGCACAAAGTTTCGGTATGAATATATTAGCCTTTGACCCCTATTTATCAGAAGATAAAGCTAAAGAATTAAACGTAACACGTGCAACAGTTGAAGAAATTGCAGAACAAGCAGATTTCGTTACTGTACACACACCATTAACGCCTAAAACAAAAGGTATCGTTGGTAAAGCATTTTTTGAAAAAGCAAAACCAACATTGCAAATCATCAATGTAGCCCGCGGTGGTATTATTGACGAAGAAGCTTTAGTAGAAGCTTTAGATAATAATCAAATACAGAGTGCTGCGATTGATGTTTTTGAAACTGAACCAGCAACTGAATCCCCTCTTGTAGCAAATGAAAAAATTATCGTTACACCTCACTTAGGAGCTTCTACAGTTGAGGCACAAGAAAAAGTGGCTGTATCAGTTGCTAATGAAATCGTTGATATTTTTGAAAATGGTAATGTGCTAAATGCAATAAATGCACCACGTATGACATACAGTGAGATTAACGATGAATTAAAACCATATATCGAATTAAGCAAATTAGCAGGTGAAGTTGGTATTCAATTACTTGAAAAAGCACCTCGTGAACTCCAAATTAAATACGAAGGTGATATCGCATTAGATGATACAAGTTTATTAACTAGAACATTAGTATCAGGTGTACTAAAACGTGATTTAGCTGAACGTGTTAACTTGATTAATGCATTAGTACTTCTAAATGAACAAGGTGTATCTTATAATATTGAAAAAAATGCAAAACACCGTGGTTTCAGTAATTATATTGAATTAACACTTATCAATAAAGACAAACAAATCAAGATTGGTGCTACTGTATTAAACGGTTATGGCCCAAGAATTGTTCGTATTAATGACTATCCAGTAGACTTTAAGCCTGAACAATATCAACTTGTTATCAATCATAATGATAGACCTGGTATTGTTGGACGTACTGGTCAAATCTTAGGTGAATACGGTATCAACATTGCCTCAATGCACCTAGGACGTACAAATCAAGGTGGTAACGCACTGATGATTTTATCAATCGACCACCCAGTAACAGAAGATGTTATTGACGGTTTATACCAAATTGAAGGTTTCAATTTAATTAGAAGCGTAGAATTAGAAATTGATAATAATATAAATTACAATATTTAAGCATCTTTCTTGTTTAAATACATGTAATATCATAAGCGCGAGTAAGGAATTTAAATAAAATTTCTTACTCGCTTTTTTAATGCTTTTAACTTGATAAGCTCTAAAGTATTATTCCTAACTTTTTGGGACATAAAAAAATGACACATTTGCAAATTTATATTCCTTTTCAGAAAATAACTTTGCAATGTGTCAGCAACCATTATAATAAAATATTTCTTATCTCGCCTACATGATCGACAATGTAATCTGCTTCATAAGCTTCTAGTTCTTCACGTGCTTTTTGACCTTTCAATCCAGTTAAAGGACCAATAAAAGTTGCGCCAATTTTTTTAGCGCTTAGCAAATCAGCTAATGAATCTCCTACTACAAACACTTCATTTTTAATAACTCGATTTTCTTGATTTGTTGCATATTTTTTATAATCCTCTTCGAAATTACCTTCAAGTGTTGCTAAATAGCTAAATGGATTTGGCTTACCTAAAGGTTTCAATTCAGGATAAATATCTTCAGCGATTAGTACTTCGCTTGCAGTAACAATGTGTTTATCTTCGAATATATCTTTAATACCAATTGTATCAAATGGGACTAACGTTTCTGTACGTGGTCTCCCTGTGGCAATCGCGATATGATAGCCTGCAGCTTTTAAGTCTTCTAACAATTGCTTAATCTCAGCAACTGGTCTTAATACTACCTCATTATATATGTAACCTTTTTTAAAGTCAGAACGATTCAATTTTTGTTCAACCTCATTATAGAGTTGATTACCTAGATACCATTCTTGATAAATTTCCTGTGAAAGTAACCAAAATGGACTTTTCAACTCAAATAATGCTGTTTGTTGTGTGTCTAATTGTTCACTCGCATACGTAATTAAGTCCTGATAAATATTATCTTTACCTATACGCACATGCTCTAAAAATGACAATGGTGCGTCAAAGTTCAATGTTACATTAGAAATTTGGTTCCCTAATTTTTGTAATGTTGCTTGTCCAAATTTTTCAGGATCTAAAATTTCCGCTAACACATCAGCAGATAATGTTTTACAAATATCAACGAAATGAATAGCTATAACAACAAATAGCATATCCCAATTAGAGTTTAACCCAAGTGATTTGAGTTTAGTTAATATCTCATCATGATAGAATACAATATCCCTGATTTCTGTGATTTGTTCATCACTTAAATTTTCAAATTGTATCGAGGAGTCTAAACCAATATAATCCTTACTCATAAGCATTTCATATACGGTTAACGCGGATACATCAAAACACCTTTCTTCACTTAAAAAAACGCCATCAACATCAAATAATACCGACTTCATACTACCTACTCTCCTTTAATCAGAAAATTCTGATACTATTATATCGTACTATTTTACAAACAAAAGAGCAATGCATTTATGGGGTTTTGTTAAACAAATCAACAGAGAAATCCTTATAAAATTTAACTATTAAAAAACACCTAACTAAGCTGAAATAAAATTATAAATTTCAGCTTATTAGATGCCTAAAGTTTCTTTATTTTATTTTTCCATTTGACGTTCTATTTCATCAGCAACTTGTTGGACTTGAGTTCCAATGATAACTTGTGTATTGTGTTTACCACTCTTTGTTACGCCAACAGCACCAGCACCTTTAATCTTAGCTTCATCAATCACATTATTATCATGTAATTCCATGCGTAATCGTGTAGCACAGTTTGTTAACGTTACAATATTTTCTTTACCACCTAATCCTGTTAAGATTTGACTAGCTGTCTTTGAATGTTTACTCGTTTGCGATTCCCCTGAGCCTGATGTCTCAGTTGAATCTTCAGCATCCCCTGTTGTAGCTTCATCTGATGTCGGGTCCGGTAGTAGGTTATCACCACGACCAGGCGTATTAAGTTTTAACCATTTGATTGCAAATCTAAATACGACATAATAAATAACAAAAAATACAAGTCCCTGAACCATTAACATCATCGGATGGTTTGCTACTGGGTTAATCAAAGATAATAAAAAGTCAATTAATCCCGCACTAAATGAAAATCCTGCTGTCCAATGGAATAACGCAGCTATAAATAAAGATAAACCAGTTAACACAGCATGTATTAAGAATAATAGCGGTGCTACAAACATAAATGAAAATTCAATAGGTTCCGTGACCCCAACGAAAAATGCTGAAATTGCTCCCCCAAACATTAAACCGTAAACTCTTTTCTTTTGTTTTGTTTCTGCTGTATGGTACATCGCCAATGCGGCTGCGGGGATACCAAACATCATTACTGGGAAGAAACCTGCCATATAACGTCCTGTAACACCTTGAACTGCACCATCACCAGTTTGGAATTTCGCAATATCATTAATACCTGCTAAATCAAACCAAAATACCGCGTTTAATGCATGATGTAGTCCTGTTGGAATTAAGAGACGGTTGAAAAAGCCATATAGAAATGCTCCGCCAGGTCCTAAATCCAATATCCATGTCCCAAAAGTAACAATCCCTGAGTACACAATTGGCCAAACAAACAACATAATAACTGCTATAAATATACTGAAAAAAGCAGTTAAAATGGGCACTAAACGTTTTCCACTAAAGAATGATAACGCTGTTGGCAATTCTGTTGTACTAAATCTGTTATACGTATATGCTGCCACTAAACCAATAACCAAACCAATTAAGACATTTTGATTATTCATTTGTTCAAATGCTGCATTGACACCAGATTCTTTCACGCCTAATAATGGCGCTAGTTTTTCTGGGCTCAGCACAACTGTCGTTAAGAAAAAACCTACGGCTGCTGCAAGTGCAACTGCGCCATCATTTTTCTTCGCCATCCCTAAAGCAACACCAATTGCAAATAAAATACCCAATTGTTCAAGAATCGTTGAGCCTGCTGTAGAGAAAAAGGCAGCAACTGTTGGCAATATGCCAAGTGCAGTTAATCCATTACCTATACCAACGATAATGGCCGCTGCTGGCAATACAGCTACAGGTAGCATAAGCGATCTTCCTAAACGTTGAAAGAAACTATACATATAAATTCCCCATTTCAAAATAATTTCCCAAAAAAATCACCACATGCACAATATTGTCCACGTGGTGTTTGTAAACCTTTTACTAAATGTTATTGTACAATTATATAATAACATATGATTTAAAGATTACGTATCAAAAATAAAAAATCTAATTATTCCAACATATTCATGTTTTCATTTAGTTGTTTTTTACATATTCATTTAATTCATTTTGTAATTGAATTGTTCTTTGCTCTAATTCTTTAGTTAAATACTCTAATTTCTCATTACGCTTCATGTCTTTAGGAAGGTGTTTAGTTTCTATTGGTTCGCCAAATCTAATAATCGCCTTTCCAGTAACTAGCCCTTTTATTTCTTTTGGTCCAACATAAGCTGCAGGTAAAATCGGCGCTTGAGCCATCATAGCAATAGTTACGGCTCCTCTTTTCATTGGTGACCCTTCATCATATTTCATACGATGTCCTGTTGGGAAAATACCGACAGTTTTATTTTCTTTTAACAGTTTTATCGGTTTTTTTAAAGTGCTTGGTCCAGGATTATCTCTATCTACTGGAAATGCATTTAATGACGATAAAAACTTACCAAAAACTTTGTTATTAAATAGTTCTTTTTTAGCCATATAATGTATTTGGTTAGGATAAATTGCTGTTCCTAACATGATTACTTCATTATAACTTTCATGAGTACAAGTCACTACATACCTATGAAGTTGAGGTATATTTTCTTTTCCTTGGACTTCTAACGAATTACTTAATTTTATAATAATCAATTTCAACAAACCACTTATAAATTTATACATTTTTGCACCTACTTCATTTTGCTTGTCTTTCCTCATTGATTTTATCATTTAGTACGATTATGGACAAGAAGATTTATATTTCAGTCTAAAGTCGTATAGTGGTATACTAGAAAAAGTTGCACAAAACTTTCATAATAGGATATATAGTAATAATTGGAGGTAGATTATGTCAGAATTTAACAATGACCAAAATACAAACAACAACCAAAATTATCAACAAAACACAACGCAATATACCCCAAATAAACGAATAAGGACAAAACCTAAATTCCCATGGTTTAGAACAGTTATAGTTGCCTTAGTCGCTGGTATCATTGGAGCCCTTATTGTATTAGGGGTCGGTAAATTGATGGAAACTACAGTATTAAACAATAATGGTTCATCTGTAAATGAAGCATCAAACACTGGAAACGCTGGAAATACTCTTGATGGAAAAAGTGAAAAATATGATTCTGTAAATCAAATGATTAATGATGTCTCCCCAGCAATTGTTGGCGTGATCAACATGCAAAAAGCTCAAAATCTAGATGATTTATTAAAAGGTAAATCTTCAAAATCGCAAGAAGCCGGTGTAGGTTCTGGTGTAATATATCAGAAAAATAATGGTTCTGCGTACATCGTTACTAATAATCATGTGATAGATGGTGCGAGCGAAATCAAAGTTCAACTTCATAACTCTAAACAAGTAGATGCCAAATTAATTGGTAAAGATGCATTAACTGATATGGCAGTGTTGAAAATCAATGAAACTAAAGGCACAAAAGCAATCAACTTTGCCAATTCTTCAAAAGTTAAGACTGGAGATAGTGTATTTGCTATGGGTAATCCATTAGGCTTAGAATTTGCTAATTCAGTAACTTCTGGAATTATTTCAGCAAGTGAACGTACAATCGATACACAAACATCAGCTGGTTCAAACAAAGTCAACGTACTTCAAACAGATGCAGCCATAAACCCAGGTAACTCTGGTGGTGCACTTGTAGATATCAACGGCAATCTAGTAGGTATAAACTCAATGAAGATTGCAAATGAACAAGTGGAAGGCATTGGTTTTGCTATACCAAGTAATGAAGTTAAAGTTACTATTAAAGAATTAGTAGAAAAAGGTAAGATTGATCGCCCTTCTATTGGTATTGGCTTACTCAATGTCAGCGAAATTCCAGACCAATATAAAGAACAACTTAAAACTTCACGTAAAGATGGTGCATATGTAGCAAAAGTTGATGGTGATAATGGTCTTAAAGAAGGTGATATCATCACAGCAATTGATGATAAAAATGTGAAAGAAGATACAGATATACGCTCTTATCTTTATGAAAATAAAAAACCTGGTGATTCGGTGAAATTGACTGTAGAACGCGAAGGTAAACAGCAAAAAATAAATGTAACATTAAAAGAACAAAAGCCAACATCACAATCTTCTGAAGAATCAAGTGAAGAAAAGAACTCACCGTTCAATTAAATCCATCTAAGATATTTGTGAATTATTAAATATAGTGTGCTTAGGACTGTAGAAACCACTCTTGGTTTTACCTCCTTTGCACACTTTTTTATAATCTTTTTTACTTATATTTGCATATAAAGCACCTTCCATTAAATAATTACAGACTGCCCCTGCCTACTAACAACGTAAAAATCGACTTGAACTAAAATTTATTATAGTTCAAAATATAATCAATATTGATCAACATTTAATCAGTCGCAAACATAACTATACTAAAAAAGCAGCAATCTACTAGATTCAAATAGACTGCTGCATAAAAATTATTATTTATAATTAACCATAAAGTATTTTTTCTTGCCTCGACGTATAATTGTAAACTCATCTTCAATCTTATCCTCGTTAGTAAGTTCATAATTAACATCTTGTTGTCTCACACCATTGATATAAATAGCACCGTTATTCACATCTTCACGTGCTTGACGTTTAGAAGAAGAAATTCCAGATTCAACGATTGCTTCTACAATATTTGTAGTCTCATGATTTAAATCTACTTGTGGCACATCTTTAAATCCTTCTTTTAATTCCACCGCAGAAAGTGATTGTAAATCTCCAGCAAATAAAGCCTTAGATATACGTATCGCATCGTCTAATGCAGCTTGACCATGAATAAAGCGTGTTACATTCTCGGCCAATGCTTTTTGTGCTTCACGTAAATGAGGTGCTTCATTCAATGATTTTTCCAATGCTTCAATCTCTTCTTTTTCTAAGAAAGTAAAGTATTTTAAAAACTTGATTACATCATCATCTGTTGTATTAATCCAAAATTGATAAAATTCATATGGGCTCGTTTTGCTAGCATCTAACCAAACTGCGCCACCTTCAGTTTTACCAAACTTTTTACCATCTGACTTCACTACTAATGGAATCGTTAACCCGTAGGCCTCAGTTTGACCATACATACGACGCATCAATTCAATACCACTCGTAATATTTCCCCATTGGTCTGAACCACCTACTTGAATTTTACAATTAAATGTTTTATTTAAATGACCAAAATCAATTGCTTGTAATATCGTATAAGTAAATTCTGTAAATGAAATACCGTGTTCTAAACGTGTTTGAATAGAATCTTTGGCCAACATGTAATTTACACCAACATGTTTACCGTAATCACGTAAGAAATCAATTAAAGAAATTTGGCCAAGCCAGTCTTTATTATTAACTAATTTAGCGCCTTTTTCATTACCAAATTCAAATATTTTATGCATTTGCTTACTGATGCCTTGTACATTATCTTCTACTTGATCTTCAGTCTGTAATTTACGTTCTTCTGATTTACCAGAAGGATCACCAATCATACCTGTGCCGCCACCGATTAATACAAGTGGTCTATGTCCATGTTCTTGAAAGCGACGCAATGTTAAGAAGGGTAATAAATGTCCAATATGCAAGCTATCTGCTGTTGGGTCCGCACCACAATATAATGTGACTTGCTCTTTATTTAATATTTCTTCTATACCAGACTCATCAGTTTGTTGATAAACTAAGCCTCTCCATTTTAAATCTTCTAATAGTGCATTTGCCATTGTATCAGCCTCCTGTTTTAATTTATGATTTCGTTTCGGATAAAAGCAATTTAACAATAACGCTACCTTTTTATTAAATAAAAAAACGCCCCTACAAATTAATGTAAGGGCGCATGCGCACGGTACCACCATACTTAAGTCAAACAACTTTATTAATGATACGTTCATTAACTAAAACGTTTGGATTACTTTAATTAATAAGGTGTATTCACAAAATGTGCAACGCTAGTTCACAACGACCACTAACTCTCTGAAGATGACACAAAAAGCTACTTCTCCTTTATCCAAAAACGATATCGAATTAATACTAATTATAAGTAACTATAATTTAAAAGTCAATATGTTAATTTATGTTATAATATTGCATACATAAGGAGGTTATATATGACGCATCAAACAGTTGAAAATAAGCACCAACCGTCATGGTTTGATAAATTTGAAAGTATCTATAAAAAACTGAAACATATTTTCATCGGCTTGTTTGCGATTCTAGCATGTACCTCGGTGATTATATTAGCGATTACTGTTTTTTATTTTCAAAGTATAACAAAAGAAGCAATACATATGTCTGACGACGATTTAAGACTTAAACTGCTTTACATTGTCGGTAGTCAAGATATTGATTATGACAACAAACATATT
The DNA here is from genome assembly GCF_048568365.1 of Staphylococcus sp. Ze2. Taxonomy (NCBI): domain Bacteria; kingdom Bacillati; phylum Bacillota; class Bacilli; order Caryophanales; family Staphylococcaceae; genus Staphylococcus; species Staphylococcus sp. Ze2. The sequence goes on along the minus strand of NZ_CP183486.1, from coordinate 1,459,553 downwards.
TTAACTGAGTATAACGAATCCTTGAACACCTTAATTGTTGGACCTAAAAATGTTAACAAAAATGTCATCAAAGCATTAACCGCTTCAGAAGATAGTTTGTTTTTCATGCATAATGGCATTTTACCCAAAGCTTTGGTTCGAGCAGTTGGACAGGATATTTTCAATACAGAAAGCGCCACTGGTGGTAGCACGATAACTCAGCAACTTGTTAAGAATCAATTATTAACAAGTGAAAAAACATATAACCGTAAAGCGAATGAGTTAGTTCTATCAATGCGTGCAGAAAAATTATTGACCAAAGATGAAATTATTTTTACGTACTTAAATATTGTTCCATTTGGTCGAGATTATAATGGCTCAAACATATCCGGTATAGCTTCAGCTTCATATAGTTTATTTGGAAAGCCACCATCAAACTTAAATATTGCTGAATCGGCCTATTTAGTTGGTTTATTACAAAGCCCCTATTTTTATACACCATATGAAGAAAACGGCACTCTAAAATCTGATGCAGATATACAAATAGGACTAGATAGACAACATTATGTATTAAAACGAATGTTAGTAGAAGGCAAAATCACAGAATATGATTATAAACGAGCTGAAAAGTTCAATATTCGTAAACACTTATTATCAAAATAGCCCCTTTTACTTATAGTTAAATTTAAAGGGAGTAGGAGTGAAATCATTAAAACAACAATGATTTCCCCCTACTCCCTTATGCATTATCATGTTTATCAATCATAAACTACATGAAAATATATTCTTACTTACTATAAATATTGAAATTTAGTTTCCTTAAATAATTTTTCTATAGTCACGGTTCATGCAATATCGATTACAAATAACTTTAGAACAATCCAACTGCGTGACCATCATCAGTTACATCCATATTTAAAGCAGCTGGTTTCTTAGGTAATCCTGGCATAGTCATAATTGCACCTGTTAGTGCAACAATAAATCCTGCACCTGTTTTAGCTTCTAATTCACGTATTGTAATTTCAAAGCCCTCAGGCGCACCTAATTGTGTAGCATCATCACTAAATGAATATTGCGTTTTAGCCATACAAATTGGGTAATGATCCCAACCATTTTCTTTAAATTGTTGTAATTGTTTTTGTGCTTTACTACTGAATGTCACTTTTGAACCGCCATAAATTTCTTTAACAATTGTTTCGATTTTATCTTCTAAAGGTTGTTTTAACTCATATAATTGTTTAAATGTTTGTGGTTGTTCTATAACATCTAATACATTTTTAGCTAAATCGATGCCACCTTTGCCACCTTTTTCCCATACTTCAGTTAAAGCAAGACGAACACCATTATCTTTTGCCCATTGCTGCACAAATTCTGTTTCTGCTTCTGTATCATGTACAAATGCATTTAATGCTACGACAGGTTCTAATCCATATTTCCTTACATTTTTAACATGACGTTCTAGGTTAACTATACCGGATTTCAATGCTTCTACATTTTCTTCTTTTAAGTTATCTTTTGCTACACCGCCATGCATTTTAATAGCACGAATTGTTGCAACTACAACGACTGCTGAAGGTTCAAAGCCTGCTTCACGTGCTTTAATATTAATGAATTTTTCTGCGCCTAAATCAGAGCCAAAGCCTGCTTCTGTAACAACGATATCCGCTAAGTCTCTTGCAGTCTCTGTAGCCAATATTGAGTTACAACCATGAGCAATATTAGCAAATGGCCCCCCATGTACAAGTGCTGGCGTACCTTCAATAGTTTGAACAAGGTTAGGTTTAATCGCATCTTTCAAAATCATAGCTAATGCGCCCTCAACTTTTAAATCTGATACTGTCACTGGTTTACGTGAACGAGTATAACCAATTGTGATATTACTGATTTTTGTTTTCAAATCATTTATATCATTTGCTAAGCAGAGGATCGCCATGATTTCAGAAGCTACAGTAATATTGAAACCATCTTCACGAGGTACGCCTTGAGTCGGGCCACCTAAACCAACAATCACGTTTCGTAAGGCACGATCATTCATATCTAATACACGTTTCCACTCAATACGTCTTTGATCTATTTCTAATTCATTCCCTTGATGGATATGATTATCAATAAATGCCGATAACGCATTATTTGCAGTCGTAATAGCATGAAAATCCCCATTAAAATGTAGATTGATATCTTCCATAGGTAGCACTTGAGCATAACCACCACCAGTAGCACCACCTTTAATACCAAAAGTTGGTCCTAAAGCTGGTTCACGTAGAGCAACCATTACATTTTGTTTAAGTTGATTGAATGCATCGGATAAGCCAACGGTAACTGTTGACTTACCTTCACCTGCTGGCGTTGGACTCATAGCAGTTACTAAGACTACTTTACCCTTACCATTTTTTTGTTGAACTTGATTAATATCAATCTTTGCTTTGTAATGACCATAAGGTTCTAATGCATCCTTTGGAATTCCAACTTTTTCTGCAATTTCCCCAATTGGTTTTAATGTAGATTGATTTGCAATATCTAAATCAGATAAATGTGTCAAATTCATTCGTCCCTTCTAAAATTAATTTTTAAATCAATAATCACTATATATTTATCATATATACTACTGACAAAAATAAATCCTTACATACTTTATATTAACCAACTTAAGTTGCATTGTCGACTTTTATAGATAGCGCTTCCATAATCATAAGTGTAATGTATCATCTAAAGGTTTAATATTACACTTTTTAATTTTCAGTTAAAAAAACCTCCATATCTCTTCTGTTTTAAAGAGATATGAAGGTAGTTTAAGTTAAGTAATTTATATATAACTAGTTGTTCAATAATAATAGATTATATTTTTGATTAAACTTTATTTAATCTTCCATTGTACTTAAATCACCTTCTGGTAAATCAAGTTCCCATGCTTTAAGTACACGGCGCATAATTTTACCTGAACGTGTTTTTGGTAACTTATCTTTAAACTCAATTTCTCTTGGTGCAGCATGTGCAGCCAATCCTTCTTTAACAAATTTACGAATTTCTTCTTTTAATTCATCTGATTCATTATATTCAGAACGTAAAGCGACGAACGCTTTAATAATCTCCCCTCTGACAGGGTCAGGTTTACCAATGACACCCGCCTCAGCTACTGCTTCATGTTCTACTAATTTGGACTCTACTTCAAATGGACCAACACGTTCTCCAGCTGTCATAATTACATCATCTACGCGTCCTTGGAACCAAAAATATCCATCTTCATCTTTATAAGCAGAATCCCCAGATACATACCAGTCACCAATGAAATAAGAATCATATTTTTCTGGGTTTTTCCAAATAGACACCATCATAGATGGCCATCCTTTTTTAATCGCAAGATTTCCCATTCTATTAGGCGGTAGTTCATTTCCTTGATCATCAATAATTGTAGCTTCTACACCCGGTAAAGGTTTACCCATAGATCCTAATTTAACATCCATAGAAGGATAGTTAACTATCATATGACCACCAGTTTCAGTCATCCACCATGTATCAAGTACACGTTTACCAAAGACGTCTTTAGCCCATTTGATGACTTCAGGATTCAATGGTTCACCAACGGATAAGATGCTTTTAACAGATGATAAATCAAATTTTTCAATTATATCGTCACCCGCACTCATCAACATTCTTAATGCTGTCGGTGCTGTATACCATATCGTAACTTTAAACTCTTCAATCATGCCATACCAAGCTTCAGGTGAAAATCTACCTCCAGCAATACAGTTTGTGACACCATTTAACCAAGGACTAAATATCCCATAAGATGTCCCCGTTACCCAACCTGGGTCGGCAGTACACCAATAAACATCATTTTCTTTAAAGTCTAATACATATTTACCAGAAATATAATGTAATAACATAGCTCTTTGTGCATGTAATACACCTTTTGGTTGTCCTGTAGAACCTGAAGTGTAATGCAAGATTAAACCATCATCTAAAGATAACCATTCAGTATCAAATTGATCGCTTGCCTGCTCAAATTCAGTATTAAAATCTACGTAAGCGTCATCTACTTCATCATCTACCACAACAATTGTTTCTAAATGTGGTAATTTATCTTTTGGTATTCTAGGTAATAATGCATTCGTAGTAATAATAACTTTAGCTTCACTGTTCTCTAATCTATCGCCAACCGCTTTTTCCATAAATGCTTCAAATAAAGGACCGACGATGGCACCAATTTTTAAAGTTCCAAAAAGAGCAAAATAGAGTTCCGGTGTTCTCGGCATAAATACAAAAACACGATCTCCTTTTTCAATACTAGCTTTATTTTTAAGCACGTTTGCTGCTTTATTACTATTTGCTTTCATATCGTTAAAAGTATAACTTTCTTTACGTTGATCATCTTTATAATGTAAGGCAATTTTTTCCCCTTTACCTTCATCTACATGACGATCAATACATTCATGTGCCATATTCACATTTCCTGTTTCATACCATGAAAATGATTTTTCTACTTCTTGCCAATCAAATTGATTATATTCTTTTTCATAGTCTTGAAGGTTAAAATTTCCACTTTCCCCTTTATATACTTCTACTTTCATTTTAAATCCCCCTCTGAATGAAATCGTCTCTTCAAAAATTATTATAACTAACATTTTCAAAATTTTCAAAATAATTACTGTAAGCGAATTCATTTACATTTTATTTTATTCAATTATCACTTATAATATAAATAATAAGATTGATTACAGAATACCATGTGGTAGTTTGGAGTGAAAAAATGAAACATATTAAAACGTATCAATCCCAAACATATCAGTTAGACGAAGGACAGTTTGTTATTGAAGGGCCTATTTCATGTAGCAAACTTGAAACAATGACATTTGATGAAGGTTTGTCTGCCTTTCGTCCACCGAAAGATCAATTTGAAGCAGTTAAAGAAATTAGTGAATTAGAAGAAGGTAGAATATTTATATTACGGAAAGACCAACACATTATTGGATACGTTACTTTTCATTATCCTGATCCTTTAGAAAGATGGTCGAGCGGTGATTTAGAATACTTGATAGAATTAGGCGCAATTGAAATCAGTTTGCCCTATAGGCACTTACATTTAGGGAGTGAATTGATTAAAGTTAGTCTCTCTGCAGATGAATATGAAGACTACATTGTATTAACGACAGAATATTATTGGCACTGGGATTTAAAAAATTCAGGTCTCGATGTATATGAATATAAAAAATTAATGCAAAAACTTATGGGATATGGGGGCCTTGAGATTTTTGCTACAGACGATCCAGAAATTACGAGTCATCCAGCAAATTGTTTGATGGCCAGAATCGGTTCAAGAATTTCTATTGAACAATTACAAGCGTTTGATGATATTAGATTTATGAATCGATTTTTCTTTTAAAGGGGATAAAAATATGAGTAATATGCAACAAACAACAGGCTATGTTTACGCTAATGAACTTTTACAATATCGTTTTAGTAATAAACATCCATTTAACCAAATGAGATTAAAATTAACGACAGAATTGCTTATGGAACTAGGACAATTAAAGCAACATCACATTATATCACCCAGAATTGCAACAGATGATGAATTATCGCTAATACACGCCTATGATTATATACAAGCAATAAGACATGCTTCTCATGGTATTTTAAGTGAAAATGAGGCTAAAAAGTATGGTTTAGACGGTGAAGATACACTTCAATTTAGAATGATGCATAAACATAGTGCACGTATTGTTGGAGGTGCTTTGAATTTAGCAGATCAAATTATGAGTGGTACGTTAACAAACGGGTGTCATTTAGGTGGTGGCTTACATCATAGTCTTCCTGGACGTGCAAATGGCTTTTGTATTTATAACGATGTTGCCATTACAATTTCATATTTAATGCAAAAATATAATCAACGGGTTCTGTGTATTGATACGGACGCCCATCATGGTGATGGTACTCAATGGAGTTTCTACACTAATGATCAAGCTTTAATCTATTCCATACATGAAACAGGAAAGTTTTTGTTTCCGGGCTCAGGACATTATACAGAGCGTGGTGCTGAAAAAGGATTCGGATATACGGTTAATATACCGTTAGAACCTTATACTGAAGATCAATCCTTTTTAGATGTTTTTAAACAAACCATTGAACCTGTTGTAGCATCATTCAAACCAGATATTATTGTAAGTGTACATGGTGTGGATGTGCATTATCTTGACCCACTTACACATATGAGCTGTACATTAAATACACTTTATGAAATACCATATATTGTCAAATCACTTGCTGATACATATACACAAGGTAAGGTTATTATGTTTGGTGGTGGCGGCTATAATATATGGAAAGTTGTACCACGTGCATGGTCTCATATATTCTTAGCCTTAATAGGTGAACAACCTCCAACAGGTAACCTTCCAGAACGTTGGCTTACCAAATGGCAACCTTATGCTACTTGTGCACTCCCTACCAATTGGAGTGATGATAAAGAGAATTATATAGAAATACCTCGAAGAAAAGAAATAAGTGAGATTAATATGAAACAGGCCCAAAAAGTGTTGAGCTGGTTTGAATAAGATTACAATTATCAAGTTAAAAAGTAAAGTTGTCATAGCAAAAAATAAGCATCAATTTCTAGATATTTTAATAGAAATTGATGCTTATTTGTTTCATGAAATTTTTAATGATTTTGTAGCATGCCTATTGTTCGAAGTAAGTAAATGTATAAAGGTATACAGGCTCGAGAACCATACTATTTCTTAACAAACACAGACAACCTAACCACAAGATTTTAAATATAAAATAGAGCTAACTCATTATAAATTAACGCTCTTATTTTGAGTCGTGAAATTTACGTCTCACTCCTATTATAATTTCCAAATAAATATATGAATTATTTTGTAGTACCTCTGTATTCAATTCTGTGAGGTAAAATTACATTAGGCTCATCAATATCTTCTTCATTCATATATTTTGTAAGTAATCTCATACCTACTGCACCAATGTCGTACAATGGTTGAATAACACTGGAAAGTTGTGGTCTAACCATTTCAACAAGTCTTGTATTATTAAAGCTAACAATTTGTAAATCATTCGGCACATTTACTCCAGCGTCTTGAGCAGCATGTACTAGGCCGATAGCTTGTTCATCACTGATTGATAAGATTGCATCAGGTTTTGCAGTTGCTAACGATTCAAACGCACGTAACCCATCTTTATATGTTTCATTTCCATTAAAGATTAATTGTTCGTCTAGTTCTAATTCATGTTGAACCAATACATCTTTTAATCCTACTAACACGTCTTCTTGTGCTTTCTTAGAATAATCTCCACCTACAAAGGCAAATGATTTAGCTCCCTTTTCTATGAGATGTTCTGTTATTTCTTTAGCAGCAGATTCAAAATCGATGTTTACTGATGAGATACCTTCATCTTTACCATTTGTACCTGAGACAACTACTGGTACGGAAGATTTATTAATTAAATCTTTTATTTCTTCAGAGATTGTACCTCCTAAGAAAATGATACCATCCACTTGTTTACTTAGTAGATTATTAAAAATCTCTTTTTCCTTACTAGGATCATTATCAGAATTTGAAATAATAGAATGGTATTTATACATTGTTGCAATATCTTCTAAACCACGTGCTAATTGTGAATAATACACATTTGAGATATCTGGAATAATAACGCCAACTGTTGTTGTACGTTTACTTGCTAATCCTCTTGCTACTGCATTTGGACGATAGTTTAACTTCTTAATAACTTCGTTTACTTTGTCACGTGTTTCAGGCTTAACATTTTGGTTGCCATTAACTACACGAGAAACGGTTGCCATAGAAACTCTAGCTTCTCTAGCCACATCATATATTGTAACAGTCATATTTTCCTCCTTGAAAGCGATTTCTTTATTATTATAATCTGTTTTCATAATATTTTCAAAGTTTACCACATTTTCAGAAAATGTAAAATCATTTTGTTTAGATTGTTATAATGTTTTTCATTTCATAGTATTAAAAAACTGGATTATATTATATGTTTTAAATTTCCACTATAATCTAAATGGATAAAATTAAAGATGTAAAAATGCTACCTCACTTTATATATAAAATGAGATTACATGTAATATCTAAAAATAAACTATGAACAAAGATAATCTCATATTATCGCTGAAAAAGAAAAGTAGCGAGACAGAAATCTAATATGTTTAAAATAATTTCGTCGTTCCCCTCGCCAAAGTAAAATAAGGTAAGTAGTTATAAAATGTTAACTAGAACTAGAGCTCATATAATAGCCTTAATTATCACAATACAATAATTAAGGCTGAGACAATTATATTTGTCCCAGCCTTATAGCAATATTGCCTCAAACTTTGCAATTATTATTTAAGTTTTTTACTGTTATACATATCTGCAAGTGGTTTAATTTCATTGTAGAATTTATCAAATTCATTGAAGTCCATTTGCTGTCCACTATCACTTAATGCAACAGATGGATCAGGATGTACTTCAGCCATAATACCGTCAGCACCAACTGCTAAGCCAGCTTTTGCCGTTGGAATCATAATGTCTTTACGTCCAGTACTGTGAGTAACATCAACCATAACTGGTAAGTGCGTACCTTGTTTTAAGATAGGTACAGCAGAAATATCTAAAGTATTTCTTGTTGCTTTTTCATATGTGCGGATACCACGTTCACATAAGATAATATTTTCATTACCTTGTGAAGCAATGTATTCAGCTGCATATATAAATTCTTCAATTGTAGCTGATAAGCCACGTTTTAGTAATACAGGCTTGTTTGAACGACCTGCTTCTTTAAGCAATTCGAAGTTTTGCATGTTACGTGCACCAATCTGGAATACATCTAAGTATTCATCAGCTACTTCAAAGTCTGCTGGGTTAACTATTTCACTAACGACATTTAAACCGTATTTATCTTTAGTATTTTTAAGTATTTTTAGTCCTTCAACACCTAATCCTTGGAAATCATAAGGAGATGTACGTGGTTTAAATGCTCCACCTCTAATGAATTTTTCTCCTCTAGCTTGTAAATTAGCTGCAACGGCATCAACTTGTTCTTGAGATTCTACTGAACATGGTCCAAATACAAATGATTTATTGCCATCCCCAATAATACCTCCATTATCAAATTGAACAATTGTATCTTCTGGTTTTAATTTTCTAGATACATATAAGTGTTTTTCATTTTCAGATTTTTGCAAATCAGTAGAGGCTTTAAAAATTTCTTTAAACAATTGTTTGATTACATTGTCATTGAATGGTCCTTCATTCTTATCTAATAATTGATTAATCATTTCTTTTTCACGCTGAGGATCATATACAAGTGTGCCTTGTTTACGTTTTTCCTCACCTATTTTTTGTGCTATTTTTCCTCTTTTAGATAATAGACCTAAAATCTCTTCGTTTATTTCAACTATCTCATCTCTGTATTCTTTTAATTTGTCTGTCATTTTTATTCACCTCTATGAAAAATTTAAAAAACGATATTTTATTCTGCTTTAAAGCGATAAAATATTTGTTAAACGTTATTCTAACAAGAACTACTTAGAAGTTCAAGTAGCGATTGAAAAAAATCACTTTAAAAGTGAATAACATTAATGATAACTGAATTTTCAGTCAATATCTAGCCCATTTTTACACTATTATATGTTTTTCAATATTTTTTTATAATATTAATTTAAGTAATTTATGTATAGAATTTAGCATTCAACAAGAAAGTAACAAGTGCACGTATAGAAAATAATTTATTGCGCTATCAATCAATGAGATTTAATTGATTGCTCATCTAGTTGTTAGTTCATATAAAATAAAAAGAATCCAAAACAAATATTTATGTCTTGGACCCTTTCTTTGTATTTGAATTAATCATTGAAAGTTCTTTTATCGATTTTACTTTTAGCTTTCTCTGACTTATTCACTTGCGGTCTATTTTTAGTATAAGTTTTTTTAGTTGATTTACTTTGGGTTGATTTTGACGTTTTATCAGCACTCTGTGATTCATCATGGTTTATAATACCATCATTTGTTTTCACTGTTGATTTATCATCATTTTGCTGTGCATTACTTTGTTCAACTGATTGTTCGCTTAAATTTCTAGTAGCGCCATCATGGACAATAATACCATCTTTAAATGATACCGTCTTATGTGTTTGTTGAACGCGTTGTTCAGCTGCTGTTGGCTTAGGAATTTCTGTAGTTGTTGTTTTTTTGTTATTTTTATCCGCACTGTTGTCTACTTTATCAGTAGATTCTACTGCATTTCCAACATTTGGAGTAATTAAATTTGGTACCGATTGATTTTTAGCTTGCTTTGGTGATTCTGGTATTAATAAATTAGCTGTATTCTCTGCAATGCTTTGATTATTTTTTATTGCATTTTGCTTATTATGAGCTGCTAATGCTAAGCCTGATGCAGTAACTATACCAGTAGTAGCTGTTTCAGACTTATCCTTATCATATGAAGATGACTCATTAGTTGCTTCTTTTGTCACTAAATTTGGCGCATCTTTAGCTGATTGTTTTGGTTTATCATCTTCGTTTATTAATTTTGAAGTGTTTTCTGAAACCTCTGAATCATTATTTAAAGCTTCTTTTTTGTTTTGCGCCGCACTTGCTAAACCACCTGCAACAATAGCGCCACTTGCAGTTGCTGCAGCTGTTTTACCATTGATGCCTTCATTTTGATCTGAGTCAGCTGTAGAGCTTGCGTCAACACCTGAATTATCCGCTGTTTCTTCTTTTATAGCGTTTTGTTGAGCACTAATCTCATCTTCAGTTGGATTAGCATCTGGGTCAATATGTTCAGTAGCTAAATCATTAGATACTACGTCATTATTATTTTCATTTTTTGCTTTTTGCTGTTCTTGTGCCTCAGGTGACATATTAGCTAAATCATTATCGGATGATTCTTTTTGAATAGCAACTTTTTGGGCTGCTAATTCTTCATCTGTTACTTCTGTGTTATTTTTTTGAGATTCTGCAATAGTTGATTTCATCCCTGCTAATTTATTTTCAGCATCTTGTTTTTCTTGTTCACTTTGTGCAACAATATTCGATTTAAATTGTTCTTTATTTTCTGGAACATTTTTATCAGAAGATCTAGATTTACTAATGGAAACTAAACCTAAAGCTGAACCAATCACAGCACCTACAATAAATCCATACACAAATTCATTTCTGGCACCTTTAGTAAAATATTCTGGTACTTGATAACTTTCTAAGTTTCTTTCATAATTATCTCGATTATAGTATTTCATAATTGAATGCCCCCTATAACAAATGCACTTAAATAAGTTTCAAACCTCATTTAAGTGCATTTGTTTTTTAATATATGAATTATTTGTTATCTACACGTGTAGTATAGCTATGATTAGTATCGTTTGCTACACTGCTCGCTTTATAATTTGCACTATCTCTACGATTTCTTCTGTTTTGCCATTTATCAGCAACTTCCATTGCTACATTTGACCATTGTACAACTTGAGAAATTTTATCTTCATTTTGAGAAATGTTGTGCGTAATTGAGTTTGTAACTCGATCAACCGAACCATTTAAAGTTTGTACAGAATCACCGATACCTTTAACAGCATCAACTACTGAGTTTAAACGATCTGATTTATCTTGAATATCTTCAGTTAAGCGATTCGCTTTGTGAAGTAAATCTGTAGATTCACGTGTAATACCTTGAATTTGTCCTTCAACTCCATCAAGTGTTTTTGCAACGTGATCTAAATTCTTCTTAACTGAAAGTAAAACTACAACGATACCAATTACTAATATTAGAAATGCAATCGCCGCAATAATTCCAGCTATAGGTAAAATCCATTCCATTAAAAACGCCTCCTATTAATCATATGTTGTTATTTAATATAAATACCCCCATCATTTTAACATAAACATACTAAAATGACGAAGTGACACCAACTTTTTCCATATAAGCACGTTGAATTTTTTGTATATCGCCAGCACCCATAAATAGAATGACTGAATTACTATATTGTTCTAATATGCTTACACTTTCCTCATCGATTAGCTTTGCGCCATCGATTCTTTGAATCAAATCTTGAATCGTTAAATTACCAGTATTTTCTCTTATAGAACCAAAAATCTCACATAAGAATGTTGTGTCAGCCAAACTTAAGCATTCTGCAAATTCATCTAAAAATGCTTGAGTTCTACTAAACGTATGAGGTTGAAAAACAGCAATAACATCTTTATTAGGGTATTTCTTTCTCGCTGTTTCAATTGTAGCACTAATTTCTCTAGGGTGGTGCGCATAATCATCAACTAATACTTGATTCCCAATTTTTGTCTCATTGAATCTTCTCTTAACGCCACCAAACGTTTCTAACGCAGCTTTGATATTGTCTACGTTTAGGCTCTCTAAATAGCTTATTGTGATTACAGCAAGACCATTTAGAATGTTATGGTCACCAAATTGTGGTGAAAGGAATGTGTCATAGTATTCGTTCTTAATGTAAACATCAAATTGAGTACCTTTTTCACTAATTTTTAAGTTATCTGCATAAACATCGTCATCTTTAGAAAAACCATAATAGTAAACTGGTACATCAGCTTCTATTTTTTGTAAATACTCATCATCGCCCCATGCAATGATAGCCTTTTTCACATTCTGCGCCATTTCTTGGAACGCATTGAATACATCATCCACATCTTTAAAATAGTCTGGATGATCAAAATCTATATTTGTCATAATCGCGTAATCTGGATGATAACTTAAGAAATGTCTACGGTATTCACAAGCTTCGAATGCGAAATAATCACTTGCTGGAATACCCAAACCAGTACCATCACCAATTAGGAATGATGTCTTTTTATCACCATTCATGACGTGTGATAATAGACCTGTAGTGGAGGTCTTACCATGTGCACCTGTAACTGCTACAGACGTATATTGATTGATAATATGACCTAAGAAGTCATGATAGCGAATAACTTCTATTTTTAATTCATGTGCGCGTACAATTTCCTCATGTGTGTCTGGAAATGCATTACCTTGTACGATAACCATATCTTCTTTTATATTATCCGCATTGAAAGGTAAAATTTTAATACCATTATTTTTTAAAGCTACTTCTGTAAAAACATAATTTTGAATATCTGAACCTTGAACTTCATTTCCAAGATCACGCATGATTTGTGCTAATGAACTCATACCGGCACCTTTTATGCCAACAAAATGATAATGTGTCATAAAAACACTCCTTTATCTCTATATTAATTCTCATTTAAATCTGATTCTGTAATGTATACATCTCTTGGTTTTGAACCATTAGCTCCCGAAACATAACCTAGTTGTTCTAATTGATCAACTATTCTGGCTGCACGATTGTAACCAATTTGGAAATGTCGTTGTATTAATGAAGTTGAGATATGTCCCTCATTCAACATAAACTGACACACGTCATCGAATAAATCGTCTTGCGGTTGACTTTCAGTTTTCTTCAATAATTCTTTTTCTTCGAATAAATATTCTGGTTCTCTTTGTTCTTTAATAAAATCGACTACATCATCAATTTCATCATCAGATACAAAAGTCCCCTGAACACGAATTGGTTTATTCATCCCACTGCCAAGATAAAGCATATCACCATATCCCAGTAAGCGTTCTGCGCCACCACTATCTAAAATGGTACGAGAATCAACGCTTGACGATACCATAAATGCAACTCTCGTTGGAATATTTGCCTTAATTAAACCTGTTATTACATTGACTGATGGTCTTTGCGTTGCAACTAACATATGAATACCACAAGCACGTGCTTTTTGTGCTATACGAGCAATTGATTGCTCAACTTCTTGTGGTGCCATCATCATTAAATCTGCTAACTCATCTATAACAATAACAATTTTTGGCATTCTATCCTCATATGTTGCTTTCTTATTAAAAGCGGTAATATTTCTCACATGATATTTAGCAAAGACTTTGTAACGTCTTTCCATCTCGTCAACAGCCCATTTCAAACTTTGAGTAGCTGCTTTTACATCTGTAATTACTGGCGAAACTAAATGTGGCAAATCATTATATGGAGCCAATTCAACCATTTTCGGATCGATTAACAGTAATTTCAACTCTTCTGGGTGATTTTTATATAGTAAAGACATTAAAATACTATTTATGCATACTGATTTACCAGAACCTGTAGCACCGGCTATTAAAGCATGTGGTGTTTTGGATATATCCATTAATAAAGGCTCATTGTTAATTCTTAGACCCATGGCTACAGTTAACTTAGATTCTGAATTTTTAAATGCAGGCTCTTCAATTATTGAACGTAAATTTACTATTGTTGAATTTTGATTTGGTACTTCTATACCTACTAAACTCGTGCCGGCTATCGGCGCCTCAATACGAATATCCTTCGCAGCTAACGCCATCTTTATATCATCTTGTAAGGCAGTGATTCTTGAAACTTTGACACCTTTTTCAACAGATAATTCAAAGCGCGTTACACTTGGACCTTCTGTTACATTCTGTACCTCTGCTGGCACATTGAAATAATAGAAAGCTTCATTTAACTCTTGTTTTTTATCTTCTATCCAAGATTCATCTACTTCGTGTTGTTTAGGCGCTTCTAATAATTCTACATTCGGTAATTTAATATTTGGTCCTCGACGTATAGTGGGTTTATTTTCATTCTCATTTGATGTCTTTGTACCACCTAGCTGTGAAGTAGGCTCTGGTTTTAACAATGGTTCTTGAACAGATTGTCCAGAGTACTCATCTGGATTAACAGACTGATGATTGCTAACAACATTGTTATCTTTGGATGTATCTAATTTATCAGATTGTTGCTTGTTACTATTCGTTGTTTTAGCTTCATCATAATTATTTCCTGTTGTATTTGTTGCTGTTTCATCGGATAATGTTTCAACTTTAATATCAGACATGTTATCTAAATCACTTTCTGAAGCACTTTGTTGAACATTATCTGACTCATTTATTGTAGCTTGGTTTTCATGTTCTGAATCAAGTTCATGACCTATCTCTGTCTGTTGCTCTGTCGTCTTTAGTTCAGAAGTATTATCATTTGTAGCATGATGAGTCGCATGGTTTTCAGTCGAACTCACTCTATTTTGATGCTGTGCTTTTCTTGCATCTAACATACGTTTTTTATCTGAAGGAGTCATGACTACATTGAAAGGCTTACTCCCTTTATTAATAGTTGATTTTGCTTGAGTTGACTGAGTATGTTGTATTGCTTTACTAGTATCAACTTTTGAATCTACTGTATCATTTGTTTCTTGTTCATCTAAATCTTTATCTTGTGAGAATTCTGTATTACCATGATTTCCTTTTGAAAGATTAACATCTATATCATCCACTGCATTTTCTTCTGAATGAGATATATTTGAGTCTTTGCTATTAGCTTCAACTGATAGCGATGGACTGCCAGATTCAGGGGAGTCGTTTACGATTTCTTCGGATTCAGCCACCTGTGCTGTTTCTACATTTTCTTTTGTATCATCTTCAGTTGAATGTAAGGGCTCATTATTTGATAAAGTCGATTGACTCGTATCATTATCTCCTAACTCTCTGTAATACGCATCTGCTATATCAGTATCTTCAGTTTCTGCATTTTGACTTTCTAATGCTTCTGCTTGTATTTCAGTTGTATCTATATTGAGGTTTTCGTTGGATTGTGAATTAACTACCTCATCTGAAGATGTCTCGCCAAGTGTATTGGTTAAGTCGTAAGATTCATTATCAACTTTATCTTCAGACATATCGTCGTTAATCTCTGGAGATTCTGTAACATTTCTTTCTGCTTGTATTTCAGAATCAACATTTACATACTCGTCATTGATTGTATGTATATCACGAATATTATCTAAATTAATTTCTTCGTATTTATACGTTGAGTCAATCTTCTCTTCTTGCTGATTGGCAGATGTATCTTGCATAGCGCTAGTATTTGAAACGTCTTGAACTGATGCTTCCGAATCAACTTCAGTAGCATTTGTCGTTTGTTCTTCAGCATCTAACGAGCTTTCACCTATGTAGTTTTGAGCTTGTTTGGCATACATTTCATCGATTGCTTTTTGTATACTATCTTCTTGCTTCTCTTGATGCTCATGACGCTTTTGTTGTAAGGCTTTTTTAAACTGACGCTTTTGAAGCACTTTTCTTTCACGTTCACGACGTATTTCTTCAACAATTTGTGAAGCATAAATATTTTCAAAATGAATTGTATTATCCATTTTTGCACGTTTAGCAAGAGGTTCTTGTTTGGTGATATCTGTTGCATCAAACGAGTCATTTTGTGTTTTTTCTTCTTCATCTGCACTATCTTCTGCTTGTTCAATAGTTGATGCAGATAACACATCATTATTATCTTCATTAAAATCATCGGCATATTGATCATTATAAAATGTCGTTTCATTTGAAGTCGGATTTTGAGAATTAGATTGATTCTTTTTATCAAATTCCAAACTTACTTCATCGGCATATGAATCAGTTTCGGACTGCTGATTCTGTTTTATAACGCCATTAACTAATGGACTAGGTTTTTTTGTACCAAAAATCGCAGAAGGAACTTCACTTGCTTTAAAATCGCTTTGATGGTAACTAGGTGTATTAGATTTATGCTTTGAAGTCGCATTTGCACGCAAAACATCCGTCTGAATTCTCATTCTTTTACCTTTGTGACTTCTCTGTTCACTTTTCGGTTCAGAAACTGACTCATCACGTGTGCTATTTTGTTCTGCTCGTTTCGAATTAACGTTGCTAGAGACGTCTTTTTCATACATTTGTCTACGTCTTCTTTGTTTGTGGTTAACACTTAAATTATTATCATTTTTGCGATAAGTATGATTATCATTAACTTCAGAATTCGTGTTGTCTACATTTGCATCGTCATTTATGTTATTTGTTTCATTTGCTTCTTCCAAAATATGCATTGGAAATCTAAACTTTCCTTTTGGTCTTTCATAAACATCATTGTTCTGAGGAAGTAATGAATCTTGATTCTCTTGTTGTGTAGCTTTTTGACGTCGTTGGCTTCTTTTATTAAGATAATCTTCACTTGAGTCATTATCTTCTCCAAATAACTTGTCGAACCAGCTCATACGCACATTACCTCCTTTTATTCTTCAAAAAATGCTTGCCCTACTGTATAATCATCAGATAAGACCATAATACCTTTTTCTTGTGGTGCGTTCGGTAATTCTAACTCTTTCATTGAACAAATCATACCACTTGACGCAACGCCTCTAAGTTCAGCATCCTTTATCACCATACCGCTAGGCATAACAGCTCCAACTTTAGCTACAACAACCTTTTGCCCTGCTTCAATATTAGCTGCACCGCAAACAATTTGTAATTTTTCTGTAGCAACATCAACACGCAACACACTTAATTTATCAGCATCTGGATGTTTTTCTTTTGTCTCAACATAGCCTACTACAAATTTAGGTGAAAAGTCGGTATCTAACTTATAAGTAAATCCAGCTTCTTCAATAGCTGTTTGAAATTCATTCACTAAAGTTTCATTTAATTTAACGTGCCCGTTGCCATCTATAGATGTTTTATATGACGCATTAAATATGTTGAATCCTACAACTTTATTTTCATGTTGGATCTCAACGACATCACCTTTATATTCATAGTTAAATTCACCATTAGCAGGCTCTATTTGTAAAAATGCTACATCACCTACTGCTTGTTTATTATAAAAAAGATTCATTAAAATTTACTCCTTACTTCTTATCTTTATTTTCGTATTGTTTTCTTGTAGCTTCTAATCTTTGTATTACATTTGGATCTCTTTTTTGTTTATTATTTTTACCTAAAATAAAAATAGGTTCAAAGTGGCCTTTATCATATCCTAAAGATAGTGAAGTAATTGGCACTAAACCATTTGTAAAAAACTCCATAGTTAAGTGTGCCATCACGTCATAACCTGTTTTATTTCTTATATCAGCTATGATTAATACATCTTGGTGTGGCACCGCTACTAACATTTCGCCTTCACATTGTTCTTGTATATTATTTAAGAATGAAGTGTTTAATACTCTACTAGCATCATAACCATCATTGGTATTAACAAAATAGAATATATTACCTTTTACTTCATCGGTCGTATATTTATTTTCTAACTTTCTTACGTTAAATAACGCCATTTCTTTTAATTGCTGTTTAGTTAGGTTCATTTGTTCTAGAGTTTTTTCATCAATTAGACGATAGGACTTACCTAAATCCATCGCATAGTATATATTAGTTTCTGCAGTATGTTCATCTATAACAAATGCATTTCCACTTTTGTCTTTCTTATCAAAACTTGGCGATCTTAATACTGGCATTACTTTAATATCATCAGTATTAGATAATGCTGCGTCATTCATTTGTGCTACAGCTTCTTCCACATAATAGACAATTTCATCAACTATTTTTTCTTTTTGCGATTTATATTTAGCTACAATCGGAGAGAGTTTAACAGTCACACCTTTATCATTATCTACCCTAGATATACGTAAGGTTTCTTCATCACGATTAAAACTAAATTTAACGTCTAGATGGTTCAATCGATCTTTTAACTTATCTCTCATTTGAAAGACATTCATGTTTAACACTCCTATTAACGTGCCTTTTTCTAGTTTACAATAAAAGCACCCTTAGGAACAGAAAAAATGTAAGTTCTAAGGGTATATATTTTTATAAATTGATCTTGATTAC
This sequence comes from Staphylococcus sp. Ze2, assembly GCF_048568365.1. Classification (NCBI taxonomy): domain Bacteria; kingdom Bacillati; phylum Bacillota; class Bacilli; order Caryophanales; family Staphylococcaceae; genus Staphylococcus; species Staphylococcus sp. Ze2. Next base: position 1,440,881 of record NZ_CP183486.1, on the reverse strand, counting down.
TTTACAAAATGGCTCGACTTATAATGAAGATAAAAATGCATCAATTTGTTCAATTGATTTACGCTCCTTACCAATATAACTACCAATTTGTTGTCCAGCACTAAACACTAGAAAACTTGGTATACCCATGATGCCATGCTCAACACATAAATCAATAAATTTGTCTCTATCTACTGATATAAAATTATATTCAGTGAATTTTTCTTCTATTTTAGGGAGGTCTGGTTCAATGACTTTACAATCAGGGCACCAGTCTGCAGTAAATAAAAATACAGTTTTTTCATTTTTTAGTTGTTCAAATTGTTGTTCAGTTTCTAAATGTTTCATCATACCACTCCTATATTATTTATATTGTAACATTTCAACTTTTTCTTGGTTTAAGTGTGTTATACTCTCTAATAATAATTTTCTTGCAGCTTCATAATCTCTAATATCAAACACTGCATTTGTACTATGGATGTAGCGTGCACAAACGCCAATGACTGCAGTAGGAATACCGATTTTTGCTTTATGAATTTCGCCGCCATCTGTTCCACCTGGTGAAATATAGTATTGGTGAGCTATGCCAAACTCTTTAGCAAGTGAAAGTAGATAATCTCTAAATGTTGGTTTGAGTATCATTGTGCCATCTTTAATTCTAATTAAAGTGCCCTCCCCTAATTCACCTGACAAGTTTTGCTTGCCTTTCATGTCGTTAGCTGGAGAACAATCAACTACAAAGGCTAAATCAGGATCAATGAGTTCAGCAGAAGCTTTTGCACCTCGTAGTCCTACTTCTTCTTGTACATTAGCACCTACATACAAATCAAAATCCAATTCAACATCTTTTAGTAATTCTAATAATTCGATACCAATTAAACAGCCATAACGATTATCCCAAGCTTTACTAGCGTATCGGAACTCAGATAATTGCGTAAAAGTAGTATCAGGAACAATACTATCCCCAATCTCAATACCACGTTGTGCTACTTCATCACTATTCTCAGAACCAATGTCTAATAACAAATCTTCAATTTTAGGAGCACCTTCATTACCTGACCTAAAGTGCTTAGGTATATTTGCAACAACACCACTGATTTCTTCACCTTGACGTGACTTTACTTTAAGTCTTTGGCCTTGCCATATATCATTGGCAACACCACCTAAGTTGGTAAACTGTAACATACCATTACTAGTTATATTCGTCACCATAAAACCAATTTCATCCATGTGAGCGGCAACCATTATACGTTTAGCATTAGGTTTTTTCGAGCGTTTCACTCCGTAAAAGCCACCCATTCTATTGTAAATAAATTCATCGACAAAAGGCTCCATTTCTGATTCCATATACGATTTCACATCATCTTCAAAGCCAGGTGCACCATGTAATTCTGTTAATATTTTCATTCTTGTTAATGTTTTATTCTTGTTTATATCCAACGTGTCTCACTCCTTAAGATTTATTATATCATCTTCATTATGGTAAACTATAAATATGACTTTATTGGGGGTAGATTGTGTTATGTTGAATAAAAAAAATAGGTTCATCATCTTATTTATTATGCTGACAACTATTGTCGGATCTATTTATTTTTATACTCGCCGCAAGCATCAACAATATCAAGATCCAGAAAAAATTATTTCTGAAGTTAGAACTTATTTTATGAATGTTATAGGCTCATACATATTGCATGAACCAATTACTTATAAAAATACTAGTGATGCTAAGCTTGTTTTCCAAGGAGGTATTACTACCCAAAACAATGGGTCACTTACTTCATATGATTTTTTTGTCGATGCAAATAGTGGAGAAATCATTAATATTATTGAATGTGAATGATAGAAGGTTAAAGTTATGATTGTAAAATGTATATATTAGAAGCCATTCGAGACATCTAATAGATGTGAGCTGAAATTGCTTCATATCACAAAAACTATATACATTATTGAAGTCGAAGATTTAAAACGGATTATGCTCAAGAAATATGCACGTATACTTTCTTAAATCATGTTTTAACTCCGAGTCTTAAATTCATAACTTTAACCTTTTTTAGTCTCTGGAAATAAATGTTTCAATTTCTGTCATACTCTGTTTATCAAACTTCACTGCAAAATAATTCACATCATGATAATACAAGAACCAGTAATCATTTAAAATATAATTCGGAATCAAGCGTTCTTTCTCTCTTATTGATTGCATAGGATAATCATCATAAGCTGTTACCCATAAAGGGTTTCTATGTGCAATTGTCGGGAATATGTCTCCCATATGAATAGCTTTCTCACCATTGCTCTCTATTGTAATAATAGAGTGACCAAAGCTATGCCCCCCAGTGTGCATGATGTTAATTCCTGGTAAAACTTCCATTTCTTTATCAAATAATAATAGTTTCTGTTGGAAATCACCGTTATTTTTCGTCCAATAAGTTGATTTACTCCTTAAGTTTGGACTTTGAAATTCGTGCCACTCATCTTGTTGAATGATATGGATAGCATTTTCAAAAATCGCATGACCTTTATCATCAGTCAAACCTGCTGCGTGGTCAAAATGCATATGCGTCATTAATACATAATCAATATCCTTTGTTGTCATATCTAAAACTTCTAAATCTTCTTTAATATGACTTTCATATTCTGCACCAAAATTTCTACGTTCTTTTTCTGTCAATTTACCAAAACCAATACCAGTATCTATAATGACGTTTTTATCGCCTGTTTGTATTAATATTGGGTGCGTAGGTAAAGGAATTTGATTTTTATCATTCACTTCATATTTTCTCGTCCACAAAGCCCGCGGTACTACACCAAACATTGCTCCTCCATCAATATTTGTAATGCCACCGTTTAAGTAATGTACGCTAAAATCTCCTAATTTCATATAATTAATTCCTCCTCAGTATCCAATAAACCTTAGTTACTCATTATCTTTTATATTAATACAAACAAACTATTACGTAAAATAATGCACCACCGATTACATACAGTACTTTTCTCTCATTTATAATGCAATAATATGTCACAAATGCAAAAAAAATTGATAAGGCTTTACCTTATCAATTGAAATAATTTTTATTAAATTAATGGAATTTTGCTTCCATACGATAAATTCTAGAACCTTTATCAGAAAATTTTCTTTCGTATTCCGTCTCAATGTTAGTTTCAACGTCTTCTTGATGTAAATTCAAATTAATTTTAGTGAAATACATACCAAATTGCGACATACTCTCTAAACTATATGCAAATAGTCCTCGATTATCAGTTTTAAAATGAAGTTCTCCATCTTTTTTTAATACTTGTTTATACAAAGTTAAATAAGTATGATAAGTTAATCGACGTTTAGTATGCCTTTTCTTTGGCCATGGATCTGAAAAATTTAAATAGATGCGTGAAATTTCTTCATCTTTAAAATATTCATTAAGTTCTATCGCATCATTACATATAAGTTTAATATTAGTTAAACCTTGATCTAATACTTTATCTAGAACTTTAACCATTACACTTTTTTCCCGCTCCATCGAAATAAAATTGATATCAGGGTTTTGTGCAGCAAGCGTAGTTATAAACTGTCCCATTCCTGAACCTATTTCAATGTAAATCGGTTGATCATTATCAAACCAATCACTGATTTGCCCTGCATGACTACCATCGATATCCACTATATTCGGTTCTTTTTTTAAGTAGTCTTCAGCCCAAGGCTTGTAGCGCATTCTCATTTTGATAACTCCTTATATAAATGCATTGTTATTCATGACTTCATTTAAAAATTTAAGCCACATATTCATATCTTTATAACGTTTTTGTTCTTCATACCACTGTACCATACCAATAGATTGTACCACTGTGTACCATTTCATACGTTTTTGTAAATCCATTGAATCTTTCGTACCATAAACATTTAACCACTGAGGCCATTTCTTTTCTGGAACGTAATTGTAAAGCAGCATACCTAAATCAATCGCTGGATCAGCAATCATCGCACCTTCCCAATCAACAAGGTATAATTCATCATGATCAGACAATAGCCAGTTGTTATGATTAACATCGCCATGGACTACTGTAAAGAAACGAGGATCCAAGTTCGGCATATGGTCTTCAAGATAAGTTAAGGCTTTTCGAACAACATGATGCGTTAAAACTTCTCGTGATAAAGAAGCGTTAATCTTGTTTAATAGAATATCAGGAGTGATTGGCTCCATTTCCATACGTTTTAACATATTAAGTAATGTTTTAGAACTATGAATCTTTTTCAATAAATTAGCTACCCGTTGTTCATGCATTTCGTTGAAAGTAAGTTCTCTACCATTTTTCCAATGTTGCGCCGTTACCACTTCACCAGTTTCTATGCGTTTCGTCCACACTAATTTTGGCACAATACCTTCGGCTGATAATGCCGCAATAAATGGATTTGAATTTCTTTTTAGGAATAACTTTTGCCCATCCTGCTCAGCCATATATGCCTCACCAGATGCACCGCCTGCTGAATCAAGCGTCCATCCCAATTGATAAAACTGCTCCAACACGTTCACCTCACTTTCAATTAGAAAATGGCTCAAGAAAACAGATTTCGAGAGCCATATATAATCATTTTCTATTACAATATTTTAAACTTCAACCCAAATTTATGTCGCCTCAAGTTTTATGACTGACACAATGTCCCATGTGGTTCAAGTTAAGTTATTTAATAACAGTACTAAGTTTCAAAATTATAGCAACTTTTACATCATACCATAAATCAAACTCAAACAAAGTACTATTTTAATATTTTCTATATCTTTTTTTTCATAAATTTATTACGGTCAATTTCAAGACTCATAAAAGATTTTATAATGTTTGAGACTGAATTTCAACCAAAAATGAGAAACAAAAAGATACATTTTACTTTCAATTTTATATTGAAATCTCTTAAACGGCTCAGTTAGCATTATAACATAATTTCACCGTAATTTATGTGACATTTTATATCCATTTATGGAAAATATTAACTATGTGTGTCAATGTATCTGTTAAATCCTTCTTGCAATGATTTCGTAATACTACCTACTTCACCATTACCTACGTTTTCTCCATTCAATTTAACAACAGGCATGACTTCTATTGATGTACTAGACACAATGATTTCGTCTGCATTTTTTAAGAAATCCAATGTGAATACTTCTTCATTAAAAGGTATATCCTTTTCTTCAGCAACTGATTTGATAACCATACGTGTTATACCATTTAATATATAATTATTTACTGGATGTGTGTATATCTCACCGTTTTTAATTGCATACACATTACTAGAAGAACCTTCTGTAACGATATCACCACGGTGTTGAATTGCTTCTTGAGCATTATATTTTGTTGCGTATTCTTTAGCTAATACATTTCCTAATAAATTCAAACTTTTAATATCACATCTTAGCCAACGAATATCTTCTGTTGTAATAGCATTAATACCTTCTTCAAGCAATTTGTATGGACGATCATAAGACTTCGTAAATGCCATTATATTCGCCTCTACTGATGGAGTAGGGAAAGCATGATCACGTGGCGCAGCACCACGAGTTACCTGGATATAAACACCACCATTAACGATACCATTTGTAGATAACAATTCTTGAACTAATTCCGTCAATTCATCTACATTATATTTTAATTCTAGACCGATTTCTTTAGCACTACGTAGTAATCTTTCAAAATGTTCTTTAGCTGTAAAAACATTGTTATCATAAACTCTTATATATTCATAAATGCCATCGCCAAAGACATAACCTCTATCGTTATACGGTACATTTGCATCTTGCTCGTCCACAAGTTTTTCATTTATTAGTACTTTTGTCATATTTATTCCTCCACACACAATTTATATAATGACTCCAAGTAAATGCTTGTCGCATTAAATAATTGTTTTTTAGTAATATACTCGTTTTTTTGATGCATTAAGTCTTCAGAATCGCTGAACATAGCACCAAATGCAACACCTTTATCTAGATTACGCGCATAAGTACCGCCACCTATTGTAAAAGGTTCAGTTTGGTCACCAGTCTGGTTTCTATAGGCTTCTACTAAACTTTGTACAAATGGATCGTCTTTTTCCACATAATGTGGTGTTTGGTTCTTACCTAGTTCAATTGAAAACCCTAATGGATTTATTTCGCTCTTAAATCTAGTCAATGCTTCTTCAAATTCAAATCCTTCTGGATATCTTAAATTGATACCAAATGAGCCACCTTTTTGATTATCATAAGTTATTACACCGATATTAGTAGTAACATCTCCCATTACTTCTGTATGGAATTTCATACCCATTTTTTCTCCAAAATGAGACTCAAATAAATATTTATTACTGAATTCAACAAAATTAGCTGCTGTCTTATCTAAATCCAAGCTAGATAAGAAATTAAGTAAATATAGCCCTGCATTTACACCAATCGATGGATCCATGCCATGGACTGCTTTACCATATACTTTAAGAACTAATACACCACTATCAACAACACTTTCTCCATCAATTTGATTGTCATTTAAGTATTGTTCAAAATTTTGAATGACGTCCGTCATATTTTCTTTAACCGCAACATGTGCTACTGCTTCATCTGGAACCATGTTATATCTTTCACCAGATTTAAATGAACGTAATTCGTATTCAGGTTCATCTTGATCTTCAGCTTTGTCATTTTGAATTACATCAAATGTACTTATACCTTTTTCTCCATGGATAGCTGGGAATTCAGCATCCGGAGCGAAACCTAACACTGGCATTTCTTCTGTTTCGAAATAACGGTCTGTACATTTCCAATCTGACTCTTCATCCGTACCAATGATGATATGTATACGTTTCTTCCAATTTACATTCATTTCATTTAAAATTTTGACTGCATAATAAGCCGCAATTGTTGGGCCTTTGTCATCCAAAGTACCGCGAGCTACAATTTTGTCTTCAGTAACTAATGGATTGAATGGATCTGAATCCCATCCATCACCAGCGGGAACAACATCTACGTGGCATAAGATACCAAAAAGATCTTCACCTTCACCCGCTTCAATTCGTCCAGCAATATGATCAACATCATGTACGCCAAAGCCATCACGTTCTGCAAGTTGGTACATGTAATCTAGGGCTTTACGTGGTCCTGGTCCAACAGGGTTCTCTGAAGATGCCTTATCATCTTCTCTTACACTTTCGATAGATAAAAGTCCTTTCAAGTCCTCAACAATTTGACCTTCATACGCTTTTACTTTATCTCTCCACATTTGCAATCAACTTCCTTCTTATAACTAATATATTTAATATTTTACATGAACAAGAGAAGAAACTACAGTGAGATGTGTCTAATAATTCAAAAATTAACTGTTATGATTTGTATTAAAACAGTTTAAAGGCTATATATTACTATATAAAATACCTGTATTAATATAGAAAAAGGAGCGAGTTAGAAATCAAAATTCGATTTCTTATTCTCGCCCCTATGGCTTACTATACGTTTAATTAACATGTAATAAATGCATTAAGCTAAGTAATAGCTAATATGACTAATTTATTTTTCATCACGTTTATTACTGTTATTTTTCAATTCTTCTTCTGTTACAACGCGTAGGTTGTTTGACGGATCAGCAGCACCTTCATCAGTAAATCTCGCTTCTTCAATATGCTCTTCTTCATTTTCACTAGCATTTTTAAAGCGATCTTTTTGTTCATTGATAAATCCTTTAGGATCTTGCTTAACTTTTGAAGCATAACCCTTCGGATCTTGTTTTACTTCATTATATGTTTCACCAGCTTTAGAACTTATTTGACTTGCGATGTCTTTGGCATTTTGTTTATAAGATTCTGGGTTAGATTTATATTTACTGTATTCATCTTTCAATCTATCTCTATTTTCTTTTTTAGAGAGAACAACGGCTGCAGCTGCTCCACCGATGCCTACAATTGCTTTAAATAATTTTGACATAATAACTACACCTCTTCTTTATTTTAATCCTAAGCTTTTAAAATCTTGTTGATTTAAATGACGATATTCTCCTGGTGCCAATGTTAAATCAAGATGAAGATCTCCAATGCTAATACGTTTCAATTCTATAACTTCATTATTTATCGCATGAAACATACGCTTAACTTGATGATAACGTCCTTCATGAATCGTAACAAATGATTTATACATTTCATCACTTTTCACTAATTCCGCTGGTTTTGCCAATCCCTCATTTAATTCAATACCCACTTTAAATGCATTTATATCATTTTTTGTAATATTTTTTTCAGAAACCACTTCATATGTTTTAGGAACATGCTTCGTTGGACTCATTAAGTCGTGGTTGAATTGCCCATCGTTAGTAATTAGTAATAAACCTTCTGTATCTTTATCCAAACGTCCCACCGGAAAAACATTCAAATATTTATATTCATCGACCAAATCAATGACAGTCTGTTGTTTGTCATCTTCAGTTGCTGAAATATAGCCCTTAGGTTTGTTTAGCATTAAATATACTTTATCAATATATTGGATGCGCGTATCATTTACTGTTACAACATCAACATCTGGGTTTAATTGCCTTTTGGGTGAGGTTTCTATATTATCATTCACAGTTACTTGTTTCTTTTTTAATAATTGCTTAACTTCGGTACGTGTACCTACACCCATATTTGCTAAAAACTTATCTAATCTCATTTAATAATCCCTAATTTACGTCTAAGTTTATTTGGCATTTCTCCTAAAAATTGATCGGCTAACTTTGTCTTCATAGTGATACTTCCATAAATGATCATACCAATTACTACACTTATAATTAAAATAGCTAATGAACCTATTTTAGATTCTGGTGAAATCATCATTTGTAATATGAATGATGATAATTCAACAACAATCATCATGATTAAACCATATAGGAATATTTTACCAAAGTGTAACCATGTTTCTGAGAAATCAAATTTCGCATATTTTTTAAGTATATAAAAATTACATAAAACAGCAAACAATAATGCAATCGCTGTACTTAAAATTGCGCCAGCTGTATGGAAAGCCATAATTAGTGGTGTGTTAAGTATAACTTTTAAAACAACCGCTGATAAAATTACAAATACTGTCAATTTTTGCTTGTCTATACCTTGTAGCATAGATGCTGTCACACTTAACAATCCAATTAAAATAGCAACTGGTGCATAATAGAATAGTAGCTGACTTCCATCAACATTATAACTATAGAACACAGTATATAATGGTAATGCTAAAGCCATAATTCCTAAACTTGCTGGTACTGTGATATACATTAATACACCTAAAGAAGTTCTAATTTGTCTATGCATTTCACTTAACTCGCCAGATTCGTATGTTTTTGTAATAAATGGAATTAAACTTACTGCAAAACCAGCTGATAGTGACGTTGGAATCATCACTATTTTATTTGTAGTCATATTTAAAATAGTAAAGAAATAGTCATGTAATCGGCTCGGTACACCTGCTAAATCTAAAGCACCATTATGTGTAAATTGGTCAACTAAATTAAACAACGGAAAATTCAAACTAACAATAACAAATGGAATACTATACGAAATAATTTCTTTATACATTTTTCCATATGAAACACTTATACCGGAAACATCTGTTGCAACCATTTTTTCAATATTAGGTTTTCTTTTTCGCCAGTAGTACCACAATGTAAAGATACCAGCTACAGCACCTATTGCTGCAGCAAACGTTGCAACACCATTAGCTTGTAATACACTTCCATTAAAGACATTAAGTACTAGATAACTTCCAATTAGAATAAATAAGATACGTGCAATTTGTTCTATAACTTCTGATACTGCTGTCGGTCCCATTGATTTATAACCTTGGAACACACCACGCCATGTAGCGAGTAACGGAATAAATATGACGACCATACTGATAATTCTAATAATCCAGGTAATGTCATCAACTGACCAGCCACCCTTAGCTCCTGATTCATGAGCCAATGTGATGCTTGCTATACTTGGAGCTAATAAATATAAAATGAAAAATCCTATAAATCCAGTAATGGTCATTACGATAAAACTAGATTTATATAACTTTTCACTTACTTTATATGCACCTAAAGCATTATACTTAGATACATATTTAGACGCCGCTAACGGCACACCAGCAGTTGCAATTGCAATTGCAATATTATATGGCGTATATGCATAGTTAAAAGGTGCCAATTTTTCTTCCCCGCCAATAATGGAGTAGAATGGAATAATATATATTACACCCAGAACTTTAGTAATCAATATACTAAGGGTGATTAAAAAGGTACCCCTAACTAATTCTTTACTTTCACTCATTCAGATCTTCCTATCTCAAATTAAATTTTTACACTCATAACTTCAATAATAACGTTATAACCACTTTTTTTCAAAACTATATTACTATAAACTATAAAATAACACTATTTAGTAAAGGGAGGCAATGAAATGTATCAAACAATTATTATAGGCGGTGGTCCAAGTGGACTTATGGCAGCAGCTGCTGCAAGTCAATCAAGCAATAGCGTTTTATTGATTGAAAAGAAAAAAGGACTAGGCCGCAAATTAAAAATTTCTGGTGGTGGTCGTTGCAATGTAACCAATCGTCTTCCTTATGATGAAATTATAAAAAATATTCCAGGTAATGGAAAATTTTTATATAGCCCTTTCTCAGTTTTTGATAATGAATCCATCATTCATTTCTTTGAATCAAGAGGCGTATCTTTAAAAGAAGAAGATCACGGACGTATGTTCCCAGTTTCTAATAAAGCTCAAGATGTTGTGGATGCGCTTATTCACACTTTGCAACAAAATAAAGTAGAAGTTAAAGAAGAAGCCACTGTTGCTTCAATTTCATACACTGATAATCAAACTTTCCAAGTGTCGCTTAATGATCAACAGTCTTTTGAAAGTCAAAGTTTAGTTATTGCAACTGGTGGTACAAGTGTGCCACAAACAGGTTCTACTGGGGATGGTTATAAATTTGCAGAACAATTAGGTCATTCCATCACTGAATTATTTCCTACTGAAGTACCAATTACTTCTGCTGAACCTTTCATTAAGAATAAACGGCTAAAAGGATTGAGTTTAAAAGATGTAGCACTTTCTGTTTTAAAAAAGAATGGAAAAACAAGAATCACACATCAAATGGACATGTTGTTCACACATTTTGGTATCAGTGGTCCTGCTGCATTAAGATGTAGCCAATTCGTTTATAAAGAACAAAAAAACCAAAAACGACAAGAGATACAAATGCAAATCGATGCTTTTCCAGAATTAACTCAAAATGAATTAGAACTAAAAATCCGCAGTTTACTTGAAGACACGCCAGACAAGTACATCAAGAACAGTTTACATGGTTTAATTGAAGAGCGCTATTTATTATTTATTATCGAACAGGCAGACATCCCTGATGATTTAACTGCACATCACATTTCCAACGCACAAATCAATAATATTGTAGCGTTATTAAAAGGGTTTACTTTTTATGTCAACGGCACATTATCCATTGAGAAAGCATTTGTAACCGGCGGCGGGGTTTCACTAAAAGAAATACAGCCTAAAACAATGATGTCAAAAATTATCCCTGGCTTATTTTTATGTGGTGAAGTGTTAGACATTCACGGTTATACTGGCGGTTATAATATTACTAGTGCCTTAGTTACAGGGCATGTTGCCGGCACTAATGCAAGTGAATTTGTCTCTACAACTCAAACGCTTTAGATTTAAATATTGAAAACAATATTACATTCGCAATCATATACCGTATTAATCATCCTCAAATTATATAATCTACAATTTTTATAAATACTTAAACAGCTCACTTTACATATAATTTATGTTTTGGGCTGTTTTTTTGTTATATGCAGTTTAATTCACCCACAATTTCTAAAATATTCTATCTCAATCTTTCAAAAATAGAATCTCTTCAAAAACCACAATAAAAAAGCACTTCAAAGTAGACACTTGAATAAAGTGGCTACCTCGAAGCACTTATAAATTAAACCAGAATACACATATCACTACTTTACAATGATATATGTACGATTATTCATTTTTTCTTGCAAAAATTAGACACTTTTCAGTTCTAAACCTTCGTCTCCCCAAGCATCCATACCGCCTTCAACGTTCACTGCATTAACGCCGTTTTGTTCAAGATATTGAACGACTTGCGCACTTCTGCCACCAACTTTACATATAATATAATAAGTATCATTTTCATTAAATTGGTTAAGGTTTTCTGGTATTTTATTCATTGGAATTGTTTTTGCACCGGGAATAATTCCCATCGCCGTTTCTTCATCAGTTCTAACGTCAACGATATTAACAGGATTAGCATCTAAAATTTCACTTTTTAATTCATCAATTGTAATAGATTCCATTATTAATTCCTCCAATTAATTATTTAGCTACGATATTAACAAGCTTTTTAGGAACTGCGATAACCTTCTTAATATCTTTACCAGCAATTTCAGATTTAACATTTTCATTGCTTAGAGCGACTTCTTCCATCGCCTCTTTGGAGATATCTTTAGGCATATTAACCTTAGCACGCACTTTTCCATTAACCTGAATTACAATCTCAATTTCATCATCAACTAATAATGATTCATCATAAGACGGCCAAGGTTGATAAGTGATTGTTTCTTCATGTCCTAAACGAGCCCATAATTCTTCTGAAATATGTGGTGCAATTGGTGCCAACATTTTAATAAAGCCTTCAATATAAGGTTTATAAATCTCTTCAGCTTTATAACAATCGTTGATAAATACCATCAATTGACTAATCGCAGTGTTAAAGTTTAAAGAATTATAATCTTCTGTAACTTTTTTCACAGTTTGATGATAACTCTTATCTAATGCTTTACTATTAGTATTTACCACTTTGCTAGAAATTAAATCATTTTCAGTAACTAGTAAACGCCAAATTCTATCTAAGAAACGTCTTGAACCGTCTAAGCCATTTTCACTCCATGCAATCGCCGCATCAAGTGGACCCATGAACATTTCATATAAACGTAATGTATCTGCGCCATGTGATTGAACAATATCATCTGGATTAATTACGTTACCTTTAGACTTGCTCATTTTTTCATTTCCTTCACCTAAAATCATACCTTGGTTATATAATTTTTGGAATGGCTCTTTCGTCGGTACAACGCCTAAATCAAATAATACTTTATGCCAAAATCTAGCATATAATAAATGAAGCACTGCGTGCTCTACTCCACCAATATATAAATCTACTGGTAGCCAATGTTTTAATTTTTCAGGATCGGCAAGCATTTTATCATTATTTGGATCGATATATCTTAAGTAATACCAACAACTACCAGCCCATTGTGGCATTGTATTTGTTTCACGACGACCTTTCATAGCTGTAGCTTCATCGACAACATTTACAAATTCATCAATGTTAGCAAGTGGTGATTCTCCAGTTCCTGAAGGCTTAATTTCATCTGTTTCAGGTAGTAACAATGGTAATTCATCTTCTGGAACAGTTGTCATTGAACCATCTTCCCAATGGATAACTGGTATCGGCTCACCCCAGTACCTTTGACGACTAAATAACCAGTCTCTAAGTTTGTAATTTACCTTTCTACTACCAGCATTTTTATTTTCTAATAATTCAACTGCTTTTTCAATTGCAGCTTCATTATATAAGCCATTTAACTCCCCAGAGTTGATATGAGGACCATCGCCTGTAAATGCTTCTTGAGTCATGTCCCCACCTTCAATGACTTCAATTATAGGTAAATCAAAAGCTTTCGCAAACTCATAATCTCGTTGGTCGCCACTTGGAACTGCCATTACGGCACCCGTGCCATAAGTAGACAACACGTAGTCAGCTATCCAAACAGGAACTTCTTCTCCAGACAATGGATTGATTGCGTATGCACCTGTAAATACACCTGATTTTTCTTTGGATAAACCAGTACGTTCTAAGTCAGATTTTTTAGCTGCTTCTTTTTGATAAGCCTCTATAGCTTCACGTTTATCTTCAGTTGTAATTTTATTTACAAGCTCATGTTCTGGGCTTAAAACTAAGAACGATGCACCATAAATTGTATCTGCACGTGTTGTAAAGACTTCTATTTCTTCATTCAAGTTAGCAACTTCAAATGTAACCGACGCACCTTCAGAACGACCAATCCAATTACGTTGCATATCTTTAAGTGATTCTGGCCAGTCTAAGTCATCTAAATCTTCTAATAATCTATCGGCATATTCAGTGATTTTTAATACCCATTGCTTCATAGGTCTTCTATAAACTGGATGGCCACCTCGTTCAGACACGCCATCTACTATTTCTTCATTTGAAAGAACTGTACCTAAAGCGGGGCACCAATTTACTGCCACTTCATCTACATATGCTAATCCTTTATTATAAAGTTGAATAAAAATCCATTGTGTCCATTTGTAATATTCTGGATCTGTTGTATTTACTTCTCTATCCCAATCATAACTAAAACCTAATTCTTTGATTTGACGTTTAAAAGTTTGAATATTTTCTTTAGTAAATTCTCGAGGATCATTACCGGTATCTAGGGCATATTGTTCTGCAGGTAAACCAAATGCATCCCACCCCATCGGGTGTAAGACGTTATAACCTTGCATACGTTTATAACGAGAGATAATGTCTGTTGCTGTATAACCTTCAGGGTGTCCTACATGTAATCCTGCCCCAGAAGGATAAGGGAACATATCTAAAGCGTAAAATTTCTTTTGGCCTAAATTATCGCTTGTTTTAAATGTTTTATATTCTTCCCAGTAATCCTGCCATTTTTTCTCGATTTCATTATGATTGTAATTCACTACTTCTCCTCCTAATTAATAAAAAGACACCTCAAACTATTATTGAATTACATAGGGACGATTTTCACCGCGGTACCACCCAACTTCACATGAACTGTGCACTCATTTTAATAAAATAGTAAGAGATGTCATCATTTATCTATAAGTCCTGGTAAGTTCACTTGTAGTTTAACGCTAGGTTCCACCAACCCTAGCTCTCTGTAGATAAACCTTGAAGCTACTACTCCATATACATTACTAATCATATTTGAAAAATACTTTTATTTCAAGAGTAAAACTAAAGAACTACTTCTTTATATAAATAGCTAGTTTAAAGAAGCACTTATTTAAAGATCCGCTTCTTATACTTGTTTAATTAGTGGCCCATACACATGAACCTTAGCTCAGGTGTTCCACTTTGTAATATTAAATAAACGCACAAAGTCCGAGCCATTTATTTCTGGCTCGGACCCTAATTACAATTAATTTTATTTAAAATATCATAATAACAATTAGTAAATTTTATATTATACTTACATTTATATTTCTTTTGATAATTTTTTATCATATATCATTAAAAATATTAGTGCTATCACAAGTAAGAAAATCATACTTAAAAACATAGCCTGCATATTAAACGTATCAACCACTACACCGCCGATTAATGGTCCAAATGCTTTACCTACCGTAGCAGCAGAATTAACATAACCTTGGAATGATCCCTCTTTACCACTTGGCGCAAGTTGGTTAGCAATAGTCGGCACCGCTGGCCATACAAACATTTCACCCAACGTAAGTATAATCATACCTACCATGAATACAGAAAATTGTTCCGCAAAGCTTGTAACAAAGAATGACAGTATAAATATTATTATCCCTACAAGCATTTGATATTTCAAATTACCTTTTAACAACCTAACAACAGGTGAAATCAATGGTTGAGCCACCAAAATCATAATACCATTTACTGTCCACAGTAGACTGTATTGACTCATAGAAACATTTATTTCTTGTGTAAATGATGCAATAGTACTTTCCCATTGAATATATGCTACCCAACATATGCTAAACATGACACACAGCAACGATAACGCTATAAATTGTGGTCGATATGCTTTCGATAACAAACTCATCGCATCATTCGATTTTACTTTCACATCTAATTTAATGTTAAATTGAGTAACTGCAACAATTGCAAAAGCTACATACATCAATAAATTAGCAATAAATATATAATTAAAACTTAACTCTGCGACAAAACCACCTGAAGCAGCACCAATGGCGACACCAAGGTTTTGCGCCAAATAAATCGCATTAAACGTTTGTCGACCACCTTTAGGCCATACCGCACCTGCTAATGCATAAATTGCTGGTATTATCATGCCGCCACCAAATCCCAAAGCTACTAACCACACTGCATACCATGGCCAACCATGATAAAAATTTAGTAACGTTGTACTCATCAAACAGATGACAGTGCCTATCATAATCGTCCTATAACCACCTAATTTATCAAATAAATTACCACCTAATAAATTACCTATGACCATACCAAAAGAGTTAATCATTAACACTAATCCAGCCATCGTCAAACTTTTATCTAATTGTTCATTCATATAAATTGTATTTAACGGCCATAAAAAACTTGAGCCTGTGATATTTAATGCCATACCAATAACTAACCACCATACTGATTTAGGCATATTCATAACAGTAAGCTCCCTTCTAAAATTAAATTTCTCATTTTACTCTAAACACTATATCACTAAAATATGTTAAAATCTTTAACTAGAATGAATTTAGAAAGGAAAATGTTATATGGGACAATTTTTCCCTTACGCATTCGAGAATAAGAGATATCACACATGGAATTATCACTTGAAAAATAAATTTGGACAAAAGATATTCAAAGTTGCAATTGATGGTGGCTTCGATTGTCCAAATAGAGATGGTACTGTCGCACATGGCGGTTGTACATTCTGTTCAGCAGCAGGCAGTGGTGATTTTGCAGGAAATCGTGTGGATCCTATCGAAGTACAATTTAGACAAATTAAAGATAGAATGCATGAAAAGTGGCATGACGGACAATATATCGCATATTTCCAAGCATTCACTAATACTCACGCACCTGTTGAAGTATTACGCGAAAAATATGAAACTGCACTAAAAGAACCAGGCGTTGTTGGTCTATCTATAGGTACACGTCCTGATTGCTTACCAGATGACGTAGTTGAGTATTTAGCAGAACTTAATGAACGTACATATTTATGGGTAGAATTAGGTTTACAAACAATTCATCAAGAAACTTCAGATCTAATTAATCGTGCACATGATATGGAAACTTATTATGAAGGTATAGCTAAATTACGTAAGCATAATATTAATATCTGTACACATATCATTAATGGTTTACCTGGTGAAGATTATAATATGATGATGGAAACAGCTAAAGAAGTAGCACAAATGGATGTACAAGGTATCAAGATTCACTTACTTCATTTACTTAAAGGCACACCAATGGTCAAACAGTATGACAAAGGTATGCTTGAATTTATGTCGCAAGAGGAATATACAAACTTAGTTTGTGACCAATTAGAAATCATTCCAAAAGAAATGATTGTTCACCGCATTACTGGCGATGGTCCGATTGACTTAATGGTTGGCCCAATGTGGAGTGTCAATAAATGGGAAGTATTGAATGAAATTGATAACGAACTAGCACGTAGAGCATCTTATCAAGGTAAATTTTTCGAAAGCACTGTAAAATCATGAAATTAGAACGTATTCTCCCTTTTGCCAAGTCACTTATCAAACAACACACACATGAAGAGAGCACCGTAATCGATGCTACCTGCGGAAATGGAAATGATACGTTATTTCTAGCACAACACGTTACAAGCGGTCATGTGCATGCTTTTGATATACAGGAAGCTGCAATTCTAAATACACAGCAAAAAACGAAAGATTTTGATAATGTAACCCTTCATCATGCCAGTCATTCCGAAGTGAAGAAATATATTCCTACTGAATCACATGGAACGGTAGATGCTGCAATATTTAATTTAGGTTACCTTCCTAAAGGAGATAAATCGGTTGTTACACTGCCGAATAGCACTATTGCAGCTATCGAAGCAATATTTGATATTTTATCAGCAGAAGGTATCATTATCTTGGTAATTTATCCAGGCCATGAAGAAGGAAAAATCGAACGCGATGCTGTAATAAATTATTTGAAAAACTTTGATCAAAATAAAGCTCACATTTTACAATATCAATTTATCAATCAGCAAAATGACCCACCATTTATTTGTGCAATCGAAAAAAGATAGTAACAAGACACATCTAGATACAATATAATATATGCAGTACTTATTTTTTATAAAAATAAAGCCACAGTGCTTAGGCACTGTGGCTTTACTATTCCCTATAGATTAATGATAGATTTAAGACTGTTTTGAATACTAGTTGATTTGCCATCAATTTCTTCTTTAAAGAAGTTTAAAAGTCTTTCCCGTTGATCTTTTAAATCTTCATTGAAATGTATGATAACTGTACGTTCATCATTCTGCGGTCTTTCTTTAATGATCCAAGTTTTTTCAACTAAATCATTATACGTTCTTGTACGTTTATAAGACTTAATATGAACAAAATCATCCATTTCCTTTAAAGTCATTGAACCTTCTTTCCAAAGTGTAAGAAGAATCAATATTTCTTCTTTTGACATTTTATATTGCTTTTGTACTTTGGCAAAAATATCATCAATTTCTTTTAATACCGATTCCAATTGCAATACGCCATCAACTTTATCAGCAAATGTCTTCCCCATATAATAATCCCCCAATCATAGAATAAAGTTTAAACATGTAAAATTAATTCATAAAAATCACCATTCATTGTGATATAAATTCTTCACTGAATAAATATTAGAATTTTTAATAAAATTAATCTTATATACAGTTTAAATTCAAACTATGAATTATGCAATTAAATGAGATATTTTATTTTGCATTTCTTTCAAAATGTTGACAGAATTGTTGAATAATTTCTCTTCTTCCTCGCTTAAAGGTATTTCAAATACTTTCACTGCCCCTTGTCGATTAATTTTTGTAGGTACACCAACATAGACACCTTTTTGGTCATATTCTCCTTCTAAATAACTAGAAACTGTTAAGACGAGATTTTGATTGTTTAATATAGCTTTTGTAATATGAACCAATCCCATAGCGATACCGTAGTATGTCGCCCCTTTAGCTTGAATAATATCATACGCCGCATCACGCGTATTCACAAAAATTTCTTCAATTCTGTGTTGTCTTTCAGGATCATCTTTAAGTAATTGATATAATGGTTGACCAGCAATATTTGCTTGTGACCAAACTGCCAATTCTGAATCTCCGTGCTCGCCTATAATTTGTCCGTGAACACTTCTATCTGAAACGCCAAATTCTTCTGCTAATTCGTATTTAAATCTTGCAGTATCTAATATCGTTCCAGAACCAATGACTTTTTCTTTTGGTAAACCTGAAACTTCTCTTGTTACATAAGTCAAAACATCTACAGGATTTGTAGCTACAAGGAAAATACCATCAAATCCTGAATTCATAACTTCAGACACTATATTTTTAAATATTTTTGTGTTTTTTTCAATTAAATCTAATCTTGTTTCTCCTGGTTTTTGAGCAGCGCCAGCAGTAATTACAACTATGTCTGCGTTATCACAATCTTTATAGCTACCCGCTTTTATCTTTATAGGTGACCCACCATAAGGTGCAGCGTGGTTCAAATCCATCACGTCACCTTTAACTTTTTCTTCTGCTAAATCAATAATCACTAATTCATCCGCTACCCCTTGAGCAACTAATGCAAATGCATAACTAGAGCCTACAGCGCCATCTCCAATTAAAACTACTTTATTACTTTTAATATATTCCATAATAAGACTCTCCTTACGTATATGAACTTTTATGTGATTTATTTCACAAATTAAATATAACAGGGTCTATAAAAAATTGCAATGTTTTTGTGATTTATTTCACAAATTAAATATTTCTTTATATTTGAAGCTATAAATAAAAAAAGAAACCGTACACCTTAGTACGATTTCTTCTTAGCATATATATGCAGCAAACCTTTAATTAGACTTTTTGATTGTTATGAGACTTCATTTTCATCATGTACTATGAAACCATTATTACTTGAACTATTATTCAAGAAAGCTAAAATATATCTCATGACTTCATCTCTCTCAGGTTCATTATGTATTTCATGGTATAATCCATCCCAAGCCTTGAAATATAATTCTTCAGTAATGATTTTTTCTTTTATTAAATCCATCGCCGTGACATCGGCTACTTTATCTTCTGTGCCATACATTAAAAGTAATGGTAACGATTTTACATCTTTTAAGTGATTTACCGTTTCCTTCATTATCTCAATAATTTGTTTATACCAGTGGTATGTGACTTTTTGTAGCATAAGTTGATCATTATTTGTTTCATCGATTACTTCAGAATTTCTGGTTAAATCTTCAACCGTAATACCAACTTTAAATCTCGTATCTTTGGCAATTTTACCTATATTAGAAATAATCTTATCTTTTCTAGTTTTATTACTTTTTTTAAACTCAAGTAATGGTGAAAGTAACATCAACCCTTCTATAGGTACCTCCACTTTTTCAAGCATGTTTAAAACAATTAAACCACCCAATCCTACGCCCAAGACATAAGTTGGCAATTTATATTCGTTCGCGATTCGAATCCATTCAAGTATATGCTCATGATATACATCAAAATTATCAATTTGCCCTTTGTTTGAACGTGAGGTTTGCCCCTGTCCTGGCAAATCTCCCATAATCACATGATACCCATTACGGCGAAGCATTGTAATTACATATGCGTATCTACCTGTATGTTCAAGCATGTTGTGTGCAATCACCACAATACCTTTGGCTTCATTTTCGGTTTCCCATTTCCACATTTTCCATACTTCCCCTTCTACTTTAAATTCATTAACTGTATTGTATCAAAATATCATGTAGTTTTTCCATTTTAAACATAACAATACAACTCTAAAAATGAGTTTATTTCCTACAACTAAATTTATAACTCTCTTCAATATGGAACTCATGAGTGCATTTAATAATTTAAAGTGTAATATATTTTATTGTAAACGATTTCATTACTATTTGATTCATGCTACACTATTAATGAAACATAGCTATAAGCGGAATAGGAGGAATTAATATGCCAATTGTGAAGAATTTTTTTATCGGATTATCAAATAATCCGCTTTTGAATAAGACTGCCAAGGAGATCGGGCCAATGCTCGGGGCAAATAAAGTAGTTGCAGGTAATACTATTACTGCCTTGGTGGACACAATTGAACGTTTAAATAACAAGGGAATCACTGTTACAGTTGATTGTCTTGGTGAGTTTGTTCTAACTGAAGGTGAAGCAATCCAAGCAAAAGACCAAATCATAGAAGTGATGTATGCAATTTACAATCATAACTTAGATGGTCACATGTCTATTAAATTGAGCCAGCTAGGTTCAGAGTTTGATACAGATCTTGCTTATCGCAATTTACGTGAAATATTATTGAAAGCCAATGAATTTGATAATATGCATATTAATATAGATACTGAAAAGTATGATAGTCTATTCGATATCACCCAAGTTTTAGATCGCTTAAAAGGTGAATTTAAAAATGTAGGTACTGTAATTCAGGCATATTTATATAAAGCTGACGCACTTATTGATAAATATCCAGAATTAAGACTACGCATGGTAAAAGGTGCTTATAAAGAAAGCGATACTATAGCCTATCAAACAAAAGAAGAGATAGATAAAAACTATATTCGTTTGATGGAAAAAAGGCTTTTAAATTCAAAAAATGTAACTTCAATTGCTACACATGATGATGAAATCATCAGACACATGAAACAATTTATTAAAGATAATAATATTGAAAGAAGCCAATACGAATTCCAAATGTTATATGGGTTCCGTACAGATTTAGCAGAAAAAATTGCTGGTGAAGGTAATAATTTCTGCATCTACGTACCTTATGGAGATGATTGGTTTAGTTACTTTATGCGTAGGCTAGCAGAGAGACCACAAAATTTAAACTTAATGTTTAAAGAATTTATGAAACCAGATATTCTTAAGAAAGTCGGTATAGTTAGTGGTGCTATAGCATCATTTGCACTCGCAACAACATTTTTATACCGTATTTTTAAGAAATAAAAAATAACGGGTATGTAACACCAAATTTAATAAATTGATATTACATACCCGCTTTGCCACTGTTGGCTAGATTGCTATATAACTTAATACAAGTAATTTAGTTTTCTAGTCATCATGCAATGTTCATATATTTCACTTTTTAAGCGTATAATTTAATTACTATTAACCGCAATCCTCGTTTAAATGCTTGAGGATTTTTATATTTCTTTTAATAAATTTGCCATTTCAATGGCACTAACAGCTGCTTCCGAACCTTTATTACCAGCTTTAGTACCAGCTCTTTCAACAGCTTGTTCGATATTTTCAGTTGTTAAAATTCCAAAAATCACCGGTGTATCAGTCACATCATTTGCTTTAGAAATACCTTTGGCTACTTCATTACATACATAATCGTAATGTGAAGTCGAACCTCTAATCACACAACCTAGCGTGATAACAGCATCGTAATCACTTTTTTCAGCTAATTTTTTAGCCACTAAAGGAATTTCAAATGCACCAGGTACATAAGCAACATCGATGTTTTCTTCTGGCACCTCATGTCTAATTAAAGTATCTTTCGCTCCATCTAATAAACGATTTGTTATAAAATCATTAAACCTACTTACTACTATAGCAACTTTTAAATCAGAACCTATTAATTTACCTTCAAAATTCATTCTAATTTCCTCCTTATATTAAGTGACCCATTTTTTCTTTTTTTGTATCCATATAATCTTGATTATATTTATTAGTTGGTACGACAAGTTCAATACGTTTAGTAATATCAATACCATAGTTCTCTAAGCTTTCAAATTTCTTAGGATTATTACTCAATAAATTAACACTTTCAACACCAAAGTATTTTAAAATTCGAGCAGCATTTTCATAATTTCTTAAGTCTTCTTCAAAGCCCAAAGCAATATTTGCTGTTACAGTATCATAACCTTGTTCAATCAGTTCATATGCTTTTAATTTATTGATTAATCCAATACCTCTACCTTCTTGAGGTAAATATAAAATAATTCCACCGTGTTCATTTATATATTTCATTGACGCTTCTAGTTGCTCACCACAATCACATCTTTGACTATGGAATATATCTCCTGTTAAACATGCTGAGTGTATACGTACATTTTCAGTTTGCTTAATATCGCCATTGACGATAGCCACTATTTCTTCGTCGCTATCAGAAGTTGTAAAACCGTACATATCGAATACGCCATACTCCGTTGGCATTTTAACCTTTGCTTTTGCTTCTAATTTGGAAATAGCCGACTTACGGTATTTTTCTAAATCTTCTATCGAAATCATTACTAAACCATGAGTTTCTTTAAACATTTCTAAAGACTCACCTTTTGCCATAGTACCATCATCATTCATAATTTCACAAATTAATGCGGCAGGTTTAGCGCCTGTTAATTTAGCTAAATCGACTGATGCTTCGGTATGTCCACGTCTTGTCAACACACCATTATCTTGTGCTATTAATGGAAATAAGTGACCTGGTTTATTAAAATCAGCCGCACTTACACGATCATCTATTAAAGCTCTTGCTGTCAACATTCTCTCATCAGCACTTATACCTGTAGTTGTATCGACATGGTCAATGCTAACTGTGAATTGTGTGCCATAAACATCAGAATTATTACTAACCATTGGGTTTAAATCCAATTTTTTAGCTATATCACTACTGATAGGTGCACAAATCAACCCTCTACCATATGTGGCCATAAAGTTAACAGTATCATTATGCATCCATTCTGTTACAGCTACTAAGTCGCCTTCATTTTCTCTATTTTCATCATCTACAACGATAATACTGTCACCGTTTTTTAAGGCTGTTAAAGCTTTGTCTATACTATCTAATTGCATATTACCCCTCCTAAAATCCAAATGCTCTAAGTTTCTCTGGGCTCAATTCCGATTCGTTAGAATTGATTATCCGTTCAACATATTTGAATAGCATATCAGTTTCTATATGGACTGGATCGCCAACACGTTTCTGATTTAAAATAGTTGATTTTCTTGTTTCTGGTATAAGGTGAATATCAAACTCAGCTTCTTTTAGTTGGAAAATAGTTAAACTCACACCATCTACTGTAATTGACCCTTGACTAACCATTTGTTTTATCAGTTTAGTTGTTGGTTTAATAGTAACGATTTTAGAGTTGTCAGATGCTTGTATGCGTGTGATTTTAGCAACTTCATCTACATGACCTAAAACAAAGTGACCACCAAAACGTCCTTGACCACTCATTGCTCTTTCTAAATTCACTTCAGCAGATTGAGTTAATTGGTTTAAATAAGTTTTATTTTCTGTACCTTTAATAACTTGAACTGAAAAACTTTGATGATCAAATTCCACCACCGTTAAACATGCGCCGTTAACACTGATTGAATCCCCGATATGCATATCTGATAAAATCGTTCGGCACTCAATCTTTAAGTTAACTACAGACTGTTGCGTGGATACTTTCTTTATTGTTCCTATTTCTTCAACAATTCCTGTAAACATGGACGATCACTTCTTTCGTAACTCTAGTTTAATATTTTGCTCAAGCATTTGTGAATTTACAATTTCAAACTGTGGTACTTCTAATAGATTAAAAATGCTTTCACTTTGGAAAAATTGATAATTACCAGAACCACCTATTATTTTCGGGGCATAATATAAGATTAGTTCGTTCGTAAATTTAGATTGTAGAAATTCAGAAGTTACTGTGGGCCCTGCCTCAACTAGTACACTTCCAATTCCCCTTTGATATAAATCTTTTAATATATTTTTAATTGAACAATCAGTTAATTCTATGATTTCAACATGTTCAATATTTGTTTTTAAATTTTTGTTTTGAGTATAAATCCATATTGGTTCATTTCTTAATTGAAAAATATCTAAATTAAAATCAATTTCACCAGTTTTAGATAAAATGACTTTTATAGGATGCTTACCTTCTTCAATACGTGTAGTATATTGTGGGTTATCTGCATATATCGTTCCTCTACCAGTCAAGACAGCATCATGTTTATGACGTAGATGAAACACATCATTTTTCACGGCTTTATTAGTAATCCATTTACTTTCGCCTTTGTCAGTGGCTTGTTTGCCATCAAGACTACATGAAACTTTAACTGTAACTTCTGGAATGGATTCGTTCTTAGCCATAAAGAAATCTCTGTATAATGATTCTGCATCTGATTGAGGGCGGAATATCACTTCGATGCCTGCCTGTTCTAATATATCATCGCCTTCAGAAGGTAATGTTGTGTCTTTAACCGCATAGACAACCTTTTTAATACCCGCTTCAATGATTTTATTTACACATGGTGGTGTTGAACCATAATGCGTACATGGTTCAAGCGAAATATATATAGTTCCGCCTCTAGCATTGTCTTGAGCCATATCTAAAGCTTGTACTTCAGCATGCTTGCCACCTTTTTGTAAATGGGCTCCCATGCCAACAATGCGCCCATCATTTACTACTACAGATCCAACTGGTGGGTTCAAACCCGTTTGGCCTTCTACCATTTTTGCTAATTGAATAGCGTAATTCAAATAATGACTCATTTTATCACCTCTAAAAAATAAAAAAACACCTGAACTTAACATTTCAGGTGTGGGATATATATCGATATAACATTTTTAGCAATCGTAAAATATACACTTATACATATTCAAATAAAAGTGTATGCTAAATAAACACTTAAAAAGTGCTATTTTCAAGTTATACTTCATTCTTTCTCCCATCCAGACTTTACTGTCGGCTCTAGAATTTCACTAGATCAGCCACATTTGATTCAACAAATGCAGGTCGCAGGCTTAATTTACTGCCGGTTGGGAATTTCACCCTGCCCCGAAAGAATATTTATGAAATTGTATTCGATGATTGAGTCAGGTAACTTTGAATAAGTTACAAAATAATGGTACTACACTTTTGACAAAATGACAATTCTTATTATCTAAGTCGGCTTTGTTTTTTTGATATTTCATTACATTTTTTCAACTTAAAGCACAAACAAATTAGTTAATACCCACTGACGACTATTAAATTATGAATAGTCGTCACAGATAACTCACAACTTATTCAGTTAATTTGTCGTTGTGTAATTCATCTATAAATTATAAATATCTTATTTTGTACTTAATAGATGGTCAACCACATTAACAGCTTGTTTTACAATCATCATAACGCCATTACGTGATTGATTAATTCCATTTGTTAATTGGCCGAGCGCATACATATGTTTCAGCGTTCCATAGCGAGGACTTATAATTTGATTAGTTTCAGCAACAATTTGAATTCCACCAAGTGGATGCGCTTGTACAACCTGTCTGTTCTCGAGATTTAATACGAGTTGGTCATCACCATCTAAATCTGCAAGTTGTGTCTTTGATCCAGTAGCATTAATTACAATATCAAACTGTTCTACTGACGCATCTTTATATTTAAAGTTGAACTTATTATTATTATATCGAACATCTTCTAATTCACTTTTGATTTTAATCGTGCCATGGTTAATGTGATCAATCAATAATCGTGCTGTTTGAGGCGGCATCGGGTTTGAATTTTCTTTTAATATAGGCTGATAATTAGTTAAAAATCGTTTTTGGTCCTCTCTACTTAAACTATTCCAAATCCAATTTAAATTTTCTTTCGTTAATTCAAGTATACTTTGTAATTTCCCTAATTCATCAGCATGTTCTAGGTCATAAGTTAAATCCTTAATTGGATCATCTTGACTACGATGCACTAACGTTTCGACATCAATATTATGCAATGCACAATCTTTCAAGAATAATTTTATTACTTCATCCAGAGGTACATTCCCAAAATGCTTGCGCTTTATCTCGTTAAATTTTTCTGGAGTTATATATTTAAAATCGATATCAGGCATCTCACCTCTTACACTTGGCAATCGCCCTTTTCGACTAGCAACAGTTATTGGTAGTTTAGGGTGATGCGAAGTTACATAGCGAATAACATCTAAACTTGCTAATCCCGTACCAATAATAGCAATTTCGTCGGAATCCTGTACATCATCTAATGTATTATAAGTCGGATATGGCGTTTTAATATAACCACGTATCCCCTTCAAACCATATGGATCATGATATGATAGAGTACCAATAGTTAAGAATACGACGTCATACTTTTTACATTTTTCTATTTCTTTAGAAGTACAAACACAATATGTCACTTTGGTCTTCCCTATTTCTGACTCTATAAATACTTCATTAACCTCTTCTTTGATTATATTTATGTTGCCGTACTTATGATTAAATTTCTGTAAATAATCTTTCATATAATGTCCAAATATAAATCTTGGCAAGTATTCCGGGTTTGAAAATTTAAATGTAGATTGCTTTTCATACCATTCATAAAACTCTCTATGGTTATCTAAATTCAAAGACATCTGTGCTGCCGGTAAATTTATTAGTAATTCTGCACTGTCATTTTGAAAAGGGACACCTTGCCCCATATTTATAGGATTATCATATACATCAATATTCATTTTAGAAAAAGAATCACTTTTCACTAATTCTTTTAAAAGCGTGACACCTGCAGTGCCCATTCCAATGATGGCAATTCTCATAGTACACTTCCTTACTAAGATTATTTATGGCTATTATACCAGTCCTTTAATGTATATTACACATTAATGGTCTGCTACTATTTTTTAAGCAGTATTATAATGTTTTGCTAAGTGTGTTAATCTTAATATATTCTAATAATAGTTTTTTAATACATATAAGGAGTTCAACAATGAAACATTTAAAAAGATTTTTATTTTTCATTTTAACAAGTACCTTTTTACTAGCTAGTTGCGATTTGCCAGGTTTAGGTGGTGGCCAATCAAAAAACACTGTTAAAATATCAGCTTTAGCTACTAGTGAATCACAAATTATGGCCTATATGTTAAAAGAACTTATTGAGCATGATACAAATGGCGAAACATCCGGCACTATAATTAACAATTTAGGGTCTGCAACTATACAGCACAATGCATTAATGAATGGTGATGCTGATATATCAAGCACGCGGTATACTGGCACAGACTTAGTTGGTGTACTTGAACAAGAACCTATTACAGATACAAATAAAGCAATGACGATTACTAAAAAATTATTTAACCAAAAGTTTAATCAAACATTTTTTAATTCTTATGGCTTTGAAAACACATTCGCATTTATGGTCACAAAAGAAACCGCAAAAAAATATAATTTACAAACTGTCTCTGATTTAAAAAAAATTAAAGATAAAGTCAATGTAGGAACAGATACTACTTGGATCAAACGTGGTGGAGATGGGTACGCCCCTTTCCAAAAACACTATGGATTCGGTTTTAATTCACTTAAACCTATGCAAATTGGTCTTGTATATGATGCGTTAAAAAATAATAAATTAGATGTGGCATTAGGTTATACCACAGATGGAAGAATAGCTGCATATGATTTAGTTGTATTAAAAGATGACCAAAATTTCTTTCCACCTTATGATGCAAGTGCAGTTGCTCCAAATAAGTTACTCAAAGAGCATCCACAAATCAAAAAGTCAATATCGAAACTTGATGATAAAATCAGCACAGAACAAATGCAAAAATTAAATTATGAAGCTGATGGGAATGGAAAAGAACCAGCAGTTGTAGCTGAAACATTCTTAAAAAAACATAATTATTTTGATGAAAAATAGTTCAATATTAAAACGTTTTTTAGTCTCAATTAATTAAAAAAACCTTAAGTAGGAAGTGACACTATGAAATTCATTTTAAAAGTATTTATCTCTACACTTATGTTATTTATTCTTATTAGTCAAAAAAACAAAGCTAAATAAAGCCGAAAATTCCTAATAACCGTTATCATAATAAAAAGCCAAACGTCAGTTGACACTTGGCTTTTTATTATGATTTTTTTAATTGAAATTGAACATAGCCTTTTTCAAATAATCAACTAATCTATATTATCTATACAATGCTAAACTTATTATAAACAAAGCAATATAATAGTATTTTTACAAATCAATAAATTATAAAAACATCTATAAAAATTAAAAAATGCCAACAAAGTTAACAACCTCGTTGGCAGGATATAACCATACGCTTAGCACATGGTTATTTATTGTGTTTTATGCTTTTCATCATCTTTATAAACAAAGTATTTGTAATACTTACCTTCTGTTTTCATATCTTTATAGAAATTAGCCATTAAACTTGCATTACTTTCAGCCCATTTAATGTCGGTAGCGTATTGGTGTTCACCAGGGTTTTTAGGATTCCATCTCATGCTATAAAGAGTGTTTTGATCTTTATTTGATAAAAAGTGATCATGAATAAAGTTTGCGCCACCACTTATAGCTTTTTCAGGTGTATCCCAACCATGTTTCTTGGCATATTCTGATCCAGTTTTGATTGGATCTTCATCTAATGCGCCGACCCCAAAAAAGTTGTAATATTTTTTCCCATCAATTTCTACACCACTTGCAAGTTCACTCTTTGCCGAACCTGTTTCTAGTAAAGCATGGGATATTAAATAAACTTCATTTACATGTTTATTTTTTGCTGCATTTAAAAAGTCATCTGAATGCTTTAATAATATTGGATTGTCAATTAACATACGTTTAATTCTGTTTTCATCAATTCCTTGGTATTTATCCAACTCTAAAAATTGGTATTTTTGAGTATCACTATCTATAAACTCACTACTATTCATTGCGGCTTTTATCTCAGTAGATGATGCATCTCTCCAACTTTTATTATCTTTACTTGAGACTTGTTGGCTTGTGTAGTTATCAATTTGCTTTTTAGATGCTTTATCTAAAGTAACTTTTAGATTTTCAACTTTTTCTTGTTCATTTACATCTTTAAAAAAGATTTGATCTGATATCATTGTAAAAACAATAACAGCAGCTACACCTAAGATTATCAACAAACCAATAATTGATAATATAGAGCCCTTTTTATGCTTCGTCATGTTCACACCTCTTAGGTAATAATTAGGAATGGAGCCTCTTTAATCTATGTACTACTACTATTGAGACTATCTGATAATAAAGTTTAACACTAAATACTTAATCGTACAATTTAATCTGATTGTTGTCATATATTCATAAAAAAAGTAATGAAATTTTAATTTCATTACTCTTGACTTTTACGATATTCCATTATGATAAAACTTGCTGCTTGAGATCTATTTTTATAATAATAACGGTTCAAATCTATTGCGCCTTCTATTTCACCATCTCGATACATCATTTCATTTGTCATGTTATTAATCATAACAAAGTCTGATTTATCTTTAATTATATCTAAATCATTATGTTTCGCAAAAAAATGTTCTAAATTTAAATGTGCGTAATCCATACAAACCTCCTGATAATTGTCCGAAGATAATATTTATCTCTAAATGCTATATCTTTAAGTTGAATACGCGTTAATGTTATAAAACTTAAATTTATCTACCTTATGACTTCTATTTAACACCTTATGTAACTATTTAGCAAATGAAATTTATTATTTTTTACAATAAACTAAATCTATCCGGAAATTTATGTTGTATATACAACAATGGAGTCTAACAATGAACTATAATGAATTGTATAAAAATTTCAAGCACATAATATATTTTCTTCTCAAAAAATATAATATTAAGTACAATAATGATGAATATGTACAATTACTCATGATAAAAATGTGGGAATTATCAAAAGTATATACCCCTCAAAAATCTTCTTTGAATTCATTTTTATATACTCGTCTCAATTACTTTATTATCGACCTTTTTCGTTCGCAACACACTATTCAGACATATAACATATTTGAATTAGATAACCTTCCTAATATTAATTACCCCTTCGATGATGCTCGAATCTTGTATAATAATTTTCTTTCCTATTTATCGGAAAAAGAACAACTTTGGCTCCGATTAAAATTAGCAGGCTATAAACAAAAAGAGTTAGCTAAAGAGTTAAATTGTTCAATTTCCACATTAAAAAATTATCAAAACAGAGTCAAAATCAAGTATAAAAACTATTATCTTAATAAATGAGGTGAAACATTCATGTCTAATCTAACTAAAATATTATATTTCAAAACAGCAATAGGATCAGAGATACTTACAATATGCCAATACACTACACATCAATTTATATATCCATCTCCAATCAATCAAACTATTAACTACATTTTAGAAAAGCATCAACGTTCACATAAAGTACAACTTGGACAGTCTAAACGAATATTAAAAATTAAGAAGTTAGTACCTATTTATATCGATTATCAAACAACAATATTCCCTGTAAAACCCCAACGTTCCCCCATACAATATTATATAAACGCTTGTACTATTAACGGATTAAAATCCAAAGGTTCATCCACAATAATTTATTTTGATAATGGTACATTTATCACTGTAGATGCCCCGTATATTTTTATATATAAAAAATGGCAAGAAAGTTTAACACTTTCTCACCTTTTAAGCTAGTTTCATTACTATAAAGTTTTATTGTGTTTATATTCCAATAGTTTTTTCGTAAAATACCCAGTTACTACTTTTATCATATATAGACTGACTATAAGTAATAACAATGCTCCAACCAAGGTTAGCAGAACAGTAACTGTCGATAGCTCTACTTCCGGCTTAATGAAATATTGTACTGAAGTCAAACTTGTCAGAAAACCAAACAAGAACAAACCAATAAGTACGATATACGTACCTAAAATACCTAATAATAGTAAGAATAATTGGGTACTTGAAACGACTTTTTCTTTAAAAATATATTCCTTTAAAAATTGATTTGAGAAAGCAACTGGACGCTTTAATTGTTCACTTTCATTTGAATCAACTGCTTTAGACAACACTTCATCTAATTTGTTTTTCTCTTTTTTGTTTAAAAACCACAACTGCTTTTTTACTTTTTGCTTAAAGATATTTGCTTTCATTTGAAATGTTCTCCTTTATTACGTTCACATCACTTCAGTTACTCACTTAAATAATAAATCAATTATCACAGTGATTCAATTAAAATTGAGGGTTTTCAAAATAAATATGTATTACGACTGCCTTATTTCTTTATATTTAGTCAACGACAACGATACCAATTAATTTGGCAATTTGGATAGCTTGTTCACTCGATACTTTGCATCCTATTAAATCATCTTTTCCAACAATGATATGTTCAAAAAATGATTGACTTATATCACAACTTTTTAACGACGTTTGATAGATTGACATATGATTCAGTTCAGATTTAAAAAATTCCACGTTTTTAAGCGTAGTATTATGAAATTCAGCATTTTCTAGATCACTTGTATTGATTCTAAATACATCGATTTTCGATTCTATCAAATTTATAAAATTTGCTTTTACTTCTTCAAATGTAATATGACTTAATCTCATATTTTTGAGTAATGTTCCTGTCATTCTACAATTTTTAAAAGTAACCCTATGAATCGTACCATAAGCCATCAGAGAATTAGAAAAATCACAGTTTTCAAATACGACATCTGTAAAATCAGCACGTCCTAAATCCGAATTAGCAAAGCTGCAATCTTTGATAGTCGATCCATAGATTAATAATCTATCTAATGCTTTTTCTTCCAATGATGAATTTGAGATTTCTGCTAATTCTATGAGATCATCAACTTCATCAAATACATCTGTCAGCTCTTTCTTTTCTAAGTGGGCGTTAATTTTAGGTGGATGTATTTTCATCACTTCACTCCTCCCCAACTAATCATTACATGCGTCATAATATTGAACAAGAAAAGAATTAGCCAGAAAATTTATAATATATAGTATATCAGATATATTTCAAAATTTTTATATTTTTAAAGTATAAAAAAAGACCGAGACATAACTAATTGTCTCGGTCTTTTTACTTATATTTAAATTTACAATAAACTCAAATTACTTTTTAGAATTAAAGAATAGATAAGCCAGAACTTTGGATATCTTTTGCAAATCCTTCAACTGTATCTACTGATAGTTCATTAATATCACGGCCAAGATTATTGTTTACTTTTTTAACAACATCTGCTGGACATGTGATGATATCAGCACCAACTTCATCAGCTTGTATAACGTTAATTACTTCGCGACAACTAGCCCATAATAATTTCACGCCGTCTTTACTATGTGTAATTTCAGCAGCTTCTTTCATCATAGGAATTGGGTCGACCCCTGTGTCAGCAATACGACCAGCAAATACTGATACATAAGTTGGAACGCCTTCAGTGACAGCATCTGTAATTTCTTTAACTTGATCTAATGTATAAACAGCAGTTACGTTTAAACGAACATTTTCTGCTGATAATTTTTTAATTAGAGAAATAGTTGATTCACCTTTTGTGTTTACAACTGGAATTTTAACAAATACATTACTACCATATTGTTTTAAAATTTCCGCTTCTTTTGCCATAGTTTCTAAATCATCTGCAAATACTTCAAATGAGATAGAAGCATCAGGAATCTCACGAACAGCTTCTTCAGCGAAAGCTTTATAGTCTGTAACACCTGCTTTTGCCATTAAACTTGGGTTAGTAGTAAAACCATCAACCTGTTTATTTTTATAAGCTGCTTTCATTTCTTCAATATCTGCACCATCTGCAAATACTTCAACATTTAATTTTGCCATTACTTATTCCTCCTGACTTAATTAAATAATTCAATTAAGAATTATTTGATAACGGTTATTAACCATTATTAACCATACAACTTAGTTATACCATCTATAAAGTATTAATTCTAATTTTTTGCTTAAATTCAGAATATTTTTAAAGTAATATTAAACTTTTATTATATTAGAGTACTCATCCTACATAAGCATATATTCAATATGTTAATATACTATATAAATATAAAATTCATTAGTTTTTAGTGAATTTATGGTATTATGGTTAAATGAATTGCATTAGGAGGTACAAATGGCACGTTCAAAACTTTATTTTTATTTATCTACTTTATTGGTTATTATTAGTTTTTATTTTAATACAAGAAATCCTCTATTAAACATGCATTTTAATTCGATGATAAAATTAATATTTGTTTGTAGTATTATAAATGCTATTATTTTAATAATTTCCATAATTTTTGCTGATAAATCAATCAAACATCTACATGAAGAGTCAGATTGGATACGAAGAGCAAGTAAAGTATTACCATACGTTATTTTAGTCGTAATTGTTATTCATATTCTTGCTTCTCTATCGACATTTGGCATAATATTCTAATTAAGAGGCTAGGACAACGGTAGATGTCTTAGCCTCTATAATTTTGGTTAAAAGATTCTTTGATCTAATTAAATAAGCCTTAAGTATAGGCAATATCGGACAAATTCAATTATAAATACATTCTAAATTTCTAATTAAATTTGATATTATAAAAACAATAAATAAGATTTAATAGCAATGTCATGTTGCTAAAACTTGCACTTTTTTTAAGAAAGGAAGCATGCCAACAATGCAATATTTATATATTTTTGTAGGAGGCGCTGTCGGTGCTTTACTCAGATACTTGTTTTCATTTATAAGTGTTAATTCTACTTTTCCTATTGGCACATTTATCGCTAATATTTTAGGCGCATTTCTAATGGGGTTTCTTGGGACACTGACTTTACAATATTACAAGAATAATCCACTTTTTAAAAAAGGTATTACTACAGGCCTGTTAGGTGCAATGACTACCTTTTCAACATTTCAATTTGAGCTTATACATTTATTTGAGCAACAAGCTTATTTAGCTGTTTCTATTTATGCAATCAGTAGTTATGTTTTAGGAATACTCTTATGCTATATTGGGGTTAGATTGGGGGTACGTTACTCATGATTAACTGTTTATTAATCATGTTAGGCGGTGGCATAGGTGCAGTTATCCGTGGTTTTATCACTAATTTTTTTAATCGCAAATTTAATAGTGTATTACCAGTTGCAACGCCTTTTGTTAACATAGTAGGTAGTTTTATCATTGGGTTCCTATTAGGTTCGGCACTTAAATTAGATTGGATTGAACCCTTTGTAATCGTTGGTATTTTAGGCGGTCTTACTACCTTCTCTACTTTGTCATCTGAACTCGTCCAACTATTAATGACTAAAAAGAAATTTACTTATTTCATCATTTATTCAGTACTCCAATATGGTGTTTCCTTTTTAGCTTGTTTATTAGGTTACATGCTTTAACGAATAACCTAAAAAAGTGCATTATAATAAAGCCACAAAATCATTAAATTGTATTTGTGGCTTTTTATGTGCTTCACATTACCTATGTCTGTTAATGACAGTCTCATCAAGTCTGTATTAATATTGTTGTATATCGTTCGTTAATGACCACTGTATTTTGCAGGATCTGGTCCAATTCTACGTTCTTCATTGAGGTTATCTAATTTTTCTATTTGTTCAGCTGTTAAAGCAAAATCAAATACATTAATGTTCTCTTCTATTCTAGAAGGAGTAACTGACTTCGGAATTACTACTACACCATGTTCAATATTCCATCTAATAATTACTTGAGCCGGTGATTTACCCACTTCATTAGCTACTGCATTTACCGTTTCATCTTCCAAAATTTGTGCGTTCATTAACGGCGACCATGACTCCATATGAATATTTTGAACTTCAAGATATCTATTTAAAGATGATTGTAATAAATATGGATGGAATTCTACTTGATTTATTACTGGTTTAATTGAAACTTGTGCTAATAAAGCTTCCAAATGTTCAATATTAAAGTTACTTACACCAATATTTTTCACTTTATCATTTTTATAAAGGTCTTCCATACCCTGCCAAGTATCAATCATCAATGCTTCATCAGTTCCAGGCCAATGCATAAGATATAAATCTAAATAGTCTAAACCTAATTTGTTTAAACTTGTCTCATAAGCATCAGCAACATTTTGTCGACCATAGTCATCAAGCCATAATTTAGAAGTAATGAATAAGTCACTTCTTTTTAATCCTGTTGAAGCTAATCCTTCAGCAATACCTTGACCTACTTTATCTTCGTTTTCATAAATCATTGCTGTATCAATATGTGTATAGCCATTTTCAATTGCATGTTTTACTGATGCTGCACATTCATCATTATTCTCCACGCGAAATGTGCCCAATCCAACAATCGGCATCTCATTACCATTATAAAATGTAATATTTTCCAAGTTAAAATCCCCTTTTTATTTTGTTAATTATTATACTAATCAATATTCCCAAATATATAAATAAAAATGCCTATATGTTTATAATTAATTTGTGGTTAAATTATTTATAAATTTCTATAATCTACAAAAAAACTGTCAACAAAAGTCTAATTGCTTTTGTTGACAGTTTATACTAAATAGCATTATTTATTATCAAAATATAAAATTTGTATCTTTAGTTAAATGATTCAATTTCATCCATAACACGTTGTAAATCTTCAACGTTATATTGAATGCGACCATGGAATACGAATTTATTAAAGAATTCATCCAATTGTTCTGGACCAACTAACACTTTGGTGTTTGAACTTTGCGCATAGTTTGAAATTGTTACATCGCCTTCATTTTTAGGGTTGAAATATAAAATTGTTGTTGGTGTGAATTTTAAATTCAATTCTATTTGAATATCACCAGCTAGTTTCTCAATATCATTTAAATGAGTCGTGTAATTAACAAAAGATAATGAATTTTCATCTTCATTTTGATCTAATACAAGTGTTTGTGGTTCTTGTCTATCAAGGTCCAACGTGTTAAACACTTGTTCCATTGTTGGTTGCTCTTTAAATTGTGCAGCACTCACACCATTATATACATGACCCTTTAATAATTGAGAATCAATGATATATAAACCAGTACGCGTAAGTACTAAGTGGCTAATGCGCTGTACATCATTAAATTCATTCTTAGGTAAAAATATGTTCGCCATAATGTGCATATCTTCTGGGCGAATTCTTTTCTCATTTACTAATCTTTCTCGAATACCAATAAGTCTCATATCAGTTACATATTCACTTTGATTTTTAGAGAACAATTTTAATGCATCAATTTCTCTATTTTTCGAACTAACTGTAGCATTATATTCTTCTTTTTGCTTTGTTACTGTTTTTTTATTTTCAATTCTTTCTTTTTCTAATTCTTCCTCATGCTCGTCGCTTAGTTTTTGTTCTCTGGTTTTGTATTGTTCCTCTACCTTTTGTTGTGCTTTCTTTTTACTTTTCAAAGCAATGATAAATAAAATGAAACAAATTACTGCTACAACAATTGCCACAATTAAACCAATCTCTAATGGTCCAAATGAATTCATAACAAAAAACGCTCCTTTATGTGTTCAGTAACTTAATTATAATAGATAAACATATAGTATTCGATAGTAAAGCTAAAAATATTTTTACTCTAGTTAAGCTTTAACTGTATCTTTTAATAAATTAATTTTATCTAACTTTTCCCATGGTAATAATACGTCTGTACGACCAAAATGACCGTATGCAGCAGTTTGTTTATAAATAGGATGTTTCAAGTCTAACATTTTAATAATTCCAGCTGGTCTTAAATCAAAATGTTGTCTAACTGCCTCAACCAATTCATTTTCTTTAACTTTTCCTGTACCAAATGTATCTATAGAAATAGAAACAGGTTCAGCTACACCAATAGCATATGCAAGTTGCACCTCACATTTGTCTGCTAATTCAGCAGCAACGATATTTTTCGCTACATAACGTGCAGCATATGCAGCAGAACGGTCTACTTTAGTCGGATCTTTACCACTAAAGCATCCCCCACCATGGCGTGCATAACCACCATATGTATCAACAATTATTTTACGTCCAGTAAGCCCAGCATCACCTTGTGGCCCACCTATAACGAAACGACCAGTAGGATTGATATAAAATTTGGTATTCTCATCTAAAAGTGTTTCGGGTACCGTTGGATAAATGACATGTTTTTTAATATCGTCTTGAATTTGTGCTAATTCGATATCTTCGGCATGTTGTGTTGACACGACAATTGTATCAATACGATGTGGTTGATCTTGTTCATCATACTCAACAGTTACTTGTACTTTACCATCAGGACGTAAGTAATTTAATATTTCATCTTTACGTACATCTGATAAGCGTTTAGCAAGTTGATGTGATAAGAAAATTGGTAACGGCATGTAAGTATCCGTTTCGTTTGTAGCATAACCGAACATCAAACCTTGGTCACCCGCTCCAGTAGCTTCAATTTCCTCTTCTGATGCATCTTCACGATACTCTAAAGCTGTATCGACACCTTGAGCGATATCTGGTGACTGTTCGTCAATTGCCGTCAACACTGCCATTGTCTGGCTATCGTAACCGTATTTAGCACGTGTGTAACCTATCTCTTTAATTGTTTCTCTAACCACTTTTGGAATATCAACATATGTTGTTGTTGATATTTCTCCTGAAATAAGCGCCATGCCAGTAGTTACTGTCGTCTCACAAGCAACACGTGCATTTGGGTCATCTTTCAATATTTCATCCAATATAGCATCAGATACTTGATCCGCTATTTTATCTGGATGTCCTTCTGTTACCGATTCTGAAGTGAATAATCTTCTATTGTAAGTCATAATTTGCTCCTTTAGTTTTTAAATTACGAAAATTCTCTCTCTGTTGAGCTCATTAAAAAAGCCTTCTACACTATCAATAAATAGAGAGAAGGCCTTATACGTCCATTCGCTCTTATCGTTCAGACGATATTTGTCTGCAAACGGTTTGGCACCTTTCTTCCTATTAAGAAGAGGTTGCTGGGCTTCATTGGGTCCATGTCCCTCCGCCACTCAGGATAAGAGAATCCGTTAAGTCCTATAGTACAGAATCAACGATATAATGTCAATTTTACATTTATTAATGGTTATTTAAAATTCCTTTTAAATTGGTATGGACTATTAATATATATGTGTTATACTCTGTAATTGTAAAGGCTTACAATAACTAAATAGCGTTGGAGGGATTAGTATGGCTGTAGATACATACACTTATACAAACAAAATTGAAAGCATTTTAGACAAAAAATCTTCATTATTTCAATTATCTACAACACAGTTGTATAACAAGATTTTAGATAATGATGAAGGAGAACTCACCGAATTAGGTGCAATTAACGCTAGAACAGGTAAATATACAGGTCGTTCACCAAAGGATAAGTTTATTGTAAATGAGCCATCTTATAGAGATGATATTGACTGGGGCAACGTTAACCAACCGATTGAAGAAGAAACATTTTTAAATTTATATGATAAGGTACTAAACTATTTAGACAAAAAAGATGAACTATATGTATTCAACGGTTATGCCGGTAGTGATCACGACTCACAATTAAAATTAACTGTTGTAAATGAATTAGCTTGGCATAATCTATTTGCTCAAAATATGTTTATACGCCCTAGCTCAAAAGAAGAAGCGCAAGAAATCAAACCAAACTTCACAATTATTTCAGCACCTCATTTTAAAGCCGATCCAGAGATTGACGGCACAAACTCAGAAACATTTATCATCACATCTTTCAAACATAAAGTCATCCTCATTGGCGGGACTGAATACGCTGGTGAAATGAAAAAAGGTATTTTCTCCGTAATGAACTATTTACTACCTAAAGATAACATTATGAGCATGCACTGTTCAGCTAACGTTGGAGACAAAGGTGACGTTGCTTTATTCTTTGGTCTTTCTGGCACTGGTAAAACAACACTATCAGCGGATCCAACACGTAAGCTAATTGGCGATGATGAACATGGTTGGAATGAAAATGGTATTTTTAACATAGAAGGTGGTTGTTATGCAAAAGCAATTAACCTTTCTTATAAAAAAGAACCTCAAATTTATGACGCTATTAAATATGGTACTATTTTAGAAAATGTTGTTGTAGATGAAGATGGTGACATTGACTTCGATGATAATCAATACACTGAAAACACTAGAGCAGCATATCCAATAGACCATATTGAAAATATTGTAACCCCATCTAAAGCGGCTCATCCTAATACAATTATTTTCTTAACTGCAGATGCTTTCGGTGTTTTACCACCTATTTCAAAACTGTCCAAAGATCAAGCAATGTATCATTTCTTGAGTGGATTCACTGCTAAATTAGCCGGTACAGAACGTGGCGTAACTGAGCCAGAACCTTCATTCTCTACATGTTTCGGTTCACCTTTCTTACCTCTAAACGCTAAAGTTTATGCTGATTTATTAGGTAACCTAATCGATCAACATGATGTAGATGTTTATCTTGTAAACACTGGTTGGACTGGTGGTAAATATGGCGTAGGACGTCGTATAAGCCTAAGTTACACAAGACAAATGGTAAATCAAGCAATTACAGGGCAATTAAGAGATGCTGAATATATTAAAGATGATATGTTCGGTTTAGATATTCCAGTCGAAGTTGAGGATGTCCCTCAAACACTATTGAATCCTATTAATGCTTGGAGTAAGCCAGAAGCGTATAGAGAACAAGCTCAAGATTTAATTAACCGTTTCAATCACAACTTTGAAAAATTTGGAGTAGAAGTTGATGATTTAGCAACACGTGGTGGGTTTAAATAATATTTGTTAAATTATATTATATAGTAAAGAGGATTGGGCGTTAACGCCCAATCCTCTTTATTTATTATATTTTATTCTCTTCGACATCTTTCATCCACTGTTTAATTTCATAAAGCGTTTGTTTTAGAGCGAACGGTCTAGGTACATGACCTTCCGACATTTGATAAAACGTACGATAAGTTGTTCCCTTTTCCTCTAATTGCTGTGCTAAATAATAGGCATGATGAATACCTACTTGTTTATCTTTTCCACCATGAACAATAAATATGGGCGGGCTTGACTTAGTAATTTGAGCTAATGCATCTCGTTGCTGATAGGCAGCAGCTTGCTTTTTAGGATGACCAATCATGCGTTTCAGCATGCCTCTTAAGTCGACGCGTTCTTCATACATTAAGTATATATCAGATACTCCACCCCAGATAATATAACTTGAGATTGGTAATTCTTGAAATGTGAGTAAACCTTGAAGTCCACCTCTTGAAAATCCAATCATATGAATGTCCGCATTAGGGTATTTTTGATGCAATATACGTATAGCGACCGTGACATCATTTAGATCCGCCCCATAAAATTCATCTTTACCCTCACTGCCATTATTCCCTCTATAATACGGACCAAAGACTAAAGTGCTTGTATCTGCAAACTGCATCATTCTAGCTGCCCTCACTTTACCTACCTGACCTTTGCCACCACGTAGATAAATCACAATTCTTTTTACATTTTTTTTCGGCGTCATTATTAAGCCTCGAACTTTTAAATTATCGACACGATATGTGACTTCATCAAATTTATGATGCATTGATTCAATTGGCATACATTTTCTATTTATAAAATCCAAGTGATATCACTCTCTCTAAACAGTGTAAAATCGCATCGTCCTTCAGCAAATAACTTTTGTTACTCTCTGGAATGTCAGCTATATCCTTATAAAATAACGGGCCATTTGTTTCTAAATAATCCACTTGATGACTTATCTCTGATACATTTACCATAAATACATCTTTTGTAAAACATAAACCATTCGTACGTTGTACTTCATATTGTGCAATATACTCACATTGCGCTATCGTTGCTCCTGTTTCTTCAAACAACTCTCGCGCAGCAGCTGCTTCACTTGTTTCTCCGTCTTCTTTTTTACCGCCGGGGAATTCAATGCCACGTAATTTGTGGTTTGTAAATAGCAACTGATCTTTATATTTCGGAATAATGAGAACATGATTTCCGTCAGCAATATCTTCTTTATCTTTATATGATAAATATACGTTGTCATTATCTTTATCTTTAAACTTCATATACATCACTCTTCCCCTTATTATGTTAAACTAACTATGCTAAAGCTAAGTTATTTGTTGGAGGCAAAATTTATGAAAACTATATTTCTTGGACTCATTCATATATATCAACGATTTATATCACCATTAACGCCCGCAACTTGCCGTTTTTACCCTACTTGTTCTGAATATACAAGAGAAGCAATTCAAGTATATGGTGCATTCAAAGGTACGTGGTTAGGTATTAAACGGATTTCAAAATGCCATCCGCTTCATAAAGGCGGTTTTGACCCAGTACCCTTAAAGAAAAAAGATGACAACAAAGATTAATAAATTCTTGTTAATCTTGTACTTTTAACCTTTGGAGGCTCAAAATAAATTGAGCCTCTTTTTAATATACCTGCGCGGTCAACCATATCATTCTCAAAATAATAACCTTCTGGTGTAATATCACTTGGATAATTAGAAAATTGCGCTAGCATCGCAGTAAAATATCTACTTAATCCATACTCATACATGCCACCTATAACTATTTTTACATTTTTATCATTAAGCATTTTAATGATATCCATCACTTTATCAATCCCACCCAACCTAAAAGGTTTCAATACAACAACATCTATAGCGTAATTATCTAGAATCTCTAGAATGTTACCTACTGTGTCTGCCTTTTCATCTATAGCAACTGGTGGTAATTCGTATGCATCAAACTGATTTAGCATATTTAAAGATTTAAACGGCTCCTCTATATACAATAATTGATCATACCCAATTGTTGTTAACTTAGCTATCTCTGAATTGGTTATAGATTCATTAGCATCTATAACAACATCTGGTTTAAATGGTAATTGTTTAATTTTTTTTATATCATTTAAAATTGAATAAGACCATTTTACTTTAACACGTTGAGGTTGTGTTTGGGATAATTGCAAAATATTTTCTTCGGCTAAACCACTAATTGTTGCACCATAGGCTACGCTAAAATCTGTTAATTTGAAAAACATTTGATAACAAGCCATTACAATCATACTTCTAGTTGCTGGATATTTAGTTAAATGATTTAAACTACACAACATTTCATCGAAAGTATAAAACGCTATATTTTTAATACTTTCGAACCACTCTTTCACTTGGTTTTGTGCATCATCAATCGTTTCATTTGCATACCAATCAGTTTCAAACGCATTACACTCTCCATAGTAATATGAATTATTATCCGTAACTAAAGCTACAAACAACGCTTTACGTGTTTCAAGTTTTATTTTAGGTGTAATAATTGGGGTATTAAAACGTTCGTCGTAAACGTATAGATGCATATCAACTATTTTCATATAGACTCCTTATTACTTTTTATAAATGATTCCTTTGCAATTTACCTGTTGATGTATAAGGTAACGAAGTAACACGCTTAAATTGTTTTGGCACTTTATACTTTGCTAAATGATTTTCAAAGAATGCTACTAAATGTTTATTAGTTATAGCTTCTGAAGCAATATAATATAAATAAGGTACTTCCCCCCATGTATCATCTTCAATACCTACACACATTGCATCTTCGATAGATTCATGTTTTTTAGCAACTGTTTCTATTTGATAAGGATATATATTTTCTCCACCACTTATAATTAAATCTTTTCTACGGTCATATACCATAACATAACCTTCTTCATCTATTTCTGCTATATCACCCGTTTTAAAATAACCATCTACAAAGGTATCTTTTTTATTCATTGGAAAAAGATACCCATTCATAACATTGTCACCTTTAATTAATAATTCTCCATGACCATTAACATTTGGTTGAGAAATTTTCACTTCAACATTGTCACTCGGTTTTCCAACCGTGTCTGGTCTTAGTTTTAACATTTCTGGTGTTGCTGTTAAGAATTGCGAACACGTCTCAGTCATCCCAAAAGAATTATATATCGGTAAATTATATTCTAACGCTCTATTTATTAAAGATGTAGTTAGTTTAGCTCCACCAAGCAATATTTTTTCAATCGAGAATGGTTGATGCCACCCCTTGTCCATTAACCATTTCAAAGTCTGTGGTACTAATGATATATGTGTAGGTGTTTCCTCTCTTATTATCTTCATCATTTTATCAGCATCAAATTTCGCTTCAAGTCGTAATGTAAAACCTTCAATTAAGGCTCGTAACACTACGCTTAAACCAGAAATGTGATAAATCGGCAATACCGATAACCATTTTGTAGATTGACTAAATCCAAGACTCTCTTTACAACCTAATGCACTTGCATAATGGTTGTAAAAGGTTTGTGGCACTGCTTTCTGAGGTCCTGTAGTACCAGAAGTAAACATAATCGATGCGATACGATCATTTGAGAACGGCGCTTCAAATTCATATCCTTCCTGAGTCTGTAATGTTTGAAAATCTATCACTTCAATATCTCTTAAATGAAGCTGT
This sequence comes from Staphylococcus sp. Ze2, assembly GCF_048568365.1. Taxonomy (NCBI): domain Bacteria; kingdom Bacillati; phylum Bacillota; class Bacilli; order Caryophanales; family Staphylococcaceae; genus Staphylococcus; species Staphylococcus sp. Ze2. The sequence continues at coordinate 1,396,684 of NZ_CP183486.1, read as the reverse complement.
TCCATCGATATAATTGTACTTACATCTATAGATTTCATTTGAGCAATCATTTCTTTTTTAGTTAATCTCGTATTTACCATAGCTATTTCTATGCCTGCTACCCATGCAGCATTTATAAGTACTATGGATTCAATTGTATTATTAATATATAAACCTATTCTATTTAATTCTAACTGTTTCAGACTATAGGCCAGCCTTTTAGCGCTATCATACATCTTCCCAAATGTAATTTGATTCACGCCATCATCGATAAATATCCCTTTACTATTTTGTTCAGCTTGCGCTTTTAACCAAAAATCCAATCTGTCATTCCTCCATCTCAATTATATTTATTATAACGTGTTTATATTTATTTAACAGGGTTCATGCACAAGACGTAATATTTTTTAATATTTCAACTATTTATAATCATTTTTGGTCACCTTATAATATAGAGGTTACTTTTATTTTTGATTTAGTTTAAATAAATTATTCAACTGGTTAAAAATCAATTTTTCACCTTTAATGTTTTGCTCATAGCAAATATTGGGTAATTATCTATTTTAAAAAAGATAAAGGAGTGAAACAGATGAAGTTTAAAAGTTTATCAGCAATTTTGTTATCTAGTCTATTATTAGCTAGTTGTGGCAATGGTTCATCTGACAGTGATTCAAAATCTGAAAATAAAAAAGATACAACATCCGATAACCAAGTTATCTCTATCAATAAAATCAAAACAAGTCCTGATGACGCCATTAAAAAAGCCCAAGAAACTTATAATAACCAAGATTTAAAAGGCATATCATATGAAAAAAGCAATGGTGAGTGGGCATATAAAATTGAACAACAAGGTGATAACAAAGAATCCGAAGTTATTATCTCTGATAAAAATAAAAAAATTTTAAATAAAGAACAAGAAAACGAAAACTCAATTAACAATGACGAGGCTTTTAAATATAATGAAGCCATCGATTATAAAGACGCTATTAAAAAAGGGCAAAAAGAATTTGATGGAAAAATCAAAGAATGGTCACTATCAAAAGACGATGGGAAACTTGTTTACGATTTAGACCTTAAAAACGACAAAGAAAAACATGAAATAACGATTGATGCTAAGAATGGTAAAGTGTTAAATAACGAACAAGATAATTAAGCATATATCTAGGTAAACATTTAATTATTGTCAATACGTCAAAGTCAATTTCTCTTAAAACACATTCCCTATTTCATCTAAAAGGAATTTATCGCCCTTCTTTGACTAAGATGACTAGATCGAAAGTTATCATTTCCATTAACTTCATAAATCAAGAACCACTTCTTTAGAGAAGTGGTTCTTTTAAAAATCGGCTTACTAATTACTTAAGTTGATTAGCGCTCTACATAATACCCACTTTAGTCACCGACTTTATATCAATTATTAATGCCTAAATATGTTACCAAATAGTCAATTTCTATTTTAATGTATATTATACTAATCGTATAATACCTCCTTTAATTTACATCCCTCTTATATTATTAACCCACTAACATTATTGAATAATTAAAATAAATCTTATTACTATCTAATATTTCATTACTGCATATAACTTTCGTTAATCTAACTTATTTTTTTATTATTTTTGCTTGTACTTATTTTAAAAACCGACTAACTACATATACTAATAATGCCTTCTTTGCTAACTTTGTAAAAAAGGAGGCGTTTAAAATTAAAAAAGTCAGCATAGTTATGCCAACATACAATAACGATTGTTCTCTTTCTCGTACAATCGATTCTGTTATTAATCAAACAATGGAGAAAACCAATTATGAGCTAATAATTGTAGACGATCATTCAACTAACTCGAATACATTAAATATTATTAAATCCTATACAAAAAAATACAGTAAGTTAATTAAATTCAAACGACTAAAATTCAACAGTGGTAGTGCTAGCAAACCAAGAAATAAAGGTATTGAAATGAGTAGTGGTCAGTATATTTTCTTTTTAGATTCTGACGATTTTTTACACCCGCGTGCTTTAGAAGACTTATATAATTATGGAATTAAACATAAAAGTGATTTGATTATTGGAAAATACGGCGTTAAAGGTAAAGGTAGAAGCGTACCTAAAGCTATATTTGAAAATGGAAATGTTCCGAAAGCTAATATTATTGAAAATAGTATGTTCTATGCTTTATCTGTACTCAAAATGTTTAAAAAAGCAATTATAGATAAAAATAAGTTAAGATTTAAAACATTTTCACAAACTGGTGAAGATCAACTATTCACTATAGAATTTCTAATGAACTCTAGGAATTATGCTATAAAAACAGATTACGAATACTACGTCGTAGTCAATAATTTTGATAATGGTACACATTTATCACATCAGAAAAGTTCTGGGAAACAATACTTTGCAACAATCAACGAAATTTATAACACCATTTACAAAAGCCCTATTTACAAAGATCCAAAAACACGGGACCAATTTGCTGGAAAATTTACTACGCGGTTATTTAGACACGGGCAAAAGAAAAATTTTGCAATTAGTAAAATGAAATATGAAGATAAAATTGAATGGTTGAAGTATTTTTCAAAAACACTTAATAGCGTTCCTAGAAGCGCCGATCAGTACGTTACACAAATTTTCAATATGAAATTAGAAGCCATAAGACAAAATAATTTGTTAGCTGTTATGGCAGCAGATAAATTCATTAAAGGAGAATAACTAAAGTGTATGATTACAACTATAATGATACAAAAAAGCTTGAATTAAATGTCATAGATATAAAAAATAATAAGAACAAAATTGAATGGATATATGCAAATTATGAAAATATAACCTTAAAAATCCAAAAATATGATATACCTTGGTTAATTATGAACGATTATAAAATTGCAAGAATAGAAAACTTAGATACGAAAGCAGACTTTAATAACTTGAAAGTAGAATTCGATTTTACCAATGACAAACTAATCTATGTGACATACAACGATTAATTAATTTAGGAAAATTACTTTTACAATTTTGTTTTTAGGAGAATTTTAAATAATGAGAAATTTAATTAGGAGATTTCTTTTAATAATATCGATTCTATTGCTCATCTCTTATGTTTTAAAAGAAAAAAGTGTTGATGCATCATCACTAAACAATGATGATACATATATTACTGAACCCACAAAACCTATAAAAGATGCTACACCTGTTGAGTATGAGATACCGCAAGAAAACCTTAGACCTATAGAAGAAGCAACTGGAAGTGATATAGAAAGAATTTTAGGCAAAGATGACCGTATATTAGTAAAAAATTATACCTCTTATCCCTATAAAACTATAGTACTTTTAAACATGACATTTAACAATATAACTTATATTGGTACAGGTACTGTGATTGCTCCTGATACAATACTTACAGCAGCGCATAACGTTTACGATTCAAGACTTGGTGGTTGGGCTACTGAAATAACAGCTTATGCTGGAGCAAGAGCTAACAAAGCTACTATAGGTAAAGCAAAAGTAGATAAAAAATATCTATTACCAGAATGGATCAATTCTCAATCTTCTCAACATGATTTAGCAGTTATTAAGTTAAAAACCTCTCTTGGAGAACAAACAGGTACTTTAGGAATAACTAACAAAATGAAATTAAGCGAACCTATAGAAACAGCTGGATACCCTGCTGATAAAGGCGGTTGGACATTATATAAAGGAAACAGTCTATTAAAAAAAATCACTAATTTTAATGTTTATTACGATATAGATACTTATGGTGGACAAAGTGGCAGTCCAGTATGGAATAGAGACAAGAAAATTATTGGAGTACATACTTATGGTTCTAGCCCGCTAAACTTTGCCACCAAAATAAATGATACAAATTTGAAATTAATAAAAAAATGGACGAACATCCCAGTTGGCCATGTCTACAACAAAGATGTCACTGTATCCAAAAGTAATATTTCGGTTTGGAACGATTTTCAATTTCATATTAAGAAACCACTGACTCATATTAAACTCAGAAATGTTTATAAAGCGAAATATATATACAAACATAATAATGGACAAACTTATTTATCTCTATATGATAATAAAAATAAATGGATAGGTTATTTTAATAAAAGAGATGTTTCTGATTTAAAAGGAACGCTACTGAATAAAAAAGTCAAAATAAATAAAAACAATTATGTAATCTGGGATTCTTTTTATTTCGATAACAAAAAAGGTCTAAGCAAAAACTTCTATGGTAAAACTTTAAATGTCAAATATAGTTACGTACTTGGTAATAATGAAGAATTTTATTCTTTATATGATTCCAAAAATAAGTGGGTAGGCTACATAAATAAAAAAGCCACACAGTAATGTATCTAAATAAACATATTAGCTGTAATACTATAAATGAAGCACAATCTAGAAATAAAATTCATAATACTAACTCTAACGAGCAACTTTTAAATAATGTATATTCTGTATTGAATATGCTATTTTACCTAATATAAATAAACTAGTTAAATGTCTCGAGGCTAGTAATGCTTCTCTTATAATCTGAAAATTTCTATTCATGTTTATTAAAATTATGTTTCAATAAACATGAATATATCAACAAAGTTTGTTCTGTTCTAAACAGGATATACATAACTATAATTAAACGCTTTGCATAAAAGCCACTAACTCATTAAATTGAATAGTGGTTTTTTATAGCAAAATTTTTATGAAGTTGAATAACATTTTTAATATTGTCATCTATGTATGACTGATCTATTAAGATAATAATTAAAGACACAAATCAAACCATTGACCTTAATTCTTCATGTATAAATATCATAAAAATTTTAAAACAGTCTATTTGAAATTACTTAGGATTTCTTACTTCAACAACTACGTTTGTTACTATAATAAATCCTGGATTGTGTACATGTTCAAACAAATCAGGAATAATAAATCCTTTTTCTGTTACGGGAAAATATTCTGTTACTACTTGTTTTTCTATTTTACTAAAATATGAAACTTGGACTTTAGACTCTGGATCTAATTCTACAACACGATATTTTTTATAATCGTGTGCATCTAGCGTCCACTCAATATAATTTATAACATCTTTCTTTGTGAGTACATTTCCGGGTTTTAATGGAAACTCTACATAACGAGGTTCAAAACTATGTTTCTTTTGTTTATCATATGCAGATATTGCCACGATTAAATGTGGTCCCGCAATCTCTTGATAATCTCCTCTGTCTGCCCCTACTTTAAATAAATTATGATTCATAGCTGATGCATTTACTTGAGAATTAATTACAGACGTAAAAGCCACACTGCTAGCTATCAAAGAAACTACTATAACTTTTTTGTAATTTTTCATTTGAAATCACATCTTTATTTTTTATATAATAAAAAATTGAATAAATTTATTATTTGTTTGTTACCCTTTTTGACAAACAAAATAACGGGTGAATTATGTACCAAAGCGTAAAATGTCTGACTAAAAAAATTAAAAAAACTTACTTTTTTAATGAAGCGAATTGTTTTCTTCGTGATTTTTTAATTCAAATTTATTTAATATAGAACTTACAGAACTAACACTTATTTATGTATCAGAACCTAAAAAAGGATGCACTTATATAAAAGTACATCCCTTTCATTTGAAAATATGTTTGAATTAATATTTATTTACCTTCAACCCATTTTTATATACAAAATATCTACGAACAAATTCTATAACCATCATCCACACAACATGACCAAACAATTCAGATACATGTTCGTGGAATGGTTGCTCTAAAGCATTTGGAACGACACTCATTATTGGCATTATAATTAAATGAAAGACTATCCAAACAACTAGACCAAAAATAGAACCATAGCCAATTGCTACTTTTGAAAAATGTTTGACTAGCATAATATAAATGAACGCAAATGCTATTGAAAAACTAAAATGAACAATAAAACTTACCCAAGGCATTGATTGTTCTGAAAATTGATAACTCATATGTGTAAAATCTGAACTAAAACCAAACTTTTGTAATAATTCTTGTGGTGGATTAGTTGCATTACGCTCTGGGGTTCTAGGCGGTAGCATAACTTCCCATCCTAATTTCACTATTCCCGATAATAGCCCACCAATGATAGTAGCATAAATAATTTGAGTAAATGATAATTTTTCTTTCATTTTAAATTCTCCTCTACACGTCAAAATGACATAATTTTAAAAATTTTATCAAATTTAAATAGAGGAAACAATATAATTATTATTTATATTTTGTCTATTTTTCGACATTGGTATTATTAAAAAATGTCTTCAAATGAATCAGCTTTAAAAAAGAAATTTCTATATGTTTCTTCACAAAAATAGGCTCAACTAACTATATAAATGATTTACTCAAAAGCATTTCATTAAGTAATCATTACAGTTTAAGATGTAATATCGGATAATGTCTTCCTTGTTGATCCTTTTGAGATTCTTTATACTTTTTAAATCCATTTTTGATATAAAAATTTACAGCATTATAGTTATCTTTATTTACATCAACATATTGAACTTTATTTTCTTGAATTAGATACTGTAGTATTTTAGTACCATATCCTTTATTAAAATATTTTGGATCTATAAAAAGCATTTCTAAATTTAGTTCGTTTGTACCTGAGAAACCAATTGCTTCGTAGGCATTAAACCACAAATCAGCTTCGACAAATTTAAAATATGTAGGAATTTCAGCCTTTAATTCTAATCGATCCTTTTCTTTCAAAAACTCATGAGTTGCAATTACAGATTTTTCCCATATTTCTAGTGCTTTTGGGTAATCTTTTTCTTGAAGTTCTATTTTTGATAATTTCATATTTTATCTCCTTTCACTTAGTTTATAATTCCATAAATTAAGTTTTTTTGAATGAAATTTTGTTGGAATATAACATCCCTTACCTATTTATTTAGCTAAAGGTCCTTTATTTTTAAGTTTTTATAAGTAAAATCGCTTATCTAAATTAAGTTTATCCCCGTAACCTTATAGAGTGTATATTTATTTCATTGTTTATTTTTTTAATTAGATTACTTCTGTTTTAAAATATATTTTAATGAGTTAACTTGTCTTGAAAAGCAAATAAAATCTACTTAACAAAATTACAATCTTTATCTTTATAATAAATCGCAACTTGATTTTTAAATGCCAATCCGTCTTTCGTAAGTTCAACTTCATCTTTAAGTAAACGCTCGAAACTATCGTAAATTATTATATATTCAATCAGAAAAATTTTATCAATATAAAATGTAGTTAACTAGGCAATAGATAATATTGGATAGATATTTTAGATTATACAATTATTAAAAAACCCAACTATTCGTATAGGTAGATTTAATGTAATGTTTTTCTATCCCTAAATAATTGAGGTAAGTGCTAAATTTTTAAGCGTTTTAAATTACCAAGGTACAACTCCATCATTGTTTGTAAAAGTTATATTTTTATTTATTTTATCTTGTTCCACTAACTCAATAACTCTTTTTATACCTTCATCAACTGAACGTGCTCCCATTTTTTTAGCTGTTTCTGGATCTAAACCTCCAAATTCAGTGGCTACCATTCCAGGATCAACTAAATCTATACTGATATTATAACCTTCTTTTTCTAATTCTTTTGATAATTGTATAGAATACATATTTAAAGCAGCTTTTGAAGATTGATAACCGGCAACACTTGCACCATATACAATTGAATCTTTATCTAAAGCTGAATTAAGAAATCCCATCATACTAGATATATTAATGATTTTTGCTTCTTTTTCTTTTTGGAGTAGTGGTAATATTGCTGAAGTTACATTAATAACACCAAAAACATTAACATCAAACTCATTTTTCACTTTAGTAACATCAAGTTTAGAGGGGCTAGAAGCTTCTAAATCTATACCTGCATTATTAATTAAAATATCTAAAGCGTTTATTTCTTGCACTGCATTCTGCACAGAATTTATATCAGTAACATCTAGTTGAACTGCAGATACAGACAAACCTTTTGACTCTAATTCTTTCACAATAGATTGACCATCTTGTAAACTTCTTGCACCTAAGATAACATGATAGCCTTTCTCCGCTAATACTTTTGAAATTTCTTTTCCCATTCCTCTAGTAGCACCTGTTATTAGTATTTTCTTTGGGTTAGCCATATTTTAAAATCTGCTCTTCATATTAAAGTTGTAAACGCTTAATAACTAACCTGTTGAATTAAGTAAAAAACTGATCATCTTATTGATTTTCAGTCCAAAAATCTATTTTTTCTGTGTAGTATTGTGTATTCTTATATTATTCATTAGTTCATAAAAGCAAAAAACACCGAAACCCTATTATATCAAGGATTACGGTGTCTCAAGAAAGCTCAAGTTATGTAATTAACGGAGAGTGAGGGATTTTACAAACCTCATAACACTAGCGTTTAAGCCAATTAGTAGGCGTAGTGTTGGCGTAGAACAAAAATGTCATGGTTAGACTCTTTAACTGACGGATTGCTTGTCACTACGTAATCAAATGTCACCGATAAACCGACCCATCTATTCATTTAGGTGGGTTTATTTTATCTCCACGATATCTTTCAAATTTCTTCGTATAAACTGTTTATTCACACACACCAAAAACACCCACTATTATTATTAAAGTTGAGGAACCTAAAGTAACAAAGAGGGTGTAGAAGTTTGAATGAGAATAAGATTCAAGAGTATAGTTATAGTATAGCCCATTATTACATTTTTAAACCTTTAAATATAACGAAAATATTAAAATAAAATTATCAGTAAATAACAAAGACCAATAAATAAGCTGGGAAAAGTAATAATAGTACCAAAGGTTATAAAAGCCTTTCTAAGTGTATCATTATTACGCTTTATATAACTAACCAAATAACAAAGGAAGCCAATAATTAAACCCATAATCACATAAATGATAATTTAACACCTCCTTGATAAAGGACCCCCCTCTTATCAAAAGACAAACCTAAAGTAATAGAAGGACAGGTGAATTTGAATAAGAAAAACATTAGATAGTGTTTTTGTAACATTCTACTTATATTAGTTTCCAAACATAAAATATATAATAATGTTATAAAAATAATCAATGTCATTCCCGTATTTATATTCATCTGGTGCATCTGGATTTATTACTTTCATATTATCATCTCAAAAAAATGGAATATTTTTACTAGCTTTTATAATGTCCTTAGTAAAGAAAAATTGCTTCCCCTCACCAGTATAAGCTGGGTTTAAAACCATATTCGCTTTAGCGTTATATAGCCATTCGGGATGTATTCCAGAATTCAAAATATCCTGAAATTCTTGAAAATCTTTACTCCAGTCTAAATTTAGTTCCAATTTTAATCACCTCATGAATAATATAGAATAAACGTTCACATAAATCAATTTAATATCTTTTTTTCTTATAATCAATTATAATTAATCGTTAGATAAATTCAGACAATCAAGGAGAATACATATGGATTACAAAAAAGAAATTGAAAAAATAGGTTGGAATACAAAAGAAGTAGCTAATCGAGTCGAAAGTTTAATCGAAGAAAAAGTAATAGATGTAAAAGAAGATGTAACCGAGGATCTATCAGTGGTTGTTGAAAAAGAAAATAATAATCCAATACTCAATGAGTTTTTAAATAAATAAAAAACAGCCTATCTAATCAGATAGGCTAATTTATAACATTTTGTTAAGCGTTCCACGTCGCTTAATAATTAAATACCCCAATTTTCTTATTGGAAACAAATTATAGGTGAAAAAGTTATATAAATTGTAGTTCATATATCTCTTTATTTTCATAAGTATTAAAACTATCAATATGACCTTTTAATACTACTTCTTGTTTCTTTCTACTCACATTGTGATAATATGTTAGCCTAATATTCATATCTGATTCGTAACCATTATTTTGAATAGTATCATCCAATTCATCAAATACAGTTTTATTAATAGGTAACATATAGCTTTCTTTGCTAGGTAACATATTTATATATTTCTTTTGAATTACGTTATCTTTACCTAATATAACTTCGACAGTTATATTTTTAGCAGCTCCTCCACCAAGGTTATATAACTTTAAATAATCTTCGTTTTCTTCAGAATTTGAAGTCGTATTTCTTAAATTTAAATTTTTATTTTCATCTTTTTCTAAAAGTATTTGATTAAACCCTAGAGCTGGTATAAAACTAATTTTCATTTGATAAAGTTGAACTGATACCGATACAAAATAAAATAACGCCATAATAAAAGTTCCTAGTGATCCAATTGCTGAAATAATATTTATCATATTAAGTCTCCTTTTTTAATTTTTAGAAGACAGTAGTAGGGATTTCATTATAGCATGTAAGGCACTTTTTTGTCATTTTTTAACGTTTCGTCCTATCTTACGTATAAAATTATAAAAAACCACCCAGTGACATGTTTGGGTAGTTAACTAAAATATATGAAAAAATAAAACAGGTTGCTCATTAACTTAAATGCTCTTGTACATGTGAATATATTTTATACAAAATAAAAACACCCACTAGTTAAGTGAGTGTTAATTTTATATATTATTTTAATTTAATTGTATCTTTCACTTCTTCTACTTCCATTAATTCTTTGTCCATCATAAATATCATACTCCTTTAAAATTATTATACAGATACTTATCTTTAAACTCAATAAATTGTTCTTCTTTTTTTATCAACTCAAAGATAGGCCAATTTAGAATTGTTATAACTCTTTCATAAGTTACATCTTGTAGAAAAGATTCTAATATCTCAATATAATTATCTTCACGTAATAATATACTTTTAGCCAATAAATCATGTTCATTTAAAGAGTCTTTATTTTCAAAGTGTTCTTCTATTTCAGTAGTATCTGTATTTTTATCTTCAAGTAAATTTGAAAGCCAAAAATTATATTTATAAAGTTCTTTTTTATTAGTGTTTTCATAAATATAATTGAAAATAATTTTTGCTTCTTTATAATACCCGTTATGCAAATAATCTAACCCCAAATTATTTAAATCTCCGAGAAAAACGCCGTCTCTACTTAGCCCTCTTTTATCTAATGTATTTATAAACAACACTGTTCCCATATATAAAACATTTCTTATAGAAGCATGTAAATATTCATCACTGAATTTTATTTCATCGCCCACTTTAAATGAATTAGTAGAGATTCCTTTTATTTTCGATAAATAAAGATGGTTCATTATTCCATTATTATGTGTAAGTAAATGTCTCCTTTCAAAAAGTTCTATTAATTCATTTAATCTTTCTTGATATTTACTAGCTATAGACTTATATCCTTTTTTTGTACATTCATCTACAAATTTTTTAATCCAATCTGAAAAACCACAATGCATAATGCTTGTAACTTTTTGATCAACAACTAAATCTTTAATCTCTTCAATTTTTTCAATATGTTCTAAATCCGAAAATTTTATTTTTTGGTTAGCTAAATCGTTTGAATTTTGTGTAAATCTATAAAAATAAGATAAGATACTAGAAATCAAGCTTTCGAAAAGGCTAACTAAATTTTTTATTTGATTATTCTTTAATAACTTAATTTGTTGCATTATTTTTTCATTTCTATTGTTACAGTTATGTATTAGAAATTTCACATATGGGTCTTTTGTTTTATATTTCTTTCCGTCTGATATTATATTTTTATATATATAATTCATTTTGCTATTTTTTTCAATTATTTCTTTGATTTCCGATAATCTTTTTCTTTGACCTTCATTATAGTCTTCATTACCATCTTCACACCTCAAATAATCAATTATAAATTCTACTATATCTTCATCTGATTTTATAGTATCTTTATCCTTCATTAGCATAAATAAATCCCTAGAAGTTAATGACTCTTTTCCATTTTTATCTAAAGAGCTTACAGCTTCAAAAAACTTTTTCAATATATTGTAATATTCTTCTTTTTCTTCCATATTCCCTCTTTTTATCCTTAGATATTTATATGTATTAATCAATCCTTTTTGTGGATTAGTTACTCCTCTGCAAAATTTTTAATGAATTTCATCATTTTTTAATTTACTAATTTTAATTAACTTATTACTCTTAATATTACAGTCTTGAACAATAAAAATAAAGAGGAAATTTTTAAATACATAAAACAGCCATCCAGTAGGTAGCTGGATGGCATCAACTATTAGCAAAATAATCATACAACAATATGAATACTATTAAGGAGATTCTATTTAATAAATACCCAATTAAAATGTTAATAAGCAAAAAAGACAGCCGAATTGACGACTGCCTTCTTAAAGGAAGTTTCTATAATCAGAAACTAAAAAAAGTATATCATATAAATAGAAAGAAAGACACATAAAGTGCCTGCCCCACAAACGTTTTATTTTCGAATAGCTTTCATTACAATTGAAACAATTAAGATTAAAACAATTGCCCCGATCAACGCAGGCAGAATTGGTACACCGCCTAAAACTGGTCCCCATGTGCCTAATAGTTTACTTCCAATTGCAGAACCAATTAAACCAGCAATAATGTTACCGATGATCCCGCCAGGAATGTCTTTACCTAAAATTGCTCCAGCTAGCCATCCTATTAGGCCACCTACTATAATCATTAATATAAATCCCATATAATCACTCCTATTCAAAATTCGTTAAAACAATCGTACTATTTTATTTCCCTAAAAACAAGATAGAAAACAATTCAAATCATATAAAAAAGCAGCCACATATAGTAGCTGCTAAACATTTAATTAAGAAGCGACAATATGTCTAAAAACAATCGTATTTTTATGTACCCTGTTATTATAATTAATAAACAAAAAAAATACCGTCGAAATGACACTTAAGTATATGAATGCTATTGGACTGCAAACTATTAGCAAAGGATGTTTTTATATTATCAGAACATTCTGTAACCTATAAGTAATAAATAAAAAACCACCCATAAGAGTGGCCGTGAAAAAATATATTTAAGGTTATAGGCTGCTAAGGGGGCAACCTACAAACATATTGTACCATATAAATTAAATGACAGACACATATAAGTCTGTATTCCCTATATATAAACAACCACTCGCCTATCAGAGAAGAGTGGTTCAAAAGGAATGAAGTTCTGGAGGAACTCCATGAATTTAATTTTATATTGTAAAATATAAAATTGCAATACTTTTTTTAATTATTAATATACCTAACTCCAATTAATACTACCCAAATATTTTTCGTTCTTTATTTTTTCATCTTTATCAGTAATCTTACATACAGCTAAGTAGAAATATCCAGCGCTTGGATTTGTTGGATATTTAAATTTAATCCACCAATAACCATCCTTTTTAGTTATGCTTACAAAGTCGACCCATTCATTCGCATAAATCCATGAACCACTATCCACAACTTCACCTTTTAATCCAGCACTGCGTCTTACTTTAATCGTTGTCTTAGCTGTAAAACGCCCTGACCAATTCCATGTAATTTTTTCTGCTGCTTTAAAGTTAGGACGCACAAAGTACATATTAGAGTCATATTACAAAGTTAATATTAAAGGTGCAGTGAAAGAACAACCAGAGGAAGATAAGTTTATGCAACTAGAATACTTTTATAAGTTAAAAGAATATGCACAAAGTCAAAACCAGCTATCCTACCTTTTTATATATTTAGCTATTGTAACTGGTGCTAGATTTAGCGAAATTCAGAAAATGAGATACAAAGATTTCGATATAGAAAACGAAACTGTTCACATTAGAGGTACTAAAAATGTTACATCAGATCGTGTGATTAAAATATCACGAGAAGATATAAAACATGTTAGACAAGTATTAAACCACTTCCCTATTAATTTAGATGGAGATATATTCAGAACTGGTGCATCGTTAATTACACATAATGCAGTTTCTAAAGTGCTACAACGTTTCTGCTTAAATAATAGAATAGGTAATTATACATTGCATTCCATACGTCATACACACTGTTCAATGTTGATTCACGAAGGCATATCAATATATTATATTTCAAAAAGATTAGGGCATGCAGATATAACAACTACCCTATCGACATATAGTCATTTATTAGAAGAAAGTCAAAAACAAGAAGAAACAAAGAGGCTAGAAGCCTTGCGCCACATGTGATACAGAGATTTTATGTCAACGAAACCTTAATTTTGACATGGTTTTATTATTTTTTTACGCCATTTTGACATGCGGATGACATGTTTTATAAAAGTCTATGTAAAACAAAAACATCGAAACCTATAATATCAAGGCTTTCGATGTTTTAAGAAATCTTTAATTATGTAATTAACGGAGAGTGAGGGATTCGAACCCTCGAGACGCTTGTGGCGCCTACACACTTTCCAGGCGTGCTCCTTCGGCCAACTCGGACAACTCTCCATATAAAAAAACAGAAGCGATAATTCACTTCTGTTTGTATGACCCCGACGGGACTCGAACCCGTGTTACCGCCGTGAAAGGGCGGTGTCTTAACCGCTTGACCACGGGGCCATGGCTCCACAGGTAGGACTCGAACCTACGACCGATCGGTTAACAGCCGATAGCTCTACCACTGAGCTACTGTGGAATAATTATAATGGAGCGGGTGATGGGAATCGAACCCACAACATCAGCTTGGAAGGCTGAGGTTTTGCCATTAAACTACACCCGCATTTCAACGATTATGGGGCGGATGATGGGAATCGAACCCACGAGTGTCGGAACCACAATCCGATGCGTTAACCACTTCGCCACAACCGCCAAAGTAAAAATAGAAAGAATGGTTCAGGACAGAGTCGAACTGCCGACACATGGAGCTTCAATCCATTGCTCTACCAACTGAGCTACTGAACCATAATTAAATGGCGGTCCCGATGGGATTCGAACCCACGATCTCCTGCGTGACAGGCAGGCGTGTTAACCGCTACACTACGGGACCTTTTAAAAATTGCGGGAGGCGGATTTGAACCACCGACCTTCGGGTTATGAGCCCGACGAGCTACCGAACTGCTCCATCCCGCGTTAATATTATTAATGACGACTACCAATTAAATATACCATAAATGTTAACTTAATGTCAACGTTTTTTTAAAATTAATTTACATTGGCTTAATCAAATTTAAAACTAAGTGTGATAGTGGCTGTTCGCACATCACCTATCAAATAAGACTAACTTAGTATATAAAGATTTTACGGTTTAGTCAATGGATTTCAAAAACTAATTTGTGTAAAAATGGTTTATAATAATATTATTTTAATTTTAGTTTCCTTTTTATACAAATAATTAGTGCCTTCACCCATTTATTTACAGTTTTTAGATATTTTCTCAATCAAAAAGTGTAACAATAGTTCAATAGATAAAGACCTTCAACCTAGATAACTCTATTTAAAATTGTTATTTATTGACTCATAATACCTTGCATTTTACTTTGCAATCTTGTAAATGTTGTAAATCCATCATCTTCCATAAAATGTCCCCCATATTCAGTCACCTTACATTTGCCACCTAATGTATCCATTAACCTTTTAGTTTCTTCATATGATATACATTTATCATCTTTAGCGCACAAACCATAAAAAGATTCTACTTTACCTTTAACTTGTTCATAATCGACTTGAAAGCTTTCTGTGTGAGCTAATTCATTCGGCACTTGAGCATCTTCCATAAATCCTGAAATACTGAAAAAACCTTCTATATAATCTACATCCACTTCTTCAATAAATTTTAATGATGCTAAAGTACCAAAGCCATGTGTAACAAAATAAGTTTCATATTTATTAATTTGAATTTGTTTCTTCATTTCACTTACCCATTTTTCAATTTTGCTATCTTTTTCATAAGGTAAATTAAATAATGTTACATCATAACCTTCTAATGTAAGGTTATTTGCGAGCCAATCATACCAATGATTTGATGCATCTCCATATTTTGAATGTACTATTACGATATCAGTCATAAATATCCCCCACTTTATTTGAATCACATTTGCTATATATCATATTAACTTTACAACTGTTTCATTATCTCATAGATTCTTCTCTATTATAAAGAATCTAATAGTCTTAATTAAAAAACCATATCATCTATATAGATGATATGGTTAATTGTGTTTATTAAATTATTATAATTCTGCTAATAACTCTTCTACAGCATTTTTACCTTGTTGAATACAATCAGGTAAACCTACCGCTTCAAAAGACGCACCTGTGATACGTAGTTTTGGATAATTTTGTTTAATATGTGTTTGGATTGATCTAATTTTATTTATATGACCAACGTGGTATTGTGGCATACTTTTAGGTAGTCTATTCACAATACTAAAGTCTGGAGACCCTTTGAAAGTCATCATTTGGCTCAAATCTTTTTTAACAATATTAACTAATTCTTCATCTGTATGATCGTCTACAACTGTGTCATTAGGTTTACCTACATAGGCACGTAGAAGTACTTTGCCTGCAGGTGTCGTAAATGGCCATTTCTTACTTGTCCATGTACAAGCTGTTATGTCGGTTTCACTTGTACGTGCAATTACAAATCCAGTACCATCATATGTGTTTTCAATATTTTTTTCGTCAAAGGCCAATACAACAGTGGCTACTGTGGTACAATCCATAGAATCAAAATAATCAAAGGCAGGATCATTACCAAACCATTGCATAAATGTTTCATGTGGTGTAGTCACTAACACACTGTCGTAAGTGTCTTTATTTTCTCCACTGATAACTTCATAATTATTTTGTGAAGTTATGATATCTTTAATTGGCGTTTGATATTTAATTTCAACGCCTTGCTTGACAACGTATTCAGTCAAATATTCTATAAATGAACTAAGTCCATGTTTAAACTGTTTAAATTGTCCCTTGGGCGCACCTGGGTATAATTGACGCTGCTTTTGGCGCTGTATTTTTTCATGTCTCATGCCTTTAATCAAACTACCAAATTGTTCTTCTCTATGCTTAAACTCTGGAAAAGTACTCATTAAACTTAAATCATCAATATTTGTACCATAAATACCACCCATTAAAGGCTCAATTAGATTTTCTAGTACCTCATCACCCAAACGTTCTCGGAAAAATGCGCCTACTGAAATATCTTCATCCATTTCTGTCGGCTTTTTAAATAAATCTAATCCAGCACGCAATTTTCCTTTAGGAGAGATTAACTTTGTCTTTAAAAATGGTTTTATATCTGTTGGCACGCCTAGTATAGACCCACCAGGTATTGGAAACAATTTATTCTTTGCATAGATATAAGACTGTCCAGTTTGATTAGTAATCAAGTCATTTTCTAAACCAATCTCTTGAGCAATATCAGTCATAATTTGTTTGCGACCTAAATAAGATTCTGGGCCTAACTCAATAGTATAACCATCTTTCCTATATGTTTGGATTTTTCCACCAGTTCTATTAGAAGATTCGTATATAGTTACATCTACATCGGGACGTAATTTTTTTATAAAATAAGCACTAGATAATCCTGTAATACCAGCACCAATTATTGCGATACTTTTACCCAAATTAATTCACGCTTCCTTTAATAAACATTTTTAACTTCATCAACGATTGCACCGATAAACAATGGATCCGTATTAGGCATTGAAGGTCGGTAATAATTTACTCCTAGTTCATCACAAACCACTTTACATTCGTAATCGTTATCAAACAATACTTCTAAATGTTCACAAACAAATCCTACAGGTGTATATATGAAATGCTTATATCCGTGTGTTTCATACAAAGATCTCGTCAAATCTTGAACATCTGGCCCTAACCACGGCGTACCCGTGTTACCTTCCGATTGCCATCCTTTTGCCACATGAATGATATCAGATTGCTCCTCTAATAATTGTGCAGTATGATGTAATTCATTCGGATAAGGATCATTATTTTTCTCAATCAGTCCTTTAGGTAAGCTATGAGCCGATACTACTAATACAGTTTCATCATGCTCTTCGCGTGGAATTTTTGTTAGTGTTTCATTAATTTTTTCAGTCCAGTATTGTATAAATTTAGGCTGTTGATAATAATGCGCTACATGTTTAAATTGTATACCGAATTTATCTGCTTCTTTTTGGGCACGTGTATTATAAGATCCCACTGAAAAACTTGAGTAGTGTGGCGCTAACACAACGGTAACTGCCTCATCTATACCATCTTCATGCATTGATTGTACTGCATCTTCTATATATGGAGAGATGTGTTTCAATCCTATATAAAGTTTAAATTGCACATCATCATATGCTTCATTGAGCGCGTCTAGTAAAGCTTCAGCTTGTCTATTTGTCGTACCTGCTAAAGGAGATAGTCCTCCTATAAATTGGTATCTATCTTTTAAATCTTGTAATTCTGCATCAGATGGCTTTTTACCACGTCTAATATCAGTGTAATATGGTTCAATGTCACTTTCTTTATATGGTGTACCATAAGCCATTACTAATAGACCTATCGTTTTAGTCATTTTAAAATCATCCTCTTGTATAATAAATTTTAGATTTATATGACATAATTATTTGTGAATCTTGGTAGCCAAAGTTTATGTCGTACTATCTTTGTGTGTATTCATGTACAAACGTAGTCACTCGTTTTAAAGTTTCAGGTTTCACCTCTGGAAAAACACCATGACCTAAATTAAAAATATGTTTCCCATGCTCCATACCTTGATCTAAAATCACTTTTAATCTTTCTTCTATAACATCCCAAGGTGCTAATAACAGAGATGGATCTAAATTACCCTGTAACGTTTTATTAATATTCATCGCATTGGCCTCTTTAATAGATAAACGCCAATCCAACCCTAAAACATCGATTGGTAAAGAATTCCATTCATCAGCTAAATGACTCGCGCCAACTCCAAATAAAATAACTGGCACATTATATTTTGCTTTTATACCACTGATCAACTTATTCATAGCTGGTTTTATATAATAACGATAATCTTGAACATTTAACGCGCCCACCCAAGAATCAAATACTTGAATGATTTGGGCACCCGCTTCTACTTGAGCGGCAGTATAAGTGATAGACATATCAACAAGATGATCCATTAATGCGAACCATGTTGCTTCGTCCCTATACATCATTGCCTTTGTAAAATTATAATTTTTTGAAGGTCCACCTTCAATCATATAACTCGCTAAAGTGAATGGTGCACCAGTAAAGCCTATTAAAGGTACATTTAATTTTTCTTCAGTTAATAATTTTATTGTATCTAAAACATAGGGCACGTCTCGTTTTGGATCTATAACACCTAGTTTCTCAACATCTTGGATATTTTTTATCGGATTATGAATAACCGGACCAATTCCTGACTTTATTTCAACGTCTACACCAATCGGTTGTAATGGCGTCATAATATCTTTATAAAGTACAGCTGCATCTGTATCATAATTATCTACAGGTAAATGTGTTACATATGCACACAATTCTGGTTGGTGCGTAATTTCAAATAACGAATACTTTTCTTTTAATTTTCTATATTCAGGTTGTGACCTCCCTGCTTGTCGCATAAACCATACTGGCGTATGTGACACAGCTTCACCATTAATCATATTTAGGATTGTATTATTTTTATTATGCACCTTTTAATCCTCCTACATTGTAATCATTCTTATCTATAATACCATACTGCATTATCACTCGTATTTCATTGTGCTTAAATGTCATAAAAAAGACAAACTGTTAGCTTTTCCCGATTTAATCATTTGACTATTGTTTTATGATAGAAATCAATTATAATGTTATCAAAGCTTATTTTATATCTATTTGAAAAACTAGATATATCTTATAGTAAGGTATAGTAGTTAACTATACTTCCATAAACAAAGCAAGGGGGAAAATCTTTATGAAAATTTTTGCATCTTATGGGACGTTTGGTTATTTAAATCAAATCAGATTGAATAATCCTGACCATAACTTATTACAATTTTCTGCATCAGATTCTTCAGTGATTTTGGAAGAAACAGATGAAAAATCAGTATTAAAACAGCCTTTAATTTATAATATCCTTGAGTCTGAAGGAGATTTAAACGAAAACTATTTTTATTCTGTAATCTTTGTGCCAACATCAGAAGATCATGCTTATCAACTAGAAAAAAGATTAGAAAATTTAACTACTGATTTCAAACAATTTGCAGGTTATAGATGCTACCGTTTCTTAAAACCAGAGCATGGTTTAACTTATAAGATTTACTTTGGTTTTGAAAGTAGAACAGCTTATGAAGATTTTAAAGCTTCATCTGTTTTCAAAGATAATTTTGATAAACTTGCACTTAGTCAATTCTTTGGCTCTAGTAGTCAACATTCAAGTTATTTCGAAAGATATCTGTTCCCAATTGACGATAATTAATTTTTTCGTAAAGATCATATCAAAATAAAGTGGTCGTTGCTCATTTCATTTAATGATGTATAGAGTAACGACCACTTTTTTAATCTTTTAGTAATGATTCTTGATATTTGAGTTTTTTGACAACGTTTCTGATGGTTAACCACCCTACTAAAAAGAATAACAAACCATAATAGCTATACATCGGTAATGTGATTGCATAAACGATTACAAACAATACACCAACAATAAACATGAGTCTATATAGAAATTGTTCATAGCCTTTTATTACTTTAGTATCTGGGCTCGGCCAAACTTGTGGCCACAAGCCATATGCTTGCTGTGTATAAAACTGAGCCATTTGTAATAAAATTATATACATAAAAAGACTACCTATAATTAGAGTAACCAATGGTTGATCTAACCAAAACATTAAAATCATCGCTAATACAACTAATCTTAATATTATGTTAAACGCATCTTTACCTCTTGCAAAACTTCTAATAAATAAATAAAGATACATATAGTTTTCATTAAATTTCTTGTTTTTCGGAGTGATTAACAATGGATCAAGATAACTTCTACGTACTGCCGTTTCCTTTAAGTGTTTAACGTCGGTAAACATATTCACAAATTTATAATAATTCATATGATGTTGTTGTTCTGACTTAATCATTCTTTCCCAAGGAAATAATTGATTTTTATTTTGGTGTTTAAGCAAAATGGCTAATCCAATTAATACGAATATAGAGGTTAAACTAGATAAATGCTTTGCATCTAACGCAACATAGTACCCCGAAGCGTAAACGATAAACAATACAAGATGGAGAGACCAACTTTCTAATTTATACTTGTACCATTGCCATTTCACTAATAATCCTAAATAAGGCATAACTAGCATTAACACAGCAAACAGTATATAAAATCCAAATGATCGGTTATTTATTACGAAAAACAATGGAAATAGCACGATTAAAATTAAAAGTTGAAGTCCTATTCGCGAAAAATAACTATAAACAAGCGATTGTGTCATGTATGTTTCCATATTTTTTTCGAAAGGCAATAAAAATAACCTGTCTGCATCTTTCAGTAAAGTCCTTAATGGAAACATAGAGGTAATTGCCACAATAACACTTGTAATCAAAGCATAATTAATATGCTGTGGTATAGACTTTAACCAATCACCATATCCTAATATAAATGCACCTAATAAAATAACAAGAAATACAGAAAAATGGCCATTGAAAATAAATTTATTATAATATTGCTTTTCTTTACTGATTTCCTTTTTTCTACTAAAAAATAATTGCTTAGCATTCTGTGTCATGAATTATTGCCACCTTGTGTTACATGGATGTAAATCTCATCTAGTGTTTTACCTTCTAAGCCTGTCTGCTTACGAAGTTCTTCTAAATTACCGAAAGCTACAATTTCACCTTCATCCATGATTAAAAATCGATCGCAATACCTTTCTGCAGTTGCTAAAATGTGTGTACTCATTAAAACTGTTCGATTTTCATTCTTTTTCTCAACCATTAAATCTAACATTGATTGAATTCCTAAAGGGTCTAAACCTAAGAATGGTTCATCAATAATGTATAGTTCAGGATCTACTATAAAAGCACAGATTATCATTACTTTTTGTTTCATTCCTTTAGAGAAATGACTTGGGAAGATATGTAACTCATCTTCTAATCTAAAAGTCTTGAGTAACGGGTGCGCTCGTTCCATTGCTTCTTCCCTACTAATATTGTAAGCCATAGCCGTCATATAAATGTGTTCTTGTAATGTTAGTTCTTCATATATAACTGGAGATTCAGGAATATACGATAGTTTCCTTCTATAAGTCTCTACATCTTGATTAATGTTGATATCTGAAATAGTTAGACTACCTTCCATTGGCGTCAGTAATCCTAACATATGTTTAATTGTCGTACTCTTTCCTGCACCGTTTAGCCCAATAAGGCCAACAATTTCTCCTTGATTGAGTTCAAAATTTATATTTTTAATTACAGGTCGTTTACCATATCCGCCTGTTAAATGTTCTACTTTTACTGTCATATGGCACCTCCACAAATCATATTGTATCAAAAATTAAGCTTTAGGTATAAATTTATTGCGAAAACTGACGTGAATAATATAGTAATGCTATAATAGGCAGTAACAATCTTACAAGGAGTGAAGCTTTTATGTCAGAAACAGTCTTTAGTAAAATTATCGATGGTGAAATTCCGAGTTATAAAGTATATGAAGATGAACACGTATATGCATTCTTAGACATTTCACAAGTTACAAAAGGTCACACATTATTAATACCAAAAAAAGCATCTGCAAATATTTTTGAAACTGATAGTGAAACTATGACACATATCGGAGTTGCTTTACCAAAAGTAGCAAATGCTATAAAATCAGCTTTTAACCCTGACGGATTAAATATTATACAAAATAATGGCGAATTTGCCGATCAATCTGTTTTCCATCTTCATTTCCATTTATTACCAAGGTACGAAAACGATGTGGATGGTTTTGGTTATAAATGGGAAACACATGCAGAAAGTATCGATGACGAACAAAAGGCAAAAATCGCAGAAGAGATAGCTGCTCACTTCGATTAAAAATGCTTACCTTATAACATATAGGGTATATAAAAATTATTAACCGTTGAGATATTATTTAGAAATGAGGAGAATTTTTATGAAAACAGCTCAAATACTATTAGGTCTAGGTGCCGGAGTTGCTACTGGTCTAGGCGTAGCGTTGATGAATCGTGATAAAAAACATTCTAATGAATACATTGAACACGCGAAGAAACCCGTTGGCGCTGAGTCTGAATTTAATAGAGAAATCAATACAATTAAGCAAAGCATAAACGACATCACTAACTATATTGCTCAAATAAAGTCTGAAGGCACTGAATTTGGTAGTTCAATTGGTGATGAAGTTAAAACAATGATTGGTGATTTTAAATCAGATATAGACCCTAACATTGAAAAACTACAATCTCATATAGAGAACCTCCAAAACCGCGGAGATGAAATTACTAAAGCGTTTGAAAAAGATAATTAAGTTAATCGCGGCTTGGTTTAAAGTCTGTTGCCAATATTTCTGAACTGCAACTCACCCTTTATTGGTGTGAGTTGCAGTTCTTTTTTAATCATTAGCTATTCAGGCTAAAACCGTAATATAAGACTTAAATTTAAGTGCAAATACTAGATACAAATTTATCTTGACGATTTTTCTATTAAGATAGATAATACGAAAGTATATAGCATGCGAATTATAATATAAAGGAGTATGACCGAATAATGTATCTTTGTACACGGCAAATAGATATTAATGCTCGTTTTGGTTTACCTAGGATTGCTTTTCTTAGTTTAGTCACAACAATCATTACATTTCTCATTGCTTATGAAATTTTATACTTCTTTTCAAATACAAAGTTAACAGATAAATATTTTTTAATTTTCTTGTTACTCGTATTAGTTTTATACCCTATTCATAAAGCAATTCATTTATTCTTTTTGTTTCCGTACTATAAATCATTTAAAAAGTATAAGTTATTAAAGCAAAAAAACATTCCTTTTTATAACACGTACGTGAACACGCCTGTAAATAAGTATTATTTTTGTTTTGATTTGATGACACCAGTTATTATAATCACTACAGTTTGCGCTTATTTAAGCACTTTATTCCCGCAGTATGGACATTATCTAATGTTTCTTATTGCATTAAACATGGGCTATTCAGTAATGGATTTTCTATACTTAAAGATTATTATATTTTCAAACGAAGGCACTTACATTGAAGAACATCAAACAGGCATTAATATATTAAATAAAGTTGAGTCCAAACATGAACGTCATATATAACTAAAATTTTAAATAATAATAATGTTTCAAAAGCTGTTTTCAATAAGTTTTTACAATTTAAATTATTTTAATAAAGCAACAAAATCTTATTTTTAAAATTCGATTTTGTTGTTTTTTTATAAACAAACTAATACTATAGTCTTAGAAATTGTGTTTCTAATTGGTGATTAAACAATAATATGTTATATTTACGTTGTTATTCTTACAAAAGGAGTTACAACCATGAAAACATTGAAAAAAGTTATACTTCCTGTTACAGCTAGTGCTTTATTATTAGGTGCGTGTGGTAACAGTGCAACAGACTCAAAAGAAGATACAATCATTTCTTCCAAAGCTGGTGACGTTAAAGTAGAAGATGTTATGAATAAAATTGGCGATGAACAAATTGCTAACAGTTCTTTCTCTATTTTATTAAACAAACTACTGGCTGATAAATATAAAGATGAAGTTAACACTAAAGATATTGATAAGGAAGTTGAAAAAGAGCAAAAACAATATGGTGGTAAAGACCAATTTGAAAGCATGTTAAAACAACAAAAAATGTCTCTAGGCGATTACAAAGAGCAGAAAAAATTACAAGCTTATCAAAAAGAATTGCTTAATGACAAAGTAGATATCTCAGATAAAGAGATTAAAGAAGATACTAAAAAAGGCTCTCACATCTTAATTAAAGTTAAAGAAAACAAAGATGATAAAGAAGGTTTATCAGATAAAGATGCTAAAGCTAAAGCAGAAAAAATCCAAAAACAAGTTGAAAAAGATCCAGATAAATTTGGCGAAATTGCTAAAAAAGAATCAATGGATAAATCTTCAGCTAAAAAAGATGGTAGCTTAGGTTACGTTATCAAAGGTCAAATGGAAGATAAATTTGAAAAAGCACTCTTCAAGCTTAAAGAAGGTAGCATCTCTGACGTAGTCAAAACTGATTATGGTTATCACATCATTAAAGCAGATAAACAAGATGATTTTGATAAAGAAAAAGGCAAACTTAAATCACAATTAATTCAATCTAAAGTTCAAAAAGAACCTAAATTACTAACAGATGCATATAAAGAGCTATTGGATGAATATAAAGTAGATTACAAAGATAGAGATATCAAAAAAGCAATCGAAGACTCAATATTAGATCCTGAAAAAATTAAACAACAACAACAGCAGCAACAACAACAACAAATGATGCAACAAAGTGGCGCTGGCATGTCTACAGGACAATAATAAATTCAAAAAAGAGGTTAGGAATTTTCCTAACCTCTTTTTTATACTATAAAGAAAAGTAAGTTATAAAAATGAGAGTAGGACGATGCAATCTTTTTAAAAGTAATTGCAGCCCTACTCTCAATATTTAATTTAAAAACCTCTTTCATCAAGCTATTTCAAGAAAATTTTCTAGCTTAATCAAATAGCCTTAACTATTAATCTAATGATGTTGGATTGTAAAATTGTCTACCATCTAATCCAAAGATACGTTCCGTAAATTGTCCTTTATTTGTTTTCTTAAATGCTTTTTCAAACATGTTCATTTTCGCATCTATGTTATCAATAAAGAACAATATTTCAGCCTCTTTCATGTGTGGTAATTTAGGTGATCCAAATTCCATTTTACCGTGATGTGCTAAAATCATATGGCGTAATAATAATACTTCTTCACCATCAATGTTTAATTCTCTAGCAGCTTCAGCAACTTCATCACTTGCAATCGATATATGACCTAATAAGTTTCCTTCAACTGTATAAGACGTAGCCACTGGTCCACTTAATTCTCTGACTTTACCTAAATCATGTAAAATAATAGCACTATATAATAAACTGCGATTCAATAATGGATAAATATCACATATTGATTTAGCTACTTGCAACATTGTTAACACATGGTAACTTAAACCACTTGAGAAGTTGTGATGGTGTGTACTTGCAGCCGGAAATGTAAAGAATGCTTCTTGATGTTTACGTATTAAATGACGTGTAATGCGTTGTAATGTCGCATTTTCAATTTCTAACATATAATGTGAAATCTCTTCTTGAATTTCATCAGGTGTCATAGGTGCACCGTCTACAAAATCTTGTGTTTTCATATTATCTTCTGGTGTAGCCAATTTTATTTTATTAATTTTCATTTGCTTACGGCCACGATAATTTATAATATCGCCTGTAACGTGTACAATCTTTTCAGGCTCTAATACTTTCATATCCTCTTTACTTACAGTCCAAAGTTTCGCTTCAAGATCTCCACTTTTGTCTTGTAGATGAAGCGTCATATAGTCTTTACCTTGAGCAGTTACACCTTGTGTAGCTTTATGAATCAAGAAAAAATGATCCACTGAATCTCCAGGATTTAAATTTTCAACATTTCTCATTATTTACCGCCTTCCTCTATTTTATTTAAAGTTATAATTTGTTTTGAAGGCACACTCGTATCTTTCACACATGTAAAATACAAAATTTGATAGCTGCTTGGCATTTGTCTTAAATAATTCATCATGATGTCTTTTCTATATTTATCAAAATGCACAAAAGCGTCATCAATAATAATTGGGAATGGATAATACGGTTTCAAAGTTTGAATCAAACTCAAACGTAATGCAATATATAAAATTTCTTTCGTAGATTGACTTAATTCTACTGGTTCATACATCTGTCCATTTACTTGTTTTACCATTAAATCGTCATTAGCATATGTTACTTGCACATAATGACCATTTGTTAAATGCGAAAAGATATTAGTCGCTTCGTTTATCACTTGTGGCAAACGTTTATCTTTAATTTGTTTAATATGCCCTTCTACCAAAGCTTGTAGATAACTAAGGCTAGCCCAATCTTTAGCTTCATCATTTACTTTATTTTTAAGTATATGGAATCTATGCCTTAAATCAGCTAAAGTTTTATCTGTTTCCATATCAGTTATTTTAGCATTTAAGTCACTTACTTGTGACTGTAATTCTAAATATTGGTCGTTATAATCATCAACTTGACGTGCAAGTACTTCATCTTCATTTGTCAATTGTGCAGCAGTTTTCTCACTCAATCTAGAACTAGAATCATAATTGTAATTTTGATTTTCTAGATATTTTGATAAATCATTAAAACGTGCCATCTGTTGATGGTAATTTTGATGTTGAACATGATGTTGATAATAAGACTCTTCATCGTTAACATTAACAAAATTGAATAATTGTGAAATGACATTACTATTTTCATTGAGTCTATTATGAAGTTGTGAAACCTCACTTTCAAGTAGCTTAATTTGTTCATTATTTCTATTCCACTTATCTAAATTATTTGTTTCTTCTTTTAGCCATTGTCTTATATCGTGGAACAATGAAAGTTTATTAAAATATGAAAATTGGTTTTTAGTGATTTCTTGTGCATGAGCATAGAATTCATCTAATTGTTGTTGTAATTCATGTGCTTTTTTATGAAGTTCAGTAATATGAATATCATGTTCTTTAATTTTATTCATTGTATTAATGCTATCAATAATTAATTCATCTGACATTTTATTAGATAAGAACAAGTCTGCTTTAACATCATTAATATTGTTCTGTGCAGTTTGATAATGTTGTTTGGCTTGCTCTAATGTGTCTTCTAAATAAGTTGCTTTCTTATTAATTGCTTCTTTTGTTTTAATTGCAGTTTGGTATTGTTCGCGAACTCTATACTGATCATCCAAATCAAAATCAAGGTCATAATTGTCCTCTAAATGATTCACTTGCTGTTGCAAATCATCAATCTCTTTTGAAAATGTTTCGCTATGCCCAATTTCTTTTGTTTTTACAAAGAATAAACCTGTGATAAAGACTAGAGATAAAATAGCAAATACGATACCGAAAATAATATTTGCTGATACAAACGAAAAGATTGTTAACCCAATTCCTATTACCGCTAATACCATTAGAGCTATACGTAATAAATTTTGTTTTTTCTCATTTTCTCGTTGTTCAGTATCAAATGCCTCTTTCATTTTTTGATAGAGATTATTTTTTTCTTGTAATTCAAATACTCTTTTATTATATTGCTTTTTCTTCTCGAAATTTTCTTCTGGAACAATGTCTGCTTCTAATGATTCTATTTCTGCGTTGTTTGTGTCTTTATCAATTTTATTTTCTTCAATGTTACGTTCCAGTTGTTGTATATATGCAGTTTGTTCTTGTTTGTTTTTTATTTGATTGCTAACGTGACTTTTCATTGCTTCAGAATCGTCTACTTGATGATGCACATCTTGCCAACCAATATTTGAACTTAACCCTGATTTTTCACGCTTTTTATCTTCTATTTCTTTTTCTACAGATTTTAGTTCATATTCTTTTTGCTTAATTTCGTTTTCTTGTTGATGTAAATGATTAAATGCATCTATATCACTTTGTTTGGGCACATTTACTTTTTCATTTTCTGTTTTTAGATGTGCTAATCGTTCTTCACGCAAACCAATATCACGTTTTAAATTTTGTGTTTGTATTTTCGCAGATTCATAACGATCAATACCTTGTTCTGGAAACACTATTGGTTCAATATTTAATTGGGTTTCTAGTTGTTTCCATTCTTGAGTCTGTTCATGTAATGCAATCTCTTTTTGTTTTTGCTCATGCATTTTAGATAGTTGTGTTAAGTTTTGCTTTAAAGTACTTAACCTACGTTCAGCTTTATCTTTATCATCAACTAATCTTTTATATGATGTTAACTTTGCTTCTTCTTCTCGAATTTGTCCTTCAAGTTCTTTCAACTGTTCTAATTGTTGATTTATGATAGGATTACGACCATTTTTCTTATATAACATTTCTTTTTTATTACTTAATATTTCGCGCATACTTGTAAATTCTGTTGAACCTAATGCGCCTGCTTGTAACAAATAATTTTGTAATTGAGTTTCATCCATTTTTCTATGAATATCTTGAAGCCCAAGTACATCAAAAGAAAAAATACCTTGATATGTACGCTTAGAAATAAAATTCAGTTCTTTATTTAACCAAGTTTCATCTTTAATAGTTCCGTTAGGTAAGTATACTTTTACGTCACCTGTTGCACTGCCTTTAATACGTTCAACATCTACTAAAGACCCATCATCTTGAATTAAAGTCAACTTACCGCCGTATTGGTTTCCTAATCGAGGCTCTAACCGTGGCTCATTTTCTTTCTTAGTTGGGAAGCCGAAAAGTATGGAATGAATAAATGCTTGGACCGTTGATTTACCCGCTTCATTTTCTCCATAAATTTCAGTGAATGATTCATCAAATTCAATCTTTCTTTGTATAAATTTACCGTAGCCGTAAATCTCTAATGATTTAATTTTCATTTTATTCTCCCCTCATATCTGACTTCAAGAGTTCTTCAGCATGTTCAATAAGATTTCGTCTATCAAAATCGCTATAGTTTTCTAGATACTTAGATGCTTTAGGGTTTAAATATAAGTCATTCATCGCTTGATCATATAAGATATTGTCCTCGATTAACTCAGGAGAAAATTCTTTAACTAATGTATTTTGATCCTCATACTTATTCTTAATTGTTAAATCTTCAATAAATACAAAGTTATGTTCATTGGCCTCATAGTCACTTATCATTTCATGAATTTGTAAAATATCTTGTTCAGATATCCATTGATCTGAATCTACTAATACCTTGAGCTGATAGATTGCCTTACCATTTTTTCTAACTTGTGTTTTAAATGCTTGTATAGCATCAAAAAGGCCTTGTTTAGACGTTTGTTTTGTTTCTAGAGTCGCTTTTTCAAAACGTATAAATTGCGTTGGCACAAATTTAGCATTGAGATTTAAGTTATCACCTTCAACGAGGAGACAACCTTTTTCACCAAGCTCTTTAAAGTGTCTTCCTTGTATATTGCCAGGATAATGTATTTGTGGCATATCGCTCAATTGTTGACGTTCGTGTATGTGTCCTAATGCCCAGTAGTGATACAATTTATTATTTAAGTCTTCTAATCTAAACTCTGTGTAACGGTCATTTGTACTAGTTTTACTATATGTGCCATGCAAAATGCCAATGTGAATACCTTTATAGCCTTGGCTAGTTGGATATGCATCGAGCTTATTCTCATAACTAGCATCATTTTGATAGCTAAAACCATGAAGATAAATTTCCTCACCGTTTTTAGTTATTGTTTGATATGTTTCAACATTTTCAGAGAAAACTGATACATTGTCTGGCCACACAGTACCAATATTTGATGATAAAGGATCATGGTTACCGTGACATAAATAGACAAAAATCTGTTCTCTTTCTAAACGTTCGAATTGCTTCTTTAAAAACACTTCTGCACGTAATGTGCGGTTTTGTTGATCAAATAAATCACCTGAAATAATCATAAAATCGATTTCTTCGGCTAATGCTAAGTCCACTATTTTTTCAAAACTTTCATAAGCACTTTTTTGAATATCTTCGAAAATAGGCTGACTGAGATAATCTCTAGACTTAAAAGGACTATCTAAGTGTAAATCAGCACAATGAATAAATTTCACCATACAGTATCTTTCTCCTTTATTGAAAGCTTTATTTAAGCTGATGCATTTTGAATACTTCAGTAACAGATTACATATTTCAACCATTACTAAAATTTATGCATACAAATACCTTGTATTAGTATATTTTACCACATTGCCTATTAGACAGTCGATAAAACAAAAGATGCTCAATTCAAGACAATATCATTCCAAATTGTTATTGAATACCTTATCACATAGCCATATTCATCGTTTTTTAAATTAAAACAAATTCTTTAAAAAGGGTCACAAAAAAATGAGGCTGACACATAAATATATGCCTCAGCCTCAAATATTGTATTAGTAACTACTGACTAATTGGAATTGCGCTTAATTTAAACTATTTCAATTATAGTCACTAGCACCATGATGGATGACAAAATCTTAGTTATAAAATAATTAGTTTTCTGTACTCTCCATTTAAACTACAACACAATATTTGTTTGTATCATAGTCTTTATACGTTACACTAACAAAAATTAGTCAGCGTAAATTTCATCTAAAGGTTTTACAATGATTTGGTTAATTTCTTGGAATACTTGACTCATGTTTTGTTCAGCAGCCATTAATTCAGAAATGTTAGAATCATTTTCGATTTTTTGAGCTTGTTCTTGTGCTTTTTGTAGCTCTTCTTCACCGATTTCTTCACCTTGCATTTGTTTTTGTTGGAAATTTAATTGTGTTTCACGGAATTCATCAAATAAATCTTTTGATTCTTGATTTTCTTTAACTTTTGCATAAGCATTTTGAATAGCTTGATATTCATCACTTTCTCTTAATGCTTGTTCTAATTGATTTGCATGATCGTATAAATTTACTGCCACTATGCTTCACTCCTTTTTTGTATATGTGTTAAAACCACATCGATATTACAATAACATAATTTAATATGTTATACAAAAATTGCAATTATCCCTTGTAATAAACCTATAATACCACCTAATAAGAAACCTAAAAACATGATTAATTTCAACTCTTTATTTGCGATATCTATAATAAGTTTTTCAATATATGCTAAATCAAACGTATTAATCTGTTGTTCAACCATTTGTCGTAAATTAACTTTCTTCATAATTGGCGACATATGTTTTGATGCATTTTCAATAATCACATTCGTTAACTTTTGGGTTACTTTATTTTCTAAAAATTGTATAAAGTTTGGCGTAAGCGTATTTAGTGATCTCGTTGCCATATTATTGATATCCATGTAACCTATTACTAAATCAGTTATTGATGTTTTAAAAGATTGAAATTGTTGTTCATTTAGCACTTCACTTAATTGTTTGGATTTGAATGTTTCATATTCATTATCGATAATTTGATTCGCAATATCTTTCGCTTTGGGATGATTAGTCAATCTGATTAATTCATGTTGGATACGATCAGCAATACTTTCTTTCGTCATAAACATTTGTAATAACCCGACAATTTTACCCTTTTCATTGAAGAATGTATCTAACATTGAGGCGATATCTGCTGCGCCTTTTTCAGATTTTAAGTAGACACGCGCTCTATCAAATAGTATTTCTGGTACAGCTTCAACTTTATTATCTATACTTTTTTCAATATTTTCAGGAATTAATTGTGTAATAGGTGTATTGCGATGATCATAATAAAACAGTTCTAATTTTTCTGACATAATCGTTTCTATTTTACCATTTGCCAATTGGGCAATATCTATATCAACTTTATTTGCTAAATAATCTAAAGATATACGATCTTCTTTTAATTTCTCAATTTGCTTTTGTATTACCTCTTCGATTGCAGTTCTCGTTGCTGTTGCATTTAATTTAGATTGAATCATACTTTCAGTAAGTAAATGTTCTTCAACAACTTGACCAATTTTATCAGCAATTTCTGCTCTTCGTTTTGGTATTAAACCTGGCGTGAATGGAACGCGTTTGTTAAAAATATAATATGTTTTAAATGGATGGAATAACATTTTTACAGCAATAACGTTCGTTACTCCACCTATTAATGCACCAATTATCATCATAAATATAATTATTAAAAATGCATGCATAAAAGTTTCTCCTTTTTATTTAACTTGATTACGTACTTATAATAAAAATACACTCTTAAACATTGTACAATACATATAGTTTAATTGTGTAGAAGAACACACTTATTCATTTTAAAAAAACATTAAAAATAAAAAAAGACCTAAATCTTTTGTTTAGGTCAAGTAGTGTATAGTGACTAAATCATTCATATACAATTTAAAGTCCTATGTCACCAAATTATATAAATAATGATTCTTCTATCACAAATTGAATTAATATTATACGTGCATTAACTCTTCTTTAGAAATTCTACCAAAATATGTTTCTGCTTCTCTTAATTTAGAAGTACCAAATATTGGTTGTGTTTCTTGGTTAAGTACGCGATAAATATCACTTACTTTATTGCTTTGTAAGATAAAACCATTACGGCTATCAACAGTGTTCCAGTAAATGTCACTTGTTGTTGAATGGTTAGGGTACGCACAGTGATTACGAGAAATAGTTTGTACCATTTCTAAAGGATCACAACCAAATGTACTATTTAAAACATCTGAGTCTCTAAATAATGCACAAATTGACACACATGTTGTCCAGTTAGGTAGTACTCTTTCTTTTTCTATTTGTACTAAAGTCTTTTTTGAAAGACCAATAGTTTGGGCCATCGTATCTTGCGTATAACCTGCTTCAATACGTACCATTTTAAATTTTGTTTGAATTAAATCTGTGAAATTCTGTCTATCCATTACTTTAATCTACCTTTCATCTAAAGAATATTTTATCCGGACACAAGAAATTGCAATAATACACGCTTCTTGAAACACAAATTACATCTTAATACAATTTTTAAGAAAATAAAAGAGTGAAATCAAATTTTCATCGTTTTTTATCATTGGCGCAATTATCAAAATAATCAATCTTATATCTTATAATTAATTTACAAACAAAAATCACTTTGTTTGTAAGCGTATTATTTTCGTGAAAAGTGTCATCATCAAGATTTACTTATTACTCATAAAAGATAAAAACACTATTTATCATTATAGCTTATTTCTACTATAATAGTATAGTTAAAACTATAAATTGTTCTGATTTTGTTGAAAAACATTTTATTTATTTACATTGTTCAGAATATTCCCTATAATTTTAAGTACTTTATTAAACTTTGAGGTGCTTAAATGGAAGATAAATACATATTACTCGCAACATGCAATGACAAAGTCGGTATAACATCATTAATTACAAATATTATTGCAGAATACGGCTCTAATATTTTACATCTTGATCACTTTACAGAATATGATCATGCGCAAGATACCGAAGGAAAATTATTTTTAAGATTTGAGTTTGAAAAAGCAAAACAATTGAAAGAAGCTCTAGAAAGCACTTTAAGTCAAAATGATATTAATTTTGATATTTTTGATACAAGTGACAAAACAAAAATCGCATTATTTGTATCGAAAGAAGATCATGCTTTTAATGAAGTGTTATTAAGAGTTCAGCGTAAAGAAATCCCCGCTGAAATCACTTGTGTTGTCAGTAATCATGAAAACAATAGACATTTTGCGGAATCATTTAATATCCCTTTTTACTATGTACCAAGCAATAATGACAAAGCAGTTGTCGAACAAAATATATTAGATATTTGCGCAAAACACGAAGTAGAATTAATCGTTTTAGCTAAGTATATGCAAATACTTACTGATAATTTTGTCAGTCACTATCCTAATCAAATTATTAATATACACCATTCTTTCTTACCATCATTTATTGGAGCAAATCCATACAAACAAGCTTGGGAACGCGGCGTAAAATTAGTCGGTGCAACAAGCCATTACGTAACATCTGATTTAGATGAAGGACCAATTATAGACCAAGATGTCACACGTATTAATCATCGTTATAATGTACAAGATTTACGTAAAATTGGTCGTCATGTCGAGTCTTCTGTTTTAGCTCAAGCAGTTGAATATCATGTTCAACATAAAGTCATCGTTAATGATGGCAATAAAACAATTGTTTTTAATTAATATTGTGTATAAAAAGTGTACTAATTACTGTTATCATAATGGTTAATATAAATTTATGCACAATTTAATTTCTAAAACCTTCTATTATATATGCACAATTTATTAAACCATATTTATCCACTAATTATTAAGGATAAATATGGTTTGTTTTGTATTTCTTCCCTTTTTTATACTCATCATCATTCTAGCCTTTTCTTTACTCACCAATAATACTCCTATTATCACCTGTTGTATAACAGACACACAATATTATAAAACTGTCATATAAATTCCTACAGTTTCTCAAATCGTTCACAGTTTGTATTAAAAACTTTCACAAACATTGTGAAAAATATAACAAGGATAATGTTACAATGTTTGTGAAATTATTAACAAAATGAATGGAGGAGTAAAAATGTTAGCAAAAGAAAAATTACACGAAACCGCTTGGCAAGGATTCAAAAATGGACGTTGGAATCGCCATGTTGATGTTCGTGAGTTTATCCAACTAAACTACTCACTATATGAAGGCGACGATCAATTTTTAGAAGGACCAACTGAGGCAACAACAAAGCTTTGGGATCAAGTGATGGCTTTATCCAAAGAAGAACGTGAACGTGGTGGCATGTGGGATATGGATACAAAAGTACCTTCTACAATAACTTCACATGAAGCTGGATATTTAAATAAAGATTTAGAAACTATTGTCGGTGTCCAAACTGAGAAACCATTTAAACGATCTATGCAGCCTTTTGGAGGCATTCGTATGGCTAAAGCAGCATGTGAAGCATATGGTTATGAGCTAGATTCAGAAACTGAAAAAATATTTACAGATTATCGTAAAACACATAATCAAGGCGTGTTTGATGCCTACTCTAACGAAATGCTTAATTGTAGAAAAGCTGGTATTATCACAGGTCTTCCTGACGCTTACGGTCGTGGAAGAATAATTGGTGACTATCGTCGTGTTGCGCTATACGGTATTGACTTTTTGATGGCAGAAAAAATGCACGACTTTAATACTATGTCTACTGAAATGTCTGAAGATGTTATTCGTTTACGCGAAGAATTATCAGAACAATATCGTTCGCTCAAAGAATTGAAGACATTAGGGAAAACATATGGCTTTGATCTTGGACGCCCTGCTAATAATTTTAAAGAAGCTGTACAATGGCTTTATTTAGCATATTTAGCTGCTATTAAAGAACAAAATGGTGCTGCTATGAGTTTAGGACGTACGTCTACATTCTTAGATATATACGCTGAACGAGATTTAAAAAATGGAACGATAACAGAAAGTGAAGTTCAAGAAATAATTGACCATTTTATTATGAAATTACGTATTGTGAAATTTGCACGTACACCTGATTATAATGAATTGTTCTCTGGGGATCCTACTTGGGTTACTGAATCAATTGGCGGTATAGGAATTAATGGTAAACCACTTGTAACTAAAAACTCATTCCGTTTCTTGCACTCATTAGACAACTTAGGTCCTGCACCAGAGCCTAATTTAACTGTACTTTGGTCGGTACAATTGCCGTCCCATTTTAAAAACTACTGTGCAAAAATGAGTATAAAAACAAGTTCAATTCAATATGAAAATGATGATTTAATGCGAGAATCATACGGTGATGACTATGGCATTGCATGTTGTGTATCTGCAATGAAAATTGGTAAACAAATGCAATTCTTTGGTGCTCGCGCGAACTTAGCTAAAACTCTATTATACGCAATTAATGGTGGAAAAGATGAAAAATCTGGTATGCAAGTAGGACCATCCTATGAAGCTATCAATTCAAATGTATTAAATTACGATGAAGTATTTGAAAAATTTGATAAAATGATGGATTGGTTAGCAGGTGTTTACATCAATTCTTTAAATGTTATTCATTATATGCACGATAAATACAGTTACGAGCGTATCGAGATGGCGTTACATGATACTAATATTATACGTACAATGGCGACTGGTATTGCAGGATTATCAGTTGCTGCGGATTCATTGTCAGCAATTAAATATGCTCAAGTTACTCCAATACGTGATGAAAATGGCTTAGTAATTGATTTTGAAATAAATGGAGATTTCCCTAAATATGGCAACAATGATACTCGTGTAGATGATATTGCCGTTGATTTAGTAGAACGCTTTATGACTAAATTAAGAAGTCATAAAACGTATCGTGATTCTGAACATACGATGAGTGTACTCACTATCACTTCAAATGTCGTTTATGGCAAAAAGACTGGTAACACACCTGATGGACGAAAAGCTGGTGAACCATTTGCTCCTGGTGCCAACCCAATGCACGGACGAGATCAAAAAGGTGCATTATCGTCACTAAGTTCTGTTGCAAAAATCCCTTATGATTGTTGTAAAGATGGTATTTCAAATACCTTTAGCATCGTTCCTAAATCATTAGGAAAATTACCAGAAGAACAAAATAGAAATCTTACAAGTATGCTCGATGGATACGCTATGCAACACGGCCATCATTTAAACATAAACGTCTTTAATCGAGACACTTTGCTAGATGCAATGGATCACCCTGAAGAGTATCCACAATTAACTATTCGTGTTTCTGGCTATGCTGTTAATTTCATTAAATTAACACGAGAACAACAGTTAGATGTTATTTCTCGTACGTTCCATGAAAGAATGTAAATAAATATTAATAAGGTGGGAGCAAAATGCTTAAAGGACACTTGCACTCTGTCGAAAGTATGGGCACTGTCGACGGTCCAGGTATTAGATATATACTCTTTATGCAAGGCTGTTTATTGAGATGTTTGTATTGTCATAATCCAGATACATGGAAAGTTAATTCATTTTCTAGAGAAGTAACAGTTGATGAAATGATTGATGAAATAACATCTTTCAAACCTTATTTCGAAGCATCTGGAGGAGGCGTAACTATAAGTGGTGGTGAACCGTTACTGCAAATGCCCTTTATTACAGCTTTATTTAAAGCATTAAAGGAAAACGGAATTCATACATGCATCGATACTTCTGCAGGCTGCGCAAATGACACACTAGCCTTTCAACGTCACTTCGATGAATTATTAAAATATACAGACTTAATACTATTAGATATTAAACATATTGATAACGAAAAACATATAGCATTAACTGAAAAACCTAATACACATATATTAAAAATTGCTAAAAAGTTATCAGAGCTAAAACAGCCTGTTTGGATTAGACACGTGCTAGTTCCCGGATATACTGATGCTAAAGAAGATTTGATACAATTAGGGGCATTTATAAATACATTAGATAATGTAGAAAGATTTGAAATATTGCCCTATCATCAACTTGGTGTTCATAAATGGGAAGCAATGAACTTTAGCTATCCTTTAAAGGATGTTCAACCAC
Organism: Staphylococcus sp. Ze2; assembly: GCF_048568365.1. Taxonomy (NCBI): domain Bacteria; kingdom Bacillati; phylum Bacillota; class Bacilli; order Caryophanales; family Staphylococcaceae; genus Staphylococcus; species Staphylococcus sp. Ze2. The sequence goes on along the minus strand of NZ_CP183486.1, from coordinate 1,358,707 downwards.
CTACAGATAACGATGTTAAATTAGCTTATCAGTTTGTAAATTTTAAAGGTAATATCCCTTTGAAAATATAACCATTTTATATAATGTTTTAACGAACCTCCCGCTTCGCTAATTCGGGAGGTTCGTTTTAGCTTAAATAAAGTATTTAATGACGATATACTAACCTCTCTATAGATATGCTTTAACGTTTAATATCATTAATATTATATTTATATTTGCTTATATTTTTTTAAATAATGTATAATCTTATTTGTCAGTTTTTAAAAGTTAGCATGAAAGAGTGATATATTCAAATGAATGCGGTATATTTTGTTTTAAAAGAGCAATTAAAAAATTTATATTTAATTAAAAGATTAGCAGACTTTCAACTACGCATTTCAAATCACAATAATTACTTAGGAATCGCTTGGGAGATTATAAACCCAGCCATGCAAATTGCAGTTTACTGGTTTGTCTTTGGTTTAGGGTTACGAAATAATACAACACATGATGGTATTCCATTTATTTATTGGTTAATTGTCGGTATTAGCATGTGGTTTTTCGTTAATCAAGGTGTATTAGAAGGTACAAAATCAATCACTTCAAAGTATAATCAAGTAGCTAAAATGAAATTCCCTTTATCTATCATACCTAGTTATATTGTATTCAGTAGATTTTATGGACATCTTGGTTTACTTATGATTGTATTAATATTATGTTTCTTTGGAGGTTATTATCCTTCCATATATTCATTACAATTATTAATTTATGTACCCTATGCACTTATACTCACTATAGTTATTTCACTATTAACTTCTACATTAGGTGTACTCATTCGAGACACACAGATGGTAGTTCAATCGTTGATGAGAATCATATTTTTCGTATCTTCTATTTTGTATACGCCTAAAAATGAAATAGTAATGACAGTAATGAAATTAAATCCTATCTATTTTCTAGCGGAGGGCTATAGAGCATCTGTTCTTCACCATCAATGGTATTTTATAGAACACTGGCACTTAACGCTGTATAACCTTGCCCTAGTAACTATTTTATTTATTGTTGGTTCTATATTGCATATGCGTTATAGAGACCATTTTGCCGATTTTATATAATTTAACTATACTAAACCCACTTTAAATCATTCATGATGAAATAAAGTGGGTTATTGCTTCCGTTTATATTTTATAGCACGCAACATTAGTGATAATATTAAGTAAATAGTTGAATCTTCTGTCAAACCTCATTGAATTTAACTCATTAATTAAAATTTGGAGGAATAAGTTATGAATATAGATTTTAACAATCCGGTATTTGTTATTCAAGCCACATTGAAATATTCACTTTCACAATCAATTGCTGGTGATTTAATTTTGCTCAGCGATCGTATATATTTTAAAACTAGCGATGGTGCAAAACTGCCAAAATTTAAAAATGAATTCTTATTTTCAGACATTAAAAACATTAAAATGGGTTTAGCATTAACCTGTTATAGAATGGTTGTTATGGACAAAGATGGTGAAACATGGATTTTTAATTCTATAAATCGTAAAAGAGGCAAACAATTTATAGAGCTTTATAATGAAATTCAATAGTTTAAAAATATAGCGTACGGAGTTAATATAAATTATTTTATTCTACTAATGTTTATTATTAAAAAAATCAGCCTAAAACAATAACATGTTTTAGGCTGATTTTCTGTAAAAATTATTATAAGTTAGCATGCATAATAAAATTACATTTACCCATCTTTTTCTATTCTAATAAATTGTTAATAAGCTAGCTAGAATTCAAAATGCGCTAAGATGATATTTTCAATTCTAGTCAACTATGTCATAAGCAAATGATAATGTTTAATTAATCAGCACATTATCTTACTCATACTTGTTAAATTTACAATTCAATAAATCCTTTGATGATTAAATAGATACTTAAACAAATCAAAACAAATTTAAGTAAGTTGGATAACTTTGCAGAATTAATTGATCTATTAATTTTCACACCGCATTTTGTTCCTACATAACTTGCAATGATTAATATCAATCCATAGCCCCAAATCACATGTCCTTGAATCACATGTCCTACTGAACTTGCTAAACTTGAAGTAAAAATAATAATCATACTTGTTGCCACAGCTACGTGTGGTGTGAAGTTGAAAACAATAATCATTAACGGCGTCATTAACACACCGCCACCAATTCCAAACAAACCAGCACTGATACCTACAAAAAATGCAAAAATAATTCCTAATGTTAGATTCACATTTTTTTCTGTAGTACTGTCCTTTTTAGATGCTAAGTAGTCTTTTATAAAAAGTAAGATTGAAATTAAAAATAAAAATATACCAAATATAATATTAAAGTATATATCATTCAGAAATTGACTTAGGTAAGCCCCTAATAACGATCCGGGAATAATACCAATAGAAAATAAAATACCATTTCTAAAATCAATCGCATCTTTGCCTTTGCCCCGGTATGCAATTATTGAAAATAAACCTGTAAAAACAAGCGTCACAGATGATATACCAATTGCAGTTTGAGTTGTAATACCACTTAATAAATCAAAATTTGCACCTATAAAAACTAGCGTAGGTACAATGATAATACCTCCACCAACACCGATTAAAGAACCTATAATAGAAGAAACGAGTCCTATTATAAGCAATATTATAACTGTCATTGCTTTACACCTCTCAACATTAAAACCCTATATTCTATTTTAAATTATTCTTATATTCATTTATTTTAACATTTTTATCTTCTTCATTTGGTTCAAAATACCAAACTCCATCAGATTCTATTAAATTTTCACCATCGATAGATTCTTTATCAATAGAATTTGTAGCATCCTTATAATTTGAATATAAAGATTTTAAATCTCCAACGTTCAGGTCGGTTTTAACATTTTCTTCACTAACTTTAAGTATTTTATTTATCTTAAATAAATTAGAAGAACCATTTGCTTTTTTAGATAGTTCATCAATCACTTGACGTTGTCTTTCAGTACGACCTTCGTCACCACCTGCACCTTCTTCTTTACGACTACGCACATAATTCAGTGCTTTATCGCCATCTAATTTCACTTTTTGTCCCTCTTTAAAACTAGAACCATTATAACTAAATGTTGCGTTGCTTGTTACAGTTACACCATCAAAGATATCAATCATCTTTTCGAAACCATCCATGTCTAAAGTAACATAAGCATCTACCGGTACATCTAAATTTTGTCTAAGTGTGTCCATTGCTGTCTTTGGACCACCGTATGCATAAGCATGCGCAATCTTTTGATTACCAGCGACATCAGGGATATTACTATTCATATCACGAGGTATAGAAATGAGTTTTGTTTTTTTCTTTTCGGGGTTAATTGATGCAATTAATAGTGTATCTGTACGTTGTCCCATGTTTTCCTCAGCGCGCTTCGCATCTGAATCCACCCCAAATATTGCGATAGAAATTGGTTTGTTATTTTTTATTTTTTCTTGTGTTGCTTTCGTTGCTTCATCTGTACCGTCTGAATCATGTATTGCTTGATTAAGATGAAATAACTTATATGCAAAAAATCCGATTATAATAAGTATTAACAGTAAAATAATCGCTACAATTTTGCCTATTTTCGATAACTTCAAATTACTTCTTCCTTTCCATTAATTATTCAATTGATTTTTCCATGTATTATTCATATACTTTGGACTCTTTTTTTATTTCTCGGATAACTGCCAATAAAATTCCCAATGCTATACTAATACTTAGGATGGATGACCCACCATAGCTTAATAAAGGGAGTGTTACACCAGTTAATGGTATTAATCCAGATACACCGCCTATATTTACAAATACTTGCATAAATAAATAACTAACTACACCTACGCAAATTAATTTGTAAAAGTGGTTACGCGTTTTGTTTGCATAAATAAATCCTTTTAAGATAATAAAACCATACATCAGTAGTATAAGTAATACACCTATGAGGCCTAATTCTTCAGAAATAACAGTAAATATAAAGTCTGTATGTGGTTCTGGTAAATAGCCTAATTTCAAAATACCATTACCTAGGCCACGACCGAATACGCCACCGTTACTTATTGAAACTAATGCATTTGTAAGTTGATATCCGTCACCATTTTCGTACTTAAATGGATCCAATACTACTTTAATTCGTTTCATTCTATATAGATTTTTCGAATCAAAAACTAAAGTATAAAAGATGTATAGTACTACAGGAATAGAAGTAATAGTTAAAATTTGTATTTTTATTTTATTTTTGATATCAGAATACATTAAGATAGCCACAATAATTGCAACAGTTAATAATGTACCCCCTAGATCTCCCTGCATTAATACTAGAGCTAATCCCACACCTAATACGCCTAAAGGTGGAACAATATTCTTCAACTTATAATCTCGATTGTTTGTTAATTTTTTATCTAAAATATATGAAAGATAAAAAATAGCAACTAATTTTAAAAACTCAGATGATTGTAAACTAAACAACCCAAGATTGATCCAGTTTCTAGAACCATTTACATCCTTACCAATTAGTAACGTCAGGATTAATAATGCAAATGTCCCTACTATTAGAAATTTTTGAGTACTGGCATTTCTTAGCATTTTAATATTAAAGTACATACTAATAAATAAGATTATACAAACACTTAAAATGAAAAAGATAAATTGTCTTTTCATGAAATAATTAGCTTCAATGGGTGTTCCATTTGTTAAACTCCCCTTAGAAGCAGGAACCATACTTGCACTGTATACCATTATGACACCGATGACGCTTAGAATTATAAAACTAATTATGATACCAATATCTAAATGTTTTAATCGCTTTTTAAAGCTTCTCAATATATTTAACATTAACTTTACCCTTTCTTAATACTATGTTTACAATTGTTGCACAAAGGTAATGTTATAGCAATATTTTTTAGGTAGTCCTAAAGTCTTATTTTTAATAACAAAAACTTTTTTAACAACAACTTAAAACATATAGTCTATTTTTATAGAATAATTTGCAAAAATAATTAACCAATAACACTTTTATTTTTACAACTAATGATTTTAATAAAAAAAGAGGACAGAACATTAAAATAATGTTTCATCCTCTTAAATTATCCATTCTAAACTATTTTAATTCATTCATTATTTGCGGTTAATTTTCTCTCTTCAGATCTAGAAATAATTAATGCACAAGCTGCATCACCAGTTATATTCACTGAAGTTCTTGTCATATCTAGCAATCTATCTATACCTAGGATTATACCGATTGCAGCTGGATCTAAGCCTACTGCGTTTAACACCATGGCTAACATTATTAGACCCACACCAGGAACACCTGCTGTTCCAATTGAAGCTACTACGGCGATTACGACTACCGTTATAATTTGTGTAAAAGATAAGGTTGCGCCAGATATTTGAGCAATAAATACAGTAGCAACACCTTGCATTATTGCTGTACCGTCCATGTTAATCGTTGCGCCTAATGGTTGAACAAATGAAGCAATTTCACGCCTAACTCCCATTTTCTTTGTACATTCTAAAGAAACAGGTAAAGTTGCGGTTGAGCTTGAAGCACTAAACCCTAATGTAATCGCAGGAATAAATTCCTTGTAAAATTTTAATGGACTCGTTCTTCCCATAACCTTGACAGCAGTACCATAAACTACAAAGAAATGGATTACCAAGGCTAACAATACAATAAAGAAGTACATCCCCAGTTGCTGAATTGCCCCAAATCCTGCCCCTGTAAATGCGTGTGCCACTAGGGCAAAAGTTCCTATTGGAGCAAATACGCTCATTATCATAGTCACGATATACATTAGCACTTCATTGGTTTGTTCTAAAAATTTATGTACCATCTGTGCTTTGGAACCTACCATAATAATACCAACGCCAATGAATATCGCAAATGTAATGATTTGCAACATATTTTCTTCGGTCATTGCTTGTAATGGGTTTTTAGGAAACAAATTAATAAGCGTTTGATCAAATGTTTGTTTTGCAGCTGAATCTTGTGCACTGTTTTCTTTGTTTAGTGTTTGTTGATAACTTGATACATCATCGCTATTTAAAAGCTCAGATTTACCTGCACCAGGTTGTAACAACATTGCCAAAGTAAGTCCGATTGTAATTGCAATTGCAGTCGTAGTTAGAAAGAAAGCAATTGTCTTTAGTCCAATCCCTCCCAATAATTTCGGATCCCCTACACCGACTACTCCTAAAACAATGGATACAAATACTACTGGTACTACAAGCATAAAGATTAAATTCAAGAAAATTTGTCCGATAACATTAAATAGGTATTTATCTACGTTCTCGACAAAAGCTGAGTCCGTAAAAATATTAAATATAGAACCAATTGCAATACCTAGTATTAATGCTATGACAATCTTCAACGAAAGATTTTTTGTTTTCATAGCAACATCCCCTTTTGAGTATTAACTTTATTATATAGTATTTTTATATATTTTAAAGTAATTTTTCTAAATAAGAAGAAAATTGCTTCCACGTGGTATGTTTTTAAATAAAATCCAGATTTATATTAAATTATTCTGCATCGCATAGATAGCTGCTTGTGTACGATCCGTTACTTGTAATTTATTAAAAATGTGGCTCACATGTGTTTTAATCGTCTTTTCAGACACAAACAATGTTTCTGCAATTTCTTTATTAGTCTTACCTTTGGCCATTTCAGCTAAAACCTCTGCCTCACGCTTAGATAATTTATTTGTAAAATGTGGCTTTTTACTAACAGCTTCCATAACACTTTGAGCCTGTGGATGAATAATTTTTTCTCCATTTAGCACTTTTTTTATTGTTTTAATTAATTGCTCTGGTTCAACATCTTTCATTTCATATCCATCTGCCCCTTGGTCAATAGCAGATATCACGTGTTCATCATCAACATAACTCGTTAAGACCAATATTTTTATTTGGGGATAATTACTTTTTAATATCTTTGTAATTTCAATGCCGTTCATTTCTGGCATAACTAAATCTAGTAATACAATATCTGGTAAATCATTAGTTGTTAAGTATGATAAAAATGATTTACCATCTGAAAATCCTCCAATGACTTCTAAATCATCTACTGTAGACAATAAAAATTCTAAACCTTGTCTTACAATGTGATGATCATCAACAAGCACAATTCGATTCAATTTAATCTTCCTTTCATTACTTTATAAAGGCACTTTTATATAAATTTGAGTTCCTTTATGTTCTTCGGAGTTTATCTCTATACTGGCATTAATCACTTTTGCTCGTTGTTTCATATTATTAATGCCATGAGAATTATTATAGTTTGATTGTTGCATGTTAAAGCCTATACCGAAATCTTTAATTTCTACATAAAAATAGTCCTGATTTTGTGCTAGTTTTAATGTAATTTCTGTATCTTGGGCATGCTTTTTCGTATTATTCATACCTTCTTGGATAATTCTGTAGATATTTTCTTCAATAATACTTGGCAAGCTAATCAAACCTTCAACGCTAACTGATAAATCCAATTGTAATACGTCGCTATAATTTTGAATAGCCTTAACTAAACCATGTTCTAATCCAACTGGTTTTAGTTGCCAAATTAATGCACGCATTTCATTTACAGCTTGTTGACTTGTTTCTTCAATTATATTAAAAGCTTTACGCGATACTTCTTCATTAGAAATACCTTGTGCAGCATGCGCAGTTAACTTTACAGAAAAAAGCAATTGATTTACTGAGTCATGTAAATCACGCGCGAGTCGATTTCTTTCACTGGTACGCGCAGCTTCCTTCTCTTGATCCGTTAATACGATACGCTTTATTGCAGAACCAATTTGAAAAGCAACAGACTCTAGTAATTCTAAATCCTCTTCACTATAACTTGTCTTGTATGGCGTTGCTACATTTAAGAGACCAAACAACTCATCCCCAGAGCGTAGCGGCACCGTTGCATGATGGGTAATGCCTTCTGTTTCTTCATGAAATGCACGGTTTGCAAGATTAATACGCGAACAATTTATTATATTAGACGCTTTAGTCAGTTTTTTATTTTGATACGCTTGCACACACCAACAGGTACCTTCACACATATATTTACAATTTTGTTTTGATAATGCGCCAGGCAAATCATAATGGGCAACTAATTCATGTTGTCCCGCGTCATCTATAAAAAATATCCACCCCGTAGTAAATGCAGTACCTTCAATTAAATATTTCAATGCGCCTTGAATCATAGTATATGTTTCTGTCTCTTCATTTAAAAATTCAGCAATTTCTTTTAACAATGCAAGTCTAGTTGGTTTTTCCATTTAACCAGTCCATTCCTTTACAACTTTATGTTTATTATACCTTCTAAGATAATAATTTAAAAATCCTGATTTTTTGATTGAATATATAATTTAATTACAAATGTAATTTTTAATCTACTGAAAGTATTTATCTAATATTTTTAAATCTATGTTTATGGTATGATAATAGTTGATTATCAAGGAGGATACTATGAAATTTGAAATCCCTATTAAATACAATGATTTAACGTTAAGAGAAATTTTTCAACAATTGCATTTACCTAAAAAAGATTTGCATAATTTAAACATGTCTAAAGCAATTACAATTAACGACGCAACCGCTTCATTAATGACAAGAGTTAACACAGGTGACAATGTGTTTATCCCTACTCCAGATGAAGTAAGTAACTATTTACCTAGTTATCGTTTTGCACAAGTTTACTACGAAGATGATGATATCGCTATAGTCATGAAGCCAAAAGGTGTTAAAACACACCCAAATGATTTAAAAGAAAGTAATACATTAATGAATCATGTAATTTATACAGTTAAAAGTGACTATGTTGAACCAATTCACCGTTTAGACCAAGAAACTGTTGGTTTATTAATCGTAGCAAAAAACCCATTGATGAAAAAAATATTAGATCGTATGTTAGAAGAAAATGAAATTGATCGCATCTATAAAGCAAATGTTCATAGTTTATTACCAATCAAACCTCAAACTATTGATATGCCAATTGGTAAAGATAAATTTCATTCTAACAAACGTAGGGTGTCACCAACCGGACAATCAGCAATTACACATATTCTTGACTCAAAAATGGTCAAAGAAGACGTCTGTGAATTAGAATTAAAATTAGATACAGGCCGCACTCACCAAATCCGTGTTCATTTAGCTGAAATTGGACATCCAGTTATAGGCGACCCATTATATGGAAACTCTACTTTGAGACAACTTCAATTAAATAGTTATAAAATTGAATTCATCCATCCACTGACACAAGCACAAATTTCTGTCAGTCTAGATGATGAAATCTAATTTAGTAGTATACTTAATCATAAATTTTATACTATTACATGCCTAAAACTTATCTTAATATCTTTTCTACAAAATATATAAACACTTCAATATAAAGTAACAAAGACTATACTTATATTGAAGTGTCTTTTTTTAATCTATACTTCACTATTTACTCAAATCAATACTTATACTCAAAGTTATAACTATCATTCACCCCTTATTTTCATATAAGTTAGTATATGTATGTATAATTTCAAAATTCTTAATACCATAAAAAGAAAACGCACTGTCATTTAAAATGACAGTGCGTTTATTAGTTAAGAATATACCTTTCGATGCGATTACAAGTCATTACTTAATTGATCACAACAATTGCTTTTTACGATATATTTACTTCGGTTCAACCATATCTTCTGGTTTAATCCATTGCTCAAATTGTTCTTCTGTTACATAGCCTGACTGAATTGCAGATTCTTTTAAAGTTAAGCCTTCTTTGTGGGCTTTTTTAGCAATACTTGCTGCCTTCTCATAACCAATGTGTGGGTTTAAAGCAGTAACTAACATAAGCGATTGATTTAAGTAATTATCGATGTTTTCAGGAATTGGTTCTATGCCAACAGCACAGTTACTATTAAATGTATCCATACCATCTGCTAATAAATAAATAGATTGTAGTGTATTTAATAATATAACAGGTTTATATACATTTAATTCAAAGTTACCTTGTGAACTACCAATTCCTACTGCTGTATCATTCCCCATAACTTGGACAGCAACCATTGTTAACATTTCACATTGTGTAGGGTTAACTTTACCCGGCATAATCGATGAACCTGGTTCATTTTCAGGTATTGAAATTTCTGCTAATCCTGCACGTGGGCCTGATGCTAACCATCTAACATCGTTAGCAATTTTCATTAAGTCTGTCGCAAGCGCTTTTAATGAGCCATGCAGTTGTACTACCTCATCATGTGCAGTTAATGCATGGAATTTATTTTCAGAAGATACAAATGGATATCCTGTATTTTCTGCGATGAACTTAGCGACTTTATCACCAAATTCAGGGTGCGCATTAATACCAGTACCAACCGCAGTTCCACCTATTGCTAAATTTAAAATATGTGCTTTTGATTCAGTTAATAATGTTTCACATTTATCTAACATATAGCGCCAACCACTAATTTCTTGACCTAAACGGATTGGCGTAGCATCTTGTAAATGTGTACGACCTATTTTAATAATATCATTAAATTGTTCTTCTTTTTGTTTAAATGTGTCTCTTAAAGATTTTAATGCAGGCTCTAGTTTCGTTTCTACTTCGTTATATAATGCCACGTGCATTGCTGTAGGGAACGTATCATTAGAACTTTGTGATTTATTGACATCATCATTAGGATGAATAGATTCATCGCTACCTTGCTCTTTTAAGTAAGTGTTTGCCACAAAGCTTACAACTTCATTAACATTCATATTACTTTGCGTACCGCTGCCTGTTTGCCATACTACTAAAGGAAAATGATCATCTAATTCTTTATTTAATACACGATCACATGCATAAACAATTGCGTCTTTCTTAGCAGCTGATAATTTTCCTAATTCATAGTTAGCTAAAGCGGCACCTCTTTTTAATTGAGCAAATCCATAAACAACTTCAATTGGCATACGTTCTTTACCAACAGGGAAGTTACGTTTACTTCTTTCTGTTTGAGCACCCCAATATTTGTCTGATGGTACTTCTATTTCACCGAATGTATCATGTTCAATTCTAACTGACATTTATAAATCTCCCCTTCATTAATCTTAGTTCATTTTAAGTATAGCATTAATCATTTTAAACGGGCAATTGTATTATATAGCGTTTTCATTATAAATTCATTTTTCTTAAAAACATAATATTTATCAATTCTTTCTTCACTCTCTTCAATAACCTATTTCTTTATATATAAAAAGAAAACCTCAACTATTTCCGAGGTTTTCTTCTTAAAAATTATTAGACGTTATAATTATTTTGTTATATTTACATTTTTAAACTGTTCTTTAGCAGCTTGAATAATACCAATAGCAGTTAAAATTAACAGTATAGCACCGATTACCATCGTTACTGGACTTATTGTGATTAATAAACCTAAAAAGCCGTCTAAATTGCTATAAAAATCGCCTAACGGCTTAAATAATAAAACAGTTACAATCATACAGCATAAAACACTAATAATAATACCTGTTTGATTACCTTTAACAAATGTAGAAGCATTAACCTGATCTACAAGGCCACGTGATAAATTTATCTGCAATTTAATAATTTTAAATAATACTGGTAAGTAGATAGCACCAATTGCCATTGGAAAACCTTTAATTGATAATAAGTTAATAATTACTGCAACTATCATGATATATTTCCATTGCTTACTTAACATATATAAATCTCCTTAAATCAATAATGCTTTAATCATACCATATTAACTTTTAACATGGCATTGCTTTTTTGTAACTCACACTACATTTAAATTTACATAACTGTAAATCTAATTTGATAAGCTAACAATGATATAAGGTTATTTAATTGTAAAATAATAATTAATATATAAAACCGAGACACTAATTAATGTCTCGGTTAGCTATATATTAATCATTAAGGTCAGAACGTACTTCAGCATCATGTGATTTATCTAATTTATCTTCATCATTTTCTTCTGAAATTTGTTCCATCTCTTTACCTAATTCAACAACATCATCGAAATCATCGACCATTTCATTCTCTGGCACTAAAGATTCGTTTGGTTGTTCATTTGAATTCTTATTTTTTGTCATTTGGATCACCTCACATTTGATTATGCAAAACGTGCTGTGAAATAATGTCTAACATCTTCAGGTAAACCTTCTGCAGCCGCTTCATCTAAAATTACATTAACCATGCGGTGAGCTTTTAAATCTGAAGGTTCAAAACTTGTTTTACCATTTTCTTCATAAAGTTTATGAACAATTTCTTTTTTCTCACTACCAGTAATGATTAAAATCACTTCACGTGCTGAGAAAAGGCCTTGCTTGATACTTACGTCTAAATTACCTTTTGTATCAATAGAAAGTACTTGTGTAACTAATTTGCCTTTATTTTCTTTAGTTTTAATCTTATCTTTGATAAACGATTCAGTGTCTTCACTAAATGATACATTATAAATTTGACCTTCTGGTACGCCTAATGCTTCAAAATAAGATTTCTTATCATCATAATCAAGTATATTAATTTGACTGAAATCTACAGCATTTTTATCTACATTTTTCTTCAATTCATCCAATACAGGAGCATTGTCATTAGCAAGGTGTACACCTGCGATAGTTGTTGGATTATTGTTAAATTGTTTTCTTAAAATATCTGCAGCATATTCAGCTACAACTCTTTCGTTTTCTAAAACTTTAAAGTTCATTGCCATAGTAATTACACTCCTCTTTTTCAATTAAGACGGTTCTAGCATTATTTTTATTAATACCCTACATAATGTTCCTATAAACCCATACTTTATTAAACTAAATGATGATTTGTCCAAATAGCCATTATAAGACTTATTATCATTATACAAAGCTTTTAGCATATTTTCATTCATTTCGATAAATATTAATGCAACTCCGGAAAATTCTGTTGTCTCAAAGCTTCATAAATTAGTAAAGAAGCAGTGTTAGAAAGGTTCAGCGATCTAATATTATCATTCATAGGTATACGAAGTGCAGTATCTGCATATTTTTCTTTTACCCAGTCAGGTAAGCCAGTTGTTTCTCGACCAAATATGAAAAAGTGGTCATGCTCAGTATTTGTAAAATCAAAGTCTGAATACGTTTTTTCTCCAAATTTTGTTAATAAATAATATGTTCCTTCAGTGGCTTCAAAAAATTCTTCTATACTTTCATGATACATAATATTTACAGTTTCCCAATAATCTAATCCTGCACGTTTTAACATTTTATCATCTGTACTAAATCCTAATGGTTTAATTAAATGTAAATTGGTATATGTTCCTGCACAAGTCCTTGCGATGCTACCAGTGTTACCTGGTATTTGTGGTTGAAATAATACGATATGGTTTGTCATGCTATTGTTCTCTCCTCATTTCTAATCCTTTTAACATTTCTTGTTGAACTTCTTCTAGTTCATTTTGGTATTGTTGTTCAATAAAGCTTCTAGCATTTTCTCCCTGTATTTGCCCAATTGCCCAATACGCTGTTCCCCTAATCATTGGACGAGGATCATTCAATGCAACATCTTGTAAATCAGGAATAGCACTTTCTTCTTTGAAATGTGCTAATGCTACTATTGCATTACGCTGAATAGGCTTTTTACCTCTCCAAGCACCTGCTAAATGACCATACGTATTTTTAAATTCTTTATTACTCATTTTTAGTAATGGCACTAATCTTGGTTTTAAAATTTCAGGCTCTAAGACAATATCATCATGCTGGGTGTTTATACCCTTATTTCTCGGACATACTTGCTGACAAGTATCACATCCGTATAGTCGATTACCTATTTTATAACGATATTCATCTGCTAGGTACCCTTTTGTTTGGGTTAAAAAGCTAATACATTTTTGACTATTTAGTTGACCATCTCCAACAAGTGCACCAGTCGGACAACGATCAACGCAAATGGTACAGTCTCCACAACTATCCAGTAATGGATCATCCGGTGCAAAAGGCACACTTACAAGCATTTCTCCTAAATATGTCCAGGTTCCTAGTTCAGGGTTGATTACAAAACCATTTCTACCAACATAACCTAAACCAGCACGCTCTGCCACAGCTCTATCTGACAATGCTCCAGTATCTACCATTGACTGAATTTCAACGCCCTCTACTCTATATCTCAAATAATCAGCTAGTTTATCCAAGCGTTTTCGCATAATAGAGTGATAGTCTTGCCCCCATGAAGCACGAGCAAACATACCTCTTCTATCTCCTCTAGTACTCTTAGGTGCGCCTTTTAATTTATTAGGATATCCTACCGCAATTGCGATAATAGACCGTGCTGTCGGTAATGTTAATGTCGGTTCAGTTCTTAACTCTATATCTGATTCTTCAAAACCTGATGCATAACCTTTAGCATGATAATCTACTAACTTTTGTTTCATTTCATCAAATGGATCAGCAGTAGTAAAACCTATACTATCGATACCTATCGTATGTGCATAGTCAATTACATCTTGTTTTAATTGATTTAAATCCATTTATTCTTACACCCCACATTAAAAACATACATCCTACAGTTTAACACATTATTTCGTGTTTAGAGTGTGCATAAATTCATTTTTTATTATCAAAAATAAAAACCAAGTAGTTAAGCAATTATATTGTCATAATTACTTTATCTACCTGGCCTTAATAAAAATTTATAATACTCTACTTAAGAAGTTTTTAGTTCTTTCATGTTGTTGTTGTTCAAATATTGCCTCAGGATTACCTGATTCAACGATAACCCCATCTGCCATAAATACTACTTTATCACTCACATCTCTAGCAAAATTCATTTCATGTGTTACAACAACCATTGTCATACCTTCTTTTGCTAGATCTTTCATAACTTTCAGAACATCACCAACTACTTCAGGGTCTAGTGCTGAAGTAGGTTCATCAAAGAGTAAAACTTCCGGATTCATCGCTAATGCTCTAGCAATAGCAACTCTCTGCTTTTGCCCACCTGATAATTGCGATGGATAAGCATCCGCTTTATCACTTAATCCTACTTTATCTAATAATTCCTGAGCTTGCTCCTTTAAATTACTTTGCTTGTCTTTTTTTAACAAACTTGGTGCTAAAATGATATTATCAATCACTTTTTTATGCGGGAATAAGTTAAAGTTTTGAAATACCATACCCATTTGTTGACGTAATTTTTCTAACTCTGTATTTTTACTTGTTAAGCTATGTTCTTTAAATATAACCTCACCACTTGTAGGTGTTTCTAATAAATTCATACAACGCAGTAATGTACTTTTCCCACTACCTGAAGGACCAATGATAGCTACAACTTCTCCTTGATTCACTGTCATATCAATACCTTTTAAAACTTCATTTTTCCCAAAAGTTTTATATAAATTTTTAATATTAATCACTAACTTTCATTCTCCCTTCAAAGAAATACATCACTCTAGATAGTGTGAATGTAAGTATAAAGTATAATACTGCTGCAACTAATAGTGGCGTGAATGGATCAAATGAAGCACCTTGAACTACTTGTGCATTAAACATAATTTCACTTACACCTATTACAGAAACAATTGATGACTCTTTAATAACAGTCACAAATTCATTTCCTAACGCTGGTAATATCTTTTTAATTGCTTGAGGCAATATAACTGTTTTCATAGTTTGACCGTATGTAAGCCCTAAACTACGTGCAGCTTCCGTTTGCCCTTTATCTACCGCATTGATTCCTGCTCTAATTATTTCGGCAATATACGCTGAACAGTTAATTACTAGCGCGATCATACCGCAAATTAAGGCTGATATATCTAAACCAAGCATCGCTGTGGTACCAAAATAGACTAAAAATACTTGTACTAACAATGGAGTACCTCTTAGGAATTCAATATAAGCTGAAGCTATCCATCTAAGTACTTTGATCTTACTAAGTTTTATTAATGCTATAATAGCTCCAAAAACTGTTCCTAATAACACACCAACAATTGAAATTAAAATAGTGTTTTGGATACCTTTCAAGAAAAAGTTACCATACTTACTAAAGAAGTTACCATCATCTTTTTTCATAGCTTCTGCAGCTGAGTCTTTATAGTCTGCAATTAAGTTTTTATCCTTAACCTCTTTAATACTAGTATTTAATTTTTCCATCAATTTAGGAGAGTTTTTTGGTGCAGCTATTGCTGTACTTTTAGTTCCTTCATTAAATTTCACTCCATCAGCAAAAGTTAGATCTTTATTTTGCTTTAAATAGGCTTCTGCAACTGGTCCTTCAATAACCATGCCGCTTACTTTTCCACTTTTTAATGACATAATTACTTCTGGAACTCTAGTAAGTGATTGAATTTGAGCATTTTCAATATCTGACTGAGCGATTTTTTCCTGTTGTGTCTGCTTTTGAACACCTATTTTTTTATTAGTAAAATCATCGATAGTTTTTAAATTATCAGCATCAGATTTTTTTATAATCATTTTTTGCTGAACGGTCATATATGGATCAGAAAAGTCTACTTCTTTTTTACGTTCTGGCGTAGGTGTCATACCAGAAATGATTAAATCTACTTTCCCAGTTTTAATAGCTCCCAGTAAACTATCAAATTGCATATTTACAATCTTTAATTTTAAACCATTGTCCTTTGCTACTTTTTTCGCTAATTCAATATCTATTCCCGCGTATTCAGACTTACCATTAACATTATGTTCAAATTCATAAGGTGCATAATCAGCTGACAAACCAACCCTTAACTCACCACGTTCTTTTATTTTTTCCCATTGATCGTCTTGCGTTTGTGCATGAGCTGTAGGGTTTATATAACTTATTATGGCACTAAGAATAATTATACATACCATAAAGCCTTTTAATATGTGTTTCATCTTTGTATCCCCTCTCTATAATATTAATTATTATACACAATAACGCAACATTATTCAATAATATTTTTTAAAATTATTGTTATATCGCATTTTCTTTTATGATAATAAATTATTATGCAATACTTATGTATAAAAAAACGGTTAGAAATCAAATGTTTGGTAATGATTTCTTAAACCGTTGTATTTAGCACTTAAAAGAGTGATATAACATATACTTATTTTTATCTTTTATATGCAAAATTTAGATAGTTAGTTATTTTGAGTTTGTAAAGTACGAAACGCCTATTGTCTTGGGATTTCGAATCTATAAATTTCATCAGAATATTTAGCAATGAATTTTTTGCATAATTCATGTACAAAAAATGCTGCTACAAAAGGTATGATAAAGTATCCAAAAATAAGTAGAATAATATTGGTCATCGGATCACCATCCATACGATTAAATGCATTTATTGGCCCTACAAGCCC
This sequence comes from Staphylococcus sp. Ze2, assembly GCF_048568365.1. NCBI lineage: Bacteria > Bacillati > Bacillota > Bacilli > Caryophanales > Staphylococcaceae > Staphylococcus > Staphylococcus sp. Ze2. The sequence continues at coordinate 1,341,410 of NZ_CP183486.1, read as the reverse complement.
TGTATATCCAAACCCTGCAGACATTGGTGTGCCATGTATACCTATGAAATAAGCAATTAAACCACCAATTATACCGTTTATAGTTAATGGAACTGCAATAATTAAATGTTTAAAATAAACCGGTATCATCATTTTTGCAGCACCGATTATTAGGACTAGATTCACCCCAACACTATTAACTCTAATTGAACCAAATAAGAACGTCACACATGCAGCAACTATACCCATATTTGCTGCACCACTTCCTAATCCAGATAAACCTATGGCAGTTGCAATAGCTACAACAGATATTGGTGTTACCATTAGTAATGAATAAGTGATACAAATTAATATCGACATTAACATTGGATTAAGTTCTGTAAATGAACTAACAACATGGCCTAAACCTTTAGTTACGTTTGATACATAACTTAACGTATATAAGCCAATCACACCACTAATAACAGGTATTAACACTGGTAAAATAATCATTTCTAATGAGCCGAGTTTATCGCGTAGTAATAAATATAAAAAACATGCAACAATAACGATGAGAACAGTATTTATAATATCACCAATACCATTTAACACAAATCCATCAGCTGTAATTTTCACAGCGCCACTACCTAACATAGCAGAAACACCTACCATAGCAGCTCCTGCACCATTAAACTTAAATTGATGTGCTGCTAAAACACCGATTATAAATGCCATAAACGACTGAATTAATACTACAAGTTGATATATTGATTCTAGTAATTGATTACCTTCTTTAAAGAACTTTAATAATTCTCCCAATAGCGCATTAGGTAGCAAAGCAATAACTACACCTGCACCAACAGCTTGTAAAATATTAGTAAAAAATTGTTTTCCGCTTGATTCTGAACTTTTATATTTAACCATTAAATTATGTCCTCCAAATATAACATTAGACTAATAATATTACACATTGTATTAAACTACAATATTAACTTAGACATAGTAATAATTAATTTTAAAGGTTTTACAAATATAGAAATTAACAAAAGTAACCTCTGTCTAATGGAAACAACAACATATAATTAAAATACAATTGTTAAACTAACTTCTCTATTTCTATATAAACTAAAAGAGAGTAAAAAAAAGAAACATCATTAAATGATGTTTCTTAAATGTTAGTTATTTTATTAGTACCGGCGGTCGGGATCGAACCGACACTCCAAAAAGGAACGGGATTTTGAGTCCCGCGCGTCTGCCAATTCCGCCACGCCGGCTCAATAGCTCATACGAGACTATTTATAAATTATCATTTATATCTGTAAATATTTTACAACTTCTAAATGGCATAAGTATATTATATTACTAACTACATTTGTCGTCAATAGATTTATTAAAAAAGCTGTAATTGCTTAGTTTAGGTACAATTTTTTTACATGTAAATTGTAATTTTTGTCACTATTTAACTTCAAAGCTAAAGTATATTTACTTATATAAATACTGTAATTTAAAGACCACTAAAATATTTAATATAAGAAATTATTAAAAGCTAATCTGTTATAACTTCATTCTCAACTTCATGAATCATTTGTGTAATTTGATTATATTCATTTAAAACAGCAACTTTTGGTGCATGTATAGAAAGCTCCTCTTCATTCAGCTGAACATAAGACATAATGATTACCACATCATCCACTTCAACTAATCTAGATGCAGCACCATTCAAACAAATCTTACCACTACCTCGTTCACCTTCAATCACATATGTTTCAAATCTCGCCCCATTATTATTATTTACAATAGCAACCTTTTCATTAGGTAATATGTCAACTGCTTCTAATAAATCTTTATCTATAGTAATACTTCCTACATAATTTAAGTTTGATTCCGTCACTCTCGCTCTATGAATTTTTCCATTCATCATTGTTCTAATCATTATATATAATCTCCTATCAAAAAGTATTTTTAATAGTGTATGCTATCTAAATTAATAGTACAAAACACTTTTGTAATTATTCATATTACCATATTATACAGATATTTCTACAAATATTGGAAGTTAAAATAAGGATATATACTAAGATAAAAAAAAACTTCCTACAAGGAAGAATAAATGGAGCGGAAGATAGGACTTACACCTATACCTCATTCCGGGAAGGAATGTGTTCTGAGAGTTGAACTACTCCCGCTTAAATATTAAATTATGGAGCGGAGGATAGGACTTACACCTATATCTCGTTCCGGGAAGGAACGTATTCTAAGAGTTGAAATACCCCCGCATAAGTAATAAATTATGGAGCGGAAGATAGGACTTACACCTATACCTCATTCCGGGAAGGAATGTGTTCTGAGAGTTGAACTACTCCCGCTTAAATATTAAATTATGGAGCGGAAGATAGGACTTACACCTATACCTCGTTCCGGGAAGGAACGGATTCTAAAAGTTGAAATACTCCCGCATTTTGATGAAGGCGGCAACCGGATTTGAACCGGTGATAAAGGTTTTGCAGACCTCTGCCTTACCACTTGGCTATGCCGCCAATAAAAAACTGGGCTAGCTGGATTCGAACCAGCGCGTGATGGAGTCAAAGTCCATTGCCTTACCGCTTGGCTATAGCCCATTAATATAAAGGGCGGATGATGGGAATCGAACCCACGAGTGTCGGAACCACAATCCGATGCGTTAACCACTTCGCCACAACCGCCATGGCAGGGGCAGTAGGAATCGAACCCACATCAAAGGTTTTGGAGACCTCTATTCTACCGTTGAAATATGCCCCTATTAAATTAAAAAATAAATGGTGGAGGGGGGCAGATTCGAACTGCCGAACCCGAAGGAGCGGATTTACAGTCCGCCGCGTTTAGCCACTTCGCTACCCCTCCTAAGAATGGTGCCGGCCAGAGGACTTGAACCCCCAACCTACTGATTACAAGTCAGTTGCTCTACCAGTTGAGCTAGGCCGGCTTGCATAAAATGGTTCAGGACAGAATCGAACTGCCGACACATGGAGCTTCAATCCATTGCTCTACCAACTGAGCTACTGAACCATAATTAAAAAATGGCGGTCCCGATGGGATTCGAACCCACGATCTCCTGCGTGACAGGCAGGCGTGTTAACCGCTACACTACGGGACCTTTTAAAATTGCGGGAGGCGGATTTGAACCACCGACCTTCGGGTTATGAGCCCGACGAGCTACCGAACTGCTCCATCCCGCGATAATAATATTAATGGCGGAGGAAGAGGGATTCGAACCCCCGCGGGCCGTTAAGCCCCTGTCGGTTTTCAAGACCGATCCCTTCAGCCGGACTTGGGTATTCCTCCACAAATATTAGCTAAAAATAAATTATATTAAATTATGATAAAAATGGCGGAGGAAGAGGGATTCGAACCCCCGCGAGCCGTTAAGCCCCTGTCGGTTTTCAAGACCGATCCCTTCAGCCGAACTTGGGTATTCCTCCAAAATTATATGGACCTTGCAGGATTCGAACCTGCGACCGAACGGTTATGAGCCGTTAGCTCTGACCAACTGAGCTAAAGGTCCTAAATATAATTTACAACTAATAATTAGTGGCGGTGGAGGGGATCGAACCCCCGACCTCACGGGTATGAACCGTGCGCTCTAGCCAGCTGAGCTACACCGCCGTTGTATTTAGGTTGTATTATTAAATATGGTGGAGACTAGCGGGATCGAACCGCTGACCTCCTGCGTGCAAAGCAGGCGCTCTCCCATCTGAGCTAAGCCCCCATATATATTAGGTTTATCGGGAAGACAGGATTCGAACCTGCGACCCCTTGGTCCCAAACCAAGTGCTCTACCAAGCTGAGCTACTTCCCGTAAATTAATGCGCCCAATAGGGGTCGAACCTATAACCTCTTGATTCGTAGTCAAGTACTCTATCCAGTTGAGCTATGGGCGCCTAATTTTATAGGATTATGCCGAGGACCGGAATCGAACCGGTACGGTGATCTCTCACCGCAGGATTTTAAGTCCTGTGCGTCTGCCAGTTCCGCCACCCCGGCAAAAATAATGGAGCAGAAGACGGGATTCGAACCCGCGACCCCGACCTTGGCAAGGTCGTATTCTACCGCTGAACTACTTCTGCATATGCGGGTGAAGGGAGTCGAACCCCCACGCCGTAAGGCGCTAGATCCTAAGTCTAGTGCGTCTGCCAATTCCGCCACACCCGCGATTTTTAAAATAATGGTGAGCCATAGTGGGCTCGAACCACTGACCCTCTGATTAAAAGTCAGATGCTCTACCAACTGAGCTAATGGCTCATCAAAATGGTGCCGGCCAGAGGACTTGAACCCCCAACCTACTGATTACAAGTCAGTTGCTCTACCAGTTGAGCTAGGCCGGCTATTAAAAGAATAAATGGTGGAGGATGACGGGTTCGAACCGCCGACCCTCTGCTTGTAAGGCAGATGCTCTCCCAGCTGAGCTAATCCTCCATATAAATTGCCTGGCAACGTCCTACTCTTGCGGAACGTAAGTCCGACTACCATCGGCGCTAAAGAGCTTAACTTCTGTGTTCGGCATGGGAACAGGTGTGACCTCTTTGCCATTGTCACCAGACAATGAAATGTATGAAATTATACATTCAAAACTAGATAGTAAGTAAAATATGATTCAATCAAAACAAAACATTTTAAATTTGATTAAGTCTTCGATCGATTAGTATTCGTCAGCTCCACATATCGCTATGCTTCCACCTCGAACCTATTAACCTCATCATCTTTGAGGGATCTTATAACCGAAGTTGGGAAATCTCATCTTGAGGGGGGCTTCATGCTTAGATGCTTTCAGCACTTATCCCGTCCATACATAGCTACCCAGCGATGCCGTTGGCACGACAACTGGTACACCAGAGGTATGTCCATCCCGGTCCTCTCGTACTAAGGACAGCTCCTCTCAAATTTCCTACGCCCACGACGGATAGGGACCGAACTGTCTCACGACGTTCTGAACCCAGCTCGCGTACCGCTTTAATGGGCGAACAGCCCAACCCTTGGGACCGACTACAGCCCCAGGATGCGATGAGCCGACATCGAGGTGCCAAACCTCCCCGTCGATGTGAACTCTTGGGGGAGATAAGCCTGTTATCCCCGGGGTAGCTTTTATCCGTTGAGCGATGGCCCTTCCATGCGGAACCACCGGATCACTAAGTCCGTCTTTCGACCCTGCTCGACTTGTAAGTCTCGCAGTCAAGCTTCCTTATGCCTTTACACTCTATGAATGATTTCCAACCATTCTGAGGAAACCTTTGAGCGCCTCCGTTACTCTTTAGGAGGCGACCGCCCCAGTCAAACTGCCCATCTGACACTGTCTCCCACCATGATAAATGGTGCGGGTTAGAAATCCAACACAGCGAGGGTAGTATCCCACCAACGCCTCCACGTAAGCTAGCGCTCACGCATCTCAGGCTCCTACCTATCCTGTACAAGCTGTGCCGAATTTCAATATCAGACTACAGTAAAGCTCCACGGGGTCTTTCCGTCCTGTCGCGGGTAACCTGCATCTTCACAGGTACTATGATTTCACCGAGTCTCTCGTTGAGACAGTGCCCAAATCGTTACGCCTTTCGTGCGGGTCGGAACTTACCCGACAAGGAATTTCGCTACCTTAGGACCGTTATAGTTACGGCCGCCGTTTACTGGGGCTTCGATTCGTAGCTTCGCAGAAGCTAACCACTCCTCTTAACCTTCCAGCACCGGGCAGGCGTCAGCCCCTATACATCACCTTACGGTTTAGCAGAGACCTGTGTTTTTGATAAACAGTCGCTTGGGCCTATTCACTGCGGCTCTCCTGGGCGTTAACCCTAAAGAGCACCCCTTCTCCCGAAGTTACGGGGTCATTTTGCCGAGTTCCTTAACGAGAGTTCGCTCGCTCACCTTAGAATTCTCATCTTGACTACCTGTGTCGGTTTGCGGTACGGGCACCACAATTCTAGCTAGAGGCTTTTCTTGGCAGTGTGAAATCAACGACTCGAGGAAACAATTTCCTCTCCCCATCACAGCTTGACCTTAAGAGTGCCGGATTTGCCTAACACTCAGTCTTACTGCTTGGACGTACAATCCAATAGTACGCTTCGCCTATCCTACTGCGTCCCCCCATCGCTTAAAACGAATTATGGTGGTACAGGAATATCAACCTGTTATCCATCGCCTACGCCTATCGGCCTCAGCTTAGGACCCGACTAACCCAGAGCGGACGAGCCTTCCTCTGGAAACCTTAGTCAATCGGTGGACGGGATTCTCACCCGTCTTTCGCTACTCACACCGGCATTCTCACTTCTAAGCGCTCCACATGTCCTTGCGATCATGCTTCAACGCCCTTAGAACGCTCTCCTACCATTGTCCTTACGGACAATCCACAGCTTCGGTAATATGTTTAGCCCCGGTACATTTTCGGCGCAGTGTCACTCGACTAGTGAGCTATTACGCACTCTTTAAATGATGGCTGCTTCTAAGCCAACATCCTAGTTGTCTGGGCAACGCCACATCCTTTTCCACTTAACATATATTTTGGGACCTTAGCTGGTGGTCTGGGCTGTTTCCCTTTCGAACACGGACCTTATCACCCGCGTTCTAACTCCCAAGTTAAATTGATTGGCATTCGGAGTTTGTCTGAATTCGGTAACCCGATAAGGGCCCCTCGTCCAAACAGTGCTCTACCTCCAATAATCATCACTTGAGGCTAGCCCTAAAGCTATTTCGGAGAGAACCAGCTATCTCCAGGTTCGATTGGAATTTCTCCGCTACCCACAACTCATCCGCTCACTTTTCAACGTAAGTCGGTTCGGTCCTCCATTCAGTGTTACCTGAACTTCAACCTGGTCATGGGTAGATCACCTGGTTTCGGGTCTACGACCAAATACTCAACGCCCTATTCAGACTCGCTTTCGCTACGGCTCCACATTCACTGCTTAACCTTGCATCAAATCGTAACTCGCCGGTTCATTCTACAAAAGGCACGCCATCACCCATTAACGGGCTCTGACTACTTGTAAGCACACGGTTTCAAGTTCTATTTCACTCCCCTTCCGGGGTACTTTTCACCTTTCCCTCACGGTACTGGTTCACTATCGGTCACTAGAGAGTATTTAGCCTTGGGAGATGGTCCTCCCGGATTCCGACGGAATTTCTCGTGTTCCGTCGTACTCAGGATCCACTCAAGAGTGAATAAACTTTCGACTACAGGATTATTACCTTCTTTGATTCATCTTTCCAGATGATTCGTCTAGTTTATTCTTTTGTAACTCCGTATAGAGTGTCCTACAACCCCAACAAGCAAGCTCGTTGGTTTGGGCTCTTCCCGTTTCGCTCGCCGCTACTCAGGGAATCGATTTTTCTTTCTCTTCCTGCGGGTACTAAGATGTTTCAGTTCTCCGCGTCTACCTTCAGATATGCTATGTATTCACATATCGATAACATGACATGACTCATGCTGGGTTTCCCCATTCGGAAATCTCTGGATCAAAGCTTACTTACAGCTCCCCAAAGCATATCGTCGTTAGTAACGTCCTTCATCGGCTTCTAGTGCCAAGGCATCCACCGTGCGCCCTTAATAACTTAATCTTTTTTGACTTTCAACACGAACAAGTCGGTTGAAAACCCAAAATGTTATTAATCTGTGAGTGTTCTTTCGAACACTAGCGATTATTTCTTTTTGAATTCAAAGCTTGTTAAAAACTCTAATTCACTCGGTTTTGCTTGGTAAAATCATAAATTTTACTTACTTATCTAGTTTTCAATGTACAAATTTTATTTTATGGTGGAGACTAGCGGGATCGAACCGCTGACCTCCTGCGTGCAAAGCAGGCGCTCTCCCATCTGAGCTAAGCCCCCATAAAAATATTCAAATCTAATGGTGGGCCTAAGTGGACTCGAACCACCGACCTCACGCTTATCAGGCGTGCGCTCTAACCAGCTGAGCTATAGGCCCATTCCGATATGAATACTCTAATGAGCATTCAAAACTGAATACAATATGTCAATGTTATTCCTATTTCATCTTCGTAAGAAGATGTTTCCGAATATATCCTTAGAAAGGAGGTGATCCAGCCGCACCTTCCGATACGGCTACCTTGTTACGACTTCACCCCAATCATTTGTCCCACCTTCGACGGCTAGCTCCATAAATGGTTACTCCACCGGCTTCGGGTGTTACAAACTCTCGTGGTGTGACGGGCGGTGTGTACAAGACCCGGGAACGTATTCACCGTAGCATGCTGATCTACGATTACTAGCGATTCCAGCTTCATGTAGTCGAGTTGCAGACTACAATCCGAACTGAGAACAACTTTATGGGATTTGCATGACCTCACGGTTTAGCTGCCCTTTGTATTGTCCATTGTAGCACGTGTGTAGCCCAAATCATAAGGGGCATGATGATTTGACGTCATCCCCACCTTCCTCCGGTTTGTCACCGGCAGTCAACCTAGAGTGCCCAACTTAATGATGGCAACTAAGCTTAAGGGTTGCGCTCGTTGCGGGACTTAACCCAACATCTCACGACACGAGCTGACGACAACCATGCACCACCTGTCACTTTGTCCCCCGAAGGGGAAGGCTCTATCTCTAGAGTTTTCAAAGGATGTCAAGATTTGGTAAGGTTCTTCGCGTTGCTTCGAATTAAACCACATGCTCCACCGCTTGTGCGGGTCCCCGTCAATTCCTTTGAGTTTCAACCTTGCGGTCGTACTCCCCAGGCGGAGTGCTTAATGCGTTAGCTGCAGCACTAAGGGGCGGAAACCCCCTAACACTTAGCACTCATCGTTTACGGCGTGGACTACCAGGGTATCTAATCCTGTTTGATCCCCACGCTTTCGCACATCAGCGTCAGTTACAGACCAGAAAGTCGCCTTCGCCACTGGTGTTCCTCCATATCTCTGCGCATTTCACCGCTACACATGGAATTCCACTTTCCTCTTCTGCACTCAAGTTTCCCAGTTTCCAATGACCCTCCACGGTTGAGCCGTGGGCTTTCACATCAGACTTAAGAAACCGCCTACGCGCGCTTTACGCCCAATAATTCCGGATAACGCTTGCCACCTACGTATTACCGCGGCTGCTGGCACGTAGTTAGCCGTGGCTTTCTGATTAGGTACCGTCAAGATGTGCACAGTTACTTACACATTTGTTCTTCCCTAATAACAGAGTTTTACGAGCCGAAACCCTTCATCACTCACGCGGCGTTGCTCCGTCAGGCTTTCGCCCATTGCGGAAGATTCCCTACTGCTGCCTCCCGTAGGAGTCTGGACCGTGTCTCAGTTCCAGTGTGGCCGATCACCCTCTCAGGTCGGCTACGTATCGTCGCCTTGGTAAGCCGTTACCTTACCAACTAGCTAATACGGCGCGGGTCCATCTATAAGTGATAGCAAAACCATCTTTCACTTTAGAACCATGCGGTTCTAAATGTTATCCGGTATTAGCTCCGGTTTCCCGAAGTTATCCCAATCTTATAGGTAGGTTACCCACGTGTTACTCACCCGTCCGCCGCTAACTTCAAAGGAGCAAGCTCCTTATCTGTTCGCTCGACTTGCATGTATTAGGCACGCCGCCAGCGTTCATCCTGAGCCAGGATCAAACTCTCCATAAATGAATTATGATGTTTGATTAGCTCATAAAATACTAATTTGTGTTATCTCTAACACTTGTTTTGAACCAACAATTTAATGTTGTGTTCGGAATTAACGTTGACATATTGCAATTCAGTTTTCAATGTTCATTAATGTGTTACAAGTAATTATTTTATCATTAAGTTTTTGTTAAGTCAATGATAATTTTTAAGTTTTTTTGTTAAGTTTGTTTCGTTTTTCTCAACTCAACATTTATTATTATATAACTTCTAAATGATATTCACAAGCGTTAATTTTACACTTTTTAAAAATCATTTTTGTTTGAATTGATGTTGCAGTGCGTCTTGTTTTGACGACTTTTATATAGTATCAATATTATTACTTATCGTCAATAATTATTACGAATCTTTTTAGTTGAATTTTACCTTTATATTCACTATTTAGTAAATAGATGTATAGGTTTTTTAAATTGTGTAATAACACTGCATAACTATTTACTCATTTTGTTTCAATTTCCTGTTTCCATTGGTTAATGAATGTAATTTTTATATACAATATGTATTTACATTTTTAAGTAATCATATATTTTCAATTATATCTGTTTCTACTATAGAAGGAATTGAAAACAAAAAAGAAACCGAGATATTTAATGTCTCGGTTTCTTTCTTTCAATTTAGTTACTTCGTAACTATTAAATTAATCATTACTTCAACTATGGTTTTGATTATTCTTTTTTATCTTGGCAATCTTTACATAAACCATAAATTTCCATACGATGATGCGTTACATTAAAATCTGTTACGTGTTGAGCTAATTGTTCTACCTCATCTAGTTGTGGATAATGAAAGTCTACAATTTTTCCACAATCCTCACAAATAACATGGTAGTGATTGTGTGTACTAAAATCAAAACGACTTGATGAATCACCGTATGGCAATTCTTTAACTATCCCTATTTCTTTGAAGACACGTAAATTATTATATATAGTAGCAACACTTATATTTGGAAAATCAGGTGAAAGTGCTTGATAAATTTCATCGGCTGTAGGATGCGACTCTGAAGCAATTAAGAATTTAAGGATTGCTTGTCTTTGTGGAGTTATTCTCACGCCATTATTTCTTAAAGATGCAATTGAATCTTCTAGTTGATGTTCAACTGTTTCCATCTCTGCACTCATTTCCATCACCATCTTTCTATTTAAGAATTATTATTACTTAATATTAATATAACTGTTAAATTGGGGAAATGTCAATATTCTTAGTCTAAACTCATTAATATCCGCTCTTTGGATCAACTAAATTCTCAATTAGTTCATTGTTATTGAGAATAGATGTTAGATTTTTAATGAAAATTTGTGTTACTTCCGCTTTGTTTTCTGAACCATTACCAGTAATATGAGCTGTAATCGTCACGTTCTCTAATTCATATAGTGGGTTTTCTGGAGTTAATGGTTCATTTTCAAAAACATCTAAATATGCATGTCTAATCAATTCTTCCTTTAATGCTTCAACTAATACTTCTTCCTTTACAATAGTTCCTCTACCTACATTAATAAATAGAGCATCGTTTTTCATCAATTCAAAATGATTTTTTGTGAGTAGATGTATTGTTTCACTAGTTTCGGGGAGTGTGTTAACAATTATATCCGCTTCAGATATAACTTCCTTTAAATCTTTAATAGCATATGTTTTACTAAAGCCCTCTACACTATGAGCATCAGTATTTATGCCAATCACTTCCATGTTCATAGTATTAGCTATTTTAGTAGTATTTTGTGCAATACTGCCTGTCCCAAGAAATAATAATCTCTGGCCACTTAATCTTTTACCACTCATTTTCGAATCATAATGCTTTTTAGTTTGATTTAAATAGGAAGTTCTCATTTTTTTATAATCATCTAAGATATACGCAAAGATAAACTCTGACATCTGTTTTGCATGTACACCTTTTCCATTTGTAAGTTTTATATTATTTTCATCAATAAATTTTAATGGAAGATTATTCACACCTGTAGAGTACCAGGCTAACCATTTTAAATTTGGACAGTCACTTAAAAATGCAGCATCTAAATTACTATCGTAGCCAAACAATATATCTAAGTTTTGTTTATCTTGTGTATTGATACTAGAAACTCCCGTTGTAAATACAAAGTCAACATTAGGAAAACGTTCTGTTAAATCGGTTTCTAGATCACCCATTCTCATTAGACTTACAGCTTTCATTTAAATCACCCCAATATATCTTTTAGTTCTTCAATTTGAGTTTTGACTTTTACTTTTTCAATTATATCTATAATAATTCCATTTTCATCTAAAATAAAAGTAGTTCTTACAATACCCATTGATTCTTTACCAAAAGATTTTTTTAATTGATATACGCCAACTTCTTCGGAAAGTTTATAATCTTCGTCTACCAATAAATCAAAATTCAACTCTAACTTATTGCTAAAATTTTGATGTTTCTTTTTACTATCTCCACTAATTCCATAAACATTTACATTTAATTCATTAAACATTTCAAGATTATCCCTAAAATCACAAGCTTCCGTAGTACATGTTGGGGTGTTATCCCTCGGGTAAAAATAAAGCACAGCCTTTTTACCTTTAATATTTTCATTTGATATTAACTCACCATTCTGATTTTCTAATTCAAACTTTGGAAACTGACTTCCTTTTTTTAACATTTCATTCACCCTATTTCTTTTTGTTCTTTATTTTATGATACGATAATAGTCGTAAATATTAAATTAAAAGAGGTTGATAACTATGAAATTTACTGAAAGTGAAAAACTTCAGAAATTATCTGATGAATATATTTTAGGTGGTGTAAATTCACCTTCACGTTCATATAAAGCAGTTGGCGGAGGAGCGCCAGTAATGATGCGTTCTGGACAAGGCGCATATCTTTATGATGTCGATGGAAACAAATATATTGATTACTTACAAGCTTACGGTCCAATTATCACTGGGCACGCACACCCACATATTACTAAAGCAATTCAAGAACAAGCAGCATTAGGTGTGTTATATGGTACACCTACAGAATTAGAAATTGAATTTGCCCAAAAATTACGCGGAGCAATCCCTTCGTTAGAAAAAATTAGATTTGTTAACTCTGGGACTGAAGCTGTAATGACTACTATACGTGTCGCACGTGCTTATACGAATCGAACTAAAATCATCAAGTTTGCCGGACAATATCATGGTCATTCAGATTTAGTATTAGTAGCTGCCGGTAGTGGTCCATCACAATTAGGCTCTCCTGATTCTGCTGGTGTACCTTTAAGTGTCGCTCAAGAAGTAATTACTGTGCCTTACAATGATATTGATGCATACAAAGAAGCTATAGACTATTGGGGCGATGAAATCGCTGCAGTTCTTGTAGAACCGATTGTCGGAAATTTCGGTATGGTTAAACCACAACCTAACTTTTTAGAACAAGTAAATGAAATATCACATAACAATGGAAGTTTAGTAATATATGACGAAGTGATTACTGCATTTAGGTTCCATTTTGGCGGAGCTCAAGATTTGTATAATGTTTATCCTGATCTAACTGCATTTGGCAAAATTGTAGGAGGCGGTCTACCAATTGGTGGGTATGGCGGTAAACAAGAAATTATGGAACAAGTTGCCCCATTAGGCCCTGCATACCAAGCGGGTACAATGGCTGGAAACCCTTTATCTATGAAAGCTGGTATTGCATTATTAGAAGTACTAGAACAAGATGGCGTTTATGAAAAATTAGACGACTTAGGTAAACGCTTAGAGGATGGACTACTATCATTAATAGAAAAGCATAATATTACAGCTACAATTAATAGAGTATATGGCGCACTTACACTCTATTTTACAGAAGAGACTGTTGTTCACTATGATCAAGCGGAAAATTCAGATGGAGAGGCCTTCGCTAAATTCTTTAAATTGATGCTAAATCAAGGTATAAACCTAGCACCTTCTAAATTTGAAGCTTGGTTCTTAACAACAGAACATACTGAAGAAGAAATAGATGCAACACTAAAAGCAGCCGATTACGCTTTTAGTCAAATGAAATAAACTTGAATTTTAGCTCCAATCATTGTATAACAAGTATAAATACATTTATTAAGGAGCGGTACATTTGAAATTAGGAGCCCGTATTCTCAAGACAGGTATAGCCATTATACTTGCTTTGTTTATCGCTTCTCTATTACCTAATGAAGCTGGTTTAAAAGCAATCGCTGGAGTCAGTGCAGTCGTTGCTATGCAACCAAGTGTTTTTCGATCTATAAAAACTGTTTCTGATCAAGCGCTTGGTAATGTCGTTGGTGCATTACTTGCTGTAGCAATGGTTACGGTATTTGGAGATAATGTCATAATTATGGGTGTCACTGTCATACTTTTAATTGCTATACTTTTCCGTTTCAATTTAGCACATGTTGCTACATTAGCGAGTGTTACAGCGTTAATTATTATGGGGCAGCACTCAGGGGATTTTTATGTTTCTGCATTTTATAGATTTGTACTAGTTATGATTGGTGTAATTAGTTCTTCAACAGTTAATCTATTATTCTTACCACCAAAATTTGAATCAAAAATTTATTACAACTCTTTGAATATATGTTCTGATATTTTTGTATGGTTTAAACTCGTATTGAACGATACATCAGAATACCACCATATTAAAGAAGATAGAGGAGTAATAAGTGATCGCATCAAGAGACTTGAACAAACATTTAGTTATTATGAAGAGGAACGACCATTTACTAAAAAACAAGTATACGCACAAAATCGTAAAAAGATACTTTTTAAAGAAGTCGTTCGTAGTACTCGTCATGCATATGAGGTACTAAAAAAAATGAATCGTTACCAAAACGATTTACACAACTTAAATCATGAGTTACTACTTCAAATTAAATTAGAATTAGATACTCTAATTGCATATCATGAACAAATATTTATTAGTCTATCTAAAAAAGCTAAATATGATGTTAGTCAATTCGACAGTCAAATAGAAAATCCACAGAAAAAAGAACTTATGGATGCTTTCCAAAAAGAAATAATTAAAAACCCATATCAAACGGTATACTCTTATGCTAATATTATGCAAATTATATCTGCAATAGAAGAATATCGCTATACGCTAGAACATTTAGATAGACTGCGCATCAGTTTCTTCTCATATCATAATAACGATAATGATATTGATATTTTAGATGAAGATTTCGACTTATAAAAAAAAGCCCGAGATTGTGTTATTACAACACTCTCGGGCTTTTTTATGTCTTTTATCAAATCAGCAAGAACGTACTATTTTACAGATTTTGTATACTATAAAGATGTTCATAAGCACCTTTCTTAGCTAATAACGCTTCATGTGTACCTGTTTCAACAATCTCTCCATTTTCAATTACTACAATTTTATCAGCATGTGTAATAGTTGAAAGTCTATGTGCGACTATCAATGTTGTACGATTTTCACTTAAAATATTTAATGCATCCTGAATAATAGATTCACTTTCTAAATCTAGAGCACTTGTAGCCTCATCTAAAATAATAATAGGTGGGTTGTTTAAGAAAATACGAGCGATAGATACACGTTGTTTCTGTCCGCCGGAAAGTTTTACGCCCCTTTCCCCAACTTCTGTATCATACCCTTCAGATAATTCCATGATAAAGTCATGAGCATTGGCCATCTTAGCAGCTTTTATTACTTCTTCATCTGTGGCGTCAGGACGACCTAATAAGATATTCTCTTTTATTGTGTCTGAGAACAAGATGTTATCTTGTTGGACTAATCCTATTTGATTTCTTAAACTTCCAGTTAAATATGATTTGATATTAGTACCATCAATTTTAATTTCACCATCTGTTACATCATAAAACCTAGGTATCAAATTGATTAGAGTAGATTTCCCTCCACCACTCATACCAACAAACGCTACCGTTTCACCTTGGTTAATTTCTAAATTTATATTATTTAAAATTGTTGATTCTTCTGAGTTATATTTAAAACTTACATCATTTAACTCTATACGACCCTTATTAATTTCAATTGGTAATGCGCCTTTTTTATTTTTAATGTCATAACCTTCATCCATTAATTGGAAAACACGGTCCATTGAAGCAAAACTTTGTGTCAACGTTGTAAATGAAGATACAAGTCGACGTAACGGACCAAATAATTGCTCTAAATAGCCAACGAATGCAGCTAATGTCCCAACAGTTATTGAGCCATTAATAGCTAAAAATGCACCTGAACCAATAACAATTAACGGTCCTATATCGGTTACTGTATTAATGGCTGAGAAGGAATAAGCATTCCAACGTGTGTGATTAAATGCTTTTTGCAAGAAATTACGGTTATGTTTATCAAAATTTTGCGCTTCGTTATCTTCAATAGCAAAACTTTTGATAACAGACATTCCTTGTACACGTTCATGTAAAAAGCCTTGTACTTCTGCTAATGCTTGAGATCTCTTTCTTGTTAGACTTCTTAGACGACCAAAGAAAAAGTAAACAGTTAGTATATACACTGGGAAAATCACAAGTGCCGCTAGTGTTAGTTTAGCGTCTAAGAAAAACATAATGGAAAGTGCAATCACAATTGTGATACAATCCAGCCAAATATTCATCAATCCTGTTAAAATAAAATCTTTTGTTTGCTCGACATCATTAATCACTCTAGATATAACCTGTCCTGCTTGGTTATTAGCATAGAACCTAGCACTTAATGCTTGTAAATGATTATAAAGTCTTCTACGTATATCATATAAAATCTTATTGCTTGTCCACTGTGCTAAATATTGTCTTAAAAATTCAATTGGTGGTCGTACAATTACAAAAATAAATACTGCAATTCCCAAAGCAATAGCTAATCTTGTAAATTTCTCTTCTACTGAAATTGAATTATTATTAATAATATCGTCAATAACGTATTTTATTAATAATGGAATCAACATCGGAATCCCAAATTTTAAAATACCAACAAGTATCGTAGCAATGATTCGCCATTTATATGGTTTTACAAATTGTAAATATCTACGAATCATAAATTCCATTCCTCCCCCATACTTTATAGCAAATGAAACAGCCTACGTTGAGCTATCAACGAGGCTGTAGTAAACGCGTATCTTAGTTTGTTTATCATTTCATTCGCGCGCATACGATTATTTATTTTAACCATGTTTTGTCATGCCTAAATAGCTCATACGCATATCACTATAAATGATAATGAAATTAAAAACATTAAATGTGCTTAATAATTTCTAATTTTTTTATATCGTTCACGCCAAACTTTTATAAAATCTGGAGCAAACGGACCTTTCTTCTGTTCAATCCATTGTTGTAAAATATCAACGTTACGTCTTAAAATCACATCAATATCTGAAGAATAATTCATTTGTCTCATATGTTGTTCATACTCATCTTCATCTAATAAATGGTACTTACCATTTGGATAAACTTTAATATCCAAATCATAGTCAATGTATTTTAACGCTTCTTCATCACAAACAAACGGTGATGATAAGTTACAATAGTAATACACACCGTCTTCTCTAAACATACATATAACATTAAACCAATATTCAGAATGAAAATAAACAATTGCTGGTTCTCTAGTTATCCATGTGCGACTATCACTTTCAGTAACAAGCGTATGATCATTTCCACCAATTACAACATGTTCCGTACCTTTTAATATAGTAGTTTCAGACCAAACACGATGTATATTACCATCATGTTTATAACTTTGAATCTTAATTGTCTGACCTTCTTTAGGTATGGATTCTTTTACCATGCTCCACACCACCTTTTCTTAATTTCACTATATAAATTATAACATAAGTATGTATTCAACAACGAGTCTAACAATGTGTTGAAATGAATTTAAATATTTTCGACATAATCACAGGAAAATTAAACATTTCTTTCTCATCATCATGCATCCATGTCATATTTTCAGGTAAATTAACATCCATTTTATTAATTATTTTATCGGCTAGGTATACCTCAATATCCCATGTAATATGAGTAAATTGATGTTTCAACTTAAAAATGGGTACTTCTGAAAATTGAAGATTCGTATTCAGTTTCGTATTTATATTTTCTGCTTCATCTGCTTCATACATTGGAAATTCCCACATATTATTTAGCAATTTTTGCATTCTTTTTTCTATTAATAACTGATTATCTTCATTTCTAACGATGTATACATGTTGCTTTACATGTTTCTTTTTAATTTTCGTTGTTTTTACTGGTAAGTCTTCGACAGTCCCTTGTTCAAATGCTTCACAATTCTCTTGAACAGGACAAAATAAACACATTGGATTTTTCGGTGTACAAACTAAAGCTCCTAATTCCATCATAGCTTGATTAAATGTACCAGAATCTTCTTCAACATATGGTTTTAATTCTTTTTCGTATGCTTTTCTTGTCGATTGCAATTTAATATCTTTTGTATCATTATTTAACCTTGACCATACTCTAAAGACATTTCCATCAACAGTCGCTAAAGGCAAATTAAATGCAATACTCATCACTGCCGCTTGTGTATATGGACCTACACCTTTCAGATCACCAAATGCTTGTGGTGAATCAGGCACTTGTCCCTGATAGTTTGCGTGGACATCTTTAATTGCAGTATGAAAATTTCTCGCTCTACTATAATAACCTAAGCCTTCCCAATACTTTAGCACTTCATCTTCTTCTGCATTACTTAAATCTTCAATTGTGGGAAAACGATTAATAAATCTATTATAATAATCTATAACTGTTTTTACTTGTGTTTGTTGCAACATAACTTCGCTTAACCAGATATAATAAGGATTTGAAGTTTCTCTCCATGGCATTTCTCGTTGATTGATTTCAAACCATGTTACAAGATTTTTTTTGAATTTCGGTTCATTAAACATTTTCCACATCTCTTTCTTTAGTTTAGTAAAAGTTTTTTTGATTAACATAGTATGTTATTTTTAAAATTATGCATATTCGATTATAATGAATATAATATTGACATGAAATGAGTGAATACTTATGGATACAGGAACACATATAGTCATGGGTATCGGACTCACTGCATTAGCTACCCAAGATCCAGCTATGGCAGGATCTTTTGCAGCAACAGCTACAACATTAGTAGTTGGTTCATTAATACCTGATGGTGACACAGTTTTTAAATTAAAAGATAATGCTACTTATATATCCCATCATAGAGGGATAACACATTCAATACCTTTTACAATTCTATGGCCTTTATTAATAACACTTTTTATTTTCACATTTTTTAAAAATGTAGATAACACACATGTTTGGTTATGGGCGCAACTAGCTGTGTTTCTTCATGTATTTGTAGATATTTTCAATTCTTATGGTACACAAGCCCTTAGACCTATTACTAATAAATGGATTCAGTTAAGCGTAATCAATACCTTTGATCCTATTATTTTCATATTATGGTGCGTTGGAATATTACTTTGGTTAATCGGTATTCATCCATATGTCGCTTTCTTCCCTATCATTGCTATTCTCGTTGTATATTATATGATACGTTTTAGAATGCAAGAGATAATTAAACAACAAGCATTGAAACAAATTAAGCAAGAACATAATCCTGTGAAAGTTTTTGTAGCACCAACTATTCGTTTTATGCAATGGCGCGTCGCTATTCAAACTGAAGAACATGATTATGTAGGAAGAAGTTACGGACGTAATATTGTTTTCAGTGATAAAGGTAAGCGGCAATCATTTCCTAATGATAATTTGATGCAATATGTAAAAAATGATAAAAACATAAGAACTTTCCTTAATTTTTCTTCTATTTATCGTTGGCAAGCCAAAAAATTAGAGGATGGTACTACAGAAATAAGGCTAGTTGATTTACGCTATTTAAAAAATGGCCACTACTCTTTTGTTGCAATTGCTCACTTAGATAAAGATATGCAGATTGATCATTCATACATCGGCTGGGTGTTTAGCGAAGATAAATTGCAACGTAAATTATTTGCAAAGTAAAAATCAATATCTTATTAATAAAACTGGAGGCACGCGTTTATTTTAACGGTTGCCTCCAGTTTTTCTATTTCATATACAAATATTATTCTTAAAATGAAGAAATAATACTCCAATTAAAAACCGCATATACTGTTTTACATACTATTATGGTTATGCGTTTAATCTTCTTTGATATCTTGTTCTTCATTTTGTTGATTTTCTTGCGTTTTATCTCTCATTTGTGAAGGTGATTGCGCATAGACATATTTTTTATGTGCTATAATTCTATACAATGCATAGATAGATACACATATAATTGCTAAAAATAAAACAAAAAATAAGTGATATGGGATATTATTCAAACTCAATGCACCTAACACTACAGATTGTGAAATACCTTCAACCAAATAGAACAAAGGATTCAACATTAAAATATGTAACCATATAGATGTATCACTCTTAGGAATAAAAATAATTGGCACAGTAAAGAACATAATAAATGTAACGACATAGAATATGATGTTAACTTTACTATTTATGATTGAAATTAAACCTAACAGTGTAGATGTAACTATGATAAACAACAAAGTCATAACAACATAAAATAATGCAGAGTATATAGAACTTTCAATATTAACAGGCGTTGCTAACATAATAATTATGAGTGTTATAAACATAGTTATACTTGTAACAATCGCAATAAGAATATTTTGGTAAATAGGGTTGAAATTAAATAATTTCACTATAAAATAATCAGTTTTAAAGCTGTTGTAGCTTTGATATATCGCAACCCAAATAAATGCAAAACAGACTAACGAAGATAATCTAAAATAACCACGTGCTTGCTTTATTTCTTCTGTACCATTTAAATGAAATATCAACATCATTATAAGTAACATAGCAATGCTTACCACGAATGGTATTGCTAACCACATCCACTTCGACTTCAAACGATGATATGCATGTTTCATTAAATATGGCGTGTTTTTAAAATAGCTAATCATACTATCAATCATCTTTTACACCTACAATTCAATATAAATCCATTTATTATTCTTTAAATCTGTCATGAAATAGCCATCGCCTGATTTAGTTATCCAGAAGTTATTTTCAATATCAAATTTATCTTTCAATTCTTTTTTATCTTTAATAGGGAAAGTAAAACCAGTTAATTTATTTTGATCGTCAAAAATCATAGAAATTGGTTGTTGCACAATCGGTACATTAAAACGGTTATCCTTCCCATTTTCAGGTACAAGCGAGTCGGTTACTTTATTATGCTTTTTATGCAAATGACTGTTGAAAAATTCATTGTAATTACTATAATTTGTATGCATATACGGTGCTAATGATTTCAAACTATGCTCTTCAAATAATCCCGCTGGATCAAAATAACGTATCTTATTTTTGGCAATTTTATAATTCGTATTATCTACAACCACACGATAATTTTTAGAGTTTTCACCAGTAATCGTTACAAATGAATATTCATCTGCAGTTATTTTCTTATCATTTTTCATATTTTCTAAATTAATAGCATCATTTAATACAATACCATACGCCAGTTTCTCTTCATATGGGTTTTTCTGTTGGTTTTGAATAGAAGCCTGATCTTGATTTTCACCAATCTCAAGTTTACCTAAATCATTAAACATCAATAGTGCCATAAATAAAAGTCCCATAAAGAAAACCGTAAATAAAGTCCAAAAACGAATCAACGCAACAGGTGGCTTTGCATGTTTATAACGTTCAATTCTTCTAAAATTATAAGTCAATTCTGGAATTCTTGTTCTACTTTTTTTCCAGTCTACATCAAAATTCGCTTTCTCTTCTTCAGTCTTTAATGAATGTCTATCCTTTTCATGTTCATTAAACACAGGCAATACTTGTTTTATTGAACCTTCCATTCTTAATTGTCCGTGAGAAATCCAAGCTAAATAATTACTAGCTCTTGAAATACGATTTACATCGTCATCTATCATAACTATTGTTAAGTTATTATTTATGTATTCATCTGTTAATTCAATTGCTTTTTCAAAATAACTTTCATCCAAATTATGTAAGATTTGGTTCATGATTATAATGCTAGCTCTAGATGTTCTAGCCAACGTAAATTGCAATTGAGCATACTGTTGATCGGTTAAAGAATGAATTGGTGCATTTGTTAAGTCGTGAAGATGTGAAAACTTTATTATTTGTTCTACTTTATGTTCAGAAGTGTTGTATTTAAATAATGTTATTACATTTTTTACATAATCACTAACAGATAAAGATAACAATGATTTATCTTCTATATCCGCGAAAAACATATCTGTCTTTCTCACAACTTTACCCTTATCTGGTTTGATTTCACCGCTCAACAAACGACCTATCAATGATTTAGAGGAATCGATTTCACCAATTATACCTAAGGCTTCACCTTGATAGATATGTAGGTTAATGTTATTCAATTCTATATCTTCTGCATCATAACCAAAGGGTTGATACCATTTTTTGGATTTTCTATTTCTATAATAATGCGTTACATTCAGTAACTTTAATATAATTGAACTACCCATCCTATCTTCATCCTTCTATAATTTTAATAATGCAATAGGTAAACCTTCTTCAGGTTCTGAACTTTTAATTCTAAAGCCCCATGCAAACACGCCTTTTAATCTTTCAACTTTAAAATAGCTTCCTGTGCCGTCATTTAATTTGTATATTTTTCCTAGCTCGACTTTCGTTCTATCAACTAAGTAGCTTTCTGCAATTATAACTTTACTTTGATATACATCATATTCATTTAAAATACCATTCATTTCTGCTTTTCTCATTTTTTCTTTATAGCCTTGAATTTCATGACGTAATTCTATTTCACTCATTTCACTCAATTTCTTCTGTTCCATCGACGATACCACTCTCTTCTAATTTACCTTTAATTTTATCATATTTATAACCTTTTCTCATAAGACCTTCAATGGTTTTATTAATCAATTTCTTACCAGAATATTTTCTAGACTGTTTGTTATATACTTTCTCTAATTCTTGTTGTAATAAACCATCTAATTCTTCTTCAGGCTGAGAAAAATCCATTTCTTCCATAACTTCTTTAATCTTTTCAAATGAGTACCCTTTTTGCATTAATGACTGAGTTAATTTTTCTTTTCTTTTTACTACTGGACCTTTTTTTTGCTTTAAAATCTTATTTGCTACTTTAACAACCGCTTCTAATGGTTGTTCAGCTTCATATTTATCTACATAATCATCTATAATCATTTGTTCGACACCTGCTTCACGCAGTTTTTCTTTGTAGATCCCCGGACCTTTGTCAGTAGTTAATATCATAGTATTTTTTAAGCTACTAGCATAATCATTATGATCAATCAAACGTTGATCATGGCAATATTCTATTACCTTTGCTATTACAGACTCTGAAACTTCTTTTTTTTGTAAATGTTTTATTACTTCATGATCTGTTCTCTTCCGATAAGATATATACTGAATCGCTGTATTTACAGCTTGTCTATATTGATCATAGTTTTGAATTTTTTCCATATCTTGCGCTTCGACAATCTGGTCTTTTTTTAAATTAAAGTGAATATACGTATCCATATCTATACCCATTTCAAATTCACCATCTAAATATAAATTAAAGCGCTCTTTATTCTTTTTCTGTACTTCTATTTTAGTAATTTTAGGCATATTCCTCACTCCACTTATTAGGATAACTTATATTGTTTATTAATGGAATTATAGTGTCTAGTATATTTAAAATTAATTTTAATTCATAATATGTATTACCAAATTATAGCATTAATAGCGTGAAAATTTTTATGAATATATTATAAAGTTTAACGAGTATTGGTAGGAGCAACATAAAACAATTTACATATACTCCATCTAAAAAATAGAAAAACAGCAATATGACATCTACCTTGCTACTAGATGTCATATTGCTGCTTTATTTAGTTAAACTCCTAATTCTTGAATAGCATTTTCATATTGCTCATTTGTAATAAAATCTTGTTGTTTCATTTTTTCCAAATCCGTTTTAACACGATTAATAAAATTATCTGACATATCATTTATGTCATACACACTTGGCGCATTAATTTTACTTGCTAAGATCGCACTTTGCAAAACTGATATTTGTGGTAAGTTTGGATTGTTCTTATCTGTCGTCACCCCAAAATAATGATTCGCTGCAGATTCGACAGTATACTGATCGCTACCAAAATATATATTATTCATATAAAAACTTAACACTTCATTCTTATCATAATTTTTTTCTACTCTATGTGCGACAAATAATTCTTTAACTTTCCTAGTAAAAGACTGTTCATTATCATAGTAGTAATTTTTAACTACTTGTTGTGTGATAGTACTTCCACCTTGAACACTTTTATCACTCAATGTTGAAAAAAGTGCTCTTGAAGTTCCTTTGAAATCAAACCCGTGATGCTTGTAAAATCGTTCATCTTCCATAGCTATAAATGCGCCTTTTGTATAATCAGGCATATTTGAAGCCGAAACAAAACTTTCTTTGTCTTCAATTGATTTTAATTCATCAACATCGGCTCTTAAAGACAGAGCGTACATTGCACCAATAAAAATGCCTATTATGAGAATGATTGGCATTAACAGTTTAAATAACAACCCAATGCCTTTTTTCTTTTTCTTTGGCTTACTAACAGGTTGTGAGTAAGTATTGTGATGCGGTATATTCGAACCTTTTGCTTTATAGTGTTTATTTTCTTTATATCGATCGCTTCTTTTCATGCGGTAGCTCCTTTATGTTGCTCTCATATCATTATAAGTGAGTTTATCAATAGTTGAAATGTTTATCTAGAGCTAATTGCAAAAATCAGTCCAAGGGTGTATGCAATACTCAACATGAAGTTTTACATTATTATCAACCCACATAAAATACCTTACATTTCCATAAAATAAAAACTGGAAAAACAAAGACACTTACATATTACTTCATGATAAATTTAAGAAATATCATTTTTCAATATGCGTTATCATATGTTTTTCCAGCTATGCTAAATTAAATCACTACTTTATTTAATCAATGTTACTTTTAGTCGTTAAGTTGATTTACAATTTCTCTATTAAAATCATCTAAATCGTCTGGTGTACGACTCGTAACAATATTATTATCTACTACTACAGACTCATCGACAACTTGTGCTCCAGCGTTAGCCAAATCTTTACGGACATTTAATACTGCAGTCAATGTACGACCATTTAAGTCGTCAGTATCTATTAGAATTTGTGGTCCATGGCAAATTGCAAAGGTCGGAACATCATTTTTAGTGAAGTATTTCGCAAATGTGCCGTATCTTCCTTCAGAATCTCCACGCAAGTGATCAGGTGAAAATCCACCAGGAATTAATAATCCATCGTAATCTTCAGGATTAGCATCAGCAATGCTTAAATCTACTGTAACTTTTTCACCGTGTTTACCGACTACTTCACTATTTGCTTCATCGCCAATTACAACTGTTTCATGTCCTGCTTCTTCAATTGCTTCTTTAGGACTTGTTAATTCGCTATCTTCAAATTCATTCGTTACTATGATTGCTACTTTTTTCGCCATGTTTAATCACCTTTCTCTATTTAAGTTCTACATATAATATAGACTAAATGACTAGGATTTAAACATAATTTTTATTTTTCAATTATTTATGCTTCGTTTGAGTCAGAATTGTTTGAGACAGTTTTAACTTTTTCTTCTAGTTGGTCGAGTAAGCCAATCCACTCATCAATATCTTCCACTTTAACTTCATCCGGGTTAACATGGTCAATGTCATCGATAAATTTTTCTAATCTTGCCTTTATTTGATCAATTGTTTGATTTTCATCCATTTTAAAAATGACTCCTTTTTTTATGATAGTTATATCCTAACATGGATTTGACAAATTTTGGTATAGTCTTAATAATATTAAATTGAATGTCTGTTTTGTTCTATGTTTTTATTCCTCAACAAAAATACATACATTATTTTGGAAATCACACCACTACTTGTAAATTAATTAATTTTATTATGCTATGATGCAATTACTAAAATACATTTATTTTCAATTACCTTAAGTACAAAGTTAATAAAAAGGAAGTTTAATTTATGCTAAATCTACACATTACTAATTCAAAGAAACCAATTTCAATAAACAATGACCCGTGGGAAGCTTACAATGATATGCAAGCACATAATCGTTTGACATTAAGCAATATCGAGTTTACTACAACTAATTTATGTAATATGCGTTGTAGCCACTGCGCCGTTGGTTATACACTGCAAACAGCTGACCCTGATCCATTACCAATGGATTTAATTTATCGTCGCCTTGATGAAATACCAGATCTTAAAACGATGTCCATTACTGGTGGTGAGCCCATGTTTTCTAAAAAATCAATTAAAAATGTCGTTAAACCATTATTAAAATATGCTTATGACCGCGGCATTTATACACAAATGAACTCAAATCTAACTTTACCACTAGATCGCTACTTAGATATCGCTGAATATATTGACGTGATGCACATTTCCCACAACTGGGGTACAATCGATGAATTTACAGATGTAGGTTTCGGAGCAATGGATAAGCAGCCCCCTTTAAAAGCAAAACTTAAATTATATGATCAAATGCTTACGAATTCTAGCACACTTTCTGATCAAGGTATGTTTGTTTCTGCTGAAACCATGTTAAATCAAAGTACTGTGCCACATCTTGAAAAAATTCATAAAGAAATCGTAAATGACATGAAGTGTCAACGACATGAAATTCACCCGATGTATCCTGCAGATTTTGCAAGTCAATTAGATGTATTATCACTTAAAGACATGAAAACAGCAATACACCAACTTTTAGATTTACGTGATCCAGATTTATGGATGCTATTTGGGACGCTACCAATTTATCCATGTATTAATGACGAGAATGACCAAGCGTTACTTCAACGTTTACGTGATACACCTAACGTTACAATGCGCAATGATCCGGATGGCAGAAACCGATTAAATGTTAATGTGTTTACAGGTAATGTGATCGTGACAGACTTTGGAGACGAAAACGGTACTATTTCAAATATTAAAAATGATAAATTACCTGATGTGTTTAACCATTGGTTAAACTCCTCGCTCGCACAATCACTCAATTGTCATTGTTCATCATTTAGTTGTCTCGGCCCTAATGTGCTTGTAAAAAATATGTATTATCCTGATACTGATTTTAAAGAAAGAGAAAAAACTATGCACTCATTACATACAATGCTTTAAATATAATTCAAATTTATCGTATTGTTTTTATTGCAATTATATAACTGGGATGAACTCAAGTTATTCTAATATGATTAAAAAGCGGTTAAGATCATTAATGATCTTAACCGCTTTTTCGTCATTATATTAAATTTTGTCGTTCCAATACCTATTTCATATTTTGAGCATTTGCTAAAAATGCTATGGTTTCTTTACTTTCATTTCTACGTTCTTTTCTACGTTTCACTCGTGCAAGCGCCGTGTCATGAAACCACATTTCAGTTTGTGTCTCTGGGTATACTTGAGGTACCTCTCGTGGTTTACCATCCTCATCTAATGCAACAAAAGTTAAGAAGCTTAAAGCTGCTAAGTGACGTTCATTTTTTATAATATCTTCTATAATAATTTGTACACAAACCTCCATAGATGATTGTCCTGCATATGACACCATAGCTTCGTATGACACTATATCACCGGTCTTAATCGGTTTCAAAAAATCTACAGAATCTGTTGAAGCTGTTACTACTTGGGAATTACTATGCTTCGTTGCAGTTATTGCAGAAATTTCGTCCACATTTGCCATCAATATACCTCCAAACATTGTATGCAAATGGTTTGTATCTTGCGGAAAGACTTGTCTTTCCTTAATACTTCTTGATTCAGACATTGACTTACGCTTTACATTTCCCATAATATATTCCATTCCTTTGCTTTTAATTAATAAAAATCAGTGTTTTGAAATTACATCAAAACACTGTAAATTATTAAGCGTTATATGTTACTTTGCCCAATTTCCTTGTTCAAATACTAATTCTTTTTCACCATTTTGCGTAATACCATAAATAGTTAAATCGGGGCTACCAATCATAAAATCAACATGAATCAACGAGTCATTAAGTCCGTGTTCTATTTTTTCCTCCGTTGTCATTTCTGTACCACCTTGAATATTGAAAGCATATGCCGCCCCAAGAGCAATGTGGCATGAAGCATTTTCATCAAATAAAGTATTGTAATAAATCGTATTTCTGTTTGAAATTGGTGAATCATCAGGTACGAGCGCTACTTCTCCTAAACGTTTTGCGCCTTCATCAGTATTTAATAAGTCGCGTAATACTGACTCACCTTTTTCAGCTTTATAGTCCACTACAGCTCCATCTTTAAATGTTAATGTGAAATTATCAATAATATTGCCATTATAACTTAAAGGCAATTTATTCGTAACATAGCCATTAACTTTCAATCGATGTGGTGCAGTAAAAACTTCTTCTGTAGGTATGTTAGCTACAAAAGCTTGTCCTTCACTCGTATAACTCGTAGCATCTTCCCAAATATGTCCTTCAGGTAAACCAATTTCTAAATCTGTACCTTCTGACACATAATGAAAAGCTTTATAGTTTTTAAGTTGCAAACTTTTAGCACGTTGACTTAAATTGTCCACATGTTTTTGCCAATTCGTCACCGGGTCGTTACCATCTACTCGCACAATATCTAGCACTTCATCGATAAATTTGCAGTATGCGTCTGTTTCAGATAGTTCTGGATAGACACGTTTCGCCCATGATTTTGATGGATATGCTGCTACACACCAAGGAAATTGATTTTTTTGACTCGCTTCCATATAACCTTTATATGCCATTGAATACTGTCTTTGAAATGCAGATAATTTATCACCATCTATGCCACTTAATAAATCAGGGTCTTTAGTAATTAACGCAAGATTCGCTGCACCTCTTTTAACGTAATCCATACGTTGTTCAACTTCGTATGATTTAACTTCATTTTTCTCAAAATGTTCTACTGTCTCATACTCAAATTTCAAACGTGATAATCTATCATCACTATATTCTACTTTAACGTCAGATGCACCACGTTGGTAAGCAGCCTCTACTATGTAATGTGTTAACTCAAGCGCATCTACGCTTGAACGAATAAATACTGGTTGATCTTTTTGAACGTTCATACCTACAGCTACTAAAAGTTCGGCATATTGTTTTAGTTTATCTTGTAATTGAGTCATATGTACTCACTCCATTCCTATTGACGAATCTGACCAAGCGCCTCTGCAATAGCTGATGCTTCACTTGGCGTAAACGACGCCTTTGATGTTACATAATCATAAATTTCACGAATCTCTTGTTCATTCGCTGTTTTAAACTTTTCAGGATCAATTACACTTTGATTCACAAGATTTAATCGTCCTCTTATTTCGTCTATCATTTGCTCATTATTATTTGCCAAATTATTCACCTCTTTTTTTCTCATTTTATCAAATTTAACAACCTTGTAAAACTTTTATCATAATTCCCCCTTTAGAAATGATTGAAAAAGCTTTAAAATGGGAATGAGGATTATATAAATTTGGAGGTACTCATATGAAAACTGTAGCATTCGTATGTCTAGGTAACATATGTCGCTCACCTATGGCAGAAGCCATTATGCGACAAAAATTACTAGATAGAAACATTAAAGATATCAACGTATCCTCTAAAGGTACAGGGAAATGGAATTTAGGACAACCTCCTCATGAAGGGACTCAAGCAATTTTAAACTCGCATAACATACCATTCGACGGTATGATTAGCGAATTGTTTCAACCTAATGATGACTTTGACTATATCATTGCAATGGATCAAAGTAACGTAGAGAATATTAAACAAATCAATCCTAACATTAAAGGTCAATTATATAAATTGTTAGACTTTAGTGATATGGACGAAACTGATGTACCAGACCCTTATTATACAAATAATTTCGAAGGCGTTTATAAAATGGTACAATCATCTTGTGATAATTTAATTAATTTTATAATTAAAGATGCAAACTTAAGAGAGGGGTAAAATATAATGCAAAACAAATTAATTCCAGGAATATTAATAGGTGCCATCGTCGGAGGAGCAGCAACATTAGCAGACAAATCAACAAGACAGTCTTTAAAACAATCTTTCAAAGACAGAAAAGAAGGCAACCGTCCTCAAAAATCATCTGCAATTAATAATATAAAAGATGAAGTATTTTATTGGAAAGATGTTGTTGAAGAAATTAGACGCAACAATCCTGAATTGGAACGCTCAATAAAAGATGCTAAGAACACATTTGTCGAACGTAAAAACAATCGTTTAAACAGCTAATGAAGTCTCTGAATTAAACTTGAGGTATTACATTGTGCACTAATAGATTATTGTTAACAAAGTAAATTCTAAATTTATAACTTTTTAATGATACAATGCACAGTAATAATTGATATTTAAATATTAAGTATTATTCATTTTAATTTTTTAGATATCAATAACTCTAACTTGGGGCGAAACACGAAATCAAATTAAAATTTTGATTTCTGTCTCGCTCCTTTTTATATTATTTTATAATTTACAATATTATCTGAAATTATTCTTTTCATTTTTATAGTAAGAATATGGCAACACATATTTACCTTATTATCATTTTAAAGTATATTAAAAATATAAATACATAAGGAGTTTTGATATGTCTAAAAAAGAAAAAACTAATTCTAACTTTTTAAATTCTGCTAAAGAGATGGAAAATAAGAACTCAAATGAAAATAGTGGTGAACAGATTAAACGTGATCGTACATATATTACACCTGACGAATTCAAATCAAAATCACCTAAAAAGGACAATCAAGCGTTCTTTGTATCGCGTATTAACAAACCAGCTAAATATACCAAAGACTCAAATTTTTTCTCTTATTTGGTGTATAGAATAGGTAAAGACGACGCATCTGGTTTATCAGCACAACTGTCTTATTATTTTATGTTATCCTTATTCCCAATGTTATTATTTTTACTATCAATAGTTCCTGTAGTTGGTGTAAAACAATCTACTATTAGAGATATGATTAAAGATCATGTACCACCTACATATGCTTCACAGGTAGCTGATATCATTGGCGATATCATGAGTAATGCTAGTGGTAGTATTTTATCTGTAGGTTTGATCTTAGCGTTATGGTCAGCATCAAATGGAATGACTGCATTAATGAATTCATTTAACGTTGCCTATGATGTTGAAGATAGTAGAAATTTTATTGTTTCAAAATTATATAGTGTTTTATTTACATTAGCTATGATAATTGTTATGCCAGTAGCACTTGTATTACCAACATTCGGTCAACAAATTGGCGATTTATTATTCGGTCCACTCGGACTTGGAGAACAAGTGAAATGGGTATTTGATACGGTTCGTTATGTACTTCCAGTAATTGTAGTCTTAATTGCATTCATGGTCTTATATACCTTAGCTCCAAATGTTAAAATTAAGTTAATGTCCGTTATACCTGGTGCTATCTTTGCAACTATCGTTTTCTTAGCTGGTTCATACTTATTTGGTATATATATATCTAATTTTTCCAATTATTCTAAAACATATGGTAGTATCGCTGGTATTATTATATTAATGCTTTGGTTATATATCACTGGTTTCATTATTATTATAGGTGCTGAAATCAATGCCATTTTCCATCAAAGAAAAGTTGTTGCTGGTAAGACACCTGAAGAACAAACTTTTGCGGAAATCAAGCAAAATCATACACCATCTGAACAACAAGATTCAAATTCAGAAGATGTGAATTTAGCTACTGATTCAAAAAATAGTCAAAATAATAATCAATAAATTTTAATAACGCTATAATTGCTAAAGTCATGTGAACGGGACAGAAATCTAATTTATTTAAAAAGATTTCGCCATTCTAACCTAGCTAAGATGACTAGGTTAGACAGTTCGCCTGATCTAAATCTAAAAAATTTGGTGCAAGCCTACTAACTCATTATACTGATTATGGTTGGCTTACGTCATCTTGATATAAAAATAAAGGCTAAAACACAACGTATTTAATGATTACGTTTCTGTTTTAGCCTTTATTTATTATATACTTTGTAACTTATTGAATTAAGTTATGTTGAAAAGCGTAAATAACAGCTTGTGTTCTATCTTGTACTTCTAATTTACTCAAAATATTACTTACATGTGTTTTAACAGTTTTAATTGTTATATGTGAGGCGCTTGCTATTTCTTGGTTTGAGTAGCCTTTTGCTATTAATAATAAGATTTCCATCTCACGTTCTGTTAACATTTCATATAATTCTGCACGTTGCTTCATTCTATTTCTCATCTTAACTAAAACTTCTGCTTCAAAAACCGACTCATTATTATAGGTTTTTCTTATTGCCTCTGCAATATCACTAGCACTCGTTGTTTTTAAAATGTAGCTATCCACACCAGAATCAAGTGCACGGTATACTTCGTTATCTTCTATATAACTCGTAAGCATGACTACTTTCATATGAGGTAAATCTTTTTTTACTTGTTCGGTTGCTTCAACACCGTCCATATCATCCATTAGTAAATCCATTAATATTAAATCAGGATTCAATTGGTGAGCTTTTTCAATTGCTTCCTTTCCCGATTTCCCTTCTCCTACAACATCAATATCTGGTTGTGTTGATAAATAGCTAGATATTCCAATTCGGACCATTTCATGGTCATCCACAAATAAAACTTTAATCGGCATATGAATCCTCCTTATTTAATGGGGCTTTAACTTCAATTCTGGTACCTGCATCAGGTAGTGACACAATATGAAACGTTGCACCAATCTCAAGTGCACGCTCACGCATATTTTTTAAGCCATAACTTTGTTCTACTTTATCATCAACATTAAAGCCTTTACCATTATCTTGTATTCTCAATAATAAATAATCATCTCTATTAAATAACTCTATAGTTACTTTAGTTCCCTTTGAATGCCTTAATGTATTCGATATAGCTTCTTGTGTGATTCTAAATAAATGATCTTCAATACCTTTAGGTACTTTAAATTCTTCTATATCATGTATAACTTTCATCGGTACTTTTTTCTGTAGATCTACAACTAAGTCTTTAATACCTTCACCAAGTGAT
Source organism: Staphylococcus sp. Ze2 (assembly GCF_048568365.1). Lineage (NCBI taxonomy): Bacteria > Bacillati > Bacillota > Bacilli > Caryophanales > Staphylococcaceae > Staphylococcus > Staphylococcus sp. Ze2. Next base: position 1,308,740 of record NZ_CP183486.1, on the reverse strand, counting down.
TTATCTTTCAATCCTATAGGTCTTAAATGTAGTAATAAAGCTCTCATTTCTAGCTGAGAATCTTGAATCATTTTCTCTAGTACCGGAATTTGCTGATCTAATGGTGCCTCTAATTTTGTTTCTTTTATTGCTGATAACATCATGCTTGCTGCGAACAACTGCTGACTCACTGAATCATGTAATTCACGTGCTAGCCTTTGTCGTTCATCTTCAATAATTTTTTTCACTTTTACATCATTAATATTATATGATTCATTAGTTAAATTTTGCGTTTTCATCCTTAATTTATGTACTTCTTGATTTAAAGGGACGAACGTTTGATATAACTCAATGGTTTCATTATACAATTCTATATTTTGATCATTTATACCTACAGTTTGCCCTTCTATTGATCTTTCTATTTGGTCTTTTAACCAATGATTTTGTTGGTTTATTTTATAAGCTAATACAGAACCTACAATAATACAGAGCAAAATAACCATTAAATTTAAAAATAATAAGACGGGTATACCAAATATTTGGGTATAAAACATACCTTGAAAGTACATTACGTTAACAAATACTTTATCAATAAAAAATATAGCAAAAAATGTACTATAAACTAATATCAACATCGAACCTATTGCTCTAATGTAGTGATTCATTTATAAATCACCTCAACATCACCTAAGAAGGACGAAACATAAATATTTACAGCATAGTTATCTTCTTTAGTTTTCTCAATAATTTTGATATTATTATTTTCAACTTTATAAGATGTCTCATTTACATAGGCGTTACCATATAACGTCGTGAAATGCAAAATTATATTGTAGTTCAATGGGACGATAATTTGTACTTTCCCAATAATATGACGGATGACTAGCGTATTATTCTCTTTAATATTGGCTGCCTTCGACATATCGATATGGATGTCCCCAATACCATGTTGTACCTGAATATCTTCCCATTTATATACATACACAGGTGTACGTTGTTCACCAAACCATTTTTGTTTTATAAAATCTGGCGTATCGACCTCTTCTTCAGTAGCAGTTATTTTCAAAGGTCTAAATCTATAAATAATGTATCTAACAATAAGTACTATTAAAAATACAAACAAGATTATAATTGTGTATTTATTAGAAAGTAACGTAAATGCAATAAACAATACCCCTATCCAAAACGAGAGTAGTCCACGTACTTTATGAAAATAAATATAACCTACATAAACTAAAATACAACCAAGTAATAAAACAAGTAAAAAGCCAATTTTTTCAAAGAAAATATAATAAAAATTGGCAATAATCATCAATGCTGTAAAAACGATAAGCATCTCTGTCGATATATATTTATGAGTCATGTTTCGCCACCTTTCTTCAAGCGACTAAACTAATGCGTTCGATTAAATCACACTCAGTTTCGATATTTGCTCTTTCAACTGCTTGTTGTGATAGATCGGATTCGATTCGAGCGTAGTCTGCTTCCATTTCATTTAAGTCATTTTTTATTCTATCTATTTCGATATCCTCAATCTCTTGAGCACAATAAATGTAATCTTCATCTATCATATCAATATACTTATTTTCTAATGATAACGTTAAATTATCAATTAATTTTCCTAAATAAACTTTTCTATCGCGTAAGTAATTTATGTACATTTCAATACTTCTTAATTTGTTATCTAAATACTTTCTATATTCTACTAAACTAGTATAGAAAGTGTTTTTTGTCATTTTTTCTAAGTAAGTCTTAATATAATTCATAGAATCACCTCATGATTGATTAGCTTCTATTATAAAAAATATCCGGAACCTTTAATATAGGCTCCGGAACCATCTTATATTAGGACTTTAGACCGAAACACCATCTAATCTATTTTAGTAGTTAATACTGGTCCGTCTTTTGTCACAATGACAGTATGTTCAATTTGAGCCACAAAACTTTTATCTTTTGTTTCAAATGCCCATTCATTCTTTCCTTCAGTAACGTATGTTGCTTTTGTAGAAATAAATGGTTCTACTGCTATGACTGTACCTTCTTTTAGTAACGTTTTATCTTTTGGTTCGTAATAGTTCATCACGTGGTTTGGTGCTTCATGTAATGATTGTCCAACACCATGACCAGTTAAGTTTTTTATTACAGTAAGGTTGTTCTTACGTGCAGTTGCATGCACTGCTTTACCAATTTGGCTAAGTTTAGCACCTGGTTTAATTCTTGTCATCGCTGCTTCAAAAGCCTCTAATGCTACGTCACAAACTTTTTGTTTCAATGGGTTATCAGCTTCACCGACAACAAATGAAATACCTGTATCCGCATAGTAACCATTTTTCAAGGCTGATACATCAATATTCACCAAGTCACCTTCGTTTATTTTACGTTTACCCGGAATACCGTGAGCAACTTCTTCATTCACACTGATACATGTTTGACCTGGGAAGTTTTCATCATGAATTGGTGCTGAGATTGCACCATGTTCTTCAAATAATACTTTTGCTATATCATCTAACTCTTTAGTAGTTACACCTGGTTTAGTGGCAGCTTGCATTTTATCTCTTATTAAAGCACATATGTAACCAATATCTTTTAAAGCTGCTAATTCTTCTTCTGTTTTTACGATCATATTATCCCGTTCCTTTATATATATTATATTCTCTCTTATTATAGCAGAATTTTTTTGATATAATAAATTAGAAAATTTTAACATGTATAGTTTAACATTTTATGGAACGAATGACATGACTACTTTTAATATTTCATATTGTTTTAACTACTATACATACCATTAGGAGTTTTTCTATGAATGACATTTGGTATAAAAAGATTATTGGTGCACGAACAATCAAAACAGGATTAGCTACATTTTTAACAGCATTGTTATGCTTGGCATTAGACTTAAATCCTATTTTTGCAATTTTAACAGCAATTGTTACAATTGAACCAACTGCTAAAGCTTCTCTGAAAAAAGGCTATCGAAGACTACCAGCAACAATTATAGGCGCTTTATTTGCCGTAGTATTTACCTTTATCTTCGGTGACCAATCACCTTTTACTTATGCTTTTAGTGCAACATTTACAATTATTTTGTGTACAAAATTAAATTTACATGTAGGCACAACTGTTGCCACGCTTACTGCAATGGCTATGATTCCAGGCATCCACGATGCTTATTTCTTTAACTTCTTTTCTAGACTTTTAACAGCTATCATCGGTCTTGTAACTGCTGGCCTTGTAAACTTTATTATTTTACCTCCAAAGTATTATGATCAATTAGAATCCTCCATTAATACTTCAGAACGTAAAATGTATGCTCTTTTTGATTTGAGAATGCGTCAACTCCTACTTGGTAAATTCACTAAAAGCGCACCTTATCGTCAGTTAAATGCTTTAGTCGACATTAATCAGAAAGTAGAAACGTTATTAGCTTATCAAAAAGATGAACTCAGTTACCATAAGCATAATGACTCCGATTGGTTACGGTTAAAGTCATTAACTACCCGATCTCACACAAATAGGTTATTTATAACTCATTTATCAAATTTAGTCTACCTACCAAAAGATACTAATGTAACATTTACACATGAGGAAAAATTGGCCATCCTTTATATTGCACAGAGTATAAATAACATCTATGTTACTGGACATTTTGAACGCCAACCACGCCACGCTTCAATACTCAAGACATCAGTCAAAGGTTTAGATGAATTTGACGAAAATCAAATTAAGAGTCACATCATTTATGAAATACTATTAATTTATCGAATATTAGATCATCGTTTCGCTTAACAATATTATACTTAGCCAATTGTTAGATAATTGTATTTGCTAACTAATTAGATATAAAAAAAGAGTGGTACAGAAATTATTTTAGTCAAAAATAATTTCTGTACCACTCTTTTGCGTCAATTGTATATAATGCTATCGTATTAGCATAAACCCTTAATACGCTTTATTCAAAACATTTATTATAGTGCCTTTAAATTTAATTAATTACTTTTTTGTACACGTTCAACAATTACTCTTTTAGCAGCTTCTTCTTCTGTATTATCCACTTGTTTAGGCTCAAATTCTATACCTTTACGCTCACAAGCTTTCTCTAATAAATAATCTGTAATTTCATGATTTTTTGGTAAAATTGGACCATGCAAATATGTGCCTAATAGATTTTTATAATGTATACCTTCTGTCGCTTCATCATCGTTATTGCCATAACCATGTGTTACTTTACCTAAAGTACCATAAGGATGATATGTACGACCACCGTGATTTTCGAAACCAACAATCGTACCGAAAGTCTCGCTTTGTATGACGATGTCACCAGTAAGACGTTCTTTTTGTGATTCTGTATAAAAATCCAATATATTTAAGCCCGCAAGTTCTGTACCATCAGGAGTAATGTATTTACTACCTAAAAACTGATACCCTCCACAAATCGTTAGACCTGGCATGCCATCTTCTATTGCTTCTTTTAAAATATCTTTAATTTTACTTAACTCTTTTGTAGCAAGCGTTTGTTCTCTATCACTTCCACCGCCGATAAAGAATATATCACATCCATCTAACGTAACACCTTCTGTTTCATTAACATCTACAACATTCAATTTAATATTTCTTAATTTGGCACGTTGCTTTAATGCAATAATGTTACCTATATCACTATATAAATTTAATTTGTCTGGCATAAAATGATAAATCGTTAATTCATTCATTTCACTTTGACCTCCTCGAATGAGTGGTTTAATTGTTCTAACATTGGTGCAAGTGAAGTGTAATTTGGAATTGCCACGGTAAAACTTTCTTTATAATCCATTGTTTTAGCCGTTGCTTTGTATATATCTTTTTCCAAAATAATCGGCACGTTAACGCCAGCAAGTTTTAATCTTAATTGCAATTCCTCAGCACGTGTACCTGTAACAACAATTGCTTCAATTTGCTGTCTGGTTAACTTTTCAAAATCAGCATCATATATCCATGATGTATCCCTACCATCTGCTGCATTATCGTTTAAGCTCAACACATAAACTTTACTACCAGCCAATTGTTCTCCCACAGATAAACTTGCATTCATTCCAGCAGGATTTTTCGCAAGATTAATCATTGCCTCTTTACTATCTTTTTTAAAATACTGCATACGGCCATTGTCCGAAGTATAAGTTTCAAAACCTTGTCGTATACCTTCATCATTTATACCTAATTCTCTTAAAACTGTGTATGCTGCTATCGCATTATACGCGTTAAAATCACCAGCTATTTTCATATTAAATGTAGTTGTTCCAACATCTAAATTAATAAATGGTGTAAGTGTAAATTTAGATACTTCGTATTTAGCATCTTCACGTTTAAATCCACATTCGCAATGATAGTGCCCTATTTGGTTATATTGTACATAATCATAATGTAATAACTGACCACAGTTTGGACAATAACGGCTTTCATTCATTGTACTTTGCTCAAATTCATGAGCGTGTGCTTTCATCCCATAATAAACGACTGTATCACTAGCTATTTTTAATCTACTAACAAATGGGTCATCCGCATTTAACAGCAACTTAATTCCCTTATTATTAATTGCATTTGCTATATTATTAACCATAATATCGATTTCGCCAAAACGATCCATTTGATCTCGGAAGAAATTCGTAACAACCATCATTGTCGGTGTTACTTCATTAAGTACTCTTGGAATTGACCCTTCATCTATTTCAATAACTGCAATTTTTGTATCTTTTTTATTTTGTAAAATAAAAGCTGATGTTATACCTGCAGCCATATTTGCGCCTTCATTATTATGTATGATTTCAATATCATTAGCTCTTAAAGTATGACCGATTAAGTTCGAAGTCGTCGTTTTGCCATTTGTACCACTAATGAAGACTATCTCATCAACTTGAGAAGCTAATTTTCGTAATATATTTTTATCTATTCTTCTAGCAACTTGACCTGGCAAATCTGTACCTTTTTTACCGGCAGCTTTACTCGCTTGCCTAGCTATTTTTGCTAATCGGGTTGCAGTCCAATGTCTCATATACTTCCTCCTCTACTCTTCACTAGAATATTATAACATGATTATGTTGTATTCCAAACAATTCTAAATCTAAATTACCGTTACATTTTTACTATGATTATTGTGTATAATTTACTACTATGAATAGTTTTGATATACTTAAAAAAAAGCATTGGAGGCTTATTAATTATGTTAAATGAAGACTTATTAAATGCATTAAATGAACAAATGAACCATGAATTTTATGCCGCTCATGCATATATGGCTATGGCTGCTTTCTGTGATGACAATTCTTATGAAGGATTTGCTAACTTCTATATCCAACAAGCGAAAGAAGAACGTTTCCATGGTAAAAAAATATATGACTATATTAATGACCGTGGCGGCCACGCACTTTTTAGTTCTATCCCTGCACCAAAAACAGAATTCACAAGTATTTTAGAAACATTTAAAGATGGTTTAGCTCAAGAACAAGAAGTTACACGTAGATTCTATAATTTATCTGACTTAGCAACTAAAGATAAAGACTACGCAACAATTTCATTCTTAAATTGGTTCTTAGATGAACAAGTTGAAGAAGAAGCTATGTTTGAAACACACATCGATTACTTAAATCGTATTGGTGATGACAGTAATACGCTCTATCTTTATGAAAAAGAATTAGCTGCACGTTCGTTCGAAGAGGAAGCTTAAGTCTTATCGTACATTTAAATCACTTATAAGATATTTATGCTATTCTAATGCCATAGCATAAATATCTTATTTTTTTGTCTCCATGCTCGACTTTGGCAAATTATAAAGGAATCAACCTAGAAATCAATTTTTTGTCATATCCTTCTTATTACTATCCTTCCACAAATTAATATTCTTTAAACTGATTACAAAAGCCACCTTGAATAGTTTTGTTAGCTTGACTAGTTTCCCATATTTATATAAAGTCATTACATATTAATATTAAGAAAGGAAACCTGTAACATGAATTCAGATGCCTTTATTGCTCTAGATTTTGAAACTGCAAATGGGAAACGTACGAGTATTTGTTCAGTAGGGATGGTTAAAGTTGTTAACCATCAAATAACAGAAACATTTTACACCCTCATTAATCCTAATGATTTCTTTTCACAACAAAATATTGCAGTACATGGTATTCATCCCGAGGAAGTTGCAGACGCTCCTACTTTTAAAACTGTGTACCCGTACATGTTAAAATTTATAGATGATTTACCAGTAGTAGCTCATAATGCAGCTTTTGATATGACTGTTTTACATGAAAGTATTAGATCATTAGGAATTGAAACGCCATGCATGACTTATTTTTGTTCACTTCAATTATCTCGAAGAACAATTCAGCATCATCGTTATGGTTTGAACTATATGATGCAATATTATAACTTAGACTTTCATGGACATCACGATGCCCTTAACGATGCTAAAGCTTGTGCTATGATTACATTTAGACTTTTAAAACACTATGACAATTTATCAAGTATGCTTAAGGTATACGGTAAAGACCTTAGAGATAAAGACTAAACCTTATCAGTGACTATAAGTTGATGAAACTATATCAATTAAAATCTTTTAAATATAATCATAAATTGTCATATTTTCGAATGTCGCCTTTTCCAGGTTCCCTACAGTTACACCTATAAGTCTAATAGGTGTATTGGAATCTTTTAATTCGGTATATAAACTATATGCAACATTATAGATATCGGTTTCATTCCGTACAGGGTCACGTAAGCTACGTTGCTTTGATAATGTTTCAAATTTAAATGTCTTTATTTTAACAGTTACCGTTTTACCTGATTTATGCAATTTAGCTAACCGTTCTGCTGTCTTATTACTAAGCTCCCAAACTTTTTGTAATATTTCATCATCGTCGTTCATATCGGCAGCAAATGTTCGCTCTGTACCGACTGATTTTCTAATCCTCGTTGATTTAACTGGATTATTGTCTATCCCTCTTGCCTTATTATATAAACCGTGACCTCTTTTACCAAACAGCCTAATAAGCTCTCGCTCGCTTTGATTATATAAATCTTGCCCCGTATATATGTGATGCTCATGCATTTTTTCTTTAGAAGCTTTACCTACTCCCGGAAAATCACCAATATCTAACTCCATCAATATTTTGTGTACATTACGATAATCAATTACAGTTAAACCGTTTGGTTTGTTCATACCACTAGCTAACTTTGCTAGAAACTTATTATAAGAGACACCTGCAGATGATGTAAGTTGGGTCGCTTCAAAAATATCTCTCCGTATATATTGTGCAATTTGAGAAGCAGGTAAATCTGGTCTGACAAGATGGGTAATATCTAAGTAAGCCTCATCTAAAGAAAGTGGTTCAACGATGTCAGTATAACTTTTAAATATTTTCATGATCTGTTCTGATGCTTCCCTATAAGCCTCAAACCGAGGCGTCACGTAATAACCATTTGGGCAAAGTTTATGAGCCTGAGCGGTGGGCATTGCAGAGTGAACACCATATTTTCTTGCTTCATAAGACGCTGTAGAAACAACGCCTCTACCACTTGCTTTACCACCTACAATAACTGGTTTCCCTTTTAATTTTGGATTGTCTCTCATTTCAACTTGCGCAAAAAAACAGTCCATATCAATATGAATAATTCTTCTCTCTGACAATGTCCTCACCTCCTCTTTTTATTAAGTTTCAAACTTTACATTACTTATATCTTACAATTTACTATATTATAATTCTTCAAATTTGCTCATTAAAAAAGAGTTAGTTCTAGCTATTAAAATACATAACGAACGTATCGTCAATATGTATTTTAATAGTAGAATACTAACTCTCTAATTAAAAACAATTTATATTAAATATAAGCTATTTTGCTTCTATTTGTAAGTCTTGAAGTGAAGCTTTCGTGTAAAATATAATGCCATCTTCTGTGTCTTCAATCAATTGCACGTTTTTATTGAATGCACCTGATAGAAAGTACAAATCCAACACACAGTATCCTATGTGGAAACACGCTATAAATATAAATGATGAATATGCAAAGAAAGAAAATAGTATGAATATCGCAGTTGTAATAATGACAAATGGAGCCAACATGATGCTGATGTACTGCCATTTTTTAAAATAAACGTTCGGCATATGTGTTGTCATTAAACCTAATCGAATCTGATACGTAGGTTTATTACCTTTTGAAAACATTCGAAACATAATGTTGTGAATAAATTCATGTAAGAAGTATACAACTGCAAAACCTATTATGCCAAGCAACAAATTTAAAACAATGTTCTGTTCAATAATATGTGTCATAGAATAAGCTATTTTATAAGATACTAAAATGCTTATCATCACAATTGTAAATTGAAATAAGATAAAGCCTTCAAGCGCCTTTTTGCTCGAAAACAAATCAATTTTGAACATCAGTCACCCCTCCATGTCATTCGTTATTACCTAGAGTATACAACGATTACCTACACTAATAAAGGGCTTTTCAACAAAGTTAGTTGCTTGTAATTAAATTTTAACAAACTTACTCTATTTGCAATAATCTGCAATACTCAGTAAACAAATAATTAATTACTTTCACAATTACTATATATAATAAAACATTTTATTAACCTACTGATTTAAATCTAAAGTCTCTCAAATTGTGCAACAGTTTCAACGTGTGTTGTATGAGGAAACATATCTACAGGTGTTATTTGGGTTAATTTATAATGTTGTGCTAGTAATTGAGCATCGCGCTGCTGTGTCGATGGATTGCAGGAAATGTAGACGATCTTTTTGGGTTTTAATTCTAATAAAGTTTCCAAAAATGTTTCGTCACACCCTTTACGAGGTGGATCAACCATTACTACATCTGGTTTAATTCCTTCTGATTCCCATTTTAAGATAACATCTTCAGCCTTACCACAGACAAAAGTAGTATTTTCAAATTGGTTTATAGTCGCATTTAACTGCGCATCCTTTATTGCTTCAGGTACAACTTCAACCCCATAGACATGTTTCGCTTTTGGAGCCATGTATAATCCAATAGTACCAATACCACAATACGTATCAAGCACTACTTCTTCACCTTGTAGTTCAGCATATTCTATAGCACGTTGATATAACTTTTCAGTCTGTACGGAATTAATTTGATAAAACGATTGGTCATTTATTTTGAATGTAACATCAGATAATGTATCTTCAATCTCATCTTTTCCATATAAAGTATATGAATTATCTCCCATAATCACATTGGAATGTGTTGTATTTATATTTTGTTTAACACTGACAATTTCTGGAAAGTCAGCTACTAATCTCTCAGTTATAACATCACTTTGTTTAAATTTTTTACCATTTGTGACAAAGATTACCATTAATTCTCTTGAGTGGTGCCCAGTTCTAATAACCACATGACGCATTAATCCTTGCTTCTGATGTTCATTATAAACACTCACATTAAGTTCGTTAAACCATACTTTAACCTTATTTATTACATCTTGATGTAAACTATCTTGTATTAAACATTCATCCATATCGATTATGTCATGGCTGCGCTGACGGTAAAAGCCTGTTATTATTTCATGCTCATTATTTTTTCCTACTGGAATTTGTGATTTATTTCTGTAATACCAAGGGTTGTCCATTCCAATTGCATCGTGTATAACAACATCTTTAAACCCTGCTTTTCGTTGAAATAAATTCACCACTTGTTCTTTTTTCATATTTAATTGTGCTTGATAAGTCATATGCTGTAACTGGCAGCCACCACATTTATAATAATAGACACATGGTGGTTCTACACGTGACTCACTTTGTTCTTTAATAGTGATTAGTTTACCTATTGCAAAATTCTTTTTTACTTTAATCACTTTAAATTCAATTATTTCGTCTATTAATGCATTAGGAACAAAAACAGGATAACGATCAAATTTAACAACACCATGACCTTCATGCGTTAAATCTACAACTTTACCCTCTACGACTTCATTTTTTTGAATTGCGTTCATTATTTCACCCCACACTAAAAGAGGTTAGGAATATTTATAGACTGACCTAACCTCGTAGTTTATTCTGTATTTTATTGTTCTACTATTTCTTCGTTTTGTATATCACTTGGTGTAAACACTTCAATATGTTGTTTCAAATTTAAGAAATTACCTGGTAGTTTACCACCATATTCACCATCTACATTGAGTTGCATATCAGTAAATGAGGAAACACTTATAGATTTCGCTTTTTTATAATGTACCTTTGGGTGTTTCGTATGTTCACCTCTTGATGCTAAAGTCATTATATGGCCTAGTTCAGCAAGATTTGCCTTTTCAACGATAATCAAAGTAAAATAACCATCATCTAATTTCGCATCAGGCACTAATTTCTCAAAACCTGCCATTGAATTAGTCAAGCCGAGCAAAAACAAAAGTGCTTCGCCTTGAAATAATTCATCATCATATTCAATGCGGATATCTACTGCTTTCATTTGCGGTAACATTTCAAACCCTTTTATATAATATGCAAACGGTCCAACAATGGATTTTAATTTGCTCGGTGTTTCATACGATACTTGAGTTAATTGTCCTCCTGCCGCTAAATTAATAAAATAGCGACTATTCATTTTCCCTATATCTACACGCGTAATGTGACCTTCAATGATGACATCAATCGCACTCATTATATCAGTAGGTAAATGTAACGCACGACCAAAATCATTAACAGTGCCCATCGGAATGATACCTAAACTTGGTCTATTGGCCTTTTCTGCTATGCCATTGATAACTTCATTTAAAGTGCCATCGCCACCTGCGGCTATGAGTACATCGTAATTTTGATCTAAACAACGTGTTGCTTCCGTTGTAGCATCTCCGACTTTTTCAGTTGCATAAGCACTTGTTTCAAAACCTGCTTTTTCTAATTTAATTAAAACATCTGGTAAGGTACGTTTAAAAAGTTCTTTGCCAGATGTTGGGTTATAAATGATTCTAGCTCGTTTTCTCATAATTTATCCCTCAACTTCGTATACTCATTACCTATATTAAATGATTTACATAGATGATAAAAGCATTTTAGATTAAATTTTAAAAGAAAATATGTAACAACGTGCAAAAATCAAGAGCAACAAAGGAATTTAATTTTCTTTTTAAAATATTACTTCGCTCCCTTGTATATGATAACTAGGATTAAGAGATTTAGCTGAACTTCCGCTCATGCATAAGAAGAACTAACCAATAAATTAAGAAATGCTTCTTTAGCGAAGTGGGACGTTAGCTGTTGCAAATAAAATAATTAAGGCTGAGACAATTTAATTGTCCCAGCCCGCTAATACTAGTTATAGATTTAATACATATGATAACAATTTAGTACTTATAAATATCTATGTGTTAACTTATTATCTTTTATCTAGTTCTTGTTTCAATAATTGGTTGACTAATTGTGGATTAGCTTGGCCTTTTGAAGCTTTCATAATTTGTCCAACTAAGAAGCCCATCGCTTTACCTTTACCATTTTTATAGTCTTCAATTGATTGTTCGTTATTATCTAATGCTTCATTAACAAACTTAAGAAGTGTTGCCTCATCCGAGATTTGAACTAAGCCCTTATCTTCCATAATTTGCTTGGCATCCCCACCATTTTCGGCAAGTTCTGGGAATACTTTTTTAGCAATTTTACTACTCATTGTGCCGTCTTCGATTAATTTAATCATTCCAGCTAAGTTTTCGGGTGTAAGTTTAGTATCTAATAATTCAATTTGGTTTTTATTTAAATACTCGTTTACTCCGCCCATTAACCAGTTAGATGTTAATTTGACGTCAGCACCTTGTGCTACAGCACCTTCGAAGAAATCTGACATTTCTTTAGTAAGTGTAAGTACATGTGCATCATAAGCTGGTAAACCAAATTGCTTAACATATTTCTCTTTTCTTTCATCTGGTAGTTCTGGGATTGTTTGACGAACTCGTTCTTTCCACTCATCATCAACGTATAGAGGAACGATATCTGGTTCCGGGAAGTAACGATAGTCGTCAGAACCTTCTTTAACACGCATTAATAATGTTTTACCATTAGATTCATCAAATCTACGTGTTTCTTGAAGAATTTCCCCACCGTTTAACAATTCTTCTTCTTGGCGTTTTTCTTCATATTCTAGTCCTTTACGAACATAAGTGAATGAATTTAAGTTTTTAAGTTCTGCTTTTGTACCAAATTCTTCTTGACCATATGGGCGTAAAGAAATATTAGCATCACAACGTAGTGAGCCTTCTTCCATTTTACAATCAGAAACGCCTGTATATTGAATAATAGAACGTAATTTTTCTAAGTATGCATACGCTTCTTGTGGAGAACGAATGTCTGGTTCAGATACGATTTCAATTAATGGCGTACCTTGTCTATTTAAATCAACTAAAGAATAGCCATCTTTATGTGTTGATTTACCAGCATCTTCTTCCATGTGTAAACGTGTGATACCAATACGTTTTGTCTCTCCATCAACCTCGATATCAATATAACCATTTTCACCAATTGGTTGGTCAAACTGTGATATTTGATATGCTTTTGGATTATCTGGATAGAAATAGTTTTTACGGTCAAATTTTGATTCCGTAGCAATTTCCATATTTAATGCCATTGATGCTCTCATAGCCCAATCAACTGCACGTTTATTTACTACTGGCAAGACACCAGGATATGCAAGGTCAATTACATTTGTATTTGAGTTTGGTTTCGCTCCAAAATGCGCTGGTGATGATGAGAACATTTTAGAATCTGTTTTCAACTCAACATGGACTTCTAGCCCAATAACTGTTTCAAAATGCATGATTTCCACTCCTTATAATTTTTCGTATTCATTATGAAAATTGAATTGTGTTTCATATTGGTAAGCGACACGGTACAATGTTTTTTCGTCAAAAGGTTTACCGATAAATTGTAAGCCAATTGGTCGACCATTTGATTGTCCACACGGTACAGAGATACCTGGTAACCCTGCTAAGTTTACAGGCGTTGTTAGTAAATCGTTCGCATACATTGTAAGTGGATCATCAATTTCTTCACCTAAATTAAATGCAGTTGTTGGTGTAGTAGGACCTACTACAACATCATAATTTTCAAAAATACGATCAAAGTCATTCTTAATTAAAGTTCTAACTTTTTGTGATTTTTTGTAGAAGGCATCGTAATATCCTGAGCTTAACGCAAATGTACCTAAGAAGATACGACGTTTAACTTCTTCACCGAAACCTTCGCTTCTAGACATTTTATATAATTCTTCTAATGAATTAGCTTCAGGCGAATGATAGCCATATCTTATACCGTCAAAACGAGATAAGTTTGATGACGCTTCTGAAGAAGCTATGACATAGTAAGATGGAATACCATACTTCGTATTAGGTAATGAAACTTCTTCAACTGTTGCACCTAATGATTTTAGTGTTTCAACTGCTTCTTTAACTGAATCTTTAACTTCATCAGAAATACCTTCACCTAAATATTCACTTGGTAAAGCTACTTTAAGGCCTTTGATGTCTTTTCCTATATCAGCTGTATAATCAGCTTCTTCAACAGGAGCGCTTGTTGAATCATTTTCGTCAACGCCTGTAATTGCTTCTAGCACTAGTGCATTATCTTTAACCGTACGTGTCAATGGACCAATTTGATCTAATGATGATGCGAATGCAACAAGACCGAAACGAGACACACGTCCATATGTTGGTTTTAGACCTACGATACCACAATATGCAGCTGGTTGACGAATTGAGCCACCAGTATCTGAACCTAAACTAAATGGTACTAAGCCCGCTGCTACAGCTGCTGCTGAACCACCAGATGAGCCACCTGGAACGGCAGTATGATCGAATGGATTTACTGTCTTTTTGAAATAAGATGTTTCTGTTGAACCACCCATTGCAAATTCGTCCATATTCAATTTACCGATAAGTACCGCATTTTCATTATGTAACTTATTCATTACAGTTGATTCATAAATCGGTACAAATCCTTCTAACATTTTACTAGCACAAGTTGTTTCCACACCTTCAGTAATAATGTTATCTTTAATTCCCATTGGAATACCGAATAACTTACCTTCCATTTGGTCCTTAGCTTGTAACTCATCAAGCTCTTGTGCTTTCTTAATTGCATTTTCTTTATCTAACGCAAGAAATGATTTAATAGTTGGATCCGTTTCTTCAATTGCATCGTAAATGTCATTAACAATTTGTGATGGTTTTATTTCTTTATTTTTGATTAAGCTGATTAAATTCTCCACAGATTCATAACGGATCGTCATCTTAAGCGTCCTCCTCATTCATGATAGATGGTACTTTAAATTGTCCATCTTCCGTCTCTTTAGCATTTTTTAATGCAAGTTCTTGGGGAATGCCCTCGACTGCTTTATCTTCACGTAATACATTTTGTAAATCTAATACATGATATGTTGGTTCAATGTTACTTGTATCCGCTGTATCTATTTGGTTAGCAAAGTTTAAAATACTTTCTAAAGTGTTTTGCATTTCTGCAGTTTCATCTTCAGTAATTTGAAGTCTTGCTAAATTAGCGATGTGTTCAACTTCTTCTCGTGTAACTTTAGCCATTAAATAAAAGCCTCCTTTTTACTCATTCATTACAAAATTGTACCAAAATTCCAGCCAAAAATCTAAGTTTTTCAATAATATACACAAATTAAAGCGATTTAATTTCGCAAGTTGTACTATTTACTTTTTAAAGTTTAATCGATTCATTAACTTTATCTATAGATAACTCATTTTTAATTTGCATAATAAATCACTAAAATTTATAACGAGTGTATCATTACAACAACTATATGTAAGCGCTTAATTATATGTTGTGATAAGTAATATTTCTTTAAAAATAAAAATAGTACTACTCTATTTATAAATTTCATTGTATAATCATTCATGTAAAACAATTTAATAGATAAAGATAAAGGGAGATGATGAACCATGCTGATTTTGGGCACTTCGTTAGCTAATCAAGTTCAAGCGAGTTGGCAGACTTATATTATGATTGTAATATATTTCATTGTACTACTCGTTATTGGTTATTATGGATATAAACAGTCTACAAGTAATTTGAGTGAATTTATGCTTGGAGGCAGAAGTATTGGTCCTTATGTCACTGCTCTTTCAGCTGGGGCATCGGATATGAGTGGTTGGATGATTATGGGATTACCAGGCTCTGTGTATAGCACTGGTCTTTCAGCAATGTGGATTACAATTGGGCTCTCTTTAGGGGCATATGTGAACTACTTTGTCGTAGCTCCTAGGTTAAGAGTTTATACTGAGCTCGCAGGTGATGCAATTACATTACCAGATTTTTTCAAAAATAGACTGAATGATCAAAATAATTATATAAAAATTATTTCTGGTTTAATTATCGTAATTTTCTTCACGCTATATACACACTCTGGTTTTGTTTCAGGAGGTAAATTGTTCGAAAGTGCTTTTGGTTTGAACTATCATTGGGGACTTATTATTGTAGCGGCTATCGTTATATTCTATACCTTCTTTGGAGGTTACTTAGCCGTCTCTATTACAGACTTCTTCCAAGGTGTTATCATGTTAATCGCTATGGTCATGGTACCTATTGTTGCGCTCATAGAGCTCAGCGGTTTAGATACGTTTAGACAAGTAGCTGAAATGAAACCGACTAATATGAATTTATTTAAAGGTACAACCGTATTAGGTATAATTTCATTATTTGCTTGGGGGTTGGGCTATTTTGGTCAGCCACATATCATCGTTAGATTCATGTCTATTAAAACACATAAATTATTACCTAAAGCGAGACGACTTGGTATTAGTTGGATGGTTATAGGTTTGTTAGGCGCTGTAGCGGTCGGGCTTACTGGTATTGCATTTATTTCTGCACGCAATATTCAATTAGAAGACCCTGAAACTCTATTTATTGTCATGAGCCAGATTTTATTCCATCCGCTTGTAGGTGGTTTCTTATTAGCAGCGATATTGGCAGCAATTATGAGTACAATATCTTCTCAGTTACTTGTAACGTCTAGTTCATTAACTGAGGATTTTTATAAATTAATTCGTGGAGAAGATCAAGCCCGAGAACACGAAAAAGAATTCGTGATGGTTGGAAGATTGTCTGTATTGTTAGTAGCCATTGTTGCTATTTGGATTGCTTGGTCTCCAAATGACACCATCTTAAATTTAGTTGGGAATGCATGGGCAGGATTTGGCGCTGCTTTCAGTCCTTTAGTCATCTTCTCCCTATATTGGAAAGGCCTATCACATGCAGGAGCTTTATCTGGAATGATTACAGGTGCAGTAGTCGTTATTATTTGGATTACATGGGTAAAACCTCTAGCTAATATCAATGAGTTATTTGGTATGTATGAAATTATTCCTGGTTTCTTAGCAAGTGTGATTGTAACTTATCTCGTTAGTAAATATACTAAAAAACCGGGGGATTTTGTCGAAAAAGACCTCAACAGGGTCAAGCAAATTATTAAAGAATAAATATGTTCTAATCATTCATATTAATATAAAGACACCCTTCAAAATTGACTTATAGTGACAATTTTGAAGGGTGTCATTTTACATACATTTATTAATTATTATTTTTATAAATATGAACTTGAGGTTCTTTATCACCTTTTGCTTTACTAATTAAGGCTTTTGGATTATTACCATCTTTAATATGAATTTCATATTCATCAATATCATCAAAATATTTTTCTGCTTGTTCCGTTACATACTGCGTAATACCGATTGTTTCTGCTTTACCATAGTAATCAATTGGTACATCGACAGATAATTGTTTCGCTTCTTTTTTATCAAATTTAACCGTTCCGACTGCTTGAGTAAAGTTATTAAAATAAGTTTGTAAATCATCATTAAACTGTTTAAAATCATTATTTAAGTTTTCATCTAAATCAGCCGCTTCTTGTGAAGGTAATAAAACTGTTTTTTGATTAATATCTTTCCAATCATTGATGCGAGTTTTCCCTTCTTCGACAGTTGTACCTGCAATAAACTCTCCAGGTACAATAGAATTTTCACCAGTTTGTCTGTAGATTGCAAAATGGATTGGTATTTCTTTTAATTCTTTATGCTCACGAATTCTAGATAGAATTTCCCCTGCCATTTGCTTACCTTGCTTTTTAATTTCTTTATCATCTAAATCTTTACTATAAGTTTCGCCATCTTTTTCTTTTTGATAATAGTATGTACTATTCATTGCTAAACCTATTGTCATACCTTTGATTTTTTTACCTTTAGTATCACCACTACCATAAAAATCCTGTTCTAAAATGTTAGATAAATAGGCTGGTGAATTTTCAGCGATTTTTTCAGGATCTGTTTCACCATTGTGAGAAGGATTAAGTCCTAAATTTTCATTTGCTTTTTTCTCTTTACGCTCTTCTTCATCCATCTTATCTACTTCAGATTTCGTATACTTCGGACTTAAAAACGCATTAATTGTGGATTTATCTAGGTATTGACCGTCTTGATATAAATATTCGTCTGTTGGAAATACGCTTTTACTTAAATCTAGAAGCCCATTTTCAAAGTCTTCTCCGTTATAACTATTAGCCATATTATCTTGTAATAATCCTCGAGCCTGACTTTCTTTAAAAGGTAAAATTGTTCTGTAGTTATCACCTTGTACATTTTTATCTGTCGCGATTTCTTTTATAGAACCTGATTCTTGTTGCTGTGCGTTATCCTTCGACTTTTCTTTTGGTTTCTCTTCATTTTGACCACATGCTGATAATACAAAAATTGCTGAAATGATTAATATTATCGTTCTTTTCATGCATTATCTCCTCTATCCCTCAATTTCTTTTTGTTTCTGAACAAAATCTTCTTCAGACCAAACATCTGTACCAAATTTTTCTGCTTTAGTCAGCTTAGAACCAGCGTCCTCACCTGCAATAACTAAATCTGTACTTTTAGTAACACTATTAGTTACTTTTGCACCTTGTAACGCTAACCATTTTGATGCTTCATTTCGTGTCATTTGATACAACTTACCAGTTAGAACAATTGTTTTATCTTTAAATTCAGGATGCCCTTCAAGTTCACTTGTCTTAACACCTTTATAAGTCATATTAACATTTTTAACTTTTAATTTTTCAATAAGTGCGCGGATATCTTCATTTTCTAAATAAGTTACTACTGATTGGGCTAATTTATGCCCAATATCATGGATTGCTATCAAATCTTCTTCCGTAACATCGAACAACTTATCCATAGTACTATATTTTTCCGCTATAACTTGACTTGCTTTTACACCTAAATGTCTTATACCCAATCCAAATAATAATTGTTCAAGAGAATTAGACTTTGCTAACTCGATAGCTTTAAGCAGATTATCAATTTTCTTCTCACCCATGCGATCAAGTGGCTCTAAATCTTCTTTCGTAAGGTAGAAAATATCAGCTACATCTTTTATCAATTCATTTTCATATAATTGTTGAATAATTTTTGTACCTAGACCGTCAATGTTCATAGCTTGTCTAGAAACAAAATGTATTAAACCTTCCACTAACTGTGCTTGGCATTTCGGATTGATACAACGTAGTGCAACCTCACCTTCTATCCTTACTAACTCATGATCACAACTAGGACAATGTGTAGGCATATGATATTGCTCTGCGTTTTCAGGACGTCTATCTAACACACTTTTGATAACTTCTGGGATAATATCTCCAGCTTTTTTAATGACAACACTGTCACCAATTCTAATATCTTTCTCATGTATCAAATCTTCATTATGTAAAGAAGCGCGAGAAACAGTAGTTCCTGCAACTTTTACCGGCTCTAATATTGCAGTTGGTGTCACTACACCCGTTCTACCAATGCTTAACTCAATATCTAACAACTCTGTTATTACTTCTTCTGCAGGGAATTTATATGCAATAGCCCAACGCGGTGATTTTTGTGTAAATCCAAGTTCTTCTTGTTGTTCTAAAGCGTTCACTTTAATTACTATACCATCAATATCATATGGTAAGTCTTCCCGTTGCTCTGTCCATTTTTCAATATAAGCCAACACTTCGTCTATCGTTTTAACACGTTGGCGTGCTTGATTTGTTTTAAATCCTAATTGGTCTAACTCATCTAACGCTTCGCTTTGAGTATCTGCATTAAATTGTGTAAAATCATTCACACTATATAAGAAGACGCTTAATTTACGTTTAGCTGCAAGTTTAGAATCTAATTGTCTTAGTGAACCTGCAGCTGCGTTTCTTGGATTTGCAAAAGGTTGTTCATCATTTTCTGCTTTAGCTTCATTCAAATTAAAAAATGATTTTCTAGGCATATATGCTTCACCACGAACTTCAAATGTTCTAGGTTCATTAATTTTTAATGGAATAGCGTGAATGGTTTTTAAGTTTTCTGTTATATCTTCACCTGTAGTACCATCGCCACGTGTTAATCCTTGGACAAATCTTCCGTCTTCATATTTTAACGATACGGCTAAACCGTCTATCTTTAATTCACACATGTACTCTACGTCACCGATGTTGTCACGTATACGTTGATCAAACTTCCTCAAATCTTCTTCGTTAAATGCATTGCCTAAACTAAGCATAGGGGTATCATGTTGCACTTTCTCAAATGTTGATTGCGCACTACCACCTACTCTCACTGTAGGTGAATCCTCTGTTCGATATTCAGGATGAGTTGTTTCAATATCTATTAATTCGTGTAGCAACTTATCATACTCGCTATCAGGAACAGATGGATTATCTTGAACATAATATTCATAGCTATATCGATTTAATAATTCATGTAATTCATTTACCCGCGATTGCAAATCAGCCACTTGTTACTCCCCCTTCTTCTCAATTGGTGCAAACTGTGCTAATAAACGTTTCGGTCCTTCTGATTTAAAGATAATATCTAATTCTACTGAGCCATTTTTTTCCTTCACATTACTAACCATACCCTCACCCCATGATTTATGCATCACTTTATCACCAACATTCCAATTAGTTGTTGATTGAGTTTTTCTTGAACTAGTAGTCTTTTGACTATAAGATCTTTTAGCTGGTTGTTTTGTAGCTGATTGGAAACTATTCCCTTTACTTTGAGAACTAGACTTACGCTTAGATTCATTTTCTAATAAATCTTCAGGAATCTCTCTTAAAAATCGAGATGCCATATTAGACTGTGGTCTACCAAATAACATTCTAGATGTAGCGTGTGTTAAGTATAATGTTTCTTCTGCACGTGTAATAGCAACATAACAAATACGTCTTTCTTCTTGCATTTCATGCTCATCATCGCTTTTAATCGCTCTAATATGTGGAAATAGTGATTCTTCCATACCCATTATAAAAACAATTGGGAATTCTAAACCTTTAGCAGAGTGCATTGTCATCAACGTTATACCGTCTTCAATTTGCGCTTCATCTATATCAGCAACTAATGACAGGTCAGTAAGGAAGTTTATCAAGGATTGTTCTTCTAAAGGAGTATTTTCTTCATAATCTTTTGGTACAGACATAAACTCATCAATATTTTCTAATCTACTTCTAGATTCTAATGTTTGCTCACGTTCTAGCATTTCACGATAACCTGATTTTTCTAATACTTCATTTACAATCTCTGTAATTTCTAAAAACTCTTGTTGTTTGATGATGTTTTGCATCATATCGTAAAAAGTAATACATTCTTGTGTTACTTTTTTTGATAAACCAATAAAATCAACTTCTGCTAACGCATCAAACATGCTCAAATCATTTTGAACGGCATAAGCTTGAATTTTATCTACTGAAGATGGACCAATACCACGTTTTGGAATATTGATAACACGACGTAAACTAATATCATCATTACTGTTTGCAATTATTCTTAAATAACTTAATAAATCTTTAATTTCTTTTCTATCGTAGAACTTTTGCCCTCCAACCATAGTATAAGGAATATTAGATTTCATAAAAGTTTCTTCCAGTACACGTGATTGTGCATTGGTACGATATAAAATTGCCATATCTTGATATTTCTTACCATTTCGTTGATGTTTCATGATTTCACGTACGACATATTCTGCTTCATCGCGTTCAGTTGTTGCTTCATAGTAATGGATTTTATCGCCATCTGTATTGCCTGTCCATAATCCCTTAGGTTTACGCTCTGAATTATTTTTAATAACTTCATTTGCTGCATTTAATATGTTTTTAGTAGAACGATAATTTTGTTCTAAGAAAATTGTTTTTGCCTCAGGATAATCTTCTTCAAATGACAAGATGTTTTGGATATCTGCACCACGCCAACCGTAAATTGATTGGTCAGAATCCCCTACTACACATAAATTTTTGAATTTTGATGCTAATAATTTCACCAATGTGTATTGCGCCTTATTCGTATCTTGATATTCATCCACATGGATGTATTGGAATTTGTTTTGGTAATAATCTAATACTTCTGGAACACGCTCAAATAATCGGATTGTGACCATAATTAAATCATCAAAGTCTAGCGCTTCATTTCTTGAAAGTTGACGTTGGTAACCTTTGTATACAGTCGCAACCATTTGAGTATGGTAGTCATTCGCTTCTTTTTGCGCATCTTCAGGTGTCTTTAATTCATTTTTTAAATTGCTAATTGCACCTATAAACATTCTAGGTTCAAATTTCTTACTATCTATATTTTCATTTTTCAAAACATCTTTAATAACTGATTTTTGGTCAGTCGGATCAATAATCGTAAAGTTTCTCTCAATACCGATACGATCTGCGTCTCTTCTAAGAATTCTCACACACATTGAGTGGAATGTTGACATCCAAATAACTTCAGCTTGTTCACCAACTAAAGTTTGGACACGTGCTTTCATTTCCTTAGCTGCTTTATTTGTAAAAGTAATCGCTAAAACGTTATACGGAGACACTCCTTTTTCATCTAACAAATAAGCAATACGGTGTGTTAAGACACGCGTTTTACCTGAACCCGCGCCTGCCATTATAAGTAATGGGCCCTCTGTTGTACGTACTGCCTGGCTTTGTTCATCATTCATTTTATTAACTAATGCATTCATTTATGTGTCTCCTTTATCTTAACTGTTTTTAGTGCTTTATTTATATCTTCATAAATAATGTTGCCGACGATGATTGTATCAGCTACAGAAGCCATTGCCTCTGCTTCTTCATAATCACTAATACCACCACCATAAAATAATTGTGTATTAGATAATGAATCAGCTGCTGCTTCTACCATATCAACTTCTCCATAAACACCACTATATTCAATATACATAACCGGTAATTTATAAATATCATTAATCATTTGTGCATATGCTTCAATATCTTCTGTTGTTATTTGTGTGTTAGCTTGTGTTAATTTTGCCACTTTACAATCGGGATTTAGTACAACATAACCTTCGAATACTATTTCTTCAAAATCGATTAAATACCCATAATTTTTCAGTGCTTCTAAGAGCATACCATTATGAAACTTTACATCCATGCTATTTAACACTGTAGGTATAAAATATAAATCGAACCCTGGCACAATACTCTCTAAATTTGAAAATTCAAATACTAGCGGTACGGAATGAGTCTTAACTTTTTTCATTAAGTGTGAAACATTATCTTCGGTAACATGATCTGTACCACCTATCATAATAGCATCGGTCCCAGATTTACAAATCCGCTCTAAATCCTTGTCATTAATTGACTTTGCAGGATCTAATTTAAAAATATGTTTCCACTTTTTAATCTCATCCATAACATGTTACTCCTTCTTTTAGCATACATTAGATTATATCATTTTTATGCCTTGAGTTCTAAAAATGATGTAGAAAAAACCACTCCGAATTTTCGAAGTGATTTGTTTGTTTAATTTCATTTTTCATTTAAATGATAGTAACTTTCTAAATTAGTATCTTGTTCATCAATAATCTTGGCAAGCGGTTTACCAACATAACGAAGATGCCATGCCTCGTATGCATAACCTGTTTCATGTGATTGACCTTTTGGATACCTAATAATAAAGCCATAGTCTGACGCATTTTGCTCTATCCAGCGACCTTCTTTGGTTTTCTCAAAATCTTTATGAAAATCATCTAACGGTTTATTGGTACCAACATCAAATGCAAGACCTGTTTGATGTTCTGATTGCCCAGGTTTTGCAGTGTATTGATGCGCAACTTTTTTACCATCTTTTTCTTCAAAATCTTTCACTACTTCTTGTTGTTCTCTATAACTTCGATAACCACTAGTAAATTTTAAATCTAATTGGTCTGCTTCACCATTAGCCAATAATTTATTAAGATTTTGTTTCGCGACTTTATCTTCACCTGGCTGGTATTGTGCTGGGAGTTTATACTTTTTATTTACAATCACGTGACCATTCACACGTGTAACTCCTTGTGTTTTACTAATGATTGGCAATGCATTGGTAGGTTTTACAATACTCGATTTAGTGGGTGTGTATGGATTTGAAAATACTGCCAAACATATTCCAACTATAAGGGCTAACAGGAATAACATTATCAGGCTAAATAATATTATTAGCCCAAATAACAATTTTTTGAACATATCGTTACTTCCTTTCATTCAATTCCACAAGTCAGTTCATTGATTATTATATTTATTTCATTGTTACATATCAATTGCCTCACTTTCCTTTTATAAACATTTACATCAGGTTTCAAAATGTACTTACAGTTGAAAAGGACTGTTTTATAGTGCAAATAATATTTCTTATTAAAACAAAAAAGCTAACGACAAAGATGTAAAACATCTTATCGTTAGCTCAACTAAGCCTAATCTTTTATTTTTCTAATTTGCGAAATCGTTAATCGGCCGTTTCTATATTCATGCGCTCTAGAATCATCGTATAAGCATCATTACCCCATTGCAATGATCTTTTTACACGTGAAATAGTTGCAGTTGATGCACCAGACTCTTGTTCAATTGT
This sequence comes from Staphylococcus sp. Ze2, assembly GCF_048568365.1. Classification (NCBI taxonomy): domain Bacteria; kingdom Bacillati; phylum Bacillota; class Bacilli; order Caryophanales; family Staphylococcaceae; genus Staphylococcus; species Staphylococcus sp. Ze2. The sequence continues at coordinate 1,283,881 of NZ_CP183486.1, read as the reverse complement.
TGCGTACGTATAGCCTTGTTTAATCATTTTCGCTACTTGTAACCGCTGTGACAATGACTGAATTTCATTAACAGTGCATAAATCATCAAAGAACTGATAACATTCTTCTCTATTTTCTAGTGTTAAAATAGCATCAAACAATTCATCTAATGCTTTCCCTTTTAATTTTTCTATTTGCATTTAAAACAACCCCTGTATTTTTCAATTTAATCTCAGTTTAACGTACTAATACATTAAAGTGTAACGATTTCACTTGAAAAATTCAATTATTCTAAACCGGCTCTTTGGAAAATTGTATCTACTTGGTTTAAATGATGCTTCGGATTAAAGCATTCATCTAAATCTTCTTTAGTCAATAACTCTGTAATTGACTCATCCTGTTCGATTAAAGTTCTAAACGGCGTTTTTGTTTCCCATGATTCCATAGCCTTTGGTTGTACTTTATCATATGCAGCTTCACGAGCCAAACCTTTATTGATTAAGGCAAGTAATACTCGTTGTGAATAAATTAAACCAAATGTTTTATCTATATTATCAAGCATATTATCTTCAAATACTGTTAATCTTTCTACAATATTTGTGAAACGATTTAATCCATAATCTAAGGCAATTGTAACATCCGGCAACATAATACGTTCTGCAGATGAATGTGAAATATCACGTTCATGCCATAGTGGTACGTTCTCATATGCAGTTGTTACGTATCCTCTAATCACACGTGCGATACCAGTAATGTTTTCTGAACCAATTGGGTTACGTTTATGTGGCATTGCAGAAGATCCTTTTTGACCTTTCGCGAATGCTTCTTCTACTTCACGAGTTTCAGTTTTTTGCAAGTTACGTATTTCTACAGCGAATTTTTCCATTGATGTACCAATTAAAGCAAGTGTTGCAATGTAATAAGCATGGCGATCACGTTGTAATGTTTGTGTTGAAACTGCCGCTGTGTCTAGACCTAAATGTTCACAAACATATGCTTCAATTTCAGGCGGGATATTTGCAAAAGTACCTACTGCACCACTCATTTTACCAACTTCTATTTCTTCTCTTACACGCTTGAAACGTTCTAAATTACGTTTCATTTCTGTGTACCATAATGCCATCTTAACACCAAATGTTGTTGGTTCAGCATGTACGCCATGTGTGCGTCCCATCATTAATGTATATTTATAGTCTTTTGCTTTTTTCGCCAATACTTCAATAAAACGCTCTAAATCTTTTTCAATAATATCGTTCGCTTGTTTAATAACATAACTTAATGCAGTATCTACAACATCTGTTGATGTCAGACCGTAGTGGACCCATTTACGTTCCTCACCAAGCGTTTCTGATACTTGTCTTGTAAATGCAACGACATCATGACGTGTTTCTTGTTCAATTTCTTGTGCACGTGCCACATCAACCTTGGCATTTTGACGTATTTTTTTTACATCTTCTGTAGGTATATCTCCTAATTTACTCCACGCTTCACACGCAAGGATTTCCACCTCTAACCACGCCTCATAGCGGTTTTGATCAGTCCAAATATTAGACATTTCTTCTCTAGAATAACGTTCAATCATTGAAATAAGCTCCTATCATACATAAATTTTGTTAGTATTACGCCTTAAAACATGTACATTAAAACATAATTTTTAATAAAAGTTCGTGTTTATCCTTTTCACTATTAGTTTAACAGAATTCTTGTAAAAAGTATAAACCTTTTCAACTATCTGTATAAAAAAATTAAGCGCCGATAAAAACAACCGTTATGGACATGGTATTCCATAACGGTTTGCCAATCATTATTGTAAAATTTTACCAACAAATTCTATTTCTTGTTTATAAACTTCGAAAGTTCCATCTTTATTCTCTTTATAAAGTGGTTTTTCAAAGCGCTTCACAGGTGTATATCCTGCGTCACGCATGCGTTGCAAACAATCTTGAATTGTCTCATTTTCTTCTACTTTAAATTTTTGCTGTTTTTTCATATACTTTCAACTTCATCCGTATCATATTGTTTAAGTTTTTTACTTCTGACACCTTTCGCCCAGAAACCGCCGTGAATTGTACGAGGCTCATACGCTACGATAAAGGCTTTTTCATCTATTTGCTTAATGGTCTCTATTAATTTAAATTCAAAACGTCTTGGTGTTAAAATTTGTAAGATTAATCGATTTCCATCACGACCATATGCTGTGTAGTGCGTTACACCATAACCTAAATCTCTTAATTGTCGTGGTAAATCTAACTCATATTCAGATGAGGTAACGTTAACGACAGTATAACCTAGCGCTAATTTCTCTTCTATTTTCATACCTACAATAATCCCAATTGAAAATCCAAACGCATATGCGAACACATTTTGAATTTGGTCTAAACTAGACATTACCATACCTAATCCAACGACATACACAAGAACTTCTAAAAAACTGACAATTGCAGCTACATAGCGATAACCTTTAAGTGTTAATATTGTTCTCATTGTAAGACACGTTACATAGGCAACGTTTATAATAAAAATCGCTAAAACCATTAACCATGGATTAGATGTTATCACTGACATGACCATTTTCCTTTCTGCTATTAAATTCAAGTTATTTTACCAACATCTTTTTATTTTGTCACTAAAAATATTTGGAACTTAATTAATTTTTTGGCCAAGTATATCTTGTATATGCTAACTCTCTTTTATGTGCAGTTTTAATATAATGGTTTTCTATTGTAGTCTTTGCATCACTAGGTACTGATTTACCTTCTAAATAATCATCGATATCATTATAGCTTACACCTAGCGCTTCCTCATCAGGTAACTGGGGTTTATCTTCTTCTAAATCAGCAGTAGGAACTTTTTCATAAAGATGCTTTGGTGCACCCAAGTATTTTAATAATTGCTTGCCTTGTCTTTTATTTAAACCAAATAATGGCGCAATATCAGCAGCACCATCTCCATATTTAGTATAAAAACCCGTTATATTCTCGGCAGAATGATCTGTGCCTACAACGATACCTTTTTTGTTAGATGCGATTGAATATTGAACCTTCATGCGCTCTCTAGCTTTCTCATTTCCTTTTTGAAAATCAGTTAATGTAATTCCGGCATCTATAAGTGATTGAACACTTTGATCCACTGCAGGTTTAATATTTATAGTTTTGATTTCATCTGGCTGAATATAGGTTAATGCGTCTTCAACCTCTGAAGCATCTTTTTGCTCACCATAAGGTAACTTAACAGCTATAAATTCACATAAATTCCCTTCTTCTCTTAATTCTTCTACTGCCATTTGACACAATTTCCCTGCTAATGTCGAATCTTGACCGCCTGAAATTCCTAATACTAATGCTTGTACAAATGAATGGGATTGTATATAACTTTTTATAAAGTGAACAATCTGTTTTGTTTCAACTTTACTTTCAATCTCAGGTTTCACTTTCATTTCTCTAACAACAATATCTTGTAGGTTACTCATTTTCTTCCTCCATCTCTTTAACATGTTCAGCAACTTCAAAAATACGTTTGTGTTTATTTTCCCAACACGCTGTACTTAAGTCTACTGGATACTCTTGTGGATTTAAATGACGTTTATTTTCATCCCATAAGTAATTAAGACTATTTCTTAGATACGTTTGCGCCTCACCCTCACTTGGCATTTCATAAACTAGTTGACCATTTTTAAAAATATCATGATGTAAATCTTTTGCGATAAATGTTTTTATAAATTTCATTTTATAAGTATGAACTGGATGGAATAGTTTTAAAGGCGATTCTTCATATGGATCCTCATGTTCGAGCGTAATATAGTCACCTTCAGCTTTATTTGTTTTTTTATTGATAATACGGTAAACATTTTTCTTACCTGGTGTTGTAACTTTTTCGGCATTATTAGAAAGTTTAATACGATCCACATACTCACCGTTACCATCTTCTACTGCTACCAATTTATATACTGCGCCTAATGCAGGTTGATCAAACCCAGTAATGAGTTTTGTTCCAACACCCCATGAATCAACTTTTGCACCTTGTGATTTTAAACTCGTAATCGTCTGCTCATCTAAATCATTCGAAGCGATAATTTTAGCATCTGGAAAACCGGCTTCATCGAGCATACGACGTGCTTCTTTCGATAAATATGCTATATCTCCAGAATCCAAACGAATGCCGACGAAATTAATTTTATCACCTAATTCTTTAGCGACTTTAATTGCTGTTGGCACTCCAGATTTCAATGTGTGGAACGTATCCACTAAGAATACACAATCTTTATGACGCTCAGCATATTTTTTAAATGCAATATATTCATCACCATATGTTTGTACCATGGCATGTGCATGTGTACCTGAAACTGGAATACCAAATAGTTTTCCCGCTCGCACATTACTTGTAGAATTAAATCCACCAATGTAAGCTGCTCGAGCTCCCCATAATGCTGCATCCGCTTCTTGTGCTCGACGCGTACCAAATTCCATTAGCATATCTTCATGTGCTACTTGTCTAATTCTACTCGCCTTTGTTGTTATCAATGTATGGAAATTAACAATATTTAATAGCATCGTTTCTATTAATTGTGCTTGTATTAACGGCGCCTCGACTCTTAGTAACGGTTCATTACCAAAGCAAAGCTCCCCTTCTTGCATTGAACGGATATTGCCAGTAAATTTCAATTTTTTTAAATAACTTAGAAAATCTTGTTGGTAACCAATAGATTTTAAATAATCGATATCTGATTCTGAAAATTGAAAACTATTAACGTAATCAATGACACGTTTCAATCCATTAAAAACAGCATAGCCACTATCAAATGGCATATTTCTAAAATATAGATCAAATACTGCCATACGTTCATGAATCCCATCATTCCAATAACTTTCTGCCATATTTATTTGATATAAATCATTATGCAATACTAACGTATCGTCTTCAAATTGGTACACAACCATCTCTCCAATCGGCTTTTCCATTAGTTTAGCATAAAAGAAAGCTTGATAGCACATGAAAAAGGACTTAAATATACTGGAAAAATTCAACATAAGATTATATTTTTTTCACATACTATTTAATCTATGATTTAAATTTGTTTAAAATGTGACATGACTAACGACAATGTTGTGACATTTATATGATATAAGATTATAAAATCTTAAAAATGATTTATAATCTATATTGAGGTGTTTATATGTTAAAAGAAGCGAAATCCTTCATCGACACAATGTATAGAGAATTAAATTATGATGATCAAAGTATTTCAAAAAGAATTAGAGAAATTGAATATGCCATTGAAGCAACCGGAACTTATGAACATACCGCCGAAGAATTAACTTATGGAACGAAAATGGCCTGGCGAAATTCTAATCGCTGTATTGGACGATTTTTTTGGGATTCATTAACTGTTGTCGATGCAAGACACATACAATCTGAAAATGACTTTATTAACGCAATTGAAAATCATATCGCAATAGCGACAAATAACGGAAAAATAAAACCTTATATCACAATATTTTCGAAGGATGATCCTCCTCAAATATATAATAATCAGTTAATCAGATATGCAGGTTATGAAGATATAGGGGATCCTGCAGAAAAAAGTATTACTAAACTTGCTGAACATCTTGGTTGGCAGGGTTCACATACTGACTTCGATATTTTACCTTTAATCTATAAAATGCCTAATGGCACAATGAAATATCATAACTATCAACCACACTTAATCAAAGAAGTTACAATTGAACATGATCATTTTCCAAAATTACAGCAACTTGGATTAAAATGGTATGCGGTACCAATCATATCAAGCATGGATCTAAAGATTGGTGGAATTACATATCCAACCGCCCCCTTTAATGGTTGGTATATGGTAAACGAAATAGCTGTACGTAATTTCACAGATTCTTATCGTTATAATTTATTAGAAAGTGTTGCAGAAGCGTTTGAATTTGATACACTAAAGAATAATTCTTTCAATAAAGATCGCACACTTGTCGAATTGAATTATGCAGTTTATCATTCATTTAAAAAATCTGGGGTATCTATTGTTGATCATCTCACTGCATCAAAGCAATTTGAAAGATTCGAATTAAACGAAACAAGAAATGGTAGAGAAGTTACTGGTAAATGGTCATGGCTAGCTCCTTCCCTGTCACCCACATTAGTTTCCAATTATCATCACGGATATAAAAATGTTATGAAAGAGCCTAATTTCTTTTATAAAAAAACAGAAGCTACTGGTTGTCCATTTCATTAACGACCCTACCACACACACATATAAACAAGGGGTAACGTCAAATGAAACTTTATTATTTAGGTCCAAAAGGGACTTTTTCGTATTTAGCTGCAACTCAATACCAATCAGAAACAGACATAGATTATGTATCAAAATCTAATTTATATGAAGTAGTCGCTGCTGTATCTGAAGATGACGATAGCATAGCAGTTGTGCCAATTGAAAATTCTATAGAAGGTACTATCAATATCGTTGCCGATGCATTAACACAACAAAATATTTATGCACAAGGCGAGCTCCATCTAGATATTCAATTTGCACTATATGGTGTTGACGGCGCTTCTGTTAACGATATTTCAAAAGTTTATTCTATTGGGCCTGCCATTAGTCAAACTAGTAAATATATTCAATCACATGGTTTCGAGATTGATTATGTAGATAGTACAATTAAAAGCTTAGATATGATTAAGAATGGTGTCGGTGCTATAGCACCGCTGGGTAGTGGAGAAGCCTATAGTTACACACCTATAGAGCAAAATATAGAAGATTATCCTCATAACGTTACTCGCTTTTTAGTCGTTAGTAATCAACCACGTCATATAGAAAATGCTAGTGATACTATGTTACTTATAACCCCACAGTTCGATAAACCAGGGTTATTAGCTAGTATCTTAAACACTTTTGTATTGTTTAACATAAATTTATCATGGATAGAGTCTAGACCATTAAAAACTCAACTAGGCATGTATCATTTTTTTGTCCAAGCAGACACACCAATAACAGAAGATTTATCTAAAGTAATTAAAATTCTCAACACTTTAGATTTCCAAGTTACTATCATCGGTTCATTTAATAAATTGAATTAGCACAACCTAATAAGCAACAAGATACCTGACGATTAATATTATATTTAAAAATGCTATTAAATTGCGTTGTCTATCGTCAAAAAAATTATTCAATAAATAGATACCGCGATACCGACATCGTCTCACCTGATGATGTCGATTTTTTTGTATCTTTCATATTCACCAAATTTTGAACAATTATTATTCATATAAATAAAAAAATTAACTTGATATGTTATTAAAAAGGCACACCGTAGCAAAGTTACGTTGAGTAACTTCGATACGATATGCCTTCAGTATTATATAAATGATTCTTATTTTATTATTTCAATGGTAATGGTTTTGTAACATCAATACCTAACACTGGTGGTACTAAGAAATACACAACCAATACAACAATTATAATACTTAATAAATTAACCCAAACACCAACGGATGCCATTCTTTTGATACCAATCTTCCCCGTTCCAAATACGATAGCGTTTGGTGGTGTTCCAACTGGTAACATATATGCACAATTGGCAGCCATAGCTGCTGGTACCATAAGTAATAATGGATGCACATTTACTGCAACAGAGAGTGTTGCCAAAATTGGTAAAATCATTGTTGCGGTTGCCGTATTAGAAGTTATTTCTGTTAAGAACAATACAAAAATAGTAATAACGATAACTATAATTAATGGACTCACACCTTCAATAAGTCTCAATTGTTCACCTAGCCATTTTGCTAGCCCACTTTCGGATATGCCTTTTGCTAATGCTAAACCGCCACCAAACAGTATTAAAACACCCCAGGGCAATTCTTTAGCAACTTCCCAATCTATAATCCTCTTATGTTTTTCTTTGTTTTTAGCAGGAATAAGAAATAACAAAACAGATATAAACATTGCAATTGTGCCATCAGCTACTTCAGAAGTATATGACCAATGCTTTAATAAAAATTCTCTGCTTATCCACAATGTACTAGCAAGTAAAAAGACTATTAAGACCATTTTTTCCTCATACTTCATATTTCCTAGCTCATTTAACTTTTGTTTAATTAAATTTTGTCCACCTGGCAATTCTTTCATTTCATGTTTGAATGCAATGTAACGAATATACCCCCAAACTAAGAGTAATAAAACAAGAACTGTAGGTACACCAATAATCATCCATTTAGCAAAACTAATTTCTTCGCCAAACGCCGATTGGTATTGTCCTTTCAGAATAATTAGAGGTGGCGTACCAATCAACGTTCCAAGTCCTCCTATTGTTCCTGCATACCCAATTGCAAGCACGAGTGACTGTTCAAATTTAGATAGACTTTCGGATTTAGTGTTTTCACTTTTCAACTCATTTGCTTCTTTAATAATCGCCAAACCTATCGGAATCATTATCATAACTGCGGCCGTATTTGAAACAAACATAGACAAAAATGCAGTAGCAATCATAAAACCAAATAAAATCTTCCCAGTACTAGTTCCAAGCGTGTTAATAATAGTTAAAGCAACACGAGTATGTAAATTCCATCTTTCCATCGCTATTGCTAAAATAAAACCACCTAAGAATAAGAAAATAATATCATTACCATATTGAGCTGAAACTTCTTCTGGATTCAACACATGACCAATTGGTAATAAAATCAATGGTAATAAACTAGTTGCAGCAATAGGTATCGCTTCAGTAATCCACCAAGTCGCTATCCAAAGTGTGATTGCTAAAACATAAATTCCCTTACCTGATAAATCATCCGGATGAAATAGCAATAACGTTAACGCAAATAATAATGGCCCCAATATTAAACCTGTTAATTGACCGGCATTATATGACTTCTTTTCTTTTTTGTTTGAAAAAAACGTCAAATAATGCGATCGTCTCTTATCCCCTTTATTCAAATCGTTCATCATGTCTTCCCCCTTTTAATTATTATCTGAATATTCATAATAATTTATTAGAGTATAACATAATACATTTTAAATAGGGTTAGTATTTTTAATCACTTACATAAAGAATATTTATGATTTTATTTCAAAAATATAATCACTCTACACGGACTTTTTTTATTTTAATATCATTATAACTATTATTAAATAGCAATAATGATTCTATATCTTGTAAATGCATACTTTGTGATGAGTCATCAAAACTATTGTCAGCTATGAGTACAGTTTGATGTTTAATCTTATTATAGCTTTGAATACGTATCGATTCTTTACTCATTTTTCCAACAAAACTATTTTGATAAATATTTAAATTGCTGCCGGCTTGCGTTCCACGTTCTTTACCTTTTAAGTCTTTAGCATTTTTACCGTCTTTAACCGCTAAAAACCTTATACCGCCATCACAATTTTTAAATATATTGTGATGAATATAAGTATCTTTTGATTTCAGTGGTGTGAGTGCGTATTGGTTCAGACCATCAAATGTATTATAGCGTATATGGATATTTTGATAGTATTGATCATAACGACTGGCATGTGAGCCTATTGCACGATTCCATGTTTGCATTGTTAGTGTATCTGAATTACCAAAATAACAGTGCTCTATAATTACATTTTTAGTAATTGTTCCATCGGTAGCACCAAATTTAGGAAAAGCACCTGGTACCTGTATATCTATCTGAACTGCTTCAGAGAAAAATCGTGTTCCATCAAGATCTCTAAATCCTAAAAACTTACAATTATTGATATACAATCCATTGATACCACACGCATCTATACAATGCCCTCCTACAACATCTTTAAAAGTTACATTTTGTATCTGAATATCTTCTGCGTGTCCCATGCACATCGTTGTATTATTGTATGGGTATTTGAAACCATTCATATCAAATGTACCACCTGATATGTGAATATGACTATTACCTTTATACCCATAATACAATTTGAATCTGCGTCCATTTTTCAACAATGTATCTTTTCCACATCTTTTAAGTACTGCCGCTTCATCTAATAATAGTGTTGTTGAATCATATATAACCAGTGGTTTGCGTATATGATACTCGCCTTCTGGTACGAATATCGTCGTTGGTTTATGCTTCTTAGCATAATTTAGCGCTTTTTGTAATGCTCTTGTATCTGTGTATTTACTCTTTCCTTTTAAACCAAATTTTTTTGCATTAATTATCATATACTAATTCCTTTCTGAGCTATTACTTTATAATATACAAAAATGATATCTTTTAAACCCATTTACACTCCCTTTATTGATTGAGCGACTTAGTATATAATTACCTTTATATTGTTTATTGGGAGTGTTTTTATCTTATGAAAAAAAGCGCATTAATCGTTGTTGACTACTCGAATGACTTTGTAGCAGACAACGGGAAATTAACTTGTGGCCTTCCAGGTCAGCAGATTGAAAATTATATTGTTGAACGAATTGAAGCGTACAATAAAAAACAACACGATATCTTTTTCATGATGGATTTACATTATGAAGAAAATAAATATCACCCAGAAAGTAATTTATTCCCTCCACATAATATTATTGGTACTGTTGGCAGAGAACTGTACGGCAAAGTAAATGATATCTATCAAAATATTTTGTTTAATGATCACATACATTACCTAGATAAAACACGTTATGATGCTTTCTGTGGAACCTCTTTGGATATAATGCTAAGAGAGAGGAATATTACACATTTAGAATTTGTCGGTGTATGTACTGATATTTGCGTGCTTCATTCAGCAATTAGTGCTTATAATCTAGGGTACGCAATAACTATTTCACATCGTGGGGTCGCTTCCTTTAATCCTTCGGGTCACGCGTGGGCTTTAGATCATTTTAAAAATTCACTAGGTGCTGTAGTAGAATAACGATGCAAAATCGTGCTAGAATAATAATAATTACATAAATAAGGAGAATTTAGATATGGCAAAAACTTATATTTTCGGACATAAAAATCCAGACACAGACGCAATTTCATCTGCTATTATCATGGCAGATTTCGAACAACAAACAGGTAATACTGAAGCTACTGCATACCGTTTAGGTGAAGTAGGACCTGAAACACAATATGCTTTAGATCATTTTAATGTAACTGCACCAGAGTTACTTAACGATGATTTATCCGATCAAAAAGTAATATTAGTAGACCATAATGAATTCCAACAAAGTGCTGATTCAATTAATGGCGCTACAATTCACCATGTGGTCGATCATCACAGAATTTCTAACTTTGAAACGGCTGCACCATTATACTACCGTTCCGAGCCAGTTGGTTGTACAGCTACAATTTTATACAAAATGTATCAAGAACGCGGTTTTGAAATCAAACCAGAAATTGCTGGATTAATGGTATCAGCAATTATCTCTGATAGCCTATTATTCAAATCACCTACTTGTACAGAAGAAGATGTAAAAGCAGCTGAAGCGTTAAAATCAATTGCTGGTGTTGACTTAGAAAGTTATGGTTTAGAAATGTTAAAAGCTGGCGCTTCTACTAAAGAAAAATCAGCAACAGACATTTTAACTATGGACGCGAAGTCATTCAACATGGGTGACTATGTAACACGTATCGCACAAGTTAATACTGTTGATATTGATGAAGTATTTGCACGTCAAGAAGAGTTAGAAAAAGAAATGTTAGAAGTAAGTGCTAATGAAAAATATGATTTATTTGTATTAGTAGTTACAGACATTATTAATAGTGACTCTAAAATCTTAGTCGTTGGTGCAGAGAAAGATAAAGTTGGTATTGCTTTCAATGTAGAGCTTGATAACAATACTGCATTCTTACCTGGTGTTGTATCACGTAAGAAACAAGTAGTTCCTCAAATCACAGAGGCTTTAAACTAGTCAAAAGCCTTTAAGTTACTACAGTTTTAAGGTGATTTTAATTAAATATCTAGATTTAAACATTCATTATACTGGAACATAGTTCATATGTTCCAGTTTTTTATCACTTATACCTACGAAACACATCTATCATACTAGGAGGAATATATTTGAATTCAATAGAGCAAACTTTCCACAATAGTACTCAATATTTTAAAACACACGTGACTAAAGATTTAAAATTTAGAAGAAAACAGCTTAAACTTTTGGGTAAAAGTATCAAAAATCATGAAGCCGCCTTATTAGAGGCCTTTCAAAAAGATTTAGGTAAGAATAAAGTTGAAGCTTATGCTACTGAAATTGGTTTCACTTTAAAAAGTATTAAAAATGCTCGTAAAGAACTCAAAAATTGGGCTAAAAGAAAACAAGTCAATACGCCTATTTATATGTTTCCAACTAAAAGCTATATCATAAAAGAGCCTTATGGCACAGTTTTAATAATTGGACCTTTTAATTATCCCTTCCAATTACTAATTGAGCCACTTATTGGTGCTATAGCAGCTGGAAATACTGCCATACTCAAACCTTCTGAATTCACGCCAAACGTTTCAGAAGTTATTAAACGTGTAATCGAAGATGTATTCGATCCTGAATACATTAGTATTTGTGAAGGTGATGCTGAAACTACGCAATCATTAATCCGGTTACCATTTGATTATATCTTTTTCACTGGTAGCGAACAAGTTGGTAAAATTGTGTATCAAGCAGCGAGTAAAAATTTAACTCCTGTAACGTTAGAACTTGGCGGTAAGTCTCCAGTAATCATTGATGAAACAGCAAACATTAAAGTTGCAAGCGAACGTATCAGTTTTGGTAAATTTACAAATGCTGGACAAACTTGTGTTGCTCCTGACTATATACTTGTGAATCGTAAAGTTAAGGATGAATTAATCGCTGCGCTTAAAAAAACCATTACCGAATTTTATGGTAATAACATTCAAGAAAGCCCTGATTTTGGACGTATTGTAAACCATAAACATTTTAGTCGTTTAGATAATTTATTAAAGGTTCATCATGCTGAGATTGTCTTTGGTGGTGGATCAAATGAAGATGAAAGGTACATTGCTCCTACACTGTTAGATGGGATTACTTTTAACGCTAAAATAATGGAAGACGAAATTTTTGGTCCTATTTTACCAATTATTACGTACGATGATTTCGATGAAGCTATTGATTTAATACGTTCCAAACCTAAACCACTAAGCTTATATTTGTTTAGTGAAGATGAAAATGCAACAGAGCGTGTATTAAATGAAATATCATTTGGCGGTGGCGCAATTAACGATACCTTGATGCAATTAGCAAATTCAAACTTACCATTTGGTGGTGTTGGCGCTTCTGGCATTGGTCAATATCATGGTAAATACAGTTTCGATACTTTTAGCCATGACAAATCATATATTTTTAAATCAACTCGACTTGAATCTAGTTTGTTGTTTCCACCATATAAAGGGAAATTTAAATATATTAAAGCTTTCTTTAATAAGTAACTCTATTTATGGAAGTTCTAAAGCAAAAATGCGCCCTCCCAATATATTTGGGATAGGCGCATTTTTTATAGTATTAAGTTAGTGATTACGTTATTCAATAAACTTCTAAGTTTATGTTTCTTTTAAAAACTGTACACAGACACCTTCAGGCGCAGTATGTTTATCGTCTACTTTTTCTAGTTCACCAGTTATTTTATCACGTCTAAATACAGTAAGTGCATAATCACCTTCTTGGTGTGCACACACTAAGTAATCATCTGAATCAGTAATGTTAAAATCACGTGGAAACTCACCGCCACTTGATACGATATCTACTAATGAAATCATATCTCCTTCATCAGCTACTTTGAAAATAGCAATACTATCGTGACCTCTATTACTAATGTATAAGAATTTTTGATCTTTTGATAATCTCACTGCTGCTAATTTTGTATCACCTTCAAAGTTTTCTGGAATCGTCAAATGACGTTCTATTTCTGTAAATTTACCATCTTCATATTTTACTGTACTTACAATATTTGATATTTCATGAACTACATAGGCATATTTACCATTTTCATGGAAGGTAATATGTCTAGGTCCATCACCTGGTTCAAAATCAAATACAGCATATTCACTGTATCCTTCATCACCAAACTCATATGTCACCATTTTGTCCGTACCTAAGTCCATTGCCACTACATATTTTTTATCTGGCGTGATATCCATAAAATGAATATGTGCATGATCTTGTCGCTCTGACGGACCAGTTGGAAAATCATGTGCTAATTCCTGTATAAGTCGAACAATTTCTCCTGTGTGTGGATTTGCTTCATATATACGTGCTAATCCTGCACCATAAACAGTTTCAAAAATATATTTACCATCTGGTGATACTGAAACATAACAACCAGTACCAGCTGTTGACGCTAAACATTTATTAATGAGGCTTAACTTGCCATCTTTCTCTATTTTAAGGCTAGCGATACCACAATTGTCGCCTTCTCTATTTATCGCATATAAAAATGAATTATGCTGATTTAAATAAGTTGATGCTTCTAGTTCATACCCAGTTTCAACTTCAATTATTTTTCCAGTTTGTTCATCAAGTTGGAAACGGTAGACCCCTTTACCTTCTTTTTTTGTATAAGTACCGATATAACCTATCGTCATTATGAAAACCCCTCCATATTATGATAGTTTCATTTTAATAGAGATTTATTACAAATACAATATAATGAATTATCACTTCACTTAATCGAACATATGTTCTATAATAGTATCGAGGTGATAAAATGATTCCGAAAGAATTTAAGAATGAAACTGATTATAGAAATATTCCTAGAGAATATTTAAATCCCAATATACCTAAAGGTCGTGGCATGGTTAAATGGCAGCCGTTCGCTACCTTGCCAGAACAATTCGAAACCATACAGCAATATTTGATTGACCAAAATAAAATTGATCGCCCAATGTTATCAGACGATCAATTGAGTGAACTTAATTTACAACTTCATCAAGCATTACATACGGAAAAACACATTACAATTGAATATTACCAATCTGGTTGGCTAGAACATATAACCTTAAAAATTAAGAATATTGACATGATTCATATGTGTTTAGAGGGGTATTCGCTAAACAACTCAGAAATTATTAAATTATCACTTTTTGATATCACTCGCATTAATCCATATAATCCATAGCTACAATCGTTTTTGTACTACAAATCTTATACTCAGTCTTATTTCACTTCATATAGCTTTAGGAAGTTCAACTAAACTCATGTTTATTTATGAAAAGCCTAGTAATAGTAATTTAACCCAGTTCCCTAGTACTTATATGCATAAAAAAATAGAACACTGTAAAGTGTTCTATTAATAATTTAATTATTAGATTCGATATCTGAAACAATCTCTTTTGTTTTACTTTCAATATCTTCAAAGTCTTTTTTGAAAATATAAGCGAACACTACTGCACCAATTCCTGCTGCTAATGATACAGTAAGGATTGTACCGAATACAAATTTAAATAAACCTTTAATAAAATTCCACATTCTGTTTCACCTCAATAAATTATTAACATATCCGTTATTAATGATAGCATACTTAAAAGCATCAATAAATATATACCCGCTTTTCACTACTTTAATTTAAATATTATTATAGTAATAATATGATATTATTGTAGTAATGCTTTAAGTTATAATTAAAGACTGTATATTAATTACTACCTTTAATACTTTAATAATAACAGAACTCTTAAAAATATTACATTTATTAGTCATATAGAAAAAGGAGTGGGAAAGAAATCTAATCTATTTAAGACTATTTCGCAGTCCCACCCCGGCGAAAATCACTAGAGTCAATACGTATAAATTGTTTATTTAAGCTGGCGCTCATGCAAATGTTTCACTTACTTTATATAATAATTAAGGCTGAGACAATTAATTTGTCCCAGCCGCTTAGTTAATTACTTGCCCCACCAAGTACTCATTGCATCTCTAACAGCATCATAATAATTTGCCATTGCAATCACCTCATTTTAATTTAAAAATAAATAACCAGTCGTCGTTGTTATACTTATAATAACGACAAGCATCGTATAATACAATTAACATGGGGTTACAATAAAGTTACAAATTTGTAAGATTACACGACTAAAACAGGAGTTTTACATTATGCAAAAAGTAAAAACAGATATATTAACTCACCGCGGATCGCATTTCGATTTAGGTGTACAAACTGCTCAGTGGATGCAACAAACGCCACTATTAAAAAATAGAGAAAAAGAATGGAAAAAACGTATGCCTCGCTTTGATATTCACATAAAAGAAACATATGATATCTTTCAAACCTATGCACCTCAAATATGGGAAGAAATCAGAGGTATACAAGAAGTCCTTAATCTACCAACAAATCAAATGATTCTAAACTTTGCACACTATCGTTTTACACCACTAAAGAATAGTGGTTGTACAATTTACTTGGGACAAGACTACATGGTAAGAAATTATGACTATCACCCTGCAACTTATGATGGTCGTTATCAACTTTTCCAACCAAATGATGGAGGATTAGCACAAATTGGTCCAACATCTCGCGTGACTGGCAGAATGGATGGTATGAATGAAGCTGGATTATCTATGGGTTATAACTTCATGCATAGAAAACATCCAGGCGATGGCTTCGTATGCTATATGATTGGTAGACTCATTTTACAATATTGTAAAGACGTGCCAGAGGCAATTCAATTATTGAAAGAAATTCCACACAGAAGTTCATTTAGCTATATTGTCATGGATAAACACTTAAATCATGCCATAATCGAAGTTTCTCCTAGATCACTTGATGTAAGGTATGATCGTACATGTACAAACCATTTCAAGATACTAACTCATGAGAACAGAAATTATACCAAAGAATCTAAAGAACGTTTAGATAGGCTTTTACAACAAACACCAAATGGTTTGGATAAAATGCACGCATTTGAATTATTTAATAATCCAGAATTTGAAATATATAGTAAATTATTTAAAAGTTGGTCTGGTACAATTCATACGACTATGTATGAACCACAATCGCTTAAAGCATACATGACTTTAGGTGAAAATAATACACCTACAGTAATTGATTTTAAACAATGGCTAAACGGGCAACCACTAGATATTCATTCCTTCTATGGATATATAGACACTGATTTGACCTTTGCCAGTTATTAAAATTCATATCAAATAGGATAATACGTTAGAAAAATAGCTATGAAGTCATCTATCAATATAGATTTCTCCATAGCTATTTTAATATATAGTCTATTAATTAATATGAATATCACCGTGTACAGTATAGAATTCTAAAATATTGTCCCCTTCTCCAACTCTATCGTTATCAAAACTCTTATTATTGACTTTTTCAACGCCATCATCAGGATTTAATTTTAATAACGTATTATCTGGTTTTTTATTATAAGACATAATAATATCACCATTTTGAGTAGAAGCTTTAAATGCAGAGTCAATGTCCATACGATCTAATTGGATATGGCCACTTTGAGCAAGCAACACAGAGTTTTTAATCAATGCATTTTGAGCATATATACTCGCATCTTTGGTTTTAATATTAGCATTAACGATTTTACTATCACTAATATGTATAGGTGATTTCAAACCTCTATACAACATTTTTTCAATTTCTGAATTTTGCACATAAACACGACTGCCAGTTCTGTCATTCATATTCAAGCCTACTTTATCAGCTTTGATATTTTGAAGCTTAATATTGCGTGCCTTGCTCGAAACTTTCAATTCCTTTAATTTTTCATTTGGTATCGTGATTTTCATTTCAGCCTTAATTTGTCTAAACGGATTATAATTCAAGCCATAATTATCGACTCGATTACTCGTTTCTTTCACATTTAATGATTGCTTACCTTTATTTATATTTACTTTCTGTTGGCCTTTATAATGAATTGCAAACTTATTTCCCTTTGCTATCGTTACATTACTAGAACGGCTGTCAATATCTAAATGATTTACTTCCGCATCATTATACGTTTTATCAATAACATTAAGTTTATTGTTTTGCTTTTCAAAACCAAACCATGTGATACAGCCTAAGGTAAAGCACACAATAAATAATGCTAAACCACTAAAGAATAATTTCCTCATTCATTTGCACTTCCTTTAATCGTCTTGATATTCCAACGTAAGTATTTTAGTATCAAACGATAAACGAATTGAGCTAATTTCGCAATGATCACAAATAATACAATGCCTAAACCAGTAAATGAAAACGCAAAAAGATAATTACTAATTGCTAAGCTAAACATATTATATAATGAGCCATGAATAATTAATAAAATCGGGCTAATTGCTAAAAACAATGCAACCAAAAGTAATATGAACATAAAACTACCAATAAATATCATTGGTATCAAGATAATGATTAAAGACAAAATACCCATGCCTAGTGAGGCCATAATCGCTCTAAGAATTGATTTAGCATTTGGCTTATACTCGGCAGAAACAATTGCATTCTTTGCTTTAATCTCTTTTCCAATTTTTTTAGGTGATTCTAATGCACCTATAATTTGATATTCATTTTTTCCCTCTCTTTCTTGATCAAAGAAGTATTGCTCATACTCATACATGACGTTATCTCGTTCTGCGCTTGGTATGCTATTTAATTCTTGTTCAAGCTCATTCAAGAAAGTGATTTTATCCAAATTATCTACCGCCATTCTAATTCTAGATTCGAATCAAAATATTTTATGTAATATCTAAGAATCACTTATTGCATAGGATTGTCATTCATTAGATTTTTAAATCCTTTATTTCTTATAGAATTCAATTTTCTTTATTTTATCATGTTTGCACACAATAGATAACTTTATTTGATTAACTTTGTCTCTATATGTAATGACTTTATATGATTTATGTAACTGCTTAATCTTATAATAATCACCTAATTGATTAATTACGTTTTGTATATCACCATCTATACTTGCATTAAAATTAGTCTCAATCGTAGTATCTTTAACGAGCGTGATACCTTTCAAGTAATCGTCTTTTTTACTGACTTTTAATGTTAGATAAGGTTCGTAATCTTTTGTATAAATCCGATGATTTTTCATTACGATATCATTATATGCTGTATATTTATGGCCATCTATTTGTGTGTCTAACTTCATATTATCAATAGTTAACTGAGATAAATCCGTAGATTGCGTATGATTAATGTAAACCACATTTAGGACAGCCCCTATCCCCATTGCCATAAAAAGCGCAATTATTAATAATTTAAATGACCTATGTAAATTCAATATTGTTGCCTCACTCCATATATATAATCAAAAACTAATTTGATATTTTTAATTATCAGGTTAACTTAAAATCAAATTTTTTTTTCTAAGTATTTAAAATTTTCTTTCATATTTAAAAATTGATATAATAATAACTAATACGCTAAAGGGGGGAAATATTATGACAAGTTTAGAAACTTATTTCAAAAACAGTCAACCGCTTGATCAATATATCGAAGCTATGACTGAAAACAAAGAGAATTTGTTGACGATTTACAATTCTTTCTCTTTACCAGAAGAGGATAATCGAATTGAAAAGATTAAATCATTGAACTATTCAAAAGTATTAGTCATCACTGAAGATTGGTGTGGGGATGCCATGATGAACGTCCCAATTTTAAAACATATTAGTGAAACTTTAAATTTAGAAGTTCGAGTATTCCATCGCGATGAAAATACAGATTTAATAGATCAGTATTTAACAAATGGAACCGCTCGTTCAATACCTATTTTTGTTTTCTTAAATGATGATTATGAACAACAAACTGTTTGGGGACCACGTGCAAGACAAGTGCAACACTTTGTAGATGAAGCACGTTCAAACGTTCCAGCAAAAGATGATCCAACTTTTGAAGACAAGTCTGCTGAAGCACATACAATCATGATGAATCGTTACAAAACTGATTCTCAATTATGGAAATATGTTTATGATTCCATATTAGATAAGTTAATTATAAAATAAAAAGACGTATGAATGATGCTGTTTAACTGCACATTCATACGTCTTTCTTTTACATCTATATCTTTTATTAGCTACCCACTGTTAAATATCTTTCTTAGATGAATAGAATATATTAACAACGAATAAGATAACGATCGACGCTGAAGTTATAAACCATTGCCAGTTCGTAAATGTATAATCACCTGAAGTTGTTTTTGAAGTTAAATAGCTAAATGGAATATATTTTAATGAATCTTGTATATTGTCTCCAATTTTAGGAATCATAGGCAAGAATGGCTCCGCAAATGGAACAATTAACACTAAGAATACACCAAGCGTAAATATAAGTGCTGTCTTAGGTACGATAAGTGAAAATAAATATAAAAGTAATCCAAAGAATAAATGGAACATTAAAAAGAATCCTAATAGTTCAAAAATCTTTTTAGTTTTAATGTTGTCCCCTTCAACGAAACCTTGAACAATAAGTACAAATGCAACTAATACAGCTGTAATCAATACTGCAATTAAAATAATCGAAATCACTTTTGCAATAATGTAACCAATACGATTAGAAGTTTTATTCATGTATAGTTGAATTGTACCTTGTGAAATATCACGTGTAATAGTTTTAATTACAAATAGCAAGCCCATAATTGAAAAGAACCAACTACCTATTGTAAGTAATGTATTGCCATTCATTTCATCTGCTTGTTGTAAAAATAAAATTATGAAGCCAACCATTGGTAACAATGTTAGAAGCAACGCTAAATACGTTAACGGACTTTTAAAAATGCTGAACAAATCATATTTTACGAGTTGTAAACTATTCATTATTGACCGCCTTTCTGATTAATATTGAAGTAAGTATCACGCAATGAACTCTTACGTGTTTCAATAAATTTAGGATAAATATCTTTGTTCGCTAAACCTTTAAGCACATTTTTATAGCTATTTTGAGCTTTTATAATAATTTCTCCACTCGCTTGTTGTGTTTGAATTACGTCAAACTCCTCATTTAAGAATGTTGCAGCAGTGTCGAAATCATTTTCTTCAAACATTAGTACTGTAGAGTCAGAAGGTGTACCTTCTTTCATGTCTACATCTTGTACAAATTTTCCATCACGTAAGAATACTGCTCTATCGCAAATTAATTCAATATCATCCAACTTATGACTAGAAATTAAAATTTTCATTTCTAACTCTTTTACAAGTGATTGGATTGTTTTTAAAACATCAATAGAACCATCTGGGTCCATACCGTTAGTAGGTTCATCAAGAATTAAATACTTCGGTTTATTCATTAATGAAACAGCGATTGCTAACTTTTGTTTCATACCCATAGAATATTTTTTAACTTTTTTCTTAACATAAGGTCTCATACCGAATGCATCGATAATTTGATCTGCATATTTTTTGTCGAACCCTTTACCTAAAACATTCGCAAAAAGTTTTAAATTATATAATCCTGATTTATTATCATACAATTTCGGATGTTCGATGAGGTAACCGATATTTTCTTTATTACCTGTTTTCACATCACCTTTATAATTGATAATATTTCCATTCATAACTTTCATCAGTGTCGTTTTTCCAACACCATTTTTACCTATCAAGCCCACAATTTGGCTTTGACCAAAATCAAAATCAATATGGTCTAAAACATTATTACTACCATACGTTTTAGTAATATTCTTTAATTCCATAAATGCGCCTCCCTTTGAGATTAATTTACTTTTTTATACTGAATGAAATAATTTGCAATAAAAAACAAAATACTCATTACTAAAAATCCATAGTTAAACATCGGTTCTAAATAATCCAATTGTCTTAAATTAAAGTTAAATACTGCGATAAGACCAACAGCAACCAGTATGACAAAAACCGGTATAATAATAAACATAGTTAGTAGGTATATCAAGTAAGAAATATATTCCGATTTTTGTTCAGTATACCTTTTAAATGCTATAGGTATAGCAAAGAAGTTAATTGTTATATAAGAATAAGGCACCATAACATTCAAATTTAATTGGTCCGCAGAAACGTTAGAATCCGGTATATTGTATAGTGATAATATAGCCGCTCCTATTAGTGTAAACATAATTACCGTCACATAGTTTGCATTAAGTAGAGCCTTTTTTGAAACTGGTAAACTCGCAAAAAAATCATATGACATTTTGTGCCCTAATTTACTATTGAACCTAAACGCATGTCCAGAATCAACGATAGATATGAACAATAATATCATCGCAACGGCTGAATAAATTGATTTAGTAAGTAACGTATCATTCCCAATCACTAATTGTAATGGCGAAAGCAACAATAACATCGAATAAATAATTATAGTCCATTTACGTAATTTTATATTTCTAATAAGTAAATTTTTCATCTAATGGCCCTCCTCACTATGAAATGCCATCATTTTCAAATTCAATTTTGTGTATTCCTTTTTCGAGGAAAACCATAAGTTCTTCAATTTTAGGTTTAGTTATTGCTACCTCATTACCAAATATTTCTTTAAATACATTTGCATGTGTTGTAAGCACCGTATAACCGGTTTTATTATATTCTATATAATATGCTAAAGAAACTAACTCATCGTCTATCTGATTTGAATCGCCTTTTACAATTTGAAACTTATTCAGAATATCATCCAAAAAATCATTAAACACAATTTCACCATCTTTTAAATACACTAAGTAATCAGCAATTTTCTCTAAATCTGAAATAATGTGTGTGGAAATAAATACAGTTTTATTTTCATCGATGAGTTCTTGTTGAATGATATCTAAAACTTCATTGCGAACAATTGGGTCTAAACCAGAAGTAGGTTCGTCTAAAATAAATAATTCTGCATGATGGCTAAAAGCAATCGCAATAGATAATTTCATTTTCATCCCTGTTGAGAAGGTTTTCAACTTTTTATCCCGAACTAAATTAAATTTTTCAAGAAAGTAATTGAAACGAGCACTGTCCCACTTTTTATAAAAAGGAGCGATATATTTTTCAATTTTGTTAATAGTCCATTTATCATTTAAATACAGCTCTGAATAAATAAAACCGATTCTATTTTTGATTTCCTCAGCGTTGTCTTTCATCTGTTTATTAAAAACTAAGATTTCTCCTTGTTCAGGTTCAATTAAATCCATAATTAATCTAATGAGTGTCGTTTTGCCAACACCGTTTGCGCCAATAAAACCTGTGACAAATCCTTGAGGAACTTCAAAAGAAATATCATTCAACTTGAATTCTTTATGCTGATAATTAACAGCATTTAATTCTATAGCTTTCATTCCTCGTCCTCCTCAAAGATCATCTCCAGAATTTCTTGTAGCTCAGGTAATGACATACCAATTGTCTTGGCTTCTTTACTCATTGATTTAGCTAATGACTCAATCACGATGAATTGTTTTTCTTTCAAAATGGAACTATCTTGTTCTTTTACAAACGTGCCCTTACCCCTAATTGTAAAGACAAATCCATCTTTTTCTAAGTCTTCGTATGCACGCTTAGTAGTTATCACGCTAACGCTTAAATCTTGTGCTAACTCACGCATAGAAGGTAAATGTTCGCCTGGAACTACGTAGCCTTTTAAAATATTTTCTTTAATTTGTTGCTTGATTTGTTCATAGATAGGGCTTTCACTACTATTTTTTAAAAGTATTTTCACGGACGTCCTCCCTTGCAACTGTATATACACAATATATACAATATATACACGCTTGTAAATAGAAAATTAGAAATTAATTGCATACTTTTTAATTTTGTGATTTTTGAACACTAAATATTATTTTCGAGATTCATATACAAAATTAAAAGACTATATTCTGAAAGAAAACAAATTCTTGTTTTTTCATAAATATAGTCTTTATAATAACTATTACTTCTTTTGGTCATTTTTCTTTTTTCGTCTATTATTATTGCGGTTGATAAACGCACAAACCATAAACATTATAGCCGCGATTAATAATTTTATGCCAGAACTTTCATGTCCTGTAGCTTGCAAGTAATACCCTACCACAAACAAAGCAATAGCAATAATTACAAATATCTTTGTTAAATGTTTCATTCATTTCACCTCAAAACAATTTTCATTATATCAAATTATGTTAAGTATTTCTAAATCTCTACTGATTCATTTAATATTTTTAAATTTTAATTTCCCTCTACCATAACCTAAGCAATAGAATATATTGTTTGCAGTCATTTAAATATGATGGTAAAATTACTAATGTATCCACGGATTATATTACACAACCCCAAGTCTGATGACGCAGACTTGGGGGTTTTTTGTGTGTAAGGCCACCTATTTGTCTTTCCATTTATTTTCTAACCAAACACGGAATACAACAAGTAAGCTACCTGTTAACAAAGTTGTTATCATTTCTTGCCACCACGTGATCATATTACACCTCCCACAGAAAAAAGTACCATGTAGGATTTCGATGGCCTAACCATATTCTAACATAAAACAGAACGTATGTTCGCGTAAAAGCATAGTTTTTTTATTTTTCCGTCAAATCTTTGCGCTATGCTTTAATTTAAAGCTGTTTCGCGATAATATAATAGTATCCTGAAATAGTAAAGAGAGGTTGACCAACATATGAATCCTTTAGCTTTAGATTTAAATGAAAAATTGTCTAAATCAAACCCAGAAATAGCTGATATGCTATCAGATCTTGGAAAATTAATGTATTATCCAAAGGGCATTTTATCTCAGTCTGCTGAGGCAAAATCTACAAAGTATAATGCAACAATCGGTATGGCTACTTATAAAGACAGTAAAATGTATGCTAATACATTAAATGATGTTTTTACAGAGCTTACTCCCGATGAAATCTTTCCATACGCTCCTCCTCAAGGTATTGAATCACTCCGTGATTTATGGCAACAAAAAATGTTAAAAGAAAACCCAGATTTAGATGTAAATGACATGACTAGACCAATTCTTACTAATGCTTTAACACATGGTTTATCATTAGTAGCAGACATGTTTGTAGATAGTGGTGATACATTACTATTGCCAACTCATAATTGGGGAAATTATAAACTTGTATATAGCGCTAGACACAACGCTGATATCGAGACATACGATATCTTTGATGAAGGTGGTCGTTTTACAACTGATAACTTTGTTGATACTTTGGAAAACTACCAAAAAGATAAAGTGATTTTAATTTTAAACTATCCAAATAATCCAACTGGCTACACACCTACTAAAGAAGAAGTTAGTACTATTGTTACTGCTATCAAATCTTTAGCAGAACGTGGTACAAATGTTATTGCTTTGGTAGATGATGCTTATTATGGTTTATTTTATGAAGACGTATATACACAATCACTATTTACTGCGTTAACTAATTTACGTTTAGATAATGTACTACCAATCCGTTTAGATGGTGCTACAAAAGAATTCTTTGCTTGGGGCCTTCGAGTTGGATTCATTAGCTTTGGTGTCTCAAATGAAACAACTAAGCACGTTCTTGAAGAAAAAGTAAAAGGATTAATTAGAAGTAACATTTCAAGTGGGCCAATGCCTTCTCAAAGTGCTGTTAAATATGTTTTAGAACACCCTGAGACTTTCGAAGATGAAATACAACATAATATTGATACACTACAAGCAAGATATGAAATCACTAAGTCAGTAGTTTATGACGATCAATATGCGCCTTATTGGCAAGTGTATGACTTTAATTCTGGATATTTCATGGCATTAAAAGTTCATGGTGTAGATCCTGAACAATTGCGTTTATACTTAATAGAAACTTATTCAATTGGTATTATTGCGCTAAATGATACTGATATACGTATCGCGTTTAGTTGTGTTGAAAAAGACGATATCCCACATGTATTTGACACAATTGCAAAGGCAATCTCAGAATTACAAAAATAATTTATTACTTTAAAATAATATTAAAGAGGTGCACTGAAAGTTTAAAGCTTTCAGTGCACCTCTTTTTTTCATAATTGAAAAGTCCTACAACCATTGTAAATATAAGTAAATATTACTAGCTAGCGTCCACCCCAACAGGAGTGCCGAAACACTGACTTTTGCTAAGAAATCTCTCGCTATGCTTATCCAACTCGAACAAGAGCAACGATGTATTAAAACAGCCCAAAATATCTTTTTATGTTATGAGCTTATTAAATTCGTTATATCTATTGATGTTGTTTAAGTATACGTGACATTTCTTCAATTTTACCAGCATGTAATGGAATATGAATCGCGTTAAGTACTAACAATTCATTCAACGTACTACAACCAGCAATAGTTTCTGTCAATTCTTGCTCTAACTGTTCATCAGTTAAACTTCTCGCACGGTCTGGTAATGTTTTTAAATGTTCAAATATTTCATCAACGGTAGGAATATTTTCATCTCCCCACTTTTCTGGTGAAGAACCATATCCAAATAAACTTGTATATTTAGCAATATCTACTTCATTTTGTTCACATAGTGATAATGCACTTTCAAATATCGTAAGTACATGTCCATATTGCCAATGAATTGTATTTGGAAAGGCAGCAATCTTATCATCTAGCACCTGTTCGTTACTCCAATTATCATATCCTGATATTAAATAGTTAATACCTAAATCGATAACTTCATAAACTGTTGGTTTTGTCATAATTAAACTTCCTTTCGTCTTTCAAAATTTTAAGTACACTTAAAATCATGTATAAGAACCGCTTCTAATTATACTTACATACTTTACCCTAAACTATAATTAAATATTCACATAATAAAATGCTTTAGAAAATGAAAAATTTAACATTATATAATTTGTACAGAAGTTCAATACTTTTAATTTAAAGCTATATTACACTCTGCTAAGTGTTGTCTAAATATCCATTCAATCTTACTATCCATAAATTACCTTTCACTAAAATGGATTATACTGCTATGGTTTGCACATAAGTTAGAAACACAGTGTATATTTATTTTTCCAATAGAGTGAGTTACTACCAACACAAAGATTAAGGCTGAGACAATTAAAAAATTGCCCCAGCCTCTAACTTTCACTACATATATTTTATCAAGGAAAGTCACATACTATTTACTTAAATATCTATATGGAACTTTACATCATTCCTGGCATGCCGCCCATACCTGCTTGAGCGTCGTTACTACTTTCTTCTGGAATATTAGCAACAACTGCTTCTGTAGTAAGGAACATTGCAGCAACACTTGCAGCATGTTGTAATGATGAACGTGTTACTTTAGTAGGGTCAACAATACCAGCTTCTAACATATTTACCCATTCATTTGTAGCCGCATTGAAACCAACGCCTACGTCTGCATTTTTAAGTCTTTCAACTATAATTGAACCTTCTAAACCAGCATTTTCAGCAATTTGGCGTACAGGTGCTTCTAAAGCTTTCAATACAATATTAATACCAGTTGCTATATCGCCTTCAGCTTCAATTTTAGAAACTTTATCATAAATATTCATGAAGGCAGTTCCTCCACCAGCTACGATACCTTCTTCAACGGCAGCTCTTGTAGAGTTTAACGCATCTTCAATACGTAATTTACGTTCTTTTAATTCTGTTTCGCTTGCTGCACCAACTTTAATTACAGCTACGCCACCTGCTAATTTAGCTAAACGTTCCTGTAATTTTTCTTTATCGAACTCAGAATCTGTTTCTTCAATTTGAGCTTTAATTTGGCTTACACGTGCATCGATGTTGTTTTGGTCTCCATCACCATCAACAACAGTTGTATTGTCTTTTGTAATTTCAGCTTTATTTGATGTACCTAACATATCAATTGTTGCATCTTTAATATCTAATCCTAGATCATCTGTAATTACTTGTGCACCTGTTAAAATCGCTAAGTCTTCTAACATTGCTTTACGACGATCACCGAAACCAGGAGCTTTAACAGCAACAGCAGTGAATGTACCACGCATACGGTTTAATACTATATTTGTTAACGCATCACCTTCCACATCGTCAGCTACGATTAAGATTGGACGATTTGATTGAACAACCTGTTCTAATAGCGGTAAAATGTCTTGGAAAGATGAAATCTTTTTATCAGTAATTAAAATATAAGGTTTTTCAAGTTCTGCAACCATTTTATCTGAATCTGTTACCATATACGGTGATTGATACCCTCGATCAAATTGCATACCTTCTACAACTTCTAATTCTGTGTTAAAACCACTAGATTCTTCAATGGTAATAACGCCGTCGTTTCCAACTTTTTCCATAGCTTCAGAAATATATTTACCGATTTCTTCATCTGCAGCAGAAATTGAACCAACTTGAGCAATTTCATTTTTATTATCTACATTTTGAGAAATATCATGTAATGCATTAATTGCTACTTCTACAGCTTTATCAATACCTTGACGTAAACCTACTGGATTTGCACCGCTTGTGACGTTCTTCAATCCTTCTTGTATCATAGCTTGAGCTAAAACAGTCGCAGTTGTTGTTCCATCACCAGCAATTTCATTTGTTTTGTTAGCAACTTCTTGAACTAATTTTGCACCCATGTTTTCATAAGGGTCTTCTAGTTCAATTTCTTTAGCGATTGTCACACCATCATTTGTGATAAGCGGTGATGTGTATTCTTTATCTAATACTACATTACGCCCTTTTGGTCCAATTGTAACTTTAACGGCGTTAGCTAATTTATCTACACCTCTTAACATAGATTGACGTGCGTCTTCAGAGAATTTTAAATCTTTCGCCATATTACTTATACCTCCATGATGTTTTATTGATTTATTTTGAAATTATCAGAATTTGTTTATAATTTTTTATGATTCAATAATAGCTAAAATATCTTCTTCATTTACGATTAAATAAGTTTCGTCTCCACGTTTTACTTCTGTTCCAGCGAATTGCTGAAATACTACATTATCGCCTTCATTTACTTCAGGAGCAACTCGAGAACCATCTTCTAAAATACGCCCTGCACCTACTGCAATTATCGTACCTTCGTTGGATTTCTCTTTCGCGCTATCAGTTAATACAATACCGCTCTTTGTTGTTTGCTCTTGCTCTGATTTTTGAATAATTACTCGGTTACCTAATGGCTTTAACATTGATTGTTCCTCCTTAAAAAGAATAAAATTGTTTAGCACTTAAAGTGAATGAGTGCTAATGTACTTCTATAATAATCAAAGTTGGTCAATATTTCAAGTTAAAACTATTCAGCTAAATTTTGTGTAAAACTTTATTTTACGATAAAATAAGGTATCATTTAATTTTTGGAGGTTCATTATGTCTCGTTTATGGGTGTCCATATTGACATTGGTTATATATGGCTTGGCACAATTTGGTGTAATCATTTTACAATTGTCGGGTCTATTTGATAACTATAGTGGCAAAGAACTTGTCTTTGCACAAATTTATACACAAGTTACATTATTTATTATTGCATCTTTCATAATTATTTTAATCAATCATTTTATCGCTAATCCTACCTCTTTGGAACAGCAACCCAAAGAAAAGAAAAGATACGCTATTGGATGGGCGCTTGTTGGCTATTTCATAGTAATGATTTATCAAATTATTGCTAATATGATTAATATCTATTTATTAGGCGCACCTCAATCAAGTCCAAACACAGAGAGACTGATGAAAGTAGCTCAAGAAATTCCTATATTCATTATATTAATTTCAGTAGTTGGCCCTATTTTAGAAGAATTTGTTTTTAGAAAAGTAATTTTCGGTGAAATTTATAATATGATTCAAGCAAATAAAACTATTAAATTTTTAATTGCAGGGATCGTGAGTTCAATTATTTTTAGCGCTGCCCATTCAGATCCTTCCTTCTTTATTATTTACTTTGGTATGGGTATGATTTTCTCAGCATTATATGTTTATACTAAACGTATTTGGGTCCCAATTTTAGTGCATATCATGCAAAATGGTTTTGTAGTTATTATTCAAGTATTAGTAGGACCAGAAAAGATAAAAGAAATACAGGAATCTGCTTCGTTTATTTTCAACTTTTTATTCTAATCATTATAAAAACATTAAAGGGAAGAAGCTGTGACATCAGTTTATGTCATAACTTCTTCCCTTTTTTATATTTTGATTGCTATTCGCCATCTTTTTTATTTCTTCTATTAACGAAATACCCTAAGACCATACCAACAAAGATAATTATCATTGCCGTGATTAAAGCAAATAGTGTACGTTCAAATTTAATATCAATTTCATTTTTAGATTGTTCTTCTGTTGTATGTGTCAATTCATCCTCACTACTTGAATGATACTCGTATTTACCTGAGGATTGTTGTCTTTTAGGATTTTTTAAATCAGGCATTGAGCCAATTTCACCTGTAATCAATGCTAACACTTGGTTATCTAAATTTTTATAATAATCACTAGATTTCAAAACATTAAAATATTGGAATTTAAAATAATTTGTGCCTTTTTGTAATTCGTTTAAAAATGCATTATCTGCAAAAGTTTGACGTCTTAAAACCGACGAAATCTCTTTATCGGATACTGTTTTAGCACCAGAACTTAGTTGTTTAACTTGATTAACTACAAAAGGATTATATTTAAATGAACCAGCAGACATTTGATCAAATCTGTTTATTAATTGATTTTCATTCGATTGAGATTTTTCGCTTTTGGCTAAATCACCATAACTTACTGAAGCTCCGCCACTTGCAATTTCATGATGACTAGAACTTCTATATTGAGGCTCATTTCCATTATCATTAGCGTGATTCATCGAATTGTTAGTTGTATTTGAATCGTTATTATCAGTGTTAGGTCCTGGGTTTAGAGTTACATTTGCATCTTCTTGACCATTTGGTTTAGAGGGCTTTGTATTATCATTCCCGGAATTATTTGGAGTACTTGGACCTCCATGACTGTCATCAATTGAGGTACTTGTATTACCTTCGTCATGAGGATTGTCTGGGACTTCTGAACCTCCGCCACTTGGAGTGTTTGGTTCATTACCATTACTTGGATTGTCTGGCTTCGGATTATTGCTTGAGCCATCTCCATTATCTGGATTGTCTGGTTGCGGGTTATTGCTTGAGCCGTCTCCACTACCTGGTTTATCTGGATTTGGTTGATTATCTCCACTATCCCCGCTATCCGGTTTATCTGGATTTGGTTGATTGTCTCCATTATCTCCATTATCTGGATTGTCTGGTTGCGGGTTATTGCTTGAGCCATCTCCACTACCTGGTTTATCCGGGGTCGGTTGATTGTCTCCACCATCTCCGCTATCCGGTTTATCCGGGGTCGGTTGATTATCTCCACCATCTCCATTATCTGGATTGTCTGGTTGCGGGTTATTGCTTGAGCCGTCTCCACTACCTGGTTTATCTGGATTTGGTTGATTATCTCCACTATCCCCGCTATCCGGTTTATCTGGATTTGGTTGATTGTCTCCATTATCTCCATTATCTGGATTGTCTGGTTGCGGGTTATTGCTTGAGCCATCTCCACTACCTGGTTTATCCGGGGTCGGTTGATTGTCTCCACCATCTCCGCTATCCGGTTTATCCGGGGTCGGTTGATTATCTCCACCATCTCCATTATCTGGATTGTCTGGTTGCGGGTTATTGCTTGAGCCGTCTCCACTACCTGGTTTATCTGGATTTGGTTGATTATCTCCACTATCCCCGCTATCCGGTTTATCTGGATTTGGTTGATTGTCTCCACTATCTCCATTATCTGGATTGTCGGGTTGTGGGTTATTGCTTGAGCCATCTCCACTACCTGGTTTATCTGGAGATGGTTGATTATCTCCATTATCTCCATTGTCTGGCTCATCTGGATTTGGTTGATTGTCTGCACTGTCTCCATTATCTGGCACATCCGAGTTCGGTTGATTGTCTGCACTGTCTCCATTGTCTGGCTCATCTGGATTTGGTTGATTATCTGCATTGTCTTGAGTACTTGGCTGATCTGGATTCGATTGGTTTTGTTCAGTTGAATCAATGTCACTACTTTGCTCAGATTGTGCTTGGCTTGGTTCTTCAGATTTCGGCATATCGCCTAAGTCGTTATCTGAGTATAGGTTAGTTATATCATCACTTTGTACTGTATCCCCAGCTACTCTTGAACTTTCTGTATGATTTGTAGGATCAGAATGAATTGGCTTTTTATCTGATTGGTTTGTGTTTTCGTTTGTTAGTTTTTCATTAAGTTGTTGTTCAGCAGCGTGAGTTTGACTAGAAATTAATGTTGTACTTAAAGCTATAGCAAAGCTGGACATCACAAATTTATGCGAAAAATACCACTTCATAGATTCACCTCCAAAATTCATATTTTTTATATTCATATATAGTATATAAGAAAAAGACCTATTTTTCATCAAAACCAATTTATTGAAAACAAATATTAATCCTTTTGAAATTTTATGTAAAACCCTATTTACAAACTCTGATATAATTATTATACTTGATATATAAAATAAATTGATATAAAGGAGCATTCACAATGGGATTATTTAGTAAAAAAGACTCAACTTTAGAAACTTTTCAAAATGCAATAGAAACGAGACGTACTATTTATAGTTTAGATCAAGAGATTTCAATCTCTGATAGCGAAGTAGAAGATATTATCGAGCATGCAATCAAACATGTTCCATCATCATTTAACTCACAATCTACACGTATTGTATTACTTTTAAATGATAACCATAACAAATTCTGGGATATCACAAAACAAGAACTTAAAAACGTTATGGGCGAAGACCGTGATTTCCAAGCAACTTCTGATAAAGTAGATAACTTCAAACATTCTCATGGTACAATTCTTTACTTTGAAGACCAAGATGTTGTCGAAGGATTACAAAATCAAATGCCTAACTATGCAGAAAACTTTGCCATCTGGTCTAGCCAAACAAATGCAATGCACCAATTTGCAATTTGGACAGCTTTAAGTACTGTAGGCGTTGGTGCTTCATTACAGCATTACAATCCACTTGTTGATGTTGCCGTTTCTGAAGCTTTTGAAATTCCTAAAACATGGAAACTTGTTGCGCAAATGCCTTTCGGTAATGTTCGTGATGAGGCTGGAGATAAAGAATTCAATGATATAAGCAAACGCTTTTTAGTTAGAAAATAATCATATTTACTTACTTCATTAGTATTTAATTATAAAATGAGAGGTCGAGCTTATACATGCTCGGCCTCTTCTAATATCCAATGAGTTATCTCAATAAATTTAAGCGAATGAAATTTATATCTTATTTCCACCAAAACTAATAAATTCAATTTTCCATACATAAATAACATGCTTATAAACTTCATTTCATTCTCCAACTTAATTCTAAATAAAAACTAACAAACATTTTCACTAATTATTAAAACTATCTACCTCCACTGTTTATTGCTTTCTATAGTTATAAATCTAAAACAGCTACTAATTTTGAATTATCAGAATATTTTTAGTATATTGATGCTAACAATAATTTAAGGGGCGATAAGAATGAATATAGAAATTTTTCAATTTAAAATCGAACCGGCAAATGTTTCATTAAATGAGGAAAACATCATTAATTGGTTTTCTAGATTTGTAACCCACGAAACTGATGTCGTTGTATTACCAGAAATGTGGAATAATGGATATGCTTTACCTCAGTTAAAAGAACTAGCTGACAATCAACTATCACGTAGTTTTGAGTTTATATCAAAGCTAGCTATTCAATATAATGTTGATATAATTGCAGGTTCTGTTTCAAATACTATGAAAGAAGATGTGTATAATACAGCATTTGCAGTTTCAAAAAATGGCTATTTAATCAATAGTTATGACAAAGTACATTTAGTTCCTATGTTAGACGAACCTACATTTTTAACTGCTGGTAACGCTGTCCCTGAAGCATTTAATTTATCTAATGGCATTAAAGCCACACAAATTATTTGTTATGACTTACGTTTCCCCGAATTATTACGCTACCCTGCTCGAAAAGATGCAGAAATAGCTTTTTATGTAGCACAATGGCCTCAAGCAAGAGTGAGTCATTGGATAGCTCTTTTAAAAGCACGTGCCATTGAAAATGATATGTTTGTAATAGGATGTAATTCATGTGGGGATGATGGACAAACAGAATACGCTGGTCATTCAATCGTAATTAATCCGAATGGTGAAATAGTTGCGCAACTAGAAGGTAAGCCTGACCACATTTCATGTAATATCGACTTAGATGAAGTTACTACCCAAAGAGAAAACATTCCAGTTTTCAAAAATCTTCGCCCTCATTTATATAAATAAACACCAAAATAAAAACCGTGAGCTTGGGAGGGACTCACGGTTTTTGTAACTTATTATTAAGGGAATGTTTTTTACAGTTATTTCTCTATCTATTTTTGGGGATGTTATTAATTATGAAAAAATTTAGTGAATTTACCGATTAAAATGATAAATTGAATGATGTTTACGATAGCTTACATGTTAATACTTTAAATCGCCTCTGTTATAGGCAATGTTAAAATGATATTTGAATCGAGACTGGGAATGTTCTACGAATTCAAATTCGGGATTGCTTAATAAAATTAAGCGCGTTGTGTACCTGAAAGTATTATTTTACGAAATCACTAATCATTGCTGAGAAATGGTTTGTCACTACATCAGCCTCCTCTTGTTTGTAATCAATTAATTGAAAAACGAGAACTTAACTTGTAACTATAACAACTATACGAAGAAAGTACAGTTACAATATCAGTGTGTTAATCAGACCCCTGCTCAAAAGTCTAATCAACCTTATCATTCAAACAAAAATTTCAAACAAAATTTTGATTAAATGATTTGTAAAATGTAATCACTTCTTTGTGATACAAGTACATTTAACCATTATTTTTAAAAATAATGTAAAAAAATCCCTAACTCGTTAGTTTTTATTCCTAAATGTAAGCATAAATATGATAAAATTAGTCAGATAAATATTTTAAACAGTTAGGAATTAAAAATATACAGTTACGCAATAAGACGCATAAAACTTAATTAAAATTGTATAATACGAGTGAGGAGATAAAAGCCAATGAGTAGATTAATTGATACTAAAATAGACAATTTTGCTAAAAGTCTTCAACTACGTAATAATTTAGATCATATAGAATATTTAAAAATGCGTTTAGGCATGCAAGTTGTGGTAAGTAACTTTTTTAAAGCAATTGTTATTTATGGTGTTTCAATCCTTTGTCATATGTTTTTATACACACTAACTGTTCATTTATCATTTTTTATTATTAGGTATTTTGCACATGGTGCGCATGCTAAAAATTCTTTAGCTTGTTATATAGAAAGTCTAGTTTATTTTGTGTTATTACCTTGGATAGTCGGGTATATACAAGTGTCATTTATAATAATGTATCCATTAGCTTTTTTAGGCTTAATCGCAATTATTATTTATGCACCTTCTGCCACTAAAAAGCAGCCTATTCCACAACGCCTAAGAAAGGGTAAGAAAATTAAGGCAATATGTGTAACATTATGTTTATTGTTGATTTCACTCTTTTTAACTGAACCTTATCAACAATTAATTTTACTAGGTATTATTATTATATCTATATTACAATTACCAATATTTTTCCCTAAGGAGGATAATTAATTATGAATATTTTTGAATCTATCTTAAATTTTATCGCTAAATTTTTTGCTGTTATTGGAGCTATTTCTGGAATGAAACCTTGTAGTGGTTTTGTAGATGAGCCAGAAGTGCCAAAAGAATTAACAAATCTTTATGAATAAAAGTTTTTAATGTAGAAAGTGTGTATAAAATGGAAGTTTTAAATTCAGTTTTTTTATCACTATTACAAGCTATAATACTATTTTTTAATATTAAGCTTATAAATGGTATGAATTATACTAAAAGGGATTATATTTCGATTGTTGGGATTATAATCCCTTCTACTATTTTATTTATCTATTTTGATACTAAAGTAGTATTTTTCCTATTTTTCACTAGTATCATATTTATGTATATTAAAAGAAAATTTATTGGTATAGTATCTGTACTAATTTGCTTTTTTATTTTATATATGGCAAATTTCACAAGTGTATGGATTACTACTTTAATTGTAGATATAATAACAATAAAATATGCTTTTTCTATTATTTTTATAGTTACATTTACAATTGCTTCTTTAGTTTATGCATATATAGCAAGGTTTTTCATTAATCAATTATCATTTTCAGATTTATCATTAAATAAAATCTACCTAACACTAGTAAGCCTATTTTTATTAATAATTTTAGGTTTAATTTACTTTTATTTACCTAATAGAATTATATCTTTTGGAGATGCAAAATTTCTATCAATAATATATGCAGTCGTTATTATTACCACTGCTATTCTTATCATTACAATTTCTTTTAGCATTATTCGCCAAATTCAATATAAGCGTAATATGCAAGAAATTGAAAATTATTATAAATATACGTTACAAATTGAAAAAATCAATCATGAAATGCGTAAATTCAGACATGATTACGTCAATATCCTTTCTACCCTCTCTGACTTTATCAGAGAAGAAGATATGGAAGGTTTAAGTGATTACTTTCATTCTGAAATATTACCTATGCAAGATAGTATGCAAATGAATGCAATTAAAATCAATGGTATTGAAAACCTGCAAGTTCGTGAAATTAAAGGTTTGTTAACTACTAAGATACTTCAAGCCCAAGAAAAAAACATTCGCATTAGTATTGAGGTCCCAGAACCAATTGAAAAAATCGATATGCCTATTATAAATTTAAGTAGAGTCATCGGTATATTACTTGATAATGCAATTGAAGCTTCTGAAAAAATCACTGAAGAACCACTTATTCGTATCGCTTTTATTAAAAATGAAGATACGTCAGTAACATTTATCGTTATGAATAAGTGTGAACAAAATATGCCTAAAGTACATACTCTTTTCCAAGAAAACTTTTCTACTAAAGGAAAAAACCGTGGACTTGGATTATCCACATTAAAAGAATTGACGGATTCAACAACAAATGTTTTATTAGATACAACTATTGATAACAACTACTTTATTCAAAAAGTGGAAATCTTAAATTCTGATTCATAAGGATGTGTTACTGTGAAAATATTCATTTGTGAAGATGATGAAAGACAACGTGAACATATGGTTTCAATTATAAATAACTATATTATGATTGAAGAAAAACCAATGGAAATTGAAGTTGCGACAGCTGATCCTTATGACATTTTAGAACGCTCAAAGAACATTAATGATATAGGATGTTACTTTTTAGATATTCAACTAGAAGCTGACATCAACGGAATCAAGCTTGCAAGTGAAATACGTAAACATGATCCGGTTGGCAATATCATTTTTGTTACAAGTCATAGTGAACTGACATACTTAACATTTGTCTACAAGGTTGCAGCAATGGATTTCATTTTCAAAGATGATCCAGACGAATTAAAATCAAGAGTGATTGATTGCTTAGAAACATCTGAGTCACGACTAAAACTACTTTCAAAAGAAAGCAGCGTCGAAACAATAGAATTAAAACGTGGTAGCAATTCTATTTATGTACAATATGACGATGTGATGTTCTTCGAATCATCTAGTAAATCCCATCGCTTAATCGCACATCTCGATAATCGTCAAATCGAATTTTATGGAAACCTTAAAGAAATTGATCAGTTAGATAAACGCTTCTTTAGATGTCATAATAGTTTTGTAGTAAATAGACACAATATTGAGTCCATCGACTCTAAATCACGTGTAGTTTATTTTAAAAACAATGAACATTGTTATGCTTCTGTAAGAAATGTTAAAAAGATATAATACATAAAAAGCTGAGCATGTAATTAAATACATGCTCAGCTTTTTATTGCTTTATTTACTTCTTCTAAACTTGGAATACTTGATATCGCTCCGTATTTCGTAGTTACCATTGCAGCTACGTAATTACTAAATTCAAGTATGCTTTTACCTTCGCTTTTCAACAGTGATATCACGTCTGTTCTATCAGAAGTTAATAATCTGCTAATTAAAGCACCTATAAATGCATCACCTGCACCTGTAGTATCAATGGCTTTAACTTTAAAACCTTGTTGAGAAATTTCATTTCCATCTTTAAAATATATGACCGCTCCATCAGCACCTTTGGTATAAATCACTACATTTACATTCCCGTGGAACAACCACTGTATAGCATGTTTTTCATCTGCAATTCCAGTAACAAATTCCAATTCTTCATCAGATATTTTGACGATATGTGCTAATGGAATAAATTCATGAATTGCTGATTTACAATCCGCTTCATCTTTCCATAATGGCAACCTCACATTAGGATCAAATACAATTGTACCTCCTGTATTTGTCACTTTTTCAATCAATTCCTTATGTGCAAATTTCATAGGACTTTCCACTAGATCAACTGAGCAGAAATGCAACATATCATTTTCAGTTACATCGATGGAACTTACTGCATCAGTACTGTACAACATGTCAGCCGATGGTTTTCTATAAAAGGAAAAGTCTCTTTCTCCTTCTTTAGTTAAACTCACAAATGCTAAGGCCGTATTGGCTTCCTCAGTACGTCTTACATATTGAGTACCTACTCCTATGTCTTCTAGCGTTTCCACAATTAAATCACCAAATGCGTCTTGTCCTAATTGTGTAATCATTTCCGCATTGCCACCTAGTTTTGTCGCTGTACAAGCCACATTACATGGTGCACCCCCGACTTGTCGACTAAACTTTTCTACATCTTTTAATTTAGAATCTGTAGTATTCGGTATAAAATCTATTAAAGCCTCTCCAATTGCTAGTAGACGTTTCATATAGTGTCACCTTTCAAATCGTATTTTGTAAATTTTAGATAGGTTTGGCCTGATTCAGTAGATGTTTTAATGCCTGTTGCATTTTCATCTGTAAATATTCTGGTTGTCATCACACGTTCACCATCATTACAGAATATTTCAACACTAGAAGTATCTACAAATAACTGCAGTTTTGATAACGGTGTATCTAAATAAGTACTCCTCGTTGTTCCTTCAACAGGTTCTGGTAATTGACCACTTTCACTGCGATCTAATGTTAATTTTTGCTCCCTCTTATTATACGTAATCAATGTAGACTCCGTCTTAGATGTACGTACTTCAAAGTAAACTTCTGTCGCCTCATTTTCCAAAATATCGATGATTAATTCAAACTGTTTACCTTCATATGGATGTAATTGTCTTGTGAATTTATTAGCATAACCTAGTGCCGTTTCTTCATTTGTGCGAAGCTTTTCAAGCGCTTTGATGGGACGTTGTTTTAAATTACCTGACTCAATTGTCAATACACGTGGGATAGTTAAACAATGCGCCCAACCATCGGCATCTGAAGGATAGTTAATATCAGGCAAGCCCATCCACCCAATTAATATGCGTTGACCATTTTCGTCTAAGAATGTCTGAGGAGCATAAAAATCAAAGCCATAATCTAATTCATGAAAATCAGCATGGTTCATTGTTAAATTATTAATATCATACTGTCCCATAATATACCCAGATTGATAAATATTCTTAAAGCGTTCCCCTTCTGAAGCTATGCCTTGAGGACAAAATAATAACATGTCATAACCGTTTAAATTAAAATAATCCGGACACTCCCACATATAACCAAAATCATCTAGATTCGTTTGAACCTCTCCTTGAAACTCCCAATTGACGATATCTGTGGAACGATATTGCAGAATTCTCCCTTGTTTTTTAATATTTTGAGCAGCTATCATTGCGTAATAAACACCGTCTTGAACATGTACCTTAGGATCCCTAAAATGTTGAGTATAGCCAAACGGTGGTGCTGATATCACTGCTTTAGGAAATTTATTAATCGATCCATCCTTAGACATTTTTGCGATATGTTGTGTAGAAATTCTATTCCAATCACTATCTCGATGGTTCGCTGTATACATATAATATAAGTGGTCATTATATTCAAAGGCACTGCCACTATATACACCGTGACTATCATCTTTCGTATCTGGTTTAATCGTTGGACCAATAGCTTTAAAATCTACAAGATCCTTACTTTGATATGTATACCAATATTTCAATCCATGCACAGGTCCTAAAGGAAACCATTGGTGAGATACATAATAATTCCCCTTGAAATAGATAAGACCATTAGGATCATTTAACAATCCTATTTTGGGTTGTATATGAAAAGTTTGTCTATATTCAGACTGATTAACTTGTTCAGTTAATTTTTCAATCGTTTCTTGATCAACATCTTCATATTTTTGATAACGTTGCTCTTTTGTCCACTCCGACATGGTGCGTATCCTCCTATTTATAAAATAAGCTCATTTAAATGGTACCGGTTCCATAATATACTTTTTTATCATACCATTTTTCTTTTAATTTTCAAATGACTGTTCAACATCGATAATAATGCGTTGTTCAATTTCTTGATGTTGTATCATCTGATTTAGTTTGTCCATAGCCACACTTCCCGCATATTCAAAATTGTAATTTATGGTATGGATAGATGGTGACACAATATCAGTGACTGGATCTCCACCAAATCCTACAATATACTTTTCGTGCGCATGTGGCGTGTGTTCTGAATTATATTTATGTATCGCTAAGGCAATTGAATCAGTAGCCCCAACAATTGCGTCATAATGAGGGTATGCTTCTAACGCTTCTACAACATCGACCATCGCCTCTTGATAATTAAATGATGTGAGCGAAATTTCAGGTTGTATGCTATGTGCTTCTAAACCCGCAATCAGACCTTCTTTGCGTTGAACCCCTACCGCAATATCACTTTCTGTTACACCAAAGAATTTGATATCGTTATAACCTTGTTGACCTAACATATCACCAACTAAGTATCCAGCTTGGTAATCATTATGGATAATACAATGTAAATCATCATGTGCTTGACCAACAATAATTACAGGAACATTTATTTTATTAATCACTTCTAAATGTTGGTCTGTGATTTCTGTTGCCATAAAGACAATACCATCTACCTTACTTCTATAAAATGTTTCAAGCGCGTCAATTTCTAATTGAATATTAAGATTTGTGTAATTTAGAAGTAAACTATAATTCAATTGATCACAGACTGTTTTGACTCCTTTAATTGTCTCGTCGACAGCAAAAGAGTTCATTCTAGGAATAATTGCCCCTATCATATTAGTTCTACGCGCACGTAAACTTTGTGCAAATTGATTGGGCTGATAGTCATTTTCGCGAATAATTTTATCTAATCTTTGTTGAGTTTTTAAACTTACCGAACCATTATTTAAATATCTCGAGACTGTACTTTTAGAAACCCCAGCAATTTTTGCTATATCAGCAATGTTCTTCATATTTTCTCACTCTCATTAATTAACTATTATAAACAATACTCATTTTATCATAATGCAATCGCTTTAAATACTATTTAAATCTTCTCTTACCAAAAGATTGAATTTTTCAGCTTTGTATCTAAACAGCAATATATAAGAGGACTTTCGAGTATGATATAGAAGTAGAAACTACAATTTAAAGAAGGGATATCACATGAATTAGGTGAAAATGTATGGCTTAATATGCATCGCTGTTTGCTTTTGTTATTTTTAGTTAAAAATGGTAGTTAATCAGCCATTTTTTAACTCTTCTCCCTCTAATGATATTAATTATTTCTTGTATCTATAAAGGTAAATCTATTAAATTTATTTTTACTCATTGCTTTAATGTTACCTCTTACTACTAATAACTTTGAATCTTTTTTATTTATTGAGTATTTTTCCAATAATAATTAATAGTTACGTCTTAATCATAAATACTAAAAAGGTCGAACTCAAAGCATAGCTATGAATTCGACCTTTTTTAATTTAATTATTATATTGACTAATTAACTAAGTGAAGCGCATTTCTTACCTCAACGTTAGCTATTTATAGTAACTGATTAAACTTTTTGAATTGTGATTGTCCATGATGCGTCATCTAACTGCTCATAATTTGTAACTGGATAGCCTTGCTCAGCTGCCCAATTTGGTAATGCTTCAGTTGCTTGAGTACAATCAAAATCTATTTTTAATTCATCACCATTATCTAAAGTATTCATTTTCTTTTGTGCTTCTATTAAAGGGAATGGACAAACCATTCCAACTGTACCTAACTCGTGTACCATAATTTGTGCCTCCTATATTAATTATATTGTTTGCGTTTGTGACGTTACATTCTCATTAGAAGTTTGCTTCTGCGCTTTTTTCATAGGTCTTATAAATACAAAATAACTCATTGTCCAAGCCCCTAAGATCATTGAAGCGAGTGCAATCCAACCTTTCCATGACATCGTTGCTGTCTCTACTAGTCCATTACCTATTGAACAACCACCTGCCACTGAAGCGCCGAATCCCATAAATACG
Source organism: Staphylococcus sp. Ze2 (assembly GCF_048568365.1). NCBI lineage: Bacteria > Bacillati > Bacillota > Bacilli > Caryophanales > Staphylococcaceae > Staphylococcus > Staphylococcus sp. Ze2. The sequence continues at coordinate 1,241,724 of NZ_CP183486.1, read as the reverse complement.
CCACCAATAACACTGTTTCGGATGGTTTTTTTATCTGGCAATCTCCATTTAAACTCTCTTGCACCTTTAGCCGCCAAATAAGAACCTAGGAATATCCCAAGTACTAAGAATACACCCCAATCTAGTAATTTCAAATCACCAGTAACGAAAAACTGTACTAGATTGGCAGATGGAGTAGTAATACCTAGCCCATACATTCTTCCTGTCGATTCACTTACAGGCCATGCAATTAACGCGATGAGTCCTACTGCTATTGCAGCCACAAAAGGATGGTATTTCTTTTCAAATAAATAATGACGTACACCTGTAAATTTCTGCTTTAATTTAGGAACAGCAAATTTAGGTTTTGGTTTGCGTAATGTTTTGACTACAAAAAACACTGTAATAACTGTAAGCAATGTTACCCAAATCCATGTCGGTATCCCTGTAGTTTGTGACATACTCGTATTAACATTTGTAGGTTTGTTTACACCATCCATTAATGGTAATAACAAACCATATTTCGTAGCTGCCGAAGTAAATGCATAGGCAATGAGTGCCATCCAACTACCAATTAAACCTTCTCCTGCTCTATACCAAGTACCAGTTGCACATCCACCAGCTAATATAATACCTAAACCAAATATAAACGAACCTATTACCGTCCCAATAACTGGATAAGTTGAATCAGGTATTTGTACTAAACCAGTTGAAGTTAAAATGAGCAATCCTATACTTTGAACTGTAATTGCTATAAGTAATGCATAAAACATTTTGTTACTCTTTTGAATATACATGTCTCTAAATCCACCAGCTAAACAAAACCGTGTTCTTTGCATAACAAAGCCTAAAAGACTTCCCACAATAATGCCGCTGATTATTAACCAAGTCATATTAATAACCTCTTTCCCGATAAAATCAATAAGATTAATAATATTAGAAATCGTATAAAATTTCAACCTTGCAACTCATAAATTTTTAACTTTCTGCTAAATTAATAGTAGTCGTATTTTTGAAATTCAAATTAAACATCCATAAAAAAATAGTTTTTTATAAACACAATACATGGAATGTATTACTGTATCTATAAAAAACTAACTAAACATTTCTTATTTATTACTATAATTTTTCATAAAGAATAATAAAGATTGTAATTCAATACCTAAATCAATATGATGAACTTGAACGTCTGATGGTGTTAGTACACGACTTGGTGTAAAGTTAAGTATTCCTTTAACACCTGACTCCACTAATACATCGGCTACGTTTTGAGCCGCTTCCTCAGGCGTAGTCAGTATCACTACATCTATATCTTCTTGCGATAATATTTCCTTTATTTTATCAAATGGACTAACTGTCACTTTACCTATTTGTGTCCCAATAATTTCTTCACGAATATCGAATGCTTCAGTTATAGTCATTTCATCATGTATTGAAAAGTTATATGTTAATAATGCTTTACCTAAATTCCCTACGCCTACAATTGCAATTTTAATCTCGTCGTTTTCGCTAATTTCATTTTTAAAAAAATGTAATAAGCTATCAATATTATAGCCATAGCCTTTCTTGCCTAACTCGCCAAAATAAGAAAAATCTCTTCGAATTGTTGCGGAATCAATATTTAATCCTTCGCTGATGGATTTAGAATTAACTCTATCAATGCCTTTAGATTTTAATGTATTGACGAATCTATAATATAACGGTAAACGTTTCAATGTGGCACGAGGAATCTTTTCGCTTTGATTAGCCAAGATCTTATCCCCCTATTTCATTATCTGTTATTCATTAATCTTATAATCACTACAACATTATACATGACTGAATAATAAAAATAAACAATGATAGTTTTAACAACACACTGAATACTGTAGAATGATATTGAATAGAGAGGTGCAAAATCAGATGATATTATTACAACTCAATGATTTAACAAAATCATTCGACGGAGAAGATATTTTTAATAATGTAGATTTTGAAGTAAAAACTGGTGAACGCATTGGTATTGTAGGTCGTAATGGCGCCGGAAAATCAACATTAATGAAAATCATTGCTGGTGTTGAAGATTATGATAGCGGTCATATTTCTAAAAGTAAAAATTTAAAACTTGGTTATTTAACACAGCAAATGACATTAAATACAGATCAGACTGTATTTGAAGAAATGTCTAAGCCGTTTGAGGCAATGAAAAAATTAGAACAAGAAATGAAATTGGAAACAGATTGGTTAGCACAACATGCTGATGAATACGATTCTGAAACTTATAAAACTCATATCGATCGCTATGAATCATTATCCAATCAATTTGAACAACAAGATGGCTATCAATATGAAAGTAAAATTAAAACAGTCTTACATGGACTGAATTTTAGTGAAGCGGATTTCGACAGGCCTATCAATGACTTTAGCGGTGGTCAAAAAACAAGATTATCTTTGGCACAAATGTTATTAAGCGAGCCTGATTTATTACTTTTGGATGAACCTACTAACCATTTAGACATGGAAACAACCCAATGGTTAGAAAGTTATTTAAATTACTTTAAAGGCGCCATCGTAATTATCAGTCATGATAGATACTTCTTAGATAAAATTGTCACTCAAATTTACGACGTTGCACTCGGTGATGTCCAACATTATGTAGGCAATTATGCCCAATTTATTGATCAAAGAGATAAATATTATGAAAAACGTATGCAAGAATATGAAAATCAACAAGCTCAAATTAAGAGATTAGAGACATTTGTCGATAAAAATATTGCCCGTGCTTCAACTACTGGTATGGCTAAGAGCCGTAGGAAAATGTTGGAAAAAATAGAACGCATTAATAAACCTATGATTGATGCTAAAAGTGCCAACATTCAATTTGAATTTGATCGTAATACTGGTAATGATGTCTTTCATATAAAAAATTTAGAAATTGGCTATGAGTCTCCGATTACTAAAGGAATTACTTTTGAAGTAACAAAAGGAGATCATATTGCAATTATCGGCCCTAATGGCATTGGAAAATCTACTTTAATAAAAACTATCGCCGACATACAAAAGCCATTAAACGGGACAATTACTACCGGTGCCAACTTAAAAATTGGTTATTATGATCAAAAACAAGCCGAATTCAAATCAAACAAAACAATACTTGATTACTTATGGGACCAATACCCTACTATGAATGAAAAAGACATTCGGGCTGTTTTAGGGCGTTTTCTGTTTGTACAAGACGATGTTAAAAAAATAATTAATGATTTATCGGGTGGTGAGAAAGCTCGTTTACAGCTTGCCTTATTAATGCTCGAGCGAAACAATGTACTCATTTTAGATGAGCCTACAAACCATTTAGATATAGATTCAAAAGAAATGTTAGAACAAGCTTTAGCGAACTTTAAAGGTACCATTTTGTTTGTATCTCATGATCGTTATTTTATTAATGAATTAGCTAATAAAGTTTACGATTTAGATCTCGATGGAGGCACAATGTATTTAGGAAATTATCAATATTATATTGATAAAACTGAAGAAAGTGCAGCATTAAAAGCAAAAGAAGAATTAGAAAATCCAACAGTAAATGATACAGTTATTAAACAAAACGACTCGTATAGTGATCAAAAACAACAAAAGCGTGAGCAACGTCAAATAGAACGTCAAATTGAAACATGTGAACTAAATATTGAAACCTTCGAAGAAGAAATAAATGATATTAATCATCAGCTTACCTTGCCAGACGTATACTCAGATCCTGAAAAAGCAAACTCCTTAGCGGTTTCAAAATCAGAAATCGAACAAAAACTAGAACAAGTCATGGCTGAATGGGCAGAATTACAAGAAAAATTAATATAAACACTAATTCAATTCAAGAGCTAAAGTAGAAAAGTCTACTTTAGCTCTTTTTCATCCCCTGAAATACACAATAAATATTCACAACCTCCATCCTATAACAAAGGCTATCCACAAAGTTTTCCTAGTTATCCACAAGTAAAAAGTAATCTTTTTTTGCGCATAAAATTCAGATAACGGTTTATATCCACACACTTTACCCAAACTTATCCACACCTTGTACACTATTTGTTGATAAGTACGCATGTTCTCTATTGACATCAATTTATTCCTTCTTAAATAAGGCACTATCTCTGTTTGTTAAATTTTGGCTATAATGTCATAATTATCACATAGCCACTTACATATTAATAAAGGGAGTAATACACTATGCCAGCAATTTTTTGGTTCTTTATAGCTTTTCTTTTTTTGGGTACTGCATTAATGATTATCTCACCCATTGTTGCCAACAAAAAACTTATGCACGATATCAAACCATTATGGGATAATAAACGCCCATTAGAGAATTTCATTAGACCGAATCATACTTATATTTACCAATTTGATACATATAAACATAAATTTAACAGCGCAACCTTGATAGACGAAAAAACGTGGTCAGATTTAAATCTTGATAGCGTATTTCATAATATGAATTTTAATTTTACAGCTATTGGCGAAATGAGGCTTTTTGCAACTTTAAAAAATATGTTCAAAGTAACAGACGCTCAACTTCTTTCGAATATTACAACTAACTTAGATTTTAGGAATAAAATATCATTGTATTTAGCGCAAATTGGAAAAGCAATCTATCCTACTTTTCCTGATCAAATCTCATCGATTAAACGCAATAATTTTTTTATTATTTGTACATACTTACCATTAATTTTTATAATGCTATCCATTTTCATTCCTAGCATTGGCATTAGTTTAACTATTGTTTCTGCAATTTTTAATATGATGTTAAGTGGATTTTTAAAAAAGTCCTATGAACAAGATTTAAATTCAATGTTCTACACGTCAACCGTTATCAAAAAAGCGTATGCCATCCAACAACTCGAACTCGCACCTAATCTAGATATTGACTTTAAACATTTTGTTATAGCCCGCAAATTTAGTGGCTTGCTAGGTCGTGTGAACTCAAACGATGAAACATCTGTGTTTTCATTATTATTCAAATTAATCTTTATGATGGATTATCATCTATTTCATTTAATTCAAAACAGTTTTAAAAAGTATGAAGATGAAGTAATGGCGTGCTATGAATACATCGCTAATATTGATAATCATTATGCTGTAGCTTTGTGGAGAGAAACTTTAGATCATTATATAGTTCCTCAAGTTACAGAAAAGGATGTTATTCATTTTAAACAGTTAACACATCCATTGATTAATGGTGCAGTTCCAAACGATTTAGCGATAGACAATCATATTTTACTAACTGGTTCAAACGCATCAGGTAAGTCCACATTTATGAAAGCTGTTGCGCTCAACATCGTATTATCACAAACCATTAACACTGCTACAGCTAAAGAATTTGAGTATAAGCCTGGTATGGTTTATACCTCAATGGTCAACCAAGATGATATCTTAACAGGTGATAGTTATTTCATGACTGAAATCAAATCTATTAAACGTCTATTTGATATCACAACAACTAACAAAGTGTATTGCTTTATTGATGAAATTTTTAAAGGTACGAATACCACAGAGCGTATTGCTGCATCAGAGTCTGTCCTAAGTTATCTCGATCAACTTGAAGGCTATACTGTCATTGCCGCTACGCATGACATTGAGCTCTCTTCTTTACTAGGCAATGTGTATTCAAATTATCATTTTAATGAGTCTATAACTGAGGATAACATTTCATTTGACTTCAAGATTAAGCAAGGTAAAGCTGATACCCGAAATGCGATAGAATTACTTAGAATTATGTCATTTCCGAAGAAAATTTATAATCGTGCAAAGTCATCAGCAAACCGTAATACTTAATCAAAAATTGTTTTTTCGCTTCATTTATTATTGCTTATAACTACAAATAGAGAGGATGGATATTTATTCCATCCTCTCTATCTGTATAAATCAAACATAATTTTTAATAAAATCCGCCCATAAATTCATGCTTTATTCAGCATTAACCATCCACGTAACACCAAATGGATCATTAAACATACCATAAAAATCTGACCATTCAGTTTTACCTAATGGCATCGTCACTTCACAGCCCGCTGCTACTGCTTTATCAAAAAATGCTTTTGCCTTTTCCTTTTCCGCTTCATTCGAACCATCAAATGTGAAGGTAACAATCGCACCACTATTATCTATTTTCTTATTCTTCCACGTGTCACTACAATAGAATGTTTCACCAAGTATATTAAATGAGGCGTTCATTGTAAAATCTGCGTCCACTTGATATTCTTCCGGCATATTTGCGAACATTTCATGGTCCCCACCTACACGTTGTATATCCGTTGCACCAAAATGTTCTTCATAAAAATTTAATGCGGCCAAACTATTTTGAAAATTAAAATATTGAACTGCTTTCATAATTAACTTCCTCCTTGTGGTGTTAAACATCAACACGTATTAAATCAATTATTTAAATGTCTATAAATTACTTATACCCATATTCTGTTGTTATAAAGTGGAGAATTTTTAATTTTTTCACTACAACCTTTAATAGTTAAAAACTTAAAGAACAGTAGTCAATTTATCCAACATCCATAAGTCTATTAAACACAAAAAAGTCCAAGACATTTATTTATATCTAGGACTTTTTGAAAGTAACTACCTACATTAACATAGTAATTTCCACTAATTATTTAACTGTAAATGCTTCAATATCTAAACTATTAACACCATTCAATGTCATATCTGCTGTAACACCTGCATTATATAAATAGTGGGCCGCTGCACCAATCATAGCAGCATTATCTGTGCATAATTTAGGGCTTGGTATTGAGAGTGTAATATTGTGACTTTCACAGGCTTCTGATAAGGCAGACCTTAAACCTTTATTACTCGCTACACCACCTGCAACTATAAGTTGGTTTACACTGTATGCTTCACATGCTGATATAGATTTGCCAACTAATACTTCAACGACACTATTTTGGAAACTTGTCGCGACATTCGCTTTGTTAATTTCCTCACCTTTTTGTCGAATGTTATGAAGTTTGTTTATAACCGCACTTTTTAATCCACTAAAGCTAAAATCATAACTATCTTTGTCTAGCCATACTCTTGGAAAATCATAGCTATCTTGACCCTGAGCAGCTAATTTATCAACTTGTGGTCCACCTGGATAACTAAGTCCAATGGTTCTAGCTACCTTATCATATGCTTCACCAACAGCATCATCCCTAGTTTCACCAATAACCTCAAAGTTCAAATGATCCTTCATATAAATTAATTCTGTATGTCCACCTGAAACGATTAATGACATGACTGGAAACTGGAGTGGTTTTTCTAAATGATTCGCATATATATGACCAGCTATATGATGTACTGGAATTAACGGTTTATCATATGCAAATGCTAATGCTTTCGCAGCATTTATACCGACTAACAAAGCCCCTATCAAGCCAGGACCTTGCGTGACTGCTACTGCATCAACCTGCATCATTGTTACATCAGCAGTATTCAATGCTTCATCAATAGTAGTTGTGATACCTTCAACATGATGTCTACTCGCTACTTCTGGTACGACACCGCCAAACCTTTTATGGCTTTCAATCTGACTTAGAACGATATTACTTAGTATATCTGTTCCGTTTTTAATAACACTGACACTTGTTTCATCACAACTAGATTCAATTGCTAATATTATTGTTTCATTCATTTAAATTCACCCACATAACTATTGCATCCTCACCTTCACCATAATAATTTTTTCGCTTACCACCATATTGAAAGCCTAAATTTGTATAAACATGTTGCGCAATCTCATTATCCACCCGTACTTCTAAACTCATTACTTCGCATTTAGTTTGGACATAACTCATTGCATACTTGAGTAATAATTGTCCAAGTCCATAGCCTCTATATGATTCATCAATAGCAACCGTAGTTATTTGTGCTTGATCTATCACAATCCAAACACCTATATAGCCAATTATTTTTTCATTAAATTCTATAATAAAATAATGTGCGAATTCATTTTTTTCTATTTCATGATAAAACGCATCAATTGACCAACTACTATCATTAAAACTATTTCTTTCAATATCAAATACTTGAGGGACATCTCCAAAATCCATTAACCGAATATTTAACTCTTGTTCTGTTGGTTTAACCAATTTCTTTCAGCCTCAGATACTTTAATATAGTTTGGTGTAAATTGATGTACATCAGTTGGTTGATCTATGAGTGATTGCATGTACTTGGCTTGTGGTAAATTTGGAATACAAGGATTATCTAATAACGACTCTAACTTTTCGCTATCTGTCCCAATAAATTTATATGGTTCAGCTAATTCGTGTAATAAATCTAGCAGGCTCTTAATTGTAATATATTGATCTTCAATAATTTGCTTTAGTTGTCCATTTTCATTTTTATAAACACCGGCATAAACAGCTTCACGGCGCGCATCAAATATAGGCACAATTAAACCTGTTTCTTCAGTTGCTGTTGCAGCAAGTGCTTTCAGTGAAGATACACCATATAGTTCAGCATTTAAAGCATAGGCTAATGTTTTCGCTACAGTAACTCCAATTCTCAGACCAGTATACGAACCTGGTCCTTCTGCGACAACAATGGCATCTATATCTTTCTTTGCTAATTGACTATCAGTAATCACTTTGGAAATAGCTGGCATCAATTGTACCGAATGGTTCGTTCTCTCGTTAGTATTTATCTCGTTTAACACTTTATTATCTTGTGCTATAGCTACGGATAATGGCTGATTGGATGTATCAATTAGCAGATAGTTCACGTTCAACATCCTCCTTAATTCTAAGATAATGCTCACCTTGAGCATCTAAAGTTATCGTACGCTCAGTTGTATTTTCCGTTTTAATATTAATAGATAAATAATAATCAGGTAAAAATTCTGCTATAAATTGACTCCATTCAATCAGAATTACGGCGTCATCTTCAAAATATTCTTCAAACCCTAAATCTTCTTCTGAGTCTTCTAATCTATAACAATCCATATGATGTAATTTTACACCTGTACCTTGATATGACTTTATAATATTAAACGTTGGAGAATTGATATTCCGTTTTACACCTAAAGATTTTCCGATAAATTGACTTAAAGTTGTCTTACCAGCACCTAAGTCTCCATTTAGTAAAATTAAATCACCAGCAGTTAGATATTTTGTTAACACCTCACCAAAATGCGACATGTCATTGATATTATTAATTTTTATCATTGTCCTCTCCTTTTTTAGCGACACTTCCTAATTTATTTGGATTAGTGTCGCTTATGCATTTGCTTTAAGCTAAGGCGTTCCTCTATACACTTCCAATTTTATTTGAATTAGTGTCGCTTATGCATTTGCTTTAAGCTAAGGCGTTCCTCTATACACTTCCAAATTTATTTGAATTAGTGTCGCTTATGCATTTGCTTTAAGCTAAGGCGTTCCTCTATACACTTCCAAATTTACTTGGATTTGTGACGCTTATGCATTTGCTTTAAGCTAAGGCGTTCCTCTATACACTTCCAATTTTATTTGGATTTGTGTCGCTTATGCATTTGCTTTAAGCTAAGGCGTTCCTCTATACACTTCCTAATTTATTTGGATTTGTGTCGCTTATGCATTTGCTTTAAGCTAAGGCGTCCCTCTATACACTTCCAATTTTATTTGGATTTGTGTCGCTTATGCATTTGCTTTAAGCTAAGGCGTTCCTCTATACACTTCCTAATTTATTTGAATTAGTGTCGCTTATGCATTTGCTTTAAGCTAAGGCGTTCCTCTATACACTTCCAATTTTATTTGGATTAGTGTCGCTTATGCTTTGGCTTTAAGCTAAGGCGTTCCTCTATACACTTCCAATTTTATTTGGATTAGTGTCGCTTATGCTTTGGCTTTAAGCTAAGGCGTTCCTCTATACACTTCCAATTTTATTTGGATTAGTGTCGCTTTTTCATTAGCCGTCACTGTTTTACAATAAAGTTTACAAAGCTCAAACAAAAATCTTGCGTCTATATTCTAATAACTTTTTATCTACATAAAATTAACTATTATAGTTTAACAAATTTTTTCCAATATTACTTCAAAGTGAAACAAGTTCTTACTAAATTAGAATAGTTTGAATTGATAGAAAATTGCAAAAAGTTGTTGACATCGCCAATATGATGTAGTAAATTTAATTTATCAAATTTTTAGATATTTCAAACAAATCAAACAAATAAACCATTCTATCGAGAGGAGTATAATAAAATGACCAAACATACAATGCAATATCAACCGACAACTTCAAATATTTTAGTCATTTTATTATGCTCATAGGACTGGAACTTTAGTAAAGAAACTACTAAACGTTTAAGTCCTTATTCTAGTTGAATGGGACTTAAAAGCGTCCCAATTATTTATTGGGACGCTTTTTTATTTTCAATTTTATGGGGGAATTAGATATGAGAAGCGATATGATCAAAAAAGGAGATCAGCAAGCTCCAGCAAGAAGTCTTTTGCATGCTACTGGTGCATTAGAAAAACCAACAGATATGAACAAGCCCTTCGTGGCAATTTGTAATTCGTATATCGATATTGTCCCAGGACATGTACATCTAAGAGAATTAGCAGATATTGCCAAAGAAGCAATTCGTGAAGCAGGCGCAATTCCCTTTGAATTTGACACAATCGGCGTAGATGATGGTATCGCAATGGGCCATATTGGAATGAGATATTCCCTACCCTCTAGAGAAATCATCGCAGACGCTGCAGAAACTGTAATTAATGCACACTGGTTTGATGGCGTATTTTACATTCCAAACTGCGATAAAATAACACCTGGTATGTTATTAGCAGCAGTAAGAACGAACGTCCCAGCAATCTTTTGCTCAGGTGGACCGATGAAAGCAGGATTATCTTCTGAAGGTAAAGCCTTAACCTTATCATCTATGTTTGAAGCGGTGGGTGCTTTTAAAGATGGTTCAATTTCAAAAGAAGAATTCTTAGATATGGAACAAAATGCATGCCCTACTTGTGGTTCATGTTCTGGAATGTTCACAGCCAATTCAATGAACTGTTTAATGGAAGTATTAGGCCTTTCCCTACCATACAATGGTACAGCATTAGCAGTAAGTGACCAACGTAGAGAAATGATTAGAGAAGCAGCATTTAAATTAGTAGATAACATTAAAAACGATTTAAAACCAAAAGATATCGTAACACGAGAAGCAATTGATGACGCATTCGCATTAGACATGGCGATGGGTGGTTCAACAAATACTGTATTACACACACTTGCTATCGCTAATGAAGCGGGTATTGACTATGATTTAACACGAATCAATGAAATTGCCAAGAAGACACCTTATCTTTCAAAAATTGCACCTAGCTCTTCATATTCAATGCATGATGTACACGAAGCTGGTGGCGTTCCGGCAATCATCAATGAATTGTTCAAAAAAGAAGGTACACTTCATCCAGACAGAATAACAGCTACAGGTAAAACATTACGAGAAAATAATGAAGACAAGGCAATCTTAAACAGTGATGTCATTAGGCATCTTGATAACCCTTATGATAAACAAGGTGGCTTATCCATTTTATACGGTAACATAGCGCCAAAAGGTGCAGTTATAAAAGTTGGTGGCGTTGACCCATCTATCAAAGTATTTAAAGGTAAAGCGATTTGTTTTAATTCACACGATGAAGCAGTTGAAGCAATTGATAATCATATTGTTCGTGAAGGTCATGTAGTCGTTATTAGATACGAAGGTCCTAAAGGCGGTCCTGGAATGCCAGAAATGTTAGCTCCTACTTCCTCAATTGTAGGTAGAGGATTAGGTAAAGATGTAGCTTTAATCACAGATGGTCGTTTCTCAGGTGCAACACGCGGTATCGCAGTAGGTCATGTATCTCCAGAAGCAGCTTCAGGTGGCCCTATTGCACTTATCAATGATGGTGATGAAATTACAATTGATTTAACAAATAGAACCTTAGACGTTGAAGTATCAACTGAAACATTAGAAGCTAGAAAACAAGATTTAAAACCATTTAAAGCAAAAGTAAAAACAGGTTATCTTGCACGTTACACTGCTTTAGTAACAAGCGCTAATACAGGTGGCATCATGCAAGTACCAGAAAATCTAATTTAAGGAGTGAGCACTATGTCTAGACAAACTGAAACGCTTGAACAAGAAATGTCAGAAAATTTAAATTATTTAGAGGCCGCTGAAACTGTTGAACCTGAAGTTGAATTAGAGCAAGAAACAATAGATGAAATGAAATCTGGTTCAGAATTGCTCGTTGAATCTCTTGTAAATGAAAAAGTAGATTTTATATTTGGTTATCCTGGTGGCGCGGTGCTTCCACTATATGACACTTTTTATGAAGATAAAATCAAGCATATTCTTGCAAGACATGAACAAGGTGCTACTCATGCAGCAGAAGGTTACGCACGTGTATCAGGCAATACTGGTGTAGTTGTTGTAACAAGTGGTCCAGGAGCAACCAATGCCATCACTGGTATCGCTGATGCTTATAGTGATTCATTACCTTTGGTAGTAATCACTGGACAAGTAGCAACACCAGGCATAGGTAAAGATGCCTTCCAAGAAGCAGATTTACTTTCTATGACAACACCAATAACAAAACATAACTACCAAGTAAAAAATGTTAATGATATTCCTAAAATAATCCATGAAGCATTTTATATCGCTAATAGTGGTCGAAAAGGCCCCGTGGTTATTGATTTTCCTAAAGACATGGGGATTTTATCAACTAACGCTCAAATCACCAACAAAATAGAATTACCAGGTTATACAGTAGCAAACCAACCAGCCAAGGAAGATATACAAAAGCTTCGTGACTATTTAAAAAGTTCTAAAAAACCCGTTGTTCTTTCTGGTGCAGGTATCAACCATGCAAAAGCAAATGATGTATTTACTGAATTCATAAATAGACATCAATTACCAGTAGTTAGTACATTACTAGGGCTTGGTGCAATACCATATGAGAACCCCTATTTCCTAGGTATGGGAGGTATGCATGGATCATATGCAAGTAATATGGCATTAACTGAATGTGATTTACTCATCAACTTTGGTAGTCGTTTTGATGATCGTTTAGCTAGTAATCCAGATGAATTTGCTCCAAACGCCAAAATTGTTCATATAGATATCGATCCATCAGAAATTAATAAAATAATCAAAGTAGATTTGGGCATTGTAGCAGATTGTAAAGCTACATTAGAGGCACTATTAAATTTTGACAGCTACTCAATTAAACACGAAGCATGGTTAGAAAGTTGTAAAGAGAACAAAGTGAATCAACCCTTTGCCTATCAAGAAGATGAGCAAGGTGTTTTCTCCAAACCACAACGCACAATTGAGTATATAGGCGAAATCACAAATGGAGATGCGATTGTAACAACTGATGTGGGACAACATCAAATGTGGGTTGCTCAGTACTACCCATTCAAAGACCACGGACAACTTGTAACAAGTGGTGGTTTAGGAACAATGGGATTTGGTATCCCTGCTGCTATTGGAGCAAAACTTGCAGAACCTGATAAAACAGTTGTTTGCTTTGTAGGCGATGGTGGTTTCCAAATGACAAACCAAGAAATGGCTATTTTAGAAGAATACAATCTTGATATAAAAATTGTAATTGTTAATAACGGTACGCTAGGTATGGTTAAACAATGGCAAGATAAGTTTTTCAACAAGCGTTTCTCACATTCAGTGTTTAATGGTCAACCAGACTTTTTAAAAATCGCTGAAGCATATAATGTCAAAGGATATATCGTTGATGACCCAGCACAATTAGAACAACAAATTGATGCGGCTTTCCAACATGATGGACCAGCACTAATCGACGTTCGTATTTCACCAATCGAACCAGTAACTCCTATGGTACCAAGTGGTAAAGCCAACCATGAGATGGAGGGACTATTATGAGAAGGACATTTAGAACTAAGGTAAGAGATAAGGCTGGTACATTAAATAGATTAACAAGTATTTTCGTTCGTAGACAATTTAATATTGTTACTCTCTCTGCAACACCTACATTAGAAGATGGCATATCTGATATAACATTTGTAGCAGAAGTACCAGATACAGACGTATTACGTAATTTATTACAACAACTAGAAAAGCAAATTAACATCATAGACGTAGAAGATATTACTGAAACCAATACTTACAATAGAGAATTGGTATTGGTGAAATTAAAAAAACCAATAAATCAACAAGACTTACAAAAAGTAATCAAACCTTATGATGCGCTAGTCTCTATATTGAAAAATGAGGATGAGTATACCTATATTCAAGCTTCAGGTCCACAATATACGATGGATAATTTATTAGATGATCTATCATCATATCAAATTGAACAAGTTTCAAGAACCGGTTCAGCAGCTTTAGTATAGTTTTAAAACAACAATAACTAAATTAAAAAAACATGGAGGATTTTATTATGACAACAGTTTATTATGACCAATCAGTAACGAAAGACGCTTTACAAGGTAAAAAAGTAGCAGTCTTAGGCTATGGATCTCAAGGACACGCCCACGCTCAAAATTTAAAAGACAACGGTTATGACGTAATTATCGGTATTAGACATGGACGTTCTTTTGATAAAGCAAAAGATGACGGCTTCGAAGTATATCCTGTAAATGAAGCAGCAAAACAAGCTGATGTTATCATGGTACTTTTACCAGATGAAATCCAAGGACAAGTATATAAAGAAGAAATCGCACCTAATTTAGAACCTAATAATGCATTAGTATTCGCTCATGGATTTAATATTCATTTTAATGTTATCCAACCACCAGAAGATGTTGATGTATTCTTAGTTGCACCTAAAGGACCAGGACATTTAGTACGTCGTACATTCGCTGAAGGTAGCGCAGTCCCTGCCCTATTCGCCGTTGAACAAGATGCTAGTGGCGAGGCTTCTGATTTAGCATTAAGTTATGCAAAAGGTATCGGCGCAACACGTGCTGGTGTATTAGAAACTTCATTTAAAGAAGAAACTGAAACTGATTTATTTGGTGAACAAGCAGTTTTATGTGGTGGTACTACTAAATTAATTCAATCTGGTTTTGAAACATTAGTAGAAGCGGGTTATCAACCTGAAATTGCTTACTTCGAAGTGTTACATGAAATGAAACTTATCGTTGATTTAATGTATGAAGGTGGAATGGAAAACATGCGTTATTCAATTTCAAATACAGCAGAGTTTGGCGACTATGTTTCTGGTCCACGTGTTATTACGCCAGATGTAAAAGACAATATGAAAGCTGTACTTGAAGATATTCAAAAAGGAAACTTCAGCGATCGCTTTATTAAAGATAACGAAAATAACTTTGAAGAATTCCATAAACTACGTGAAGAACAACATGGACATCAAATCGAAGCAGTTGGTAAAGAGCTTCGTGAAATGATGCCATTCATTAAATCTAAAAGTATTGAAAAATAAATAGACACTGAATTTGTTAACTCGTAGTAAGAAGAATCTCATTAGGTATAATCAAATAATAGTTTGTCCCCTCTTTGAGATTCTTTAATACTTACGACTTAATAATTGTGTCTAAAATTTAGTTATAGGAGATGTTGAAAATGAGTAGCCATATTCAAATTTTTGATACAACACTTAGAGACGGTGAACAAACACCTGGAGTAAACTTTTCATTCGATGAAAGACTGAAGATAGCAAAACAATTAGAAAAATGGGGCGTCGATATCATAGAAGCTGGTTTTCCTGCATCAAGTACTGGTAGTTTCAAATCTGTTGAAGCAATATCTAAAGCACTAACTACAACTGCAGTTTGTGGATTAGCACGTTGTGTAAAGAAAGATATAGATGCTGTATATGAAGCTACAAAAGAAGCTGCAAAACCGAGAATTCACGTTTTTATAGCAACTAGTCCTATTCACCGAGATTCAAAATTAATGATGTCTAAAGAAGAAGTATTAGCTTCAATCAAAGAACACGTATCTTATGCGAAACAATACTTTGATGTCGTTCAATTTTCACCTGAAGATGCTACAAGAACAGAACCTTCTTTCTTAATCGAATGTGTTCAAACAGCTGTAGATGCCGGAGCCAGTGTTATCAATATACCTGATACTGTAGGATTCAGTTATCCTAAAGAATATGGCCAAATTTTCAAAACACTGCAAGAATCAATAACAACGGATCATGAAGTAATTTATAGTGCGCATTGTCATGATGACCTTGGACTTGCTGTAGCCAATAGTATGGCAGCAATTGAAAATGGTGCGAAACGCATCGAAGGTACATTAAATGGTATTGGGGAACGTGCAGGTAATACAGCTCTCGAGGAAGTTGCTCTCGGCCTTTACGTTCGACAAGATCATTACAATAATCAGACAAAAATCAACCTAGAAGAAACCAAACAAACTTCAGATTTAATTGCAAGATTTGCGGGTATTCGAGTCCCTAGAAATAAGGCCATTGTTGGACAAAATGCATTCAGTCATGAATCTGGTATTCATCAAGATGGCGTCCTGAAAAACCCAGAAACATATGAAATTATGACGCCACAACTAGTTGGTGTAAAAACAACTGAACTACCTCTTGGTAAACTATCAGGCAAACATGCCTTTGCAGAAAAACTAACAGCTTTAGGTTACGATGTAGAGCCAGAAGATCAAAAAACTTTATTTAAACAATTTAAAACAATTGCAGATAAGAAAAAATCAGTCACAGATCGTGATATTCATGCACTGGTTCAAGGCACAGAACATGAACAAAATGCTATTTATAAAGTAGAAACTCTACAGTTACAATTTGTATCCAATGGACTACAAAGCGCTGTTGTTGTCATTAAAGATAAAGATGGTAATACCTATCAAGATTCAAGTATTGGTACAGGATCAATTGTTTCCGTATACAACGCTGTTGATCGTATTTTTGATCGTAAGACAGAACTTATCGAGTATCGCATAGATTCCGTAACTGAAGGTACAGACGCTCAAGCAGAAGTACATGTACAAATTAAGATAGATGATCAAATTGTTACTGGTGTTGGTATTGACCATGATATCTTATTAGCTTCTTGTAAATCATATGTTGAAGCACATGCTAAATATGTTGCAAATACTCATGAGAAAGAAGGTATTCACTCATGAGCCATAAGATTGTAGCCCTTCCAGGAGATGGAATTGGACCGGAAATATTGAATGGTTCATTAGAAGTATTACAACAACTAAGTAAATCTTTTAATTTTGATTATGATTTAGAAACACATGATTTTGGTGGAATTGCTATTGATAACCACGGTGAACCTCTTCCAGAATCAACATTAAGTGCTTGTAAGAATGCAGACGCAATTCTATTAGGTGCTGTGGGGGGACCTAATTGGACAGATCCTAATAATAGACCAGAACAAGGTCTATTAGGTATACGTAAAGCTTTAGGTCTGTTTGCAAATATCCGCCCTACTACAGTTACAAATGGCACTAGTCATTTATCCCCTATTAAAGAAGAACGTGTTGCAGGTACAGATTTCATTTTAGTAAGAGAGTTAACTGGTGGTATCTACTTCGGTGAACCAAAACAATTAAACGATAACGACGCATTAGACTCATTAAACTATACTAGAAGTGAAATTGAAAGAATTGCGAGAGTTGCTTTTGAATTAGCTCAAAAGCGCCATAAAAAATTAACTTCAGTAGATAAAGAAAATGTATTATCATCAAGTAAATTGTGGCGTCAAGTGATCAACGACGTTGCAGTTGAGTATCCTGAAGTGGAAGTGAACCATTTACTTGTTGATGCTTGTGCTATGCACTTAATCACTAATCCATCACAATTCGATGTCATTGTTACTGAAAATCTATTCGGTGATATTTTAAGTGATGAGGCGTCTGTTATTCCAGGTTCTCTAGGTCTATCACCTTCTGCAAGTTTCAGTGAACATGGACCTAGACTTTATGAACCTATACATGGCTCTGCACCAGATATTGCTAATCAAAATATTGCAAATCCATTTGGTATGCTACTATCTGTTGTGATGTGCCTTAGAGAAAGTTTAAACCAAAATAAAGCAGCTGATAAATTAGAAGCAATTATTTATCAATTAATAAAAGAAGGTAAAACAACACGAGACCTCAACGGTGATTATAATACATCTGATATTTTTAATTACGTCAAAGAAAATCTTTAAAAAAGGAGGAGATGTCATATGGGTAAAACACTATTTGACAAAGTTTGGAACAAACATGTCTTAACTGGTAAAGAGGGTGACCCACAGTTATTATATATAGATTTGCATCTTATACATGAAGTCACATCTCCTCAAGCTTTTGAGGGATTAAGAATTAATAATAGACCACTACGTAGACCGGACTTAACTTATGCGACACTTGACCATAATGTGCCGACTGTAGATATTTTTAATATTAAAGATGAAATTGCAAATAAACAAATTACGACTTTGCAAAATAATGCCAAGGATTTTGGTGTTCATATTTTTGATATGGGGTCAGACGAACAAGGTATTGTCCACATGGTTGGACCTGAAACAGGTTTAACACAACCAGGAAAAACTATAGTATGTGGAGATTCACATACTGCAACACATGGTGCGTTTGGTGCAATTGCTTTCGGAATTGGTACAAGTGAAGTGGAACATGTTTTTGCTACTCAATCGCTCTGGCAAACCAAACCTAAGAATCTAAAAATTGAAGTCACTGGTCAATTGCCTACTGGTGTTTACGCAAAAGATATCATTCTATATCTAATTAACCAATATGGTGTTGATTTTGGTACGGGATACGCATTGGAATTTTCTGGTGATACAATTCAAAACTTATCGATGGAAGCACGAATGACTATTTGTAACATGGCTATTGAAGCTGGTGCAAAATACGGTATGATGGCCCCTGACGAAACTACATTTGATTATGTTAAAGGTCGCCCATATTCTACTAACTTTGAATATGATGTTGATTCATGGCGTGAACTTTATACAGATGAAGACGCTGAATTTGATAGAGTCATTGAAATGGATGTATCTGATTTAGAACCTCAAGTAACATGGGGGACAAGCCCAGAAATGGGAGTTGGTTTCCATACACCTTTCCCAGAAATAAAAGATGTTAATGATGAGCGCGCTTATAATTATATGGGTCTTGAACCTGGTCAAAAAGCTGAAGATATTAATCTAGGTTATGTATTCTTAGGTTCATGTACAAATGCTCGTCTTTCTGACTTGGTTGAAGCTAGTCATATCGTAAAAGGAAATAAAGTGCATCCAAATATTACAGCAATTGTCGTTCCAGGATCACGTACTGTAAAAATTGAAGCAGAAAAATTAGGTCTTGATAAAATTTTCAAAGAAGCAGGATTTGATTGGCGTGAACCTGGTTGTTCAATGTGTCTAGGTATGAACCCTGACCAAGTACCTGACGGCGTACATTGTGCATCAACTAGTAACCGAAACTTTGAAGGTCGCCAAGGTAAAGGTGCACGAACACACCTAGTTTCCCCTGCTATGGCAGCTGCTGCAGCAATTAACGGGAAATTTGTAGATGTAAGAAAGGTGGTTGTTTAATATGGAAATCAAACCTATTACTACTTATACAGGTAAAGTAGTGCCATTATTCCATGATAATATCGATACCGACCAAATTATACCTAAAGTACATTTAAAACGTATTTCAAAATCTGGTTTCGGCCCTTTTGCATTTGATGAGTGGCGCTACCTAGATGATGGATCAGATAATCCAGACTTTAATCCAAATAAGCCCGAATATGAAGGAGCTTCAATCTTAATTACTGGTGAAAACTTTGGTTGTGGTTCAAGCCGTGAACACGCGGCTTGGGCGCTTAAAGATTATGGTTTTGATATTATTATCGCTGGTAGCTATAGTGATATCTTTTATATGAATTGTACTAAAAACGCTATGTTACCAATAGTTTTAGATGAAAATGTAAGAAAACATCTTGCACAAGCAGGTGAAATTACTGTAGATTTACCAAATCAAACAGTTTCTACATTAGATAGATCTTTTGATTTTGAAATAGATGAAACTTGGAAGAATAAACTCGTTAATGGACTTGATGACATTGCATTGACTTTGCAATACGAAGATGCAATCAAAGACTATGAGACAGCAAAAACGTATTAAATAATTACTAAATTAATAAGTAAAGGTGTGAAATCATATGACTGTAAAAACTACTGTGTCTTCTAAAGATATCGATGAAGCTTATTTACAATTAAAAGATATCGTAAAAGAGACACCATTACAAAAAGATCATTATTTATCTCATAAATATGATTGTAATGTTTATCTTAAGCGTGAAGATTTACAATGGGTGAGATCATTTAAACTTAGAGGTGCATACAACGCAATTATCGCGCTGAATGAAATTGATCGCCAAAACGGCATTACATGTGCTAGTGCTGGTAATCACGCTCAGGGTGTAGCATATACTGCTAGTAAGTTAGATTTAAATGCAGTGATTTTTATGCCAGTAACTACGCCATTACAAAAAATCAATCAAGTGAAGTTCTTTGGTGGTAGTAATACTGAAGTAGTTTTAACTGGAGATACATTTGATGATTGCTTAAAAGAAGCTCTAGTATACACAGAAGAAAATAAAATGAATTTTATTGATCCTTTTAATAATATTTTTACAATTGCTGGACAAGGAACACTAGCAAAAGAAATACTTGAGCAATCAAAAGAAGATGATATTCAATTTGATTATTTATTTGCTGCAATCGGTGGTGGTGGTTTAATTTCAGGTGTAGGTACTTACTTTAAAGAACACGCTCCTGAAACTTCAATTATTGGTGTAGAACCTGCTGGTGCAAGTAGTATGTATGCTTCAGTAGTTTTAGAAAAACAAATTGTCACATTACCTGATATAGATAAATTTGTCGATGGCGCATCTGTAGCGCGTGTAGGTCAAATCACATATGATATTTGTAAAAATGTAGTTGATGACTATGTTCAAGTTCATGAAGGTGCTGTTTGTTCAACGATTTTAGATATGTACTCAAAACAAGCCATTATCGCAGAACCTGCTGGTGCATTAAGCGTCGCAGCACTTGATCAATATCAATCAGAAATCAAAGGCAAAACAGTGGTATGTGTAGTCAGCGGTGGTAATAATGATATCAATCGAATGAAAGAGATTGAAGAACGTTCATTATTATTTGAAGAAATGAAACATTATTTTATTTTAAATTTCCCACAACGTCCTGGCGCGTTAAGAGAATTTGTTAATGAAGTCCTTGGACCTAAAGATGATATAACCAAATTTGAGTATCTTAAAAAGTCTTCTCAAAATACAGGAACAGTAATTATAGGTATCCAATTAAATAATCACAAAGATATAGATAACTTAAAAGCGAATGTAGACGAGTTTGATAATTCTAATATTTATATTAATGAAAATAAAATGCTTTATTCCTTACTCATCTAGTTATACATGCTAAAAGAAAATCATTGTCTAAGAATGATTTCTTTCTATACCTTCTTAAACAATGAATATATTTATTATAGCCAAGACATAAATTTACTATGTCTTGGCTTTTTTTATTAACTTCCACTTTATTAATTTTAACTCATAATTTTATTAAGCCAGACTTGTAAATCTCTTATCAAATTATGTTTCGCTGTATTAGTGGGACTTATGCATGAGCTTTGCTCATGTATTCCACTTTTCCTACTCTTGCGGAACGTAAGTCTGCTACCTTCGGCGCTAAAGACCTTTCTTGCCGTGAGTCAAGCGCTCGCATCTTTTCTCACTTGCACGCTCTCCTTACTCACTTACCACTCGTAAGCTCGTTTCGTCGCTCATTTAGTTCGTCAGCTTCAAACGCTTTCTCAAGGCAATTACTTTTGAAGAAGTTAAGCTCTTTACGCATAAAAAAAAGACCCTATTGGGTCTTTAATTGCCTGGCAACGTCCTACTCTTGCGGAACGTAAGTCCGACTACCATCGGCGCTAAAGAGCTTAACTTCTGTGTTCGGCATGGGAACAGGTGTGACCTCTTTGCCATTGTCACCAGACAATGAAATGTATGAAATTATACATTCAAAACTAGATAGTAAGTAAAATATGATTCAACCAAAACAAAACATTTTAAATTTGATTAAGTCTTCGATCGATTAGTATTCGTCAGCTCCACATATCGCTATGCTTCCACCTCGAACCTATTAACCTCATCATCTTTGAGGGATCTTATAACCGAAGTTGGGAAATCTCATCTTGAGGGGGGCTTCATGCTTAGATGCTTTCAGCACTTATCCCGTCCATACATAGCTACCCAGCGATGCCGTTGGCACGACAACTGGTACACCAGAGGTATGTCCATCCCGGTCCTCTCGTACTAAGGACAGCTCCTCTCAAATTTCCTACGCCCACGACGGATAGGGACCGAACTGTCTCACGACGTTCTGAACCCAGCTCGCGTACCGCTTTAATGGGCGAACAGCCCAACCCTTGGGACCGACTACAGCCCCAGGATGCGATGAGCCGACATCGAGGTGCCAAACCTCCCCGTCGATGTGAACTCTTGGGGGAGATAAGCCTGTTATCCCCGGGGTAGCTTTTATCCGTTGAGCGATGGCCCTTCCATGCGGAACCACCGGATCACTAAGTCCGTCTTTCGACCCTGCTCGACTTGTAAGTCTCGCAGTCAAGCTTCCTTATGCCTTTACACTCTATGAATGATTTCCAACCATTCTGAGGAAACCTTTGAGCGCCTCCGTTACTCTTTAGGAGGCGACCGCCCCAGTCAAACTGCCCATCTGACACTGTCTCCCACCATGATAAATGGTGCGGGTTAGAAATCCAACACAGCGAGGGTAGTATCCCACCAACGCCTCCACGTAAGCTAGCGCTCACGCATCTCAGGCTCCTACCTATCCTGTACAAGCTGTGCCGAATTTCAATATCAGACTACAGTAAAGCTCCACGGGGTCTTTCCGTCCTGTCGCGGGTAACCTGCATCTTCACAGGTACTATGATTTCACCGAGTCTCTCGTTGAGACAGTGCCCAAATCGTTACGCCTTTCGTGCGGGTCGGAACTTACCCGACAAGGAATTTCGCTACCTTAGGACCGTTATAGTTACGGCCGCCGTTTACTGGGGCTTCGATTCGTAGCTTCGCAGAAGCTAACCACTCCTCTTAACCTTCCAGCACCGGGCAGGCGTCAGCCCCTATACATCACCTTACGGTTTAGCAGAGACCTGTGTTTTTGATAAACAGTCGCTTGGGCCTATTCACTGCGGCTCTCCTGGGCGTTAACCCTAAAGAGCACCCCTTCTCCCGAAGTTACGGGGTCATTTTGCCGAGTTCCTTAACGAGAGTTCGCTCGCTCACCTTAGAATTCTCATCTTGACTACCTGTGTCGGTTTGCGGTACGGGCACCACAATTCTAGCTAGAGGCTTTTCTTGGCAGTGTGAAATCAACGACTCGAGGAAACAAATTCCTCTCCCCATCACAGCTTGACCTTAAGAGTGCCGGATTTGCCTAACACTCAGTCTTACTGCTTGGACGTACAATCCAATAGTACGCTTCGCCTATCCTACTGCGTCCCCCCATCGCTTAAAACGAATTATGGTGGTACAGGAATATCAACCTGTTATCCATCGCCTACGCCTATCGGCCTCAGCTTAGGACCCGACTAACCCAGAGCGGACGAGCCTTCCTCTGGAAACCTTAGTCAATCGGTGGACGGGATTCTCACCCGTCTTTCGCTACTCACACCGGCATTCTCACTTCTAAGCGCTCCACATGTCCTTGCGATCATGCTTCAACGCCCTTAGAACGCTCTCCTACCATTGTCCTTACGGACAATCCACAGCTTCGGTAATATGTTTAGCCCCGGTACATTTTCGGCGCAGTGTCACTCGACTAGTGAGCTATTACGCACTCTTTAAATGATGGCTGCTTCTAAGCCAACATCCTAGTTGTCTGGGCAACGCCACATCCTTTTCCACTTAACATATATTTTGGGACCTTAGCTGGTGGTCTGGGCTGTTTCCCTTTCGAACACGGACCTTATCACCCGCGTTCTAACTCCCAAGTTAAATTGATTGGCATTCGGAGTTTGTCTGAATTCGGTAACCCGATAAGGGCCCCTCGTCCAAACAGTGCTCTACCTCCAATAATCATCACTTGAGGCTAGCCCTAAAGCTATTTCGGAGAGAACCAGCTATCTCCAGGTTCGATTGGAATTTCTCCGCTACCCACAACTCATCCGCTCACTTTTCAACGTAAGTCGGTTCGGTCCTCCATTCAGTGTTACCTGAACTTCAACCTGGTCATGGGTAGATCACCTGGTTTCGGGTCTACGACCAAATACTCAACGCCCTATTCAGACTCGCTTTCGCTACGGCTCCACATTCACTGCTTAACCTTGCATCAAATCGTAACTCGCCGGTTCATTCTACAAAAGGCACGCCATCACCCATTAACGGGCTCTGACTACTTGTAAGCACACGGTTTCAAGTTCTATTTCACTCCCCTTCCGGGGTACTTTTCACCTTTCCCTCACGGTACTGGTTCACTATCGGTCACTAGAGAGTATTTAGCCTTGGGAGATGGTCCTCCCGGATTCCGACGGAATTTCTCGTGTTCCGTCGTACTCAGGATCCACTCAAGAGTGAATAAACTTTCGACTACAGGATTATTACCTTCTTTGATTCATCTTTCCAGATGATTCGTCTAGTTTATTCTTTTGTAACTCCGTATAGAGTGTCCTACAACCCCAACAAGCAAGCTCGTTGGTTTGGGCTCTTCCCGTTTCGCTCGCCGCTACTCAGGGAATCGATTTTTCTTTCTCTTCCTGCGGGTACTAAGATGTTTCAGTTCTCCGCGTCTACCTTCAGATATGCTATGTATTCACATATCGATAACATGACATAACTCATGCTGGGTTTCCCCATTCGGAAATCTCTGGATCAAAGCTTACTTACAGCTCCCCAAAGCATATCGTCGTTAGTAACGTCCTTCATCGGCTTCTAGTGCCAAGGCATCCACCGTGCGCCCTTAATAACTTAATCTTTTTTGACTTTCAACACGAACAAGTCGGTTGAAAACCCAAAATGTTATTAATCTGTGAGTGTTCTTTCGAACACTAGCGATTATTTCTTTTTGAATTCAAAGCTTGTTAAAAAACTCTAATTCACTCGGTTTTGCTTGGTAAAATCATAAATTTTACTTACTTATCTAGTTTTCAATGTACAAAACAATGCAATGAATACTCTAATGAGCACTCAAAACTGAATACAATATGTCAATGTTATTCCTATTTCATCTTCGTAAGAAGATGTTTCCGAATATATCCTTAGAAAGGAGGTGATCCAGCCGCACCTTCCGATACGGCTACCTTGTTACGACTTCACCCCAATCATTTGTCCCACCTTCGACGGCTAGCTCCATAAATGGTTACTCCACCGGCTTCGGGTGTTACAAACTCTCGTGGTGTGACGGGCGGTGTGTACAAGACCCGGGAACGTATTCACCGTAGCATGCTGATCTACGATTACTAGCGATTCCAGCTTCATGTAGTCGAGTTGCAGACTACAATCCGAACTGAGAACAACTTTATGGGATTTGCATGACCTCGCGGTTTAGCTGCCCTTTGTATTGTCCATTGTAGCACGTGTGTAGCCCAAATCATAAGGGGCATGATGATTTGACGTCATCCCCACCTTCCTCCGGTTTGTCACCGGCAGTCAACCTAGAGTGCCCAACTTAATGATGGCAACTAAGCTTAAGGGTTGCGCTCGTTGCGGGACTTAACCCAACATCTCACGACACGAGCTGACGACAACCATGCACCACCTGTCACTTTGTCCCCCGAAGGGGAAGGCTCTATCTCTAGAGTTTTCAAAGGATGTCAAGATTTGGTAAGGTTCTTCGCGTTGCTTCGAATTAAACCACATGCTCCACCGCTTGTGCGGGTCCCCGTCAATTCCTTTGAGTTTCAACCTTGCGGTCGTACTCCCCAGGCGGAGTGCTTAATGCGTTAGCTGCAGCACTAAGGGGCGGAAACCCCCTAACACTTAGCACTCATCGTTTACGGCGTGGACTACCAGGGTATCTAATCCTGTTTGATCCCCACGCTTTCGCACATCAGCGTCAGTTACAGACCAGAAAGTCGCCTTCGCCACTGGTGTTCCTCCATATCTCTGCGCATTTCACCGCTACACATGGAATTCCACTTTCCTCTTCTGCACTCAAGTTTCCCAGTTTCCAATGACCCTCCACGGTTGAGCCGTGGGCTTTCACATCAGACTTAAGAAACCGCCTACGCGCGCTTTACGCCCAATAATTCCGGATAACGCTTGCCACCTACGTATTACCGCGGCTGCTGGCACGTAGTTAGCCGTGGCTTTCTGATTAGGTACCGTCAAGATGTGCACAGTTACTTACACATTTGTTCTTCCCTAATAACAGAGTTTTACGAGCCGAAACCCTTCATCACTCACGCGGCGTTGCTCCGTCAGGCTTTCGCCCATTGCGGAAGATTCCCTACTGCTGCCTCCCGTAGGAGTCTGGACCGTGTCTCAGTTCCAGTGTGGCCGATCACCCTCTCAGGTCGGCTACGTATCGTCGCCTTGGTAAGCCGTTACCTTACCAACTAGCTAATACGGCGCGGGTCCATCTATAAGTGATAGCAAAACCATCTTTCACTTTAGAACCATGCGGTTCTAAATGTTATCCGGTATTAGCTCCGGTTTCCCGAAGTTATCCCAGTCTTATAGGTAGGTTACCCACGTGTTACTCACCCGTCCGCCGCTAACTTCAAAGGAGCAAGCTCCTTATCTGTTCGCTCGACTTGCATGTATTAGGCACGCCGCCAGCGTTCATCCTGAGCCAGGATCAAACTCTCCATAAATGAATTATGATGTTTGATTAGCTCATAAAATACTAATTTGTGTTATCTCTAACACTTGTTTTGAACCAACAATCTAATGTTGCGTTCGGAATTAACGTTGACATATTGCAATTCAGTTTTCAATGTTCATTAAATTTCTATTTGGAGCGGGTGATGGGAATCGAACCCACAACATCAGCTTGGAAGGCTGAGGTTTTGCCATTAAACTACACCCGCTTATTAAATTAAGGTATTTGATGCGGCCGAGAGGATTTGAACCTCCACGGGAATACTCCCACTAGGCCCTCAACCTAGCGCGTCTGCCGTTCCGCCACGGCCGCTTAGCAAAACGGTTTTTCTTTTGATCTCTATTAAGTAACGTATACTATTATAATATGTATTTAACATTTTGTCAACAACTTTTTAAATTCAATTTAATGAAGTTAATGTTTTCTTAACAGAAGTAGTTATTAATTTTTCAACGTTTATTATCTTATAACATATATGTCCCAACGTCAATATAAAACAAAAACTAAAATGAGTAAAATAACAATCTAGTCAATTATAATTTACTTATATTGTTAAAATACTCATTTATTTCTTTGATAATTAGCATTTTTAGTCTCTTTTACGTACAAAATGAGTCTTAACATATGGTTAAGACTCATTCTTTCATCTCAATATTCTATTTCTGTACTTGAATTAATTTGCCTCTACATTTACCACAGACCATTTTATTTGTGTTTACTTTCCTTATTCTCGGAAACTCAACTTTGCATTTATTACATTTATAAATGTAATTCGCTCGTTCTTCATATTTTTCGAGAGGTGTACAAAATCTTGGTGCCCCTGTTTGTTTACTTAAACACTTAAAATCTGAGTCCTTGTGTTTGTAACCCTTACCTTGAATGTGTAAATGATAGTGGCATAATTCATGTTTTATAATATCTATAATTGCAGATTCTCCATATTTTATAAATTGCTTTTCATTTACTTCAATATTATGCGAAATTAATAAATAACGTCCACCAGTAGTTTTTAATCTATTGTTAAAATATGCTTTATGTTTAAATTCTCGGTCAAAATACGTTGATGATATTTTTTCTGTTAAATATTGTAAATCATTATTATCCATTTGGATCTATCATCGTCAATGATACTTTTCCTTTTTTCTCATCAATATCTAAAATCCATACATCTACAATATCTCCCACACTTACAATATCCATTGGGTTTTTAACAAACTTCTTAGACAATTTCGATACATGTACTAAACTATCTTGTTTTACACCAATGTCTACAAACGCTCCAAAATCCACGACATTTCTCACAGTACCATGAAGTTTCATATTTTTAGATAAATCTTCAATAGAAAGTACATCTGATTTTAACATCGGAGTTTCAAATTCATCCCTAGGGTCTCTATTAGGTGTAATTAAAGATTTTATTATATCTTCTAATGTTGGTTGTCCAACATTGAGTTTTTCAGCAATCACTTCAATATCCACATGATTTAGCGCTAACTTAAGTTGCTCTGAGCCCAAATCTTTTGAAGTCATCCCAATTTCTTTTAATAATTGATAAGTAACATTATAACTCTCAGGATGAATTGATGTATTGTCTAGTGGTTCTTTGCCATCCACTATTCTCATAAAGCCAATACTTTGTTCAAATGTCTTAGCACCTAATCGTTTTACTTTAGCGATATCTTTATTATGCGTTATTGCACCATTTTCTTCTCTATAATCTATTATATTTTGGGCAATAGTTGGTGTAAGTCCAGAAACATATTGTAGTAATGAACGAGAAGCAGTATTAACATCGACTCCTACTTGGTTAACTGCCGTTTCAACTACAAATGTTAACGCACCTTCTAAAGATTTTTGATTTACATCATGCTGATACTGCCCAACGCCAATAGATTTTGGGTCTATTTTAACGAGTTCGCTTAGTGGATCTTGTACTCTTCTCCCTATTGAAACTGCGCTTCGTTCTTCAACTTGAAATTTAGGAAACTCACTTCTTGCCACTTCTGATGCAGAATACACTGATGCACCCGCTTCATTTACAATAATAAACTGTACATCCAGTTTATATTTTTGAATCATTGTTGCAACAAATTGTTCCGTTTCTCTACTAGCTGTTCCATTCCCTATAGCGATTAATTCAACATCATATGCTTGTACAAATTGTACAAATATTTTTTCAGCATCATCTTTTTTATTAACTGGTGGATGTGGATACATCACACCCTTAGCAACAAAAGTTCCAAATTGGTTAATCACTGCAAGTTTACACCCAGTTCTAAACGCTGGGTCTACACCCAATATTTGTTTCCCTTTCATTGGAGGCTGCAACAATAAATTCCTTAAATTTTCACTAAACACATCTATAGCATGATTTTCAGCCTTCTCTGTTAAATCTGCTCTTATTTCTCTTTCAATAGAAGGCATGATTAAACGTTTCAAGCTATCTTTTATAGCATCTTCAATTATATAAGTACCTTCATGCTTATCATTTATTTCATTTTTGCAAATAAAGTTTTCAATGCCCTGCGTATCCATTTCCACTTTTACGCTTAGTACTTTTTCTTTCTCTCCGCGATTAACAGCTAATACACGATGGTTCGCAATCTTTTTGACTGGCTCTGCATAATCATAATACATCGAGAATATTTCTTTCTCATCTTCAGCATTCTTTTTCTTCTGAGTAACAATATTACCGTGTTGAAGTGTGTCTTTTAAAATTTTGCTTCTATATTTTGGTTCATCTGACACTAACTCTGCAATAATATCCTGTGCACCTTTAATTGCATCTTCTTCACTCGGAACCTCTTCTGTAATAAATTGTTGCGCTTTTAATTCAATCGACATGTCTACCGTCGATTGTTTTAGCCATTGAGCGAATGGTTCTAAGCCTTTTCTTTTTGCTTCTGTAGCTCTTGTTTTCTTTTTCTGTTTAAAAGGTCTATATAAATCTTCAACACGCTGAAGTTTAGTCTGTTTCAAGATATCATTCTTTAAATCTAATGTTAATAAACCTTGATTTTCTATATTATGTATAACTTCTTCTTTTCTTTTTTGAAGGTTAACCATATATTGATATTCATCATCAATTTGTTTAATTTCAACTTCATCTAAACCACCAGTTTGTTCTTTTCTATAACGAGCAATGAAAGGTACAGTATTTTTATCTTCCAATAATGCTAACACTGCATTGATTTGTTTAGTCGTAAAATTATATTTATCCCTTATAGATTGTATTAAATTACTATCCATAGAATCCTCCACTCACAATTATGTATTTATTCTTGTCTATCTTATACATTTTAACATATTTGATTAATACATTATTTTAAATATATTTCTACAAACGAAAAAGGCAGTCCTCTATATTTAGAGATTCTGCCTTTTGCTTTTAGTTATTATTTATTCGCTGCTTCTTGAAGTTTTTTAATCGCGGTTCTTTGTAACCTTGAAACATGCATTTGGCTCAAACCAATTCTTTCTCCTATTTCTTTTTGACTCAAACCTTCGATAAACGTACATTGAATAATTTGTCTTTCTCTTTCCGTTAAAATAGGCAATATTTTTTCTAATATCATCCTTTTTTCTGTTAAATCATAATTGTCATCTTGTTGTCCCATTATATCTAATAATGTGACTGTTGAACCATCTTTATCCGCTTCAATAGAATGATCAACGCTTAACGCATTATAGCTTTGACCCATTTCCATTGCTTCTAACACATCTTCTTCATTCACTTCAAGTCTGTCAGCAATTTCTGTAATAGAAGGTGAGCGCTCAAGTTCGTTTGTTAATTCATCTGTTACTTTCTTAATACGTGGTCCAATTTCTTTAATTCTTCTAGGTACATGAACACTCCATGTTTTATCACGTAAATAACGTTTTATCTCACCAATTACAGTTGGTACTAAAAAGGCTTCGAACTTTCTATCAAAGGATAAGTCAAAACGGTTAATTGCGCCGATTAAACCAACCATACCGACCTGAACGAGGTCTTCATGATGAGATTGACCTTTAGAATATTTATATGCCAACGATTCGATTAACTTTC
The DNA here is from genome assembly GCF_048568365.1 of Staphylococcus sp. Ze2. NCBI lineage: Bacteria > Bacillati > Bacillota > Bacilli > Caryophanales > Staphylococcaceae > Staphylococcus > Staphylococcus sp. Ze2. Next base: position 1,210,871 of record NZ_CP183486.1, on the reverse strand, counting down.
TATAATGCTTTACAAGTTTATCTTGAGCATCAGAATTTTCATTAATTTGATGCTCTGTTATCCATTGGTTAATTTGTTCAGGTGATACATCATTAACTGATTTCGACTCTCTCGCCATTATTTCGCACCTGCTCTTTTTTAATATACTTTATCATGCTGATTGTTACTCCTGATTTTTTATCAACTGTAACTTCATCCATTAATGATTCAATTAAAAACAGACCTAAACCTCCTTCTCTTAAGAAATCGATGTTTTCATTTTCTTTATAAGGTCCTAATTGTGCTTTCGTTTCTTCATAATCAAAACTTTCTCCTTGATCAGAAATTATGATCTTTATCTTGTCATCAAAAATTTCAAAACAAAGGTTTATCATTCCTACATCATTTGGGTCATCTTTATATGCATGTTTTACTGCATTAGTAACTGCTTCACTAACAGCAATTTTGGCATCTTCTATATCATCATACGAAGCACCTGCACGTGAAAACACACCTGATAAGGTCAATCGTATTAAACTTACATATTCTGCTGAGGCTGGCAAACGCATTTCAATATAATCCTGTTTATGTTGCATGTTATTCGACCTCCGTTCCTTCATTAACATGCATCAAATCTTTTAATCCCGTAATATCAAATAATCGATTTATTCGATCTGAAACACCTAGAATATATAATTCCTTGTCATTCTGGTTTAGTGCTTTTAATGTACCTACAAATAAACCTAAACCAGTTGAATCCATATAGCTTACATTTTCTAAGTTTACATATATATCATGTGTTCCTTCTTGTCTCATTGGAACTAAGACTTCTTCTAACTCAGGAACCGTATAAACATCCAGTTCCCCACCAACTTTCACCTCATAATGAGTATCATGAGTCACAGTTTCAATATTAAGGTTCATAACATTACACTCCTAATTATAGTCTCATTAATAACTTTTATACCCTTAAAGTTAAATTTTAAATCTAAAACATCAAAAACTAATTCACTCTTTTTATTATTAATATTGTTAAGTCATCTCTTTTTTCCGGATTCTGTATCTTTAAAATCGCCTCATATAAAAGCTGCACTATATCCTGAGGATGCATATGTTTATACTTGTGAATCATATCTAATAGATGATGTTTATCTAAAAAGTCTCCAGCTTCATTTCTAACTTCTGTTACTCCATCGGTAAATATAATTACTAAATCATCTAAATAGATCGGAATTTCTTGCTGTTTATAACGTGTTTGTTGACTTACACCTAAGACACGTCCTCGTACAGTGATTTCTTCAAATTCCTCAGTTTCTGCACGGTATACATAGCCAGGTTCATGACCAGCTGAACTACAATATAACAGGTGATTCAATTCTTCATATAGTCCATAAAACATAGTTACAAACATATTTTGGTTAACGTTTTTTTCTACCACACGATTCAACCTTTTTAGGCCATCACTTGGTAGCTGAGAATGTCCGTATGAGTCCATACCAAACTTTATCATACTCATAGCTAATGCAGCGGGAATACCTTTGCCAATGACATCTGCTACTGCAAAACTCATCGTTCCGTCTTTATGGTCAATGAGATTAAAGTAATCACCACTTACTTTTTGTGCTGCGACAGAAATCACGCCGATTTGTATACTGTCAAATTGAGGTATATCTGTTTTCAACATAGTTTGTTGTAAACGTGATGCTAAATCAATCTCTTTATCATGATATTGCAAGCGATCTACTAATTGTTTATAGTCTCTATAGCTATAACCAAATCCTTTAACAATTTCTTTTAATACGTTAAATGTTTTTAAAATTTGGGATTCATCTAAACTGTGATTTTTTATGTATTCTTTATGTATCTGCACTATATCTTCAGGTAATAAATCCTTTTTTATCACTTCTTCAGTAAAACGCTTACACTCGTTTAATAATTCGGTCGAATCTTTAGTATATAAACTCTTGTCAATTAGCGCTTTATATTGATTTTTGAATTCTTCCACGCGGTATATCCTCCTCAAAATGCAAATATAAATCGCATACATTGGATGTAACATATATATGTTCTTTATGTATGTTTTTAACGGGGTATTTAAATGCTAACCATTGCTTAAGCATAGCTGTAAACTAAATTATTATCTAGAATAGCCTTTACTTTAATATTTAAAAAAGCTTTAGGATACCCTAAAGCTTCTCACTTAGACATCTTATGTAAAGGTATCCAACCACTATAATAAAACTCAAAATTTGCAAACTTAATTAACTCGACAATTAAATGGTTGTTACATGTTATAGCAAATCGATGCCTATCATTTGCTATTATTTTGCTTATTAAGTTAACCCCTTGAAAACTAGGATTTATGATTCCTAATATTATGTAATCCTAAACTTATATCAATAGCAGTATTAACTTCTTTCATTTTTTTCTCAGAAAGATATGTTAATTTTTCCTTTAGCCTATTTTTATCTAAAGTTCTGATCTGTTCTAACAATATAACAGAATCTTTATCAAGTTTATATTTACTTTTTTCTATCTCTACATGTGTAGGTATTTTAGCTTTATTAATCCTACCAGTAATTGCAGCTACAATTACTGTAGGACTATATTTGTTACCAGTATCGTTTTGTATAATAACGACGGGTCTAATTCCCCCTTGTTCAGACCCTTGTACTGGTGATAAATCAGCTAAATAAACGTCTCCTCTTCTCATCATTCATTATTATTCTTAGAGCTAATGTAAACTTCATTGCAATCACAAGCTTCACATTCAAATGGAAAGGCTTCTGCTGCAAGGGAGAGATTTAAGTCAGCCATTTGAGAATAGCCTTCTTTTAAAAGTTGTTCAATACTATGATTTCTACTTTGATTAAAACTTGCCATGAATAGAGACCTCCAGGTGACTAAAATAGAATATATCGAGATTTGTTGTTAGATATATAATAACAAATTTTACACACAGTGACTATACTATTTTAGCAATTCATTGTGAATTTCTAAGCCTTTAGTCTCATGATAAATCCTTGGTAATCTCCTACTTAACCTACATAAAACTTCGTAATTGATTGTTTTTTGCTGTTGTGCCAATGCTTCAGCAGATTGTGGGTTATCACTATGATGATCCATAATAATGACTTTATCACCTGCTTGTATATCTTCAGGAATTTTTATAATTATTTGATCCATACATACTTTTCCAATGATTTCACATTGAATGCCATTTACATTAACGTTAAAACCTTTCATCATCCTTGGAAAACCATCTGCATACCCCACTGGAATAATACCTATTCTTGTTGGTGCATCAGCTGTATATACACTACCATAGCTTACTGATTCTCCCGCTTGTAGTATTTTGGTTTGAACGACCTCACTAATCCACTGCGCACTAGGTTTTAAATGCACTTTAACATTCGTTTTAACATATTGAGATGGATAATAACCATATAGTGAGATACCAACTCTAACTGCATTACAAAACTGTGTATCTTTCATTAATGCACCTGCTGAGTTTTGAGAATGTATATATTTCGGTTTATCAGCTTGATTAACTATTTCTTCAAATAGAGCTTGTTGCTGATTCATTGATTCACCAGCTTCATCTGCACATGCAAAATGTGTAAAAACTCCTTCAAAAATCAAATGTTCTTGTGATTGGATAAGCGATATAACTTCTTTGTACTCTTCAACGTCTTTCATACCTAATCTGCCCATACCCGTATCTAATTTAATATGTAGCCAAATATCTTTTTCATTTGTTTCTGGAATTTCTTGAATTGCATCAGTCAACCAATCCTTTGAAGGTACTGTAATTGCAACACGATGTTGAATAGCTTTACTTATATTATATGAAGGTATTACTCCTAACACGAGTATTTTGGCATCTATACCATGCATTCTCAACTCAATAGCTTCGTCGAGTGTCGCCACTGCAAAAAACTCTGCACCATTTTCCATAAGTTGTCTAGCAATAGGCACACTTCCTAAACCATAGCCATTTGCTTTAACTACTGGGATAACCTTTTTATTTGGATGTAATTTTCGAAAGACTTGAAAATTAGAAACAATGGTATTTAAATCTATGTTCAAGTATGACGATCTATAGTACTTATCAGACATTAAATTTATACCTCCTGTATGCTTATATGATATACATCTTTTTTATATTAAATTAATTTTATAACACTCACGATACTATAGCCAAATCAAACATACCGAATAAACTAAAAAAATTAATCAACTTCTAAAATAACTTGGCTCATTGCATAGTGTTCTGTGTGCGTAATACTGACATGGACGTTAAAACCACTGTAATTGATGCAAGGTTTGCCATTATTATCATTAAAACAATCTATATCATTAAAAGCGACTTTTTTACCAATGCCTGTACCTAATGCTTTACTAAAAGCTTCCTTACATGCAAAGCGTCCAGCTAGGAATTCTATTTTACGTTGTTCATTTTGGAAACTGTTGAATTTATATTGTTCATTTGCTGTTAAAATACGTTCCACAAGTTTATCTTGCTTTTGATATAGTTTCTTTATTCTATCAATCTCAATTAAGTCAACACCAACACCGTGTATCATAGCGCTTCTCCTTATTTTCAAATAACTTTTATCCTCTTACTTATAAATACATAATTATTATTTAGTATGACGGATTTTTGTCTTTATTAACGTATTTAATTTGTTGTTTCAACTTTGTAGCAGTTGTTTTATTTATAAACTTAATATTTATATTTCCACCAGCAGTAGATAATGTTAAATTTGCTAATTTGTATTTTCTCATTAAAAGCCCTTCATGTGTATCTACATTTTGTATTCTAAATAACGGAACTTTTAATACTGACACAAACCACAGGCCATTTCTCACTGTAACTACGTGGTCATCTATACTATACTTGAAAATTTTATATCTATAGATAGGAATAAATATAACGTTTAAAATTAAGTATATAAACGCTATACCTACTCCAATAAATAAAATCCATTTCATGGGTTCTTTATCAATCCATTCAAGCCATATGTGGTTGACCACGCTAAATATAGTTAATACTATTATAAAAATAACAGCAGTAATAATTGCAGAGAGACGCATGACGGTCTTTCCCGATTCATGCATATTATTATAGTTCTCCATCGTTTTCACCTCTCAAATACCAATTCCTAAGCATTTGTACATGCTGCTGCGGATTAAAATCAAGACCTATTACTTCATTCCCCGCAGCTTTTGCAATAATAAAATCGAAATTCCCTAAATTACTTTTAATAAGAAACGGATTGCGCTTTATCTCCATCCCCAGTATTTTATTATGCTTAAAATATGAGTTTCTGAATCCAAACAGAGTTACATTCCGTACTACGAGTTCATCATTTCGTAGTTTCAAACCGGAATACTTAACAACAAGATAACTATGTATGATTAATAGAAGTATTATTATTCCGGCGATTAAGAATACCCATGGCTCCCAAAAATAATTTATGATAGCAGCAACAATGATAAGGACCATTGACTCTTTCCAAAAATGTCTGTGAAAACCACGCCAAGGCATACCTTGTTCTGCCTTTTCAAACGACATGCTAGGAATTAAATCTTTAATAATTGCATAGCCCTTATCTCGTTTAATAAATGGAAGAATCATAACATTACCATCTAGTGACACATCATCTTTATCATTGCTATTCATGTCACTCGTAATTACAAAATGAATCGATGTATAGCCAAATAATTTTCTTAAAAAGGATTGTTTTTCAACAATTGCTTGCACTCTATCTGTAGGAACAGTAATGCTTTTCACATTAAAAAGACCATATTTAATATTCAACTGATTTTCATTTTGCGTCACAGTATAATTAAAATTGCGTATGATCACGATAAGTGTCCCTACTATATAACTTATTGCTACAACCATTGCAACCATCATAAGCACGATCACGAAAATTGCTTCTGATATTTGAGCAAATTCATCTGTTAACCAATTCCACGGAATTACGTTCGACAAACTACCAATAATAGGTGATACTGCAGCAAATGCAACACCTATAGCACCGCTAGTCAGTGCCATAAATAGTAATTCTTTAAAATTTAATTTATATAAGTGTATTGATTGATTGGTCACTTCAGTATTATAGCCATCTTCTATCGTGACTTCCATCTCAGTTTGCGATTCTTCACTATTTTTAATTAAATCTTTTTGCTTATCTCTCAAGGCTCGTTGTATCTTTTCACTTTGTGATCTTGATACTGTATCTAAATCAACACCATCACTCGGAGTTTTGATTTGTAATTTCACACCACCAACCAATTGATTGATAATACCTTGTGATGTATCTAGTGTTTGAATACGCCGGATATTTAACTCTTTTCTTTCTTTGGTAAATATGCCAGTAGCTAAGACAAAATGATCATTTTCTATCCAATAGCGTGTATTATAAACTTTTAGAACTTGAGTTATAAAAGAAATAATAAAAAATAAACTTACGATACCTGGAAAAATATAAGCATAAATATTAGTGAAATCAAAATCTCTAATGTTAAACACTAGAAAAATAATAATCAAAAAGATATTTTGCTTAATTGCTTCAATAATACCTGTTAAATATGAAATAGGATGAAGTTTTTGAGGTTTATACATCAAAATCAGCCCCTCTCAAATAATCGAGTGTCATGGATTCAAATGCTTTTGAGTCTTCAATCGATAATAACGGAAAGCTCACCCGATGACCTGCTGTAACTAAAGATACTCTAGCCAAACCAAGCTTCTTTAAGATGGGATTATTTTTTCGTTCAGTAAATTGAGTACGTTCAAGTTTCACAATTTTTTGCGTTTTAAAAAAGAAATCAAATTTAATTTCTATATAATTTTCCATAATTCTAAAATACGTATACCGATAAGTAATCCAAGGTTTTAGGACAGCATACACAATATCAAATAAAATAAATGCACAAATTAAATAAAATATAAAATGCCACCAATCGAAATGGCTCCACAAAAACATTAATACGATTGCTATAATGATATTAACTATAAATGATAGTCCTTCACTTATATAATAGTAAGTTAATGCTTGGCTAGGACTTCTCTTAAATAGTTGTTCGCTCGACATATGCACACTCCTCTATTGAGATTTCAACTCATTATAACATATGGTTATTACACGCTTCACTCCCCTAATGCCGTAAATATCTATTAAACTATATGGCAATACCAATGTATAATTTATGTTTAAAAACAAAAAAATCACCCCAAATAATTGGGATGATTAAACCTAAATTTCATATATGATAAATTATTATTTATTTTTTATGGTCAGCAAATGTGCGACCTTTCATTGATGATTTCTTATTGTTGTTTCTGTCTGAAGAAGGTCTATCATTTTTCTTCTTGTTGTTGAATCCGCCTTTACCTGAACGACGATTTTTGTTGTCGAATTTGCCACCGCCACGTTTGTGATTTCCACCACCACGTTTTGGTCCACCTTTGCCTTGACGACCTTTGCCGCGAGATAATGGTTTTTCAAATGTTAATTGAACATCAACATCATCATTAGATTCAACTAACTCTTGTAATAATGCTGCAACTAAATTCACATCATTATATTCTTCAATTAACTCAGTAGCAATACGTTGTAATCTAGGTTCACTGTCTCTAGACATCCAGTTTTGAACTTTACCTTTGATGTCATTTTCACGAGCTTTAAGCACTTCTTTACGGTGTGGTGGTCTTAAAGCTGTCATTTGACGTTTATTTGCTTGTTCAATTTGACGGATATAATCCATTTCAATTGGGTTAACAAATGTAATCGCTACGCCTTTTTTACCAGCACGACCAGTACGTCCAATTCTGTGTGTATAACTTTCAGTATCTTGAGGAATATCGAAGTTATAAACATGACTTACGCCTGAAATATCTAATCCTCTTGCTGCAACATCTGTCGCAACTAAAATGTCTAATTGGTCATTTTTGAATTTTTTCAATACTTCTAAACGTTTTGCTTGTGTAATATCACCATGTAAACCTTCAGCTTTGTATCCTTTTGAAATTAACGCACTTGTTAACTCATCAACACGACGTTTTGTACGACCAAATACAATAGCTAATTCTGGTTGATGTACATCTAAAAAGCTAGTGAATGTATCGAATTTTTCTAATTCTTTTACAATAGTATAAAATTCTTCGATTTGTGGATCAGAAGTTTCGTTGTTCATTGTTTTAACAATGACAGGTGATTTCATGAATTGTTGTACTAATGTTTGAATTGCTTTAGGCATAGTTGCTGAGAACAACATAGTTTGACGTTGTTCAGCAGGTATTTTATCCATGATAAATTTCATATCATCGATGAATCCCATGTTCATCATTTCATCCGCTTCATCTAAAATTAACGTATGAATATCAGTTGTTTTTAATGTACGGCGGTTTAAGTGATCAATCACTCGGCCTGGTGTACCTACTACGATTTGTGGTCCTTTTTTAAGCGCTTTGATTTGACGGTCGATTGGCATACCACCAAATACTGTAACTACTTGTACATTTTGCCCTTTAGCAAATGATTTAAGTGATTCAGCAACTTGCATTGCTAATTCTCTTGTTGGTGCAAGGATTAATGATTGAACGCCTTCTTGGTCTGCCACTTTTTCAATTAATGGAATACCAAATGCACCTGTTTTACCTGTACCAGTCTGTGCTTGACCAAGAACATCTTTGCCTTCTAAGGCAAGAGGGATACTCTCTTTTTGTATAGGAGTGGCCTCATCGAACCCCATGGATTGTAGGGTTTCTGCCATCTTATCTGAGATCCCTAATTCTTTAAAATTTTGCAATATAATTCTCCTTTATTTATCTGTATTTCTATACATATATGTTCACTTAAGTTTCTTCAACTTCTTTATAGTACCACCTCAAGTATATAATCGCAATAAACCAAATTTGATTAAATAAGCTATATCATATGTATTGATTGTAACTGTAATCACAATAAACCTTGTAAAACATAGGTTGTAAGCGTTTAAATTTATTTCCCAACATGTGTTTTAACTTATGAAAAATTTTTGTTAATTTTTTTATTCGGTTAATTGTCAGATTATTATAGTTTGAAAGTGCAACTACCTTTTGCCTTAAATATATTAATTTAAACTTTTTTACATCCTTAGAATATTATAATAAATTCCTATATTTAATTTTAAGAATGCATTATTGACTTAAAAGTATAAAAGCAATTTTATCTTTGTATATTGATCTCATTTAGCAATATACAATAATCCCATGTGTCAGAGCATAGTAAAGACCGAGACATTTTAAGCCTCGGTCTTGTGTATTTAGATATGTCTCATATTTGAAAACAAAAATCCTAATAGTATGGATTAACCTTCACTACCACAACTGCTATTTGATATCAGTTTTCTTAGATTAATGCTTCAACGACTTCTTCTAATTTCATCCCTCTTGAACCTTTTATTAAAACTTTATCTTCTGGTTGTATATATGTTTTTATAGTTTCAATTAACTTTTGTTTATCCTCAAAATGCTCCATATGATTTACATACTGTTTACCTACATTACTGATATAGTGTGATTCCTCACCAAATGTAAATAAGGTATCAATGTCTTTACCATTTAAATACTCTCCAACCTGTTCATGCATCACTTGACTATTAGGACCTAACTCTAATACATCGCCTAATACAAGTATTTTTCTACCAGTCATCACTGTCAAGGTATCTATAGCTGCTTTCATACTTGTAGGACTTGCATTATAAGCATCATTGATTACTAACGAATTATCTGAAGTATGATATTGTTGCATTCTCATACCAGTCAATTGTACTTCACGTAAATTATTAAAAATTGTGTCGTAACTCAAATTCATTCTCTTGCCTACTGCAATTGCAATCGAAGCATTTTTCATATTATGCTCACCTAATATTGGAAGCTCAAATCGTTCTTTTTCATTAATAGTAAATGCAATACCATCATCGTTAATCGACTCAATTTGACTCACAAGTGAATTAGTAGCATTTTTACCTATACTCACTAAATCTACATTAGACAATTGATTTACATAAGGTTCTAATAACGGTTCGTCACCATCATAGATAAACAAGCCACCTGATTTTAGGCCTATTGTAATTTCAGATTTAGCTCTCGCAATACCTTCTCTAGAACCTAAATCTTGCATATGTGACTCACCAATATTAGTTATTACTGCAATATTAGGTTCTGCCAAATTTGATAAAAATTCAATTTCATGAAAACCTGACATCCCCATTTCAAGAATTGATATTTCAGTATCTATATCCAATTCTAAAATTGTTAATGGCATACCAATTTCATTATTATAATTGCCCTGTGTCTTCTTAACTTTAAATTGTGGTTTTAGTACACTTTCGATCATATCTTTAGTAGTAGTTTTACCATTTGATCCTGTGACTGCAATAACTTGAGGATTCACAAACTCTAAATAAGCTTTTGCAAGTTGTTGTAGAGCTGTTAATGTATCTTCAACCCATATAATTGGGCCATCGACATTTTCATCTAACGGCGTACCTTTTTGATAAAATGAAGCACCCGCACCATCTTTTAATGCTTGTGCTACATATTTATGACCATCAACGTGTTCACCTTTAAACGGAATAAATAAGTTTTGACTTTTAATATCGCGTGAATCAATAGAAACACCTTGTATAGCTTGATCCATATACTCATTATCAATTTCACAAGGAATCCATTCTTGAATTTGTTCTAACGTTACCTCAATCATAATTTATCCGCCTCAATCAATTTTGTATTTATTTTGCTTTTTATCATTGTGTTTTTCTTTAGCTAATTCAATTAATTTTTTAATTAAATCTGCATAAGATACACCCATATTTTCCCAAAGACTAGGATACATACTAAACGCAGTAAATCCTGGCATAGCGTTTGTCTCATTTATAAAAATTTGATTATCTTCAGTAACAAAGAAATCGGCACGTAATAAGCCGGAACAGTCAGTTGCTTTAAATGCTTCAATCGCCATATTTCTTAAAGTCATTTGAACTTCTTCATCTAAGTCAGCTGGAATTTCTAAACTAATCTTTCCATCTTTGTATTTTGATTTGTAATCATAGAAAGCGACGTCTTTAACGACTTCACCGGGCCAAGTTGTTTCCGGATAATCATTGCCTAATACAGCAACTTCAATTTCTCTAGCATCAATACCTTGTTCAATAACTAACTTACGGTCAAACTGAAATGCTTCTTCAATACCAACTTTTAATTCTTCTTCATTATTACATTTACTAATTCCTACACTTGATCCTAAGTTAGCTGGTTTAACAAATACTGGATATTCTAATTTATCATGTACCAATTTTAATATATTACCTTCATATTTATGATACTCACTTCTTAAAAAACTCACATATGGCAATTGAGGTAAGCCTCTATGTGCAAAAAGTTGTTTCATTACTAATTTATCCATTGAGCTTGAGGCAGCTAAAACGCCATTCCCTACATATGGTATATCCAATACTTCAAATAAACCTTGTATTGTACCATCCTCACCATTTGGCCCATGCAATACAGGGAAAACTGCACTATAAGGATTTCCAGTACTACCTACGTTAAGCAACTGTGAAATTTCTCCTGCTTCAACTTCTGTTAAACGTAAAGTGTCTATATCATTTATAGTGTCTACGATATTTTCTTTCTTTTTCCACGCACCATCATTTGTTATGTAAATAATGTCTACTTGATATTGTGCTTTATCAATAGCATTTAAAACATTTTGTGCTGTTAATATTGAAACATCGTGTTCTGCACTTTTTCCTCCGTATACGATACATACATTTTCTTTAGCCATATTTTAGCCTCCATATACAATTCTTAAACTACATCATATCACGATTTTATAATTTTTTGCATTTGTTTAGTAGTATAAAAAGCATTTATTTTCTAAAGATATCTCGACTATATTTTTAATGTTTTACAGTATCATAATAATTATAATTTTCTAAATAATGCACCCTCATTCTAGCAAAATATGCTAAAGTTCGGTAAAATCTAAGTATAATACAAATATTGAGAAATCTAAGTAGTTTAAAGGGGTAAGAAATGAGAATTTCACGTCAATTAAAAAATAACCATTGGATACGGCGGATTGACTGGGTTTTAATAGGTATCCTCGTATTATTAGCAATAATTAGCGTCACAATTATTAACTCAGCTATGGGTGGCGGACAATACAGTGCCAACTTTAGCATAAGACAGATTTTATATTATGTGTTAGGTGGTTTAATTGCATGTTTAATTATGCTCGTATCACCTAAGAAATTAATGAAATATACATACTTGTTGTATTTTTTACTTTGTGCAGCCTTATTTATACTCATTATTATTCCAGAAACACCTATCACACCTATTATTAACGGGGCTAAAAGTTGGTATAAATTAGGACCACTAAGTGTACAGCCTTCAGAATTCATGAAAATTGTACTCATACTAGCACTTGCAAAATTAGTTTCTAGACATAATCAATTTACCTTTAACAAATCATTAGAAACTGATTTCAAACTATTATTAAAAATTGCAGGCATTTCAGTAATACCAATGGGTCTTATCTTATTACAAAATGATTTAGGAACGATGTTAGTACTTTGTGCAATAATAGTAGGGGTTATCGTTGTAAGTGGTATTTCTTGGAAGATTTTAGCACCTGTATTTATTGCAGGAATCGCCTTAGGATCAAGCATCATCCTTTCAATCATTTACAAGCCTTCCCTAATTGAAAATAGTTTCGGTATCAAAACTTATCAAATGGGACGTATTAATTCTTGGCTTGATCCTTACACATACAGCAGTGGTGACGGTTATCATTTAACTGAATCACTTAAAGCCATTGGATCAGGTCAACTAGTTGGTAAAGGATTTAATCATGGTGAAGTTTATATTCCAGAAAATCATACAGACTTTATCTTTTCCGTTATTGGTGAAGAATTTGGATTTATCGGCTCTGTTATTTTAATATTAGTTTTCTTAGCCTTTATATTCCATTTAGTTAGGCTTGCTACGAAATTCGAATTACCCTTCAGTAAATTATTTATTATTGGTTATGCAACCCTTGTTTTATTCCACGTATTACAAAATATTGGTATGACAATTCAGTTATTGCCAATAACAGGTATACCGTTGCCATTTATCAGTTACGGTGGTAGTTCGTTGTGGAGCTTAATGTGTGGAATCGGAGTTATATTATCGTTTACTTATCACCAGCCCAAACAATACTCAACAACAACGCAACTAACGCGATCAAAGAATTGATTATCATTAATACCTTCGTTATACAATGTTACGTCTATATAAAACAGAACATCGAGGTAGATTGGTATTAAAAAATTGATGTCCTTAGACACTGGTATACACCCCTAAAATCTATCTTTTAGGGGTGTTATTTTATGTGTAAATATCAATAAGAGAGAGTAACATAATATTTTATATCAAAAAAACAGGACTGATTTTTGTATCAGTCCTGTTTCATACAGTGAAAAGTAAAAAAGCGACTAGAACCATTGGCTCCAATCACTTCATTGGGTAACTTGACTATTTCAATTCGTTAGCGGTTTTCACAGTAGATGGTAGAGTATGCATAACTTCTAATCGTGATTTGGTTTTCTTTATGTTTACCCCTAATGATGATAATAGTTTAACTACGTTTTGAATTTTTTCGTTATCTTTATTCATATCATCACCCCTAAATTTCTAGCTTCTACTATATCTTACCCCTTTTAAATAAAAAATACCACATTATATTCAATTTTTTTAAATCACTTCAAAAAATTGTGACTTTTATTGTGAAATTCCATTTGAATTTTAGTTTTTATTCGTTTTTTTACATTTCACATCTATATTAAAGGGTATTCATACTCAAATTGTAATATAATTCATTTTTGAATTTATTAAAATATTTGATATCCAAGATCATAAATTTCTTTTTCCAAATTATTTAAACTCGCAGGTGTTTCAAAATCGACAAGTATTTCTCCTTTGTCAATATCTATAGCAACATTGTGTACACCTATAACATTCATTAATCGTTGTTTTATTTGATATTGTCGTTCTGAATTAATATCTGAGACGTAAATTACTTTTGATTGCACTTTTGTCACCTTGCCTAATCCTTCATTAATTTTTGAAAAGTTACTAATAATTCTTCCATTGCTTCTTCTTGTTGACCTTTTTCCACTTTATCCATGATGCAACTTTTCATATGATGATCCAACAATTTAGTTGCTACGCTATTTAGTGCAGAACGTGTCGCTCTAATTTGAGTAAGTACATCGTCACAATAAACATCTTCATCTACCATACGGTTTATTGCTCGCACTTGCCCTTCTATTCTATTTAGTCTTGATTTCAAATTTGATTTTATTTGGTCTGAATGATGCGCTTTTTGTATTTCTGTCACTTTCTCAACACCTCCTACGTATATCACTCATATCGTATACCCCTATAAGGTATTAGTCAAGTGATAAAACAGTATGAACATGTTACAATAGTTAGGACTTTCACTAGTTAAAAATTAATTAATTGTATTTTGGAGGTTTAATATGATAGATATATTTTCAATGTCGCTCAATTATACTAATGTGGTGATTAATATCATTTTGATTACTGCATTTATATTAAACCTTGTCTTTGCGTTTACAATTATTTTTATGGAACGAAGATCAGCTGGTTCGATTTGGGCTTGGCTCTTAGTCCTTGTGTTAATTCCCATCTTAGGTTTTATTATTTACCTATTTGTTGGAAGACAAATTCAGCGCGATCACATCTTCTCATTAGATGAAGAAGATAAAATCGGAATTGAAATGATTGTAAGCGAACAACTAGAAGCCTTAAAAAATGATGATTTTTCTAAAGGCAATCATCAAATCGTAAAGTTTAAAGATATGGTTCAAATGTTGTTATATAATAATGCTGCTTTCTTAACAACAGATAATGAAATCAAAATTTTTACTGATGGTAAAGAAAAATTTGATTCTCTTCTTAAAGATATAGATGAAGCAACCGACTATATCCATATTCAATACTATATTTTCAGAAATGATTCGCTTGGCGAACGCATCTTGAACGCGCTCGAACAAAAGCTTGAACAAGGTATTGAAGTTAAAATGCTCTATGATGATATGGGTTCTAGAGGTCTTTCACTGAAAGATTTTAAATTTTTCAGGAAAAACGGTGGTCAAGTAGAAGCGTTCTTCCCTTCTAAACTACCACTAATCAACCTTAGAATGAATAATCGAAATCACAGAAAGATTGTTATTATTGATGGTCATATCGGTTATGTGGGTGGTTTCAACGTGGGTGAAGAATATTTAGGTAAGAAGAAAAAGTTTGGTTATTGGAGAGATACACATTTGCGTATTGTTGGTGATGCTGTCAACGCCTTACAGTTACGTTTCATGCTAGATTGGAACTCGCAAGCTACACGTGATAATCTCAAATACGCTGACCGCTATTTTCCGGACGTAGATTCTGGTGGTACCATAGGTGTACAAATAGCATCTAGTGGTCCAGATGAAACGTGGGAACAAATTAAATATGGTTATTTAAAAATGATTGCTTCAGCAAAACAATCTATCTATATTCAATCTCCTTACTTTATTCCTGATCAGTCATTTTTAGATGCAATAAAAATTGCAGCACTTGGCGGTGTTGATGTAAGTATTATGATTCCAAATAAACCTGATCACCCATTCGTATATTGGGCGACCTACAATAACGTTGCCTCTTTATTAGATGCTGGTGTAAATATATTCCATTATAATAATGGGTTCTTACATTCAAAAACATTAGTAATTGATGATGAAATTGCAAGTGTAGGGACTACAAATATGGATCATCGTAGCTTTACATTGAACTTTGAAATTAATGCCTTTATTTATGATACACACATAGCTAAAGAATTAAGATTAGCTTTCGAAAAAGACTTGGAAGTATCTTATAGATTAACGCAAGAGATTTACAAACAGCGAAGCTTATGGATTAAATTTAAAGAAGGCATTTCTAGATTATTATCTCCAATATTATAGTATGCTATGAGGTCTAAGATAATGTTTATGATGTTAAACTACTTAGACCTTTATTTTTATAAATAACATATATTTATCATTACCAATATACAACTTTAGAGGTGATTTTATTTTGAATCATATAAACATACTTAATCAGGCAAATGAATACATGACTCACTTTCATAAAAATGATGCGACTGGCCATGACATTGCTCATGTTAATAGAGTTGTTAAAATGGCAACATACATCTCAAAACAAGAACAAGCAGGAGATTTGTTAACAATTCAACTAGCAAGTTTGTTACATGACACCGTTGATACAAAACTTACAAATACTCAAAAAGCATTACAAAACTTGAAAAGCTTTCTAACAAACTTACAATTAGCTCCCGAACAGTTACAACATATCTTATATATTATCGAGAATATCAGTTATAAAAATGGGCAAAACAACCTTGTATCATTATCTATCGAAGGCCAAATTGTACGTGATGCTGATAGACTAGATGCAATTGGTGCTATTGGTATTGCTAGAACTTTTCAATTTTCCGGTCATTTTAAAGAATCTATGTGGAAAGAACATGATACAAAGAATATTAACGAAGTCGATACATCTCTTTATAGCGAATGGTCCCCTTCTGCTATAAAACATTTTTATGAAAAATTATTTAAACTTAAAGATTTAATGCATACAACTACTGCCAAACAAATTGCACAAGAGCGACATCAATATATGCAACAATTCGTTGAACAATTTTTTAATGAATGGTATTGCTAGTTGTAACATTAAATTTAAATAATCAAAAACTTTCGAACCAAAAAGAATCCCGAACTGATTTAATTATCAGTTCGGGATTCTTCTTATATCTAGAAATTTAACTCTTGGTGTTTATTTTATTTTTTTTTGTTTTTCTTAGATACTACTTGTGTGTTTTTACCTTTACCAGTTGATTCTGCTTTATTTTTCTCCATTGCTTCAATCATCGGTGCCACTTCTTTTTTAGCAAGTTTTGAGTAATACATATTTGCTACTTGTGTTTGTACAATCAAGAACGCCGCACTAACTGACCAATATAGACCTAAAGCAGATGCAGAGCTTAATGCAATCCACACAATCATTATAGGTGAGATGACCATCATCATATAACCCATTTGACGTTGTTCATTTGGCATACTCTTACTTGATACATATGCTTGTAAGAAGTATAAAATACCTGCAATAATTGTAATCCAAATATCTGGTTTTGCTAAGTTAAACCATAAGAAGTTAGGGTGTTCAGTGAAACCACCGCTTGAAGGGTATTTTAATACGAAGAATAATCCCATAATAATCGGCATTTGGATTAAAATCGGTAAACAACCTAACATGCTCTTCATAGGGTTCATATCATATTTTTTATAAACTTCCATCATTTCTTGGTTTGCTGCCATCTTCTCTTCTTGCGTACGCGAACGTTTAACCTTTTCTTGAATAGCATCAATATCCGGTTTTGCAACCTTCATTTTTTCACGCATCATGTGACTGTTTTTATAGTTTGATAACATGAATGGCAATAATACTACACGAATCGCCAATACAAGTACTATGATTGCTAAACCATAGTCGTTATTAAAACTAGTTCCTAACCAATGTATAACTTTATCCATTGGTTCTACGAACGTATTATAGAAAAATCCATCTCTATTTCCAGGTTTTGAATAGTCACAGCCTGCTAAAAAGACCATTACACCTAATAATAAAGGGAGTAGCGCTTTCTTCTTCATTTTTCCACCTCTAATGATATATTCACATAGAATTTATTTTATCATATTAGGAGGGAAGTAGAAAACAAAAAAAGAAATTTTTATACTTTAATCAACATTTTGTAAAAATTGTCTTACTGTCTTACTTATATTGTCACTTTTACTTATTGCAGAAATGATTGATACACCGTTCGCTCCAGCTTGGATTATTTCTTCTGTATTATCGACAGTAATTCCGCCTATTGCAACGATTGGGAAATCCTCAATATAACTTCTTAACTTAGGTATCATTTCAGGACCAACTGGGGAGTTTGCATCCTGTTTAGAATTAGTGGCGTACATCGGACCAACACCGATATAATCAACATAAGTTAAATCAGATTGCTCATATTCCTTAATATCACTAATACTTAGACCAATAATTTTATTTTTAAATTTTTGGGCAAACTCCGTAACTTTCATATCATTTTGCCCTACGTGAATTCCATCAGCATTTATATTTTCAGCTAGTGTTACATCATCATTTACAATAAAAGGTACATTATAACTGTGACAAAGTTCTAATAATTGTTGTGCCATTTCCACCTTATCATTTCCAGTTAAAGAACCATCACCCTTTTCTCTATATTGAAACATAGTGATACCTGAATCTAAGGCTGTTTTCACAACCTCTTTTATCGATTTCGATACTGGTATATCTTGAGTACCGCATATAAAATAAACTTTCAAACTATCTTTATCGAACATAATTACACCTCTTGCCTGTTACTCAATGTTAAATAGTCATCGTATTGAATGTGATAAAGTGCATTTAGTAATTCAATCATAAATGAGCCAGGTCCATTATTTTTTGAATTTTGTTCAGCTTGTTCTGAAGCTATATTATAAATTGAAATAGCATCTATTAACCTATCTACAGTCACTTTTTTATCTTGATTTAAAAAACTCGCTATAACTGCACCTAACAGACATCCAGCGCCTGTCACTTTTGCTAATAATGGTGAGCCATTAGATAATTTATACATTTTATTGTCTTGAATCACAATATCTGTTTCTCCTGTTATGGCTATTGCTGTATCAAATTGTTTATATGCATTTTTAGCAATAGTAATTGCATCCAAATCTTGGTCACTATCTGTCCCTTTCATTGTTGTATCTGCATCCATCAATGCTAATAATTCTGATGCATTACCTTTGATTACAGCAACATCAATTTCTTTCAAAAAAGTTGCGCAGAAATCTTTTCGATATTGAGACGCTCCTACCGCTACAGGGTCAAAAACAATGGGCGTTCCTATTTGATTTGCCGTTTTAGCAATCTTTAATATATCTATTTCTCTTGCTTTCGTCAGTGTACCAATATTTATTAGTAGTGCATTTGCATAAGTAAGCATATCCATCGCTTCTTCCGGTGCTTCGCTCATAGCTGGACTTGCGCCTAAGCTCAATAAGCCATTGGCTGTAAAATTCTTTACAACATCATTCGTATAACAAATAACTAACGGATTATTTTCTCTTAATTGATTCAAGCTATTCATCATCTAAACCTACTTTCTTCATATATGCAAAATGGTTTACTGGTCCTCTACCCTGACCTATTTCAGGTGTGTATTTGATACTTAATGAAATAAAGGCTTTAGCTTTTTTGACCGCTTCAAAAATTGATTTACCTTTGGCGAGTTCCGCAGTGATGACTGCTGAAAATGTACATCCTGTACCATGTGTGTGTTTTGTTTCATAACGTGGATCTTCAAAAGTATAAACATTTTCCTTCGTGAATAAGTAGTCTTTAGCTTTATCTAAATCTTCAGCATGCCCACCTTTAATCACAACACCTTTACTACCAATTTCATTTATGAAAATTTCACCGGCTTTATAAATAGATGCTTCATTATCTATAGTCAATCCAGTGATTTCTTCTGCTTCAGGTAAATTAGGCGTTGCGACTGTAGCCAATGGTAATAAAATATTCTGTAAATCCTTTTTAGCATCATCATCCATCAGTGAGTCTCCACTTTTTGCTAGCATAACTGGATCTATAACGTATGGTATATCTGGATACGTTTCTAAATACGCTTGAATAACTTTCATCATATCTTTTGATGCAATCATACCCGTTTTAATTGCATGTGGTAACTCATCATCAAAAACACTGCTAAGTTGTTCAGATAACCATTGAGTTTCTAAATTATGGATGTGTTGTACGCCTTTTGTATTTTGAGCTACAATACTCGTTATAGTGGCCATCCCATATACGCCACACGCATGAAAAGATTTTAAATCTGCCATAACACCGGCGCCACCAGTTGGGTCGGTGCCTGCAATAGTCAAAGCAATTTTCGGTTTCTTCATTTTATTCCCCTCCATATAACCAATCTTCTTCTATATATGACATATTAAAGAAATTACGTTCATGAATTGTACTTTGTAAAAAACACATTTTTATTTCATACTTTTCATCAACTGTACATGCTTCAGTTAGTTTATTCAATAATTTATCAAATACATCGACCAGTTCATCCATTTCAGTACTGTAAAAATCGAACCATTTTGCTAATATCGAATCTCTATTTAATTGATTATCTTCTAACGCACGTTGTGCAATCGCTTGGTAAACATAAGGACAAGGCGCCATTGCAGCAATCGTATATGCTGCATTTTCTTTTGCATACGCATTAAAATACATGTGCTTAATATAATGATCACCACTTGGTGGCCAGACTTTTTCACTTACAATATCATCATAATTTTCTCCAACATATTCAGCCAAGATTTCATGTGCCTCTACTTCACCATCTACAATAAACTGAATTTGATCTACTAAAAATTTCACGTCTTCTAATTTATTCATTTTTGGAATTAGCAATGCATATATATTAGCGAATTCTTTTAGATACGATGCGTCGGCACGTAAATAAAACTTTGTGGCATTAATTGATAAATCACCGTGCAACATCCCTTGAATAAATGGATCCTCGTAAATATCATTGATGATATATTGTGACTCTTTTTTTAACATTTCTGAAAATAACAAATGATTTCCTCCTATAAATTAAAAAACTACATTCCAACTAGGAATGTAGTTAATTAATAGAAAGGTATAGCAATTTAACTATAATTAAACTACTTTCCTACGTTGGCATTAACCAAATCAGGTTGTAAGGGTCTGACGTAAATCATCTCAGCCAAAAGGCTCCCCTAGTAGATTTTATATATTGTATTTATCTAAAAGATATCAAAGTAAGCCAGCTATTGCAATAAAATGGTTTATATATAAACTAAGGACATAGAAATCAAATTTAGTTAAAAAGATTTCATTAGATTAGTTTATCTCCTACGAATATGACTATTTTCGAAATCACATTAATATTTAACTTTATTATTTCATTAGTATGTTATCTTTACGATAAAAAAGTCCGCGACATCTAGTTATGTCGCGGACTCTAATCATTCACTATATTAAGTTACTATTATATTATGCAGTTACCCATTGTGAAGGGCCAACTTCATCATATAATTTTTGAGCTGCAGCGTCTTGTACTGCTTCTGGTGCATTACCAGCTGGTTGACCTTGATATTGAGCTGGTGCTACTGAATCCCATGTACTTTGTAAGAATTGGAACTTACCTGAAGCACCTGATGATGGGTTTGTAGCATGAATATCGCCACCTGATTCACGTTGCGCAATTTGTTGTAAGTGTGCATTTATACCTGATGAACCTTCTGAAGCTTCATTTGAACTTGATTCGTTTGAAGTAGTTGAAGGTTGTGAAGTTGCTTCTTGTTGCGGTTGTTGTGTTGTTTCTTCTTGAGGTGCTGCTTCTTGTGCTGGTTGCTCTGTTGTAGTTTGAGCTTGCTCTTCTTGTACATTATTATTTGTAGTTTCTTCTACTGGTGTGTTTGATTCTTCGCTAGAACCTTCCCCATAGCTCCAGCTAAAGTTTTCACCGTCTGAAGAAAAGTTAAAGTCTGTATTATTGTATGTGAAATTAATGTCATATGCACCTTCTTGAACTGGTGCTTCATTTAATGATTCTGGATTAGTTAGTGCTTGTTGTGCTAATTGTGCTTTGTCTACACCTTGTTCAGCAGCGTCAGCTGAATTTCCTGTTGCAAATCCTGTTACTCCAAGTCCTACTGCTAAAGTTGATGCGATTACTGTTTTTTTCATTGTAAAAAAATCCTCCTATAAGATAAATAAGTTATTTATGATTAATTTGCAATTACAACTATAACATTCATAAAATCCTTGTAGGTTACAGTGAAGTGAAAAAAACTGCCCTTTCTTTACGATTAAATTACATATAAATATATTTTTAAATTAATTTCATTCTGTTTAAATACCACTGTGAAAGTTTTTTAGAATATTAAATCGTTATATGACATGTAATATAATTGTAATTTATCTGACTATTCTGGATAATAGAATCTTCTATTTTACTTTTTCATTTCTCAAAAATTATTTTTATATTTAAAAAGCTATCCCTCTTTTTCACTTACATTAAGAGGAATAGCCTGAAGAAGTATAATTGATAGTAGGATTTAATGTATATAGATTTGGGTGGGTTAATTTTGAGGTAGGTTTAAATTGGGAGTATTATACAATTTCATATATTTCATTATCTTGTAAATTTTTTTCTTTATTAGAATTACAAACTTGCTCTATAGGGAATATTTCATGAAATTCATTAACTTCATCTTTGCTTCTCGGAGACATAAATCTAATCGTTTCAATAAAAAGTTCCGATACAAAATGCATCTGCCCTTCTTTTTCATATTTTCGTGATTGCATTTGACCAGTGATACCCACAAGTGATCCTTTATTTAAATATAGTTCGATATTATTAGCTATTTTACCAACTGCCTTACAATAGAGATAATCACAAATAGTATTTTGATCCTTATCTTTATAATTTCTTGTTATCGCTACACACATTGTAGCTAATTTATTCCCTTCCTTTTCATAAATTTTAGGGTCTTTGGTTAATCTCCCTACTATGACAATGTTGTTAATCATATGTCACCTCCTTTGTAACTTTATACTAATCATTTTCAAATCGCAGGTCAAAATGCATTAATACTAGAATTTAAAAGTGAATTCACACTAAATTCTACAAAATTCACCTTTACTATTTAAAATTACGTTATAATGATTGTATAAATGAAATAATTGTAGAATTTAAATTTATTAAATGGATGTGAGAACGATGAAATCATTTAAAGCTGTTCGATTTCAAATCGTATCAGAAAGTGGCGGCGTCACTGAATACGAATTAGAAGATGGCGTTATAATCAATAAAGAAAATAGTGGCACTGGCTGGTTATTAGAAATTGTTATATCAGACTTTCATTATGAAACAATGAAAACATATATGGAAGATGAAACATTATTAGATATACGTGTGGTCATCACACGTCCTGCAAATGATCCGGCACTTTTTGATGCAACTATAAAAAACATCAGTAAACTTGAACATTCTATTTCTGTCGTTTTTGAATGTCACATTTATACTCTTAGACAAGTTTATGCAGAAAGCTTATTAGAACAGTTAATTGATGAAGGATTAACTGGTGAAGAACTAAAAAAATCATTTAATCGAATGATGCAATCGAAACCACGTCTAAAAGATGAAAAAATAGAAAAATAAAAAAGCCTCAAGGCTGGTGTATGATACACCTAATCCTTGAGGCTTTTACTTATTTATCTTGAATGGCAAATGTTAATTCACAACTACAAGCCAATTGACCATCTACTGTAGCCTTGGCATTACCTTTACCAATTGGTCCACGCATTTTAGTAATTTCAACTTCTAGTTTTAATGTGTCACCAGGAGTTACTTGTTTCTTAAATCTACATTTATCTATACCTGCAAATAGTGCTAGTTTCCCTTTATTTCCTTCACTATTTAAGATAGCTACAGCACCTGTTTGAGCCAGCGCTTCTGTTATCAATACGCCAGGCATAACGGCGTAATCAGGAAAATGACCTTGGAAAAATGGTTCATTACCAGAAACTTGTTTAATTGCGACGCAACGTTCACCCGCTTCGTATTCAACCACACGATCGATTAATAAAAAAGGTTGTCTATGTGGTATAATTTCTTTTATTTCATTGTAATCAAAAATTGTTTCCATTGTTAACTTCCTCCAAATCTTCTTCCGTTGCAATTTATAAATTATTGTAGCTAGATTTTAATTGTTTACACGTCTAATATCTGCACCTAATGCACTTAACTTACCATGTAAATCAACATAACCTCTGTCTAAATGTTTTAGTTCAGTAACTTGAGTTTTGCCATCTGCTACTAAACCAGCTAAAATCAATGCAGCTGCGGCACGTAAGTCTGTTGCTTTTACTTGTGCTCCTTGTAGCTCACTTTTACCTTCTATTTTAGCGCTTCTACCTTCAACTGTGATTTTAGCATTCATACGCTTAAATTCTCCTACGTGCATAAATCTATTTTCGAATACTGTTTCAGTAACTACTTTATGACCTTCAGCTGTAAGTAATAACGCCATCATTTGAGATTGCATGTCTGTAGGAAAACCAGGGTGTGGTAATGTTTTGATATCTACTGGTTTAAGTTTATCTTCAACAGTTACTCGAATCGCATCATCTTGATAGTCTAAATTAACACCCATTTCTTCTAATTTATATACTAAACTTGTCATATGCTCTTTGATCGCACCATTTACTAAAACGTCACCACGTGTAATTGCACCAGCAATTAGCAATGTGCCGGCTTCAATTCTATCAGGAATGATGGCATGTTCAACACCATGTAACTCATCTACACCATGTATGATAATTGTATCCGTTCCTGCACCAACAACATTTCCTCCCATTTCATTTATGTAATTAGCTAAATCAACGATTTCAGGTTCGCGAGCAACATTTTCTAATACTGTTTTACCCTCTGCTAAAGATGCTGCCATGATTATATTTTGTGTAGCGCCTACACTAGGAAAATCTAAATGAATTGTTGTTCCTTTCAAACCATTTTCAGTACTAGCATAAATAAAACCGCCATCCATGTGAATGTCTGCGCCTAATTCTTCAAAACCTTTAATATGTTGTTCGATAGGTCTTGAACCAATTGCACACCCACCTGGTAAGGCAACCTTTGCATGACCTAAACGTGCCAATAAAGGCCCCATAACAAGAATACTTGCTCTCATTTTACTAACGTATTCGTATGGTGCTTCTTCATTTAGTTGCTTTGTTGCATCTACTGTAACAGATTCTTCTTCTTTATTATAAGAAACGTCTGCATTTAATGTTGAAATAACATTATTAATTGTTTCTACATCACTTAATGCAGGCACATTCATAAGTTTACTGACACCTCTTGATGCTAATAGCGAAGCAGTTAATACTGGTAATACTGCATTTTTTGCACCTGAAACTTTGACTTCTCCAGTTAATCTACTTCCACCGTTGATTTCTATCATATCCATCTTAAATCCTCCACTTAACTACTTATATATTTCGTTTTAATATTTTTACCATTAATTACTCTTATTAATTATATCTATAATTCAAAAAAATATACAAGTATTTGAATTATTGTGCCAAATATTTTATTTGCGTTGAAAATTGTAATAAATCCACAATAAAATTACTTACAGCAGTGCCTAACAAAATTGCTAAGAAAATCATGCAAATTTGAACTTGCATAGGAAATCCTTTTTTAAAAAACTGCTCTAATCTTACTGCATTTAGTGCCCAATAAGCAATACAAATACAAATAACATGTAAGATAAGATGTACAATCGAAAATTGTCCTAAATATTCCATAAGTCATGCTCCTCGCTTTACACTGTCCATTTATTTTACATGAAAAATGACCGAAATGATACTTTAGAACTATACTGTTTAAGGTATTCTCACTACTTATATGATATCTTTTCCCCGTTTCAAACGTATTATTCATATTCTTTCTAAAGATTGACAGCTCACAATACGCATAGTTTATAGTGTCTATCACTTAAAATAATATTATTGATTGTATAATGAATAGTATCGCCTATTTGATATTAAGATCAGTTTCACTAACAACATAAAAAACTGTCGACAAAGCCAGTGACTTTATCGACAGTTTAAGACATTTCTACTTAAGAAACTTTAACAAATAATTTATTGTAAATTAGCAACACGAATACGGTTATTCGCACGATCTAAAGCACGTTTAGCTCTATTAATATCGCTACTATCTTCTTCATTATTCAAATGAGATTCTGCTCTAGATTTCGCTAATTCTGCTCTAGCAACATCTATTTCTTTCGCAGGTTCTGCAGTTTGTACAATAATTGATAATTTATCTTGTCTTACTTCAACAAAACCTTCACTCACTGCAATATATTCTGAACCACCGTCAAAATTTATTTTGACATAGCCAATTTCAAGTGCTGCAACAGTTGGAATATGTCCATACATGACACCAATCTCACCTGCAGTAGTTTGTAATACTGCAAGATTAACATCTTCTCGGTCGTAAACAGAACCATTAGGAGTGACAATATTTAGGCTTAATGTGTTCATTATCTATACCTCCTAATTTTTAAACTTCAACACCCATATCTTTAGCTTTGGCAATTACTTCTTCCATACTACCTACAAGACGGAATGCATCTTCTGGAATATGATCATATTCGCCATCTAAAATTGCTTTGAAGCCTTCTACAGTTTTTTGAACAGGTACATATGATCCTTTTTGACCAGTAAATTGTTCAGCTACGTGGAAGTTTTGTGATAAGAAGAACTGAATACGACGTGCACGTTCAACTGTTTGTTTATCTTCTTCAGATAATTCATCCATACCTAAAATAGCAATGATATCTTGTAATTCTCTATATTTTTGTAATGTAGATTGTACATCACGTGCTATTTCATAATGATCTTGACCAACAATTGTTGGATCAAGTGCTCTTGATGTAGATGCTAACGGGTCAACTGCTGGGTAAATACCCATTTCAGTCAATTTACGCTCTAAGTTAGTTGTTGCATCTAAGTGAGCAAATACTGCAGCTGGCGCTGGGTCAGTATAGTCATCGGCTGGTACGAATACTGCTTGAATAGAAGTAACCGAACCTTTTGTAGTTGATGTGATACGTTCTTGTAATTGTCCCATTTCAGTAGCAAGTGTTGGTTGATAACCAACGGCTGAAGGCATACGGCCTAACAACGCTGATACTTCTGAACCAGCTTGTGTAAATCTGAATATGTTATCAATAAATAGTAAAACATCTTGGCCTTGTACATCACGGAAATGTTCTGCCATTGTTAAACCAGATAATGCAACACGCATACGCGCACCAGGTGGCTCATTCATTTGACCAAATACCATGGCTGTTTTCTTAATAACACCACTATCGCTCATTTCATAGTATAAGTCATTACCTTCACGTGTACGTTCACCTACACCAGCAAATACTGAAATACCACCATGTTCTTGAGCAATATTGTTAATTAATTCTTGAATTAATACCGTTTTACCTACACCGGCTCCACCAAATAAACCGATTTTACCACCTTTAATATATGGTGCAAGTAAATCAATTACTTTGATACCTGTCTCTAAAATTTCAACTTTTGTTGATAATTGGTCAAAAGCAGGTGATTCTCTATGAATCGGATCACGTTTAACGGAGCTTTCAAGTTTATCATCTAAATCAATTGTATCACCTAAAACGTTAAATACACGTCCTAGTGTAGCATCACCAACTGGCACGCTAATACTGCTACCACTATCTCGAACTTCTGTACCACGTTTAACACCATCAGTTGAATCCATTGCAATCGTACGAACTACATCGTCGCCTAATTGTAATGCGACTTCTAATGTAAGAGAAACAGTACCTTCGTCTCTTTCTACATCAAGTACTAAGGCGTTGTTAATCTCTGGAACTTCATTGTGTTCAAAACGAACATCAATTACTGGACCCATAACTTGTGTTACACGGCCTAATCCCATGTTTTTTTCCTCCTTTAATAATTATTCAAGCGCTACTGAACCACCAACGATTTCAGTGATTTGTTGAGTTATCGCTGCTTGTCTTGCTCTGTTATATTGTATTGATAAGTCATCAATAATATCTGACGCATTATCAGAAGCATTTTTCATTGCAGTCATACGTGTAGCATGTTCACTTGCTTTTGCATCTAAAATTGTTCCATATATTAAACTCTCTACGTATTGAGGTAGAATAACGCTTAATATCGCTTCTTTATCTGGTTCAAACTCATATGAAGACATTTGACCATGTCCTAAACTAGAATCTTCAGGAGACAATGGAAGCACAGTTTTAGTTGAAGGCGTATTTTCTAATACACTAACGAAATGACTAAAATAAATTTTAACCTCATCAACAACTTCTTCGCTATACAAATCAATCGCTTTTTTAGCGATAGCTTGTACTTCTTTAAATGAAGGTTGATCTGGTACATCTATAAGCGATTCATGAATTTCATATCCCTTGTTTTTAAGGAAATCCACACCTGTTTGTCCTAAGACTAAGATGGAGTATTCATCCTTACTAGCATGTTTACTCTCTATATCTTTCACTAGGTGCTTGAGTACATTTGCGTTATATGCACCTGCAAGGCCTTTATCACTAGTAATCACTAAGTACCCACTTTTCTTCACTTCACGTTGTTGCAACATTGGATGATGTGAATTTTTATCAGCACCAGCTACTGCAGTAATAGCGTCTTGCATTTTTTCCATATAAGGTCTGAACTGCTTTGTATTACTTTCAGCACGACGCAATTTCGAACTTGACACCATGTTCATTGCTTTCGTAATCTGTTTCATTTTTTTGGTTGATTTTATACGTGTATCAATCTCTTTAAGAGATCCCATTATCTCACCACCTTTTATTTAACTTTAACTATTACGCTTCTGATTTACTGAAACTTTTTTTGAATTCATTAATTGCAGATTCAAACGCGTCATCTTTAGGAAGCGCACCTGAAGTTTTGATTTCATTTAATAATTCAGTCGCATTAGATTTAGCCCATAGATTTAACTCGTCTTCAAAACGTGTAATATCTTCAACAGGGATATCATCTAAATAACCTTTAGTTAAAGCATAAATAATTAAAACTTGATTTTCTACAGGTAGTGGTTTGTTTTTATCTTGTTTCAAGATTTCAACCGTACGTTTACCACGCTCTAATTTTTGTGCAGTGAACTCATCTAAATCAGAACCAAACTGAGCGAATGACTCTAATTCACGATAAGACGCTAAATCTAAACGTAATGTACCAGCAACTTTTTTCATTGCTTTAATTTGAGCTGAACCACCAACACGTGATACGGATTGTCCTGCGTTAATTGCAGGTCTAACACCAGAGAAGAATAAATCTGATTGTAAGAAGATTTGTCCATCAGTAATTGAGATTACGTTTGTTGGCACGTATGCTGCAATATCACCAGCTTGTGTTTCGATAATTGGTAAAGCAGTTATTGAGCCTCCACCTAAATCATCGTTTAATTTGGCAGCTCTCTCAAGTAATCTACTGTGTAAGTAGAATACATCACCTGGATAAGCTTCACGGCCTGGTGGTCTACGTAATAGTAATGATAATTCACGATAAGCTGCAGCTTGTTTCGTTAAGTCATCATAAACGATTAATACATCTTTACCAGCAAACATGAATTCCTCAGCCATAGCAACACCAGCATATGGCGCTATGTAAAGCATTGGAGCTGGATCTGCTGCTGAAGCAGATACGATAATTGTATAATCTAATGCGCCTTCTTGACGTAATTTTTCAACATTGGCACGAACTGTTGAATCTTTTTGTCCAATCGCTACATAGATACAGATTGTATCTTGATCAGCTTGGTTTAAGATTGTGTCGATTGCTACTGTTGTTTTACCAGTTTGGCGGTCACCGATAATCAATTCACGTTGCCCACGGCCAATTGGTACAAGCGCATCAATGGCTTTAATACCTGTTTGTAGTGGTTCGTCAACGGATTTACGATCCATAACACCAGTTGCTTTCTTTTCTACAGGGCGTGTTTTAGTAGTATTGATTGGTCCTTGCCCATCAATAGCTTGTCCTAATGGATTAACCACACGACCGATTAATTCATCACCTACAGGTACTTCCATAATACGTCCAGTACGTTTTACTTCGTCCCCTTCTTTGATATCAGCGTATGGTCCTAAAATAACGACACCTACATTTGATTCTTCTAAGTTTTGTGCTAAGCCTAGAACGCCACTTTTGAATTCTATTAACTCACCAGCCATAACATCATTTAATCCGTGGATTAAAGCGATGCCATCACCAATTTGTAGAACTGTACCTACATCAGTAACTGCCATTTCCGACTCATAATTTTCTATTTGTGAGCGAAGTAATGCACTGATTTCTTCAGCTTTAATGGCCATCTATGTCACTCCTTCTATTTTTATTTCACTCTTGTAAATTGTTTTTCTAATTGTGCAAGGTCATTTTTCAAACTTGCGTCCATAACTTTAGTACCTACTTTTACTCTGATACCACCGATAAGTTCTGGATTAATTTTATTAGTAATCATTGTTTTAGAAAGTTTTGTACGTGCTTTTATAATTTCTTCTATACGTGATACTTCTTCTTCAGAGAGTTCATATACTGATTCGATAACAGCATAATCTTGATTATGAAGTTCGTTGTATAATGTTTCAAATTCTGTGTATATTTCATGAATATATCCAAGATGACGATTACTAGCTAATATCATCAACATATTGTGCATATACTGGTTGGCATGACCAAAAACAATATTCACAAAGCGATGACGTTGGTCAACGTCTTTTTGTGGATCTCTATCCAATTCATGTAACTTTTTTATTTCTGAATGAACTGCTGCATTGATAGTTGAAAATTCTTCATACATTGCGTCAAGGATGTCTGCATCTTTAGCAGTATCAAATAATGCCTTGGCATATTTTTTTGCTATTTTAGCCATTACTTATCGCCTGCCTCTTTAATGTACTTTTCAACTAATGCTTTTTGGTCTTGTTCTGAAATTTCTTTTTGAAGTACTTTCGATGCGATTAATACTGAAAGCTCAGAAACTTGATTGTTGATATCTGCAATTGCACGTTCTTTCTCACTATTAATTTCATTTTGTGCTGTTTCAACCATACCATTTGC
Organism: Staphylococcus sp. Ze2; assembly: GCF_048568365.1. Classification (NCBI taxonomy): domain Bacteria; kingdom Bacillati; phylum Bacillota; class Bacilli; order Caryophanales; family Staphylococcaceae; genus Staphylococcus; species Staphylococcus sp. Ze2. The sequence goes on along the minus strand of NZ_CP183486.1, from coordinate 1,179,943 downwards.
TCTGATATTCGCTTCATGAATAATTTCTTCATGTTGTTTACGCGCTTGAACTTTAGAGTCTTCTAAAATCCTTTGAACCTCATCTTGCGTTTCTTTTAATGTTTGTTTATTTTGTTCTTCTAACTTTTGTGCATTAAGCTTAGCTTGTTCAGCATCGTCAATATCTTTATTAATATCGTGCTCACGTTTATCCATTACATCTTTTAATGGACCCCATGCAAATTTTTTCAATAATAGTAATAAGATACCGAAAGTTATACAGGTAACAATAATAGTTCCCCATTGAACTCCGCTTGCTCCAGCTGCACCAAGTACGAACATATTTGTCGTAGCAGTCACTTACATAGACACTCCTTTCATTCATTATCATCATAAGACATATTTATAAAAACGAACGGCGAAAGTCACAGTGACCTCGCCTGAATAGCTGTTTGAATTATAGTGACATGAAAGCGATAACTACACCGATGATAGGTAATGCCTCAACTAAACCAATACCAATAAACATAATACCCATTAATTGTCCGCGTGCTTCTGGTTGACGTGCTACACCTTCTACTGTTCTTGAAACGATAAGACCGTTACCGATACCTGCACCTAATGCTGATAAGCCGATTGCGATTGCTGCTGCGATTGTATTCATTTATAAAATCCTCCTAATTTTTTTCTTTTAATTTTATTTAATGACTGTCCTGAACTTTATGGGACATATAAACCATTGAAAGCATTACAAAAATGTATGCTTGAATTGTACCTATGAATATTGAAAAACCTTGCCAAACTACGAGTCCAGGTAATCCAATGATCCATCCCCAGGCTGGGAAACTAAATACTAAACCTGACAATAATCCAAGTAATAACTCACCTGCAAATATATTACCGTACAAACGTAAACCAAGCGTTAACGTTGAAGTAAATTCTTCAAAAATGTTAATCGGTAATAAGAAGATAGGTTTTGTATAGTTACGGAAATAGCCTTTAGTACCTGTCATCTTAACACCATAATAATGCGTCAATAGGATGACTAATGTTGATAGAGTTAAAGTTACAGTGGCATCTGCTGTCGGTGATTTCCACCACAGTGTATGACCTGAAATTAATTGAAATGGTAACCCTAGCATATTACTCACAAATATGAAAAATATTAATGTAACAGCTAAGAAATGGAACTGACCACCCTTGGACCAAGCCATGTTACTTTCAATAATTCCTCTTACAAAGTCAAAAACCCACTCGATAAAGTTTTGCTTACCAGTTGGACGTTTCTTGAGGTTGCGTGTACAAGTAATAGCTATGACAAAAACAATAACCGATGTAATAATCAACATCAAAATTGATGATAGGTTAAACACGATGTCTATACCGAATACATCCCAACTGACAAGAGGGTCTTTATGCTTCATGCTTTCTCACCTCTTTCATATATTAAATTTATTTCTTGTGTATAAATGGTTTGAAAACAATCAAAACATACGAAATCATTAAACCAATGACTACACCAATAATATTAATTTGATCCTTATAAAAATACCAGATACAACACGAAAGTATCACTATTAAATATCTCCAAACGTTGCCCGTTGATATATGTATATTGTCTTTCTCTTTTGCTTTCTCTAAATAATATTCGAAAGTAAAGGTGTTAATTAGTGATCCTAGTGTACCTATTATAAGTCCCAAAACAAATGGTGAGTATGTGAAAATAAACACAATTAATAGCACAATTATACCATAAAAATAGTATTTAATGTACCTATTAAAAAAGATGTTGAAACGTTTCATGACTGTGCCTCACTTCGTCTTTTTCGTTCAATTATGAAAACCATTTCAATCATACAATTTTAATAATAATATAGGGTAGTTAACGTGTCAATTCTATTCAAAATGTAGTTTTATTTTTTACATAATTGTCACAAAAATGACACATTAACACCTTTTATTATTTGAATGATTCTGGCTTTTCAGAAATTATATGAAAATAATATTTAATATTCTCACATATCCGTAATGATGCATTACCATCACCATAAGGATTGCGGGCACTACTCATCGTTTCATATACTTGTTGATTTTCAAGTAATTCTTTTGTAGCCTCAAATACTGATTGTTCATTTGTACCTACTATTTTAAGTGTGCCAGCTTCTACACCTTCTGGCCTTTCCGTTGTATCTCTTAAAACTAATACTGGTTTGCCTAATGATGGCGCTTCTTCTTGTACTCCTCCAGAGTCAGTCAATATCATATAAGATTGATGGGCAAAATTATGGAAATCAACCACTTCCAAAGGTTCGACTAATTCTATACGGCTATGCCCTGATAAATAAATATCAGCAATTTCTCGTACTTGAGGATTCTTATGCATAGGATAAACAACAACAACATCTTCATAAGTATCCACAATATCTCTTACCGCTTTAAAAATATGTGACATAGGTTCACCAATATTTTCACGTCTGTGCGCAGTCAATAAGATAATACGTTTATCTTTATGTTTCGAAATAATATCGGATTGATAATTTTCGTGAATTGTTGTCTTCATCGCATCAATTGCTGTATTACCAGTTACTACTATAGCATCCAGCGGTTTGTTTTCTGCAATAAGATTATTTGCAGCATTATTAGTAGGAGCAAAATTCAAATCTGCCATTACACCTACCATTTGCCGATTCATTTCTTCAGGAAATGGCGAATATTTATCCCATGTACGTAAGCCAGCTTCAACATGACCAATAGGTACTTGATTATATAAAGCGGCTAAACTTCCAGCAAAAGTCGTCATGGTATCTCCATGAACCAGTATCATATCTGGTTTTACCTCTTGAATGACGTGCTCTAACCTTTGTAAAATACGAGATGTAATTTCTGATAAAGATTGCCCTTGCTTCATAATATTCAAGTCATAATCTGGCTTGATATGAAAACTTTCCAATACTGAATCAAGCATTTCCCTATGTTGAGCAGAAACTACAACAATCGGTTCTAGTGCATCATCATTTTTCAATGCTTGTACAAGAGGCGCCATTTTTACTGCTTCAGGACGTGTCCCAAATACAGTCATTATTTTTTTCATTTTTATTCCACTCCTAGGCGAAACTATTTTGTACCGAATAAACGGTCTCCTGCATCACCTAAGCCTGGTGTAATATAAGCATGTTCATCTAATTTCTCGTCTAATGCTGCGATGAAAATGTCTACATCTTCGTGAGCTTCTTGTAATTTTTCCACACCTTCGGGCGCTGCAATTAAACACATAAAGCGAATATTTTTAGCGCCACGTTTTTTAAGCGAGTTAATTGCTTCTATAGCTGATGCTCCAGTTGCTAACATAGGGTCAACCACTACAATTTCTCTCTCTTCGATGTCTTGTGGTAATTTTACAAAGTATTCTACAGCTTCAAGTGTTTCAGGATCTCTATATAGTCCCACATGACCAATTCTAGCTGCTGGCACTAAGTTTAATATGCCTTGCGTCATACCTAAACCAGCTCTTAAAATTGGTACGAAAGCTAATTTTTTACCTGTTAAGCGTTTAGCTATCATTTTAGTGACAGGTGTTTCTATTTCAACATCTTGCAATTCTAAATCTCGTGTTACTTCGTATGCCATTAACATACCAACTTCATCTACTAACTCTCTAAATTCTTTAGTCCCAGTATGTACGTCTCGAATGTAACTTAATTTGTGTTGAATAAGTGGGTGGTCAAAAACATGTACTTTGCCCATAATTTATTTCCTCCAATTTTAGTTATATAAAGGATGTTTAGTAGTTAGAGCTTTAACTCTTTCTTTTCCTTCTTCTAACGCTTTTTCATTTTCCGGATCTTTTAAAACTAAGCTAATAATTTTTGCAACTTCTTCAAAAGCAGCTTCATCAAATCCACGTGTTGTTGCTGCTGGTGTACCTAAACGAACTCCGCTTGTCACGAATGGTTTTTCTTGATCAAATGGAATTGTATTTTTATTACATGTAATACCTATAGCATCTAATGTTTCTTCAGCAACTTTACCAGTTATGCCTACAGAACCTTTGACATCTACAGAAACAAGATGATTATCAGTACCACCTGAAACAACTCTAAATCCTTCGTCAGTCAATGTATTTGCTAAAGTTTTAGCATTGTTAACTACTTGTTGTTGATATACTTTAAAGTCATCTTGCAATGCTTCCCCAAATGCAACAGCTTTGGCAGCGATAACGTGTTCTAAAGGACCGCCTTGAATCCCTGGGAAGATTGTTTTATCAATTTGCTTTTTATATTCTTCTTTACATAAAATCATCCCACCACGAGGTCCGCGTAATGTTTTATGAGTTGTAGTCGTAACAAAGTCAGCATATTCTACAGGATTTGGGTGTAAGCCAACTGCTACTAAACCTGCAATATGAGCCATATCTACCATTAATTTTGCGCCTACTTCGTCTGCTATTTCTTTAAAGCGTTTAAAATCAATTGTTCTTGAATATGCAGAAGCACCTGCAACGATTAATTTAGGTTGATGTTCTTTGGCTACTTTCAATACTTCATCATAGTCAATTTGTTCATTTTCTTCGTCTACGCCATATTCAACAAAGTTATAAAATTGACCACTAAAGTTAACAGGCGCGCCATGTGTTAAGTGTCCACCATGACTTAAATTCATACCTAATACAGTATCACCGTGTTCTAATGCTACGAGATAAACAGCCATATTTGCTTGAGAACCTGAGTGTGGCTGTACATTAACATGCTCGGCACCAAACAATTTTTTGGCACGATCAATTGCTAAAGCTTCTGAAACATCCACAAATTCACAACCACCATAGTATCTTCTGTTTGGGTAGCCTTCAGCATATTTATTAGTTAATACTGAACCTTGCGCTTCCATAACTGCTTCTGATACGAAGTTTTCTGAAGCAATCAGCTCGATATTGTTGTTTTGACGGTTAAATTCATTTTGAATCACTTCATATATTTCCTTATCTTGCTCTTGAATAAATGACATTTGGTAATTCCCTCGTTTCTGTATTAGTTGTATTTTGCTCTTTCGCCACCAATTTTTTTTGGTCTTGAAGAAGCGATTGTAACAATTGCTTCACCAATTTGCTTGACACTTGTACGCTCTGGAATAGCAACATGTTTAATATGCATTCCAATTAAAGTTTGGCCAATATCAATACCTTTAGGTACAGAAATATGCTCAACAACCATTGGATCAACCATATGTTGATACGCATAAGTTGCTAAGCTTCCACCAGCATGAACATCTGGCACAACTGTAACTTCTTCCATTATAAGGGGATCAAAATTTGATTTCTCAATGGTCACTGCACGATTAATATGTTCACAACCTTGAAATACAAACGAAACGCCTGTTTCGTTTTCAATTTCTTTTAATGCTTCAAATATTTCTTGAGCAATTTCCATTGATCCAACACTACCGATGCGTTCACCAATTACTTCAGATGTAGAACAACCGATAATGCATAATTCATCAACTTTAAAAAATGATTGTGCTTTTAATTCGTTTAATAGTAACTTTAAGTCTTCCATTCTTCCACCCCTTTTAATTAAGTTGAATAAAAGTATGTAACTACCAATGTGCTTTAACAACATACAAAATTGACTGACAACAAATTTGCTACACGTTATCATTATAACGTATTTAGGAACGCTCTCATACTCATTTCACAAATTTAATTTTTTTATATTTTATTTTTTAAACTATCTATCAGCACATTTAATTCATTATATATTTTAATGTAGTCTTCTTTGTTACCACCAAATGGGTCTGAGACTTCGCCACGTAGCCCAGCATATTCATTCAATGTATAGACGTGTGCTGTATTATGACCCATTTGTTGAATGGCTAACTTATGTGACCAGCTCATGGTCAAAATCAAATCTGCACTTAAATCTTTATGTGTAAACGACATCGCATGTTCTGGTATTGGCAATCCTTCTTCTTCTATTATATTTAATGAATGTTTAGAGATAGGTTGACCATCCATAGCATAAATACCTCTTGATACGATAGTATGGTTAGGTAATTTTGCTTTTGCTATACTTTCTGCTAAAGGACTTCTACATGTATTACCTGTACACACAAAAACGATCTTCATAATTCGTCTCCTTTTATAACAGTTTGGTTAGCTGCTTTCATCATTCTATTCATAATCGCAGTAGTATTATCATTCAACGGGAATCCAAAGATATAGGCATGCGCTATTTCACAATCTTCATCTAATCGATGTAATATATGATAAAGGTTATGATTGGCACCTTTAATATCATTTTCATCTTTACATAGTGGTATAAATTTTGCTTGATTTGGAACTATTTCACGATGACTCTGCGGGACGATAAAAGCAACCTTGCTCCAATTCTTACCTGATGAAGGTTTCTTATGAAAATTTTCTAATATTTTTATAGGCGTGTCAGGTGAATAATGTTTATATTTCATACCTGGAGCAATTGGCTTGTCTGTGTTCAATGATACCTCTGTCTCAATGCACTCAGGTAATACTTTTTCAATCATTGATTTTGTAATCGATCCTGGCCTAGCGATTCTAAAAGGAAATTGTGTACAGTCTAATACTGTGCTTTCTAGTCCCTCTTCACTTTGATCACCATTAACAATCCCATCTATACGACCATCTAAATCATGGTACACATGATCAAAGGTCGTTGGTGAAGGCCGGCCACTTAAATTTGCACTAGGTGCAGCAATAGGAATATCAATTAATTGAAGTAATTCTCTGCCGATAGGATGACTTGGCATTCGCACAGCTATTGAATTTAGACCACCGCTTACACGATCACATAAGTATCCTTTTTTTAATGGTAATATGAAGGATATGGGTCCTGGCCAAAATGTATTCATTAATAGTTCAACTTCTTGTGTTAAGTCATTAGTAAATGACTTCAACTGATTAAGTTCATGTATATGAACAATTAATGGATTATCAGAAGGTCTACCCTTAGCTTCATAAATTTTTTTTATCGCTTCATTATTACGTGCATCTCCACCTAATCCATAAACTGTTTCAGTTGGAATAGCGATTAATCCACCTTTTTCAAAAATTGATTTTATTTCTTCAATCCCATCATAAGTAGTCAGATTGCGCTCATAGTGGCGTAAATCCCATATATGCGTTTTCATCTAGGCACATCCTTTCATCTTGTTATTCATTTTAAAGCAAAATAAAAAGTTATGCACTCTCATGATTGTCCATGTTCAGTGCATAACTTTTTTTTACCATACGAAAGCAATTATGCGATCGTTATTATTAATGTCTTTTATAATTTGAACATCTAATGTTGGATATTTAGCTATAATCTTTTCTTTTAATTTTGGACCTTGGGCAAACCCTATTTCAAATACTACTTTAGCATTCGGTAGTAAAACTTCTGGTAAGCGATCTAAGATCGTATCATAAACTTTATAGCCATTATTAGCTGCGAATAGCGCAGAATGTGGTTCATATTTCAGCACTGTATCTTCCATCATTTCCGCTTCATCATTATCAATGTACGGTGGATTAGAAATCAATCCGTTTACTTTTACGCCTTGTTCTATAAGGGGTGTTAAACCGTCTCCTTGCAAGAACTTAATTTCAACTTGATGATGTTGAGCATTTGCTTTAGCTACTGTTAATGCATTTCGATATAAATCCGTTGCGTACACATTGAGCGTGCTATCTAATTTTTTGAGTACAATTGGAATATTACCACTTCCTGTACCCACATCCACTACAGTATCGCCTTTTTTAAGTTGATGGTAGAAATGTAACATAACCTCTTCAGTTTCAGGTCTAGGGATTAAACAATTTTTATTTACATTAAAAATCTCACCATAAAAAGTTTGTTTTCCCGTAATATACTGTATCGGTTCACCATTGAGCATTCTGCACTCTGCTTCATCAAACATTTTTAAATGTGATACTGATATTTCATCGTTCATATGCATTAAATAATCCGCCTTGGACCATTCAAACAAATCAAGCATCAGCCATTCAGCTCGAGCTGTCTCAATATGTCGTTCGACGCACTTTTCTTTAGCATTGCTTAATATAGTTTTATAATTCACCATTGTTAAGTTCTTTCAATTTATCAGTTTGTTCAGCTAAAGTTAGAGCATCAATAATTTCATCCAATTTGCCTTCCATAATTTGATCTAACTTTTGTAATGTTAAACCAATTCTATGATCAGTTACACGGCTTTGAGGATAATTGTATGTTCTAATACGTTCCGAACGGTCACCTGTACCGACCGCAGATTTACGTTGTGCTGCATATTTTTGTTGTTCTTCTTGTAATTTCATATCAAATAAACGTGCTTTTAATACTTTTAAAGCTTTTTCACGGTTTTGAATTTGAGATTTCTCTGATGAAGTCGCAATAATACCCGTTGGAATATGCGTAATACGTACTGCTGAATCTGTCGTATTTACGTGCTGACCACCTGCACCACTAGAACGATAGGTATCAATTTTTAAGTCTTCATTACGAACTTCAATTTCCACATCTTCTACTTCTGGCAAAACAGCCACAGTAGCTGTTGACGTATGAATACGGCCACCAGATTCTGTTTCTGGGACACGTTGTACTCGGTGCGCACCATTCTCATACTTCAATTTACTGAACGCACCATTCCCAGAAACTGAGAAACTAATTTCTTTATATCCGCCATGATCACTCTCTGTAATTTCTACAATATCTGTCTTGTAATTGAGCGCCTCAGCATATTTAGAGTACATTCTAAATAAATCTCCTGCAAAGATAGCAGCTTCATCTCCACCTGCGGCAGCACGAATTTCTACGATAACATCTTTTTCATCGTTAGGATCTTTAGGAATTAGTAAGAATTTAAGTTCTTCTTCTAATTTAGGCACTTTATTTTGGAGCGTTTGATGCTCTTCTTTTAGCATCTCAATTTCTTCGCTATCTTTTGTTTCACGTAACATTTCTTCAACTTCTGCTAAATCTTCTTTTGTTTGTTTATAGTCACGGTATACTTCTACCGTTTTTTGTAAGTCTGATTGTTCTTTTGAATAATTACGCAAATTATCTGGGTTGCTCACAACATCTGGATCACTTAATAATTCATTTAATTGTTCATATCTTTCTTCTACAATATCTAATTGATCAAACACTACATTTCCTCCTTCTCATCATTACTCGGTGCGACGATGTGGTGTGCCCTACATCTCGGTTCATAACTTTCATTTGCACCAACTAATATAACTGGGTCATCTATTTTCGCTGGGTTACCATCTATTAATCGTTGAGTACGACTTGATGACGCCCCACAAACCGCACAAACAGCTTGTAATTTCGTTACATCTTCACTCACTGCTAACAGCTCTGGTATAGGTTCAAAAGGTCTGCCTCTAAAATCCATATCTAAACCAGCTGTTATGACTCTATGTCCTTTTTCAGCTAATTGCTCAGCGATATGAACAATTCCATTTTCAAAAAATTGTACTTCATCTATGCCGATTACATCTACATCTGATAAATCGTGTTTAAAAATCTCTGCTGCTGTTGATATATTAATTGCTTCTATTGCATTACCATTATGAGAAACAATTTTGTCTTTATGATAACGGTCATCTATAGCTGGTTTAAACACAACTACTTTTTGTTTAGCGTAAAGGCCACGTCTTAACCGACGTATTAACTCTTCAGATTTGCCACTAAACATACTTCCAGTAATACATTCAATCCACCCGGAATGATAAGTTTCATACATTATGCGTTCCACCTTTTTCAAAACATAATCGGTTCATTATATCATATTTTTTAAGTTAAAATATGATATATTTCCAAGTTATTGCGTTTATTTATGTCTATGTTTCTTGAATATCGCTATGCCATTATGTGATATTTATTATTTATGTAAATATAAAAAAGCATCCTCATAAAATGAGAATGCTTTAAAACAACAATTATTCGTTGCTTGATTTGAATCCGAATTTTTTGTTGAAACGTTCCACACGACCATCCGCAGCAGCGAATTTTTGACGTCCTGTATAGAATGGGTGTGAATCAGATGAAATGTCTAAACGAATAACTGGGTATTCGTTTCCATCTTCCCATGTCATAGTTTCTGATGAAGATTTAGTTGAACCACTTAGGAATTTAAAATCCGTAGTAGTATCTAAAAAGATAACCTTATGATATTCAGGATGAATATTTTGTCTCATTACTTTTCAGCTCCTTTGCCCTGAACCATCTGGCACAGAGTTTTTTGTGAGTTTTTACCCAATACTTGATAATTATAATGGCTTTAAATATAAAACGCAACCCCAAATCAAACATTGCTTTGATATATACCTAATTATTTCAGATTAAATAATTGGTTTGCCTGTTTTAGTGCTTTCTTTAGCAGCTTTTTGTAACTGTTCAAAGAATTCTTTGTTGTTATCTGTACGTTTCAGTTTGCGCACGAATCTTTCTGTAAAATCTGTAGAATCCGTAAACATATTACGTAATTGCCACAATGACTCAAGTTCTTTTGAATCTATTAGCAATTCTTCTTTACGTGTAGAACTACGACCTATATCGATTGCTGGGAATACACGACGTTCAGCTAATTTACGATCTAGATGTAATTCCATATTTCCTGTACCTTTAAATTCCTCATAAATCATATCATCCATTCGAGAACCAGTATCTACTAGAGCAGTAGCTAAAATCGTCATACTACCACCCGCTTCAATATTTCTGGCAGCCCCGAAGAAAGCTTTAGGTTTGTGTAAGGATGCAGGATCTAAACCACCAGATAATGTACGGCCACTTGGTGGAATTACAAGATTATAAGCACGAGCTAACCTAGTAATTGAATCCATTAAAATGATGACATCTTTACCAATTTCTACTAGACGTTTTGCACGTTCTAATAATAATTCTGCAACTTTTACATGGTGTTGTGGTGGCTCGTCAAATGTAGAGTGTACTACTTCAGCAGATTCGACTGATCTCTCTATATCTGTAACCTCTTCAGGCCTTTCTCCAACAAGCAGCACAAATAACTCTGCATCTGGTTTATTTATCGCAATTGCATTTGCAATTTCCTTAAGCAATGATGTTTTACCAGCTTTTGGTGGGGCAACGATTAAACCACGTTGTCCTAAACCAATAGGTGTTACTAAATCCATTATGCGCGTTGAGAAGTTTTGTTTTGTTGTTTCTAGTAAAATGCGCTCTTCAGGATATAACGGTGTCAGTGCTTGGAAATGCGGACGCTTTTTAACTTCTTCTGCATTCTCACCATTTACGAAATCAACTTGTAATAAACCATAGTATTTTTCATTATCTTTAGGCTTTCTCACTTTACCAGTCACTTTATCTCCGCGCTTAATTTCAAAACGACGAATTTGACTAGCAGAAATATAAATGTCTTTTTCACCTTTAGAATAATTAACTGTTCTTAGGAAACCATAACCATCTTGTTGGATATCATCTAAAATACCTTCCATATAATAGTTACCGTCTTTTTCCATTTGTGCTTCCATAATGGCAAGAACAAGTTCTTTTTTATTCAATTTACTATAATTTGTTAGTTTTAGAGATTTTGCTTTTTGAGTGAGATCTTTTGTAGTGTAATTTTTGTACAATTCGTGGAACGATTCATACTGAGGTGATGTTCGTACTTTTTCAGGCATTATCTTGCACCCATTTCATAAATAAGTTTTTAAATAACGTAGTAACTACGCTACTTACTTTTATAACTATAGCAAATTTCCTTTTTAATTACAAAACGTATTTCAATTTCTAAAAATCAGAAAAAAGATGGAGCATAAGTTATATGCCCCATCTTCAAACAAATTATATTTTTAAAATTTATTATTTATAGTAACCTGCGATAGATTTAACTTCAAGGAATTCTTCAATACCATAGTCTCCCCATTCACGGCCAATACCTGATTGTTTGTAGCCACCGAATGGTAAATCTGGTTTGCGTCCTGCTTCATTAATTTCAACTGTACCAGCCTCTAATGAACGCGCTACTTTGTGTAAGGTATCTTGATCTTTACCATATACATATGCAGCTAAACCATATTCTGTGTCATTTGCGATTTTAATAGCTTCGTCTACATCGTTATAAGTGATAATTGACATAACAGGACCAAATATTTCTTCTCGAGCGATTGTCATATCATTATCTACATTGTTAAAGATTGTCGGACGTGCAAAGAATCCTTTGTCCAGACCTTCTGGTTTACCAGGACCACCGTAAAATAATTCTGCACCCTCTTCTACGCCTTTATCAATATATGATTGCACTTGATCAAATTGTTTTTTACTAATGATAGGTCCAACTTCTGTGCCTTCTGCACGTGGGTCCCCTACTTTAACTTGGCTAAATTTCTCTTTTACAGCTGTTAAGAACTCTTCTTTAATACTTTCAGGTACAAGCGTTCTAGTACCAGCTGTACATACTTGACCAGTATTTGTAACAACTTTACCAGTTGCTGCACTTGCTGCTTTATCTATATCTACATCATCTAAGATAATATATGGTGATTTACCACCTAGTTCAAGTGATACTTTTTTAAAATCATCCGCGGCTTTCTTCATAATACTTGAACCAGTTGGGCCAGAGCCAGTAAATGACATCATTCTAACTTTAGGATGTTCACTTAAAGGATTCCCTACGCCTTGACCATCACCATTGACTAAGTTAAACACACCTTTTGGCACACCTACTTTATCAAAAATTTCAGCTAAAATAATTGCTGCAAATGGAGTTTCTTCCGATGGTTTTAAAACTACCGGACTTCCTGCTGCAAATGCTGCTGATAATTTAAGAGACGTTTGGTTTGTAGGGAAGTTCCAAGGTGTGATTAAACCAGCTACACCAATTGCTTCTTTGACAACTAAATCATCGCCACGGCGCTCTTCAAATTCAAAATTATCTAATGCATCACGTGCTGCTTCAAAGTGATCTAGTCCCATTTGGTAATGGACATTTTCTGATACGTCTAACGGCGCACCTAGTTCATCAGTAATAGCTTCTATAATATCTTCTTTTCTATTTTTATACTCTTGAACAATTTTATCTAATAGTTCTCTTCTTTCTTGAACTGAACTGTGTCTAAATTCAAAATATACATTCTCTGCTGCGTCCACTGCTTTATCAACATCTTCTTTGTTACCTTTCGCTATTGTGCCCGCTACTTCTTCTGTTGCTGGATTGATGACTTCTATCGTTTCGCCACTTGCACTTTCAACCCATTCACCGTTGATATATTGTTTAGTGAAATTTCTCATTATATATTCACTCCTTAAGTTATGTTGATAATTATATTTTAACCGAGATTTTATATTTTTAAACATAACTGCTCACAGCTACTAGTGCATAAAAAATGAGCCTAAAACATCATCTTGATGTTTCAGACTCTATTCTACAAGGCATTTAGTCACTTATTTTCAAGTTCAATATACTCTTGTGCCCATTCTTCCATTGGTACTAATGCTGCCGCTAAAGCATCACCTTTATCTGTAAGCTGATACAAAATATTCATCGGGCTTATAGATACTACATTTTTCTCTACTAGTCCCCATTCCGTAAGGTCTGTTAATTTTATGCTAAGTGCACGTGGTGTTATTGTCTTCAAATCACGCTTCATATCTGAAAAGTGAGCAGATTTTTCCGTACATCTAGATAAATAATTAATAATAAGACCATTCCAGCTTCTACCTACGATTTTAAAGGTTTCTTCTAGATAAGGGCAAACCTCCATGGCTATCACCTCATTATCGATTTTTTTCTAAAATACATATCACTAAATACACAACTTTTTACTTAGTATATTTAGTATACCACATTTTTTAAACTTCTTCAGTCCAAATATCTGCGCCAAGTGCTTTTAGAGTTTTTACGATATTTGTGTAACCACGATAGATATGTTTCACATTATAAATAGTTGTAACACCTTCTGCTAACAATCCAGCTACAATAAGGCAAGCGCCTGCACGTAAATCACTAGCGTAAACCTCAGCCCCAGTTAACTTCGATGGTTTTATAGTCGCTGTACCATCATCTGCAGAAATATTTGCACCCATATTTTTCAGTTCATCTACATGCTTAAAACGAGCTGGGTAAATTGTTTCAGTAACAAACGACACACCATCAGCCATAAATAATAGAGGGGTAATTGGTTGTTGTAAGTCTGTTGCAAATCCTGGATATACTAACGTTTTAATATCAACACTTGAATAAGGCGTACTACGTCTAATAAATACGCTATCATCATCAACTTGGATATCTACACCTAATTCTTTTAGTTTAACTGTAAGTGGTTCGACATGCGTTGGAATAATATTATTAATTCTGATGTCCTCACCACAAGCAGCTGCAATACACATATATGTACCAGCTTCAATTCTATCTGGAATCACTTGATGATGTGAACCATGCAGTCGTTCTACCCCATTAATTTTAATTGTACTTGTACCTGCACCTTTAATATCAGCTCCAAGGCTCATTAAGAAATTAGCTACATCTACTACTTCTGGTTCTTTTGCAGCATTTTCAATAACTGTATGTCCTTCAGCACGTACTGCGGCCAACATAATATTAATCGTAGCGCCTACACTGACGATGTCTAAAAATATATTTGCACCGACCAATCTATCTGCTTCAATCTTCATAGAAGTACTACTTGATTCATCAACTTTGGCACCTAATGCTTTAAATCCTTTAATATGTTGATCAATTGGTCTTGGCCCTAAAGGACATCCACCAGGTAAACCAATGACACATTTTTTAAACCTTCCTAACATTGCACCCATCATATAATAAGAAGCACGTAATGATTCTACTTTATTATTTGGTAATGGTGCATTTTCAATATTTTCAGGATCAACATGTAATGTCATACCTTCTAATTCTGTCTCAATGTTTAAATCTCCAAGTAAACTTACTAAAGTTTTTACATCAGAGATTTCTGGAAGGCCTTCAATTGTTACTTTGTCTTCAGCCAAAATTGCTGCTGGTATAATTGCTACTGCACTATTCTTAGCACCGTGGTTATTCACTTCACCTTTAAGTGTTTGCCCACCTCTAATTTTAATCACTTCTTGAGCCATTCGCTTGTTCTCCTTTGCCTTTCAATCGATATTCTATTCCAATATATCATTTGCATTATAAATTAAATGATTACAGTTTGCAAAGCACAACAGTTTCATAAAATCTATTTCAAATTTAATTAAGTGCTGCATAATGCATATATTTTTTACTATAATTTCTAATTCCCAATATTTTGCAATTTAAATCATTTTTTAAAGTTTATTTATAAAAATTATGTAAAAGACTGTAATTCTATTTATCAGCTTTCAAAGCCTAACAAATTATAACATAAAAAAAGGGACGAAACAGAAATCAAAAATTCAATTTTGATTTCTTATTCTCGCCCCAGAAAACGACTAGATATCTAAAAGCTCGTTTAAAGCTTATTTAACAATTAAACAATTGCAGTACTTATGAATGAACCACTTAGCAATGGCTGAGATTGTAATTATAAACTAGTCAACTTTCGCTATATAATAGTTAAATTATTTAGCTCTATTTGATGTACCAAACTCTTTAATTTTACCAATTACTGTAGCTTTAATTGCTTCACGTGCTGGTCCTAAATATTTACGAGGATCATAAACTTCTTTGTCGTTATCTAACGCTTCACGAACAGCTTTAGCAGAAGCAATTTGGTTCTCAGTGTTTACATTGATTTTAGCTGTACCAAAAGGAATTGCTTTTTGGATGTCTTTAGTTGGGATACCAGTACCACCATGTAATACTAATGGTAAACCAGTAGAAGCACCAATTTCTTCCATTTCTTTGAATCCTAATTTAGGTTCACCTTTATAAGGTCCGTGTACTGAACCTAAGGCTGGAGCTAATGTATCGATACCTGTTTTTTCAACAAGTTCTTGACACTCTTTAGGGTCAGCATAGATAACGCCTTCAGCAACAACATCATCTTCTTGTCCGCCAACAGTTCCTAATTCTGCTTCAACTGACACACCGTGCTCATGTGCATATTCAACAACTTTTGAAGTAATTTCAACATTATCTTCAAATGAACCATGAGAAGCATCAATCATTACTGAAGTGAAACCAGCGTCGATTGCTTCTTTACATTTTTCAAAGCTTGAACCGTGGTCTAAATGAATTGCTACAGGAACAGTAATTTCTTTGTCGTGCATTAATCCTTCAACCATTTTAACAACAGTGTAGAAACCGCCCATGTAACGAGCAGCACCTTCAGATACACCTAAGATTACTGGAGCGTTCTCTTCTTGTGAAGCTTCTAAAATCGCTTGTGTAAATTCTAAGTTATTTAAGTTGTATTGACCAACCGCGTAACCATTTTCTTTTGCGTCTATTAACATTTCTTTCATTGAAACTAAAGGCATGAAAGTTCCTCCTTGGTGCTTTAAGCACATATTTTTACAATCTAATTATATCAAAGTCATATCACTTTTGCATTCTTCTATATAATTGTAAGCGTTTTTATTTAACAATTTTTATTCAAAAAGTGAAATTCTTATAATTTATGCCATTTTTTAAATAAATATAGCAATTTAAATTTTATATTTTAATACAACTATAAAAAACGCGATATTTAGAAATTAGTTAAATACTAACTTTCTGATATCGCGTTTAATCTATATATTATTTACTTTGTTTATGTTTTAATGACGCTTCAATAAACGCTTTGAAAATTTGTTGAGGACGATTAGGTCTTGATAAAAATTCTGGATGGAACTGACAAGCAACAAAGAAGTCATTTTCAGGAATCTCTACCATTTCAATCAAACGACCATCTGGACTTGTACCGGAGAATACCATTCCGTTCGCTTCAAGCTGTTCTCTATAGTCATTATTAAATTCATAACGATGACGATGTCTTTCTTCAATATTTGTTTCGTTGTAAATACTATGAGCTAAAGTACCCTCTTGAATATGACAAGGATATAATCCTAATCGTAAAGTACCACCTAAATCTTCAATGTCTTTTTGTTCAGGTAATAAGTCAATAATTGGGTGTGGTGTATTAGGATCTAACTCCGCAGAATGTGCACCTTCAAGACCAATTACATTTCTAGCAAACTCAACAGTGGCAAGTTGCATACCTAAACAAATACCAAAGTAAGGTACATTATTTTCACGCGCATATTTAATCGTAGATATTTTTCCTTCACTTGCACGGAAACCAAACCCACCTGGTACTAAAATACCATCTACATCTGCTAGAACTTCTGAGACGTTTTCATCTGTTACTTCACTGGAATCAATCCATTTTACTTCAATATCTTTTTTCAATGGGTATCCAGCGTGTTTTAATGATTCTACGACTGAAAGATAAGCATCTTGTAAACTTACATACTTACCTACCAAACCTATTGTTATTTTTCCATCTAAACTATTCACAGTATCTAATAGATATTGCCATTCATCTAGTTGAGTTTCATATTTCGCGTTTAACTGTAAACGTTTTATCACAATGTCATCCATATCTTGGTTACTTAATTGTAATGGGATTTCATAAAGCGATTCAGCATCACGACATTCAATAACACTTGCTTTATCAATATCACAGAATAACGCAATTTTATCTTTTAAATCTTGTGTTAATTCATATTCTGTTCTAACTACAATTAAGTCCGGTTGAATACCAAGACCACGTAATTCTTTCACACTATGCTGTGTTGGTTTTGTTTTCATTTCACCAGCAGCTTTAATATAAGGCAGTAACGTACAATGTACGTACATTACATTTTCACGGCCTAAATCACTACGAATTTGTCTAATTGCTTCAATAAACGGTAATGATTCAATATCACCAGTTGTGCCACCGATTTCAGTGATAACAACATCTGCATTTGTACTTTCCCCTGCTAAAAGTAAACGCTCTTTTATTTCATTCGTAATATGTGGGATAACTTGTACAGTGCCGCCTAAATAATCACCGCGACGCTCTTTTTTCAATACATGAGAATAGACTTTACCTGCAGTTACATTTGAATATTTATTTAGATTTATATCAATAAATCTTTCATAATGTCCTAAGTCTAGGTCTGTCTCTGCACCATCATCCGTTACAAATACTTCACCATGTTGATACGGACTCATCGTACCTGGGTCTACGTTTAAATAAGGATCAAATTTTTGGATAGTTACTTTTAATCCTCTATCTTTTAATAATCTACCTAAAGATGCTGCTGTGATACCTTTACCCAATGAAGAAACAACTCCACCAGTTACAAAAATAAATTTTGTCATGTTCTGCCTCCTATTATTAAAACAGTAATTTCCTTCAATACCTATGATTGACAAACACATTTCCAATTCAGTGGTTAATTAATTTGCGGGATAGCTTTTACATAGCAAATGATTTATACATACGAATTGCCTTTACAAACAATCACCTAAATTAAAAATATTATAAAGCTTATATAGTAATTTAAATAAAAAAATCGCTCCCTCTCACATGGTTGTAAGGGGGAGCGTATATTATTTATACACGTCGTCCTATTTAAAGGAGCCCGAATAAAATTTTATCATGTTCCTGGAAAAAGTCAATTAAATCTCGAAGAATTATTCTTCTAAATCTTCATCGTCCTCTTCATCATCTTCTTCGTCTTCTTCATCATCAAAATCTTCATCATCCTCATCGATAACGATATCTGTTTCATTTAGATCTTCATCTACATCGTCTTCTTCAGGATCTTCTGGGTCATTTAATGTTTCTTGGTCATCCGTTACTGCTGGAATATCATCATCGTCATCAGTTTCATCTTCACCAAGTAATTTTAAGTTTTTGTCTTCTTCAGCATCATCATCTAAGATGTCGAATTTTTGAATTGTTGGAGCGATTTTTTCTTCGATGTCAGCAACTGAATACCAATCACGTAAACCCCAAATATTTTCTCCAACATTTAGAAAACGTCCATCTGTGTTTAAATCTGTATAGAATTGAACGATTCTATCTTCAATTTGTTCGTCTTCATAGTGTCCTAATGCTTTAAATTCATCAATGATATCGTATAAGTTCATCGTATCATTTTTTTCACTTAATAATGTGTAAGCCATATCGATAAATGATTTCTCATCAACCATTTCTTTTGTATAATCTTGAATTCTCATTATTTATTCTTCCTTTCAAAGGCATTTATCCAATTCAGTACTAAGTTTATCATAAGTAATAATAACAAATGTAAATTATAAATGACAATGCCTGATTTCGCAATCGCATTTAGTAATTTATATATTTTTCAAAGACAATAAAATCATCAGCTGCCTCAATTTCAACAAAATTACTATTTATACACAATGGTTTTAATTCATTATTCTCTCCATAGAGGGTAATTGTCAAAAGTTCTACATCATTAAAATGTTTTCTGACATATGTTGCTAATTGTCTCAAGGCACTTTCTGCAATACCGTGATTTCTTTTATCTTTATTGACTTCAATCTTAGAAATATTCATTCGTCCATCGTGTCTCTCAATAGCTATAAAACCAACTTTTTGATCATCTTTTATTAAGTCTATGATGTGTATGTTAAAGGGTTGTTCATCTGTATTAGGTCTTAACTTTAAAGACGAGACATGCTTAGAATCCAAATCTAAATAATATAATCTTTCTTTACCAATTGGCCCTTCTTCTTTCGTTGCAGCATGCATAAAACCTGCACGTTCATATACATTCCATGCACCTTTGTTCTCCGCATCAACCACAAGATATAAATGATTAAAATTCGGAAATAAATCTTGAACATATTGAGGCAAATACATCATCATCTTTGTGCCGTACCCATAACCTTGGTAATCTTCATTTACGGATAAAGACCTAACATAAATAACTTGGTTAGGCGTATCATATCCTTCATGCTGATAATATTGATGTAACACAAAAAATCCAATAACATCTCCCGATTCATTTAGTGCAATGTTAGCAATCCTATCCTCATCATTTATGGCATCATCTAATACATCTTTCGGTAAAGACGAATAGATTTGTTGACGTTCATTTAAATTAAAATCATAAAGTGCCTGTCTATACTTCTCTTCAAACACTTGTACTATAATATTTTCAAAATTTTGCTTAATCACCATTTCAATATCCCCTATTTAAAACGTAGTAGTAATTATTAATACCACTATTACACATAAAATAATCTATAAATCTAGAATTAATTTAAAAAACTATTCATTGACTGTTAATAATTTAGAATTTCAACTCTTAAAATGCATATTAAAAAGCCAAAATATGTGTTTATATCTTTTGCACATTTATTTTTTATAATATAAAGCTTAATTCAAGTGAAGAAATTGCTACTCTAGTAAATTCATAGTTGATTTTCTTAAATTTTATTATACTATTAGTTAAAATGGAAATTTTTAGGAGGAATTTTAGATGAAAATTGGCATCGATGCTGGTGGAACGCTTATTAAAATTGTTCAAGATTATGCCGATAAACGTGAATACAATACAAGATTAACAACGGAAATCGATGATGTCATAGAATGGTTGAATCAACAAGACTGTGAAAGTATCAGTTTAACTGGCGGTAATGCTGCACTCATAAATGAAAAATTAAATTTTGCTTCACGTGTTTTTGTTGAATTTGATGCCGCTGCCAAAGGGCTAGAAATACTACTTGAAGAACAAGGTCACTTTTTAGATGACTACATTTTCACCAATGTGGGTACCGGCACTTCTATACATTTCTCTAATGGAAACAGTCAACAGCGTGTCGGTGGTGTCGGCACTGGTGGCGGTATGATACAAGGCTTAGGTTACTTGTTAACCGGAATTAAAGACTATAAAAATTTAACTGATACTGCTCAAAATGGTAATAGAGATATTATTGACTTGAAAGTAAAACACATATACAAAGATAGTGAGCCACCAATATCTGGTGATTTAACAGCAGCAAACTTTGGTAATGTCTTACATAATTTAGATACTAACTTTACAGAAGCGGATAAATTAGCCTCTGTTATTGGTGTCGTCGGTGAAGTTATTACTACGATGTCAATTACCGTAGCTAGAGAGCATAACACAGAAAATGTTGCATATATCGGTTCGTCATTTCATAATAATGAATTATTAAAAGAAGTCGTTAAAGACTATACCGTATTAAGAGGCTTCAAACCTTATTATATTGAACATGGTGCCTTTTCAGGTGCTCTCGGTGCTATTCATTTATAATCTTAATTTCATTTAAGTTATTACTATCTAATAAAGACAAAAGGGCCCTTAGACATATTTTTTATGTCTTAGAGCCCTTTTATTTTAAAAAGGAAGCTGATCTATTACTTTTTGCGCAGGTACTACACTACCTAAAACGCCTGGTTTCAAATCAATTGCAACTGCGTTGTCATCATCTCGTAGGTTATCTAACCATTCGGCAAAGACTTCGCCTTCCACTTCTATAATGTCACACTCTTCAAAGTCTTCATCTCTTACCTTCTCAGCTCTATTTTTGATACTCCAAACAGGCATAATATTAGGTCTTTGATGTGAGTCATCACTAATCATAAGAAATTGTTTAACGCTTTTATTTGTCAAACCGAACACTGCATCTTCTTTAGCGACATCCTTAACAAATTCTTTCAATCGAATATTATCTAAATCAGACATTAATTCATCCGTAACTTCTGCGATTGGTATAAGTTCACCGTCTTTCTCAGAGGTAGGATTCATCAATACTTGTTCGTTAGCGTCAAAGACATTATCTATTTCATAAGTTACAAAACGATCGATATCTATCTTTTTGATTTTATCGTAATCAATTTTTTGTTTTTTCAAATAAGCTTCAGCAGTCTCTTTATCAGTCCAAGTACATACGACTTTATTTTCATCTATTTCTTGTCTGATTAATTCCTTTGCTTTCGTTGCTACATAAAACACTTCATTAATTAATATTTCTTTAAAAAATGAACTTTCTTTATAAGACATCAATACACCTTCAATCCATTCATAATAATTTACCTATATTAAGAATATAAAGGACTGCATGACTCTAGTCAATCGCTGATAATAAACGAGACGCTATACAATCGACATTCATGATAGAACTGTAACAGCGAACAATTGCTACTGCAATGGTATCTTATGCTTACAATTAGAGAGATATTAGCCACCTTATAATAACTGATAAAATTGCATGCATCCACCCTTGAAAGTTTCTATAAATGAGATTCTCCTTTTTTCAGTTCTTCTAAAAACTGTCGCTCCATAGATTCTACTAATGCTTTACTTTCTCCATGCCAAATACAACCAAACCTCGACTTAACAGCTTCATCCTTATACCAATCACCATCATAGTAAGATAACGGAAATAATATGCCTTTATCTACATATTTCTTAATTATCTTGAAAAATTGTTCATTATCACAATTATCTGGTGCTATATAACTAAAGAATTTATGATATTCACCTCGTAATATAGGTTCTAGTAATAACATACTCGTTGAGCCATTTTGTCTAAAATTTAAATCTATAGCAAATACTTCTCCATGCTTATCTAATAACAAATCGAATCCAGCGATACCAAAATATCCCTCCGCTACACCTATTTCCATTATTTCTCTACCAGCTTGAATGACCGATTGTGGAACATCATGTGTATTTTGATTACCTTTGTAAGAACCATAATCATCTGTAATTTGATCGGATGTACCAATATATTGAATACCTGTTGCTTTAGAATATGCATATTGCACGCAATAATTCGTAACTGCCTCTACTTTTTGTTCTATAATGATTGTGTCTGTTTCACTTTTAGCTTGTTCAATCCGGATTTTAGCTTGTTCTAAATCTTTTTCATTATTACAAATCATAACACCATATCCACCTGCAGTAGGTAGGTCGTCGCCTGGTTTTAAAACAAATGGAAATTCCCAAAAAGAAACCGCATGTTCAAAATCATCAATTGCTATAACTTCTCTTTTAGGTAAATATTTGTAATTAGTCCACTCTGGGATACGTGCTTTATTATTTAAGGCCGTAAAAACATCTTTGTTTAATGCATAATGTGCTTTGTTTACAATATCTTCACCATGAATATATTGGAAGTATATTTTTTTATTGTCATTCAATGCTAAATCTTGAATCACTTGTTCATAACTTCTTTGATTATTAAATTGGATAATATTTGAAGGCATGGATTTCCCCACTGCTTCAAACAAAATTTTCAATTTATTTGTAACACATGCCTCATGTACTATCACAGGCATTTGGTTAGCGATGATGAGCTCTCTACCAGTTAGAAAATTAGATTGATGTTCTTCAGGCTCTAACCAAGGATTTGAAACATATGACGGCCGTGAAGTATAGACAATACTAGAATCATATAGATCACTAAGTGTTAGTTGAGGACGTAGAGAGCTTGGATTAGTCATTTTTTATGCTCCTTTATATATCGGTGTTGCTCGATAATTTCATCAAACACCGATTTATTAGTGATTAATTCTAAACCCATTAAGGCAAGAATCTTCGTTCCTCTAATTAAGGCATTATCACCTTGTGTACTTGCTGCAGCTTCACGAAATCTATGTGTATGACCAACTAAATTGCGAGATCCTATTTTAATATGAGGATGTATTGTAGGGACGATATGACTTACGTTCCCCGTATCTGTTGAGCCATATCCAAAATCATCATCTATAACAGCTTCTCCCATTTCAGTTGCATATTTTACAAACAAATCGTCTAGCTTAGAAGATTTTATAAATTCATTTACGCCATTTTGTATTGGTCCAAATTCATAATCACATCCAGTTTGAATGGCTGCACCTTTTGCAATTTGTCCTACCCGTTCTGTTAGTATATCTAATTCTTGGCGCGAAGTTGCTCTTGTATAAAAACGTGCATGCGTATAGTCCGGTATAATGTTAGCCGCCTTACCACCATCTAATATGACACCATGTACACGTTGGCCATTTTTAATATGTTGTCTTAATTGTGCTACACCATTAAAATAAGAAATCATTGCATCCAATGCATTTCTTGCTTCATCAGCATTTTCAGAAGCATGTGTACTTTTACCATAAAATTTAATATCTAAAACATCGACTGCTAATGTATTAATCGTTCTATAAGTTTCATTTCCTGGGTGCACCATTAACGCAATATCTAACTCGTCAATCACACCTTCTTTAACGTAAGTTGCTTTAGCGCTGCCATTTTCTCCACCTTCTTCAGCAGGACATCCAAGTACAATAACTTTTCCTCCAACTTTATCTATAAGCTGTTTTAGCGCAATACCCGCAAAAGTACTTGCCGTTCCAATAATATTGTGACCACAAGCATGACCTAAACCTGGTAATGCATCATATTCAGCTAAAAATCCTATTGTAGGACCAGGCAAAGCTGATTCATATCTAGCTATAAAACCAGTAGCATGACCAGCGATATCTGTTTCAACTTCAAAATCATTTCCGTCTAATATTTCAATCAATGACCTTGATGCAAAAATTTCTTCGTTCCCTAATTCAGGTCTTTGATGTATTTGATGACTCATTTCCAAAAATTTATATTTATCATTCTCTATGTAGTCTAAAATAATTTGTTTGTTTTCCATAGTATAAATACGCCCTCCTAATATTGCCTTTATAGCGATTGACACTAAAATGAAACGCAATAAGTAATTTATTTAATAACACAATTTACAATTCATAATGTACAAAACCTGTTTTAATCATTACTTATTTTATCGGGTTTATCAGATTCTGTCATCAATTTTCTGAAATTTATAATAATTGTTAGCTACTCTATGGTTTTACCCAAATACAGAAATTGTAAATACTGTTTGGTCTTGTTACAATTAGTTTATGTAAAATATTAGGAGGATAACGCCATGCCAAAAATGAATGTTGAAAGCTTCAATTTAGACCACACAATTGTATCTGCGCCATTTGTAAGACTTGCAGGAAAAATGGAAGGTGCAAACGGTGATGTTATTCATAAATATGACATTCGCTTCAAACAACCAAATAAAGAACATATGGATATGCCAGGATTGCACTCATTAGAACATCTTATGGCCGAAAATATCCGTAATCATTCAGATAAAGTCGTTGATATCAGTCCAATGGGTTGTCAGACTGGTTTTTATGTTTCATTCATCAACCATGATGATTATAAAGATGTACTACAAATCATCGAAAAAACAATTCAAGACGTGTTAAATGCTACAGAGGTACCAGCTTGTAATGAAGTGCAATGTGGTTGGGCGGCGAGTCATTCATTAGAAGGCGCAAAAGAAATCGCGCAAACATTTTTAGATAAAAAAGATGAATGGCACGATATTTATGGTGAAAATAAGTAACTTTAAACTAAAACCTTTACAAAGAAAATAAACCTTAAACAATTACTTATTATTAACAAAAAAGATGAAGTTAGACATACAATCTCATGTCTAATTTCATCTTTTTATAAATCATAAATTTTTTATTCGTAAATATATAACATTCTAATTTCCACTTAAAAACGCTTCAAATCAGACATTTTTCAATGCACACTTTGAAGCGTTTCCCTTTATTCAAGCCATAACTTATAGTTTACTTATCATTTTGATCATGACAAACTGCAGCGGAAGTCTACCGTACAATGCCCACTTTGGTAGTTCTTTACCACCTAATGGAATATTATTACGCGCCATGTATATATTAGCCGGAAACACAGCCAATAAAAACGCAATGATAGCCTTTTTCAAGCATGTCGAAGGTTTGCGAGCTAGCAATAACAAACCAAAAATCACTTCAAACACACCAGTGATTAATACTGCTGCTTTTCTAAACGGAAGATATGTTGGTATGATTGCTCTAAATTTTTGCTCATCTTTAAAATGCAAAATACCAGCAATGCTAAAGACAATACCAAAAATTACTCTCGTTATTTTATTCACTTTTCAACACCCATTTCTTTTAAATAGCTTCTGCCAAACTCTGGTAATTTCACGCCAAAGTTATCTGCAATCGTCGCTCCTAGAGAACTGAATGTGCTATCGACTGTTAATTCTTGGTAGTCATTAATTTTAGGGCTAAACATCAATACTGGTACAAACTCTCTTGTATGATCTGTGCCATCTGCAGTCGGATCATTTCCATGGTCGGCTGTAATAATCACTAAGTCGTCTTCTTGCAAATGATTAATAAGCTCTGGTAGACGCTCATCAAACTCTTTAAGGGCTTGTGCATAACCGCCTTTATCACGACGATGACCATATAAAGCATCGAAATCAACAAGATTTAAAAAACTCATACCATTAAAGTCTCGCTGTACAGTTTCAACTAATTTATCCATACCATCCATATTATCTTTAGTACGAATTGATTCTGTAACGCCTTCCCCATCAAAGATATCATTGATTTTACCTAAGGCAATCACATCATAGCCGTTATCTTTTAATTCATTCATTACTGTTCTGCCAAACGGTTTTAAAGCATAATCGTGTCTATTAGATGTTCTTTTAAATGAACCAGGCTCACCTATATATGGTCTAGCAATAATTCTACCTATCAAATATTTTGGATCTTTAGTTAACTCTCTAACCTTTTCACAGATATCATATAACTCTTCTAAAGGTATAATATCCTCATGCGCAGCAATTTGAAGCACAGGATCCGCTGATGTATACACTATCAAATCACCTGTTTTCATTTGATGCTCTCCCCACTCATCAATAATCTGCGTTCCTGAGGCAGGACGATTTGCCACAACCTTACGACCAGTTAATGATTCAATTTCACTAACAAGCTCTTCAGGAAAGCCTTCAGGATATACTTTGAAAGGTTGCATTATATTTAGCCCCATAATTTCCCAATGACCAGTCATTGTGTCTTTACCTACTGATGCTTCACTCATTTTAGTATAAAACGCTTGTGGTTGTGACTCTTGTCCAATAATTGGCAAAGGATCAATGTTACCTAGACCTAGCTTTTGTAAGTTAGGTAAATTTTGATTAAATCCTTCTAATGTGTGTTTTAATGTATGACTGCCTTCATCGTTAAAAGCTTTAGCATCGGGGCCTTCTCCAATACCAACTGAATCCATAACGATTAAATGTACACGTTTAAATGGTGTAGTCATGACGTTCACTCCTATTCGGTAATAATTTTATGAATCAATGTCGGTTCGGTACCAGTTTGACTTATCGTAATATTTTCATTGAGTTTGTCTTTGACGTCATCAATTTGCTCTTTATTACTGTGAATAGTTAATAATGCTTCTCCTTCATTCACCTTGTCTCCTACTTTTTTATGCAATACGAGACCAACACTTAAATCAATATCATCTTCTTTTGTTTGTCTACCTGCACCTAACATCATCGAAGCAACGCCTATCTCATTAGCAACGATTTCAGTTACAACACCTGTCTTTGTTGATGGTAATTGAATTTGATATTTAGCTTGTGGTAATTTTTTTACATCATCCACAACTGAACCGTCACCATCTTGATTTTCTAAAAATGTTCTAAATGTTTCTAGTGCTGAACCATTTTGAATTGCATTTTCTAACAATTGACGTGCTTCGTCTAAATCCTTAGCTTTACCACCTACAACTACCATTTGTGAGCCTAATGTCATCACTAATTCTGTAAGGTCTTTTGGTCCTTTACCTTGTAAAGTTTCAATTGCTTCTTTGACTTCTAGAGCATTTCCAATGGCATTACCTAGTGGTTGACCCATATCAGAAATGATAGCCATCGTATTTCTACCTACACTGTTACCGATGCGAACCATTGCGTGCGCCAACGCTTCAGCTTCTTCAATTGTCTTCATAAACGCACCATTACCTGTTTTCACATCTAAAACAATAGCATCTGCACCTGCAGCAATTTTTTTACTCATGATTGATGAAGCAATTAATGGAATTGAATTTACAGTCCCCGTAACGTCACGAAGGCCATATAATTTTTTATCTGCTGGTGTAAGGTTGCCTGTTTGACCTATCACTGCGACTTTCGCTTCGTTGACTAATTTAACAAATTTATCTTCACTAATTTCCACATGGAAACCTGCTACAGATTCTAATTTATCAATCGTCCCACCAGTATGTCCTAGACCACGGCCACTCATTTTGGCTACAGGTACGCCTACTGATGCTACTAAAGGCGCTAATACTAGTGTAGTTGTATCACCCACGCCACCAGTTGAATGCTTATCTACCTTAATCCCATCAATATTAGATAAGTCTATGACATCGCCAGAATTCACCATAGCCATTGTTAGTGCTGCACGTTCATCATCATTCATGTCTTGAAAATATATCGCCATAGCTAAACTTGATGCTTGATAATCCGGAATATTACCATTGGTATATTCCTCAATAAAGTACTCAATCTCTTGTTTAGTCAATACTTGTCCATCACGTTTTTTTTCAATAATATCTACCATTCTCATATGAGTTGGCCTCCCTTTTCAAATAAAGACGTAAAAACATTGATATTCCCATGTTCAATAATTGATTAATAGTCAGAATTACTTTCTAAACCTTGAATGATTTGAACACCAGCGCTTGCACCAATACGTGTAGCGCCAGCTTCAAGCATTTGATTAAAATCATCTAGGTTTCTTACGCCACCAGAAGCCTTAACTTCTAAGTCTTCTCCTACAGTATCTTTCATTAATTTTACATCTTCTGGAGTAGCACCTCCACCTGCAAAACCTGTTGAAGTTTTAACAAAATCAGCACCTGCTGCTTTACTTAATTCTGACGCTTTAACTTTCTCTTCGTCTGTTAATAGGCATGTCTCAATGATAACTTTAACTGTTTTTCCATTAGCAGCGCCTACTACACCTTCAATATCCTTCTGAACTTCATCAAAACGACCGTCTTTTAGCGCACCAATATTAATAACCATATCTACTTCAGACGCACCATTTTTAATCGCATCTTCAACTTCAAACATTTTTGTTTCTGTTGTAGATGCACCTAAAGGAAATCCGATAACCGTACATACTAATACATCAGAATCTTTAAGTTGTTCTGCAGCATATTTAACATGTGTAGGATTGATACAAACTGATTTAAAGCTAAATGATTTAGCTTCCTCAATAATTTTATCAATTTGAGCTCTCGTAGACTCTGGTTTAAGTAATGTGTGATCTATATATTTTGCGTAATTCATATTAAATCCTCCTAATTATCTATATGTTTTCATACCACTCATAATTATAAAGCAAAATTAATAACATATCCTTAATAAATAACTTTTCTTTATCTCTATATTACAAAAATTAGCAAAAATAATAAACAAATGTTATCTTTAATTTGATAAAGAATTTAAAGGAGAAGATGACTATGACAAAAGCAACACCTCATATTCAACCTAATGGGACTAAAATCGCTAAAACTGTATTAATGCCAGGCGATCCGCTTCGAGCAAAATATATTGCTGATAATTATTTAGAAAATGTTGAACAGTTTAACGAAGTACGTAATATGTTCGGCTATACAGGTACATACAATGGCAAGGAAGTATCAGTAATGGGATCTGGAATGGGCGTACCAAGTATTGGTATCTATTCTTATGAACTTTATAATTTCTTTGACGTTGAAACGATTATTCGCATCGGTTCTTGTGGTGCATTACAAGAAAATGTAAACCTTTATGACGTTATTATTGCTCAAGGTGCTTCAACAAATTCTAGTTATGTTGAGCAATATAACATTCCTGGCCATTTTGCACCGTTGGCAGATTTTGACTTAATATTAAAAGCAAAACAAAAAGCAGATGATATTGGTGCAACAACTCATGTTGGTAATATCTTATCGTCTGACACATTCTATAATGCTGACGAAACATTCAATGAAAGATGGCAACGTATGGGAGTCTTAGGTATAGAAATGGAATCAGCAGCATTATATTTAAATGCTACTCATGCAAATAAAAAGGCCTTAGGTATCTTCACTGTAAGTGACCATATATTACGCGATGAAGCTACAACAGCTGAAGAACGTCAAAACTCATTTACTCAAATGATGGAAATTGCATTAGAAATCGCAGAATAACTCAATATTAACCTTACTTAAAAGCTATACTGTATTAATCCATTTACAGTATAGTTTTTAATTTTTTAAGATAACTAAAAAGAAGCTTCTCAGTACACTAAATGTCTGAAAAGCTTCTTTTTATATTTACTTATATTTTATCTTGAATGGGTTATCTACCTAAATAAGATTTTAACATCCAGTTATGTTTATCAATGTTTGTTTGCATACCAATGAACATATCTTCAGTTACATCGTCTTCTGCATTTGAAGCAACTTCAATTGCTTGTTCTAACTGTTTTGATATATTATCGAAGTCTTTTGAAAGCTCTTCAACCATTTCTTCGGCTTTATAACCTTTTCCAGCTTCTTCGATAATTGAAAGTTCTAGACTTTCTTTTAAAGTTGCTACTGGATTACCGCCTGTTGCTAAAATTCGTTCAGCTAAATCATCAATGTATTGGCTTGCTTCATCATATAATTCTTCAAATTTAGTGTGTAGTGAGAAGAAATTTGGCCCTTTTACGTACCAATGAAAATTGTGTAATTTGGTGAATGCTACTGTCCAGTTTGCTACTTGTTGATTTAATACTTTTACTACTTCTTCATTACTTTTTGCCATAAAAAATCTCTCCTTTTAAAATTCATTACCGTCATAAGAGACGACACAAATCCTTGATTACAATAAATATTATATAATAATAATTACAATCTGTAAAGAGGAATACACTGATAAATTAGAATTATTTTAATCTAGGTTCAAGTTGAAAAAGCCACTTATATTATAACAAAGCACCTTAGGTTTATTCTAGGTCTTTTCTGTATGGCATTGCACTTTGAGCTCCTAGGCCAGTCACTGAATAACTGCCTGCTAAATTAGCAAAAGCAACTGCTTGTTCTAATGGTTTATTCTCAATTAGTGCTACTGCTAAAGCACCATTAAATGTATCGCCTGCGCCTGTAGTATCAACTACTTGCTTTTTGTAGCCTTCAACTAATTGTTGAGAATCACTATAATACATTGCACCAGAGGCACCTTTAGTGACAATCAATTTATGTGGATATGCCTTTAATGCATCATCAACTTGATTATCAAATAGCAACTCACTTTCAGTCTCATTTGGTGTTAACCATGTTACTTTATCGATTATTGTGTTAGACAATTTTCGATATGGTGCCGGATTTAATATAACCTTCATATTATGGTCAATAGCATAATCAACAACGTCTTTTATCGTTGATTCAGGTATTTCGTGTTGCATTACAATAATGTCTCCTGCACTAAAATTCTCAAGTTTTGGTAGCACACTTTCTGCTGTTACATAATTGTTTGCTGCAGGTACTACAATGATGCGGTTATCATCGTCAAATAGAGTAATATGGGCGGTCCCAGATTTCTCATTTTCTATAGTATCCATATAAGTTGTGTTCACATTATTCTGTTCTAAATTTGATAGAATTTGTTTGCCATTATCATCGTCACCTACAGCACCAATCATATAAACTTCATTACTTAGTCGAGCTGCTGCGACTGCCTGATTTGCACCTTTGCCTCCTGGATTAGTAAAGAAAGATTTCCCCATCACCGTTTCTCCCGTTTCAGGTAAGATTTCTGTTTGTACTACCAAATCAATTGATGCGCTACCTATCACTATAATTTTTCCCATGTCTGTATCCTCCGTAGTTTCAGTTGAAATTCATTAATCAATAAAGAAAGATTTCTCATAATCATTCGGCTGATGCCAATGTGTTTTCCACATATGGTTTCTATTGTCAGCAAATAATTGATAACCTAAATCTCTAATAAATTTAGGTGTTAAATGTAATAGTATCCCTATCCATTTATAATTAGTCAATGACGTTATTAACGTTGTAATTGCATCTGATTTATATTCTAAATGATCTCCTTCTTGTAATATAACGCTATCATATTGTTGTGTTTCAGGATAGTTTGATAATAGGTTTTGTGCTGTTTCGCCTTGTAATGATGCGAATTGATAGCGTCTAGACAAACCTTTTTGTATCAGCCATATTGCATAATTATAACAATAAACACAATTGCTATCGTAATAAACTATTGGCATATTCAACACTCCTTATATTATATAACTTTAAAGTTAATTATTCATAAATTAAAATGTTCCTAACATTATTATAACCTAAATTACATAAAATAAATCATACTGCTACCAACTACAATTGAGCTTTTATTCAATTTATAAAAATAAATCATTACAATAAAAAAAGCTTACCTCGTCTATAAAATAAGACGATTGTAAGCTAATTTACGTGTTTAAAAAACACCTCAACCTTAAACATGATAGACGGTTGAAATATTTGTGATATGTCATCTATGAATAGTGATGTTAATTTAGATTAATCTTGATTTACCTTCACAATTCTAGTGTATTTTAAAAATTGTTCAGTATATTTTTGTTTAATATCATTTACATTATCATACGTTACACCCACAATATGCCAATTAGGGTTAAAGTGATAATATGAATCTTTCTTTCTAGACCATTTTACCATTGTGCCATCTTTATTATAACGTGGTAGTGTCACTTCATAACCTTCCAACACGTTAATATAAGCTTGGAATACATCTGGATCAATTCGATTAAAGTTGTCTATCACTAAATAGCTTTTATCTTTTCGAGGCATGAGGTTAGTAATAAATCCTTCTCTATAATATAGCGCGCCTGCCTCATTTGGTAAATATTTACCATAGAGCATATCTTCTTTAAAGTCAGGGTGTCCTGTTGTAATTACAGGGTTCGCGTTAGTCTTCTGTAATAAGTCCTCTGCTGCTTTAAGACCTTCGCCCTTATCTACAACTAGCAAAATGAATGGTTTTAATTCTTCTTGTACTTTATCAATGACATTTTCAGTAGGAACGGACTCAAATTGCGATTTCAGACCATCATTTGCGCTCATATCAAGAATTGCTTCAAATTGTACTTGTGACAAGCTAGCAATAGCCTGTTTAGCATTTTCTTGTAAAAAATAAATATTTTTTAATTTAGGATGCTTGTTCAATGTACCAAGTGATACAGGTTCAATTTCTTTTTCAAAATAAACTTCTATAGCAGTACTATTGGTCCTGCCAGGTATCGGTGCCTTTTCATGTATATGCTTACTGACTTCTCCTATACCAATGACAGATTGATCTCGTTTCTTATTATAAAAAACGATTTTATCCCCAATTTCAAGTTGCGTATAAAAATGGTAGCCATTTCGTTTAATACCATTATACGTATGCGTGTATATTGTATTATATGAATTAGGTTCAAACTCTTGTGCTTCTGATACAAAAAAGTATCTAGGTATTTTGGTTTCCCCTTTACCTAAACTAACGATTAATTCAAATTCTTCTTTTGTAATTTGATTAAAGAGTGTTTCTTTCATGTTGCTCATTCTAAATTCTAATTGGTCACTTCTCTTCAAATAATCAGCTGTTAAGGGCTTCAGTTGTTCTTGTAACTGAAAATGAACACGAATTTTATTTTGTGCACCAGTTTGAACACTTGTAATTTCTCCAAAGCCTAATAATCCAGTATCCATTTGTACTTGATAGAAGACGACTTTATCTCCTACTTTAGCTTGTTTAAAGGATCGGAAACCTTGTGAAGGATTAAATTGTGCACCTGATTCAAATAATGTCGTTTGCCCTACCATTGGTTCGTTATGATTCCAGCGATTATAACCGCAGTTCAGCCAAAAATAACTTGTTTCCTCTACCATTTAGATACTCCTTATCTCATATATAATTCTATTTTTCCTATTATATTCAAAAAATTCACTTAGAACAAACATTATAGTAAGTTAACTAATTTCATTGTTATCAAACTTGTAATAATCACTACAACCCATGTCACTAAACCAAGAAGTATTGGTTTAAAACCAGCCTGTTTAAATTGATTAAAGTTAACATTCAAACCAATACCCGCCATAGCCATTGTAATTAAAAATAATGCTACTTGTTGGAAAAAGCTTATGACTATTGGAGAAAAATTGAAAATAGTACTAATTAAGGAAGCTACAACAAACCATACAATAAACCACGGAAAGATTTTAGCAATTGATATATCTGCTTGTGCTTCTCTTTCTTTTCTTATCGTTCTATATGTAAAAAATAATACTACTGGGATAATCATTAATGTGCGTGTTAATTTTACAATTGCACCCGTTTCTAATGATGTTTTACCATAATTTGATGTGGCAGCAATCACACTTGAAGTATCATTAATTGCTGTTCCACCAAAATAGCCAAATGTACTTTGACTCATGTGCATAACGTGACCTAAAGGTGGAAAGATAAAAACAGCTAATAAATTAAATAAAAAAATAGTTGAAATTGCAAAAGCAACTTCACTTTCTTTTGCCTTAATAACTGGGCTTGTTGCTGCGATGGCAGAACCGCCGCATATCGCTGTACCGACACCAATCAATATACTAAGATGCTCATTTACTTTAAATATTTTCATCAATAAGAATACTGCTAAAAACGCTGCACATAATGTAACAATAATAATTGGTAATGATTTCCATCCAATGATACCAATTGATTGAAAGCTTAGTGTAAATCCCAACACTACGATACTATAATGCAGTATTTTCTTACTGCTAAATTTGATACCTGCTTCATATTTTTTGGGAATCAAGAATACATTATTAATTATTATACCAAATATTATAGCAAAAATAGCACTTCCAATTATTGGAAACTTGCTCCCCATTATAGTAGCTACCATCGCTATAACCAACGTCATAACAATTCCTCTTACTTTATCCAACCTTGTCACCCCCAATTTAAATTCTATTTTAACATATTTATTCATCGGTAAACTTCGAAAGTTTAAATGGATTTAGTAAAATTCAACAATTTTTATAAATGGGTCAGAAGGTCAAATCGGCTTTTAACCTAATTATAAAATTGTTGATTTGGTGACTTGTACAACAAATCTAATCAGTTACTTTAAAGTTTACTGTGTAACTATTCTATGTTAACTAAATATTTATGACATCATATTTGAGGCTGAGACATTTATTTATGTCTCAGCCTCAAATTCACAAATCATTACGCTAAAGTTAGCGCCCCCATAATAGGCATCAAATTAATTAATACGCCACCAAATTTCAACATACCGCTTATCTCTTTATCTGGAAGCGTAATTAATGCTGAAATAATGCCAAGCGCACCGATTATAATTGGAAAAGCCATTGAGGGGAACATAGGTATCTTTAGAAATGTGCCAGCACCAGCTAATAGGCCACAAATTAAGGAAACATATAAAAATTTATACACACTCATACTCTCCCACTTTTTTAACTATAAATAACTTACGATTAATTCATAATCACCTTCAAATATTGTATCTAAATCATCTGAAGTTAGGATGAAATTCTGTCCTTGATTTAATGTATATACCTCTCCATCTATAATGACTTGTCCTTCACCTTTAAGTACAGAAACTAATACGAATTCTCTTGGTTTCATATAATTTAAAGTTCCAGAAATTTTCCATTTTACAATGGTAAAAAAGTCACTAGATACAAGTTGGGTTCTTTTATGATTTTCTATAATTTCTGTATCTGTAGGTATATTAATATTATCATTAGAAAGCTCAATGACGTCTTTAGCTTTATCCTTATTTAACACACGTTTATCACCAGTATCGTGCACGCGTTCATAATCATATACCCGGTATGTAACATCTGAAGATTGCATTGTTTCATAAACAAGTATACCTTCTCCTATAGAATGAACTGTTCCTGCAGGTATAAAGTAAAACTCGCCCGGTTTAACTTTCACCTTATTCAACAATGATTCATAGTCTTCTTCGTTAATTTTATCTATTGCTAGATTTTTTGATTCTGTATTTAATCCATAGATGATTTCTGCGCCTTCTTCAGCATCAATGATATACCAACATTCTGATTTACCATATTGCCCTTTTTCGTTTTCATAAGCATAGGCGTCATCTGGATGAACATGAACCGATAACGCTTCTCTTGCATCTACAATTTTGGTCATCAACGGAAACTCTTGACTTGGAAAGTCACCAAATAACTCTCGATGCTCTGTCCATACTCGGTCCAAAGTTTGTCCTTCATATGGACCATTCAATATTTCACACTTACCATTTGGATGTGCTGATATTCCCCATACTTCTCCTACATAATCGCTGGGTAAATCATATCCATAATCCTTTAAACGATTGCCACCCCAAATTTTCTCATGAAATACTGGCTTTAAAAATAACGGCATACATCACACCTCCAAATTCTTAAGTTGTAATTTAATTTTTATATTTATCTCATATACTTTTGTATGATTGTCATTTCATAATTTTCAGAACCATTGTGATTGTATCACATTCATACCTCTAGATTAAACGCATAAATCACAACACTAGCACTTTAGAGCCACTTTTAATTATATCAATGCTTTGTAAAATTCGATAGTCTATTATATTTTGTTCAATAACATTTTATGACATTTTATTGAACAGTTATTTTATCTTTCTATTTTTTAATCAATTTATACTTGCCAATTGACTGTAATTGATTTTATAATTAAATGTAGAGTTACAGCAATGTACTCTATCTGTTTTTTACATATAAGGTAATGTATTAATTATGATTTAGTTGAAATTGTTGATTACTTTTTCAACACAGTTAATTTGCGATAAAGTCCAAACTTCGGAAAAGTTTGGGCTTTTATTTTATCTAAATTAATTTGGATATTCTGCCTCTTTTAATTACAATACTCAATGGCTTTTATCATATACATTTGAGAGTTATTGATCATGTATTCCCATACACGATTATGCTTTGAAATTAGCCAATATAGTTTCCTTTACTTCTAAAAGGTGCGCGCGCATTGCATCTACAGCTTTGACATCATTTTGCTGTAAAATGGCTTGATATATCACATCATGTTCCTCTAATAATTTATTCATAGTTTTTTGTTTACTATAAATAAAAATCTTCCTTGTTTCTTCCATAGAATTTCGCATTAGTTCTGAAATATTATTTAATAGCTCAACTAATAATGTGTTTTTGGCGGCTTTCGCAATTGCGAGATGAAACTCTAAATCTGCTTTTTCACCAGAAGTACCATCTATTACAGCTTGCCCCATTTCAACAAGTGCTTGCTTCAGTTCCACCAAATCTTCTTCAGTTCGATATAAAGCCGCTTTTTCTACAGTAGCACTTTCAACAATTTCACGTAACTCTAATAACTCTTTAATTTGACTTAACGACGTGAATTTGTCACCAAGTTCAAAAAAGGTAGGCTCCGTTTGCTTAATAAACGTCCCATAGCCTTGTTTCATTTCAATAATCCCTATTGTTCTTAAAGCATTTAATGCCTCTCTTACCGAAGCAACGCTTACGCCATACTGCTTTCCAATCTTTTGGATAGAAGGCAGTTTGTCGCCCACTTGGTAATCACCTGCTTTTATTTGCTCTAAAATAATATCTGCGACTTGCTCATAGATTTTCGTGTTTGAAATTTTCATAATTACCTCCAAACGATATCTTTCATTGTATCAAATTTTTGCTGAAAGATACTATAAAATGGCTATAAAAAGGTATAAAAAAAGCGTTAGCTAATGAAATCTAATCTTTTATCATAAGATTTCATTAACCCACGCTATAAAAAGCTATAAAATTGCAATCAGTAGCTTTAGCAATCATTTAACAGTCGCTTCTTTTTGTATTAATAACACTTTGGCTATCTTTAAGTTACTTATGTTTTGATTATTTATTAAAATTTGCTAATGCATCAGATACGGAGGCATCCCCACTAATAATTTGGAATTCTGTATTTAAAAGATTATCACTAGTTAATACTTCTCTAATAACAGAAGCCACATCTTCACGAGGAATCGTTCCTCTACCTTCGAAGAATGCACCAACTTCTATTTTATCTGTGGCAGGATCATCTGTTAAACCACCAGGGTGTACAATAGTATAGTCGATATTTGCTTGTTTTAAATACTCATCAGCATAGTGTTTTGCAATCGTGTAAGGTTTCAAATCACCGCTTGCATCAAAGGCTTGTCTTCTTGAATCATAAGTTGAGACCATTACATATTGTTTAACATTATTCGCTTCACTCGCTTTGATTGATTTAATTGCACCATCTAAATCAACACTAATTGTCTTGTCTGCACCAGTGCTACCTCCAGAACCAACTGAAAATACAACTTTGTCAAAGCCATTAATTTTTTCTGTTAAAGTATCAATATCGTCTGCTTCCACATCGATTAAAATTGCTTCAACACCTTCTGAGGTTAAAGCTTCAACTTGAGATTCTTTTCTAACACCTGCTGTAAATGATTCTCCACGTTCTTTTAATTGTTTAACCAAATATTGACCTACGCCACCATTTGCTCCAATAACTAATGTACTCATATTTTATAGCCTCCTTAAAAAATTATTAATTAGACTTTACCACTTTTACTTAATTTTGAAACGAAATCTGTTTGTCTTTGACATTTTCTAAAAAATAAATTAATATATGAACATATATTCATATATTAAAATCAATAATTAGAAATGAGGGCTTCATTTTGGAAGATTCATTTAACGAACAAACGATTGAGCAAGTAACGGATATTTTCAAGGCACTTAGTGATGGCAATCGTCTACGTATAATGCATTTATTAATTCAAGGTGAAAGTAGTGTCGGTCATATTGCACATGCATTAGATTTAAGTCAATCTAACGTTTCTCACCAATTACGTATACTTAAACAAGCCCATTTGGTCAAAGGAAATCGAGATGGACAATCTATGATTTATACAATAGATGATACACATGTTACAACATTACTTAAGCAAGCAATTCATCATGCTAGTCATAAACAATAATTGAAAGGTGGACGCTAAATATGTCTGGACATCACGGTCACGATCATGCACATGGTCATGTACACACAAATAATAAAAAAATATTACTTATCAGTTTTCTAATTATTGGACTCTTTATGATTGTAGAAATTATTGGAGGATTTATATCAAATAGCTTGGCGCTATTATCTGATGGTTTACACATGTTTAGCGATACAATTTCTTTGGGCGTTGCCTTAGTTGCTTTTATCTATGCTGAAAAAAATGCTACCAAAAGTAAAACTTTTGGCTACAAGAGATTTGAGATTTTAGCTGCATTATTTAACGGTGTAACACTCTTTATTATCGGCATTGTTATCATAGTAGAAGCGATTGGTCGTTTCTTCAATCCGGAAGACGTCAAGTCAACAGAGATGTTTGTAATAAGCGTAATTGGGCTTATCGTTAATATCATTGTCGCTTTATTGATGTTTAAGGGCGGTGACACTTCAAATAATATTAATATGCGTGGCGCCTTCCTACATGTAATGGGTGATTTATTAGGTTCTGTAGGCGCAATCACTGCTGCTATACTCATATGGACTTTAAATTTAACGATTGCAGACCCTATTGCAAGTATTATTGTCTCTATTCTTATAATAAAAAGTAGCTTAGGTATAACAAAATCTTCTTTGAATATATTAATGGAGGGCACGCCATCTGATGTTAATATGAATGAAGTCATTTCTTCGATTACTGAAGAAAACGAAATTGAAAATGTACATGACTGTCATATATGGACTATTTCTAATGAAATGAATGCATTGAGTTGTCATGCTGTTGTTCCTAGCGATATGTCTGTCGAACAGTGTGAAAATTTACTAGATAAACTAGAACACAAGCTCCAACACTTGAACATTCAGCACATGACTATTCAACTAGAAACAATTAATCATAAACACGATAATGACACACTATGTTCAGCACATGATACATCAAAGTCTCATCATCATGCACATAGCCATTAATTATTAATCATATAACAATAAAAAGCTGATAGTTTCCATAAGTTCTCTTTCCTCTCAAAGTTAAGACTTTGAGGAATACATACTTAGGATATAACTATCAGCTTTTTTCATAACCATTATTATAAAAATTTATCAAAAATAAGTTTTTTAGCAGGAACTTGCTTCTCATCAAACCCTCTAATAAATTCTTCATTATCGTATGGTACTTTCACACGTTCAAACGAAAATTCATTTTCATCTACTGTTACGATTCCATAAACTGCATACGCGCCATTATTTAAACCAACAGAACCAGGATTGAAATAAACTGTTGATTTATCGTCAAATAAGTGCACCGTATGATTATGTCCAAAGATAATTAAATTGGCATCTTTATCTTCAAAAAGTGCTTTCATATTTTCTTCGTTTGGTTCAACAATTGGGCTGAATGGTTGCCCATCAATTGGCGTATTTAATTGGTCATTAGGAATTTCATAATGAATAAATAATACTTTCTTATTACAAAATGTTTTCTCAATAATACGAGGTAACTCATTTAATCTGTCATAGTAATCTTCATCTAAATGACTCTCTATCCATTGATGATGTTCATAGAATTTATCTTTTAAGTCTTCAGGATAAGGTGTACCATTTACAATTGACATTACCGCTTCATCATGATTACCTGCAATGATTTCCATATCATCTCTATCAAAGATTTCATCAAGTACTTTATTCGTTTCATGTCCAACACCAATATTATCACCTAGATTAAATATTTTGTTGATATCTTCTCTTCTATCAATATCATCCAAAACAGTTTCTAATGCATCAAAATTACCATGAACATCAGTTATAATTGCAAATTTCATGATGATATCTCCTTTCAACTTTTTCTCATTAGGACATTTTAACATTTTATATCGATTTTGTTACCTATTTATTTTAAAATCTTCAAATTTTTGATATCGTATGCTTATGATGAAAAAGGAGTGCTTAAAATTTGTTTAATTTCCATAAATTAGCATTACAAAATGCAAAACCCCAAAATGCTAAAGTATTACTGTTTACAATCGTAAGTTTTATAATATTATTTGCTTTAACTATTTTAACGTTTATGCCATTACAACCAGCTATTTATAAGTTAATGATGTCAATGGCTATGCAACAATCTGTGGTTGGTCCAATAATTGGAATCGTCCTTGCAATACTTGTACCTATACTAGTATTTTTATTTGTAGGCTATCCATTAATTGCTGGAACTATCTACACTATAGACAAAGCATTAAATAAAGACAAGGTTAATTTTAAAGATTTATTTTCAGTGTTTGCAAAAGGTAAATATCTAAAAGCAATAAAGCTTTCATTAATTACGGTATTGTTTATCATTATCGCATTGGTGTTAGGAGAATTAATCGCGCAATTGCTTCAGTTAGGAATCATTCAATTGTATCAAGCAATACAAGGTCCACTTAGCAAGTCAGATCACGCGCTTGGCTATTCACTAACGTTTCAAATCATTGCTGGGACTTTAACGCTTTTCATTAAATCATTTATTTATTGGTTATTAGCTATAATTATCATTAACTATACTGTAGCATTTATTAAAGAGCCTAAAAATGGTGCATGGAATTCCGTGAAACGCGGATTTAAAGGCATTAAAAATGGCCAAAAAACATGGTTTAAATTCTACATTGGTTTATTACTATTAAACTTAATAGTTATTATCTTAGCTAGCCCAGTCAGCCAATTGATTTCTATCTTAACTGGTGGTATTTCTCAAAATATCGCTACGATTTTGATTTATATTGTCCAAATCATTGTTATCATTGTTAGATTAGCTGTTTACTATACTAATACGCTAGCTATCATTCAATATTATAACCGTAATGGCGAACCAACTAATGATAATAAATCAAAAAAAGATAAGAAAAAGAACGCAACTATTACAGATAATCAAGACTCAAAAGTAAACAATAGCGTAACTAATACTACTGAAAAAGCAAAAGCAAACGTAGATCAAAAATCAGATCAACTTCAAGATAAAACAAAAAGATGAAGCAAAAAATTTAAAAAGCAATTTAAATCAATCTGATAAATAACTTTCATACAAAATTAAAGTGAGCCAGACTTATTTAATATCTGGCTTCATTCAGAACATAGATAAACCCTAGGTGATAGTGGCACTGAACCCTTAGAATGGGAACTTAATAAAAACACTTTGTTCTAGGCTGCTAATTCCTTATATTTTATGGGAGCTAAGTAGCCTAGTTTTTGTTGAATTCGATTATTATTATAGTTTTTAATGTAATTTTCGACAATATCTATTACAATTTGGTTAGAGCTATTGAGCTCATTGTTTATGTAGAAAGCTTCACACTTTAGCGAGGAATGGAAACTTTCTATAGGGGCGTTATCAGCTGGTGTTCCCTTTCGGGACATACTTCTGATAATGCCTTTTTCTTTGCATAATTGATAGTAAGCGTACGAGGTGTAAACACTGCCTTGGTCACTATGTAGTATGCAATTCTCAGGTATATCTATTTGATTCAATGTATCATTTACTAAGCTTTGATCTTGTTTGTTATCTATTTTATACGCCACAATTTCTCCGTTATAAACATCCATAATTGAAGATAAATACAACATAGAGTTACCGAAAGGTAAATAAGTAATATCAGTTGTTAATACTTCCATTGGTTGGTTAGCTTTAAACTGTCTTTGTAATAAATTCTCTGTTTTATAATAAGGTTTGCCAATTTTTTTAGATTTTTTAGGCCTAACTCGGCAGTTCAGATTATACTCTCGCATGATTCGCTGAACTCTTTTATGATTAATTGATGCTGAATACAATTGATTAATCAACGCTGTAATTTTGCGATAACCGTAGGTGAAATTATTTTCTTCACATAATTCAATAATCTTTTGAGTCACTTTATCTTTTTCATTGTTCTTGTGTTTCCATCTATAGTATGTCGATTTAGGTATTTCTAAAACATCAAGTATCATTTTGATTGAATACTTATGCTTTAATTGATTAACTAATTCTACAATTACTTTTGGTACCACTTCCTTTCTAATTCCTTGTACTTTTTTAAAATATCTAATTCAATATCTTTTTTCTTATTATCTAACTTTAATTGTTCTATTTCTGATAATTCTTTCACTCCTTTGCCATAAGTATATTGCTTGCCTCTTTGTTGATAAAATCTATAAGTTTCACCATTTCGATACCATCGCCACCAAGTTTTTACCTGTGTGCTGTTTTTGATATTTAATACTTCCATAATTTCTTTTACAGTATATCCAGCTTCTTTCATTTCAATAGTCTTATATTTTGTTTCTATTGAATAAGACATTATTTTCATAGAAAAAACACCTCCGTATGATTCATTTTAAATGAATTCAACGAAAGTGTTTTTATTTCCTTCCCACTATTTGGGGTCAGTTCATAGTTCATCTAGGGTTTGTTTATATTTGTGGAGTTATTTTCAAATAGGAGTTGATTTTGTTGAATTCAATAAAAACTACACTATTATAATAGTGTTAATATAACACCGGTAGGGGTTAGGGCCGACTCCTGCGGGAAAATCACTAGCCGAAGACTACAGGCTAAGGCAGTACCCGCGGAAAGCGTGCACAAAAACTGCCAACAAAGTCGGAGACTATGTCGACATCCTGAAAGGAAGTCAGACAGTTTTAATGTCTGGCTTCCTTATTGTCTTTAAAATTTATTTATATAAACAGTTAGGCAAAATATATTAAAAACTTTTACTTTAAGAAATGTTCTTTTAAGTACTGTGCTGCACCGTTTTCTTCATTTGTATATGTTGTAACATCCATAGTTAGCTCTTTAATTTCTGGCCTAGCATTTTTCATAGCTACCGTATAATGACCAAAAGCAAACATCGCACGATCATTATCACTATCACCAATGACTAGCGTTTCTTCTTGCTTGATACCAAAATGTTCTATCATTTCTTTAATACCTGTACCCTTATCAATTTGATAAGCCATTGTCTCCGCATTATAACGG
The DNA here is from genome assembly GCF_048568365.1 of Staphylococcus sp. Ze2. Classification (NCBI taxonomy): domain Bacteria; kingdom Bacillati; phylum Bacillota; class Bacilli; order Caryophanales; family Staphylococcaceae; genus Staphylococcus; species Staphylococcus sp. Ze2. Next base: position 1,136,067 of record NZ_CP183486.1, on the reverse strand, counting down.
GATGAATTAGATACACTAATTTTTAAATCTTGCTGTTCTTCAATCAACTGATTACGGAAGTTTGTTATTTTGTCGTAATTTGGTGAAAATAAATATATTTTTGAAAACGTCGTATCAGGAATTACCGTTGCCCAATCTACTTTGTCTTTGAGTGACGCTTTTCTAGAAGTCCATTCTGAGACACCGACATTACCTGGTGGTGTTTCTGCATCAAATAGTGCAGTCGCCCATGATTGATCTTCTTTAAGTACAATACGATTACCTTCAAACGGAAAAACTTCATAATAAATCTCTTGTTGTTGAGCACGTTTCACAATGTCATTGACAGTAGTAAACGATAAGCTATGAGTATATAATGCTTCATCATTAATCATTCCTAACGTACCGTTTGAACTGATAATACCATCTACTTCAAATGATGACGGAACTAAGTAATGAATTTCATTATGAGCACGTCCAGTAGCCAAAAAGACTTTGTATCCGTTTTCCCTTAATTGATGTATTACTTCGGTCGTTTCCAGATTAACTTGGTTGTCTTTATGTAAAATCGTACCATCCATATCTAAAAATATCGCTTTAACATTTTTCATTTATAAAAGCCCTCCATCACATATTCTCATTTTAAATTATGTCACTATCTAAAGTTTTAAGCAATGTACTAACGCTTTAAAAATAATGAATAACGTTCATTTTGATGTAACACACTCACCCTACGATTAAAAAAATCACTCAATGTATCGCTGTCTAATACACTTTTTATTTCACCTTGTTTATAACACGTACCATCTTTTAATAAAAATCCTTTTTGTATATCTTTTGTAATTTCTTCAACAAAGTGTGTAACATATATAACTGATAATCCAGATTGTCGTTGATATAATTGTTCAAGCGCATCTAACAAATCTTCACGAGCAATAAAATCTAAACCTGAAGCAGGCTCATCTAGAATAAGTAACTTAGGGTTCCCCATCAACGCCCGAGCAATAAGTACTTTTTGGCGTTCACCTGTGGATAAATAACCATAATACTGTGATTCAAATTCACTCATACCCATCTGCGCTAAATAATGACGGGCCATTTCAACATGGTGGGCTTCTACTTCTTTAAAAATACCAATCGATTTAAAGATTCCACTAATTACTACATCACGTACGATTTCCCCACCTTGAAAACGTTCCATTAAACTACTAGACACAAAGCCAATCTGATTGCGCACTTCGTCTGCCGAATACCCAATTTTACCGGGTTGCATACCAAAAAGCGTCAATTCTCCAGATGTATTTGGTTCATAAGCATTTAAGATATTAAGCAATGTCGTTTTCCCTGCACCATTAAGTCCATAAAGCATCCACTTCTCGCCTTCGTTGATACGCCAACTTATATTTTTTATTATTTCTTTCCCCTGTTTTCTACGTGCAATATTTTTTAGATCAATAAGCATATGATATCCCCCTCCGATACATAATTATATATATTAGAATACTAAACGTCGTTTCTAAATATTTTATTCAAAGATTTTCCTTTTGCTAATTCATCGATCATTTTATCTAAATACCTTATTTCCTTCATTATTGAATTTTCCATTTCTTCAATACGAATACCACAAATTACACCTGTTATCTTAGTTCTATTTGGATTTAATTTTGGTGCTTGGCTAATGAAAGTTTCATAATCTGTACCGTCTTTAATTAATTGATTTATTTGTGATGGCGAGTAGCCTGTCATCCAATGAATGACTTCATCCGCTTCTTCTTTTGTTCGACCTTTTTTCTCAACTTTTTTTATTAAATGTGGATATATCGAAGCAAATGACATTGTATAAATTTTAGGCTTTGTCAAAAATCCATCCCTCCTTTAACTTGATACAATCATATACTGCCTTAATTAGAATAATAAAGTCTTAACATGTTTAAAAATATTTTGATTCTAATCATTTTTAAATGATTGCTACTCATATTATGACATCTGATGAAACTTATAATTAAAAAAGGACTTACCACTAGCGATTAAATGCTAATGATAAGTCCTTATATTAATGACAAAGTATAAATTTTGCCACATTTAATTTAGATTGATTTATTCAACTGTAACTGATTTTGCTAAGTTACGTGGTTTATCTACATCTAAGTCTCTGTGCAATGCAGCATAATATGAAATTAACTGTAATGCTACTACTGAAACAAGTGGTGTCAATAATTCATGTACATGAGGGATGACATATGAATCACCATCTTTATTTAATCCATCCATTGAAATAATACATGGATTTGCTCCACGTGCAACGACCTCTTTTACGTTACCGCGAATAGATAAGTTTACTTTTTCTTGTGTAGCTAATGCAATAACAGGAGTGCCTTCTTCAATTAATGCAATTGTTCCGTGTTTTAATTCTCCACCAGCAAAACCTTCTGCTTGGATATATGAAATTTCTTTAAGTTTTAATGCACCTTCTAAACTTACGTTATAGTCCCCTGTACGACCGATAAAGAATGCATTACGTGTAGTTCTTAAGAAATCAGTAGCAATTTGTTCCATAATATCTGCATCATCAACAATTGCTTCGATAGCAGTTGTAACTTTTGCTAATTCACGTAATAAACTTACTTCTACATCTCTACCATGTTCTCTCGCAACGATTTGTGACAAAATAGATAATACTGCAATTTGTGCTGTATAAGCTTTTGTAGACGCTACTGCGATTTCAGGACCAGCGTGTAAGAGTAATGTATGATTAGATTCACGTGATAACGTAGAACCTGGTACGTTAGTAATAGTTAAAGACTTATGTCCTAAACGATTTGTTTCAACCAATACTGCACGACTGTCTGCTGTTTCCCCTGATTGAGAAATATAGATGAATAATGGTTTTTCAGAAAGTAACGGTGTATTATATACAAACTCTGAAGAGACATGTACTTCTGTTGGTACACCAGCCCATTTTTCAATGAACTCTTTACCAACAAGCCCGGCATGATAGCTTGTACCTGCTGCGATTATATAAATACGATCAGCTTCAGCTACATCTTTAATCACTTCTGGATCCATCTTCAAGTTACCATCTTCGTCTTGGTACTCTTGAATGATACGACGCATAACTGCTGGTTGTTCATGAATTTCTTTTAACATATAGTGGTCGTATACGCCTTTTTCCGCATCAGCTGCATCAATTTGTGCTGTATAAGCTTCTCTTTCTTGAACGTTGCCATCTTGGTCTTTAATGATTACTTCATCGCGTTTAACTATAACAATTTCGTGGTCATGAATTTCTTTATAACGATTAGTAGCTTGTAACATTGCAATTGCATCTGACGCAATTACATTGAAACCATCACCAACACCGATTAATAACGGGGATTTGTTTTTAGCAACATAAATTGTATCTCTATCTTCATTATCAATCAGTCCTAAAGCATATGAACCGTCTAATAAAGATACAACTTTTGTAAATGCTTCTTCGCTAGTTAGTCCAGTATTTGAAAAATATTCAACTAATTGTACTATAACTTCTGTATCTGTTTCTGAAATGAAAGTGATGTCACTTAAGTATTCATTTTTTAGCTCTTCATAATTTTCAATTACTCCATTATGAACTAATGTAAAGCGTTCAGTTGCAGACTGATGTGGGTGTGAGTTTTCATGATTTGGTACACCATGTGTTGCCCAGCGTGTATGACCAATTCCCACATTACCGTCAGTTTCTTCGCTATCAGCAACTTTTCTCAATTCTGCAATACGACCCTTTGATTTAAATACTGATGTGCCCTCATCATTAACAATGGCAACACCTGCTGAATCATAACCTCTGTATTCTAATTTTTCTAATCCTTTTAATAATAATTCTTTCGCATTATCTTGACCAATATAGCCGACAATTCCACACATTTAATTTTCCTCCAATGTAATGGCAATGAGATAATTGAACTTCTAGCGCATTTGAACTTGTTCAATACAATTAAAACCATTATAGATAGACTAATCCCTATTTATATCAATAGTATTAGGTCTTCTGATAATAATGGTTATCTCAATTACCTTATAATAATAGTTATTTAATTTTGGCTATCTTATTAACTTTGTGCACTAGGTTGCCCTAATGTTTTCCTTAATAAGTTCACGAATGAGCCACATCCGGGATAGCATCCGCCGATGGTTCGATAACTATCCTCCTCGTCTACAAACTTCGATTAACATACCTATTAAGCTTTCTGTTTTAAAACTTAAATTATTGATACGTAACCTCATCGCTTGTACAGGCGCTATAATTGACTTAAAACTCTAACTTTCCTCCTTCCTCTCAATAACATTAATTGTACAATGTTATTCATCTGTAATGCAAACAATTTATTAACAATATATTTACAAACACAAAAATAAAGTTGGGCATTAGTTAAAAATATCGTGCTTTCTTTAACATCATCGAACCTTCCTCAACATAATTGCGTATTCCTTAAGTACTTGCAATAACCATATTATCTATAAAGTAATCACTTAAGTTCATAACATATTTTATCTTTGTTATATTATTTTTTTGTGTTAATGCAAGTAGTAATAATAATTTCTATATTGTCATAATTGTCAAAGACAGTGTGACAAATTTGAAATTACTTTATATTGTTTAAATCACTACTGCCACCTACAATGAAGTTATAAATAAAAAGAGAAAAAGAGGTGCAGTAATATGTCACAAACAGAGACTAAAGAAAATAATGGGATTGGTCGTAAGGTACAGGCATTCGGATCATTTCTAAGTAGTATGATTATGCCGAACATCGGTGCTTTTATCGCATGGGGCTTCATCGCCGCTATATTTATAGATGGCGGTTGGTGGCCAAATAAAGATTTAAGTCAATTGGCTGGACCTATGATTTCATATTTAATACCATTACTGATTGCTTATAGCGGTGGACGTTTAATACATGAAATGCGTGGGGGTATTATCGCAGCTGTAGCAACAATGGGTGTAATCGTTGCTTTACCAGACACACCAATGTTACTTGGCGCCATGATTATGGGACCACTCGTTGGTTGGTTAATGAAAAAAACTGATGAATTTATTCAGCCAAGAACACCACAAGGATTTGAAATGTTATTTAATAACTTCTCAGCTGGTATTTTAGGTTTCATTATGACAATTGTTGGATTTAAAATATTAGCTCCAATAATGGAATTTATTATGCATATTTTATCTTTGGCTGTAGAAGCTTTAGTGCATGCACATTTACTACCATTAGTAAGTATTATTGTAGAACCTGCTAAAATTGTATTCTTAAATAATGCAATTAATCACGGCGTGTTCACGCCACTTGGTGCAGACCAAGCATCTTCTGCAGGACAATCAATATTATACACAATAGAATCTAATCCTGGACCAGGTTTAGGCATATTAGTTGCTTATATGATTTTCGGAACAGGGACGGCTAAAGCAACATCATACGGTGCTGGTATTATCCACTTCTTAGGCGGAATTCACGAGATTTACTTCCCCTACGTATTAATGCGTCCTTTATTGTTCGTAGCTGTAATTTTAGGTGGAATGACAGGTGTAGCAACATATTCTCTACTTGATTTTGGATTCAAGAGTCCCGCTTCACCAGGATCATTCATCGTTTATATGTTAAATGCGCCTAAGGGGGAATTTTTACACATGGTAATCGGTGTACTACTTGCAGCAATTGTTTCATTTATCGTTGCCGCTATTATTTTAAAATTCACAAAAGAGCCTGAAGAAGATCTAGAAGCTGCTACTGAAAAAATGGAAGCTTCAAAAGGGAAAAAATCAAGTGTATCTTCTAAGTTAAAAGGGAATGAAGATAGTAATGCAACTTCAACAGCAGGTGTTGCTGGTGCAACCACTAGCAATTCCGAGAGTACAGACACACAATCTGAAGAAGATTTACTAGACAATTATGATACTGAAAATGTAGATGCTCATGATTATAGTAAAGTAAATCACGTAATATTCGCTTGTGATGCTGGTATGGGATCAAGCGCTATGGGAGCAAGCATGCTACGCAATAAATTTAAAAAAGCTGATATACAAGGCGTAGATGTAACAAATACTGCGATTAATCAATTACCAGGCGATGCACAACTCGTTATTACACAGAAGAAACTTACTGATAGAGCGATTAAACAAGTACCAAATGCAATTCATATCTCAGTTGATAATTTCTTAAATTCACCTAGATATGATGAATTACTTGAAAATCTTAAATAATTAAACAATCACTATATAGAACGATACTGGAGGGTATGGCTATGTTTTTGAGTACACGTGAAAAAGAAATTATCGAAATGTTAATTAAATATCACGGTCAATATGTCACTATTTACGACATTGCTCAACATCTAGCTGTATCCTCTCGTACTATTCATAGGGAATTAAAATCTATTGAATCATTTTTATCAACATTTGATATCGATCTTGAAAGAGTTACCAAAAAAGGCATACAGCTGAAAACGACGGAGATGGCGTTAAATTCACTAAAACATGCATTATTACATGAAAATACCATAGATTTATCACAAGAAGAGCAAAAAGTAATCATTTTATATGCATTGATTCAAACAAATACTCCTATTAAACAATACGTTTTAGCACAAGAAATCGGAGTTTCTAATCAAACAATGACAAAGCTTTTAGACGATTTAGAAACAGAACTTGATCAATACCAATTAACGCTACAAAAAAAGCGTGGCGAAGGTATTCAATTACATGGTGCAGAATCAAAAAAACGTGAACTATTAAGCCAATTGATGGTCAATAATCTAAACAGTACTAGTGTCTATTCAGTTATTGAAAATCATTTTGTATATCAATCTATTAACCAGTCTCAATTGGCAATGGTTGACATGGACAAAATATTTCAAATTGAACGTATTTTAATGGATCACTTAGGACAACTTCCCTACTCTTTAACAGAATCAAGTTATTTAACCTTAACTGTACACATTGTCTTAAGTATTGAACGAATGCTTAATAATCAATATGTAGCTTTAAATGACGATATTTATAACAGCGTTAAGGATTCTTTTGAACACGAGGTAGCTCAAGCACTTGCCTTACATCTCGAACATATTTATGGTGTTCAGTTTAACCAAGCTGAAGTGACTTTTATCACGATACACCTTAGAGGTGCGAAACGTAAAGAATCTGCCCAAGTATTTAAAGATAGTAAGGATGAATCAAAGATCGAGAAATTTATTCATTCGGTTTCACACTTTTCTCAACAATCGTTTAAAGATTTTAAAACGCTTAGCGAAGGATTAAAATTGCATATCATTCCAGCAATTAACCGTTTAAACGCTAATATTGAAACTTATAATCCATTAACGGAAATGATTCAACATAAGTACCCACGACTATTTGAAAGTGTTCATCGTGCATTACTACAAACATGGCCAAATTTTAATTTTCCAGATAGTGAAATTGCATTTATTGTACTTCATTTTGGTGGTGCTTTACAAAATCAAAATAGCGCCTTTTACAATGTACTCGTAGTATGTAGTAGTGGGATTGGGACCAGTAGATTACTAGCAACACGGTTACAACAAACATTTAGCGATATACAAAAAACTACTCAAGCATCAGTTGGTGATTTAAATGATATTGATGCAACACAATTTGATGCTATTATTTCCACTGTAGATTTAGATATCGCCTTACCATATATCACTGTGAATCCTTTACTGCCCGACGCAGATGTAAATCACGTATCAGCTTTTTTAAACACACATCACAAACAACCAAAGATTCAAACATATGAAACGAATAATAGTAACATTTTAAATCCTGAAGAAAAATTAACATACATCAGAAAAGGACTAGAAATAATTGATTCTGTAAATGTAGATTATACTTCAGTTACGAACTGGACAACTTATTTAACCAACACATTATTGGAACATCAAATTATCACGGAAGGCCAGTCATTCGCTGAACTGATTAAGCAACACATGGATCATCAAGGGTTTGTCTTAGCCCCTTATCCAATCGCAATCCCTCATTTAAAAAGTGAGATTATAAAGAAACCTTTTATATTAATAACCATTTTAAATGAGCCTATTTTGCTTAATAGCAATCAAAATGACAATCTTTCCGTGAGATATTTGTTAAGTATGTTCGTCCCACCTGATGATACAATGGCACAACTTGTAAGTGATATTTCAGGGAAATTAGTCGAACATCTAGATAATATTGATGGATTTATGGAACAACCTGAACAACTTCAAACATTACTTAAGCAAAGTTATCTTATGCAATTACAAAAATTATTGAATATGGAGTGAAATAAAATGAGCGAATTATTTAGCAATGAAAACATTTTTATCAACCAAACAGTTAAAGATCAAAACGAAGCAATTGAAAAGGCAGGCCAAGCTTTAGTATCAAGTGGTGCTGTAACAGAAGCATATATTCAAGCAATGAAAGATCGCGAGCAAGTAGTAACAACATTTATGGGCAACGGCTTAGCTATCCCTCATGGTACTGACGAAGCTAAAACTAGTGTTTTAAAATCAGGTTTAACTTTAATTCAAATACCTGAAGGCGTTGACTGGGACGGCGAAGTTGTTAAAGTTGTCGTAGGTATTGCAGGTAAAGATGGTGAGCATTTAGACTTACTTTCTAAAATAGCTATTACTTTTAGCGAAGAAGAAAACGTAGAACGTATTATTCAAGCTTCATCAGCAGAGGAAATCAAACAAGTCTTTGAGGAGGCTGATGCATAATGAAAGCCTTACACTTTGGTGCTGGAAATATAGGTAGAGGATTTATTGGCTATATTCTTGCTGATAATGGTATAAAAGTAACTTTTGCAGATGTTAATGCTGAAATCATCACTGCATTGGATCAACATCATGAATATGATGTCATTTTAGCTGATGAAGCTAAAACAACAACACGTGTGCATAATGTAGATGCAATCAATTCCAGTTCACCTTCAGAAAGTTTAAAACATGCAGTTTTAGAAGCCGATTTAATTACAACTGCAGTGGGTGTAAACATCTTGCCTATAATCGCGAAATCATTTGCTCCTTATTTAGCAGAAAAAGAAACACCTGTTAATATTGTTGCATGTGAGAATGCAATCATGGCAACCAATACATTAGAAAAAGCAATTTTAGACATTACAGGTCCACTACCTGAACACATTCACTTTGCTAATTCTGCAGTTGATCGTATTGTACCATTACAAACCAATGATAACCTTTTAGATGTTGTCGTTGAACCTTTCTATGAATGGGTAATTGAGAAGGACGCATGGTTTGGTCCAGAACTTAACCATATTAAATATGTAGATAATTTAACTCCTTATATTGAACGTAAGTTACTTACTGTAAACACTGGTCATGCTTACCTTGCTTATGCAGGTAGATATTTTGGTCAGCCTACCGTTCTAGATGCAGTTAACGATGCAGATATTAGACATGATTTAGAACGTGTGCTTAAAGAAACAAGCCAATATATTACCAAACAGTTTGATTTTAACGAAAACGAACAAGCACAATATGTCGAAAAAATTATTGAACGTTTTAAAAATCCAAACTTATCAGATGAAGTTACCCGTGTAGGACGAGGTACAATGCGTAAAATCGGACCACAAGATAGAATCATAAAACCATTAAATTACTTATATCAAAATAATTTAAAACATGATGCATTAGTTAAAACCGCTGCTTTACTATTAAAGTACGATGATACAAATGATCAAGAAACAGTAGAAAAAAATGATTATATTCAAGAACATGGACTTGAAGCATTCTTGAAAGAATTTGCTAAAACAGATGAACAATTAACTCAAGAAATTGTTCAAGCATACAATGTATTATAAATATAAGAAGCGGTTGCTATTAAAATAGCAACCGCTTCTTTACTTAATTGAGTGTATATTAATTTATTTTAAAACAATTAATAATAGTAGCCCAGCACATCTTTTTATATGATGTGCTTGTATAAAATATTTAGGCCTTACTTATACTAAATTATTAACTATTTATCTAATCCCATTTTATCTTGAACTACATCAGCAATTGTATTGGCAAAACGTTGCGCATCTTCATCAGTTGATGCTTCAACCATCACTCTCACTAATGGTTCTGTTCCAGAAGGTCTTACTAAAATACGACCTTCACCATTCATTTCTACTTCTACTTTAGTCATTATTTCTTGAACATCGATATTTTCTTCCACACGATATTTATCTGTTACACGAACATTAACTAATGATTGTGGGTATTTCTTCATTTGACTCGCAAGTTGACTTAAACTTTTACCAGTCATTTTTATAATACTAGCTAATTGAACACCTGTTAATAAACCGTCTCCAGTCGTATTATAATCCATTAAAACAATATGTCCTGACTGTTCGCCACCTAAATTGTAATTACCTCTTCTCATTTCTTCAACAACATAGCGATCTCCAACTTTAGTTTTGTTAGATTGTATACCTTCATTTTCTAAAGCTTTATAGAAACCTAAGTTACTCATTACAGTAGAAACAATCATATTATTATTTAACTCATGATTTTTGCTCATTGCTTGACCAATAATAAACATGATTTGGTCTCCATCGACAATATTACCTTTTTCATCTACTGCAATTAGTCTGTCACCATCACCATCAAACGCTAAACCAAAGTCACATTCTGATTCGACAACTTCTTTAGCTAATGTTTCAGGGTGTGTAGAACCAACATCTTTATTAATATTATAACCATTTGCTTTACAGCCAACTGTCACAGTATCAGCTTCTAAATCACCGAATAAAAATGGTGCTAAAGAAGATGTAGAACCATTTGCACCATCTAATGCAATCTTCATTCCATCTAAGTTCACATCAACAGTTGATTTTAAATAGCTAATGTATTTTTGTGCACCTTCAAAATAATCAGAGCAATGTACAATATCTTCACCAACAGGTCGAGGTAAATCAGGATTTTCTTGATCTAATAATTCTTCTATTTCCTGTTCTTGGTTGTCTGATAATTTAAAGCCATCAGAACCAAAGAATTTAATACCATTATCTGGAACTGGATTATGAGAAGCAGATATCATGACACCTAATTCGGCTTCCATTTCTCGTGTTAAGTATGCTACACCTGGCGTTGAAATAACGCCCAAACGCATGACTTCTGCGCCTATAGAAATTAGTCCTGCAATCAATGCAGATTCTAACATCTCTCCAGAAACACGAGTGTCTCTACCAACTAGTACTTTAGGGTGCTTCTCACCTTTATTATGTGCTAAAACATAGCCGCCATAGCGCCCTAGTTTAAACGCAAGTTCAGGTGTTAATTCTTTATTTGCTACTCCCCTTACGCCATCTGTACCAAAATATTTTGCCATTTTTTATATCTCCTTTATTTATACAAATCTATTTAACTGTAATTTTAGCTGTAGTACCGTTCGGATTAACTTTTGTCACATCTTTAGGTACTTTAAACTTCACATTTTTTTCAGTAGTATCCGAGATATTATCTAAATTTACATTTGCAGTAATTTCATCAATATCTTCTAAGTCATCCTTATTACCATAAATTTCTACTTCTTCATCTTTTAAACTTATATTGTCTAATTCACGACCATTTGATAATGACCCTACTGCTTTTGTTTTTACTTTTACTTTTTTACTATAATCTTCTACCTTAACGCTCAAGTTAACTTCATTAGGTTGAATTGAAACGTCGATTTTATTAAGATTTCTATCAAATGCAGTAATTTTCGCTATATCTGTAGTATTTTTAGCGATTTTACTTTTATTTTTATATGTTGCTTTTAAATATGCTATTTTATCAATTTGGTCTTGACCACCAGTCACTTTAACTGTCTCTGGTGAAACGCTTTGTTCACTAATTTTATAGTCTGAATCTAAGTCATTATTACTTACATCCGGTTCCACTTTTAATGTTTTGCTCACACGTTCTTCAAGATTTACAGTGGCCTCTTTCGGTTTCACACTATAGTCAATGTCTTTATTCAATCCATTAACCTGAAATTGCGTCGTATGCTTTCCTGCTTTTTCGCCACTTAAATCTAAGACTGCTTTAATATTTTCACCATTCTCAGCTTTTAAAACCTGTGATTGAGGACCTGAAATTTCCACGTCAACTTTATCAGGCACTTCGCTAGCGTATAATGATTTATTATTATACTTAACTTGCACGGGTACTTCCTGAATCGTTTCAGTAGACTTTTGACCTAAGTTATCAGCATTGAATATATTGCCAAACATATTGTTAACTGATAGGAAAAACACAAGCGCTAATACGAGAGCGATTAATCTTAAGCCCCATTTACTTTCTAACATATTACTTCACACCTTTCTCATGAAAGTGTGTACCAAACCAATGTTCAGCTAATAATTCTTCAAATGCTTCATTTGAAATATCTTTTCTTAATTTACCGTCAAATGTAACAGAAATAGATCCTGTTTCTTCTGAAACGATAACAGTGAACGCATCTGATACTTCTGATATACCTACTGCAGCTCTATGTCTTGTCCCTAAACTTTTAGCAATTTTAGCGCTATCAGATAAGGGCAAATAACTCGCAGCACTAGCGATCTTATTCTCTTGAATTATCATCGCACCGTCATGTAAAGGCGTGTTTGGTATAAAAACATTTGTTAATAGTTCTTGTGATATTTCTGAATTCATTGCGATGCCTGTTTCAATATAATCTTGTAACCCTGTTTCCTTTTCAAATACAATCAGTGCACCTATACGACGTTTAGCCATATATTGTACTGCTTTTGACACAGAAGATATTAACTTGCCTTCATCACTATTTAAATTCGTTGAATAACGTTTAAATAAGCTACCTCTACCAAGTTGTTCCAAGGCACGACGAATTTCTGGTTGAAATATCACGATTAACGCTAATACCCCCCATTGAATAACTAAATCAAAAAGACGGGATGTAGCTGTTAAGTTCAGTATTTTACTCAATTGTTGACCAATTACTATTACAACAATACCTTTTAATAGTTGAATGGCTTTGGTACCTTTAAAAACTGTAATGAGAAGATAAAGTACATACCATACTATGAGTAAATCGAGTACACTTGCTATTATTTTAACTGTACTCCAGTTATCAAAAAAGCTGGATAATTCCATAACATCTCCTCCGGTTATCTGTTCCCATGTTATATATTATACCAATCATAACACTAACTGTCATATTTAGTATTTAAATTTTTAGCAAAATCAAAAAAGGGAGAGAATCTGAAATCTTATTTTTAAATAAGATTTCATTATCCCGCCCCAATAAAACTAACTGACACTAAAACATGACAAAATACGTTTTGATATAGCCAAACATTCTAATATTACTTCATAACTAATTACTTGGGTCATGTGTCTTTGTCATTAACATAATTTCAAGTGAATTATAGTAGTGTTTCCCCAAAGAAACTACCTACTAAACCTACTGCTTGCTCTGCTGTGTCATTATTATGATCGATTAGTGGATTAACCTCCACTAAATCCATAGAAGTAATGAGATTAGAATTATGTAACAACTCTAATGCAAAATGACTTTCTCTATATGTTAAACCGCCAAGTACTCTAGTACCTGTTCCTGGTGTTTCAACAGGATCTAAGGCATCAACATCTAGTGACAAGTGAATACCATCAGTTTTAGGTTTTAAATAAGCAATTGTTTCTTCAATCACTTGTTTAATACCAAAACGGTCAACTTCAGCCATAGTAAATGTTTTAATATTATGCTCTTTTATGTAGCGTTTTTCACCTTCATCTAAATCTCTCATGCCTATAAGCACAATATTTTCAGGTTTAACTTTTGGTGAATAATCAGAGACATTAACCAAACGATCATCGCCTTCACCCGCAAGTACACGTAACGGCATGCCATGTATATTACCTGAAGGTGATTCTTCAGGTACATTTAAGTCACCATGTGCATCATACCAAATAACACCTAAGTTCTCGTAATGCTTACTAACACCTGATATAGAACCAATTGCAATTGAATGATCTCCCCCTAATACAAGTGGGAAATGGTTATGCTCAATGCTAGTTGATACCGCATCACTTAATATATTTGATGTTTCTATGATTTCCTCTATGTTACGTAAGCCTTCTTGCTCTGAATTAAACTTTTCTAAATCTAATTTAGGTACTGCAATATTCCCAGAATCTTTAACAGATAGTCCTATTGCTTTAATACGTTCTTCAATTCCAGCATATCGAATCGCATCTGGACCAAGGTTTACCCCTAATTTCCTTTGTCCAAATGTTGAAGGTACTCCAATAATTTCTACTGTTTTATTCATTTTTAAAACCCCTTTGTTGTTATATGTTTCTAGAGTAATCTAAAGACATTAACATTTCAAGCGTTGTTAAAATAGCATTTTCTCTTCATTTCAGGCTTTTTACATATAAAATCAATATAGTGATTTATCATTCAAAACAAATCCTTTTAGTATCGGTTTTTATCATTTTATTAAACAGTAAAATGTATAAATTAAAAAACAAACTTTATTCAAAAGCTTTAACTATAAAAGAAGATCGTTATACTTCATACTTATATAATTATAATAACTTTATATAACCTAGATTGAGTAAATAACAAAAGGATTTTTAATTTTATATACAAAAAAAGCACTTCTCTTGTGAGAAGTGCTTACTAGTGAGCCATAGTGGGCTCGAACCACTGACCCTCTGATTAAAAGTCAGATGCTCTACCAACTGAGCTAATGGCTCTAATGGCTGGGCTAGCTGGATTCGAACCAGCGCGTGATGGAGTCAAAGTCCATTGCCTTACCGCTTGGCTATAGCCCATAAATGGTGGAGGGGGGCAGATTCGAACTGCCGAACCCGAAGGAGCGGATTTACAGTCCGCCGCGTTTAGCCACTTCGCTACCCCTCCGTACTATTAAATTAAAATGGTGGAGGATGACGGGTTCGAACCGCCGACCCTCTGCTTGTAAGGCAGATGCTCTCCCAGCTGAGCTAATCCTCCAAATATGTAATGACCCCGACGGGACTCGAACCCGTGTTACCGCCGTGAAAGGGCGGTGTCTTAACCGCTTGACCACGGGGCCATATGGCTCCACAGGTAGGACTCGAACCTACGACCGATCGGTTAACAGCCGATAGCTCTACCACTGAGCTACTGTGGAATAATTCAATTGCCTGGCAACGTCCTACTCTTGCGGAACGTAAGTCCGACTACCATCGGCGCTAAAGAGCTTAACTTCTGTGTTCGGCATGGGAACAGGTGTGACCTCTTTGCCATTGTCACCAGACAATGAAATGTATGAAATTATACATTCAAAACTAGATAGTAAGTAAAATATGATTCAACCAAAACAAAACATTTTAAATTTGATTAAGTCTTCGATCGATTAGTATTCGTCAGCTCCACATATCGCTATGCTTCCACCTCGAACCTATTAACCTCATCATCTTTGAGGGATCTTATAACCGAAGTTGGGAAATCTCATCTTGAGGGGGGCTTCATGCTTAGATGCTTTCAGCACTTATCCCGTCCATACATAGCTACCCAGCGATGCCGTTGGCACGACAACTGGTACACCAGAGGTATGTCCATCCCGGTCCTCTCGTACTAAGGACAGCTCCTCTCAAATTTCCTACGCCCACGACGGATAGGGACCGAACTGTCTCACGACGTTCTGAACCCAGCTCGCGTACCGCTTTAATGGGCGAACAGCCCAACCCTTGGGACCGACTACAGCCCCAGGATGCGATGAGCCGACATCGAGGTGCCAAACCTCCCCGTCGATGTGAACTCTTGGGGGAGATAAGCCTGTTATCCCCGGGGTAGCTTTTATCCGTTGAGCGATGGCCCTTCCATGCGGAACCACCGGATCACTAAGTCCGTCTTTCGACCCTGCTCGACTTGTAAGTCTCGCAGTCAAGCTTCCTTATGCCTTTACACTCTATGAATGATTTCCAACCATTCTGAGGAAACCTTTGAGCGCCTCCGTTACTCTTTAGGAGGCGACCGCCCCAGTCAAACTGCCCATCTGACACTGTCTCCCACCATGATAAATGGTGCGGGTTAGAAATCCAACACAGCGAGGGTAGTATCCCACCAACGCCTCCACGTAAGCTAGCGCTCACGCATCTCAGGCTCCTACCTATCCTGTACAAGCTGTGCCGAATTTCAATATCAGACTACAGTAAAGCTCCACGGGGTCTTTCCGTCCTGTCGCGGGTAACCTGCATCTTCACAGGTACTATGATTTCACCGAGTCTCTCGTTGAGACAGTGCCCAAATCGTTACGCCTTTCGTGCGGGTCGGAACTTACCCGACAAGGAATTTCGCTACCTTAGGACCGTTATAGTTACGGCCGCCGTTTACTGGGGCTTCGATTCGTAGCTTCGCAGAAGCTAACCACTCCTCTTAACCTTCCAGCACCGGGCAGGCGTCAGCCCCTATACATCACCTTACGGTTTAGCAGAGACCTGTGTTTTTGATAAACAGTCGCTTGGGCCTATTCACTGCGGCTCTCCTGGGCGTTAACCCTAAAGAGCACCCCTTCTCCCGAAGTTACGGGGTCATTTTGCCGAGTTCCTTAACGAGAGTTCGCTCGCTCACCTTAGAATTCTCATCTTGACTACCTGTGTCGGTTTGCGGTACGGGCACCACAATTCTAGCTAGAGGCTTTTCTTGGCAGTGTGAAATCAACGACTCGAGGAAACAATTTCCTCTCCCCATCACAGCTTGACCTTAAGAGTGCCGGATTTGCCTAACACTCAGTCTTACTGCTTGGACGTACAATCCAATAGTACGCTTCGCCTATCCTACTGCGTCCCCCCATCGCTTAAAACGAATTATGGTGGTACAGGAATATCAACCTGTTATCCATCGCCTACGCCTATCGGCCTCAGCTTAGGACCCGACTAACCCAGAGCGGACGAGCCTTCCTCTGGAAACCTTAGTCAATCGGTGGACGGGATTCTCACCCGTCTTTCGCTACTCACACCGGCATTCTCACTTCTAAGCGCTCCACATGTCCTTGCGATCATGCTTCAACGCCCTTAGAACGCTCTCCTACCATTGTCCTTACGGACAATCCACAGCTTCGGTAATATGTTTAGCCCCGGTACATTTTCGGCGCAGTGTCACTCGACTAGTGAGCTATTACGCACTCTTTAAATGATGGCTGCTTCTAAGCCAACATCCTAGTTGTCTGGGCAACGCCACATCCTTTTCCACTTAACATATATTTTGGGACCTTAGCTGGTGGTCTGGGCTGTTTCCCTTTCGAACACGGACCTTATCACCCGCGTTCTAACTCCCAAGTTAAATTGATTGGCATTCGGAGTTTGTCTGAATTCGGTAACCCGATAAGGGCCCCTCGTCCAAACAGTGCTCTACCTCCAATAATCATCACTTGAGGCTAGCCCTAAAGCTATTTCGGAGAGAACCAGCTATCTCCAGGTTCGATTGGAATTTCTCCGCTACCCACAACTCATCCGCTCACTTTTCAACGTAAGTCGGTTCGGTCCTCCATTCAGTGTTACCTGAACTTCAACCTGGTCATGGGTAGATCACCTGGTTTCGGGTCTACGACCAAATACTCAACGCCCTATTCAGACTCGCTTTCGCTACGGCTCCACATTCACTGCTTAACCTTGCATCAAATCGTAACTCGCCGGTTCATTCTACAAAAGGCACGCCATCACCCATTAACGGGCTCTGACTACTTGTAAGCACACGGTTTCAAGTTCTATTTCACTCCCCTTCCGGGGTACTTTTCACCTTTCCCTCACGGTACTGGTTCACTATCGGTCACTAGAGAGTATTTAGCCTTGGGAGATGGTCCTCCCGGATTCCGACGGAATTTCTCGTGTTCCGTCGTACTCAGGATCCACTCAAGAGTGAATAAACTTTCGACTACAGGATTATTACCTTCTTTGATTCATCTTTCCAGATGATTCGTCTAGTTTATTCTTTTGTAACTCCGTATAGAGTGTCCTACAACCCCAACAAGCAAGCTCGTTGGTTTGGGCTCTTCCCGTTTCGCTCGCCGCTACTCAGGGAATCGATTTTTCTTTCTCTTCCTGCGGGTACTAAGATGTTTCAGTTCTCCGCGTCTACCTTCAGATATGCTATGTATTCACATATCGATAACATGACATAACTCATGCTGGGTTTCCCCATTCGGAAATCTCTGGATCAAAGCTTACTTACAGCTCCCCAAAGCATATCGTCGTTAGTAACGTCCTTCATCGGCTTCTAGTGCCAAGGCATCCACCGTGCGCCCTTAATAACTTAATCTTTTTTGACTTTCAACACGAACAAGTCGGTTGAAAACCCAAAATGTTATTAATCTGTGAGTGTTCTTTCGAACACTAGCGATTATTTCTTTTTGAATTCAAAGCTTGTTAAAAAACTCTAATTCACTCGGTTTTGCTTGGTAAAATCATAAATTTTACTTACTTATCTAGTTTTCAATGTACAAAACAATGCAATGAATACTCTAATGAGCACTCAAAACTGAATACAATATGTCAATGTTATTCCTATTTCATCTTCGTAAGAAGATGTTTCCGAATATATCCTTAGAAAGGAGGTGATCCAGCCGCACCTTCCGATACGGCTACCTTGTTACGACTTCACCCCAATCATTTGTCCCACCTTCGACGGCTAGCTCCATAAATGGTTACTCCACCGGCTTCGGGTGTTACAAACTCTCGTGGTGTGACGGGCGGTGTGTACAAGACCCGGGAACGTATTCACCGTAGCATGCTGATCTACGATTACTAGCGATTCCAGCTTCATGTAGTCGAGTTGCAGACTACAATCCGAACTGAGAACAACTTTATGGGATTTGCATGACCTCGCGGTTTAGCTGCCCTTTGTATTGTCCATTGTAGCACGTGTGTAGCCCAAATCATAAGGGGCATGATGATTTGACGTCATCCCCACCTTCCTCCGGTTTGTCACCGGCAGTCAACCTAGAGTGCCCAACTTAATGATGGCAACTAAGCTTAAGGGTTGCGCTCGTTGCGGGACTTAACCCAACATCTCACGACACGAGCTGACGACAACCATGCACCACCTGTCACTTTGTCCCCCGAAGGGGAAGGCTCTATCTCTAGAGTTTTCAAAGGATGTCAAGATTTGGTAAGGTTCTTCGCGTTGCTTCGAATTAAACCACATGCTCCACCGCTTGTGCGGGTCCCCGTCAATTCCTTTGAGTTTCAACCTTGCGGTCGTACTCCCCAGGCGGAGTGCTTAATGCGTTAGCTGCAGCACTAAGGGGCGGAAACCCCCTAACACTTAGCACTCATCGTTTACGGCGTGGACTACCAGGGTATCTAATCCTGTTTGATCCCCACGCTTTCGCACATCAGCGTCAGTTACAGACCAGAAAGTCGCCTTCGCCACTGGTGTTCCTCCATATCTCTGCGCATTTCACCGCTACACATGGAATTCCACTTTCCTCTTCTGCACTCAAGTTTCCCAGTTTCCAATGACCCTCCACGGTTGAGCCGTGGGCTTTCACATCAGACTTAAGAAACCGCCTACGCGCGCTTTACGCCCAATAATTCCGGATAACGCTTGCCACCTACGTATTACCGCGGCTGCTGGCACGTAGTTAGCCGTGGCTTTCTGATTAGGTACCGTCAAGAAGTGCACAGTTACTTACACATTTGTTCTTCCCTAATAACAGAGTTTTACGAGCCGAAACCCTTCATCACTCACGCGGCGTTGCTCCGTCAGGCTTTCGCCCATTGCGGAAGATTCCCTACTGCTGCCTCCCGTAGGAGTCTGGACCGTGTCTCAGTTCCAGTGTGGCCGATCACCCTCTCAGGTCGGCTACGTATCGTCGCCTTGGTAAGCCGTTACCTTACCAACTAGCTAATACGGCGCGGGTCCATCTATAAGTGATAGCAAAACCATCTTTCACTTTAGAACCATGCGGTTCTAAATGTTATCCGGTATTAGCTCCGGTTTCCCGAAGTTATCCCAGTCTTATAGGTAGGTTACCCACGTGTTACTCACCCGTCCGCCGCTAACTTCAAAGGAGCAAGCTCCTTATCTGTTCGCTCGACTTGCATGTATTAGGCACGCCGCCAGCGTTCATCCTGAGCCAGGATCAAACTCTCCATAAATGAATTATGATGTTTGATTAGCTCATAAAATACTAATTTGTGTTATCTCTAACACTTGTTTTGAACCAACAATTTAATGTTGCGTTCGGAATTAACGTTGACATATTGCAATTCAGTTTTCAATGTTCATTTCTTCATTTAATTAATAGTTGCTTTACAATGTTAACATTTCATTCGATGTTTTGTCAATAAGAAAATATTATTTTTTAACAATCAATTAACATTACTCTAACAATATTAAATTATTTTTCTTATTAATGCAAGTATATTTTTTACACTTTTTATAATTAATTTAAATAATTTGTTTGCCGTTTTTGACGACTTTTATATGATATCAATTCTATCTAGGAAAGTCAACAACAATTTTAATTTAATTATTTTTGAATTCACATTAGCGAAATCAAATGTTTGTCACAAGAAACAATTCTACCATCATTAAGAAAAAAAGCAATAGAAAAGTGGATAGAAATTAAAATAAATTCTACCCACTAACAAAAATCACTTATTTACTAGTCTTTTCAATAATTTGTTGCGCCATAGATTGGTATATTTCACCAAGTCTATCATCTATTTGATATATAGAAGGTGCAAAGTCTTTAGGGTTCCATGATGGTTGTTCTAATGGAAGTTGCCCTAATAAATCGGTTTGAAGTTCTTCTGCAAGTTTCTCTCCACCACCAGTACCAAATACATATTCCTTATTTCCAGTTTCTTTACTTTGGAAATAAGACATATTTTCAATTACTCCTAAAATAGAATGTTCAGTATGTTTTGCCATTGCTCCAGCTCTTGCAGCAACAAACGCTGCTGTTGGGTGTGGTGTAGTTACAATAATCTCTTTACTAGAAGGTAACATAGTATGAACGTCTAATGCGATATCTCCCGTACCAGGTGGTAAATCTAGAATAAGGTAGTCTAAATCTCCCCATCTTACTTCAACGAAGAAGTTTGTCAGCATTTTGCCAAGCATTGGACCTCTCCATATAACTGGTGCATTTTCTTCAACAAAGAATGCCATAGATATTACTTTAACACCATGACGTTCTACAGGTATAATTTCTTTACCTTGGACACCTGGTTTTTCATCAATACCCATCATATCAGGAACACTGAAACCGTAAATGTCAGCATCTACAAGTCCAACCTTTTTACCTTCTCTTGCTAAAGATACTGCTAAGTTAACTGCTACTGTTGATTTACCAACGCCACCTTTACCTGAGGCAATTGCAATAAATTCAACCGGATTATCTTTTGAAAGTAATCCTTCTATTGTTTGATTTTGTTCTTCCCCTGAACCACGATATTGTTCTACAACATCTGATGGTAATTCTTCAAATCGAATCCCAACTGTATTCGCGCCATTTTCTTTAAGCACTTCTACAATTGCCATTTGTAAGTCTAGTTGTGGTTGGCCACCTAATTGAGCCATTGCTACTTTAACACTTACATGCTCTTTTTCTTCTTTAATACTTACTTCGATAATTCCATCTGTTTCTTTTAATGGTACATCAATTATTGGATCTTTTAATTCTCCAACAAGTTCTTTAACTTGCTCTATCGTTAACACAAAGCGTCCCCCTCTTATTTCGTTATCATTTATATTCTAACAAATAAACTTTGACTATGCTTTAAATTGTTTATACTTAGTATAAATTTAATATGTTGAATAAAAAAGCAGTTAGCTCAAATCATTCTTACAAATAAGAATAATGAACTAGCTGCTTTGATTTAATATTGCTTATATCCTACAACACATTTTATTTCATTCTCCAAAGGCAACTGTCTCCACCTTATATATAACAAACAGTGCTATTTGTGTTTATCGTTTAGATTTTTACTATCTGGATAAAAGATTTCCTTACATATAAATAAGATGCCAATGATTAGGACAATCACCCAAAAATCAATATTGATATATGCATAATGGATATGCACTATAAAGTAAAATAGTAATGTCGTTACCGTAAATGTAATCAAATGATATGTTGTTCCTTGAAAATACGGATTCTCAGGTATTTTTTTCCTAAAGTAATCCATTAAGTTTTCTATAATAAATAAATTAAAATAACCTAATACGATATAACTACCATAGTAAATTAAGTTATCGTAAAAACTTTTATTATAACCAAAGTACGCCAAATGAAAATATATTAAAATTCTACTTAATCCATATAAGCCAAAACCTAGAAATGTTAAGAAGATGGCGCCAGATATTATAAATACAGAAAGTACAATAAGCGTTGTAAATAAATATCTAATATATTTCATTGCTTACTGTCCTCCCTTTCTCGATTTATCTACAATATGTGTAACTGGTATATTCCGACTCATTATTTATATTACCATTATACCCACCTTGTCAAAAAACATATATATATGTGGTAACTTTCACTTAATATCAAAGTTAGCTTAATGTATATACATTACTACTTAGTTGTTACTGTTTTCTCTTTATATACTAATAACCATAATAAAACGAGCATTACAAGTATTACCAAACTTAAAATAATGACGTTATGTATGTGAACGCTAATAAAAGTAAATGACAAGGCATACACGTAGCCCATAATTGTAGATCCTATGGAATTTCCTAAGCTTTTCGTTAATGTATAGAGTGACATCATACGTTTCATATTTGCTGGAGATGTTTCCTCTTGGGTAATCACACTATCTTTAGTATAAACGGTCCCGAAACTAATACCAGCCAATAATAAGCTAAATCCAATAAAAATTGGTGATTCTGTTCCAACAAATACTAATATCCCACAAATTATTAATGAGGTAAATGCACTGATGTATAATGCTTTTCTAGACATTTTTGCTTCTATTTTATCCAATGAGAAATTTAAAATTAGCCATGCAAACGATATTGGGAAAATAACAAATCCACTTTGCAACGGGGATAATCCTATATCTTCTTGTAAATAGATTGGCATATATAAATTGTAGCCCATCAATATAATCGCATAAGCAAAATCAGTAAAGAATATTAAAACAATCATTTTATTAAATTCGTTAACTGGTACGAATGGCGCTTTTACTTTCTTCTGATTTTTAAATAGTATAATTGCTACTACTATTGCTATAATCATTGAACCTATATTTAAATATAAGTTCGACTTATTCATAACTGTAAACATTATGAAAAATACAAAAACATAAAATAAAGTTAAACCTTTTATATCTAACTTATTTGTAGCAGTTGTGCTTTCATTCTCAAAATGAAAAGTAAATATAACAAGAATCATCGCTACTATTGCAATAGGAATATTCACAAAAAATAGCCAATGCCAGGTTGCGAATTCTAAAATACCTCCTCCAAGCACTGGTCCAATAATACTCGATATTCCCCATACACTTCCTACTATGCCCATAATTTTATAACGTAATGGAATTTCAAACGCTAACTTTGGAACAATTTGACTTAAAGCCATCATAACCCCAGCACCTAATCCTTGGATAAAGCGAGACACAATTAATAGAGTAAAAGTGTCACTTAGTCCCGACAGCAGACTCCCTACTGTGAATAATAAAAGTCCTAATAATGTTATGTATATAATTTTAGTGCGCTCTAACAGTTCGCCTACAATCGGATTGGCAATAACTATAGCAATAAAATAAACTGCAAATATGAGTGAAATGGATGATTCTACACTTAAATCCATTTTAATTGTTGGTAAAGCTAAAGAAACTATAGATGTTTCAATTGCAGACATAAACATTATTAGAATAAGTGCAACTATAATGCCTAATGATTTTATATTCATGTATTATTCTCACCTCTCTCGCCTTATTAAAATTTATATTAAATTCTACTTAATTCTCATTTATTTCTAAGTTATATATCTTTACTTTACTATAAGTTAAACAAATTTGATGTCTTTTTCCAATTAATAATACTATTACATTCTTTGCTTAATTGCATAATCATTTATTTTGTTAAAACAACTAAATACACAGAAATACCGACAATATCATTTGATATTGTCGGTATAAAATAAATCTACATAAAATATATAATCGCTATAAAATGGAATACTGAAGCAATCACAATAAAGAAGTGCCAAATCATATGGAAATATGGTCTATCCTTTTGTGCGTAAAACCAAGCACCTATTGTATATGCAATTCCACCAAACAGTATAAATAACATAAATGCAAGTGATGTATCAAAAATAATTCTAGGCAAGAACAATACTCCAACCCACCCCATTACAAGATACATAATTAAACTTAATCTATGATTAACATTTTTAGCTAGTGATTTGTATAAAATGCCCCAAATCGTTATTCCCCACAGTACAATCATTGCTGACCAGCCAATCCAACCTCCGACTAAAGCCAAGCAAATAGGAGTATATGTACCAGCGATTGCAACATAAATCATACTATGATCAATTATGCGCAAAATGAATTTATGCGATGATTTATTTGGCATTGAATGATAAACCGTTGATGAAATAAACATTAAAAATATACTTATAACATAAACAGAAACACTAAAAGCACCCATTATACCGAAGTTTAGAAAACTTAAGATGGCAGCATAAGGTAGCGCACATAACGCTATAAAAGCTGCTACACCGTGAGATACTGCATTGCCTATTTCTTCTCCAAATGTTAAAGGTACAATATCTTTAAATGTTTTAACTACTTTATTATCATCAGCTTTTATTGATTGAGACAACAGTGTAACCACCTTTTTTATATCATATTCATACGTTTTAAATCTGCTCTAGCTGTTTCTACGCTATCTTTACCTTCTTTGTTTTTGAGAGGTGAAAATTCTTCATCTCTCGAAACTTGTAAAGTAATAAAGCTATTTGCATACTGAAATATATCAAAATAAAACAATTCAAATTTCAAAGTTGATTGCTCAATCACACCAAAATCCTCATCTAACTGCTTTAATTTTTTGATTGCTAAGTGGTATGGCAATTCATTGTCAACGACATTACTAATAAATAAGAGTTTGAAAGAATGAATTCCTATATTAGCATTATTAAATTCATTTGCTACATCGGGACTTAGTTCTGAATATTCAAGTACCGTATCTTTGTGTTTTGTATGAACTAAACGACCAACGCTTTCGCCATCTTTAGGTTGTATAGATTTTGTAGTAATATCCATACTATTTTGGAATGTATAGCCAGCAAACAATGGATCAAGTACTTTAACTAGTACGTTATCGATGTTATTTAAGAAAATGTATTCGACACCATTATCTAGCATCTCTTGTAAATATCCAGCTTTTTTAAGTGCTTTAAACACACCACCATTACCATTTGGCGTTTCTAAAATATTATTATCTACATCTAATACTAATTTACCTTCCTCAGATAAAGCTACAATATTATCTTGCATAAAGAAATGCACATGTGATCTATCATAACCAAAGTAATTATTTGATTCGAAGAATAACTGTGTTTCTTGATCATTGATTTTACTGGTCATAATGTACCAATCAACAAATTCGCCTGTTTGCTCTTTTAATGCTAATAATTGTTTTGCCTGAATCTCAAACAAACTTACGCCTTCTATTTCGAAAGAACCTTTAGGACCTTTATATCCTAAACGAGTACCTTGGCCACCAGCCATAAGTAATACTGCAAATTTACCTTTACGAATAGCTTCAAGTCCAACTTTTTCATATTGCTCTATCACTTCGTCTGTAAATTCATTTTTTATATCATACTTAACTTCATTGATAGAAGTAACATCATCAATTTCTTTTTTATTTACATATAAATCCTCGTATAAATCTTGAATATCCGTTAAATTTAGTGCATCTAGTTTTTCAGATAGTTGTTCTTTCTCATTAGTGCTCATTAATTTTTCAAACTCAATGAGATGTTCTTGATTAAACTTTTCTAAAGCTTTCTTATCTAGCATGCTCTCTCTCCTTAATATCCAAATATTTAAATAAAAAATATATCTTATTCACATTACGGATATATAATTTCACTGTATGTACTTTATATTATTATGATGCTCAGTACAACCATAATTATAACCAAGTCAATAATAACTTATGTATAGACGGTTGAAAAATTACATACGTTGCTCCAATAGTTAACGCGCTGGCTAAAGACAAATCAACTAGACCGCCTGTTTTAAAAACCACCGGGAATTTTACACTTATTGGAACAGGATAAAATAATTTAACACCTCTTGGGGTTAACATATCTAGTATAACATGTGAAAGCAAACCGAAAACAATACTACTCAAATAATAATCCGGGGTTTGTATCAAATACAATAAAAATATAATAATCCCTATAAATAAAAGTGAATGTGTAAATGTCCTGTGTCCAAATACCATTCTGATTAAGTAACTAATAAGTTTAAATCGTCTACCAATTTTACTTTGTGCGTGACAAATATCAGGTACCAAACTCGAAATAACTGCAAGCGTTATAACTGTAACAGATGTAAACAAATCAGTATGAAAATATTCTAATGTTAAAGCTCCGACTAATAAGCCGCATGATGCGTGGGTTTTACCTGTCATTTTCACTACTCCTTATCGGATTATATTTTAGCACATTTACGCGTTAAATGCGAACATACTTTCGTTAAAAATATGAGTATAACCTATTTTCAAAAAGTATCACACAATCACTTGAAAACGTTTGCAGTTTATTGTATGCTATAGCTATAAATTAATTAAAGGATGTGTTCGATATATGGCAATGACAGTAAAAAAAGATAACAGTGAAGTAAGAATTCAATGGAGAGTTGCAGATATTAAGATCCCAACAAATGAAATTAAAAATATTTCGCAGGATCAAAATATTCATGAAGTTCCTAAACTTGATAGAAATAAAGTTTCAAGAATCGGTTCTACATTTGGAAAAACAAACCGTGTTATCATCGACACTGATGACCATGAATACATTATATACACTCAAAATGATCAAAAAGTTTATAACGAATTAACTAAATAATTAATTTAACAATATACTAAGACTAGCTATGATGAAATCTATGACGACAGATTTCATCATAGCTATTTTTTATTATTATAGAGAAGTTGGAACAGTTTATAATATACCTTAGTCTTAATGTACCTTTGTTATAAGGTTATCTAGTTATCAATGCCCTGCTAACTAATAAGGGTTCTCAATGATATTAATAAATTATCAATGGTATAATGTGAATATATTACAGAAAGTAGGTGCGTTTCATGTATGTAGTTACGAACAGAATTGATGTAAAAAAAGGATTCGCTGAAAAAATGGCTCCAAAATTTACTCAAGGTGGAAAAATACAAGAATTAGACGGCTTTCATAAAGTAGAAGTTTGGTTAATTGATGATGAGCAAGATTACGACCAAATGTATATCAATACGTGGTGGGAAACTGAAAATGACTTTAAAGCATGGGTCCAAAGCGATGCATTTAAGGAAGCTCATGAAGGAAGCTCATGGAGGAAGATCAAAATCTAACAGTGAAGAGTCACCTGTTTTAGGCAATAAAGTTGTCAAAGCTAATGTAATATCCGTACTTAATAACTAATAATAACGTTTAACTAATTATAAGTTCTATATCGTATAAATAAAATAAGCGCCTTGGATACTGATGTGCACCCTAAAAGTTGGACTAAAAATCTAACCTTTGGGGTTCAGTACACAAATCAATGTCTAAGGTGCTTATTTTTGCTCTCAACTCAGGAGAGTTACTATTTCTTTTAGATTCAAGTTTCTATGCCGGACAATTTAATTGAAATACAAATGAGCCATTAACGCTATAATAGGTAACGCAATAATTGTTCTTATCAAGAATATGATAAAGAGCTTAAAGATACTTACTGGTATTTTAGAACCTAAGATTACTCCACCAACTTCTGATAAGTAAATCAATTGTGTGATACTCAATGCGCCGACAACAAATAATGTAATATTGTTACCGACACCTTCAATTAAAATTGACGGTAAGAACATATCTGCAAATCCAATCAATACTGTTTCTGATGCTTGAGCTGCTTCAGGTATTTGCAGCAATTCTAAATATGGAACAAACGGCTTCCCAATAATCGCAAATACTGGCGTATAGGTTGCTATAATGGTTGCAAGTGTACCTACACTCATCACTACCGGCAAAATTACAAACCACATGTCTATCACAGTCTTGAATCCTGATTTGAAAAACGCTTTAAATCCTGGTGCATTGATACCTGTTTCAGTCGCCATATCAAAACCGTGGCCTAGAGCAGTTTTATTGTCAGGTAACTTTTCTGTTCTCATTTCTTCAGACACTTCTTTTGAGTATTCATCTTTAATAGATCTAAGTGGCCAAATTCTTGGCAATATAACCGCGCATACTATACAAGAAATGATTACAGTTAAATAAAAATAGAAGAAATGATTTTTCATATGCACAGTTTCGGCAACAACAATTGCAAATGTTAGTGAAACAACACTAAACGTAGTAGCAATGACTGTCGCTTCTCTTCTAGAATAAAATCCTTCTTGATATTGTCTACTAGTGATTAAAACCCCTACTGTTCCATCTCCAATGAATGATGCTAGATTATCAACAGTTGATCGTCCAGGTAATGTAAATAAAGGTCTCATTATCGGCCTAAAAATTGGTCCTAATAATTCTAATAATCCGTATTCCATAAGTAATGGTAAAAACAACGCTGCAAAGAAGAAGACAGTTACTAATGTAGGTAATAGACTTTCAAATACAAGTCCACCCGTGTCTTCTGAATAAATAACGCTAGTACCTACTTTTAAATATGTCATCCAAACAAACACTACTGCTAATATTCTTAAAATTAACCAGACGAACTTTACATTAAATGCATTGTTCATTAGACCTTCTGGTTTAAATTTATTTTTCCATACTGTCGAACATAAAATAGATAAAATACCTGATATCGTAATAATAATTACAATAACCAATGGCATAGCATTTCCAATTAAATCTTTTAGCAATCCTGCCAGAAATGCAACAGGAAGTGTTGTTTGTTTTTCACCATCTTCAGTCACAGTAATTGGTATTAAGAATAAAATGATACCAATCAATGACATGATAATGAATTTAAGTTGCCCACGTGTCCGCTGTGATTTATTATACTGAGTCACTACATTCACCCCTTAGGTGTATTATTTGATATATACTTAAAAAAACAACACCAATAATTATAACTTATGATGTATAAATATGTAAATCTATAAATTGTGTCTATTTATTGTTATTTTCACATAAAAAAGTAGACTTAATCCTAATAGTTAGAATTAACTCTACTTTAAATGAAAGCGTTTACTATTGCAATTTATTATTAAATTTTTCTCAATAAGAATAAAAAGTAAGGTACGCCGACGATTGCAACAACAACACCTACAGGAATATCGATAGGTGGATGTATTCCTCGCGCTAAACAATCACTTATGGATAATATTAGTGCTCCTATCAATCCTGACATAATAGTAATATGTATATGTTTATGGCCAACAATCCTTCTAGCTATATGTGGAGAGATAAGTCCTAAAAAACTTAATCCACCCACTACTGAAATAGATGCGCCCGCTAAAATAACAGCTAATAGCAACAATATCATTTTAATTTTTTTCACTTTTGTACCTAATGCGATTGCAATATCATCACCCAAAGTTAAAATATCGAGTTGATGACAATAATAAAAGATAATAGGTAACGCAACGATGAACCAAGGTAAAATAACCAGCACGTGCGACATACTATGCCCATATAAACTACCTGTTAACCACACTAAAGCTGTATTGGCATCTTGGGGATTACGTATTAATAAATATTGCACTACCGCTGTACATATTGCGCCTATCGCTAAACCTATCAATGCTAACTTAGATCCTTTTACGTTAAATTTTGCAATTAATAACGTCAAAATCAAACTCACACATAAGGCGCCAGCAAATGATCCAAACGGTAAGATGAAAAGTGGTGCAGAAGGGAATAGCATAATTATTGAAACTGCTGATAAACTTGCACCTTTAGTTATACCAATAACATCTGGCGATGCTAATGCATTTCTTACTACCCCTTGAATAAGTGCACCAGAAATCGCAAGACTACTTCCTACAATAATTGCGAGAATCATCCTTGGTATACGATATTCATTTAATATAAAGTTATCTTGTGTAAACAAACTTTTAACCGCTTCAAATGGATTAATCCAAACTGCTCCGATAGACAATGATGCAACTGCTGAGATTAGAATTAATACTACAACGATACCATAACGAAAAGTTAATCTCCCGATCATAGTCTATCAACTCCCCTAACTGTAATGAATAGAAAGTATATCGCCCCTACAAATGAGGTAACAATTCCTACAGGTGATTCAAATGGAAATGCTATCAAACGGCTTAAGACATCGGATAATAACAATAAATCTGCCCCGATAATCATCGTCAATGGCACCATTAGCCTGTAATCCGTTCGAATATAATGCTTTACAATATGTGGCACAATTAACCCTACAAAACCGATAGGTCCAGCTATAGAAACAGATGCACCAGCTAAAACAATGACAAGTAGCCCAACAGTGATTCGTACGACTTTGACATTTTGCCCTAGTGATGTTGCTAAATCTTCACCTAATTCCATAATTGTTAATTGTTTAGATATGAAAATTGCTCCAATAAAAGCCATTACTAACCAAGGCAATATACCAATGACTTGTGGCCATTGAATACTTGATAAAGAACCTACCAACCAAAACATAACAGTTGAAGTTGCATCTTCATTTAATAATATAATTCCTTGCGTCATACTAGAAAAGAATAAATGAATAGCCATACCGGCTAATGCTAGCTTTACGGGAGTCATTCCTTTAGTCGAACCTGATAGTGTATAAACTGTCAGTCCGCCAATAAATGCACCAATAAAAGCTAATATCGTTGAGTACGCGGTTAAAGCTGGTACAATCATTGAAATAAATACAATTACAAATGAGGCTCCTGAGTTAACACCAAATATTTGTGGTGATGCCAAAGGATTACGAGTCATCGCTTGCATCAGCAATCCTGAAACGCCAAGTGCAGCCCCTATTAAGAGGCCAGCAAACATTCTTGGCATACGTACATTATGTATCAAAAATGTCTCTTTTGTATCAATATGTTTTACGCTGTAATCAATAAAATCTTGAAAAGTAATATGTGAAGCTCCAACGCTAAGATTGAAGTATATAATGACAAAAAGCGCACATACACTCACAATAAATGTGAGTGTAGTACGTTTTTGAGCTTTCTTTTCATTTGATTTAGTTCGGTTCACGCTATGTGATTTAATCATTACCGTTCATCCTACTTTTGTTGTGAGTCTTTTTGCTCATTTTTAGAAATTTCAGCAAGTTGTTTTGCAATTTCTTCTGAAGATATAATACCTCTTGCACGTGCCCATGTATTTCTATCAACTACAGATACGCGATTATTTTTAACCGCATCTAAATCTTGCCAAACTGGATCCTCTTCTTGTTTTTTAAGGTTTGGATCATTTTCACCTTTATCAGCCATAATAAACATACGACCAGGATTAATATCAGAAAGTACTTCTGGATTTAATTGTAAATAAGGTCCTTTAAGATACTTGGATAAGTTATCAGTTTTCGTTTTATTTAACGCATTATCAAAACCTAACTCTTTTAAAAGTTCTCCAACATATGTATTTTCAGGATGCGCTAATAGTCCTGATTTTGCAACTACTGATGCTAATACAGGTTGTGATTTATCCATAGTAATTTCTTTACTATATTTATCCATTAGCTCATTATGCTCTTTTAATCTATCTTTACCTTTATCTTCTTTACCTACTGCTTTTGCAATTGTTTTAAACGCCTCTAAGTTGTCTTTATAATCGCTATCAAAGCTAGGAAGCATAATTGTTGGTGCAATTTTTTCTAAATCTTTTTGAATTCCTTTATGTCTATTGCTATCTGCGATAATAACATCTGGTTTTTGGTTACTTATTTCTTCTAAGTTAGGTTGCTTACGTGCACCTACTGATTTATAGTCTCCAATTTTTTCGCGAATAGGTTTAAGAATTCTATCTTTTTTACCATCATCAGCAACGCCAACTGGCTTAACATCTAATGCTGCAAGTGCATCGACAAATGAGAATTCTAATGCTACGACACGTTTAGGATCTTTAGCAATTTTTGTCGTACCTCCATCATGCTTAATTGTTACGCCATCTTTGCTGTCATCACCTTTACTGGATTTGTCAGAACCTTTATCGCTGACACTGCCACATGCAGACAACACTACTACGGTTAAAGTTAAAAACAGGATAGCCATAATTTTATAACTATGTTTCATCGTTTTCACTCCTTAGAATATGTATAATTACATATTCAATTCTATTGATAATGATTATCGGTGTCAACAAAAATTTTTAGAAAATTTAATGAAGTTTAAATGCGATTAGATTTCTGAATATTAAAGTTGTGGCATAATTTTTCAATAACGCTATCATGAACATAATTTTTACTTAAGTTTGTCATATACATACTTTGCGCCAACGCCTTATAACCTAAACTAAATTGAATTTTATCACCGATTTGATAATGGTCTTGATTTAATAAATCAATCATTACATGATCACTAGTCGCTCCTATTATTTTAACATGATGATGACGCGGCTTAATATCTTCGATAAATGTATCTAAGTTACCAATATCAACAATTGCCTGTAAATATTGCTGCCCTGATGAAATATCAATGCGTGGTTTAATTTCAACAATCTCCGCTTCTAAAATAATAGCATCTTGATATAGTGAAGCTATTGGTTGGTTTGTTGTTGTTTCGACACCTCTAAAAAGTGTTTCTCCCACGCGTAACTCATTAATCTTGCCCATATCTTGGTATAACATTTGTGATATCATACTGGAATTGCCGCCTGAGATTATTTTAAATCTCATATGCGTTTCTAATTCAACTGATTCTACGAATTGATTAATTAATGATACATCTTCTTCTGTTGGAATAATTGACTGAAAGCACATAAAATTAAATGCTAATCCAATTACACTTACATGATACATCGAAAGTATTTCATTAATATAATCTACAATATCATATGTTAATATACCTTCTCTTGAATCTTTCCAATCGACCATTAGTAATATGCGATGTTTTATTTGATGTTTTTGGGCAATTTCATTTAACTTACGAATCGTCTCTATTTCAGTTTGTATACTTATATCACTATATCTAACAACATCTTCCAGTTCATGTTGACTAGCCGTTCTAATCATCATATAAGATAAATTTTGATCTTTAGTTTTATTAATATTGTCAATACGTGCATCAGCAAAATGCGTTATACCAATATTTTTTAACGTCTCCACGATTTTTATATCGCCACCTACGCATTTAATAACTGGTGTAAATTGCATATGATTCTGTTGAAAAATAGACAACAATACTTGTGCATTATATTGTATTTTGGACAAATTTATCTTTATTTCAGCCATCTATTACACCTCTTTATATATAGGATTCCTTAAATCAATGGTCACATATTGTTTTACCTTACTTTCCATTCTCATGCGTAAGAGCGCTTTTACCGTTATCGTTTCACCGAACAATACTTGTTTTAATTTATTTGCATGTGGTTTACTAGGATCTATTGCGTGCTCAACTATCTCTCCTACTAATTCAAATAATTCGGATGCTTTTACAAATTCATATTGTGAAAAATGATGAATGAGTTCTGCAATTTGATTTTGAATAACTGCATGTTGAAACTTAGCTATAACCTCTTCTATACTCTCTGCAATTAAACTCGTGTTAGTAACATCAATATTAGGAATTTTATATTTTAATGTCGTTAAATCTATCCTTGAACCACCTAAATCTCTAACGATAAACTTCATTTGATAATTTGGTCCTAGATTCACGATTGTATTTTGCATGTGCGCTTCCAAAGCAATACCATAATCTTGAATATAGGCTATTAATGGATCAATTAATGCTTTACTATAATGTAATAGAAATTGCTTAATCGCATCTACCGTTAAATCATCGTTCACCCAATTAATATAACTATCTACGGTTATTTGGTTATCAACAGGATTTTTATTAACTAAACTTGCAGTCACTATAGTAGTGCCGTTATCTGAGACATAAGGTTGATGTCGAACTATACAAGCCAAATGCCTTGCATCATCTGGTTCAGTTTTAGCATGTATACCAAATGGTTCCATAGCAACTTGTAGCTGCGGATAGATTGCTAACATGTCCTGTAATTCATAGCTTAATTTAGGCCCATCTACCGTTGTCACACTAGACACAGTTCTTATAGCACTTGTTGCTTGTATATTCACTGGTAATTTAATATGAAACGGTTTATGAACAAGTTGCATAGTTCTAAATGATAAAGTCGCTTTAGACTCAACTTCAAAAGACGTAGGTAATAATCGTTTTTCTAAAATCCAGTCTGCAAATTTGTGAATGATAACATTTTCATATTGCCATGGGTGAACAAGTACAACACTATAATCTTTTAATTCTAAATCATGTGGTGCTAAAAACCCTTTTAATTTATAACGATATTCCGGAATAACTTCATCTATCATATAGTTTGGATCATCTTCCATAGAAGTAACTACACAATTATCTTTATGAATGAGCATAACTTTTAATGGAATAATCTTTTCAAATTCCGGCGCGTATTTTCTTACTTCGTCAGATGTTAATGGAAGCTTAGTCTTAGATAATGGGTGTGTAGGATGTCCTTCAATAACAAGACTTTCAGAATAATTCAAATCATTTATTTGCTTTGACCCAACCATATGCTGTAGCCAAGAAAAGAAGTTTATTGTTTCAGGCATTTTTGAAAATTTTAGCGTTGCATGTATCAATGACTTTCTATGTTGAAAATGCTCATAAGTCAGTGCAAAACCTTCCCTGCTAGAAATCAACTCATCTGTTAATCGCTGGCTAATAGGCATATTAAAATGTACTTCTAGCACTTCTAATAGTTGTTCTAAAGTATCCATCTCTACTTGTGTCTTACCCTTGATATAGTAAATCGCACCATAAAATTCATAACGTTGCATAGCACTTTTTCTAATTTTATTTAATTGCAGCACTTGTCCTTTATATTGTATTTCGACACAGTGATTAAATTCATTAAATAACATACCCTGTGGAAATATTTGCTCTTTAATAATTGAGTTGAAAATACGATACTGCACATTTCTATCTGCCAATTGCCATGTTTCATGCATCATACAATACTGCCTCCATTTTTTCTTTGCCTTCTAGTTATTGTACTGAATAACAATGCAATAACAAATGTACTCGTTCCCATAATAATAAAGGTTTCAACAATACCAATAAGTTCTGCTAAGAAACTCATTAACATGGCCCCTAAAGGAATCATACCTCTATCCATCATAATGACACTAAGTATTTTCCCTCTATGTTCAGGTTCCACTCTATGTTGAAAATATATTCTATTTGTAGTTCTTGCCCATTGACTGAACAAACCAATAAAGAATAATGCAATAAATAGTAAATAAGTATTGCTACTAATCGTACACAATAGTGAAACACCAAAAAGCACAGAGCTTATGTAATACATTTTGACCATAGATATTTTTTCTAAGATATTAGGTAAAACTATGGTTGCTAAAATACCGCCTATTGCACAACAAGTCATAGCACTACCAAATATTGTTACTTGATTAGGAAATGTTTTGTCTGTCAATACTGGCAAAAGTGTAGTATATGTAAAACCAGTTGCCATAATAAGTAACGATGTCACAAATATTCTAGCCCCTATTTGATTGTCTTTAAAGTAATTGATTACATACTTAAAACTCACTTCAGGATTTACCTTTGATAGTTCGTTATGACTGAATGATAACGGTAAGCAAAGTATTAACGATAAGAAATAACATAATGTTTGTACTCCAAAACTAATTTGCGCATTATAAGCTGCCATAATAAAACCAGCTAACGCAGGTCCAATCGAACGACATATATTTATTATAAATGAGTGATACGATACTGTTTGTGTTGTTGTTAATCGTTGTGTCAAATCTGGTAATACCGCTTGACGTACTGGTGTTTCTATTGCACTCATAATGCCACGACCTAGAGAATATAACAAAAATACAATTATCGGTAATTGTGGATTTTGAAATGTTAAAATACATAGTATCATTGTTAATAAAAATGAGGAGGTTATTGTTACTCTTAATAATTTTCCCCTATCACATCTATCAGCCAAACTTCCAGCCCATACACTTATGAGTAAAATAGGTACGAGTCGGAAAAAATTAATCAGTCCTAGATAAATTGCGTTATGATATAGAGTAAATACATACCAATTTAACGTAATTTGACCAATCCAATTCCCTAAGAACAGTAGGAATGAACTAGGAAAAAAATACTTTGCCATAAAATTCCTCCTGTTTTTTAATTGATAATAATTATCATTATCGATATTATGGATTATACAAATATCTTATACATTTGTAAAATAATTTTTTTAGAGGTGCATTATGAATCACAAAATAAACGACAGCAATTCAATTGAAAAACTCACTAATGACGAACAACACGCTTTATCATATTTACGTTCAACAGATAGAAGATGGGCAAATGCTTTCGAAGATATATTATTAGAAAGCCGTGATAAAATCTCACAAAGGTTAATTACTTCTTTACATAGAGAGAATTTAGTTCAGAGTCGTCATCATAGTGAGATTATCAAAACACAAAACTTAAACTTGGGTATTGCGATCACGCAACCTTTCGTTTTAAAAATAACCTTTCCAGAAGCGAAAAAAACTTTGTATGCACCTATTTCAGGACAACATGCCTTTGACAGAATCGATGTTGAAGGACCCTTTTATTTTGAATACGACAACCATTTAGAACGTATATTGCATCCAAATGAAATTTTAAACGCTATTTTAATAGAAGCACCTAACCTTGATAACGAAGCTAGTAACCAATTTAAGGACGATATGAATAATAGTGTCGCAAATATGGCTATTTCGTTAAGTTATCAATCTATAACATTGTCTCAAAATAATGAACCACTTTTAGAATTAATCATTAATGCGAAGGATAGCTATTTAAGATCTGAACAAGCTGTTGTTGAAGGTCATCCATTACATCCAGGTGCGAAACTACGTAAAGGTATGTCACCAGAAATGACTATTGATTATTCTTCTGAGTTTGGAAATACCATCCCTATGAAATTTATATTGATTCATCATGATATTGCGAAAGTACAATCATTAGCGAGACCTTATAACGAAACTGTCTTCACATTATTTAATGGCCTTTACGAAGCTGTGGCCAAATTACTAACTGATGATCAAATTGATGATTATTATGTTATGGCAGTTCACCCATGGCAATATAATGCTGTTTTAGAAAAAGATTATACTAATGAGTTAAATAAACAGCAGCTTATACCTTTAGACTTTGATTTAAATTATTACGCTGGTCTGTCATTTAGAACATTAATGCCACAAAGTCCAAATATTGAACCGCACATCAAATTATCAACAAATGTGCATATTACAGGTGAAATACGCACTCTATCTGAACAAACAACATATAATGGACCACAGGTCACACGCATATTGAACCATATTAAGCAGCATGATTCATTGTTTAATGATATTCAGGCAGATACGATTGACGAAGTTGCTGGTATTCATTTTTATAATCCACAAGACACACCATCACAGCAAACAATAAAGAGCGAACAATTGGGTACACTATTTAGAGAAAATATTTATAATATTAAGAAAGCAGATACAATACCGCTTATTCCTTCTAGCTTAGTTGCCAATTATAGTAATAATAATGAGTCACCTATCGTAACATTAATCAAAACATATGCTAATAAATTTAATATCGGCAGTTATGAGGAAGCATGTAACAAGTGGATTGTGGAATATAGTAAAGCTTTGATTGATATAACATTACCTTTATATGTAAAATACGGTATTGCATTAGAAGCACATTTACAAAACTCTATAGTTACCTTCAATGAAGACGGTTCAATCCACACATTATATATTCGTGATTTTGAAGGACTGCGTATTGATAAAACTTACTTAAATCAAGCTGGTTATAGTACATCAGACTTTCATGAAAAATCATTAATCCTTACAGATCAGTCGCAAACCGTTTTCAACAAAGTGTTTTATTCTAGTATTCAAAATCATCTTGGTGAACTCATTGTAACCATTGCCCAATCAAGTGAAAGTAATGAATTAGAACAACAGATTTGGTCAATCATAAGTGATATCATATTTAAAAAATTACAAGATATTGCATCTACAATGACTAATAATGACAGAATTACCGAAATAAAATCCGTGCTATTTGCACCGCAAATCGATTATAAATGTGTTACTACAATGAGATTAGAAGATGAAGCGGATTATTATACTTACATTAAAGTGAATAATCCTTTATACAGAAACATGGATAAGCAACAATAAAACGAAGTATATATTTTAATAATTTTCATAAATAAAAAAGGTCCGAAACATTAAATGTTTCGGACCTTTTAATTGAATTGAATAGTTCTTAATTATTGTAAACCTTTTTCCTCATTGTTTGAGCTTTGGTTTTTTTCATTTTTTTGAGACCATTCTTTTTTAGTCATAACATCTTCAACGCGCATGTTAACTTCAACTACGTCTAGACCAGTAATATATTTAACTTGTTCTTTAACTAAGTCAGTTACTTTACGGAAGATTTTTGGTGCTGATTCACCATATTCTAATACTACTTTTAAATCAACAGCAGCTTGTTTTTCTCCAACTTCAACGCTAACACCTTGTGTAACATTGTTGCTGCTACCAAATGAACTAGAAATATTGTCGACGAATCCGCCTTTCATTTCTAAGATACCGCTAACTTCTCGTGCAGCAATACCTGCAATTTTTTCGATTACTTCATCTGAGAATGATAATTTATTAGTGAACTCAGGTTCTTGGTTTTGTTGCTCTTGTCTTTTTTCTTGTTCTTTTTCTTGAACTCCTGTTTGGTTGTCATAAGCTTGTTTAGCTTTATTGTTGTCTACTGCCATATTGCATTCTCCTTTACCTTATATAATTTGTTTTAAATTTTTTATTACATTAGAATTCATAAAATTTAATCGATTAACTCCATCGATTGAGGAAATTTAAAAAGTCTTGCTTACGGTCTTTAGTATACCCAACTCCAATTCCAATCAAACATAATACTAGAATTAAAATTGTACTCCAGAAACCTAAAGTTAAAAATAATATTGCTATGATTAGAAATGCTAAGAAGCCAATGATTCTCCATTTAAACGTTTTGAAAAATTCAACAACTTCTTGCGTAGAATCTTGTCCATTTTGGTTATTATTGTTAGCCATGATAACCCTCCCTTACAACACACGTTTGCCTGAGGTTTTTTGATCTCTAACATTAACCTCTAATTTTGATACTGGTAATTCTGTAAAATGCTCGACATTTTGCTTGATGTCATTTCTAATCTCTTCTGTTAAAGAATTAACCTGAACATCACCAGGAACAAAGAAATCTGCTTTTAAAGCGATATGTGATTTCTTTTTCTTGTTATAAAGTTTTGCAATCACGTTTGGTTGACGTATTTGATCATATTGCGTAAGTGTGTCGTATGCAGATTTTTCGACTGCTTTTCTCGATACATAAATATGACCATCTTCAAAATCTTTATATAGTCCGGGTTTTCTATACGTAGGTTTAAACAAGCTGAATACTAATATGAGACCAATAATAATGAGTAACGCTGCTAAACCAATAAGTGTTGGTTCAAACCAGTTAAACTGATTAAAATAGTCTTGATACTGGCTAATTCTAGAATCTTGAATATACATAAAGAGTAAAAATCCAACGATTACTACAATTAATATGCCTAGGATAAAATTCTTAAGTCGTTTCACCTCGTATGACACCTCCTATGCTTTGTTAATATGTACTTGTGATACAGAACTACTACCCTTAAAAAAATTCTTAGAAACATTTTTATTGAATTTTATTTTTAGCTTTTACTGCAAAACAATTTTTTTAGTCCATTTTATTGATTGTCCTTTGTTTCTTGATCAGATAGTTCTGGATGGTTTGCAATACGATATTGTAATAGTTTGTCGTCTGATACAAGCAACTTATTACTTGGTCTTGGCTTTTCAATCGCTAATGATTTAAAAAGTGACCATATCATAAATATAATGACAATCGAAAATGGTAAAGCAGCAATAATTAATAAGTTCTGTATAGATTGTGTACCACCAGTGTATATCATAATCATTGCAAATAAAGCTAATATGATACCCCAGCTCACTTTTACAACACCTTTAGGATTGATACTACCTTTAGAACTTAACATACCTAAAACGTATGTCGCTGAGTCTGCTGAAGTTACAAAGAAAATCATAATCACAATTAAAGTCACTATGCTTAGCAAGAACCCTAGTGGGAAATGTTCTAAAGTTGCAAATGTTGCAGTCTCCGTTGCCTCTTTCGCAATATTTGCGATACCATTTTGCTGTAAGTAAATAGCAGATGCTCCAAATACTGCAAAGAATAAGAAACAAACAAGCGCTGGTACAAATAAGACACCCAAAATAAATTCTTTAATCGTTCTACCTCTTGAAACACGAGCAATAAATATTCCAACAAATGGTGCCCATGAAATCCACCAGGCCCAATAGAATATCGTCCATTGTTGTAACCATTGGAATTTTTCGCCATCAGCTTGCGGAATACGTAAACTCATATTAAAGAAATTTGCAATGTAATCACCAAGTGAATTGGTAAAGGTATTTAATATAGTTAAAGTGGGACCTACACAAAATAATACGATGAGTACTAGAAAAGCGAGTATCATATTAATATTACTTAATGTTTTGATTCCTTTATTAATACCTGACCACGCTGACCAACTGAATAAAAGCGTTGCTATAACAATAATAATGACCTGAGTTATAAAGTTTGAAGGTATATCAAATAAAAAATTCAATCCTTCATTAATCTGTAATGCACCAAATCCAAGTGTTGCTGCTACGCCTGTTACAGTAGCGATAATCGCTAACACATCGATTGAACCACCGATGGGTCCTCTCATCATTTTTGAACCTAATATCGGTGTTAACGTCGCACTTACTAATCCTGGATAACCTTTGTGAAAATTAAAATATGCAAAGACTAATCCAACGATGCCGTATACAGCCCAAGCATGGACACCCCAATGAAAGAATGAAAATTGCATGGCATCATTAATTGCAGTTTGCGTACCTGCTTTATGTAAAGGTGTTAACGTAAAGGCATGACTAATTGGCTCTGCTGTAGTCCAAAAGACTAATCCTATCCCCATACCAGCACTAAATAACATAGCAAACCAAGATTTCAATGAGAATTCTGGATCCTCTCCATCTTCTCCTAATGTGATTGATGAATATCTAGAGAATAATAGATAAACACATACTATTAATATGAGAAGTACAAGTAATAAATAGTACCAACCAAAATTTAATGCAATAAAATTTGTAATGCTTTGTGTAACTGTTTCTAGTTGTTTAGGCAATATTGCACCGTATACAACAAACAATGTACAAATTGATAATGCTACCCAAAATACAATCGTTAATCTGTTTAAACGCATGTCAAAATCACACACTCCCTATAGTTTTATGTAACTTACATACCCTAACTTATTGCATATATTCATAAAATTCATACAATTAAATATATTATAAATTTTATATATTATTCAAAATAAAAAGCATCCTCCTAGTCACCATATCATGATGAACTACAGAAGACGCTTCTCTTTATGTTCACTTTTATTTAAATAATTAATTAATTATTTTGTTAACCTTAATTTCAAAGTTTAATCACTAGCTTACCTATCATACTTTGATTTTCTAACTTAACATGTGCATCATACAAGTTTTCAACAGTTAGACCATCTATTACTTCATTCACGGTTGGTTTGTAGATACCCGCTTCTATTTTTTCAGAAATATCAGTGAGATAATCACGATGTATTTGCATATCTTCGGTTTCATGAATGGGTCTTGATGACATAAATTCATGTGTAAATGTAATACTCTTTGGTTTAAGCAAGTTTAAATCTTGATTATTTTTGAAAGCCACGATCGTTGCAATCGTCCCTCTTGGTTTTACTAATTCAATCATTTTTTCATAATACATATCCGTATCAAACGTACAGAAAATATAATCTACTTCACTAATTTCATATTTCTTAAACTCTTCAGCTAAATCATTCTTATGATTTAACACAATATCTGCGCCCATATCTTTAGACCATTGGTATGTTTCTTTACGAGATGCTGTCGTTATAACATGTAAGCCATAGTGTTTAGCTATTTGCGTTGCTATGCTTCCTACACCACCAGCACCATTTATAATTAAAATAGATTTCCCCTTATTTTCTTCTGAATTAAAGGAAATTTTAAATACATCAAACAGCGTTTCGTAAGCCGTTAAACCAGTTAGTGGTAGGCTTGCTGCATCCACATTAGATATGTTTTTAGGCTTTTTCGCTACTAAACGCTCATCGACAATTTGATAAGATTGGTTGGAACCTTGATATTTTGGAGAACCAGAATAAAAAACTTCATCGCCAACGCTAAAGTGGTTAACACCATCACCCACTGCTTCTACCACACCTACAGCATCAAAGCCTAAAATTCTCGGCGCTTGTTCAACCTCTGTCTTTCTAATCTTTGTATCTACAGGGTTAACACTAATTGTTTCAACACGTACTAATAATTCATATTGTTCAGGTTCGGGAGTATCAATAGCAAACTCATAAAATAAATTTCCATCTTCTAGATTAAAACTTTGATCTGCACCTATCGCTTTCATCGTATGCACTCCTTTCTTAATTAAACATCATCTGAAACTTGAACAACTTGTTTTCCGAAATTATCTCCTGTAAATAAGTTTCTAAAGGCATTAGGTAAACTCTCAAAACCTTTTTTAACAGATGTTTTTGTCTTAATTTTATCTTCTTGAACCCACTGTGCAAGTGCCTTACTAGCATTTAGGAAGTCATCTGCATAATTGGCAACAATAAATCCTTGCATCAATGCTTGAGATTTAATAATAATTGGTTGGATACGAGGGCCATATTCAACTTCTGTATTGTTATAACCAGAAATAGCACCGCAAACTGGAATTCTAGCAAATTGATTGAGGTGTTTCATGACTTCATCCGCAATCGTGCCACCTACATTTTCAAAATAGACATCAACGCCATTTGGTACTGCTTTCTCTAATTGTTCAGCAAAATCATTGGCTTGATAGTCTACTCCTACATCAAATCCTAGTTCTTCAGTTAAATAATTGGTTTTTTCACTACCACCTGCAATACCAACTACATATGCACCTTTTAATTTTGCTATCTGACCTACAACTGAGCCAACCGCACCAGAAGCAGCTGATACTACAACAGTCTCACCTTCTTGTGGTTGTCCGATTTTTAGTAAACCATGATAAGCTGTTTGTCCAGTCATGCCTAAAACACTAAGATATAAATATAAAGGAATATCAGTTTGACTTACTTTAATAGCATGCTTTGCCTTTATGTTCACTATTTTTTGCCAAGGAAATGTACCAGTAACAATGTCATCTTTTACAAATCCATCTATATTTGATTCGACAACTCTCCCCACTACATGACCATTCATTGGTTTGTCTAATTCGAATGGGGCTATATATGATTCACTATCATCCATACGACCACGCATGTATGGATCTACTGATATATATAACGATTCTATTTGTATTTCATCTTGCTTCGGTCTATCTATCTCAACAGTTTCATATCTAAATACATCATCGGATGGAATGCCTTCAGGTCTTTTTGCCAATACAATTCTTTCTGTGTTCATTATATTACCTCCATTCATTGTTTGACTTTATTCTAAAGGGATACTTTTCATCAATCAATCAAATCGCTTATTTAATACTTTAATAACGTGTTATGCTATTGCTAATTTATAAAACATTTTTCATTTTATTACGATAGGAGATTGTACATTGAAACTTAGTATTTTAGATTATGTGCCAATATTTGAAGGCCGTAACGCTAATCAAGCAATAAATCATGCTGTTGAATTAGCTCAATTAGCTGAAAAGTTAAATTACTCACGTTATTGGGTTGCTGAACATCACCAAGTTTTTTCAGTAGCATCCAGTGCACCTGAAATGATTATGATGTCATTATTAGAAAATACTAACTCAATTGAAATTGGAAGCGGCGGTGTTATGTTGCCACATTATAGTGCTTATAAAGTGGCTGAAGTATTTAAAACTATGGAAGCTAGACACCCTGGCAGAGTCAATTTAGGTACTGGTCATTCTAAGAGTTATCAGAATGTAAATAAAGCTTTGAACGAACACAAAACAATACCTGTTGATTATGAAAATCAAATTGATGATTTGATAGCTTATTTTAATAGTGACAGCGACAACAATACAAAACAGCGCTATAAAGACTTATATGCTATGCCAATTATCGACTCTAAACCAGATATGTTTATTTTAGGTACAAGTAAAAAAAGTGCATCACTCGCTGCTATTAGAGGATTACCTTTTGTTATCGCCAATATGGGACAAGATGAAGATCTAATAAAATCTGTAATAACTCATTACCGTTCTAAATTCAAAGCACTTCATCCTTTACATCAACCATATGTCATCATGACGTCTTTTGTAATTACGGCAGATAATAAATACCAGCGCCAAGATTTAGCTAATGCGTTTCATTTGTGGTTACTCCGCATTGGTTATTTAGACCAACCAAAAT
Organism: Staphylococcus sp. Ze2; assembly: GCF_048568365.1. Taxonomy (NCBI): domain Bacteria; kingdom Bacillati; phylum Bacillota; class Bacilli; order Caryophanales; family Staphylococcaceae; genus Staphylococcus; species Staphylococcus sp. Ze2. Next base: position 1,091,143 of record NZ_CP183486.1, on the reverse strand, counting down.
TCTATCCCTCTGTGAACTACGCAAAACAAAAATCATTTTCTTCTAGAGAAATTGAAAAAATGAATCAACACAATAGTCGGGTTATAGTAGCTTCACCTAGTAAAGTCATCTCCAAATTAAAAGTAATGATGACTGACTTCGATGTTGATGAAATTATGATACAACCACATGTTTATGGCGAACATAACAGGAAACAGATCATTCAATTACTCGCAACTGAGAACTTTAAGCATAAATAAATGACACTTACACATCTATAAATCAGATGTCTAAGTGTCATTTGCTTATTATAGAATACAAACATTCAATATCTTGTATATATATTACTAAACCAACATATTAGGTAGTACTTTTAAATTTATTTCCCCCATAAAAATTGATTCATTTTATTGGTGACATAAGTATTATCATGAAGTTCACTATGATCAGCTTTTTTTCCGGTTACTTTAAATTCTTCATAACTACTTACTTTATCATCAACTAAATACCTTAGTGATTTAGATGAAACATTGGTAACTCGATTATCAGAATGTGTGCCATCCTCTATATCACCATAAATATTTAGCACTCTTGTAGTTTCTGGATATGACTTTTTCATAGGCAACAAATCTTTATATGCTTTTAGCATTTTACTTGGTTTACCATTTTCATCTAATTTAACATCTAAATCAAGGCCATCTATGTCAACTTCACCGTTAAAATTACCTGCTAAACTTACTTGCTTATTTAGTTTGGGTAAGTTCTGATTATCACCATAATTCAACATATAATAGCTGAAAGATTGATTACCCATAGAATGTGCGACAAAATTAAATTGATCAAAGTGATGTTGGCTCATCGTAGCAATGATAACTTGTTGAATCCATTGCGCATTTTTATTTAAATCTTTATTTCTATTATCTTCTAATATAATCTCAATGACTGGATTCTTTGCATCAGGTGATAATTCTCCGTCGAATGTCACCATTCCCTCTTTAGAAACTTTTGCTTTGATTACTTCTTCGGTTATATCTTTTTGTACTGCTGAATTAATCATGTATTTTATAGAATTCTCTGTTCCACCATAGCCATGTAAATAAAATGTAGGTATATTAACGTACTTATAATTATTTTCTTTATATTGACTATATGTTTTAAAAGCTGCAATCAAAATAATGACAAATAAAATAAATGCGATCAATACAATTGTCAGATATATATTCGTATTCCGTTTATTAATATTCATATAAATACCTCAAATTTAAAATTGTGTCCTATTATTATTTATATTATGACACTTTACATGATTAGTCATTCATTTTGATACAAATAAATAATATTAAATAAAACAAAAAAACTTCCCAATTTCTTGGGAAGTTTAAAACGTTTGTTTGATTGAACACAAATTGCTATAGAACTTGTGTAATAAATCTGTAAGCGAATTGAATTCGCAACAGCTTCGACAATATTAACGTTTTGAGAATTGTGGTGAACGACGAGCTTTTTTAAGACCTGGTTTTTTACGTTCTTTCATACGAGGATCACGAGTAAGTAATCCAGCGCGTTTTAAAGAACCTCTGTATTCAGGATCAGCTTCTAATAATGCACGTGAAATTCCGTGACGGATTGCTTGAGCTTGTCCAGTAAATCCTCCACCATGAACGTTAACTAATACATCATAGTTACCTTTAGTTTCTGTTACATCAAATGCTTGGTTAATGTCTAAAATTAATGATTCGAATGGTAAATAACTACGTACATCACGGCCGTTAACAGTAATGTTACCTTCACCTGGTACTAAACGGACACGTGCTACTGAGTTTTTACGACGGCCTGTGCCTTTATATTCAACTTGTGCCAATGTAATTTCCTCCTTTTAATTAACCACGTAACTCGTAGTTTTCTGGTTGTTGTGCAGCGTGTGGATGTTCAGCGCCACCATATACAAATAATTTTTTACCTTGTTTTTCGCCTAAACGTGTGCTTGGAAGCATACCTTTAATTGAGTTTTCAAGTAAACGTTCTGGGTTATTAGCTTTTAACTCACCAGCTGAAACTGATTTGATACCACCTGGGTGATTTGAGTGACGATAGTACATTTTATCGCGCTCTTTGTTACCAGTGAAGTGGATTTTTGAAGCGTTAACGATGATTACATAATCACCTGTATCAACGTGTGGTGTATAAGTTACTTTATTTTTACCGCGTAAAATAGCTGCTACTTCTGATGATAAACGACCAAGTGTTTTATCTTCAGCATCAATAACATACCATTTGCGCTCAATGTTTGATTCATTAGCCATAAATGTTTGACGCATATAATTGTCCTCCTAGAATAAATAAATGTCTCTTAAATTAATAGTTTATACTTACTAAATCTTAAATTTCATCTATTTTTTTTAATAGTTTGTTTCTACGTGCTTCTATATCTTGTAACACAATAAGATTCCGGGGCTTATCGTGGGTGATATAAAACAATACCGTTAGTAATCGTATAATTTTTTTGTCATTTTGTCAACGACATTTAACAATTTCATATCGATTTTTTTTGATGTAATTTTATATCATTACCAAAATCAGTGATTAATTCGCTTGGTGTTAGATAAATCTTCTCTAAATATAACCCTTCTGCCGGAGCAGTAAAAGGCACTTTGTTACGATCTTTATCCTCTAATAATTTAGGTATTTCTTCTGGTTGTCGTTTTCCTTTGCCTACTTCAATTAAAAAGGCTACTAACACACGCACCATATTATATAGGAAACCGGAGCCTGTGACAATATAGTCAAAGCCATTTTCTGTTTTTTCTATACGACTTTCGTAAAGTGTTCTTACTTTGCTAACAACTTCTGTTTTTTGTGAACAGAACCCTGTAAAATCATGTGTACCAATAAAATACTGTGCAGCTATATTCATTCTTTCAATATCTAACGTTTCAGTGATATGTGTTTTTAAGCCATTAAGAAACGGATCTTTGTGTTTAGATTGATAAATTTTATAACGGTAAGATTTGCCTACGCAATCATATCTGCAATGAAAATCGTCACTAACAAAACTGACATGATTGACATATATATCACCTGGTAATGCACGATTCATCGCATATTGCCATTGTTGCTCGGGAATGTTTAACTCAGTGTCAAAATGAAAATATTGCTCAATTGCATGTACACCTCTATCTGTTCTACTACTTGGGTGTATTCTCACATCATGCTTATGCATGCGCTTTAAAATCTTTTCGAATTGTTGTTGTACGGTTCGTCCATTTTGTTGTATTTGAAAACCTAGAAATTGACTTCCTTGATAAGAAATATTAACTAAAACACGCATGATTTACTACACTCCCATAAATTTTAACACAAATAATACTACGGATAGTGGCAATAATATTAACAGCGTTAGACTGTCCTTCGTTTGCCACTGTAATTTACGATAATTTGTCCGTTGCTTCTTCGTATCGTATCCTCTCACTTCCATCGCGATTGCCAAATCTTCAGCGCGTTGGAATGCAGATATAAATAAAGGAATCAGCAGAGGAACAAATGCCTTCACTCTATTGATTATACTACCAGAACTAATTTCAGAACCCCTTGATTTTTGAGCTAATATAATTTTATCTAACTCATTCATCAACGTGGGGATAAACCTTAATGCAATAGACATCATCATACTTAATTGGTGTACAGGTATTTTAACTAATTTCAATGGCGATAGTAGTTTTTCAAAAGCATCCGTTAAATCAATTGGACTTGTACTTAACGTCATAATGGTTGAAATCATAATAATAAACATGAGACGCAAAACAATATAAACACCTTCTAAAATACCATCTATATCAATTGAGACAAAGCCTAATTCAAATAACCTTGTACCACCTTTTGTTAAGAACAAATGCATTAAAAAAGTAAATATTAGAAAAATCCAAATGGGCGTTAAACCTTTGGCTAAGAACCAAAGCTTAATTTGTGCTAGTTTCATAAACGCGATGATTGAAATAAATAACCATAAATACGTTGCAAAAGAATGCGCAAAGAAAATTAAGATAATAAACACAAAGACAAAAATTAATTTCGCACGTGGATCTAATCGATGTATGATCGTATTTAGTGGAAGGTAGCGTCCTATAATAAATTTATCTTTCATCTTGTTGCCACCCCTTATACATCTCAACAAATTCTTCTTCTGTCAAAGCAATTTTATTAAAATAATATTGATGTTTATCTTCTAAATCACGTTGCAATTTTACAATGTCTGGTACATCAAGATGCATTTGATTAACATAATTCGTATCACTAAATAGCTTGCGAGGTGAACATGATTCTATCAATTGACCGTGTTGCATAATTTTTATTTCATCCACATACTTTGCCACATCATTCATTTCATGCGTCACAAGTATGATCGTCTTTTGCTGTTCAACTTGGAGTTTCTTTATCGCTTCCATTATCTGTTTTCTACTTTTAGGATCAAGCCCCGCTGTTGGTTCATCAAGTATAACAATATCTGGATCCATCGCTAATATTGATGTGAGAGCTATTTTCCTCATTTGTCCACCAGACATTTGAAATGGAGACTGCTGTAATATATCTCTATTAAAGCCAAATTCTATGAGCAAACGAAATGCTCTTTCTTTTACTTCGTTTAATGGCATGTTGAAGTTCTTTGGTCCAAATAATATCTCGCGTTCTACTGAATCTTCGAACAACTGTGATTCTGGAAATTGAAATACTACCCCTACACGCCTACGAATATCTTTCAAATGCTTATCTTTTGTCTTATGACTAATTACTACATCATCAATTTGAAGTAAACCTTCTGATGGTTTAAGTAGACCATTAAAATGCTGAATTAATGTAGACTTTCCTGAACCAGTTTGTCCAATGATTGCATAATATTTCCCTTGCTCAAAAGTCGTTACTATTTCACTTAAGGCTTGATGCTCAAATGGTGTCCCTTTTTGATAAACATAACTTACTTGGTTAAAATTAACAGTCATAATTTTTTTACCAACCCTTCATATGTTATGAAATCAATACTACCTAATAATTGATTATGCATTCGTATAGAGAAGGGTAAGTCTAAACCAATTTGAGTTAGTTTATCGCCATCACTAAAAATTTCGTTCGGTCGCCCCGTTTGATAAACCTCGCCTTCATTTAAAACAACGAGGTAATCAGCCTCTGCAGCTTCTGATAAATCATGTGTAATAGAAATAATAGTTACATCTTTTTCTTCTTTTAAACGATGAATTAAAGCAATTAAGTCTTTTCTACCAGCAGGGTCTAACATAGATGTCGCTTCATCTAAAATAATGATATCGGTATCTAATGCAAGTACACCTGCAATAGCAACACGCTGTTTCTGGCCACCAGAAAGCGATTGAGGTTCATAATTCGCTCTATCTAACATATCTACATCATTTAATGCTTTGGGCACTATCGCTCTCATATCATCATAAGAGACGCTGTGGTTTTCTAAACCAAAGGCTACATCAAATTCAACAGTTGATCCTACAAATTGATTCTCTGGATTTTGAAATACAATACCAATATGTTGTCTTAAATAATCTAAATTCTGCTGACTGATAGCTTCATTTCTAAAATAAATATTACCATCAAACGGCTTTTCAATACCTACCATTAATTTAGCAATCGTCGATTTTCCTGAACCATTGTGTCCAACTATAGAAGTCCACGTTCCTTTTGGAATACTAAATGATACATCATTCAACGCAAGCGGTTCATCACTATTATATTTAAATGATACATGATTAAATGTAATAATATGCTCTTGCGTATCCATATCGATTGCCTCCAATATTTAATAAGTCTATTTTTATATACCTTATCTATTTTACATGAAAATAAGAAGATATACTACCATTAAAGAATGACTCAATATCCATTTTATCAGTAGTTTCATGCATAAGTCTAAAGCAGTCCTCTAAACTTCGTTTAGCTAGTTTTGCTTATGCATTCGCTTATCGAATGTATTCCTTTAATTTTCTAAAGAATTAAGGTTCTTACGTTCGCTATTGCATAAGTCTAAAGCAGTCCTCTAAACTTTGTTTAGCTAGTTTTGCTTATGCATTCGCTTATCGAATGTATTCCTTTAATTTTCTAGAGAATTAAGGTTCTTAGGTTCGCTATTGCTCCGCAATTGCATAAGTCTAAAGCAGTCCTCTAAACTTTGTTTAGCTAGTTTTGCTTATGCATTCGCTTATCGAATGTATTCCTTTAATTTTCTAAAGAATTAAGGTTCTTAGGTTCGCTATTGCTCCGCAATTGCATAAGTCTAAAGCAGTCCTCTAAACTTTCTTTAGCTAGTTTTGCTTATGCATTCGCTTATCGAATGTATTCCTTTAATATTCTAAAGAATTAAGGTTCTTAGGTTCGCTATTGCTCCGCAATTGCATAAGTCTAAAGCAGTCCTCTAAACTTCGTTTAGCTAGCACTGCTTATACATTCGCTTATCGAATGTATTCCTTTAATATTCTAAAGAATTAAGGTTCTTAGGTTCGCTATTGCTCCGCAATTGCATAAGTCCCCCTAAATTCTAAAGAATTAAGGGGGACTAAACAAAAAAAGCGCGCACCCCATCATATTTTGAGTTCACGCTTTAAATTTTATTAAGTTTTGATGGGGTACTCTGAGCTAGACAATATTTGTATGTGGCAAACATTATCGTTGCACTCATTTGCTTTATACATAGTAGCTACGTATATTTAAATTAAACTAATTCAATAATTACTGATTCAGCGCCATCGCCACGACGAGGACCTGCTTTAAGAATACGAGTGTAACCGCCTTGACGTTCTGTATAACGTTCAGCAACTTCACCAAATAATTTTTGTAATGCTGTTTGTGTTGATTCATCTTCATTTAAGACTTCAACATTGCGTAAAGTTTTAGCTGCTTGACGACGAGAAGCTAAATCTCCTTTTTTACCTAAAGTGATTAGTTTTTCAACCACACTGCGTAATTCTTTTGCACGCGCTTCTGTAGTTTCAATGCGTTCGCTAACGATAAGTGAAGTAGCTAAATCGCGTAACATCGCTTTACGTTGATCAGAAGTACGACCTAATTTTCTGTAACCCATGAGTTAACCTCCTTTATATTAATCTTCTTTTCTTAAACCTAAACCTAAATCTTCGAGTTTGTATTTAACTTCTTCTAAAGATTTACGACCTAAATTACGTACTTTCATCATATCTGCTTCTGATTTATCTGCTAATTCTTGAACAGAGTTAATGCCTGCACGTTTTAAACAGTTGTAAGAACGCACTGATAAGTCTAATTCTTCAATAGACATTTCAAGTACTTTTTCTTTTTGATCTTCTTCTTTTTCAATCATGATTTCAGCGTTTTGCGCTTCATCAGTTAATCCAACGAAGATATTCAAATGTTCAGTTAGGATTTTTGCAGCTAATGAAACAGATTCTTGTGGTGTGATTGAACCATTTGTCCAAACATCCAAAGTTAACTTATCAAAATCACTGCTTTGACCCACACGCGTATTTTCTACAGTATAGTTAACACGTTCAACTGGTGAATAAAGTGAGTCCACTGGAATTACACCAATTGGTAAATCACTAGTTTTGTTTTGTTCTGCTAATGCGTAACCTCTACCCTTATTAGCAACAAGACGGATTTTTAAATGTCCACCTTTTGATACTGTTGCAATCTTAATCTCAGGATTCAGAATTTCAACATCACTATCATGAGTAATGTCACTTGCAGTTACATCGCCCTCATCTTTAACATCAATTTCTAAAGTTTTGTCTTCTTCAGAATAGATTTTTAATGCAAGTTTTTTGATGTTCATAATAATTGTAGAAACATCTTCAACGACATTATCTATTGCTGAAAATTCGTGTAACACGCCTTCGATTTCAATGTACTTAACGGCTGCACCTGGTAATGAAGATAGTAGGATACGACGTAAGGAGTTTCCTAGTGTAGTACCGTAGCCACGTTCTAGTGGTTCAACAACGAACTTACCGAATTTAGCATCATCACTAATTTCAATTGTTTCAATTCTAGGTTTTTCGATTTCAATCATTTACAATATCCTCCTTGATTACGTCGACTTGATATATACTGTATTTCTCAGTGACCTGCGACAATAACAATAAAATTATACGCGACGACGTTTTGGTGGACGACAACCATTATGTGGTACTGGAGTAACGTCACGAATTGCAGTTACTTCTAATCCAGCTGATTGTAACGCACGAATAGCTGATTCACGACCAGGACCAGGACCTTTTACAGTAACTTCAACAGATTTCAAACCGTGTTCCATTGCTGTTTTTGAAGCTGTTTCAGCTGCCATTTGAGCTGCGAATGGTGTTGATTTTTTTGATCCTTTAAAGCCTAGTGCACCTGCTGATGACCATGATAATGCGTTACCAAATTCATCAGTAATAGTTACTATTGTATTATTGAATGTTGAACGGATGTGAGCCACACCATTTTCAATATTCTTTTTCACTCTACGTTTACGAGATACTTGTTTACGTGCCATTTAAATTTTGCCTCCTTTACCTATTATTTTTTCTTGTTAGCTACAGTTTTAACTGGGCCTTTACGAGTACGAGCATTGTTTTTTGTTTTTTGTCCGCGAACTGGTAATCCACGACGGTGACGGATACCACGGTATGATGAGATTTCCATTAAACGTTTAATGTTTAAGTTTTGCTCACGACGTAAGTCACCTTCTACTTTATAGCTGTCAACTACTTCACGGATACGACCTAATTCATCATCAGTTAAATCTTTAACGCGTGTTTCAGGTGATACGTTAGCTTCTTCAGCAATTTTATTTGCTGTAGTAGTACCGATACCATACACATAAGTTAATGAAATAACAATACGTTTTTCACGTGGAATATCTACTCCTGCAATACGTGCCATAATTAATTACACCTCTCTTTATTAGCCTTGTTTTTGTTTATGTTTTGGGTTGCTACAAATTACCATTACTTTACCTTTACGTTTAATGACTTTACATTTTTCGCAAATTGGTTTTACTGATGGTCTTACTTTCATTTTAATACCTCCCTATATTATGGAGTGACGATCATTTATAACGATACGTAATTCTTCCGCGTGTTAAATCATACGGAGACATTTCAACTGTTACTTTGTCGCCAGGTAGAATACGAATATAATTCATTCTGATCTTACCACTTACATGAGCTAAAATCTCATGACCATTTTCTAATTCTACTTTAAACATTGCATTTGGTAAAGTATCTAATACAGTACCTTCTAATTCAATTACATCTTGTTTAGCCATTAATTAACTTCCCCCTTTTTGAAATAGTTGGTTATCGTCAAAAAATCAACTCTAACCATACGAGTCTATAAGTGTTGTTAATCAGTTTAACAAAATTAAATGAATTACGTTAACGCATGGTCACTCTTATTTAATTATACCTTTAGCATTACATAGACCGTACAAAGTTGACTTTATTTTAAGTTCTCTAAGATATCAATTACGTCTTTAGTTACTACGTTAATATCTCTAGAACCATCAATGTTTTTCAAAACATTTTTATCATCATAGAATTCTAAGATAGGTTTAGATTGTTTAACATTGACATTTAAACGATTTGCAACTGTTTCTGGGTTGTCATCTTCACGTTGATACAATTTACCACCGTCAAGATCACAAATACCATCAACTTTTGGAGGATTGAATACAAGATGATAAGTTGTTCCGCATTTTTCACAGATCCTACGACCAGTAAGGCGGTTCATTAATTCTTCTTCAGGTACCTCTATATTGATAACAGCATCAATTTTTCTATCTAATTCTTGCATAATATTACTTAATGCTTCAGCTTGTTCAATAGTACGAGGAAAGCCGTCAAGTAAGAATCCTTTTTTTGCATCGTCTTCAGATATTCTATCTTTTACGATACCCACAGTAACTTCATCAGGGACTAATTCTCCACGATCCATGTATGATTTAGCTTCTTTACCTAAATCAGTTTCATCTTTAATCGCTTTTCTGAACATGTCGCCAGTAGATATGTGTGGAATTGGGAATTTCTTAACAATTTCACTCGCTTGAGTTCCTTTACCTGCACCAGGTAAACCCATTAAAATGATATTCATAAGTGCCCTCCTACAATTTATCTACCACCAAAGCCTCTATAGTCTTTTTGGCTCACTTGAGCTTCTAGACTCTTCATTGTTTCAATCGCTACACCAATTACAATTAGTAAGCTAGTACCACCAACCTGAATAGATTGAGGTAAACTCATAACTTTAGTTGCAATAATTGGAAGAATCGCAATTACAGCTAAGAATATCGATCCTACAAATGTTAAACGATAGAGAACTCTAGTAATATATAGTTTTGTTTGTTCGCCAGGTCTAATACCTGGGACATAGCTTCCTTGTTTCTTAAGGTTATCAGCCATCTTTTCAGGATTGACTTGAACAAATGCATAGAAATATGCGAATGCAATAATAAGCACCACATATACAATCATACCGATGTTATTTGATGGATTTGCCACGTCAGATATCCGTTGCGCCCAACTAGCGTCAGGGAAGAACAATGTTAAAGTTCTTGGTAACAAGAAGAACGCCATTGCAAAGATAACAGGAATAACCCCTGCAGAGTTAACTTTCAAAGGTAAATATGTTGCTTGTGAACCTAATCGTTGTGTTGATTGTTTCTTCGCATATTGAATTGGAATTTTACGAATAGCTTGTAATACAAATATTGCGCCAACCGTCAATAATATCATGCCAATAATTAATCCAATTACTTTCAACCATGCCATAGAAGTATCATCTTGACCAACAAAGGCCTGTTGATAAAACTGTATTAATGATGAAGGTAATGAAGACAAAATACCTGCGAAGATAATAATGGATATACCATTACCAACACCGAATTGAGTGATTTGTTCACCTAACCAAATTAGGAACGCAGTACCAGCTGTTAATACAACAGCAATTAATAAATAGCTTAAGATTGACTGATCCATGATCAATTGACCTTTAAGATAATTATTAAATTGGAATGCCATTCCAATTGATTGGATAAAAGCAAGTACAATCGCAAAATAACGAGTTACGTTATTAAGTTTCTTTCTACCTGCCTCACCTTGTTTTGCCCACTCTGAAAACTTCGGAATAATATCCATTTGTAATAACTGCATAACAATTGATGCAGTTATATAAGGCATTATACCCATGGCAAAGATAGAAAAGTTCTTCAAGGCTCCGCCACCAAATGTGTTTAACAAGTCAGTGACACCTTGAGAACCTTGTTGACTGTCAAAAGCAGCTGGATTTACACCAGGTGCTGGAATATAAGTACCTATTTTAAAAATAACTAACATTGCGAGAGTAAAAAAGATCTTGTTACGAACTTCTTTAGTTTTAAAGAAATTCACAAGCGTTTCAAACATTAGATCACCTCGTGTGCTCCGCCTTTTGCATCAATAGCTTCTGCTGCAGATGCAGAGAATTTGTTAGCTTTAACAGTTAATTTCTTATCAAGTGAACCGTTACCTAGTACTTTAATACCAGATTTTTCACTCTTAACTACACCAGATTCTACTAATAAAGCAGGAGTTACTTCAGTACCATCTTCAAATTTATTAAGTTGGTCTAAGTTAACAATAGCATATTCTTTACGGTTAATGTTAGTAAAACCTCGTTTTGGTAAGCGACGGAATAATGGTAATTGACCACCTTCGAAGCCTGGTCTTACACTACCACCTGAACGTGCTTTTTGACCTTTTTGTCCACGACCACTAGTTTTACCGTTACCAGTAGCTGCACCACGTCCAACGCGGTTACGAACTTTACGAGAACCTTCTGCCGGTTTTAACTCATGTAATTTCATTTCGGCACCTCCTTAAAATTATTTTTCTTCTACTGTCACTAAGTGACTTACTTTGTTGATTTGCCCACGAATAGCAGGGTTATCTTCAACAACTACTGAAGAGTTTGTTTTTTTCAAACCTAAAGCTTCAACAGTTTTACGTTGTGTTTCTGGACGACCTATAACACTACGAGTGAGGGTAATTTGTAATTTAGCCATAACTTATTTTCCCTCCTTAATTGTATAATTCTTCTACTGATTTGCCACGTAATTTCGCAACTTCTTCAGCATTTTTAAGGTTTTTTAATCCATTGATTGTTGCACGAACCATGTTAATTGGTGTATTTGAACCTAAAGATTTACTTAAGATATCAGTGATACCTGCTAATTCTAATACTGCACGAACAGGGCCACCTGCAATAACACCAGTACCAGGTGCAGCTGGTTTCATAAATACACTGCCTGAACTGAAACGTCCAGTAATTGTGTGAGGTGTAGTACCTTCAACACGTGGAACAACAACTAAATCTTTTTTAGCTGCTTCTACTGCTTTTTTGATTGCTTCTGGTACCTCTTGCGCTTTACCAGTACCGAAACCAACGCGACCGTTTTTATCTCCTACTACAACTAAAGCAGTAAAACGGAAACGACGACCACCTTTTACAACTTTCGCAACACGGTTAATTGTAACAACGCGTTCTTCAAATTCTTTCGCTTCTTCTCTACGAGCCATGTAAATGTCCCTCCTTTAAATTAAAATTCTAAACCATTTTCACGAGCTGCATCTGCTAAGGCTTTAACACGGCCATGGTATAAATATCCTCCACGGTCAAATACAATTGTTTTTACGCCTTTTTCGCTAGCTCTTTTAGCTACAGTTTCGCCAACTTTAGCTGATAAGTCAACTTTTGAACCTGATTCGTTAGCTAAATCTTTTTCTTGAGTTGATGCTTGCGCGATTGTTTTACCATTAACATCATCTATAACTTGTGCATAGATATGCTTGTTTGAACGATAGATATTCAAACGTGGTTTTTCAGCTGTGCCAGCTAATTTACTACGTACACGTGAATGTCTTTTTAAACGCACTTTATTTTTGTCAATTTTGCTGATCATCTTAATTCTCCTTTCTATAGAAAGTTATTTATTATTTACCAGTTTTACCTTCTTTACGGCGAACGTATTCACCTTGGTAACGAATTCCTTTACCTTTATAAGGTTCTGGAGGTCTTACTGAACGAATGTTTGAAGCGATAGCTCCAACTTGTTCTTTAGAAATACCAGCAACTGTAACTGTTGTATTTTTTTCTACACCGAAAGTAATACCGTCATCAGCTTTAATTTCAACTGGGTGAGAGTAACCAACGTTTAAGATTAAGTCATTACCTTGCATTTGAGCACGGTAACCAACACCAACTAATTCAAGTGTTTTTTGGTATCCTTCTTTAACACCTTGTATCATATTACTGATTAAAGCACGAGTTGTACCATGTACTGTTCTATCTTCTTTAGAATCAGTTGGTCTTACAACTTCTAAAGTGCTTTCGTCTTGTTTATATGTCATTCTTTCATTCATTGTTCTTGATAATTCACCTTTAGGACCTTTAACAGTAACTGTGTTACCTTCAACACTTACTGTTACGTCGCTAGGGATGTCAATAATTTTTTTACCAACACGACTCATGTTATCGCACCTCCTTATTATTTATTATTACCAAATGTAACCTAAGATTTCTCCACCGATGTTACGTTTTCTAGCTTCTTTGTCAGTGATAACACCTTCTGAAGTAGAAACTAATGCAATACCTAAACCGTTAAGTACTTTAGGTACTTCGTTAGCTTTAGCATATACACGTAAACCTGGTTTTGAGATACGTTTTAATCCAGTGATAACACGCTCATTATTTTGACCATATTTAAGGAATAAACGGATTACCCCTTGTTTATCGTCTTCAACGTATTCTACGTTTTTAATGAAACCTTCACTTTTTAATATTTCAGCAATTTCTTTTTTAATGTTAGAAGCAGGTAATTCTAATTTATCGTGACGCACCATGTTTGCGTTTCTTACACGAGTTAGCATATCTGCAATTGGATCGTTGATTGTCATTGATTGTTGCCTCCTTTCAGACTATTTTCTATTACCAGCTAGCTTTACGAACGCCAGGGATTTGGCCTTTATAAGCTAATTCACGGAAACAAATACGGCATAATTTAAATTTACGATATACAGAATGTGGACGACCACAGCGTTCACAACGAGTATATTCACGTACTTGGAACTTTTGTTTTTTTTGTTGCTTAGCAACCATTGAAGTTTTAGCCACTTAATTAGCCTCCTTTAGAGATTATTTTTGAAATGGCATACCGAATTGTGTTAACAATTCACGAGCTTCCTCGTCAGTGTTAGCAGTAGTTACGATAACGATATCCATTCCTCGTATTTTACTTACGCGATCATAGTCGATTTCAGGGAAAATTAATTGTTCTTTAACACCTAGAGTGTAGTTACCTCTACCGTCGAATGCAGTTTTTGATACACCACGGAAGTCACGTACACGTGGAAGTGATACAGCGATTAATTTATCTAAAAAGTCATACATTCTTTCTCCACGAAGTGTTACTTTAGCTCCGATAGGCATACCTTCACGTAAACGGAAAGTTGCTACTGATTTTTTAGCTTTTGTAATTAATGGTTTTTGACCAGTGATTGACTGTAATTCTTCTACAGCGTCATCTAATACTTTCGTATTTTGAACAGCGTCACCGACACCCATATTTACTACGATTTTTTCTATTTTTGGAACTTCCATTACTGAACTATAGTCAAATTGTTTCACTAAGTTTTGAGTAACTTCAGAGTTATATTTTTCTTTTAAACGGTTCACAGTGGATCCTCCTTTCAATTAGTTATTAATTATTAGATTTGATTTCTTCGCCAGATTTTTTAGCTACACGAACTTTTTTTCCATCTTCGAATTTATAACCTACTCGAGTTGGTTCATTCGTTTTAGGGTCTAATAATTGTACGTTAGAAACATGGATTGCTGCCTCTGTTTCTAAGATTCCACCTTCAGGGTTAAATTGAGTTGGTTTTTGGTGCTTTTTGATAATATTGACACCTTCCACAACGACACGGTCTTTTTTAGGTTCAGTTGAAACAACTTTACCTTCTTTACCTTTGTCTTTACCTGCGATAACTTTAACGTTGTCACCTTTTTTGATATGCATGTGTGGCACCTCCTTAAATTTATATATTTATAAATGTTTTTATTAAAGTACTTCTGGAGCTAATGATACAATTTTCATGAAGTTTCCTTCACGTAATTCACGAGCAACAGGTCCAAAAATACGAGTACCACGTGGGCCTTTGTCATCACGAATGATAACACATGCATTTTCATCGAACTTAATATATGAACCATCATTACGGCGTACGCCTGATTTAGTACGTACAACAACAGCTTTTACTACTTCACCTTTTTTGACAACGCCACCTGGTGTAGCATTTTTAACACTTACTACGATAACATCACCAATATTAGCTGTTTTACGACCAGATCCACCTAATACTTTAATTGTAAGAACTTCACGTGCACCAGAGTTATCTGCTACTTTTAATCGTGTTTCTTGTTGGATCATGAGTTAAACCTCCTTTATCTTCACTATTTAATTAAATAATTACTGATTCTTCAACAATTTCTACCAAACGGAAACGTTTAGTTGCTGATAAAGGACGAGTCTCTTGTATCTTAACTGTGTCCCCTAATTTAGCTGAGTTGTTTTCATCATGAGTTTTGTATTTTTTAGAGTATTTTACTCGTTTACCATATAACTTGTGCGTTTTGTATGTTTCAACAAGTACAGTTATCGTTTTATCCATTTTATCGGAAACGACTCTACCTACATAAACTTTACGATCATTTCTTTCGCTCACTTTAGTAACCTCCTCTTTCAATTGAATTATTGATTCGCTTTACCTTGTTCAATTTCTCTTTCACGAGCAACAGTTTTTAGACGTGCAATCGTTTTTCTTACTGTGCGAATACGTGCAGTTTCCTCTAATTGACCTGTAGCTAACTGAAAGCGTAGGTTAAAAAGCTCTTCTTTTGAAGATTTAATTTGCTCTTCGATTTCTGAAGTGGTTAAGTCTCTAATTTCCTTAGCTTTCATTTGTTTCACCACCCAATTCTTCACGTTTTACAAACTTAGTTTTAACTGGAAGTTTGTGACTTGCTAAACGTAATGCTTCACGCGCAACTTCTTCGTTAACGCCTGCGATTTCAAATAAAATTCTACCTGGTTTTGCTACTGCAATCCAACCTTCTACTGCACCTTTACCAGCACCCATACGTACTTCTAAAGGTTTTTTAGTGTAAGGTGTATGTGGGAAGATTTTAATCCAAACTTTCCCGCCACGTTTCATATAACGTGTCATTGCAATACGAGCTGATTCGATTTGACGAGATGTGATCCAAGAAGTTGTAGTTGCTTGTAAACCATACTCACCAAATGTTACATAATTACCGCCTTTTGAACGACCAGTTGTTTTAGGACGATGTTGACGACGATATTTTACACGTTTTGGTAGTAACATTATTATTTTCCTCCTTCACTAGTGTTCTTAGTAGGAAGAACTTCTCCACGATAGATCCATACTTTGACACCTAACTTACCGTAAGTAGTGTCTGCTTCTGCATGTGCGTAACCAATGTCAGCACGTAGAGTATGAAGTGGAACAGTTCCTTCTGAATATTGTTCAGCACGAGCGATGTCAGCTCCAGCTAGACGACCTGAAACTTGTGTTTTGATACCTTTAGCACCAAGTTTCATTGCTCTTGTAATTGCTTGTTTTTGTACACGACGGAATGAAGCACGGTTTTCTAATTGACGTGCAATGTTTTCTGCAACAAGTTTAGCATCTAAATCAACTTTTTTGATTTCGATAACATTGATGTGTACTTTTTTGTTAGTTAATGAATTTAATTTATTACGTAATTTTTCAATTTCTGAACCGCCTTTACCGATTACCATACCTGGTTTACCAGTATGAATAGCGATGTTGATACGATTCGCAGCACGTTCGATTTCAACGTGAGAAACTGATGCTTCTGTTAACGCGTTATCAATATACTTACGGATTTTTAAATCTTCGTGTAATAGTGAAGCGAAGTCTTTTTCTGCATACCATTTAGCTTCCCAATCACGGATTACACCAACACGAAGTCCGATTGGATTAATTTTTTGACCCAAAGTGTTCCCTCCTTAAAAAATGTATTAAGCTTCTTTAGCTTCTTCTTTACCGTCACTTACGACGATTGTAATATGGCTTGTACGTTTGTTGATCGCACTTGCACGGCCTTGTGCACGTGGACGGAAACGTTTTAATGTTGGTCCTTCATTAGCATAAGCTTCTTTAACTACTAATTCATCAGTGTTCATGTCGTAGTTATGTTCAGCATTTGCTAAAGCGGACATTAATAATTTTTCAACTACTGGTGATGAAGCTTTGTTCTTTAATTTTAAAATCGCAATAGCTTCTCCAGCATTTTTGCCTCTTATTAGATCTAATACTAATCTAACTTTACGAGGTGCGATTCTTATTGTTTTAGCAACCGCTTTTGCTTCCATTGGAATTTCCTCCTCTACCTGTTAGAAATTATCTTCTAGTTTTTTTGTCGTCTGCAACGTGTCCTTTGAATGTACGAGTTGGTGCGAATTCTCCTAATTTATGACCAACCATATCTTCAGTTACGAATACAGGTACGTGTTTACGTCCGTCATATACAGCGAATGTATGTCCGATAAATTCAGGGAATATAGTTGAACGACGTGACCAAGTTTTGATTACTTGTTTTTTCTCGCTTCCGCTTTGAGCCTCAACTTTTTTCTTTAGATGATCGTCAGCGAAAGGTCCTTTTTTAATACTACGAGCCATAGTGGCGCCTCCCTTCTTATTGTGTGCGTGCGGCTTTTAAGCCACACACGCAAATAAGTCATTTTTATTTTTTCTTACGTCCACGAACGATAAGTTTGTCAGATGATTTTTTACCACGACGAGTTTTCTTACCAAGCGTAGGTTTACCCCAAGGTGACATTGGAGATGGTCTACCGATAGGTGCACGACCTTCACCACCACCGTGTGGGTGATCGTTAGGGTTCATTACAGAACCACGAACTGTTGGGCGAATGCCTTTCCATCTAGAACGTCCTGCTTTACCAACGTTTACAAGTTCATGTTGGATGTTACCAACTTGTCCAATTGTAGCACGGCAAGTTGAAAGAATCATACGTACTTCGCCAGATCTTAATCTGATTAATACATATTTACCTTCTTTACCAAGTACTTGTGCACTAGCACCAGCTGAACGAGCAATTTGTCCACCTTTACCAGGTTTTAACTCGATGTTGTGGATTACAGTACCTACTGGAATGAATTGTAATGGTAATGCATTACCTAATTTAATGTCTGCTTCTTCACCGCTTTCAAGAACTTGACCTACTTTTAGGTTTTTTGGAGCGATGATATAGCGTTTTTCACCATCAGCATAAACTAATAATGCAATGTTAGCTGAACGGTTTGGATCATATTGGATTGAATCAACTTTAGCGTTGATACCATCTTTATTACGTTTGAAATCAATAACACGGTATTGACGTTTATGTCCTCCACCATGATGGCGAACTGTCAATTTACCTTGGTTATTTCGTCCCGCTTTTTTCGGTAGCGGTTGTAATAATGACTTTTCAGGTGTAGTTTTCGTAATTTCAGCGAAATCTAAACTAGTCATATTACGACGACCATTAGTAATTGGCTTATATTTTTTTAGAGCCATTGTCGTTTACCTCCTTATTGGTAATCTTTTTTTAGTTGAATAGATCGATTGATCCTTCTTTTAATTTAACGATTGCTACACGTCTCTTGTTTGTATAGCCTTGGTAACGGCCCATACGTTTTTTCTTTGGTTTGTAGTTAATGATGTTTACATTATCAACTTTAACGTCAAAGATTTCTTCAACAGCGATTTTAACTTGTGTTTTATTAGCACGAGTATCAACGTCGAATGTGTATTTATCTTCAGCCATTGCAGCAGAAGATTTTTCAGTGATTACGGGGCGCTTAAGAACGTCTCTTGCTTCCATTATCCGAGCACCTCCTCAACTTTTTTAGCAGCTGCTTCTGTAATTACTACACTGTCAGCGCTTGTGATATCTAGAACGTTTAAACCTTGAGCTGTAGTAACTTGTACACCAGGAATGTTACGTGCTGATAAAGCAACGTTTACATCTTCTGATTCTGTAACTACTAATACTTTTTTAGGTTGTTCTAAATTAGAAAGTACAGTTTTGAACTCTTTTGTTTTTGGAGCATCTAAGTTTAATGCATCTACAACAGTTAAACCTTTTTCTTGTACTTTGAAAGATAATGCTGAGCGTAATGCTAAACGACGCATTTTCTTAGGCATTTTGTATGAGTAACTTCTTGGTGTTGGTCCGAATACGACACCACCACCACGCCATTGTGGAGCACGGATTGTACCTTGACGCGCACGTCCTGTACCTTTTTGTCTCCATGGTTTACGTCCACCACCACGTACTGCTGAACGATTCTTAACAGCATGTGTACCTTGGCGTAATGAAGCACGTTGTAAGTTAATCGCTTCAAAAAGAACATTGTTGTTTGGTTCGATTGCAAATACTGCATCGCTTAGTTCAACTGAACCTGATTTAGATCCATCTACTTTTAATACATCATAATTAGCCATTATGCAATTCCTCCTTTCGTATTATATTATTTATTACCTTTGATTGATGTTGTGATTTCTACAAAACCTTTTTTAGGACCAGGTACATTACCTTTTACTAAAATAACATTGTTTTCAGCATCAATTTGAACTACTTCTAAGTTTTGAACTGTTACAGTGTTACCGCCCATACGTCCAGGCATTTTTTGTCCTTTAAAGACTCTTGAAGCGTCTGATGCCATACCTACAGAACCTGGGGCTCTGTGGAAATGAGAACCATGTGACATTGGACCACGTGCTTGATTATGACGTTTAATGGCACCTTGGAAACCTTTACCTTTAGATACGCCTGTTACATCAATTACGTCTCCAGCTTCAAATGTATCAACTGAGACTTCTTGACCTACTTCGTATTCATCAACGTTAACGTTTCTGAATTCACGAATGAAGCGCTTAGGTGCTGTGCCTGCTTTTTTAGCATGGCCTTCAGCTGGTTTATTTGCATATTTATTACTTTTGCTATCTTTTTTGTAAGCTTGTTTATCTTCGTAGCCTACTTGAATAGCGTTGTATCCATCGATCTCTTCAGATTTCTTTTGTAATACAACGTTTTGGCTTGCTTCTACTACTGTTACAGGGATTAAATCACCGTTTTCTCCGAAAACTTGTGTCATCCCGATTTTTCTTCCTAAGATTCCTTTGGTCATCGAAAGTCCACCTCCTAATTTTTTCTATTATAATTTGATTTCGATGTCTACGCCAGATGGTAAGTTTAAGCCCATAAGAGCATCAACTGTTTTTGGTGTAGGGTTAACAATATCGATTAAACGTTTATGAGTACGTTGTTCGAACTGCTCACGTGAATCTTTGTACTTATGCACGGCACGAATTACAGTGTAAACTGATCTTTCAGTCGGTAACGGAATTGGTCCAGAAACATCTGCACCAGAACGTTTTGCTGTTTCAACAATTTTTTCTGCTGATTGATCGATTACTCGATGGTCATAAGCTTTTAATCTGATTCTGATTTTTTGTTTTGCCATAATTTTCCCTCCTTATTCGTCTACATTTAAGTGATAGACTTCTCCACGAAAACTATCTCACACAGCGCCATGGCAAAGCGGCCGGGTGTGTCAGTAACCTTTCGCTTCATCGCGTGTTCTTAAAGTCCAACATTAGATATGATACATGATAAACAGTGATTTATCAAGCTTTTCTATAAAAGTTTTTAAAACTTTTGTCTAACACATACTTTGTTATTGTACTTGATTAAGTATTTCACTTCAACCTATTTCCTAATATTTCTATTGTAATATTTAAATTTCTATAATTTTACATTTTCTTATTGTTATTCTATTTTAATTATTTCCTATATAATAGATAGATATAAAGATTTAAGTTAGGTGGTGAAATGAAATGAAAAGTGCAATTCGCACTACTCTTTTAATATTAAGTATTATTTTGATAATTAGCGAGTTAGTTTACGGTATTCCTTTTCTTGGAGGCAGTATCATTCTTAGTTTAGGTTGGCAACCGTTACTGATAAGTATGTTGCTCTATTTTATAATGATGGTTATTTTAATTGTAGATAAGCAAAACGCAATTAAACCGATGATGTTTATCCCTTTATTGGGTATTGTAGGTAACATTATTGCCTTTGTACCTGTTGTCGGTATGGTAGTACATTGGATATTATTCTTCTTAATGGTATTTTTTGTCTTCATCTTATTATCCACACCACTTTATGTTCCTAATAAGAATTCTAAAGTTATTTATACTGAAGACAGACGAAATAGTTAGTCATTATAAATAGCAAGTATTAATATAGATAGTTTTTTATTCTATATAATGAAGAAACCTAATTTCGCTACTTGTTAACTACTACAAATTAATTTCTAATATTACCTTTATTTTTTACTATATGTAATTTAAAAGCGCACATTGAACTAAGTCAGACGACAAAGACAATGTGCGCTTCTTTATATTTTTATTACCCGTGAACAAATATGAAATACAGGATGAATAATATCATTAGTGCATACATGATTGGATGCACTTCTTTATGACGTTTTGAAATAAGCATCGTAATTGGATAGAAAATAAATCCACATGCAATACCAGTAGCAATTGAATATGATAAAGGCATCATTATAATTGTTACAAAAGCAGGTACTGCTACTTCAAATTTCTTCCAATCTATTTCTGCAAAGTTTGCTGCCATTAATACACCAACTACAACTAATGCTGGCGTGGTAACAGCACTTGTTACTACTTCCATTAAAGGACTAAAGAATATCGCTAGTAAGAAACAGAACCCGGTTATGACACTTGCAAAACCTGTTCTAGCTCCAACTGCAACTCCTGAACTTGATTCAATATAAGATGTTGTTGTCGTTGTACCGAATATTGCACCAACAATTGTTGCTAGTGAATCTGAGAACAGTGCACGTCCTGCTCTTGGAAGCTTATTATCTTTCATTATGCCTGCTTGTGTAGCGACAGCGACAAGTGTACCTGCAGTATCAAAGAAATCAATAAACAGGAACGTTAATATTACAATTAAGAATTGCACTGTAAGTAATTGACTTGGATCTTTAAATGCTTCAAATGCTGCACCAAAAGTCGGCTCTATGCTTGGTACATGCCCTACAATAGCACTTGGCGTATGTATAAGGCCTGTAATCATACCTACAATAGCTGTTAGTGCCATACCAATAAATATCGCTCCAGGTACTCTTAAAGCATACAATATAACAGTAGCTATAATACCAAATATCGTTAATAAGACTGATCCATCAGTAATATGTCCTAACGTTACTAATGTTGAATCGTTATTTACAATTATTCCAGAACTCTGCAAACCTACAAAAGTTATGAAAAGACCGATCCCTGCAGATACAGCCATTTTCATCTGATAAGGAATAGCATTTATAATTATTTCCCTGAGCCCGGTCATTGTTAGAAATGCAAAGACTATTCCAGAAAATAGAACGCCTGTCAAACCAATTTGCCATGGTATACCCATAGTTAGTACAACTGTAAATGCAAAGAATGCATTTAAGCCCATACCTGGCGCTAGTCCAATTGGATACCTTGCTATTAAGCCCATGAATAATGAACCTACAAATGCCGCCAGAGCTGTAGCTACAAAGATTGCACCTTGATCCATTTTCATATTCTCAGACACGCCATCAACGCCTGCTAAACTTAGTACTTGAGGGTTAACAGCTAATATATATGCCATCGACAAGAAAGTTGTAAGCCCACCAAGTATCTCTCTCTTATAGTTTGTTTCGTGTTTATCAAACTTGAAATACTTTTTCACGGTTAGTTCTCCTTTTTTTAAAATACCTACATATTCTAATACCAAACGAACTTTTTTACAATAGCAAACACGAACCTTACTTTATTTTTTATACTATTTGTTCGATTAATCTAGAACTTTAGTCCCTTTAATGCGTCTTGGAATGGGTTATTTTCTAATCCTTCATTATTACCCATGTATTTTTTCAAATCTTTTTTATTCACTTTGTCTGACTTTTTATTTTTATGTCGCTTATCCATTTGGGCTTGTGTTTCTGTATGGCCACATACACAACGATATACGGCATCTTTACCTCTCCCAAATAGCGTCATTTTCTTGTGACAATTTGGACAACGGGCATTTGTTTTTCTTTGTACATTTTTCTTTGTCTTACATTGCGGATCTTGACAGACTAACATTTGACCATTTTTTGTTTTCACTTTAATCATAAACTTGCCACATGTTGGACATTCTGTTGTTGTTAAATTATCATGTTTATAATTCTGGTCACTCTCTTTAATTTCAGATACAACATCATTCGTAAATGACTTCATTTCAGTTATAAATTTACTTGCATCATATTTACCTTGTTCTATAAGCGTTAACTTTTCTTCCCATTCTGCAGTTAACAATGGCGAAGTTAGTTTCTGTGGTGCTAATTCTAATATTTGCTTTCCTTTTGATGTGATTTTTATTTTACCATCTCTAGATTCAATCGCGTTCATATTAAAGAGTTTATCTATGATATCCGCTCTTGTAGCAACTGTACCAATACCACCTGTTTCTTTTAATGTCTGATTATGTTTTTTATCTGTTAAATTAAAGAATTTTTGAGGACTTTCCATCGCTTTAAGCAATGTACCTTCATTAAAGTATGGTGGTGGTGTCGTCTCATGTTGATTGATTTGTACTTTACTAATGTTTAGTTTTGCACCTTTTTGCAATTGCTCCATTTGATCATTTACTTTGTCTTTGTCTTCAAATATTTCTTTAAAACCTAATTTAGTAGTTACTTTGTCTTTAAAAGTAAATGCATAGCCATTAATATACAATTCTATTGAAACAGCCTCGTATTCGTGTGGAGACATAAGATTTTCTAGATACCTTTGTGCAATCATCATATATATTTTCGATTCTCTCTGACTTAATTGACTCATGTCTGGTCGTACTTCAGTAGGAATGATCGCGTGATGATCTGAAACCTTGCTATTATTCACAAACTTTTGCTTAGCTGAGAAAGTTTGCGACATTTGCCTCTTGGCAAGATCTTTTAATGAAGTTGCCATAATTGCTTGCAGTCTATCTTTCAAAGTATCTACCATATCATCGGTTAGATAATTAGAATCAGTACGCGGGTACGTAACCAATTTATGACGTTCATATAATGTTTGTAGCGTATTCAATGTCTCTTTAGGTCCTAAGTGGAAACGTTTATATGCATCTTGCTGAAGATCAGTCAGACTATATAATTGTTGAGGGTAAGCTTTTTTATGTGATTTATTTATTGTTTCTATTTGAGCTGTACAGTCTTTAATTTTATCTTCTATGCTTTCAAAAACTGATTTATCTTCATGAGACTGTGGCTTAGTACATTGAAAAGTTAATCCTCCTGCATCAATTGACATTGTATAGTATGTCTTCGGTTCAAACTGTTTAATCTCATTCTGTCTCATTTGGACTAACTGTATTGTTGGTGTTTGAACTCGTCC
The DNA here is from genome assembly GCF_048568365.1 of Staphylococcus sp. Ze2. Classification (NCBI taxonomy): domain Bacteria; kingdom Bacillati; phylum Bacillota; class Bacilli; order Caryophanales; family Staphylococcaceae; genus Staphylococcus; species Staphylococcus sp. Ze2. The sequence continues at coordinate 1,066,555 of NZ_CP183486.1, read as the reverse complement.
TAGTGACAATTGCGCATCATACTTAGTAGTTAATGCTCTAGTAGCATTAATACCTACAATCCAATCTGCTTCACTTCTCGCTAACGCAGCATAGTATAAATTATTGAACTTCCGTCCATCTTGAAGTTTGCTAAAACCGTCTCTAATTGCTTTTTGAGTTACTGAACTAATCCATAAACGCTTTATCGGCTTTTTATTGTGAGATTTATCTAAAATCAAACGCGCTACTAGTTCGCCCTCTCTTCCAGCATCGGTTGCAATAATAATATCTTTCACATTTTTATTATTAATCAATGACTGAACAGTCGAGAATTGTTTTCTAGTCTTACTAATCACAACTGTCTTCATTTTATTTGGTATGATTGGTAAATCATTAAGTCTCCATTCTTTATAATTCTTATCATATTGTTCTGGTGTTGCATTAGTTACAAGGTGACCTAATGCCCATGTGACAATATATTGATTATTTTCAAAGTAGCCATTACGTTTTTCGTTGATATTAAGCGTATTTGCAATGTCTCTACCTACTGAAGGTTTCTCAGCTATAATTAATGATTTCATAATTTCGCCCTTTCAAATTCAATATAATATACATTGTAACATGTCTGTAGCACATCAAAACTTCCATTTATTCAAAAAAGTTCTTATAATTAACTTAAGCGATCATTCTATGGAGGTATTGTTATGAAAATTATTCAGTTAAATAATTATGATCAAATTGTAAAGTTTATTAATAACGCTGATTACCATATCGCATCTTATCTATATAAATTACCACAAGCACACGAAAATGTTGAAGCTACCATAAAACAAGCTATAGACGATCCTGGTGTATTTGCTCAAATCAATGAAGAAAATGAAATCGTCATGCTTATCTTCGCATTTAAATATGAAGATAATAAGTATAAAGTTATTGGACCTTTCATTGATAAAGATAAAAAATTAACTACTGAGTCATTTAAAGTTTTATTTGAAGCTATGGCGCAAAGCAAACCTGACACAGCGACCTTTAATTTTTCCTTTGAAGAAAACGAACAAAATTATTCATCTTTTATGAAATCAATCCAATCATCATATAGTTTCACAGACTATCATTTAATATCAACACAGGACATTGGTACTGTCGATAATATCCAAAACATAACAGACTATCATCCAGCTTATTATCGTACCTTCAAAAAGTTACATGAGCACACATTTAAACACGATGTAATGACCGCTGACGAAATTGTTAATTCATTGGATGAGCAACATAAACTTTTTGTTTTTATGTCTGAAGGTCTTCTAAAAGGCTACTTATACTTACAAATATATGAAAATACTAAAAATGCTGAAATTAAGTATTTTTCTTCTCATACAGACTATAGATTTATGGGAATCGCATTTGATTTATTATCACACGCATTAAACTTTGCATTTTCTAATTATGATATAAATAAAACATATTTCAAAATCAGAAATAAAAACCACACACTAGTAGAACGATTTAATGAATTAGGTTTTTATATTAATTATGAATATAAGAAATTCAAATACGTTGCTGCTCATCTCTAAAATATATTACTTAAAATTATATTAAGACATTTTGATTTCGAAAAAAGAGGGTAATAAACCACTATTACTCTCTTTTTACATTTTAATTATAAAAAAATATTGCAAATTATAAACTAATACTTTTACTAAAATAATAGTTTGCTTTAGAATGAATGTTTGTAAACAATTGTTGGTGATTGTTTTAAGGGGAGAAAAACAAATAGAGAGTGAGTGAGTAAAAGTATGGATTTATTAATTGCTTTATTACCTGCGTTATTCTGGGGTAGTGTAGTTTTAATTAATGTTCTTGTAGGTGGAGGTCCTTATAATCAGATTAGAGGGACAACTTTTGGTGCATTAATCATCGGTATTATCTTATTACTTACAGGTAATGCTAAATTTGATGATCTTACTATCATTATTGTCGGTTTAATTTCTGGTGCATTCTGGGCATTAGGCCAAGGATATCAATTAAAATCTGTAAGTCTTATAGGTGTTTCAAAAACAATGCCTATTTCAACAGGATTACAGTTAGTTGGTACAACGTTATTTAGTGCCATTTTCTTAGGTGAATGGAGCACAGGCGTGCAAGTTACATTAGGTCTTGTCGCTATGGTATTACTTGTTATTGGTATTGCGTTAACATCTATTAAAGGTAAAAATGAAGCATCAGAAAGTACTAAAAACTTTGGTAAAGCGATGCCTATCCTTTTAATATCTACTGTAGGTTATGTTGTCTACGTAGTAGTAGCACAAATATTCGGCGTAGATGGAATGAATGCTTTATTCTTCCAATCTATAGGTATGGCTATTGGTGGTTTAATACTATCAGCTAAACATGAAACATCAGTTAAAAGTACACTATGGAATTTAATACCAGGTGTTGTTTGGGGTATCGGTAACTTATTTATGTTCTACTCACAACCAAAAGTTGGTGTAGCGACTAGTTTCTCATTTTCACAACTATTAGTTATTGTATCTACACTCGGCGGTATTTTCCTATTAGGCGAGAAAAAAGACAAACGTCAGATGATTGGTATTTGGGCTGGTATCGTACTTATCGTTATTGCAGCCTTTGTACTCGGAAATATTAAAGCATAATTATAATTAAGAGATATGACCATGCTTTAAATTGTTACTAATTAAGGAGGAGTTTGAATATGTTCACAGATTTAGAAGGTAAAGTAGTAGTTATCACAGGTGGTAGTAGCGGCATTGGTAAAGCAATGGTTGAACAATTTGGTAAAGAAAAAGCTAAAGTTGTTATTAACTATCTTTCAGAAAGTTCATTAGACGATGTAGCTGAATCTATCAAATTAATTGAGGATGCAGGCGGACAAGCAATTAAAGTGCATGCAGACGTATCAAAAGAAGAAGACGTAAATAATTTAATTAAAGCTGCAGTTGACACATTTGGAACATTAGATATTCTTATAAATAATGCTGGTTTTGAAAAACCAATTCCAACTCATGAGATGCCTTTAGAAGAATGGCAAAAAGTTATTGATATCAACTTAACTGGTGCATTCATTGGTTCAAAAGCTGCAGTTAATCAATTCCTTAAAGAAGATAAAAAAGGTATCATTCTTAATACATCAAGTGTACATGATAGAATCCCTTGGCCAAACTATGTAAACTACGCTGCTAGTAAAGGTGGCTTAAAATTAATGATGGAAACAATGTCAATGGAGTACGCTCAACATGGCATCCGCATTAACAATATCTCACCTGGTGCTATCGTAACTGAACATACAAGAGAGAAATTCTCTGACCCAGAAACACGTGCTGAGACATTAGAAATGATTCCAGCAAAAGAAATTGGTGAAGCTGATCAAGTTGCAAATGTTGCACGCTTCTTATGTTCAGATTTAGCTGACTACATTCACGGTACTACAATCTATGTAGACGGCGGCATGACAAACTATCCAGCGTTTATGGGCGGTAAAGGATAACTTATATTTATTAATTAGACTTATCCCTGTTTAATGATAAATCATTTGTTACGCTCATTTACGCAGAGAATGTTTTACAAACGATATTGCTGTCATACCCTGATAGTAATATCTAAATTAATTGAGACATATATTTGTGTCCCAATACTATGGCCTACAAGAATATTTGAGCTAAAGCTTATATGTTCTTGCGGGCCATTAAATTTACTATCATGATTAAAGTGCTTAAGACATTTGTGGAATGTCCTGAGTACTTTTTTCTTTATACAGATATGGATTGTTAAATTAATCTTAACTGTACCTTTTCTCTCCCCCTTTTCAATTAATTAGCCAAATAAGAAATGGAATAAAAAAGCAATTTATGTAAAATAGTTAATCATCCCTTCCAACAAAGATGACTAGATTGTTATAGGTGAAAATGTTCACCTGAGATAATACTTATTTATAGATTAAGGCTGAGACAATCAATTTGCCCCAGCCTTAATCTATACTTTGTTATTAAATTATTCATTACAAACGTTTATACAAATAACGCTTGATAAATATACAGAATGACAATACTAATTACAATTGTTAAATTCGTAACCATGCCTACCAACGGTAAAGTTTTATACTTGAATTGTATTGAGTAAGGTATGATAGCTACACCAACAGGTAATAACCAGGCAACTTGTAAAGTTGTTTTGATCATCTCATCGTCTACTGGTAAAAAGAAATGTACTAATAAACCAGCAATTATACCTAAACCATAATGTATAGCTAAATATTTGAGTGCAATAGGTAAAAATCTCTTATCAATACTGAAATTTAACATCAGACCTAGTAAGATCATTGATAATGGCATATTAGCCCCTGATAACACAGAGAAAAAATCAATTACTGGATCTGGAAAATGAATATCAAGCATATTTAAAATAAACATTATGATATAAGTCATAAGTGGCACTGATTTGAGCAAGTTTTTTCCTAAATATTTAAAGTCGAAACTATCTCCGGCGCTACTAAAATAGCTGCCGACAAAATAAGTTACACCAAACATGATAATTGCCCCACCTATATCAGCCATACCAAAATATATCATTCCCGTTTGTGGCCATATCGCTTCAACAAGCGGATACGCAAACAAGCCTATATTCAATGAAGCCATCATCATACCAGTCGCACCACGAATCTGGTTATCATATTTTATAAATAACCAGACAACAATAATTTTGGCAAGAATACCATAAATAATCATCATTATTGGTAAAATTGAAAGTGATAAATCAAGTTCTGCACCATTCAAATTAACTATTACTAGCGAAGGCAATGTGACATTTAATACTAAGGTAGAGAATACTTGGCTATCGTTCGCCTTAAAATAATTAATCCTCTTTAATGTATAACCCAATGCAATCAGTATAATAATTATGATAAATTGTTGAGTCACAATAATCCTTCTTTCATTACATTATTTCGTTTTCAATCCATTTTCATACTTTAACATAAATGTTAGCTATTTTAGAAGCTTTCGATTTCATGTTATAATTCTAGTCAATCTCATGTAGCCTAATGCTATAATAATAAGGAGTGACTAGCAATGAATTTAAATGATAAATTAGCAGAACTAAAATATGATTATGTCAGATTACAAGGCGATTTAGAAAAAAGAGAATCCGTCAATCAAGATGTTGATCCATTGGTTAGACAACTTGAAGATATAGAAGAAGAAATTGCATCTGTGCGTTCAGAAATTAGTCGAAAAGATCATAAATAACATCCTAGTCAATTTATTTTTTACATGCTAAGATTAATAGCGAATATAGAAAGGATGTTAACCTATGCAACTATATCTTATCTTATTACCAATACTTTATCTAATTGTGAGTTACATAAGCATATTTAAAATGAATACAATCATCACTCGTATTTTACGTATAATTATGGCTCTATTATTACTATTTGTAGTAGCAATTACAACACTTTCCTTCCCTGCAATCAACTGGTGGGTATTTATCTTACTCTTACTTTTAGTTGGTAACGTGGAAATTACAAGTTTCAAAAGTGGTAAAAAAGACCAAAAGGCGGTTCAAATTTTAAATATTATTACAATTATCATATTTGTAATATACGTTATTTTAACTTTAGTATTATATTAATATAATACTGGAATACTTATACAAACGCGAGACCACAATCAATGCAACAGTATTGATTGTGGTCTCGTCTTTTTTATATGAATTAAATAATTATGAGCAGAAACAACTTCTATTAAGATGATTTTATACTATTAGCTGATCGTTATTAAATATACTTATATTTATAAAAATCCGAGACACATATTTATGCCTCGGACTGTCCCTATATTTATTCAAGCTATTTCTTTTTGCGTGTTACTTTATCTTTTAATGTAAATAATATTTCGTAAATAACTGGAACGACTATCAGTGTTAATAGTGTAGAAGATATCAATCCTCCAACAACAGTTGCTGCCATGCCTTTAGAAATAATGATTGAACTACCTTCACCAAATAGCATTGGCACGAGTGCACCTATTGTAGCTAATGCTGTCATTAAAATTGGTCTTATACGTGTTCCACCAGCCTCTAATAGTGCATCTTTCATTTCTAGTCCTTGCTTTTGTTTATTAATCACTCTATCTATTAACACAATAGCATTAGTAACTACGATACCTATCAACATCAACATACCAATCATGCTTGGTACAGAGATTGTTTCTCCTGTAATCACTAACGCGAGAACTACGCCAATTACTGTATATGGTAAAGAGAATAATATAGTGAAGGGTGCAAGCGCCCCTTTAAATGTCAATACAAGTACTAAATAAACTACGATAATAGCTGCTAACATTGCGAAGGCTAATTGAGTAATGGCATTTCCAATATCTTCATTCGCGCCTCCAACGTTTATTTTCACATTCGTAGGCGTATCAAGGTTGTTCACTTTAGATAATACCTTTTGAGATGTACCGCCCACATCGTCATTCGTTACTTTAGCTGAAACGGTAGCAGTATAATCACCTGCTTTTGTTTCGATCTTATTCGGCGTTTTAGTTTGTTCTAATGTTGCAATATCACTTAACTCTATAGCTTGCCCCATCGGTGTTTGTAATTCTGTACTTTCTAACTTCTCTTTCGACCAATCTGTTTTTTTATCTTCCTTAATCTTCACATCAATAGATTTACCTTTTTCTTTGACGGTAGTCACACTTTGTTCAGGTGTATTTTGATTGAGGATCATCGCCAATTGCGCCGCTGACAAGCCATATTTAGCTGCTTCATTTTGATCAACTTTAATATTGTATTGGTCATACGTCTGCGTTAAATCAGATTTGACATTCGCCATACCTTTAACGCCTTTCATCTCATCTTCAACTTTATTAACTGTGCCTTTTATAGCTTCAAGTGTTGGTCCTGTAACTGAAACTTCTAACTTATTATTACTACCACCTGTACCCATGTCTTGATTTGCCCAATCACCTGGATGCTTATATTTTTCTAGGTGTTGTAATACTTTATCGGGCTCTTCCTCAAAATTTGGTGTATCTGAATCGTATTCTACCATAATAGCCATACTGTTTGAGCTTCCGGTTGGATCAGTTGGTGATGCACCGCCAACAGAGTATTGTACAGTTTTCACTTTATCTTTTTTATTTAGATATTTTTGGACTTGTTCCGCGTGATTTAACACACCTTTTTCTGTTTCCCCTGGCTTAGGCGTGTAGGTTAATGCCATGAACTTATCTTCACCTGTAGAAATAAAGCTAGTTCCTAATTTAGCTGCGCCTAACCCTATACTTGATATTAAAATGATTGTACTAACTAGGATGACAATCCATTTGTGATTTAAAGACCATTTTAAAATTACTTTGTATTTTTCACCGATAAATCCTAAAGACTCTTCTTTATGATGTTTTACGCCCTTTTTAAAAAGTGTAGCACTTAAAGCAGGCACGATTGTAATAGAAACAAGTAATGATGCTAATAGACTAAATGCTATCGCTAATGCGAAGGGCCTAAACATTTCACCAACAGATCCAGTAACGAACGCTAAAGGTAAGAATACAATAATCGTTACGATTGTAGATGACATGATTGGCTTAAACACTTCACTCGTTGCGCTTACAATTAATCGATCTCCTGTCAATGATTCATTTCGATCTGATAATCTCCGATAGATATTTTCTACTACTACAATTGAATCATCTATGACACGCCCAATTGCAACCGTCAATGCACCTAATGTTAAAATATTTAGTGATACATCAGATAATTTCAAAGCAATCATCGCTATTAAAATAGACATCGGTATTGAAACAACAGCTATTGCAGTTGTTCTAATATTCCTTAAGAATAATAGTATGACGATAATTGCCACAATCGTACCTAATATCGCTTTTTCAATCATTGTATACAGTGCGTCTTCAATAGGTTTTGCTGTATCCATTACTTTTGTAGCAACCATATCTGGGTTGTCTTTAATAAGTTTATCAATTTCTTTCTTCGTATCTTTTGCTACTTGAACTGTATTTGCATCTTGCGCTTTTGTTATCTGAACATTTACAGCATCTTTACCATTAGTTTTAGATATAGACTCGCGTTCATCCCCAGCTGTTACATCAGCGATATCTTTTAATTTAACTGAAGGTATCTCGGCCCCATCAGTTTGGCTACTTGTTGACGAATCGCCAGATTGCGACTGAGCGTCAAGCGAACCTTGCGACTCACTTTGTCCTTTAGATTCTTGCATCGTTGCATCGCTTGATTCACCGTTAGATTGCGACTGAGCGCCTGAGTTTGCACCTGCAGAAAGTGGTATATTTAAGTTTTTAAGTGCGTCTACAGATGTGAATTCACCATCAATAACCACGGATTTTTCTGTGTTATTAAATTGGAATAATCCCAGTGGTGTTTCACTTGTAGCACTTTTTAAATATTGTTCGACACTATCTTTTGTTAAACCACTGCTCTCAAGTTTATCTTGATTAAATTTAATAGAAACTTCACGAGATGTTTGTCCATTTAGTTGTGCATTCTGTACACCATCTATTGTTTGTAGTTTCGGTATTAATTGATGATTAATTTTATTAGTTGTATCTTTTAAGTTATTATCTTTAGTCGTAAATGAATATGCTACGATTGGAAAGGCATCCATAGAATTTCTTGAAAGTTCAGGTTCTTCAACACCCTCAGCAAATTTAATTTTATCAATTTCTTTTTTTAAATCATTTTCTGCTTTATCCAGGTCTACACTTTCTTCATATTCTACTGTAACCATAGAAGCATTTTGTATAGATTGTGCTGTGACATTTTTTACATTAGCCATCGATCTAACTTGATCATCAATTTTGTCACTAACGTCCTCTTTAACTGTTTCTGGTGTGGCACCAGGCATAGAAGTTTGTACTGTAATCATTGGAGATTCTACATCTGGTAATAATTCTAGTTTCATTTTGGTACTAGCATATAAGCCGCCTAGAATAACTAATAGCACCATTAGAAATATGGCAAATTTGTTCCCTAGTGAAAACTGTAACAGTTTTTTTATCATATTGTTTCCCCACTCTCACTTCTTAAATATCGTATATTTCATTGTAATAACAAACATTTCCCTTTTTGCCGCATTAACATTAATTAATATAAATAACAGTAAAATATGTATACATAAATAGCGCACGTTATATAGTTTATTAAATTAATTCTAAAACTTTATAACGTGCATTCATTTGAATTTAGATTACTTATTTTATTTTTTGAATTTACGTGATAATTTAATTTTTGCTTTAGTAAGTTTAGGTTTAAAGTTTTCAATAACTTGATATAGTGGTTTATTTAATACATAATCAAATTCACCAATTTTTTCACTCAAATAAGTACCCCAAACTTTTTTGAATGTCCATAAACCATAATGGTCAGAAGATTTATCTGGATCATTATCTGTACCACCGAAATCATAAGTCGTTGCACCGTGTTCTCTAGCATACTGCATCATTGCAAATTGCATATGATGGTTTGGTAAGAAATTACGATATTCATTTGAAGAAGCACCATATAAATAATACGACTTATTGCCTGCAAACATTAACAATGCACCCGATAAATATATTCCTTCTGGATGTTTAGATTCTAATGTAACCATTTCATCAATGAGTTCTTGTGTTTTGCTTATTTTATTATCTGCATCGTTAATTTTATTAAGTGTCTTTTTATCTTGTTTCTTATTAGCTAATTTTACTTTTTCAGCTTCAATTTCTTCTAACTCTTTTCTTAACTCTTGTAAAACTGGTTTTGGTTCTAATTTAACTAGGAATAATTCTGCATCACCGTCTGGATGCAAGGCATCATATATATTCTGGAAATAGCTGATATCTCTTGTTAAGAACCCATCACGTTCACCCGTGATTTGCATTAAATTAGCAAATGTCTTTAAACCGTCTCTATCTGAACGTTCAACTGTAGTGCCACGTTTTAATGCTAATCTTACTTTCGAACGATTACGGCGTTCAAAACTTTGAATCAATTCTTCATCTGTTTTGTCGATAGGTGTAATCATTGTCATTCTTGGTTGTATATAGTCCTTAGAAAGCCCTTCTTTAAATCCTTTATGTTTAAAGCCTAATGCACGTAGATTTGTTAGAGCTTCCGCACCTTTATCCACCTCTACATCTGGATCAATCTTAATGGCATATGCTTTTTCTTCTTTAGCGATTTGCATTGCAGCTTCCAACAGTGTCTCTAAAGCTAATTTATTACTATAGTCAGTAACAAACCCACGCGAAATGTAGCAAAGTGTATAAGGTAGCTTAGGCACTTTTTTAAATAGTAGTTGACCTACCCCAACAATTTCTCCATCTTCTCCGACTGCGATACGTCTTGAATACCAGCCAGTTAGTGTTTTAGTTTCAGCCCATTTAGTTAATTGTAATAAGTCACCTTGCGGATGAGCTTTAACAAATGCATCATGCGCTTGATTAGTGATATTCATCTTTTCCATAAAAACTGATGTCTCCTTTATCAATTCAATTCTATGATATTATATATTGTTTTATTCTAATTTTCACATACAAACCATCATTTGCTATACTATAATAAATATAGAAACGAGGTTTTTTTATGCGGATTTTAATTATTAGCTTACTATTATTAATTAATTTAATTTTCATTTTTCAAGCTATCAATGAACCACTTACAATTTCATATTTAAGTTTAAGAATTATTTTAGCAGCGTTTACATTTATAATAACTGTTTATTTACTATTATTGCGTACTCAAAAAATTTCTACTTACTTAGCTATTTTAACACTTATCACTTCTTTGATACACATATTCATAATCGCACATAGTGCATACTTATATATTTATTAATCTGCTATAAATTTGTAACTTAAGCCACGTATAATTAATGTGTAAGGGGACGTTGTTTTATTATCTTTTATAGTGACTGATTTATAACCTGAATCTGTGCCATCACTAATGTTAAATAATGTTTCATCCCCTTTTAATTTTAATGTCGTGACACTTGCTGCTTCATCTATGATTTCCATATCAAACCAGCGTTGCCACTTATCAACTGTGTGTTTACGCTCTGTGCTAGTCAATTCTACAGATTGAATTATAAATTCATTTTGACGCAATGATGCCAACTTTTCATTTCGCGTATCTTCTTGTTCATTCCACTGTATAAAAAATGGGGGCTTTACTCTATAATCTGGGTCTGCAATATATAATAATTTCCACGTTGTTCTATCGCCTTTTATATTTTCTCTTTGCATGTTTACAGGTCCAATGACCTCTACATCTTTTTCTTCTAAATCTGCCTTTAATTGTTCAATATCTTGTGTACGAAATGCCAATGTTTTTAAACCTTGTGCATAATTATCTTGAACTATTTTAGAAGGGAATGACACTCGGCCTTCATCAGTTTTAATTATTTTTTGTAAGACGTCTGGCTTGTATACATCTATCAATTCAATATATGCATTGTTTAAATAAGCTAATTTATTGTATGTACCTAACCTCTCGTGTTGTCCTCCTTGTTGTAAAGTTAGCAAATGTCCTGGGTATTTAAAGTTGTCTAAATGCTGAATATAGTGTACTAAATGATCTAATTTTAAATATTGCATAACTTTTCTCCCCTACTCTCATCTTTAACCCTATCATAACAAATTGCGTACTACTTTACTTCCTATAAGCAGCAGTTTAATTATTATTTTAAAACGGTGCTATTGATTTATTTCGTAAAAAGGCTTAGAATGTTATCTGTTATAAAAAGTTAGCTTTGCTAACTAAATTAAGGAGACTATTATGAATAAACCAAACATATTCAATAATTTAATTGCAGTTTATCGACCTTATACAAAGTTATTTTCACCTATATTTGAAGACTATGACTTATATCCTGCACAATGGTTAGTAATGAAAGACATCGCACATAATGCACCAACAACATTAGTTCAAATTTCTAAGCGTCGTGCAATAGAAAAGCCTACAACTCGAAAAATATTAAAAGTGCTTTCCGAAAAATCTTTGTTAAAAGTTGAAACTGGAGAAGATAAAAGAGAAAAATTATTATCTTTTTCTGAAGAAGGACAATCTCTTTATGACAATATAAATGAACGTGTTTCTATCGTACAAGAAGAAATACTTCAAAAAGCTAATTTATCTGAAGCTGACCTGGATCATACAATTCAAGTCATTCAAAAAATTCATGAAGAGATAACAAAAATGGAGGGAATTTAATATGAATCAATCATCATCTATGCGATCACCTATATGGACTAAAAGCTTTAATATCAATTTTATAACGAACTTTGCGATATATCTTAGTATGTATTTACTTATCGTTATTATAGCGAGTTATACTAAATCAGAATATCATGTATCTGATAGCATAGCTGGACTCGTTTCAGGTCTCTTTATAATCGGCTCACTAATTGGACGATTCGCTACAGGTAAGTATGTAAATAAGGTAGGTCCAAAGACCATCTTGTTGATAGGTTTAATATTCCTAATCATCACACAGCTCTTTTATTTTATAGAAGGGTCATTGGCACTCTTAATGTTCACTAGATTAATTAATGGTATTGCTACAGGTATTACTACTACTGCGACTGGGACAATTGCAGCATACGTAACACCAAATGATAGAAAAAGTGAAGGTATTAGCTTATTCTCGCTAAGTCTTGTTATTGGTGCTGCAATTGGTCCATTCTTTGGTTTATTACTAATCAATACTTTTCCAATTAAATTATTATTTTTAATATGTTTAGTTTGTGGTATTGTTAGTTTTATTATCTCGTTCTTTGTAAACTTAGATTTCAAATTAGAGACAAAAGCACAAACGACTCCTGAACATGTTAAAAATAAGAAATTTAATATTAACCATTATATTGCAAAAGAAGCAGTACCTGTCGCTATCATTATGTTAATATCAGGGCTGACTTATTCATCTATTCTTACGTTTTTACAATTCTTCGCCCAAGAAATTAATCTCGTAACTATATCTAGTTACTTCTTTATATTTTATGCTATTGCATCATTAGTTACTCGGCCAATAGCAGGTCGCTTAATGGACCAAAAAAATGAAAATGTAATTGCATATCCTGCATTCTTTTTCTTAATTATTACTTTTTTAACATTAAGTATTACAAATAATGGATGGTTACTTATTCTAGCAGGTTTATTCTTAGGAGCAGGTTATGGCAATATTTCTTCCTGTATGCAAGCAATTGCTATAAAAGTATCACCCCCTGCAAAATATGGGATAGCTACTTCAACTTATTTCATAGGACTTGATTTGGGACTTGGTTTTGGTCCTTATGTATTAGGCTTTATAACTTCTTCTGTAAGTTATGCACAGCTATACGGTATTATGGCAATCATAGTATTAATAACTGCAATTATTTATTATTTCTTACATGGTAGAAAAGCAAAAGAAATTGCTTCTAACTAAATTTATATATCTAATACTATTTTATTATCTTGATGTAGTGACAAAATAGCGTTAGGTGGTATTGCGACAGAACCATAATTTATTTAAATTGATTTCCTCGTCGCAGCTAGGCAAATTTTCCTAGCTTTGATATTAATAAAAGGTTTACCTAACTTGAATCTTAAGCACAAGTTACACTCATTCAATATAATGATTAAGGCTGGGACAAATTACTTGTCCCAGCCTTATCTTTACTTTTGTAATTATATTAATTATGTATTATTTTGTTGGTTGCGCAACATTAATTTGTTCAACCTCTTTAATAATGTCATCTAACAACTGTTTCTGGTCACTATTGTAATAATAGAAAACTTGTCTTTCATCTGTCTCTGAACGCACTTTTGAAATCAACTCTTTTTTATAAATCTTTCTTATAATTACATCAATTTTACTAGTATCCCAAAGCATTTCAAAATGAAGGGCGTCACGTAATTCTTTACCACTTATTCTTGTAGCTTCATATACTTTGAACAATACAACAAATTCTTCAATCGACATTTTATGCTTTGATTTCAACCAATGCTTTAACTGACATAAATCTCTTTCAGATGTTATAAAATATGATACTTTACTATCCATAAAAATGGCCTCCTTATTGACTACTCTAGTTGTTTTAATTCTTCATATTTGGCTTTACTTAATGAATAAGCTTCAAAAGTATTATATAACACTTTCTTCTTTTAATCTATTATTTTTAATCGAAAAGATAAATATTTTTTTCTATTGAACATTATTTATATCACTTAAAATGAATATCTTTAAAAATTTGTATTAACTAAAATGTTTCAACCTTGATTAACCTCTTTATTTAACATTATTAATTTATAATACTTTAATCTCTTTATGATATGATACATATATAATAGTGTTTACTACGCTAATTTTTTTATTTTATTTGATTTTCAAAACAAAAAATCCCTATTAAAGTATGCAAAATGTTAAATGCTACTTAAATAGGGATGTGGCTGTATGAATTGAATTAACCACCAATATAATTCATATTTATTTTTTTACGTTTTCTATTTTCAACTGTTTGAGCTGTACGTTCATCTGAATAACGATCGTCTCTAATATTCCAAAGAAGCTTAAATTGTTCAAATAACTCAGCATCAGTCGCACCATTTCTCATAAATGATTTAACATCAAAGCCATCTACTGTACTAAACAAACAGCCATAGAACTTACCATCTGATGATAGTCTAGCGCGAGTACATGTAGAGCAAAAAGATTGTGAAACGCTTGTAATTAATCCAAATTGCGCTGCAATACCTTTATGTTTATAATATTTGGCCACTTCCCCGTAGTATTTAGGCTTGACCGCTTCAATATCAAAATCTTTTTCAATCATTTCTAACATTTCGTCTTTCGTAACGACTTTACTAAAATCCCAACCATTATCATTACCAACATCCATAAATTCGATAAATCGTATTTCAATTCTCTTCTCTTTAAAATATTGAATCATGGGAAGGATTTGATTGTCGTTGACATGCTTTTGCACAACAACGTTAACTTTCACATGAAAACCAATAGCAACAGCATAATCAATCTGTTGCAAGATTGTTGAAGCTTTAATATTTCTATTATTTATGTTTTGAAACACTTCATCTTCAATAGCATCAAGACTTACGTTGATACGTCTCAAACCAGCATCATATAACTTTTGGCCATGTTTTTTTAATAACAAACCATTGGTAGTAAGTCCAATATCTTCTATTCCATCAATTTGATTTAATTTGTAAATAAGTTTGTCCAAATCACGTCTCAATAACGGCTCTCCGCCTGTTATTCTTATCTTTTTCACACCTAACTTTGTATAGACATGAGCTATACGTACCATTTCATCAAATGAAAGTAGTTCATCTTTAGGTAAGAACACAAAATCATCGCCAAAAATTTCTTTTGGCATACAATAATCGCAACGGAAGTTACATCTATCGGTAACTGACAATCTTAAATCACGAATCGGACGTCCGAGTTTATCAGTTATTTGTTCTACCATAACGTTAGGCCTCCTTATCTATTTAATATATCTTGTTGTAAAGAGTCCAAATCTTGTTGATAATTTATATTTTTATACCAATATCCTGGTGATTGTATCGTATCTACATTTAACCAGTCACTTTTAACTTTACTGTATACATTTTTTAAGCTGAAATCATCCGAAGCTAACGCCTTGTTCATCATATTTAATGTATGTGGGCTGTAAAATGCCAGAGTCGGTATAGGTCTTCCCTGTTCATGAAAACCTGCAACATCTAATTGATCTTCTATAAGATGTTCCACCATAAATTGATATAATTTGCTAATGGCTTTTTGCGTTATCATTGGTGTATCAACTGAAATCACAAAAAAGAGCTCTTCGTTTTTATATAAGTTCATCACGGAACGAATACCTGCCAAAGGACCTTTATCTTTATTTTGATTATCGTCAATAACAATATCTTCATAATCGAACTGCGTTGCTAAATCTTCGTTTGTACTGATTATGATTTGGTTAAACATATTTGTTGCTTCTAACACACTAATAATCCGTTTATAAAAATATTGGGAATCTATCTGTGCAAAAGCTTTTGGTTCGCCGAATCTCTCTGATTGTCCTCCGGCAAGTATAATAGCCTTCATGTCTTATTTACCCTCCGCTAACTGGTGGAATTAATGCCACTGTATCATTTGGATGTACTATATCATCATGTTGAACGAATTCTTCATTAACTGCGATTTGAAATTGTTTATCCTTGATCTGTGGATAACGCTCAAATAAATCTGTTAAAAATTCATCTACCGTAATGTCATAACTCAAATCAATCTCTTCAGACGTTTTTTCTAATATATCTTTGATTTCTGCAAAGTATAATAACTTCATTTAGAATCATCTCCTATAACAGCATCATTATAATTCCCATGTTGATGACCTTGCCATTGTGCGCCATCTTCCCATATTTCTTTTTTCCAAATAGGCACAATTTCTTTAATGCGTTCTATTGCGTATTCATTTGCACGATAGGCATCTTTACGATGGGGAGATGAAACACTTATAAGTACAGCAATATCTGATATATCTAATGGTCCTATCCTATGGACAATCGCCGTTAAGGTACCTGGCCATTTTTCTGAAATTTCATCACCTATTTGAGCAAGTTTTTTCTCTGCCATAGGAATATAAGCTTCATATTCAAGATATTCTGTTTTTACCCCTTTTGTCCATTCTCTTACATGGCCTGTAAAGACAACAATTGCACCTTGGTGTTCATTTAAAACAAACTCCCTATACTGTTCTGTTTGTATGGGTTCATTCACTACTTCAAACTGCTTCATTTAATGCATTCCTTTTATCTTAAAATAAGTTAATAACCAATTGTCGTATTGCTCCATTGCATTAATATCATTCATTTTCATATAGTACTGTACATTGGAAAGCTTGCCTAAAGACTTTCGCTCATTTTCATCAGTGTATACAGCCACTTTATCAAAACCTGCATTTTTAAAACCTTCTACTAATATGATGTTATTGTCTATTGTAACAGATTCATTTATGATTTCATCAAGACTTTGTTTCTCAGTTCTTGTCACTGTTTGTTGATATAAATTCCCTTGTACAATACTTTGATCAGCACCAGCATGAAAATGTTTCATATGATCCACATGGTCTTTTTGTAACGTAATATCATTATCTTGGAAATCTTGTTGATGTTGTCCATGATGCTTTATAGTAGCAACAGTTAAGTCATGCGCTTTCAAAAGTTTAATTGTATGTGTCATCAAAGTAGTCTTTCCTGAGTTTTTAAAACCTACTATTTGTAGAATCATATAAAGCAATCCGTTTCATAAGCTTGTGAATCCGTTAAAATAACATCTACTGTATAACCTTTTTGATAGCCCCTTGTGCCGCCTGGTAACATGATCATCGCATTACTGTGTGCGATAGCAACGACGGCACCTGATTTATTAAAGCCCGAAGGCACCACTGTCATCGCTTTTCCGTTAAAAGTAGCCGTCGCTCGCACAAAACGTGTAAATGGATTGGCTTTAGTTAAATCTTCCATTAAAGTTGCCTGTATCATTTGAGGATAAATCGCTGTTGCCCCCATCATATGCAGTACAGCAGGTTTAACATATAGTTCAAAACCAGTAAAACATGCCGACGGATTACCAGATAGACCGAATAAATATTTACCTTCAGCCACTGCAACTGTTGTCACACTGCCAGGTCGCATAGCAATTTTGTTAAATAACACTTCTGCATTAATCTCGTCATAAATTTGTGGTAAATAATCAAAATCACCAACAGAAACACCTCCTGTTGTGATAACAATATCATGTTTAGCCATAGCTTCTTTTACAACTTGAATACTACTTTTCAAATCATCTTCTTGAATTTGGTATGATGCTACATCTAAATTAAACTTTTGACTTAAAGCTGCAATCATGGGCCCATTTGAATTTCTAATTTTACCTGGTTCTATGTCATCACCAACTTCTAACAACTCACTTCCTGTCGCAATAACACCGATACTAGGCTTATCAAAAACTTTAACCTGTGTATAACCATACGTTGCAAGCACTGCTATAGCACCCGGATTGATTTGTTGTCCTTTATTTAGTACTGTATCACCAATTTGCGTTTCCTCACCTTTTAAAGATACGTTTTCATTCACATTAAAAGATTTTCTTATGGTAAAGCTTTGTTCATCTTCTACAGTTTGTTCTAACATTACTACTGCATCTGCACCTTTGGGCATTTCAGCACCTGTCATAATACGCACCGCTTCAAAAGGTCCTACTTCTTTTTCTGAAACTGAGCCTGCACCAATATGATCAATCACTGTAAAATTGATTCTATGCTCTCCACTGGCACCTTCAGTATCTTTACTTCTCAGCGCAAATCCATCGTAAGGAGATTTATTAAATCTCGGAATTTCATATGTTGCTACAATATCTTCCGCTAATATATAATTTACGCTGCTTTCTAAAGGCACTTCGATTTGTTTAGTATATATATCTTGACTTACAACGCGATTAATTGCTTCTCTTACTGGGATTGGGTTTCTTTTTTCAATTGGCATTTAAAATCTACTCCTTAAAAAAATGGATTTCGTGATATACTAGGAAACGATTAGGAGGGATATCTTTGTCTGAATTCACACATATTAATGAACAAGGTAATGCTAAAATGGTTGATGTCTCAGAAAAAAATATTACCAAACGAACAGCCATTGCGCATTCAAGTATTACAGTTAATCAAGCAATTTATCAGCAAATTGTCGATAATACAAATAAAAAAGGTAATGTGCTCAATACTGCACAAATCGCAGGTATCATGGCTGCTAAAAATACTGCTGATATTATTCCTATGTGTCATCCATTACCACTTACTGGGATTGATGTTTCATTTAATTGGAAAGAAAACGAAGCATCATTTACTTTAAATATCCAAGCGAGCGTTTCAACAACCGGAAAAACTGGTGTTGAAATGGAAGCACTTACTGCAGCATCTGTAGTTGCGTTAACTGTTTATGACATGACGAAAGCTTTAGATAAAAGTATGATTATCGGTGAAACATATTTGCTATCCAAAACTGGTGGTAAATCTGGTGACTTCCAACGACCCAATTAATACTCGGTTTTACGCGCTTATTAGACACAGCCACACCATATTATATTTCACAATATGACTTAGCTACTATATAAATTTAAAATTAACAATGTGTTTGGTAAATAGATACCGCTATGTATATCAAATGTTCTGACGATTGAGCTAAGTTATTAGGATAGAATACAAAATCAATTGAAATTTTTTGATTTTTGTCTTCTATCCTATTTATTTTGTTATTTCTTGAACTAGATGATTTAATTCAGGTTTGATGAGCTTGTTCAATGCTAATTTAACTGCGCCAGTAGAACCAGGCAAACTAAAAATTAACTGCTTACCAACTGTACCTGCAATCGCCCTTGATAATAATGCACGACTCCCAACGTCTTCAGTATAACTAAGATATCTAAACAACTCTCCAAATCCTTCAATTTCTTTTGTGATAAGAGATGACACTGCTTCTATAGTCACATCTCTTTGTGCAATTCCTGTGCCACCCGTAGTGATAATAACGTCAATTGCTTCAGTCGACCATTGCTTTAACTGAGTTTGTATTGCAGCAATATCATCTTTTACAATACGGTAATGATTATCAGAAATATGAACGTTTAATTCAGACAAAAGTGATATTGCTAATTTTCCGCCTTTATCTGTATCGTAGTTTCTTGTATCAGATACAGTTAGTATCGCACAATTAATATTTTTATCTAATTTAACATTTGTATGCATCTAATTCTCCTTTATCCAAAAAGTTGATTCATTAGTGTAATAGCCGAGTTAGGCTTGGTCATACCATGTATCAGTATTCTCCCACTTTTGAAACTTACTATTCGATACCCTTTGTATTTAAATTGAAGCAGATAGTCGTTTCGCTTAAACGGAATTTGATATTCTATTAAAAATGCTTCTAATATTTCCTGGGAAATGTTAGGGTTTTCATACTGTACCGTATCTCTCCCACATAAACTCACAAATTGACGCTTTGTTTCGTTTAAATATGGATATGTAGGTGATTCCCCACAGGTTGGACAATGCGGTCGCTGTAATTTACTATAACCAAACGTAAAATGTGTCCCCTCCCATAAGTCTCCATATGTTACTTTGGTTGTAATGTCTTGCTGGGTTAACACTTTTAACGCATCTCTCATCTGTAAACTTGTAGTCATGCTTACAGATGGTTGAATGACACCAACTGTATCACAAGTTCTATTAATAACAGGTAATTGTGGCATCAAACAATTAAAACACGGTGTTAAACCTGGAATAAACGCGGTTTCTATATATGTACTTTCTACGACACCACCATAAATCCAAGGAATCCTTTGCTGATATGCGAAATCGTTGATTAATTGGCGCGTTTCAAAATTATCTGTCGCATCTAATATCAGCTGTACATTTTTACAATGATCATCCATAAACTGTCGATCAACATGTGCAATATGACAACTTAAATTTAAATCTTGGCGAATTGCCATTAAATGCCGTTCAGCTGCTACGACTTTAGGTAATGCTTCATGTGCATCAGTTTCCGTATATAAAGTTTGTCTTTGTAAATTACTGAACTCAATATAATCTCTATCCACAATTGTAAGCTCACCTAATCCAGCGCGAACTAAACTTTCAGCAAGATGCGTCCCTAAAGCACCCATCCCAATAATCACGACATGCGCGTTTATAATTTTATCTTGGCCGATAGAACCAATGTGTTTAAATAACGTTTGTCTCGAATAGCGATCTTTAGTCACAGGCATTACCCTTTCTATACATCATTATTTCCATTATAAATCTTGGTTTACAATGTAACAATGTTTTGCTATTAATATTATAAAAAGTAGCGTTTTCCCTATGTTAAATCTTTATGATTGGAAGTTTATTTCTATATTGAAATTATTCTCAATACGCTATATATTAATTAATCATACCCCATACATAAATGTTCGTGGTACAATGAGTTGAATATTATTCGGAGGTGAATCAATGGCACGTTCAAAGGATTATGAACAACTATTAACACAAGCTAAAGACATCGTGATTAATTCTATAGGCGAGACTATGGATCTTTACGGTGTAAATCGTAGCGTTGGCAATTTATATGGAACGATGGTGTTCGAACAAAAAAGCATGACACTGGATGAAATGCGCTACGAATTACAAATGAGTAAACCAAGTATGAGTGCAGGAGTTAAAAAGCTTCAAGAATTTGACGGCGTTAAACAACAATTTACGCGTGGTAGTAGAAAACAACATTTTGTTGCTGAAAAAGATTTCTTTACTTTCTTCGGTAATTTTTTCTCACAAAAATGGAACAGAGAGATTAAATTAAATTTAGAAGCAATTCAACGAGCAGAAAAATTATTGGACCCCATTATTCATTCAGAAAGTGCATCTAAAGAAGTCATCGAAGAAGCTAAAGAAATGTTAAAACAATTAGATCATTCTAAAGTATATTATGCTTGGTTATCTACATTATCTGAATCACTTCATAATGGAGAAATTTTCGAACATTTCCCTATTCCAAATATCCATAACGAGTAAAAGGCATAAAGTTCCAATCGGAACTTTATGCCTTTTTAATTTGGGCTTCTAAAATGCTTTACTATCGTCATCCATTACCATATAAACATGGCAGTGTTGAACATTAAAAACCCCAAACTATTTAACGTCTTCAATATTTTGTATAAATGCAATACAACGTTAAACTCATTTGATATTTATAACTTCATGCGCTAGAGTAGTAGCTTCGTAATCGGAATGTGTCACAAATATAATAGGTATTCGCCACTGTTCAAATATATGTTTAACAAGCTGCATGCTTTCTGCTTTAGTAGTGTCATCTAAACTTGAAAATGGCTCATCTAGTAAAATCAAATCCGGCCTTGTGCTTAGCGTTTTTGCTAATGCCACACGCTGTGATTCACCGCCTGAAAGTCTCAAGGGATACTGAGTCTTTAAATGCTCTATGTTCAATTGTTGTATAAGACTATCTATATGTTGAGACGGTTTTGCCATAAAAGTTATGTTTTGATAAACATTCATATTAGGAAATAATTGATAATCTTGGAATAAATAACCAATATTTCGTTTTTGAATTTTCACGTCTATAGCTTGCTTTGTATCATAAATAACATGGCCATTGAGTTGAATAAAGGCTTTATTGGGTTTCCTTAAACCAGCTATCATGTTTAATAATGTCGTTTTACCAATTCCCGATGGACCTTTAATCGCATAAATTTTAGGCTCACTGTCTTCAATGTGGATTTTTAATTGTTGATTTTTTAATAGATGATTTAAATATATCTTCAACAATTAGTCCACCTCCCGAAAACGATCTTTATTTAATATATTTATAGTTCCAATCACAGTAATTGCAAATGCTACTAACACAATCACCCATAACCAAGCTTGATTTTCTTTACCTTGTTCTACTAAGAAATAAATTTCTAATGGTAAGGTGTTCGTTTTATTTGGAATATAACCAGCAACCATGAGCGTCGCCCCAAATTCACCAATAGCACGTGCAAAGCTCATCATAATGCCTGAAAGTATTGGTCGTTTCGATAGAGGAAAGATTAGTTTGAAAAATATTTTATTCTCACTGGCCCCCATTGTTCTAGCGGTATTTAGCATTTTATGATCAATGTTGCGAAAGCCTTGTACCGTATGCTGATACATTAATGGAAAACTTACAATTACAGATGCAATAACTGCACCAGTCAAAGTGAAAACTACTGGCATATTTAATATATCCTTAAAAAATGCACCTACATAACTTTGTGGTGAAAAGACAATTAGCAATATAAAACCCATTACAGTCGGCGGTAAGACAATGGGTAAGACAATGACACTTTCTAAGATTCTAGCAATGATACCATGGCGTTTATATAACCATTTTGATATTAAAATTCCCATAAAAGTAACAATAATAGTGCTAATTAGTGCTACTTTAAGTGATATCCAAAATGGTGTCATATCTTGCATTGCTAAAACCTCCTATGCTTCGAATTTATATTTTTTCAAAATAGCTTTCGCTTTATCTGTTTTTAAGAAATCTACCCATGCTTTAGCTAATTTATTATCTGTAATCGTTGCTGATTTATAAACAATTGGCTTGTTTAAATTTGCTGACTTAATCGCTTTAACTTGGCTATTACCGTTTTGTTGACTTTGATATAAGTCAGTCTGGTAAACATACCCTAGTTGTGCATTACCTTGTTCAACATAATTTAATACTTGGCGTACATCTTTTGCGTATACGAGATTAGACTTTACGCTTTCAAACAAGTCATTATTTTTTAGATATTCTTCAGCATATTTACCAGCTGGCACTGATTTCGTTTCGCCTATAGCTAATTTGTCATCCTCTTTAATATCTGTTACAGATTTATAATCGCTATCTTTCCCACCAATAAGCACTAACTTATTTTTGGCATATTCATATGTATTTTGTGCTTGATCTTTATCTACAAGTGCATCGACATCTTTTTCATTTGCTGACATGAAAACATCAACAGGAGCGCCCTTTTCTATTTGCTGTCTTAAAGCGCCTGAACCTCCGTAATTAAAGGTAACATCTACGTTGTTGTGTTGCTCTTTAAACGCTTTTTCTAAATCTTTTGTTGCATCTGTAAGACTTGCTGCTGCAGCAACATGCAATACTTGCTTTTGGTTTTCTTCTTTTTTCGTCTTAGCATTTTCATTACCTTTATTATCGTTTGAACAGCCAGTCAAAATGAATGTTAGAACAATAAATGTAATAAGTATGTATTTAGATCTAATTTTCAAAATATCACTCCTTCACTTTATTATATGCTTGCACATAACAAAATAAAAGGAAGAAAATAGGAGCATGATAGATGGAAATCAAATTTTATTATTTGATAGCCTCACCAAACTCCTAATTAGTAAAAAAGTAGATAAAGTTTCATTGAAGCTACTTTATCTACCTTTTCAAGTTATAATTGATAATTTATTTTAATCATAAAATGTCTATAAAGCGATTAAACGCTGCTCGGCCAACCTCATTATTTTTAAAGACACCTGCATCTTCTAATACACGTTTGAACTTGTAACCTACTTCTTTCTCTACAATGCCATCTACATTATCAGTATCGATATCATAAGATTGTTTCATATCATCAGCCCATTGTTGATGAATACCTAAATCAACATGAACTGCACCTAGTAAATATGATTTCACTTGTTGTAATTCTTCCTTTAAACGGCCGGGCAATATTGCCATCCCCATCACTTCGATTAATCCAATATTTTCTTTTTTGATGTGTTGCACATCTTTGTGTGGATGAAAAATACCATCTGGAAACTCCGCAGAAGTTTGATTATCTCTCAGTACAATATCCAATTCATACAATCCATCTCTATACCTTGCAATAGGTGTAATCGTATGATGTCTCTCTCCATCTTCACTATAAGCCTTAATGTTTACACTATTATCAGAATATTGATTCCACTGTACCATCACATGTGTTGCCGCTTGAATTAGCTCATTACTATTTTCACTTTTTAATCGAATCACACTCATTGGCCATTTTAAAGTACTTGCTTCTACTGATGAAAAACCCGTTATAGTAAATTTTTCAATTTCCGCTGCATTATCCATCGGGAATATATGTTGCCCTGTTTGATAGTGATTATGTGATAATATAGACCCACCTACAAGCGGAATATCTGCATTAGATCCTATAAAATAGTGGGGAAATTGTTTTATAAAATCAATTAAATTAACAAAAGTTTGCTTGTTAATTTCCATCGGCACATGTTGTTCAGAAAATACTATGCTATGTTCTAAGAAATAAGCATACGGAGAGTATTGAAATCCCCATGATTCCCCATCTAAATTCAAACGTACCACACGATGATTCGTACGTGCTGCTTGCGTAACAGACCCCTGAAACCCTTCATTCTCAATACATAAAGCACATTTTGGGTACTCAGTAGCCGGCGCGGCTTTAGCTTCAGCAATTTGCTTTGCATCTTTTTCAGGTTTGGATAAATTAATGGTAATTTCTATGTCACCATATTCAGTGCCCACTTCATAATTAATATTATTAGCTATCGCGTCTTCTTTCACGTAATGATTACGTTTAGCAATTTCATAAAAATATTTTGTCGCTATTTCTGGTGATTGTTCATAAGCTTCTTTAAACTTTCTATTAAGAACAGATGGTCTTGGCGTAATTATGTCTAAAAGTTGTGCTTCAACAATTTCTTTATTGTATAACGCATCTTCAATGTAATTTTCATTTACAGCTTCATTAATCCAATATTGTGTTATATCATTTGCTGTAGCGTTTTTAGCTAAAGGTGATTCTGACGTTTCCATAACGCCTCGTGCATTTAAAATACGCAATAATTGGTTTTGAATATAGATACTATCTTGTTGTTCATAATCGCCAAATGAAATTGCGTGTGCAATAAATTGTTGCACTAGTTGTTGGTTTAATAACATGCGTTATCCCTCCGTACTTTGTTGATAACCATCAGGGTGCTGATGATGCCATTGCCATGCTGAGTCGATAATATCATGAATATTATCATGTTGTGGCTTCCAACCTAAGACAGATTGTGCCTTGTCACTTGCCGCAACTAATTTACTCGGATCCCCAGCTCTTCTTGGGCCTACCTCAGCCTTAATTGGTTCTTTAGTTACCTTACGCGCAGCTTCTAAAATTTCAAAAACAGAGTATCCTTGACTACTACCTAAGTTAAACGCACCCGATTCACCTCCGTTTTGTAAATACTGATAAGCTAGAATATGTGCATCTATTAAATCTACAACATGTAAATAATCACGTATACAAGAACCATCTTCAGTATCATAATCGTCACCAAAAATAGTTAAAGCATCACGTTGTCCTAATGCTACTTGTAATACGATAGGAATTAAATGCGTTTCAGGACGATGATCTTCACCTATCCATCCACCTTGTTTGGCACCAGCAACATTAAAATAACGTAGTGCAGCATAGTTTACATTATAAGCATTATGGCTCCAATGCATCATTTTCTCCATCATTAATTTACTTTCACCGTAAGGGCTCGTTGGTTTTTTAGAATCTTCTTCAGTTATTGGAACTGTATCGGGTTCTCCGTATACTGCTGCCGTTGACGAGAATATAATATGTTTTACTTGGTGCTCATACATTACCTCTAATAGCACTTGTAAGCCGTATACATTATTATTGAAATAAGCTAATGGTTTTTCTACAGATTCTCCAACTAAAGAATATGCGCAAAAGTGAAATACGCCTTCAATTTGTTCATTTGTGAAAACATAGTTTAAAAATGCTTTGTCACGAATATCACCTTCATAGAACTTTGCATCTTGGTGTACTGCCTCTCTATGTCCTGTCCCTAAATTATCTACAACTACAACTTTGTAATCCTTCTCAATCAATTGATCTACGGCATGGCTGCCTATATAACCTGCCCCACCTAACACTAATACAGACATATAAAAACCTTCCTTCATTTATTTTGTATCACTTATAAAGACGTTACGCCACCGCTAATACCAACGTGATAAAACGAAGGTGCATAACCAATTTTTTCTAAATACATTTGTGATACTTCATGTTCTAATAGCTCGATACTGTCTTTATGTACTAAGGCAATCGCACATCCTGCAAACCCTGCGCCTGTCATTCTTGCACCCAATACACCATTAACTTGTTGAGCTGTTTCAGCTAACGTATCTAATTCAATCCCTGTAACTTCATAATCTTCTTTCAATGAAGCATGCGACATATTAAGTAGTTTGCCAAACTGTTCAAAATCATTTTCAGCAAGTACTTTACGTGCAAGTTTTGTACGTTCATTTTCTGATACAGCATGCTTAGCTCTTCTACGTGACACTTCATCTCTAATAAGATGCTTATTTTGATCAAATTGAGCTAGTGTCAGTTCACCTAGTGCTTCTATATTCAATTCTTTTTTTAAGTCAGCTAGTGCAGATTCACATTCTGCTCTGCGCTCATTATATTTACTTTCAGTCAATGAACGACGTTTATTCGTATTCATTATAGAAATCACATAATCACCAAATTTGGTTGGTACGTATTCAAAATCCAGTGTCGCAGTATCAAGTAATATTGCATGATTTTCTTTACCCATTCCAATAATAAATTGATCCATAATGCCTGAGTTTACACCCATAAATTTATTTTCGACAACTTGACCTATTTTAATAAGCTGCAGATGTTCTAATTCTAAATCAAATAAATCTTTTAATAACCACCCTGTAAGTATTTCAATTGAAGCGGACGACGACAAACTGGCTCCATTTGGAATATTGCCTTCGACTAAAATATTAAATCCTCGGTCAATTTTGTCGAATTTTTCAGTTAGATACTTTACGACGCCTTTAGGATAGTTTGCCCAATCATCATCTTGATTAAATACTAAATCATCTAAAGTGAAAGTTATAATGCCTTTTTCTTCAAAATTATTAGAATAAAGTTGTATTTTACGATCATCTCTTTTAGCTGCTAACCCATATGTCCCTAATTCTATTGCCGCTGGAAAAACATAACCCCCATTATAATCAGTATGTTCTCCAATCAAATTGATTCTCCCAGGCGCAAAAGCACTAACTTCCGCTTCTACATCATATAACGATTCAAATTTTTCGCGCATTGCTTGTAACATAAGTTTCCCACTCCTTTTTTCTACATTAAACGCAAGGTAATTGATTATTTTCTCTTCATAGTAAACACATATTAAGTTTACTTGTTTACTAAAAGTTTTGTCAACGTAATCTACTTCACTTAGACTTTAAATGTATTACGAGACTTCAACGGCGCCTCTACTACTATATGAATAGCAAGTTTTCTCGTTTGATTAATACGTTCTTCTGCCATCCTTACTGCCGTTCTCCCAAATTCATCTACAGGAATATGTACACTGCTAATAGAAGGCACTGCATATTGGATAACTTCTAAATCATTAAAACTGATTAACTTTACGTTCTCTGGTATTGCAATTTTATTCTCTTGAATTTGTTGTAAAACGCCTATTGCGACCATGTCATTTCCCGCAATAAACACTTGTGGAAGCTCCTGTTTGCTCTCTATAAATGTTTTAACCGCTAACTCACCATGTTCTTTTTTCCATCCATTAAGCAATGCTATCGTTTCTAATTGCTGTCTTTCGCACCAATCTTGATAAGCTTTATACCTTACATCAGTTGCATTTGAAGTTGGGGTGCCATCTAAATCTCTTATTGTATGATACCCACCTATATATGCAATGCGTGTTAAACCTAAGCCCTTTATCTTATCTAGCAAGTGAGTCATAGAGTAATGTAGATCTGAATATACAGCATCTATGGATTTAGGCACATGAGGATTATTAATTACTACCATATTAGGATTATAAGATTGGAGTTTGTATAGAGCATCAACTGAAAAATTACCTATAACGATTATCGCGCCTGCCTTTTCAATTGTATTTAACTCATTATCATTTTGGTTACCATCTATACGTATTGTTCGCTTTAACGATAGATTTAAACGTTTAACTTCCGCTTCAATTGCCAATCGAATTTCTCTATAATAAGGATCTGACATTTCTTTAGCTCTTGATGCATAAGTAATGATTTGAATACTCTTATTTTTTCTTGCTGACTTATGATATTGTTTCTCTTTCGCAATTTGATGGATACGTTCTCTAGTATTTTTTGATACCGAAATAGTCGGGTCATTATTCAATACTCTGGATACAGTTCCTGGGCTAACTTCTGCTATATGTGCAATATCTCTTATACTAACCATGTCAAATTCACCTCTTTAGTTTGTTTACCTCAAGTTTACTTCCATTATATTCGTAAATCAATCTTTACTGCTTCTAATTCTTATTTAAGGCCAACGTTGACGTATATTAAGTTACATGAGTAAAACCGAATTATTTTTTTATAATTAAAAATGCGCTAAAATATAAGGTGAATACGAAAAGAGGTGTACGAATGAATGAAGACGTTTTAACAAACCAGCCAATCGTACGATACGAAAATGGTGAACTTATTGATAAAACAGATCACTATGTAACCGAATTTCCTTTAACAATTATGGTCAATGGAGAAGAATTTGCTACCATAATCTGTAGTCCAAACCATATGGAGGAACTTGTCCTTGGTTTTCTAGCGTCTGAAGGGGCTATTCTAAAAAGTGATGATTTAAAATCAATTCAAATAGATGATAGTAAAGGGTTTGCTCACGTTGAATTAACAAGAGCTTTAGGGGAACGTTTTGAATACTCAACTAAACGAATGATTGCATCATGTTGTGGTAAGAGTAGGGAATTTTATTTTCAAAATGATGCTGCTGTAGCAAAAACTTCTATGTCCAAAATTGTTATTAGTCCAAAACAAATTCTAAACATGATGACACGTTTACAAAGTGCGAGTGCCGTTTTCAAACAAACTGGGGGACTTCATAATGCAGCTATTAGTGACGGAGAGACGTTCTTCGAACATCGTCAAGATATCGGCCGTCATAATGCGCTCGATAAACTTTATGGTTATTGTATCCAAAGACACATTCCTGTGCGAAATAAGGTGCTAATTTTCAGTGGTCGCATTTCCTCTGAAATACTAATTAAAGCCGCTAAAATAGGAGTAGGTGTTATACTTTCGAAATCTGCTCCGACCACATTAGCTGTTACACTAGCTCAAGATTTAAACATTACTGCAGTCGGCTTTATTAGAGATGGCAATTTCAATATATATAGTCACCCTGAACGCATACAATTAGAGCATATGTAATAAAGAGTCACTATTATACAAAAGCGATCCTAGGACATAGCTAAATGTATTAGGATCGCTTTATAATTTATATTTAAGCCTTTTCTTTCAATATTTGATAGCAATAACTGATGAAAATGTATCCCTGTTTGATATACATGTGTTTGGCACTATCCTCGCCATCAGCGATAAGTATAATAACTTTATCATCCGAAATATCAGCTACAAATGATTGCATTGTTTGACCTATCCCTCGTCTTTGAAAATCTTCCAATACACCAAAGCCATCTATTTCAACTGTTTTATCAGTAATTATTAAATCTAAAATACCCACTGGAATGTGATTCTCATAGGCAATAATACGGGATTTGCTTTCACTTTGAAATTGATCACGTATTACTCGTATACTTTCTTCTGTATATTCAAATCCAAAAGGTTCTGAAAACTGTCGATAAATTGCAATATAGTCTTCTAAGGTATGATTCGTGACGAATTTCACTTCAACTTGACTATTCTGGCTCCTACAAATATTCTGCGATTCAATTGCGTAAAGCTCCATACACCCTAACTCAAAACCGTAAGCTTTAATTTCATCTAACCAAGCTTGACTTAGCGGTGTGTTCTCAGGAAAAGTAAATGCTAAATGATCGGAAGATTGTTGTCTATGTAAAGCTTGTTGTATTTCCATATGTTGTTTCCAATCCTTGATTGAAGGCATTTCTTTATACACCCATTTATTCGCATCATATACTAAAGGGGCTTCTGCTGTTAAATAAATTGTTTTATTTTGATCCTCAGCAAAAATTTTACCATCTTGAAATATATTTGCCATAGAAATTGTCATGAACCTTCACCCTATCTCTTTCACCCTCATTAATTCTTATCTTTTGAATATCTAAAAGTTTATTTAATTAACTGTTTAAATTGACTATGATTTAACATAATATTGCCAATTAAACTTGCAACGATCGCTTTAAGAATATCAGCAGGCATAAATAATAGTGATAATGTAACAGATTTTGTGATAGGTAAATTGGTTATTAAGCCCATTATAATTGTACCTGTGATATCTAATAGTAAGACACCAAACACTATCATTGTAATTAATAGTACAACAAAATTAATTTTTTTAAAATATAAGTCCCTTACCAAGCCGATAAGATATGTAACAACTGGATACATAAATAAAAATCCTGCTGACGGCCCTGCAAATACACCGATACCGCCTCTACCACCTGATAGTAAAGGTAATCCAGCAGCTACAAGCAATAATAAGACAATGACACTTAACGTACCATATTTACGTCCGAGCAAAATTGCCGCTAAAAATATACCAATATTCTGTAATACTATAGGTACAGGCATGACAGGCAGAGGGATAGCTGGAACAAAGCCTAGAACGGCTATAATTGCTGTCATCAAAGCTGTATATACTAAATATTTTGTAGTCAAAGTGATTCCTCCTTCAATGAGAAAAATTATACCACAAATGTTAACCAATAAAAACTACTAGTTTACATTGATAAACTTACAATTTAAGGAGCGAGTTAGAAGTCAAAAGATTACCTTTGAATTCATATGCTCGCTCCTCAGAGACTAATGAGTTATTAAATTTACTATCTTATACGTTGAAAGAACATGAATTCCTATTTATTTAAAAATTTTTCTTTTAAATCTTTTCTCATATACTCTAATGTATAAGGATCATTATACCAATATGTTTCTGCTTGAACTTGGATCACTTGATCTTTTTGAACAGCTGGTATATTTTGCCATAAATCTGTTTTTTCATAAGCTGGTTTTGATTTACCTTCACTTGTTGAAACAATGTAATCACCTGCATAATCTGCAATCTTCTCTTGTTTCACTTCTGCCCAACCTTCTTTTTTAACTAAGTCATTTAATTTATCGGGCATTTTAAGATCAAATGCTTGATATAATACTTCGCCACCACGTCCCCAATTAGGTCCGTAGCTGTACAATTTTTTATCAAATTCATCAAAGATAGAGACTGTTGCATCTTCTCCAATTTTCTCTTTGATTTCTTGTCCGTCTTTCTTAGTTTGAGCTTTCCATTCTTTTTCCCAAGAAGCTACTTTATCTTCTTTACCAAGTAACTTACCTAATTCTCTTTGTTGATCTAAATATTTATGCTTCCCGTAGTCATAAACAACAGTTGGTGCAATTTTATTGTATTTTTTAATGTTTTTATCCGTAGAATAAACAACGATTAAGTCAGGTTTTGCTTTCGCTACCTTCTCTACATCATTTTCTCCAATTTTTTCTACGCCTTTAAACTTATCTTTCAATAATTTACTACTATCTACTTGTTCATTTACAGCTACAATATCCCCTCCAAGATATTTAATACCACCTGCATATGTAGGTGCTACAACCGCTATTCTTTGAGGTTTTTTAGGTATATCTATGCTTTTACCACTATCTAATTTATAAGATTTTGTTTCTTCCTTTTTGTCACTATCTGATTTATTACCACATGCAGCTAAAATGAGTACTAAAACAAGTAACGGAAACAATAATTTTTTCATAATTCTCCTCCAATGAAAATGATTATCAGTACCAATTGATTATATAATGACTCTAGTAATTTTACAATAGCAAACAAGTCGATTGTTTATTTTTTTAATTAATAAAAAATGTATTTAGACAAATTGTCTAAATACATAGTTATTGTATTGCCCTTAATATTTAAAAATGATCTAATACACTGTGTGCAATATTTGTATATGCCATGTCTTCCATAGGCGGATTGTGTAAACCTGCGCGCATGTCTCTATAATAACGTTGTAAAGGGCGTTCCATTTCAAGACTTTTTGCACCCACAATACGCATGGCAATGTCTATAACTTCTAAACCTTGGTTCATGACCATTACTTTACTGGCAGACGTTTCATTCCATTTCACTTTTTGAGAATCTTCATTATTATATAAAGCAGCTGTGCTCCATAAAAAATGGCGCGCAGATAATAAAAGTGTTTCCATTTTCCCAATATTTTGTTGAACGGTCGGTAAGTCACCTATAGTTCCTTCTATACTATTAGGGCTGTATGTTTTGGCAAAATCTATTGCATAATCACGTGCTGCTTGAGCAATACCCAAGTAAACACTTGGTATGTGTAAAATCCAACCATTTGGCTTTTTACCCCCAGCGCCCCTTATTTCAACAAAGTTTTCTTCTGGTAAATGTACATCATTTAATACGAGATCATGGCTTTCTGTTGCACGCATACCTACCATGTTCCAATTATCTGCTATTTCCACACCTGGAGTATCCTTTGTCACTAAGAAAAAACCTACTTGGTCAATTGCTTCATAATAGGCACTGACTACAAAATGTGTGAGTCCTTTGCTCATAGAAGTAAATGTTTTCACCCCATTAAGTACAAATCCGTCATCTACTTTTACTGCGTTTGTTGCTGGTCTACCTCCACGTGTTGGGCTACCAGTTTCCGCTTCACTAACAGCCCTATTCACCAATGCCCCTTGCTTCACTTCTTCAGCAAATTGCTCAAGCATATCGGGTTCCCACATTTGTTGTTCATATAATTGTCCAATTACACTCAAATGCCAACCTATCGATAAAGCAGTTGCGCCATCAATTGCTCCCAAATAACTTTGAAGTATCACCATATCTTCAATAGTCGCACCTTCACCGCCGTATGCTTTTGGTAACGTTAACAGTGTATAACCTTCATTTACAAGCCATTCAATATTTTCATAGGGAAAATGTGAATGTATATCATTATATTCCGCTTTCGCTCTAAAATCGTCTTTTACAGTGTCTAATTTAGCAATCCATTTTTCTTGAATCTCCGTATGTATTAATGCGGACGTATTCATTTCCTTCACCTCGTTCATCACTTTTTCCTTATTAGTTACAAGTTTAACACTCGCCATGCTTGAAATAAAGCTTTTCAAGTACAAAAACCCTACTTTACCGATAAGATTTATTGTGATAGTTTATACTTAATGAAATATTGGGGGAAAATTGAATGATTAACGTTAAACATCTTATACATAAATATAATGAAAACACGATACTCAACGACGTAAGTTTTACTCAAGAACAAGGCACCGTCACTGCAATTATCGGGCCAAGTGGTTCTGGTAAAACAACACTGTTAAGAACTTTAAATGTATTAGCACTACCAGAATCTGGCACTATTACTATTGACAATGAAACATTTAACACTTCAAAACATACTAAAAAAGATATTACAAAATTACGCCAAAAATCTGCAATGGTCTTTCAAAATTATAATTTATTTAAGAATAAAACTATTTTAGAAAATATAACTGTTGGTTTAATACATGGTAAAAATTACAGCGTAAACGAAGCAAAAGAAATAGCGTTATCATATTTAGAACGTATTAATTTAGCAAATCAAAAAGACAAATATCCAATCCAGTTGTCTGGTGGTCAAAGTCAACGCATCGGTATCATTCGTGCCCTTGCGCTTAACCCTGATGTATTACTGTTGGATGAGCCGACATCCGCATTAGATCCAGAATCTATACAAAGTGTGCTATCTCTCATTAAATCCATTGCACAAGAAGGTATGACGATGGTTTTAGTAACACATGAAATTGAATTTGCTAAAGCAATTGCCGATCAAATGATATTTATTGATGATGGCCAAATTATTCATCAAGGCACACCTCAAGAAGTCTTAGATCATACTAATTCAGAAAGAGTACAACGTTTTTTAAATAAAGTGAGTACGGAGCGTGATAAACAATGATATTAAAAAAAAGATTTATTACTGCCATCCTACTCTCATCTATTTTCATTTTAACTGCTTGTACTCAAAGCGATAATTCAAATAAAGACTCTCATAAAAAAGAAGTGAAAGTAGCACTGTCAGCAGAAGTTAACCCACCCTACTTGTATACCAATAAGCAAAATGAGTTTGTAGGTCTCGATATGGATTACATGAAATTAATCGAAAAAAAGTTACCTCAATATGACTTCAAATACGAAGTAGGTGAAGAAGAATCAAATTTAGTTGGTATTGGTGCTGGTAAATTTGATATGGGAATTAACTGGTTTTTCAAAACACCTGAACGTGAAAAACAATTTCTGTACCAAGATGTGCCCTATAGTTATGCGTTGCCTATGCTAGTAGTCAATAGTAGCAATACGGATATACACAGTTTAGATGATTTGCCAGGAAAATCAATCACACCTATGGCACCCAGTGGCGGACTATATTCTATCTTATCTCAGTACAACAAAAATAATTCATCAAAAATCAATATTAACACGATTCAAGAACCCTCAAATGGAGACAACTTGAAAATGGTTAGTCATCAGCGACGTGACGCTATGTTATTAAACTGGAATACTTATAAAGCCATTCAAACACAAGTCAAAGAAGATGTTAAAATTGGCGGAATTGTAAAAAAAGAGCCTTTACATATCGTTTACAATAAGAAACATCAAAAGTTGCATGATGACATTGATCAAGCGACATTAGAACTAAAAAAAGAAGGCAAATTACAATCACTTTCAGAAAAATATTTTGATATTAATGTCTTTGATGACTTAGATGCAATTAATGACAAAAAAGCGCAATTGGAGGTGCAGTGATAATGCAATCTGTAAATTGGTTAGATTTATTTGGGCAAGTATTACAACGATTGCCGTTAACTCTTTTAATGATTGTCATATCATTGATATGTGCGTTGGTTTTAGGTTTTATATTAGCCCTTATTCGTATTAAGCAAATCAAAGTAATTTCACCAATTGTAAGAATTTACTTATCTTTTATACGTAGCACGCCATTACTTTTACAACTATTTTTAGTTTACTTTGCACTACCACAACTATTGTTATTGATTCATATAGATATTAATCATTTTAGTAGATTATTTTTCGTTATCTTAGCCTTCACGTTACATACTGGCGCTTACTTATCAGAAATAATACGTGCTGGATATCAATCTGTAGACTATCATCAAATAGAAGCCGGTTTATCAATTGGTCTTTCCTATCCTAGAATATTAAAAGAAATAATTGTTCCACAAGCTTTAAGAAATAGTATCCCAAATTTAACAACACAAATTATCGAACTGGTTAAAGATACTTCATTAGCTTTTACTATAGGCATTATTGATATGATGGGACAAGTTAAATTGATTATCGGTAATAATTATGGTTTAGGTATGTTAGAAGTTTATATTGTCATTTCAATCATCTATTGGATCATTGCTTTAATAATCCAAGGAACATTTACTTTAATAGATAAACGCGCACAAAAACCATACCGCATTTAAGGAGGATATTCATTTGGACTTTGTTTTATATACAATAATTGAAGTGCTTAAAGGGGTTCCTAATACAATAATGATTTCTATTGTTTCCATAATCATAGGTCTAATTGTAGGATTATGCTTTGCATTGATTCGTTTAAAACGCATTCCCGTATTATCGCAATTTATCATTATCTACAATTCATTTTTTAGAAGTACGCCATTAATCGTTCAGCTATTTATTTTATATTACGGATTACCTGCATTTATAATATTTTTAAATGATCAATTCAAATGGCATATTAATCCCGATATTTTCCCACCTTTAATTATTGCTTTCATTGTTTTTTCATTACATGCGATAGCTTATCTATCAGAATCAATAAAAAGTGGATTACAGTCGGTAGAATTTGCTCAAATAGAAGCAGCCCAAAGTGTAGGTCTTTCAACATTTCATATTTATAAAGAAATCGTTTTGCCTCAAGCTTTTGCGTATGCCTTACCAAATATAGAAAACCAATTTATTATGCTAATAAAAGGTACTTCACTCGCATTCGCCGTGCAAGTCACCGAAATTATGGCAGTAAGTCATGTAATTGCTAATGAAGGATATAAATTTATAACAGTTTATTCAGTTGCAGCAGCTTTTTATTGGTTATTAGCGATTTTATTAGAGTTCCTATTTTCGAAAATGGAATACAGAACAACGCGTTATTTAAATACGCGCACAACTTAATATAGTTTATGAAGCTACGCAAGAAATATAGCATTCACCTTTACTATTAAAGCTGCCAACAATTTTGATTTTTGTGGGCAGCTTTATTCTTTCATTTAATTTTTGATTTATCTTAATTAAAAGGCAATTTAACTCCTAAAAAAACAGGATACAATCTCAAGTTTTTACGACTTGAACATTGTATCCATTGTTTTATAATCCTTTATACATTTAATATATGTAAGAGTTTGATAAAAAAATCATTTTCAAAAAGATTTTATTTCCTCTAGCCTAACTATTCAGCTAACGTTGCACTCACTAAATTTTATAATGCCAAACTTTCAGCATATTGTTTTTTTAATTTATAATATTTTTTGACCTTTTTAGACATCGTGCCATTTTGTAGTTCATCTTTAGTGATGATTGGATAATTTTTAAATATAAGCGAACCTAAATACCCACAAATTGCGCTACTGACAGCACACATAACTGCAACTGTAATAACAGTTAACGCATTATTAAAACCAAACATAACCATAAGTCCGGCTATTGGCGTAGCAGTTCCTGTCGCATCATTAACTAATCCAAACAGAGCTATAATCACACCAGAAATTGCGCCACCCATAAAGTTAGTTATGTATACTGGCACTGGATTTGCAGTTACAATATCTGCTTGAGATAACGGTTCAATAGCTACAGAAATCGTTGTTTTACGATCTCCAAACTTCATACGTTTAAATAGTACGAAATTCATAAATGAGGATCCAAATACTGCTAATGCACCTATAGCCATTGGTGTACCAGTTAAGCCTAGTAATGCAGTCAATGCCATTGAACTTAATGGTGCAGTCGCAACCACTGTAATAATCCCCCCTAGAACTATCCCCATTAATATTGGACTTGATGTAGTTGATTCTTTAATAATATTACCGATTTGAAGCAGACTTGCATCCACCAAAGGTGTAGTACCAATTGCAATTAATCTTGTAATTGGTGCAATAACAATGATTGCTGCGATTAAATCAAGTCCGTCTGGTAATTTTTCTTCCATCCACTTCATACCAAAACTAGCGATATAAGCTGCAATGAATCCTGGTAGTAAATCCATATTGCCACACGCAACAGCAATTACGAATGCATAGACAGGAGATACCCCCATTGCTAATGCAACTAAACCAGCAGCTGCAACACCACCAAGTCCACCAGCAACTTCTCCTAAATCTCCTAAAAATGGTATGCCAATCAAATCTCCACCTACGTACTTATGAAATGCTTCAACTAAAAATGACGCAATTGCAGCATTAGCAAGTGCCCCCATCGCTTTACCACCATTAGGCGCTTTACTAGTGAATAATGTAAACAAACATAAAACAATTCCTAAAAATATGACTCCAATTAGTAAATTCATAATAACACCTTTCTTAGCTGTTTTTGTATGCGCTTTCATCCAACAAATATCAGTATAACACAGTTAATTTGTTTCTAAAAATAAATATTAGTTGAATACATAATAAATATTATTTTTTTACATTATTCAGAATATTCTTTTTATTTCTACTTATGTACAATTCATCCCCCTATTATCTTCATCCATCATCACAACGTTTGCTGTAATGTTCTAATTATCTCATTAATTTTATCACGTTGCGCTTCATTTACACGAACAACTACTGTTCGTTCATCTATTTCACTTCTCTTTTTACTCAAATAACCCATTTTAATCAATTTCTGTAAAGCTTTCGTTAAATAATAAGGCTGTAATTCTGAATACTTTGCTATTTCTTTTGCTGTAATCTCATTTTCCTTACAATTAAAGATGTAGTTTAAAATAAATATTTCTTCATAGTTAAGCTTATGTTGTTTTTTAGTTGTTTTGAAAAAATATTTACCCTTCTGATAAGTTGTAATTAGTTCGTTCAGTGTTTTAAAATTTTGTTCAATCATAAAACCACTCCTTTTGTTTCTTCATGATGTTAATATGTCAAAGCGATTTTTAACAATATTAATATAATAATTCTATACTATTACATTACGTAAATTCAATATCTCCAAGTATAAGAAATATTAAAAAATACTACTATTTTTTTAATGTTTACTTTTTAAATCCAAATTTTAATTGGATATTCATTCTTTTTATTACTAAAAAAAGAATATGCCCATCCATTGCATTTAACAAATGATGACTTTGTAAAATGTCGCCCAACATCTCCACAAACTTTTCAAATTATTATCAATGCTGAATAACTTACAAATCTAATCAACTCGTATATGAATTCTCTTCTCTACAATAATAAAAGCCGAAACATATCTAAATGTCTCGGCTCTTAATATATTATACAGTGACACTTCAATAGTGACACCCTTTATTTATTAATATATTTAAATTAATGACTTACTTTTTTTTACAATCAATTGTATCAAGGAAGCTTAACGCTGCTAAACCTGATAAATCTAAAGCATGTTTAGCGCCTGCTTTACCGTGACCAGCTTCAAAATGTTTGTACGCAGCTACACCTAAAACTGAAATCGTTAATAGTGAAGCGACACGAGAAAGTCTTTTACTAGCAAAACTTAATACGAAAAATACTGCACTTAATGCTTCTACTGCACCAGCTAAAGGTACTGCATTTGAAGGTAAATTAAATACCTCTACAAATGTATCTTTCATTGATTGGTCACCTTTAAGTTTTGGTTTTGCGGCACCATATAATTCCTTAGCTAATTTTAAATTTGTTAAATAACGTAATATCATTACAAAATCTCCTTTTATTTGTTTTCAAAATATTTATCTACAATAGGTTTTACCCGCTCTGCCAACAATTTAATTGTGTTAATTGTGTTTTCATGTGGCATTGATCCAACAGGGGTATGCAACATAAAGCGTGTAATACCTAAAGCTTCAATCGTTTCAATTATTTTTTGAGCAACCGTCTCAGGACTACCTACATATAGTGCACCTTTTGGTCCGGCTTCTCGTTCAAAGCTATTCTCATCATACATTGGCCATCCACGTTCTTTTGCCAAGATATCATGACTTGCCTTAACTGACGGAAAGAACTCTCGTTTTGCTTGTTCATCTGTTTCAGCAATGTATCCCCATGAATGTGTACCTATTGATAGTTCATTTACATTATGCCCATATGATTCAGCAATAGATTTATACATGTCTATATTTCTTCTAAATCTTTTTGGATCGCCTCCTATTATAGCATAAGTTATCGGTAATCCTAATGCTCCTGCTTTTAAAGAAGATTCAGGTGTACCTCCAGTAGCAATAGTAATCGGTATTGAACCTCTTTCTGTTCTTGGATAAACACCTAGATTATGAATTGATGGTCTCATATGACCCTCCCAATTTACAATTTCCTTCTGATTAATTTGCATTAATAGCTCAATCTTTTCATTGAAAAGTTGTTCATAATTTTTCAAGTCATAACCAAACAACGGAAATGATTCAATAAATGATCCTCTACCCACCATAATTTCAGCTCGTCCATTTGAGACTGCATCTAATGTAGAAAATCTTTCGTAGACACGTACGGGATCGTCTGAAGACAGTACAGTTACTGCACTACTCAGTTTAATGTGCTTAGTATTCCTTGCTGCCGATGCTAATACAGTGACTGGATCTGACACGGCATAATCAGGTCTATGGTGTTCTCCTAGACCATAAACGTCAAGTCCATATTGATCCGCTACTTCGATTTCTTCTATTATATTACGAATTCTCTGTGCATTACTTATAGCAGGTTGATAACCGTCTTCCATATATATGTCACTATTATCAGCAAAAGATGTTAAACCCAATTCAATCTTCATTTATTCACCTCACTATATAAGTATATTTTTTATACTACTATATTAATATCTTCTTTATGAGGTGTCAATATCATTGCCTGGATAGTAATCAATATATTAATACGCTTAATTTAATTGATAATTCACTACATTTTGTAAGAGTAATTATTTATATTTTAAATATCAAATACCCTTGTTTTTTAGAGTTTCAAATTTTCTGTTATTTTACATCGTTGTAATAAAGCGTAGTGCAATGTTACACCGAAAAAATTATAAAAGCTATAACAACGGCGTTAAAACGTATAAATTATATATTTCTTTTATTACATAAATCGATATATTATTAGAACTAAATTACAAAATGATAACAACGCACACAAACGTAAGTTTTTCTGATAAAGTATTGCTTGTCGTTAAAACAGCGAATTAAAAAATTATAAAAATTGTCGTTTAGAGACTGGGATATATTTATTTACAATTCTTAGGAGGATATTTAACAATGAAAAAAATCGCTACAGCTACAATCGCTACTGCAGGAATCGCTACTTTTGGTTTAGCTCAACATGAAGCAGACGCAGCAGAAAACAATAATGGTGGGTATAATCCAAATGACCCTACTTCATATAGCTATTCTTATACAATAGATCAACAAGGTAATTACAACTACACTTGGCAAGGTAACTGGAACCCAAGTCAAGCAGACCAAGGTCACTCAAACAGTGGTTATAGCTACAATAACTACAATAGCTACAATAACTACAATAGCTACAACAACTACAATAACAATAGTTCATACGCTACAAGCAACACGAACTCTACTCAATCATATACAGCAAACAACCAAGGTACTGGTGGAAGTGGCGCAGTTTCACACTCAACTTCAAGCAGCAATGTTAAAGTTAGTACAACTAGTGCACCATCAAGTTCTTCAAACTCAATTTCAAGTACTTCAGGTTCTTCAAATAACCTATACACTGCTGGACAATGTACATACTATGTATACGACAAAGTTGGCGGTAAAATTGGTTCTACTTGGGGTAATGCTAACAACTGGGCTAGCGCAGCAGCAGCTTCAGGTTACACAGTAAACAATAACCCTTCACAAGGTTCAATCTTACAATCTTCAACTGGTGCTATGGGACATGTTGCATACGTTGAAAATGTTAACAGCGACGGTTCAATTAACGTTTCTGAAATGAACTACGGTCAAGGTGCTGGTGTCGTAACTTCACGTACTATCTCTGCAAGCGAAGCTTCAAGTTACAATTACATTCACTAATTAGTGATTAAAAAAAGACCAAATGCTATTTTAGCATTTGGTCTTTTTTATTATATCTACAACTAAGATAGTAACTACATATATTGATTTATAATAACAATATCTACTTAGAAATTATCCTAATCAATGTATTACTGTATCTATATTTATAACTTCCTATTTCAAACTATCTATTAAGTAAAGGAATAGTTTAAACTACACAATCATCATATAAAGTTATTACTTAGGTCATGGGTTTAAATGTCATGTTGTAATTGTTCACAACATCTAAAATTATTCTCTACATTAATCAATCGACTTTGTCATGTAATATCGCTACAATATACAAAACAAAATCGATTGTAAAATAGATAACGGAAGTATATTTAACAATTTTTATCTATACTGACATATTGATGAGTTTCAATGTCTAATAGTAATATCGCTACAATTATTACTATGTAGTACAAAGAGCCACCTCATTCATAGTTATATATATCCCATTTATATTTTTTTAAACTTCTAATCTGAAATTTCTATAAAAATAATAGTTAAAATTTCTATCCTATTAATATAGCGAAGTTGTAATCTAATTAATGATTAACTCTTCAGAGTGAAGTAAGAGTGAGTATAAGATCGCAAGACAGAAATAAAATTTATTTAAAAAGATTCCACCTTTCTACCTCTGTAAAGATGGCTAGGATCAAAAGCGCAGAAAAAGTTTACTATTCAAATATTAAAAATTCTAACCATTTTATTTTAGATTATTTTATAAAAATGTTCATTCTGTCGTTTTTACTTTTTTAATACCAATACCGCTAAAACCATAAAATATTGCAAATACTATACATAAATAACATGGAACGGTCCATACGAAGAATTGATCTACAGTCACGCCTAACTGTTGTGTATAATAAATGCCTGAAGTACCCCATGGAATTAATGGAATAATCATAGTCCCAGAATCTTCAAGTGTTCTAGATAAATTTGAGCGATCTAGTCCCATTTTATTATACATTTCCATCAATAATACACCTACCATAATAATTACGACGGAAGCTACACCCGCTGCAAGCACCATCATAATACCGCCAAGCACTGTAGCTAATATTAATTGACCAACGGAATTGATGTTTTTAGAAATTTTATTAAGTATTACATCTAAACAACCAGCCTTTTCAACAATACCAGCAAAAGCATAACCACAAAAAATAGTAACGACAATTTCAGTCATGCTCATCATACCGCCCTGTTCAATTAAACCAATCGCTCTATCGGTTAATTGTCCATTACTTGATGACACCATATCTTTATTGAAGCCGTCAAAGGTTGCTTTAAATCCATCAACCATATTAAACCCATT
The DNA here is from genome assembly GCF_048568365.1 of Staphylococcus sp. Ze2. Lineage (NCBI taxonomy): Bacteria > Bacillati > Bacillota > Bacilli > Caryophanales > Staphylococcaceae > Staphylococcus > Staphylococcus sp. Ze2. Next base: position 1,023,324 of record NZ_CP183486.1, on the reverse strand, counting down.
GTTAAACACGCCAACAATAATGGCACTTAAACTCGAAATAAGCATTGCTGGTACAGTAGATATTTTCATCAATAAACATATGATAATGATGATTAATGGCAACCAAACAAAAATATTAATGTTATAAATTTGAGATAGTTCATTAAGTAATGTATTAACATTTGATGTATTCGTTTTACCACCAAATTGTCTTCCAGCAATATACCAAACTATAAGTCCTATAATTGAAGCGGGAACCGTCGTCCATATCATTGCTCGAATATGTGAAAATATATTCACTTTTGTAACTAACGCTGCTAAATTTGTTGTATCAGACAACGGCGACATTTTATCTCCAAATACCGCTCCAGCAATAATTGCACCTGCGGCCATACCTGCTGGAATATGTAATTGTGTAGCAATAGCCATTAATGCAATACCTGCCGTAGATGCTGACCCCCATGCTGTACCAGTTGCTACAGATGTAATAGCACAAATAATAAACGCTGATACTAAAAACAAGTTAGGATTTAAAAATTCTAATCCATAGTAAATTAATGCTGGAACTGTTCCTGAAAACATCCATGTTCCAACGATAATACCTACTGATAAAATAATGAAAATTGCTGGCATCGCTGTTGCTAAGCGATACGTTATACCTTCCTCTAAATCTTGCCATTTTAAGCCTACACGTCTTGCTATCAAAGCTGCATATGCAGAAGATAGAATTAACAATGCTTGTATGGGAATTTCAAAAACAACAAAACCTGTAATTACGATTACAATCATTACTAATATGGTTGAGATTGATTCTAAAAATGTTGGTTGTCTTTTCATACGCAATCCCCCTAGTCAATTATTTTAATTAATCTAGACCTAACTTATCTTTCCCTAAATCGTCTATCGTCAGTCCTTCTTCAAAGAAATCACGCTCTAAAATAGTTGAAGCAATAACTATGATTGCATCAATATTAGGTGTTGGAACGTCAATCTCACGTCCAAGACTAGACCACAATACGAGGCCATAAGCAATATCTTCTGTTAAATAACGATTTTTAACATGATTCGGTCCCTTAATTTGTGAAAATACTGGACTTGTGTTAAACAATCTATTTAGTGGTTCATCTTCATCCTGCCTTTCCAAATAACCACGTTCAATACGTGCTTCCTTAGCCGAAGATAACTCAAATCCTAATTTACGACCTAATGTTAGACGTTCTAATTCAACCGCATGTAACAACCTAACAGTGTGTTTAGTAATACCCTCTTCATATAAAGCAAATTCATCTGAATAATCGATACGACCTACATTTAATAATGTTGGGCCTGGATGAACTTCAGGGTTACCATTTTCTAAATTAGTTTTCCATAAGCTTTCTTCTTTTACAATATATGGATATAGTTTTTCAATTTTATCGAAACAATCACTTAAATAATCCTTATCATAAGTCGAAAAATGTACTTTTCTTACATTTAACGATAAATCTACACGAGCTTCTTCAAAATTCACTCGAGTACCGTATGTTAATGTATTGACTTCCGCAAAATGAGGCATAACATCTATGTGCATATCTTCTAAAACATTCATAAAGCGTATTGAACCCATAGCTGCTGCAATATTGAAGAAAATCAATTGATCTTTTTTCACAAAAGGAGCCATAGTATGTGCATAATGTTCAATAAATGATGATGGTATGATTACTTGAATGACTTCTGCATCATTAATTACATATTCCATATCGTCACTAATGTCTGTAAAAGCTACAAAGCTTTCTTCACCTTCATTGTTAAAAGTGAATCCACCTTGTTCTAATGCTTTATCAAATTTATTAATAGATTGGTTTCGGCAATATAACTTCACTTCGTGTCCTTTATTAATCATATCTAACGCTGCTGTTACCGCTCCATTTCCTGAGCCTACGATAGCAATTTTCATAATCAACCTTCTTTCCAAATTTATTATTCTGTACAATATTAAATCATTACTTTGAACTATAACCTAATAAGAAATTGTATAAACACTGGTTTACAACTTAATTTTATGGCTATAACATAAGTAAGTACCTATAGTGACATTGCTATATTTTAACAACTAAAGCCATATCAAAATAGGTATATTTTAAAAGTTTTAGAATTATTTTAATTACATACTAAAGACCACTTAAAATTGATATAATTAACTTAAAGTAAAGGAGGTTTATTTTTTATGACAACACAGTTTGATGAACAGGTTTCAAACACATATGGTAATCAATATCCAGATGCGGATGCTAGATTAATGGCAACACTTATCTATGTATTAAGTTTCTTTACATCTTTAATTGCACCATTAATTATTTGGCTAATTAAACGGGATGAATCACCGTTTGTAGATAGAGCCGGCAAGAATTACTTGAACTTTTTACTCTCTTACTTAATTTGGATAACAGTGGCTTCAATCGCTATATTTATTATTATAGGAATTATCATTCTTCCTATCCTTTTACTTTTAAATTTCATTTTCACAATTGTAGCAGCTGTAAAAGCATATAATGGTGAAGATTATTTACCACCTTTATCCATTAGATTCTTCAAATAATTTGAATCACAATTTTGTGACTTTTTACAATGAATGTAACAGTAAAGTCGGAGTCTATTTTAAATTTACAACAAAAACATTATAATATCACCGTTTGTGAAATATTACGGCTTGATACGATTTTGTAACCTTACATCTCGTTTATTACAACGATGTGTGAGGTTTTTTTAATTGTTTTACAAAAGCGTAACATTCCACACAAAGCTTGATTCATCTGTTAGAGTATTACTTGTCGTTGAAAGCAAAGCGAAAAATAAAATATAAATTTAAAGATAAGCATTCAAGCTAAAATATAAACTTTTAAAAATCTCTGGGAGGATTTATTAATTATGAAAAAATTAGTTACAGCAACAACATTAACAGCAGGTATTGGCGCAGCAATCGTAGGATTAGATCACGGAAGCGAAGCTGATGCAGCTGAACAAACACAACAAACAAATGAAACTACACAATCAAATCATTCAAGCGCTAACTTATATACAGCAGGACAATGTACTTGGTATGTATTTGACAAAGTAGGTGGAGGCATTGGTTCAACTTGGGGAAATGCTAATAACTGGGCTTCTGCTGCTTCTGCTGCAGGATATGCAGTAGATAACAATCCAGAAGCTGGTTCAATCTTACAATCAGGTTCAGGTCCAATGGGTCACGTAGCTTACGTTGAAAGTGTTGGTAGTGACGGTTCTGTTACAGTATCAGAGATGAACTATAATGGCGGACCTTATTCAGTAAGTGAACGTACAATTTCAGCTGGTGAAGCAAGCTCTTATAACTATATCCACGTAAACTAATCTATAGTTACAAATTAATAAGTATTGGTATTTACTATAAGTAATTTTAATTCAACTTATTTATAGAAATTACCCTATTGAGTCCGGGACATAAACATATGTCTCGGACTTTTTTTTAAAGAACTACTTTTTTCATTTATGAAAATTAGTAGTTCTTACACATGAGCCTTAAGCTCAGGTGTTCCTTTATTGAGCTAGTGACTCTTACACATGAGCCTTAGCTCAGGTGTTCCTTTTTATGCAAATTACCAGTGTTCTACATATTAACTTCAATTAAACGCTTATTAAACTTTTCTAACCTCATCATCCTTAATATCTGCATTTAATTTTTCCTACTCACGCTTTTTCTGTTAATTTTCGTTTCATATTTAAAATTAATCGCAACTCACTATAACTTTTATACAATTGATAACATTGAATTCTTATATATTATTTGAGAAAATAGAATGGTTTAGTGAAAAAAGGAGGCACAATTTATGCAGTGGTTTAAAGTTATCTTAGCCGGACTAATTGAAATATTGTGGGTAACAGGACTAAATGCTGCTGATTCTTTATTCAGTTGGACTTGTACAATTATCGTGATAATAATTAGTTTCTTCCTAGTTATTTCCGCTTGTAAACACCTTCCAGTTGGAACAGTCTATGCTGTTTTTGTTGGTATTGGTGCAGTTGGAACTGTAGCAGTAGATATGATTTTTTTGGGTGACCCATTTAACTTTTTAAAAGTTGGCTTAATCATCTTATTAGTTATTGGTATTATTGGATTAAAATTATCAACAGAGGAGGCTGAAAGCTGATGGCTTGGTTTATATTATTTATTGCAGGACTATTAGAAGTCATCGGTGTTGTTATTTTAAATGAAATTGCACGAACTAAAAAGAAATGGCTAGTCGTACTCTTAGCTGTCGCATTTATCTGTAGTTTTAGCACACTTAAAGTAGCAATGAACGATATACCAATGGGAACTGCTTACGCCATTTGGAGTGGTATTGGTACTGGAGGCGGCACTTTAGTTGGTATGCTCATCTATAATGAATCTAAAAGTGTAAAGCGCATTTTCTTTATTGCTCTTATTATCTTATCCATTGTTGGATTAAAAATAATAAACTAAATTTTAAAAACGATGCCCTCATATCTTCATACTATATAGAGCTACTATAAAACGTTTTCATATTTTTCTATATAATCATTACTTTTATTTGTTTGACTCAATGAAATTTACTATACTTTGATATAAAGGAAGTGATTATACATGGTAAAAGTTTATATAGCAGGTCCAATTCCAGAGGTAGGACTCAACTTATTAAAAGATCAAGGCTTTGAAGTTGCAATGTATGAGGGCAAAGGCATTATTGATAAAGAAACACTTAAAGAAGGTGTAAAAGATGCCGATGCATTAATTAGTCTACTTTCAACAAATGTAGATAAAGATGTGATTGATGCAGCAAGTAATTTAAAAATAATTGCAAATTACGGTGCAGGTTTTAATAATATAGATGGCGATTATGCACGTCAACTTAATATAGATGTTACCAATACACCTAAAGCATCCACTAACTCAACAGCTGAATTAACATTTGGCCTTGTACTCTCAGCTGCAAGACGCATTGTAGAAGGAGATAAATTATGCCGTACAACGGGTTTTGATGGATGGGCGCCATTATTTTTCCGTGGTAGAGAAGTTTCTTGTAAGACTATTGGCATAATTGGGCTTGGAGAAATTGGTAGTGCAGTAGCAAGACGTGCGAAGGCATTTGATATGAATGTGCTCTATACAGGTCCTAATCAAAAAGTTGATAGAGAACGTGAAATTGGTGCCAAATATGTAGATTTAGAAACATTATTAAAAAATTCAGACTTCATAACAATAAATGCTGCATATAATCCAAATATGCATCATCAGATTGATACTGAGCAATTCAAAATAATGAAACCAACAAGTTACCTTATCAATGCATCAAGAGGCCCTATCGTCCATGAACAAGCCTTAGTACAAGCTTTAAAAGATAAAGAAATTGAAGGCGCAGCGTTAGACGTTTTTGAATTCGAACCAGAGATTAATGATGAACTTAAAAAATTGGATAATGTTGTACTCACACCACACATTGGTAACGCAACATATGAATCTCGAGATATGATGTCTAAGATTGTTGCAAATGATACAGTTAGTAAATTGACTAACAATGAACCTAAATTCGTAGTTAATTAAAGTTTTATTTTTTTATAAATATTAAACAATAAATTAAGAACCTAGAGATACGTTTTACAATTCAAACGTATTTCTAGGTTCTTATTTATTACAGTATTTTATTTGCTTTTTGATTTGTATAAAAATTTTGTTTCTCTAGAAACCAATTGATTTGGTATTAACTTAGTAACTTTATTTCTTAAAGTAATCAACATTCTATTACTTAGTTGTGCTACTTTGCCTATTTTTCTAGACTTTTTGATTACTTTCTTTGTATGTTTAACGCGTAACTTATCATATCTTTGCAGTGCTTCTTCAAAGGGATATGCCTCCAAACAATTTGCAAGTACAATGGCATCTTCCATCGCTTGTCCTGCACCTTGTCCCATGTTTGGGGTGGTTGCATGAGCTGCATCACCTAAGAGTATCATACGTTGATATACGAATGATTTCAATGGTTGTAAATCATGCATATCATGTAATAAAATTTCCGTTTCACTTTGCTTGTCTAAAATCTGCCTAACTTCATTGGGAAAATGATTAAATCTAGCTTGTAAGTGAGGCTTACCATAAGATTTCAACGTAGCATCTTGTTCTTTAGCATTAATTGAAATAAACCAATATACTTTATTATTCAATAACGGAACAATGCCTACTCTTCCTTTAGATGACCAATATTCTTTAGCAATGTTGTCCGGTTTGATATTTATATCCTCTACTAAACCTCTAAACACCGTATAGCCTTGATATAATGTTTTACTATTAGGCGCTACCGAATTACGCATATGAGAGTGTAAACCATCCGCACCAATACATAAATCAAATGCTTCTGATGCTTGTTCTGAGAAATGCAATTCAACTTTTAAAGCACCACTATCCACGCGTGTTACTTTATGATTTGTATATACGATAGAATCTGGTACATACGATTTAATAACATCTAATAACCCTTGTCTTGTCATAGTTAAATTCACAGTATTTTTTTTCAGTTTTGCTTTACTTAACACGTTCCCTTTGTCGTCTAGTACTTCCATTACATCTATAATTTGCCCAATATTTTTAATACCTTTAGCTAAATCATGTTTGCCTAATTTATCGATGACGTTACCGCCGATACCTATACCAGCTCCAACTTCAGCTAGTTCACTATTTTTCTCAAACACCTTTATTTCATGTCCTTGTTCCTTTAATAAAGCTGCTGCGGTTAAACCACCAATGCCTGCTCCAACTATAGCTATTTTCATTTTCAAACCACTCCATATTTCCCTAGTCTACTCTATTGCTATTTTTTATAAATAATAATCTTTTTTTACATGATCTTTTTTTATACCTAAATCATCATAGTAACGTTGCATAAAGGTTGCGATGTTTTCATCCCACTCAATATCACTGGCGTATTGATGTTCACCTGGAGATTCTGGATTCCAACGCATTTGATATAATGAAAGTTGATCATTTTCAAAATAATTGTTTCTTACAAATTCAGCCCCACCCATAATTGCTTTTTCTGGTGAAGTCCATTTCTGTTTTTTAGCAAAACTACTACCAGTGTGAATAGCATCTTCATCAAATGCGCCTATACCGTAAAAGTTATAGTAGTGCTCTCCATCATCTTCAATACCTTTAGCTAAATCTGACTGTCCATTACCCGTTTCTACTAACGCATGACTGACTAAATATAGCACGTTCACTTCATATTCGTCTTGTGCTTTTAAAAACGCCTTGCCTTTATTTTTTAAAATGCCCTTATCTTTTAAAATATTGTTCAATTCCTTTTCAGACATTGACACTTTTTCAGAAATATCCATGTGGTTCAAATTTTCTTTGTCACTATTAACATCCATTGCTTGCTTTACATCATTTTTTGAAGCCACAACAAATTGACCATCTTTTTCAGTCATATTTAATGTGCCTGCTCCAACTTGTTTATCAACCGCTTCATCGAAAGTGTGAGTTTTACTTTTATCAAATAAATCTGTTTCATTAATAATCAATAACACAACAAATATTAATACAATTACTCCCACCAAAATCAACGGTAATTTACGCTTTAGTTTTTCATTCATTATGTGAAATAACCCCTTATCCTACACTTATTTTGTTAATGTAACATAAGCAAATACAATAGCAATTAAAACAATTATAAAGGAAACATTAATTGCTATTCTCATACCTTTACGATCTCTAAATAACGTGTTAAATATAGTTAAACTAATGACTAAAGACAATACAAACATCGTTATCGCCATTAAAATATTAAAAGTTAATAAAAATACAATTCCAATAACTAAAAATATATTAGACATTATAGCTGATATTTTTATCATTTTTGGATTGATACGTCTTCCACTCCTTGCTTTAATTAATAAGTTAAATAAAACACTAATAATAGAAATTGTATCACATTTAATCATCTTTCAATATGTCATTTTAAAAACAATAACAGCAAGACAATCAAAAGAAATTTAAAATTACTCATTGCTTTTAGTACACTTCTAAATGGTTGTTTAATTTTCAAGCAACTAAATATTCAATCGATGTCGATAAATTTCACCTGTGAATATAAACGAGGCTAGGATATTTATTAATACCCTAGCCTCGTTTATTTTTATTAATTTGTAATTATAATCTATCTATTCTCTAGACATACCTCTCAGCATGTTTAGCATATAGGTTAAACTACGATTCATTTCTTCATCTTTCAATATACCCATCAAACCAGTAATGGATGTCTTTTGATTAGGGTTTGCTTTATTGGCAACACTCAAACCTTTATTTACTTTATTAAGCATTGTCGATAAATCATTTACATCTAAATCACCAAGTAAAAATACAAGTGAAGCCATATTTGAAATTAACCCTGTATATTGTTCTTTGTTTAATTCAACTGAAAATTTATTAGCAATGACACCTCTACTTTTGACTGCGCCGGATAATGCATCTAATAATTTAGCATCATCTAATGTACTGATAATATTAATTGCTTTTAAGATGCTATCTTTATTGGCAACAATTGCATCTGTAACTTCCGCCAAACTCTCTTGTTTTAATTCTTCTTCGGACTTTTGCATACGTTTAATATTAGTTATTCTTTCAGCCATTATTTATCCACCTGACTTCCTGGGAATGTATAATCTTCACGTTTCCATTTGTCTTGAACTCGAACACTATATTGTGGTTGACGTTGTTTATTAACACGGAAGTTCGTAGGATTCAGTGGTGATTTACCTCTACGCGTTTTAACTTCCATACGACAACTTGTGCGTTTATATGATGGTGTATCTGTGTCTTTATCAACATCACTATTAGTTAATAAGTTGATAGCACCCTTATCTCCATGAACCATTGCATTATTATTTAAAGGAATGTAAATTTCTTTTCCTTTTACTCTATCTGTAACATGAGCAATTAATTCTGCTTCACCAGTTTCAGAAATCAATTTAATTTCTGCTCCTTCATGAATATCTCTTTCTTTAGCAAGCTCAGGAGATATTTCAACGAAGGCATGTGGCATTTTATATTCTAATCCCGGTACTTTATAAGTCATGTTACCTTCATGGAAATGTTCTAATAAACGTCCATTATTAACATGTAAGTCATATTCTTCGTTCACTTTAAAGAAGTTATCAAATGTTAATGGATAGAAATTAGCCTTACCATCTTCAAAATTAAATCCATTAAGATATAATGTTGGTTCATCTGTACCATCTTCAGCAACTGGCCATTGTAAACTATTATATCCTTCAAGTCTGTCGTAATTCACACCTGAATAAAGCGGTGTAACTCTAGCAATTTCATCCATGATTTCGCTTGGATGTGTGTAGCCCCAATCATATCCTAATGATTTAGCTACTGCTTGGATAATTTCCCAGTCAGGTTTAGAATCGCCTTTAGTATCTAAAGCTTGATACAAACGTTGGATACGACGCTCTGTATTAGTAAATGTTCCAGTTTTTTCAAGTGAAGGACTTGCTGGTAATACAACATCAGCAAACGTAGCTGTAAATGTAAAGAATTCATCTTGTACTACTAAGAAACCAACTTTTTCTAATGCTGCTTGTACATAGTTGATATTAGAATCGACAATACCTGTATCTTCACCATATAAATATAAGGAATCGATTTCACCTTCGTGTATGCCTTCCATCATTTGGTGATTATCTTTACCAACTTTGCTTGGTAGTGCTTCGCCATATTCACGTTCAAATTTAGCTCTAATTTCGTCGTCTACAACTTTTTGATAACCTGGGAATTGATCAGGCATACTTCCCATATCACTACATCCTTGAACATTATTATGTCCACGCAGAGGATAAGCGCCTGTACCTGGTTTTCTATAGTTACCTGTTGCTAATAATAAATTAGAAATTGCAGTTGACGTATCACTACCTATATCTTGTTGAGTAACTCCCATGGCCCAAGCAATAGATACTGACTTAGCGTCTGCTACTTGTTGCGCAAAATCTATTAATTCTTCTTTAGAAATACCTGTAGTTTCTTCTGCAAACTCCATAGTGTATGGCGCTAATGAATTATAATAATCATCAAAATGGTTAACCCATTCATCAATAAATGATTTATCATGCAATTCATTATCAATAATATATTTAGTTACAGCAGATAACCATACTAAATCTGTACCTGGTTTTGGTTGATAGAAATTATCGGCACGTTCTGCCATTTCATGTTTACGAATATCAAAGACATTTAAAGTATTGTTATATAGTTTATGCCCTCGTTTAATACGAGATGCAATTACTGGATGTGCTTCTGCAGTATTTGTACCTATCAATACCACCATATCTGCAATCTCAAGGTCATCAATAGAACCTGAGTCACCGCCATGCCCTACAGTTCTAAATAATCCTTTAGTCGCTGGCGCTTGGCAATAACGTGAGCAATTATCTACGTTATTTGTACCAATAACTTGTCTAGCGAGTTTTTGCATAAGATAAGATTCTTCATTTGTAGCTTTAGAAGAAGAAATAAATGCTAAACCATCAGAGCCGTGAGAAGCTTTGACCTTGTTAAAGTTATCCGCAACAACTTTCAATGCTTCTTCCCATTCAACCTCTTCAAACTGCCCATTTTTACGTACTAAAGGCTTCGTTAAACGTTCATCTGAATCAACATAATCCCAACCAAATTTCCCTTTAACACAAGAAGAAATTTTATTTGCTGGTGATTCGTGTTGTGGCTGAACTTTTAACACTTCTCTATCTTTTGTCCACACATCGAAAGAACAACCTACACCACAGTATGTACACACTGTCTTAGTTTTTTCGATACGTTCTTCGCGCATAGCCGCTTCTGAGTCTGAAACAGCAAACAATGGGCCATAACCTGGCTCTGCTTTTTTAGTTAAATCAATCATCGCTGCAAGTGAACCTGGCTCTAAATCTGTCATGTAACCTGCGTTACCTTCCATATTCACTTCCATCATCGCGTTACAAGGACATACTGTTGCACATTGTCCACAGCCTACACACGATGAATCATTTATCGTTGTATCATTGTCCCAGATTACTCGTGGCTGTTGACGTTCCCAATCAATTGTAAGTGTTTCGTTTACTTGAACGTCTTGGCAAACTTCAACACAACGACCACACAAAATACATTGATTTGGGTCATAACGATAGAATGGACCATAATCTTTTTCATAAGGTTTTTCCTTATATTCATAGGTTTGATGTTCTAATCCCCATTGATCCATTGTATTGTGAATTTCACAATCACCATTGTTATAATCACACACAGTACAATAAAGCATATGCTTTTCTAAAATTCTATCAAGTGCTTCTTTTTGACTAGTTTGTACCTTGTCATTTTGCGTATTAACAATCATTGGTTTGTCTATCGTCGTACTACATGCTCGTTGCATTTTGCCATCAATTTCAACAGTACATGTATCACAAGTTTGGATAGGTCCTAACGATTCGTTATAGCATATCGACGGAACAAAAGTATCTTGAGATTTAATAAACTGTAGTAAATTTGTTCCGGGTTCTACAAGATAGTCTTTACCATCTAAAGAGACAATTAAATGTTCTTGCATAATCTTCACCCCTATTATTATTTAATTCTACCCATGTAAAAACTTCATAAGATGTTGATTAACATTCCATCTAAAAAGCCCCACACTTTTTTAAGATAATGTTACTTATATTGTATATGTATTTACATTAAATGTTAAGGTATTCTATTATATTTCACTGTTTTTTATTCTTTATTTAGTATATAGCACAAAATCAAAAGTATAGAGAATGGTACAAACATCTTAATAATTGTCATAGTATAAATAAAAAAAGACTATATGTTCACATGATCTTGTAAACATATAGCTTTATAAAATTATATACCTAAATTATTTTTAATTATTGATTCGATTTCACTTAACGAACTTTCACTTGGAACAAAGTAATAAAGTCCATCATCTTGTATGCCACCTTGACCTTCTAATTGATGTCTATTAACATTATCATTAGCATCTTTATAATTACTTCTAACTTTATTTAATTGTCCAATTGTAAGATCTGTCTTAACGTTGTCCTCGACATGATTCATCAAAGAATTGAAGTGCGTTACTGAACTTACACTTGTTAATTTGTTCGCAAGGCCTTGTATTACTAATTGTTGACGTTCCTGACGTCCAAAGTCTCCACCTGCGCCATCTTCTTTACGACTTCTAATAAATGCCATCGCTTCTTTGCCATCCATTTTTGTGTTTTCACCTTCGTTAAACTGGTAGCCATCATAAGAAAATGTAGCGTTACTTGTTACTGAAATACCGCCGACCGTATCTATCATATCTTTCATACCATCCATATCTATTGTTGCATAATGATCTATTGGTACATTTAATAATTTTTCAACTGATTTTACTGCCATATCTGGACCACCATAAGCATAAGCGTGGTTAATTTTTTCAGTAGTTCCTTTACCTACGATATCAGCTTGTGTATCTCTAGGGATACTTACAATTTCAGTTGTTTTTTTTTGTGGATTTATCGATAATACCATCACCGTATCACTACGTTGCCCACCTCCAGCTGCATCTCTTTTAGCATCTGAATCTACACCAAATAAGGCTATAGTAAATGGATCACCATTATCTAAATTCACATTTTTATCTCTTAATGCCGATTTATCTCTATCTAATGGATTGTGTATTGATCCTCCAACAGAAAATATTTTGAAACCAAGGTAAATCACTGCTAGTAAAGCAAATAAAACTAATATCCCCAAAAACCATAAAAATATTTTAGCAGGTAAGCCCATTTTTCTATTCTTCTCAGAACGATTCACTCTTATCATACTCCATTTCCGTATTCAATTTTCTATTCTATTTAATAATACATTATATAGTATTGCTTTTAAGATGACATAGTTCTTAAGACCTATTATTTATTAAATAAAATATTAATATAGTAAATAATGTTTTATTTCTTATATCCATTGCCAGAATTTAAAATTGATAATACTTTTTCATGACAAGCTGGATTACTAATTATAAATGGACCGGCTTTAGCAAAATCTAACGCTGTATTATCCAAAGTTGTCATTTCCAAGCCAAGTTCACTTGCAAATAAAAATTGGGCTGCAATATCCCACGGTTTAGGGTTTGTATTTATATGAGCACCAAATTGCCCTTTAATAACACGAATTGAATCTAACCCACATGAGCCAATACAACGATATCCAAATGATGCATCCTGTAAATCATGAATAGTTTCATCATTAATCACTAATGAATTAAATGAAATAATCGCTTCTTGTAAATCTATAGGTTCTGGTTCTATGAGTCGCTCTCCATTTAAATATGCACCATAACCTTTAATTGCTTTATATAGTTTCCTATGTGGATAATCATAGATATAAGATAAGACAGGTACTCCATCAACGAAATAACCTAAGATAATACAATAATCTTCTTGTTGTTTAACTAAATTTGTCGTACCGTCTATAGGATCCATTACCCATACATGCCCCTCCTTGGCATTGATATCGGTATTAGACTTTTCTTCTGCAAATAATTGATGCTCTGGATAATTTTCAGCTAAAAACTGTTCAAATTTTTGTTGAATCGATTTATCAACATTTGTCACTAAATCAAATCTATTCTGTTTTGTGCTTGTTACCATTTCTTTTATAAGACTAGGAATAATCTCGTCCAAAGTTTCTAACCAGGCTATTACTGACTCATCTATGTAATTTAATTGTGTTTTTTCCATTTGTAGTACACCTCTTTTAAATAATATGTTAAGAAAATAATCGCTATGTATAATTTGTTATATTCTATCATAGAATTATCAAAGAAATATATGATAGAAACTAACTTTGAAAACTCCTATAACTAAATATAAGTCTTTTTTAAAGCCACGCTCATAACATAAATAAAACCGACTAGCGATGCTAGTCGGTTAAATAGAAAGGAAAGTAAGTAATAAATATTGAAGATGTTTGATTAGTAACTCGTACGAATAGATGTTAACAAAACTATTATGTAATAGCCTACCCCTTTGTCATCTACTCGCTATCCCCTTGTTACTAAATTCATAATAACATAACCTTTCAGAATATGTAAGCGTTTTCTTTAATTTTTTAAAAATTTATTTTCTAAATGTCGTCATTGTCACTTTTATGCTATAATAAATGTAATATGTAATCATTCGGGAGGTGACTTTCTAATGAATAAACGCGAAAGACAAAATAAACTTGTTCTAGCCATTCAAGAGAATAAACAAATTACAGCATCAGAGTTAGCTTCAAATTTAAATGTGTCAAAGCGTACTATTTTAAGAGATATTCAAGATTTAGAAGATCAAGGTGTTAAAATACTAGCAAAACACGGCAAACTTGGCGGTTATCAACTGCAAGAAACGCCAAACAGTTATGAAATTGAGCTAACTGAGAATCAATTATCCGCTTTATTCTTGGTACTCAATGAAAGTCAATCATATACAACACTTCCATACAGAGAAGAAATTAATGCTATTATTAAAAAATGTCTCAACTTGCCCTATACTAAAATGAGAAGAGCACTAAAAAAACTAGATCGTTATATTAAATTCGACAAACAGCAACACACGAATTTACCCCCTATATTTTCTGATGTACTCATTTATAGTACGGAAAGAAATGTAATGGCGATGGAATTTTATAACAACAATCAAGTTGTAACAGAAAATGTCATTTTTATAGGCCTTTTATGTGAAGAAGGATTATGGAAAGCAATTATCTTTGAAATTGGACTCGGTAAAACAAATGAAATTCCGATTATTGATATTCATGATATTTCGTATTCATTTGAAAAAACGATTAAAACGCAAGATATAAATATAAATAATTATCAGCAATTTTTAAATCCAACTGAGTCATAATGTGTCAGTTGGATTTTTTATTTTCTATTTTCACTCCAAAATTAAACTTGCCACTAAGCCAATTGAAACTAAGACAATATAACAACCTCTACTATATGCTACTTAGTAACGCCCATTTATTATAAATATTTAGCTACGATTAAAAACCTAACCAAATTAATATCATAATTTACGAAAGGATGTCTTTTATGTATCACCTAGATTTACACAACTTAGAACAGCGTATAATGAAATTATTAAACTTAATCGAATTATACAAATATGGTATTATGACCGAGCATAGAGACAAATTAAAATTCCAGAAAGAATTACATACTTATATCGAACATGACTACAATGACTTCATTCAAAATAACTTACAACATAATTCCCTTTTTCATTATAACTATTTCAATTTTTTATCCAATCAAATAGCAGATCCAATGGATGAGTTCACAATTGGCAATACGCTTAAACATATTGAAATTATTCAAGGACAATTACTCAAAATACTAAAATCACTCTCCTTCATTTTGTAATAAAATTTCACTTTAAGGTTTTATTGAAAATGAAATTGTAATAGTTTTTCATTTATTGTACAATGAAAACGATTACAGTAATTGAGGAGTGATAACTGATGCACGGCTTTTCCATTTATCTTGGTCAACCCATCGATAAGTCGTATATACGACGCATGGTCGATCTAGGGTACAAGACAATTTTTACTTCAGTTCAAATACCCGAAGAGAATGATGACACTAAATATCGTTATTTGGGAGAACTTTTAGATTTTTTATCAAATGACCAACTGAATTTTATGATTGATATCAATCCTTCATTGCTGGATCATCATTTTTATGAATTTTTAAAGCAATATGACTCTGCGCAATTTATTATTCGAATTGATCATAGTACTTCCATTGAAATTGTAAATGAAATTATAAGTAATGATTTCCAATGCTGTTTAAACGCTAGTATTATTTCAGATCAGTTACTACAACATTTATATCAAAACCTAAATCATTTTAATTACTTATGCTATTGTCATAACTATTATCCTCGACCTGACACAGGGTTAGAAGCGCAATTTGTTAAATCACAAAATGAATTAATTCTATCGTATAATCCCAAGGCTAATATTTATGGATTTATTGTAGGAACAACACTTCGTGGCCCGCTTTTCAAAGGCTTACCAACAATAGAAACCGCAAGATATATGCATACAATTGAGAGCGCACAATTACTTCAAGACTTAAATACACAACATATTATGATTGGTGATCCGTATTTAAACCGTCACAATGCGCACCAACTTATTTCATTTTTAGAAAAAAGACATTTTAACTTATCCATAACATTACTTGATAAACAGGCGGAAGATATTTTACTAAAATCTCACACAGTGCGCCCTGACAATCCCGGCACTTTAATTAGATCTCAAGAAGCACGCCATTATTGTAAAGCTGATATACAACCATTATTAGTAACTGAAAGGACACTCGGCGCAATAACTTTAGACAATAAACTTAATGGACGTTATCAAGGTGAATTACAAATCATTAATAAAGTATTACCACCGCATAAAAATGTAAATGTTGTAGCGCAAATTGACACCGAGGACATACCAATCATCAACTGTATGCGACCTAATGATTCATTTGAATTCACAATAAATGCTAAGGAGTTGAAATCATGAATAAATCAATAACTGAATCAAGAAATGAAGCAACAATGCATTTAGATGAAATGACTATTCAACAAGCTTTAGAAACAATGAATGCAGAAGATCAAAAAGTCCCCGAACAAATAAAAGTCATCTTACCTGAATTAACGAAAGTAATTGAAATTACCACACATCAGTTTAAGCAAGGTGGCCGTATTATCTATATGGGTGCAGGTACAAGTGGTCGATTAGGCGTACTCGATGCCGCCGAATGCGTACCGACATTTAATACGAGTACAAATGAGGTCATTGGCTTAATCGCTGGTGGACAACGCGCGATGACTGTCGCTGTTGAAGGTGCTGAAGATGATGAAATACTTGCGCATGAAGATTTAAAACACATCCACCTTTGTGAAAAAGATGTTGTTATTGGTATAGCTGCAAGCGGTAGTACCCCTTACGTCAAAGGAGGATTAAAATTCGCAAACAAAGTTGGTGCATATACCGTAGCAATTTCCTGTAATGTAGATACTCAAATTAGCAAATTAGCCCAATTCCCTATTGAAGTTAATGTTGGGCCAGAAGTATTAACTGGTTCTACTAGATTAAAATCAGGAACTGCTCAAAAATTAATACTGAATATGATATCTACTATCACAATGGTTGGTGTTGGTAAAGTATATGACAACCTTATGGTCGATGTTAAAGCAACAAATCAAAAGTTAATTGATCGCTCTATCCGTATAATTCAAGATATTTGTGATACTTCATACGAACAATCTCAAATATTATATGAAGAAGCAGAGCAAAATTTAAAAGTTGCTGTTGTTATGCACTTATGCAATATATCCAAAGAGGAAGCTTTAAGACGTTTACAGGAAAACGACAATATTATCAAACAAGCCATTAAAGACTAAATATTTTTAACTATAATTTTCATTTTTTTATACATTTCATAAATCTTCAATGACATAAAAGGAGGTCATTTTATGACAAAAGAGCAAATACTTGCTGAAAGTATCATAGATGCTGTTGGTGGAATTGATAATATGGATAACGTTATTAATTGTATGACTCGAGTTAGAATAAAAGTACTCGATGAAGATAAAATTGACTATGAGAAACTAAAAGCAATTAAAGGCGTGATGGGTGTCGTAAAAGACGATCGCGTACAGGTCGTTGTTGGACCAGGAACAGTCAATAAAGTTGCTACTCATATGTCTGACTTAAGCGGTGTACGCTTAGGTGAAACTATCCCCCATAACACTAAAAATTACCGCGAAGATGCTGAAGCGAAAGCTAAAGAAAATAAAACTTCTATTCAAAGTAAGCAACATCGCGGTAAATTTAATAAATTACTAAAAACAATTGCTAATATCTTTATACCTCTTATCCCCGCATTTATTGGGGCAGGTTTAATTGGTGGTATCGCAGCTGTATTAAGTAACCTTTTAGCAGCTGGTCAAATTTCCGGCGAGTGGGTAACACAACTGGTCACAGTCTTCAATGTCATTAAAGATGGTATGCTCGCATATTTGGCAATCTTTACTGGTATCAATGCAGCTAAAGAATTTGGCGCTACACCAGGTTTAGGTGGTGTTATTGGTGGTACAACATTATTAACGGGTTTAACTGATGAAAATATGATTACCAACATTTTTACAGGCGAACCGCTACAAGCTGGTCAAGGTGGTATAATTGGCGTAATTTTTGCAGTATGGCTTCTTAGTATCGTTGAGAAACGATTACATAAAATTGTTCCAAACGCCGTAGATATTATCGTTACGCCTACAATCACTCTGTTTATTATAGGACTTCTAACAATCTTTATTTTTATGCCATTAGCTGGCTTCGTTTCAGATGGACTTGTCTCAGTTATCAATGCAATTATCGACGTTGGTGGTGTCTTTAGTGGGTTTATTATTGGAGCCTTTTTCTTACCATTAGTTATGTTAGGCTTGCATCATATGTTCACACCTATTCACATTGAGATGATCAATCAAACTGGCGCAACTTATTTATTACCAATTGCTGCTATGGCTGGTGCTGGACAGGTCGGAGCTGCTTTAGCATTATGGGTAAGATGTAGTAAAAACACAACACTAAGGGATACACTTAAAGGTGCCCTACCGGTTGGATTTTTAGGGATTGGTGAGCCTCTAATTTATGGTGTTACCTTACCTTTAGGCAAACCATTTATAACGGCTTGTATTGGTGGTGGTATCGGTGGCGCTGTCATTGGAGGCATTGGCCATATTGGTGCAACCGCAATTGGCCCAAGTGGCATATCATTATTGCCATTGATTTCGGACCACATGTACTTAGGCTATATAGCCGGATTACTCGCAGCATATGCCGGTGGTTTCTTATTCACTTATTTCTTCGGCACGACAAAGGCTATGCGAGAAACTGATACTCTAGGTGATTAACTATGACCAACGTACTATATAAAATTGATCGACAATACCCGAAATTAACTAAAAGTGAGAAAAAAATTGCTGATTATATCTTAAATACACCACATAAGATTATCAATATGTCTGTTCAAGATTTATCTGATGAAATAAATACAAGTACTGCGTCTATCGTTAGATTCAGTAAGAAAATGACCGAAAAAGGATTTCAAGAGCTTAAAATAGCCATTTCTCGCTATTTACCCGAAGAAACATTAAACAACAATCACCTTGAATTAATGGATAATGAATCTGTAGATGTATTAAAGTCTAAAATGTTATCACGTGTTACAAACACGATGAACTTCGTGTCAGACCATATTGAAAATGAAAATATAGATATGATATGTGCAAAGATGCAAAGTGCTCGCACGATTTTTCTATTTGGTTACGGGGCTTCACTTGTTATTGTTACAGACCTATTTCAAAAACTATCTAGAATTGGATTAAATGTAAGACTTTTGCAAGAAACTCATTTGTTTATGTCTACACTTGCTACACATGATGAACGTGATTGTATTATATTCGTGACAAATCAAGGTAGTCACAGTGAATTGCAATCCATGGCAAAGGTAGCAACAGATTATCAAATTCCTATCATAACTATTTCAAGTTCGAACGATAATCCTATTGCAAAAATATCAGATTATACACTGATATATGGTCAAACAGATGAAAATGAATTACGTATGGCTGCAACAACCTCTTTATTTGCTCAATTGTTCACAGTCGATATTTTATATTACCGCTACATCGCATTAAATTACGACAAATCATTAGACGCTATTACTCAATCTAAAATGGCTTTAGATAATTATCGAAAGCATTTATCTAATATATATTTTAAACATTAATATAAAAAACCAACCTAACAACTGTTTCTTTAAGTTGAGTAGGTTGGTTTTATCTTTTTATACTAGTTTTTTGAATCAAAAATTTTAGTTCATATCATTTTTAATCGCCAATGAAATAAAGAAGTGAGAGATAAACCAATATTTCATGTGATTTATCAAGCTCACTTCCTATTTATTTGTCATTATTTATTATCTTTCTCACTAACATTATACTAATACCATTTGATTCAATTAGTTTTGTTCATTTTTGAAGAAATCAAAGATATTGTTCGCATTATCTGTGTTATCTATATTTCCTCTAAATTGCTCACTACCAGGCCCATATGCATATGTGTTTACATCTTCACCAGTATGACCATATGTTGTCCAGCCAGTATTAGATTTGTCATTTATTGGTTTTTGTATGGCATCTTGAACTTTTTGCATTTGTTCTTTATATTCATCGGAATCTTTATCTAATTTATTGAGTTTTGTTGCTTCGTCTTTAACTTTATCAATTTGTGATTGCTCAACTTCAAAACCATAACCGTCTTGAATTACTTTTTGTGAATCTTTGCCTTCAGCAATTTCTTTAGTCATATGCATACCTGAGTGTTTCATAGACTGAATTGCCTCTGGATTCCAAACATAATCTTTACCTTTAGCAATAGACAAACCACCAGTTGAATGATCTGCTGTTGCAACGACTAGTGTATCAGGATTTGATTTTGCATAATTTGTAGCAAATTCAAACGTTTTTTCGAAACCATTCATTTCAGACATTACACCCGTTACATCATTTGGGTGACCTGCTTTATCTATAGATGCGCCTTCTACCATTAAGAAGAAACCTTTATCATTTTCTTGTAATTTATTTACTGCTGTATCTGCCATATCTAGCAGTCTTGGATTTTTATCTGGTGCGTCAATTTGTAATGGCATATCATTATCAGCAAACAACCCTAAGATTTTTTTGTTCGTAGACTGTTTCATATCTGTTTTATTGTCGACAACATCATAGCCGTCTTTTTTAAACTTATCTGCTAAATTACCATTTTCTTTACCAAAATATTCTGCCCCGCCACCAAGTAAAACGTCTACTTTATGCTCACCTTTAATTTTATCGTTATAAAATTGTTTAGCAATTTCATCTTTTTTGTCTCGGCTATCAACATGCGCTGCGTATGCTGCTGGCGTTGCATCAGTTAATTCTGCAGTAGAAACTAATCCAGTTGACTTACCATTCTCTTTTGCTTGCTCTAACACAGTTTTCACTTTTTTCTTATTATCATCTAAACCAATAGCCCCGTTGTAAGTTTTATGACCAGAACTAAACGCTGTCGCACCAGCCGCAGAATCAGTTACATTTTCTTTTGGATCGCTCGGATTTGTACGTTGATTACCTACTAGATATTTATCAAAAGCAGTCTTTTCCATTTCTTTTGTTTCTGGATTATCAGCAAAGTAACGATAAGCAGAATTGTACGAAGGACCCATACCATCCCCAACTAAAAATATTACATTCTTTGCATTTTTTGTATTACCCATATATGAAACACCATTTTCTTTTGGCGCATGTCCTCCAGCCGAGGCATAGGTTGACTGCACACTCCCCAACACAGAACCCATAACGATTGCACTTGCCACAGAAACAGTTGCTAATTTGTTAAAAATTTTCATAAAGTAATAACTCCTTTAAATATGTATTATCAATCTACACTTTAAGTGTAGTCTACAAGTTTTGAGTAATTATTTTATTGCAGTAAATTTTATGTAAATTAATTAATAAAGTTATGTGTATAACGGATTAAAAAGTACATTCTGATAATAATTAAAAAATGGTAACGAGACAGAAAGCTAATTCATTTACAAAGGTTTCATCGTCTCATCTTATTAAAATGACTTATTTGATAAAAAAGGTTTACCTAAGCTATTGCTCATGCATAAGAACCACTAACTCATTACATTGAGAAGTGGTTCTTTATAATCATTAAGGCTGGGACAATTAAAATTGTCCCAGCCTCTCACAAAATACTTTAAATATTAAAATAATTTATATAAATATAATTACCCTATTACACTTTAGAGTTGTTGATCTTTACTTAATTTATGGTAGCCCTTCAAGAAGAAGAACATTGTCATAAACAATAGAAATACAATACCGATAACTACAGAAACCACAGTTTCCTTATTAAATAACATACCGATTAATACCATGATAAAGAACGCCATTGTAATGTAGTTTGTAAATGCACCACCTGGCATCTTAAATGGGTGGCCTTCCATTTCTTCAGGATGATTTTTTCTAAATCTTAAATGACTAATTAAAATCATGAACCATGGTACCATCCCTGGTAAAATCGAAGCACTATAAACATATACGAATACACTATCGGCACCTTTGATAAATAACGGTAAGATTACGTTAAGCAAAGCACCAATTAAAATGCCTGTTGCAATGGCAAGTACAGTCCAAACAGGGACACCATTTTTCATAACTTTACCAAAGAATTTAGGTAACATACCTTTTTGAGATAAATTTAATGACATACGGCTAGCACTAAATATACCTGAGTTACAGCCTGACATCGCTGCAGTAAGTACAACAAAGTTGATTAATCCTGCTGCAAAAGTGATACCTACTTTAGCAAATGTAGCTACAAATGGACTACCAATATTGCCTAGTTCATTCCAAGGATAAACTGTAACAATTACAAAAATTGCACCAATATAGAAAATCAATATACGCCAGATAACACCGTTAACCGCGCTCTTGATATTTTTTTGTGGATCTTTTGTTTCACCAGCGGTAATACCAATTAATTCAACACCTTGGTATGATCCGATAACAATTGAAAGTGCAAAGAAAAAGCCAATCCAACCGTTAGGCATAAATCCGCCATGATCCCATAGATTTGATAGACCAATTGCTTCTCCACCATTTCCTAGACCAAAGAAGATAAGACCAAAACCAGCTACTATCATTAAAATAATTGTAACTACTTTAATCATTGCAAACCAGAACTCAAATTCACCAAACGCTTTAACAGATACAAGGTTAGCTCCAGCTAATAAAACTACAACAATAACGCCCGGTATCCATTGTGGTAAGTCAGGGAACCAATAGTTCATATATTCTCCGACTGCAATAACCTCACTCATACCTACAACTACCCATTGAAAAACGTTACTCCAAGCTGTTAGATACCCTGCTACTGGATGTATGTAATCACTCGCAAAGTTAGCAAAAGAACCAGAAGTTGGATGTAAATAAACCATTTCTCCCATTGCTCTCATTACTAAGAATAAAAATATACCTGCTATTAAATATGCAAATATAACAGAAGGACCTGTCCATTTTATAGTACTTGTAGCTCCCATAAATAGTCCTACACCAATCGTTCCACCAAGTGCAATCATACGCATTTGACGTGCACCTAGCCCCCTCTGTAATTCATTATTATCTTTCATCATTCAAACCCCATCTCTTTCAAATATAAGTGGAACTAAATTCACTTATTATGTCGTTATTATACTATAAATTCAAAAAATTTAAACAATTATTTTCGAATAATGTAAGGGCTTACATTACCGTTTATCAATTGTATGCGATTTTACATTGGAAAGTAAAGCTTTTTTTAAAAATTATTTTTCTTGAAAATCAACTATAAAAATTTAAGTGAACATGAATTCATGTAGAATTTGTGAAAAATATCACAAATTCTACATAACATAGTATACTTATAATTAATTACAGAAAGCGGGGATAAAAAATTGAGCGAAAAAAACATTAAATGGGATAAAGTATTTTATGGCAAAGCTTGGATTGATCACGTAGTTGATACTATTAAAACTAAAGACATCTTACAAAGTTTTTATTTTAAGCGCTATTTACTACGAGCTATAATGGCTGGTTTTATTCTAGGTGTTATTACTGTATTTGTCTTACTTATTAAAGCATCCCTAGAAACTCATCTACCTTCTGGCATCATCAATATTATTGCATCTATAGCATTTAGTTTTGCTCTAGTACTCATCTTATTTACTAATTCAGAATTGCTGACAAGTAACTTTATGTATTTTACAGTTGGTTTATATTATCGTGTCATCAACCCTACCAGAGTTTTGAAAATTTTCACATTATGCTTTATCGGTAATGCATTAGGTGGCTTTTTATTTTTCTTATTATTACGTCATTCTGATGTGATGACTACTGACATGTTAATACAATTAGAGCATACTATTGAACATAAGACATTAACTGCTAGTTTTACATCAATATTGATTAAGGGTATCTTCGCTAATTTTTTCATTAATATCTCTTTAGTTATAGCGATGCAAATAGACGATATTTTAGCTAAAATGTTCGTTATGATGTTTGGTGTATCTATATTTGCCTTTATGGGTTATGAGCATGTGGTTTATAACTCTGTACTATTTGGTGGTGGTTTAGTATATCAAAGCAGTGAATTAGCACTTATACCTGCAATTATTAATTTATTAGGTGCAGGCATTGGTAATTATATCGGAGGAGGATTAATAATAGGTTTGTTTTATGCATATTTAAATGATCATCACCAATATGAACGTAATATACCAAGATAACTGCTAATACAATAATTCATCTGTGTTATATGGTATAATTTTCAGTAGATTTATTACAAAGGAGTTATATATGAATAAACACTTAATGAAACGTACGCTTACGATTTCCATTATATTTGGTGTGTTATTTTTCTTTTTAAATTATTTTAGTGGATCTGATAGTTCAGTTGGTCCTTTAATATTAAAAAGTATAATGGTGATTTTTGTTTTTGGTATTTTATATTATACTTTGTTTTCTATTGTAAATTCTCCAGAACGAAAATATAAATTTGGTATAACCATTCCTATTGCATTATTAATTGCGATTATCATAAGCGCTCTCTTTTCAGCAATAAAAGCCGGAATTATTATTGGATTAATCTTAGGTATTATTGCCGGCTACGTATGGGAGTTTCTAGCAAAAAATCAAAATGGTGGTGACAAATCATGAGTGTAATTTTAGGAATCGTAGTAATTATTTTATTAATTGTGAGCTTAATACCAAATTTGAAAGCCTATAAAAAAACAAAAGAAACCGGAGAAAAGAATCCCCGGTTTGCTATCATGATAGGTATAGATGCTATGCTACTTGTCCTAGTATGTGTAACATTAATATTTCAATTTCTATAAAACAGATGGCGCTTGTCTCGTAAAGCGTCATCTGTTTTTAATATATAATTAAAACCTATATTGTAGTACAAAATAATATAAAGCTACAGCACCTAATAAATAAACCATCGAACCAACCATAAATGAACGAAATTGTATATTAAAAGGAATCTTTTTATTAAATATAGGTCCTAAAACTAAATTACCTATAGCTAATACGATAGGACCACCTAGGAAAAATATTAACAAATAAATATTCATAAAACTAACTCCTATCAACTTCAAAACATAACGCTATGATTTCATCAGCAGACAAATCTTTCCCTGTATATGCAATTTGACTAAAGTCTTGTAATTCGGTCATGTCATTAGTATTAACAATAACATCAAGACCAGCAGTAATAGCCGCTGTAGCACCATTTACTGAGTCCTCAATCGCTAGGCAATTTGCTGGATTATAATTTAATCTTTGGACAGCAGTGAGATATGGGTCTGGGTTTGGTTTAATCGCCTCTACATCTTCACGCCCTACAATTACATCTATATATTCATCCAATCCCAAACTGTCAAACGTTGGCTGAATATCTTCACGGTAACTACTTGTGGCAATTGCCATAGGGATATGACGTTTTTTACAATATTGCATAAGCTGATGCATTGCATCAACAATCGGTAATGTAACACTCGTTTCATTGTGTTCTAAATAAACCTTTTCCTTATTATCCTTACCGAGTTGTGCTTCCAAATATCTATGTAATTCCGTTGCAGCGCCTCCAATGGACTGACGATAAAAGTCTAATGATATTTCTTCTGAATTATGTTGAATTAAATGTTTATTAATAATTTCAAACAGATGTTTTTCTGTATCTATAATCGTGCCATCAAAATCAAATACAACTGCTTTGTACATAATTACGCCTCCTATTTAATATGAGATCACATTCGTTTAATGATAGCTTATCATATTTCAGATTTGAATTAACTAATTGTAACCATTTTTATGACATAAGTGAATCGCATTAAAAATGGCCCAATCCATAACATAGCTATGAATTAGACCATTAGGTTATTTTAATTATTTATTTGTCTACTTGACTAAATACAGTTCATAAATTAGCCTAGCTTCTTCTTATTTTTATCGCTTATTCCAATATTTAGCTAATATTGGTCCAGTAATATTGTGAACCAGACTAAATACAGCTCCCGGAACTGCAGCTAATGGACTAAAATGAACGGTGGCTAGTGATACTGCTAGACCTGAATTTTGCATACCTACTTCTATAGAAACAGCTTTTTTATCGGCTCTTTCCAAATGGAATATTTTAGCCAAAGTATATCCAAGTGTGTAACCTACAATATTGTGTAAGATAACAACAGCAAAAATCAATAAGCCTGTTTCAAGTATTTGTGATTTACTTCCACCTACTACCGACGCTAGGATAAGCGATATAGCAACAACTGAAACAATTGGTAAAGCTTTCGCTGACTTAGCGGCAAAGTTTTTAAATAATTTTTGTAAGATAAAACCAATAATAATTGGAATTAAAATTACTTGGATAACCGACCAAAACATACTCATAAACGATACTTCTAACCATTGATTAGCAAATAAATATATTAAGGCTGGCGTTAGAATTGGCGCTAATAGTGTGGACACACTTGTAATTGCAACTGATAAAGCGACATTTGCATTAGCAAGATAGCTCATTACATTACTTGATGTTCCGCCAGGACAACATCCCACTAAAATAACACCTATAGCTACTTCTGGTGGCAGATTAAATAATTTAGCAATTAAAAAAGCTGTTAATGGCATGATTGTATATTGTAAGATAACACCAATTATCACTGAGCGTGGCGCTTGAAATACAATTTTAAAATCTTTAGGGTCTATCGTTAGCCCCATCCCCAGCATTACAATACCTAATAAATAAGGAACCCATCCACTTAGTGTTGCTAATTGAGCAGGAAAAATAAAACCTATAATTGCAGCAACTAACATCCATAATAAGAATGTGTTGGTTGCAAATCTACTTACCTTTGATAACATCTATAAACACTTCCCTTTATGTATTAACAAAGAAGAATGTATCATACTTTAAACTTACAAACAACTTAATTTTCTAAATATTCTAAATATAATATCTGTACGTAACTTCTCTTAAAAATTTTAACTTCGTTCTTAAGACCTAGTGATTCCAATAAAAAAGAGTGGTACAATCTAATAGAAATAATAACTTGTGAAAATTTAAGTGTAATTGAATATTATGATTAATAGAGATAAAACACTTTCCATAGATATTGGGGGTATCATATGTTTTTAGATAAAACTGAAACTTTTGTGTTAAATATTGGTGGATTAAACAATCGTGCCACACGAAAAAATTTAACCAAACTTTGTAAACAAATACAATTTTGTAATTCATTTAAATTTACTATTTTCAAACAAAATAATTTGTATGCTTTAGAGATTAATTTACCAAAGCAGCAATTACCATATATGATTAGTTTCCTTAGTTTTCATAACTATTCCATTTATCAAATACTACAAGGTACAGATACTAATGACCTTCTAGATTTAGATCATTTATTATTATCTTCCAGACGTTTTGAACTAGTTGTAGATGGACTTCGTGACGCATTTATTAAAGACAAGGTCATCGATATTTTGAATTTAATAAATCAAACTGAGTACATTACATATACTTTTAATCGCAATAAGATAAACGTATCTACGTCACCCTCAGTCTTTGCAAAACTCATATATATAATGGCTACGCATAATATCGATATCCTTGGCGCTGTATACCAACCTCGTTGGATGAATAAAGCTAGAATTTCGTAATATAAACAGCCTGCTTATAAAAATCACCAATATACAATAAATAATAAAAAAGAGGAACCAAGACATTTGTGTTTTGGTTCCTCTTAATCTTATAGGTAATTGTTTCCTAAAACGAAATTATTAACTAGTTCTTATACAAGTCTTTCATCCTTGCGTCATTCATCATATAAAACTAATATATTATTTTATTACATCATCATTATTCACTAAATTTTCAAATGCTTCTCTTACTTGAGGCACTGACATACCTACAACTACTTGGACATTTTTACCACTTTTTACTAATCCATGTGCCATTTGATTATGTGTAAAGTAAGCACTATCTTCGACCTTCTCAACATCTTTCACTGTAAGTCTTAAGCGTGTTGTGCAATTTGTTACATCCTTAATATTTTCCTTACCACCTAAACCTTCTAAATAATAAATCGCCTTATCTTCATAATCATTTCCTGTTGATACTCTATTATTATCTTCGTTCTTTTTACCTTTATAATCATTTTTGTTATATAATTTCATATCTTCTTCATCTTTTTTACGACCAGGAAGTGGAATATCAAATTTCAGAATTAAAAATCTAAATAAGAAATAATAAATTGCTGTAAATCCTAAGCCTATGATGATTTGTATCACATATGTTAACCAATGATTTTGTGCTAACGGTATCCAGTTTGTTGCAAAGAAGTCTAATAGTCCCCCTCCAAAGTTACCTACTAAACCAAATCCATACATCATTGTATCCATTGTTGCAGCTAATAAAGCATGCAATACAAATAAATATGGCGCTATGAATAAGAACGTAAATTCTAATGGTTCTGTTATACCGACTACTACTGCAGTTAAAGTTGCTGGAATAAGTAATGCTGCAATTTTCTTTTTATTTTCTTTAGGTGTAGTTGAATACATAGCCAGAGCAATACCTATAGCACCGAATACTTTACCGTTGCCTTGTAACATAAATCCATATGGAAATTGTTCTTTTAATGGTTCTGTACTTTTAGCAAATTCATTAACGTGTTCAAACCATTCTGCTTTTAAGCCATGATTAACTACAACAGGACCAACTTCAATTGGCGCATAGATAAAATGGTGTAATCCTGTTGGAATTAGTACTCGTTCTAAGAAGTGATACAACCAAACACCTATATAGCCTGATCCAATAATAAATCCTTGTAATGAAGTAATACCACCTTGAACAGTCGGCCAAATAACACACGTAAGTAATGCTATTGGTAACATAACAAAGAATGATATCGTCACCACAAATGTTAGGCCTTGGAAAACCCCTAACATCTCTGGTAATCGTTTACTGTAGTATCGATTATGTATCCAAGTTATGATACTTGAAATGATAATACCACCAAGTATATTCGTATCTAGCGTTTCAATCCCAGCAATCGCTTTAAGTCCTGTTACATTTTCAACGCCTTTTTCCAAATTCGCTCCAAATGTATGCGGCCATTGCGTAAGTATTGCATTTATAAAAGTATTGAACATGAGGTAGCCCATCAATGCTGCTAAAGCTGCATGTCCAGGAGCCTTTTTAGCCAAAGATAGTGGCAGACCAACCACAAACACAACTTCCATATGATTAAAAATTGTCCAACCGCCAGCTTCGATTACTGACCAAATTTTAAACCAAGTTGTTCCATCATTAGCAATGCTTCCCATGATTGACGGATTTTTAAATAAAGTCGCAAATCCTAAAACAATACCGAAAAATGCAAACATTAATACAGGAACAATCATTGCACTTCCAAATCTCTTAATTGCATTCATAGCCGTATAACCCCCTATTTATATATATAAGATTTATTTATACATCATTCATAATAAATCGATAAATATAATTCATTGAATATGTGTTGTATGTGATTAATTCAATATTAAAGGAAACGCTTACATTCAAACAATAGTTTGACGCCATTCGGAACAATTTTGTATAATCAGATTATATTTTCAAAACATGAAAATATTTTCATGAAGTGTGAGGTGATAAAATTGTTTTTAGATGAACGTGTTAACAATAACTTTAATAAACTAAATGAAAACGACTTATATATTGCACATTTTATTAATACACATATCCTACAATGTAAAACGATGAAAATACAAGAATTAGCCGAACACACCCACGCGTCTAACGCCACCATTCATCGTTTCACTCGCAAGTTAGGCTTTGATGGTTATAGTGATTTCAAATCTTATTTAAAATTTGAAACTGAACAAGCACATCAATTACCTTCAGATTCAATCGAAGGCTTTAAACAAGAAATTGAAAATACTTTTACTTATTTAGAAAGAATCGACTATAATCTTATTACAGATAAAATTTATCAAGCAGAAACGATTTATTTATATGGAACAGGATTAGCTCAAATGAATGTTGCTCAAGAAGCACAGCGTATCTTACTAACGATACATAAAAGTATTATAGTACTTCATGACGTACACGAATTTAAAATGGTTTTGAATAAAACAACACCAAAAGACATCTTTTTTATCATTTCCCTTTCTGGTGAATCAGAGCAATTGACAGATATCAGCAATTTATTACAGTTGCGTCAAAAATATTTTTTCTCTGTAACCACTTTAAAAGATAATACCCTTGCTCAAAAAGCGAGTTATAATATTTATGTATCTAGTAATACATTTTACTTAGCAGATGGTATAGATTATTCAAGTTTTATTAGTTACCATATTTTCTTCGAAACCTTATTACGAAAATATAATGAACGTAAAGTAATAGGTGAATTGCACTAAAATAAATTTCTAATTATTGTCTTATGCGACATGTTTAAATAACGATTTTGAAGTTTAAGAATTATGTTAAATTTATTAATTACAAAAATGCTCCCTCTAAAGCCTTTACACATTTAGTGTTTACTTTAAAGGGAGCATGATTATTTTAAGTGCCGACCGAGCAAACCATATAAAGTATTAACTTTGATACGGGACGAAGCTTATTCATACTCAAACAATGATATCAGCGTTGGAATAGTATAACAAAACCATATATAACAATATGATTGTTATATTAGCGAACTATTTTATAAATCCGCTTCAAACTCTTCAAGCGTTAATTGTAGTTTGTCGAATAACATTTCAAATCCATGTGCCGTCGAATCATGATATTCTTTCTTCTTCTGTTTATATTCTAAAGATGTTAATCTTCTTTCTCTTGGTACAAAAGCATTATAATTGAAAATCATTTGCGTAATGCCTGGCTCTCTCTCGAATATTTCAACTTCTATCGTATCTTCTGAATCACTTAATTCGGGCATACCAATTGTCATGACGATATATTCATAAGGTGTTAATGAAGCGAATGTACCTTGCACTATATTCTCCTTACCCTTACGAACATCAACAATTTTATACTTTCCATTTTGTTCAGCAGTTACTTCAATAGTTTTATTTGTTCTTTCAGTTGTCATAAACCATTGTTTAAGAAAACGTTGGTCTGTCCAAGCTTGGTATAATAATTCAGGTTCTACCTTAAATAATCTTTCAAGACGAATTTCAACATTTTCATTTTCTACATTGTATTTACCCACGATCGATTGTTCACCTACTTTCACTCTTATTACTATTCTAACGCATTACACTATACTTCTAAACAATTATAAAGTAAATATAGTGATGTTCTTTCATATTTATAAAGCTTTAACAACCTTATTTTATCGCTATTAGTCAGTAAACGTCAAAACTTTCATTTATATTGAATATTTTACTAAATAAACTTTATATTTATCTTAGCATATTCTATTAACATACTGTTTATTTAAAATAGCGAATGAGCCCGGGAAACCTTTATATCCCGGACTCATTTAATCTCTATTATAATTACTTAGTATTAAATAACACAATGAACAACAACAATTTCCAAATACCTTCTACCTCATATTTATTAGCATGTAATTTCAACACTCTAATTAGAGCTTAAAAATCAATTCGCAATTTGATCTTAATGTTTTAATATATCTTAATTACTTTTTATCTAACCTAGGTAATCTGAAGAAAATCGCTATAAGTCCGCAAACACCTAGTATCATCGGATAGATTGCGTAAGGAACTAATTCAAATGGAGATATAGACGCCACACCTGCAGCAGCAATCAATTGAGGGCTATATGGCAACATCCCTTGAAAACAACTTGCGAACATATCTAAAATACTAGCCGATTTACGTGGATCTACATCATATTCTTCTGAAATATCTTTTGCTAACGGCCCTGCCATTAATATAGAAATAGTATTATTTGCTGTTGATATATCTGCAACACTGACTAATCCAGCAATACCTAGTTCTGCACCACGTTTAGATTTCACTTTACTGCGCACAAAATTTAATAACCAAGTAATACCACCATTATGTTGAATCAGCGCAACTAAACCACCAATGAGCAATGCAATAATCGCTATATCTTCCATACCGATTATACCTTTTGATATAGAATTTAATAAACCTGTCCATCCAAATGAACCATAGATTAAACCGATTATTGCAGAAAGTACAATACCTCCGATTAATACAATAACTACATTTATACCTATTAATGCTAAGATAAGCACAAATAAGTACGGAATTACTTTAACAAGATCATAATCATAACTTTTATTTACATCTATATGTGCACCATTTGTTAAAAACCAAAGCACAATAATAGTAAATATCGCACCAGGCAAAACAATCTTTATGTTCACCTTAAATTTATCACTCATTTTCGTTTTCTGAGTACGTACTGCAGCTATAGTAGTATCAGAAATCATCGATAAGTTATCGCCAAACATAGCTCCACCAACAACAGTAGCCATTGTGATTGCCGCTGAAACATCTGTAGCCTGACTTAAACCAAAACCAACTGGCGCTATAGCAGCTACCGTCCCAACAGACGTCCCCATTGATAATGATACAAACATACATATTATAAATAGTCCAACGATAATTAAATTTTCTGGTATTAATGATAACCCTAAATTAACCGTCGACTGCACGCCACCCATATCTTCTGTCGTTTGAGAAAAGGCACCTGCTAATAAGAAAATTAGCATCATTAAAATAATATTGGAATGTCCTGCACCTTTTGTAAAAACTTCAACTTTTTTATGAAATGATTCTTTTCTGTTTAACACTAAGCCAACAATAGAAGCAACTAATATAGCTACATTGAGTGGCATTGTTGTAAAGTCACCTGTACTTATACCAACACCTAAAAACATACCAACAAATATGATTAAAGGTATCAAAGCCCAAGCGTTACCTTTTTTCGTTTCCTCCATACATAACCAACTTTCCTAAATATTAGAACAGAATCCAACCTTCTGTTATTTTTAAGCCTTAAAAATAAAAAAACTCTTTCTAAATTAAGAAGAAAGAGTAAACTGCGATTCATTCTTATCTTCTAGCATAAATTATGCTACTGGATTTGGCACACGCATTATCATGTTGCCGAAGTATCACCGGGCCAGTCCCTAAACTTCTCTTGATAAGTTATTATTTTATTTTATTTTATTACAGTACAGTATTAATTGTAATTCGTCAAATAGGGATTAAACAGAAAACAATTTTTATTAATGCTTTCATTGTCTAATCCCTTCAACATCTACTATTTTTATATAGCTTATACAATTCATTTAATTGCTTTATATTTACTTCATCGGACGTTCGATAGTGAACTTATTACCTAAAGAAGCGTAATCATTACCAGCTAAACGAGCTACCGCACTAAGCGCATCAGCATCTATTTTACTATCTTCAAAATAAACTGATTCATCAATATGAAACATGACTACTTCGCCTATAATTAAATCGGACCCTTCTTGTGGATCACCTAGTGGAATAATTCTATCTAACTTACATTCCATTCGAATTTTAGCTTGTTCGATACCAGGTACTGAAATTAATTCAGAGTCAACACATTTCAAACTTGTTCTTTCTAATTCATTTTGGTTACGGGACAACGGTGCTGCAGTATTGTTGATTTGTTCGACTGTAGCTTCATCTGTAATATGTACTACAAACGCTTCCGTTTCCTCAATATTTAAAGAAGTGTCTTTTCGCTTTCCTTCAGAACGCCCTGTAGAAATCATAATCATTGGAGGTGCACTATTAACAACATTAAAAAAGCTAAACGGCGCTGCATTTAAATGCCCATCTTTATCTTGAGAAGTAACAAATGCGATGGGTCTAGGTATCACACTTCCACTTAATAATTTATAATTTTGTTTTTTTGTTAAAGCGTCTGCTTTAAATTTTTTCATAAATGATTACCTTTCCTTTCAAAAATAAGGAGGTAGGATATTAAACTATCCTTTCCTCCTTATACTTAGTATCGCCGAAACATTATAACACTAATTTTCAAATTACTGTATCGTTACTTCATCAATTCTAATCTAATTGAGTACCACCTGTCACGCCATAAACTTGTCCTGTAGTATAACTTGATTCCTCAGCTGCTAAATGTACATACACACCTGAAAGTTCAACCGGTTGACCTGCTCTACCTAACACTTCTTTTTGGCCAAAAGTTGGAATCTTAGATTGAGGCTGTCCACCAGAAATTTGGAGTGGTGACCAGAATGGTCCTGGTGCTACACAGTTCACTCGGATTCCTTTACTACCTAATTCTTCAGATAAGCTCTTGGTAAGTGAAATAATAGCCGCTTTGGAAGCAGCATAATCATGCAAGATTGGGCTTGGGTTATAACCTTGCACGGATGAAGTCAGTGTAATCGTTGCACCTGGTTTTAAATAATCAATTGCTTTTTGAACTGACCAGAAAATAGGATAAACATTTGTTTCGAATGTCTCAGTAAATGATTCCGTATCAAAGCCTTTAATATTATTTCTATATTGCTGATGTCCTGCTACAATCGTTACATTATCTAAACCACCAAGTTTGTTATAAGCTGTTTCAACTAAATCGTAGTTAAATTGCTCATCACGTATATCACCTGGGATTAATACAGCTTTACGTCCTGCTGATTCAATCACTTGTTGTACTTCTTCAGCGTCCGCTTGCTCAGCTGGTAAGTAATTAATCGCCACATCTGCACCTTCCTTAGCATACGCAATTGCAGCGGCTCTACCGATAGCAGAATCTCCACCAGTCACTAACATTTTGTAATCTTTCAAACGTCCGTAACCGATATAAGTTGTTTCACCACAATCAGGCTTAGGGTCTAATTTATTTTGTAAACCTGGAACGTCTTGCTCTTGTTTTGGGAAATCTTCACTTGAAAATTTTGTTCTAGGATCTTGACCTGGCATATGCAAACACTCCTTATTTAATCAATATGTTTATGCATTACCCTGATTTTTCAATGTTTAATACATCATTCGAAGATTCTATTGATATTGCTCATTTAAAAGTTTTTGTACAAAACTTACGAAATACTCTGGTACTTTTTCTAATATACGTTCGTCTGGATCATATTTAGGATGATGCAGGTCATATTCACTATTAGAACCAATAAATACAAATACACTTGGATATTTATTTGAGAAACCAGAAAAATCTTCTCCAATAGTTAATGGTTGGTCCATAACACTCACATTATAACCTACTGATTTAGCAACCTCTTTAGCGTCTTCTGTTAATTTTTCGTCGTTAACAACCGCACCTGGTAAACGGTGATATAACGTTTCAATTTCAACATCAAATGCCTCTGCAAGACCGCTTCCGATTGCACGCAAGCGTTTTTCGATGTAATTACGTTTCTCTTCATCAAAACTTCTCACTGTACCTTGAACATAAGCCTCATCTGCAATAACGTTCCATGTATTACCACTAGATACTTCACCAATAGTAACAACACCATTATCAAATGCTGATAAATTCCTACTAACAATAGACTGCACGCTATTAATTAATTGTCCTAACACAATAACTGGATCATTACCTTGTTCAGGTTTCGCAGCATGAGCGCCTACACCTTTAATTTTAAATTCAAATCGATCTACAGAAGATGTAATCACTCCTGGTTTCACTGCAAATTCACCAATGTCTAATGTAGGATAATTATGATAACCTAACACCGCTTTAGCACCTTCTATCGCGCCTGTATCAGTAATATGATACGCTCCATAACCTAGTTCTTCTGCAGGTTGGAAGATAATACGTACGCGTCCAGTTAATTGCGCTTCTATTTCTTTTAATTTTGTTGCTACTGCAAGTATGCTTGCCATATGAATATCATGTCCACAAGCATGCATCATACCTTCATTCGTAGATGTAAATTCATGTACAACTTGTTCTTTGATAGGCAAAGCATCTATATCTGTTCGCACTGCAACAAATTGCTCACCTTGACCAACCTCTGCTACTAAGCCAGTTTCTAAAGGTAAATCTAGAATTGTAATATCATACGATTCTAAAATTCTTCTTAATCTTTTTGTTGTTTCATATTCTGCATCTGATAATTCTGGATATTGATGAAAAATTCTTCTCCAATTTATGTAATCTTCATATTGTGGCATTATATGTCACGCCCTTTCTTATTTTTCAAGCGCAAAATGAGGTAGTAACCAATTGTTACAATCACTACACCTGCAGCTAAATTATTCGTTATTAATATAATCGCCATCGTTAGTATTACTATACCCCCATTAAAAATAGGTGCTTTTTTAACAAACGAAACAGTTCTTCTATCAAATGTATTTAATGATATCGTAATTAGTACGGTCGCTAATACCGCCATAGGTATCTGACCAATAAAACTAGCAAATACAAACAAACTAAAAATTAAAAAACTTCCTGTGATCAAAGTTGAAACTCTTGATGTTGCTCCCATACTCAAATTGAATTTTGATTGTCCCACTAATGCACTACCACCATATCCACCAAACAATCCTACAATAAAGTTTGCAATACCTTGACCAATTGACTCTTTATTTTTATTACTAGTCGTATCCGTAACAACATCCATCATTCGAGCGGTTAAAGTTGTTTGTACTACAGCTACAATTGCCATTGTTAATCCATACATAAAGATAATAAATATATTTTCTAAATCATACATCATTTTAGGTAAAGTAATATTGGGAAAACGTACATGTATGGAAGCTAAATTATGAACATATAGTATATCTGGCTTAATTAACCAAGTGGCAAAGGTTAATACAATAATAGAAACCAAAGGTGCTGGTATGAATTTTATATACCTTTGTGACAACCAAATAATTAAAAATGAAATTAATACAAGAACATAAGTAGCATTAGAAATTTGAAATATATTATCAAGTTGGGATGAGAATAGTAGTACTCCAAGCGCATTCATAAATCCTATGACAACGCCTGTAGGAATATAATCTAATAGTTTATTTGTATGACAATAACCAAATATAATTTGTATTAATCCCATAATAATTGTAGCTAGAATCACTGCTTGCATCCCTTGACTAGCCATAAGTGGTGCTACAACTAAAGAGACACCACTACTTGGCGCTGAGACCATTAAATTCCTATTGCCTGTAAAACTAATGACAATCATCATTAACCCAGTACTCAACATACCTATTGTTGGGCTAACGCCTGCGATAAAAGAAAATGCAATAGCACCTGGCAAAAGTGCGTATGCTATTAATACACCGGATAGTACATTCGGAATGATATTACCTTGCCATTGTTTTATATATCCGTTGCTTGTCACGCCGAATGTCACCCCCATATCTTCCTCATGTCATATGGTATCATAATTGTCAAAATATTTTATCAATTCTGTTTATCAAAATATAAAAAGCTTAGCACCACAGCCCTTGCTCATGTGTAAGAGACACTTCAATTTCAAAAGCGGAGCACCTGAGTAAAACTCATGTGTAAGAACCACTATCTTAACAAAATTAAGAAGTGGTTCTTTAGAGAAGTGGACTTGGGCCACCTGAGACCTTGCTCATGTGTAAGAGCCACTTCAATTTCAAAAGCGGAGCACCTGAGTAAAACTCATGTGTAAGAACCACTATCTTAACAAAATTAAGAAGTGGTTCTTTAGAGAAGTGGACTTGGGCCACCTGAGACCTTGCTCATGTGTAAGAGCCACTAACTCAATAAATTGAGAAGTGGACTTGGGCCACCTGAGACCTTGCTCATGTGTAAGAGCCACTAACTCAATAAATTGAGAAGTGGCTCTAAATAATCTTGGGCATCACTTGATGCCCCAGACTGACAGTATAATTATATTAACCTTTTAATTGAATTTTATTATCTACCAATACTTTGCCATCTTTAATCACTGTCTCTGCATGGTTAATACCGTAATGATATGGAATATATTCATGGTTAGGTGCATCCCAAATTACAATATTTGCTTTATCTCCTTCATTAATTGTTCCAGCAGCTACGTCTATTGCTTTTGCAGCATTTACCGTTACCGCATTCCAAATTTCATTTGGGGATAATTTTAATTTTAGCGCAGCAATAGACATTACAAGTTGTAAATTATTGGTAACGCAACTACCAGGGTTAAAATCTGTTGCAATTGCAATCGCACCATCATTATCTAGCATGCCTCTCGCATCTGCATATGTTTCTTTGCCTAAATAAAATGTTGTGCCTGGAAGTAATACAGCTACAGTGTCACTTTGTTTTAGTTTTGCTTTACCTTCTGTACTAGAAGCAACAAGGTGGTCTGCAGAAATCGCACCTTCATCAATGGCTAATTCAAGTCCACCTAATGGATCGATTTCGTCAGCATGAATTTTCACATCAAACCCTAACGCTTTAGCAGCTTGCATATATTTTCGTGATTCCTCAATGGTAAATACACCTGTCTCACAAAATATATCTGCAAAATCTGCATATGGTTTAACTTCAGGTAATAGGTCAATCATTTCTTGCAAGAATGCTTGATTTGATTGTGCATCTTTAGGAACTGCGTGAGGTCCTAGAAAAGTATGCTTCATATCTAAATTGTATTTGTCTGCTAAACGATTAGATACACGTAACTGTTTCAGTTCGTTTTCTTTATCTAAACCATAGCCACTCTTACTTTCTACAGCTAACACACCATGTTCAATCATAGTTAAGAGATTCTTTTCTGCTTTTTCAAACAATTCATCTTCAGTCGCTTTACGAGTCGCTTCGACAGTAGATAAAATACCTCCACCTTGTTCCAGAATTTCTAAATATGAAACACCTTGTCTTTTGAGTGACATTTCATGTTCGCGAGACCCGCCATGTACAAGATGTGTATGTGCTTCAACAAGTGCGGGTGAAACTACTTTGCCTGTTGCATCAATAACTTCATTAGCTTCATAATCATTAGAATGATTACCTGCATAAACTATTTTGCCATCTTTTACAACGACAGTTCCATTCTCAATGATATTTAGCTCATCTAATTCTTTTCCTTTTAATGGACGTTCAGTTGATTTTGGTAAAATAAGTTCTTTTATGTTTTGAATAATTAAATCGTTCATTTTTTGTCTCCTTTACCTGTAATCATTGGGATTTTTATGCCTTTTTCTTTTGCTACTTCAATTGCAGACTCATATCCAGCATCAGCATGTCTCACTACACCCATACCCGGATCCGTAGTAAGTACACGTCCTAAACGTTTGTCTGCACGTTCTGAACCATCTGCAACAACAACCATACCAGCATGTAACGAATAACCCATACCAACGCCACCACCGTGATGGAATGAAATCCACGAACCACCTGCTGCAGTATTGATTAAGGCATTTAAGATAGCCCAATCACCAACAGCATCAGAACCGTCTTTCATTCCTTCAGTTTCTCTATTTGGGCTTGCTACAGATCCAGAATCTAAATGGTCACGTCCAATAACAATTGGTGCAGAAATTTCACCGTCACGTACTAATTTATTCAATACTAAGCCCATTTTGGCGCGCTCTTCATACCCTAACCAAGCAATACGAGATGGTAAACCTTGAAACGCAATTTTTTCTTGCGCTAAGTCTAACCAACGAATTAATTTTTCATTGTCTGGGAAGATTTTTCTCATTTCTTCATCAGCGCGCTCAATATCCTTTGGATCTCCACTTAAAGCTGCAAAACGGAAAGGACCTTTCCCTTCGCAGAATAATGGTCGAATATATGCAGGTACAAATCCAGGGAAATCAAATGCATTTTCTAAACCGTCATTAAATGCAACTTGTCTAATATTATTACCGTAGTCAAATGCGACAGCACCATTTTTTTGAAATTCAAGCATATATTCAACATGTTTTCTCATAGAAGCTTGTGATTCTTTAACATATTGTTTTGGGTCTTTATCACGAACTGCTTTCGCCTCTTCCAATGAATATCCTTCTGGTACATAACCATTTAATGGATCATGGGCACTGGTTTGGTCAGTTACGATATCAATTTTAAAACCTTTATCTAAAATGGCTTTATGTGTATCGACAGCATTACCTACTAAACCAATAGAAAGCGGTTCACCTTTATCTCGTGCTTCCTTAGCTAAACGTAATGCTTCATCTAAATCATGTGTTTTGACGTCACAATAGCGTGTTTCTATACGTTTATCAATCCGTGTTTCATCCACATCCACACCAATTACAACACCGCCGTTCATAGTAACGGCAAGTGGTTGCGCACCACCCATACCACCTAGTCCAGCAGTTAATGTTACTGTACCGTTCAATTTACCATCAAAATGTTGATTGGCAAGTTCACCAAATGTTTCATAAGTACCTTGAACAATACCTTGAGAACCGATGTAAATCCAACTACCTGCAGTCATTTGTCCATACATCATTAATCCTTTTTTATCTAATTCATTAAAATGATCCCAGTTTGCCCATTCCGGAACTAATACTGAGTTAGAAATTAATACACGTGGAGCTTCTTCATGTGTTTTAAATACAGCAACTGGTTTACCTGATTGTACTAGCATTGTTTCATCTGCTTCTAACGAACGTAATGTGTCTTCAATCGCTTCAAATGCTTCCCAATTTCTAGCTGCTTTTCCAATACCTCCATAAACTACCAAGTCTTCTGGACGTTCTGCTACTTCAGGATCTAGGTTGTTATATAACATTCTTAAAACCGCTTCTTGTTCCCAACCTTTACATTCAATATCTAAACCTTTTTTCGCTACTATTTTTCTCATGAAAAATCACTCCTTAATTTAATAAAATTTTCCTTTATTTAAAATATCCATAATGCAAATGGAATAGTAATAAGTAAGGTGAATACCACTCTTTCAAACCATATTATGACTAGTTTACCGACTGATATTTTAACTTCCGTCGATAAAATCACTGGCACTACACTCGAAAAGAAAATAATGGCTGAAACACTCATAACTGCTACTATAAATCTTGTCGCTAAATCTGCACTTTGAGCTATCGCTGCTGGCAACAACATCTCTACTATAGAGATTGTTGAAGCTTGTGCTAAGACTGCTACGTCACTTACAGGAAAAATACTTATAATCGGATAAAAAATATAAGAAATATATTCAATAATTGGTGTATATTCCGCAATGATTAATCCTAAAAATCCTATCGACATGATAGATGGTAAAATAGCAATCGTCATTACTACACCGTCACGCAAATTCTCTGTTATATTTTCTATCAAAGTTTTCGAATTTTTGACGGCTATCTTAGCTTCAAGCCATGATTCTTTTAATAATGGCATATCTCTACGAATTTCTTCTTTATACGGTTGGTCTTGATATGTGCTTGTTTTCTCTGTTCTTATAGGTGGGATTTGTACCGTTATTGCAGTCACGATAAATGTCACTACTAAAGTAAACCAAAAATAAAGATTCCAATATTCTATAATACCTAATGTATTTGCTACGATAATCATAAAAGTAGCAGATACCGTTGAAAACCCAGTTGCAACTACTACTGCCTCTTTGTGCGTATATCCTCCATCTTTATATACTTTATTTGTAATTAATAAGCCTATTGAATAGCTACCTACAAACGAAGCAACAGCATCTACAGCTGATTTTCCTGGCGTTTTAAAAATAGGTCTCATTATTGGTCTACAAATAACACCAATAAATTCCAGTAATCCAAATCCTATTAAAAAGGATAAGAATATTGCACCTATAGGAATTAATACGCTTAAAGGTATTGCCAATTTTTCATATAAAAAAGGTCCAATACTCTCGGTTAATACAAAACCAGGTCCAAAATCAAATACCACCATAAAAGCAATAAATACCCCTATGACTTTAAATAAACTAAAGACTATATCTGTTTTAGACTTATTCCATTTCTTATTGATAAATGGATGTGCTGCGCCAATCAATATTAAAATCAATACATAGTACGGTAATATCGGATTAAGCAATTTTGATATCCACTGTACGATATGATCAATCATAATCGTCGATTGACCGCTAATAGTAATTGGTACAAAGAAGAATATAATACCAATAAGACTATAAATGAAAAATTTCCACATGTACTTCACGCCCCTTACATGAAAGTACGCCTCCCTCTATATTTCACAGTATAGTATGTTATTATATAGACTACCAATATAAATAAACTAATTATTGATAACTTAAAACTATAAATAAAATTTTAAGAGGTGTATGAGATATGAAGGTTATTCAATTAGAATATTTTGTGGCAGTTGTAAAATACAACAGCTTTACGAAAGCAGCTAATTTTTTACATATTAGTCAACCATCACTGACTACTACGATAAAAAAGATGGAATCAGACTTAGGTTATGATTTATTTACGCGAACTACTAAAGATATTAAAATTACCGAAAAAGGTATCCATTTCTATAACTACGCTCTACAACTCATACAGAATTATCATCAAACAATCGAGAAAATGTATGATCTCAATATGGGGCATGTGCCCAAAATCAAAATCTCTATTTTAGAATCTACAAATCAATGGATTTCTCAAGTGTTGGCAACACATAAAAAGCAGAACGCAGACCAAACTTATCTAATTTCAGAAATTCATGATCAGACTAAAATAATAGAATTACTTATTAATTTTGAAAATCATCTCGCTTTCACAAACGAACAAATCATTGATGAAGATATAACTTCCATACCATTATATGAAGAGTCTTATGTTTTAATTACACCTAAAAAAGCATTTTCATATAAACGAACAACATCAATTGCGTCTTTACCACTTATTTTACCAACGAAAGGTTCCCAAGTGCGTAAGCATCTTGATGACTATTTTAATAGAATGAATATGCACCCAAATATTGTTATCGAAGCTGACCGCTTCGAAGCGGCAACTAACTTTGTCCATAGAGGATTAGGGTATGCAATTAT
Source organism: Staphylococcus sp. Ze2 (assembly GCF_048568365.1). Lineage (NCBI taxonomy): Bacteria > Bacillati > Bacillota > Bacilli > Caryophanales > Staphylococcaceae > Staphylococcus > Staphylococcus sp. Ze2. The sequence goes on along the minus strand of NZ_CP183486.1, from coordinate 980,206 downwards.
TCCACGTGTTTATTATCAATCTTTTAACGCGCGAGACTTAGATGCAATAGATATCCGACCTACGTTAGGTCGTTCTATTTACATCAATTACCTAAAAAAAAGAAAGCACTCTGAACGCGTGCTTTCTTTCATTGATCAATGTATAAACTATTGGAATTTTAAAGAATGAAATGGTGGAAGAAATTAGCTGATAATTTAGCCGTTCTATTATCGACATCATATTTGGGATTAGTTTCAGCAATACTGATTGTTGAAACTTTTTCATTCGGTATAATACGTTTTGATAGTTCGAGTACAACATGCGGAAATAAACCAAGCACACCGTTGGCACTTACACCTGGTGCAAATGCACTATCAATAACGTCCATACATATCGTAAACATGATGACATCATGATCATGAATAAAACGTTCTACTTTATCCTTAATTGGAGGAGAAATTTGATGCAGTAATTCTTCCGCATAAACATAACCGATATCTTTAGTTTCAGCATAATCAAATAATGCTTGTGTATTACCACCTTGTTGGACACCTAATACAAGATAATCTGCATTGTCGTCTTGCTCTAATATTTGTCTAAAACTTGTACCAGATGTGGAACCTTCTGCCTCTCTTGTATCAAAATGAGCGTCTATATTGATAACGCCAATCGATGCATCTGGATAAGCTTCACGTGTGCCTAAGTACTGTGCATATGCAATATCATGCCCACCCCCTAACAGGAATGTTTGCTTATGTCTTTTAATCGATTTAGCTACATAATGGGCATATTCTTGCTGTGTTTCTTCTAACGTTTGATGGTCATGCTCTACATTACCATAATCATATACGTTACACTTTCTAGTTACAGGTAAATTAGCAAACACTTTTTTAATTGCGTCAGGACCTTCTTTAGCACCTGTTCTCCCTTTATTGAGTTCGACCCCTTTATCTACTGCATAACCTAATAAACCTACACCTTGACGTGTTTCATTGTAGTCATCCTCAATATTGCGAAACTGTATCGTTTGAAAATGTCTAAATTGCGATTCATCTGTTTCACTATCTATTCTGCCTGTCCAAAGATCACGTTGTGCCAGTTTATACATAATTCTCCTCCTTTAATCATTAAATACCACCTAAAAGTATACGCTTACATTTAAACCAATTCAATTTATAATTATCTTTACCCAATTGCCCACATATTAATTTTAAAAAGTTACTAAAAAATATTTCAATTAGATGTTAGATAATGTAAAACTATTACATTTCAATGATAAATCCTTAATTTAATTTATTTCTGCATCATATATATGTATAATTAAGAACGAATGATTTTTCTGAAACCCTATTGGAGGTTACATAATGAATACAAAACGTATACCTGGTTTTCAATGGGCAATGATGATATTTATTTTCTTCATTATAGCCTATACATTACCGATTATACTTAAAGATTTTCAAAGTGCAGTACCATTTAAGAGTTTTGTCTTTGACATGAGTACCTTAGCGCCACTAATTGCTACTATAATCTGTCTTATCGTTTTTAAACAAAAGCGTACGCAATTAGCAAGCTTAAAACTCTCTATTAGCTTAAAGGTAATTGAACGTGTCATTTTAGCAATTGTGTTACCATTGCTTATTTTTATCATTGCTATGGTAAGTTTTAACATCTTTGCTGATAGTTTTGTTCTTTTACAAACAGAAGACTTATCTGTTTCAATTTTTTCTATTATAATTGGACAAATTGTAATGGCATTCTTTGTGGAACTTGGTTTCCGTTCATATTTACAAAATATCGTTGAAAATAAAATGAATACATTTTTCGCCTCTATTATCGTTGGTTTTATGTATTCTATATGGAACGTTAATATTGCGTTTAGTTTTGACTATGCAATATACAGTTTCCTATACTCATTTGCCTTTTCAATGATTGCTGGAGAATTGATTCGTGCTACAAAAGGACGTACAGTTTATATCGCAACAATTTTTCATGCGTCCATGTCATTTGGCCTTGTCTTCTTGTTTAATGAAGAATTAGGTGAAGTTTTTGCTATGAAAGTAATCGCGTTATCTACAGTTGCGGTAGCAGTTGTATACATTTTAATTAATCTAATTATCCGTGTAATACTTTATTTCTTTACGAAACGCAACTTGGATGAAGTTGAAGAAAACAACTATCTTGATCATATTAATGAAGATGACCAAAATGATATAACATCAGATTATCCTCAAAACCATACTAATAACGTTATGAATCGAGAACATCCAAACGATGATTCTACTACCGAAGATGAGATCAATCAAAATGAGAATCATCAGCAACAATCAAACTCAGATGATTCCGTGGCATACGGTTCGACAACGGCAGGACAAAATCACACTAATGATGACACAACAGCAGATTATAACTATGAAGAAGACAACACAATTGATACAGAAGAAGATAATAGCCGTGCTAATATCATTAAGGAAAATACACCTTCTACCGATTCAACAGAATCTGATACAATGGCGCATCATGACAAACCACAAGAAGATAACACTAAAGTAAACCGTAATACTAATAGCGCTGTCGAAGCATCAACAGAAAAAGCACATCCAAACTCAAGAGATGTATCATCAAGTCAACATGACGCGAATGTGCAAGAGTCGAAAGCACAAGATGACTACGCTAGCGACAATGACAACAGTAATGAACGCTCACCATTTGATTTAAAGAGTAAACGTGGTCACCGTCGTTAATATATAAAAACAAGAGCTAGGACATAAATGTCCTAGCTCTTGTTTTTATATTATGATTATCTTTTATCAAGCATTAAGTACATAAACAATTTTAATCTTTACTATTATTAAAATTAAGTGAAATGAGACACAAAAATTATTTATTAACTATTTTAACTCCAGCTTCTGTACCAATAATTGCTTGATCTACAACATCTAAGAAATACCCTGTTTCTAAGACGCCTACGAGATGTATTAAATATTCGTGCATTTCGGCAGGTTTTATATTTTCATTTAATTCAACATCCAATATATAATTACCGTTATCTGTAATAAATGGTACATCATCTACAACACGACGTATGACATTTAAATTATCATATGCTTCTATTTTTTTAGACACGAGTAACCAATTAAATTTATCAACTTCAACAGGTAATTTAAACGTTTGGCCTAGATAATCTACACATTTACTATCATCCGCTAAAACGATAAATCTATCAGCCATGGCATCAATGACCTTTTCCCTAAATAATGCGCCACCGCCACCTTTGATCAAATTTAAATTGTTATCAATCTCATCAGCACCATCAATAGCAATATTGATTGCTTCGACATCATTAACATCGACCACACTTATCCCCAATTCTTTTGCAATTAATGCAGTTTTATTGGAGGTACAAACACCAGTTATATTAATTTGTTCTTGTTCCAGTTTCTCTGCAATTTTTGGGACAAGCAATTCAATTGTTGATCCAGAGCCAATTCCTACAATCATACCGTCTTTGATTTGGTCTAATGCATCATTAAATGTACTTATTTTCAACTGTTTCTTATCCATAATGCTTCCCCTTTTATACTGTACTTTTATCCTTATTGTACATGAGATTCATTAAAATACATAGTTGAAAAATCATTTTCTGTAGTAAATTATACCTTTACTTGCATATTCATTATATTGTTTTAAAATTATAATTATCAACTATCTGGAGGTACAAAATGATGATTTATACTTTAGAAGCTATCTCAACAGGTAAAGTCGAAGATTTACCTTATAGTACTAAACGATCAATGCGCTCAGCTTTAAATAAAAAAAGATTTGCCGGCAGTATGTGGCTATCAAAGACTGGATTTGTTGAAGATGAACAAGAATATAAAGGACACGGTGGTCCAGATAAAGCTGTTTGTCTTTATAGTAAGAAAAATTATTCTCTTTGGGAACAAGATGTGACAGTACTTCCAGAATATGCGATGTTTGGCGAAAATATCACCGTCTCTGATTTGGATGAACAAGACGTACATTTTGGGGATCAATTCAAATTAGGCGATGCAGTATTAGAAGTTTCAGAAATTAGAGAGCCATGTTGGAAAATTCAAGAAAAGTATAAAATTCCCTATTTAATTAAACGTATGTCCGATTCTGGTAAAACTGGTTTTTATCTTAGGGTTTTAAAAGAAGGTTATGTTCAAGAAGATTCAAATTTGGAGTTACTTAAATATGCCGATAATGAAACATTACTTTCAGTTTTTGATTTGAATGAAATCTATTATACTGATAATAAAAATATTGAGCGCTTAGCATACGCTATAAAAAATCCATACTTAACAGAAGAAAGAATATCAAAACTAGAAAGATTTTTAACACGAGCTAAAAAAGCAAACAATAATTAAGGGAGTGGGTCAGAAATCAAATGTTACATTTGATTTCTTAAACCCACTCCCTATTTCTGTTTTATAGATTAAGGTTAAATAGCTTTATATAGCAAAATCCACTTAGCATAAACTATATCATTTCTCTGAAATTTTATATGATGTTTTAGAGTAATATGGCTGATTCGCCTCTAATATAGATGGTGCTTTTTCTCCAAATAAATTGATATCATTCGGTATACATTGCGTTTCTAAGGTAAAACCAGAGTGCGCTTTATAAATGTTAAAGTCACTTTGCCAACCTGTTGTATCATTAAATGTGAATATAACAATATTCGGCATGTCTGTTTTAACTGTTAGTAAAAAATGTTTATTTTCTACAGTCATCTCATTGCCACCTATATCGAACGGATGATCCACGCCACCAAAACGTTCCATTTGTTCTTTAACTATTGCATCTTCACTATTAAAAATATCCTTAAATTGGATGTTTTGTTCATTAAATATATCTACTAGATCAATCGGTTCTTTCTTCTCTACAATATTATCTTCATCCAATGTATACATATCTAATTTAGAACTTGAAATACTGTGGTTATCGATAACATTATTGTCTCTATTAAGATTGAAATATACATGATTCATTGGATTAAACAACGTTTTCTTATTAGATGTAGCTTTGTATTCAATTGTCCATTTATGGTCAACGTCATATGTGTGTATAACTTCTAAATCTATATTTCCTGGAAAGTAGTCGTCTTCACTTTTTATAACCGTAGTAAAAATCACTTTAACTTGGCCAACTTGTTCTTCAATTTTATAATCAAAAAAACGTTTATCTAAACCCTTAGGTCCACCATGAATATTATGTGGACCGTTATTGGCTTCAAGGTTGTATTTTTCACCATCTAGTTCAAATGTTGCATTTGCAATCCTACCGCCGTATCTTCCAACAGTAGCACCAAAGTTATAAGGGTTTTCAATATAAAACTCATCTGCTTCAACTACATTACCTAGTACAATATTGTTATCGTCATACTTCCATGAAACAATTCTAGCACCATAGTTTGTGAAAACTATTTTCGTATCTTCATTATCAATTTTAATTAAATCAATACCATTACTTTGACTTTCTACTTTTGCAAACATCCTCAATTACTCCCTTTCAAACCCGTCGCCGTTTATTTAATAGCGATAGGTGTTGTCATGAATAAAACATCAATTTCAAATGCAAGCTAAAAACTGCAAAACTTGAGAAGCTCAAGTATATTATTGGGCAATTTAAAGACTTCATTATATATCGAACTATTACGAAATTAGTAACTAAATAACTAAAATCGCTCATATTCAAACTATACTGTTACACACTTTAATCATTGAACTATTTGACTGTATGCCTACTTTCATAATTCACGCTTCCCTCAACCATAAATTATGATTTAAACAATCAGCTAAATATAATAAGTTATCAATTGGTATGTATATAAAAATTCCCTATCTATAATATAACTCTCTTATATTGTAACAATTTATACAAATAATAAGCTATACTATTGTTGCATTTTATCAAACAATATTGAAAATTGTTATAGTTTTTTCTATTTTTCACTATTTTTTCATGTGTTTTCGTTTATTTCAATATTATTTGAGTTAAAACGACTAGCTAAAGATTACTAATAAATAAAGTTAAGAAGCTAAAACAATTTTATGCTCTAGCCTCTTATTTTAGTTTATTAACTTTTTTTATTGAAAATACGTTTCATCGAGCTCACAAAACCTTTATCAAAACTCAAAATTGTATCTTTATAACTGCGCACTGCAATCCATAATAATACAAATATTGTTATAATTGACAAGGCTACGCTAACCATAATTTCCCATGTCGCAACATCTGGTGTCGATGCTCTAACAAACATAACAAAGGGTGACATAAGCGGTATAAAACTAACAATTTTCACAAGCAATGTATCTGGATTCATTACACTAAATAATGAGATATAGAAGGCAATCATACTAACTAATGTCATAGGCATTAATGCTTGGTTGATATCTTCAATACGTGACGTAATTGAACCAAGAATTGAGGCTAAAATTATATATGAAAAAATACCTATAATCAATGACACAAAACCTACAACAACTAATTGAAGTGTTAATTCATTAGGTTCTACTTTAAATCCTTGTAACATATCGCTAATGTCAAATGTTAAGAAGCATATCACACCTACTACTACAAAAATACTAATTTGGGTTAACGCAACTGCAATTACCCCCGCCATTTTAGCAAAGAGATGTGTTACCGGCGATACACTTGTGATAATCATTTCAATGACACGTGACGTTTTCTCAGTTGCAATTTCCATTGCAACTTGACTTGCGTAATTAAATATAATGAAGAACATGAGCATAATACCAAGATAAACGATTGCAGTATTAAAACCTTTTTGTGCTTCACTTAGATTCGAACTTTTAGCATTATTAGCAATTATCTCTGCGGAAACATCACTTTGTGCTTGTAGTTGCTTTAACTCTCCTTGAGATAAATCAAGACTATTAGCTACAAATTGAGTTTGAATCGTCGATAAGGTCGCCTTTAATTTTTGTTTATCTTGCTCTGAAACAGTATCTTTACTTAAAATTTTACCTGATAACTTTTGGTTATCTTTTAATTTAATGATATAAGCTTTATCTAATTTTTCACTTTTTACTTGTGATCTAGCCTGTTTTTCAGATACCTTACTAAATTTCGCGCCTTCATCCAGCTGGTTTCCCTGAGACTTAATAACTTTATAAATTTCATTATTAGACGATACAACCCCAACTTTATCAGGACCATCATCGAATAAATCAATAATTTTATTAATATTTGATGCGCCGAGCATTAGAATTATTACTACAGTTGTGAATATCATAAATGATTTAGCTTTCACTTTATTTTTATAAGTTAATGAAAAAGTAGCCCAAAATTTACTCATGGATATCACCTACTTTGGCTATAAAGATTTCATTAAGTGATGGTTCTACAACTTGGAAACGTTTAACAAAGCCATATTGTGTAACAACATCGTAAATTTTTTCCGCAATCATTTCTGACTCAATAGTCGCTTTAATTTCTCGTTTATTTCTTTCTACAGCTATCACCCCTGTAATAACATCTATTTCAGGCATTTCATGTTCTGTCTCAATAACTACACGTTTATAACCATGATTTGATTTCACTTCATCAATAGGTCCTGAAACAACAAGTTCCCCTTTATTTAAAATACAGACGTTATCACAAAGTTCTTCGACATGCTCCATGCGGTGCGAACTGTAAATAATTGTTGTTCCTTCATCATTCAAATCTTGAACAGCAGATTTCAGTAATTCCACATTTACAGGATCGAGTCCACTAAAGGGTTCATCTAAAATCAGTAACTCAGGCTTGTGTAATATACTTGCTAACAGTTGAATTTTTTGTTGATTCCCTTTAGAGAGGGCTTCAATTTTCTTTTCTCTATTTTCTTTAATGTTAAATCGATTTAGCCAATAATCAATTGCTTTAGTAATATCTTTTGACTTCATGCCTTTTAATGTAGCCAAATATCGCAATTCATCTTCTACTTTCATCTTAGGATGTAAACCACGTTCTTCAGGTAAATAACCAATACGATTATATAATGACCTATCAATCACTTTATCATTATATGTTATCGTTCCTTCTGTAATCGGAGTCAACCCTAAAATCATTCTAAAAGTTGTCGTCTTTCCTGCTCCGTTTCTTCCTAAAAAACCTAACATTTTCCCTTTTTCTAGAGAAAGTGAAATATCATTCACAGCAGTAAAATTTTTATACTTTTTCGTGACATGTTCAATAAGTAATGACATGGCAAGTGTGCCCCTCTCTTTTGAAATTACTTTAGTCATATCATACCATTTATTCTATTACACATACATTTTAAATATTAATTTTTATAAAATCATAGCATTTATTTTCAACAAAATATATCATCCAATATAACTATTAATGTCCTTAGCTTTACATTAAATAATGTAAGCACTATCATAAAATTAAATAAGAACTTAATACTTATTGTTCACCAATAACAAATGGGAGGCATGGCAACATGACTTATAGTATCGGCATCGATTATGGCACCGCTTCAGGTAGAGTCTTTTTAGTAGATACATCTAATGGAGAAATTATCTCTACCTATATAAAGGAATATCCGCATGGCACTATCTCTAAATCTTTAAATGGTAAACATCTACCACACAATTATTTTTTACAACATGCTGAAGACTACACTTCAATATTAGAAGAAGGCGTTAGACATGTGTTGGATGATAGTAATATTAAACTAGATTCTGTTATTGGTATTGGCATTGATTTTACAAGTTGCACGATAGTGTTCTTAGATGAAGACTTCAAACCATTACATCTTAATCCTGAATTAACGGATAACCCACATGCTTATGTGAAATTATGGAAACATCATGGTGCACAAGACGAAGCTACACAAATGAAAGAAGTCAGTGATGAAATAAATCCATCATGGTTAAATTATTATGGGCACAGTGTCAATAGTGAGTGGATGATACCAAAAATATTAGAAGTTAAACATAAAGCACCCGAAATATTAAAACAAACTTCTTATATCATGGAAGCAGGCGATTACCTCGTAAGTTTACTTACCAATAAAAATATTCGCTCTAATTGTGGTATCGGCTTTAAAGGTTTTTATAATGAAAATGATGGCTTTAATTATGAATTTTTTGAAGCTGTAGACCCAGAGTTGCCTGACATTGTAAAAAATAAATGCGAAGCCCCTGTGGTACATATCGGTGAAAGCGCCGGTAATCTGAGTCAATATTACCAACAATTGTGGGGGCTCTCTGATACGGTTGAAATATCCCCCTATATCATTGATGCTCATTCAGGTGTATTAGGGGTAGGCGCAATCGAGCAAGGTGAATTTACACCAGTAATTGGGACAAGCACTTGTCATCTTATGTTAGACCCTAAACAGCAACCTATTCCTGCTATAACTGGCTCTGTAAAAGATGCAATTATCCCTGGCTTATATGCTTATGAAGCTGGACAAGCTGCCGTGGGTGATTTATTCAATTATGCTGCAGACCTTGCGCCAAAAGCAATTGTAGATCAAGCTGAACAACGAGGACTTTCCCTTTTTGAACACTTAGAAAAGATTGCTAGCGAAATAGCCATTGACGAGCAACATGTTACAGTGCTTGATTGGCATAACGGTAATCGTAGTATTTTGAGCGACAGTCATTTAACTGGAAGTATTTTCGGCTTAACATTACAGACACCATACGAAATGATCTATCGTGCTCACATCGAATCAACTGCATTCGGTACTAAAATGATTATGCAACAATTCGAAAATAATAATATACCAGTGCACACGGTATATGCTGCTGGTGGCATTCCAATTAAAAGCGAACTCTTAGTTGATATTTATGCAAACGTACTTAATAAAGAAATTGTAGTTATCGATTCAAGCAATGCTACTGCTTTGGGCGCTGCAATGTTAGGTGCAAATGTAGGTGGTGCCTATGCATCATTAAAAGAAACTGTGCAACAAATGAAGCAACCTATATATTATCGTAAACAGCCAGAACCGGAAAAAGTAAAACAATATGAACTACTATTCCAAAGATACAAGTCATTACATGATTTATTAGGGAAAACACATCCTGAACTTTCATATATTGATTAGTAATTTTAGTATTATAAAACAAACATAGGAGTCTGAGACACCAATTGATGTCTCAAACTCCTATGTTTATTTTTATAATCAAATGCATAACTAATTAGACCTTAATATTTAAAATCATCTTGTTTGTTCTCTGGATTTTTACTTTCATCAAATGACTCAACATCATGTTTAAATTGTTGTGAATGACGCTCATCATTTTGAACAGACTCAGTATTGAATGAATTTGAGTGATTATTTTGTGTGTGATCTGAAGATTGAATATGTTGCCCATATTTATGACTACTGCCATATTTATTTGTTTTTCTTTCACTATCCAAACAAGCAATGACAATAATATAAATACCTAATCCTAAGTTAAGCAATCCAAAGACAAGCAAAATAATACTAGTGATTATATTTGTTTCACTCGAATCATTCTGCTCAAAGACAAAATTCACCACATTAGCAATCAATGAGATCCCTAGATAAACTAACGGCATGACCATTGTTCTACCTGTATCATGGAACCTTCTTATTAATATGGCCCAGTTTGGAATAAACGTTGCTATAGAATAAATACACATATATATTATACTTAACAGTAATAAAATCGCGCTTAGCCCTATTGCAGAACCAGTAGTCTCAGAAACGCTCGCTATAAACATACATAAACCTATGAATCCTACTATAATTGCAGGTGACAAGAAGATAATATGCCACAATACCATAAACCAATATTCACTTCTACGTGACCGACCAGTAAAGTTAACATAGTTTTTCCAATATAATTTAAGCGCTTGTCCAAAGCCAATTTTCCTTTCCATAATCTCCCTCTTTTCATTTTCATTTGTTTAGGATAAGATTTATTTTATACTAGATTTTAATAGGTCGTATGTAAAAAACTTACTAACCCTATCATACAAATAGTGTAACAAAATTTAATCTTAGTGGTAACACAATTTTACAATTTTTTAAAAAATATCGAAAAAAATTTAAATTTACAAACTATATATTGGAGGGCAATTTATGGATTTTATACAACGAGATACTGTTACAATTGCCAAAGACTTATTAGGGGTGCGTGTCATCTATCACGATGAATTACAAACATACACTGGCTATATAGTAGAAACAGAGGCCTATGTAGGCAAAAAAGATCGTGCAGCACACGGATTTAATGGCAAGCGAACGCCCAAAGTTGAATCATTATATAAAACCGGTGGTACTATTTACGCACACGTGATGCATACACACTTGCTTATTAATTTTGTAACCCAATTAGAAGGTCAACCTGAAGGTGTATTAATCAGAGCGGTAGAACCTGAAGAAGGTATTGAGGCGATGTCACTCAATCGAGGCAAATTAGGTTTTGACTTAACAAATGGTCCTGGAAAATGGACTAAAGCATTCAATATTCCAAGACATTTAGATGGCTCTAAAATCAATGAAGGACGCTTACAAATAGATACTAAAAATAGAAAACATCCTAAAATAATTGAATCAAGTGGCCGTATAGGAATACCCAATAAAGGTGAATGGACAAATAAACCTTTACGTTTTACTGTACAAGGTAACCCATATGTTTCAAGAATGCGCAAATCTGATATGAAACATCCAGATGTAACTTGGCGTAATTAATATTAACGATAATAACTTTATCTTTAACTTGAATAAGAGGTTGAGACAATTATATATCTCAACCTCTTATTTTTTGCTAAATAAACATCATCATTGCCGTTTAATAGCATAGATAAAATTTTATTTTAATGCTTTTTATCACGATCTAATAATCCAAATTGAATTGTTATTATAGTACAGATCACAAATATTACTGGATAAAATGAATATTTTAATACTTCTAAGTAAGACACATCTCCATATTGTTCTACCATTAACATACCACTATCATGTGGCAAAACCATTAATGCACAACAAGCAAATATATCTAATAAACTTGCCATACGTTTTGGTGGTACGTTGTATTCATCACCAATTTCTTTTGCAATTGGCGCAGAAATAATAATTGCTAATGTGTTATGCGATAATGCTGCAGAGAGCACACCAGACATTAAGCTAATTACATATTCTGCACTCTTACGCCCTTTAGCTTTGGCTTTCATTGCCTTAATAATCCAATCTATACCACCATAATATCGAATTAAAGCGACAAGTCCTGAAACTAAAAAGGCTACTAAAAAGATAGTAAACATACTTTCCATTCCATCACCGATAGCTCTTGTGAACTGAAATATACCTAATTGTCCCTGAACGATACCAAGTAGCCCCGCCATAATTATTCCAATAATAAGCACCAGAATGACATCTAAACCTGCTATTGCAGCAATTAATACAAATAAGTAAGGTAAAATATTGATAAAATTATAACTTAAGTCGCCATCCACTTTACCCGTTCCACCTACAATAGTGTAGAAAATAGCTGTAATTATGGCAGCAGGTAATGCAATAAGGACATTCATTTTGAATTTATCTCTCATCTTAGCGCCAACACCATTAGTTGCAGCAATTGTAGTATCAGAAATTATAGATAAGTTATCGCCAAAGTAAGCGCCAGCTATAACAGCTGCACCAGCTGCTGCGACACTTAAATCAGCGGCTTGTGCTACTGCAACACCTACTGGAATAAAAGCCGCCTGTGCACCAGTTGAAGTACCTAATGTTAATGCAGCAAAACCACTCATAATAAATATTCCAGGAATAAGTAAACTTGGCGGAATAACAGAAAGTCCCATATTCACCATTGCGGTTTTACCGCCCATTTCAGACGTAACAGCCGAAAATGCACCTGCAAGTAGTAGAATCAAACCTAAATTCACTATGCCTGAATTACCTGCATTTTCAGTGAATATTTGTACTTTTTTAGTAAAAGCTGTTTTTCTGTCATAGCAAGTCCAAGCTATAACAATACCTATTAATATTGCGACATGACGTGGCAATTGATCGAAAGCATCTTCTTTACCTAGAATGGTAAAAGTAATACCTACGCCTATATATAACACTAAAAATATTGCCAAAGGCAATAGCGCTAAGGCGCCATATTGTTTTTCACTTCGCATAGTTTGTTCCATAAATGAGCTCCTTATTACCTAGGTATTTTATATGATATATATGGTAAATCAAAAAAGAGATAATGTCATTTTATATACATTATCTCCTCTTTCGACACTTACTATTTAATTGTCACATCACCTGTATCAGTTACAATCTTAATTAAGTTTTCACCGTCACCAATTTTTTTATTTTTTAATTTGCTATTTTCAATATTTAAATTCCCAATATCAATTAATTTTTTATTCAATTAAGTAATTTCACTATGCTTTTCAATTAAATTTTTCGATAATCATTTCTATGACTATCATTATATTTTCCAAAAATGTATAATCGAAATTACGGGTGTTGTAAGCGCTAACTTATAAGACGTTTATAAATGGTTAACTTATTAGTTTTGTATATTAGTATTAAGGGAGGAATGAACATGCTAGAGTTAGATGCAATTACTACTTTAGCCTTGGCAAGTGTATTATACCTTGTAGGTATCTATATTATTAATCATGTTGGTATTTTAAAAAGATTATGTATACCTGCGCCAGTAATTGGTGGTTTACTCTTTGCTATTATTGTAGCAATTTTAGAAACAACAGGTTTATTAACTATAAAGTTAGATTCTGACTTTATTCAAGATTTCTTTATGCTTGCATTTTTCACAACGATTGGACTAGGAGCATCATTTAAACTTCTTCGTTTAGGTGGTAAAGTCTTAATATTATATTTTATTTTTTGTGGTGTCCTAGCATTCTTTCAAAACATCATTGGTGTATCACTGGCAAAATTATTAAATATACCGCCTTTATTAGGTTTAACAGCCGGTTCTATGTCAATGGAAGGCGGACACGGTAATGCAGCTGCCTATGGTAAAACAGTCCAGAGCCTAGGTATTGATTCTGCAGTAACAGCAGCCTTAGCTGCAGCGACCTTAGGTTTAGTTGCTGGTGGTTTAGTAGGCGGCCCAGTTGTAAAATTTTTAATTAATAAATATAACTTAAAACCTGAAAATGCTGAAGAAACGATGAAAGATTATAGCGATGTAACCGCTAATCAATATCTACATAAGCGTATGGCACCCACTACTATATTTCTAATGCAATTTGCAATTGTTGCCATTTGTATGGCTATCGGTTCATATTTAGGGACTCAATTTTCTGATTTAACAGGTATAAATATTCCTATATATGTTGGCGCAATGTTTATTGCAGTCATTATACGTAATATATCCGAATACAGTAATTTAAATATTATTGATATGAAGCTCATTAACAGTATTAGTGACGTCTCACTTAGCCTCTTTTTATCTATTGCATTAATGAGTATTCAACTAACTGAAATTTATCAATTGGCAATTCCGTTAATCATTATTGTATTAGTTCAAGTTGTATTTATTGTCTTATTCTCTGTACTAATTTTATTCCGAGGATTAGGTAAAGATTATGATGCAGCAGTTATGATTGGTGGGTTTATTGGACACGGACTTGGTGCAACGCCAAATGCTATGGCTAACTTAGATGTCATAACAAAGAAATATGGTGCGTCTCCAAAAGCCTATTTAGTTGTACCAATTGTAGGTGCATTTTTAATTGATTTACTAGGTGTGCCTATAGTTACAACTTTCATTAATATTTTCAGCTAACTTCATATGAATTCAATCAATCATTACGTGGCTTTAACACGAATGAAACTCGTATCACTAAATCATGCATTTAAAAACAAGGCCGAAACAGTTTGGATAAACTGCACCGGCCTTGTTTTAATTTTGTTCCCCATATATACTGTTTTATAGCATTGACTTGTTTATTTAATATCTAAACCTCTTTGTTCAATCCATGATTGTAATTTTGGACTAAATACCATTTGTGCATGTTGTAAATCTTTAATTGATTTTGCATCAAGCATCGTCATAATTTTTTTCATGTGCTCCGTAAATTGTTCTGTGTAATTTAGTGTTTCAGTGATGCCATAATTTTCAACATGATTTAAAAATGGACGTGACATTCCTACTGCACTAGCGCCAAGTGCAAGACATTTCACTGCATCTAAAGGGGTTCTGACACCACCACTTGCTAAAATATCCATATCTTGTTGATATGCGGTGCTTTCTAATAAAGACTCTACAGTCGTTTGCCCCCATAAGCCTAAGTAATCCATATCTTTATATGTACGTCTTTCATTTTCAATATCGACAAAATTAGTACCACCTCTACCACTTACATCTACGTACTTAATACCGATTTCGTTAAGACTTTTAATCGTTTCTTTACTCATACCAAAGCCAACTTCTTTAACTATAACTGGCACATCTACTCGTGCTACAATTTGTGCTAAATTTTCCATCCATGTAGAAAAAGTTCTATTACCTTCTGGCATAACTAATTCTTGTGGCGCATTAACATGAACTTGTAAAGCTTGAGCATCAAGTAATTTCACTGATTCTACGGCTTTATCTACAGGTACATCTGCTCCTACATTACTAAAAATAATACCTTCTGGATTTGTTTCACGTACGACACTAAAGGAAGAAGCCATCTTGCTGTTTCTCAATGCAGCATGCGTTGAACCGACAGCCATCGCAATTCCAGTCTCACGTGCGATAACAGCTAATTTTTCATTAATTTGTTTCGTCCATTCACTACCACCAGTCATCGCATTAATATACAATGGTTGATTTAACGTAAAGTCTTTTAAATTACTTGTTAAATCAACATCATCAACATCAATATTAGGAATAGAATGATGTACAAACCTTATTTCATCAAAATCTGAAATTGTTGCATCTTTCTGCGCCATTGCTATTTCTACGTGTTCATTTTTACGTTGTTCTCTTTTTATATCGCTCATTTTCCGCTCCTACTTTCAACACATTTTTATATTAAATTCATTATATCGAACTATCCTTATATTGCTATAACCATTAAAACCATTTTTCTTTTTTAAAGTAGACTATACAGCTAATACTTATCGCTAACATAATTGTTAAGACAATATAATAACCATAATGCCATTTCAGCTCAGGCATATTTGTAAAATTCATGCCGTATATACCTGTAATCAATGTCAAAGGTAGAAATACTACCGATACCAGAGTCAGTACTTGCATTATACTATTCATTTTGAAAGAGTTATATGACGAATAATTATCTTTAATTTCATCAGTCATCTCTTGAGACATTTTCAAAATATTTTGTTGTTTTATAATATGGTCCTCTATATGTTGAATATACATATGATTCTTCTTATCTACAAGTAATAGGCCGCTTTCTTTGATGTTATCAACTAATTCTTGAATTGGATAAACAATGCGCTTCATTTTTATAATATTAGATCTTATTTTAAATACTTCTTCCATAATATTTTTAACTGAAGCATCCTTTAGGTGATAATCCTCAAATTCGTATACTTTATCTTCAATTTCATAGATCAAATCAAAGTAACTATCCACCATTTTATCTATGATGTGCAATGCAACATCAGATGTTTGCAAAACATTTTTATTTTCTTTCATCAATACATCTGTAAAGTTATTTAAAATTGAAAAAGGCTGATGATGGTACGTAATAAGCACTTCATCTTTTATAAATAAATTCAACGCTTTGTCACCACTGTTATTCGTGTCAATACTATGCAATACGATATATTGATATGTATCATATGATTTATATTTTGCCCTAGGTGTTCCATTAACTGTATCATCGATTTCAAGTTTATTAAAGCTAAAATACGACCTAAAAATCTCATTTTCTGGTGCTGAAGGCTTGTGAAAATCGTACCAAACGAATGTTGCTGATTCAGGTACATCATCAAAGCACGAAGCTTCTGTTAATGCTTGTCCAGGAACTTGATATTTAACTGTAATTGTCATATTTCCCCTCCCTAAATCATTTACCTTATTTTACCATGAAACCGTTCAAGTGTAAGTTTATGTTATTTTTAGTAAACTAACATTGTAGACAAGAAAAACTTGTTACCATTTGATTATTAACTTTCGACTATCAAGGAGTGTTTTGATGCAAAATCCATTTACTATTAATCACTACGTAACACAAGATATGATTGACCACAATAATCATGTACATGATGCGCAATATAATATGATTTTCAGTGACGCTATTAACCAGTTTAATTACCAAAAGGGATTATCTTTAGAGGAAAGAGAAACATTAAGCTATACCTTATTTACTGTTGAAGAACAAACCGCTTATTTATCTGAATTAGTAGAAAATGATGAATATCAAATCACTATTTACTTATACGATTATAATGAGAAAAGCGTACACTTCTTCTCAATCATGACAAAAACAGATGGTACAACTGTTGCAACTAATGAAGCTTTGATGTTAGGTATCAATCGCAAAACTAATAAAACATCCCCTTTCCCTGAACAATATGCAAATGAAATTATTTCCTATTATAATAATCAACGGCGCATCGACTGGCCAAAGCAATTGGGTCACCGTATAAGAATTACTAGATAAGGAGTTGAGAAAAAAATGACAAAGAACATCCATACAAGTGTTGAATCACATTTATGTGATTTATTTGACCAAACTAAATTTGAACTTAGCGAGCTTAATCAAAGTAAGAGCCTTGTTATCAATGGACCTGATAGTCAATTGATTAAACGTGGCTTAGATATTAGTTATTTACAAGGACAAAAAAGAGCTATTGATTACATTGATTCCATTTTGAAGTCTTATCCAGATAATCAGGCTTTTATTTCAAATTTTAATGAGTATGCAACAAGTGTTTTAAATGATTATGACACTTCCTCACAAAAATTTAAAATGCTCGCACAACCGACGGCTGATTACGAAGAGATATTGGCCTATCATTACACTTTAATGGGGCAAAAGTTTATCATCGATTCTATTAATACGAAAATTATAAATCAATAACTATATTCTGCCTTTTATTGAAATTCTACTGCCAATCAAGTTAACTTAATTGGCAGTTGTTTTATCCTTTATTAAGTTTGTTACTAATCAAAAAACAGGATTGGAAGTCCAGTCAACTTTGGTTTCCAATCCTGTCCGTTAAAGTTAATCACCTTTATATATTAAAATTTATGACTTTATTTACTCATTAATTGTTCCAACAATTTGTTTAATTACTTTATGAGATTCTCTTATTGGTAATAAAGGGAAAGCGTGAACCATACGTTTATACTCATAAAAGTGAATTTCTTGTTGTGCTGAAGCTAAAATTTCAGTAAATTTCAACATATCTGGTAGATAAATTTCATGAGTACCACCAAACATATAAATTGGTGGTAAATCAATCAAATTACCATTTATAGGAGAGAGTCTTGAATCATTTAATGGCAAGTTGTTCGACCAACGTTTCAATATTTTTTGAACACCGTCTTTATCTACGAGTACATCTTTTCGATCTAGTGCTTCAGTAATTTCTGTATTATCTAATTGTGCATCTAATAATGGAGAAAATAGATATAGTTTTCTAGGCATTGGTTGTCCTTGCTCTTGCAACTGTTGAACTAGACTAAGTGCTAAAGCGCCACCAGTGCCGTCACCCATAACGATAATGTCTTTACTATCAACCTCTTTTAACAATTCATTATATACTTTAAAAATAGCATCGAATGTATCATCAATATTATATTTCGGTGCTTTTGGATAGATAGGCATAACAACTTCATATAAAGTACTTAATGCCAGTTTATCCATGTATCTCCAGTGAAAAGCTGATGGTTGTAAAGTATTATAACCACCATGAATATATAAAATCTTTTTTTCTTTACTATGTCTAAATCTGAATCTAAATACTTGTAAGTCATCTAGTGTTTGCTTATCCAAATCAGATTTAACATTTAGTGTTTCTGGCTGTTTATGTTTTTTATCATTAATCTTTTCACGCTTTTCCATGAATGACTCAAAATCTTGATCTGTATTAAAAATAATAGATCTATGAGGTAATAAGTATTTATTTATAAATTTAGTTGTTAGTCTTGATTTCATTCCATAATCCATCCAATCTATATTTATTATGCTATCGTCCAATATTCTTTGTTTTACTTATTAAAAAAAATAAATGTTATGGTAAAATTAATATAATGATCAAAAATCATAGTTATAATATAATGTGGGTAATTTAAAAACTAACAATTTGATTATTATTATATTTAAAAGTCATGTTAGTAATACTTAAAATGTATCAACTATTAAACATTATAACAAAACAAAAGTCACAAAATAAATAAATGCTAGCAATATGCAGTGAAAGGAGTACTTATGGCCGATAAACACAAACAATTCAAGGACTTTGAACACACCTTAACTAGTGAACCTATGCAACGTGGTTTACAATATGAAAAAAAGAAAAAATCGTGGGTTAGTATTATCATTCATATCATCGTTCTAATATTAATAGCGATTACAGGCTATAGTATGTTTAAAGAACCTATTTTCAATTTAGTTTTTGTTCAAGAAACTATTAATTTCCATCAACTCACTAATTTCCAAGATTCAATCAATGATTTTTCGAACCTTAACATTAATATCGAAAGCATTGATGATCTTCAAACAAGTATAGATCGATTAATATTAGTCTTTTATGTATTCTTTATGGCTTGTATCGTTAGTTTAGTTTTAACTATTTTTACACTCGTGTTTAATAGAACTGCATTAAAGATTGTAAATTTACTTGTTATTGCTATTATGTTGATTATTACTTTTGGTTTTTCATACCTTATTAAAAATATTGCTACACATATTGCTGATTCCATGAGTCAATACTACGTTTCAATCAAACCATCACAAATCTTAACTGAAGCAGATGCGCTTCATAATGCATTTATATTACTAGGTTGTAGCATTGCACTTATTTTAATTAGTCTATTTTTTAGAAATCGCAAAAATAATAAAAAAGTAATTGTTTAAATTATATTATTAAAGTAACCATACAATTCGAGTAATAACTAAATTGTATGGTTTTTATTATGCTTATACTAAATTTTGGATATGGGATAATGATAAGTAATAGTAGTTCAACAAACCACATAAGTTTATAAAATTAAAAAACGTCAATTTCTATATTACTCGAATAGAAATTGACGTTTATTTTTAACTAGAAGATATTATATTCTAGTTTATGAAATTCATGTCTTTTATACAATATATATTAGCTTATTTTAATACCAACTTACTTTTCATTTGAAATGTAGTGTGCTTTTCCTTTTAAGAATAGGCTTAAGATAAATGCAAGCGCGCTTAATGCTGTTGCAATTAAGAATGCGCTATTCACACCATTAATAGAAGCAAGTTTTTGTACAAATTCTAATATTTGTGAAGTAGCCATTTGCTCTCCACCCATTGCTTGTGCCATTTCTTGTAAACGGTCTTTTAAAAATGGATTTGTTTTATCTAAATCTTGTGCGTAACCAGCAGCGTATTGTGTACTTTGTGTTGACATTACTGTCACCAATAGTGCTGTACCAATTGAACCAGCCAATTGTCTTAAAGTATTTGATAAAGCATTACCATGTGAAATAAGTCTTTGAGGTAATGAATTCATACCTGCCGTCATAATAGGCATCATAATAAAACTCATACCAAACGAACGAATAATATAAATAAGCATTAAATGTCCATACGTCGTATTCATATTTAATTTTGTCAATTCCCATGTTGCGTAAGTCATGATACCCGTACCTACTAAAGCTAATGGTTTAATACCAATTGTATCTAACAATTTACCTGCAATAGGACCCATAACACCCATGATTAATGCACCTGGTAGCAATAATAAACCAGATTGAATCGGTGTAAATCCTCTTAAGTTTTGAAGATATAATGGTAGTAAAATCATACCTCCGAATAAGCTCATCGTTACAATCATATTGATTACTGTAGTCAAAGTAAATCCAGAGTATTTTAATACTTCCATACTTAACATCGGTACACGCATTGTGAGCTCTCTAATCACAAAGGCAATGATAAAGATGACTCCTACAATTAATGAAATCACTACTATAGGTGAACTCCATGTATTATTACCAGCTTCACTGAATCCATATAATAATGCACCAAAACCGATTGTACTGAAGATTATACCCGGTATATCCGCTTTTGGATTGGTTGTAACTTGATAAACTCTAAACCAAATATATGAAATTGCTAGTGAAACTAATCCAATAATGAACATGCCATAAAACATAACATTCCAGTGATAGTTCTCAACGATATAACCTGATAAAGTAGGACCAATAGCTGGCGCTAAAATCATCGCTATACCAAGTGTACCCATCGCAGCTCCACGTCTTTCTGGAGGGAAGATAGTCATAAATACATTCGTACCTAACGGCATCAGTATACCAGCACCAATCGCTTGTAATACACGTCCTGCCATCATTACTGTGAATGAACCTGACATACCACAGACAAGGGAACCAATTGTAAATAGCGTCATCGCTACTAAAAATAGTTTTCTATAAGAATATTTGTTAAATAAATAAGCACTAATCGGAATTAAAATACCATTTACTAACATAAACCCTGTCATTAACCACTGACCCGTGTTCGCTGAAATATTAAAATCTGTATTGATCTTAGGCAAGGCAACGTTTAATAACGTTTGGTTTAAGATTGCTATAAACATACCGAATATCATTGCTAATAGCACTTTACCTTGTGACGTTCCTTTACCAAACATAAAGGAACTATGTTTTTCCTTTAATTTTTCGTTTACTTTTGCTTCTTCAGAATTTGGATTGATATTTTGATGATCAGCATCTGTTGTCTCATCTGAGTTATCAATTGATTGATCTGTAACTTCACTACTTAAAGTATCGTCATCTTCCAAATTCTCTTCTGTTGTTGCTGTTTCTGACTCCATAGTTGATTCGTTAGAACCTTCTTTGTCACTTATATTAAATTTAGATTGATAATTTTCATCAGAAGCGTTATCTTCTTGCTTCATTTGTTCCATTTGTCTTTTTGATCGTTTTTTCTTACTCTTTGCCATAAAAAGATTAATCAATCCAACAAAAATGAGCGCTATGACTACGTAAATAATAATGAAGGTCATTGTCATTTATAGACCCCCCTTAATTTTTATGAATTTTAACTTCAGCGTTCATTCCTGGAACAACGTTTTTAGATGGTTTTGAATCAAGTGAGATTTTCACAGGTACTACTTGAGAAACTTTAGTGTAGTTACCATCAGTATTTGATGAAGGCATCATTGAAAAGCTTGAAGCTGTAGCTTTACCAATTTCTTCAACTTTACCTTTAAGTTCAGCTTTTTCGCCGTCAAGTTTTACATTTACATCTTTACCTTCTTCAACATCTGAAATGTCTTTTTCATCAACATTTGCAGTAATATAAGAATCATCTAAATTATAAGCATAAGCAATTGGAGATCCTGCTTGCGCGATTGAACCTTCCATGCCATCAGTTTTTACAATTGTTCCGTCTTGTGGCATTTTAATATCCATATTTTGTGATTGGCCATCTTCACCTTTAGCTGCTATTTCAGCAACTTTGTCGCCTTTACTTAATTTTTCATTATTTTTAACATCAAATGATTTGATTTCGCCTGATGCTGGCGCAGACACTTTAATTTGTTCTCCGTCAACTTTGGCATTCTCTGTACTTACAAATCCTGTAGCTTGATTATAAAAGTGGAAACCGACTACACCAATAATCACAAGAACTACAATGGTAATGATGTTAATTAATACCATTTTTTTCATTACTCTTTCCTCCTATTTGCTTTTAAAATTCACTTTATATATTATAGATACATGTACAATAAAAAAACACCAACACTTCTATAAAATGTGTTGGGTTTGTATCTACCGTGTTTTTGAAGGAGTAAAAATGAGACAAAGAGCAAAAGATAAAATAATTAAAAGTATGATTTTACTATTAGAAGAATACCCTTTTGAAAACATCACGATAAAAATGTTATGTGCGTATAGTGGAATAAATCGAACAACATTTTACGATTATTTTGTAGATAAATATGATCTGTTATCTACAATACAGATGTATCACCTACAAAAATATTCAAAGTTATTAAATTCGTTATATGACAGTCAAAATAAAGAAGAGATAAATCATTATAAACTATATAAATTTTTCAAAAGTATCTTAACTTATATTGAACGACATTATGGGTTCTTCCATGCGATATTTGTTTCACACCCTAATCGCGATTTATTTTCCGATTATGTAACGCTTACTAAGGAAACATATACAAAAATTATTATAGACTATACAAATATAAAAAAGAAAAAGCAATTTGTTACTTACGCGTTGGGCGGACAAATTGGTATTGTATATTTATGGATACGTGAAGGCTGCCCTGAATCAGCTGACGAACTTGCTCAAATTCTCCTTGCAAATGTAATTAAACTAAGACGATAACAACATATTTGAATTGCTATCACCACGAATTTTCTTAAGCATAAAAAAGACGCTATCTTAAAATATAGCGTCTTTTGTTAATT
This sequence comes from Staphylococcus sp. Ze2, assembly GCF_048568365.1. Taxonomy (NCBI): domain Bacteria; kingdom Bacillati; phylum Bacillota; class Bacilli; order Caryophanales; family Staphylococcaceae; genus Staphylococcus; species Staphylococcus sp. Ze2. The sequence continues at coordinate 956,617 of NZ_CP183486.1, read as the reverse complement.
TTAAAATGATTGAGGTTTAAAAACAAAATAATTTATTACCTGTAAGATAATTAGTAAGATACCAGCTATGATAATTATTGAAACGTAAGGTACGAAACTCAATTCTCCCATCATACCTACTAATGGGGATATTAAGCCCCCTAATAAGAATTGTACAAGCCCTAATAAACTTGATGCACTGCCATTTCCCCCAGTACGTTCTTCCATTGCAATAGAAAAGCCCAAGGTTGCTACTCCAGTAACTGGTGCAACGAGTACAATAAAACCAATAAATAAAATCCAAATTGGTAAATGTGTAATTAACGTAACTGATACAACTGCAATACCTATTAATTGAATCATTGTTAATATCCGTAATAATGATTGTTTATCTATATAATCAATCAATTTTCCTGTTAGTTGACTAGAGAAAATCAAGCTTATGCCAATCAATGCAAACATAATACTAAATTGTTGAGCAGACATATGATAAATATTTTGCGTGACAAAAGGCGATGCTGAAATATAACTAAATAGCAGTATAAACGTTACGCCTTGAATTAACATAGGTAATACAAATTTAGGTGTCATCAATAGTAATTTGAAATTTTTAAATATGCTTAAAATATGCGGGCTATCTCTGCGTTCCTCTGCTAAAGATTCCGGAACTTTTAGCAGAGTTCCCAATAGCATCAAAATTCCAAAAACTGTTAATATAACAAAGACCATTCGCCAAGTAGCAAATGATAGTATGACGCCACCAAGTGCTGGCGCAATAACTGGAGCCACTCCATTAACTAACATAAGCAATGCTAAAAACTTCGTTAATTGTTTACCGCTATATAAATCGCTGGAAATAGCTCTTGAAACAACAGCACCAGCCCCACCACAAAAGCCTTGAACAAATCTTAAAGCAATCATTATCCAAATATTTTCTACAAAAATAATCCCAATGCTCGCTAAAGTAAATAGTAACATTGCGACTATAAGCGGTGTTTTACGACCTATAGCATCAGATATCGGCCCAACAAATAAGTTACCTAGTGCTAGCCCAATCATAAAGAGTGATAAAGTTAATTGTGAATTTGAGGTTGTAGTATTAAAATCAGATTGAATCTGTGGCAAACCAGGTAGGAACATATCAATAGATAATGCACCAATTGCAGTAAGTGCCCCGAGTATAACTACGAACAATAAAGGCTGCTTACTTTGTTCTTGATAATTAGACATATTTATTCTCCTCACAATGATGTGTGATTTCGTTGATGAAAAGGTTTATATTTTATTAATTTCTTAAAATTATAAACATTCTTTTACAAGTTATTTTTAAAGTTCATTGCTACTATTATAGCTTTAATAATGAGATATTTAAATAGTTACTTATAACTCATATAAGCTGAATGTTCTTTCTAAATAATGTAGATTTATAAGTGACGTGTTTTGATCCTCATGAGCTATTGCTCATGTGTAAGAACCGCTTCAATTTCAAAAGCGGAGCACCTGAGTAAAACTCATGTGTAAGAACCACTTCAATTTCAAAAGCGGAGCACCTGAGTAAAACTCATGTGTAAGAACCGCTTCAATTTCAAAAGCGGAACACCTGAGTAAAACTCATGTGTAAGAACCACTTCAATTTCAAAAGCGGAGCACCTGAGTAAAACTCATGTGTAAGAACCGCTTCAATTTCAAAAGCGGAACACCTGAGTAAAACTCATGTGTAAGAACCGCTTCAATTTCAAAAGCGGAACACCTGAGTATAACTCATGTGTAAGAACCACTAACTCAATAAATTGAGAAGTGGTTCTTTAGAGAAGTGGTTCTTTAGAGAGGTGGTTCTTTATAGAGGTGGTTCTTTAGAGAAGTGGTTTTTAAAAAAGGTCTAAGACAACAACTGATGTCCTAGACCTCTACTCAACATATTTAACTCTAATCAAAGCATAAACTGTTTAAATCACTCAGAATATTTAACTATTTTTAAATTACCTGCATCATCATCGCCCTCTAATTGATAATCAACCGAGCCATATTGACCATTTTCTTTCAATGTATTGGCAGTTACATAATAAGTTTTACCTTGTTTTACGATTTCAGTAATTTGAGGTTGTTGTAAATATAATAAATTGTTTCCTTTTACCCCACCTTTAGTTGCTTTATAATTATCAGTATCTTTCTTCAAATAATTAGAAACTAATGAAAAGTTGCTTTGACTATGTGCACTATTCATTGCAGCTGTGTAATTACCGAAAAAATTAGCCACCTTATTTCTGAAACTATTTTCTTCTTTTTCTTTCTTTTCTACATATTCCTTGATTTTATCACTATCAAAGTTCATAGTAACTTTCGTTTTATCTTTAAGATTATCTGTTTTCACAGTTGTTTCTGCTGATTTAAACATTTTCTTCTTGGCTTCCCCTTCAGCAGATATTGTTAAATCTTTTGTTTTAGGGTATGGTCCAATTTCTTTTGCTTTAGCATAATCATAAGTTTTATCATTAATTTTCACTTTAACCGAGTCTTTATCTATCTCTGATGCACCGCTTAACTCCACTTGAATGTATGCCTCATCAAAATCTTCATGTACATCTACGGTTTCGTTATTACTGTTATTAAAATCAAATCTGAGATGACCATCAAACTGTCCATTCTCCATCTCTTTTTTAGTTTCTAAAGCATAATCACCTGGGATAAATTTACCTAATGAGGTTGCTTTGTTTTTCTCTGCTACAACAGTTTTTTGTTTATCACCAGATTTAAATTTGTAAGTAGTCTCATATTTAGGTTTTATAATCGCTTCTTTTGTCGGTGCGGTAAAGTTCATATTATCAAATATTAAATAGCGTCTGCCATTTTTACTAACACGTAATACATTCTCACCATTTTTAGCTGTTACAGAATCAGCTTCTTTCGTATCACTCTTGTTTAACTTCTCTATTTTTTGGTTTACATCTTTTACAAAGTTATCCATACCTACTTCTTCTTTGATATATCTTATATAAGCTTCTGCTTCGTTTTCATCTACACTATTATTTTGTGTACTTAAAATAGTAGAAAGTTTTTGAGTATCATTATTATCAATTGCATTGATTAAGATTTCTGACTGTGCCTCAGGTGAATTGAAATTTTTTAATAAGATAAAAATTATGATAAGTAAAATTACGATAAAAAATGCAATTCCCAAGGGTATAATTTTACGCGCTTTAATATTTGTTATTTTTTTAGTTTCTTTGGATGAACGCGTCATTTTTGCTGAATCATCTTGACGTAGTAACCGTCCACAATGGCCACATTTTCGTTGTCCATCTCTTGTATTTCCCCCACACTTAGGACATTTTTGCATTTTCTCACCAACTTTATACCTGAATTTTTGCACTATCCCGTTATTTTAACATATTATAAGTTGAAACTATATGTATGTTCTTCATGGTTCTTTATAGTATGAAGGATAGTTTTAAACAACACAAAACGCTATTGCATCATTTATATTATATTTAATCTAAATCTAAATTGATATACATATTTAGTCTAGTATTACTTTGATCTTGTAACAAACTGTTCAATAACTTTAACTAAATAAAAGGTACCCATTTTCGAATCGAATATATTCTTATGTCATAAGCTATACTCTAATATTTTATGAATGATTTTTAATATTGAAGTTTTTTAATCTTTGTCCAATGATTTCTAGAACATAACGCGCTTGTTCTATTTCATCATCAGACAAATCATGTAACATGTCACTGACAATATCATTTATAATCGATTTACTTTCACGATTAAATTGTTTCCCCTTCTCACTCAATGTTATGTATTTTAATCTTTGATCTGTGCTTTCTTCTGTTTTAACCCATTCCACTACTTCAGCTTGAATTAATTTCTTGATTCTTCTACTAACTGCTGCTTTATTAACCCCTTGTCTTTCAGTTATCTCAGTTAAAGTCATTGCTTTTTCATTCTCAAGCATTAAAATAACGTTAGCTTGCTCTTTAGATATATTATATTCTTCTCTTAACTCTTTCAATAACTTAGCTAATAATGTGTTGACATCATCAATGAATTCTCCCATGAATACAATGTGGTTGCCTAAATTTTTCACCATCAGTTACACCCCTATATCTTCTAAGTATAAAACATTTCATTTATATTTTTATATTATGTTAATAATATCAATATTTACAGCTGTATAAAAGTAAAATTTGATAAGTTTATTTCACTTAAAACAATAGCTATATTTCAGCAAACTTAAGCATTGTTAGAGTTGCTTATTTTAGAATATTAAACTACATTTAATATACTAAACAATCTGGAGTGAAGCATTAACATGTTGTCATTGTTTTTATGTATTTTAATATTAATCGCATTCATAAGTATGTTCTTAAATTTTAACTTTTCTACAAATCTCATCAGTTATATTTCCCAGGTAATAGTTGGATATGCTGTAATCATTTTACATATCGGTCAACATACTTTACCGATAGATTTAACAGTCACTATGTTGATAGGCGTTATACTATTACACGTGAAACACAAGCACTTATTACACCATCAAAAGAGTACATTATTTTTAAAACGACTATACTTTGTTGTTTTTAGAATCGTCGTCTTTATGCTTGCCTGCTATTATATTAGTTTTATCCCTATTGCCCTTAATGTGATTTTCTTATGGATTGCAGCAATTGCTTTTAGTTCTATATTCACCTTTATTTGTTATGTGCTATGTTCGTCTGCTTTTTTAAATAAAAAAGCGCCTCGCGAATTTGATACTATTCTTGTTTTAGGGGCTGGTATTTTCACGGAACAAGTCACACCAATGTTAGCATGCCGACTTGATAAGGCTTTGCGTTTGTTTGAAATAAATCCAAATGCAACATTTATTGTGAGTGGTGGTCAAGGGCCTGACGAACCTATTTCAGAAGCACGCGCGATGCAACACTATTTAATTCATAACGGCGTTGCTCCTCATAACATTATATTAGAAGATCAATCGACAAGCACTTTAGAAAATATTATGTACACTACGCAACTTATTCAAGATGCTTTTTCTTATAAGCCTAAAATTGTCTGTGTAACTAGTCAATTTCATATAATGCGTGCATTACGTTTTGGAGAAAAATTTAAGTTAAAGTTATCTGGCGTTGGTAGTCATACACCTTATCATTTTTTTGAAATCGCATTAATACGAGATTTTTTAGCATTAATGTATCAATATAAAATGATGTTAACTATTTATTTTGCTACTCTCTTTTTTATATGTATTATTGCATTTTGGCATATTCCTCATCTGTAACCTAATTGCATTACTTAATTTGTAAATATAAAAGTATAAAATAAAGCCAAGGGCATAAATCAACGCCCTTGGCTCTTATAGTTTCTATTAGTTATTTACAATAACGCCATCATCGAGTTCTATAACTCTATCTGCGTATTCAAATAATCTTTTATCATGAGTAATCATAATACCAATCATTTTTTTACTTTGGATTTGATTTTTAATCATCTCTATAACTTCAGTTGCTCTTTCTGCATCTAAACTTGCAGTTGGTTCGTCTGCTAAAATTATTTTAGGATTATTCATTAAAGCTCTCATAATTGCTACACGCTGTTTTTCACCGCCTGACAACATATGAGGAAATACACTTAATCTATGTGACAAACCGATTTGGTTTAGCAACATTTCAGCTCTTTGGTCTGCATCTTTTTTAGACATACCCGCTTCTCTACCGATTGTTGTTAATTGCGCTTTTACCTTTAAATAAGGTACTAAATGAGATGATTGAAAGATAAACCCAATTTCATTCAACCTTAATTCTGATGCTTTCTTGTTACTATCATATAAAGGTGCATCATTATATAAGATCTCACCACTATTTTGTGATAATAAACCACCTAAAATAGTTAATAATGTCGTTTTACCTGAACCTGAAGCACCGTTGAGTATAACGAACTCACCATCGTTCACTTCAAAGTTAATACCTTTTAATACAGTAGTTTCTGATTGACCTTTACCGAATGATTTTTTAATATCTTTAACTTGTAAACTCATTATTCTCCACCTCCAATTGCTTCAATAGGATCAACTTTAAATAATTTAATTAGTGATAAGGCAGCACCAATAATAGCTACCACGATAAATACTCCGACCACGAGCAGTAAATTAGATGGTGTTACGTGGAATGGCATAGATACTGGCATAACTAGTGATAAACCACTAATAATACCTACAGAAATCAATACACCTATCATAGTTGTAATTAATATTTGGATTATAAGTGCGCTAATTAGATGTCTTGTCTTAATACCAATTGCTTTTAAAATACCGATTTCTGGAATTTTTTGGATTGTCATTACATAGAAAAATGCACTTAATACAATTGCTGAAATTACAAATAAACTTATAATCATCATATTTAATGGTGCTTGCTCTGCTTGATAACTGGCAATTTCACTTGTAATATCATCCTCACTAAATACTTTCACCCCTGAAATGTCTTTAATTTTATCTTGCTGTGCTTGAGATAACTCTTTTACAGGGTAAACAGTACTACTCTCTTTATTCAAGTTATCAAAGCCGTCATTACTCATCATTACTGCTGAACTATGAGAGTACATTGTATCGTCTAGAATACCTGATACTTTAAGTTTTTTTCCATCTTTCACTTTTATAGTATCACCAATATTAATACCATCAGCTGTAAGCTTAGTATTGATGGCTACTTCATTGTCTTTTGTTGGATAGTTACCATCTTTCAATTCTGGCTTTTCATTTTTCACTGTATTCGTCGTGATAACGTCTTCTTCGTCTTTATTTATTTTTAACGTTTGCGATGCTAACTTTAATGGTTCTTGGTCCGTAATATCTTCAATTTTCTTTTGCTGTTCAGGGCTAATAATAGACTTTGTAATATCTGGTTGTTTATTATCCTGTAAAACGTATTTTTCAGTTTTCATGTTATCTAACATTGATATGTTTTCTCTGGCTAAACCTTGTGCTAACCCACTAATAAATAACACCATAATGCCAAGCAATAATATAATTAACATGATTAAAATATAACGAAATTTATAATATTTAATCTCTTGCCATGCTAACTTCATCAATTCCCACTCCTTCTCTAAAACTTATATTTAGAGTCTAATATCATTATGTGAACTCAATATGAACAATTGTTAATTTTTTACTATTTGTGAAGTTATTTGGTTATGTTTATAATGGCAATAATACTGAATAAGGAGATTTTGGGCATGACAACTTGTTTAATTGTTGATGACGACAAAAAAATACTAGAGTACGTTTCTAATTACACACAGCGTGAAGGTTTAAATACAATTACGCAATCTAGCGCTGAAGATGCCTTAACTTACCTTGAAACAAATCAAGTGGATATTGTAATTATTGATGTCATGATGGGAGGCATGAGTGGTTTTGAACTTTGCAAAATATTAAAAGATGATTATGAACTTCCTGTCATTATGCTAACTGCTCGTGATGCATTAAGTGATAAAGAGCAAGCCTATTTAACTGGTACTGATGATTATGTGACGAAACCCTTCGAAGTTAAAGAGTTAATGTTTAGGATCAAAGCAGTACTTAAACGTTATAATATTAATGCATATAATGAAATCACTATCGGTAATATTACTTTAAATCAAGCATATTTAGAACTTCAATCTGATACAAAATCAATGAATTTACCTAATAAAGAATTTCAATTACTTTTTTTACTCGCATCTCACCCTAGGCAGGTATTTAATCGTGATGTATTAATAGAAAAAATATGGGGATTTGATTATGAAGGCGACGAACGTACAGTCGATGTCCATATCAAACGCCTAAGGAAACGCCTTGAAAAATTAAATGCTAACGTGACGATTTTTACAGTACGCGGATTAGGTTATAAGGTGGATGACCATGTTTAAATCACTATATTCAAGAATTGCGATATACACAATTGCCGTCATGTTATTTAGTGCTATTGTAAGTTTTTTATGCACAAATATCATTTATCATAACCATTTAAAAGCAAATAACGATGCAAAAATCATGCGTACTTTAGAAGATGCTATCAGTTATCAAAAACAAACAAATATTAAATCTTTAGATCCTTTTTTCAACCATTTAGGTGAAATGAATTACCAAGTAATGACAGTTTCTGAAAATGGTCAACGTTCTTTTTATGGTGCTAAATTTAGAAAAGATAACGTAGATAACAATGTCATCCAAACCGTATTAAAGGGCAAAGACTACCATGGTATTCGAAACCTACCATATAATCCAATTGTTACTGGTTTCTTTGAAAATACTACGCAAAATACTGTAGGTATGTCCTTTGAAGATAAAGGCAAAAAGTACGCAGTATTCATGAGACCTGATATCGGGAAAACATTTAGTGAATTCAGAGTATTTTTAGTTATATTAATCTCATTATTACTTTTGTTTTCTATTATATTAGTCATTTTATCAACCTATACTATTATCAAACCTATTCAACAATTAAAACATGCAACTGAAAGACTTATGAAAGGTAATTTCGATACGCCAATTCATGTTACCAGAAAAGATGAGTTTGGGACATTGCAATTTCGCTTCGATCGTATGCGTCTTTCACTTAAACAATTAGACGATATGCGACAACATTTTGTTCAAAACGTATCACATGAAATTAAAACACCATTAACACATATTCACCATTTATTGGACCAGTTAAAATTTGCTGAAAATGCTGAAGCACGCACACAATATATTGATGATATATACCAAATTACAAGTCAACTAAGTGATTTAACTAAAGCATTGTTATTATTATCAGAAATTGATAACGGAGAACATTTAGTCTTTGAAGACCATATTGAATTAAACCAATTGCTCAAACAAATCATTCGTCACGAACAATTTTCTGCTAATGAAAAAGATTTAATTATCATGTCTGACTTAGCTGAAATTACTATTGTTGGTAATGAGCGCCTTTTACATCAAGCTTTCCAAAACATAATTACCAATGCCATAAAATATTCGCAACAAGGCGGTATCATCGATATCACGCTTAATCAAGATTTCGAGACAATCACTTGTAAAATCACAGATGACGGAGAAGGTATGTCTAAAGAAACACAAGCACGTTTATTCGAACGTTTTTATAAAGCAAGTAGTCATGATAATAGTAATGGCTTAGGTCTAGCTATAGCAAAAACAATATTTGAACTACATGACGGCACTATCTCAGTCCATAGTATAAAGAATGAAGGCACTACCTTTATAATTCAGATTAAAAAAGTGAGTCTTGTTCATTGAGACTAAGATAAATATTTCTAGTGACAGTACAAAATGCTGGGAGTTGCACATATATTTACGTGCTCTCTCAGCATTTTCTTTATAATTAAAAAACAATATAAAAAGACAAACTGCACGCTATAAGAGCGATTAGTTTGTCTCTATTAATATAAACAATAGACTTAGATATATAATCAAGCTTTAGTGTATTAAGTGATTAATTAATTTTTAAATTTTCCGTTATTTCTTTATTTAATTGAGTATATAACGCTTCATTTTCTGATAGTTTCATGCCATACGAAGGTATGATTTCTTTGACTTTATCTTCCCAAGTAACGAATTCGTCTTTGTAACAACGCTTGAGCAAATCAAGCATAATGTCGACTGCCGTAGACGCCCCTGGAGAAGCACCTAAAAGTGCAGATAATGAACCATCTTCTGACGTAATAACTTCCGTACCAAATTGTAATGTTCCTTTACCTTGATCCGTATCCTTGATTACTTGCACACGTTGACCAGCAACGACAATTTCCCAATCTTCACTTTTAGCATTAGGTACAAATTGACGTAAATCTTCCATACGTTCTTCATTTGATAACGTTAATTGCGAGATAAGATATTTCGTTAAATTCATCTCTTTAATTCCTGCAGATAACATCGTAATAAGGTTGTTTGGCTTAACAGACTTGATTAAATCCATATTAGAACCCGTTTTTAAGAATTTTGGTGAAAAACCTGCAAATGGACCAAATAAAATAGTTCGTTTGCCATCTATATAGCGTGTATCTAAATGTGGTACTGACATTGGTGGAGCACCTACTGGAGCTTTACCATAAACTTTAGCTAAATGCTTTTGGGCAATAGCTTCATCTTTACATACTAAGAACAATCCACTTACTGGGAAACCACCAATATGTTTAGACTCTTTAATTCCTGTTTTTTGCAACAACTGTAAACTAGCACCACCAGCGCCAATAAATACAAAGTCACTTTCAACAATCGTCTCATCGTTCGTTTGCAAGTCTTTAACTTTCACTTCCCACACGCCATCTTTACGTTGCTGAATATCTCTTACTTCATGTTCATAATTCAACTCTACTTGCTTATCTTCTAAATTTTCGAATAACTTTCTAGTTAATCCACTGAAGTTAACGTCTGTTCCTGTTTTATCATAACTAATCGCCATTGGTATATTGGACGTACGGCCCTCCATAATAAGTGGTGTCCATTCAGCGATTTTATCTTTATCATCTGTGATTTCCATATTACTAAATAAAATGTTTTTGTTTAGTCTGTCTACACGTCTTTTCAAGAAATCAACATTTTTAACACCTTGAACAAAGCTCATATGTGGTACTGGTTTGATAAATTTCTCTGGATTTTCAAGTTGTCCTTTTTTAATCAGATAACTCCAAAATTGTTTTGAAACTTGGAATTGTTCATTAATTTTAACTGCTTTATTGATATCTATTGTTCCATCTTTATTTTCACTAGTATAGTTTAATTCACATAACGCAGAATGACCTGTACCTGCATTATTCCATGCATTGGAACTTTCTTCCGCAGGTGTAGCTAACCTTTCAAACATCTTAATTTCTTTCTCAGGTGCGAGTTCTTTTAATAATGTTCCTAACGTTGCGCTCATGATACCGCCACCAATTAAGATGACATCTGTTTTGCTATGTTGTGTGCTCATAACAAATACAGTCCCCCTTTTATATGTGTTAAATAGAAACGTTGTCTTTAATGTTATTACTCACATCAATAAAAATAAAGCGTTTTCTATAGATTAAAATAATAAAGCACGTATTATCGCTATGTAATTAAGCAACAACACAATATATTTCCATACCTCTCTAATTATATACATAATCAGCTCATGAAAAAAGGGCTTTCAGAAATTCTACACAAATTTTGTTAATATGTGTTAACTAGCTCACACAGAAATTCTTACACTTTCTTAGTGAAAAGGCTAATATAACGCTATATTAATTGCTAGTTTAAAATTATTTAGCTATTATACCTATACAAAATTCATTTCATGCTATAATGAGTTTCAATTTAAGTAAAGTTCTTTTGGAGGTTTTTTTAATGAAATCAATAACATTTTTCATGCATAATGTTTATGCAATGGGAGGCACCGTCAAATCTATTTCTCAAATGGCAAATATATTAGCTGAAAAAGGACATCATGTAGAAATCATAACTATTTTTAAAGGGGCTGATTCGCCTTACTTTGATATTCATGAATCCATTAAAATTAAACCTTTAATTAACTATCAATTTCATCCACTTAATCTAAAAGATATTGTTATAAATAGAATCGCTAAATTCACATCATTTTCCAGACCAAAATATATTTCGCAATTTGAACCAGGCATTGATCAATTTTCTCACTATATAGAGAAGAAAATGATTAAAGCTATAAGCAATGTTTCTACAGATGTGATTGTAGGTACACGTGCAAGTTTTAATATATTAATTGCTAAATACGGTAGTACTCAAATTGAAAAAATTGGTATGGAGCATATGAACTTTGACGCACATTCTGAACCATATCAACAAGAAATTATTAAAAGCTACAAAGATTTAGATAAAGTAACAACATTAACTACTGCAGATAAACATAAATACCAATCACATATCGATACACCTATATTCGTAGTTCCTAATATTATCAATGAAGTTCGTCTCCACGAGCCGAAAGAAAAAATCATCTGTGCGGCTGGTCGTTTAGAATATGAAAAAGGGTTTGATTTATTAATTGAAAGTATTAATCATATTCAACAAGCTGTTAGGAAATTTAATTATCAAGTCCATATATATGGTGAAGGCAAAGAACAAGTGAATTTACAACAACTGATTAATCAATATAATCTATCAGACATTATAAAATTATATGGCTCCACGCAGCAATTAAACGAAAAACTAGCAATAAGTGAAATTACGGTTATCCCTTCGCGTAATGAAGGTTTCGGTATGGTGATATTAGAAGCTATGAACCAAAGTAGCGTAGTAGTCAGTTTTGATGGCAATGCTGGACCTGATGCAATCATCCAAAACAATATAAATGGCTATTTAATTGAACATGAAAACGTAGATGCATTATCTGATCAATTACGCCGTCTCATAAACCAAGAGTTTAAAGACGAGGTTGTCATTCAAAATGGTTATAAAACCGTTGCATCTTATGCACCAAAAGCGATTTATCAAGACTTTTTAACTATGCTAAACGCTTGATTAGATTAATGTTGAATAATTGCAAAAACGAATTAGTATAAAATTTGCTAAATACCTTATTAACAAATTCAAGAATCAAGATATGTACTTAAGGCGCATGCAATATAATAATGCATAAAAAACACGCTCGTTTAATTCATAGCAAAATGAATTTATACGAGCGTGTTTTTAATTTTTCTTCATAAATAAGATGCATTTACTTAATTAAGACGACTTTTTATTTATAGTTTAACAAATTTGATTATTACAAGAATAAATGTAATAAGAATGTCCAAACACATACAAATATAAGTAAAGCAATGCTATAACGTAATGTCATTTTCAACAATTCAGATTCTTTTCCGACTTGTTGTACAGAAGCTGTCGCAATTGCAATAGATTGTGGTGATATCAACTTAGCCGCCACACCACCAACAGTATTTGCTGATACTAGTAAAGCGCCACTAGCACCAATATTATTTGCTACTGCTGCTTGAATTGGTGCAAATAATGAGTTGTTATTTGTAACAGAACCTGTTAAGAATACCCCAATCCAACCCAATATTGGAGATAACAATGGGAAGATACTTCCTGTTTTCGCAATACCCTCACCTACTGCGCTACTTAGACCAGCGTATGTCATTAATTTAGAAATTACCAAGATAAAACAAATCGTTATAATTGGTAACCACAATTCTTTAAATGCCTCTTTAAATAGTCGTACGCCATCCTTAAATTCTACATTTTTTGACATTAAAATTGTGATAATAATTACAAGTAAAATAGATGTTCCTGTTTGGCCTACTATATTCAGTGGTAACGTGATTGCTTTATTTGCAATGTCACTATAAGTTCCTGGTAACGTTATGTTAAAGACAAGTGCAGATAATGCACCATCTGGAGCGAAAAGTGATTTAAAGCTTTGCGCACTCCAAATCATTACAATCACAGTTAAAATCACAAATGGGCTCCAAGCATAAATAATTTCTTTAGGTTTATGTTTTGTAATTATTTGTGGCTTTTCATCTTTATTCAATCTAAAAATATTTTTCGGTTGGAATTTTTTCGAGAATAAAGCTAAAGCTAACATTGAAACTAATGGTGGTATAATGTCCGCCAATTCAGGTCCAATAAATACAGTAATTAAACCTTGTAAGACTGCGAAAGTCCCACCGACAATTAAAATAGCTGGTAACGTTTCTTTAATACCTTTAAAACCATCAATAATCCATATTAATAAAAATGGTATTAACAGATTCATAAATACTAAAGTTAATGCTGACATTTGTGAGACTGCCATCCCTGAAATATTATCTGGCAAACCTAATGTATCAATAACAGTGACAGGTAGACCAATTGCCCCAAATGCACCTGCAGACGCATTAGCTATTAAACAAAGCATCGCTGCTTGTAACGGCCCAAACCCTAACTGTGTTAGTAATAATGCACAAATCGCAATTGGTACGCCAAAACCTGCTGCACCTTCTAAAAAGCCATTAAAAGCAAAACCAATTAACAATAATTGGATACGCTGATCTTGTGAAATACTAGAAATACTATCTTGTATTGTATTAAACTGGCCAGTTTCATTCGTAATCTTATAAAGTAAAACTGCCATAACTACAATATATCCAATTGGTATAATACCTTGGAAAAATCCTTCAACCACTGCTCCTGATGCTATCATCACAGGTAGTTTGAAGAATAGCATTGCTATAATAAGTGTAACAACTACAGTTGTTAATGAAGCATAAATACCTTTCATCTTAAAAAGAGTTAGACATAAAAGAAACAAAACTATAGGTATTGCTGCTACTAATGTTGATAACAAGATGTTACCAAAGGGGTTAAAAGATTCTACAAACATTTTGACTCACTTCCATTTTCTATTTTTATTTGATATTGAAGAACCTAACATTGTGATTTTTTTCACAATTAAATTATAACATTTTTCTTTCTAATTACAATAAATTTTTGAGAATTAATTTCCCCTCGTTAATGTTTCCCCTATTTTATAAATTTTAAAAGTCATTTTCCAATAATTTAAAGCTTAAAAAATAATTAGTTTGATGCATTTAAGTTTACAAGGGAATCTTTTGTCATAGGTTCTTTACATGATAAAATAGTATAAACAACTATTAAGTAGAGGTATACAAATGATAAAACAAATTGAAATTACAGCGTTGCACCTTTTAGAGTCTGAATTGGAAAAAGCAATATTAGAGGGTTATTCACACTTTGTATTAATTAATGACCATATTGAAATATATCAAAATATGCTTGAAGCGGTTGAATTAAAACCATGCCCGATTGTAGCAGACTATACAGTTCAGCAACAATACGTCAACGACTGTCGCTATTTTGGAAAATCAGAAATAACTTTTAATGATTGGATTGAAAATATTAACCACTTTCCAAATGTTATTTTCCATATAGAAACAACACAAAATAACTTAAAAAATTTTGAAGTCAACAATATTTTTGACTTATCGCTGGTTTCACTATTACAAGATGATGTTTGTACAGATAGCCATGTGGTCTTTAATTTTGAATCTACATTTATTACAAGCGACCATATTTGGAATGAAATTTATAAATTAACGCCATTAAACACGACTAAATTTAGCCTGAATAAATTGGCTTATGAACATAAACATGCTGTGCCATTTAAAAATAGTGAAACACTCGCACCAGAGCAATTGCGCTTTACAGATAAATGCTTAAAAAATACCGGTTTTAAATTGCCTCATTGGTTTTATCATATGCTTCAACAACATTTTGACAAAAAACATCGTGAAGCAAGTTATATTTATGAAAAAGACAAATCTAAAGTTAAAAATCACATCGTTTTCTTAGGTTTTGATTATGGTTTCCGTGGTAATTCTCGTTACTTATTTAATCACTTTGCAAAACATTTTACTAAATTACCTATTTATTTTATTACTAACGATGTAAACGGCCCTAATTTTATTAAACCAGATGATCCAAAAGCTAAATTACTTATCGAAACTGCACAAGTTGTTATATTAGAAAGTTATATACCAGACTCACTAAAACCAAACGGAACCATTATACAACTTTGGCATGGCACCCCTATAAAAAAATTATTTTTAGATAGTCCTGAACCAACTCAAAACCTTAATATTTATAATTATCGTGCACGCAAATATAACAAATGGTTGCAACAAGACTATTTCGTCAGTGATTGTTCAGCGATCATTGATTATTTTAAAACTGCTTTCCCACAACAACAAACACATATATTAAATTGTGGTTATCCAAGAGTTCGGTACTTATTAGATAAACAATCTGATCATCACTATATTTCATTTATCAAAAAAGAATTGAAATTAAATCCAGAAAAAGAGACATTACTTTATGCACCTACTTGGCGCACCGATTATGATGAGTCTGATTTATTACCAATAAGCGATGGCCTTCTAAATAAATACAATGTTATTTTCAAAGGACATGTTGAAGATAATTCTAACTATGTTCCGGAGAACGCAATTATTGCGCCTTCACATATAGAAGTTCAAGATTTACTATTGATTTCAGATATAGTCTTAACTGACTATTCATCGATTATTTTTGATGCATTAACTATTGATAAAACGGTCTGTCAATACACGCCAAATCACGAAAAATATGTTTCTGAACGTGGTGTTTATGAAGAAGTAATGCACGCGCTATCTACAGTACGCTACAGTGATGCTAAAGCATTACTCAACGATCTAATAAGTCATCAAATGAAAGATATACACGATAATTCTTTTGTAAATAAAGATAACCATGCTTTTGAAACTATTTCTCACGTCATTCATAAATGCACTAAGTCTAAGTAAAATATAATATTCAGCTTTTTAATTACGTGTACAATTATTAATACATGTTAAAAATGTATCAGTCATAAAGCTTTCTAACTTAAAAATAAACGTCAATTTCAATAGAAATTGACGTTTTCGTTGTTTTATTTAATTTTGTTATGTGGTGATATTCAAGAGAATAATATGAGTGAGAGGCAACAGGCTTGCACCATATATTCTTATCGTCCTTAAATTTTACATGTTCAAAAATCCTAGCACTTTAAATATAAAAGAGAACTAATCTAAATCGATTAGCTCTCTTATTTTGAATAATTGGCCCTTATTCTCCTGTTACTTACTTCATAATATTATTTTTATTGTTGATACGCTGGGTCTACTACTCTAACTGTACCTTGTTGGTCTACTGTAGCGATTGTATAAGTCCCTGGTTGTGCTTGATTTTGGAAACTAAAGATATAACTATAGTTCCCTTCGCTACCTTCAATAGCATAATCATTGAATGGATTAGATTGACCATTTAATGAGTTAACTTCAGCAGTGGCGTTGTCCAATGAATTTTGGAAATTAGGTAAACTTTGTAATGCAGTTTGTGGATCTACGTTACCAGATGTAATATTTTGCGCTACTGGTACAGCATTTTGTCCTTGATAAGGAACTACATATTGTGATGTGCTTGAGTTTGATGCATTATTATTTGAATTGGCATTATTGCTAGCACTGTTACTACCATTTGTATTATCACTATTCGCATTGTTGTTATTTGTATTGTCACCATTTCCTGAATTTGATGCGCTATTTCCACTATTCGCATCACTAGATCCGTTGTTATCATCTGAATCAGAACTATTACCTGTGGTATTACCATTGTCATCAGAAGAACTGTTACTATCATTTGATGTACTGTCAGAATTATTTCCATTACTGTTAGCATCATCATCTGAAGAACCATCTTTGTTAGATTTACTATCTGAATCTTTGTTTTTGTCTGAGTTTTTGTCTGAGTCTTTGTCAGAGCTATCATTGCTCTTCTTGTCATCATTTTTAGAATCTTTTGATTTATCATCAGATGATTGACTGTCTTTTGAATTATCGTCCTTTTTGCTACTGTCTTCATCGCTACCATTTGAACAAGCCGCGAGTGCTAAAGATAAAGTAAGAAAACCTGCTAATAGTTTTTTCATATAGAAAAACCTCCTTATTTTTTAATACTCACAACCTAATGGTCAGTATCTATGTATATCATTCCCCAAGAGGTTGAATGAGAATTAGTTTATTATTCACTATAAAATTAACACTAAACATCTTTAATGAAAAATCCTTAAAAAAATTATATAAATTTAACAAAGTCAAAATATTTCTCAACTTTATTACAGTTCCATAACATATTTAAATTATGTCACAAATCATTCAACGAAACTTTGTTGCTAAATTTCTTTTTCCATAATTAAATCTATATCGACTACATTACCAGTATAAAAGTGATGTTCTCCTGTAACACGCAGTCCTTGTTTTTCGTAAAAATTAAGCGCTTGCTTATTATGCTCCCAAACACCTAACCAAATTTTAGTTTTCTTTAATTCTCGCGCTTTTTCAATTGCGAATTCAAAAACGTGTTTTCCTCGTCCGCCCCCTTGAGCCTTTGGTAAAAAATAAATACGTTGTATTTCGAGGTATTCATTGCCTTTTTCTTCCGATTGGGCTTGATTAATATTTAATTTAAAATATCCTACTATCTCTTTATTTTCTTTATAAAAATAAGTGAAGGATGATTTATTTTCTAACTCTTTATTTAGTTGTTCTAAATTATAAGCTTCATTAAAGTATTTCTCGAAATCTTCATCAGTGTAACCACCGTCTTCAAATGTTGTCTTAAATGTAGTGATACTAAGTTGACGCAATTGTTCTAGCTCATTAGATTTTACCAATTCAATATGAGTCGTCATATTACTCCCCCCTACTTTGTTCTCTCTTTAAAATCAATTATACTAAAACACTGCTTATCTTACTATTGAACAATAATACTTTTATAATTATTTATTTTTCTTTACAAAAATCAAATTGTTTTTAATTTAAAGCGCTTACCTAAAAAACGTATAGTTTAGCCTTATTGTGTAATATTCAATTACATGATAAAGTAGTTCTAGTTTTTTAATTGTTCTTAAATATATACATAAGGGAGTGCCATTTGGCAATGACTGAAACATTTAAAGCTTTTGTAGTCGATGAACAAGACGGCAAAGTAATTAACCAATATAAAGATTTATCAATAAATGATTTACCAGAGGGCGAAGTACTTATAAAAGTTAAGTATTCTGGTATCAATTATAAAGATGCACTGGCAACAGTGAAAAATTCAAAAATCGTAAAATCCTACCCAATGGTTCCAGGTATTGATTTAGCTGGCGTAGTAGAACATTCTGATACTCATGCTTTTGAAGCTGGTGACGAAGTTATTGTTACTGGTTATGACTTAGGTATCAGCCACTTTGGTGGTTTTAGTGAATACGCACGTGTTAGAGAAGAATGGATTGTGCCTTTACCAAAAGACTTAACCCTTGAAGAAGCTATGATTTATGGAACAGCTGGCTATACAGCAGGTTTAGCTATCGAAAAGTTAGAACATAATGGTTTATCTGTAGAAAAAGAAGATGTACTTGTACGTGGTGCAACAGGCGGTGTAGGTACCCTTGCAGTAATGATGTTGGACTCTATCGGCTTTGATGTTGTTGCAAGTACCGGTAAACAAAACGCTGAAGCTAAGCTTAAATCTTTAGGTGCGAAAGAAGTAATACCTCGTATTTCTGAAAGTGATAACAAACCACTTGGTAAACGTACTTGGCAAGGCGCTATTGATCCAGTCGGTGCCGAGAGTTTATCACAAATCATTAAACAATTAGATTATGATGGCAGCGTTGCTTTAATAGGTATGACCGGTGGAACAAACTTTGATAGTTCTGTATTTCCATTTATATTAAGAGGTACTAGTATTATAGGTATCGATTCAGTTTATACTGAAATGAAACAGCGCAAACATATATGGCGTCGTTTAGCAAAAGACTTAAAACCAGATCAATTACATGACATAAAACAAGTTATTAAATTTGATGATATTGAAGCAAGTATTAAACAAGTACTTGAACATGAAAATTCTGGCCGTATTGTCATCGACTTTGAAGCATAAAATGAATACAAAATAATGTTTCAAATTATAAACAATTCATAAATTGTCACTCTTGAATAGAGCGTAAATATGAAAGCAAACTTTAAAATTTGTTTTCATATTTACGCTCTTTTTCGATTCATTTCTATTAATATAAACCCACATTTTTATGCATATGAATAAAAATTACATATCATATAAATAGATATGAATAAATAAAAATCTTATACTTTAATATTTACAAGCAAAATATGAAAGCGTATACTTATCTTTATCGAAAACATTCAGGAGGGTTTTTATGGGAATAAAAGTAAATAAAAAGCTCATCTTTTTCCTTGGTGCATTGGGAGGTTTACTCTATGGTTATGACATGGGAGTAATATCTGGCGCCTTATTATTTATAAGAGATGATATACCTTTAAATAGTTTTACTGAAGGTCTTGTAGTTTCGTCTATGTTAGTTGGGGCAATATTTGGTTCAGGTGCTAGTGGACCGATGTCTGATAGGTTAGGCCGCAGACGTGTTGTATTTATTATAGCAATTATTTACATAGTAGGTGCTTTAATATTAGCCTTAGCACCTTCCATGCCTATACTAGTTCTCGGTCGTCTAATCATTGGTTTAGCTGTAGGTGGTTCTACTGCTATCGTACCAGTTTATTTATCAGAAATGGCACCTACAGAACAACGTGGTTCATTAAGTT
Organism: Staphylococcus sp. Ze2; assembly: GCF_048568365.1. Classification (NCBI taxonomy): domain Bacteria; kingdom Bacillati; phylum Bacillota; class Bacilli; order Caryophanales; family Staphylococcaceae; genus Staphylococcus; species Staphylococcus sp. Ze2. The sequence continues at coordinate 936,463 of NZ_CP183486.1, read as the reverse complement.
CTTTAAACCAATTAATGATTACAATTGGTATTTTATCATCATACTTAATCAACTATGCATTCACACCAATCGAGGGTTGGAGATGGATGCTTGGACTTGCAATAGTACCTTCAGTTATCTTATTAATAGGTGTGGCATTTATGCCTGAAAGTCCAAGATGGTTACTTGAGCACAGAAGTGAAAAAGCAGCTCGTGATGTGATGAAATTAACATTTAAAGATAGTGAAATAGACAAAGAAATTGCGGATATGAAAGAAATTAATAGCATTTCTGAAAGCACATGGAATGTTTTAAAATCACCATGGTTACGACCAACACTGATTATCGGAAGTATCTTTGCATTACTTCAACAAATAATAGGAATTAATGCAATCATTTATTACGCACCTACTATTTTCAATAAAGCTGGTTTAGGTAATGCTACTTCTATTTTAGGTACAGTAGGAATTGGTACCGTGAATGTCTTAATTACAATTGTTGCTATCATGATTATTGATAAAGTAGATCGTAAGCGTCTATTAGTCATTGGTAACATTGGTATGGTAGCTTCACTACTGATTATGGCTGTCTTAATTTGGACAATCGGTATTCAATCATCCGCATGGATTATCGTAGCTTGTTTAACTTTATTCATTATATTCTTTGGCTTTACATGGGGACCAGTACTTTGGGTTATGTTACCTGAATTATTCCCAATGCGTGCACGTGGTGCGGCAACTGGTGTCGCAGCACTTGTGCTATCAATCGGTAGCTTACTAGTTGCGCAATTCTTCCCGATTTTGACGGATGTATTGCCGGTTGAACAAGTATTCTTAATCTTTGCTGCGATTGGTATTTGTGCCTTAATCTTTGTAATCAAATACTTACCAGAAACACGTGGTCGTAGTTTAGAAGAAATTGAAGCAGACTTACGTTCTAGAACAAACGCTGCAAATGCAAATATAGAAGAAACTAAATAGCAATTAGCTAGGAGGCTGAGACAATTAATTTGTCCCAGCCTCCTCATTTGTTATATTCAGATTACAAACTATAAATTAATGCTTAACTATTAATATTTGAAATACATACCACACGAGTTAGGTTCTGTAGTAATAAATCCAAATTGTGCATACAACTGATCTGCAGGATAATCAGCTATTAAACTGACATAGGTTCCTGATTCGGACTTAGTGTCAATATATTCCATAATATTTGTCATTATTTCTTTTCCATAGCCATGGCCTTGATATGCTGGATTAACTGCTATATCAATGATTTGAAATGCCGTTCCACCATCGCCAATCACTCTTCCCATACCTATTAATGCCTGTTGATCATAGATTGTGACATTAAAACATGCATTAGGTATACCTTTTTCTGCAGCTTTTCGAGATTTTTCACTCAGTCCAGCTACTTTACGTAAATTTCTATAGTCTTCAACGGTTGGTGGTTCATGCTTTAACTCAATCATTTATTATTTTCTCCTAAAAATCATATTATAAATATTTTTTCATAACTACTTTATTTGATTCCTTAAAGACATCATTATGACTTGATACATACCCTTCTGCATCTGCTTTGGGCTCAATATAAAGCTTAGCCAAATTTGCAGCATTAGCCGCGTCACTAAAAGCACTTGCAATAAGATGTGCCTTTGCTTCATGATATATAATATCACCACATGCATACAGCCCATCAATACTCGTAGCAGTATTGCCAAAGCCTTTAATACTGTACTCGTTAAACATGTCTACTTGAGTTGAAGAAGCCTCTAGCAATGTATTTTCTCTATCAAAACCATGGCTGATAATCACATCATCAAATGCTTTAACCGTTTGTTCTCCTGTTTCAATATGCTCTAATATCACTTTTTCAATTTGATTTTGTCCTTGGTCACCTATAAGTTGATATATATGTGTATTCGGTATTTTTTCAACATTCAATTGTTCCATTTTCTCTCTCATTGCTTCGTAACCTTTAATATCAGCTTTTCTATAAATGAGCGTAACACTTTTAGCGTAACCACTTAAATCGTTAGCCCAATCCAGAGCTGAATTACCTGCACCAGAAATTAATACATTTTTATCTTTAAATTTCTTCAAAGACTGTACGACATAATGTAAGTTAGTCAATTTATATCTTTCTGCGTCTTTAATGTCTAGTTGTTTAGGATTAATGATACCTCCACCAATCGCTATAATTACCGACTTCCCTGAAAATATTTTCCCTTTATCCGTTTTAACCTCAAAATGTTGTTCCGCAATTTTTCTAATATCAATTACACGTTCTTCTAAATTTACTGCGGGATTAAAATGCAGGCCTTGTCTAACTGTATCTTGAATAACTTCAAAACATGGTTTCGGCGCTAATCCGCCAATATCCCATATAATTTTTTCTGGATAGACATGCATCTTGCCCCCAAGTTTATCTTGAATATCTATGATACGAGCGTTCATCCCTCGTAATCCTGAATAGAAACTAGCAAACAATCCTGCTGGTCCGCCACCAATTATTATAACGTCATCCATAAAGCTTCCTCCCAAATTTAACATGTATCTTACATACATTATGCTATAATTGATAACCATTATCAATGAAAAGCCTTTATAACTTCCATTTTTATACATTTACTTATCATCTTAGATTACTCTATTTAATTATCATTATATTGATATAACATGTAAGAATCATAATTAAGAAAATATAATTTAAGATAAAATCTGTAATTAAAAAAGAGAAATAGGAAATCCAAAATTTTGGAATTTCTTATTTCTCTCTACAACTGGACAGCGATTTAACATTATTATAAATTGCTATCCACTATTTTTATTAATCTCTAGGATCTTTAATAATTGCGTTTCTTAATACGAAAAACAGCAATATAAAGCCTGCAGTTAAAATAGTATGACCCATACCCGCAAAGCCAGCAAACGAATCTGGAACAGTAAGCCCAATAACTTGATAAGTTCCCTTCGTAAACATCATACCTATCGTAGTCAGTACACCAACATTATAAATAATAAAGAACCAGTTAAATAAATAATAACTATCTAATTTAAATATTTTCACAACAGGTAATAAAATAAGGTGCATAAACATACCTAATATTAACGTGTGTGTATGTACAACTACGAGTTGTGTATCTCCAGTAAAGTTATGAGCGAGCGTTAATTCACGATAATAAAATCCACTTAATAAACCTAATATTGTATAAACTAAAAAAGCATACAGTACTCTACGCATAGATAATCCTCCTTAAGCATATTATAGGATAATATTTTAAAAATTACAGTGACAATTCTACAAACTTCTTAAAAAGGATTAGGCGTATTTATTTTAGACATAGATATCAAAACAATAAAAATAGCTATAAAGAATTCATGAAGATAAATTTCTTTATAGCTATTATTTTTATTATTTAGTTAGACTCGTTTCTTTCAACTTCATCAATTTTATCAACTTTTCGTTGAGAGCCACCTTCCCAACTCACATTGAGATAGGCTTCTACATTTTTTTTAGCGACTTCTATACCAATTATTTGTGCACCCATTGTTAAAATTTGTGCATTATTACTAAGTTGAGCGCGCTCTGCAGAATAATAATCATGTGCTAACGCAGCACGTATCCCTGTTAATTTATTAGCTGTTATAGCTACACCGATACCTGTACCGCATATTAAAATACCACGGGCATTTTGCCTTTGTTGTATGCTTTTACCAACTTCAGCTGCCACATCTGGATAATCTGTTTCTGCACATTGATGACAACCAAAATCTTCAACTTCATGACCTAATGTTTCAACATGTTCTTTTACCGCTTCTTTTAAATCGTATCCGTTATGATCTGCACCAATTGCTATTTTCATTTCATTTCCTCCTTAATATTGTCTATTAATCCTCTATAAAACTTCCAAATGTCTGTAGCATTAGATAAGCAGACATCGCACCAGGATCCACATGTCCCTGTGATCTATATCCTAATCTCTTAGAGCGCCCTTTATTGGAAATAATATCTTTTGTACTTTCCATGCCTAAATGTGCTTCTTTTAATGCTTTATTATAACCTTCTGTAAAAGCCACATCTTGGTCCATCGATTCTATTAATGATTTATAAAACGGCTCTAAAGTATCTATCATTGTTTTATCACCAATTTCGGCTTTGCCTCTATCTTTAATTCCTTTACTAAATGCAATCCAAAATTGATATAACCCTTCATCATCAAGCTCTGTTTGATTTTTAATTGCTACTGCGCCTTTTAAATAACCAGACGCATATAATGGACCAACTGATGAACCCACAGCATCTAAAAAACTTTTCCCCACAGCTACACTAATTTTCGCAATATCACTTTGTGATGCTAACTCATTATGAATCGTTTCCTTTACAGCTTGATAACCAATATCCATTGTGACGCCGTGGTCACCATCACCAATTTTTCTGTCTAGCTCACAAAGCTCATCTTTTTTCTGTTCAAATAACGTTGTTAACGCTAATATATAATCTTTAAATGCTTGACTTGTTAATACCATATTCACGCCCCCCTAAACTACCTTGAAGTTCGGACAATCTACTGGATGATCTACACATACTTTCAGCGTTTCATCTACTTTCATTAATGTCACTGAAAAACCACCCATCTCCATCGAAGTAATAAAATTACCGACAAATGTTTTATAAACACTAATATTTTTATCTTCTAATATTTCACTTACTTCTTTATTAATTATATAAAGTTCCATTTGAGATGTAGCGCCCAGACCATTAACTAAGACAACCACTTCATCACCTTCATGGTAAATTGCTTCTTTTAAAATGTTCTGCATAATCACGTTTACTGTTTCTTTAGCTGTTCTTACCGTTGTTTTTTCTATGCCTGGCTCGCCGTGATGTCCTAACCCTATTTCCATTTCATTATCTTCTAAATCAAAACTTGGTTTTCCAGTTTGAGGTAGATAACATGGGCTTAAACCAATCCCCATAGAACGTGTTTGATCATTAGCAAATTGAGCAATACGTCTTGCTTCTTCCAAATTATATCCAAAATCTGCCGCCGCTCCAGCAGCTTTATACACAAGTAATTCACCGGCTATACCTCTACGGTCGTCAATATCTTTAGATGAAGCGACATCGTCGTTACCGATAACAGCAGCCGTTTGGATATCATCTTCTATTTCTGTCATTTCGCTAGCCATCTCAAAGTTCATTAAGTCACCAGCGTAATTACCGTATATATACAACACGCCGTGATCCTGATTAATTTCTTTTGTTACAGCTTGAATTGGTATCGGTGAAGGTGAGGCAAATATATTACCGACAGCCACGCCATCCGCCATACCTTGACCTACATATCCTAAAAACCCTGGTTCATGACCAGATCCTCCACCAATCAAGACACTTACTTTGCGTTTTTGATTTCTTTTGTTACCTATTAAAGCCCTTTTATGAAGTTCTGAACGTCTTAAATATTCAGGGTAAGCCGCTAAATAACCAGTCATTAATTCATCAATAACATGGTCTGGATTATTAACCATTTTTTTCATTTCAATGCGCTCCTTTTATAACATAAATTCTTTAGCCATTGGCTTTAAGGTACAAGAACAATTTTTAATGATTTGTCTCCTTTTTTCATCAAATCAAATCCTTGTTCAAAATCTTTTAAAGATAATTGATGTGTGACTACACCATCAGTTGGAAAGTCATCTTTTTGGATTCCATCAATGACTAGTGGATAGCAATAAGGTCCTAAGTGGCTACCCATCAAATCTAATTCTTTACGATCCGAAATAATACTCCAATCTACTGTTACTGGATCAGCAAATACAGAGAATTCTACAAAACGACCTAACTTTCTGATTGCACTCAAACCTTGCTCAACGGATTTAGGATGACCCGTAGCTTCAATATATGTGTCACAGCCATATCCTTCCGTCATTGACTTGATTTCTTTCACAACATCAACTTTAGCTGGATTCATTACGATATCAGCACCAAATTCTTTAGCTAGTTCTAATCTTTCATCTTTCATGTCTAAGACAACCAATGTCTCAGCACCTGCTTTTTTAGCTGCACCTACCATGCCTAAACCTAATGTTCCGGCACCTGAAAGTACAACAAAATCTCCTAATTTAATGTTGGCACGTTGTACCGCATGTAAACTACAGGCGTATGGTTCAATTAAAATTGCTTTTTCTATAGGCATATCCTCAGGCACTTTGTAATTGATTGCTTCTTTTGTGAATTTCATATACTCTGCCATACCACCGTTCACATTGTTTTGGAAGCCATATAAGTCATGTTTTTCACACATCCAATATTCTCCACGATTACAGAATCTACATTCCCAACAAGGTACGATTTGTTCAGAAATTACACGATCACCAATTTCAAAATCTATAACATCATCGCCCTTTTCAACAATACGAGCAATAAATTCATGCCCTGGAATCATCGGTGATTTAATGTATGATGGCTGTGTTTCATCACCCCAAAAGCTTGGCGCACCATCATACGCTTTAATATCACCTGCGCAGATGCCACATGCTTCTACCTTTACGATAATTTCTTTTGAATTTTCTATTTTCGGAGTTTCAACTGTTTCATATTTATATTCACCAGGTGCATAAGCTACAACAGCATTCATTTGTTCTGGATAATTTTTCTTAGTCATAATTAAAAGCTCCCCTTTTTCTTTTTAGAAAACGTTTTCATTAACAATTATCATTTTAATATATTTTTTCGTTTCTTTCAAATATTCTTTCGTTTATTTTCATTTCGATTTTTTTTAGTTTTCTTGTGCACTATTTATGTTAAAATGTATAATGATATAAAGGAGGATGTGATTCATATGAAAATGTATGCTGATGAGCGCCGAGAACATATTTATACTTATATAAAATCTCATAAACGCGCAACGGTAAAACAGCTCTCTGATTACTTAAATGTTACAGAAGCAACTGTAAGAAGTGATTTAAGACGTCTTGAAGGTGAAAATAAATTAATCCGTACGCACGGCGGTGCAAAAATAATTGATAATCTTGGTTCTAATTTGAATTTTTCTTATCGCTTAACTCAAAAACATTCAGAAAAACATAAAATTAGTAGACATGCTTTGAAAAAAATACAACCACAACAATGTATTATGATTGATGCAAGTTCTACAACTTATGAATTGGCTAAACTATTAACGGAAACAACAATGGAACTAACTATTATCACAAACGGGTTAGAAAACGCAGTATTACTAAAAGAGAATCCACACTTAACAGTTCTTGTAGTTGGAGGTTTTGTTTCACAAGATTCAAATGCGATTACAGGTAATATCGATTCACAAATACTTGAAATGTATCACATAGATTATTTCTTTTTATCTGCGAACGGCTTTACACTTGAAAATGGCTTGACTGATTTCTCTTTACCTGAAGTTCAATTAAAAAAACAAATGGTAAAAGAGAGTGAAAATGTCATTGCGCTTATTGATAAAAGTAAATTCGATATCTCCTCTACACTTTCATTTGCAAAAATCAGTGACATTACAGAAGTTATAACTGATGAAACACCATCAAATAAATGGAAACAGAATGTACCATTTTCATTAACAGTAGCACCATGAAAAAATAAAAAACAAAAAAAGGAACAATGATGGACTTTAATGTTCTAAACGTAAAATTACTTTTAGATAAAGTCATCATTGTTCCTTTTATTTTGAATATCAATTATATACCACCGCTCCAGCCAATTGCCGTAAATATATAAAGTATCACACCACCAATTATCATCCATATGACAAATAGCGGTGCCATAAATTTAAACCATGAACCAAAATTAGCTTTAGCTATAGCTATAGCACCAATTGTAGCACCTAGTGTCGGAGTGATGAGATTACCTAATCCACCACCAAAAGATAATGAAGTTAATAATATTTGATCATTAACTCCTAATGCTGTGGTAACAGGCTGTAATATAGGCACCATCACGCTCATCAATCCAGAACCAGAAGGCACTAAGAAATTAAATATTGTAGCTATGAAAAACACTAACACTGAAACAACACCCGATGAGGCACCATCAAGTTGCGTCGTCAGTCCATGCACTATAGTACTTAATATTTGACCTTTTTCCAATATCACACTAATAGTATTTGCCATAATGATTGCAAAAGCAACTACAAGCATTGGTTTCGCTCCTTCTAAAAATCCATCCACCATTTCAGATGGCCGTTGCCCTTTAACAACATAGGCTAACACAAAACTCAAACCAAATACTGTAATAAAAACACCATTACCATACCGTTCAGTCCAATTGAGCAAACCATTCCCTAAAGCTAAAATGATTGGTGTCACGACAACTAAACTAACGACAATAATATCTCTCCAACTTACTGTGCTATCTTCTAAATTCACTTCACTATTTGATGGAGAATCATTTTGCTGTTGCCAAACTTTTGTTGTCATCATACTATTATCTGGATTTTTAATTACTCTTCGCGCATACCAAATTACATATAATAAGGTCACAACTAAAAATACAAGATACATAATTGCCCTACCACCGTAACCTGAATAAAGTGCGACATCAGGATATACAATTTGTCCGATTTTAGCCATGCCTGATGGTGAAACTGAAAATGCCATATACAAAGGTAAAAATGTAATCGCTAAAGCCATAATGGGATCCAATTTTAAACGTCTTACTAAAATGACGCCCAAGGTTACAAACACAATCATTTGGTCCCCACCAACAAAGAATCCGATAAATGCCATCAATGAGAATAAACCTATGATTAAAGGTAATGCACCTGCATGTTCAAACCGATAAATCATGAAATTGGTTATTTTCGTAACTGAATTCAACTGCAGAATGCCCCCCATCGAACCACCTATAAATAATAGTAAAGTGACTGTTTGAGCAGATTGTATACCACCATTTAGAATCAGAGTTATTGCATAAAATGGATTCACAGGATGTTGAGCAATTGCGTGGTAAGTCCCTTGTATCATCGACCCATCTTTCTCGGTACTAAACGCGCCAGCAGGAATGATATATGTCAAAAAACAAGCAAACATCATCATTATTAACATCATTAATAACACATGTGGTAACTCTAATTTACTTTTTGTCTTTATAGTGTTTTTATTTGCTGTTTGATTAACAGTATTTTGATAAGATGTTGTACTAGATTCTGACATAGTCGTTCACTCCTTATAATAAAAACAGGCACAACTTTTATATTTTAGTTGTGCCCATCAATTTCAATGCTTGCAAAGCTTTAATTTGTAACACGAGATTGTTTAGATTGTGTATATCTATTTTCTTTAAAAGGAAGACCAAGATGATCTCTTAATGTTTCACCATGAAACGCTTTATCATAATAGCCTTTTTCCTCTAAAATAGGTAATACATTTTCTAAGAATTCATCATAAACCGCGCCGTATATATGAGGACCAAAAATAAAACCATCTGCTGCGCCGTCTTCTACCCATTCAATAATTAAATCTGCTACATCTTCGTATGTTCCCATAAATGGAGAGCGTCTGACTGTTTCTTCTAGCGCGACTTCTCTTAACGTTAAGTGATTTGTTTTTGCACGATCAGCTATTGCATCTGCTGTAGCTCGAAAACTATTTTGACCAACTTCGCCTAAATCTGGAAAAGGTGCATCTAAGTCATATTGACTAAAATCATGATGATCATAATAACGCCCTAAATAATCTAACGCTTCATCAATATTTGCTAAAGTCTTAATATTTTCAAAACGTGCTTCTACTTCACATTCAGTCTTAGCTATGACTGGTGCTAAAATCGGGTATACTCTTACCTCATCGGGGTTACGTCCATAAGCCTTGGCTTGATCTTTAATACTTTCATAATTCCGTTGTGCACTTTCTTTTGATTCTCCTAATGTGAAAACTGCATCTGCATATTTGGCAGCATAGTCTTGTCCTTTAGGTGAAGCGCCTGCCTGAAAAATAACTGGTTGACCTTGTTCAGAACGACTTGCATTTAACGGCCCTTTTATTTGGAAATATTCACCTTTATAATCTAATGTGTGCATTTTGTTTTTGTCTAAATATTCGCCTTTGTCACTATCAAATTTAAAGGCATCATCTTCATATGAATCCCAAAGTCCTTGTACAACTTGAATATGCTCTTCAGCGATATCATATCTCGTATCATGCTCTGGATGAGCACCTTTGCTATAGTTATCAGCACTACCCTCAAGTGGTGATGTAACAACGTTCCAACCTGCACGTCCATGACTGATATTATCGATCGTAGCTAGCTGTCTCGCAACAGTGAAAGGTTCACTATAGGAAGTTGAAATTGTACCAACTAAACCAATTTTTTGAGTAATCGGCGCAAGTGCAGCAAGTAGTGTTAAAGGTTCATGCCTGTCTAAGAAATGAGGAATAGATTTCTCATGAATATAAAGTCCATCTGCTACAAAAACAAAACTAAAACCTGCTCGCTCTGCTCTCTTAGCAATATCTAGTTGGTATTCAAAGTTAGTACTTGCATCACTAGGAACCTCATTAGATTTCCAAGCATGCATATGACTACCCGGACCATTTAACATAATACCGAAATCTATTTTTTTCTGACTCATAATACCCCTTCTTTCTGGTTAGCAATTGTATATGATGGAGCAAGTTGCTCCACTGTTTTCACTCTTAATTTGTGATTCTGTATTGGCATATGCAACATAAACTCATCGATGAGCCCTTCATTGTTCAACTGAGATAATTGATGTTGAACTTCAGCAGCTGATCCTTCTAAAACGTCTATTTGCTTTTCTTCTACTTCAAAATGTTCTGGGCTTTGTTTACTAAATTCTTCTAATTGCTCCTTAGTATTTACAGTAATTTTTCTACCATCTTTAAAATGCAAAGCATAATTTGTACGACCCTCTTCAACTAATGCTTTTTCATCTTCATTTTCTGTTACTACTGCTGCTACAGCAACAATAAAACGTCCTTCTGGGTATTGTTGTTTATAAGATTTTACTGCACTTCGTAATATATCGACGTTAGAATTTATAAAGAAAGCATATACAAAGCCGACATTTTCTTTTGCTGCAAATTGTGCGGAATGGTCGCTACCTCCTAATAAAAAGAGCTCAGGTGCTGGGATATCACCATCTCTTATAGAAGTTTGTAATTGATTATATGCGTCATCTTCTTTAAAACTGCGATTATTGAAATTGTTTAACAGTTGGAATTTATCATTGAATGTAACTTGTGGCGATTTGAATTCTGACTGCAATGCTTGAGTAGATAATGGAAATCCACCAGGTGCTTTACCAATACCTAAATCTACTCTACCTGGTGCAAGGTGGCTAATAAAATGGAATTGTTCTATTACTTTAAAAGGACTATAGTGCTGTAACATGACTCCTCCTGAGCCAATACGAATTTCGTTAGTCTTGTTGAGTAGATGTGTCACTAATATTTCTGGGCTTGTACCCGCAACTTCTGGAATATTATGGTGCTCTGAAACAAAATATCTCGTATATTTTAATTTATCTGCTAGTTGTGCTAATTCAACAGTTCGTTGTATACCATCATTTACAGTTTCATTAATATCAATTGGACTTTGATCTAGAATACTCATAGATGTCATATGTAATCCCCCCAAATCAGTTTTCTGAATATTAGATTACTAGTAATATTATGCTCCTCAAACATTTTTGTCAAGTATTCTTATCGTTTTAGTAAGGATTAAATAATATTAGACACCTAAGAGTCATTTAATATAAGAAATTTAAAAACCATCATAAAAAATAGGGATTGAGTATTATTTTGCCTCAACCCCTATTTCAATATTCTTATATAATTTTAAAATAGTCACAATCTGTTATGAAAAGCTTTTTATCATCGTTTGTTGCTTTGAAAGTTGTGAAACATAATTTAAGCCGCGCGCTTAAATTCCAAGAGTTGTACACTATTATCAGAGTTAAGCACTAATTATTTATAATGCTGTATATCCCCCATCAATTGTAACAACACTACCAGTAACAAATGATGACGCATCAGAAGCTAAATATAATGCTGCACCTTGTAATTCTTCTGGTACACCAGGTCGACCTAATGGTGTGAAATTCATCCATGTATCAATCATTTCTCCACCTTGAGCAAAATAGTCTCTAGTTAGTTCTGTTTCCATATAACCTGGAGCAATCGTATTTACACGTATACCATGTTCTGCCCATTCATTTGCTAAGCTTTTAGTAAACATAATTACTGCACCTTTAGAAGTATTATATGCCGCCTGTGGTTGTGGCGTATTTACAATGATACCTGACATAGAAGAAGTATTTACAATAGTACCTTTTTGTTGTTCGATCATCACTTTACCTACAGCTTGTGACACTAAAACCATACTGTTAATATTGACATCCATATTTTTAACCCAACGATCGTAAGGCATATCTTCAAATTTAACATGTTCATTGATTCCAGCATTGTTGAATAGAATATCAATACGTCCAAACTTATCCATTACATCTGAAACCATTTGCTCAACGTCTGACACATTTGTTACATCTACTTTACATGCCAAAGCTTGATTTCCTGTTTCAGTTTCAAATTCATTTGCTGTTTCTTTTGCTAAATCTAAATTAATATCGGCAATAACTAAGTTTGCACCAGCTTCAGCCAATCCTTTCCCCATTGCTTTTCCTAGTCCTGAAGCACCTCCTGTCACGATTGCGACTTGACCATCTAATTTAAATTTGTCTAAAACACTCATATATGTAGCCTCCATTTATTTCGTCTATTATTTATAATTGTAAAATAAATTGATATTCAAAGATAGTGTAAACGCTTACTGAATTCGTTTTCTATATTTAATTCTGAATATAATTCCTGTATATTCACTCTAAACAATTCAATTACTAAATAGTATATATGAACTTTGGCATCTGCTTTAGCATTGCTACTAAAGTAATCTTTAAAATATAAAAAACTGCATAACTTAATAAATCTGTAACTAACATCAGTAATAGTTATTTTAATAATTTATATATAAAAGACGAGACAGAAATCAAAATTCGATTTCTGTCTCGTCTAATGTCGCTGTCGCCATTTTATAATTACTTAAATGCTAATTTTTACGATTACATATTATTTAGTAAGACCAACCTAATGGATTTTCCACATGTTCTTCTAATTCTATTTCATCAATATCAACCATTGATTCTGATATATTTCTAGAATGGTAACCAATTCGCTCTAATATTGCAATCATATCTAGATATAATAAGCCGCCTTCTGGTGAACACTCACCTGAACTTAAACGCTTAATATGTTTCTTCCTTAAATCATGTTCTAGTTTGTAAGAGTCATTACTTATTTTAACAATTTCATCACGTTTAACTCTGTCATAAACGTTGAACATTTCAACTGTCTTTTCAAATGACATATTAACATGATTGTAAAGCTTTTCAATACTTTGTTCAGCTTTATCAGATATTTTGATAGGATCTGTATCTTTTTTCTTCAAATCTAATAAATAAGCTTCTGATAAGCCAGCTACTTTCAACATCGTGCGATTAACGTCGAATAACACGGACATCCTTTCGGCATCATCTTGTGACAACTTCTTCTCAGAAATTTTAGTAAGATACTGCCTAACATTATCATACATATTGTCAATTGCTGCATGTTTCTGAATAATATCCTTTTCGGTTTTTTCATCATAGTGATTGACTTTTTGTAACATGGATAACGTCATTCTACCAATGTTTTGAATTTCATCTTGAGCTTCTTGTAGAGCAATGTTAGGTGCTCTATTAATTAAGTTCTTATCAAGATGTCTTGGTTTGTATTTTTCATTGATATCTTCACCTGGAATAATTTTTGTAACTATCCAAGCCAGTACAAAAATAAATGGTAATTGAATTAAAGTATTTGTTACATTAAATGTACCGTGTGCAAATGCAATAACCATTTCTGGCTTTAAATTCAATGCGCCTTGCATCCACTCAATAACTAATTGATACAACGGTAAGATGAGCAAGAATATTGCTGCACCTATCACGTTAAACATGACATGAACTGCTGCAACACGTTTTGCTGCGAGAGACCCTGCTAAACTTGCAAGTATTGCAGTAATCGTTGTACCGATATTATCACCTAGTAATACTGGTAGCGCGCCATGTAAACTGATTAAATCATTAGCAAAGAACCCTTGTAAGATACCAATAGTTGCACTTGAGCTTTGGATGATAACTGTTAAGAATGTACCAGCTAAAACACCATATATTGGATTTGATGACATATCTAACATGATTTGTTTAAACCCATCTAAATTAGCGAGTGGCTTCACTGCACCACTCATCAACTCTAAACCATAAAAAAGAGAACCAAACCCAAATAAAATCATACCTATATTTTTAACTTTTCTTTTCTGAATAAAGAAAATTAAAAACGCGCCAATAGCTAGGATGGGTAGTGAATAAGCACCAATATCAATACCTATTATAAATGCTGTAACCGTGGTACCTATATTCGCTCCCATAACAACTCCGATTGCTTGTCGCATTGTCATAAATCCTGCACTTACAAGACCAATCGTAATGACAGTAGTCCCTGAACTACTTTGAATTAAAATTGTAACAATCATACCTGCCAAAACACCCATGATTGGATTACTCGTAAATTTATTTAATATACTTCTCAGTCGATCGCCAGCAGTTGCTTGTAAGCCATCGCCCATCTGTTTAATTCCGTATAAGAATATACCTAAACCACCGATAAAAGTGAAAATTATCTCCATTACAGAAGAATCCATCGTCACACCTCTTTAAATTATTTGTAAACTATGTGAATTATAACTTATTTTTGTTAAGCAAATGTTAATTCTTTATTAAAATTATAGAAAATGTGCTAAACAATTATGTAATCATATTTCATTTAGTTTTCAATATGCTTATAAACAGTGCAATGACAGAGTTTAATAAAAACAAAAGCATTCTATTTTATAACAATTAACTTTCAAATAAATGACTATTTATGATTTATACGCCCCTTTTAATATAAGCATTTTAATAAATTTCTTATATTAAAAGGGGTTAGCTATCAAATTGATAGCTAACCCCGCTAATAAAAATCTTTTCTTTTAATCAATAACAATACAAGAAATAGTGCTATATTTTATATGCTTATGAAGGAACTTCTGTACGTTTTTCACTATGTTTTCTAATGATTGCGGCACTTATTGAAGAAATAACTCCAAAAATAATAAAACCGACAAACATCCACATAGTCGTATTCATTTCTAGTGGTTGATTCATATAAAGTAATTCTCTCAAATATTCACCATAGTGAGTAAATGGATTCCAACTCACAACATAATCTTGATAAAATTGAGGAAGCATTTGTTTAGGGAACATTACAAGTTGCATACTAAAGAACATTGCTATAAAGAATATTGGAATAGATTTCATACCTAACCAACTCATAACGCCTAAAATAAGTCCAATAAAGCCTAATAATGCAATAGAAACAAAAAGGCCTATTTTATTAATGTCAGGGAAGTCAAATCCTTGAACACTAGACATAAAGTATACATAACCAAATCCACCTACAAAGGCAGTAACAACTGCAATAGCCAATTGACCTAACGACGCAATAATACGGTGAGAAATTATAATGTTATCTGAAGTTCTAAATGCAAAGAATAGCAAAATAGATGCAACGATTGAACTAATCCACACTGGCATAAACATTAAGAATGATGCATTTCCATTACCTTGGTGACCTTTAACTTTATGAAGCTTTTGATCTGATACCTTTACAGGATTTGTAAGTCCTTGAATATCACTAGGGTTAACTTTAACATCCTGTTTTTCTAAAGTATCTAAACCTTGTTGTGTTATTTGTTCATTTAAATTATCACCGATACCTTTTAATACATTTGAAGAAATTTGTGATGCTTGCATATTCGCACCACTATTAGTCAATGTTTTAAATTCTGCTCGACTGGCAGTTATGTCTTGTGAAGCACCAGACTTAGCCATTTGACTTTGCATTTTTTTAGCCTGATCTGGCGGTATTTCACCTGATTGTATTTTCTCTTGCATTTCTTGCTTTTTACTATCCATTACTACTTTTTGAGTTTTACTCATTGCATGTTTTGAAAAATCTTTTTCAAAAATAGCTGCACCAAAATATTTTTGCTCATCTAATCCTTTTCGAGCATCTTTTTCATTATCTACTTCACCCCATTTTATAGTATCAGAATCACTGTTTAATAGTTTATCTTCTAATTTTTCACCAATGTTAATGTCATTATTTTGAATAGATGTACCTTCATCTTGATTAACTATAGCAATTGGTAAAGCTTTTGGTTTAGGATTATAAGCTGGATAAAATGCTATTGAAAATATGGCCAAGATGATTAGAATTACTATGGGTGCTATCCAAAGTAATTTATTTTTAAATATATTCATATAATTGACCCCCTTTTTGAACACCGTGTTGATTAATAACCACTTTGTTTATTATAATAAGCATAATTCAATAAGCAATATGCAATAAACCTCATTTTGTTTGTTTATCAACAAATAAACATGGTTTGTCTATTAAAGATTAAGGAGTTGAACAAAATGGTAGAAGATCGTCGTGTCAGAAAAACTAAAAATGCAATAAAACAAGCTTTTATAAAATTATTAGCAGAAAAAGAACTAGAACGGATAACGATACAAGATATAACAACGCTTGCAGATGTTAACCGAGGGACTTTCTATTTACACTACGAAGATAAATATATTTTACTTTCAGACCTGGAAGATGAGATTCTCGCTAGTTTAGTTGATGAAATAGGTACTTCTAAATTAGTTATGCAAGACTCAAATTTAGAAGATTTCGCTAAAAATTTTTCGAAAAAAATTCTTAAAAATATCATTCTTCATATACAAAAAGATATCGATTTTTACTTAGTTATTTTTAAGTTAGATAGAAAGAGTCAGCTTGAAGATAAAATTTCAGAGCTTATGTACGCTAATATGGTTAAAATTATTAGCAATAAGCAAAAAATTTCAGGCATTCCAATAGATTATTTTCATAGTTATGTTTCAGGTGCGACGATTTCTTTTATCAAACATTGGGTACAAGATAATAATAGAATGGAACCCAATATTGTTGCCGATCATTTATTCAAAATTATATTTAACGGTCCATTACGTCTAATGGCAAAAGAACAATATAAATAACACTTCTGAAGAAAGGACCCCAAATTATCATGATAACTGCATATAAACATTCACAAACAGATAAAGTAATCGAATCTGAACTGGATCACACAGCTTCATGGGTTAATGTCGTTGATCCCAACTGGGAGGAAATCGAAATGCTTATAGATCGCTATGACGTTCCTGAAGATTTCATACGCGATCCACTAGATAGAGAAGAAAGTGCGCGTGTTGAATACGATGAAGATTCGCATTATTCATTAATTATATTAGATTTGCCTATTATTAATGACACTAATTCAAAAGTATTGTCATTTATTACTATTCCTTTAGGAATTATTATTGGAAATAAAAAAATCATTACTATATGTAATGTTGAAAATGAATTCTTAGAAAACTTTGCGCGTCAGAATATAAACTTACGCTTTCATAGTCGTTTTGCATTAAACATATTGTTAACAATTACAAATCATTACAACAGAAATTTGAGATTGCTGAATAAAACACGTGTACGTATTGAACGTGACTTAAAGAATAACGTCACAAATAAACAACTTTATAATTTAATGGAAGTAGAAAAAAGTTTAGTTTATTTTTTAGCTGCACTTAAAGGTAATGAAAGCATAGTAAAAAAATTATTCCGTTTACCTGCTATGAAACGCTTTGATGAAGATGAAGACATTTTAGAGGACTTATTAATCGAAAATAATCAAGCCTTAGAAACGACGAGACTTTATACAGATATATTAGAAAGTATTACTACTTCATACGCATCATTACTATCAAATGAGATGAATAATACGATGAAAACATTAACGCTTTTCACTGTATTTTTAACTTTGCCAACGTTAGTATTTAGTTTTTTCGGTATGAATGTCCCCTTACCTATTGATGACCATAGTTATATTTCATGGCTCATTGTGATTGGCATTTCTCTAATTATCGTGACCATCGTAGGCGCATTTTTATGGCGCAAACAAAAGTTGTGAATTAGATTAAAAACGCTTATTAACTCGTACAAAATCTCTATAATTTTTTAAAAACGTACTTAAACTCGTGAAAATAGTGTGAATGAAAGACTATAGGATCGACTTATCTCACTAGAAGTATGCATAAATATAAAAAAGACTAATCCATTCTCATAAGGATTAGTCTTTTATTTTGAGAATATAAATTTTGTAATACCCTCAACCTTAATATACTTTTATACTACTATGCTTCTATATTTCTTTCTATATGACAAAGCGTATGTTACGCCAAAAGCTACGATAAATGCAATAATCATTGCTATACCATAATGTAACCAACCATTATTTTGACCACTAATAGATATAAATCCTGGTATACCTGCAGTACCTAATGCAATAGCTTTAACCTTAAAGAATGCTATATAGGCAGAACCAATACCTGAACCTACGATTGCCCCTATAAATGGATATCTTAGCTTCAAGTTCACGCCAAACATTGCTGGTTCTGTAATACCTAATAGAGCTGATACACCTGCAGCAGAGGCTACGCCTTTTAATTTTTTATTTTCTTTTATAATAAAGAACGCTGCAAGGGCAGCCGCTCCTTGTGCAATATTAGACATTGTTGCAATAGGGAATATAAATGAACCACCCGTTGATGAACTGTCAGCGATAAGTTGCGTTTCAATAGCAATAAAACTATGATGCATACCTGTAATAACGATTGGCGCATATAACAAACCAAATATAAGCCCACCGATAGCACCACCAAATTCATATAGCCACGTTAAACCGTCTGATAGCCAATACCCTAAAGTACGTGTTAATGGACCAACAAATGAAAATGTTATAAAGCCAGTTGATAATATTGCTAATAAAGGTGTTAATAAATTATCTAATACTGTTGGTATAACTTTCCTTAGTCCTTTTTCAATTGTTGCAAGAATATATGTAGCTACTAGCATTGGTAAGACTTGACCTTGGTACCCTACTTGATTAATTTCGAGACCGAATAAGTTCCAATGAGGAATCTCTTTTCCCGCTTCTAATGCTTTAGGATAATCATAAGCACTCATCAATTCTGGATGAACCAATATCATTCCAAGCGCCGCTCCAAGGTATGCATTGCCTCCAAATCGTTTTGCAGCACTAAAACCAATTAGTATAGGCAATAATGTAAATGGGGCATTAGCAAAAATATTAATCATTTCAGCTAAGCCACTAAACTGATTTTGTACTTCTATTAATGATTGATTATCATAAAAAATACCTGGTGCAGTTAATATATTATTGATACCCATGAGCAAACCACCAGCTACAATTGCTGGTATGATTGGAACAAAAATATCTGAGAGCATTTTCACAAACCTTTGAAAAGGATTCATGTTTTTAGTGCCTTGCGTTTTCACCTCTGACACCGAAGATGCTTCTTTGCCGGTAATATTTTCTAATTCACTAAATACTTTATTTACCGTACCAGAACCAATGATAACCTGGTATTGTCCCCCAGTTGAAAACGTTCCTTTTACAACATCCATGTCCCCTAACGCTTTTTCATCAACCAAGCCTTCATCCTTTAATACAAGTCTCAAGCGCGTTGCACAATGTGTCATTGCTTCAACATTATCTTCCCCACCAAGCGCTTGCAATATATTTTCTGCAGACTTTTTATAATTCATTATATAACCTCCTTCAATTAATGGAACCGGTACCAAAAAACTCTATAATCATATTGTAATCGGTTCCAATAAATAACGCAATCCTCTTTTTGTATATTCTTTGTGACTATATTTAAAGTTTTAAGATTTAGTCAACTGCTAACATATCACTTTCTTTTATATTGAAGTAATGATACTTAATCTTGTCGATAAAATAGTCTTGTAACATTTTTATATTTTCTTCATTTGTAGGTGCATTATTCAAATGAATTGACCACGCCCTTGCAGGACATTCCGTATCAAAAAACATTTTATGTAGTTTCACTGTCTCTCTATTTACAGGTAACTGGTACTTTTTCAATAGTAAGGCTGCAATCCAATAACTTGCTTCTTCATTCTCCCCAAATTGTTCATCAGTCAATATCCCGTTAATTTTTGATTGGCAACGTTCTATACCAATATAATGATCATTCGCAAAAGCATTACCACA
Organism: Staphylococcus sp. Ze2; assembly: GCF_048568365.1. Taxonomy (NCBI): domain Bacteria; kingdom Bacillati; phylum Bacillota; class Bacilli; order Caryophanales; family Staphylococcaceae; genus Staphylococcus; species Staphylococcus sp. Ze2. The sequence continues at coordinate 916,180 of NZ_CP183486.1, read as the reverse complement.
GTGCCATTCTACATATTGAGATGGATGAAACCAATAACATGTTTGCTTATTAACATACACACACGCCCATCCTTTTTCCAATTCATTATTATCTATCCTTTGCTGTAGCCAGACAATATAATCCTCTGCACTATTATTTTCTGCATCGTCATGTAACACGATACCTAATACTTCTGGTTTTAATTTCGTGATTTTAGATTCTTGATTGTAAAATTCAGAATAAATATGTTGCATTTTAAAACCTCCGCGACAAACCGAACAATATGAAATTTTAAGTTGATTTCTCAGAAAAAATTATCTTTTACTCAAAATACATTGCCCAAAATTTAATTTTTAACACCTAACCTCTTTATAATATTAAAAATTATTTATATTTAAAGCATTAAAATTCATAACTTTTTGTAATATAATGTATTTTAAACAATATACCACTTTAAATTATTATCAGGAGTTGCCTTTACTATGAAAAGTACAACTTTGTGTATTCATGAATTTCTAAATACTCATACACAACGGTGTATACATCAAGTCATACTTTTATTTTCATTAAATAATAAGCTAGATGTTACCCTAAATGGATATCAATTATCTGCAGAAAATCATATTATTATCATAAACCACAATGATTTATATCATATTTCAGATGCTGAACAAGTAGTAGAATTGAGTATCCCCATTCAACAATTCACAAAAACAATCAAAAGTTTCTTCAATTTTTACTATAATTATAAATTGTTAAATTCAAATGAATATCTTAAATTTCAAATTTTAACGATGATTCAACAGTTGAGCAAATGCGGACCTATTGAATCACCTTTACTTGATGAAATTATAACGATAATTAATAAGGAAGCAAAAATAGTACATGACTATACTTATATCCCATCTATATGCACAGAAAACACCTTACTAAATGATATAACTGAGTTTATAAAAGCTCATGTTACTCAACCACTTTCATCCAAAGATGTTTCGAGTACATTTTATATTTCTGCGCCTTATATTTCTATATTGTTTAAGAAATATTTAGGTATTAGTTTTAAACATTATATCACCAGTCTAAAAATCGCTTTGTCACTCGCTGATCTTATTCAAACGAAACACGCTATTTACCATATATCCGAGTATTATGGATTCAATCATTATTCAAATTATATTCATCAGTTTAAATATTTCTTAAATATGACACCTAATGAATTCAGAAAATCAGTACATGCTTCACAACAAAACAACATCGTACTTATCAATAATAATTTGAATCGATTCAAACCTCAAATTGATCTGATAACTAAAGAAAAGCCTGTTTCATCGAATCAATTACGAATTGATGCCAAGCAATTAGATTTTAAGGATTTGGCAAAACCCACTACTATCTTTATTCACATAGATAATCTAATGGATATTATTCAGTCTGACTTTAATTCTAAATTTAGTTTTAAAGATTTAACTGATGCCTACGTATTGATTAATAATCTTAGGAATCTCTCTTTAGAAAATTTAAGTCTTACTGGTATGATTGATTTTATTGATTCGCTATTCTCTGATTATATCGGCATTGCAATCAGAATAAAGTCTATATCACAGTTTGATTTTATTGAAAGCTTGATCTTACAATTTTTAAAATTCAAACCAAAGTATGTAAAACATCAACACAATTATAATTTCCTAATTCTCTTTGATACATCTCATTTATCATTAAACGATGTTAATCGTTTATATATTAAAATAAAAAATCTGAACTTTAATATAAAAATGGCTATTACCATCGAAGGTGTAATTAATCAGGTTAATTCTTTAAAAAATGCTTTTACATTACTCCAAAGGTTTAATTTTAATTATCATTTTATTGATATAGAACAAGTACAAGTCCGAAATCTATTAAATAAAAAAGGTGAAGGTTTTAATAATTCGATGAGTTATTATGATTACTTTAATAAAGTAATCAAAGCATCACATATTGATACATCAAAGTTTGTATATACAAAACTTACTAAGCACTGCTTCAAGTTTTATGAAGAAAGCCATCCTTTGGAAATATCTGATTTAATGTGTCATATTCTTATCTTGTTAGAGAGAGGTTGTGGTGTTGGCTACGAATTAATACGTAAAGAGAAAGCTGATGTAGCTCTGATGAATAGCCATGGAATTTATGAACCCTTAATGTATATATATCAATTCATTAGACCTTTTATTGGCAAGCCAATTTCTATTCATAAAAACTTTATTATGCTAAAAGAAAAAGAAGAAATTCATTTACTCTTATTTAATTCTGTAAATCATCGTACTTCTCCAAAAGAAGTACTTAATCTTTCATTAAAACAACCTATATTAAATTCAAAAATCACATTGTTTATACAGACATTGAACCGAGAACGCGGATTTATTGACTATGCTTTACCACCTTCATTCAACGACATATATATTGAAAGATCCTTATTACGATATATTGAACAATCCACTATACCAAAAGCAGAAATTAGACAGTTTACGCAATTTAAAAATAGCTTAGACTTTATATTGCATCATGATGAACTAAAATATATTCGAATATTACCGTCTTAAATCTTCATAATTTAAAATTGCAATTGTGACAAACTTAACAAGTTTTAAATTGTATTAAGATACTTTAACTAAATGATGATTGGTACTTTCAATTGCATAAATTAAATATTTTAGATATAACAGAAGAAAATAGATATAAAGGAGTATGATACTTTGAAAAACAGTAAAGCGTTCGCAATTACTATAAGTGCAATAATGTTAATTGTTGCTATTGTATTGATTATTATGATGTTGTCTAGTGGTCAAAAAGAAACTTATTATGGCTATATGAAAAATGAAACAACTGCCGATAAAATTATCAGTGAAAAAGATCATAAAATAGAAAAAGATGTTAAGTTACCGGCTGAATCAGGGTTTTCACCTAAAAAAGGAGATTTTGTTAAGTTGATTAGAGCTGAAGGCGATGGTTCCTTTAGTAAAATGGAAGTTGTTGATCATGATGATATTCCTCATGGTTTAATGATGAAAATCCACGACATGGGCGAAATGAAAGGTATGTAATATTTGTACAATAGTCACTATGCAAAAACTCAAACATGCACTTCTCTAATTACATGATAATATATAATATAAAAATGAGGAGAGGCAAGGACAAATTAATTGTCTTAGCCTCTCCTCATTTATTAATAAAGTATGCCTACTTCTCTTTTGGCTTATAATCTTGCTTAAATTCGTTATGTTTAGCATCTTTGATATTTTTATTAGTTTCACTATCAAAACCTTGTACTAAAATACCTTTAAATGTACTAATTGGTTGCACTGTATACGTATGTTCTGAATCATCTTTAAATTTAACTTGCTTATAATATAAACCTTTTTTAGCACTATACAATGTTTTCTCAGATTCAATTTTTTCAGTTAAATTTTGTTCATCCATATAATGATCTACTAATTCTAAATTTTTGTGCCCCTGATATGTTCTCATGCCAAAGAAAAATACAATAGCAATAATCAGAGACAACACTAATAGACCCATGATTTTCAAAAATGTTTTCATCATTAATCTCCTTTAGTTAAAACGATAACTTTCTAACTGATAGATGTGTTGTTATGCCGCTCATTAACCCTTTATTACACTGTTATCATATAATAAAATACATAATATTATTAGTATGACTGATTACAAATAATTTATAAAGTCATATAGACTTTTTGTAACAAAATCTCCTTAAATTAATTTCTCATATAACATCATTTTCCATTTTCTAAAAGCACACTTCATTAGTTTAAAAGGCACTATAAATTACAGTACTTTTTCACTATATAGTTTCTAGTTAACTAAACATCGACAAATATTATTTCCATAGTAGAAAGAGGTGCACAACTGTTCCTTGACAACAACCATAGTTCATAATAAGGTTAAATTTCAAAAGGGGTGATTAAATGGAGGAAAAAGACAGCTACTTAGAAAGACAACTATGCTTTCTTTTTTATGTGTCTTCTAAAGAGATCATTAAGAAGTATACGTCTTACTTAAAAGAATTTGATTTAACATACACAGGCTATATTGTGCTACTAGCGATTAAAGTAGATGAAAAACTCAATATTAAAACACTTGGCGAACGTGTTTATTTAGATTCAGGGACACTTACACCTTTACTTAAAAAACTTGAGAAAAAAGGCTATGTAACTAGAACACGTGAAATTGATGATGAGCGTAATCTACAAATTGCACTTACTGAAAAAGGTGCAAATGTTAAAGAGCCACTCTCTAAAGTATCAAAACGTGTATTTAGCGAATTCGATATGGATATGGATGAAGCTATTAATCTAAAAGAAACATTACAACACTTCGTTAACAAACATTTTTCTAAAGATATTTAATCTGTTAGAGGTAAAGTTAAAGTTAGAAGTTCTAGTTTTCATGTTTTAATTTTTGACTTTACTTTCCTCTTACTTAAATCTTTTTTCACTATGTCCCCACCCCACCAATGACACTAACTCAATTAAACTAATGGTTAGTCTTTTTTATTTCTATTTAGTTTGACTTTGACTTTCTTTGACTAATATATTATACTATATTTGTAAGATACAAGGAGAGGTGAATAGAGATGATACAAAGTACTAACAATCTTACTAAAGATTTATTAGAAAGTTTAGTCTCAGACCATCACGATTTCAAAGTAACTGTATACCAAGCACAAGATAGTTATACAGTTGAAGCTGAACTTCCTGGTTATCAAAAAGATGATATTACTATTAATTTTGAACATAAAACATTAACTATACTAGCAAAACGTGCATCTAATTTAGAACAACAAGGTTCTTATTTAATTAATGAACGCAATTCTAATCAGCAAAGCAGACAGTTTATCTTTAAACATATAGATACAAATAAAATAAAAGCAACTATGAATGACGGCATCTTAACGATAAAATTACCAATCAAGCAAACAAAAACACAAATTTCAATCGACTAAATTTGAAAATTTAAGGAGAGATGTATAATGGCTTTTGATAAAAAACCGTATAACAATCCATTTTTTGAAGGTGATCCAACTGAGTTGTTCAGAGATTTTGGACGTCAATTTTTTGGAAATTTTCCTGAAACTTCAAGCATTAAATCAGATGTAAGAGAGTTCGATCATGCCTTCATAATTGAAGCTGAACTCCCTGGTTTAAAAAAAGAAAATATTAGTTTACAATTTGAAAACGACACTCTAACAATTGAAGGTAAGCAATCAAACGACACTAAAGAACAAGATGAAGATGGTCGCATCCTTCATCAAGAACGAACTTATAGCGATGTTAAACGTCAATATCCTTTTGATAATATAGATGAAACTGCTATTAAAGCATCGTTTGAAAATGGTGTGTTAAACGTAACACTACCTAAAAAAGAACAAGAAGAACACTCAGCATCAAATATTCAAATAGATTAATATAGTCACTTTATTGACTACTGATAATCTTTATAAGATAAATTAAAAAAAGCTGTAGTTAGATTGGTTATCTAACTACAGTTTTTTTTATAATGTCGGATTTAATTTTTCACGTTTCATAATATGAATCATAGTAATTAAAGCAATCACGCCAAATATAGCTAATAAGATAAAAGAGAAATGGCTTGTTCCAGTAAGACTCGTTATAAATGCTATGACTAATGGAGGGAAGAAACCACCTAAGCCGCCCATCATCGAAACAATGCCGTTAGCTGATCCAGCCTCTTTTCCAAAATAAGTTGGTACAAGCTTAAATATTAAACCATTACCGAGGCCAGCGCACATGCTAATTAGTAAACATCCTATTGTAAATAATAAAATATGACTTGATAGACCTAACGTAATCGCACCTGTAATCATTAATAAAAAATCACAGATTAGTAAAGTTACAGCATTAAACTTATCTCCTAATACACCACCTAACGGTCTTAGGAAAGTAGCTAATGCGATAAACACCCCTGCTCTTATACCCGCATCAACTTCATTAATACCGAAATTTTGTACTAAGAAATTAGGCAAAAATAATCCAAAAGCTACGAATGAACCAAATGTAATAAAATACCAAAGTGATAAATAATATAACCTTAAATCTTTTATCAATATTTTATATTGTTTTACTAATGGTACTTTAATTTTAGGTTCTTTACTGTCCCCTAACAAAAACATAAAAATTGCAAAAAGCACTATGACGATTAGATAACCTCTAACTGTTGATTGCCAACCTATGATACCAGCTATCGGAGGTGCTAAGAATGAAGAAATTGCAGTTCCTATATTCCCCATCCCATATATACCGTTTGCTAATCCTACGCGATCTTTTGGAAAATACTTAGGAATAGATGTTACACCTACTGAAAATACAGCACCACCTACGCCAAGAAAGAAACCTGATATCATTAACATCTTAGGTGATTGTGCATGACTTAAAAAATAAATCGGAAATAATAATATAATAAAACTACAAAAGAATACCCATTTCGCACCAATAATATTTGTTAAATAACCAAACGGTACTCTTAAAATAGAACCTAATATAACAGGAATAGCTAAAATAATAGAAAGTTGACTGCTTGTTATATGTACATCCTGAGAGATAAAAGGCATTAGCGGCGCAATAATGCTCCATGCCATGAACCCTACAACAAGGCTTAAAGACTGCAATGTTAGTTGAAAACTACCACTTGCTTTGTTCATTCATTTCACCTTCAATTTTATAATTATTTTGATAATTCAGGCCAGTATTTGCATATAGTTGAAGTGCTGTATTTCTATGTAGTAATCATAAACATCAGCACCAGTGTAGTATGAGTAAGTATAAACGTTTCTATTAGCAGAATACCGGCCACAATCTAATTATAAAATCTTTGTGAAAAAATGAACATAAGGATTATCCCTTAACAAATAGTGGAATTTCCCTACTTCATTTAATGAAGCTTACACAAGAAACATAATTTGAAGTTTAGCTCTTCTCCAGTTTCACCTTTAATTTAATAAATTCTAAACAACAAAAAAAGAGCTAACTTAAGCCTGCTCATTTTAGGCAATTAAGTTAGCTCTTTTGTATAAGTACTACTTTAAAAATCAATCAATTTTTTCTTCATGGCATATTCTACTAATTCCGGCTTTGATTTTAATTCTAATTTTTGCATGATATGTGTTTTATGTGCCTCTACTGTTTTTACAGAAACAAATAATTTCTCAGCGATATCTTTATTCCCATAACCTTTTGCTATTAAAGGTAATATCTCTATTTCACGCTTTGATAAAATTTTATAAGGATCCGTTGTGGTTTGCTTATCATTACCTGAATTATTCACGAATTCATTGACTAGCGATGTCGTCAATTTCATATCAACATATGTTTCACCTTTAAATACTGTTCTAATTGCCAGTATCAATTGTTCATCTGGGGCATTTTTCAAAATATATCCTTTAGCACCATTTCTTAATACGTGAAATAAATATTCTTCGTCATCATACATTGTTAGTATTAGTATTTTGGTATCTGGAAAACTTTCTGTAATTTTACTTGTTGCTATAAGCCCTGACTCACCAGGCGGCATACTTAAGTCCATAATAAGTACATCTGGCTTGTATTTCATCACTTTTTGATACGCTTCCACACCATCGGCTGCAGTCCCGACGACTTCCATATCTTCTTGATAATTTAATATCATTGTAAATCCAGTACGCACAACTGCATGATCATCCGCGATAACTATTCTCAAAATTAATGTCTCCTTATCCCCTATATTGGAACTTCTAATGTAACAATTGTGCCTCTACCAATTTGAGTATCTATATTTATCTCAGCATTTACAAGTTCTGCACGCTCGTTCATACCATAAAGTCCCAAGCCAGTTCCCTTTGGCTGGTCTGTCTTTATAAATCCATTGCCTCTGTCTATAATTTCTGCAATTAGTTTACCGTGGCTAACTTGTACTTCAACTTCAATTGTATCTACGTTCGCATATTTAATAGCGTTAAACAAAGCTTCTTGTACTATTCTATAGACTACCGTTTCAATTTCATTATCAAACCTACGCATCGTTAAATTAGATTGATAGATTATATTGATACCATAATTCACTTCTACCTGTTTAAAATATGTCTTAAAGGCTGCATCTAATCCTAAGTCATCTAATGAAGATGGTCTGAGTTCTACAGATAAATTACGTATATCATCAATTAATTTAGACATCAATCCTTCTATGCGCTTAGAACCATTAACTAACTGCTCTATGTCTTGTTGATATTTTAAAAGTCTTAATTCAACATCTATATTTAACATTTCTTGTACTACACTGTCATGTAATTCTCTAGATATCCGTTTTCTTTCGTTTTCTTGAGCAGAGATTGTTTTTTGCATCATTTTTCGTTGATACATCTTGTCATGTCTTTCTATTTGAGGCGACACATTTTGTAACGTGAACGCTTTAATTCCTTTGGATTCATCGATTGTTTGATAAGTAGCTGCAAAAGGCTCAACTGTACCACGTGTCGTTTTCATAAACACCTGAAAGCTTGTATTCCCAACATTTTCTACTTCTAAAAAGCAATGTCTACAAGATTGTAAATCAAATTCATTAGTATAACCATCGCAATGGTTACATATGACATTAGTCATGACCTCATAATCATTATCCAATGAGATAATATCACTTGCTGCTTGGTTCATTGCAATCACTTGACCATGATTATCAACAAATACAATTTTTTCACTCGTTTTATTAAAATATTGCATTAACAATGATTCCATATCTAGTTGTTGATTGCTTTCCATTATAATCACCTAGTCTTCTTCATTAAATATGCCCAATTTATTTTTAAGTGATATGTTTTTATATGTTTTGGGCAAGGGTTGTTGATTGCGCTGACCTAATAGTAAAACACCATAAACTTTCTTTTCATACCATAATGGTATTGCAACCATCGCCGTTAATAACTCACAAAGAACTATAGGATATTTGTGTTGTTCCTGTGAGGATAATAATTGTGCTACATTTTCTATCACCATACGTTTCCCCGTCTTCATTACATTACCTGCTAATCCTTTTCCTTTGCGAAGTACGATCAATTTATAACGATTATTCAAATTTCCAGAGGCATAACACCATTTAATTGGTGAAATATCACTTTCTTGCTCATAAAATGCTATTGCAGCAAAATCAAATCCTTCTTCGATTCGAATTGAGTCTAATATTGATTGGTAATTAATACTTTCTCTTAACGATAATGCATTCAACTTACCGCCTCCATTCAAACTTTATGTTTACGATAAATAATATAACTGCGACTTGCATATGTGAGTGGTACACTCCATACATGAACGAGTCTAGTAAACGGCCAGAATGCCATAATAATAAAACCTAAAAGTATATGTGTTTTAAAAGCTAGTGGCACTTGTAACATCAAATTAGCATCTGGAGAAAATATAAATAATTGTCTAAACCAAACTGATATTGTCTCTCTGTAATCAAATGATGGTGTCATTGCGTTAGTTACAAGCGTTGCATAGCATCCCATAAAAACAATTGCTAATAATAAGAAATTAACAATAATATCAGATGCTGAACTTAGTCTTCTAATATTTTTTTTAGTTACTCGTCGTGCAGTTAATAACAACATACCAATCAGTGTTATTATACCAAAAACACTTCCAATATAAACAGCGCCAATGTGGTATAAATGATCACTTACACCTACTGCTGTTAGCCAAGAAGCAGGAATAAGCAAGCCTACTATATGTCCCATCGCTACAGGTATAATACCCAAATGAAACATCAAACTGCCCCATTTAAGTTGTTTCTTTTCTATAAATTCACTAGATTTTGCAGTCCAAGAAAATTCATCAAACTTAAATCTAACAAGATGTCCAAGAAAAAATATAGCTATACATAAATAGGGCATAATCACCCATAAGAATTGATTAAACATGTTGCTTCACCTCATTTACAGGCTCTATACAAGCTTTTAATGTCTCTCTTAGCCCTTTTATCAAGAAATAATAAGGACTATTTTGCTCTGCCAATTGATTTGCCATCGCATACGTACCATCTTCAATAATCATAATAACAAATTCAATGTTCCCTTTTGCTCGTGGATCGTTTTTCCACTGTGCAATATATAAAAATTCAAGCATTAATGGAAGAAAATCAGATAGTTCATTATCTGCCATTTTCAATCCAAACATTTCGTATAATACTTTTAATTTAGCTAATAATTGCCCTCGTTCCTTTTGAGTATCAAACTTATTATATGTCATATAGAGTGGCGCAGTTTTATTAAAATCAAATGTATCGGAATACAATTGCTTTATTTGCAATAAACTTAATTCATACATTTGTTCACGGTACTGAATTAAATCTTGGTACGCCGGGTGTTCCATATGAATAACTTCTTCAAACGTTTTAGGGTGCAATGTCAGCTTATCTGGAAATAATAATTGCTGGGCAAAGTATCCAAGTACCTCTTGATGTTTATTAAACTGCACTAAATTAATCACGGAAAATCCCTCCATAGAAATTATCATTATAGATTTCTTGTCCTGATTTTCCAGAAGAAGTAGTTACAGGTACACCGCATCCTTCACAATTTGAGCCGAAGTATTCTCCTCCATATCCTTCGCTACCTTGTGCACGATATGTGTCCATATATACTTCTTTGTGTGATGTAGGTATTACAAAACGGTCCTCATGTTTAGCAATTGCCAATAATCGATACATATCTTTAGTTTGTCTTTCTGATAACCCAAGTCTTGATAATCTATCTACATCAAATGCTTTATTTGTTACTTGTGAGCGCATGTAACTTCTCATCATTGCCATGCGTTGTAATGCAGATTTCACTGGTTCAGTATCACCTGCTGTGAATAAGTTAGCCAAATATTGAATTGGTAACCTCATTTCTTCGATTGCTGGAAAAATCATATCAGGATTTCTATTCGCCTTTGCTGCAGTTTGCCCTTCAAAATAGCTCATAATTGGACTGAGTGGTGGACAATACCATACCATTGGCATCGTGCGATATTCTGGATGTAAAGGGAATGCCAATTTATATTCAATGGCTAATTTATAAACTGGAGAATTTTGAGCAGCTTCTATCCATTCTAATGAGACGCCATCTTTTTGCGCTTGCTCTATAATAGCTTCATCATAAGGATTCAAAAATAAATTCAATTGTTTTTCATATAATTCTTGCTCATTTTCAGCTGTAGCAGCTTCTTCTACTCTATCAGCGTCATAAAGTAATACGCCTAAATAACGCATTCTGCCCGTGCACGTTTCTGAACATACTGTCGGCATCCCCGCCTCAATACGAGGGAAGCAGAATGTACATTTCTCTGCTTTATTTGTTTTCCAGTTAAAATAAACTTTTTTGTAAGGGCAACCTGTCATACAATATCTCCAACCACGACAAGCCTCCTGGTCTACAAGTACAATACCATCTTCGTCACGTTTATACATTGCTCCAGATGGACATGATGCTACACAACTTGGATTCAAACAATGTTCACATAATCTTGGTAAATACATCATAAATGTTTGATCAAATTGAAATTTAATATCTTCTTCAATACGTTTAATATTTGGATCTTCTGGTCCAGTAACATGACCACCTGCCAAATCATCTTCCCAGTTTGGTCCCCATTCTAAATTTAATTTATCACCTGAAATCAATGAATGTGCTGTAGCTACCGGGGAATGATTCCCCGCTTTAGCAGTTGTAAGATTTTCATAATTATATGTCCACGGCTCATAGTAATCTTTAATCACTGGCATATTAGGATTGTAAAATATTTTCCCTAAAGCAATTTTCGATAACTTACTGCCTGATTTCAGTTCTAATTTACCTTTTTTATTTAAATACCAACCGCCCTTATATTGCTCTTGATCTTCCCATTGTTTCGGATAACCAATACCAGGCTTTGTTTCTACGTTGTTAAACCACATATATTCTGCACCAGGACGGTTAGTCCACGTACTCTTACAAGTAACACTACATGTGTGGCAACCTATACATTTGTCTAAATTTAACACCATTGCAATTTGCGCTTTAATCTTCAAGCCAGTCAACCTCCTTCAGCTTTCTCACTGCTACATAAACATCTCTTTGATTCCCTATTGGACCATAGTAGTTAAAGTGATAACTAATTTGTGCATAACCTCCAACAAGTTGTGTTGGTTTTAAATGAATACGTGTTGGCGCATTATGTGAACCACCTCTTGTGTCTGTAATTTGTGATCCTGGTGTTTCAATATGTTTATCTTGAGCGTGATACATAAACATCGTTCCTCTTGGCATTCTATGAGATACTACTGCTCTTGCTGTTACAACACCATTGCGGTTATATATTTCTAACCAGTCATTATCTTTGATTTCGTGTCTCTCTGCATCCTCATTGGAAAGCCATACAGTTGGACCACCTCTAAATAAAGTCAACATGTGTTGATTATCTTGATAAGTTGAGTGGATATTCCATTTGCCATGTGGTGTTAAATAGCGCAAGACAAGCGTACTTTCATCTCCTGTTACCTTCTTGTCTCTCGTACCGAATACCATTGGCGGTAAAGTTGGTTTATACACGGGTAAACTTTCACCGAATTGTTGGAACACTTCATGGTCAACATAATAACTTTGTCGTCCCGTTAATGTTCTAAATGGAACTAAACGTTCTATATTAGTAGTAAATGGTGAATAACGTTTACCATTCTTATTTGATCCCGGGAACACAGCTGTTGGAATGACTTCTCGGGGTTGAGCAGTTATATTTAAAAATGAAATTTTTTCTGATGCGCGTTCACTTGAAATATCTTTCAACGGCATACCTGTTTGTTGTTCTAAATCTTCATAAGATTTTTGCGATAACTTACCATTTGTAGCTGAAGACAGATTTAATACAACGTCTGCAGCTCGTCTTGCAGTATCTAATCTCGGTCTATCATTTTTTATGGAATCCTCGACCTCTTCATTCCATGTTCCAACCATGCTTTTTAACTCTTCATATTGTTCTGCTACTGAGAAACTTACGCCATGAGCCCCTATTTTAGCTTTTTCTAATAAAGGTCCTACCGTAACGTATTTATCAAATATTTTAGTATAATCTCTATCGACTACTGCAAAACCTGGCATTGTTTTTCCAGGTATTGCTTCAATTTCACCTTTCGTCCAGTCTTTAATTATGCCATTAACATTAGAGATTTCTTGTTTTGAATCGTGTGCAAGTGGTGCTGTAACAACATCTTTATAAACACCTTTTAGATGTATTTTTGCCATTTCTGATATTTCTTTACTCAATGTTTTAAAAATATCCCAATCTGAACGTGATTCCCATAATGGATCTATCGCCGGATTAAACGGATGTACAAATGGGTGCATATCTGTCGATGACAAATCGTGCTTTTCATACCAAGTTGCAGCAGGTAAAACAATATCTGAATACAATGGTGTGGATGTCATTCTAAAATCTAGGGATACAAGTAAATCCAGTTTACCTTCTGTATCTTCTCTCCATTTAATTTCCTCTGGCTTCACCTCTTCGTTTGGCTCAGCTAATAACCCTGATTTAGCACCAAGTAAGTGTTTCATAAAGTATTCTTGTCCTTTAGCAGAACTTGATATTAAATTAGAGCGCCAAAGGAATAATGTTTTTGGATGATTCTGTTTTGAATCTGGATCTTCAATTGCAAATTTCGTTTCTCTAGACTTCACGGACTCAATCGCACGTTTCATGATTGCTTCATTATTAAATTCTCCAGCGTCTTTGGCTTCTTCACCAAAAGATAAACTGTTTCTATCAAATTGAGGATAAGATGGTAACCAACCACATCTAGCAGCTAAGACATTGTAATCAGCAGGATGTTGATGTTTAATATTTTCTGCCAATGGAGATTTCAAGCTATCGATATTTGATTCTTCATATTTCCATTGGTCTGTTGCGAAGTAAAACCAACTTGTTCCATTTTGTAATCGAGGTGGTGCTTGCCAGTCTTTAGCAAAGGCAATCGTATTCCATCCTTCGATAGGGCGACATTTTTCTTGTCCAACATAGTGTGCCCATCCACCGCCGTTTACACCTTGACATCCACATAATAATACTAGATTCAAAATAGAGCGATAAATCGTGTCGGAATTAAACCAATGATTAATACCAACTCCCATGATAATCATTGAACGACCATTGGTATCAATTGCATTTTGCGCAAACTCTCTACCAACTTGGGTCACAACATTTTGTTTAACTCCAGTTATTTTTTCTTGCCATGCCGGTGTGTAATATGATGCTGCATCATCATATCCTGATGCCTCAAGTTCATGATTGAAACGTTTCACACCATACTGGCTCGTCATTAGGTCAAATACAGTGGTAATATATTTCTCTTCACCATTTGCTAATTTAACCTTTTGTACAGCAATAGGACGCTCAAATATACCGTTACCTTCATTGTTAAAGAATGGAAATTGTATATGCTTTAATTCATAGTCATCTTCCGCAAAACTCATTGCTGGGTCAATTTGCTGACCTTCTTCATTTTCTAATTTTAGGTTCCATTGTTTGCCATCTTCCCAACGCTGACCCATCGTGCCATTTGGAACTGTTAATTGTTTTGCTAATTTATCAAAAATCACAGGTTTCCAGTCGCCATTTTCAGTGTGTTGACCTAAATCCTGCGCACGTAAGAAACGCCCAGCTTTCAAGCCGTTATTATCTTCATCTAACATTAGGACAAATGGCATGTCAGTATATTGTTTTGCATAATTAATAAAATAGTCATTTGGTTGATTTACATAATGTTCTTGTAAAATAACATGCGTCATCGCCTGTGCGACTGCAGCATCTGTGCCTGGATGCGGAGCTAACCAATTATCAGCAAATTTAACATTTTCTGCATAATCAGGGGCAACTGATACTACCTTTGTGCCTTTATAGCGAACTTCTGTCATAAAATGCGCATCTGGTGTCCTTGTTAATGGAACATTAGATCCCCACATCATAATATAAGATGCGTTGTACCAATCACTAGATTCTGGTACATCAGTTTGTTCACCCCATATTTGTGGAGAAGCAGGTGGTAAATCAGCATACCAATCATAAAAGCTCAACATTTCTCCACCTAATAAACTCATAAAACGTGCACCAGAAGCATAACTTAGCATCGACATAGCTGGGATCGGCGTAAAACCAGCCAATCTGTCTGGACCATATTTCTTAATTGTATATATAATTTGAGCTGAAATGAGTTTTGAAACATCTTTCCAATTCGTTCTTACTAATCCACCCTTACCTCTTGCTTGTTTATATATTTTAGCTTTTTCATCATTTTCAACAATCGACGCCCAAGCAGCTATCGTATTGTTTTGATGCGTTTCTAATGCTTCTGTCCACAACTCCCATAACTTACCACGAATATAAGGATATCGGATGCGTAAAGGACTGTATTCATACCAAGAAAACGACGCGCCTCGAGGACACCCACGTGGCTCAAATTCAGGTAAGTCTGGTCCACAACTAGGGTAATCTGTTTGTTGGTTTTCCCAAGTGATCACACCATTTTTCACAAATACTTTCCAAGAACAAGATCCTGTACAGTTCACACCATGTGTCGTTCTTATTACTTTGTCATGACTCCAACGTTCTCTATACATTTTTTCCCATTCACGACTTTTACTTTCTAAGATTGACCAATCACCATTAAATTTTTCTGTTGGTTTAAAGAATTGCAATCCAAATTTTTTCATTTTATACATCCTCTCACATCATTCATGTATAATTTATATAGCATTCACAAATTTTGTATTTCTTTAATTCTTATAATCATTGTACATTTTTTCACAAAGTCTAAACATTAGGGATTTACCTATTTAGCTAAAAGAATCCCCTAATAAATTTTGAGCATAAAAAAGCTCCCTCTACTCGTCATAATGATTACCATCATTACAAGTAAAGAAAGCTTTAATTAAAATTTGAACGTCAATTTTCTTTTTTATACGGCAACTACTTGTTTTTCACGTGACTCTATGCGCATCAAATGATCAATAATTCCAGTATAAAATGCTTCAAGTTCTTGTCCTGTACGTTTTCTATCGAGATTATCTAACCCCAAGAAATCGACATGGTCCCAATCATTTTTAATTGGCATAACCTGCCAAACTCCTTTTTCAGTAGCTTGCGTTAAATCTTGTACTTTTTTAGCGGGTTGTCCAGTTGGACTTAAAGCAGAAGTTACTGCTACCACACCATCATTTTCTTGCCAATCCTCTCTAGAATCTTTGCCTATCAAGTTACTTGTTAAATTCAACAGTCCAAACAAACCAATGTTAGGTGCGTGATGACCTAAACTATTTTTATGAGTAGCTTGTCCTGCAAAAGATGTGTAGACAATATTAGGGTTAACTGATGTCTTTAAGTTCAAATCCTCAGCACCAAATGTTGTTAAATCTCTAGCTGCGTTATCTTCTGTATTCCAAATTGGACTATCTCTCAATCGCTTTACATATTCTATATACGTTTCATTAGGCTGTTGTTCGAAACCCCATTGTGAAAGTCCAAAATCAATTTTGGTTATTTTATTATTACCTAATTTTGCTACATTGTTTAATATATTTTTTATAAAATCTTTATTTGCTAACTTGTCAGCAGCCTGAGAACCTTTATGGGGCGTTGCCAATGTCGTAATTGATGAAATCATGTTATCTTTTTGTCCTTCGAATAATGGAGATATTGTACCACCATGTTGTTCATGATATTTAATTTCTTCTGGATTCCCAAATCTTAAAAATTGCTCAAGTAAACGAATTGTTTGTCCGCCCATACTGTGACCAATTAAATGTACTTTCTGACCTGGTTCCCAATTAGGCATCACGCCTTTATATGTTTTACCATATCTATTGTGCCCGTATTTTGCAGCATGTGCCGCACCATAATCTACCTGACCACCTTTAATGAAGTGATATAACTCTACAGCACGACCATAATTACTACCAACTGCACTTATGCTCGCTTCGTATACTTCATAACCTGCTTTTTCTAATGCTTCCTTCACTTTATATTTCTTTACACCCCAATAAGTTGGATACAAATCTGGTTTATTACCATCCATTAACCCTAAGAAACCATGTACCAATATAATTGGATATTTATTTACATGTACACCTTGTTCTGCTTTTTTAGCTGTATTTAATAAAGTTTCGACCTCAGTTTGTTGCACTTTAGAACGATTACGTGTTGTAGCTTGTTTATTGCCTTCTAAATCTTTTACTTTTGTCGGATTATTTTTAGATTCTTGTTTCACTTCATTTTTATTTGGATTAAAACCATTTTTTGTTTTTAAATTTTTTACCTTTTGTTCATTGCTGTTTTCTTCATTTTTATTTTCAATGTCTGTTTGAGCTGTTTCTGTTTTATTCGGAGTTTCTTCTGCTTTTTCTGCTTCTGCTTTATTTGGAGCTTCTTTTGCTTTTTCTGCTTCTGCTTTATTCGAGGCTTTTTCTACTTTTTCTGCTTCTGCTTTATTTGGAGCTTCTTTTGCTTTTTCTGCTTCTGCTTTATTTGGAGCTTCTTCTGCTTTTTCTGCTTCTGCTTTATTTGGAGCTTCTTCTACTTTTTCTGCTTCTGCTTTATTTGAGGCTTTTTCTACTTTTTCTGCTTCTGCTTTATTCGGAGCTTCTTCTGCTTTTTCTGCTTCTGCTTTATTCGGAGCTTCTTCTACTTTTTCTGCTTCTGCTTTATTCGAGGCTTTTTCTACTTTTTCTGCTTCTGCTTTATTTGGAGCTTCTTCTGCTTTTTCTGCTTCTGCTTTATTCGAGGCTTTTTCTACTTTTTCTGCTTCTGCTTTATTTGGAGCTTCTTCTGCTTTTTCTGCTTCTGCTTTATTTGGAGCTTCTTCTGCTTTTTCTGCTTCTGCTTTATTTTCATTATCAACATCTGCTAGTTGCTTTTGACCATTGCTTTGATTAACTCTATTATTTTTTTCAATTGTTGTATCTTGTTTTTCTGTTGGCGCATCTTGAATAGTAGGTGACTTTTGTTTTACTAAGTCCTTGTGTGATACGGAAGATATTTCAGATAATTGCTGACTAAATGCTTCAGGAGCATTACTTGATTCTAATTTAAAATTATTGTCAGAAGGGGCTTGTTTATCTTGATTTGAATTCATAGCATTATCTTTGTTGGAATTAATCGTTGTAATATTGTTTCCATTATTACTTTCTTGTTCATTATCCAATTTACTTGCTTCAGAAACATGTCCATTTGCTATAAAAAATATTACTGTTAATACTGAAATTGTTCCGACCGAATACTTTCTAATTCTGAATCTTTGTACCTCTGTTTTTGTAGATTGTTTCTCTTTTCTTTTCATTAAGATCACCTCATAGCATATTTCCCAAAAAGATCCCCTCTCAAAATAAAGTTGCTTCCCCAATTAATAACTGTACATTTATAATTTAACACATTTTATATTGTTGTAAATTAAATTATTGTAAAATTTCAATTACATTATTTTATATTGGTTTGCTATATTTGGTTTTTTTAAATAATAAGACTTAATTTAAGAGTTCTTTTATATAAATTAAAACCCTTAAGCATCGGATTTAATCTAACTTATCTATCTACTATTAGAACAAATAAAAATGACAAATCACTATATTAGTAATTTGTCATTTTTATTTTATCTGCTTATTAAATTATGAAAGTGATAAAGATTTAAATATCAACTCAACTTTTTTATTGTTATCATAAAATTATCTAATATTGATAATTATCCAGAACTATTCGTTCATCAAATTTCAATTCTTTTTCCAGTTGTTCGTAAAGTTTAAATTGAGATTTATGATAAGGCTGTTGTGAATCTATTTTCATCAAACAATAATGACCCACGTCATACAATTCAAAAGCCTTTTCAATAGCTAAACTTCTCGCTCCGGAAATCAAATAGTTTTTTCGTTTCACATTATCAATATTTCTGAACTTTTCATTTACCATATCCATGACGTTACCTATAAGAATTATGCCCGGTGTCATTCCTAAATCTTGCTCTTCTACTTGTTTAATTATTGTAGTAAGTTTGCCAGAAATCATTTGTTCATTATAAGTAGACACATTATAAAAAATAGCAATAGGGAAATCTGTTTTTGTTTCTTGAAGTATTTGTTTTACTATTTGAGGCAACCTTTTTATGCCCATATAAATAGCCAATGTGCCGCCTTGCGTTAAACTGTGTAGATCAAGTTCTTCTACTTGCCCTTTACAGTGTGAAGCAGTTGTGAAAGTAATAGCTTTAGCAACATTTCTAGCAGTTAGTCCGATACCTAGTTTAGCAATCGCAGCACTAGCTGATGTAATACCCGGTACAATTTCAAAAGTAATGCCCTGTTCAGATAATGCCACGGCCTCTTCTTGTACTCTACCAAATATTGCAGGGTCGCCCCCTTTTAATCTGACAACACACGAATGACGTCTTGCCGCTAAAACAATTTGTTCATTAATTTCGGTTTGTTGCATATGCTTTTGGTAAGGTCGTTTTCCCACATCGATAATTTCAATTTCTGGTTTAGCTAATTGTAGTATAAAAGGATTTACTAACCTATCGTATAATATAATGTCTGCACTTCTTATCAATTGCTCAGCCTTTCTTGTTAAAAGTGTTGGATCGCCTGGTCCCGCACCGACAAGATACACTTTTCCAGATTCTACTAAATGCATATATAAACGTCCCCATCGATAATTTCCACTTTATATACTTCTACACATCCTGTATCTGGTTCTTGTACCATACCTGTCTTTAAATCAATTTTTTGATCATGTAAGGGACAATATATAAAACCACCACTCACTGTCCCTTCAGAAAGTGGTCCTTGTTTATGCGGACAAATATTATTAACTGCATGAATTTCACCATTCGCCGTTAAAAAGATACCTATTTCATGTTCTTTAAATCTTACTTTCTTTCCTATTAATGGCGTGAGTTCATCAACGCTCGCTACCTTTACTTTATTCGTCGCTATCATACTTTCACTTCCTCCACTTCAAATATACTTTGTGCAAATTCGTTGTCTACAATCTGTCTCCATGGTTCACTATGAACTGCTGCTTTCGCATCCATAATGCGATCAAATAATTTCTGTTGTTTTTCTGGGTCTAATAGAACTGTTTGTACATTTTCAAATCCCATTCTGTCTAACCAAGGCGCCGTACGCTCAGCATAATTTGCAGTTTCTCTATAATATTGCATCAATGCACCACATAATAAAATTACTTCATCTTCAGTTTCCACAGTGGTTAAATGCTGGCCAACGGTTACTTCTGTACCACCATTACCACCAATATATATTTGAAAACCATTTTCCACACCAATGACACCAAAGTCTTTCACACCTGATTCTACACAACTTCTTGGACAACCAGACACGCCCATTTTAAACTTATGCGGCGTATCGATGTACTCAAATGTTTTTTCTAACCTGATTCCTAGTTGTGTTGTATGTTGTGTGCCAAAACGACAAAATGATTTTCCTACACAACTTTTAACTGAACGTGTCTTTTTACCATATGCAGAAGCAGAGCGCATCTCTAAATCTTCCCAGACTTGTGGCAACAACTCTTTTCTTATACCGTATAAACCGATACGTTGAGAGCCTGTTACTTTCACTAATGGTACGTTATATTTTTTAGCAACTTCCCCTAATCGAATTAATTGATTTGCATCTGTCACACCGCCACGCATTTGCGGAATTACAGAGAAAGTACCATCTTTTTGAATGTTTGCATGATAACGTTCATTTGCAAACCTTGAAGCAATTTCATCTTCGTGGTCAAATGGATATACCATGTTTAAATAGTAATTTAATGCTGGTTTACATTTAGGACATCCATCTTTATCTTTAAAGTTTAATTGTTTTCTCACATCTTCAGAATTTTTTAATTGTTTTGCTCTTATTTGCGTAACAATTTGGTCACGAGTTAAATCAGTACATGCACAGATACCTGTAGGCTTAGCAGCAATGAAGTCATCACCTAATGTAAACTCTAAAATCCGACCTATTTGTCCTTTACATTTACCGCATGAATTACCAGCTTTTGTCGTCTTTGTTACTTCTTCCACATTTGTTAATCCATTTGCTTTAATGGCTTCAACAATCGTAACTTTCGATACACCATTACATCCACAAATTGTTTCGTCGTCAGCCATATCTTCAATACTAAGTCCTGATGACTCACCACCTTTATGTAGTAGCGATACCATTGTATAATCATCAAGTAATTCTGATTTTTTCATCATGTTAAAGAAACGCGGCCCATCTTCAATGTCACCATATAATACTGTTCCCACAATTACATTCTCTTTTAAAAACACTTTTTTATAATGTTGTTGTTGACTATCAAAAATTTCAATGCCTTTAACATCTTTATCTTCAATTATATGTCCAGCACTATACAAATCACACCCTGAAACTTTCAATGAAGTAAATGTTGTAGAACCTTTGTAACCTTCCGTACTACCTCTTGTTAAATAATCAGCTAGAACTTTTCCTTGTTCGTATAAAGGAGCAACTAATCCATATACTTTTCCATCATGTTCTGCACATTCACCTACTGCGAAAATAGCCGAGTCATTGGTTTGCATATAATCATTTACTTGAATACCTCTATTCACCTCAAGTCCACTTTCTTTAGCAACTTCTGTAAAGGGTCTTATACCGACAGCCATAACTACTAAATCCGCTTCCATCGTTGTTCCATCTGATAATTCAATACCTGTCACATCTTCATCACCAAGTATGGCACTCGTGCTTGCTTGTAATTTAAAGTTCATACCTTGTGCTTCTAAATCTGCTTTTAACAGTCCTCCTGCTTTTTTATCAAGTTGCATTTCCATTAACCATTCTGCTAAGTGTACAACTGTAACCTCCATACCTTGGTCCATTAAACCCCTTGCACATTCTAACCCAAGTAATCCTCCACCAATTACAATTGCGTGTTTTTTAGATTGTGCAATTTCAATCATACGTTCAGTATCTTCAATAGTACGCCAACCGATTACACTTGGTAATGTTGAACCAGGTATTGGTAATACAAATGCTTTTGAACCAGTAGCAAATATACATACATCATATTCAAATTTACATCTAGCTTTTGTCGTTACATATTTTAATGCTCGATTAACTTCTACAACAGTATCACCGGTAATAAGTTGTATATGGTTTTCTTTATACCAATCGTAGCTATTCATGATAGTTTCTTCTACTGTCATTTTCTTTTGTAAAATATTCGACAACATAATTCGATTATAATTAGGATATGGTTCTTTACCAATTATCGTTATTTCATACTTTTCTGCGTTTCGCTCCAATATTTCTTCTATCGTACGTAGCCCTGCCATACCATTACCAATCATTACTAATTTTTCCTTAGTCATGTTTCTCCTCCTTATAAACCTCTGTTAAATAAGTTTGCACTGCTTGTGATATTCGCTTCACTTTTACACAATCATTCCCATTGGATCTCAAACAAATTTTTATATCTTCAAATTCTATCTCTAACATATTAAAGAAATCGGACTGTAGCTGATCACTTGTATGATTAACAAGTTGGTGCGCCTTTGCATCTTTTTTTATTTGATCGTTAACCTTTGGATCATCAGTAGCAGCTATAATCAAAGATGCATTTTTTATATCGTTTTTGTCATAACACTTTGTTAATAGCTTTACGTTGGAATGTTCAATCTCAAAAAATTGAGGTAAAAATTTTTTACTAATAATCATTACTGAACAAGCATCTTCTTTTAATATTTTCATTAGTTTTCTATATGCAATCTTGCCCCCACCTATAATGACAATTTGTTTGTTGGTTAGATTAAGTTGAATAGGATACATTGGCTAATTCCTCAATTTCTTGTATTCTGTCTTCTATTATTACCAAAAGCTCATTATTAAAATTAATCACATCGCTATAATAAACACGCGATACTCTATTTAATTGGCTAATTTCTTTTTTTATTTTTTTTACTAAAAAACCGTTATAAAGAAAAACTGGCACGATCAATATACCTTCACCTTTATTTAAATACTGTTCTATGTGCAATTGATAGCTATAGTCTCCATACACTGTCATCATCTGAATGGGTATATTAAAGCCATTACAATCGTTCATTAATTTTTTTAATGCGTAATCTGGCTCTTTATAACAAGAACTTCCATGTGCAATCAAAATAATTCTGTTTACATGCTCTGCTGTTACTAAAGCTTTAGCAATACGTCTGTTAATAATATTCGGCATTTCTCTATGTGTGCCCAACGGTTGTGCAATATTGTTTATAATATGAGGATGGGCGTTTTTCAATGATTTCAAAACTGATGGTATATCATATAAATAGTGCTTTGCCGGAAACAACAACACAGGGATGATATTAAATTCAAAATATCCATGACTTATTAAGTTGTCTATGACAACTTTCAAATTGCGTTTTTCACTCTCTAAAAATGCAATATGTACATGTCTGTGCTTCGACCTCATCAATTGTTGTACAAAATCATAAATTATATTATTCTGTTCACCTTTTCTCATACCATGTATTACTAAAATATTTTCAGCCATTTCCTCACCACCCATCTTATACTTGCATTGTAATACAAATTTACAATTTAATGTGAATTAATTCACATGAATATATAAAAATAGGGAATCCCCTTATACTCAAAATAAAAGGATTCCCTGACATATATTTTTATTCATTAATTAATGAAAAGGTGGCATACCTAAGACTTCTTCATCAAATCTTTCTGGTATTAACACTTTACGCATGATGACGCCCAAATCTCCGTCATCACTTTCATGTTCCGCGTATACTTCATAACCACGTTTTTTATAAATATCTAATAACCATGGATGCTTACGTGCAGAGGTCCCTAAAGTTACCGCAGGTGCTTTTAGTGTATCTCGTAAGAATGTTTCTTCGACATAATTTAAAAGTTTACTACCATAACCTTTCCCATCATAAGACGGTTTTGTAGCAAACCACCAGACAAATGGATAATGAGAAATGCGACGTTTACCTTCCCAAGGATAACGAACCGTAATTGTTGAAATAATTTCCGACTCATTTTCCAATACAAATGTCGTACTTGTAATGATATTTTTCTTGACCAAATCTACATTTGCATTAACAGATGGCCAATCAATCCCTAACTCTCTTAACGGTGTAAATGCTTCGTACATTAACTCTTGTATTACTTCCGCATCGGATTCTACTGCAACTCTTATATTATAATCAGACATATCGTCACTCCTATCTATTGTTCGCACATTTATCCACTAAAATATTCCTATAATAATAAACAATTTTTGCAATCATATCAATACAATATGGCTTCTTAATAATTGAGTCAATTGATACGTTTTATAAACCTAAATCAAAATAAAAAACAGTGAGACAATCATCTATTCTTAATGAATAAACTTTCGTTACCTCACTGCTTGAGAAATGCTTAGTATTTAAATTACTTAATTCGCTTGATAAGATTCAACATAAACTTTGTCATAATTATATTAAAGTCACAATTAGTATTTTTATTAGAGATAAATTAATTGCTCAAACTATCTCTTCTACCGTTCAAATATGCATATACAAGCCCAACAAAAATACCACCGCCGATATAGTTACCAATAAATGCAAATACAATATTTTTCAATACGTGTAACCACGCCACAGCGTCAAAATCATAAAAAATCATACCTGAGTATAATCCAGCATTAAACACAACATGTTCATAGCCCATAAACACAAAAACAACCACACCACAGGCAATAAAGAATGCTCTAGATAAACCATCCTTAAATTGAATTGATACATAAATACCAATATTAATAAAGAAATTACAGAAAATAGCTTTCACTAAAATAGCATACCACGTTGCATCAACTGTTTTACCATTTACCATTTTAGTTAAACTGTTAACCATTTCTGTTGTCATAATAGGTGTGAATTTCATTAATCCAAATAGTATAAGACCACCTATAATGTTAAAGAAGAAACAGACAAGCATAATTCCAAACGCTTTATTCATTCCAATAATTTTATAATACCAACCGACAGTTAAATACATAAAATTACTCGTTAATAATTCAGAATGTGTTAATACAATTAAGACTAAGGCTAAACTAAAAGAAATAGCCCCCATTAAATTAACTAAACCTTCATTTGTTCCAGCAAACTGTGTCTTGATACCTAACATAAACACTGTAACAATAGCTAACAAAAATCCTGACATCACAGATTTAAGTGCATAACGTCCTGGCGTTTGATTAAACATAACTTCTTTCATTTGTACTTGGTTGTTAATGTTTTCAATAGTTTCATTCGACATATATGTATCTTTTATAGCCTTGTTATTATCTATCATTGACATTTAAGCACCTCTTGTAATTCATTTTTTAACACTTTTCTATACTAATAACCATATTATATTGGTTTCACTTGATATTTAATAGTGTATTCAGTAATTTTTTATAAATTTAATTTATTGCGATTTTGCAAAAATACATAAACTTCATCATATGAAAAACAAATACAGGTTTATAATTAAATGTCATTGGCCAATTATAAAAACGCTTGTGCTACTTGCTTACGACTCATTTAATACACTGAGTAAAGCTCGTAACACAAGCATTTTATTTTTGTGAAGGTATATAAAAATAGGCATTTTGATAATGATAGTGCAAATGAGAACAATCAAATGGAACCCCTGTTGTTGTATAGAATACCTGTTCATAATTTAAACTAGGATCACCTTCTACTAACCCCAACTTTTCCGCATGAGACGCATTTAATTTGTCTACGGTAAAATAAATATCTGAAAAACCGATTTTAACTTTTAGATGTTGCTCTAAATAACTAAAAATAGATTGTTCAGCAATTGATTCGTTTAAAAATAATACAATATCTTTATTAAAATATGACCGTTCATAGCAAAGAATATCATCATTTACGTATACAATACGCTCTAGCAGATAAACTGGCACGTCATCTTTTAGTTTCAATTTTTGTTGAACACTTTGAGGTGGAGTTACTTCCTCTACTCTCAAGACTTTATTTGTCACTTTAAGACCTACAATCTCATCACTAAATCCTCCTGTAGAAAATAGATTGAGGTAGCCTTCTCTTTGTTTATTACGTACATAAATACCACTACCTCGAGCTTGATATATAATTCCTCGTTTCTCTAGTACTTCTAAAGCTTTAATTACTGTACTTTTACTCACTTGGTATTGCTCTTTTAAAGTTTCAACACTTGGCAATTTATCCCCTGCTTGAAAATGCCCTTCTTCAATAAATATATTAATCTTTTGTGCAATCTGTTCATACTTGAGCATATATTTACTCCTTTAAATTATAAATTCAACTTATTATAACACGTACACGATATAAATAAACTGCACCATAATTTTTGTAAGGGTCTTTACAAATTGTACCGGTATAATTATAATGAGATTTAAATGAAACGCTTACATTTTGTTTATATAAATATATTAAGGAGTTGAAGCACGTGGCTAATAAAAACGAGATACTGGCACAACATATTTTAGACGCAGTTGGCGGTGAAGAAAATATTGTCAATAGTACGCATTGCGCTACGAGATTACGTTTAGTATTAAAAAGATCAATTCCTGATGCCAAACAAAAGGTATCAGAAATCGAAGGTGTTGTAACAGTTGTAGAAAATAACGGACAATTCCAAGTCGTTATCGGAAATAACGTTGGTGAAGTATTTAACTATTTCGAAGATTTAACAGGTGAACGCCAACATGATGACGATGATCATTCTGATAACAAAGGTTCCATACTCAATAGAGTCATTGCAACCATGTCTGCAGTATTTGCTCCGTTCATTTATATTTTAGCTGCAGCAGGTATTTTACAAGGTTTATTAATTGTCATAAATATTATTATGCCATCATTTAAAGACACAGGTACTTATGAAGTATTTAACTTTATGTCCTGGGCGCCTTTTACTTTTTTACCAATATTTATTGCTATGACAGCTGCTAGACATTTCAATGTCAATGTCTATATCGCTGTCGCTTGTACAGCTGCGCTTGTTAGTCCTGATTTAACTAACATGATTGAAAGGATTCAGGATGGAGAAACAATCAAATTGTTCGGCATCCCATTAACAGAAACAAGTTACACGTCTTCTGTTTTACCACCACTATTCTTAGTATGGATATTATCCTATGTTGAAAAATATTTAAATAAATGGATTCATGATGTTGTTAAACCTTTATTCACACCATTTTTAAGTATTGTCATCATGGTACCAATTACATTATTAGTTATAGGACCAATCACAACAATCGCTGCACACGGTATTGCAGGAGGATTTAATTATCTTGTAGACGTCGCACCATGGTTAGCAGGTGCCCTTATTGGTGGTTTGTGGCAAGTATTTGTCATTTTCGGTGTACATTGGGGTATTACACCTATGGTATTAGCTAACTTTGAACAACATCAAAGCGATTCATTCCAAGCTTTCCAAACCATTGCTGTAATCTCACAAATTGGTGCTGTAATTGGAGTCTTAATCAAGGCGAAACGTACAGAAATTAAACGTGTAGCTTCATCTGCAGGTATTACAGGCATATTCGGTATTACCGAACCATCAATGTATGGGATTAACTTACGCTTCAAAAAGCCTTTTATTATTGCATGTATAAGTGGTGCAATTGGTGCTTTTATCGCTAGTTTCTTTAATCCTAAATACTATGCATACGCTGGTTTACCAGGACCTATTACAATTGTTAACGGTTATAGTGCTGATAACCCTTCATCAATTTGGGGAATTATAATCGGATCAACAGTTGCTATACTTTTACCGATTATTTTAATTCAATTTTTAGGATACGGAGATGATACAACGGAAGAAGTTGATAATGAAACAGCTTCAACACCTGATACTCAAAGCACAGACAATCCTTTAGAAACGATTGTCTATGCACCTATTGATGGGCAAGTCGTATCACTTTCAAAGGTCAATGATCCTATATTTGCTGAAGGTATGATGGGACAAGGTATAGCTATTAAACCTGAGTCTCAAACCGTCCACGCACCTTTTGATGGTGTGGTGAGTATGATTGCAGTTAGTAAACACGCTATAGGAATTACTTCTTCAACAGGAGTAGAACTATTGATTCATGTTGGTTTAGACACTGTTCAATTGAACGGAGAAGGATTCAATATTTTAGTTAAAGAAAACGACTCATTACAACAAGGACAACCGATATTAAAATTTGATAAAAGCTTACTTGATTCAAAAAATTATGACAGCATAATTCCTGTCATTATAACTAATTCCGCTGAATTTAGTGAGACTATAGCAACAAAAGAATCAAACATAACAACAAATGATGAATTACTCACTATCATTAATAAATAATAATCTACTAGGAGGAAATTAAAATGACAAAATTACCAAAAGACTTTTTATGGGGTGGCGCTCTTGCTGCCAATCAATTCGAAGGTGGCTATGATCAAGATGGTAAAGGGCTAAGTGTCATAGATGTTATGACTGGTGGCGCTCATGGTAAAGCACGTGAAATCACTCAAGATGTAGAACCTGATAAATATTATCCAAATCATATTGGTATCGACTTCTATAATCGCTACAAAGAAGATATTGCTCTATTTAATGAAATGGGATTGAAGTGCTTGCGTACTTCAATCGCTTGGTCGCGTATTTTCCCAAACGGTGATGAAACTGAACCAAATGAGGCAGGTTTAAAATTTTATGATGATTTATTTGATGAATTATTAAAATATGATATCGAACCGGTCATCACATTATCTCACTTCGAAATGCCCTTACACCTAGCACGTGAATATGGTGGCTTTAGAAAT
The DNA here is from genome assembly GCF_048568365.1 of Staphylococcus sp. Ze2. NCBI lineage: Bacteria > Bacillati > Bacillota > Bacilli > Caryophanales > Staphylococcaceae > Staphylococcus > Staphylococcus sp. Ze2. The sequence continues at coordinate 887,286 of NZ_CP183486.1, read as the reverse complement.
AGAAAAGTAGCAGACTTCTTTGCACGTTTTGCGGAAACAGTGTTCACCCGTTATAAAGATAAAGTTAAGTATTGGATGACGTTTAATGAGATTAATAACCAAATGGATACAGACAACCCTATTTTCTTATGGACCAATTCAGGAGTACTTGTTGAGGAAGATGAAAATCCTGAAGAAGTTTTATATCAAGTTGCTCATAATGAACTTATCGCTAGCGCAAAAGCAGTTAAAATTGGTAAAGAGATCAATCCAAACTTTGAAATTGGTTTAATGATTTCTCATGTCGCAATCTATCCTTATTCTTCGAATCCTGAAGATATGATGGAATCGGTTAAAGCAAACCGCCTACGCTTTTTCTTCCCTGATGTACAAGTACGTGGCTATTACCCAAGTTACGCAAACAAAATGCTCGCACGTAAAGGTTACGACATAGGTTGGCAAGATGGTGATGAACAAATTTTAACTGAAGGTACTGTGGATTACATTGGATTCAGTTATTACATGAGTACAGTTGTTAAACACGACGCTGAAGCATACACTGGGGAAAATGTTACCAACGGTGGTTTAGCTAATTCAGTAGATAATCCTTATATTCAACAAAGTGATTGGGGCTGGGTAATCGATCCTACAGGTTTACGCTACACGTTGAATATATTATATGACCGTTACCAAATCCCACTATTTATAGTAGAAAACGGTTTTGGCGCAGTAGATGAAATAAATGCTAATGGCGAAATTAACGATTCATACCGTATTGAATATTTAAAAGCGCATATTGATGCTGCTATCGCTGCTGTTGATGAAGATGGTGTTGACCTTATAGGCTATACACCTTGGGGAATTATAGATATTATTTCATTTACTACAGGTGAAATGAAGAAACGTTATGGCTTAATATACGTAGACAGAGATAACGAAGGTAATGGCACGTTAGAGAGAAAGAAAAAAGCATCCTTTGATTGGTACCGTAAAGTTATTGAATCAAATGGTGAATGGTTAGATTAAATATAAGCATAATAAGAAGGTCCGAAACATATATTTATGTTTCGGACCTTCTTATTATTGTTTAAACTTACTTAATATGTGTAATCCATAGGCAAAAATACCATATCCAGCTAATGTACGTAATACCCATTTCAATGTATGATTGGGGACTAATTTTTCTGTTGCTATGACAGCTGGTATAAAAGTACTAAAAGAATATAATCCAAGTACTTTAATATATCGTTTTTTCATTAGACACACCTCTTTTCACTCTTTATTATATCTAAAAGAGCGGTGTCCTAACTGTGACATTTTTAACATTTCTTTGACTTTTATACTTTTAGTTATTTTTCAACTAATTTTGCCAAGTTGTCAAAAGTGCTATTCATACCTGCTTCAACACCCATGTCCAACAACTGTTGCGCAGCTTTAGGGTCTGGTAATTCAGCTGTAGATTGAATCATTGTAGTGCCGTCATCATTTTCTGTTAGATGAATGATATTATGCATACCTGCCATTTTTTCATCTATATTGCCATCTTTATCAGCAAAATAATCATTATAGTCAATTTTTTTAGGTTCAATAACATCATTATAATGGGTCACTGTATAACTTGTACCTTGAGGTGCACGAATTGCAAAAAATGCACCACCTCCCGTTTGTACATCAAATTTATATACTTCCGTGGTAGCGCCTTGAGGATGGAACCATTTTTCAAACAACGATTGATCCGTATAAGCGTTAAATATTTGTTGAGCTGTTGCTTTAAAATCTCGCGTAAAAATGATTTTGTTTTCATCTATTTGAATACTCATTTATGATTCTCCTTCATTCATAATGATATATGACGTGATAGCTTTAACTTTAGCATCTTTACTGTGACTTGCAAATTTAAAAATATATGTAAAATAAACTATTGAGCCATCTTGTGCAATTTGCGTCCCGTGTATTGCGCCTACTTTGCCACGTGAGATATTATCCTTCACTTCAAGGGAGGCAATATTAATTCTATGGGCTTCGAGTTCTTTATAAAAGTCACCAAAACCTTCTAACTTAAAACTTCCCGGAACTTCCCAGACAAAGTCATCAGTAACTAAGTTTGATAATTTCTTTTTATCAACTGTCGCTGAAGCAATTAAAAATGTTAACATTGTCCTTCTCTTTGGCGCATTGTCACAAGACAAATCACCTGATAATTCAAATGGAACTTCAAAATCCGTTTCATTTTTAAAATTTAAATCATGTGCTTTTAATGCTTCTTCAAGAAGTTCAATCGCTTTAGGTCCAACTCCATGAATTTCTAGTAATGCAGTACGTTTGTATTTAGATACCTCTTCTAATGACTTCACGCCTATATTATGCAAAGCATTAGTTGCTGGTTTACCTATATTTGGTAATTCTGTTAACATACCATCAACCTCCTCTTTTCTGCTTAATATACCCAAATTAAGCAGAATTAAATTCCACCTCAACTATCTTATTATAAAAGATAGTTGACATTTCCGGTTTCCTTTACTATCTTATATAGTAAGATAGCGAGAAGAGGGATGTCATGTCAGTTTCAAATCAAATGATGAAAGGGTTGTTAGATGGTGTAATTTTAGGTCTAATTGCTCAAGGAGAAACATACGGCTATGAAATTTTAGATAAATTGAGAGCTCAACAATTCCCTGAAATTAGTGATGGTAGTATTTATCCTGTGTTATTGAGATTAAGTAAAAAAGGATATGTGACTTCTATTTCCAAAAAATCAGATACAGGTGGCCCAAAGCGTAAATACTATAGCATCACAGCAGAAGGTAAAGAAGAATTAACTAATTTTGTTTACAAATGGAACTATTTAAATAATGGTATGAATAATGTAATGAGGAGTGTTTATAATGTTGAGTAAAAAGGCAGAAGATTTTTTATTAAAATTAAGAATCGAATTATTATTTCGTGGAAAAAACGAAGATGAGGTAAATGCAATTGAAGAGGAATTACGAGACCATATTACAATTGCTGAAGAAAATAATGAAAATATCGACGCTCTATTAAATACACCTATCAAGTCTTATGCAGATAAATTCTCAACACATTTAAATATGACACAGGGCTTATTCAAATATATTTTATATTTGATATCCTTCATGTTCATTATGACGACAATTCCTAGAATGTTAGATAATTCATTTCAGCTAACAATTGCTTTAATTTGTTATTTCCTCTTTATTTTTTTGGGGTCATTTATCTTTATTTTATACTTTGCCAAAAAAGTAATTATGCGCTGGGGAGACAGTAAAATAACTTATACTATTATTGGAATTTCATCTGCAGCTATTTTTGGTTTATATATATTAAGTGAATATTTATTACGTAACTACCCGCTTTATATCATTTGGTCACCTAATCAAACAACTAATTTCACACTAGGTTTAATACTTTTATTATTAACAATGCTGACTTGCTTTATTTTAAAACAAAAACTTTACGCCGGTCTTATTCTATTGTTATGCGTACCCAATCTGATTGGTACACTATTTACAGGTGGTGACTTTACGAACAAAAATTATGTAAATATTTCCTCAATTGTCTTACTGATTATATCTTGGAGTTTTATCATTTATACAATTATCAAATATTATCGCGAAAAAAAATTAGACGACTCAAGTCAATCATAAGTATAAGACCAAGACCATATAGGCGCAAACTTATCCACCACTCTAAGAAGTCATACGTGATTAAAACCGTGATATATATAAAGGACTAATCCGTATTAATACGGATTAGTCCTTTATTTTTGAAAATAAGTCTTTTTAATAAGACTCATTCTTTTATATTTAAAAACTGTATTAGTCTTCTAAAGCGAATTCTAAACTTACTTGGAATAATACATCCTTACCAATCATAACGCCACCAGTTTCAAGCGCTTGGTTAAATGTAATTCCATATTTTTCACGATTAATTTTACCATTAACAATAAATCCAGCTGTTGTAGCACCATTTAAAGGATTTTTACTTTGACCTTCATATGAAAAATCGAAAGTTTCTTCATTTGTTACGCCTTTAATTGTTACATTACCTGTAACAGATGACTCATCAGCTTTTGTTAATTCAAATTTAATTTCAGGATGGTTTTCAACATCTAAGAAATCACCACTACGTAAATGACCATCACGATCTTCTACACGTGTATCAATTGAATTAGCATTGATAGTGAAATCCCCTGATAAAGAGCTTAAATCATTTAAATCACCATCTATATTTGCATCAAATTCTGTAAATCTACCTTTAATATTAGATATCATTAAATGTTTAACTGAAAATTCAACTACGGAATGTGCTGGGTCAAAATTAAATTTTGTCATTATAAACATACCTCCAAAGTATTTAAGTTTTGTTAATATACTAATTATACCAACTATATAATATATATCAACAAAAAAAGCTTATTTTCTTTGTTTCTTTATATTTTATTCCCTTTAAATAGAAATTCATGCATTTAAAATATAAAATCTAAATGTAGGTATAATGATATTTAGTGCGCCAACATCTCTTCTTTGATTTCAGTTTTCGTTAATTTTTCAGGATAATAAGTTGGCCAGTTATCTAGTTCTTTCAACACTTTGTCTTTATCGTCACCTGTAAAAATATGGAAATGTCCTGTTTTCTTAGGCCCTATATTATGATCACTGAATTGAACATATTTTGGTAATTCCTTATTATCATCTACTAATTTATATGTGTATCTAACGCCTCTATTCCCCTTTTCATATTTCAAAATATCTTTACCATCGTAACTATATTTTCCAGTTATATCTTTCCCATTTTTGTTAAATGTAATTGTATCATCAGTGATTTTTATCTTATCTATATCTGTTTTATACCCTTTATCATAGTAAGCTTTATATTCTTTAGCAGACATAGCATCATCATCTTCAGCTTTATGCTTCATCACATCGTCTAAAGTACCATCTTTAAGATAAGGATAAACCGATTGCCAATCTCCTTTATAATCAGATAATGCTCTATCTTTAACTTGTTTATCTTTAAAATAACCATCAGAAATAGCCTTATCATGTTTCGACTCATGTTGATCATCATCACTATGGATATTATCACTTAATGCTTTATCAATATTTTTAATATTCTCTTCCATTAATTTTTGATAAGTTAAATTTTCATCTTTTTGTTGTTCTTTATTCAATGATTCCATATTATAGAATTTTAATGGTTTCGCTGATGTTTCTTTTCTTATTGTATCTGTTACTTTATTAGATACATTATCTTCGTATAATATATATTTCGCACCTGATTCTTTGATTTCTTTGACAATTTTTGTAAGTGCTTTTTGTGAAGGGTCTTCCGCATTCATATTCTGAACGCCTTTTTGGACAAAGCCATATCTGTCAGCTAGATAACCAATAGATTCATGTGAAATGAATACTGTATTTCCCTGCTTCTTACTGCTAGTTTCTTTTAACTTCTCATCAATATTTTTTAATTCGTCATTTAATTTCTTATAATTTTTTTCATAATACTTCTTATTATCAGGATCTTTTTTAATCAATTCATCTTTAATTGCTTTTGCAAAAACTTGATCATGCTTTGGATCTAACCAAACGTGTGGATCGTATCCACCATGATGATGGTGTTCACCCTGTTCGTGTTCATGATTCTCTTCGTGTTCAGATTCATCGTGATTATGTTGATCAGTAAGTAATTGTGATTTATCTAATTTATCTTCTAAAGATAGTTTTTGGTCATCTTTTTTAATTGTAGCTGCAACTTTTTTTGCAACAGGATCTAAATTATCGCCAGTATAAACGAATAAATCCGCTTTTGAAGCATTTATAATATCCTTTTGCGTTGGTTCATAACTATGTAAATCTGTACCTGCAGGATAAATAGACTCCACTTCTACATGTTTGCCACCAATCTCTTCTGCAAATGATTTTAAAGGAAATACAGTTGTATTAACTTTTATTTTTTCGTTTCCCTTATCAGAATCAGCTTTGCCACACCCTGCTAGCACCATTACTAAAGCTATAACGCTGAACATAATATATGTATATTTTTTCATTTCTAAACCCCCAAATAGTAATTGTTACGATTTATAATTATATGCCTCTTTTTTCCAAAGCGCAATAGTAAACAGAGAATTAATCGTAATTTTTACGATTTAAAATATATTATAAAAAAGCGGCGTAGCTAGACTTATATCTTAATAAGTCTAGTTACACCACTTTAATAAAGCATTTTATTATAAATTATAATGATTCACAGTATACTATACATACAATTATGTTTATTTATCTAATATTTTTTTATAATTTTTAAATTTATAAGGGTCTTCTAATTTTTCACCGCCAACATATACTGTTGGTGCTGTCTCAACATGGTTTTCTTTAGCTTGCTTTTGATCTTTCTTTGCAGCTTTCCAAGATTTACTGTCTGGCGTTGTATATTCCTTTTTAATTTTATCTTTCATATCTTGGTTTATCGTTAATTTATCTATTTGGTTATCTACTAATGATTTATTAATCCATTCCTTTTCAGAGTCTGGTTGCTGCTCAAACATTAACTTTTGAAATGTTAAATATTGATCCGGTGCAACTTGCTTAACAGCGTGACCAGCCCTTGAACCTATAATAGAGTCATCACCTAAAAATGCCATATTTACGAATTGATAATCTACCTTGTCTTTATCGACATATTCTTTTTTTAATTTAGGCATTACATTAGTTTCTACCTTTTTACAGTATGGACATTTAAAATCACCATATTCAATTATTTTAATTTTGCCATTTTCATCTATTTTATCATCTTTATGTACATGTTGATCACTTGAACATGCTGTGACTAATATCATAATAGCTACTAATCCTATACATAACCATAACTTTTTCATATTCCTATTAGTACACCTCTAACTCGTTATTTTATTTTTGTTATTCTTCCAGATCCATATTTTCTTCTTTATAATCTGGTTCATGTTTATGTAAATAACCTTTAGAATTAAAATCTTTTATATACTTTGCTTTTCCATCTTTAAACTTATAAGTATAATAATGAACTTCCTCATCATTTTTAAATGGTTTATAAGCAATTGTAACGTGTTTTCCTTTTTCATTAACGTAGATATTAGCGTCTTTTTTATCAAATTTACGTTCCACATCGCCTTTTTGTTGTTTAGCAAGTTCTTTTTGATATTGCTGTTGCTTATTTACTGCCTTATCTATTTTATCAGCATATTTTCCACTACTACATCCAGCAAGTACCAGTCCAAATATAGCAAGTAAAATCAATAACTTCTTCATAATATACAATTCACTCCTAAAACTTATCTATATCAAGTAGATATTTAAATATACATTATCACCATAAATATTATCATACACCCAATATATAAAATATACTATATCAATATGTAATAAAGCACATGATATAAATTGCTGTAACTTTTTTGAGGATTATTAGTAATCTTCATGATAACCAACTGAATGCAGTGTACAGCAATTCAATAATAGCTTTAAATCACACGTAAAAATAACTAATTCTATAAAAACACCCATTCATTTTATTAGTTATGCATTACTTAAAGTTTAGGCTTAAAAGCCAACTTTTAGTTACATATTACAATAATAAATGGGTGTTTTGAGTTATATCATTTAGTCTACTTTATATGATTGAAACTATTTGGTTATTAATCGAAGTTCAATCGCTAACGCTCCGTAATCTAACTCATCTGTTTGTGAGTATATCTGGTAAATTGATGCTAATTTTTGTGATAATTGTATATCATTGCTAAAGCCAGTCACTTGATTTGAATAATGATTCAACAGTGCTTGAAACGATGTAAATACTTCGGTTCTAATAACCTCAACTGTTATTTGCTCTGCCGATTTTAAATTTGTAAAAGTAATAAAGTCTCCACTTTGTATTTCCTGTCTTTTAGCATCATTCAGTCTCACTTCAATGGTCTTTGTACCTTCTTTTACTAATTGAAATGGTTCATCATTTAATCTCATCGAATGTTCTATGAGGCTCACGCTCCATTATTATAAATTTTCTTGTTCTTGTTCAATTTTACGTTTACTTTTCAACATAAACACACTGATTAAGCTAATAAACGAAATAATTACTGCAAACCAGAAAGCTGCATGATAACCACTTAATAGTGCTTCATGTTGTATTTGCATGGCCATTTCTTTTTTACCCATGCCTTTGTAATCACTCATATTAGGAGTGAAATCTTTTGCTACTTGACTCATGATTGTAATTAAACCTGCTGTCCCTATTGAAGCAGATATCTGTTGCACCGTATTAGTCATAGAAGAACCATGGGCGTTCATATCACGAGATAATTGATTCATTGTATGTGTCATTAGTGGCATTAATCCAAGTGCAATACCAATCATACGAATTGCATAAACAGTTGCTAGTATTGCTGCAGAAGTATTTTCATCCATTATAACAAAGTATGATGTTGTAATTACTACAATGAGCATACCGATAAATGCTAATATTTTCGCGCCATACTTTTCATATAAAAAACCTGAAGCTACAGACATAATACCCATTACGATCGCACCAGGTAATAATATCAATCCTGATTGAAGTGCAGAATCATTCATTATGTTTTGGACAAACATTGGAAGTACAGTTTCTGAACCTATCATTGATATCATTGTAAACGCCATAATAACAATACCTACTGCAAATTGGCTATTTTTAAATACTGAAAAATCAAGTAATGGTGTTTCTAGTCTTGTTTGACGGAAAATAAAAATCGCAACAAGAATTATACCTCCTATCACTGACGTTAAAACGATAGGATCGTTCCACCCGTCGCGTGAAATTGAACTTGTACCATATAGGAGCCCACCAAATCCTAATACTGATAAGGAAATGGATATTATATCAATTGGTGCTTTTCTATTTGTTCCTACGTTTTTCACAAATTTAAATGCGCCTATAAATGTCAACGCTGCAATTGGAGCAACTACATGGAATAACGAGCGCCAATCAAAGTATTCAACTAGATAACCTGATAGAGTTGGACCAATCGCTGGAGCCAAGCCAATCACTAGACCAAAAGTCCCCATATATTTACCACGTTCGTGTGGTTCAAATATATCTAGTATAGTTGTCATCATTAAAGGCATCATGATACCTGAACCAAGTGCTTGAACAATTCTTGCACTTAATAAAACTGTAAAATTCGGACTAAAGCCCGCAATAATTGTACCAATAAAGAATATTAAAATTGCCGTTAAAAATACTTGTCTTGTCGAAAAGCGTTGAATCACCATTGCCGATAATGGTATAACGACGCCGTTAGTTAATAAGAACGCTGTAGTTAGCCATTGTACTTGCGTATAATCTATATTAAAGTCTGTCATTATACTTGGTAATGCTGTAGTCAACAATGTTTCATTTAAAAGTCCGAAGAAACCACCAAACAACATCATCAATATCATTATTATTTTAGTTTTTTGAGTCATTTTTATCTCCTACATTTTCTATTAGTTTAGCCTTTGAGAAATGAGCCACATTGGTGCATTATACATATATTTTTTGAATATAACATTAAAAATACTCAAAAATATTGTAATTTTGACATATCGTTCAGAAAAGTGCTATTTTTCGATTAAATCGTAACAATTACTATTTACAAAATTGCATGTTGCCTTCATAATTACTTTTGTGAAGGAGGTCATATCTTATGAAATTAGATTTACAAACAGCACGACGTAACTTGAATAGCCCAAACATTAAAACAAGAAAACGTGCACGTAAGATTATTCAACAACATAAGCGTAATAAATAATTCATTAACTCTTTATTTATTGCAGATTAATAATTTGGTAGTGATCCCCCTAATATTAAAATGTTATAAATAAGACTTGATAAGCCCAATCTCAAGTCTTAAGTAACTAACTGCAGAATCAAATATACAAGTATTAATACACATACAAAAGGACCGAGACATGAAAACAATGCCTCGGTCCTTTTTCATATAAATTTTTGTATTATAAATAGTACTTATCTATTACCTGTAAATCATCTGTCAATTCATATATTAATGGTGCGCCTGTTTTTATTTCATAACTAATAATATCTTCATCAGATACATTTTCCAAATATTTGATAAGCGCACGTAATGAATTACCATGTGCGGAAACGAGCACAGTTTTACCGTCTAAAAGTTGTTGAGAGATTTGATCATTCCAATAGGGTATTACTCTTATTAGTGTATCTTTCAAACTTTCTGATTCAGGCATAACTCTTCTATCTAAATGTTCATATTTTCTATCATTTAAATAATCATTTCTTTGTTCTTCACCCTGTTTAGGTGGCGCAACGTCATAAGAGCGTCTCCAAATATGTACTTGTTCTTCGCCAAATTTTTCACGTGCGTCATCTTTATTCAGACCCTGCAAATCACCATAATGTCTTTCATTTAGTCTCCACGACTTTATAACTGGGATAAATAATTGATCAGATTCATTTAACAAGTGAAACGTAGTCTTAATTGCTCTTTCTAGTAAAGAAGTATATACAATATCAATTTCAATACCTTGATCTTTTAGTTTTTTACCAGAAGTAATAGCCTCGTTTTTACCTTGATCAGATAAATCTACATCTGCCCATCCTGTAAATAAATTTTCAGCATTCCAAACACTTTGTCCATGTCTACATAAAATTAATTTTGGCATATTATTCCTTCTTTCATTAAATAAAATATAATTTTTCTGTTTTTTACAGAAATGTTACAACAAAAATAATTTATGAATTATATCATAAATGCTTTCATAAAAGCATTTATGTATTTATCTTGATTCTCTATATATTAAAATTATAACAATTTACACACGTTTTTGAAATAATTGTCTTCTTTTATTCACAAAAGATACTTTATTTTTATTTCACTGTAACCTACGCGCTTTTTTATAGTGTTATAGTTGTAAACGTTGAATTAAGAAATTAAAAATGAATAAGTAAATATAGCACATAACGATTAAGAAATATAAAACCTGTATATTTCATTTCTAAACACAGGTAAAATCAATTAGGAGGATTTTTAACAATGAAAAAATTATTATTAGCATCTTTCGCATCGATTACAATTGCAGCAACTGGGTTTGGTGTAAACTCAAATGTGTCAACAGCTGACGCAGCTGAAACTCCTGTACAACAAACAACACAATCAACAAGTGATGTATACGATCAATTTATTGAAGCAGGCGGTACTAAAGCTTTATGGGACAATATTGTAATGCCAGAATCAAGTGGTAACCCAGATGCTGTAAATGAATTAGGCTATAGAGGTTTAGGACAAACTAAAGAATCTTGGGGAACTGGATCAGTTGAAGAACAAACAAAAGGTATGATTAACTATGCCGAAGAACGTTATGGTTCAGTTGACGCAGCAATTGATTTCCGTGTAGCTAACGGCTGGTGGTAAGTATAATACCTAATTTCTAGGTTTAAATAATATACACAAATACTGGGACATAAATCCCATAAAAATAGCACTTAGATGATTTAATTCATCTGAGTGCTTCTTTTTTATTCAATACTTCATATTGTAGGTCGCTTTCTTAAGGGACACCTTTATCCTGTAGCCTCAAGTGCATCACCAAAAATAACATGTTCGTATGTAACTTCACATTAAAATACTTTTAAAAAAACAAGGTACCTTCGAATAGTTTAGTAAACACTACTAAACTGAATTGACGAGATACCTTGTATATTAATTTTATAACATGACTCAACAAATATTATCAATTGAATTTTCTATTTAATCCACTACAACACAAAATGCTATATACCTATTTAGTTGTATGATATTTATGAATTATATTTTTTTATTGTAATAATCGATTTTACTGTATTGAAGCAGGTTCAGGATGCACATACACAGACGATATCCCTTTAGCATGCATATGTTGCTCTACTTTATCACAAATATGGTGCGCTTCTTCTAATGATAAGTCTGAATCTACAACGATTGTTACATCGACAAAAATACTGCTTCCATGATATCTACCTTTAATAGTATGAACATCAATCACTTCTTCAATGTCTAATACATAATTCTTATATGCTTCTAGCTCCTGTTCATTAAATCCATCACTTAATGTAAAGATAGCCTCTTTGAAAATACCGAAACCTGTATATATGATTAGTAGTCCTAAAACCGTTGCTAGTAATGTATCGATGATTGGTAAACCAAATTGAGTAAACACTAAGCCTATCGCGGTACCAATACTAACTAAAGCATCTGATAAATTATCTTTTGCAGCTGAATTAAGTGAACTACTATTTGTACGCTTAGCAAGCTTTTGATTGATAATAAAAACGACTAACATAATCACGCCACTAATAACACTGACATAAATCGTAATCGCATTTGGTGTACTGTGTTCATTAGAAAATATATTAGGCAAATTTTCAATTACTACTTGAATACCCACAAACATAATAATAAACGAAACCAGTAATGATGAAATATTCTCAGATTTTAAGTGTCCATATGGGTGGTTTTTGTCTGCAGGCTTAATAGAAATTTTCAATCCGATAATAACTGCTAATGAGACAACAATATCAGTCATATTGTTTATACTATCAGCTCTTACTGCCGCCGATTCATAAATATATCCTACTATAAATTTCAAAATAGAAAGTATAATATAGACGATTAAACTCAGGTATGCACCTTTTTGTGCAAGTTTTAAATTCTCACTTTGTGTCATGTGCTACATCCACCTTAATTGATATTGGATTATATATTATGACCTATCACAAGCATATTTACAACATTTTTTATTATATAATTATTTAATATTTTTTAGTTAATTTTTTTTTTAGCCATTCCTAAAATTTATTGTTAAATTGTGCAAAAATCAAATTATATTCTGTAAATCAAGAATGTATCTCTAAGTATTTCTATCAGCATTTTACTGTATATTTATAGAACATAACAATATTAAAAAAGCATTATCATAGCCCACTTTATTATTACAGATAGGCAACTAATAATGCTCAATAATATAATATCATTTCGTCAAAATTTAATTTTGATGTCAGTCTCTTAATATATATTTAGATAATACAAACGTAATTGGTATGGTAATAATAAGTCCAGCAAATGGTGCGATAACAGATGAAATATGGAACCATTGTACAAATACATATAGTAAAATCGTTTGCATCCCCATATTTACTACTTGTGTTAATGGGAATTGAATGAATTTGCGCCATGTCGGTTTTACTTTATAAACAAAATAGCAATTTAGATAATAAGAAACTATAAAGCTAACAATAAATCCACTGATATGACTGACTAAATAATTTATATCAATTAACTTTAATAAAAATAAATAAACCACGTAATAATTAAAGGTGTTAATTCCACCAACAAGAATAAATTTTATAATTTCATACTGTGTCTTAGTTAAATGCATCAATTTTCTCCTTTGTGTGACAATCTAAAATGACCATACTACAATTAAACATAGCTTGTTTAACCAAGCTGAGATATGTGTAAAAATATATATTGCTTATAAATCAGTATTTTATCATAATATATTGTATTATATATTAAAAATAATATCTGGAACAGTACACGCATATTAAACATGCCATTTTGTCATTGCATTTATATTCACGTGTGCGATAATAATCTAGTTACTAAACATTCAATTTTTCTTTATCATAACGTAACTAAATGTGCTTAAAGGAGTACTATATATGGATAAAATTACGAATCGCCAACTACCATTGATGGTCATTATTATGTTGGGTATTATGACTACTTTTGGGCCCTTAACAATAGATATGTATGTTCCTTCACTTCCAAATGTACAGAGTGATTTTGGTACAACTACTTCACAAGTACAACTTACACTGTCATTTGCTATGATTGGACTTGCAATTGGGCAATTTACATTTGGGCCATTATCTGATGCATATGGTCGTAAAAAAATTGCATTACTCATTATTTCAATATACGTCATCGCTTCGTTAATAGCCGTATTTACAACATCACTATCGCTATTACTAGTAATACGCCTCATACAAGGGTTAACTGGAGGAGGCGCTATCGTCATTGCCAAAGCGTCCATTGGCGATCAGCATAAAGGAAAATCTCTAGCAAAAGGATTAGCCTCATTATTAGTTGTTAATGGAATTATCACTATTCTTGCACCTTTAATCGGCGGATATGCCTTAAGCGTTTCAAATTGGAAAGCAATATTCCTAATTTTAACCATTGTCAGCTTTGCAATTTTAATTTTTGCTTTTTTTAAAATGGAAGAAACAAGAGATGCTGATCTTACTAAACTTAACTTTGCCTTAATATTTAAAGACTTTGGGTATCTGCTAAAGAAACCTGCGTTTATCATTCCAATGCTATTACAAGGATTAACCTATGTAATGCTCTTTAGTTTTTCTTCTGCTGCACCGTTTATTACTCAGAAGATTTATGATATGACACCACAGCAATTTAGTATTTTATTTGCGTTAAATGGTATCGGCTTAATTATTACGAGTCAATTAACAGCGCTACTCGTAGAATATATCAATCGCTATTTTCTCCTTGTACTGCTAACATTAATACAAATTTCAGGTGTTGTGTTGATTCTTTTCGCACTTATACTCCATTTACCATTATGGGTATTAATCATCGCCTTTTTCCTTAATGTATGTCCTGTAACAGGAATTGGTCCATTAAGTTTCACATTAGCTATGGAATCTCGAACAGGCGGCAGTGGTAACGCATCAAGCTTGCTTGGACTATTCCAATTTATATTAGGTGGAATTATGTCTCCTCTTGTTGGTTTAAAAGGTGAATACAGTGTTATGCCTTATCTCATCATCCTAGTTATTACTACTATATTAATTATTTTATTAGAAGTGCTATTAAAATCTATCATGATTAAGCGAAATGCGTAATCTCTAAAATTTTAGTATCTAAGAGTAATAAACATCACTCTAATAGTGGTAAGAAAACCGATTAACGAGTCAAAAATGACTAAGATAGAAAAAATTATATTAAGTGCGATTTCTTTCCTAATCATCTTTAATGGGACAGGTATACAAAATCAATTTTTAAAATTTTTGATTTGTAACCTGTCCCTATTTTAATTAAATTTTTACTTTTAGTTTAAACAATTGGTAACCAAATTTCTGTAATATAATCCTCTGCTCTAATTTCCCCTTCTTTATAAAACTCAAAAAATGGCGCATTTCGTAATTCATAATCTAATGTTGGTAAAATATGTCTATTAATAGATTCCATTGCATTTTTTATAGAACCTGGGACTGGTCCCTCAGCATCAAATACGAGGTATCTACCACTTGCTAATTCTGTTTGATGCCAAATTTCATTATCTTCATCACTCGTAACACCTATTAAATAATGCATTTCCCCGTTATCCAGTGGTTTACATACTCCTAATAGACCTGGTAAATGTTCATTACTTAATTTTAATAAGTCATGTTTTTTACCACTTTCATCAAAATCCATCCAGAACATAAAAATATTTTCTTGTGCTTTTTGTCCTGTGGCATATTCTCTTTTTTCTCCTAGTACAGATAACGTTGGTAGTGTTTCTATTCTATGTTTCATATGTAATTCCCCACCTTTTTTTATGCTATTATAACCAAAATAGCTCAATAATATCTATTCCAAACTATTGCTATAATACTTAAGCATCTTAATAGGCAACTTTTAAAAATAGCTATATAATAAATACAATGTAAAATTGCTTCATTTTTTGCATTGAAGTACAAATCATTAGGGAGAGCATCATCATGAAATTAAATATATTACCCGTTAAACCAATTAGTCAATTATTTCCAATACCAATGATTATGGGCTGTGAAGGTGTATCCACAGCAATGATGTTACAATTCAATCAGCATAAAATACCCGCCACTCAAATAATGAGATATTGGCCTAAACATAAAAACAACCCTTATAAAGGTTACGTAGGGCATCACTTATGGATTAAATTGGGACATCATCAAACTATTTTCCCTTCTGCTCTTGTCCCACATCTCAAACAATATGACAAAAAAATCATAGATAGTACTGGTCAGTCTTTAACTGAATTATGTACAGTTTTAGACAATGGTCAACCCGTAGTTATTTATCATACTGTGCTCGGGCAACGACCTTTGCGTCGTACTTATAAATTAGATAATCAGCCTACTAAGTTAGTATCTAATATTCATGTTACTTTACTTATTGGTTATGATGACGATCATTATTATTACATCGATCCACTTTGGTCTCACATAGGAAAATTAATTGTATTTCCGGCATTAATACCTAATAAATATCAAGTAATAAAAATTAAAAAATCCAAGTTAGCACAAAGTTATGACGCACCCGGCCGTCTAAGTTTTCATATTCAGCCATAACTATTTTTACTTTGCCTTATCAAAAATGAATCACTTATCAAATAGTCGTATTAGGCGCTACTACAAATAATTACAGTAAATCTAAATAATAAAGAAGCGACCATTTCATAATGATGGCCGCTTCTTTCATTATATGTTAATTGTATATAAAGCATGATTAATTTCTTGTGCTATATTATTAGAACGCCATTCCCTTTGATAACCAAGACACGAGCAAATATATGTTATCCCCCGTTCTTCAAAAGCATTTCTAAAATGAACATGTCCCATAATGCTATATCGAATATCATATTGCTGGTAAATCTGATCAAAATCAGACGTCCCAATAAAAGCATTAAAATAATCAAATATTCTATGCGGCATCGGCACAGCAAACCTAGGGTGTGTCACAATATGAGTCATTAAAATAATACGCTTATTTTTCACTTGTTCCATATCTTTAATTGTTTGCTTTGCTGCAATTGACGATAGCTTTCTATCTTCCATAGGCCAATCTATTTTGACTTTGTCTTGCCAAGTTGCACCGTAATATTTTCTACGAGCAATGCGCTCAAGGGAAAATTCTGAACTTGCATACGTATAATCATACCAACCTGTATTACCAACAATTGCCCATGAATCATTGAGATGATAAGGATTCCCTATCAAACACGCTTCCATATTCATATAGTAATCTAAAATTTCAGCGGACGATGCATCCGTATCTGTAGCCCAAAAATCATGATTTCCTGGGATAAATAATATTTTTATATGTGATTGCGTCTCTACATCATCGACAAACCGATGCGTTAATTTATAGTTATTAGAAATATCTCCTGCAATAAGCAAGAGTTCTATTCTTTGTTTTTGTATAGCATTTACTAATTCGTTTGTATAATCTTCTGGAGTTAACTTCTTGTGACGATCAATATGCAAATCTGATATGACACCTATTTTCATTACTATCACAATCCTCTATTATCTTAACAGCTCTATTATGACACATTTGTATATTCATTTTTAAATCATGCGCCTATAAATTAATTAACTATTGAAGTCTATTATATTTCCAAAAAATTACTATCTATGCTTTTGTGATAATGGTAATATAAAACAATCAAAAAAATAAGGAGTAAGTATGTTATTATTAGAAGCTTTTTTAATATTTATTATAGCAGTAATTATAAGTTCAATTATACATAACAAGTTTCCAAAGATACCTATGGCTTTCATTCAGATTGGGTTAGGTGTTTGTTTATATATTCTCCCAATCCCTTTACACTTTGAATTTGAACCAGAAGTGTTTATGATGGCTGTGATTGCCCCATTACTATTTGTTGAGGGTACACATGTATCACGATCTAAACTGTTAGAATATCGCAAACCTATTATTTTAATGGCGATGGCGTTAGTATTTACAACTGTTATAGGTGTAGGTTATTTTATTGGATGGATTTGGCCTGAGTTACCAATGCCTGCTGCCTTCGCAATAGCAGCCATTTTATGCCCAACAGATGCAGTAGCTGTACAAGCTATTACTAAAGGAAAAATATTACCTAAAGGTGCATTAACTATTTTAGAAGGTGAGTCGTTATTAAATGATGCTGCTGGTATTATCTCTTTCAAAATTGCTGTTACAGCACTTATTACTGGTGCATTTTCTACATTCGATGCCATAGAACAATTTATTATTTCAACTATTCTAGGCATATTAATAGGTGCAATTTTTGGCTTTATGATTGTACGACTACGTGTTTATCTATCTATGCATAAAGGTCTTAAAGATGGTAATACAATGATCTTCATTCAATTATTAACACCTTTCGTCGTTTATTTCATATCCGAAATGTTACACGCATCAGGGATTATTGCAGTTGTAGTAGCTGGTTTAATACATGGATTCGAACGTGAACGATTGATTCGTGCTCAAACCGAACTACAAATGAACTATAACCAGATATGGAGTACATTAAGTTATGTACTTAAAGGCTTTGTCTTTGTCGTATTAGGTTATATTGTACCTGAAGTTGTTTCTGCAATTTTCAAAGACGAACCACAGAACATTATATTCTTGATTATTACAACCTTATTAATTGCACTAGCTATTTATGTTTTTCGTTTTATCTGGGTCTTTATGTTATTCAAACAATTTTACTATCCAAATAACATTCAATCTTATCTTAATGACCAATATGAAGTGCCACCAAAACGTGCACACTACGCCTTCATTATGACAATGTGTGGCATTCACGGTACAATTTCTCTATCTATGGCATTAACATTACCTACATTATTAGCACAACAACAACCCTTTATTTATAAAAATGATTTACTATTTATTGCTTCATTAATGGTAATTATTAGTTTAGTCATGGCTCAAATCGTGCTACCTATTATTACACCTTCGGAAGAGAAATCAACCTCATCGACTATGAGCTATGCGGTTGCCAAAATTTATATAGTACAACATGTTATTAAACATTTTAAAACAAAGTCTAAAGCACACACATCAACAAATTATAGTACCGTTATTTCTGATTATTTTGATGAACTATTCTTTCTGCTGCAGATGACGCCAGAGGAAAATAATGCTAAGGAAGTCAAGCGACTAGAAACAATTGCTAGTGAAACAGAGACCGAAACGTTAGAACGTTTAGTAACTCAAAATAAAGTTGACCGTCAAACGATTTTGAACTATCGCTCAGCTATAGAAACATCAAGACAATTTAAGGAATCATCAGCTGTCCATAAATTTAAAGTTGTTATTAAAATGTTAATCTTAAGATGGAGAGCAAAGAAACATGTAGAAAGTACACAATTAAAACAATTTAAATCAAATTTTCAAGAAGTGAAGAAAGTTATGCGTATCGTACATCATAATGTTGCACTGCGTTTAAAAGAAGAACAAACGAATGAAAACGTATTAGAAATAAACATTGTTTTAAACCAGTATTACAACAGACTTCACAGAATTAGAAGAAATCGTAATAAACAAAATGAGACACCAGATACAATTACTGAAGCACATAAGTTAGAAGGATTATACGCAGAGAGAACTTATCTTGATGAACTAATCCAAAATAAGCAAATAGATGAACATGTTGCTGCACAAGTCAGAGAACATATTAATTATAATGAGATCATCTTAACTTCAAAATAAAACCACTGTCACTACACCTTATTTCACGTTGGGGTAGTGACTTTTTTTACATTATTGCAATATAAAATATGAAGGTAACTTTATATTTTTAAAACCTTAAAATCACATTCAAATTGTGTTAAGTTATATTTATTAATACATTAATTGGAGGAAATATATTATGTGTTGGAAAGGGCTTATTATATTATTAGTCCCCCTATTTTTAACTGGTTGTGATTATTCTAAAGATGAAGCTGTGAGTAGTTTATTTCATTCAATTTTTGTCCATCCCATCGACATATTGTTACATGGTTTTGGGCATTTATACAGAGATAATTATGGTTTAGCAATCATCACAATCGTGTTACTAATAAGATTATTTTTACTTCCTTTTATGCTTGCCCAAGTAAAAAATATGCATATGATGCGCGAAAAAAACAAAATTCTCCAACCACAAATTGATGATTTGAGAAACAAAATTAAAATTGCGAATTCACAAGAAGAAAAAAACGAAGCACAAAAATCACTAATGGATTTTTATAAACAATATGATATTAATCCTTTAAAAAATGTTCTAGGATGTTTGCCTATAATGATTCAATTACCTATATTATTAGGTTTAATTATTACTTTAAAGTATCCTACTGGAGATGGTATTGATCGTTATCCAAACTTTTTGTGGTTCAACTTAACTGAACCTAATCTTTGGATTTCACTAATTGCAGCAATAGTATATTTCTTCCAGCCATTAGTGAATGCATGTCATTACCCTAAAGACCAAAGAAAAACACACTATGTATTGATGGTTTTATCACCTATTTTCATCACATATATTTCACTATATTCTGCTGCAGCACTTGGGTTATATTGGACCGTTGGAGGATTATTTTTAATTATTCAAATGCATTTTGCACATTCTTATTATGGTAAACTTGCACGCAACAAAGCAATGCATCTTCAAGATGAGTTAGATGAGCGTAAATTTACTTAAATGCATCTTAAAACTTTGTTATTTGGTCACTTAATATTTTGCTTTTTATAATTATTTTGAATTGAAAAATTTCTTTTTTTAAAATAATGATGCTATAATAACATCAATTTAGTTAGCAAGGGGGCATTCTATGGATTTTACAATTAGAGCGTTGACGGAGGAAGATCGTCATGGTAAAGCCAATGTCCATTACGAGAGTTGGTTAAAAACATATAATCATATTTCTGAAAACGACTATCTAGAAAACCTTGATAAAGAACAATTTATCAAGAAGTCCTCTATACACGATTTTCCTACCTTAGTTGCAACTGTTAAGGATGAGATTGTAGGATTTATCACTTATGGTAAAACAAAATCTATTTCAGAATCTGACAATTGGAGTGAAATATACGCGTTGTATCTTTTAGAAGCATACCAACGACATATGATTGGCTATGCTTTAACACAGAGAGCGCTAGAACTGTCTTACCCAGATAACGTAACACTCTGGGTTGTAGAAGAAAATACTAACGCCATTAATTTCTACGAACAAGTTGGATTTAAAAAAACACCCTATAAACAACCTACTTTCTTCGGCAAAACATATAACGAAATCCGCATGGACTACACACGTACTGAACATGATAATTAAATTCAACTCAAATAAAAAGGGCTAGGAAATCTTGTCTTAAAGATCTCGTAGCCCTTTGTTTATATTATTCAATGGAATTTATTAACTTTTACTTTAATGTGTTTCTCCAAGTGCTACTTTAATATCTTCGTCAGACTCAATGATAGCTTCTAAAGCAGCATTTAATCCTTTCCGAATTGTTTCTACAGACATTGAAGGTTTTTCGGGTTTATCTACAACTTGCTCAGGTATAAAAGGTACATGAATAAAGCCGAATTTTATATGAGGAAATTGCGTTGCATGTAAGTAACCTAATTGATACAAAATATGATTACATACAAAAGTTCCAGCCGTGTTAGATAAACGTGCAGGCACACCATTCGCTTTAATAGCTTCAGTCATACGTTTTACAGGTAAATTAGAAAAATATGCCGGCGCCCCATCTTGTTGGATACATTCATCAATCGGTTGTTGACCTTCATTATCCGCTATTCGTGCATCATCAATGTTAATACCAACACGCTCTGGTGTTAATTCAAACCTTCCGCCAGCTTGTCCAATTGCTAGCACAATATCATAATCATATTGTTTCATACTTGCTTCTAGTACATGCTTACTCTTATGAAAGACGGTTGGTATTTCTAACTTATCTATCGTATGTCCTTCAATATTATCAGGTAATTGTTTCACCGCTTCTAATGCAGGATTAATTTCTTCTCCACCAAATGGATCAAATCCAGTTATTAAGATTCTCATTTTTAAAACGCCCCTTTTTAATTGAAATCAGTTAAAACGCCCATACATACATTAAGCCAATATGTATTACTATAAGTATAAGTGCAATCGGTGCTTGTGCTTTGATAACACCAAATTCTTGTTTCATTTCCAACAATGCTACCGGCAATGTATTGAAATTAGCTGCCATCGGTGTTAGTAGAGTGCCACAGAATCCACCAGTCATAGCTAGTGCACCTGCGATAACAGGATCTCCACCTTGTGCGATGACGAACGGAATACCAATGCTTGCAGTAATTACTGTAAAGGCTGCAAAAGCATTACCCATTAACATAGTAAAAAATACCATACCTAATATATATGCAGCTGCACCTACCAAGTGATTTCCTTCAGGTAATATCGATGAAATACCTTTCGATATGACATCTCCAACTCCACTTACTGTAAATAATACCCCTAAAGCAGCTAAAAATTGAGGTAATATACCCACAGTACCAATTTGTTGTGTTAGTCGATCACTATCATAAAATACATATTTTATTTTAGGTTTAATTACTATATATGCAGCTATTAACCCTAATATAGAAGAAACACCTAAACCTATTGCGCCACCTAAAGGGGTCCAATTTGAAACAGCTATCGCCGCAATTGCTAAGATAACAGCTGGAATAAATAGCTTATTTCCATATTTTCGAGCACCATGCACCCCTTCTTCTTCAGTTACATCGACAATATTATTAATTGTCACTTGTTTAAATAAAGTCAGTATCCCCATGATTAAAATAAATAAACCATTAATTACATTTGGAATATACGGACCAACAATAAATGTTGCAGCTAGCAAAATCCAAAATAATGCTGTGCCATATTTCTTTTTATGTGTAGAAGATTTCAAAATTCGAAACGCAGTGTATAGTAATTGTAAACCTATTAAAATATAAAAAACTTCTAAGATATTATTTAATACTTGTTCACTCATCACGTTTCACCTGCTTTGAGTCATATTTTTTATCTAAATATTTATCAAATCTTATATTATTAAGCCAGACAAGCACTAATACAATTAGTGCTATGGGTACTGAAGCCAACACTAATTCAATTGCATCTACTTTAATGCCTAATGATTGAAATGTCCCTACCATTAATAAAACCCCTGCAGCACCAACGAATAAGTTTTGTCCAAAGAAGTTTCCATAGTTTTCCATTGCAGAAGTTTGTGCCTTTATCTTTTCAATGTCTGATTCATCAACTTCATCGTCTTTCAAATTATATCTAGTTTTTAACGCACCTTGAACCATTGGATTAATCAGTGGACGCACAAATTGAGGATGACCACCGATTCGTATTGAAGCCACGCCAGCTATTTCTCTAATTAATAAATATATTGTCATCAGACGCCCACTTGTAACTCGTTTCACCTTTCCTATCATGTTAGAAGCTTGTTTTTTTAAACCGAATCGTTCGATCAAACCGACCATCGGTAACGTTAATATAAATAATGTAACTAAACGATTATCAACAAACGCCTTACCTAGTGTTTCTAAAATGGAATAAAAATCTAACCCAGATACGATACCAGTAACAACAGCAGCAATTAAAATTACTGCAATCGTATCAATCTTAAACAGGAACCCCAATATAATAATTAGAATACCAATTAACTTTAACCATTCCATAAAACCCCTCCTTATGCCTACATTATAATTTTAAATTTTCTAAATACAATAAAAATTATCAAAAATTCAATGGTTTATAACCTTTTGTCATAATTATAGTAATTTTAAATATTACTAATAGAAAAAGGGCAACACACATAAGTGTATCGCCCGATAATCCCGTTGAAAGAATAGTGACTTGTGTAAATCAATGGCTAATAACCATTTATCCAACTTGCCCTCTATTTTTTCTAACTTCACATAATTTTTAATTTAAATAGCAGAGAAAATAAAATTATAACCATTTCAATTCTGAATCAGCTACATTACGTGATGGTAATAATGTTTCTACCACAAGAATAATTGTACATATTAATGAAATAATATTTAATGATACTGCAACGCTATTAATTTGAATAATATCAAAGGTAATATTAACAAATATAGATAGTACAATTAATATGATTGCTGTTGCACGTTTTCTACCGGCATCATAAAACCTGCGCAATGTAATGGTAAACATAGGTATGATTATCGCAAGAGCAAATATACCTACAAAAGCTGATAATATTGCCGCTACAATAAAATTACCTGTAATAAAGCAAATGATACCGATGAGCGCAATGATAAATATACTAATGATATGAATTAATACCGGTGTCCAAAATTCTAGTCTATTTGATTTGCCATTAAAATCTATATATTTTCTCCAAAAATCTTTGTATGCCTCTAGCATGTGCTTACCACTCCATTTTCTTCTTGTGGAACTTTTAAAGTACATATCTTTACTGATATATCATAATACCCTATTTTTCAAAACTTATACTAAAAATATTAGTAAATTTAAAAACATTATATCAAGTAATTACTTATTTTGTTTTAAATATATGACTTTACGATACGAGTTAATACAAATGGTAATTCTACAAATGCACTATTCTTATGTAGTCTTTCACTCAATTTATGTGCATCTTTACCGATTGGTCCGCAGAGTATGGTTGGCGCACTAATAACTTGTATTGCTTCAAAAGGAATCGAATAAGTTTGATTAAAATTAGGCGCGTTTTGCTGATAAGTAACTATTTGAGACATGTCGCCTGAAAAATTTAAATAGCTACTATCACTAATACCATTAAAATAATGAACACGTTCACTTTTACGTTGAAATTGTTCTTGTAAAGTTTGGCGAACCAATTCAATAGTTTGCTCAACTTTTGCATCATAAGACGTATTAACTGCAGGATAATATGGTGTTGCAAAAAAAGTCACGACCGCAGGCGCAATATTTCTACAGATTTGCATTAATCTATCTGTTACTTTAATACTTTGTAAATGTAGATCTTTAGTTTGTTGTATCACTTCTGCTATTTCTTTATTTATAAATGCTTCACCATGATGTTTAATCGCATATGTTTTCAATTGTTCAAATGTTAGTACGTTAATTTTAGTATCAAAAGGAATATCTTCACTTTCTAAAATCGATAACCAATCACTTTCACAGCGTTCTGTTGCTTTAATAACTGTATCTATAAATTGCCTATATAAGTCAGCAGGTCTCTGTTTGAAAAGGAACATATTAAATAATGCCATTGTTCTAAATGGTGTTTGTACATCATATGTTTGCTTAATATCTTTTGTCATTAATGAAACAGGCAAAGGTGTCGTTTCATTTTCAAATGTTTCTTTAAACTCATCATTATATTCTATCGCTTGATTAATATAACTCATCATAAAGTTAGAACTTAATCCATCCATTGGGTTTCCTACATGCGTTTCTTTTCCATAACATAATACACCTGGCATTATTTTCCCAATAGAGCCAGAGTATATATAATGATGTTCATCTGCGCTAGCTTGTTGGAAAGTAGGTTCACTATTTAAATGAAGCTGAATATCTAGCTGATGTTGTTGTTTTAGTCTAGCAATCGTCTCTACAGCTTTGCGCATACCTGAAGAATTCACTTCTTCATCTGGTACAGTGACTAAAATCAAATTAATATCCCATGCTTCAATACTTGCTTGTTCTATTAAAGATAAATGCAACATTAAACCTGCTTTCATATCCATTACACCACGACCAAATAAATATGTATCACGATTTAAATCTTCAATGGCATCTTCACTGAGGTAACTACTATTATCTTTAAATATTTCCTTTAATGCATCAGGATCAAAAGCATGCTCACTATATGAGCCAAAATCTTCTACACCAACTGTATCAAAATGACTGATTAGTACGATTGTCTTTTTAGAAGTAGGTGCCTGATAAAAAGCTACAACAGCTTCTTTTTTATCTTCAGTAGCTTCAAGTAATATTTGAGATTGATGCTGTTGAAAATACTCCAATTTTAATAGCAGATTCTTTACAAAATTAGGAAATGTAATCTCACCTTGAGTACTAGTAACTGTTTCATGTTTAACTAAACTTTTTAATAAATTCAATCTATCTTCATAAGTTTGCCATAGTTGCTGTGCCATATAACCCCTCCTCATGCAAACGCTTACTTAATTATAATATGTTTTTTATTCCATAAGCAATATATTCCCGTGAAAAGCTTTTTAAAATTAATACTCCTCCGCTTAATATAATATGAACAACAAAAAATAAAAAACGGAATTACGCAATCAATATTATAAATTGACTTCGTAACCCCGTTTCGACAATAAAAAATTATAATTTAAAGTTCTATAGATTTACATTAATTATTAAATTGATTTTTTGGTACTAATATGAGTACTGCTAAAAATGCGATAATCGCTAATGCTGCATTGAACCACAATCCCATCATTGCTCCTACTTGTATATTAGATACTACAGTCATAACAGTAAAGATAGTACCAGATAATGCGACACCAAATGAATTTCCTAATGATGATGCCATTTTATACACACCAGATGCAACGCCTACTTTATCTTCTGGCGCAGTTGATACTGCTGTATCTGTCGATGGTGTTGCATACATACCTAATCCCATACCATAGATTAAATAACCTATTATACACACTACAATATAAGCTGGTGTAGGTAAAAACGTAAATGAAATTAAAATAATACCAATAGCATTAAGTGCTGCACCAATTAGCATTGGTCTTCTTGGACCAATCTTTTGTAACACTTTTTCTCCGACTCTAATCATTACAAGTACCGCTACTAAATACGTAATAGACATGACTCCAGACTGGAAAGAACTAAAATGTAATCCAGATTGGAAATACGTATTAGCAACAATAAGTGTCCCTGCTACTGCATTTAATAAAAAGTTGGAAATTGTAGCACCACTATAACCTTTATGTTTAAATAGTTTAAAATCTATAAGTGGATTTTTAACTTTGCCTTCATAATATAAAAAACAAAGTGCTGAAATCACAAACACAACAATTAGTGTCATGATAAATGGCGAGAAAAGCCCATAATTCGATGATTCTGTGATAATCAAATTAATACTTAGCATTCCAATAATTAAAATAATAAGGCCTACTATATCAAATTTAGCTTTTTTTGTTTCTTCTGTTTGTATAGCTTTTGTTTCTGGAGTATGTCTCATTAAGTACATTGCCATTAATGCTACAATAATTGAAATAATGAATATTGATCTCCAACCAATAAAGGTAGACATTACACCACCAAATAATGAACAAACTCCAGTCCCTCCCCAAGAACCGATTGACCAATAACTCAATGCCCGTTGACGCCGACTACCAATATAATATTCATTGATAATAGCCAAAGTTGAAGGCATAATACATGCTGCAGATAATCCTTGAATCGCACGACCAACAACAAGTAATGGCATAAATCCTGGTATTATGATTAATAACGAACCAACAATACTTAATATTAATCCGATATAGGTCATTTTCACCCTGCCATATCTATCAGCAAGTCCTCCTGTTCCTACTACAAATAAACCACATAATAATGCAGTTAAACTCACAGCCACATTTATTGTTCCATAATTAGTATCAAATGATGATTCTAAATCTGGAATAATATTTACTAATGATTGTGCAAACAACCAAAATGTAATAACTCCTAAGAAAATACCTACAAGAAGTTTATTATCTCCTTCAAACGAATGTGTTGATTCCATATGCTTTTTTCCTCCTATTTTCCCGTAAACACATAGATCACATTTCAAAAAAGGTATACACGCCTTTAACGCTATCTTCCTTACAAACTGAAAAACCGCTAAAAAAGTCTATATCTATTTCAAAAATAATCTTTTAAGATGCAATTGACTTAAAATTCCGTAATAATTATATACAATTAATTTTATATTAATATCTACATTTTTTACAAATCCTTTTAAAAGCCAATATTAATAAAATAACACTTCACTCGCAATAATGCTAAAGAACTGCGTCAATTATGTATTTATTTACATAGAGAGTAATTTGATTCTCCTACTCTAATCACTGGTATGATGGGTCTTTAGGATATAATCTAAATAAAATAATTCACATAAAACTCATAGTTTTATAAAATTCTGTATAATCAACCATGACAAACTAATTAAAAAAGGTGAAATCATGTTAAATTTATTTATCTTATTATTAGAACGTGTTGGTTTAATTATACTGATTGCATATATTTTAATGAATATTAATCATTTTAAATCAATGATGAATGACCGAGAAAAGCGACGTTCACAATGGCAACTGATTATCATATTCGGTTGTTTCTCTATGCTTTCAAACTTTACCGGAGTACAAATTCGTGGTGATGAAATTATTAACGGCACGGTCTATAATCATTTGAGTCCTGATGCGTCGTTAGCTAACACACGCGTATTAACAATTGGAGTATCTGGGTTAATTGGTGGCCCTTTCGTCGCCTTAGCTGTATCACTAATTTCAGGCATTTATCGTGTCTATATCGGAGGTGCAGATGCATACATATATTTAATTTCTTCAATTATTATTGCACTTGTTTCTGGTTATTTTGGTCATAAAGCTATGCGAGCTAACAGATATCCAACAATTGTAAAAGGCGCGCTCATCGGTGGTGCTACAGAAATTATTCAGATGCTTTGCATTTTAGTATTTTCCGATAATACTTTACACGCATGGACGTTAGTAAAACTTATTGCCTTACCTATGATTTCCATTAATTCAATAGGTACAGCTATATTTTTATCAATCATCCTTTCTACGATTAAGAAAGAAGAAGAAACCCGTGCAATCCAAACTCATGATGTCTTACAATTGGCTAACCAAACATTGCCTTATTTCCGTTCAGGTTTAAATGAGCAATCTGCTAAACAAGCTGCTGAAATTATTTTAAATTTAATGCGAGTTTCAGCCGTTGCTATTACAAATCGTAAAGATATATTAACCCACGTTGGTGTTGCAAGTAATCATCACGTTGCACAAAAAACAATTATTACAGATTTATCAAAAATTGCTATTCAAACTGGCACTTTAAAAGAAGCATATTCAAGTAAAGAAATTGGTTGTAACCACCCTGGCTGTCCGTTAGAGGCTGCTATTGTTGTGCCATTATATGTAAAAAATGAAGTCGTTGGTACACTAAAACTCTATTTTACTAACAAGCATGACGTTAACTTTTCAGATAAACAGCTAGCAACAGGACTGGCAGATATATTTTCTAGCCAACTTGAACTGGGTCAAGCTGAAACGCAAAATGCGTTAATAAGAGATGCTGAGATTAAGTCGCTCCAAGCTCAAGTCAATCCTCACTTTTTCTTTAACTCAATTAACACTATTTCGGCATTAGTACGAATCGATAGCGAAAAAGCACGAGAATTATTATTACAACTCAGTCAATTTTTCCGTTCAAACTTACAAGGTACACGTAATAACACTATTTCTTTAGAAAAAGAATTACAGCAGGTTGAGGCTTATTTATCATTAGAACAAGCGCGTTATCCAGATCGATTTAATGTTAGTTTTGATATCGATGATTCAAGCTATGGTGCTTTAGTCCCCCCTTTTGCAATTCAAATACTTGTTGAAAATGCAATTAAACATGCATTTAAAAATAGAAAATATGATAACAATATTATTGTAAAAGCCCACCAAAATAACTACGGATTAAATATTTCTGTCTCAGATAATGGACAAGGCATACCAGTAAATAAACTTGATAAAATTGGAAAAACTAGTGTTTATTCAGAATCTGGTACAGGAAGTGCGTTAGAAAATTTAAATCAAAGATTAGATGGTTTATTTGGCTATAAAGCTAAACTTCAATTTGAATCAAATAAACAAGGTACAAAAGTAAGTTGCACAATTCCGCATCACACTACAGAGGAGGGATAAATATGAAAGCAATTATCGTAGATGATGAACCGCTAGCACGTAATGAACTACACTATTTATTAAATAAGATTCGTTCTTTTGACTTAATTAAAGAAGCCGAAAATATCTCTGAAACTTTAGAATTATTACTTTATGATAACTACGACGTTATTTTTTTAGACATTAATTTAATGGATGAAAGCGGTCTTGATTTAGCCAATAAAATCAAAAAAATGAAGCATCGCCCTTTGATTATTTTCGCAACTGCACATGACACTTTTGCAGTAAAAGCGTTTGAATTAGATGCTATTGACTATATTTTGAAACCATTTGAACAACAAAGAATCGCACAAGCTATCCATAAAGTTGAACAAGTGCTTCACCCAAATATTGAAAAACAAAATTTTATAAATAATGATAATAACCCTAATGATTCACATAACAAACTTGAAAATACGCCCAACGTACTCCCTATAGAAGTTAACGAGCGTATTCATATTATCAATTTAGATGATATTATCGCAATTTCCGTCAATAATGGGGTCACAACAATTAATACAACGCTTGATGAATTTGATACTTCTGAACCACTGAATTATTACGAAAAAAAATTAGATACTACTCAATTTATGAGAATTCATCGTGCCACTTTAATTAACAAAACACATATTCAAACAATTGAGCATTGGTTTAACTATACCTATCAATTAACCATGACCAATCAATTAAAATTCCAAGTAAGTCGCTCTTACATGAAACCATTTAAACAAGACATGGGACTATCTTGATTTTCAAGTTCTAATTTATGCATTTCGGAGTCAAAGTCTAGTAAGTCGCTCGCGAATCCAACAAAAGTAATCGCTTTCATTTTATAATTAACCCAAGATCAATACGGGAGGAACTTTAATTATGGAAGCAAACAAACAACAAAATACAGAACAAACTCAACATTCAAAAACATATAATTTTTTCCATCAAGCACTTGTAATTGCTATTATTATGCTTATTTCAAATATTATCGAAAGTTTCATGCCAATTCCTATGCCCGCTTCAGTTATAGGTCTTGTGCTACTATTTATAGCACTATGTACAGGTGTTATTAAACTTGGTCAAGTCGAGAAAGTCGGTACAACGTTAACAAACAATATTGGTTTCCTATTTGTACCAGCAGGTGTATCAGTTATTAATTCACTAGGCATTTTAAGTACGAGCCCTATCCTGATTATTTTATTAATCATTATTTCAACACTCTTATTATTATTATGTACAGGATTCTTTGCTCAAATGCTTATAACTAAATCCTTTATTCCAAGAAAAAGACTACAAAAACAACTTGCGGAGGATAAATTATGATTGAACATTTAGCTATTAACACGACTTATTTCGGTATCTTACTTTCACTGATACCATTTATTATTGCTACATTTTTATTTAAAAAAACTAATGGTTTTTTCTTATTCACACCGTTATTTGTAAGTATGGTAGTAGGTATAGCATTTCTAAAATTAACTGGTATAGATTATGCAAATTACAAAATAGGTGGCGACATCATTAATTTCTTCCTAGAACCAGCAACTATATGTTTTGCTATTCCTTTATATAAAAAACGTGATGTTTTAAAAAAATACTGGAAACAAGTATTAGGCGGTATTACATTAGGTACTACGGCAGCTCTAATTTGCATTTACTTAATAGCTGAAGCATTCCAATTTTCTAATGGCATTATTGCATCTATGTTACCTCAAGGTGCGACAACTGCTATCGCACTACCTGTTTCAGCAGATATCGGCGGAATTAAAGAATTAACTTCATTAGCTGTTATATTAAATGGCGTAATTATTTACGCACTCGGCACAAAGTTAATCAAATTATTTAATATTACTAATCCTATCGCGCGTGGCCTTGCGCTTGGCACAAGTGGTCATTCTTTGGGTGTTTCTTCAGCTCAAGAGTTTGGTGAAACCGAAGCTTCAATGGCATCTATTTCATTAGTTATTGTCGGTGTGATTGTAGTAGTTGTTGCTCCAATTCTTGCAACAATTTTACTTTAAAGAAAATATATTGTAATGACAATTAGCCTTTGTCTCATCGTTTGTACGTTCAATCTTTTCAAAATAAAACCACCTCAATCATTTTTATGATTGAGGTGGTTTTTTATTTATGATAAATCATTATTATAATTTATTATTTATCCTATGAACCATTCAATTGCACGTTTTACTGCCTTGTCCCAATAAGCATAATCATGCTTACCAGGTCCATCTTCAAATTGATAAGGGACATTTTGTTTGTCCAAATATGCTATAAATTGCTTATTATCTTCGTAGAGTTGATCTTCTGTTCCACACATAATAAGTAACTCTGGTATTACTTTGCTTTCAGCTACTGCTTGATCGACTAAATAATACGGATCAAGTTCTGTGTCCTGTGTCATTTTGTCTACACCTGCAATTGCTTGGCCTGAAAAGTCGTTCCAATCAATGTCTATAAAGGATTGTGCATTAAATACAGATGATAATGGGCAAGCTTTAGCAAAACGATGGCCTTGTATTAAGGCATATTTTATCGTTCCATATCCTCCCATAGAATGCCCAGCAATAAAGTTATCTTCTCTCTTCTGTGATAACGGTAAGATTTGATGTGCATAGTCTAATACTTCTAATACATAATCAAAGTATTTATGACCAAATTTCATATTACTATAACCACTATGGTCAGCATTAGGCATAATAACTGCAATTTGATGGTCATTTGCATAACGTTCAATGCTTGTATAGCGCATATAAGATGTTTCATCACTCGATAAGCCATGTAACAATAACATTGTCTTTAATTGTTTTGGCTCTGTCTCCGTATTAAAATAGCTAACATCTTCAGGTAAAATTGCTATAAATGAATGATTCATACCAATGGTTTTGGATTTGTAATTTATCGTTAACAACGCCATATGACTTCACTACTTTCATTACTGATTAATACCCTGAGGTCTATGCTTTTGTTTCTTCTGTGTTCTATTCGTGGGGTCTAATCGTTTTTCTAATAATCTTAATACAACATCTATTAAAATTGCAATTAATGCGATAGGTATGGCACCAGCTAAAATAAATGTCGTGCCATCTGTAGCATTTGTTCCACGAATTACAATGTCACCTAATGTCGGTGCACCAATGAATGATCCAACAGCGACAACTCCAATAGCTACGACAAGTGCAATTCTGAGTCCGCCTAAGATAACAGATAAAGCTAATGGTAACTCTATCATGCGTAAGACTTGGTTGCGTGTCATACCCATACCTTTACCAGCATCTTTAATATTTTCATCTACGCCCACGATACCTGTAAAAGTATTTTTAATAATTGGTAATAAAGCGTATAAGAATACCGTTACTACTACAGTCGTTGGCCCTAGACCCATAACTAACATCAAAATAGCAAGCATCGCTATAACAGGTACGGTTTGTATAATATTCGCTATCGTAATAATCGTCCATGACAGTTTCTTATATCTAGCTATAATAATACCTAATGGGATACCTACAATAGCTGCAAATAACACACCATACACAGACATAAGTAAATGTTTAATAAATAAATCCCAAAGGTAGCCAAAGTTTACTGAATAATATTCGACTAATTGCTGTAATAAATTACCCTCCATTAGTTTTGACCACCCTTCTTATCATTTTCAAAATAGTTATGTTTTTTCAAGAAGTTTTCTGCAACAACTGCCGGCTCTTTGCCCTTACCATCAGCTTGATAATTAAGCTCTTGCATTTCACTTGTTGAAATCGTATTCTCTAACTTATTTATAATCGGTTTTAACTCAGGATATTTATCTAATAATTCATTTGTAGCTACCGAACTAGCTGCATAAGGTGGGAAAAAGCGTCTATCATCTTTCAATACTTTTAAATCATATGCCGCAATTCTACCATCTGTTGAATATCCTACTGCTACATCAAGGTTTTTAGAATTTAAAGCATCATATACTAAACCAATTTGCATCGGTCTAACAGTATTAAATTTAAAACCATACTCTTTCGTAAACCCTGGATAACCATCGCCTTCACGATTTAACCATGAACTATCGACGCCTAGTTTTAATTCATCACTATGTGCTTTCAAATCAGATACTGTTTCCAAGTTATATTTTTTAGCTGTTTCTTTTGTAACCATAAACGCATATGTATTTGCAAAACCATACGAGTTAAAGAATGTTTGATTAAACTTCTCTTGGAAACCATCTTGGGTAACTTCCATTGCTTTTTTTGGATCTTTAATAGGATCTTCATTTAATGCACCTGTTAAGTCTGTACCATTGTAACGAGCCCCAGACATATTAGCATCACCATTTACAAGAGCGTTGTGTTGAATTGTACTTGATCCTAAGTTATTTATTAATGTTGGTTTAATCTTTCCATCTGTATCATGTTCTATTAAAAGTCTCAGCATATGAGACATAATTTGTGATTCACTCGTCGCAAGCGCTGTAATCTTGACTTCGTTGTCTGAGCTATTTCCACCTAAACCGGGTAAACTACATCCAGATAACACCGTCAGACACAGTACAAGCGCGATACAATACTGTTTCAATCGTTTCATAATGTCCTCCTTAATTTATCTGGATACTTTTAATCCTTTTGGCACTGCCCATTTTTCAACTAACGATAGTAATAAATCAACAATTAATGCCAATGCTGTGACAAGCACTGCAGCACTTACAATCATCAATGGATCGTATAAGTTTAATCCATTAAATACAAAGTCACCTAAACCGCCGGCACCGACATAACTTGCAAGTGTGGCCCAGCTGATTACATAAACTGATGATAATCTAATACCACCTAAAATCAGCGGTAAGGCTAATGGCAATTCTACGTCTTTCATTAATTGAAAACGAGTCATCCCCATACTTATCGCCGCTTCTTTAATATTACTATCGATATTTTTAACACCTAATACAGTATTATTTAATATTGGTAAAAGTACATAGATAAATAAAGCGATGATTGCTGGTAATTTTCCCACACCAAAAATTGGTATCATGACTGCAAGTACAGCTAATGTAGGAATCGTTTGTAGTACACCAGCAACTGTAAGCACAATATTTGAAGTTCGTTTCATCTTGGATAGAATTATGCCTAATGGCACAGCTACTACAATGGCAATCAACAAAGCGATCATTGAGATATAAAAGTGTTCTACTGTTTTAGAAATCAGTTGACCACCATATTGCTCTATGAATTGTTTCATTATATATCAGCTCCTACATTATCGGCCTCTACAATTGCAGCTTCAGTAGCGCTAACATCCTCATCTAATTCTCCCCAAATGCTGTCATAAACGATATCTACTAAGTTGGCTCTCGTTACTAATCCAATCAATGTTTTGCCATCACTATCCACTACTGGCACATTTCTTACATTTCTCTTAAGGATTGTACGAACAGAGTCTTGTAACTTACTGTCTATTCTCACTCTATAAATATCACGTTGCATCATATCAATAAGGTCTTTATTTGTTCTTAAACCTTGATTGATATCTTCAATATCTAAATAACCTAATAATCTGCTATTATTACCTACTACAAAAATAGTATCGACACGACGTGCTCTCATAATTTCTACCGCTTCATTCAATGTACTATCTGCATGTACTGTCACTGGTTTAATCATCGCATCTTTAACCGTACGCATGTTAGGTCTATCTTGTATCAATCTATTTTGACCAATAAAGTCACGTACAAAGTCGTTAGCTGGGTGACGTAAAATATTGTCAGGTGTGTCATATTGAATCACTTGACCTTCTGACATAATACAAATTTTGTCGGCTAGCTTAATCGCCTCATCCATATCATGCGTGACAAATATAAATGTTTTACCTAGTTTTTGTTGTAACTCTTTAACTAAATCTTGTAGCGTATCTCTAGTAATTGGATCCAATGCCCCAAAAGGCTCGTCCATCAGAATAACATCTTGCTCAGCTGCTAATGCTCTAACAACACCAATACGCTGTTGTTGACCACCAGAAAGTTGCGATGGGTATCTATCTAAAAATTCTTCAGGTAAGTCGACTAATTTAATTAATTCTTTTGCCTTTTTTTCTTTTTTTTCTTGTGACCATTTCAACAATTTAGGTACTAAAACAATATTTTCTCTAATAGTCATATGTGGCATCAATCCGATTTGTTGAATAACGTAACCAATTTTTCTACGTAATTCTACTGGGTTCATCTTTCGAACATCTTTGCCATTAATTGTAATTTGTCCCTCAGTCGCTTCTATCATTCTATTTATCATTCTTAAGGCAGTTGTTTTACCACTACCACTCGTACCAATAAATGCTATAAATTCACCAGATTCAACCTCTAATGAAATATTATCCACAGCTTTTTTACCGCCGCCATAAACTTTAGATAAGTTTTTAATACTTAACATGGGTCAGTTCCTTTCTATGTACATATTCAATTTCAACTATTTCCTAATAAATTTAGGGCTACTTGTGGATGTTATACAAATCCTAAAATAAGTAAAAACATGAGCACATATAGCCCTAATTTATTCATGTTTCGCTAAATACATATAAATAAATAGTCATTTTTTCGTAGATGTTTTATCAACCTATATATAACAAGATACATCAATTAATAAAATTAAACAATTTATAATGATGAATTTTGTTTCTCAATACATTCAAAAATCGTTTTATTCAATAGCCTAAAATTTATTTTCGTTTAATCCCAATATGATGGCCAAGTTCTTCAGGTTGATGTTGGATCGATGCTATATCTGCATAAAATTCAACTGATTTTCTAATAGTTTCTGGAAATGGCTTTGGTTTATTAGATTCAGTATCCATCCCCATTAACATCACTTCATATGTCGCACATCTGTCATTTCGCTCATTATTTAATGTCATAAATACGTGTAAGCGCTTTGCATCAAAATCAAACAACTCTACTGTGACAGTGATAGACTCATTTACTTTTATTTCTTTTAAATACATCACGTGATTTTCAAGTGTGAATATTGTATATTTCAATTGTTCGATTGCTTGTAAATCTAACCCCAAAGTAGCTAACCACGCGTCTGTTGCATCGCTGAATACACGATTATACTCAGCATCATTCATATGACCATTATGATCTACCCAAATTTGTTTTACTGTTGTTGTATATTCAAATAGTGATTGAGTCATATTAATACACCGACTGATTATTTTTTTTCATTGAAGGAGTGTCTTCTGGCCAATACGTTTCTGCAAGTTGTTTAACTTTAACTAAAAATTCATTACGTTTTTGGTCAAGTTCTGACATCGTTTGTCCTTGTGATGAAGATTCACATCCATTGACGACTTCATCATAAAGTTCTTGTGTTAATTCAGGAGCCAATAACTTAGTCCAAGGTTTTTTCAATGCAGGGCCAAATTGTTTTAACATATGACGCATACCGCCCTCACCACCAGCTAAATGGAAAGTCATAAACGGACCATATTGTGCATAACGTAATCCAGCTGCGTGGGTAAATGCTTTATCTACTTCTTCTGTAGTAGCGATGCCATCATTGACTATATGCAACGCTTCTCTCCATAAAGCCTCCATCAATCTGTCAGCCACATGTCCTTCTATTTCATGTCTCACATGTAGTACATCCATACCAATACTCTCGTAAATTGTTTCAGCTTTTTCAGTTGTTTCTTCTGTAGTTAGTTTACCAGGAACAATTTCAACTAAAGGTAAAATATACACAGGATGGAATGGGTGTGCTACCACTAGCCTTTCTGGATGTTGTAAATTCTTTTGTAATTCTGAAGGCATAATACCCGATGTACTAGAACCTATTATCGCATCAGGCTTTGCATAAAAATCTATCTCAGTTAATACTTGATCTTTTATCGATTCAATTTCTGGCACATTTTCTTGAATGTGATCTGCATCTTTAACTGCTTCTTCTAAATGAGGTGTGAACGTTAAGTTTTCTAAAGATGCATTTTCTGCTAAACCAAGTTGTTCGGCATATGGCCAATTTTGTTTCACTTGTTTCAACATACTTTCAAATGCTTTTTCACTCGGATCAGTCGCAATGACTTCATGTCCATGTGCTAACATTCTTGTAATCCAACCGCTACCGATTACACCTGTACCTACAACTGCAAACTTCATTTTGTACCTCCTTGTGGCGCTCTAAGCTGATACTTTTCACGCGCCTCTGCCGGTGTCATCGGCTCAATGTCTAAATCTTTAAGTATTGCTACTGCTTTTTCAACAAGTTGCTCGTTAGAAGCTTTTACACCTTTTGCTAAATATAAATTGTCCTCTAAACCAACACGAACATTACCACCACGTTTTGCTGCTTCCTCTACAGTTGGAAATTGCATTCTTCCAATACCAAATGCTGACCACTCTGCATTTTCAGGTATACGTGTTTTAAAATATTCTATCGTTTCTGTATCATTCTCAGCGCCCCATGGTATACCTAAACAGAATTGGAATAATGGCGTACCTTCTATAAGCCCTTCATTTATCAATTGTTTCGCAAAAGAAATATGGCCACTATCAAAGCACTCTAATTCTGGTTTAACACCTGCATCTTTGACCAATTGCGCTTGTTTCCTTAACCAATCTGCAGGGCTCAAATAAATAGCATCCCCCATGTTGACACTACCACAATCTAATGTACACATTTCAGGTAATAATGTGCCAACTGGTTCATGTCGCTCATCAGGGGTTTGCAAATCGGATCCTTTTTCTGCTTTATATGGATTATCAAGGCTCGGAATGAAATCTCCGCCTCCACCTGACGTAATATTGATAATGATATCTTCATCGGCAGCTCTAATTAGTCTTACTGCTTCTCTAAAAAACTCCACATTATGACTAATGCCCCCTGTTTCTGGATCCCTCGCATGAATATGTGCTACAGTAGCACCTGCCTTCGCACATTTAATTGCAGAATCAGCAATTTCTTGTGGTGTTACAGGGACATGCTTATTTTTATCTACAGTATCTCCAGCACCTGTCAATGCTGCTGTTAGCATAACTTTTTTCATTGTTATAAACCTCCAAGAGAGTTTTTAATACATCGGTTAGTGTACCAACTGGACGGTTTAGTTTCAAGCCTTTAGAGATTCAAAAAAAGGGATAATCAACTTTAAATTGTCGATTATCCCTTTAGCAACAGTATTTACCATAGCTTATTCATTTTATTATTTTTTTATAAATTACATAGGTTCAAAGAATAATTTAGTCATTTTTATCAATTTGAGTATATTCGGTCAACCTGTCCAAGACTTTTTCTCTCATCGATTCATCTAAATTATCTAAACCGAAAATTTCTGACAACCACAATCCATCAACTGCCAACCTAATTATTGTAGCGTCTACTTTATCTAGACCATCATTTTCAATATTATGTTGCCATTCTTTGTATGTGTCCTGTAATGGTAATAGTAAATTACTGTTTATGCCTTGGGCAGCAAGCATACCAGATGTAATCGAACCATTTTCAGCACGATGTTCACGAGTTGCTTCGATAAAAGCACGAACCCATTTACCATTCTTATTATTA
The DNA here is from genome assembly GCF_048568365.1 of Staphylococcus sp. Ze2. Taxonomy (NCBI): domain Bacteria; kingdom Bacillati; phylum Bacillota; class Bacilli; order Caryophanales; family Staphylococcaceae; genus Staphylococcus; species Staphylococcus sp. Ze2. Next base: position 847,952 of record NZ_CP183486.1, on the reverse strand, counting down.
TCTTTTTCTACATGTTCATTAACATTGTTGCGATATAGTTCATCTGCATGATCAACAAGCCCTTGTATTAACGCAAATTTATTTTGAAAATGATACAATAAACCACCCTTACTGACACCAGCTTTTTTAGCAACAGCATCTAAAGTTAAATATTCACTACCTTGTTCATCCACGATAGTTGCAGCTGCCTGTAATAATTGTATCCGTTTGGAAACTCTTGGCATTCATACACCTTCTTTCTCAATGTACTATCTGACCTGTTGTCTCGTAGTATTTTATATTCGAGCAAACTATATACGATAAACACTAAAGTTGCAACTTTATTTTTCTATAACTTCTAAATTAAAGACATAGGTATATTATCATATTTTATAATATATTTTATTTTAAATACGTTGCCATGTCACTTGTAATAAGAAGGATAATTAAAGGCTGAGACACTAATTATGAGCCCCAGCCGTAGTATTTTACGCGTTTTAAAAATTATTTATCATTTATGCCTTTACCATCTAAAATATGATTTATATATTTCAACACGCGATCCTCACGCGTTGAAGCTCTTTTAGCCTGTCCAATGTAATACATATATTGTCTCTGTCTACCAGGAGTTAACTGATGAAATGCTTTTTCTAATTCCGGCCTTTCCTCAAATTTTGCTTGTAATTCTACTGGCATTTCGTAGTCTTTTGTTTCTTTCATTGGCACTTTTTCACCTGATTTTTCAATTCTTATGGCTTCTTCAATATACCATTTAATTTCTTCTCTACGTCTTTCGATATCTTCTAAACTTTCAAAGCGTAATTGTCTAGCTGCCTGGACATTTTTAGTTTGTTGAATCAACGTTTGATAAGGATCTTCCATAATTGTACCTTTTTCAAATAACAATGCACAATAGTGCTTGAAGTCTTGGACAATCACTACGTTTTTACCTTCTAATGTATAACAAGGGTGCATCCATTTATAATCCTCAACTAATTCCGTTTCTCTAATAATTTCACGCATCAATTTAAATTCATCTTGCCACTGTTTTAATCTATCGATAAATGCATCTACTTTTATATGATTTTGTTGATTTGTCATAACAATTGCACCTCATTATATTTTTCATTTATTTTCATTCTACTATAAAACGCTCTATTTCGGTTATTTTTATCTTTAAACCAAGTTTTCCGATTGATGTACTATGAATTAGGTGCATATTATGTTATGATTTTTTTATTATTTTTACAATTACATAGTATATAGAGGTGGTTGAATGCAACAAGCAACAAATTTAAAAAAAGTGTTAGGTCTTACAGATGTTTTGGGAATTGCGATTGGTCAAATTATCGGAGCTGGTGTCATGTCATTAACTGGTATTGGCATACAGATGACAGGTAGTGGTATAACACCAGCCTTCATTTTATCTGCTGTTATAACGTTACTGACTATGTTTCCAATTGCTATATTAGGTTCAACATTACCTACTACCGGAGGCATGTACCAATATACTAGTCGTTTATTGTCCCCTAAAACAGGTGTTTTTTGGCTGATGTTATTTATGTTTTTACAAATCACCTTATCCTTATATGCGCTATCATTTGCGCAATATTTAGAAGGCCTTTTTCCTGGTGTACCAGTTAGAACTGTCGCCTTCTCATTGTTAACTATTTTATTTATTGTGAATATCATTGGCATAAAGTCTGCATCAATTATAGGAAATTTGATGGTAATCACTTTAATTGTAGCTCTATCTTGTTTCATCATCTTTGGTATACCGCATGTTAATTTTGACGTATTTAATTCTAACTCAATGTTCCCAGATGGATTTACAGGATTCTTCACTGCTGTAGGTTTAGTTTCTTTCGCTACTGGTGGCGCACAGGTTGTTGCTGAATTAGGTGGAGAAATGAAAAATCCAAAAAGAGATATACCAATTGTTATAATTGTAGCTACTATTTTTGTTGGTATATTATATGCCTTTATTGCATCAATTGCAGTTGGTGTTTTACCGATTCCTGAAGTAGCAGGCAGACCTTTAACTAGCGTAGCAAAAGAAATACTACCTACTCCCATTTTTATTTTCTTTATGATTGGTGGCGCAATGTTTGCTTTAGCTACAACGCTTAACTCAACTTTTACTTGGGTAACTAAAAGTTTATTAATCGCAATTCATGACGGTTACTTGCCCAAATCCTTAGGACACGTGAACAAGCGATTTGGCACACCACATTGGTTACTACTTATTTTTTATATTATAGGTGCGCTACCTATCGTTACGGGTATGTCGCTAAATGTTGTTGCTCAATTAGGTACAGGCATATCATTAATAGTATTTGCGTTTCCTGCATTAGCTGTAACACAATTACCTAAAAAATATCCTGATGCCTATAAGCAATCACCTTTTAAAGTACCCTATCCAGTACTAATCGTTATAGCAATTACTGCTATAATTGTTTTACTATATCAGTCTTATTTATTAATATCTGATTTGAAAATTAGTTATATTATAGGTACTTTAATTTATATTCTACTTTCACTTGCTATTGCACAAATTTCAAATAGCAAAGCTAGTTTAAATATAAATGATATACATTTAAATACAACTCAACTTTCAGAAAAAACAAATTAACAAAATTATCTTTGATAGGAAGCAGATTAGAAATTATATAATTTCAATCTGCTTCCTTTTTTATATTGTACATTTAAAAAATATACCTTTATCTCCTGTATTTGTTTTACTTATTATTTAATATAAGCAAATTAATATGAAATAATACAACAATAATCACTTAACAATATTCAATTTTGTTACAATTATCTATAATCATTACAAATTAATCAAATGATGTTTCGTTTTTTGTAAGCGCTTTAAATTAGGGGAGGGGAAGTACTATGCAACAAGAGAGTATTTGGTTAACAATTGTAGGCCTAGTGATTATCATTTCTATTGTAGGCTTATTAATTGCGCAACGTATTAGTCCTGTAGTTGGTATGATTTTAATACCGAGTATTGGCGCATTACTTTTAGGATACAATGTTGGGGATTTAGTAAAATTTTTCAATAGTGGATTAGATCAAGTTATAAATGTTGTTATTATGTTTATTTTCGCTATTATATTCTTTGGTATAATGAGTGATAGTGGTTTATTTAAACCGCTTGTAAAAAGATTAATCCTACTTACTAGAGGTAACGTCATAGTAGTTTGTATCGTTACTGCTTTAATAGGTATCTTCGCACAACTTGATGGTGCTGGAGCAACAACTTTTTTATTATCTATCCCGGCATTATTACCACTTTATAAAGCGTTGAATATGAATCGGTATTTATTACTACTATTATTAGCACTAAGTGCTGCTATTATGAACATGGTACCTTGGGGCGGTCCTATGGCACGTACTGCTTCAGTGTTAAATGTCAAAAATGTCAATGAACTTTGGTACGGAATTATACCTATTCAATTAACAGGCTTTGCACTTGTACTGTTTTTTGCAGCTTATTTAGGACTTCGAGAGAAGGCTAGAATTAACAAAGCTATAAATAAAGGTGAAGTTAGAGACACACAACATTTAGATATTCATAAAATTGTGGATAATTACGAAAAAGATCAGGCAGTAAAATTTCCCGTACGTGGAACTGCCGTATCTAAACCATGGATTAATTGGGTTAATGGGTTACTAACGATTATAATTATCGTCATGATGTTAGCTAATATTGCACCACCAGAATTCGCTTTCATGATAGGTGTTGCAATCGCATTGGTAATCAATTTCCCAAATGTAGATGAACAAATGAGCCGTTTGAAAGCACACGCGCCCAATGCGTTAATGATGGCAGCTGTAATTTTAGCAGCAGGAATGTTTTTAGGCGTACTAAATAAAACTGGTATGCTAGAAGCAATAGCTTTAAACTTTATAGCTATTATTCCAGATGCAGTTGGTCCATATTTACATATTATTGTAGGTATTTTTGGTGTACCACTTGATTTACTCACGAGTACAGATGCTTATTATTTTGCTGTGCTTCCAATTGTAGAACAGACTGCTGGTCAATTTGGTGTCCCTGCTATATCTACAGCATACGCAATGATAATTGGTAATATCATCGGAACCTTTGTCAGCCCATTCTCACCAGCCTTATGGTTAGCAATTGGCCTTGCAGAGGCAAATATGGGGACATATATAAAATATGCCTTTTTCTGGATATGGGGATTTGCTATTATTATGTTAATTATCGCTGTATTGATCGGCGTGGTAGCAATCTAAAATTACTAATTTAAATTTGAACTTAAAATGGGGACAACTATCCAAGATATTAAGTAAAGCTTAGTATCGGATAGTTGTCCCCATTATTTATCTTTAAGTTAGTTGATTTAAACAATTTTTTGATTAATCATAAGTTATATACATGGTTAATTTTTACATGTTATTATTTATAATTCTTAAACCTGAGCTTTGTTAAATTTCGCGACATTTTTCAAACTAATGATTAATATAAAGGCTAATAACGCAATCGCCGCACTAAAGTAAGTTGTTGCAAAAACATCTACTTTTGAAACGACTAAGCCCCCTACTATACCACCTATACCAATACCTGCATTTAAGCTAGACATATTCCAACTCATGACTTGGCTCGTATCACCTTCTACATGTTCAATGACACCACTTTGTACAGCTGGATTTGTACTCCACTGCATGATATTCCAAATAAAGATAACCATCAATAATAGGCCTGTACCTGGTAAGAAAACATTTAAGATTAACATCATAACGATAAAAATGGTTGTCGCAATCGTTAACCAACGTTTACTTGTGAGTTTATCAGATAAGAATCCACCCATTGATGTCCCTATTACACCTGCTACACCATTAATCAACAATGCGATAGACACAAAGGATAAATCATGGCCACTTTTCAGCATCAATGGATTAATATAAATAAACGTCACTGAATTGGCAACGAGTAGTAAAAACGTTATACTCAAATATTTTACAATTTCTGCCGGTCTCAATATTTTAGAATAACTACTTGTACGTTGCGTTGTTTCTGTACCTGCTTTTGGCATTTCAAATTGTGGCTGTGGTACATAAAAGTACATTAGTATACCAACTAGCACACTGACTACGACGATAAATAAGAATGTATATCTCCATCCTACTAAGTCACCTATAATTGTCCCAATAGGCACACCAAATACATTAGCACCACTAAACCCTGAATAAACAATCCCAATCATTTTTCCACGGTGCTGTGGAGCTGTTAATAAAGCAGTTAATGCTAAGATTTTCACCACGATTAACGCTGCCGCAGCAGATGATAAAATACGTCCAAACACTAAGATTGAAAAATTAGGCGCCATAGCAATAATTACATTCCCTATAATAAAAATTGTTAACGCCCATAATAAGACTGGCCTCGGTGAAAAGCGATTAGTTAATTTTACTAAGATTGGACCGGCTATAGCAAATGTGATCGCATATAGAGTCACTAACTGACCCACTATCGCTTCTGATACATGCAAATCATTGCTCATTAAATTCATAATCCCAGCAACCATCATTTCAACCATACCTACTATAAATATACTTAAAATGAATGTTGCGATTCTCATCACTGACATAAATTCACTCCTCCCTTTAATAAATTTTTATTTTTACATAACCACTATATTATAAACCATTCGTCAACACGTTTGAATATTTTAAAATAACAATGGTTACCTATATATCGTCAGGTATTAAAATAACAATTCGTCTTTGTATCGTTAAAATTTAGAAGTTCAAAAAAACGCAAAAAATACCAACAAAACACGTAACTTTGTTGGTATTTCGCCTAATTTATAAATATGATAAGTAACCATTATCTTTCTTTCGTATGCATGTGGCGTCCGATCAGTTGATCTCGGTGATTAAAGAATTGTTTATAGCTTAGGTAAGTCGCAATTAAAGCTGACATAATCGTCGCAGTTGTATGGATAAATACAACCATTAACTGAAACTTCACTGCTTCTAATGGTGCAACGCCGCCTAATATCAAACCGGTCATCATACCAGGTATAGAGACAATACCATATGTTTTTACAGAATCAATCGTAGGTACAATTGCAGTTTTAATGCTGTTTCTAATAGTTGCCTTAGAGGATAACTTAGGGGTCGCGCCTAAAGCTAATTTAGCTTCTATTTGACTCATTTCTTTCACAAATTCTTTATCTAAATTTTGATAGGCTAAATTGATGGCTATCAGACCATTACTTCCTAACATACCTGCTATCGGTATAACTTCATTCGGTTTAAACTGTATCGCACCAGTTAAGATAACACCAACTAATGGCAAGGCAACACCAACGAATATGGACATAAATGAAATCCAAAACACATGATGCATGACTGGTGAAGCCCTACTTATTGTATTCCAAGAAGCGTTTATAATGATTATCAATACAAATATAAGCAGTAGCCACTTTTGATTAACACCAAAAATAAAATGTAAGAGATAACCCAATATGACCAGTTGTACCACTGCACGTAATGTAGCAACTAATAAATCTTTAATTATATGTAATTTTTCTTTATAAGAGACGATAATAGGAAATAGCAACAGAAGACCGGTTAATGCTAACGCAGTTGTACTCATGATAAATCATCCTCCTGTGCAATTCGACCTTTAACAATTCTAATTCTTTTTTTAAAGTGCCTAATACTTTGTTCATTACTATGAGTAATCCATAAAATAGAGACTCCTTCTTTAGCCATTTGAAAAATTAGTTTTTCAATTTTTTCACTATTTTGCTCATCTAGTGCACTAGTCGCCTCATCTAGTAATAGTATCTGTGGTTTGTACATTAACTGTCTTGCTATAGTTATTCTCTGTCTTTCACCACCGGATAAATGATTAACCCTTGTATTAAAATTGTAATGACCCAAACCTACAGACTTCAATAAATATTTTGCTCTTTTGCGATCAAATTTATCATTGCGCGCTTCTGCTGGAAAAGCTAAATTCTCTCCTATAGTTCTATCAAACAAGTCACTTTCTTGTAATAGATAACTAATTTTCATACGCAATGTTTCTGGATCAATCTGATTGTAAGGCTCACCGTTCAAATAAAGTTCACCTTCTGTAGGACTAATTAAATTATTAATCAAACGCATTAGTGTACTTTTCCCACTTCCTGAAGGACCTACAATCGCAATAGTGTCTCCTTGTTCAATTTTTAAAGAAATATTGTTGATGATGTCACGGTTATCAACATGATATGAAACATTTTTCAGTTCTAACATGCTAAGGCCTCCCTAATATTTGCTTTACTCACCATTATTCCCTAATAAATGATAGAAATAACCAGTTTCTACAAAAATATAAGTTAACAACTCATTATTAAAAATTATTTTAAGATAACAATAGCTATAAATGATATAAAATTATTTAAACTATGTAGTGTGATAGAAACAGCTAAATTCATGCCACTTTTTAGATAAACAAAGGCTAGACTGGCACCAATTATTATATAACTCCCTATTTCGAAAGGTGACGTGGCACCCATAACATGTACACTCGCGAAAAGGATTACAGACAGAACTGTAGCAAAACCATAGGTTATTTTTTTACCTAATTCATGAATAATTAAGTGTCTAAATAATAATTCTTCAATAAAAGGCGTTAAAATAACGATGTCTATAAACAACATTGGTAGCATCCAATTATTATTAAACAATTCTTCTAGTAACATTTGATTTTGAGTTTCTCCATATTGAAGAGATTCAGGCAAAAAATCTGTCATCCATTCATATCCAGTAATTAATAATAGTGAAACAATATAAGTCACCAAAATTATTAATAAATATTTTTGGGCTCTCTTAAAGCGCTTTATCGCAATCGGTATTAATCGATGTTTCTTATGTATTAAATAAAAACTTAGCAAAATAATAATTTCGGAGATTACGCTACCTATAATTATGTAATCATTGCCTACTACTTCATTTTTATTGTTAAGTAAAAATGAAAATTCAAATATTACAGCTAAGACAATTAAAGGTACAACTTGATTGAATAGTATATAAAAAGGAATAAGCCAGAAATCTCTTTTCACTATATGCTTATTCTGCCATTTATTTTTTTCTTGTATTGGTTCCGTTCTTTTTAACGTTGATTTGTCATTCATCAAGGCACCTTCCTTCATATTTATATATTATAAATATATCATGATTCAAATTACTTATATATGTTTTATAAAATTTTTAGTGTTATTTCATTTTTTATAACTTTAATATTAAGTGACTTTTTCTTTATCCGGTTATTTTATTGTAAAATGATCATTTTGTTGTAACATATAGTTAAATGGGGGGATGCTTTATGACAATATTAACCGTACTACAGTTTATTGTTAATATAATCATTGTTTTATTTCTAATAAGTGGGCTTATTATAGGAGCACTATTACTATTTAAAGATAAGCGTCAAAAACAACATAGCGTATTACGTAATTATCCTTTGTTAGCTAGAATACGTTATTTTGGTGAGAAAATAGGCCCGGAATTACGCCAATATCTTTTTTTGCCAGATACTAAGGGTAAACCTTTTTCTAGAAATGATTTCACTAATATCGTTTTAGCAGGCAAATACAATTCTAGAATGACAAGTTTCGGTACTCAACGTGATTATGAAGATGGCTTTTATATTCAAAACACTATGTTTCCATTACAATCATCAGAATTACACATTGACCAATCACCTATGATATCTTCTTTTATTTATCAGATAGACAATGAACGTCTATTTGATCGTGATGAGCATAGAATTAAAACAGAAATTGACCCTTATTATTTATCAGATGATAATCAAATTATTCTCGGACCAGATCTTGAACAACCTTTCAAATTAAAACGTTTGGTTGGCCAATCTGGTATGAGTTATGGTGCGCTAGGTAGTCATGCAATCACTGCCCTTTCCAAAGGTTTAGGACAAGCTGGCACTTGGATGAATACTGGGGAAGGTGGACTATCAAAACACCATCTTTCTGGTGACGTAGATATTATTTTCCAAATTGGACCAGGTCTATTCGGAGTCCGTGATAAAGAAGGCAATTTTGATACAGACGCCTTTAGAGATTTATCACAGCATCCACGAGTTAAAGCTTTTGAAATCAAATTAGCTCAAGGTGCTAAAACAAGAGGCGGTCATATGCAAGGTAATAAAGTCACTGAAGAAATTGCAGAAATTCGTAAAGTTGAACCATGGAAGACGATAAATTCACCTAATCGTTTTGATCAAATCGATAATCCCGTTGCATTACTTTCTTGGGTACATCAATTACAGGAACTTGGTCAAAAACCTGTTGGTTTTAAAATTGTAATTAGTAAGGTCTCAGAGATAGAAGAGTTAGTACGAACAATGGTTGACACACAACAATACCCAAACTTTATAACCATAGATGGTGGTGAAGGCGGAACTGGCGCAACTTTCCAAGAATTAGAAGATGGTGTAGGTTTACCCCTTTTTACAGCACTACCTATACTCACTTCTTTACTAGAAAAGTACGGCATTCGAGATCGCATTAAAATATTCGCTTCAGGCAAGCTAATCACACCCGATAAGATTGCAATTGCGCTTGGTTTAGGTGCCGATTTAATCAACATAGCTCGTGGCATGATGATTAGCGTAGGTTGTATTATGAGTCAACAATGTCACATGAACACTTGCCCTGTAGGCGTTGCCACAACAGACCCCAAAAGAGAAAAAGGCCTAATTATTGATGAGAAAAAATACCGTGTGACTAACTTTGTAACAAGTTTGCATGAAGGTTTATTTAATATTGCAGCTGCGGTTGGTGTTGAATCACCGACACAAATTACTAAAGATCATATTATTATCAAAAATAATGATGGCAGTATTCAATCTATCCAAGACTATAAATTAAAACTAATTGAGCATGAATAAAAATTAAAAAACACTATGACAAGCTTTTCTAATTGCTGTCATAGTGTTTTTATTTTTAACTGTTTAGTTGATTTATTTTGTCAGTAATTAATGTTTCTATTTCATTCTGTTCATCTTTTAATGGATTGAACTCAAGTTGAACTTCATTAATAAATACTGTTGGAATACCTTTAATACCACGTTTAAATGTTTCTTCATTAATTGCTAATGAACGTTCGTCCGCTTCTTTGTTAGGTGTTAAGTTAAATGTTTGAGTCATTTTTTCTTCAATTGCAGTAAAACTCTTTTTCCATTCATCTTGCGTATCGTATAAGTCGCGTATAACTTCTATCGTTTCATTAACTTTTTGATAATCTAAATGTATATTAGCAACTGTTCCTTTTAGTAAGGCTTGCTTAGTTTTATCAAAATGTTTAATCACATGTTGCACTTTACCTGCATCAATAAATGGTTTAAGTGCCTTGTCTGCAGCTCTAAAATAGTTCTTACAATATGGACATGCAAAATTAATAAAAGATTCGACTTGAATTGGTGCTTCATTTGAACCCAATGTAAGATAATTAACTTTTGTCATTTTAACCCCTCCACTTTATCTAATGTATTTATTGAAACACGATTGTTTGTTTATTGCACACTTTTAGTCTTAGTGAATTAGTATGATTTATTTTTATATTTATACAGTTCTTATCAATTTCCATTTAAATCAAATGACTATATGCTATTAATCTTAAAATGGTAAAATATGTCTATAAATCAAACTTGGGAGGGTTAATATGAATCAATCAGTACAACTATTAAAAACTTTAACTGATGTCGACGGCATCGCAGGTCATGAAATGAAAGTGAAGGCTTTAATGCATGATTATTTGGCACCAGTAAGTGACGAAATCGTAGAAGACAATCTTGGAGGAATTTTTGGTAAAAAATCCGCAACAAATGGTAACAAGACATTGATGGTTGCTGGGCATTTAGACGAGATTGGTTTCATCGTTACTAAAATTGATAATGATGGATTTTTAAAATTCACTCCAATTGGAGGTTGGTGGAATCAAGTCATGTTGTCACAAAAAGTTACTGTCACAACAGACAAAGGTAAGAAAATCAGAGGCATTATCGGTTCTAAACCACCGCACGTACTATCACCTGAAGAACGTAAAAAAACGATTGATATGAAAGAAATGTTTATAGATATTGGTGTTAAAAGTAAAAAAGAAGCCGAGCAATTCGGTATTGAAATTGGAAATATGATTACGCCATATAGTGAATTTGAAACATTAGCTAACAACAAATATTTAACTGCAAAAGCATTTGATAATCGCTATGGATGTGCACTTGCTGTTGATGTGTTACAACAATTAAAAAATGAAACCATCGATGTCAATTTAGTCGCTGGTGCAAATGTTCAAGAAGAAGTTGGCCTACGTGGTGCTAAAGTTGCTGCTAATAAAATCAAACCCGACTTAGCTATCGCTGTTGACGTTGCAATTGCATATGACACACCAGGAATGTCTGGACAAGTGAGTGATACAGCTATTGGTAATGGACCTGTTGTCATTATTATGGATGCTTCTAATATCGGCCATGTTGGCTTTACCAAACATATTAAAGAGGTAGCTAAGAAACACAACATTTCTATTCAATTAGATACTACAGCTGGTGGCGGTACTGATGCTGGTAGTATACATGTTGCGAATGAAGGCATACCAACTGTTTCTATCGGTGTCGCCTTACGTTATATGCATTCAAATGTGTCGGTACTACACACAGATGATTACAAGAATTCAGTTGCACTTGTGACTGAAATTGTTAAATCTCTAAATGATGACGTTGTAGAAGAAATTATTTGGTAATCTTTCTAACATATCTTGAGTAATTTTATTTAACTAATTTTTATATGTTAATAATCACACACTACGTAAAAATGCATAATACAATTAGCATATCAGCAGGGCTTTAAACTACTGCCAATTTATGCTTAATAAGAGAGGCTGAGACAATGTCTCCGACTTTGTTGGCATTTTTTTATGCACGCTTTCCGCGGGCAATGCCTTAGCCTGTAGTCTTCGGCTAGTGCTATTCCCGCAGGAGTCGGCATAAACCACTGCCAACATGACAAAAAAATTATGATAATATATGTAAATTAAACAGTGATGGTGTTTATGTTGAATATATAAGATTGGTGGATATAGTAAAAAACAATATAAAATGCGAAGTCAAACAGTAGAGAGAAGCTTTGATGATGCAAAAGTGCAGCGTGGTATGCGATGAACGAGGTATAGAAGCCATGACAAAGTTTCCATGGATATCACACTGATTTGTGCTGACATGAATCTTAAAAAAGCGTAATGTGGCTAATAAAAGGACCATTAATGGTCTGAAAGATTACTACTATTTTGAAAAATTTATTTAAAATAGAAAATAAACAAACCTTTCGCATTGATTCGCGAAGGGTTTGTCAACGTTCTAAGAGAGGCTGAGACAAAATATTTGTCTCAGCCTCTCTCTTTTATACATTATTTTTATTTAGTCGTATTTTTCCAACTATCATCACTTAACATTTCACCAGGCCATGTATAAGCCATTACCCCACCATCAATAGTAATCGTCTCACCAGTAATAAATGAACTATCGTCTGAAGCTAGAAACGCAACAAGTTTCCCAACTTCTTCTGGTGTTCCTAATCTACCTAAAGGTGTAACCCATTTTTGATTTTCTCTAAATGCTTTACCAGATTCTTCCTCAGCAGTCCCAGTCAATTTATCGACAAGTGGCGTTTCAATAGTACCTGGTGCAATCGCATTCGCTCTAATATTCTCACGTCCATATTCAATTGCAGTTGAACGCGTGAAATTAATTACGCCACCTTTTGCAGCATTATATCCTGAACGATTTAAATCTGCTGCTAAACCTGAGAATGACGCCGTATTAATAATAGAACCACCTTCATCCATCATTAAAGGTAAGAAAAACTTAGTCATTAAAAATGTCCCTCTCAGATCAACTCCCATTATCTTATCAAAGACTTCTACAGGATATTCATGTATCCTACCAGCAGCATTATCAACCCCCGCATTATTAAAGAGTACATCGATTGTTGAAAATTTTTCTTTAATAGCTTCTACAAATCGTTCTACAGCATGTTCATCTGAAATATCAACAGTATAACCTGAAGCTTTATACCCTGCATTATTAATTTCTTTAACGGTATCGTGTACTTTTTCTGAGATATCTACTGCTATAACATGAGCACCTTCTTTAGCTAAAACATGTGCGGTAGCAGCCCCAATACCTGTGCTAACACCTGTTAATATAGCTACTTTATCTTCTAATCTTCCCATAATTACTCACAACTCCTTTTCTAAAATTACTTTCCTTCTTAAGACATAACAGTTATACAGTTCCTTTTTTAATTGCCTGCGAAACTTCATTTAATAGGATTTTTAAATAAAAACGTTTACAGCATTTAATTTGTTCAACTATTTAAATTGTCAAAATTTTCATTTAATTATTAACTTTAATTTGTTATACTTTCGACAACTTAATTGGGAGGTAAGGATTATGTCATTAAATTCAAAAGAAAAACCAACGCTTATCAATAGATTTTTAAACATAGTAGAAAAAATTGGGAACAGATTACCTGACCCTAGTATTTTATTTTTCTTAATGTGCTTAGGTCTCGCCGTATTAACTTGGATTATTTCATTTTTCTCTATCACGGTTAAACATCCCGGAAGCGGTGATACCATTGCAATTAAAAGTATTTTAAGTAGCGATGGCTTATCAATGATATTGAATGATGCTATTAAGAATTTTTCTGAATTTCCCGCACTAGGTCTCGTATTAGCAGTCATGCTTGGTATTGGCGTATCGGAAAAAACAGGTTACTTTGATAAATTGATGATACAAGTCGTACATAAAGCGCCAAAGAAAATTATAATTCCGGTAATTATATTAGTCGGTATCTTAGGTAATGCTGCTGGTGATGCCGCTACTATCGTGTTACCACCACTTACTGCCATGGTATTTATTAAATTAGGTTACCATCCTATTGCTGGATTAGCTATGGCTTATGCATCAGCACTTGGTGGTTTCTCGGCTAATGTCATGATTGGTATGTCCGATGCTTTACTTTATGCTTTTACAGAGCCTGCAGCAAAAATAGTTTCTGATAATGTACACGTAAACGTCGCAATGAATTGGTACTTTATAGCTGCTAGTATTATCGTTTTATTACCATCTGTATATTGGGTAACCATGCGATTTGTCATTCCTAGACTTGGAACGTATGATACATCCAACTCAGATATTAAAGTTGATGAAGAAAATAAAGGACTAACACCTGAAGAAAATAAAGCAGTTTTTTGGGCAAACATAAGCTTCTTCGCAATGATTGCTTTACTCATTCTTTTAGCAATCCCACAGAACAGTTTTCTAAGAAATGCTAAAACAGGTAGCTTACTTAATGATGCACCGATTATTAATGGCGTAGGTTTGATTATTTTAGTCTTATTTTTAGTACCTGGTTTAGTATATGGAATCAAAATGAAAGTATTTCATAACTCTAAAGACTTAGGTAAAATGTTAGCTGATTCTATGGGATCGATGGGGTCCTTTATTGTTATAGTATTCTTTGCAGCGCAACTACTAGCATTCCTAGAGTGGAGTAATCTCGGTGTTATTGTTGCTGTTAAAGGAGCTTCATTGCTCCAAGGGCAAAATGGAATTGTGTTAATTTTAGGTATTATCATATTAAGTGGGCTCATTAACCTATTGATAGGGAGTGCATCGGCTAAATGGGGAATTTTGGCACCTATTTTCATACCAATGTTAATGCTTGTCGGATTTCACCCCGCGTTTACACAAATGCTTTATAGAATTGGTGATTCCATCAGTAATCCGATTACTCCAATGATGCCATATTTACCACTACTATTATCTTATGCGCAAAAATATGACAAGCATATGAAATTAGGTTCTTTACTTTCAAGTTTAATGCCTTATACCATCATTTTAAGCATTGTTTGGCCATTGTTTATGATTATTTGGTATTTGTTAGGTTGGCCATTAGGTCCTGGTGGTCCGTTAGATATGAAATAATACTTAAAAATTTCCACACATAAGAGACAAATCTTTCAGTATAAATTTGACTGTCCGATTCGTCTCTTTTATGTTACACATTGTAATTTATACGATTTATTTCAAATTATTTTCTATTGAGCAGCATGAAAATAATTAGTAACAAATTATTATATTTAATGTAATATAATCTTAAGAAATGGGTAAATAAAATAGAACAATATAAATTACCTCATTAAATATTTTAGGAGGCATTATGGAACGTATAGGATTAATTGATATCGGATCAAATACCATTAGATTGGTTATTTTCGAATTTGATAAAAAAACAGGATTAAATGAATTATTAAATATAAAAACACCCGCAAGGCTAAGTCAGTATCTAACTGAAGATTTAGCAATGAGCGACGATGGAATCAATGTGTTAACTGAAACCTTAAGTAGCTTTAAAAAAGTAGCAGACAAATTCGAAGTTGATGCATTGCATCCCGTAGCTACTGCAGCAATCAGACAATCAACAAACAGAGATAAAATCATCGAAAAAATAAAAAAAGAACTTAATATCAAAATTAAAATTATTAACGATCAAGAAGAAGCATTTTATGGATTTTATGCTATTACACATACTACAGACATTAATGATGGTGTTTCTGTTGATATTGGTGGTGGTTCAACAGAAGTTACACTTTTTAAAGATAAGAGGCTAATAGAATCGCATAGTTTCCCTTTCGGAGTCGTTACTTTACAACGCAAATTTTTCGATGGCAAAGATCATAACGACAAATCTGCAATTAAAGATATGGAAAAATTCTTATCTAAACAATTTGATCAATTACCATGGATAAAAAATCAAGAAGTTGCACTTGTAGGTATTGGTGGTTCTGCTCGTAACGTAGCACGAATTCATCAGTCAGAACACTCGTACCCTATCGGCGGTGTGCACAATTATACAATGTCTGAAAAAGATATTGATGAAGTATATACAATCATTAAAAAGAGTTCACGTGATGATTTAAAGGATATTGATGGACTAAGTAGAGACCGTGTGGATATTATACTGCCAGCCGTAGCAGTCTTTAATACTCTATTTAATAAAATAGATGCTACTCAATTTACATTCTCTCGAAAGGGTCTTCGTGAAGGCTATGCCATGAATGTTATAGGCGAACGCCACCCTGAAGAATTTAAAAAAGAAAATATTAGAACGGATGCTTTGTATCATTTAGCGAATGAATACGGTATCGAAGAAACTAGCGCTAACCAACGCGTAAAATTAGCACAATCACTCTTAGAGCAATTAATAAAATGGGATAAAATTGAAGTTTCAGAAAAAGAAAAATCTTTATTTGCTGAGGGGGCATACTTGTATTATCTAGGTAGATTTATTGATGCGGACTCTAGTTCGCCACATACCTATTATATTATTGCCAATTCAATGATAGATGGCTTCAAGCACGAAGATCGTGTCAAATTAGCGTTGCTCGCAAGTTTTAAAAATAAGTCGCTATTAAAATTCTTTAGTCATGAAACAAAATGGCTTCGCGGTAAGGAACTAGATAATATTCAATCCCTAGGAGGCATTATAAAATTCGTTAATGCACTTAATATTTCTCACACAAGTGCAGTTGAGCGCTTAAATCTTAAACATGAAAATGATGGTTATACCCTATACGTTTACTATAATGGCGCGCCCATCGCTGAAGAATATCAAGCGCATAGACAAAAGAAACATATCGATAAAATATTAAAGGAAAATGTTTCTATAATCTTTACAAAATCTTAAAATTCTTATGATAAATTAAGTGTAGCAAAACATGTATCTAAGACTACTAATGAGGTGTATTAACAGTTATGCATAGAAATTTGGGAGAGAAATATTTAAATTCGCCACAACATTATAATAATAGAGAGCTGAGTTGGTTAGATTTTAACTATCGTGTGTTACAAGAAGCACAAGATAAAAACAATCCATTATTAGAACAGCTTAACTTTGTTTCTATATTCAGCTCAAATTTGGATGAATTTTTTATGGTACGAGTAGCCGGTCTACAAGATCAAGTGAAATTGGGCTATGATAAACCAGAAAACAAAGCACAATTAACACCAAAAGAACAACTTGATCAGATTAAAATAAAAAACAAGAAAAACGTTGATTTACAATATGAAGTTTATAATGAATTAATCAATGATTTACGTCAGTATCAAGTAGAAATCGTAAAACCTCATAAGTTACCTAAAACGCTCTTGGCACGACTTGAAACAGAATTCAAAGTTGGTATATTGCCTACTTTGACACCGTTAGGTATCGATGCTTATCATCCTTTTCCTAAATTAAATAATAAGAGTTTAAACATTTTTGTAAACATCGATACACCTGATGAAATTAATTCTGCTATTGTTCAAATCCCATCATTAATACCACGTTTTTATGCATTTAATGAAGGTGATAAGCAATACATTATTATGGTCGAAGACATTATCACTTATTTTATAAATGATTTATTTACTGGGTTTAATGTCATAAATACATTTACCTTTAGAATTACAAGAAATGCAGATTTAACCATCCACGAAGATGGTGCAGAAGATTTATTAATAGAAATCGAGCGTTTCTTAAAAGAACGAAAACGTGGCACAGCTGTTCGTTTAGAAGTAGATGGTAGAGATGCAACACATGAAGATATTGTATGGATTATGAATCAATTAGAAGTTCAAGACAATGATGTTTATTTCTTAGATGGGCCACTCGACTTAACTATGCTTTCTGATTTAGTTGAACATTTATCTAATAAATTAAAACACTTAAAATATAATAAATACGTACCACAAATTCCACAATCTTTAGGTGATAATAATATTTATGACCTATCACTAAAAAGAGATATATTTTTCCACCACCCTTATGAATCTTTCGAGCCTATCGTAGATTTTATACGTGAAGCATCCGAAGATCCTGACACGATTGCAATTAAACAAACGCTTTATCGTGTCAGCAAAGACTCACCTATCATCAATAGCCTGAAAAATGCTGCTGAAAACGGCAAACAAGTTACCGTTTTGGTAGAATTAAAAGCACGTTTCGATGAAGAAAATAATGTCCATTGGGCTAGAATGTTAGAAGATGCCGGTTGCCATGTTATTTATGGTATGACACATTTAAAAACACATAGTAAAATTTCGCTAGTGGTTAAACGCATTAACAATAAACTTACTTCTTTTGTACATCTAGGAACCGGCAATTATAATGATAAAACCGCTAAGCTATATACTGATATGGGAATTATAACGACGAACAATGAGATTGCCGAAGATGCAATTAACTTTTTTAACTATCTCAGTGGCTATTCGATAAAACCAGTTTATAACAAATTGATCGTGGCTCCATTTGATATCCGTGATGTCTTTTTAGCTCGTATAGATAATGAAATTAAGACTCATCTAGAACATGGTAATGGAAAGATCATTATGAAGATGAACTCTTTAACTGATAAAGATATTATACTCAAATTATTCGAAGCATCCTGTGCTGGTGTCAAAGTACAACTTATTATTCGTGGTATCTGTTGCTTAAAACCAGGAGTCCCAGGAATCAGTGAAAACATTGAAGTAGTGAGCATAGTCGGACGCTTTCTAGAACATTCTCGTATTTATTACTTCCATAATAATGGAGAAGATAAGATTTATCTCTCTTCTGCAGATGCGATGACGAGAAATATGATTAAACGTGTAGAAATTTTATTCCCTGTTGAAGATAAAGCGATCGCAAGCCGTCTATTAGATTATATGAATCTTCAACTTTCTGATAATCAAAAAGGACGTTACCAAGATCAAAACGGTAACTACCACTATATTGAAAATAATTTGTCACCATTAAATTCACAAGCATATCTTATGAATGAAGCTATTAAATTTGGTCAATCTTTACAAGAAAAATCTGCACAACCTCAAGTTATGTCAGCTAATAATCGCAAAGGTTGGTTTACTAAAATACGAAAATCTTTTAAAAAATAAACTAATTTCTTAACACTTTATTTTAAAGTCACGCCTCTAAAGTGTTTTACTTATTAGATGAGCAGGTACTGCTCATCTAATAAGCTCATAAAAGTGGCATAGAAATCAAATTAAATCGTGGTTTCTATGCCACTTCTGTTTCTATTTGTTAACTGAAACCATGCTCTCTCACATGGCTCACAATGTTTCTCAGATACTTAATCATTTAGTAAGTTTTTAATCATCCGCGTCTATACACCGATGATTAAAAACACTTTGCTATAATATATATGAGAATGAATTCGAACTGTAGGAGGATGACTATGACCACTCTCAATCAATTGAAACAAACGTTTCCTTTAATTAATAAGTTACAAGACTATAAACCTTTATTCTGGGAAAATCCAAATTTTCAAAAACCAGGATCTTTCCCTTTTTCTATTAATGATATTAAAGAAGCTGCCGCAAGATTAGAAAGGTTTAGCAACTATATTCGTGTAGTTTTTCCTGAAACCGAGAAAAATGATGGCTTAATAGAATCACCTTTAAAACATATTCCATTTATGCAAGACGCTTTAACGAAATCAGACTTTCAAACTAAGATAGAAAAATTATGGCTTAAATGCGATAGCCACCTTGCGATATCTGGTTCTATAAAAGCACGTGGTGGCATCTATGAAGTACTGAAGTTAGCAGAAACCATTGCAATGGATCAAGGTGATTTAAACTATAGTGATAACTACAGTATTTTAGCTGAACCAAAGTATCAGGCACTATTTAGCCAATATAATGTAGCTGTTGGCTCAACAGGAAATCTTGGTTTAAGTATTGGTATTATAAGTGCAAAACTTGGATTCAGTGTAACAGTCCATATGTCGAGCGACGCACGTCAATGGAAAAAAGATTTATTGCGCGACCGTGGGGTAGAAGTTATTGAACATCAATCTGATTATCAATTTGCTGTTGCAAAA
The DNA here is from genome assembly GCF_048568365.1 of Staphylococcus sp. Ze2. Lineage (NCBI taxonomy): Bacteria > Bacillati > Bacillota > Bacilli > Caryophanales > Staphylococcaceae > Staphylococcus > Staphylococcus sp. Ze2. The sequence continues at coordinate 827,999 of NZ_CP183486.1, read as the reverse complement.
GGCAGGAAAGCTGCTGAACATGATCCTACATGTCATTTCTTAGATGATGAAGGCTCAGCCGATTTATTCTTAGGCTATGCCGTAGCAGCTTTAAGATTAAAATCGCAAATTAGAGAACAAAATATACAAGTTGATGCTGAGCATCCTCTCTTTGTATATTTGCCATGTGGAGTTGGTGGTGGACCCGGTGGCGTAGCTTTTGGTTTAAATCAAATTTTTGGTGATCACGTTTATTGTGTGTTCGTTGAACCAACGCATGCCCCATGCATGTTACTAGGTATGATGACACAACTTCATGATGAAATTGCTGTCACAGATATTGGTTTGGATGGACGTACAGATGCTGACGGTTTAGCAGTATCACGTCCCTCTCGCCTCGTTGGACAAATAATGAACAACTTACTTTATGGCGCATGTACTGTATCAGATAAGCAAATGTATCGATATTTATATACTTTGAGCCAAAAGGAACACATATTCATTGAACCTTCAGCAGCTTCTGGATTTGCTGGTATAAATGCAGCAACTCAAACAGCGATTAATAAGGGAATTGCTGTAGAAAATGCGAACCATATCGTTTGGGCAACCGGTGGTAATATGGTGCCTAAAGATGAAATGCTTAATTACGTAGATTATGGCAAGAACTTAGTTGAAAATAATCAATATTAACTTCACTCTTTGCTACAACAATATATAAAAATTACCTACTCCAAATAATTACATCCTTAGTTAAATTTTATTATTGTTAATATTGAAACTTAGAAGTTCGAAGTGGGATAGCAAACAATTTTTAATAAAATAATTTTATTATCTCACCTAGTTAATGATGACTAAACATACTAAGTCCGAGACATCTATTTATGCCTCGGACTTTAGTTTTATTATTTATTAAAATGTATCATGTGTATATTTTAAGATGACTACTATTAACTCCACCAATTATTTTCAGAATATTTATTGAATTACAAAAATATCTATGTTAAAGTGTTCTTTATCAATTCACTTTAGTTCGGTAGAGAAACAAAGTATATGTAAAGGATGGTTATATTATGAATGCTACAACACTTATCAAAAACAAAGAAATTGAACTCGCATTTTTAAAGCATTTTCAACAAGCTGGATTTAAACTTGTTGATTTCAGCTTTATAGAATCTCTGTCATGGCAAACACTTACAAAAGACGACCTTCAACAAATGACAGAGCGTAGTTTCTGGCAACATGACCATCATATCTTTGCGCTACGCAATGATTTTACTGATCAATTATTGCGTTATTATAGTAGTTATCCACGGCAGTTAAGCAATGTAGCATATTCAGGGCCTATTGTGCGTGATAATGAAGTCTATACTCAATTAGGTATAGAACACTACAACCCTACCATTACAAACATGCAAGATGACTTTATGACTTTTTATGAATTTATAAAAAACTCACTTAACGATGAGATAGATTTTGTTATTTTAGGTCATTACCAACTTATTGACCTACTTTTAACGACTAAAGAACAAACTAACGAGATTCTAAAACTTGTTCAAGAACGCAATATTTCAGAGCTTACTTCGCAACTTGGTATCGCTCATCCAATCGTTCAATTATTAACTACTAAAACGACAGAGCAACTAGATCTATTAAGTCAACTATTCCAACACGATCATCGTACTATTCAAGCGTTAAGACGTTGGGATCAGTGGTTCAAGTCACTTGGTATTAGCGATATACATCTAGATATTACACCTCAGCCACCTCGCTCATATTATAAAGGCGCATTTATGAGATGTCACCTTAAAGAAAATAAAAATCAACAACTAACTGGTGGTTTTTACAAAGGTGATTTAGAAGGATTTGGACTCGGGTTTATTTTATAAAAAAAGGAGCGACACACATGCTTACAGTAGCTTTAGCAAAAGGAAGATTATTAAAAAGCTTTATTGCTTATTTAAATGACATAAATGAACAATCATATGCGCAAGCGTTAGAACAGAGAGAACGTCAATTATTAATTACTGTTGGTTCTATCCAATTTGTATTAGTTAAAGGTAGTGATGTCCCTATCTATGTAGAACAAGGTGTAGCAGATGTAGGTATTGTCGGAAGTGATGTGCTGGAGGAAAGTAATTATACAATCAATAACCTTCTGGACTTACCATTTGGCAATTGTCACTTTGCTTTAGCCTCTAAACCAGAAACAACTAATTTCACTAAAGTTGCTACTTCATATATGAAAACAGCACGTAAATATTTTGAATCACAAGGACTTGATGTAGAACTCGTAAAATTATCTGGTTCTATCGAGTTAGCTTGTTTAGTTGATATGGTAGATGGCATCGTCGATATCGTCCAAACCGGCACAACGTTAAAATCTAACGGATTAGTTGAAAAAGATACCATTAAGAATATAAATGCAAAACTTATTACCAACAAGCAATCTTACTTTAAAAAATCAACAGAAATTGATGATTTAATTCAAACCTTGGAGGTGTCACTCATTGATTATAAATAAAGAAACATTTTTAAATGACTATTTAGATCAATCCTCTTTAAACGAGGATTTGTATCCATTGGTTAAAGAGATTTGTGAAAGAGTTAAATCAGAAGGTGATCAAGCGCTTAAAGCATATAATAAAGAGTTAGACAAAGTAGATACACCTCAATTAGCAATTCCATTCTCAGAGTTGGAAGCAGCCTTTCATCGCTTAGACAATAATTTACGAGAAGCTTTACAACATAGTCATGCTCGTATTGAAACTTATCAAAAATCTATCAAATGGACAGACCAACAAGGTTCTACTGAATGTTATGAAATGTATCATCCATTAGAACGCGTTGGTGTTTATGTACCAGGTGGTAAAGCGAGCTATCCTTCAACTGTATTAATGACTGCAACACTCGCGAAAGTTGCTGGTGTCGAAAATATAACAGTTGTAACACCACCACAAGCAGGCGGTCTACCTGATATCGTTTTGGCAGCATGTTATATTGCTGGCGTTGATTATGTTTTTCAAGTTGGTGGCGCACAAAGTATAGCTGCTCTTGCATATGGCACTGAGACGATACCTAAAGTAGATAAAATCGTTGGCCCAGGCAATCAATATGTTGCTTATGCGAAAAAATACCTCTTTGGACAAGTGGGTATAGACCAAATTGCAGGCCCGAGTGAAATTGCTTTAATCATTGATAAGACTGCTGATTTAGATGCAATTACATATGATGTATTTGCGCAAGCTGAACATGATGAATTAGCACGTACATTTGTTATCAGTGAAGATAAGGCACTCCTACAACAACTTGAACAAAAGATCCAACAAACGCTCACTCGTATTGAACGTCAATCTATCGTAAAGGCAAGTTTAGCTAATCATCATTTTTTGATTGCAGTTGATGACTTTACAGAATCCTGCGATTTAATGAATCAAATCGCACCTGAACATGCGTCAATTCAAACCGCTTCACCACGAGACTATTTAAATCATGTACGTTATGTAGGAGCTTTGTTTTTAGGTCATTATTCACCAGAAGTCATAGGTGATTATGTTGCTGGCCCAAGCCATGTATTACCTACTAATCAAACAGCAAGGTTTACGAACGGTTTATCAGTGAATGACTTTTTAACGCGTCACTCGGTCATAGATTTGTCTCAAGATACTTTCAATCAAATTGAAAAACCTGCTCGTGAGCTTGCTCATATTGAACAACTATATAACCATGAACAATCTATCGAAATTAGAACAACAAAGGGGTCATATTGATGATAAGAATTAACAAAAATGAAAGCCCACTTCGTCCTTTAACAGATTCACAACTAGCTACAATAATACAAGAAGCATCCTTTAACTTTTATCCAGATGATGAATATGAACGCTTTAAAGCCGCTTATGCAAATTATTATGGCTATACTGCTGAACAAGTCATAGCTGGTAATGGATCTGATGAACTGATTCAAAAATTGATGTTAATCATGCCAGAGGGTCCGGCATTAACACTTAACCCAGATTTTTTCATGTATCAGGCTTATGCCGCTCAAGTAAATCGTCCTATTGAATTTGTGGAAGCTGAGGACGATTTAACATTTAACCTTGAACAGATTTTACAACGCATTGAGGAAGTACAGCCAGCATTTTTTATAATGAGCAATCCACATAATCCATCTGGCAAACAATACGGTACAACATTTTTAAAAGCTATAGCTGACAAGATGAACTCTATTGGTGGTTATTTCGTAATAGATGAAGCATACCTAGATTTCGGTGAAGCTTACAAGTTTGATATGCAATCACACGTACTCCAAATGCGTACCTTATCAAAAGCGTTCGGTATCGCTGGCTTAAGATTAGGCGTTCTAATTGGTACACCTGAGACAATTCAACATATACAGAGTATTGAGCATCCCTATCCATTAAATACGCTTACGCTACACATCGCTTTATATATGTTTGAACATCCAGAAAAAACCAAACAATTTATTGATCATCAACGCCAATTAGCACTTAGATTAAGAAACTTATTTAACGATTACGTTGCAGATATTATGGTCGTCTTTCCATCATATACAAATTTTGTACTTACTAAAGGAGCAGCTGCACAAAATTTAGGCCAATATATTCAATCACATGGTTTTTTACCTAGATTGTATGATGAGCCAGAAATGAATGACTATGTGCGTTACTCTATTGCGACAGATTCACAATTGGATGACTTAGAAGAAATTATTAAAACTTGGAGGTCTCAATATGATTTATCAAAAAACACGTAACACTGCTGAAACACAATTATCTATCTCACTTGCAGATGACAATCGCCCAAGCAAAATCAACACTGGCGTGGGTTTTCTAGATCATATGTTGACCCTCTTCACCTTCCATAGCAACCTATCTATTACTATCGAAGCAAATGGTGATACAGAAGTAGACGATCACCACGTCACAGAAGATATTGGTATTGTTTTAGGTCAGTTGTTGTTAGAAATGACTCGAGAAAGAAAATCCTTTCAACGTTATGGCGTAAGTTATATCCCTATGGATGAAACATTAGCACGTACGGTCGTTGATATTAGTGGACGTCCTTTCCTTTCATTTAATGCGCATTTAAGTCGTGAAAAGGTAGGCACTTTTGATACGGAATTAGTAGAAGAATTCTTCCGTGCATTAGTCATTAATGGCCGCTTAACAACGCATATTGATTTAATACGTGGTGGTAATACGCACCATGAAATAGAAGGAATCTTCAAATCTTTTGCGCGTGCACTTAAAGAATCTCTATCAAGCAATGACATCGAAGGCACGCCGTCATCTAAGGGTGTGATAGAATGATTGCCCTTATTGATTACGGTTTAGGCAACATAAAAAATGTACAACGTGCAATCAATCATCTTGGTTATGAATCTAAATTAACAGATGATCCAAAAGATATTGAAGCTGCTGATATGATTATTCTACCTGGCGTCGGTCACTTTAAAGATGCCATGCAAGCGATTCAATCACGAGGTTTGGTGGAAGTTTTGCAATCTGTTACAAACAAACCTGTGATTGGTATTTGTCTTGGTATGCAACTGCTATATGAATGGAGTGCCGAAGGTGATGTATCTGGTTTAAAACTAATTCCTGGCCGTATTATACCAATTGAAACGCCCTATCCAGTACCTCACTTAGGTTGGAACAATCTAATTAGTAATCAACCAACACTTTCTCAAGATGTCTATTTTGTACATTCTTATCAAGCAGAAATGTCAAAATATGTTGTAGCATTTGCCGAATATGGCACACAAGTCCCTGCAATTGTACAATTTAAAAATTATATAGGCATCCAATTCCACCCTGAAAAGAGTGGCGATGATGGCTTAGCAATACTCAATCAAGCACTGAAAGGTGGATTCCTAAATGATCAAACTATGGCCAGCCATTGATTTAATAAATGCAACAAGTGTACGTCTTACTGAGGGTAAATATGATTCAGAAGAAAAAATGTCCCGTAGCGCTGAAGAAAGTATTCAATTTTATAATCAATACAATTGTGTAGATCGTATTCATATAGTAGATTTAATCGGTGCTAAACAACAGTCATCTATTGAACAAGACTATATTAAAGACTTACGTACCCTAACTGATAAACCTATAGAAGTTGGTGGTGGTATTAGAAGTGTAAAAACAATTGAAGCTTATTTTAACGATGGTATTAATTATTGTATTATCGGTACCAAAGGCATTCAAGATTTAGAATGGTTAGCCGAAATGGCACACCAATTTCCTAATCGTTTATACCTATCAGTAGATGCCTATAGACGAGAAGTAAAAATAAACGGTTGGGAACAAGATGCTGAACTAGATTTATTTGAGCTAATTGAAAAAATTGAGTCTTTACCAATTGGGGGCATCATCTACACAGATATTTCGAAAGATGGGCGACTAGAAGGCCCTAATTTTGAAATTACTGGACAATTAGTCAACGCAACTCAAAAACCTGTCGTAGCTTCTGGTGGTATTCGTCATCAACAAGATTTAGAAAAATTAGAATCCCTTGGTGTCTCTGCAGCTATCGTGGGTAAAGCTGCCCATAACCCTACTTTTTGGGAGGGCTTGTCATGATTAAAAAAAGAATCATTCCTTGTTTAGATGTTAAAGATGGACGCGTCGTTAAAGGCATACAATTTAAAGGATTAAGAGATATTGGTAACCCAGTCGAATATGCACTGTATTATAACGAGCAAGGCGCTGATGAATTAGTTTTTTTAGATATTTCACGTACTGAAGCGGGTCATGACCTAGTACTCGATGTTATTGAAGAAACTGCAGATAAACTATTTATACCATTAACTGTCGGTGGTGGAATATCAACTATTGATGATATTTCTCAACTGTTAAATCATGGTGCTGACAAAGTATCATTGAATTCAAGTGCACTTAAAAATCCATCATTTATTAAAGAAGCTAGTGAAAAATTTGGCAGCCAATGCATTTGTATCGCTATTGATAGTAATTATGATAGTGAATTAAATGACTATTTTTGCTATACACATGGTGGTAAGCAACGTACTGATAAACGTGTCTATGACTGGATTCAAGAAGTTGAAGCTTTAGGTGCAGGTGAGTTACTTATCACAAGTATGACTCATGATGGTATGAAACAAGGGTTCGATGTCACTCACTTGCATGAAATCGAACAACTTGTGAACATTCCAGTTATAGCTAGTGGTGGCGGTGGCAATCCAGAGCATTTTGTTAATTTATTTAAGCAAACTGATGTTTCTGCCGGTCTTGCCGCAAGTATTTTACATGATAAAGAAACAACTGTAGATGAAATTAAAAAAACAATGGCACAAGGAGGTATCCCAGTTAGATGACTACACAACAACCTGATTTTAGCAAAGGGCTTTTACCAGCTATATTGCAAGATGTTAATACAAAACAAGTGCTAATGCTCGGTTACATGAATGAATCAGCTTATCAACAAACACTCACAAGTGGCGTTGTTTGTTTTTATTCACGTTCCAAAGATCGTTTATGGACAAAAGGAGAAACATCTGGCAATACTCAAATCGTAAAGAATATCCATTTAGATTGCGACCAAGATACACTCCTTATCGATGTTGTACCAAATGGGCCAACATGCCATACAGGTAGTCAAAGTTGCTTTAACACACCTACGCCTTTCAACGTGCAACAACTAGAGCAAACTGTAACAACTAGTGCCAAATCTAATAAAGAAAACTCATATACGCAGTATTTATTGAATGAAGGACTAGAAAAAATCACAAAAAAATTCGGTGAAGAATCATTTGAAGTTGTTATAGGTGCAATGAAAAATGATCGCGAAGAAGTAACGAATGAAACTGCTGATTTAATGTATCATCTATTTGTGTTATTACACGCCTTAGATATAAAATTTGACGACGTGGAACAAGTTCTCGCTCAACGTCATAAAACCGCTAATAATTTCAAAGGGGAACGCACAGATATTAATCATTGGTAATAATATCTTAAATACAAAGACGAGATGAATTTGGAACAAAATCTATTTTTTTAATTAGATTTAGATAGTCCAAATTCATCTCGCCTTTTTTATTTGTCTTTCAACAACTCTTTTTTAAATAATTCTGCTTGTTTTTCTGCAGAAATTAAATCTGCATATATCGCTTCATCCATATCATAATAAATTATATGATTGTTTTGTACAGCTTGATTATTTTTCCAAGTGTTTGATTTTACGAAATCATTATTAGGTTTCTTCACACCTTTTGTAGGGAGTAATAAATAGTTGCCTGAATAAGCATTGAATTTCTCTTTGGGCATAGCTTTTATAGCTTTAGGGTTCTATTTTAAATTGAATCCTTCATAGATTGCTTCACTGCCCTGACCATATCTAGGCCGAATTGATAAATATCTTTAGCTTGAATGTCCATAATTGAAAAAGTTTTATCTTTACCGATTACTTTTTTAATTGCTTCACCATCTTTTGCCAATTTGGACGATAATTTATTTGCTTGCTCTTTAGCTTTTGCTTCTTTATTCACTAGTTTACCTATTTCTATATGTGTATCTTTATAATCCATGTTCTGCACCTTTATTGGAACAGCTGGCGCAATTTTCGTTAATTTTTGTTATTCTTATTTTCTTTATATGTAATGTTTAAATCAGGTTTTAATTTTGCTGCCTTCATCTGTTGTATATGTTTTCATCTTGCTACCTTCTGTTGAAGTTGCATCTTTAGACTCAGTATTATCGCCACAAGTCGTTAAAAATAATAATAAACACAACATGAAATATAATAATTTCTTCAAAATATTAACCCTTTGCATAGTATTGTACTTCCATTACATTTTTCAATATCATAAATTATAATAGTCGTTTTGTTTTTACACTTTTGATACTATAAATTACAAAAGGAGTTGTTATTATGCAAAAGCACTTTATAGGAATTGATCATGTTCAGGTTGCAGCACCAGCAAATCAAGAAGATTTAGCTAGAACTTTTTATGCTGAAAAATTAGGTTTTAAAGAAATACCTAAACCAGATAACCTTACACTAAAAGGTGGACTCTGGTTTCAAATCGGTAAACAACAACTTCATATTGGCGTTGAAAACAATTTTAGCCCAGCCAAAAAGGCACACCCTGCATTTGCAGTACACAATGCAACAGAAGTAAGGAAAAACCTTGAATTACAAGAAGTCGAAATTATATATGGAGATGAACTTGAAGGTGCTGATCGCTTTTATATTTACGACCCATTTGGCAATAGAATTGAAATTATAGAATGGCTATAAATCGACTCTATATAAAGAGCCACTTCTTTAAAGTCCCACTTCTCAATTTATTGAGTTAGTGGGACTTATGCATGAGCACCAGCTCAGGTAATCATTAACTACACTTTTTACACATGAGTTCCTACTCAGGTGTTCCTCTTTTGAGAGTTAGTGGGACTTATGCATGAGCGCTAGCTCAGGTAATCAGTATTGAGTTATCGAGATATACACATTAGCCATACTCAGATGGCCTTCTAAAAGTTTACAATTATTGGAAGTTGAACTATGTAACAACTCATCGCCAACACATATCTTATAGTCATAAACAGACGTCACTCAAACAGATAAATGTCGCCCATTTCCTCATAATTGTTATAACTGCTTATTTTTTCAAATCCTAACGATTGCGCAGTCATAATAGATGGGAAGTTGTCTTTTTTTGTGCGTACAAGTATTTGATGGTTCACTTGTATGTCCTCTTTCACATAATCTATGATTGCTAAACATGCTTCTTTGGTAAAACCTTTTCGGGCATATTCTGGATTCAGTCGATAAGCCAAATTAAGATATGTTTCACCTAACATTGATTTATATGTCAAACCACACATACCAACCATTTGACCGCTTGCTTTTTCTATCATTAATGCGTAACCAAAACGGTATTTAAACCAATGTTCAATCCATGACTTAAGCATCTCTTCTGTTTCTTCGATACTTTGATGAGGCCCTGCTGGATTATAAATGTTTGTTCTCGGATCTGAATGTAAACTGTGTAAGTCAGTTAAATATTCTTGAGAAGGTCTTACTAAATATAATCGCTCTGTTACAATAATAAAGTTTGTCTCCATAATATAATCTGTTTCCATATTTTCCCCCACCTTAGTTTAATATTTACAACTGCTATATATTATAATTCCATGTACATTAAATCTTCATCATAATAATTACTACCATCAAATAGTGCTTTGGGCTCAGTTCCATAACGCTTAAATCCTAATTGTTCATATAATGCAATAGCACTTTCATTTTCAGATAGTACACATAATCCAATTATTTTCACAAAGCCTAGTTCATTTGCCTCGTTAATTATTTTTTGTATCAATAAACTGGCAATACCTTGTCGCCTATAAGATGGATCACAGTATACCGTCACTAAGTTGCCTTTATGCTTCACCTTTTCTAAGGTTTCGCTATAAAAAGTACCTATACAAACTAATGCAGTGTCATCAAACGCACCAATTGTAAATTGAGTTTCTGAAGATATAATTCGCGATTTAAACTTACTTAGTGGGAATTCCACCTCACGTTTGTAAGTAGATGCAAAACCTTTCGGATCAGTTTGCAATGATTTCAAACGCAGCTTACGATATTGCTTTACGTCACTTTCAGTTAATCGTCTATAATACATTTATTATCACTTCTTTCATATAAAGAGGTACAAAAATATAAATTTTAAGAGTGAGACAAAAATCAATATTTATAATTTGATTTTCATCTCACTCCCATATGATTAACAGATAACAAAGTACAAAATATGTGAAACAATACTTACCTGTGATATTTTATACTGGTCTTACCGTAACTTCATTGATATTGACATGACTAGGTTGTTGTAACGCATAAACGACAGCTTCGGCAATATCTTGCGGATCTAACTTTTTACGAGAACCCCAATCAGTATTACCGCTTAGTGGTGTGTCTACCATACCAGGTGAAATACTTGTAACCCTTACACCTGTTTTAGCTAATTCTTTTTCTAGCCCTTGTGTAATAGTATGTACCGCTGCTTTAGATGCGCTATATAAGGTACTTTGTTTTGTAACTTCAAAACCAGAAATAGAAGCAATATTTATAATATGTCCTGTAGTTTGATTTAAAAATATTGGTAAAACGGCATTAATGCCATATAAAGTACCTTTGACGTTGACATCAATCATATTTTCCCATGCCTCAACATCACCATCTGTAATTGCAGAAGAAAGCATTAAACCAGCGCTATTCACTAATATATCTACACGACCAAATTTATTTTCAGTCTCTTTTACTAATTTGGCTACTTCATCTTTTTGCGTAACATCGACGATATGTGTATCAATTTCAGACTGACTATTTTCTCGAAGTTGTTTAGCTACATCAGATAAACGTGTTTCATTACGTCCTGTTAATACTACTTTCACGCCATGTTGTGATAATGTTTCGGCAATACTTGCGCCAATACCACTACTCGCACCTGTAACAATTGCAACTTTATTTTTTAACTCGCTCATCCATATCTTCCTTTCTCTTTCAATTTAACTATGTATAAGGTTATTTCCCTATTTTTACTTATTTTATCATGTTAATTTATTTTTTATTAAATTTTTGAATTATAACAATTATTCATTACCTATACTTCCATTTAATGTGGGTATATAATGGGTGTATATCAATTTAATAACGTTTGTTTAAAGGGGGATTAAATTTGAACTTTGATGAAAGAATCAATCATTTACATGCATCTATGGCCAAAGATAACTTTGACTTTCGTTTTGAAGTATTGTTTGAACAAGAAGAGTGGATTCAAATGTCTTTAAATCATCGCAATCAATTAGAACGTGAATTCCGTAGATATGTAGAACAACATGATCACTTACGCATACCTTACGCTTCACAAGATCACATTCGCATGCGTATGTATAATTCCGTTTATGACTTTAATTCGGTTAAACATAATTTCAAGGCATATATTTAGGATTAACTATTTAATAGGGTTTCCTTTAAATCATTATAGAAAAAGCCTACACATACTGTAGAAAGAGTATGCGTAGGCTTTTCTTAATACTGGGGGTGAGGGTGTTTAAATAAATCATGAAAGTTTCACTGGGGAGAAAAACTTACACGAAGTTAATAGGTTTTATTGTAAGCGCATATTAAAACACTATTAAACTTCAATTCACATCGATGTATACAGTGTATTATTGGTTAACTAATAGCTCTTTCTTTAAACCATAGTTGTAAATTTTCTCTGCATCGATGTAAGCTATATAGTCAATACTTCTGTATCCATCTTTAATGTCATTAATAATACCTTGGTTTACGCCTGTGTGCGTATAAATTTCGTAACTACTTTCGTTTGAAAAAATAACTGCTTCAATTACTTTTCTCATAAATAATCACTCCGTAGTTTTCTATTAAGAAGCTTTGTTTATCTTCTACACCCTTATCATAATCTATGTTCCATCAAATTAAAAGCATTTTGTGATTGTTTTCACAAATTCATCACTTTTATTCTTTTTCCTTATTCTATTAAAATCTTATATTTGACATTTCTCTCTTTACCTCAAACATCATATCGTCATCCACCATAATCATTATTGAATACTTTATAGAAGCTGACGCTTATTTGCTAAGCTATTTTTTTCCATTGATTCATATAAACCATTTAAGTAGGTTGCGCCTAATGCTCGATCATATAAACCATAGCCTGCTTTACCTGTTTCTCCCCAAATCATACGTCCATGATCTGGTCTAATCGGTCCCTCGTAACCAAAGTCATGCAATGCCTTTATAACTTCATACATATCGATAGAACCTGCTTCTGATAAATGTGCAGCTTCTTGGAATGACTTATTTCCAACTAATTTCACATTACGTGCATGGACAAAATGTACTCGTCCTTTTTGGCCAAAATATGCTAACATTTCTGGAAAATTGTTATACTTATCCGAACCCAAAGAACCTGAACACATAGTCAAACCATTATACTTAGACGGGTGTAAGCGAATGAACCTTTCTAGATTTTCTCTATTTGTAATAATTCTGGGTAACCCAAATATACTCCAAGGTGGATCATCTGGGTGTATTGCCATCAATACATCCGCTTCTTCTGCAACAGGTATTACTTTATTAATAAAGTAACTTAAATTCTCCCATAACCTTTCTTTATCAATAGTTTTGTAATCTGCAAAGAGCGTTGCTAAATCTTCTTGCGTATAACTTGAATCCCACCCCGGTAGCGAGAGTTCACCTTTTAGTGGATCCATTTTAGCAATTGCTTCTTCATCATATATTAGTGCTGTCGAACCATCTACTAACGGAAAATCCAACTGTGAGCGCGTCCAATCAAATACTGGCATAAAGTTATAGCACACTACTTTAATACCTACCTGACCAATATGTCGTAACGTTTGGCAATAATTTTCAATATATTTATCGCGCGTTGCCTTCCCTAATTTGATATCTTCATGCACGGGTACACTCTCAATGACCGATAGTTCTAAATTAGCATTTTCAATTTCTGATTTTAACTCTTGGATTTTATCTAATGGCCACACTTCGCCTACCGGTATCATAAATCGCGCTGACAATACCTTTCATACTTGGTATTTGCTTGATATATTCTAAACTGATTGGATCATCTTTACCATACCATCTAAATGTCATTTTCATTCCTAATGGCGCCCCTCTCTAAATCAATTTAAAGTAATTATAAGCGTTGTAATAACAAATATTTTTAATTAACTTCTCTAATAACCTTGGGTCATCTGGTATTTCTTCTAACTCCACCAAACTACCAATATAAGTACACAGAATTCTTCTAAAATAATCATGTCTTGAGTAAGAAATAAAGCTTCTAGAGTCTGTTAACATACCAACAAAATGCATCAATAACCCTTGATCTGCCAATGATGTCATTTGATTTAACATGCCACGTTTTGTATCGTTAAACCACCATCCCGCACCATGTTGTACTTTACTTTGTATGTGAGATTGGTTTTGGAAATTTGCTATAGTAGTCCCTACAATGTCATTATATGTCGGATTCAAATTGTATAATATTGTTTTTGGTAAGTGATGATCTGAAGCCATCATATTTAGCAAGCTATTCAAGTTTTCAGCAAGATTTTGTTGATCACGTATAGAATCAAACCCAGCGTCGGGTCCTAATTGTTCAAATGCCACAGTATTATTATTACGTATTGCACCAAAATGAATTTGCATAACCCAGCCTTTTTCATTATAAATCTTACTTAATTCATTTAATAAGAATGTTTGAAATTGTGCATGTGCTTTATTACTTACTTGCTGTTTATTCAATGCTTTTTTGAAAATATCATCAATATCTACGTGATTATATGACTGATATTCAATCGTATTTAATCCATGGTCTGCTAATCGTCCACCTTTGTCATGGAAATAATTAACTCGTATTTTCATAGCTTCTATAAAATCATCTACATTACTAATAGAGTGTGTTAAGTCACTTAATGTTTCTACAAAATCTACAAAACATTCTTCCCCAACTTTAAAAGCAATATCTGGTCTAAATGAAGGTAAGACCTTAGTCTTGAAGTCCTTTTGCTTATGCAATTTATCATGATAACGTAAATCATCTGTAGGGCTATCTGTAGTACAAATCAACTTAACATTTGATTGCGTAATCAAAGATTGTGCTGTGATATTATGACGCTGTAAATAACTGTTAACTTGATTATAAATTTGATCAGCATTGTGTTCGTTTAACACTTCATGCACATCAAAATACATAGCTAACTCTAAATGAGACCAATGATATAGAGGATTTGCAACTGAATTTTCCAAAGTAAGTGCCCATTTTTTAAACTTTTCTCGAGGTGAAGCATCACCAGTTATATAGTATTCATCAATACCTTGTGCCCGCATTGCTCTCCACTTATAATGATCTCCCCCTAGCCACAACGTTGTTATATTATCAAAGTGTGTATTCTCACTAATTTGTTGTGGGTCTAAATGGCAATGATAATCATAAATCGGCATATCTTTTGCGTATTTATTATATAACACAACTGCTTTTTTATTTTGTAACATAAAATGATCAGTGATAAATTGTGTCATGACTGAAAACGCCCTTTCCCTTATATTTCTTCTCTTAATGCTAGTTCCTTAACAATTTGTTTATGACGCTTATCTGTTAGTGGGTAACCAATTAAGAATATAATTAGCGCAATTAAACATCCTACACCTGGCACGGCAAAGAATAATATTTTAAGACCTGCTAATGTTTCCGTAGTCTGAGCAACATTTGGTTGATAACCAATCATAGTTAATGCAAGACCAGGAATAAAACCTGCCAAAGCTTGTGAAATCTTACGGGTGAAACTATAGCTTGAATACGTAATACCTTCAGACCGTATTCCAGATTTCCATTGCCCATATTCAACAACATCAGCAATAAATGCCCAAGTCACTGTATTAGGTATAACTAAAAAGAATGAAGAAATTGTATTTACTATTAAAAATGTTGTTATATGATCTCCAAAAAGTGCAAAGTTTAATATTTCACACAATACGAATCCTGCTATACCTATAATAGCTGTCATCTTTTTTCCTACCTTTTTACTTAACAACGTTGTTATATAAAGTGCTGGAATAAGCACAACAAAGTTTAAAGTACTCACAAGACCAACTAAATTAGGTGCATCCATAACATATTCGAAGTAATATAATTGAGATGACTGTTTTAAAAACATCGACATAATTGTTAATAATGTATAAATTGCTAATATTGCAAATGCCCCATTTTTCAATAGGCTCACAAAAGCTTTTTTACCCATACCTTTTGTCTTAGGACGTTGTATCACGTGTCTTTCTTTAACATTTTTATAACAAATTAAATGTAGAATAACGCCGACAATAGCTAATAATGCTACTGCAACAGGATATCCAACTGCCTGATTCGGAAACTGATTAACTAACGGTATGACCACAATACCTGCCACAAATAATGCCGCTTGTGACCCTAAATTTCTATATACTGATAACTGCGTTCTGTCTTCAGCATTAACAGTCATAGACGCAGAAAGTGAGCCATAAGGTATATTCACAACTGAATATGCCGCATTAAATAACATATACGTTGCAAATGCCCAAATGATTTTACCAGTTTGGTCTAAATTTGGTGCAATAAAAGATAAAACCGTACAAATCGCAAGTGGTACTGTACCATATAAAATAAACGGTCTAAATTTACCACGTTTACCAATATTCGTTCTCGAATCCACATAAGTACCTACACCAGTATCTACAAAAGCATCAAATATTTTTGATACAAGAAATACCAGCCCACCATAAAAAGCGGAAATACCTAGTATATCCGTAAAGAATTTCAATAAATATATTTGTCCCATATCAAACATCATACCGTTACCTAAATCACCTAAACCGTATGATAATTTTTCTTTGAATTTTAATTTTGGTGTACTAATATCGTCAAATTTTTCTTGCTTGGTTTGTTTTTTCTTCGCTGACATTGAAACCATAAGATGACCTCTTTCTAACGTTTGATGTTCCCTAAACATTTACTTAAGCATTAAAACTTTGTAAATATAACTGTCTTTATCGTTGTAATTACAAGGATGAATATAAACGCTTTCTAAAAGCGCGAAAATTTTTTATTACGCTTATTACCTATATTGTTTGTTAATACAACAATTAGTAGTGTTATAATATTCACTTAAATTATGAGAATTACCAGTTATCAAAGTTAAAATGTTAAGCTTTGATATTTTTAAATCTTTCCACAAATGCACGAGTCTGTTCTACAATAATTCGATCTGTTCCATCTTGAGCACCTTTGGTTAATGCACTACCAATACCTATGGCGAACGCCCCCTTTTCATACCATTCATGCATATTTTCTATAGATACGCCGCCTGAAGGCATCATTTCTACTTGTGGTATCGGTCCATGTATATTTTTTATAAAATCTGCTCCTAATCCATCTCCTGGAAATAACTTCACTACATCAACTCCATGTTGCAAAGCAGTCGTTATTTCCGTAACTGAACTACATCCTGGCAAATAAGGTATCGTATATAAATTACACATCATTGCTATTTGTGCATCAAAATGAGGACTCACAATAAAGTTTGCTCCATTCATAATTGCGATACGTGCTGTAGTAGCATCCATAACTGTCCCGGCACCAATTAAAACATCCTTCTTATATTTCTGACTCAAAGATTTTATTACTGTTTCTGCATGTGGTGTCGTGAATGTAACTTCAATATTTAGTATGCCACCTTCAATAATTTGTTTACATTTTTGCCATGCATCATCCTCCGTATTACCTCTTACAACCGCAACCAAATAATTTTCTTGTAGTTGTTGTAAAGTTCTCATTTTATTCATTATCATCTTCCTTTTTCTGATTAAAATCTCATACTCAACTCACTTTCATTATATTTTTTATTTATTTTCAGTCAATTACAATAAAAATATGTCTAAATAGTGTCACTATATCATTTGCATTAGAATCGTTTGAAATCACTTGATAGATGTACAAACAATACTAGTATCTCAAAATTCAAAAGATATAAAAATTAAATAGTGTGCAAATTTGTAGTGGCGTAGTTAATCATTTGAATTATTGAAATATAAGCTCCTTTTTATAAACTTATTGACATTTTTAGAAATAAATTATCCTAAAATAGCTATTTTGTGAATAAAATCACATAATTAAAGATTATTCTGTAGTTTTTTTGAATTCGAAATGCTAACTTTAATAGTGTAAAGAAAGCGCTTTATCGTATGGATTATCTGCTTTATATAGAACAATAATTTCAATCGTCTTTTACGCTACTCAACTCAATTAAGATTTTAAAAGACATTATGATAATCACTTTATTTAAAACTTAAGGGAGAGGAATTTTAAAATGATTCAATCTTTATCACACTATAAAGCTAAATATAATAAACTCATTTGCGTCGATTCAGATGGATGTGCCATTGATTCTATGACTATTAAACATGAACGAGCTTTTGGTCCAGCGCTTGTCGAAGAATGGCACCTCGAAGATGAGTCAGAAAGAATCTTAGAACGATGGAATGCATTCAACCTTTATGAAATAACCAGAGGCATCAACCGTTTTAGAGGTCTTGAAAAAATGTTAGAAGAACTTGTTGCAGAGGGTTTAGACATTAAAGGATATGACGACATAAAACAATGGGTACAAACTACCCAGTCTTTTTCAAATCCTAGTCTTGAAGAAGCTATCGAAGACAACCCAAGCCAATCTGGTTTACGTAAAGCTTTATCTTGGTCTCATAAAGTCAATTCACGTATTAAAGAACTTCCTAGTATCGGTCCTTTTAATCACGTACACAACGCCTTAAAAGATGCCGCTTCATTTGCAGATATAGCTATCGTATCATCAGCCAACCTTTCTGCCGTTCAACATGAGTGGGAGTCATTTCACTTAACACCATACTTGAGTGGTATGTTCGCCCAAGAATCAGGTACGAAAGAGCATTGTCTTGAAGTATTAAAGTCATTTTATAATTTAGAAGATATTATTATGCTAGGTGATGCCAAAGGAGACTTAGAAGCTGCTCAAACGCATGATTTGTATTTTTATCCTATCCTTGCTGGCCACGAAGATCAGTCATGGTTAGATTTTCACAATAAATACTTAAAACTATTCAGAGAAGGTCGTTTCAATCAAGAAATCCAATCTTCTTTAATTTCTATATTTTATAATAATTTTGAAGGAGCGAAATAATTAATGATAAAAGTAAACCTAAAAACATCACCTTATAATTTAGACGACACACAAATTGTTTGGGTTGAAGAAACACTAAAAGATTTATCAAATGAAGAAAAAATTGGCCAACTCTTTTTCAATTTATTTTCATTAGAAGATGGAAAAAAATTCCACGATGCAGATTTGAGTAATAAAGAAGTTTTAGAACGTTATCATATTGGTGGCGCACGTTACGAAGGCGGTAATAAAGTTGATGTACAAAGATTACTCAATGACTTACAACAAAATACAAAGGTTCCTGTACTTGTTGCAGCTAACTGTGATTCTGGAGGTAATGGCGCATGTAAAGATGGGACTTATATTGCGAGTGCAGCACAATGTGAAGCTGCACAAGATACTAAGGTCGCATACAATGCTGGACTCGTTTCTGCACGTGAGGCTTCAGCATTAGGTGTTCATATCAATTTTGATCCTTGTGTTGATATTCTTAAGAACTGGCGCAATACTATCGTAAATACACGCTCATACGGTACAGAGGCACAAACAGTTATCAAATATTCTAGTGCTTTTATTGATGGTTTCAATTCAGAACATGACATGATTACATGTATTAAACATTTCCCTGGAGATGGTACAGAAGAACGTGATCAACATTTAGTGTTAGGTGTAAACGAATTATCTACAGAAGAATGGGACAATAGTTTCCGTAAAGTTTATCAACATCATATTGATCGTGGTGTACAAATGATTATGGCTGGTCATATCGCACAGCCTGCTTATTCTAAAAAGTTAAACTCAAACCTAGAAGATAAAGATATTTTGCCAGCAACATTATCAAAAGAACTTATCACTGATTTACTTAAAGACGATATGCATTTTAATGGCTTAGTCGTTACAGATGCTAGTCATATGTTAGGAATGACTGCTGCTATGCGTCGTGAAGATTACGTACCTCTTTCAATTGCTGCTGGATGTGATATGTTCCTATTCTTCAATGATTTAGAAGAAGATTATCAATTTATGCTAAATGGATATAATAATGGTATCATCACAGATGAACGTTTAGATGATGCTGTTCGTCGTATCTTAGGACTTAAAGCACAATTGAATTTACACAAAAAACAAGTAGATGGAACAATCATTCGCGCTAAAGAAGACTTGCAAGTTATCGGCTGTCAAGAACATTTAGATATGCGTGCTGAAGCTGCTGATTTAGGTATTACACTAGTAAAAAACACTTTAGATCAATTACCGATTCGTCCAGAAACACATAAAAACATTCGTCTTTATGTAATTGAAGGTGAAAAAGATGGCATTTATAAATCTGCTAATAATGTGCCTGAAGACATTATTAAAGAACTTGAATCAAGAGGTTTTAATGTTACTTTAAATGATGGTTCTACACGTGTTAAAGGTAAAACTTTATCTTATCGTGAGGACGTTGATGCAGCACTTGTCTTTGCTAATATTATTGGTTACGCTGCTGAAAATAACTACCGAATCAAATGGGGTACTGCTATGAGCAATGAAATCCCTTGGTATGTACATGAAGTGCCAACGGTATTTGTTTCTTTAAACTTCACAACACACTTACATGATGCAACGATGGTGAAAGCTTATATAAACGCTTATCATTCTAACCCTGAAAGTATTAAACAAACGGTCGATAAAATTATGGGATTTAGCACTTTTAAAGGTTCTTATAACGATTTGGTTTGGACTGATAAATGGCAAGCCAAATTATAATATAAATGCATAAAAAGAAGCACTCAGATGATTGATGTGCACCCCAAAAGTTGGACTAAAAATCTAACTTATGGGCTACACATCATATTTAATTCATCTGAGTGCTTCTTTTTATTCAATACTTCTATATTGTTGGCTCGCTTTATTAAGGGACAGCTACATCCTGGTGTGTGTCAGAAACCTTTTAAATTAATTAGATTTCTGTCCACTTCCCTTTCATTTATATTATATTTTATATCCAAAATCCGGAATATTCGACCATCTTTCTTTGAAATAGTGAGCAACAGCTTTTGGTCTTCTTTCACGGGTGAAAATTCCTTTCTTATTTCCTTGCACTCTAATAATACCGGAAGAAGTTTCAAAATCTGCAAAATTCCATACCTGTTCTCCGATAAATTGAGGGTACTTATCCATAACTTCATGGTTTGCTTCATAATAACGTATTTGGTATTCCTCTGTGAACAATTCATCATTTAATGCATGCATTCCTGCCACAGTATCTGCGCCATATTCAGTAAACATAATTGGCTTATCTGGTTGTTTAATACTCCAGCCATCTAATTCTTCTGCTAATGCTAATTTAGCTGCTTTCAAATCTGCTGTTTGAGTATACCAACCATAGTATCTATTTAAACATAATACATCGACTAAATCTTGAACTTGGCATGTGTCTGGTTGAGAAGTCAATATTGTTACAATTGTAACAGGTCTCTGTTGTGGATCACACGTTCGTGCTAGATTCACTAATGGTTCGAAATATGCTTTTGCACCTTGTTCATCAGAAGCTGGTTCATTTGCAATAGACCACATGACCACACATGCATGATTTTTATCACGTTCTATTAACCCTTTAATCACAGCCTCATGCGCTGCTTTCGTACCTATCTCTTTAAAAGTATTTCTTTCTTTTTCTCCAGTTAAAATTGCATTAAAGTTTAAATGAACACCTACAGCAGTCGTTTCATCGATCACCACTATGCCTTGTTCATCAGCCAAACGCATCATTTCCTCTGAATATGGATAGTGGGAAGTTCTAAATGAATTGGCTCCAATCCATTTCATCAAATTAAAATCTAATACATTTACTACTTCATCCATACCTCTGCCATGATAATAACTATCCTCATGCTTACCAAATCCTTTAAAATAAAACGGCTCTCCATTAATTAAAAATTTACCCTTATCTACTTTGACAGAACGTATACCAAAACGCTCAGCATAAGTGTCAATTATCTCTTCATCTTCTATAAGCGACACTTCTAAATGGTATAAATACGCTTTTAGTGGTTGCCAAAGATGTGGATTCTGAACTTTTATTGTACCTTCTACTCCTGTTGATTCAGCTATAACTTGTTTGTCTTCATCCACTAATTGAACCTTAACAGCTCCTCTGCTATGATTCGTGCTCACTTTATAATTTACGAAAGCATCATCACCTTGCACTTCAGGTACAATTTCAATATTTTGAATATGTGTCTTAGGTGTAGTGTATATTTTTACAGGTCTATGTAAACCTGCATAATTAAAGAAATCAAAATTTGGTATATTTTTCTTAATCACATTTCCTTGTGCATCTGTTGTTTCGCTATAATCCCCAACAGGTAAAGTCGTTTCATCTAAGATATTATTAACACATACCGTTAAACGATGCGTCCCAACTGTGTATGCTTTTTCTAATGTTACTTCAAATGGTAGGAAACCTCCTTGGTTTGACGTTACTTCGTTACCATCGATATATACGGTTGCTTTATGCGTTGCAGAACCAAACCTTAAGACAATACGTTCATTATTTAATACGTTGGGAACGGTAAATGTTCTCTCATACCATACATTTCCTACATGATTACGAATGTTAGCAGTGACCCCTTGATCATTGAATGACCCTGGCACAGCCATGACTTGTTCAGTATTTAATGGTTGTGATACATCAATCTGATCTTCGTTCCCCTCTAATTTAAAGCGCCATATACCGTTCAAATCAATGATACTTCTAAATTCATTTACAACTGGATACAACATATTTAGTTACTCCTTTCAATTTTATAAAATCTATCTACAATTCTTCTCTCAATGCTAACTCTTTAACGATTTGTTTATGTTTACGGTCAGTTAATGGGTATGCAAAGAAGAATAGTATGACTGCAATTAAACAAGCTGTCGCAGGAACGATAAAGAATAACACTTTCAATCCATGTAATGTATCTGCTGATTGAGTAGCATTAGGAACAAATCCAATAATTGTTAAAGATGCACCTGGTATAAATTCTGCTAAACCTTGTGATATTTTTCTTGTGAAACTATAGCTCGCATATATAATCCCTTCAGATCTAATCCCCGATTGCCATTGCCCATATTCCACAACATCAGCAATAAATGCCCAAGTTACAGTATTTGGAATGACTAAGAATAATTGTGCAATAGTATTAATAATTAAGAACATCACGATATGATCTGAGAAAAAAGTAAAGTTGATAAATTGGAATAAAATGAAGCCTCCTACACCTATAATCGCCGTCATTTTCTTACCAATCAATTTACTTAAGAACGTCGTTAATACTAATGCAGGAATTAGCACAAGGAAGTTTAACGTACTAACTATCCCTACTAAATTTTGTTCTCCTAATACATATTTAAAATAGTATAATTGTGAAGCTTGCTGTAAAAATAGTGCACTTATTGTTAAAAGTGTATAAATTGCTAATATGATAAAGGGTCTATTTTTCAATAAATTTAGAAATGCTTTACGGCCAAGCCCTTTTTCTTTCGGTCTTTCAATCGTATGTCTCTCAGTAACCCCTTTATAACAAATCATATGGAATATCACTCCAGCAATAGCAAGCATCCCAACTGCCATTGGATAACCAATTTGATGATTTGGAAATAAACTAACAACAGGTATCACGACAATACCAGATATAAACATTGCGCCTTGAGACCCCATGTTACGGAATACCGATAATTGTGTACGATCATCCGCATTAATAGTCATAGATGCAGACAGTGAGCCATATGGAATATTTACAAATGAATAAGCTGCGTTAAATAACAAATATGAACCAAAAGCCCATATAATTTTACCTGTTTCTCCTATGTCTGGTGATAGAAACGTTATTACTGTAAGTATTGCTAATGGTATACTGCCGTATAAAATAAATGGTTTAAATTTACCACGTTTAGCAAAATTAGTTTGATTATCTACAATTGTCCCTACAGCTGTATCGACGAAGGCATCAAAGAACTTCGAGACTAAAAATACTAATCCCCCTACCCACGAAGGTATACCTAAAATATCAGTATAAAATAATAGTAAGTAAATCTGCCCCATATCGAACATCATGCCATTACCTAAGTCACCAAATCCATAAGATAGCTTTTCCTTAAATTTCAATCTAGGATTCTGAATTTCTTTAAAACGCTTTAGTTTACTGTTTGCAGGCTTTAGTTTTGCTGTAACCATATCGATTACCTCTTTCCACTATAAAAGCACTTGGAATAATTAATTCTTCCAGTAACTTCTTAGTATGTATTCATAATTATCATTCAATAAGAAAAGGACTTTATATTGTAAGCGTTTTCTTATATGCGTAAAAAAAAGTAACTCTACAAATTTCTTCATCATTTTACATGATTAAATACATCCCCTACGATTAATTTATAGAGATCTTTCCTTTATTATATTTTTAAAAATAAAACAGTCAATACAAAAATAACAACGTTGTTATAAATATATAATTTACATCCTCGTGATTTAAACTGAAATAACACGAATAAAAGCTATAACTAAGGTATATGGTGAAAATTACATATACAGGAAGCATCAATTAGAAAATGCACTGCTTGTATTGCTTTATCATATTGTAAAATTGCATTTTTTACACTATTTCGATTATTTTTTGAGATTATTTTTACATTTTTAATAAAAACTTTACCTAAACAGCAACTTTATTTATATTTTTTAATTTTTGAAGTTAATTTTTTAGTAAAATTCTTTATGCTCTGTTCTATATTTTAATGGAGGCACACCATATTGCTTTTTAAAGCATTGTGTAAAGTAACTTTGTTCCTTAAATCCTACATATGAAGCAACTTCAGAAACTGTCATCTTAGTTCTAGCAATCAAGTCACGTGCTTTTTTAATTCTTAGTTCAATGATATATTGTGAAATTGATTTGTTAATTTCTTGATTAAATATTCTTGATAAATAACTAGGTGCTAAATCAACGTGACTAGCTAATTCATTTAAGGTCAGCGTATTGTCCAAATTTCGTTCTATATACTGTATTACTTTACTGACTTTTGGACTGTAAGCATTGGATTTAGTCTTCATAGCTCTTTCCGCGTACTCTTTAACAATTTCATGAACAATTTCGTCAAGCATCTTACTATCCATTGTCTGATCAATAATAGAAGCATACCTCTCAGATATTTCATCAATGTGAATTAAGCTAATACCGGCCTTTTCCCCTGCTTTCCGACATAACGTATTGATAAGAAAGGCTTTATACTGTTCATTAGAAATATCATCTTTAACCCTACGCAAACCTGATACAGATACATTCATTTCATTTAAAATTGATAATGCTTCTGTCACATTTCCGTTTTCAACTGCAGTAAGTAATTGATTTTCTAAATTATAGCGTTGTTCTATTTCTTGTAATGTGTAATCCATTTGTGCTCTTGATTCAGCTAACATCTCTATAGTTGAATGAAATTCGAAATCAATTTTTACTGTTTCATAAACAACGTTCCTCTTTTTTAAAAAACGAATTGCTAGCCGGCACATCTTTTGAGCTTTAACATGATGACATAAAGGTACGCTAAGTAAATATTGTTTTAATATCGACAACTTTGATATTTTGATATCTGCTCTTTGTAATAGTTCATTACAGCGGCGTTCATTCGGTCTTTGCTCCATATAAGGTCCAATAATATAAATCTGTTTATTTTTCTTGAATTTAAAAATCAAAAAATTAACATCAAAACTATTCGAATAATGATAAATTTTATTACTATTCATATGGACAATAAAGTGCTTTAACTCAGTTTTAAACTGTTTTCTTGCAGTATTTGTAAAGGGTGTCTTAATATGCGTGCTAATACCCTTTATATCACTCATATCATAGCCTTCTAATTGGATGCCTAATAGTTGAAGCGCATTCATTTGTAAAATTTCTAACGTCTGCTCATTCATAAAAAATCACCCCATCCCTTTATTTTATTATAACTAAAAATAAAGGAATGGGGTGTAAATTTAATTTTATTTTAATATCATTTTTTAAATCGTTTATTCATTTTTATTATTAAACTTAAGTTTAAATGGCGCATAGCACAATACTAAAATAAGTACGAGCCCTAAATAGCCAATTAATGGATAGAATATAGCTACTAAATCTGTAAATCCGACAAAACTTAAGCATAATCCTACAATAACTGCTATCGTATAAAATATTTTGAATTTCATCGTATCTACTACAGTAAAACGCGATGCAAAAGCATAAAACATTCCTAATCCAGTATTAAATATCATACCGAATATAACGATTGCCATAATAATACCTAGCACAGGTGAAATATTATTGACGATACCTAACATTGGCATATCCATATCTCCCACGACATCAATTTGTGTGAAAATAGCCAAGTGACTCAATACAATCATTATACCTAAAGCAAGACCACCAATTAATCCACCAGTTGCAGCAACCTTCGTATTCTTCTCTGATCCCCCCATGACTATAGCCATCGAAGCACCAACAGCAGTATTAAATGAAGCATAGTTCACTCCAGCTACAAACCAGTTTGGCAATGTTGAAGGTTTAGCGTCTGATAATGTATTAAGCTGTGAAAATGGTGTGTTTGTAGTAATAAAACTATAAACTGAAATGAGGATAATAAATATTATTAAAAATGGCGTTATATTGCCAATAACTTTTACCACACCTTTAACCTTTAACATACCTGCCAGTAAGATTAATACAGTCATTAATAACGTACCCACAATAGGAGGTAAACCAAATTGTTGATTAAGATTTGAACCCGCACCTGCAATCATCACTACACCTACGCCAAATAATGTAAAAATAATGACTAAATCAATAATCCAACCAAGTACTTTTCCTACTAATGATTTTCCCGTTATATTATGTATCACTTCTTTATGAGAATCCGTTTTAAATTTACTACCTAACCATACAAGCATCATACCAACATATGTAAATAGTACAGTTGTAATAATTGCACCAAACGTGCCCATAATACCAAAACTTGTAAAATATTGAAGGACTTCTTGACCAGAAGCAAAACCAGCACCCACAATGACACCAATAAATGCACTTGCAATTAATAAAATCCTTTTCATAATGTAAATTCCCCCTATTTTAAAAAGACAAAATAACTTACCCCTTAAATCATCATAAAATGATTGAATTTATATAGTATAAATTTCTGGCTAACTTACAACTCGATATTTCATTCATCATATATATAATGAGCAATCGTTTCTATATTTTATCATTTAAAGTGTAATTATTGTTGTATTTTCAATAGTGTATCTTTTCAGATGACCATTCAGTTAATTATTAACACCCAATATTCCATAAAAAAGAGACTAGTACAAAAACCATGTACTCGCCTCCTATAACTAATTGATAGTGCTTATTTGTTACCTTAATAAGTAACCACCATCAACAGGTAATGTTGTCCCAGTAACATAGTCAGATGCACTACTTGCTAAAAATATTAATGGTCCCATTAAATCTTCAGGCACGCCCCATTCACCAGATGGTATGTGCCCTTTAATTTCTGGCCCTCTAATTGGATCTTCTTCTAATACTTTAGTCATATCAGTGCGAATATAACCAGGAGAAAGAGCATTCACCTGTATGTTATAAGGCGCTAATGCATCAGCGTACGCACGGGTAATACCAACGACGCCATGTTTACTAGCTGCATATGGAAAGATATTTTTACCTGCACGATATGACTGCATAGAACCTATATTAATAATTTTACCGGTTTGCTGTTCTGTCATAACTTTAGCAGCTTCATGTGCCATATAATATGTTGCGTTCAAATTGATATCTATAACATTTTGCCAATCTTCATCTTTATAATCTAAAACATTATTTCGAATTTGAACGCCAGCATTATTTACTAAAATATCTAAACTTCCCCATGTTTCGACTGCCTGTGAAACCACTTTTTCGGCAGCACCTTGTTCTTTAAGATCTTGTTGTATAAAAGCCACGTTACCTTCGTTCTGTTCAACACTTTCTCTTAAAGATTCCCATGCTTGGTTTGAAGAACTTACAACTGTGACATTAGCACCATACATCGTTAAAGCGATAGTATAATATTTACCTAAACCTCTAGCGCCACCTGTCACAATTGCATTTTTTCCTTTTACAGAAAAACTCTCTGTACTAAATTTTGTCATTTACAGTTCCTCCTTGTTAGTCATAATATTATTTACTTATATTATATAATTTTAAATTGTCATTGTGTTGATAAAAATAAAGGAGTCAGGTAGAAACCAAAGTTTGATTTCGCATACCTGCCTCCTCAAGTTTTTCATTGTCATTACTTTATTAATTCAATGAAAACTTATTAGATTTAACTAATTTATACAAAAATACTTAATATCAATATAAACACAAGTCCAGAAACTGAAATTACTGTTTCCAGTAGTGACCAAGTTAAAAATGTTTCTTTAACTGTTAAGCCAAAATATTCCTTAAACATCCAGAATCCTGCATCATTAACATGAGATAATATAACGCTACCTGCACCTATAGCAAGCACTACTAAAGCCACGTTAACATCTGACGCTTGTAATAATGGTAATACGATACCAGTTGAAGAAATCGCTGCTACAGTTGAAGATCCTAGCGCAATACGTAACACTGCAGCCACAATCCACGCTAATAGTATTGGTGACATTTCTGTACCTTCGAACAATTTAGCAATTGTATCTCCGACGCCACCATCAATTAGTACTTGTTTGAAGGTACCGCCACCCCCAATAATTAAGATCATCATACCTATTGGATAAATTGCATTAGATACTGAATCCATGATTTCTGAGTTATTACGTCCTTGCTTAATTCCCATTGTAAATATAGCAAATAATACTGCAATAAGCATCGCCGTTCCCGCTGTACCTACAAAGTAAACTACTGATTCAAATCCATTCGTCGCTGTTTCATTGCCTGTAACTAACTGCACAATTGTAGAAAACAACATTAAGATAACTGGTGAAATAGCTGTTAATAAACTAATACTAAATCTTGGCATCTCAGCTTCACTAAATTCTCTTTGTGCACCCAATGCAGATATGTCACCTTCACGTGTATAGGCAGTTGGTGCTATTTTTTGTGCAATTTTATTAAATAATGGTCCTGCTATCAATGTAACAGGAATAGCAATAATAATACCGTACATGAGTACATGACCAAGGTTAGCTTCCAATTCTTTTGCAATAACTACTGGACCTGGATGTGGTGGTAAGAAGCCGTGTGTCACAGATAAAGCTACTACCATCGGTAAACCTAGTTTCAATTGTGATACATTTGCACGCTTAGCTATAGTAAACACTAATGGTATTAATAATACTAATCCCACTTCGAAGAATAATGCGATACCTACAATAAATGCTGCAACAAGCATTGCCCATTGTACATGTTTATAGCCAAACTTTTTAATGAGTGTGTCAGCTATACGTGTTGCGCCGCCGCCATCAGCAAGTAATTTACCTAAAATGGCGCCAAGTCCAAAAATCAAAGCAATATGGCCCAGTGTGCTGCCCATACCATTTTCAATAGTTTCTATTATTTTATCTAAAGGCATTCCCAGTAATATTGCAGTTACAATAGATGTAATTATTAATGAAATAAAGGTATTTAATTTCAAGAAAATTATTAATGATAGTAATACGATAATCCCTATTACCACCGTAACCAGTGGCCAAATTGTTTCAAACATCATCGTTCTCCCCTTCCATAGTAAAGACTGAATATAGCTAACAGACATAGCTACCTTCACTCTTGGTAACGCTTTCTTTTCGTTCTAAAAAAAACTCTTCTAACTGTGACATTTATAGATATGTAGGAAAGGTAATTAAGTAAATTATCACCCAATAACAGCAACTTATTACAGCTTACCTTCCCCTCTACCTATGTACTTACTCGATTATCATTAATCCATATGTTCACGTTGGAACGCCGAAATTTCAGTATAACGATCCTCTAATGAACGGCTTAAATTTATAAATATTGAAATTAATTGTTGATATACTTTCACATTGTCCTCATTTGGTTTATGTTCGTTTGTAGTACCAACCATTTCCTCAATAATTGAAAAATCCTCAATTTCTCCTAATGCTTTCATTCCTAATACACAAGCCCCTAAGCATGAGCTTTCATAACTTTCTGGGACACTTAAATTAGTATCGAAAATATCTGCCATCATTTGACGCCAAACTTCACTTTTAGCGAAGCCACCAGTGGCTTTAATAGTTGATGGAGTCTCATCCATAACCTCAATTAAGGCTAAATAAACTGTATATAGATTATAAAGAACGCCTTCTAAAGCAGCTCTAATCATATGTTCCTTTTTATGAGATAGCGTCAATCCAAAGAAGGAGCCTCTCGCATCTGCGTTCCATAATGGTGCTCGTTCACCCGCTAAATATGGGTGGAATATTAGACCTTCTGCACCTGGCTTAACTCGATTAGCAATTTTAGTAAGTACATCATATGGATCGACTCCTAAGCGTTTTGCCGTTTCAACTTCACTTGCTAATAATTCGTCACGTAACCAGCGCAGTACTACACCACCGTTATTCACAGGCCCACCGATAACATAATGATCATCCGTTAATACATAGCAAAATATTCTGCCTTTATAATCTGTACGTGGTTTGTCTATAACTGTTCTTATCGCACCTGAAGTACCTATGGTTACGGCAACTTCACCTTTTTTAAAAGCATTCACTCCTAAATTAGATAATACACCGTCACTTGCGCCAACAACGATTGGTGTATCCTCATCAATGCCCATCAATGTTGCATAACGACGTTTCATACCTTTTAATATATGTGTCGTTGGTACAAGTTCAGGTAATTGCGATTCGTTAATACCTAATAATTCGAGCGCTTCTTTATCCCAAGATAATGTTTCCAAGTTCAACATACCCGTTGATGATGCCATAGATTGATCTATTACAAACTTCTCAAATAATTGATAGAAAATATATGTTTTGATATCAGCAAATATAGCTGTTTGATTATATATTTCTTGTTGCTCATGCTTCATCCAAAATATTTTAGATAATGGAGACATAGGATGTATCGGCGTGCCAGTTCTTTGATAAATCGCATCACCATTATGGTTCTTTTTAATTTCTTCTGCATATTTACTCGCTCTATTATCTGCCCAAGTTAAATTTTCAGTCAAACGTTGATTGCTAGCATCCATTGCTATAAGACTATGCATTTGAGCGCTAAACGAAATTAGTTTCAAGTCTTTTTTATCAATATCTGCTTCTCTCATGACATATTTAATTGTCATGAGCACCGCATCAAACAATTCATCTGGATTTTCTTCTGATATTTCCACATTCGGTGTATGCAAAGGATACCCAATATTATGTTTCATTATAAATTGACCATTTTCGTCATAAAGTACTGATTTCGTACTTGTTGTACCTATATCGACACCTATCATGTATTTCATGGTTTTGCCTCCCGATTCTTTACAGCATTAAAACGCTAAGTTAACCAAAAGCTTTCGATATCATCACCTACGTCATCAAAGTTCAAATGAAATGCTTCTTTCAATTTATGCGCATCTTTATTTGCAATTGCTTCAATAAATACTTCGTGATTTTGATGAATTCTTTCAAAGTCTTTAGGATTTTCATTCATACGTTTACGCATAGATAATAAAATAAGTGCTTCCATCACTGGGCGTAAATTATTCCAACATGTTTTTAAGTATTGATGTTTAGACGCCATAATTGTTACTTCATGAAATTTCATATCATGTTCAGTAAATGCTTCTGCGTCTTCAAATTTAACCGCTACCTTCATCATTTCCAATTGCTTTCTTAATTCTTTTACAATTTGATTATGCATTATGGGCTTAATTCTACTAAAAGCAAATGACTCAAGCATAATTCTTAAATCATAAAGTTCTTTTTGCTCAGTATCATCAAATGGTAAAACTTCTGCACCCATTCTTTCTAGATGAATTAACTGATCTTGTTTTAACAATTTAAAAGCGTCTCTAACTGGTGACCTACTAACGTTAAATTCTTTAGCAATTTGATTTTCCGTCAATAAAGTGTCAGGTGTTATCGTACCATCAACAATTCTCAAACGAATTTCAGCTGCAATCATTTCGCCTTTTGACATACCGTCTAACCATTGTTCAGGATATGAATAATCCACTAAAACACCACCTCTTAATCAACACGATATACTTGTATACAAGTATGGTAATACACAACTACCAATATTGCAAGCGCTTGCAATTGTTGATTAATATTTTTTCATCATAAAAAACCGACACACCAGGTTTTTCAGACCTAACATGTCGGTGAAAATTTTATTTAGTGACGCTAATGCAAGTGTGTATCCTTTTTCTTATTTAGTATAATTACACTTTCGTTAATTCATTTGAATCTTCAATTCTCTGTGCTATTGCCATACAATGACTAGTCTCATAACAATTAGGGCATTGTAACTTTCTAGTCTTCGGTGTATGTGATGCAAAGAGCCAAGACTTTATATTTGGTCTAAAAACTTCCTGACAATTTGGACAAACATACATCAATCGCTTATAGATAAAATTTGTAAAATAGACAGCAAAAATAATTAAAAACGGTAATGCAACAAAATTCGGCCACCACTTTTTCATAATACTACTTGTTAATAAGGCCGTATATTGTACAATCACCACTGGTAGTACTCGATATATGATTGACCTAGTTAATGAGCTCATGATGCCTTTATTTGCTACATATTGACTGGTTTCTAACAATTTATTTAACGGAGCCTCAGAATCTTTGCCAATATAACTTTTAAATTGCTTCATTTCTGATAAAAGCATTTTATTTTTTTGAATTTCATGTTCTATGTTTAGCGCTCTTTGTTCAATCATGGATCGTATCATCTTTAATCTATTCTCTTCTGCTATAATTTTTTTAATATCTTTCAAACTAAATCCAAACCGCTTAAGAATTAAAATAATTTCTAAGTCTTGCTTACTTTGCGTGTCAAATACTCGTCTTCCATTATCTTCAGTTTTAGTTGAAGTTAACAGCCCCTTCTTATCATAGTATTGGATTGTTCTTATTGAGACACCACATTGCTTTGCTAATTCACCAGTTTGATATTGAGTCATATTTTTATACCTCCTCAATCAAAAATATATATGATGACGTTACGTAATTAGCAAGCAATTTATTTAATTTTTAAATACTTCAGAATAAACATCTTGTAATTTGCCTTCTACAGAAGTAATATCTGTTGCACACTGTTTCAATATAGCTCTATACTTTTCTGTATTTTCACTATTTTTATAACGGATTTTATGTTCTAGACTAGCCCACATATCCATCCCTATTGTTCTTATTTGAATTTCTACTGGTACAAGTTCCATAGAATGTGCTAAATAAACGGGTATAGTTACTACAATATGCAAACTACGATATCCATTTTCTTTCGGATGTTCAATATAATCTTTACGCTTTATCAAAGTAACATCTTCCTGTTTAAGCAATAAATCTTCAATCACATAAATATCATCCAAATAATTACAAACAACACGAATACCAGCTAAATCTAATATATTCTCTTTAGCAGATTCTGTACTTATGTCACAACCTTTACGTGCTAATTTACTTATCAAACTTCTCATCTCTTTAACACGACGTTCCATATGATGTATTGGATTGTGTTTATACAACTGCTGAAATTGATCATCTAATATATCTAATTTTGTACTTATTTCTTTTAATGCTGAAGAATAAAGTTGTTCCAAGGCAACAAAACCAACAACCATTTCTAGAGCCTCTTCCGACTCATTAATATGATCTATACTTTCTTTAAATTCTTCCTTCAAGTCGTCTACATTTAACGAAGGTTTATGTTCTATGTACATATTTCGTACCTCCAATTAATAACTTCTTATAGAGCATTATAGCTAATTCTAATTTACAATTTAAATATAAAGACATACATCTCTACAATTATTTCCATATTGAATATGTATTGATTGTCAAACGCTATGTAATTTAGTCAGTTAATATTCATAAAATTATACATAAAAAAGGAGCAAGACAGAAATGAATTTTTGATAAAAGATTTTATTGTCCCGCCCCGACATGTATAACTAGAAATTAAGGACTATATAGTCCTTAATTTCTAGTTATGTCAAAAACTGTTTTACTATTTCAACAGTTGTATAATGTTATCTATAGTCAATTAGTCATTGTAGTTATTCATTCTTTTTATGCTCTATTATTTCTGTTTCTCTATTATCAGCAATATTACGCGCTCGTTTCATGGCATCTGCTTTTTTAAGAAAAGTATCTGAGGCTTGTTTTGCACCGTCTGATTTAACTTTCCATTCATCATCTTCATAATATACATGAACGTCTTTTTTATTTAATTTCGGATTGGCTGAGTCATCTCGTTTATGCTTTGTAATTTTTTTATTTTTTAATTCTTGTAATTCACTATCTGAGGCATCTCTATACCATGATTCAGCTTGTTTAGTTGCGATAGGAATAACATTTTCTTCCTCATAGCCATCTTTTAACATGGCGTTACCTATATCAATTGCTTTTTTACGTTCTAATTCATCAAAATTTTTCCAACTTTGTGGATAATCTTCCATTGTCCAAGGCATGAATACCACTTCCAATCTATTTATTCTTGCTTATTGTTTACCACTAATAAATTAGTGTAAACGGTTCATTGCGCTCAATCCATCTCATAGATTATAAAGCTAATCATGATTAAACATTGTCATAAAGGGAAATGTAGTACATGTATTAAGTTAACAAACCCTATAATCATTGGAGGGAGTCTTATGGCGAATATCACAGTTGGTTTAATCCCTTCACCTGATATGCCACATAAAATCATAAATAAAATATACGATGAATTACCGAGAGCATTACAAGAGCAGACAAATTATGAAGATTGGCGGTTTGATAAGCACGTTGCTTCTGTAGTTGGTACTGCTGAACATATGGATAAAGCAATGGATATAGCAGCAAACATGAAAAAGCAAAAAGAATGGGATTATGCCATTTGTATTACTGATTTACCAAACTTTTCTAATCGTAAAACTGTTATCTGTGATATAAATTACGATAATAATATTGCACTCATTTCATTGCCTGTCTTAGGTGCAATAAAACTTAAAAAGAAGTTAAAATATTTTATTACTTATATCGTTCAACTATTACGCAATAGTGGTTCTGATAAACAGCCTCTAAATAAGCGACACTTTAAATTAACTCAATTCAACACTGTTATTCCTAATGAAGAAACACAAGATCAAAATCATCAACGCATCATCGTAAAGTCCACTACTTTAGGATGGCTTCATTTAATAGCAGGAATGACCTATGCCAATGAGCCATGGTCCGCAATTTTCGACTTTAAAAAAATAATTTCAGTTTCTTTTGCTACTGGAACTTATATCTCTATTTTCTCTACCCCTTGGGATTTAAGTTTAGATTATAATTATTGGCGGTTTATCTTACTTATGCTGCTATCTATATTCGGGATGGTGGGTTGGCTAATATACTCTTATAATTTGTGGGAACAACAAAGCCCTAAAACTCAAAAATTATATAGATATATTTATAATTTCACAACTGTGACCACTTTAACTACCATCACACTCTTTAACTTTTTAAGTTTATTTCTATTACTAACAGTCAGTACTTTACTATTTGTCCCACCAGAATTATTTTCCAACTGGACAACACTTAATAGTAAAGAACCTACTTTAATTAACTATATTAATTTAATTTGGTTTATAACTTCTCTTGGTATCTTGGCAGGAGCTATGGGTTCAACAGTAGAGAATGCAGATAAAATTAAACGTGTAACATATTCCTTCAGACAATATTATAGAAATAAACAGTTAGAACAAGAAGATGAAGATACTTATGTTAAACACGAAGACCATCACTCTTATGTAGGGCAGAAACAAACACATAGAGAGGAGCGGTAAGTAATGTGTAGTAATATCGTGAAAATCGGCTTAGTTGCAGCTCCTGGAGTAACTGAAAAAATTTCCTACCAACTAAAAAAAGAGCTGCCAGACCTGCTTGCTTCATATTTTTCTGAGAACAGTGAATGGCAAATTGAAACAATTATTGACCCTCTTACAGGTTCTGCTGAAACTGTTCAAAAAATATTTCGTAAGATTTCTGATTACCAAAATAACAACGAATGGCAATATACAATTGGACTAACCGATTTACCAATTATCAGAAATGGAAATGCTGTCGCGTTTGATATCAATAGTAGCAATGGCGCAAGTTTAATCTCTATACCTTCTTACGGTTGGCGTCCTATAAAAAAACGGCTCCAGCGTTCTATATTAGGTATCATTGAAGCTATCGATGAATATAATGAACCAACTACAAAACAAAAACAAGATGAAGATGAAAGTGAACAACAATTAAATGCTCAGTTTCCTTTTTCAAACTTAGTTACCAAAACTGAATACTTTGAAGATACTAATTCTCAACATACATTATATTATGTTTCTTCAAATACGAAAGGTTCATTTCGTTTAGTTAGCGGTATGACTTTTGCAAATAATCCATTTAATATGTTAAAAAGTCTTAGTAACGTAGTTGCGATTGCCTTCACCACAGGTGCTTTTGGTATCGTTTTTACTACAATGTGGAATTTAAGTTTTGTCTACTCTGCTTGGCGCATGCTATTAATTATGCTAGTTGCCATTATAGGTATGATGGTATGGATTATTGTCGCCCATAATTTATGGGAATCATCAAAAGAAAGTAACAATAAACAAATAACAATTTTATATAATCTAACAACTACTTTGACTTTAACTGTATCTGTCGTTTTTTATTACTTAATTTTATTTTTTCTTTTTTTATTAGCTTCACTAGTAGTGTTACCTCCAGGCTATTTAGGACAAACATTGCAGTTAAATGGCTCTGCTAACTTCATTACTTATATTAATCTCGCATGGTTTGCGACTTCTATTTCTACCGTTGCTGGGGCGATTGGTGCTGGTTTAAACAATGAAGCACAGATATTAGAAAGTACGTATGGTTATCGACAAAAACAACGGTACAAAAAAATGAACGAAGATGAAAACGAACGTGCCGAAAGAGAAGAAGAGGCTCAAGATGCAATCAAAGCGAAAAAACAAGAAAGTGAAGCGAAAGCTAATCAATATGACAATAACAATTAGCTTTTAACACTTCCCGATAGTCTAACCCTAGACAAACCGCAGTCTGTTCCATCTTATTATATTGAAAGTAAGAACTAATATACACTTAACAAAAAAGCCACCTTTTACGCTAACAAAAACTAGCTAAGGGTGGCTTTATTTTATTCATTTAATTATAATGTCGCTTCTTGTCTAACATTCATACAGTTAGTTTGAATACTCAGCAATGACGTTTTTATATGTGCATACTGAGGTAGATCTGGTAATGTTTTTAATTGAATATGGTTACCTCTTTCAAAGTGTTTAGCAATGTTTTCAAAAATCAATAAATAATCTCCCATCGTATCATCATCTATATGATAACGCTGTTCATTACTTAACGCCCTTGTCAGCATGAAACTGATTTCTTCTAAAGCATAAATACTTGGATAATAGTATTGTATTACCATTTTATTACTAAATATTTCACCGTTAGCACTGTTATAAACTTGTGTCATATTATTTAATTTCACGCTAAGTTTTAGCATTTCATGTTTATCTTGTTCTCTTGAGGCATATTTATTACTTGAGAATAGATAATGGAAAATGAGAGCCTCATCTCTAGCAACTGCTGCCAAAGTATCTGGCAACATAGACGAAGCCGTCTTTCTGCCAATAAACAGCAAACAAATGACAGCAATGAGAATACCTACTATAACATCTATTACTCTTGGCAAGGCTATTAGAATAGTCAAATGGTTAGAGGCAAGTCCATTTAATAAAATAACTTGTATTGTAATAAATATCACTGCAAACGAATAGTTGGCACCCACAAACATTTCAGTTATACCTGCTGCAACAGCTAATAATATAATTGCTACTGGAATTGGTGGCGTTGCTAACAATATTAGGGATAAGAATAACACACCGATAATAGTACCAATGCCCCTAGCACCTGCACGTTCAAAACTGTGCAATGCAGTTGATCCTAACAATACAGTATGTGCACTTAAAGGAATCCAATAAGCTTTTTCAAAATCGAACATGAGCGCAATAAAAATAGTAATTGCCATGATGACTATATAACGTATCGTATTTCTAAATACAAATGAATCTAAAGTTAAATTTTGCATCATGCGTTGTCCGTAAATTGGCACTCGAATATCTATTTCATGTTCCACACGTTCACTGTCAGCATTCATAATCGCATCTACTTTAATAATACTATCAACTAAATTTTGGTATACAGCATCAACTTCTACTTTTCGTGTCCACTGACGCATTGTATTACCACGTGAATACACACGTTTAATTACATAATCTGCCATCTCTTTTATTTCTTCTGGCAAAGGACGAGCATCCTTTTCATTTAGTTCTAATAATTCTGAATGAATCCCTTGTGCCGTATTATGTAGCAATAACAGACGTTGAAACTCTGCTGATTCTTTAGATTTCGCTGTACTCGATGTAATTAGTTGAATATCTGAATTTCTAAATGCCGTTACTGCAAATTGTGACGCTTTAGCAAATGCCTTTGCATCATCAAAATTATAAATCAATTGTTTGATAATATTATAATCACTTTTAATAGCTTTTGATTCTGTAGATTCTTTGGATAACAATATTACTATTATCACAATAACAGTTGCTAACAGTCCTCCAACAAACATTGCACCACCTCTTATTAAAGCTTCTTCTGGCGCTACAGGTAAGTTGATTGGCAAACTAAATGCAACGATAAAAAAAGTGGAAGACGGGCCAGGGATATTGAGAGAGCTAAAGATGTAGTATGGTATTACCGAAACAACTAAAAGCAATACACCAAATATGATCGGTTGGTTAACAGTTAGTGTCCCTAGAACCATAGCTAAAGACAAACCTATTGCTGAAAAGAGCACCATGCGTAATTTAGATTTAGCCGGACCTCCAAAAACATAGATATGTGCCAATGTACCAGTTGAAATTAGTAATCCTATAGAAAAATAGCCAGTGGCATAACCAATAAGTAAAGGAACTAACATTAGGATACATTGCCTAATTCCTTTTGTTACATCGATTTTCATTGAATCAAATCGTAATAAAGATTTTATATAATTAGCCAATATGGTCAGACATCTCCTTTTCTATTTTATTTTACAATAATATGCATAATTTAATTAAATATTCTGCCACATAAATAGAGCGGGACAGAAATCAAAGATATGATTTTCTATTCCCGCCCTCATAAGGCCGATTAAATAGTTAAAAGTCTTGTATTGAAACATATCGTCCTATTTGTCAGATAATCGATTTGCTACGTCCAACTTAAATAACAACGACTAACATTACTTACTATTTTAATACGCTTGCTTATTAGAAAGCCATATGATTCAGTGAATTTGTTCTTAAATTATTTAGTTTAATTAAATACATTACTCATCTATTTTAACACTTTTTCTAAATTCTTCTAGATGAGATTCGTATAAACATTTTTCAATTTATTGAACTAAAAAATGAATTCTTACTATTACTACTCGGCTTCTTTAATGTCTTCTTCCACATTTGAATAATCAATATCCGCTTCTAAGAATATTTGATTATTTACTGGGAAATGTTGTTCTAGTGTCTCTATATTACTCAATTCAACTATGCCGTGATTCATTTCAAAATCTAACACGTGCCCTCCAACTGATTTATGATCATCTACAAAGTGTAAGTGGAAGCCACTAGCAGCTATGCCATGAAATAGTTCTGGGGCATAAAAGCCAACAATCGTACCATCTATTTGTTCATGCGTGAATTCCGGTTGACGCTTAGCAGATTCAATAAGTCTCGTATATGGTTTCTCTTGTTTTGGCATCATACGCACATGTACCATTTCAAATTTACCTGTTATTTTTACAGCGATAAAAATATTGTCGCTTAAAGCCTTTTGTTGTACTTTATTCAATAATGTTTCAGAATCAGTTATATTACGAACATCAAATTGATGGTCTGGTTTGAATGGTGTGACCGTTGCAAAAGGTGTTAACTCATCACCATGTAACTCCTTGAATTCTCCATATTCATTTGCGTGAAATGCCTGATTATCTAAAATAATCACTTCGCCATCAGAGCCTGTGAGTGTACCTATACCTAAATCACCATGCTCTAAAATTTCATTAATTGTTGCAGTACCTTCTAATAAACCAGCCATTAACGTTCCTAAAGTCCCATGTTGATATAACATTATTTTTACACTCCTAAAACTACTTTTCTCTATCAAAATCATTATTATATTACCCGCAACATAAAATTATACGCTTATTAATATGATTAAAACAGTATATTGCTTATTTTTTCCAAGATAAAAAGTGGGATAGAAATCAAAATTCAACTTTGATCTCTATCCCACTCTCTTATTAGTTCAATACATTTTCAAATAATTATTTATGTTGTTTGATCTTGAGAAATACTAATGTCTGGTTTTTCGACTAAATATTGACTTACTTTAGCAAAGAATGCTTTAAAGTGATCAGTATTATTATGTGCTTCAACAGCTGCTTGATCTTTATAACGTTCGATAAAGGCAAAAGTATTAGGTTCATCAGTTTGTTCAAAATGTTTATAAAATAATGAACCTTCCTCAGTGCTAGCACCTTCAAGTAATGGTTTTACTAATTCTAAATATTCTTCTCTTTTAGCTGGGTCAATTTTCATTATTGCATTAATAGTAATCATATTTTTCTCCTCCTCATAAGTATAATTATTATACTAGGGGATAATCGAAAAACACAAATGATTAAACTTTATAAATTTTCTTTTTCTATAATTAAAGGTTGATCAGGTTTTACAAAGAACCACATAATAATTGCAAATACTACTGGAATAATCACTAATTCTAATGTCATTGTCCAACCCACAATATCAACCATGATACCTGCTAATAAAGGACTTAACAATGCCCCGATATTCCCCCAAAGATTCATCCAACCTGATACTGAACCAGAGAAATTACGTCCTAAATCCGTTGCTGCTGCCCAACTCATTCCTGTTGCTATACCAATACCACCTAAACATAATGATAACCAAAATACATTAACTACTAGATTGTCAGTTTGTAAAGACATAAATAGTGAGATACAGAATACTAAGAAACCAATAATCGCGATTGATGCCCGGGCAATAAAACGTGATTTACCACTTTGTAACAGTTTATCTGAAATGGCACCTCCACAAAGTATAAGTAAGAACATCGCTATCCAAGGCGCGCCTGCTGCCCAAGCCATATCTGGATCAGTAAGTTTCACTTTATACTGTTCCGTAAGATATGTAGGCAACCAGATTAAAAATAATGAAACTACAAACTGTACTACAAAGTATTGTGCTGCTATCGCATAAAAGCTAAAACGCGTGAAAAAGATATTCCATGGTGCGTTTGATTTTTCTGTCTTGATAACATCTCTATTTTCAATAATATAATTTTTCTCTGCTTCATTTACCATCTTGTGTTGTTCTGGTAAATCTTTAGCAATTACTATCCATAATATAGCGATAACAAAACCTACCGCACCAAATATATAAAATACCGCTTGCCAACCAAACATATTTACAATTGCTATCGTAACTACTGGAGCAATTACAGGACCAAAGTATGACCCCGCAAGCAACGCACTAGACGCACGCCCTTTCTCTCCTTTGGCAAACCAGTTTGTATTAAAAACAGCATTAGAAGGATACATTGGTGCTTCCCCAATACCGAATAAGAAACGCACGGCGTATAGCATACCATGATTTTTTACAACACCTGTTAAAATCGTAAAAGCGCTCCACCAAACAAGTGCAATAGTTAATAATTTTTTTGACCCAAATTTTTCTGCCAAAAATCCAGAAGGCACTTGCATCAATGCATAGCCTAATGAGAAGAATGATGCTAATAAACCGAATTGTGTTTTATTTAAGTTTAAGTCTTCCATCATAGGCCCTGCAATTATAGATATATTAGAACGGTCCATATAAGCAATTACTCCGATAATAAAAAATGCTATTGCAAAGTACCATCTAATATTTGTTCTTTTTTCTTTCATTTCTCTCCAACTTTCTCCCTTAAGTATCCAGTCATCATATGACCTATTGTTTTTAATGATATTACCACAACATGAAATCGCTTACAAGAACTTTTTCACTTTCTCCCTTACTAAATAAAATCAATCATAATATCATACTTGAGCCCTACATATGTTCCATGGACAATTTAGTATTTTAGATTATACTTAAATATGTAGAAAAAATTAACAAAGTTTGATTTTAAAGGAGCCATTCATAGAATTATGGAACAAATACTTACCGACTTTATTAGCACATGGGGCTATGCTGCCATTGCAATATTAATATTATTTGAAAATATATTACCCTTCATACCTTCTGAAATTATCTTAACCTTTGCTGGTTTAATGTCTGTCAAATCAGGATTATCTATACCTATACTTTTTACAATTTCAACAATTGCATCGTTGATAGGTTTACTTGTGCTCTACTATATAAGTAGACTTGTTTCTGAAACACGTTTATATCGCTTTGTTGATAAATATGGGAAATGGATTAAACTAAAAGGCAAAGATGTTGAACGTGCAAACGATTGGTTTAAGAAATATGGTGCCATTGCAGTGTTCATATGTCGTTTCATACCAGTCTTACGTGTACTCATTACTATCCCTGCAGGAATCAATCGTATGAATGTTGTAGTTTTTACAATTCTTTCATTAATTGGTACAACCATTTGGAACTTCGCTTTAATTTATTTAGGTAAATTATTAAGTGGTAGTTGGGATGTATTAATGAATGGTTTGCATACCTATTCCTATATTATGTATGTCATTATTATTTTAGCGGCGATTTATGTCGTTTATAAACTTTTCAAAAAAGACCGCGTCCAATAAGAATGAGTCAACTTAGCGTAATAAATTAACTGGCTAATTTAACTCACTTAAATGTAATGAAACTTTCACGCTCTTGTCGCAGCAATAAAAATCATTGTGACTAGAGCGTTTTTCATACTCATGTCTTTAATTCCATAACGTCATCAATATTTGACATAAAAAATGCTAACTTCCCCCTTAGAAGTTAGCATTTCACGTTCTATATAAAATTTCTCCCTTATTACATTACACTGAACATGTGAGTATTAGTCATAATTTAAACCCCTTTTTAAATTATGATTCACTCTGTTCATCTTTATTTTTTAAAATTCGACGCACATCAGCTAAATCAGTAGCTACATCGATCTGTGGTTTTTTAGTCAATTTACTGACTATGAATGTAACAATCAGACTTGCTAAAAAACCTGGTACGATTTCATATAAATTAAAGAAATCGTTTGTTTCTCCTAATGGCTTAACAAATGCAATCCATAGTATAACCACTATTGCACCTGACAACATACCGCTAATAGCACCAGTACGGCTTAAACCTTTCCAATATAACGAAAAGAGCACTAACGGTCCAAATGCTGCACCAAAACCTGCCCAAGCGTTACCTACAAGATTTAATATCGTATCATTAGGCGACCATGCAATCCATATAGATATTATTGCAACTATTATAACTGATAAACGCCCAACCAATACAAATTCTTTTTGATGTTCTTTAGCGGCTTCTTCACCACGAAATAACTTATAAAAGTCTTCTGTTAATGAACTTGATGTCACTAACAATTGTGAAGAAATTGTACTCATAATAGCAGCTAAAATTGCAGCAAGTAAAAATCCGCCAACAAGTGGATGGAACAATATTTGTCCCATTAAAATGAATAACGTTTCTGGATCTTTTAACTCTAGTCCACCACTATTTACAAATGTGATACCTACCAGTCCAACACCCACTGCACCAAGCAAGCTAATCGCCATCCAACCTATACCAAAACGTCTAGCTGTCGGTAATTGCTTGATAGATTTGATTGACATAAAACGAACAATTATATGTGGTTGGCCAAAATAACCTAACCCCCAAGCAAAGAAAGAAATAATACCTATAAATGTTGTTCCTTTAAATAAATCTAAATTTGTTGGTTTTAATTCTGCTGCTTGTGATATGGTATCAAGACCACTTAATTGCATCATAGCCACTATCGGAACCATTACCATAGCAATTATCATAACAACCCCTTGGAAAAAATCTGTTAATGATACCGCTAAGTAACCTCCGAAGAATGTATATACAATAACTATAATTGCCACTAATAACATACCAAAGTGATAATTCAATCCAAAGGCACTTTCAAACAAAACTCCACCTGAAACCATTCCGGAGTGAGTGTAAAGCGTAAAGAATACAACAATAATTCCACCTGCAATTATTTTAATCAGGTTAGATTTATCATCTACTCTATTTTTAAAGAAATCTGGTAATGTAATTGCATCTCCTGCCTTTTCCGTATAAACACGAAGACGAGGTGCTACAACTACATAGTTTATGTATGCGCCAATTGTTAAACCTATGGCTAACCATGCTGCAGATAATCCAGTTGAATACACTTCTCCTGGTAATCCCATAATCATCCAACCACTCATGTCAGATGCCCCCGCAGACAATGCGGTCACATATGGACCAATATTTCTTCCACCTAACATATATTCGCTTACGTTGCTCGTAGATTGTTTAAATCCATAGTATCCTATGCCTAATAAAATAATAAAATAAGCACTCAGCATAATATATGTTTGCCAATTTGGATCTACTTGGCTCGATAATGATGCCCCCAATGTAAACATGAAACAAACTCCTCCCCTTATAATTTTGTTACATGCATATATTATACAAAAATAATCATCAAATTAAACAATAAATCGTAAATTTTTTGTTACCTTATATATATAACAGCCAAATATCACGCTCTAAACACTGATATTAAAAGATTTTGCCACCAACAAATTATAATAGTATAATTACACGATTAAAACAAAAATACCTCTTTTAACATTCATAAAAACGT
Source organism: Staphylococcus sp. Ze2 (assembly GCF_048568365.1). Classification (NCBI taxonomy): domain Bacteria; kingdom Bacillati; phylum Bacillota; class Bacilli; order Caryophanales; family Staphylococcaceae; genus Staphylococcus; species Staphylococcus sp. Ze2. The sequence continues at coordinate 783,140 of NZ_CP183486.1, read as the reverse complement.
ATGTTTACCACAACATTTATATAAATACCAAAAATAATATATTTGAGTAACATCAAATCATATCACTTCAATTATGCTATTTTAAATATTCATATAAAACATCTTTTCGTACTAGATTATACAATCAATCCATATCTTCGAATTTAATTAAAATTCATAATATAATAAGTAGTAGACAAAAGATTGTATTTTAATGCTACAATAAGAAACATATAATGGAAGCGTTTTACTATTTTATTTTTATACTTTAGAAATTTATTCAACTGGAGTGACATAAATAATGCATAATTCAACAGACAAGAGTGTAAAAGAAAGATTTTTAGATTTACTTTCTGAACAATTTAATACAAAAGAAGCGCTCGCAACTGAAATCATCAATTTAGAATCTATTTTGGAACTTCCAAAAGGGACAGAGCACTTTGTTAGTGATTTACACGGAGAATTCCATGCCTTTCAACATGTTTTACGAAATGGTTCAGGAAATGTTCGTTCAAAAATTAATGATATTTTCCAAGATACGCTGACGCGTAAAGAGATCAATGAGTTTTCTGCCTTAGTTTATTATCCCGAAGAAAAATTACAACTCATTAAAAATAGTTTTAGTTCAAAATCAGAATTAAATGAATGGTATATCACGACTATTAACCGTCTAATTAAACTTATTACTTATGCCTCATCAAAATATACACGGACAAAACTACGTAAATCTTTACCTGAAAATTATGTTTTTATTGTTGAAGAATTATTATATAAAAGTAATAAATATAATAATAAACACTCATATTATGAAACGTTAATCAAACAAATTATAGAACTAGAACAATCAGATGATTTAATTATTGGACTATCTTTCACTGTACAACATCTTGTAGTAAATCACTTACATGTTGTCGGTGACATATACGACCGTGGACCTGAGCCAGATAAAATTATGGAAACACTCATAGACTACCCTTCTGTCGATATTCAATGGGGCAATCATGACGTACTATGGATTGGAGCATATGCAGGGTCTAAGGTTTGCCTTGCAAATTTACTTAGAATTTGTGCACGTTATGACAATTTAGATATTATTGAAGATGCATATGGAATCAATTTACGACCGTTATTAACACTTGCCGACAAGTATTATGATGGCTCAAATCCAGCTTTCCGTCCTAAAAATGCCGAAGGTTTATCTGAGTTAGAGTTAGAACAAATCACTAAACTCCATCAAGCTATAGCTATTATACAATTTAAATTAGAAGCACCAATTATCAAACGTCGACCTGCATTTGAAATGGAAGAACGTTTAGTATTAGAAAAAATTGACTATGATAAAAATGAAGCAACACTTTACGGAAAAACATATCCATTAGAACACACTTGTTTCCAAACAGTTGATCCTAATGACCCAAACAAATTAACTGATGAAGAAGCAGATGTCATCGATAAATTATTATTATCAGTTCAACAATCTGAAAAGCTAAAACGTCACATGACTTTCCTTATGCAAAAAGGTAAACTCTACTTACCTTATAATGGAAACTTACTTATCCATGGTTGCATTCCCGTCGATGAACAAGGCGAAATGGAATCAATGGTGATTGATGGAGTGAAATGTTATGGCAGAGATTTATTAGACCATTTCGAAGAGTATGTACGAATAGCATTTGACCATAAAGATATTCAAGATGATTTAGCAACAGATTTAGTTTGGTATTTATGGACTGGTAAATACTCTTCCCTATTTGGTAAACGTGCAATGACTACATTTGAGCGCTATTTCATTAAAGATAAAACAGCGCATAAAGAAACTAAAAATCCTTATTATTATTTACGTGAAGATGTAGATATGTGTAAAAAAATGCTAAAAGACTTCGGTCTAGATCCTGAACAAGGTCATATCATTAATGGTCATACACCAGTGAAAGAAATTGATGGGGAAGACCCAATTAAAGCTGATGGTAAGATGATTGTCATAGATGGTGGATTCTCAAAAGCTTATCAATCAACAACAGGTATTGCAGGATATACGCTACTCTATAATTCGTTTGGTATGCAGTTGGTGGCCCATCAACACTTCAACTCTAAAAAGCACGTATTGCTTAACGGCGCTGATGAATTATCAATTCGTCGTGTCGTAGATAAAGAATTACAACGTAAAAAAATTCGCGATACAAATACTGGGCATGAAATTCAAGCACAGATTGATATTTTAAAAGAATTAATGCATGATCGTTTTGTAAACTAGATATACTCATAAAACAGAATATATAAAATAATCCGAGACATAGTTTTATGTCTCGGATTTTCTATGAATATAAGAAGCCTCTATAAAACATACAAAAAAACTGTCGACAAAGCTAAATGTTTTGCCGACAGTTTAGGCTGAGAACATGTTCTCACTTTTTGTCACTTCTTATATATTTTGATGTGAGTAAGCATCTTTTAAATAGCCTATTACGCCATCTTCAGCTTCAAAGACAAGTTGATTACTACGCTTAAATGTTACTACACTATTATTATCTATATGATAGAGTACCATATCATTTTTAGTTAATTGATTTTGTTTTTTCGCTGGTATTTCTAAAATATTGTGTTCACTTATATAACGATTAAACCAACGTGACGTGAAATTCCAATCAAACAGAATATGATTTCTAATTGGTCCATCTAGGTTACTACGCTCATGTTCATCGCTAAACGACACTGGCATCATATCTACATGCTTCAAACCAAATTCTGGAACTAACTCATTAAATGCTAAACTATTAAATATAAAAGATTGTGTCATCAATATACATTTATTGTATCTTGTCATATCTGCGTATATTCGATCATTACTTGATAGTAAGTTTCCATCAAAAACTTCAAAACCTAATTCTTTTGAACGTTGTGTTGTATTACTAAATAAATTAAATGTCATAACTGGTATATTATGACTTTTTAATTTTGCTCCAAGATGAAAAGAAAATTCACTTTCCCCTACTATAATAATACCAGGTGGTTCAGTACTAGATATACGCATAATTTTACTTAATGGTAAAAAGCTAAACCCATATATCACAACAGTAATAAACACTAAGCCAAAAGTAACTGGCGTTATATATTCTGCCATCGGTGTTCCTTTTTCAATAAATAAACCACCGAAAAATTGCGCTACAGTTAGTACAACAATACCTCTAGGAGCCATCATTGACACCATTGCTCTCTCACGTTTAGATATCTCAGTGTTTACTGTAGACAATAGGATAGAAATTGGTCTTACTAAGATAATCATAATTGCACAAAAAATAAATAATTTCCAAGACATGACACTTTTTAATACTTCTAAAGTTAACGAAGAAGTGATTAATATAAATACAGTAGAAATCATGATCGATGATGTATTTTCAATAAAATGATCTGATTCCTTAAAGATTAAATCATGTCTCTTCATACGCGCCATCATCAGACCAAATATTGTAACTGCTAATAGGCCTGATTCCGGTAAAATCTCATCACATATTGAAAAAATTAATAAGATAAAAATTAATTGTATCGGTGGCATTAAATTTTGTGGTATAAGGTCTTTTTTAATTAACCACATAAATAAGTATGATGCACCAAACCCTATAGCAATTGCAATGAATAAACTTATAATAAATTTAGCTATTAATTGCAAATCAAACCCTTGTTCTATAATTTGAAAAATATAAAATGCGCCTAAAGCAAGCATTGGTCCAATAGGATCAAGGATAATACTTTCCCACCTTAGTATTGAATCAACACGCTTTTTAACTTTAGCTTGTTTTAATAATGGCTGAATTACAGTGGGTCCCGTAATCAAAAATAAGCCACCCAACACTAACGAAATAGATAGTGAAAAACCAATAATATAATGTAGCGTGACTGCCCCAAGTATCCAAGCAATAATTGCACCTATTGTGATAATGCGTATAACCGCTTTAGAAATTCCTTTAATTTCACGAAAATCTAAATTACTGCTTCCCTCAAACAGGATAATTGCCACTGCTAATGAAACTAAGGGACTAAATACTTCTTCTCCTAAACTTTCTTGTGGATTGATCAAACCAAATACTGGTCCTACAAGCAATCCAACGATAGCCATAACTACGATAGACGGCCATTTAATTCTATTCGCAAACCATTGACTAAAAATACCCAATGCCAAAAATATAACAATGAGTAATGTTAAAGGTAAATTTAATAATGACACATGACTCACACTCTCCCAATTTTTTATATTTATTACCCGGTATTTTTATGTAATTAGCTACTGAATTAAAGCATAAAATAAAGCAATAAGAAAACATATTATCAAAAATTATATCTTAACGCACTAAAAGTGTTTTCCTTTTATTTTATTACTTTATCTCGCTCCCGAAAGTTCACCCTATATAAACAATTGTACTCACTATATAAACTTTAATGTTTAATTTTACTTTATTTTCATATAGAATGATTCATTGTGATACTTTTCTAAAAAATTTTATAATCTAAAACAATGAAAGGATTTCAACTTTTATGACAAACTTGAAGGAAATTATTATTGTAGCTTTTGCATTTGTTGGCGTTGTTGTGGGCGCTGGATTTGCAACCGGGCAAGAAATTTTTCAGTTTTTTACAAGTAATGGGAATTTTAGTGTTTATGGTGTGTTTATTACAGGCTTCATCATTACAATTGGCGGTGTTTTTGTACTACGTACTGGCTATCTTCTACGCTCTCATAATCATACTGAACCAATTAAGCACTATTTACCGCGTCCTATCGCAACAGTATTCGATATTATTTTGACATTATTCTTATTTGCGCTAGCTATGATAATGACAGCTGGTGGCGCATCAACAATTCACGAAAGTACAGGAATGCCTTATGTATTAAGTTCATTAATTTTAGTTCTCATTATTTTACTAACACTGTTCTTAAAATTTGATCGTCTTATTACTGTTTTAGGTATGGTCACACCATTTCTAGTGATTATTGTTACAATCATTGCTATATATTATTTTTCTACAGGTCAATTAAACTTCAATGCTGCACATCATTATGCAAACAGTGAAGGTCGCTCAGATCAATGGTGGTGGTTTGATGCTATTAATTACGGCAGTCTACAAATTGCCGCCGCTTTTAGCTTTTTATCAGTTATGGGGGGGCGTTTAAAATTTGAGAAATCAACAATTTGGGGAGGTATATTAGGCGGTATCATCATCACTTTCTTACTCTTAATGCTCAACTTAGGTATGATTACTGAATTTACTCAAATTACAGGTGTTGCGTTACCTTCGTTATTGTTAGCAAAACATATTTCTCCAATTATTGGATTTTTTATGTCGATTGTAATGGTATTGGTAATTTATAATACCGTTGTTGGTCTTATGTATGCTTTCGCTTCAAGATTCACTACTCCTTATAGTAAAGCTTATTATCGACTAATCATTGTGATGACAATCGTTACATTTGCCACAACATTTATTGGTTTTATTGAATTAATAGGCAAAGTATTTCCAGTTATGGGCGTATTTGGTTTTATTCTATTAATACCAATCTTGGTAAAAGGAATATTACGAAAATAGACACATTTAATTTTACATGGCGACTTTATGCTTAATACCGTACTATAAAACGTTATTATAATTTTTCAAAAGATTCATCTATTTAACACCAACTTTACAATATGTATTGTCATAATTATAATTATTATGACAAATTTATAATAAATTAATAGGATAAGAAAATATATGGGCACTATAAATTATATTTCTCATTTCTATATTACTATTTTTTTATCACAATCATACGTAAAGGAAGATGATTCTAATGCACGAAGGCATTAACTACAAAAAGTTTATTTTCCCTATCGTTGCAGGTATTATCATCTGGCTATTCACACCACTTAGACCAGATGGTTTAGACCCTGCTGCTTGGCACATGTTTGCTATCTTTGTAGCAACAATCATTGGTTGTATTACACAACCACTACCGATAGGTGCAATCGCCATGATAGGTTTTACATTAACTGTGTTAACTAATACGGTTAAAATTGATACTGCTGTAGCGGGATTTGGTAATAGTAGTATTTGGTTAATTGCAATGGCCTTTTTCATTTCTAGAGGCTTTGTGAAAACTGGTTTGGGACGACGTATTGCATTGCAATTCGTTAAATTATTCGGTAAGAAAACCCTTGGCCTAGGGTATTCACTCATCGGTGTTGATTTAATACTTGCACCTGCCACGCCAAGTAACACTGCTAGAGCAGGAGGCATTATGTTCCCCATTATCAACGCACTATCTCGTTCATTTGGTTCAAAACCTGAAGATGGTACACAACGTAAAATGGGTGCTTTTCTTATCTTTACAGAATTTCATGGTAACTTAATTACCGCAGCTATGTTTTTGACTGCTATGGCTGGTAATCCACTTGCACAATCTCTTGCAAAACATCAAGGTGTTGATATCACTTGGATGAACTGGTTCTTAGCGGCATTAATTCCAGGTATTATTTCGTTAATACTAGTACCACTTATAATTTACAAAATGTATCCACCAGAAATTAAGGAAACACCAAATGCCAAGTCATGGGCACAAAACGAACTCACTGATATGGGTATTATGACTAAAAGTGAAAAGTTCATGATTGCAATTTTTATTATTGCACTTGGACTTTGGATTCTAGGTAGTACTTTAAATATTAATGCCACTTTAACTGCCTTTATCGCACTGTCACTATTACTCATCACAGGTGTTCTCACTTGGAATGATATCCTTAAAGAGACTGGTGCATGGAATACATTAGTTTGGTTCTCAATCCTAGTGATGATGGCAAATCAACTCAATGAACTCGGCTTTATTCCTTGGTTAAGTGAATCGATATCAGGTAGTTTAGGCGGCTTAAGTTGGCCAATCGTTTTAATTATTTTGATACTCTTTTATTTCTATTCACATTATCTATTTGCGAGCTCAACCGCGCATGTTAGTGCAATGTACTCAGCCTTACTCGGTGTAGCTATCGCTACGGGAGCTCCACCATTATATAGCGCATTAATGTTAGGTTTCTTCGGAAATCTAATGGCTTCTACAACACACTATAGTAGTGGCCCCGCACCCATCCTATATTCAGCTGGCTATGTTTCACAAAATCGCTGGTGGACTATGAATGCAATACTTGCCTTCTTCTATTTTATAGTATGGTTAGGCGTTGGATCACTGTGGATGAAACTCATCGGCCTTATGTAATATTTAACCCCAAGTCATGTCAAACACGTTAAACATAATTACTTATGTTTAGGCGTCACAAACGATGACTTGGGATTTTTTAATTAAGTTATTTACTTGTCCATAAATCTGTGGTTATTATGTCAGCGTATCTTGTTAAAATTTTATTGAGTAAAAATTGATGTTTTTCTTCATCTTGGTCGGTTATAGCATCTGATAATATAGTCAGTTTATAATCCTTATCTGCCGCTTCAGTAGCCGTTGATAGTACAACACCACTAGTACTTACTCCAGTCAAAACCAGGTGTTCTACTTGTAGTCCACGCAATAACACTTCTAAATTACTGCCTGTAAATGCACTCAATCTATGTTTTGTAACTAGTGGTTCATGTGCTTGACGTCCTAATATGTCAATAATTTGTGTCTCTTCATCTACTTTATTCATCGCTATGCTATTAGCTTTCATTTGTGCAAACATTTTATTATTAGGTGAAACCTCTAAAAAGTCTCCTGTAAATGCAACACGTATAAAAATGACCGGTATATTTTGCTGACGAGCAAAATTGATTGCTTGTTTATTAAAATGTATAACGCTATCTTTCTGTTTTAACCCACTCACTATTCCATTTTGCATATCCATGACAATAAGCGCTTGGCGATTCCGCATTTATTAATTCCACCTTTTTATTCTATTGGGTATTCAACAAACATTATAAATGATTTTTTAATCACTTACTCAAATTAAACTCATATAAAAAAAGCCACCGAACATCATACTGCACTAATGTATAATGTCGATGACTTATTATTTTATTAATCTAATAATGATTGTCCTGCTGCTACACCTGCTTGTGTTAATTCATGACTATTAACCCAAACTTGTTCTACTTGAGCACCACGACTTTCAAAGATAGTGATTACATTTTCACTAGCTTCAACAGGAACAATCGGATCATTTTTCCCCATTGAAAGCAATACATTCATGTCACTTAAATCTTTGTTATTAACAAGATCTACTGGGTATAATGGCGCATATAATAAAGCTTTTTCAAAAGATGTGTCCGGATGTAAAATCATGCTGATTGCGATGTTTGAACCATTTGAAAATCCAACAGGTATTGCTTTTGATAGGTCAAAACTATAACGTTCAGACGCTTCTTTTAAAAATGAGATTAATCTATTAGTACGATATTCTAAATCTTCTAAATCGTATTTTCCTTCTCCAAGTCTTTTGAAGAAACGATTCATACCATTCTCAGAAATTTCACCTCTGATACTGAGAATATTGTATTTAGGATTAAGCGCTTGACCTAATGGTATTAAATCATTTTCATCTCCGCCAGTACCGTGTAATAAAATGAACGTTGGTGCGTTTGCTTCACCTTCTCTAAAAATATGTTCCATAAATTTTCATCTCCTTTTTCATCATTAATGTTAAATGCGTATCTGTGGTAATAATCGTAATAACTCTTCTCTTCTATCTTCATACTGTGGCGGTAATACTAACTGTTGACCTAATTGCTCAAATGGTTCGTCTATTGTAAACCCAGGACCTTCTGTTGCAAATTCAAAGATAATACCACCATGTTCTTTCATGTAAATTGCATTAAAATAGCTACGATCTTTAACTTCTGTTACGAGATAACCTTTATTACTCATATAAGCTTGCCAATCAAGATGTGCTTGGTTTGTTGGCACTGACCAGGCAATGTGATGCACGACGCCAACTCCCCAATGAACGTTTGTGTCAGCAATTTGTTTTCTCACTATAACATGATGACGCCACTTACCTTGCGTTTCAATATGAATATATGCTTCATCTTCGTTCGTTTTAACCAGACCCATATCAGTTGTCAATGTTTTTACTGTCTCTTGTGGGTTTGAAGATAATAGTGTGACACCATGAAAACCTATAATGGCTTGTTGGTCTCTTTGCACTTTATCATCTTCTACTAATGCTAGCGGCAATCCGTGTATATCTTCAAACTCTAATGTTTTAGCTTCAAATAATTGCGTAGTCGTTGTTTTTATTTTATTTACTTCTAAATGCTGTGCCCAAGACTCTATAGATCCTTTTGGAACTCTGAAAGCAATACGTTCTACCTGCCCGTTACCAATATGTCCTTTGTGTGTATTTGGCCAGTTGAAGAAAGTAATGATTGTGCCATTATCTACTGAATCATTCGCAAAATATAAATGATAAGTTGAAGGATCATCATAATTTACCGTTTTCTTGATTAGTTTCAAGTTTAATATATCTCTATAAAATTTTATATTTTCTTCAGGGTTACCTACAATTGCTGAAATATGATGGATATGTTGAATTGCCTCCATATTACTCCCTCCTAACTTTCTAATTGTTTTATTATTATATTTTCAATATAATTTTGTTTTTTAATCATGACCTTAACTAATTATCTTCTAGTGTTAAACGGACGTATTTCTGATTCAATATACTCACGTTGTGACTCTAAAAATGGTGGTAACGCTAAACTTTCGCCTAACGTTTCATATGGTTCATCATCCATAAATCCAGGACCATCTGTTGATACTTCTATTAAAATATGACCAACACGTGCATATAGCGCCTCGAAGTAAAATCTATCGACTAAACCTGAATTACCTATGCCAGCTGCTTTATATTTTTCTAACCACTGTTCAATTGCTTCATGATCTTTCAATCTAAATGATACGTGGTGTACTTCACCATAACCTTGTCTCGCTTCAGGACCTTCAGTATCTTTTCTCAAAATAACTTGGCCGCCATTACCGCCTTCGCCAACTTCTAAAATTGCTACATCTGATTCTTCAATAATTGCTTTCATACCATAAATTTCCTCTAAAATTTTCTTAAAGTCTTCAAAATAACTTACAGTAATTTCAATAGGTCCTAAACCATAAATCGCTTTATCATTCGGTACTGGGCCCTTGTTCCATGGTTTACCAGGTGCAACGCCTTCATTATGTTCATCAGATACAAGTTGGTAACTTTGTCCATCTGCTTCTTCAAATGGTAATACTTTTGTACCAAACAACTCTTGAATTCCTTCATGTTGCACTCCAAAATCATTAAAACGTTGTTCATAATATTCAAGAGCCGCGTCATTAGGTACTCTGAATGATGGGCGTGTAATTGAGTTTGTGCCAGGTGCACCTTTAGGAATATCAGGAAAATCAAAGAAGGTCATATCCGTACCTGGAGAACCTTCATCATCTGCAAAAAATGTGTGATAAGTGTATATATCGTCTTGGTTGACTGTTTTCTTAACAAGTCTCATGCCTAAGACTTCAGTGAAAAATTTATAGTTTCTTTCAGCGTCATCTGTCATAGCTGTTACATGGTGAATTCCTAATAATTGATTATTTGTCATAGTAAAACTCCTCTTTATTATTTTATCTCGATTTCGAAGTAATTTAATTTAAAATTTTAAGTGCTACTACTATTCTATAGGTTGAGCACTCAGTTTTTTTAAAGCTTGTTGCAATACAGTTAATTCATCATTAGTTAATACAGAAAATGTTGATTCTAATGTTGAAGCATGATCAGGAAAAATTTCATCCATCATTGCATAGCCTTTTTTAGTTAACGATGCATTCGTCACACGTTTATCTTGTTCATCACGTTGCCTACTGACGCATCCCTTTTCTTCAAGTTTATCGACAACATAGGTAATACTACTACTTGCAATAAGTACTCTATTACCAATACGTTGTATCGGTTGGTCGCCTTTGTTATAAAGTAATTCCATAACTGCAAATTCAGTTACATTTAAGCCATGCCTTTGGACATCCTTCTTAACAATCTTCATTAAATGATCTACCGTTCTATTTAAGCCAACAAACGAATTTAAAGATTCTTTCGTACGATCCATAGAATTCACCAACTTCCTGAATTTTATTTCGAATTCGAGATAAATTATAACTCCCATTTTTCAATAAGTCAAACGTTTAAGTATAAAAATTATATCAATAAGTCCTGAGTAACCTCTAATAAGCTGTTTTGCTCCTAATTTCATTATTAACTACAATCATTTACTCTTAGAAAAATAAAGTATTTCGTTTTCATAGTGATTATCAGTGGTATGCATAGAGTGTGGAGGTGTCAAACATTGAATCAATTATTTATAAACAATGAATTTATCGAAAGTAAATCAACAGACACTATGGACGTAATCAATCCTGCAACCGGAGAAAAAATAGATACAATAACATTTGCTACTGAGCACGAGGTGAACGATGCAGTTGCTAAATCTAAACATGCCCAACTAGAATGGGAGCAAACACCAGAACCTGCTCGCTCAGATCACGTTAAGTTATTAATACCCCTACTCGAAAAAAACAAAGATGAACTTGCAACATTATATGTTAAAGAACAAGGTAAAACGCTCGCATCTGCAAAAGGTGAAATAGATAAAGCAATACAATTTATTGATTATATGACAAGCTTAAGTATGAACAATAAAGGGGAAGTTTTACAAAATACTAGAGAGAACGAGACCATTTTACTAACTAAAAAGCCAATAGGTGTGACCGCAGGCATCGTTCCATGGAACGCGCCTATTATGGTATTAATGAGAAAGGTCATTCCTGCGATAATCACAGGTTGTTCTGTAATAATTAAACCGAGTGAAGCGACCTCATTAATTACACTGAAAATTGCAGAACTCATTCGTGATTCAACAATACCAGCAGGACTTGTGCAAATACTTCCTGGTACAGGAGAAACAGTAGGTACTCAATTAGCACAACACCCTGATATCCAACTCATTTCACTTACAGGTAGTATGAGAGCTGGTAAATCAGTGTATGCTGAAAGCGCCAATACAGTTAAAAAAGTTAATTTAGAATTGGGTGGTAATGCACCTGTGCTAGTAACTCCTAATGCGAACTTAGACAAAGCCGTTGATTATATCGTTACTGCCAGAATCAATAATGCTGGACAAGTATGCACATGCCCTGAACGTATTTTTGTGCACGAGGACGTTCACGAGGATTTTGTAAATAAATTAAAAGCTAGCATGGAACAATTAACAGTAGGTGACCCATTCGATAAACAAACTGATTACGGTGCCATTATTAATCAACAACAACTTGATAGTATCGATGAAAAAGTACAAAATGCCATAAAAAATGGCGCTACTTTAATTACAGGAGGGCATAAGATAGAGCGTTCTGGTTTCTTCTATGAACCAACTATTTTAGATAACGTAAACGTTGAAGATGATGCTTTTAAAAATGAAATTTTCGGTCCTGTTCTACCTATCGTAACTTATCAAGATTTTGATGCTGTAATTGCACAAGCTAATGATACAAATGCTGGTTTATCATCCTTTATTTTCTCTGAAAATTTAAAAGAAATTATGTTAGCTACTGAAAAACTTAAGTTTGGTGAAGTCTATGCAAATTGTGAAGCCGAAGAAGTAGTGAACGGATTCCATGCAGGTTGGAGAGAATCTGGTATTGGTGGTGCCGATGGTGTACACGGTTTAGAAGAATATTACAACACAACTGTTTCTTATATAAGATATGATTAAAAACTTGATATAGAAAATTTTAAAATAATTATCTTTTTAGTCAAATAGTAGTAAAAACCCCTGAGACGTTATCTGTCTCAGGGGTTTGTTAATCTTATTCATTTAATGCTTTATCTAATGACTTTATATTTCGTTTCATTAAGGATTGATAAGTAATATTTCCCTCTTTGCTTTCTTCTTTAGAAAGTGTTGCCATATTGTGAAAACTTAATGGCGTTGAATTAGATTCTTTCTGTATTACATCGGTAACTTTAGATGAAATATTTTGTTCATAAAGTACATAAGGTTGTTTAGTCTGTTTGATATTGTTAACGATATCCATCAAATCTCTTTGACTAGGTTCTTCGTTATTCATACCACTGACACCTTCTTGTTTAAATCCATAATGATTGGCTAAATAACCAATAGAATCATGAGAAATCACTACAGTGTCACGCTTTGGATGCTCCGTAACTTGAGTTAATCTCTGGTTTATATTATCTAAATCGTTAACAACTTGCTTATAATTGTTCTCATAATAATCTTTATGTTGAGGATCTTTTTTTGCTAAATCATCCTTGATCGATTTCACCATTTTTTTATTAAGTACTGGGTCTAGCCAAACATGTGGGTCTTCACTACCCTCTTCATGTTCATGTCCTTCCTCTTCGTGAGCATGTTCATGCCCTTCATGCTCGTGCTCATGTTCATGATTTACAACTAAATCGTCATGTGTAAAGTTAGCTGCTAATGCTAATTTCAAATCTTTATTATTAATAGAACCTGCGATTTTTTTAGCAACTGGATCCATTTCTTGGTTAGAATAAATAAACAAATCACCCTTTGCAATGTTGACCATTTTCTTTTGGGTCGGTTCAAAGGTATGCATATCAGCACCTGGCGGATAGATAGATTCTACATCTACATATTTACCGCCTATTTGTTCTGTAAAACTTTGAAACGCAAATACTGTAGTATAAATTTTAAGTTTATTTTTTGAACTGACGTCTTTGTTTTCGCCTTTATTGATATTGCCACATGCACTTAACATTACAACAACTACACATGCCATAATGAGTATTATACTTTTTCTCAAAAAACGCCCCTCCAAATCGAAATTATTCCGTTAAAACTATAAACTTATTTTCATGATATTTCAATGGTTTTTACTTAATCTACTAATATTTTTTCTTTATTCAAGACTCGTTTTGTTTAACATTCATTAAAATGTGATATTTAATATATATGACTTATAAATAGGAGAGATAGTATGGCTGAAATTAAACAAGGTTCAAACAAGTTTTATATCGGTGACGACGAAAATAATCCACAAGCACAAATCACTTTCCAACCTCAAGGAGATAATCAAATCAATATTGATCACACTGGTGTTCCTAAAGAACTAGGTGGCCAAGGTATCGGTTCACAACTAGTAAAATCCGTAGTTGATTATGCTCGTGAAAACAATTTAAAAGTTGTTGCTAGTTGCCCATTTGCTAAAGACGTGATTGAAAAAAATGATGAATATCAAGATGTATACGCTGGATAAAGCTATAATTTCAAATCAAACAGCATTAATATTTGATTCGTTCGACATGTCTTTATTTCATTTGCATACAAACGAAAGGTGAAACTAAGCAGAAATAAATGTCCTAGTTTCACCTTTTTATTATGTTAAATATAAATATACTACTATCTTTTAGAACAAAGCGTTAACCATTTTGAAGTAAATACATATTATGATATATCCCTTTTTGCGTAATTAATTGTTCATGCGTACCACGTTCAACTATCTCTCCCCGATTCAAAACAAAGATTTGATCTGCATCTTGAATTGTAGACAAACGATGAGCTATCGCTAACGTCGTGCGACCTTTACGCATTTCATTTAATGACTGTTGTATCTGCTCTTCAGTCTCAGAATCAATATTGGCAGTTGCTTCGTCTAAAATCAAAATCTTAGGGTCCGTAGCAATTGTTCTAGCAAATGCAATTAACTGTCTTTGACCACTTGAAAAAGCACTACCTTTTTCAATTACTTTGTGCTGATATTGTTCAGGTAGTTGCTCAATAAAGCGATGAGCATAAACAAATTCTGCCGCTGCCTTCACTTGTTCATACGTCATTGTAGGATGATATAATTTTATATTAGACGCTATAGATCCATAAAAGATAAATGCATCCTGTAATACTAAGCCAACCTTTTCTTTTAATTCTAATTTAGGTATTGTCTTGAGAGAATGTCCATCTATCTTAATATCTCCTCGTTGATATTCATAAAACCTCATAAATAAATTGATGATTGAACTTTTACCAGATCCCGTATGTCCAACAAGTGCTATCATTTCTCCAGGATTTGCAGTAAAATTAATATCTTTTAGTACATCTGTCTTACCATCATAACTAAAACTAATATTTTCAAACTCTATTTTCCCTGAATTTATGTGATTTGATTCAATTTCATTTTGTTGTGGTTCATAAGTGTCGTCATCGATTAACGTAAAAACTCTGCTGGCCGATACAAGTGCTTGCTGTAAAACATTTAGGTTTTGGCTAACTTGATTAATTGGTTCAAAAAAGCGTTCCATGTATTGAATAAATGCAAAAACTACACCTGCTGTCACGCCAGTGGTAAAACTAATTACACCGAAATAACCAAGAATCATTACAATAGCAAAGATTGAGATAGAACTAATAGCCGGTCTTAACAGTAAACTATCTAGTTTCACTGTTTTCAACATATAATGATAATGTTCGTCATTAATCTCATTGAACTCTTTGTTTAATCGTCTTTCTTGATTAAAAGCTTGTATAATTTTCATGCCTTCAATTGACTCTGCTAATTTTGAATTTAAATCAGATAAACGCTGTCTTGATTTTGAAAATAAATACGCTGAATACTTACGATAAGTAGACAAAATAACAAAAATAATCGGCAAAAAGACAAGCGCTATTAAAGCTAATTTGATGTCTAATACAAACATCATGATATAACTAGATATCATCAAAAATAATGCCATAATAAAAGTTGAGAACACTCCCACAATCATGTCTACAATTGTTTCCGTATCATTTGTTAGTCGTGAGACAATACTACCACTCGGTACCTCATCAAAATACTTCATGCCTAATTTCCCTAGTTTATTAAAAGCATCAATCCTCAATTGTTGTATCACTTTAAATGCTAAATATTGAAAGAGATATTGGCTAAAATAAAGTGTTAACGCCCCAATTATTTGTACACTTAAGAAAATCACAATGAGCCAAATCATAGCACTCCTCGGAAAGTCTTGTGGCATTAAATAATCATCAATAAATATTTTTACCATATAGGGCGTCATCATGCTGGCAACAGTTGATATAATCAATGTTAAGAATGCTAAAACAATAATCCACTTATAGGGTAATGTGTATTTAAATAACCTTATTATCACACTTCCTTGGTCTTTAGCCGTTAAGTTAGCGTGTTCATATTCAGTCATCTTCACCATCCCCTTTCGTAAGATTGTCTAAGTTTCTCGACAACTTGGCTTGTAACGCTTGTGCTTGATAAGTTTCATAATACCAGCCACGTTGTTGCATTAATGATTCATGATGACCACGTTCAATTATTTCCCCTTCATCCATAACAATAATAAGATCAGCATGTTTCACGGCACTCATACGATGCGCTGTTATGATATTAGTTTTATTCTTTCTCAAACGTTCCAAGTTACCTAATATCACCTCTTCAGTTTGTGCATCAACAGCAGATAATGAATCATCCAATATCAGTACTTCAGGATTTAATAATAAAGCTCTTGCTATAGAAACACGTTGCTTCTGTCCACCTGATAATGATACGCCTCGCTCGCCTACAACGGTTTGGTAACCATTAGTAAAATTCATAATATCATCATGTATATGACTCAACCTACTTACTTCATATATTTGCTCATCTTCTATATTCTCATTACTAAACGCTATATTATTTCGAATCGTAGTAGAAAATAGGAAGTGTTCTTGCGGCACATAACCAAATTGCTCCCTTAATAACTCAACTTTATAGTCACGCAACGGATAACCACCATATGTTATATCTTGTGCATTTTTGGTATCAAACTCTCTCAACAATAGTCTTATCAATGTACTCTTACCAGAACCTGTACGACCAACAATACCTACGGTTGTGCCTTGTTTGATTGTAAAATTAATATCATATACCCCTCGCTTATCATTACCCGGGAAATTAAAATGATCGATATTTAATTGAATATCACCTCGAGGACTTTTATCAATTTTATATTGTGTATCGATGCCATTAGGTAAGTTTCCGATTTCCTCTATACGTTCATAAGAAGCTTTTGCTCTTTGCACAATGTTAAAAAATAATCCCAATGCCAATAACGGCCAGACTAACATTCCTAAATACGTCGTAAACGTAATGAGTTGTCCTAATGTTATCTCTTCATGAAAGACCATTTTTGCTCCAAACACGATAGATAAAAAGTAACTCATACCAATGACTAACGTAATTGTTGGATCAAATAATGCGTCTATTTTAGATACTTTAAGGTTTTTATCAACTACATCATCACTTAAATCTTTAAAGTCCGCTTGGTCACTGGATTCATAGCCAAATGTTTTAGTAACTTTAATACCTGCAACACTTTCTTGTGTTTTATCATTTAATTTACTAAAAGCAGCTTGAGCCTTTTTAAATCCTTTACTTAAAAGCGATCCATAAAAGCTTGTTAATAACACCATAAATGGTAAGGGTATCAAGGCAATCAATGTAAGTTTCCAACTTACTGTTGTAGCCATCGTTAAAATCACGGTCCCCCCTGTTATCAATGAATCCGCAATCATAAGAATCCCAGCGCCTGCAGCATTTTGTACAGCACGTATATCATTTGTGGCATGAGCCATTAAATCTCCTGTACGTCTATTTTGAAAGAATATAGCACTCATATCTGTATACTTTTTGAAAAGATATGTCCTTAATATTTGTCCTAGTTTTTGACTCGTTCCAAATATGGATAACCTCCATACATATCTAAGTACATAAGTTAATATGGCAACTACAACTAATATAACTAAATAAACGATTAATAACTTAGCTGTTAATTGATTTGTTGTCATTTGATCTATCGCTCGCCCTATAATTTGTGGTGGCACGATTTCAATTAGTGCAATTAAAAATAATGTCCCTAACCCAATGATATAGCTTAATTTCTGCTGTTTAAAAAACCATCCCAATTTCCAAAATACTTTCATTTCATCACCCCCAATGAACTTTTTTATCTATGTCCTTATATCTTACCATATGTCAATAAAATAGATATTTTACACACTAATCTCGCTTACAATTCCATAAAAAATTAGAAACCTAAAATCTAGCGCTTTTACATAGATTTCAGGTTTCAGTCTTCTGTTATTAAGTTCAAGTTGAAAGTACATCATTTACACTAAATCCAATTTCGTTAAAGTTAATTTGAATTTCTTCTTTGTTGTTCTTGAAATTCATAAAAAACTTGAAATAGCATAATAAGCATTGCTGGATGATATGTTTTAGTTTCAATATACAAATCATGTCTCGAAGCTAATTTGAACCTTTCTGATTTAGTTTGCATCAACTAGTTATTGCCATCAGATACTTTAACACTTCTTGAAAAGAATCCTGATTGGAATTTTAATATATCTCCTTTATCACCTTCGAACTGCATAGAAGGTTTAAATCCCATTTTAGAGCGGAATATTCCAATTTTTTTACCATTCTTTTCTACTTGCCAAACTGTTTTAAATGGTGTTTTAATAGCACCACTAAACGTTCTTTCTTGTAAAATCCGAAAGGTATCATGGCCATCTGTGATTTCAAAGTTTTGTTTATTGTTCCCCAATAATGCCATCGCTTCTTGTCCCATAGAGCTATAAAATAATTGTAATTCAAAAGTTACTTCCCCATTATCATCGTATATATCTATTTTAGACTTTGAAGCATTAAAAAAGTTTTCTTTGAAATAATAGTGTGTCATATTTAACAGTCCTATCTATGTATTTTTCGTCATAACGTTATACCCTATTTAATACCATATATACTAATTAAAAAAGTATCATCATTATAAGCTCATTCCATTGACTAGGTATACTTTTTATACTAAAGTAATGCTTGTAATCATAAAAAATACAAGTAAGCTATAAGGAGTTTGACAATGTCTTTTCATGATAATCAATCCATTCAAGTCACTAGTATCACTTTAAATGTTGCTGATTTAGCAAAAATGACAACTTTCTACACACAAATTTTAGGCTTATCTATAAAGTCAGAGTCTAATAGAGACGTTACTTTCAATATAGGAAGTGGCGGACATACCTTAACTTTACAAGAAGTCAAAGATGGTAGACGTCCTTCTATAAGAGAATCTGGGCTATTTCATATCGCTTTGTTACTGCCTAATAGACAAGATTTAGGTAACTTTTTATATCATGCCGCAAGTTTAGGCGTACAAATTGGTGGTGGAGACCACCTTGTAAGTGAAGCGTTGTATTTCGATGACCCTGAAGGTAATGGCATTGAGATTTATGCTGATCGCCCTAAAGAGAATTGGCTATGGGAAGATAATAAAGTTAATATGGATACACTGGCAGTAGATGTCGATGACTTAGTGGCACAACGTAGTAAAGCTGGTTGGCAAGACATGCCTGACGGTGCGAAAATTGGCCACTTACATTTGAAAGCAGCCAATTTAGAGACATCACAAGATTTTTATTTAAATAAGCTAGGGCTTGAGCATATCTCTGATTTTCCTCAAGCACTTTTCATGTCTACGAATTATTACCATCATCACATCGCTATTAACACATGGCAATCCAATATCGTACGCCAAGACAATGACAGCAGCCTTGGTTTAGCAAAAGTGTCAATTTACAAACCAAATGCAGATAGAGCACACTTTGAGGGACCAGAGGGTTTTGAAATTATCATACACAGCCATGAAAGCTTTGTAGCAGATAAAATTTAAATTACTTTGGTAACAGATAAGGAGTAGGACAGTAATTCAAATTCAAAATTACTGTCCTACTCCTTATTTATTAATTATTCTAACCATTCCACGACATCAGTTTGTGGTTGACGTACTTTAGCTTTAGGCTCAGTTTCTCTATATCCAAAAGCTACCATAACTGAAGGGGCAAAATTTTCAGAATCAACAATACCTTTTTCTGATAAATAAGCTGTGACAGCATCTAAATCAAATCCTTCTATTGGACAAGAATCTATATTAAGTAATGCCGCACTTGTCATCATATTACCAAGGGCAATATAAGTTTGCTTTCTCGCCCAATCTAGTAATGACTGTGGCGTATCATTTATATGAAAACCAGTTTGGAAATCATCAAATTTTTGTTCTGTAGCAGGAATACTCTCTTCACTATATTGTTTAATGTTTCGGATCATATGTTGCACATATGGTGATTGTGAAGTCACATTTTTACGTGCCAAAATCAAAACAAAATGACTTGCCGTATCTAATTGACCTTGTGCTCCCCAACTAATTTTTTTAAGTTCATCCCTTATTTCACGGTTTTGAACTACTACAAATTTCCACGGCTCTAATCCTAATGAGCTCGGAGACAATCTCCCCGTTTCTAAAATAGTATTAAAATCACTATCTGAAATTTTTTTATTAGCATCAAAACGTTTTGTTGCATGTCTAAAATTAAAAGCATTTAGCAGCGTTTGTTGCATTTGATCCATAACTTTTATACCCTACCTTTCAATTTAAGTACTTTTTAGTATAGTCAAATTTCATATCTTATTAAAACGATATGTTTATAAAATTCACAACAAGTTACGAAAGCTTCATCCATCCTTAATTTAATGACTGAAGTACTTTTTCCTCAATCGTTGTTAACACGCCCTGTTCATCATGAGACGGCGCTACATAATTAGCTATTTTAAATAATGTTTCATCTTCACTATTTGCCATGACATAACTATGTTTGGCTAATTGCAACATGTCTAAATCATTATTAGCATCACCAAAAGCCATCAAATCTTCTGCAGCTAATTGCCAATGCTTTAAAAGTCTTTCTAAAGCACTGCCTTTAGTCATGCCTGGAATAATTAAATCTATACTATCACGGCCACTAGACACTAACTTTAAATTTTCGTTGAATCTTATACTTAAATCTTCATCTAGTGTAGGGTGAGATTCTCTATTAATGTTAAGTGCAATTTTCACATATTCATCTTCTGGTAAATCTTGAAAAGTATCTATCTCTTTTAGTTCGCGATAGTAGAAGTGAGCGTCTTTTTTAAAGGCATCTGTATTATCTTTTAAAATATAAGCACTATTTAGACCACATACAATTAAATTATCAATTTCACGTTCAATATTTAAATAGTCAATCATTTCTTGGTAAAAATCTCTATCAAACGCTTGATAGTCGTATAAAGTATTCCCTTCATAAATGACAGCACCGTTTTCAGCTACAAAGAACATATCACGTTCGCCAAATATAGATTTTAATTTTGCATATTGATTACCACTTGCTGCTATAAATTTAATATTTTGAGCTTTAAGTTGCTGAAATATCATATCAAATCTATGCTCGTCATACGTCTTGTTTGAATTTAAAAATGTACCATCCATATCAACTGCAATTGCTTTTATCATATTGTCCCCTCAAATCTTCCAATTTATATGTACGCCCTTTCATTATATCGGCAATATTCATTGTTTCAAAGTAAACCTATGTACTTTATAAATATTAGTAATGTAATTAAAATAATTCATTCAAATTCAACAATGTCCTTATAGTTTTTGCTTACGTAATATTATTTATAAACTTATAAATTTAGTTACTATTAAAATCAAATTTGAGCCTACGACATGTTTTAGTCGCAGGCTCAATTATTTTATATTTGTTTAATGAATTCTAAATATGATTGTGTGTTTTCTGCTAATTGACTCGGTGTAATCGTAAATGCACTATATAATTTATGTGCCCCTACATAATTTGCTTTTACAAAACGTGTTGTCGCAATCATCGGACTAACTAACTCATCTATTGTAAACTGAACGTTACCTTCAAGAGTATAAGCTTCAGGTACACTTCCGATAGATATCGCTAATCCAATTTTCTTTCCTTCTAACGCATTTCCTTGTGAACCATATGCCCAGCCATGAGTAAACACTTCATCTAAATATTGCTTTAATAATGGTGGACAGTTGTACCAATATAGCGGATATTGAAAAATAATATGATCATGTGCTTCAAGCAATTTTTGTTCCTTTCCAATATCAATCTGACCATGAGGGTATTCTGGATAAATTTCGTGAACAGTTACCAATTCCTCATGTTGAGACAATTCATCTCTCCATGCCTTATTAACAGTTGAATTGTTAATGTCTGGATGCGCAACTACAACTAGTGTAGACATAAGTTCATTCCTCGCTTCATTACTAATTTAATAGCTTTATATTAAACTTCCCTCGTTTAAAAAGAAACTGATATGCCTAAGAAAATAACTCATCCACCGTGACATTAAACTATTTTTCTTTTTTGTCATGAATCTTCGCAATATAATTGGTGCTTTCTTTAATATCAAATATCGTTAAGCCTTTAATGTCTTTTTGTTTACCAGGTATAATGATACTAATAATGTAAGAACAAATAAATGCAACACCAAATGAAATAATCGATACAAAGAATGGTGAGTTGCCACCACCCATACCATTAAAGATATATGCAAAAATAATTCCCAATATTAATCCCGCTATAACACCAAATGTATTTGTTCTTCTTGTAAAGATCCCTACAGCAAACACACCTGCTAATGGCACGCCCACAAGGCCTGTAATTAATAAGAATAAATCCCATAGATCATTTGAATCAGAAGCTATTAAATAAATAGACATGCCAAATCCAAATAATCCTGAAATAATAATTATCCATCTCGCAGTTCTTACTTCATCTTTTTCTGCGCCTTTACCAAAGAATCTATGTTTGATATCTACCGATAAACAAGCTGAAATTGAGTTTAAACTTGATGAAATTGTAGACTGTGCTGCAGCAAATATCGCTGCAATTAATAGACCAGCAATAAATGGTGGCATTTCAGTAAGAATAAAATACGGAACGATTGAAGATGTATTAAATCCTTCAGGCAATGAACTTTCATGGTTATAGAAAGAATATAACATGGTTCCCATACCATAAAATAAAGGTGCTGATATTAATGCTAATACACCATTCATCCATAATGATTTTTTCGTTTCCTTCATAGATTCAGATGCCTGATAACGTTGCACAACATCCTGGCTCGCTGTGTACTGATGTAAATTATTGAAAATATTACCAAGAAAAATAATTGGAATTGCTGCCGCTGCACTGTTAAGTTTCCAATTATCTACGCTAATGAACTTTTTATGTTCAAGTGCATCGGATACAACCGTACCCATGCCGCCTTGAATATGCATGACGCCTAAGATAATAATAGCTGCTGCGCCACCTAACAAAATGACCCCTTGGATAAAATCACTCCATACAACTCCTTCAAAACCACCCAAGAATGTATATAATATACATAAAATACCTACTAAACTTGCAACGACATATGGATTCAAATCAGATACTGCTGTAATTGCAAGCGTCGGTAAATAAATTACAATAGCTACTCTTCCTAAATGAAAGAATACAAAAAGTAATGACCCAATAACACGGACACTAGGTCCAAATCTCGCTTCTAAATATTCATATGCCGATGTCACTTTTAACTTTTTGAAGAATGGTACATAGAAATAAATGAGTACTGGAATAATAGCGACAATTGCTATATTACCTGCTATATATGACCAGTCAGTCAAAAATGCCTTTTCAGGTGTAGACATAAACGTAATTGCACTTAATGTTGTAGCATAAATAGAAAAGACTACTGCCCAAGACGGTAATCTACCACTTGCAGTAAAAAAACTATCTGTATTTTGACTCGCGCGTTTCGTAAAATAAGCTCCAATTAATAACATAACGACAAGGTAAGCAATAACTGCTACCCAGTTCCAAGCACCAAACCCTACTTGCTGCATTTACTTCAACCCCTAACGTGATGTCTTATAAGTTATAGTCTTTGATTAACTTTGCTAATTTACTTCTGTTCTCTTCATTAAATGGTTTAAATGGACGTTTCGGTAAACCACCATCAATACCACGTGTTGTTAAAATTTCTTTTAATGTAGAATATATCCCCATAGATAGAACTGTTTCAATAATGTCATTTGTATCATGCTGAATTTGATAAGCCTCATCAATTTGACCACATTGGGCTTTTTCAAATATTTGTCTTGCACGTTTACCATTTACGTTATACGTAGAACCGATGGCTCCATCTACACCTGAAATCGCAGCCTGTACAAGCATTTCATCAAATCCAGAAAGTATTAATTTATCAGGAAAAGCTTTACGTATACGTTCTAATAAGAAGAAGTTTGGAGCAGTGTATTTAACACCAATTACTTGTTCATGATTAAAGAGTTCAGCAAATTGTTCAATAGAAATATTGACACCTGTAAGGTCAGGAATTGCATAAATAATCAAGTTATTTTGTGTCGCTTCAATTAGCTCAAAATAGTAATCTTTGATTTCTTCGAAGGTAAATGGATAATAAAATGGTGTCACCGCAGAAATAGCATCATAACCTAGTTGTGTAGCGTATTTCCCTAATTCAATTGCTTCATTTAAATCTAAGGATCCTACTTGTGCAATCATTGTTACATCGTCATTAACCGCTTCTTTGGCAACTTTGAATACTTGCTTCTTTTGCTCCTTGCTTAGTAAAAAGTTTTCTCCTGAACTACCGTTCACATATAAACCATCTAAACCCTCAGTTTCAATTGCATTCTTAGCAATTTGTTTTAGGCCATCTTCTTTCACTTCCCCATGTTCATCAAACGGAACTAATAATGCTGCATATAATCCTTTAAATTTCTCTTCCATAAATTTCCCTCCATCTTATGTTCATATATTTTTTAATCCTTAAAATTACAATTAATTTTAATTAAGGATATAAAGCTTTTCTATTTACAGTTCAAATTGTAAACGCTACCATTAATAGTAGCAATAGCATTTTGAAAATATTAATCACTTATTATGAATATTGATGAAAATATTTTTCAAGATTATTATAACTAAACTTTTAAATTAAAAAATGCTACACATTAATATAAGTATACTGAATGGAGGTATGAATTATGACTAATTATAAAGTAGCAATTGATATCGGAGGTACTGATATTAAAGCGGCTGTACTAGATGAAAATTTAAATTTCATAAATTATCAAAGAATACCTACACCAAATAACATCAATGAATTTATTGCTGATGCAATCTTTGAGCTTGTGTCTCATTTTAAAGAAACTTATATGATACATCCTTTGCAAGTGGGCATTTCTAGTGCGGGTGTCATCAATGAAGAAGAAGGAACTGTGGTTTATGCGGGTCCTACGATTCCAAACTTTATTGGCACAAACTTTCATAAATTACTTTCACCATTAAATGCAGAAGTAAAAGTGTTTAATGATGTGAATGCGGCGTTATTAGGGGAGCTTACTTTACATGATTATGAAGCAGATAATATTTTTTGCCTTACATTGGGGACAGGTATAGGAGGAGCTTTTTATAATAAAGTTGGTCATTTATACAATGGTGAGCGAAATAGAGCCAACGAGATCGGTTATTTATTATACAAACAACAGGATAGATTAACGTTTGAGCAACGTGCTTCAACTAATGCGTTAAAGTTTCTAATGAAAACACATGCATTAGCTTATTCAGACGATGTACCCAAACTATTTGAATTAGCTGAGCAACAAGATGCATTAGCAATCTCCATTCTAGATAGGTGGAGTACGCATGTCGCAGAAGGCATTGCACAAATTCAAATCGTTTACGATCCAGGGTTAATTTTAATTGGTGGCGGTATATCTTCTCAAGGCGAGAAATTACTAAAATATATCACGCCTAAACTCGAAGAATTCTTACCGTCCAATTATGGTCACGCTCCAGTACAAACTACTCAAACCCAAAATCACGCCTCGTTATATGGCGCAATATCTAGATTTTTATAATCATCATTCTAAATTTGATTGTGGATGCGAAACAAGTCTAAATTTCATTTCCAATTGAAGTTAACGTTTCGCATCCATAATTTTCATGAGTACTAATAGGTACAAGTACGCTTTCAATCCATGTTTATGTACATTCTTACTTTACGGAACACTTATTAAAGTTACATAGTTGAAAGCTACTCATTTAATATAATTTTTTTTGTATGCTGATAGACATTTTGCATATAATCATCATCTAATAGCAAATAACTTACAATATCAATTAAGAAAAGCGTTGCTATTTGTGTATTAATAAATCTTGTATCATTTATTCTAGACTGATCTGTCGTAATTAATACTAAATCTGCACATTGTGTTAACGCACTACCCTCGTAATTTGTAATTGCGACAACAAATGCCCCACGTTCATGAGCTACTTCTGCTGCTGCAATAAGTTCAGTAGTTTCCCCACTATTTGAAATAGCTACAAATGTATCAGAGGCCGTTAATAGCGATGCAAAAATTTTCATTTGATGTGCATCTGTTGATACATTCCCTTTTAATCCCATACGCATCATACGATAATAAAATTCAGTCGCGGATAAGCCAGAACTCCCTAGTCCTGCATAAATAATTTGTCGACTACGCATAATTTGATTTACCAGCCTTTGAATTTTTTCATCCGAAATAAACTCGCCTGTCTGTTGAATAATATCTTGATGATACTTATGAATACGTTGGATAAGTGGACTATTTTCTATAACATTGTCTGTCATTTCTTGTTGTAAATTAAACTTCAAGTCTTGGAAGTTATCATAATCTAATTTATTACTAAAGCGCGTAATAGTTGCTGGTGACGTACCTATAGCATGCGCCAATGAATTAATCGTCGAAAAAGCATCATCAAATTGATTACTTTGAATGTATTCAACTATTTGTTTGTCTGTTTTCGTAAATAAGTGACGATAGCGTTGTACACGGTTTTCAAATTTCATCTAGATCCTCCTCTTCAATCTATGAATATAATCTCAGTATAAATGAAAATATTTTTCATAACAATTAAATGTATTGATTATTATTTTCTCAATGTTATATTAAAATTACAAATCTAAAGGAGTTTAATGAATTATTAAATTTATCAAAGTTATGGAGTGTATATTATGTTACCACAAGGATTAATTGTGTCATGCCAAGCATTACCTGATGAACCGCTACACTCGTCATTTATCATGTCAAAAATGGCGTTAGCAGCTTATGAAGGCGGCGCTGTTGGTATTAGAGCAAATTCTAAAGAAGATATTATAGCGATTAAGCAAGAGATTAATATACCTGTAATTGGTATCGTCAAACGAGATTACGATTATTCTGATGTATTCATTACTGCAACCAGTAAAGAAATTGATGAATTAATTGAAAGTCAATGTGAAGTCATTGCTTTAGATGCTACCAAACAAACACGTCCTAAAGAATCATTAAAATCGCTTGTATCCTATGTTCGAGTAAAAGCACCTCATATTGAAATTATGGCAGACATTTCAACACTAGATGAAGCAATTAATGCTGATAAACTTGGTTTTGATTATATTGGCACTACTTTACACGGTTATACGTCATATACTAAAGGTCATATTTTATATGAAAATAACTTCCAATTTCTAAAAGATGTATTGGCACATGTCGATGCGAAAGTCATAGCTGAAGGCAATGTCGTCACTCCTGAAATGTTTAAAACTGTGACAGATTTAGGTGTACATTGTACTGTTGTTGGTGGTGCCATTACACGCCCTAAGGATATTACCAAACGATTTATTAACGTTTTAAACACATAAAATTAAAGTAGCTGAGACATTATTGATGAATGTCTCAGCTACTTTAATTTTATTATTATACCGCTTCAGCAATAAATATTTTACGGTCTTCCCATTGATTCGTTTGTTCGTTATAGTTGTCACACGTTATTAATGTAAGCTGCTGTTTAGCCGATTGTTGTTCTTCAAGCACTTCTACGTCTTCTGGTTTTACGTCAAAGATTTTAACAATTCTATACTCATTTTTCTTATTTCCTGTTTTAAAATACACTTTACTGCCTACTTTTGCCTCTGGTAAGTTTGAAAATTGATAATCTGAACCTCCTGTATAGGTATGGCCAGCAATCGAGATGTTTTGATCTTCTAATGATTCATCAGCCTCAGCAAAGCTGACCCCTCTATTGAGTTGTTCCGGTGTAGCAGGTCCTGGATAGACTGGCGTTTTAATATCTGCATCTGGTATTGATAAATAGCCAGCCATTTTCGTTTTATCTTTAGGAATTTCAACTTCTTGATTTTTATTTTTCAAAGTATCTTTATCATAAGTTTCTATCTTTGTTGCATCATCTTTCTTTGTTAAATAATCATCGATATGTGGTTTCGCAAAAAGGTAAATCGCCGCTAAAATAAGTAATATACCTACCACAGTAATCAGGTGATTAGTCCATTTCTTCATCTTTTTTGTTTCTCCTTTTGAGCAATTTCATATTTAAAAGTCGTATCAAGTATAGCACAATTCATTAATTATATTTATTAATATAAAATCATTAAAAGCATGTATATATCCACGTTAATTTTCATAACAAAAAATTGCACCTTGCATAAAATAAGTGTTAAATAAACATATGACATAATATAAAAGATCGTGGGGGGATTTTTATGATAAGACAAGCAGTTAAATCAGATTTACCAAATATATTAGACATTTACAATGATGCCATTTTAAATACCACAGCCGTATATACTTACAATCCGCAGACACTTGAATCGCGCGAGGCTTGGTTTGAAAATAAATCAAAGAATAACGAGCCTATTTTAGTTTATGTGGAACATGACGAAGCTATTGCCTTTGCAACTTATGGTTCATTTAGGGACTGGCCAGCTTACCAATATTCTATTGAACACTCAATTTATGTAAGTAAGTATCACAGAGGAAAAGGCATCGCTTCGAAATTATTACTTGAAATCATCCATCATGCACAAAGAAGTGGCTATAAAACATTAGTTGCTGGTATAGATGCTACAAATGATTACAGTATTTATTTACATAAAAAATTCAATTTCACACATTCAGGTACAATACAACAAGTAGGTTATAAATTCGATAAATGGCTAGATCTTGCATTTTACCAATTAGATTTAAATAATTTTGACAAATAATATATAACTAAAACATGTTTTTCAAAAATCAATACTTCTATAATTTCAAACTGAAATTAGGAACGAGATTTAAACATAATTTCTTCGTATAGATTTCGTTCTCTTAGCCGTAAATTATTAATTTGTTTTGTTATTAAGACTTAGTGGTATTAATTATAATGTATTGATTTATTTTGAAGGAAGTGTTTATATGGCA
Source organism: Staphylococcus sp. Ze2 (assembly GCF_048568365.1). Classification (NCBI taxonomy): domain Bacteria; kingdom Bacillati; phylum Bacillota; class Bacilli; order Caryophanales; family Staphylococcaceae; genus Staphylococcus; species Staphylococcus sp. Ze2. Next base: position 753,960 of record NZ_CP183486.1, on the reverse strand, counting down.
GTATTTTCAAAAGATGAGCGTGTGAAAATATTATCAGATGTTATTGAAATTCAGTCTGTAAATGAAAAAGAACTTGATGTTGCTCATTATTTGCAACAACTTTTTAAAAAACATGATATTCATACAGAAATTCTAACGTTGGATGGTGAATCTTCCCGTGCTAACCTTATTGCAGAAATCGGAAACGGTAAACCTGTAGTCGGCGTTTCAGGACATATGGACGTCGTAACAACAGGTGATAGCGATAAATGGCATTATGATCCTTTCAAATTAACTGAAGATGATCAAGGAAGATTACACGGCCGTGGTTCAGCAGACATGAAATCCGGACTTGTAGCGTTAGCAATTAGTTTAATTGAAATTAAAGAAGCAGGTCTATTGAAGCAGGGGTCTATTCGCTTTATGGCTACAGCTGGTGAAGAAGTCACAAGTAATGGAGCCGCCTTGTTACATGAAAAAGGCTACATGGACGATATAGACGCATTATTAATTGCAGAACCATCTCAAGATGGCATTGTCTATACACACAAAGGTACGATGGACATACAAGTTACTTCTAAAGGGAAATCGTCACATAGTTCCATGCCTGAGCTAGGCTTTAATGCAATTAATCCTTTAGTTGATTTCATTCATTATTTAAATAAAGAATATAACAAAGTGGACGCAAGTAGTGAGTTATTAGGCACTCCTACGATGAATTCAACAATTATAAATGGCGGAGACCAAGTTAACTCTATTCCTGAATACGCTGAGTCGCTATTTAATATGCGTACTATTCCACAATTTGATAATAAAAAATTCGAAGAACTATTCAATCGTATTAAAGAAAAAATTGAAAAAGAAAGTAACGGAGACATTACTGTAAATCCTTATGTTAATCGTGACCCTGTTTACACTACAGGCGATAACTCATTTTTAAAATTGGCTAAATCTTTAGGCGACGAATATTTCAACAGAAATTTAGAAGTAACTTCTTCTACTGCAACTACAGATGCTTCTTATTTAATGAAAGACAAAGATGAAGATTTCTCATTTGTCATGTATGGTCCAGGTGAAACAGGACAGGCACACCAAGTCGATGAATACGTATATAAAGATGTATATCTTACATTCATTGATTTGTACATTCAATTATTAACAGAGCATCTAAATACAGAGCATCTAAATCAATCTAAATAATGTTTGAGTTCAAATTTATTAAACACGAAACATTATTAGTATTACAATCTACTTAGCCTTGTTCGGGGCGGGAAAACGAATCATAAATTTTGATTACGTCTTCCCGCCCCTATTTTTATAAAAGTCAGTTGTACTTTTAAGTACTCATTTAACTATTAAAGCCTTATCTTTTATTCATTTCTAACCATTTAACCATTTCATTTAAATTATTTACTGTCATAGTTGGAGATTGTCCGTTATAGTCAAAATGTGATTTACTACGATTTACCCATACTGTATCAAATCCAAAATTAGCTGCACCTGAAACATCCCATGCATTTGAGGAAACAAATAGAATATCTTCACGCGCCATTTGATAATATTTCAGTATTAAGGAATAGCTAGCAGGACTAGGCTTATATTGCTTTATCTCATTAACACTGATAACCGTATTTATATACTTATTAATTTCGGAATTGTCGACTAAAGGCATTAACATATTGTCATTAGCATTTGATAATACACCAACTTCTAAGTTTTTCGAATTTAACTCCGACAGCACTTTTGGAATTTCTTTAAAATAATCTAAATCTAAAAATGCTTCAAAGAGTTGATTTACATCTTCTCTATTGTATTGAATTTCATGAACATCTAATACATACCGCAGTGATTCTTTAGTCAATTCATCAAAAGGAATATATCTTTGCATCACTTGTCTTAAAAACATATGCTCTAACTGAGTTTTACGCCAAAGTTGCGAAATGGATTTTGCTTCTACTTCGTTGAATTGATCCATATCGTTTTTTAGCGATTTCATATCAAATATTGTACCATAAACATCAAAAATAATAGCTTTATACATATATAACCTCCCTTTCTTGATAAAAATCAGACTTACCTACTGTTTAGCACGTTTAGACTAAGTTGAAACAGTTTTAACTTAATTTCAATTAATATTTAATAATTAATTTTACTTTTCCTATTTATTTTATAAACTTTTGCGTCTACTAAAGACAAAATATGAAAATAACAAATCATTCGACAAACTATTATTTAAAAGTAAAATTACAAATACTTAAGATTAATTACTTCCAAATGGGATATAGAGAACTAAGGGAGGAGGCTGGTTGTGATGCGAAAATTATTTTTTGTTGATTTGTTAAACCTATTTCTTATTGCAGTAGGTTACATGTTACTAATCACATTAGTTTTATTTTCATTTGATTTATTTGAAATCGAAACAACCGGTTCACTATTTTTAAATACACTAAGTAGTGCAACAGTTGTTAGTCTATTTAGCAACGAGATATTTAACGGTTTATTTACTTTGTTTTTCTTTATCTCTGTATTAATATTTTTATACAAAGCAATCGATCTTTATAAACAAAACAGATAGCTTACTTTGACTAGTACGTCTCTAAATAATAAATTGGTAGCAGTATCTAATTATGTTCAATTATTTTTAACTACTTCTATTCAAAAACTATTTAATTTTATATTGCAAGGTTTTGATTTTGTTTATATAATATTAATATAGAATGTCTAATATATCATAAGGTAGTAACGTGCCATTTATCATCATAGTTATATTCCATTCCCAGAATTAGACTTTATGCACCCATTTTAAGACATGATATATCACAACATTCTAATCAAGTAGATTATTGCTACTTGAAAAAATAAGATCTAAAGTTACTTTCAGGCAGTAGCTTTAGATCTTATTCATATTCTGCCTTCTTATCAACTTTAGTGAAGTTATTATTTTATCCCCTTCTTTTTAACCTTTATCCCCCTAGTTTAATTATGAAATTCAAACCTTTTTACTAAAAGCATAACAATTTAACATCCTTTGTGATCGTATTACTCTCTTTACAAAATATTTTTTTACTCACTTTTATAAACTTTCATACTCTGTTATATAGCATATATCAATATAACTATTTATTTTTTTACTATATCACTAAAATTTTATTAACAAATATACCCTTAGCTTCTTTTCACAATGACATTTTATTAATCTAAGCATTCATTTTATTAATGTTATTAGTTGTCTACCTTTTTTAAAGTATAGAGTTGTACAATAGGCATACTACTACAAGGTAAAAGACTCATATCTAGATAAAGGTGATATTTTTGATTAGTACGCTATCTATTAGGAATCATTATACATCTGAATTAACAAGATGCATCAATGAAATTGTTATACTGCTCCCATTAAACAAACCCTGTAAGATCAATTTAAATGGAACAACTATTACAGTCACTGATGGCATAATTGTTAATAATGCAGATTTATATCAAATGTTAGATGTTCAAGAGCTATTAGAGTTAAAAATCCCTTTACCACTTTTTATTGAAAAAGATACCAATATTTCAAAATCATATTTCGATTTTAACCGTATTCAATTTGTAGAACAATTTAGGAACTTAGTTCTAGAAAGCATACACCAGCCCATCCAAGATGAGTTCAGTATGAATATGTATATATCTAGTATTATTGAATTCTTATTAAGAGAAGCACGGGTAATGTTAAATAACATCTACATACCTTATTTAAATACTAAACACCCATTAGTAGGTCGTATTACGAAATACATTCACGAAAATATATGCGAGACATTAAACACAAAGCATTTATCTCAAACGTTTTATATTTCACAGTCGTATATATCCATACTATTTTCTAGTAATATCAACATAAATTTTAAACATTATACGACTTCATTAAGAGTTGCTTTATCCCTATATGACCTTATTCAAGATAATAAAAGTATCTATGAAGTCGCTATTAAATATCGCTTTTTGAATGTAACAACTTATTCTAAACATTTTAAATATTACATCCATATGCCACCTAAAAAGTATATTTTTTTATTTAAAAAGGGTCATTATAAATCGCCATATAAATTAGTTTCGAATAACGTAACTTCAAAGAATTACTTGAATAGCATCCAAGAACCAACTATGCACACAAATAACTCTGATTATTCATTAAACCTTTCAAAACTGTCATTTAATAATTGCTTCAAACCCATGACTACACTTATTCAATTAGATGATATATATACCTTGAATCATTTTTATGAATCTCATATAGTGGGCAATGATTCTACGACGATGTTTTCAAAAATAAACTTTTGTGTATTAGATACTCATTTGAAGCAATTAAATGCATTAAGTGCTCAACAAATCATACATACAATTAAACAATTAATGCTAAAGGGTCATCAGTTGACTATTAAAATAACTAACCTATCTTTACGTCAAACTCAAAAATTTTCAGTGGCTAAATTACTAACTGAATTAGCCACTAATTCAGCTCAAATAACATTACAATTCGAGTTTTCTTATAATGGTTTTAATGAGCTTTCAAATTTTATTGAAAAAGTCCATCTCAAGTACCCGATTATTAAAATTGGTACGACGATTGATTGCATAATTAAAAGTAAAAATACTTTACCTCAAATGCTACATCATATCACTTCGATTAAAGCAGATTTTTACTATATTGATTTAGATTTGAATAGATTTTATAGATTAATGGCACCTAAGCTAGTAAAGTCACAAAAAAACTATAATTTAAAACAAGTACTCTTAATATTTATTAGCCAATTAGGTATTGAGCATGCAAATAAATTAATTTTAACTCATTTGACTCATAAATCCTTACAAGATTACTACAACACATCTAGCCAACAGACACACATTTTATTAACGCGTTTTTTAGTTGAATTAAATCAAAGTATCTGTGGTTTGGGTTACCCTTACTATACCGACGATAATGATAGAATTATGCTGTTTAATAAGTTTCATTGTCCAATGCCGATTGTTCATATTTATAGCTTTTTAAAGGTTTTTTTCAAACAACAAGTCGCCTTACTGCCTAACGCAATTATATGTAAAACAAATTGCCATTATCATATTTTATTATTTAGTAACATAGAAAAAACGTCTTGTATCGTTAAAGTAAATCATCATTTCATCAAATCATTTCCAGTGTTCTCAAGACTTTTAAATAAAGATCATGGAATGATTACAAATTTGATACCTTCAAATATAGATCAGAAACTTTTTGATTTAAGCTGTATAGAACAAATCAATAGCGCTAATTATCCACTATCGAAATTGAGTTTACATTACTATAAAGAACCTTTGATTTATAAACTATCTCAATCGTCTATTCAATATATTATGATCGCCATGAGTTAATAACAAAATAAGGCCAAAAACAAATTCACCATTTGTTTTTAGCCTTATTTTTAATTTGAACAATTACTGTAATATTTAAATTTCAAAAAAGTTCTGTAACTTTCTTAAATGTTCATTATCCAATGGGTATTGATCTTTAATACATCCCTTTTCAAGATGTAATACTTCGTCTGCACATGCCATCAATAATTCATAATCATGTGTAATAACTAATACTGTGTGCCCTTGATTAGCTAAACGATTAAGGATTCCACTTATTTCACGCATACGTTGACCATCTAATCCACTAGAGGGTTCATCAAAAATAAGAACCTCTCGTTTAGTTTCTACAGCACTAGCAATAGCTAAGCGCTGCTTTTCTCCACCTGAAAGTGACAACGGGTGCCTATCAACATGTTTTGATATTCCATACTGTTCTAAGCGTGATTGAACCGATGCATCATTTAAGTTATTATTACTTAAACGTAATTCCTCAGCAACACTTTCAGCAAATAATTGATTATTCACATCTTGAAAAACCATATACACATGATCTAACCTTTGATTGCGTTTTAATATCCTATTATTTATATCGATATGTCCTTTAAATTTACGTTCTACACCGGTTAGACATCGAGCAAACGTCGATTTCCCGGAACCGTTAGAGCCTATAATAGCTGTTACTTTGCCTTGTGGTAGTTCGACTTTAGAAATATTAAGTGCATATGATTCCTTAGCTTTATAATTAAAAATAAAATTATGTAATGTTAATTTTTCTTCGCTATTGTTGTAATTTAAACCTTTAGGTTTCATATCATCTAAATGTATCAATCTTAATCCTAAAAGCGTTAAATTGTCATGCGTTAATGCGTTGAATGAGCCATTATCGTAAATTTCACCAATCTCACCATATTTCATCACTACAAAACGGTCGACGACATCTATCAATTAATGCAAACGATGTTCAGCAATGATAATTGTTTTACCTTCACTTTTCCACTGCTCCAACAACTGACGTAATTTAGTGATTGTAGTAAAGTCCAAGTTAGATGAAGGCTCATCTAAAATGATAATTTCGTGTCCACTTACTTGTATTGCGGTACAAGCGATAAGTTGTTTCTCCCCACCGGACAGGTTGAATATATCTCTATCTAATAAATGGTTCACCTTCAGTACTTCAGCACTATGGTTAATATTAGCTTCGATACGTTGTGGATTAACACCGTAGTTTTCCGGTTCAAATGCTAACTCACTCGTTGTATTCAAACAAAAAAATTGTGAACGAGGATTTTGAAAAACTGAGCCACTTATCTTGGAAATCTCATAAATCGATTGCTGACGTATATCCTTTCCATTGACTTGAAAAGTCCCCTCAATATTACCATGATATAGATGTGGTACAGTACCATTTAGAATGCGTGTCACTGTAGTTTTTCCACATCCTGATGCTCCTGTTAAACAAATAACCTCACCCCTATTAATAGTAAGATTAATATTATTTAGCACCTTTTCTCCATTTTCATAATTAAACGACATATCCTCAATTCGAATCATATTTTAACCTCACACTATATAATAAGTTACACATAAAATCAGTATCATGCTGATAAATAACCAATCTATCCAACGCATTTTTAGCATTACAATAGATGTTCTTTTATGTATTAAATTCAAACCACGGGTAATCGATGCAATAGTCAATTCATTCCCAATTTTTACGACGCTATTTAACAATGGAACAACACGGTATTCGAAATACTGCAGTGGTTTTTTAAACGCAAAACGCAATGAAATACCTCTCATCTTCATTGCATCTTTAATCGACGCTGATTCTGACTGAATCGTTGGTAAAAATCTAAACATTACAGCCAGAGGAATCGTAATTTTTCTTGGTATTTTCAGACTTTCTAAACCCTCAATAAGCTCTTCAACTTGAGTTGTCTTAAAAAGGTAATAACCCATTACGAGTGAAGGTAAAAAACGAGTAATTACGCCTGAAGGGACAAAGATGAGTAAAGTAGCTATTTGACTTTGATTAAATGTAACAAACGCTTCGCCATACCATGCGCTAATTGTAACAATGATGCATAGCCATCCAAGCAGATGTTTACCAATGAGTAGAACCAATAAAGATGGTATTAACATTACAAGTAGTCTTAAGAAAATTTCATTTCCTGTTACACCACCAGTTAATGAAATAAGTGAAACGATTATCATGACTCCTAGCTTCACTCTAGGATCTAAATTAAATATATGACTTTGATTTTTTACTTTGTTATTCATACTAAATCATACCTGCACGCTTAAAATGTTTCTTCAATATACCTTTAGCGATATAAACACCTATCAGCGCTCCAATAATTGTTGTAACAATTATGACAGGAATCATCTCGATTGAAAATAATGCAGCTACCGTAGCTTCGTACTCTGAACCGTATTTCTCTTGTATAAAGGCTAGATATGACTGTCTCATAAAATAAAATGGTAATAAATTGCCTATTGGCCAAAACGAGAAGATAATATAACCCACACCATTTAATTTCCAACTTTTATAATGACCTATCGCCATAATAGCGTCTGCTAATATAACAATTGGTACACTTAAAATTAATGCCATCCAAGGATGACCCATAATTGCTAATATCAAACTTACTACAATGCCACAAATCGATAGTGCGCCAAACTTTTGCGTTTTCGTAATAAGTAACATAATCGGTATACCACCTATCAAGCCTATCATAGCAGGAAGTAATAACATAAATATTGGGATTATGCCTAAAATACCTGGTGGTGCTATAAATATAAAATATATCGCCGTAAAGATACCTATATTTATTAAATCTTTAATATCTATTTTACTTTTTTTCATCAGTAACTCCCTCTTCACATAAAACTAAAATTGGGATGACTCAGAAAATTATATTTAAATAACCTCTTTTACCATCCCATGCCGTCACTAGAAAAAGAATACAAGAGCTAACTCACTTGCCATATCTCATTATGAAACTAAAATGTTAATATACAACTTAACTTATGCTTTATATCCCTATTAAAAATACGTTTATTTCAAAGATACTATAATTGAAAATTATTATCAATGACATCGGTTTATAGGTCTCTAATTGTTTATAAAGTATACAATAGATTATTGAACTTTCTATAACATCACACTTATATATAAAGCAAAATATAGCTCTGATTCTTAGTCATCACTGCTATATTAATATTAAGGGGTAGGATAGAAACCAAATTAGAAAATTGATTTCATATTCCTACCCACAAGGTAGCTCACTATAACGATAAACATTTATGATCTTAGCATTTATCGTTATATCGCTTTTTATTAAATTATACTGATTAATATCTTAAATTAAAATATTGTGATTCCAAAGTGAAATTATTTTTAAAATTTTTAGCTTTAATTTTATCGTTAAGCGCTATATTATAAGTCATTTTCTCTTCAGATTGATGAGCAGTCATGTAGCCATACATAAATGTATCTGGCAGTAATACAGTTGTTAAACCTTCGGACAAAATATAGTTAAATTCTAAACTACTAAGTTGAATCGTTTTACTATCTTTTATCGTAACTTCAATCATATCGTTTAATTGGTTTTGAGTTACATAAAATGATAGGTTGTCGAAATCTTTTGTGAAGTACGGAGTAAAACGGTAATAATTGTCATTTAGTAAAGCAATCGTACTCGTTTCTTTACCATATGGATACTTTAAGCGTTTACCGCCAATACGTTTTTCAACACTCATATTATCTACTCTCATCTCTAAAAACGCATCCCAAACTTTTTCTTTAATTAAATATGGCATAATATCCTTCATAGAAGCATTAAATTTAAAACGTGTTTGATCATTAATAGCTAAAGGTATATAAATCAATTCTTTTTTATTACGTGATACTAACTTTAGTTGTATCATAGAAGCCACATGATTAGGGTTGATGATTGAACTTAAAAATTCTAACTCCAATTCAAAACCTTGTTCATTAAATTTAAACTGCGTCATTCTTATATCAGGTTTCATTAATTTATTGAATATAAAGTAAGGTTCTTCACGATCAAATTGAATTTGCAGTACACCTTGTTGCGCACTGAAATTATAAAACTGACCATTATTAAAGCTTTCTTCAACAATTTGATAATGTTTCATATCTTTTTTGCGCGCATAATATAACAATGGTTTCAGTGAATCTCTCACGATATCATCTACTTCGGTAGGTACTTTTTGTATAAAGTCACCTAACGCATCCATCCAAGCTTCTTTTTTATCATCTGCTATTTTAAGTGAGAAATTATTTGTTCTTGAAAATGAAAAATGGCGATCTAAAAAATATCCTAATATTTCATGTCTATTCTCTAAATGGCTATTCAAAATTTCTTCTGTAATTAATCCCATAACTTTATAAAAATCTTTCGGCGACACATATGCCGAGCTCATATGTTCCCCTTCTCGCTTAGTAGCATAATAGTACGTTTTATCTGCCAATACAGCTATTTTCTTTGCGTTAACGTATGCTTTCATTGTAAACAGTTGATCCTCTGCACTACGTAAATCTTCTGGAAACTCAATATGATTATCTCGTAGTAATGATGTACGATAAAACTTAGTGGGGCTTAATGTATAAATAATACGTGAATTAGCTAATGTGACATCATCGTTTGTTTCTTTAAACATAGATTTGGGAACGCCACGACCATTTACACCCTCCATTTTAACTAGAACTACATCAGCTTGATTACCTTCAACAAATTTTGACACATCATTCAATGTATCTGGATGAATGTAATCATCTGAATCTACAAAGAACACATACTCTCCTTGAGCCATATTTAGAGCTGTATTCCTAGGCTTTCCAGGCCCACCCGAATTGGCTTCAAGTTGTTTTACAGTTAAATTCAATTTATTTTTATAAGACGCTACTACCTCTAAAGTGTTATCTGTAGAACAATCATCTATCAGTAGAACTTCAAAGTCTTTCTTATCATATTTTTGATTCTGTAAACTATTCAATAGTTCACCTACATACTTTTCAGAATTGTAACTTGGTACTATGATTGAAAATTTCATTGATTTATCCACCTTATAAAAATGAGCTGAAATACTAATAACACATAGTTAGTTTAATGATACCTAATCTATGAATAGATTCGTTATCTTACCTTCAATTTATAAGTTATTGTTTCAGCTCATCATAATTTTTTATTTTCAGTTTTTCTTAGCTTCCAAATACGTTTCTTACTAAACGTTCACTCGAACGACCATCTTGATATTTAAAGTGCTTATCTAAGAATGGCTCTACTTTCTCTACTTCAAAGTCTTCGTTATCTAGCGCTGCTATTAAATCATTAAATGACTCTACAATTTTCCCTGGCACAAAGGTTTCATATGGCTCATAAAAATCACGCGATGTAATATAATCTTCAAGGTCAAATGCATAAAAAATCATTGGTCGTTTAAATACTGCAAATTCATAAACAAGTGATGAATAATCACTAATTAGAATATCCGTAACAAATAAAATATCATTAACTTCTCTAAAATCAGAAACATCCACAAAGTATTGCTCATATTCTCTAGGAATATTTAATCTATTCTTCACAAATGGATGCATTTTAAATAAAACTACTGCATTATTTTCACGACAATATCGTGCAAATCTAGCAAAATCAATTTTAAAGAATGGATAATGCGCCGTATGATGTCCATTACCCCTAAATGTAGGCGCAAATAAAATCACTTTCTTATCTTTAATAATTGGTAGTGCCGTCTCCATTTCTGCTGTAACTTGTTGTTCATACGCCTCATCAAATAAGATATCTGTTCTAGGGACACCAGTTGGAATTATATTTTGTTCTTTAATACCAAAGGCTTCACCGTAAAATGGTATATCTGTTTCTGAAGACACAAAGGCCTTGGTATAATTTCTATGATTTACAGAATTAAAGAATGGTCCACCTTTTTTTCCAGCTCGACTATAACCAACTGTTTTGAAAGCACCAACCGCATGCCATACTTGAATAATTTCCTGACTTTTTCTGAATTTCACTGTATAGAGTAATGGATGAAAATCATCAACAAATATATAATCTGCTTTACCTAATAAATATGGAAATTTAAATTTATCTATAAAATTGCGACGTGCCGAAATATTAGATTTAAACAATGCATGAATGTTATATTTTCCATCTAAATTTTGGCGTAACATCTCCTTATAAACATATTCAAAGTTCCCTGACATTTCAGCTCTTGAGTCAGACGTGAACAGTACAGTATTGCCCTTTTTCAAATGGAAAAATTTTGTCGTATTAAATATCATTTGGAAGACAAAATTACGCACATTATATGAATAACGATTATACTTTAATTTCAAATTTGCAATCTTTTGTTTAAGAGGATTCAACTTAGGTGTTGGTGCTTTAAATAAAATATTTAGCACAAACTCATTAACTTCACTGGATATCATAGGTTTCACAATATACTCTGTTTTATTAGAGTTGCCACCTTTTTTAAATGTGTACATAAAATGTTCTAATAGAAAATTATTCTTCCCATTTTGAGTTGCTATCTCGTAATATTGCTCCAGTTCTTCTTCCTCTAACGTATACTGTATTGGTTCTAACAATGATGCATTAATATTAGCTATATAATCAAAGTCACCTTTATATACAATTAAATATTCACCTGAAGGTAGATAATTTCCGTCATCTAATATTGCCACATTAAAACGTGCTACGAATTGATTTCCATTAATTTTCACATCGTTTGCTTTCAATTCTTTGGTCTCAGTTAAATTACGTAGAACAAAACACTTCTTGTTCAATTCTATATCCTCAACATGACCTGAAATAAATAATTGAATACGTTCCCAATAAATATTATCAATTATTATTTTAGCTTTACTCAATTTAAAAACCCTCTCTTTATCCTGTTCATAACATTATTTCAAAATATGATTGCTTATTGATTAAAAGTTTACATCGTCCATTTAATTACAGTCTTGCCCCATGAAGTCGATAAATCTGTTTCAAATGCATTGACTGCGTCATTAATAGTTCTAACATCAAATTCATTGCCTTTTAGTAGTGCTAATTTTTCTACAACATCTGGATGATCTTTATAGAATTTCGCAATATCTTTAAAGTCTTGCGCACCACTTCTACTGCTTCCAAACATCGTTAAACCTTTCTCTAACACTAATCTTGTATTAACTTCAACAGGATATTCACTTACACCTAACAAGCTAACTGTGCCTTCTGGTGAAATCAAATCAATGATTTGGTTTACTGCGGACTGGCTACCTTTCCCACCTACACACTCAAATGCATGGTCAAAAGTAACCCCTTCAGGTACTTCATGTATATGATATATTTCATTTGCGAAAGAAAAATGACTTAATTTATAATCTGTTTTTCCAAAGATATAAATTGATGCATTTGGATATAGTTTATTTAATAAAATTGCAGTAATATATCCTAAATTGCCATCTCCCCAAATACCAAAGCTATTTTTATTTGCATTAGATTTACGTTCAAATCTTTGAATTGCATGCCAACTCACACTTACCAATTCAGAATATGCAATTGTACTTAGATCTTCAATACTATCATCAATTTCTACAACACGATCATGATCCATAAAAACATAATCTTGCATAAAACCATCATAGCCACTAGATCTAAACTTACTACTTGGTAAATAGTTTTCTGCTATGACTTCATCTGTTTCTACGGGGGTATTCGGTACCATAATAACTCTTGTCCCCGACTTAAATACGCCTTTGTTATCATAAACAACTTCTCCGACGCCTTCATGAACTAAGGACATCGGCAATTTTTTCTTAAGTACTTGTTCATTTCTACTACCCGTATAATATCTTTGATCCGCCGCACAAATTGATAAATATAATGGTCTTACAACGACCTTATCACTTTTAATATTTTCATTATTGTATGTTACTTCAAATTGTCTAGGCGCTACCAGTTGATAAACTTGGTTAATCACTCAACATCCCACCTTTAATGATAGAGTTCGCTACTTTAAGATCATAAGGTGTCGTAATTTTAATATTATACAATTCTCCCATCACTAATTTCACTTTTTTATTAGCTACCACAAGAATTTTGCAGGCATCTGTCATTATTTCTTTCTCTTCTACAGATAATGCATTATAGCTATTTCTCAATAAATTTATATTGAATGATTGTGGTGTTTGACCTTGATACATTTCACTTCTAATCGGGATAGACTGTATTTGTTCTCCATCATTAGAGGTGATAATAGTGTCAGTTGCAGTTATTACAGTATCGACAGCACCGTGTGCTAACACACTTTCAATATTTTCTTTAATGATTCGGTGCGTTAAAAATGGTCTAACCGCGTCGTGTGTAACGATTACATCTTCATCAGTAATAGGGTGTGCTTTTTCAGCTTCATTTATAATATTCATAATCGTTTCATTACGATCTGAACCCCCTTGTACCACTTCGATTCTTTCATCATTAATTTGATGTTTACGCAACGTATCCTTCGTATGCGAAATCCACTTTTGTGGCGTCGCAATAAATATTTTGTCAAATTCATTTGTGAGCAAGAACTTTTCAACCGTATGAACCAATATAGGCTTACCATCTAAATCTAAAAATTGTTTTGGTAAAGGCACATTTCCCATTCTAGAACCAATACCGCCTGCTAATATACCAGCATATATCATATATTTTTCCTCCTACATACCTTTGAATTTTATAATTTATTTTTTAATTTTAACTTTCCACCATTCGATAAATATTTTAAAGATTCGTATTTTTATGTTATAGAGAGAAACATTATTTCTTAAGCACAATATACCAATTTTCATCATTCATTTCTACTTATAACTGTTTTTATATTTTTAATAGCATCATATTACCTCGTCCGATATATATTATTATTATATTCAACTTAAAATCAATTAAAATAGAGCACATTCACTTAATATAATAGTTAATTTACACTAAAAAAGCGTTATTCAACCTTAATTTTTCAGAATATATTTACAATTCTAAATTTTCTTAGTATATTCGACTTATTAGCTATTATTAACGTGACTTTTTCACCATGAGTATAAAGACTACTTTTACTATTTTTTAGGATGTATGTAAGCTGACGATACATAGCTCACAATAACTTTATACATGTCGATACATCCTACGCTAAATTATGGGAGGCGCATCAATTATGAACAAATCAGAACAACTTATTAATGAAGATAGTAAATACTTTGCCAAGCCAGGAAGAATTAAATATTACCCATTAGCTATCTCACATGGCTATGGTGCAACGCTAGTAGACGTTGAAGGTAAAACCTATATCGACCTGCTATCAAGTGCAAGTTCTCAAAATGTTGGTCATGCACCTAAACAGGTTACCGATGCTATCAAAGCACAAGTTGATCAATTCATACATTACACGCCTGCATACATGTATCATGAACCTTTAGTCAAATTAGCGAAAAAGATATGTGAAATTGCACCAGGTTCATATGAGAAGCGTGCACTGTTTGGACTTTCGGGCTCAGATGCAAATGACGGTATCGTCAAACTAGCTCGCGCTTATACAGGAAGACCTTATATTATTAGTTTTATTAATGCTTATCATGGTTCTACATACGGATCACTTTCTATGTCTGCCATTAGCTTAAATATGCGTAAACATTATGGCCCAATGCTACCAGGTTTCTATCACATTCCTTTTCCAGATAATTATCGAGGTATGTTTGAGCAGCAAAATCCAAATACGGTTGAAGAATATCTTGCTCCTCTTAAAGAAATGTTCGAAAAGTACGTACCAGCCGATGAAGTAGCTTGTATCATGATTGAAACCATCCAAGGCGACGGTGGCTTACTTGAACCCGTAGATGGTTACTTTGAAGCCTTACAAGACTTATGCCGAACACACGGTATATTGTTGGCTGTGGACGATATCCAGCAAGGGCTAGGACGAACAGGTTGTTGGAGTTCCGTATCGCATTATAATATTGAACCTGATCTTATTACATTTGGTAAATCACTAGCAGGTGGTCTGCCAATGTCCGCCATTGTTGGGCGTTCAGAAATTATGAACTATTTAGATGCTCCTGCTCACTTATTTACTACTGGTGCCAATCCAGTAAGTTGTGAAGCTGCATTAGCTACAATTTCTATGATTGAAGATCAAGAGCTCTTACAAGCTAGCACTGATAAAGGACATTACGTTCGTGAACGTCTAGATCAATGGCCTGAAAAATATAACTCTGTCGGAAATGTCAGAGGTAAAGGGCTCTCTATCGGTATCGATATTGTGTCAGATAAAGTCAAAAAAGTGCGAGATCCTGAAGCTGCTTTAAAGATTTGTAATCGCTGTTTTGATAATGGTGTCGTTATCATTGCTGTTGCTGGTAATGTACTGCGTTTCCAACCACCATTAGTCATAACTTATGACCAGTTAAACACTGCTTTAAACGTGTTAGAGGCTGCAATTCAAGACTTTGAAACAGGTCAATTAGAAAACTACGATATAGCAGGTCAAGGTTGGTAATACAACTCACTTAAATATTTTGTAAAAAAACGGGTAGATATCTCAAACTGATATCTATCCGTTTTCTTTTGTTATTGATGCTATATTAGATTTCTACCTTACCCCTTTATTTACTATCTGTTACCGACATCGTGTCCAATTTCAACAGTTTTATTATTCTTATTGTAAAGTGCGGCTTGGACACTACCAAAGTTAGGGTCGTTACGTTTTTCTTCAATTTGAAAACCTAAACTTTTGAATATGTCTATATCTTGTTTACTTGTAGCATTTTCATAAAAAATTTGTCCACCATCGTTATAAAAACGCGGTTTATCTATCGATTCTTGTAGGGTACCATCACCTCTTAAATAATCTACCAACACTTCATTCAATGTAGTCGGTATCTTGTTACCACCTGGTGTCCCTATACCCATGTAATAATCAGGTCCTACAACAATACTTGGTGCTGTAAACGACCTTGGCTCTTTATGCTTTCCACCGTAGTTCGGACTTGCCGGATTTGATGAAAAGTTGTTTAATGAGTTATTCATATAGAATCCCTCTTTCATGTATTTACCAGAACCAAAGAAACTTGCTAACGTATTGGTAGTACTTGTTAACTTACCGTCTTTGTCTATAACTACAAAATGTGTAGTACTTGTATTGTCCATATTATTTGTATTGAAATTACTATTAAAATTAACCTCATTTAATTTTCCTAATATATAATCTTGAGATAAATATTCATCGTAGTCTTCATCTTGACCATTAATGATATCTCTATTTCTATACATCAATGCCCTGGATTTTAACATACCTGTAATATAATCTAATCGGTTATCTGGTGTTGTATCATTTCCAGTTGCTTCATCGATCTCTAAACCTTGAAGCATTAGCGTGCCACCTAATGGATTAGATGCAGAATACACTTTATTATTTAAGTAATCTGTACTTACCGGTTCTTTTTTCTCTGTTTTGTAACTTGTAAAATCTTTTTCATTAACTTCTTCATCTATTTGCTTAGAGACACTTTTACCTACTTTCTCATAAAAGTATTCCGGCCCATGGTCTCTAATGCCCTTAATCGTGTTAGCTAAAGCGGGTTGTTTTACTACGTCACCTTCTCTTTTCGTCTGACCACTATCAAAAAATGGGGAATCTCGGTCAATATCTGAACCATAAAGTTTTAAACTACGTTCCAACTCTGAATCCACTTCAAAACCATCCTCAGCTAAAGGTATAACATAGTCTAGTATTTTCTTTTCGTCCATTTTGCCCCCTTCGTTATGTGCATCATGTAAACCACGTACAAAGCCAGGTGTACCTATCTCGTCTTTTTGTTTAAAATTAAAAGATGATATATCTTTGTATTGCCATTGTTTTGGTGCAACATTTTGTTGGCCATCATAAGCTAACATTGCACCGCCACCACCTAAACCAGATGAATGAGGCTCTGTTATTGCAAGTGCATAAGAAACACCTACAGATGCATCTATCGCGTTACCGCCGTCTTGCAATATTTTTTCCCCAACGCGCGTTGCGATTGGATTGTTTGAAGCAACACCGTAATTTTTATCTGAAAGATCTTGGTCATGATCTGCTATTTTATTCTCATATAATTCATCTTTATTATAATTATCTTTTTTAGTTATCATAAAAAAGCTAAAAGATATGATAATTGTAAGGAGTAATATTACGATGAGCGTTTTTTTATTGTAAATACTCATACTTAAGCTCCTTTAGACAGATATTGGTGATGAGAAGTTTTCAATTCATTTAGTTCATATTGATCTAATCCTTCGTTCGCTCTCGCGAAAACGATTAATAGAAAAACAACTAATACAACTGAAATAACTGTTATACTTACCCAATGTTCTTTAATGTTCATAAACGTAACCTCCATTCTCTTTTTTGAAATTAATGTCTTTACCTTCGATATTATTAAGTAACTTGATTTCTTCTACTTTATTGGGGTTAGATTTAGTGATTTGTCCACCTTGTGACTTAATTGGTGTCACCGTAAACTGAGACTGATCACCATTCCAATTTTGTTGTACTGCTAAACCTTGTTTATTTTTAGATAAAAAATCTTCTGATGTTACATTGCCTAAACTGTAAAAGATACTGGTATCTTTGTATTTTTCAATTTCTTGTACTACCGAGTTATGACCAATTATCACATCAGCACCGGCATCAGCTAACGAATGCGCGTATTCTCTTTGCCTTGTTGTCACTGATCGTTCATCTGTAATGCCCCAATCAACGTTGACAACTACATAATCATTGTTTTCTTTTAGTTTTTTGATTAAAGGGATATAAATGTTTGGCTCTAAACTCACTGATGTCGTATTTTTTAATGTATCTGTATAGTCTGACTCAACATCGGTAAAAGATACATTAGCTATTTTTTTATTTTTAACCGTTTGTTGTACTGTTTTACTATTGATAGCATTGGAGCCATTTCCGGTTAAATAGTTATATCCTGACTGTGCTTCTACTGATTTCATTAAATCTCTCGCAGTTATATTGTCTGTAACTTGGTTGATAAGATTTAAGCTTTTTATATTCAAATCTCTTAAAAACATTACATTTTCTAAGTTTTTATTGATATTTGTTTTTCTATCATCTGAGAATTTCGATACTTGTAAACTTGCCGTAGAATAATCACTCCCTTTTAAAATTGGCTTAATAGCACTAAAAGTTTCGCTAATATTATTCTTCCTAATGTGGTTATTTAATTCGACATTTCCTAAATATGTCATTCTTATATCACCTTGACCTTTATTCATAGCTTTAACGGGTTCAATTTTTTGTGATGTCATGACAAATACTAAAAGTACAATAGCGATAATTAAAATAACGCTAGTGTAAATTGTATTTCTTTTCTTATGTCGTTTAGTCCACTTGAGTATGCGTTCTTCTATTGAAAATCTTTTTGAATTCTTCATATATATGCTCCTTACTAGTTGATAAAGCTATAAAAGAATAAAATGACATAAGTGATACATGTTAAAAGCATACAAGTTGATAAAGTAATAATGACACCTTGCTTTTGAATCGTATTTGCTATAATGCCTGGTATAACCACACCTATGCCTGACATTTCAACCATCTCAAATGGTGTGATTGGATATATCAAGTCAAAAACAAATTTTAAAACCATTCCAGTCAATATCATGGCTGCAAACTTTCTTCGGCCATATAGTATAACAATACGGCTTATACCATGATTTACGATAAAGTATGTAATACAGCTAATGATCAGTACAGATAATAGCATAATGGGTTGATCAAAAATTAAAGCTAAATATCCAGGTACTACTAATCCAGCTGGACTAATACCAAATTTTTCAGCGAAGATTAAACTTAATACAATGCCCACAAATAATGAAAAATATAATTCTGAACCTATCATATTATTTGATCCCTTCTATATACTGCGCTATTTGTTTACCTGGTCCATGGATATTACCTACACAAAATATCAATGCATTTTGAGACTCTTGGTATAACGCTTGCTCTATTTCTTTTATATCTTTACCTTCAAAATTCAAATACTTTTTATCCGGTTGGCCTTTCATTACTTCAGTAACCATTTGCGTACTCTTACCAGTACAAATCAATGTGTCAAAATCAACTTCAGTAATAAAGTCCTCAGCAAACTGCCTTGTTCTATCGACCCTATCAGAACGGCAATTCAAGATGATAACAATTTTCTTATATGGATAGTTATAACTTTCCACCTTATTTAATATTGCCTTAGTCGATTTCGGTTCATTAGCAGCGAACGCATTGACATAAACATTAGTTGACTGATTAGCATCAAAGTATTTAACCTCAACGGCTCCAACATCTGGCGGTGCGTTCAGCATACCTTTTAATGCTATTTCTCTATCAATACCAAGTGCTTCTGCAACACCCATTGCAATAGCTACATTATCAGGGAACACAATGTAGCCAAATTTCCTTAAATACGATTCTGGCACTTCTTCCTTATCTACAACGATAAGCTTCGTCTTACGCTTTTTTGCTACTTTAGCAAAAAAGTCTGTATAGTCATCTTTCATTACAACAAGATGTCCTTTATAAGGTATGGTTGCTGTAAAAGCTTCCGCCACTTCATTTAACGTCGGTCCAAGAACATCCATATGATCTTCCATTACGTTAACGATGACGCCTATATTGGCTTTAACAAGATCTTTTTGGAACGTTATTTGATAATCGGGATTTACAGCCATACATTCATTAACTAAAGCATTGGCTTTTTGTTTCACAACTTTCCTGATAATATCCCGTTGTTCTCCTATATTAGCTCCTTGTGGTTTTCTATAAACTGGGTATTCTCTAGGTGTAAACCAATACATCATACGCGCATCTGTACCTGTTGTTTTACCAATAACGCGATAGTTATCCTCACGTAAAGTACTGTAAATCAATCTAGTTATAGTAGATTTACCTCTAATACCATTTATATTGATGCGTATAGGAATCTTTTCTAATCTGTTAGAATGTCTTTTCTTTTCAACAATACCTAACCAAAGAATAACCCCGATACAAATTATGATTAGTAGCAAATTTTATCCCTCTTTTCAACAACCTATTTAATTGTATGTATTCAAAATAGCGTAGAATATCAATAATTACTAAATGACATGTCTACTCTACTGCAACCTTTTGATAATGACATGCTATCATGCAGTTATTGATTTAGTTTAAATAGTTTGAATTATCTATTAATAATTTGTAAATTGAAGTTTACAATTAATCCGAAAACAAATTAATTCCACTTAGAAATCCTTATACAAAAGCTTTTTCTTTATTTTTGTACACGTTTTATTCTTATAAGAAGATTTTTAATATTTTTTATTTTTTCTAAGTATTTATAATGAAAACAAATAAATATATTATTTACCTCATTTTTACATAGCCTTAAAATTCAAATGTTATCTTATATGTGTAAGGGACAGCTGATACAAATTTTAGGAGGTAGTTTATGAGTAAATCAGTCAAATTGGTGGTTTCAATATATCTTGCTGTGGTAGCAATTATTTGCTGCGCTTATCTGGTTATGCTTTTAGTAGGAAGTTTTCAAGGTAATGATATGAGAGGCGCCGTATTAGATTCTGATAACACTAAAAATATTGAAAACGTAGACTATATCAACAACAGTTCCCAATCTTCTAAGTTAAAAACTACTGAATCTAGTGATATACCTCAAGATTCACAATCTAGTAATGATTACAAATTAAATAATGTATCTTCAATGAAAGATAATCAGCATCATACATGGACTTTAGAACAAAGTTGATAAAAAATCATGTATGATTTTTTATATTTAATAAGCTCTACCACTTTATTATTTATGTTACAAAGCATTGCTACCCAAATTTTCTTTACGTTAAATTCAACCCTTTTAGTTACAATTCTTCAATTTTATTAGCTATACTTAAATTGTCTGAATTTTATATTTATTGAAAAGGGGTTTTTAATTATGAGTAAATTTACAGATAGTGAAAAGGTTCAAATTTTGGAGGATTTAGTGACAATTAAATCCGTAAATAACCATGAACTCCAAGTTTGTGAGTACTTAAAAGATTTATTATCACAACACGGTATCGAATCAAAAATAATTAAAATCAATGATACGAGAGCTAACTTAGTTGCTGAGATTGGAACTGAAGGGCCTGTTTTAGGTGTTTCTGGTCATATGGATGTCGTATCTGAAGGCGATATTAATAAATGGACATATGATCCATTTAAATTGACTGAAGTAGATGGCAAACTATATGGTCGTGGATCAGCCGATATGAAATCTGGATTAGCTGCTTTAGTATTAAGCATGATTGATATCCATGATCAAAACTTATTAGAATATGGTCGTATCAGGCTATTAGCCACTGCAGGAGAAGAAATTGTTGGTGAAGGTGCTAAAACTTTCCAACAAGAAGGTTACATGAAAGATGTAGAGGCACTAGTTATTGCAGAGCCTTCACAAGATAGAATCATCTATGCCCATAAAGGTTCTATGGACATTCGCGTTATTTCAAGAGGAAAGGCTGCCCACAGCTCTATGCCACAATTAGGATTTAATGCAATCTCACCTCTAGTTAAATTTGTATATAAAGCGGATGAAGGGTTCGCTAAATTTGATCAAAATAATGATTTATTAGGAAATCCAATTATGAACGCTACAATTTTCAATGGTGGCAATCAAGTAAACTCTATACCAGAACATGCTGAATCTGAGTTTAACATTCGCACTATTCCTGAACATGACAATGACCAATTCATAACCTATTTTAACGAAATTTTAAAACAAGTTGAAACTGATCAAACAGATATAGAAATTGATACGTATATGTCTAGACCGCCCGTTTATACTACCGGTAAAAATAAACTAGCAACACTAGCTCACGATTTAGGGCTAAAATATTTAAATACAGATTTACCTTACGAAGCATCGCCAGGAGTTACAGATGCTTCTGACTTATTAGTTGATAAAGATGAAGATTTTTCATTTATCATGTACGGTCCTGGCCTTGTAAGTCAGGCTCATCAAGTAGACGAATATGTTGAGAAAGATAGCTACTTCAAATTCATTGATTTATACACAGAATTTTTCCCTACTTACTTAAAAAATCTAAAATAAAAATTAGTATATTATTAAATTGATGTTAAGAACTATATGATTTATTTTAATAAATAATTAAAAAGAAGTGAGTTAACTGGTCTAAATTATATATTAGACTGCTAACTCACTTCTTTATTATATTAATTAAGTTTTATCATCCCACTATTAAACTATTATGTTCCATATTGAGACTAATATTTTTTGATAATCTGCTTTAGTTTTGTTATTACTTGTGCTCTTTCTGGAATTGGAAATATTGGATAAATATGAAACAAGTTATACCCTGGTAAAAAATCATGACTTATATTCTGTTTATTCAACATATTCGAAAGTTTAAGTGCATCTGGATATAATGTTTCCTTTGTACCAATGATTAACGTAATATGCCCAAGTCCTTCTAAATCTCCAAACATAGGGGAAATACGCCAATCTGTTAATGGTAAATCTCCTGACCATAATTCTAAAAAAAACTTACTTCCTTCTCTAGCTAACATCGGATCAATTTCTTCATAAATTACTGCCTCAGGATTAGATAATGTTGCATCTAGTACAGGAGAAATCATGATAATATTACTTGGCTGAGGTAGTGATTGCATTTTAATATACTGAGCAAATGATAACGCGATTTGCCCACCCGCTGAATCTCCCATCACTATGATTTGATGTGGATCTTCTACCTGTCTCACAATACTTTCATATATTTCTTTTAATAATGTAAATGTCTCTTTATATGTCGCATGTGGCACTTTGGGATAAATTGGTAAGACGATTTTAGCGTTCAATTCACTTGCAAGTGTATCGATATAATCAAAATGATGTTTCAATGGATCTTGGAACCAAGCACCACCGTGTATATATAATACGACTTGTTGTTGTCTATCGGCTTGATCATTGACCGTATAAACCGTAGACTGTTGGACAGTTGTTGCTTGCACTCTATGTTTAAAACGATACGCTGTACCATCGTATAGACCCTTTGTTTCTTCTTTCACAGCATCTAAGCTTTTTTGCGCATTTTCAACATTTTCAAATGAACTTTTCGCATTAGTAATTTTTAACATTAATTCATATAAAAAACTTTTATAACTTCGTTTTTCTCTTACTTTTACGTATAGATATGAAGCAGCAATTGTCACACTTGATAATGCAGCTATTTTCTTTATCACAATTTTTCCTCCTTGCCTATTACATTAATATTGTTATTACATATAGTTTATAACAAACTTAGCAATAATTTTAACAAAAGGAACTATATCCTTAGCTAACAATGACATTATCTAAAATTAACAAAAAGGCTTACCCTATATCTTTAGGCTCGCTATCATATATTTCATTTAACATCATAGACATATACAATTCATCAAAATAATGATCATCCATATAAACAGAACTATGTTTAATTCCTTCAATCTTGAATCCTATCTTTTCATAAAAATTCACAGCACGTTTATTGGTAGTAATCACTGTTAATTCCAACCTTCTGAGACCTTTTCGTTTAGCCCATTTAAAAGTTTCATCAAACATTTGAGTTGCTAAACCTTGTTGTTGTATGTCATTGATTAATCCAGTAACAATGTAACCAATATGCCTCACTTTTGCTAATGTACTAATATGTACCGATAAATAACCTAAGATTTGATTATTTTCCGACTTAACACCAATATAAAAATTGCGTCTTATATCGTCTACAAAGCGTTCTTTATCGAAATTTCTCTCTTCTGGTAAATAGAGCATATATTGGGACTCTTGATCAATTTTTTTCATACAATCATAAAGCGCTTCCGCTTCATTCGGACAAACCCTTTCAATTCGCATAAAAATCCCCCTTAGCACTATGAATTTTACTTATCATACATTATTTAATGTAATTATGACAGTTTTTATCAAATTTTCCACTCTTTTATGATGAGCAATTTGATTTCTAGAAAACAAAAAAAAGCTGAGAGATAATTATTGTCTCAGCTCTTTCATAATCTTTGCTTAATAGCTTTCAAATATATAGCAACCCCAAAAGAAGTTCATATTATATTAACAGAGATTCATTATTTTATTAATATGAGTAACTACAAAAAAGCGCTCACCAAATTTTAGTTATCTAAACTTTCATACATTAATCTCAATTGATGTTCAAATTGTTGCATATCAATGAAACGACCCTGGCGATGCATCTCTTTTCCATCTAGATATATCAAATCTACCGGTACTGTAAAGATAGATAATTCACCCGCTATCTCTTCCAACTCGCTTTGATTAACAATACCCAATGGTACATTAGGAAAATCCTTTACTATGTCAGCTATCTGTGGCAATACTGCGTGACACACACTACAATTGTCCCTCATAATGTGTATTATAGCCAATGGATGT
The DNA here is from genome assembly GCF_048568365.1 of Staphylococcus sp. Ze2. NCBI lineage: Bacteria > Bacillati > Bacillota > Bacilli > Caryophanales > Staphylococcaceae > Staphylococcus > Staphylococcus sp. Ze2. The sequence continues at coordinate 729,071 of NZ_CP183486.1, read as the reverse complement.
CGAGCTATAAAGTCGTGAAATGAATCTATCGTTGTCAATGTTTGTTGCACGATTGAACACCACCTTTGTTTTAATAAATTGAATATCATTATGCCGTGTTTATCTATAATGTAGCAAACTTTATGCTTACCTATAATATCATACATAAACTCATTCAAATACCTCACTAAGCTAATTCTATTCTCGCAATATATTTTGAAAAACTTCTGGTAATTTGGTTAACTTTTGCTGTTGTAAGTCAAAAAATGTGCCATTTTGATGGCCTAAACAATGTACTTTGTTCTCCGACACAATCTCGAATTCGAATTCCCAACGCAATCTGCTCGCTTTTACAATGTAGCAACGTCCTATTGGTTTATCATGTATCGTTATAGGTGTTTGGTATTCTGCTTCTGTTTTCATTAATATTGGTGAAATATGTTGATTCATCATATCAGAGTAAGGCATATATTGATTTATAAAATCCGTACGTAAATCTTCAAACTACCTGATATATACTATGTTACTTACGATACCCATCCCATCTATATCGTAACCATTCACTTCTATCGCTTTTTCTGACACTAATTTTCTAACGGTCATGATTCATTACGCTCCTTATATAATTACGTGGAATGATACTCCACAATAATATAAATATAATAATACACAAATTCACCAATATAAACTTTGTCTGTAATACATTACTTTAATCCAAATATAATAATAGTTCCTAGGTTATTTCTTTTTATCATGTGAAATTTCAGTAAGTAACTGTTGCATACGCGTTCTTGTTGCCTGTGTATAACCTTGTAATCCACCTGTATGGATAAATAAAATATTATTTTGATTGTCGTAGCTACCAGCTTTAATTTCTTCTACTAAGCCTCTAAAGGCTTTTCCTGTATAGGTTGGGTCTAAAATAATTCCTTCTTGTTGGGCAATATCGATATAAAATTGTAATTCTTCATCTGTAGCTTGCCCGTAACCTAGACCAATATAATCATCGTTGATAGATATCGTGTCAAATGATGCTATACTATCATCTAAATGAGTTAATATATCGATTATTTTTGTTTTAAATTCATACGCACTTTGAGTAACTGCGAATCCCGTGATATTTTTATTTAAATCATGGCTTATATTACCGTACCAAAGACCAGCATAAGTTCCTCCAGAACCGACAGCTAAATTAATTGAATCGAATTGGACATCCATATCTGTTTCTTGTTCAACAATCTCATTAAAAGCGTTGATATAACCGTGTGATCCTATCCAATCAGAAGCGCCTGTCGGTATAGCAAATGTCCGTTTCCCTTGTTTTTCTAATTCAGTTTGTAATGCTTCCATTGCTTCTTCTCTTGAAGCAGATGGCTCAATAATGTGAATGTGTGCCCCCAACATTGCATCTAAAAATAAATTCCCTTCAAACTCTGCCAAGTTACCTCGGAGTACTAAATGACATGTTATGTTGAATTGTGCACATAATGCAGCGGTCGCTCTTGCGTGATTTGATGTTATGGCTCCAGTTGTGATTACTGTATCGTAGCCATTATCCAAGACATATTGCAAGGTATATTCTAATTTACGCACCTTGTTACCAGAAATCTCAGTTCCAGTATAGTCGTCTCTTTTAATATAAATATTTTTACCTAAAGTCTCACTTAATTGTTCTAATTTATGAATAGGTGTTTTCAAATTAGCTACATTTAATTTGTTTTGTAACATCTTTATTTCCTCCCTTTAGTCATATCTGTTTATGGCTCTGGTATAAAAACAGTTGCTTCGCTATGTTCCGGATAATAAAAGCCATTAGGTACTGTTTGTAACTCAATGAGACTCCCCCATGGTGTTTTAATATACACTGTTTGATTACCTACCGTATCTTCATATCTTGTATTAGTATGTGGTTCAGATACTGGTATACCTCCGGCTTGTTTAACTTGTGCTAGTGTATTGTCAAAGTCATCAACATAAAATGAAATATGTGTAAATCCTATATCCTGTAAAGACGTCGGATTATTTTGTTTAGCTTGTTCAAATTCAAACATCTCTATATTAGGACCATTATTAAATACCATCATACGTTTTTTTACAATTACTGCCCCTTGTTCAATATTTAAAACATGTTCAACATGTGCTCCCCCTCGTGGCTCCTCTGCTTTAGTTTGACTATCATACGCAATTTTACCGTTTAGAGCTTCTTTGAAAAACTGAGTAGCACTTTCAATGTCAGGAACTGTTAAGCCTATATGGTTAATGCCTCTAGTAAGTTCCATATACTCCCCTCCTAATAACAAATTATCTCGGTTGCTGATCAAATTGTTTTTTAAGTAAGACATATCTATTCATATCTCTATAATTTTCACCATCAAAGATGTCTTCTACATCTGTTGCTAGAAAAGTAAATCCTGCTTTTTCAGCCACTTTGTTACTGGCTATATTTCTAACATCCGCTTTAATTATAAGTTTGTTAAGAGATAAGGTTTCAAATGCAAAGTGACATAAATGATTAACACAATTCGTTACTATGTTTTTACCCGCATATCCTTCAGCTATCCAATAACCTACTTCAGCTTTACGATTGTTATGATCTATTTTATGTAAATCAACAGTACCTATAAGTGATGTCTCATAGTAAATTAAGAATAACCTCGCTTTATTGTCCGCATGTTGCTGAATCATCATTTTTAAATATGCACGTTCATCTTCAATCGTCACATCTTCTGTTATAAAATCTAAAAACGGTGCCAAGTGTGTAAAGTTATTTTTAATTGTTCTATACAGTGGTTCTGCCATATTTAATTCTGGTGGTACTAACGATACTTTCGGCATTACATGCATAGTTGGTTTATATTTCATTTTTATCACCCATTACTTTCTCTTTTCTTAATTCTAATGATATTTACAATTTCAGAATATTTCAACACTTTTATTTCTATATAATCCTTATCATGATAAAAAAGCTCGAGACATATTGTATGATGTCTCGAGCTCTATTAGTTTTAATTTTATGATTTATAATTTTTGGCTAATTTTCATAATTAGTTCATCAGCAGATACATGGTTCGCATCAGCTGTTTCAATTGTACGATCTTCTAAATTTGTTACGATTAAAGGCGTTACGATACTTGGTGCGTTAGACTTAATATAGTCTAAATCAACCTTCATAAGCGGTTGACCTTTCTTAATCGTATCTCCAGTATTCACAAGACTTTCAAAACCTTCACCATTCAACTTAACTGTATCGATGCCGATATGAATCAATAATTCTATGCCTTGTTCAGATTCTAGACCAATAGCATGTTTCGTCGGGAAGATTGTTTTAACGGTTCCATCAAATGGTGCTACAATTTCTCCATTTTCTGGAACAAAACCTACACCATCACCCATCATTTTTTGAGCAAATACTTGATCAGGCACTTCTGATAAAGGAATAAGCTGTCCTTTACCCGGAGCATAAATCTCTGTATCTGAGTCTTTATTTAATTGAACCGTATTTTCCTCATCTTCTTCAGTGATTGTAGTCTCACTAGGTTTTGTGATTTCGCCTTTCATAATTAAAGACATATCATGTTTAATTTGATCAGATTTAGGTCCAAAAATTGCTTGCATATTATTACCTACTTCAAGTACACCTGAAGCACCTAATGCTTTCAATTCCGCAGTATCCACTTTACTTTTATCTGCTACTTCAACACGCAATCTCGTAATACATGCATCAAGGTGTTTGATATTATCTTGTCCACCCATTGCGTTTAAAACATTAAACGGTAATTCACTTGCAGATGAATTCGTAACTTGCGCTTGTTTATCTTCGCGACCTGGTGTTTTGTATTTAAATTTAAGGATAAAGAATCGGAATACAAAGTAGTAAATTACTGCGTAGACAAGTCCTACAGGAATAACTAGCCACCATTGTGTTTTATTAGGTAAGACCCCTAATAAGACATAATCGATAAATCCACCTGAGAAAGTATAGCCTAAGTGTACATCTAGTAAATATAAAGTTAAGAAAGATAGACCATCAAGAATTGCATGAATTAAAAATAGTAATGGTGCTACAAATAAGAATGAAAATTCTAATGGTTCTGTAATACCTGTTAAGAAAGAAGTTAAAGCTGCTGACCCCATTAATCCAGCTACTACTTTTTTATTTTCAGGTTTTGCTGTGTGATAAATTGCTAAAGCTGCTGCTGGGAGACCAAACATCATAACTGGAAATTCCCCTTGCATAAATTTACCAGCAGTTAAATTACTACCTTCTTTAATTTGTTCAATGAAGATACGTTGGTCACCATGAATTATTTCGCCAGCTGCATTTTTCCAAGCGCCAAATTCAAACCAAAACGGTGCATGAAAAATGTGATGTAAACCAAATGGAATCAACAAACGTTTAATAAATCCGAATAAGAAAACTGCGACCCCTGTATTTGAATCTAATAATCCTTCACTAAATGCGTTTAAGCCAGTTTGAATACTTGGCCATATTAATGCCATTGGGAACGCTAATACAAATGAAGTTGTTGCCATCATAATTGGTACAAAACGTTTACCAGCAAAGAAACCTAAGTAAGACGGTAATGAAATATTATAGAATTTGTTATAACACCACGCTGCTAATGCCCCAATAATAATACCGCCGAACACACCTGTTTGTAACGTTGGGATTCCTAAGACACTTGCATAACCACTTGCTGCATCATTAACGTTATCTGGTGTCACATGTAAAAATGCCCCCATTGTTTTGTTCATAATAACATAGCCGACAAAGGCTGCAATTGCTGCAACACCATCTCCACCAGCTAAACCTATCGCAACACCCAAAGCAAATATCATTGGTAAATTATCAAATATACTACTTCCAGCGCCTGCCATCATTTCGGCAACACTCTGAACACCCGCATTTTGAATAAATGGTAGATAGTGTTGTAGTTCCTCACCTTGTATAGCTGTACCTATTGCCAACAATAGCCCGGCAGCAGGTAAAATAGCGACTGGTAACATTAAAGCTTTACCTATACGCTGAAGCTGTCCGAATAGCTTTTTAAACATATAAAAACATCCCTTCCAAAAATATAATTTGATCGTTATTAGTGCGCAAAAAAGGCATGAGCAAACAGACTATTCCCTATAGTCTTTCTGTTTGCTCATGCCTGCTTAACCAGTAACACGCAAAGTAACGATATGTTTTTTTACATTATATAACGCTTTCATAAAATATACAATATAAATTTTTATTTTTAATTTGTATGACCTTATACAATTGCACCAAACAACTCACGTTAATAACCAATTATAAGTGCAATGGACATACCAATACAACAGATAATAACCCAAGCTAAGATGATCTTCCAAGCAAACTTCAACCATTGCGTATAGGTTATTTTACCTACTGCTAAGGCTCCCATCAAAATAGCTGACGTTGGAAATAATACATTACTAATAGCATCACCGTATTGGAATGCTAACACGGTAATTTGTCTATTAATATCTAACAAATCAGAAATAGGTACCATTAAAGGCATTGTAGTCAAGGCTTGACCAGACCCAGATGGTATAAAGAAATTAAGCATAAACTGTAATATAAACATAGCAATAATGACTAAAGAAGATGGTACATCCGCAAGTAACGTTGTCATGCCATGCACAATACTATCAATAACTTGACCATTTTCCAGAATAACAATAATACCTTTGGCAAATCCAACTATCATAGCACCAAACAGAATATCTTTCATTCCATCAATCATCGCATCAAAAGTACCATTTAATCCAAGGCCACCAATGAAACCAGCGAGTAAACCAGCAAGTATAAAGTTAGCGCTCATTTCATTAAATGACCAACCATACGTAAATATGCCATATACATTTAATACGATTACCATCACTATTAACCCTAAACCAATTGCTTGTCGTTTTGTAAAGCGTGCTGCTTCAATCACACTATTTTCATGACTTTCAACTTGTTCTAATTCGTATACTAAAGATTTAGACATATCTCGTTTTACAGTTCGCGCATATAACATAACTGAAGTAATTGCAGCAATTAGAATAAATATATAAATAATGGTACGTAGACCCCATCCCGAAAACATTGGTAATTCTGCCACAGTTTGTGCTACACCTACAGTAAAAGGGTTTAACATTCCACCTATAAAACCACTGGCCGCTCCCAAAATAACCATTGCTGCACCAGTAAGCGCGTCATAACCTAGTGTGCGTGCGATAATTATGCCAATAGGAACAAAGATAATCGTTTCTTCCGCTAATCCTATTGAAAAACCTAATATCGAGAAAATAGTCATAGTTAAAGGAATCATTAGCACTTTGTATGAACCTAGTGTTTGCATCGCTTTATTCACACCATTTTCAAATGCACCAGTCTTATGTACAATTCCAAACGCCCCACCTACTAGAAAAATATAAAATACAATTTCTCCACCACTAATCAACCCTTCTGGTATAGCCCTAAAAATATCAAAGAACGATACACCTTGTTGCTGAACTTGTTCATATGAACCTGATATTACTAAAGTCTGTCCATCTTTCTTCTCTCTTGCATACTCACCAGCAGGTATTAAATATGTCAGTACACTAGAAAAGATGATAATAAAGAGTAACAGAGCATAAGTGTGCGGTGTTTTTAATTGATTATTTTTGAATATTTTTTTAATCATTTTTACATCCCTCTCCAATTTAACTACACTATGCTATAAAATAATCAATGCACTATAAGTCCTAAGTGTTATTGATGCACAATGCATGCTTTTCTACTTTTGTCTGAAAATTTAGTTAACTCTATTATTCCATAGTCTTGATTTTTATCAATATCTTAGTATATAAAAAAAGAGCGAGACACAAATCAAAAGTTTCTTTGATTACATGTTCTCGCCCTATAAAATTACTTATATCATTTATATTCACTAACTATTTTCCAATAAAACATTTCAAATCTCCATCTATAGCAACTAACGCCTCATTGTTATGTTAGAAGAAACGTTTTACTGCTGTTGACATTGGTGGCAATTCATCAAAGTCTAATTTTTTATCTTCAGTAATAGATCTAAACGCCCATTTACCATAATTAATTGCTTCTTCATTTACAATTTTACCTGGTAATGGCGCTGCGTTTTCATCTACATAAACATTAACAATCGTTGGTTTATTTTCAGCCATAGCAGCTTCAACTACTTCATCAATTCTGTTTGGATCTTTAAGTGTGTAACCAACCCCGCCACAACTTTCAGCAAATTTTTCTAAGTCAATATCAGTGAAGTTAATAGCATATTCTAATTCACCGGCAGCTTGTTGTTCATATTTAATAAATGAAAGTTGTTCATTATTTAATACAAATAATGTCATTGGTAAATCATACTGCACTGCAGTTGCAAAATCTTGCATAACCATGTCAAACGCACCGTCACCAATAATACCAACTACTTGGCGATTTGGATACTCGCGTTTGGCAGCTATTGCAGTAGGTAACGCACACCCCATCGTACCTAACCAACTAGAAATAATAAATTTATTATTCACTGTTAAGTTTAAATAACGTGTAGACCATACCGTTGCTGTACCGACATCTATAGAGAAGATGGCATCGTCTGTTCTAACTTTATTTATAGCATCCATTAAACGTTCTGGTCTAATAGGTTTACTATCATTAGCCATATCTTCAGCCATCCAAGCATCCCATGTAGCCTTTCTTTCTAATGTTTTATTTAAGAAGTTGCGATCTGCAACATGCTTAGCCATATCAGTTAATTGTAGCAATGCTAGTTTGCTATCACCAAGAATGCCCACATTAACATCAAAACGGTGTCCAATATTTTCTGGATTTGTATCAATTTGTATTGCTTTGATATTTTTCTTTGGTAAATAATCTACATAGGGATAATTAGTACCAACCATAATTAATAAATCCGCATCTTGCATCGTTTGGTATGCTGTTTTAGTACCTATTTTACCAAGATTTCCTATGTTATAAGGATGCGCATCAGACAGAACTGTTTTTGCTGGTAACGTTACAATCGTTGGTATCTTAAATGCTTCTATAAATTCACGGACTTCATCTTTTGCATGTTGTGCACCAGTACCAAGTAATACTACTGGCTTTTTACTTTTATTAATGAGTTTAGCCGCTTTCTTTATAGTATTTGGTTTTGGTGCTACACGAGCTGGTGGTGCAGTATCCACTTTTTGATTAGTAGTGTCTTTAACTTTGCGCGTCAATAAGTTGTTAGGCAAGATTAAGACAGATACACCTTTTTTCTCGTAAGCTGTGCGTATTGCTTCATTTACAATTCCAAAAATATCTTTATCATTTTCAGTTACTTGATGTTTGTATACTGCTACATCATCAACCATTTTGCTAATATCGGTTTCTTGGAAGGCTTTTGTTCCTAAAGCAGTACTGTCTGTTTGGCCTGCTAAAATCAATTGAGGTACATTATCCATCTTCGCATCATACATTCCATTTAGTAAATGAATAACACCAGGGCCACCGATACTTAATGCGACGCCAATTTTACCTGTTAGTTTTGTGTAGCCAGCAGCAGCTAAACTTGCTACTTCTTCATGGCGAACATGAACAAATTCAATATTATCTCTTTCCGTTCTTAAGCTATCGACCACTGCATCAATAGAATCACCAGGAATACCATATAAGTGATCAATGTCCCATGCTTGTAATGCTTTCACTAATGCTTCATTCGCTTTAATTTTTGCCATTATCAAAATAGCTCCTTTCAATATTCAAGTTGTTTTCCCATATTTTTAATTAACTTCGCAATCTATTATCACTAAACAGTAATCATTTAGTATAAGAAAAGGATCAGAATAGGTAAGATGATTGAACTTAGAACTGCTGTTAGTATCATTCCAATAGAACTAAATGCACCAGATTCTAAATCTATCTCTAATGCTTGCGCTGTACCAAAAGCATGTGAAGCATTTCCATATGTCAAACCTTTCGCAATTGAAGTTTTAAATCTACCTAATCTCAATAAATATGAACCTAAAATACTACCAATCAAACCAGTAGTTACAATAAACATAACTGTAATAGTATCAATACCACCTAGCTGATGTGATACTTCTATGCCTACCGCAGCAGTCATTGATCTTGGTAACATTGTCGCGATTACTTCTTTTGAGTATCCTAAAATTTTCAATATACTATACACAAATATGAAATTTAACATCACTGCTGTCAGCACACTACTAAAAATAATACTCGCATTTTGTAGTATTTTATGGCGATTTTGATATAGTGGAAATGCTAAACAAACAACAGTGCAATTCAATAAATAATGAATCCATTTTCCGCCAGTCATATAATCTTGATAATCTTCTTTAAATAATAGAAGTACAATAATAATTCCTATAGACGATATTAATGCCGGGTTTAAAAATGGTGTTTTATATTTTAACTGTAATTTTTTGGCACCTATAAACATTGCTAGTGTCAAAGCAATCATTAAAAAGCCTTTTAAAAACATCATCTAATTTTGTCCATTCCCGTATCGCGCAGTTTTAACCATTTTCTCAGCTATAAAACCAGAAATTAATGCGACACAACATGTTCCTAAAATAACCATTGAAAAGAATAGGATAAAATTCAAGTTAATATCAGAAACGACATCCATAACACCAACCACTGACGGTACAAAGAAAAACACCATCGTTGTAAGGAAAAAGTTAGAGCCTTCACTGACCCATTTTGACGGAATTACTTTAAACTGTAATAAGAGGAAAAACACAAGTAATCCTACAATGCTACCTGCGATTGGTATATGCAATACGCTCTGAATTACATTGCCTATATAAGTGATTCCCATAATTAATAATACTTGCAGTAAAATTTTTGATACCTTTTTTGATATTTGCAATATTCATCATCCTTTATTGCATTATTATTTTAAACTTTATTGATTACATCTCTTATTATAAGTCCCCTGATCATATAATAAAAATATTGATTTTTAATATGACTTATTACTTTTATGAATGAAAGCGGTTTATTCAATTATATTTATCTATAACTATTCCATATTAATAAATTTTAACAAAAACTGGAAATATGCTAATGCGCGCTTATTTTTTTACTTGCTTGATTATTTTTCAAAATAAAAAAAGAGCGGGACAACGAAAACACAATGTACAAAAGTGTTTCGCCGACCCACTTGCTATGAACAACTTTTTTAAATAAAGCTTTCTTAAAAGTAATGTGGCACTTTACAACTCATTTCTATAAACGTTCTTTCATAAATTCAATCCATTTTCTTGTTGCGTGGCTAAGATATTTATCTCGCTTCCAAATAACTCCCAATTCCCAACGCATACTCGGATCATCAATTGTTATGTTTTTAAAGCTACCATCTAATAAATTCACAATATTTTCCGGTAATATACTTACGCCTAAGTGTGCACTTAATAAATTCTCTATAAAATTCCACTGCGAAATTTTAGATATCGTTTTCGGTACATAACCAGCGTTTTTTGCCGCTTCAATAATTTTATCATTTAGATAAAAGTCCTCATTAAATAAGATAAAATCTTCATCCTTTAACATAGCCATATTAATCTGTTCTCTATCCGCTAATCTATGTTCTTTATTTACTACTAATTTCAAGTCTTCTTGATACAGTGGTATAGAGTGAAAAATATCTTGGTCTACGGGTATCGTTGTAATACCAATATCAATTTCATCATTGATTAATTGTGTCTCAATCATTTTGCCACCTTTTTCAACAAGATTGTAGGTCACGTTTGGGTATTCTTGATGAAACTCACCTAAGATATGTATAAACTTATTCATGTTCATTACTGCTGATAAGCCAATACTTATATGACCTGTTTCTAATCCCAACAAGCTATTAATTTCTTTTGGTAAATCTTTATATAAAGTCAAAATTTCCTTACATTTTTTGTAAAATACTTTTCCAGCATCAGTTAATACGAGTTGTCTCTTACTCCGATCGAAAAAAGTCATATTAAGTTCTTTTTCTAAGTCTTTTATTGCTTTGCTAATTGTAGGTTGAGCAATATATAGTGATTTTGAAGCGTTAGTCATTCCTTTTTGATCTACGACTTCGACAAAATATTTCATATGTTTAATATCCATATGTTTACACCTCTACTTGAAACATATTTAATACTGTTCAGTATACGTAGAATTTCTAATAATTCAATCACATACTTTATATAGTCATTCAAAAACTTATCGTATAAAAATCAGAGCGGAACACCTATGATGTCCCACTCCTTCATAATAATTACAGCTATTATATTTATGCACTATGCTAAATTTGTATCATTTTTTTGAGATTGGTCTGCTTGTTCACTCTCTGATTCATCTAAACCAATAATTTTAAAACCAATATAACCAAATATAATCGAAATGATTGGTACAGTATAATTTAAAATAGCAAACGGCGCATATTCTACCACTGAAACGCCTAAAGTTGATGCAATAAAGACACCACATGTATTCCAAGGTACAAACACAGACGTCAATGTTCCACCATCTTCTAGCGCTCTAGATAGATTTTTCGGATGCAGTTTCTTATCTTTAAACGTATTTATGTACATGCGCGATGGCACAATAATGGAAATATATTGTTCAGAACAAGTAAAGTTTGTGCCAATACACGATATAATAACGGATGCAATCAATGATCCCGTAGATTTAGCCACTTTTAAAATAACAGCAATTAACGCTGTGAGCATACCTGAATATTCTAGGACACCCCCAAAGGTCATTGCAACAAGTGTCAGTGATATTGTGTAGAACATTGACTCCAATCCACCTCGATTGAATAGTTCATCTACCAATTTATTGCCTGACTCAATTGTATAGCCTGTTTGCAGAGCTGTAAGTGCTTCTGTAATAGAACCACCTTGTAAAAATATCTGAGCAAAAAATCCTAATATGATCCCTACACAAATTGCTGGAATCGCAGGAACTTTTACTACAACAAGTGCAATTACAATAATTGGTATAAGCAATAGCCATGGTGTAATTAAAAAGTTATCTTGCATCGTTGCAAGAATGTCATTTATGTTTTTTGCATCAAAATTTCTTCCACCAAAGCGTTGCCCTATAAAGAAAAAAGCAATTAATGAAATAACTAATGCTGGGATTGTCGTATAAAACATATGTTTTATATGCTCAAACAAGTCAACACCAGTTAATCCAGAAGCTAAGTTCGTAGTGTCCGATAGCGGGCTCATCTTATCACCAAAGTATGACCCACAAATCACTGCACCAGCAACGATACCGGGTGATATACCCATACTAATGCCAATACCCATCGAGGCAACCCCCACAGTCGCCATCGTCGACCAACTACTACCTATAGCTAAAGCTACGATGCCACATAAGATAATAACAACTGCTAAAAAGTATCTTGGGTCTATCAGTTGTAATCCATAGTAAATCATCGTTGCGACTACACCGCTGCCTATCCATGATCCTATTACTAATCCTACAAGTATGATGATTACGATTGCTGGCAAAGCATGACGAATCCCCTTATACATCATTTCTTCAACTTCACTAAACTCGTAACCGTGTAACATTGTAATTAGTATCGCTACAGCTGTTCCTATTAATAAAGGAATATGCGGTTCCTTTTCTAGTACTGCAACTGTAAAAAGCATTGCTGCAATCATTGTCACTAACGTAACAATCGCCGAAACAAAACCTAATGGCTTTTTCACCTTGTGCTTACTACTATTGTTTTTAGTGTTTCTACTAAAAATAATAGCCACCTCCTTTGTTAGTTAAATCATACTCAAGTTGAGAAACACTTTCAATACTTCCTTTATTATTTAAATTTATGTTTAATTTTAATTTTTATATTCAATAAATTACATTTATTATCATTAAAAAAATATCTGTTATAGTTTTTCTTTAAGTGTTTTTTAGCAAAATTACAATTGCGTGGCATATATTTCAAATATATTAAAGTTATTTGTAATAATAGTTTATCTTATTGTACTTTTTACTCTATCTACTTATGATAAATATATAATTTTTAAAAATGTCTGGAGTAATGTATGAATATTAAAAAGATAACAACAAACACACTTATTGCGAATACGATACTTATAACTGGGACAACAACTGTTCAAACAACACATGAAAATCAAACTGCTAATGCAGCAGTTAATTATTATAGTAAAAATCAATGTACATGGTATGTATTTAATAAAAGAGCGAGCGTGGGTAAACCTGTACCCAATAGTTGGGGAAATGCTAAAAATTGGTATTACAAAGCAAAAAATAGTGGCTATCGTGTAGGTAGAGTACCGGCGAAACGAGCGGTAATGCAATCAACTGTTGGCACATATGGCCATGTTGCTTATGTAGAAACTGTTTATAAAAATGGTAGTATCAAAGTATCCGAATATAATTACAATCGTCCTCTAGCATATGGCACAAGAATATTAAGTAAATCAGCAGCTGCCAAATATAACTATATCTATTAGGAAGCTGCGTAAGATAGTTTTCTAAGCAGTTAATAACTCTTTGATTCTAAAAAAACGTTAATTTGCAGCTTTTCGTTGCAAATTAACGTTTCTTTTTACTTTATTGAAATTGATAACTTTGGTGTCCTTTAGCAAAACCTTTTACGGTATAAATCCAAGAACCGCCATCATTTTCAATATCATTTGAACAAATAATCAATTGATCTGTTCCTGGTATAAATGCTGGATGTGTTGATCTCAACATATGACCCGAATCACGACCAGGTATCAAAATTTGACCTATTGGATATCCTTTCTTATTAAAAACTAATACTCTTCCTTGACCATACATAGCAACATATAAATTATCATCACTATCTATACAACAAGAATCTGGCCCTTCATGCCCTGTGAAATAATAAGGAATAGAAGCTCCAAAGGGCGCAATCGTAACACCGTCTTCTAATAATTCTATACGATGTAATCGATTTGCATTCGTTTCAGTTACCCAAAGTATTTTTTCGTCAGTGCTAAGCGCAACACCATTCGCAACTGCAATATTTTGTATCACAGGAGTGATGGACTTAAAGTCAGGTGAGACATAATATACTCCCCCTTTAGGATTTGTCGAATAACCTCTAAAATCCGTAAAGTAAAACCCACCTTTACTATCAAACACTAAATCGTCCACACAATATTCTGTTTCAATATCTGATACAATTTCCTGAATTTTATTGCCGCTTCCATCAACAGCGTAAATACCACCCGAACTATCAAAATCACCTAAATAACATACAAATAATCGTCCATCTTTATGTATTTTAACGGCTGCTGGGTTATCTTTATGTGACTTTAATAATTGTGTGATTTTTTTGTCAGGTAAGGATACATGAAAAATAGTTCCCCCAAAGACTTCGCAAAGTACTAAGTCTCCATTTCTATCGAAGCAAAGTCCTTCAAGTTGTAATCCCTTATCAGAAATCTCTAACCATGGTTCAGCCGTAATGGTTTGTAGGCCTTGTTCATGAGCAAGAATGGGCACCTCACTTTTAGCATTTCTCGTATACGATAACGCAGGTAATTTTTTATTTTCCATTAATCATTTCCCCTTTCTTCACTTTCTTTATATTTTAATTATATGGCAACCATAGTTTCAAATAAATCAATCCCTTTAAAAATCACTATCTATTTTATTTATATAAAAACCCCTAAATGTATTGGAGAATTCATTTAGGGATTAGTTTATGTTATTGTTTTTGTAATCTTAACTCTTCTAAGAGTTGTTGAGCAACTGCTGTATTGGCACGGTCTTGTGTTTTTAAACGTTCTGCTACTTGAGCAATTTCTTCACCTTGCGCACCTACTACAATTGCTAATGATTTATATTGTAAACTCATATGACCTTGTTGAATACCTTCAGAAACTAAGGCACGACATGCAGCAAAATTTTGAGCTAATCCTACGGCAGCGACAACATGACCTAATTCTTGTGCAGAATCAACGTTCATTAATTCTAACGAGGCTTTTGCAATTGGTAAAACTTTTGTACCGCCGCCCACAGTAGCCAATGTCATAGGCACCTCAATTGTCCCTACAAGCACTTGTTTTTCTTCATTATAATGCCACGTAGCTAGACCACGATATTGACCATCTTTACTTGCATATGCATGTGCTGTCGCTTCAGCACCACGAGTATCATTACCTGTCGCCAGCACTACAGCGTGAATACCATTCATCACACCTTTATTATGTGTTACCGCTCGATGTATATCAACTTGAGCTAATACAGAGGCGCGTTCCATTCTTTTAGCAACGTCTTTACCATCACGACCGCCTTTTGATAATGCATCAACTGAGATTTCCCCCTGCACTTTAACAACCGATGCAGTAGCGTGATTAGATAAAATACTCATCAATATATCAACATGTTCCAATTCATTTTTTAAATACGCTGTGATACCTTCTAAAATGGTATTCAACATATTTGCACCCATTGCATCTTTAGTATCTACATAGATTTTTAATGACACTAAGCCTTCATTTGGGAATGTATCTATTTCTATTTTACGAAAGCCGCCACCACGCTCAATTATTGAAGGATACACTTCATCTGCAATACGTTTCATTTGCACTTCAAGTTGTTGAAGTTGCTCCTCTAAAACTGCTGTATTTGTCACACTATCAAACACAATTTGACCAATCATTAAACGTTCACTAGCAATAACTTTAAAGCCGCCAGTTTGATTTACAAGCTTTGCTCCGTAACTAGCTGCTGCAACTACTGAAGGTTCTTCTACCATCATTGGTACAACATATGATTTACCATCTACGTTGATTTCAGGTAATAATCCTACAGGTAATGCCCCTTGTCCAATGACGTTTTCTATAAGACTATTCGCAATCTCTTCCGAAATTAAAGGATTATTGAGTAACACATTTTTATTTTCTTCAGATAACCAACCTTTAATTACTAACTCTTCTAACTTTTCTGTTCTAGACAAATGACGAAACGTCTTACCTAATGGTTCCATTAGTTATTCTCCTTTTCAATTTGAATTGCAATTCCTAAACCGCCACCGATACAAGCGGTTGCTATACCTGATTGTTTCTCTTCTTGAGCTAAAATATTAACTAAAGTTGTAACTAAGCGTGTACCACTTGCACCTATAGGGTGACCTAACGCAATCGCACCACCATATAAATTCAGCTTATCTTCAGATATACTTAAATTGTCTCTCACAGGAATACTTTGTGACGCAAAAGCTTCCGTCATTTCTACTACGTCAAAGTCATCGATGACCTTATCTGTCTTATCTAATAATTTTGTCACTGCATGATATGGCGCATAGCCCATATACTGCGGATCACAACCAATTTCAGCATGCTCTCCAACTATAGCTAAAATTTCATAGCCTTCTTGTTTCGCATAGTCAGCATCCATTAAAATAATTGTAGACGCACCATCATTAATACTAGACGCATTACCGCCTGTTACCGTGCCATCTTCTTTAAATATTGTTTTTAATGTACTTAATTTCTCAACACTACTATTTCCACGAATACCTTCATCCTTAGTCATCATTTCTCCATTTACATCTTCTAATGGAACGATTTCATTATTAAATTTACCTGCTTCTGTCGCTTGTTGTGCTTTTTGTTGAGATTCGTTAGCAAAATAATCCTGTGCTTCACGTGATACGTTGTACTTTTCTGCAATTTTTTCAGCTGTAATACCCATAGGTACGTTTAAAAAAGCGTCAGTAAGACCATCGTGCATAAAGCTATCTACAGGGGATTCACCTTCATTAAGCACTAACTTAGGTGCATTTGTCATGCTTTCTACACCACCTACAGCCACTACTTTAGCTTCACCTAATTGGATTAATTGCTTTCCTAAAATAATAGACTTTAAGCCAGAGCCACACACTTCATTTATGGTCATAGCTGGTGTTGTATTTGGAACACCGGAATGGATTGCTATTTGACGGGCAGGATTTTGACCACTGCCGCTTTGTAATACATTACCATAGATAACTTGCTCAACTTTCTGTGGATCTATGTTAATTGCCTTCATCGCAGCTTCTAATGTCTTTGTTCCAAGTTCAACTGCTGAATATTTACTTAATTTCCCTCTAAATCTTCCTATTGGTGTACGTTTTGCACTTACGATTGCTACTTTATTCATAATTAGTCTCCTTTATAGCTCTTTTCAAATAATTGTATTTTATGCTTATGATTTGGTATGATACAGTTGCTTATTTATATATAGAAAGGTGTCGATACGCTTTATGACAGTCGGTATTGATCAAATTAATTTTTATGTTCCAAGATTTTATGTAGATATGGCTAAACTTGCCGAATCACGTCAAGTGGACCCAAACAAGTTCTTATTAGGCATCGGGCAAACTGAGATGTCAGTAAGTCCTATGAGTCAAGATATTGTTACGATGGGTGCTAATGCTGCAAAAGCCATCGTGACAGAAGAAGATAAAAAACAAATCAGTATGGTTATTGTTGCAACTGAATCTGCAATAGATTCAGCAAAAGCTTCAGCAGTGCAGATACATAATTTGTTAGGTATTCAACCATTTGCACGTTGTATTGAAATGAAAGAAGCTTGCTATGCTGCAACACCAGCTATCCAATTAGCTAAAGATTATTTAGCGCAACGTCCGGATGAGAAAGTACTTGTCATCGCAAGTGATACTGCGCGTTATGGTTTAAATTCTGGTGGCGAGCCTACACAAGGTGCAGGTGCAGTTGCTATGATGATATCACAAAACCCACGTATTCTTGAACTAAATGACGACGCAGTTGCTTTCACTGAAGACGTATATGATTTTTGGCGTCCAAGTGGCCAACCTTATCCACTTGTAGATGGTGCGTTATCAAAAGATGCGTACATCCATTCATTCCAAGAAAGTTGGCAAGAATATGCACGTCGTTACAATAAATCACTAGCTGATTTCAGCTCTTTATGCTTCCATGTACCATTTACTAAAATGGGCAAAAAAGCACTTGATTCAATTTTAACAGATGACATAGATGAAGAAACTAAAACGCGTCTAACTACTGGTTATGATGCAGCTACTTATTATAATCGTTATGTAGGTAACATCTATACAGGTTCTCTATATTTGAGTTTAATCTCATTATTAGAAACGCATGATTTAGCTGCTAATGACACAATTGGTTTATTCAGTTATGGTTCTGGATCTGTTGGAGAATTCTTTAGCGGTAAAGTTGTTGAAGATTACCAAGATGCGCTCGATATTCAAGGACATAAAGATTTACTAAACAACCGTACAGAAATCTCAGTTGAAACATATGAAACTTTCTTCAACCGTTTTGATAATTTAGAATTTGATCACGAAACTGAATTAGAAAATGAAGAAAATGCAATTTTCTATCTTGAAAGCATTAACGATCATATCCGTAATTATAATACCTTAAATTAAGTTTTAAATCACTTATTCTTATCTCTTTATAAATTAATGTGAGGCTGGGGCAAAATTCATTTGTTCCAGCCTCATTTGTTCTTTATATCTGTACAAAATGATTATATGGTCAATCCTAGAGTCGAATTCAACTTTTATCAAAGTAAGGCACATTATTTTGCTCTTGAACTGACATCATTCAATGTATTGGAAGTGGAGATGCTTTTTTCATTTGTAGGGAATCCGCCTAACTCTCAGGTGCCAATTTGACGTAGAGAGTAGATGTATAAAGGGATGCTTTCTTCCACATCATAGCGCCAGTCATCAGGGCTGTGCCGTTACGTATTTACTTATTAGCTAAGTAAATACAATAAAATTAGGAGACATTATGCCACATCAACATCAATCCCCTCACTACTGGCATAGTGAGGGGATTAGTATATAAGTGAACACTTATTTTCGTTACACATATTATAGCGTCGTAGTCTATAGAGACACAAAGATATACTATAAGTCCATATTTTTTCTCATTTTAAAAACAATGTATCCATCTTCTAAAATTTGAATGACAGAATTTCTTATTAAACTGTTATCTATGTATCCTGTTATTTCTCCAAATTGGATTAAAAAATTCCACCAATAAGAACTAACAAATACACTTGAAATCGCATTTCATCATCTCCCAAAAATCGCACCACCTAAATAAATTATTATTATGTTGTACAGAATAACACACTGAAGATAGTAATCAACTTTCCATAAAATCCAGTATATTTATTTATACATATTTTATTTTTTGAAAACGCAAAATAAACAGTATCAAACTCAAGGTTTGGTACTGTTTTTAGGTTTGTAAAACTGAGTCATATCTTGTTGTTCTAATTTTAATAATTCAATTTTAGTGTCAATGCCACCACCATAACCTGTTAAGCTTCCGTCTTTCCCGACAACTCTATGGCATGGAATGATAATAGAAATTGGATTACTTCCAACTGCTCCACCTACAGCTTGGGACGACATTTTCTCTTTACCTCTTTCTAGATCTACTTTTTGGGCAATATCACTATAAGTTACCGTTTCTCCATGTGGTATTTCTAACAATATTTTCCAAACTGTTTCTCTAAAGGGAGTCCCTATCGCCTTCAAAGGAAAATCTATTTTAGGTTTATTTCCTGAGAAATAGCTATCTAACCAATGTGTAGCTTGTTCAAATACTGGTTGATCTTTTTCAATTAATTTATCATCGTAATGTGATTCAATGTCTTGATGGTTTGGTAACCACAAACCTGTAATACTTTCTCCGTCAGAGGTTAAGGTGATTTGGCCAATCGGTGATTGATAAGTTGTTTTATAATACATAATATCCCTCTTTTCCACCTTTTAATTTGCTATAATCATAAAACTTTATTTGTTTTATGTAAATACTTAGGGGTATGTACAACTCATATAGTATTTAACTCTAGGAGGTTCTAAGTGAGTCACTTCAAACAACACCACAAAAATATAGACCTTAATTTTCATAAAAATCCAAAATCCGAACGCATTACATTAATTTATAAAGCACTCTACCAATTAAATGATATTATCTTAGGCTTAGTATTCCTATGTGGTAGCTTTTTATTTTTCAACAGTTCAACTGTAACAACTGGTACTGTATTATTCGTTATAGGTAGTATTCAAATGACGATAAGACCTTTGATTGTATTTACTCACGATTTACATTTAGCTTTTAAACATAAAATATAAATTGAGAATAAAGAGGAGTAGATAAACCAAGTCTGTGGCTGTCAACTCCTCTTCTTCTAATCATTAATTTCATAATATGTCTGTTATTTAAACTATCATCTATACAATTTACGTATTGATTAAAAAATCAACTTGTTTTCAATCTAGTTTTAATCTTCCTAGTTGGGATAATCAGCGCACTCGCTAACACGCCACATACAACTAAACATGTCCCAACGATAAAACCTATGCTTGCCGCTACTTCCATACTCTGGCCACTTTGTATTATAGCTGTATAAATAGATGTCATAATTGCGATGCCAAATGCACCACCTAGTGTAGATCCCATTTTAAAAATTCCTGATGCGACTCCTACTTTTTCAGGTGGCGTAGTTGATACTGCTGTACTTAGAGCTGGCGTCGCAAACAATCCGGTTCCTCCTCCGAAACACACAGCCCCTATTAACGATACAATTATATATATAGGTTTATCAAAAAAAGTAAAACTAAACAGTAATATTCCTAAAGCTGTAAAAATTGGACCTATAACCATTACACGTTTTGCTCCAAAACGTTTAATACTCTTTTCACCTAATCTAACAACAAGTAATAATGTAATTACATAAGGTAAGGTAAGCATCCCCGCTTGAAATGCGCTCAATTTCATTCCACCTTGTACATACATGTTAAACAAAGCGATAACACCTACACCTGTATTCAATAAAAAGTTAGCCAATACTGCGCCAATATATGGTCTATTTTTAAATAATTCTAAATCAATAAAAGGTGCTCGTTTGGACTTTTCAAATTTATAAAACACAAAAATACAAACGAAAAATAGTAAACTTAAGACTAATGTAGGTGTACTTAACCACCCCATTTTATAACCTTGTGTTATCACAAAACTAATACTTGCAATCATAATCACAAATATAGTAAGTCCTATATAATCAAATTGACTAGACGTGGATTTAACTAATTTACTTTCAGGCAACTTGTTCAACAAAAATAACGCCAAAAGAGATAAAATAATAGATAATACAAAAATCGATTGCCATGATATAAATGTTGCCATTGCACCTGCAAAAAAAGAAGATAAACCAGTACCACCAAAAGCGCCAATCGACCAATAACTCAACGCTTTTTGTCTCTCATCACCTTCAAAAAAATCATTTACTATTGAAATTGTGGCCGGCATTATAATAGCTGCTGATAGTCCTTGTACTACTCTCCCCATGAGTAATAAAACAACGTTTCCAGAAACGATTAACATTAGCGAACCTATAATACTAAGTATCAATGCGATCCTAGTCATCTTCACCTTACCAAGTTTATCTGAAAAATTACCCGCTACAACCATAAAAACGCCAGTAACAAACGAAGTTAAGCTAATTGAAATATTAACTATATCTGGACTAGTGCCAAATGCTGATTGTATCTTTGGCCCTATATTTAAAAAAGACTGTGCAAACAACCAATAAGTTAATATAGATAATACAATACCAGTCAATAACTTACTTCCCGAAAAATTTTTAGTGTTTTCTGTCATAAAAGCATCCCCTATATTTAAATATAATTTCACTTAATATTTATAAAAATTCAAATCATTAATCAATGCTATATTCAAAGTGTTACATTTCATCATTAGATACATGTTAATCTATTTTATAAATATTTACACTATAAATATTACCATTTTTCTAACTTGAAAGTGGCAAATTTAGTTTAATATAAAGAATTTTCTGACAATATAAACGAAAAACTTTTTCATTTCGTTAAAACAATTTCTTGATTGCATGCTTGAAGTATTTTTTAAAGTAATCTTTACGATGTATACCTTTTCTATTAGTTACAAAGTGAAACACCGATTGTTCAGATATTAATAGTTCATTTATAATATCGACGCCTTGTTCTGTTTGTGAAATCATATTTTGGTTTGAAAGTTTGTTTTGCTTTCCTTCTAACTCTCCTACATACCAGTAAACATGGAATGGCTGTTTAAGAATTTCATGCTCTTTCATAAATTTTAAAAATCCAGGATACCATATTGATGGCGATATTAATATAAAGCTACCAAAAGCATACTTCTCCGTTAATAGTCCATACAACGATACTAGGCCCCCCAGCGATGCGCCTGCGATAGCTATATCTTTCTGTTCCTCAGAAATACTGAAACATTTTTTCAAATATGGCAATAATTCACTCGTTATCCAAACTAAATAGTCGTCTGCCTTGCCATCAAATTCAATTCCATTTACCTTTGTGTACCAAGGCGTGTACTCTTGCTTTCTGTCATTAGGAACAACTCCTGCAAACACTACATCTTTGTTTACATCTTTAAATAAATAGTCGCCATCTTGTACTATAACTAGTGGATAAGACTTCCCTTCAGTCTTAAAATAGTTTTTCGGTAGTTTTATTCTTATTTCATGATGTTGAAAATAAATACTTAATGAGTTTAAATTCATTTCAAAACACCTCACTTTAAGCATTAAAAATTGAGTATGATACACCTTGAATTATAAAAAGTTATACAGTTCAATTTCATTATCTTTTGCGAATTCTATAGCAAGTAGTTCTAATATATTGATCATTGCTGGATTCTCTTTTACTTTAATATATTGAAATTTTAAATTATAAGTTTCTGCCTTAATATTTTGTTGTTCCATTTCATCTAAGTTTTGCTGTGTGCTAAACACTCTTCTAAATTTCGCTGTACCTGCGGCAGATTTCGAATTAAATTGACCTAATTTATCATTCAAATCTTTTTGGGTCAATTTATAGCCCGTCATTAATCCACCAGCTTGTCCAACAAATATCGGCTTTTTATTATTAAATATGACAAAGATACCCTTTTCATTTTCAACTTTACTTCTACTTTCTTTATCAAATGTTAAGGCTTTTGATTTATCATACTTAAAAAGTTTTTTTAATGGTTTTTTATAACTATCTAGTAATTCACTTATTTTTTTGTCGCCATTCATCATCATCATCCTTCATCTTTTTATTATCTTTTTATATATACACTCAATAGTTAGCTCATAAACTTTTATAGCAATATTAAAGTGATGGATTTAAATAATAGTTTGATAATCATTAGCGCAACATAATATAAGACACCTTAATACTATAAAGTGAATAGTTATCGCTTTATAATAAGGTGTCTTAAATATTGGTTTATTTTAAATAGTTTAATACAGTAATGCCTACCGCTTCTGCAGAAACTCGCATTGCTTTTTCACTAATTGTGAATTTAGGATGGTGATGAGGATGAATATCCCCATTTTCTGGAGCTGCGCCTGCATATATAAATGCACTCGGTAACTTTTTAGCATAATATGCAAAATCTTCAGATGGTGGTTGTGGTTCACATCTTTCTACTTTTTTAATTGCATCTGTTTCTGCATTTTCAATAGAATCCACTACAAAACGTGTGAATTCTTGATCGTTATATAGCGCTGGATAATCGTCATGATATTCTAACTCGCAAGTTACACCAAACATTGATTCTAAACCTTCTGATAGGCGTGTAACCTCATTTTTAATTGTGCGTTTTGTATCGTCTGTTAACGCTCGAACATCTCCCTCAATAATGATACTGTCTTTGATGACATTAAATTGACCTTTACCATCAAATGAACCAATCGTTACGACGCCTGTTTCAAACGGATTTAATCTTCTTGAAACAATTGTTTGAGCAGCATTAACAAAATACGCACCAGCTACAATAGCATCGTTTGCTGTATGTGGTGATGAACCATGACCACCTTGTCCTTTTACTGTAAGTTTAAAAAAGTCTCTACCAGTTTGCACGTTACCTTCACGATAAAAAATCGTTCCAGTAGGCATATGACTCATAACATGAACACCTAACACGTGATCCACACCATCTAACACGCCATCCTTAATCATTGCTTGTGCTCCTCCTGGTGGGACTTCTTCTGCAGGTTGGTGAATAACTACTACTTTGCCATTAAATCGTTCTTTTAATTCTATTAATGTTTCTGCAAGTATTAACATGTATGCTGTATGAGCATCGTGACCACATGCATGCATCACACCTTTATTTTTTGAAGCAAATGATAAACCTGTATCTTCTTCAATTGGTAATGCATCAAAATCTGCACGAATAGCAATTGTTTTGCCAGGTTTCCCACTATCAATTGTCACTTTTAATCCGTTAGGCCCTATGTTAGTTTCTACATCACAATCTTTATTTCTATAAAACTCTTCAATATATTTTGGAGTTTGCTCTTCATGAAACGATAGTTCAGGATATTGATGTAGAAATCGACGAATTTCAATCATTCGTTCTTCTTTATCTTTCAATAAATCTATTAATTCTTTCACCATAATAGTTCCCCCTATAACGTGATAATTACATTATACACTTTTTATTATCGAAATATTTGTCAGCCCTATTGGGATTTTATTTTCTAAGTTGTTTTGTTGTTGGCACCATGACCATAATGATGAATAAGGATAATAATGCCATAATAACGTTTAACCATAAGCCCGCTAACGCACCAATTTGTACATTAGTTAAATGAGTTACAATACCATATAATGCGCCAGATAAAGCAATACCAAACGCACCGCCCAATGATGAAGCCATTTTGTATATACCTGAAGCTACACCAACTTTATCTTCTGGTGAATTAGAAATTGCCATATCTGTGGAAGGCGTAGCATAAAATCCTAACCCTAAGCCATAAAGCAAATAGCCAAAAATACATACAACTACATAAATCATACTAGGTAAAAAAGTTAGCGAAATTAGAATGATACCAACCATATTAAAAGAAGTTCCTAAAACCATTGGTTTCTTCGCACCAACTTTTTGTAATACTTTTTCGCCAACACGAATCATTAATAATACGGTTATTAAATATGTTATTGATAGCAATCCTGTTTGAAATGCACTAAACCCTAACCCTTGCTGTACGAATGTATTAGCAACTAGTAAAGCACCTGCCACACCATTCAATAAGAAATTGGATAATGTTGCACCTGTATACGCCTTATTATTAAATAGTTTAAAATCAATTAATGGATTACCTATTTTATTTTCAACTTTTAAGAAAATAATTGTCGAAAGTATAAAAATGAGAGTAAGTCCTAAAATAATTGGTGAGAATAATCCCAACGCACTACTTTGTGTAATAACAACATTGATACTTAACATCATAATTACAAATAAAATCAAACCAACATAATCAAAGTGCTTATTATTAGTTACTGGTGATTTCGTTTCAGGCGTCCCTTTGATTAAATACATTGATAATAAAGCTATAAGTATAGATAAAATAAAAATCCAACGCCAGCCAATAAATGTTGAGACCATCCCACCGAATAGTGATGCTAATCCTGAACCTCCCCATGACCCTATTGACCAATAGCTTAATGCACGTTGTCTATCTTTACCATAAAAATAAGCTTTCATAATTGCTAATGTCGAGGGCATAATAGCTGCTGCTGATAATCCCTGAATAACTCTGCCAATAATTAATAATATTGGTAAGTTACTAACGATAATTAATAATGATCCAATAATACTTAACCATAAGCCGATATAAGTTATCTTTACACGACCTACCTTATCAGCTAGGCTTCCAGCACCAACAACAAACATCCCAGAGAACAGTGCCGTAATACTCACTGCGATACTGATTGTTCCGATATTACTATGAAACGATTGTTGCAACGTAGGTACAACATTTAACAAAGATTGTGCAAATAACCAAAAAGTCACAACACCTAACACGATACCTAAAATCAGTTTATTGTCACCTTTATATGTTTGCGCATTTCCCTTTTGAGTCATTTTACGTTCCTCCTATTTTTAAATTTACAAATGACAAATAGGGAAGATAAGCTCAATTGTGAGATGTTTACTAAACATCTTCTATCAATGATACTTGCTATCCTCTCTCAAAAAAGATTGTAGCGCGCTCAAATTCTTATTAATATAGATTATTTGCTATTTTTGTATTCTTTTTATAATGACTTTGTGTCCGTTTTAAGCAATGACAAAAAAAGAACTCCTTTTTTTGTCATTACTACTAAACTTTACAATACCCCTAAGTAATCATTATCCCAACAAAAAAGCTAACCCAGGGCGTTTGAATTTCAATCCCCTAGGTTAGCTACTAAGCTTATTTATTATAATACTTTCTGAATTCAATAATTTGTAATGCATTAGTTAGTAATTTTAAGTGATATGTAATTGTATCTGTAACTTTGATTTCACTAATAGTTAATTTTGGATAATTAACTCTATTTACGTAATCAATCGTTTCTTTATCCATGCCATAGCGTGTATTATATTGTTGCCATACTTTATATAATGCACCATGATTCTTATCTAAAGTGTAATGTTTAATTTTATAAATACCTGGTAAAGCATTTGTAATATTAAACTGATATTCATTGTAATTTATATCATTCGATGAATCATTTATCGTGAAATATGGATTGTAATGTTCTGCATTCCATATAACCACTTGAAAATGATTAAAATCACCTGTAACCATACAGTTTTCATTTTTATATAAAATGTGCTCAGTGAGTTTTGAAAACATTGTACTGGTAAAAAATGCAGGTCTCTTGCCACCAAATTGATGATATAAATCGATACCATTCAACTGAGCAATAGTTTCTTTCTGACAGTATTGTTGATGTATCTCAAAATTTAGCCAGTACCCAATAGAACGAATGTCCTCGTTCATTTCCACTAATTGTTCAAAAATAATACCAGCTCGAAAATATGCGCCATTAGTATAATTTGTATTACCCGTTAATGTATTCCACTTTAACAACGTAAATGGAATACAATAATCTTTCAAACCTAACCAATGCTTAATTTGCTTCAATTTTAATTTAATATGTTTTTTTGTTTGGGTATATTGGTTATCGTCGATTGATTTAAAATTAATCATATCATTTTGATTTGCACTAAAACTAATACTATCAATATTATTTCGATGATGATCTAAAATATACTTAGTTGCGGTTGCTTGTTTTTCTGAATCAATGTTTGTATTCATCACTATTTTGACGTGAGGAAAATAATTTTTAAACAATTTCAAAAGAGACTGAAATAAATGTTCATCATTAGTACTAATATAAACTATTAAATCAAGTGATTTTCTATCCATTAATGTATTATATATGTGTTCTAATAAATAAGTCATTTCCTGATAATACACTTTAAAGTTCACTCTTGCCTTAGGTGGGTTTATTTCTATTCCTAAACCTATTTGATATTCAATTAAAAAATTAAAGCAATCATCTAACTTCATATATGGGTGAATATTGGGTATTTCTTCATCACTTTCAATCCATTTATGCTCTATAAACCCCTCTTTGATTGGATCCTTGATTAGCACATGATCTACACCGATATGATGCTTAGCTTCAAGCAGTTGTCGTCTAAACCTTTTGATGAGTAATACTTCTAAGTCCCCTATTTGTATGACATGTCCATAAGGTGACAGCCTTCGCTTTGTTTCTTTAAGTTTAATATCTATTCTTTTTTGAGCCTCAGGTGACTGTAGTAACATATCATCTGTTTGGTAAATATATAATGATAAATAATATAAATATCTTTGATAAATAACTTCTTTTTGTTCTTTATTTATAGTTTCTACTAATTCTAAATTTTTATATTTTTCTCTAAATTGCGAAGGTGTTAATTTCATATGTGCTTTAAAATGTTTTAATAAAGTGCTCGAATTACTAAACCCATGTTTCACAGCAATTTGTGTAATTGAGTTATCCGTCATGACTAAATCTTTCTTACAATGTTTCAGTCTTATATGGATGATATATTGACTAAAACCCATACCAACTTGTCGTGTGAATACTTTAGATAAATAAGCAGAACTGAGATGTACCATATTAGCTACTTCATTGAGAGAAAGACTATTACTATAATTATTTTCTATATAATTGCATACAAATGCTACACGATTATCCTCTACACTATCTCTATAAAACTCATTGCTTTTTGTAGGTAAAAATCGTGCAATAATAAACATTAATTCTATCAATTGTTGTTCTATATAAAGGCGATAAAATTCACCCCTTCTAATATAAACAACCCCGATTTTCGCTACAATATTAACAATTTGTTTATATATCGCATCTTGTATATGAGCTTTGTCCAATATATATAATTTATCGCTAAAGTCAGTTAAGTACTGTTTCAAATAACTTTCTGTTAAATGAAGCACTATACATAAAGTATCTTTGTCTTTCTTATACCTATACGGTTCTCGATGATTAATAATAAATACATCGCCTTCATTGAACTCATTAGATTCATTAGATTTCCAAATTGACATCTCATTATTCAATATTAAACCAATTCGTAACCCTTGGTTAATCTGGGTACTATCCTTAGTCTTTTCCATGAAATCTATACTATAAAAAGTTTCCATAATTCACCTCTTTATAGTTTATTATTTTAAAGAAATATCCCCAATAATCTATAAATTCTAGAATTTGTTCTTTTTTTGACAAAAAGCTAGTGCCACAAAAATGGTATTGCTTCAAAAATTTCACGTCGCTCCATTCTATCAAATGTAACTGGGGATGAAATACACTTTACAGTCATGAGTTTTAAAACTAATAAATCCTATAAATTCTTCTTTAAAATTATAAAAAATAGCCATAAAGAATTCTATTTTGATAGATTTCTTCATGGCTAATCTTAGTATGCATTCATTAACAAGTATTTACTTTTTATCTGATTTATCTATATCATCTTTTAACCCATGTCCTTCTATATCGACACTTGGCAAGATTTTGTTTAACCATGCAGGCATATACCATGATGCTTTACCGAATATTTTAGTTAATGCTGGTACTAATATTAAACGGACGATAACTGCATCAAAGAGTACACCAAATGCGAGTGCTAATCCCATCGATTTAATCATCACATCGTCTTGGAAGACAAAGGCAATAAAGACACTAAACATGATTAACGCAGCCGCAACAATTACTGGGCCACTCTCTTTAATACCTACTTTTATAGCACGTTCATTATCATGTGTTACTGTATATTCTTCGTGAATACGTGACATTAAGAACACTTCATAATCCATTGCTAAACCAAACAATAGTCCTATAGTTATAACTGGTAAAAATGCAAGCAATGGTCCTGTAGTATCGACACCAAACAGTCCTGACATTACACCTTCTTGCATAACTACTGTTGTAAATCCGAGTGCCGCCATTAAGGATAATACAAAACCAAGTACTGCTTTTAAAGGTATAATAATCGAACGGAATACAACCATTAATAATATAAAAGCTAATGCCACAATTACGCCAGCAAACAATGGAATTGCCTCATTTAATTTTTGGGACATGTCTATATTAATAACGCTTTGGCCTGAAACTTCTGTCTTGAAGTCATATTCATCTTTAGCTTTATCATTATAGTCCCTTAAATCATGAACCAATGTATTTGTTGATTCTGCGTTCGGCCCTTTTTCAGGTATAACTGCGATCATCGCATAGTCTTTACTCTCACTTAGTTGTGGAGCTGTAACTACATCAACGTTATCCATATCGTTAATATCTTGACGCATAGCTTTCAAATCATTCTGTAAAGCTTGAGGGTTATCTTTCTGATCTTTAACATTAACTAACATTGCAATTTGACCATTAAATCCTTCGCCAAATTTATCCGAGATAATATCATATGCTTTTTTCTGCGTGGAATCCGCAGTCTTCATACCATCATCTGGGATACCTAAACGCATATCTTTAACTGGTATAGCAACTAATATTAGTATAATTAAACCAACCAATATAGCTAATAATGGTTTTCCTACAACAAATTTTGACCATCCTGTGTCGTTATCATTTTTAAATTCTGATTTCGTTCTTTTAGGTTTAATTTGTTTATGGAATATACTTATTAATGCTGGTAATAAAGTAAGTGCACTCACCACTGCTACAAATACACTAATTGCTGAAGCAAACCCCATAACTGCTAAGAAATCTATTCCTACAAGAGATAGACCACATACTGCAATAATTACAGTGACACCAGCAAATATCACTGCACTACCTGCCGTACCTACTGCTAGTCCAATTGCTTTAATATGGTTTGTTTCAGTCTTCATTATTTGTCTATATCTAAATAATATAAATAATGCATAATCTATTCCAACTGCTAAACCAATCATAACTGCTAAAGTCAAAGTAACATTAGGTATATCAAATGCATATGTAAGTAATGAAATCACACCCACACCTGTACCTAATCCAAGTAATGCGCTGATGATTGGTAAACCTGCAGCAATAACTGAACCAAATGTAATTAATAGTACAACAAATGCTACAATGACACCTATTATCTCAGAAGCGCCACCAATTTCTGTCGACTCCATACCCGTACCCATTAATTCAACCTGTACATTATGGTCTTCTTTAATTTCATCTACTTTTTCTTTGATATTATCTTTAGAACTTGATTTAAGTGATGTCGTTTTAACATCATAATTGACATCTGCAAATGCAGTTGTTTTATCTTTACTAATCTGTTTACTGTCATAAGGATCAGAAACATTTTTGATATCTTTATCGTCATCTTTAATATCTTTCAAAGCTTTTTTGACGTCTTTTGTCACATCAGGCTTAACGATACCTTCTTTTGCATCGCTTTTTAATACAACTCTTATTTGAGCTTTTTCACTATCTTGACCAAATTCATCTTCAATTTTCTTGTTAGTATCGAGTGATTGTAAGCCATTCATAGTAATGTCATTATCGAACTTCGGCGAACTTATTGTAAGGGGAATAATAATAGCCGCAAGCAAAACTACCCACGCAACAATGCTCCACCATTTATGCTTAGCCACAAACGATCCTACTCTATATAAAAACTTTGCCAAACTATTGCCTCCTAAATTAATCAACGTTATAGTTTAAATATATACTGTAGATTATTTCTATCCACATATTAAATGCTTTACCCTTTTATTAAAAGAATTAATTATTACAATTTGTATATTTAAACTACAAATAAGGAGAAATGTATATTGAACACAAAAGATTTACGTGTTATTAAAACTAAACGTGCTCTCTCGAAAAGTTTCTATGAATTACTTGAAAAACAAACTTTCTCAACTATTACAGTAAATCAAATATGCGAAAAAGCATTAGTACATCGAACAACATTTTATAAGCATTTTTATGACAAATATGATCTTTTGATTTATTTGATTAAATACGTAACAAAAGATTACTTTTCAATCGATTTAAAAGAACGTATCAATGCACCATTTACAGTAATAGATAGAACTAGTGATGTGATTGAATTGCAACGTATTAAGGACAAACAACAACATGACAAAGAGTTTGAACGTACGATATCAAATCACTTCATTAGTGTTTTACAGAATGATATTAAAGAAAATGAGCACCGTATTTCAGTTGACTCTGATATTCCTGCCGAACTTATATTTTATGTTTATGGTGCAAGTCTGTTTGGATTTACAGAGTGGATTAGAGAACAATGTATCGAACTGCCACCTGCTGAACTAGACAAGTATTTCAGGAAATTAATTAATATTCAAGTCATAGATGAATAAAAAAGGAGCGACATACGCAATCAATTTTGATTGCGTATACTCGCTCCTTTTAGTCATTTATTTTAGAACATTTCTGAAACAACTTTTTGTTCTAAGAAGTTTAATAAGTAGTCTGGGCTACCTGTTTTAGCATCCGTACCTGACATTTTGAAGCCACCAAATGGATGATAGCCTACAACTGCTGCAGTACAACCACGGTTGAGGTATAAGTTACCTACGTCATAAGACTCTACAGCTTCAATCCAGTTTTCGCGATTATTTGTAATCACTGCACCAGTTAAACCATAATCAGTATCATTAGCAATTTCTAATAACTCTTCAAAGTCTTTACCTTTAACAAATCCTACAACCGGACCAAAGATTTCTTCTTGCATAATTTGGTCGCTTGATTTAAGGCCAGAGATAATTGTTGGTTCAATGAAGTAACCAGTAGAATCATCTGTGCCGCCACCTTGTTCTAACTTACCTTCTTTACTGCCAATTTCAATATAGTTCTTGATTTTATCAAATTGTTTTTGATTAATAACAGGACCCATATATGTGTTGTTTTCAGTGTTACCTAACGTTAAGTTCTTAGTTAAAGCTACTGCTTTTTCTAACACTTCATCATATACATCTTTGTGAACGATAGCACGAGAACATGCAGAACATTTTTGTCCTGAAAAGCCAAATGCTGACGTTACAATAGACTCTGCTGCTAAATCTGTATCGATGTTTTTATCAACTACAATCGCATCTTTACCGCCCATTTCAGCTATAACACGTTTTAAGAATTGTTGACCATCTTGTACTTTTGCAGCTCTTTCAAAGATTCTTGTACCTGTAGCACGAGAACCTGTAAATGTTACAAAGTGTGTGTGTACACTATCTACAAGGTAATCACCGATTTCTTTTGGATCACCTGGAACAAAGTTAACAACGCCTTTAGGTAATCCCGCTTCTTCTAAGACTTCCATTAATTTATAAGCAGTTAGTGGCGTATCTTCAGCAGGTTTTAAAAGCACTGTGTTACCAGCAATTACTGGTGCCAATGTTGTTCCAGCCATGATTGCGAATGGGAAATTCCATGGTGGGATTGTTACACCTGTACCGATAGGTTTATAGAAATATTTATTATGTTCGCCTTCTCTATCTAATACTGGTTTACCATCTGCAAGTTCCATCATTGATCTTGCATAGTATTCAATGAAGTCAATTCCTTCTGCAGCATCACCAACAGCCTCATCCCATGGCTTACCTGCTTCATAAACCATAACAGCTGAGATTTCTTCTTTACGACGTCTAATAATCGCTGCAACTCTAATTAAAAACTCTGCACGGTCTTTGTGAGACCATCTCTTCCAAGATTTATATGCTTCATTAGCCGCATCAAATGCATCATCTACATCTTTTTGCGTTGCTTTTGAAACTTCAGCAATAACTTCAGAAGTATTAGCCGGATTGATAGACTGATACGTATCTTTTGTGAACTTCTCTTCCCCGTTAATAACTAAAGGAATTTTTTGATTCAATTCACCTTTAACTTTCTCTAAAGCTTTTTTGAATGATTCGACATTTTTACTATCTGTAAAATCAATGCCTGGTTCGTTGTGATAATTGACTACCATTTTTCTACCCCCATGTCAGTTTGTAAATAGAAAACTAAATGGAAATGTTTCCATTCTTAATGCCATTGTATAGATATCAAACAATAATTGCAATCGCTTACAACCTTTTTTATTAAAATAAATGGTGTTGAACTCATTTCATCAAATTGCGTTGATATTTGAAATTTTATTCAATCACATTTATTATCACTTTAATAAATATATAACATAGAGATTTAATAATTTGTAATCTAAACTTTACATTTAGATTAAATTCAATATGTTAGGATGATTATTCACAAATAATTATTTTTATATTTATTTTAAAAATACAAATAGAACAATCGAGAGGTCAGCTATAATGAGAACTTATACATCTGTGATATTTTGGATGCGTGCGATAGCTTGTTTAAGTATTGTTCTTATTCATTCGATTACAACAACTTTTAGTAAAATGGATTTTGTTGGTTATGGTACAACTATTAGAGTATTACAATTACTTCTTATGTTTAGCACACCATTATTCGTATTTATTTCAGAATTTTTATTAGCTAAAAATTATCACGTTAAAACTAAACCAGGATTTTTGAAGAGTAAGTTAATCTATCTATGTATTCCTTATATCTTGATTAATCTTGGTATTTCATATTTTTATTTCGAACCCAAAACATTAGCTCAATATATGCATAATGTCGGAGATACTATGTTTCATGGTGGTGCCGTCACCTACTTTATTGTCATTATCTTCCAATTTTACATATTGCATATTCTTTTTGCTAAGTATTTAATTAAATGGAAACCTATTCCAATGATTATTGGTTCGATAATATTCGCTACAATATACTGGGCGTTCCGCCAGTATGTACCACAATCAGAAAATGATATTTTAGGCTTATTTTGGGAAAGAGAAGGCTGGATGTTATTTTTAGGATGGATTAGTTATTTTTTACTTGGATTTTATACAGGTATTTATTATGAAACATTCATGAAAAATATTAAACGTTTCACTTGGCCCATTATTATAGGACTAGTAATTGCCTCCTCTATTTTAATTGGTAATTACCTGTTAGGCGTTAGTACTTGGGTGGAATCAAAACGTTTTGACATTCCATTTTATGTCACTATGGTCATATTAGTCTTTTTCTTATTCTCTTCTTATATAAAATATGTCCCTAAATTTATATTATTTATTAGTAACTATTCATTTTGTATTTACTTAACCCACTATTTCTTTGTACATGATTTAGGGTTATTAAGAGCTGATAGTTCGATACGTAATATTGTATTTAACTTTATTATCACTTTAGTAGTGTCTGTCTGCTTAGCATATTTATTTAACCTATTTAAGTTTGGTAAATTTATTGTCGGTGGTATCGGTAATATCAAATATGATAGTGTTTATGAAAGTTATAAACATGGCAAAATGAATTAACGTTATTCGCTCCATGAATTGCATATAAAAAAGGTGAGACAGTAACTTATTACTTCTGTCTCACCTTTTATTTTAATTGTCGCTAATTATGTTCCAATTTTGTTTGACAATATCTTGAGTATACACAATATTCAATAATACTATTTCTCATTACTTTCAATACGATTAAATTTTGTTGATTACTTTTGCTCTATAACGTTAAGTTTATTACGCGCCTGTGGAGTTTCATCTACCTTAGCTCTTCGCATTCCATTATAGTTACTTTAGTTTCTTCTGTTATAATTATTATACACACTCGGCTCATACAGGCTTTCTGTATGTTTTTGTTTTCTTACCAACAGCATAATGCCAGCAATCAACCATAGAACCGCCGTAAGCCAATTTAGCGTTAATACGGTAACAATGCCAAGAAGAATAAAGCATACGCCTACAACTTTTGGAATTTTATTAATGAATAAAGCAAATATAATTGCCAAAACAGTGCATATAATCACTATAACTAAAGCTAGAAGAAATATCTGACTAGCAACATCTACTAAATTAGATGCATCTATTTGTGGTGTGCCTTGATCATACATACTGCTATTATAAATAGCATCTGCTAATTCGTTTTTCACGCTTACATCATTTAAAAATGGTGTGATAATTGCCATTAAAAATATTAATATAAACTGTAAGATAATACCAATCCATACAAGTACTTTTTCTCCAGTTCTCTTCATATGTATCCTCCCAAGAAATCATTATGACTCAATGCATCTACTAATTTATTATAACGTCACTTTTAGTATTTTAAAACCGTATTTCAAAGTAATTAAAATATGTTCAACACTATAATTTTCTGAATTTTTGGTAAAATGATATTATTATTTTATAAGGGGATGATAAATTTGGACTTACAAATACAACAACCAGCTACAATAAGAAAAATGATTAAACAAGGAGAACTGACTGACCATACAAGTGGTATGGCCAAAGGCTATATTCAGGCTAATGTTGTCATACTTCCTTCTGCTTACGCTTATGACTTTTTGAAATTTTGTTTTAGAAACCCTAAAACTTGCCCACTCTTAGATGTGTCTGAAAAAGGATCGAAGTCATTTCCTACCTTTGGTCAACAAGCTGACATTACTACCGAAGTTGCTGCCTATCGTGTTTATAAACAAGGTAAACTCATAGAACAAATACCTAACATCGACGCTTTGTTTACAGAAGATATGGTTAGTTTTTTAATAGGCTGTAGCTTTACATTTGAACATGCATTACTGGAAGCCGGTATTCCTATACGTCATTTAGAAGAAGGACATAATGTACCAATGTATATGACTAATATTCCAGCTGCCGATAGCGGCCAATTTTCTGGTAACATCACCGTAAGCATGCGTCCTATGACTATGCAACAAGCGATTAAAGCAACGGAAATCACTTCTCGTTTTAAAAATGTACATGGTACACCTATGCATATTGGAAATCCTTCAGAAATTGGTATTTCTAATATAAGTAAGCCTGATTTTGGTGAACCTGTAATAATTAAAAATAATGAAGTTCCTGTCTTTTGGGGATGTGGTGTGACACCTCAATCTGTCGCTTTAGATGCTAAACCAGACATTATGATTACACACGCTCCCGGTCATATGTTCATTACAGATATTCCTGATAGCCAATTAAGCGATTAAAGAAAAGCACTTTGACGTATCTAAAAACAAACGTCAAAGTGCTTTTTTATTTTATCTTGCTTCAATGTCTTCTTTTGAAACAATTGGATGATTCTTAAATATAATAGAACATACATAACCAACAATTAAGCCAATAACACCTACAATAGCACCGTAAATAAAGATTTTCACTGGATCGTTAAATCCAAACATAACCAAAAATCCAGCTAACGGTGTAGCAGTACCTGTAGCATCATTGATCATACCGGAAGAGGCAATGACTGCACCTGCAATCGCTCCTCCTATAAAGTTTGCTGTATATATCGGTATTGGATTCGCAGACACTACGTCGGCTTGAGATAGTGGTTCGATACATACTGCAATTCTAGATCTACGGTCACCTAATTTTAGTTTGCTAAACATGGTACCATTGATGAATGAAGAAGCAAATGACACCATTGCTGCAATCGCCATTGGCATACCCGTAAGCCCTAATAATGCAGTTAAAGCCATAGAACTTAGTGGAGCTGTACCAACAACAGTGATGACCCCACCCAAAATAATCCCCATAATAATTGGACTTACTTCAGTTGAACTTTGGATAATGTCCCCTATTTTTAATAGCGAATTATTAACTAACGGCGTTACACCCGTTGCAACTAATCTCGCTAAAGGCGCAATAATAATAATACCTACTATTAAATCTATACCGTCTGGTACTTTACGTTCAGCATATTTCATTAGATAACCAATTACATAACCAGCTACAAATCCTGGTATCAAATCTAAACCACCACATGAAGCAGCGATTGCCAACGCATAAACCGGTGAAACACCAATTGCTAATGATACTAAGCCCGCTGCCGCTACGCCACCTAGACCTCCAGCAGCATCACCTAATTCACCTAAAAACTTAATACCTAATAAATCTCCACCTACATATTTGTGAAAAGCTTCTACTAAAAATGTTGCAATTGCTGCATTTGCTAAAGCTCCCATGGCACGCATACCTTTAGGTGCTCGATATGTAAATATTGTAAATAAAGCTAACACTATAATTAAAAATAATGTTCCAATTAAAATATCCATATTCAATATTCCTCTTTTCTTGTCTAGTAATCGTTAAGTTAGATATGGAAATCGTCATTTAAAAGTTGGCTTGTTCAAACAATCTGTAAAAACTTTATATTTTATAAATTTTGCATTCATGTTTATATAGTCACTATTATTACTCTTACCATTTCACTCACATTTTTATATTTTAACACAAATCTCAATTATATTCCGAACAATTTAATTATTTTTAATTTAAGCTCTGCGGAATATTTTTCAATATAATTTTAATTTGTTCTTTGATATTACACAACCAAATACAAATATAATTCCACTCCCTACAACATTTATGTGAAAGATACATCGATTTTTATTATTTATCCAAACTAAATCGAAACTCTATAAATTAAAACAAGAAATTCAAATTATATAAAATACCGCCAAAACAACAATCTTTTGACGGCATTCTCTTAAATATTATATGAATGTATCATGTAAAATCAGAAAAAACTTGCTTATTGATTAATTGTACTAACAGTTTTAGCAGGTGTGCCGAGTGCAAGCGCATTGGCAGGTATGTCTTTAGCAACCACACTACCCGCTCCTATAACAGCACATTCACCTATAGTCACACCCGGCAATACAGCTACATTTGCTCCTATCCAAACATTGTTTCCAATATTGATGGGTAAAGCTTTTTCTATCCCTTTGTTCCTCGATTGATAGTCAAGAGGATGAATTGCTGTATATAAGCCACAATTAGGACCAATAAATACATCATCTCCAATCGTAATTTTATTGCAATCCATAAAATAACAATCGTGATTAATAAAGACACGCTGGCCTAAATTGATATTATAGCCATAATCAGCTTGGAATGGACTTAGTAATTCTAATGATTGAGGCTCATAATTTAAAATCTCTGTTATTATTCCTTGTCGCTGTGCTTGATCGCTAGGACGAACATGGTTTAAATCAAAACATAAATCTTTAGCTTTCATTCGCTCTGCCCCTAAATCTTTATCATTGTTTGCATCGTACCATTCACTAGCTAGCATCTTATTTTTTTCACTCATAATTATTTCTTCCTTTCTTATCATAGACATTTAGTTTAATTCACCTATTATTATAATTACATATTATACTTCAATGCTATTTAGGTCATATGACTTAACAATTGATAAATCAATGTTCCAGCATAATTTCCTACGACGTAACCCAATGTTCCTATTATAAGAATAGGTCCAACAAGTCCTGTCCATCCTTTTCCAATAGCTAGTGCAGCTGCTGTTGTGGGTCCACCTGCTGTGGCATTACTTGCTAATAATATTTCTTCAATTTTAAATTTAAATGCTTTACCTAACAACAAACTTAACCCTAAATTAAAAATAAGTATCATAATAACAAAAACAAAGAGTAAAGGTGCCGTTGTTATAATTGTGGCAAAAGAAGCAGGAATCCCTATAACTACAAAGAAAATATAAATTAAAAAAGTTCCTATTTCAGATGCACCAGCTAACTTTTCAAAGAAGTCTCCCCATATCGCTACCACAATTAATGTTAAAGTAGTTAATAAAAGATAGGCATCTCCAAAGAAAGAACTAATAATAGTGAGCACAACGTTACTTTTAGGTATCCATTGTTGAACCAATTCAGCACCTTTAAAACTTACTGCTACAAGTGTTATTGCACTCGCTACCGAAAATGCTATATCTAGCAATTGAATTTTTTGGGGTTGCCAATACGATTGTTGCACCTTTGGAGATTGTTCTATATTATAATCTGTTTTAAAATGCTTTTTAATTAATGGAAGTGAAGGGAGCGCAATCAATAGCATAAAGTACAACGCCATAACGCTATTATCTGCGACTACTGTTGATGACACCATATCCCCTGGTGTTTCAAGTTTAGAGCTTAACGCCGCAAAATTAACTCCACCACCAATATAACTACCTGTCATCATCGCTCCTATCTTATTCAAATAAGGTATCCATTGATTTAATATAATAAATGCAACAAATGTTCCAATCATAGTTCCTATCGAAGCAATGAAGAATATAATCAACAATCTTCTACTTTCTTTCCATATTTTCATAATATTAGAACTAAATAACAGTAATGGTATCGATAAAGGTACAATGTAATCCCATACAGTATCATAAACTGGTGAGCTCGTTGGTATCACCTTAAAGTTAGATAATACCATCGCACCAACAAGTGCAATAATAGCCCCAGAAATTTTACTAGCCCATTGATACCTCTGTTCTAAAAATAAGCTCATAGTTGCCCACACAATAATGATTGCCCATAAAATCCATGTATCTCCTTTGTCTATAAGTGCCCCCACTACCATAAAATCATCCCCTTGCTTATATTTGTTTTAATCTATTACTTATATTCTATCAGTCTCAGTTGTATATTTTTATAATTTTCTGAAAAATTAATTGTCTATACGTTAGCTTATTGATATTCTTACAGTTATAGCGTCATAAACAAGGGGGAAATAATTATGAAACAAAAAATCGGGTTATTTTTAGGCCCTTTACTTTTTCTTATTTTTTACTTTATTCCTGGGATAACAGGGTTGGATGACTCACCTAGAGCTGTACTTGCAGTTACACTATTTGTGGCAACATGGTGGATAACCGAAGCTATTCCTATACCAGCAACATCCCTACTTCCATTAATTCTACTTCCATTAACAGGAGGCACTGATGAAGTTATCGCATCGAGTGCTTATGCTGATCCTATCGTATTTATGTATATGGGTGGATTTATTATTGCTTTAGCCATTGAGAAATGGAACTTACACAAGCGTATTGCAATGACCATTATATCAATGATGGGAACAAGTAGTAACCGTATCATCCTAGGTACTATGATTGCTACCGCCTTTATCTCTATGTGGATTTCAAATGCGGCTACGGCACTCATGATGTTGCCTATTGCTTTAGCACTCATCAAAGAAATTAAAGACGCACAATTTCTTAAGCCTGAGTCTGCTAGTAAATTTAGTAAAGCACTCCTCCTAACTGTAGCCTATTCGGCCTCTATAGGTGGACTAGCAACACTTATCGGTTCAGTGCCAAACGCCGTTTTTGCGGCAATTGCGTCGTCTAGCCTTGATAGGAAAGTATCCTTTGCTCAGTGGATGATTTTTGCCGTACCTCTTACTGTCATATTATTAGCAATTCTTTATTTCTTACTAACGAAATGGTTATTCAGAATTGAAGATGCTGATCATATATCATCAGATTTTGCGAAGAAAGCATTACATGATTTAGGACCTATGTCTAAGGAAGAGAAACTTACGGGAATTGTTTTTCTATTTGTCAGTCTTTTATGGATATTTGGCGGATTACTCCCTGGTTCATTACATATAACAGACACTAGCATTGCAATGTTTGGCGCAGTATTACTGTTTCTCATTCCTGCAAAATCCAAAAAAGGAGGGCTACTTATATGGGGCGATATGACCAAACTCCCTTGGGGTATACTACTCTTATTCGGAGGCGGGTTATCTTTAGCTGCAGCCTTTGAAGATTCAGGACTTACAAAATGGTTTGGTAGCATGATGGGAATTGTAAAACCTCTACCATTAATATTAATCGTGCTAGTATTATCAACAGCAATTCTATTTTTAACAGAGGTGATGTCAAACACAGCTGTTTCTAATATGTTGATGCCAATTAGTATTGGCTTTGCAGCAGCGATTAGCCAAGATCCGTTTATAATTATGGGTATAGTTGCCCTTTCATCTACATGTGCATTTATGCTGCCGATTTCAACACCACCGAATGCAGCCATATTTAGTTCTGACGAAATAGAGATGAAAGATATGGTGAAAGCTGGCTTTATATTAAATATTTTCGCTA
This sequence comes from Staphylococcus sp. Ze2, assembly GCF_048568365.1. NCBI lineage: Bacteria > Bacillati > Bacillota > Bacilli > Caryophanales > Staphylococcaceae > Staphylococcus > Staphylococcus sp. Ze2. Next base: position 687,744 of record NZ_CP183486.1, on the reverse strand, counting down.
TCATTGTAATTTCACTCTTTGCTTACTTCTGGTTACCTATCGCATTCGGATTATAAAAAATAAATTAAACACAATCATTTAATATACAACATACAACTTATGTATGATACACTTTCTATACTATGGACGCATGTTTTACTAGAAAAAACACTGTAAAATAACGTTATAAACTTATAGAAGGAGTCAATAATTATGAAATTCTTATTTAAAGGAGCGATAGCAATTGTCTTAATACTTGGTATAGTAAAAACATTCCAGGAACACGATGTTGTTTCAGAAGCGACAAACTATTATAACCAAGTTAAAAGTGGTGAAATTGTACAAAGTATTGAAAACATTAACTTCGACAGCTTAAAAAATTTAGATTTCAATGATCTGAAACCTTCAGATTTCTTCTAACGTTTATACACTTTCTTCTAGATAAAATAATCTACAACTGACATAAATTGTTTATACTGAAATTTCCAAGACAACCTTCAGACATAAAAGCAACGAGACAGCCAAAAGACTGTCTCGTTGCTTTTTATTTTTAATTTTATATTATGATGTGATATAGTCTCCGCCATTCACATGTATAACTTGACCAGTAATATAAGAACTGTCTGCATATGATGCTAAGAAAACGTATGACGGTGCAAGTTCTGCTGGTTGCCCTCTTCTTCCCATTGGTGTATCTCCACCTTGATTCTCAACTTTATCTTCTGAAAAAGTAGCAGGAATTAATGGTGTATAAATTGGTCCTGGCGCAACAGCATTTACTCGAATACCTTGATCAATTAAAGATGACGCTAATGAACGTGTAAAAGCAACGATTGCACCTTTTGTAGCAGAATAATCAATCAGATGAGCCGATCCTCTATAAGCAGTTACACTTGTAGTATTTATAATTGCATCACCATCTGTTAAATGCGGTGCTGCAGCTTGTGATAAGAACATCATGCCAAAAACATTTGTTTCAAACGTCTCTTTAATCTGTTCTGGCGAAACATCTTCAAAGTTATCCTGAGGGAATTGTACCCCTCCATTGTTAACTAATATATTTAATCCTCCAAAATCTTTAACGACTTTATCAATTAAATTTTGTGATGCGTCGACACTTTTTAAGTCATGCGCATATGCTTTCGCATTGACACCTAATGAAGTTAATTGTTCTACTACCGCTTCAGCATCTTCCTGTTCATCGAAATAACCAATCGCCACATCTGCCCCTTCTTTGGCATATAATACCGCAACAGAGCGACCAATCCCCGAATCTCCCCCAGTAACCAATGCAATTTTACCTTGGAGTTTACCACCACTTTTGTAACCTTCCATCTCAGTAATAGGTTGTGGATTCATATCTTTTTGTATACCTGGCTGTCTATCTTGCGTATATCCTTTAATTTCTTTATGGAATTCAGTTAAATTCATATGCTACATACCTCCATTTTACCCTTTTACTGCCAAATACCACTTTCAATAGGAATCAAACATGTTCGACCAACATTCAATAGTAAACAACTTATTAATACCACAAAAAAAGCCTTTGAGAAATATACGGATTTCCCAAAGGCTTACATGGTATAAACAACGTGCAATTTATTCAGCAGACACCTCTGCTAATCATTTATATCTACTTTGTAGTAAATATACTTTTTCTAGAATTAACCAATATAGGCAAGCTTACTTTCATCTATAGCAGTTAAGTTCTATCTTATTTTAAATGACTTCTATGATTTCCTTTAAATTGAATGCTTTACGATCCTACTTGAATGTACAAATGCCATAATTGCAAATATACAATACACAACAGAATAAGTACCCATAACAATATAAACTGGTAACATACTATTACCGCCCATAAGTAATATAAATGCTTTTGCTGCAAAATAAGCATGCAGTAAGGATACAATGAGAGGTAAGCCAAAGTTAAACATCACTTTTAAAGCTAAACCTTTTAACATATCGTAATGTGTATAGCCAATTTTACGTAAAATAATAAAATTTGGTATTTCATCTTCAGTTTCATCCATCTGTTTAATGTAGATGATACAGCCCGCTGCGACTAAAAAGGCTAATCCTAAAAATGATGTAACAAATAATAAAATACCTACAGTATCATCCATCGATTGACGTACCATTTTTTTCGATTCGATATTTGGCGACACTGATTTAGCAATTTGGTTTGCTGCTTTCCAATCACTTTGTTTTTCCAAATTATAACCAAATTGTTGTCTTGTTTCGCTAGAATTAAGTTTTAAATCATTATATTTATCATCACTAACTAATAACACCGGACCACCAAAACTAATTGCACTCATGAAGTTAACGTCTTTTTCTGATCCAACGACTTTAAACGTTTGTTGGGATTGATTTTCTAACACAATCTCACCTTTTTCATTGTGCTGAACCATTCCTCCAGGAGCTACCATATTAACCACTTTCGCACGATTACCATTAACTTGATTATCATTAAAATTTTTGTTGCTCGTAATTAACATCGAATCACGTTTAAACATATCTGGATTACCATTATCTTTAAAAAAAGTATCTTTCGACATTTTCACTTCAGAAACTTCTTTATACTTTTTATCAAAATCGATATGCGCTTCTTTCATTTTACTTTCAAATGACTCTGCTTGTTTATTGTCAATAAAATTAAAATCTTGAGGTGATGTCAAGGCGACATTATCATCAATAGTTGATTTACTGATTGCCCCAAAACAAAGAACAGTAACCGTTACTGCCGATATAGTTGCAATTATCGTTAACGACAAAGCATTTTTCTTCATTCTATGCATGATTGAAGATGTAAATACAACATCAGTGATTGACACTTTGCCACGTTTTGCATTTTTTATCATTTTAAAAATAACAGATACAGAACTTCTAAAGAATAAATAAGCACCTACTACTGTTAAAAACAATATAATAAATGGTGTAAACATCATGTTACTTGAGAATTTCCCAAACATTTCTGTAGACATATAATAGCCAATCACAATCATCACAATACCTAAGATACCTGAGCAAACCTCAACTATTGATATGGTATTCTTTGATACTTCTGATTTTGTACTATCATTCATCATCGATAAAATACTACGTCTGCGTAAGAAAATATAGCTTTGTATAATAATTAGCAGCATAGATATGAATATTAGTAAACCTGTTTGAAATACTGCAGCAAATTGGAAAGTTAAAGCTACACTTGTACTAATATGCAAAACTTTTAACACAACCATGAGTAATAACTTAGATCCAAACACCCCTACTATGACACCAATGATACCAGTGACTAAAAACATAGCAATCTGTTCAATTATAAGCATGCGCAATATATTAGACTTAGTTAGGCCAATCAATTGGAATAAAGCAAATTCACGCGTACGTCTCTTAATAAACAATTGATTTGCATACATTAGGAAGATAATGATGATAAAAAATAAGAAATAAGATCCAACGTCAGACCCCTTTCTTATAATTGCCATTGAATTCTCATTATTAATACTATCTGTATATTTTAAAGTCACGAAACTAAAATATAATACGATACTTACAATCAATGAAAAAATATACATCGCATAATGACGTAAGTTCTGTTTTAAATTCTTAAGTACAATTTGATTAAAACTCATGTGCGACACCGCCTAATGCCGTCTGCATATGAATAATATTTTTATAAAAGGCTTGATTTGAATCATCACCTTGGTACACTTCAGAGTGAATATTGCCATCTTTTAGCATGATTACTCTATTAGAATAACTTGCTGCGACAGGATCATGTGTAACCATAACGATTGTCGCTTCTAAATTTTTATTTAAATCTTCTAAGCGATTTAACAAATCTTGTGCACTTTTAGAATCTAATGCACCTGTTGGTTCATCCGCAAATATAATCGCTGGTTTATGAACGGACGCACGCGCTGCTGCAGTACGTTGTTGTTGGCCACCAGATATTTCATTAGGGTATTTATGGCCTAAATCTTGAATCCCTAAAGCCTTAGTGACTTCACTATAATTTTGCTCTTTCTCTGTTTTAGACATTTTTTGAATGGAAAGTGGTAACATAATATTTTCTTTAACTGTAAGTGTATTTAGCACACTATAATTTTGAAAAATAAAGCCCACTTCTTTTTTTCTGAAATCAGCTAATGCTTTATTACTCATTTTATTTATTTTATTGCCATTGATTTCGACCGTACCACTCGTAATATAATCAATAGAACTTAAGACGTTTAGCAATGTTGTTTTTCCTGATCCTGATGGTCCCATTATCGTAACAAACTCGCCTTTTTCTATAGAAAAATCAAGGCCTTTAAGCACTTCTTGTTGTCTATGTCTGTTGCCATAGCTTTTAGTAAGCCCCTCTACTTTTAATATAGACATGTCCTTCACTCCTTAAATAATTTATAACCTTAGTTTAACTAAGACGCAGTATATTTTCGTTCGTTTCATCTAACAACCTTAGGTTCTAAAATGACAAACTTGTCACACCTTTTGAAAATCATGATTCACTCATATTTTGAACTTTTTATTTTAGAGCTACTTTTATAGCTTAGGAGTAATAACTTTCACCATATGATATAATAGTCTAGTTCATTTTTAAATAAGGAGTAAAATAGATGTTAAATAAAATCAAACGCGAATGGCTAACCGCTCCAGGAATCAATATATTGGCTGGTATCGTCGTCGCCTTAGCATTAATTCCAGAAGCCATTTCATTTTCAATTATAGCAGGAGTAGACCCTATGGTTGGTCTATATTCCTCCTTTATTATTGCAGTTGTTATTTCTTTCGTAGGTGGAAGACCAGCTATGATTTCTGCAGCAACAGGATCTGTAGCTCTAGTTATTGTACCTTTAGTACGTGATCACGGTGTCCAATATTTATTAGCAGCCACTATTCTAATGGGGCTTATTCAAATTATTTTCGGCATATTAAAAATTGGTCGTTTAATGAAGTTTATCCCCAACTCTGTCATGATTGGTTTCGTTAATGCCTTAGCAATCATGATTTTCTTAACACAAATCAAACATATTTTTGGCATATCTTTTGCTACTTATCTATTTGTTATCGTTACCTTATTGATTATCTACCTTTTACCACGTATTTTTAACAAGATACCTGCACCACTAATTGCAATCATATTATTAACAGTAGCTTACATAGTGACTGGTGCAAATGTAGAAACAGTTGGAGATTTAGGTGAAATTAAACGTTCATTACCTCAATTTTTTATTCCTGATGTTCCGTTCAACTTAGAAACACTAAAAATTATTTTCCCATATGCCTTATCTATGGCGATTGTTGGACTTGTGGAAAGCTTGCTTACAGCTCGAATTGTTGATCAAGCAACAGATACCTACAGTAGTAAAAACCAAGAATCTCGTGGCCAGGGAATCGCCAATGTTATCACCGGTTTCTTTGGTTCTATGGGTGGCTGTGCGATGATCGGTCAATCTGTAATCAATGTCCGCTCTGGTGCTACGACGCGCCTTTCAACCTTCACTGCTGGTGTGTTCTTAATTATTTTAATCATCGTATTTGGTGATTGGGTCGTTGAAATTCCGATGCCAATTCTAGCAGCTATTATGGTTATGGTTTCTGTGGGGACTTTTAATTGGGGGTCATTTAAATTCATTAAAAAAGCACCTCGTACAGATGCGCTCGTGATGCTTCTTACCGTAACTATCGTATTAATTACAAGCAATTTAGCATTAGGCGTAATTATTGGTGTAATTGTAAGCGCCTTGTGTTTCGCTACCAAAATTTCAAATGTTTCCGTACAATATGAAGAAATTGACCATGCTATTCATTACAATATCAAAGGGCAAATCTTCTTTGTTTCTATAGATTCATTAATGAACCAACTCAATTTAGAATTACGGGACAAAACTATCTATCTAAATTTTAAAGAAGCACATTTATGGGATGATTCAGCAGTTAATGCCATAGATACATTAATTGAAAATTACCATAAAAAGAACAACAAAATTTATGTCCAGCATCTAAATAAAGATAGTCGTAAAATTGTTAACGAATTAAGTAAAGTAAACCAGCAGCATCTTTTATAAATTCAAGTTAGTTCGCATAGAATACAGAATAAGCATATTAAATTGATTTTGTTGTTTCATTTATTAAGTTCCAACAAAACTAAACTATAGTAAAGTAAAATACCATTATTTTTTATTATTAGTGTGTTTATCATTGAATCAACCTTACGAACAGAATGTATAAAGCAAACAAGCCAAATTAGTAAATCATTATCGTAATATCTTGAGGGACTAGGAATACAAAGTCAATTTGTAAATTTTGATTTTGTATTTCTAGTCTCTCTTTTTTAAAACAACAACATTGACAACTATACCTACTAGGGGTATATTAATAGTGTAAAGATTCTATTGTTACGGGTATTTATTTGCAACCTGAAAGGAGGCTACTCCAATGAGTGAACAGAAAAAAACTACTTTCAATATTACGGGTATGACATGCGCAGCTTGCGCTAACCGTATTGAGAAAAATTTAAACAAAATGGATGATGTTGAAGCTAACGTTAACGTAACAACTGAAAAAGCCACAATAATTTATAACCCTAGCTCGACTTCGTCTACTGACCTTTCCAATACAATAGAAAAAACAGGATATGGCGTATTAAATGAAAAAGTTGACTTAGACGTGACAGGCATGACATGTGCCGCATGTTCTAACCGTATTGAAAAGGTATTGAATCGTACTGATGGTGTAGAGGAAGCTAACGTAAACCTTACAACTGAAAATGCTACGATTTTATATAATCCTAATTCAACTTCCGTCGATACTTTAATTGAAAAAATTCAAAAATTGGGCTATGATGCGCAGCCTAAAAAAGAAGCTGATGAAAAACAATCACACAAAGCAATAGAGTTAAAACGTAAACTTACAAAATTAATTGTTTCAGCTATATTGGCTTTCCCGTTACTATTAACTATGTTTGTACATCTCTTTAACATGCAATTGCCTTCAATTTTAATGAATCCATGGTTTCAATTTATCTTAGCAACTCCGATACAATTTATCATTGGTTGGCAATTTTATGTTGGGGCATATAAAAATCTTCGCAATGGTTCAGCAAACATGGATGTATTAGTAGCATTAGGAACGAGCGCAGCCTATTTTTATAGCTTATATGAGATGATTAAATGGCTGAACAATACAGAGATTATGCCTCATTTGTATTTCGAAACAAGTGCTGTACTCATTACACTTATTTTATTTGGTAAGTATTTGGAAGCACGTGCAAAATCACATACAACAAATGCCTTAAGTGAATTGCTAAACTTGCAAGCTAAGGAAGCACGTGTACTACGTAATAATGAGGAATTTCTGATACCTTTAAGTGAAGTCGTAGAAGGCGATTATTTAATTATTAAACCGGGAGAGAAAATACCAGTAGATGGAAAAATTGTCAAAGGCAAAACTTCTGTAGATGAATCCATGTTAACCGGTGAATCTATACCTGTTGAAAAAACACAGCGCGATTATGTTATTGGTTCAACAATGAATCAAAATGGCGTGCTCACAATCGAAGCCACGAAAGTTGGAAAAGACACTGCGCTCGCTTCTATTATCAAAGTAGTTGAAGAAGCTCAAGGTTCTAAAGCACCTATTCAGAGACTTGCTGATATTATATCTGGCTATTTTGTGCCTATTGTAGTTTGTATTGCTATTCTAACATTTACTATATGGATTACTTTAGTACACCAAGGCCAATTTGAACCAGCTTTAGTAGCAGCAATTGCCGTCATGGTTATTGCTTGCCCTTGTGCACTTGGGTTAGCCACTCCTACTTCGATTATGGTAGGTACTGGAAAGGCTGCCGAAAACGGTATTCTATTTAAAGGTGGCGAACATATTGAACGTGCGCATCAAATCGATACCGTTGTCTTAGACAAGACAGGAACTATCACACACGGAACACCTGTAGTTACAGACTTTGATGGCGATAGTGAAACATTACAATTATTAGCTAGCGCCGAAAAAGCTTCTGAACACCCACTCGCAGAAGCTATCATTAATTATGCAAAAACAAAACAAGTTGATTTATTAGAAGTTCATGACTTCGAAGCGGTACCTGGACGTGGCATCAAAGCTACAATTGACGGAAAATCTTTATTGGTGGGTAATCGTAAATTCTTAGAAGATTATCACGTAACCATTAATAGTTCTGAACTACAATTATCCCAGTTTGAACAATCAGGTAAGACGGCTATGTTGATAGCGGTTGATCAACAATTAAGTGGTGCAATCGCAGTAGCTGATACTGTCAAAGATTCTACCAAGAAAGCAATCCAACAGTTACATGATTTAAATATAGAAGTCGTTATGTTGACTGGAGATAACCAACTTACAGCAGAAGCCATTGCTTCACAAGTTGGTATAGATACAGTCATTGCACAAGTGTTACCAGAAGAAAAGGCGACTAAGATAAAATCATTACAAGCTAATAATAAGACTGTAGCTATGGTAGGAGATGGCGTAAATGATGCCCCAGCATTAGTCCAAGCAGATATAGGAATTGCTATTGGTACAGGTACAGAAGTTGCCATAGAAGCCGCTGACGTTACCATTCTTGGTGGTGATTTGTTACTCGTACCTAAAGCAATCACAGCTAGTAAATCGACTATACGTAATATACGTCAAAACCTATTTTGGGCATTTGGTTACAACGTTGCAGGCATTCCTATTGCTGCACTAGGTTTACTCGCACCATGGATTGCCGGTGCTGCAATGGCTTTAAGTTCTGTAAGTGTTGTCGCTAATGCGCTTAGATTAAAACGCATGAAATTATAATTAAAATTTGAGATGATTATATGACAAATCATTTTTAAGGAGGTGATTGATATGGCAACTGAAACAATTAAAGTAGAAGGTATGAGTTGTGAGCACTGTAAACATGCAGTTGAAAGTGCCCTAACAAATCTTGATGGTGTATCAACAGCTGATGTTAACCTTGAAGAAGGTAATGTTAAAGTTGATTTTGATGATAACAAAGTCACATCACCAAACATGTACGAAGCAATAGAGGATCAAGGTTATGACGTAAAATAAAGTTGCTAGGACATATTTAATGTCTCGGTCTCAACTCAGTGTGATAGCAGTAATTAAATAGAGTTGAAAAAAGCTTTTAAACCAGCCTTTTTCAACTCTATTTATCCATACCGGAGTAGGACAACGAAATCTTCTCTAACAAATTAGATTTCTGTCCTGCTCTTTTTTTATATTTTCACGGTTTAAATCTATATTTGCTCTCTTATTAATTCACGCGTAATTTAGTATCACCAGTCTCAATAACTTCGATTGTTGCATCTAAAGCATCGACAATTAGGTTTTCAACAGCAGCATCTGTATAAAAAGCAATATGAGGCGAAACAATAACATCTTGTCGTTCGATTAATTGCTTTAATACTTCATCCTTTAATCCCGTTTGTCGTTGGTCGCTTGGAAACAATCCTTTTTCCCATTCATATGTATCAATTGCTGCCCCTTTTAAAATACCGTTATCCAGCGCATGTACTAACGCACTAGTTTTTACAATGGATCCTCTTGCACAATTGATAAATACTGATCCTGGTTTAAATTCATTAAACAATGCATCATCAAATAAATAATCGCTATCCTTACTTGCAGGAATATGAACCGTAACAATATCAGCCTCTTGCACAGCTTCTTTTATACTATTGGCATACGTTAAAAATGACTTATAGCTTTCATTAGGGACAACATCGTAAGCAATCACTTCAGCTTCAAAACCTTGTGAAAAGATCTTAGCAACGATTGAACCGATACGACCAGTTCCTATAACAGCAACTTTCAAATCTTTAATAGAGCGTGATAAGATCTCTGGTTGCCATCTAAAGTCATATGAAGCTGTTTTTTGTTGTATATCATTATAGTTTCTAACCAAATTAAGCGCCTGTGACACTGTGTATTCAGCAATAGAATGCGGTGAATAAGATGGCACATTAGAAATAATTAAATCATATTTTTGAGCTAAATCGAAATCATATATATCAAAACCAGCACTTCGTTGAGCAATTTGCTTAATTCCAAATTCATGCAACTTGCGATATACATCTTCACCAAAAGGAATTTGCTGTGATATCGAAACACCATCAAATCCTTTTGCACGATCGACAGTTTCTGATGATAGTAATGCTTCATCTAAATCGACAGTTACACTATGCTTTGTTGACCATGCCTTAATATAAGGTATATCCTCTTCTCTTACTCCAAAAATTTTAATACTTGTCATAAGTTAATCACTCCAATCAGATTTGTTCTATTCATAAAGATGCTTAAGCGCTTGTATCCTTTCTGCAGCCTCTAATAATGATTCATCATCTAATGCTAAAGAAATACGCACATAATCTTTTCCATGTTCTCCAAATGGTATACCTGGCGCAACAAGGATTGACTGTTCTTGTAATAAATAATCAACAAAACTTTCCCCATCAAAGTTTCTCGGCGTACGTAACCATAAGAAAATGCCACCTTTCATTGGTTCAAAAGGTATGTCCGCTTGTTGTAGTTTAGCTTCAAATTCATCTCTACGACGTTTAAATGCTATATTTTGCTCTTCTAGAAAAGCGTCATAATTATTCAAAGCGTATGTTGCTGCGTCTTGCAATGCGCCAAACATACCTGCATGTGTATGTGATTGATATTTTTTTAATGCTTGTATAATATCTTTGTTTCCTACTGCAAAACCCACTCGAAATCCTGACATATTGTAGCCTTTTGATAATGAAAAAATTTCTACTGCTAAGTCTTTTGCTCCTTCTGCTTGCAATATGCTAGGATTTTTAGCATCGAAACCAAAAGCACTATATGCAAAATCATGAACGATTTTTGTCTTTGTTCCCTTAAAACGCTCAATCGCTTCCTCAAATACTGATTTTGTAGCAACTGAACCTGTCGGATTATTTGGATAAGTCAAATAAACTAAACGAGTATTGAGTAATATTTCTTTGCTTATTTTGTCCCACTGAGGCAAATAATAAGGAGGTTCTAAAACGAGTGGTTGTGGTCGGGCATCAGCAAGTAATACCCCAGCTTTATAATCCGTATATCCAGGATCTGGTAACAACACATTTTCCCCTGGATTCACGATGCATGTTGGTAAACCTACAAGACCATTTTTAGTACCATATAAAATACATACCTCATCTTCTTTATCTAATTCAACTTGAAATTGTCTTTGATAAAAATCTACTATTGCTTGTTTAAATGAGTCTTTACCATGGAAAGCAACATACTTTTGATTGTCGGGCTGACGTAGCGCATCAGCAAAACAGTCAATAATTCCTTTGGGCGTTTCACCATCAGGAATACCTACAGCCATATTAATTAAAGGTAATGGACCATGTTCTACTTTCTGGCCCATTGTTCTTGCAAAATAACTATCTGGTATCTGTGCCAATCTATCTGAAATTGTCATAAAAATCCTCCTATTAAAAAAACTATATGCCGACTTGTGTGGCATATAGTTACACATGTCACCTATCTTTCAAGCATTATTGCTTGTTGGAAGTAGCACAGTACTTTTATAACAAAGTCTGTTGCTGAAGCTTCATCAGGCCAAATCCCTCAGCTTCTCTGGATAAGTTTATTAAATTACCATTAATTTTATCAGAATATTCAAACATGTCAACATAAATAAAGAGCGACTCAATTGAGTCGCTCTCAGCCTTAATATTTATTAATTAGTTCCAACCAACCCATGCGCTAGAACCTTGAGATTGGTAAACTTCTACTGCTGTGTCAATTTGATCTTGAACTGACATACCTGCATGTTCACCATGACCTAATAATTGGAAGTAACCATATGCACCTGATGACGCATTAACCGCACTTCCATTACCGCCACTTTCACGTTGGATAACACCTTTCCATTGTGACGCTGATACACCAGTACGTTCTGCCATTTGGTTAGCAATGGCATCAATGCTTGATGTATTTGTAGTTGTTGTTTTAGAAGTAGTGCTTGTTTGAGCAGTTTTAACACTTGTATTAGAAGAAGCTTTAGGCGCTTCAACTGCTGCTACTGGAGTATTGCTTGATTGTTTTTGAGCACTTACTTCACTAGCTGAAGTTTCGTTAGTGTTTGTAGTTGCTTGAGTAGTTACGTCTTGTACTGAGTTAGAAGTTGCACTTTGAGCACCTGCAGCTGTGTAATTCCATGACCAAGATTGACCATTTGAAGTGAATGTATATTCATTTCCACCTAAAACGAAGTTATAGTTATACGCGCCAGCGTGTAATGGTTTTTGGTTTAATTCTTCAGGATTGTTTTGAGCTAAATCAGCTAAATGCGCTTTGTCGATATTTTCTTCTGAAGCGTGAGCTTGATTGTGGTCTGCTGTTGTTGCGTATCCTGTTACACCTAATGCTACTGCTAATGATGATGCTAAAATTGTTTTCTTCATAATTAAAAAATCCTCCAATTAAAATCTTTTTAAGTAAAATTATATTTTCGTTAAATTATTTATCGTATGTGCTGTAATCGATTAATTTTTATGTTTTATTTTTTCGCCACAAATAATATAACACATATTTCGCCTTTTTATATTACACTTCAATAACAAAACGTTACAAAAGAAACTATACTTTGTAACATTGAAACATCGCTGTTTTGTTTTGTAATGCATAATTCTCACATCATTTTCAAATTATATTGTGTATATTGCTGTTATATTAAGCTTCATAACTTTATCATCGAATAATCTTACGTAGTCTGAATTATTACAGCAAATCTTTTTGTTACACAACTGTAAAATAATAAAAGGACAAAAAATTTATACTTTGGAGTAAAACTTGCAAATTTTTTTGTCTGAAATTTAAAAAGACCACTGTTTTGTGGCCTTTTTAATATATTTTCTTCTTTTGTCCATCATTCAAAACATTACATTATATTACAGAAATAACGATACATTTTAAACATTATTTATAATTTTACGCCAAGAATTTGAAGATTTCTCTATCATATAGCTTTAATGTTTTCATATAAAACGTATTTATCAAATATCCCATTACGAACGGAACTACAAAAAATGCAATAAATACATACATTAAGTTTAATAATATTGAATGTTCCATAAATCTAAATGCACTAATTGGCCCAACAAGCCCAATGATTCCAAAACCTGCTGATTCTTTTGTTCCACCAATTCCTATGAGCGCACCAACAAAGCCAGTGATTAGTGCATTAGAGAAAATTGGTAATAGAATAATAGGATGCCTTACCATATTAGGTATCATCATTTTCACACCACCTAAAAAGATTGTTAAAGGCACACCAGCTCTATTTATTTTTAACGTACCTGCAACTAATGCACCTTCACATGCCACAATCCCCAGTGAAGCAGACCCAGCAGCTAAACCGCTAATACCTATAGCTAATGCAGTTGCTACAGTTGATATAGGTGAAATAATTATAAAACTAAATACTAATGCAATAAGCATAGACATCAATACTGGTTGTAATTCTGTAAATGTATTGACTAAATTGCCAATACCAGTTGTAATCATTTGGACATATGGCAATATAAGTACACCTATAAAACTCGCTATCACACCGACAATGGTCGGCAGAATAATTAACGTTAAACTACCAAATCTTTCACCAACGACTAATATTAAAAACACAGCAATTGCTGCAGTGATCATTGTGTTAATAAGATCTCCAACACCTACAAGCATCCAAGCACCATCTTTAAATTGCGCTGCGCCACTCCCAACAAAAGCAGAACTCGCGACGACAGCCGTTGCTAAAGGTGATAAATTGAACCGCATTGCTATTAGTGCACCAACTAATAATGGTACAGTAAATTGAATACTTTCTACTACTTGTAATAATGTTTGAAAAACCTGGTACTTAGGAGCGAAAAGTTTGAATAATTCTCCTAAAATAGCGTTAGGTATTAACCCTGCTACTATGGCAATCGCTACACCAGATAGTACATTATATAAAAATTGTTTTGGACTTACTTTAATCATAGAAGTTCCCCCTAAGCTGAAATAAATACTAATATATCATATTTCCTTAATTTTCAGAATATTGTTTCTGTATTTTCCTCAAATATTTTTATATCTTCGAGAAATTTTTTTATCAAGATAGCAACTAAAATTACCCACCTACTATTAAAATATTGCAATATAAAAAGTAGGCAACCGAAATCTCAATTTTTAAATTCGATTTCGTCTACCTACTTCTATATATAATTCACATATTTCCTAATGATATTATTGCAAGGAAAGAAAATGTTAGTAAAACAAAATTGCAATTTCATTGCTTCATTAGACTTGCTGTTAGGACAAGCCCTTGAGATGCCGTTTCAAAAAATTCCAATTTTTGCAATTGGTTGTTCTTAGGTAAATTTTTTTCAAATTGTTCCCATATCCATATAGCAATATTTTCAGCAGTTGTATTCATTTCGGGTAACGTATCATTTACCAACTGACCATCTAGATATGGTTCAATTTCTTTTTGGTATAATTTATCAACTTCATTAAAATCTAATGCCAATCCATATTTATCTATGTCTGATAAAATCTCAATATTAAATTGATATTGTTGATCCTCTAGGTCTTTATGCGCTGTATTTGTAAAATAAATTCGATTATCACAAGTGAATTCATAATAATTCTTTATCAAAACTTGGCCATCCCGATATTTAAACTGGCCAGGTGGCTGAATATGATCAAATTTAGTCATTACGGTCACTCCTATAGTCATTTTTATTAATATACCCTTTTATATAACAAGTACATATTTATCCGTAAACGTTTTTCATTCAATTTTTAAAGGTAATGATTAAACTAATAGGTAAACATTTGAGGAGGTTTATTATATGACGATATACATTCAAAGAATTTATGAAGACAAACAACAAGAAGGCTTAAGGATACTTGTAGATCGCGTATGGCCAAGAGGTATAGCCAAAGACGATGCACATTTAGATCATTGGATAAAAGAAGTGGCGCCAACTTCCGAATTAAGAAAATGGTTTAACCATGACACCAAGTTATATGCTGCTTTTAAAGAAAAGTACAAGAAGGAACTCCGTGAAAATATTGATCAAAAACAAGCATTTGAAGAATTGCAAAATAAAGTTTCTGAGACTGATAAAGATATTATTTTATTATTTGCTGCTAAAGATAAAAAACATAATCAAGCTATTGTGCTTCAAGAGTTACTACAGTAAACAACCATAATTATCGTAAACAAACGTAAAACTACCGCTTATCCTATCAACACTTTAGGGTAAACGGTAGTTTTTTATAATGATGTTATAATAAACGCTTTGGTTATTTGAGTTCGTATAGACTTTTCTCACCATCTGGTAAATTTTCAACAAAATCTTTAGGATCTTCCGCGTAATCATTACCGATCCCACCATTCATTCTCTGAAAATGAAGATGAGATCCGGTCGTTTGTTCTCCCGTATTACCAGAGAGTGCAATTACATCTCCCGCTTGTACATTGTCTCCTACTTTAACTTTAAATTGGTTTAAATGCATATACCATTGGTGATACTGTCCGTTCGTTTCAGCTATTTGCACTACCTTGCCACCTAAGTCATTCTCAAACGTACGAGTAACCTTGCCATCTGTTGCAGTTTTAACTGGCGTATCTTCAGGCAAATCATAATCTATTCCATAATGCTTCCCATCAAAACCGCTAAACTCATATTCACCGAAATTTTCAGTTTCTCTGCTTCGATCAAAAAAATCTGTATAAGATGTCGAGCGCTCATTTGTATTATTTTGATTTCTGATTTCTGAAAAATTTTCATTTATACTTTTTTGTATATAATCCATATTCATCATTAAGAAAATAAATGGAACGATTATAATGATTAATAGTACAATTGTTTTTAACGTATTTTTCACTAAATGAATCACCTTTTAAATAGTTATTATTAGTTCATAAGTATACTTTTTATAGCTCCAAAAAACTAATAATACGCTTAAAAAGCACCTCATACTTTAGTTTGACGTAAAAATCTATAAACTATTTCTTATTTCTGCTTCCACATATAACTTAAAACTGTACAATTATTATTTTACAGGTATTGAAGCACGACCAAACAGTGTACATACAACTCTCATTTAAATTTTCACTAATTAGTTATTGGGCATCACCATAACTTTTAAGTATATCTTCCATTAATATCCATACGCGTTCAACATCTACAGTAGTCGCAAAATAAGCATTTTTTTCATTATTTGTAATATCATTTAAATCAACAGCCATCGTTCCATAGGTAAGTGCACTTTGGTATTCGATATCAATATGTGTGTGTTGCATGGTAAATAAATTGGGTTCTAATAAATACAAAATAGTACAAGCATCATGTATAGGGCCACCATCCATATTAAAGTGTGTTTTATATGTAGATTTAAAGAATTCTAAAAGTTCCACTACAAATTTTGCAATTTGATTATCTATAGCTTTAAATCTGTTGATGATGGCATCGGTCGCCAACACTTGATGTGTTACATCTAAACCAAACACGTTAATAGGTACGCCACAATCAAATACACGTTTTGCCGCTTCAGCATCAACCCAAATATTAAATTCTGCAGTAGGCGTCCAATTTCCAAAGGTTCCTCCACCCATAATTGTTATAGAATCTATATATTGTGTAATACTTGGCTCTTTAATTAAAGCCGTTGCAATATTCGTCAAAGGGCCTGTAGCCACTAGTGTTACAGGTTCATCACTCTGTTTTAGTGTTTCAATTATTACATCAACGGCATGACTTTGCGTTGGTTTTAACGAAGGTACTTCTGGTAATTTCGGACCATCTAATCCACTATTACCATGTATTTGTGATGCAAATGAAGCTGGCTTAATCAATGGTCTTGTAGCACCAACAGATACACTAATATCTCCTCTTCCCATTACTTCCAATACATTCAAAGCATTTTTCGTATTTTTTTCAACTGATTGATTACCAGCCACTGTTGTTACAGCTAATATATCTAACGTACTATTTTTAGCTCCTGCTAATATTAACGCAATCGCGTCATCATGCCCTGGATCACAATCCATAATAATTTTTTTACTCACATTCTTCACTCCAATCATAAAAATACATGACGTGTATATTTCAAAGTTAAAAGTTATTAGACTGCATGTTTTTTGTACTGTCTATACATAATTGCAAGTACAACTAACCACAACGGCGCAAAAATAACACCTATTCGTGTCTCTGGATTTACAAATAATACACAAAAAATAAAAGCAAAAAATATAATGATACATAACGCCATTATCTTACCACCAGGCATTTTGAATTTACTTCCCTTATGTAAATCAGGTCGAGCACGTGTATATCTATAATACGCAATCATAATCAATGTCCATATAAATATATTTAATACTGTAGAAACCGTACTAATATAAACAAATACAGTTGTCGCATTAGGTATAAAATAATTTAGTAATACTGCAAAGAGCAATAATGTACATGTTACTAATATTGCTGTAACAGGTACGCCTCTACGATTCGTTACTTGGAATTTAGGTGGCGCTTGTTTTCTATCTGCTAATCCAAATAATGTTCTACTATTTGCAAATATACCACTATTACAAGCAGATGCCGCTGCAGTTAACACAACAAAATTAATAATCCCTGCAGCAAATGGGATACCGACTAACGCAAATACTTTAACAAACGGACTATTGTCTGGATCTAACTGATTCCAAGGTATAATAGAAATAATGACTGCTAGTGCACCGATATAAAATATTAAAATTCTAAACGGTACATTATTAATAGCTTGTGGAATAGTTTTGTGGGGATTTTTAGTTTCTCCCGCTGTAATACCAATCATTTCAATACCTAGGAAAGAAAAAATAGCCATCTGGAATGACATTAAAAATCCTGACATACCATTTGGAAAAATCCCCCCATTATTATAAATATTAGAAACACTTGCATGTCCAAATGGTGTTTGATAAGCCATTACAATCATAACAATACCTATAATAATCAATGCGATAATAGTAACAACCTTAATAATCGCAAACCAAAATTCTAACTCTCCAAACAATCTTGTACTTAGTAAATTGAATGACATTAGTAATAAAATACACGCTAATGCCGATAACCAATTTGGAATTTCTGGATACCAAAATGATACATATTTAGCTACCGCTGTAACTTCTGCCATACCAGAAATAATCCACGTTAACCAATAAGTCCAACCAGTAATAAAACCAGCGAGTGGGCCAACATATTCATTTGTTATATCCGCAAACGAATTGAATTTTGAATCTGAAAGCAACATTTCTCCCATAGCCCGCATAAACATAAATAATGCAAATCCTACAATAATATATGTAAGTAAAATTGATGGACCTGCCAAACTAATAGACTGGCCAGCTCCTAAGAACAAACCTGTACCTATTGCGCCACCAATAGCAATTAATTGTATATGCCTATTACTTAACTCTCTCTTTAATCTGTCTGCCATAGTTCCTAACCCCTTAACCTTGAAATATGTGCACATTTCTATTTTACTACTTTTTTACTTGAACAAGAACGTTACAACAAAATCACATTAATAGTGTGTTAACATGCTTTTAGCAAATAATTTCTCCTATTATATTTACTATTAATTCAATAATAAAAAAATCAAACCGCTTTATGTATGCGCTTACATAATATTACAATCATAAATCAACTATATTCATATTTCAACTTAAATTATTTTTTTAAAAGTTTTCTATACATTACTTATATTGTATTCATAAATATTCTACTCTTGCTTATATTTAAAAAACTGTTAAATTAAAAATATTAACTTATATATAAGGGGGGATTTGATGCGCGCGATCTTTATAGGTATTCTCGGAGCGTTATTTTTTTCAGTCACTTTTATACTAAATCATTCAATGGCAAGTAGTGGTGGCAATTGGTTATTCAGTGCCTCATTACGTTTTATATTTATGTTCCCATTTCTTTTTATTTTTGTTTATATAAAAAAAAGACACCGATACATACTTGGACATATTAAAAAGCACTTCTTACAATGGTTACTTTGGAGTACTCTTGGTTTTGTCTTTTTCTATATTCCAATTACATTTGTCTCCAATTACAGTCCAGGTTGGTTAATATCAGCAACATGGCAATTAACAATTATATGTGGTTTATTACTTGCACCTTTATTTTATGAATATGTTCAGCTTGATAAACAATTAGTTAAAGTTAGGGAACGTATTTCTTGGCGTTCTGTTAGTACTTCTAGCGTTATGGTATTTGGTGTCGTGTTAGTTCAAATACCTCAAATTACGTCCATAGAAATGCAAACCTTTATTCTATCTGTTGTTCCACTAGTCATTGGAGCTTTCAGTTATCCTTTGGGTAATCGTAAAATGATGGAACTTGTCGACAATGAATTAACAACAATTGAACGTATTTATGGTATGACTTTAGTTACGTTACCTATCTGGGCTATTATCTTTGTAATCGGTGTTTTGAACAGTGGATTCCCCTCTGCTAACCAAGTATTACAAACGTTTTTAGTCGCTGTATTTTCTGGTATTATAGCGACTACGCTTTTTTTCTATGCGACAAATTTAGTAAAAAACAACCAAGCTAAATTAGCTGCTGTTGAAGCAACTCAAGCTACCGAAATAGTCTTTACACTCATTGGTGAAATGTTATTTTTAGGGTTACCTTTACCAGATCCTATTAGTATTATTGGTATCATTATTATCACTTTAGGTATTTTTGTTTATAGCTTTATGAATGCCAAAATTAGAGAAAACAATAGTGAGATTCAAAATTTCAACTAATTTATCAAATTACATCAATGTATACTATTTCGTTATAACTTCAAAACGATTTTCAAAATATAATGAATACTATGTCTTCAACTTGAACCAAACAGTCACATTGACATTCTCCTTTGAAAGCAAGATAATTTATATCGAATAATATGCTAGTGATTTAAATTAAAGGAGGTTCAAGGTCAATGCCGACATCTCATGTTGACCCAAGAATTACCAGAACTAAAAAATTATTAATGGATGCCTTCCGAGCTATAGCAAAAGAAAAGAAACTTCAATCCATAACAGTGAAAGACATTACAGACCGTGCAACTGTTAATCGTGCAACGTTTTATGCTCATTTTTATGATAAATATGACATTATGGACTATACATTATCGGAAACTTTACTTAAAAACTTAAATGACTCATTAAATATATCAACGAAACTTAATGAAGAAACACTATGTAAAAGTTTTATTACTATCACAAACTATATTCAACAGACGCATAATGAATGCAAGTTAAATAGTGAAGCTTATGGACAAGTTGTAGAGAAAAAGGTGAAAGAAGAATTAGAAGATATCTTTTTAACACTGCTAGTACAACAACACGTTAACGAAAATCGTGAAACGCTTGCTACAACTGCGAGATTTTTGTCTTGGGGACTTTATGGAACGGCAAAGCATTGGTTCCATACGAGTCAATTACCAGCTCAAACTTATATTAAACAAGCACTTCCTTTCCTAATGAATCAAAATACTAATTAAATATATTTAAAGAGCGGAGCTATAAAACCAAATGGCATTTTTGATTTTATAGCTCCGCTTTATATTTTATACTGTAATTTAAATATCATTTTACAATTTCAAATGTATATTTCTTAATTCTTTATTCTCTATTTTCATTTATAAAATCTAACACTTTACCTGTTATCGCCACTGCGCTATTACTTTCGCCTTCAATACCACCTTGATGTAATCCAATGACTTCATTATTTTCATTAAAGAGTGGTGAACCAGAGTTACCACCATAAGTACTCGCATCATATGTAAGTATATTGCTATTATTAGCTAAAATCTCACCTTTACTTTCCCACATTGTCGCTAGTGACTTATCTCCAGGATAACCAGTAACTGTTATAGGTGCACCTTTACTAACATTTGAAGCGTCTTGTAACGTTGCTGGTTGAACAACATCACCTACTGATTGACCGTTTTTATTTTTATTAAAATGAACAACCACTAAGTCTTCCTCACCAGGGTACGCTTTTATTTCTTTTTCAGTAAAAGAACCATTAGGAAATGTATCAGCATCTTGGGCAGCTGGTGCAAAGGTCATGTTGCCATCTGAAAGGTCTGCAACATGTTTATTCGTTAACACCGTATTCTTATCTATTACAACACCTGTTGCGATATTGTCTCCAATATTGATATAACCAATAGATTGATAATGTCCACTATTTGTATTTTCAATTTGTGTTCTATCTTCGTTGGGTAATATAACTCTTGGCATTGCTTTGTTTTCAGCAGGACGATCTGCTGTATTTTGCGTCGCTTCAGTATCTTGCGCTGTTGCATTAGTATTCTGAGCATCGACCTTACTATCACTATTAAACATTGCTAATGACAATGCAGCAATAAAAGCACATGCAATACTATTAATTAATATTCTTTTCAACATAAATTAACCCTCCAATAAAATATAAATCTCTTCTTCAATTTAAAGAAGTTTCTAAAAATAATCAAATTATATTATATTTTAAATTTCTTTGTGAAAAAGCATTTCATTATTTATAGAATAATTTATATTCATTAAATAAAGATTTGCATATCTAAACAACATTTAACATTATTTGTTGTTTACACGATATATGCATAAACATGTTGTTTGCTTTAAACAGAAACACGTTATACAATACATCTATACAACAGGTGTTAGTTAGACAATTCGTGTTGTAAATTAAAAGTTAGGAGGGATAGACGTGACAACAATCCAACACCATCATGGCTTCCAACGAACTTTTCAAAAGGATCACTTGACCTTAGGGTTAGCATTTCCTTTCGACAATTCGGAAGACCATGAATTATCATTTGAAAATCAAATTGAGTTAGCTCAATTTGCTGAAGAACTCGGATTTACTAGCCTATTTGTACGTGACAGTCCGCTTTATAGTCCACATCTAGGAAATGTAACGACAAACTACGATCCATTTGTATTTTTATCTTATCTCAGTGCCAAAACATCTAAAATCGCTCTCGGAACCTCTAGCATTGTTGCTACATTACGTCATCCGATTCATATAGCTAAGGCTGCTACTTCTCTTGACTTAATTTCAAATGAGCGCTTTTTGTTAGGTATGGCGACGGGAGACCGTAAATTTGAATTTCCTACATTTAAGATAAAAGAAGAACAGTTAACAGAAACATTTCAAGATGCTATTTCGGCTATAAATGAGTTATGGCAAGTACATTCACCAGATATATCGAACTCAATATTTGAACTATACGAAGATTCAGGGCTACAAATGTTGCCAAAGCATAAACATATCCCAATGTTTGCCACAGGATATTCAAAACAACAAATGTCTTGGTTAAAGTCAAATATGGACGGATTAATGTTTTACCCACAACCATTTCAACAACAGAAAACGCTACTTCAAGAATGGCACAACAATGATACTTTCAAACCATTTATGCACCCGCTTGTTGTAGATTTATCAAACCAACCGAACGAATTAGTGAAACCTATTAAAGGTGGTTATCGTTTAGGTAGAAATACTTTAATAAAAATTCTAAAATCCTATGAAAAAATTGGCACAAATCATATTATGTTACATTTAAAATCAAGCGATAGATCATATAAATCATTATTAACAGAAATTGGCGATTATGTAATACCACATTTCCCGCCACATTTATTACAGGAGGAATATAAAAATGACATTATTAGACAGAATTAATGAACTTGCAAATAAAGAAAAAGTAGAAGTATTGAGTGTTGAAGAAAAACAAGAGCAACACACATTAAGACAAGAATATTTACAAATGATTCGTGGACAAGTTATTAACACATTTTCAACAATGAAAGTAGTTGATCCATTAGGTGAAGATGTAACACCAGATAAAGTTTATAAATTACGTGAAGAAATGGGAACATTAGATCTTAACTAAATCACAAAAAAGGAGTGAGTCAGCAATCTAGTTTAAGATAGATTGCTTGCTCGCTCCTTTTTTTATATCTTATTATGCCAAGATTTGTTTCATAGAACGTTTAACACTTCCCGCATACATATCACCAAATTTAACTAAGTGAACCATCAATAAGTATAATCTATAGAATTCGAGCCTCTGTTCTACCCCTTTATTTAGTGGATAGTATTTATCATATTCATCGTAAAACTCCTCTGTAAAGCCACCAAACACAGTAGTAATACCCAAATCAAATTCTCTATCCCCATATAATGGCGCTGGGTCAAATAACGCTGGCGAACCATCTGCCAGGAACATATAATTGCCGCCCCATAAATCGCCGTGCAATAAAGAAGGTTTACTTGGATGTTGTTTTAATGTATCTACAATTACTGAACGTGCAGATTCATATTGTTTAACATCGTCGTCGCTCCAAGCGCCCTGCTCTACTAAGGTATCTTTCAGATGATCTAAGCGTCGATCTACAAATAATGTTATCCAACTATCTGTCCAGCTATTATCAAATTTTATATCCCCGCCTTCATAAGGCAAATCAAAACCAAACTTGTCATTTTTTTGTTGCTGACTATGCATTTGGGCTACTAATTCCCCCAATGCTTCTTGACTCCCTGAATAACCTTCATCCAAATAAGTTAATAGTAAATAAGCGTCACCCTCAATTTCACCACTACCTATTACTCGTGGGGCAGTAATCCCAGCTTCTTCAAAAAGCTCTAAACCTGAAATTTCAGCATCAAAAAAAGATGCGTTTCGGTTTCGTTGAACTAATAAAAAATAAATTTCCTCAGCTGTTTCAATTTTAAATGCTTCATTTACATCTCCACCGTTAACAGGTGAAATAGACTTTATATTATTTAAAGGCAGTTGTGTTTGCCATGACTGTTTCATGAGTTATACCTCCAATTGTTAAAATTTAAAATAAGCACATCATTATTATTGCCTTTTTTCATCTTATGTAATCACACACAAGTTCAAATAAATTATATGTGAAAGTTTTAATAATTCTTTTATTTACTCTAGGCATATAATACGTAAAATGCTAGTCTATTAAAGACATCATTTTCAATTTTACTTTTACAAAATTGATTAGGCACTCATCACAATACATAGTTTTATTACAAATAATTTGATAAATGGAGCGATTATGATATGTACAAACTCATCAAACCTATTTTATTCCAAATAGATCCTGAAAAAGCGCACGGGATGACAATTAACGCACTCAAATTCGTCCAAAAATATCCAAAACTTTTACCTGTTGTTAACCAATTATTCCACTATAAAAATGAACACTTACACCAAAATATCAAAGGCATACATTTCGAGAACCCAATTGGATTAGCAGCTGGGTTTGATAAATCTTGTGAAGTACCTAAAGCCTTAGAAAACGCTGGTTTTGGTGCACTTGAATTAGGGGGTATCACACCTAAACCACAACCCGGTAATCCCAAACCACGTATGTATCGCTTAGTAGAAGATAACGCACTGATTAACAGAATGGGTTTTAATAATTTAGGCATGAATAAAGCTTTAAGTAATCTACGTAAATATAGTTATCAAATTCCGATAGGTCTAAATGTTGGGGTTAACAAGACTACATCTCATGATGCGCGATATGAAGATTATATTAAAGTTATAGATACATTTGAAAATGACGTTACTTTTTTCACGGTGAACATCAGCTCTCCTAATACAAAAAATCTACAAAGTTTCCATGATAAAGATGAATTCGCCCAATTGTGCGAAGCTATTCAATCTTATAAAGAAAATCAAAATCTAAATGTACCTATTTTCATCAAGCTTACATCTGATTTAACATTAGACGGTCTTGGTCAAATGCTAGAGCCGATAACGCAAACTTTTGACGGTATTATACTAGCTAATACAACTCAGCAACGTGAGCATTTAAATTCAGACAACCGTCATGAAACAGGCGGATTGAGTGGAAGACCGTTATTCAACCGCAATCTAGAATTAATTTCATATGCTTATAAGCAAACAAATGGCAAATTCTTAATTATTGGTACAGGTGGTATTTTCAATGATGCTGATGTCATTAAAATGTTACGTAGTGGTGCTTCATTAGTGCAAATATATAGTTCTTTAGTTTTTGAAGGACCTGGATTAACTCAAAAATTAAATAAGCAACTAGCACTTTATCTCAAATCTAATGGTTATAATAACGTTAGTGAAATTATTGGATTAGACGCCTAATATTTCTAGGTGCTTGTTTGCACTCATTCTTGCACTGCCTCTTTTACTTTAATAATAATAGGGTATATGTATAATAAAAGGAGGTAGTGCCATTATGTATAAAAATATATTATTAGCTTACGATTTTGATAATTCGTTTAACAATGTACCTGAAGCGTTGCAAAATCTAACCGTTGGCGTGGATGATGCTGAAATCACAGTGTTTCATGTTATACCGGAAAGTGAGTTAGAAACTTCAGTACGGTATGATAATAAACATTTTGAAGATTTGGCACATGAAAAAAGCGAATTACTCGAACCTTTTGTTAATCAATTAAAAGACCTAGGTTTAAATGTAAATATTAGATTTAGTACTGGCTACATCAAAAACTCAATTTTGTCAGAAATTAAAGAACACAGCTATGATATTGTTGTAATGAGTAATACGCGTACAAAATCAGATATTAAAAATATACTTGGTAATGTGACACACAAGATTGCAAGTAACGTGGATATACCCGTACTTATTATAAATTAGCCTTCATACAAAAAACTCAATGCTTCTATTCATTTATGATAGAGACATTGAGTTTATTTTTTATTGATGTTGCTTCAAATACTGTTCAATCACTTGTAAGACACCAGAGTCATCATTTGAAGGTGCTTTATGCTGGGCAACCGCTTCTACCTCCGGACTGCAATTAGCCATCGCGTAGCTATGTGTAGTTAAACCTAACATTTCTAAATCATTATTGGCATCTCCAAATGCTAATAACGCGTCTTGTTCAATACCCCATTGTTTTAATATATCTTGAATTGCAACACCTTTATTAACATTTGGTAAAATAAGATCTACACTGTCGTTACCACTTGTTACTGCGCGTAACTCTCCTCTAAATTTAGTTTCTAATGTATCCATAACTTCTTTAACTAAATCTTTATCTTTGATGCGCATAGCAACTTTCACAAAATTATCATCCTCTATTTGCTCAAAGGACTCTACTTTTTCAATATCATAATAGTAATTACTAATAAAATTCAAAAATTCTTCGCTGCTTGTCTGCTTGACATAAGCTGATTGAATACCACTCAATACAATGTCCGTTAACTCAAAGTCTGCTGTAAGTGTCTCCACTACATCATAAATAAGTTGTGGATCAAAATAGTAAGATGTCACCAATTCATTATCATAATAAGTAACAGCACCGTTTTCAGCAACATACGTAATATGTTGATCTTTTTCTGGAAAAAATGACTGTAATTGAGCATATTGATTACCACTTGCCACAATAAATTTAATATCTTGCCGTTTCAATTCATAAAATATTTTCTCAAAATATGCCTTATCATATGTGTGATCTGATTTTAAAAATGTACCATCTTTATCTACTGCGATTGCTTTTATCATCATTGATACTCCTTTCTGTTTTCGAGGTATAATTAAATAGTCATATACTTGTTTAAACTACATTACAATAATATTAAAAAGGTGACCATCAATATCTTTAAATAAACCGCCATAATAACCTTCATGCATAGTACCACTTTGTAGAACTTGTCCACCTGACGCTTCAACTTGTTCTAATAAATAATCCACATCTTCTGGTTCAGCCACAGAAATAGAAATTAATGCACTATTACTTCCGACATTTGAAACTTGAGCAACTTTCTCAAATTGATTGCGTTCAATAAGCATTATGATTTTATTATCTAAAGTTTCAATTCCTCTCATTTTATCTAAAACTGCTTCGTTCCTTTTAATTGTAAAACCTATTTCACTAAAAAATGTTTCACTTGCTGCTAAATCCTCTACCGGTAGATTAAGCCAAGATGATTGTATATTCATTTTAGTCCCCCCATTTTTAATCACCATACCATACTCCACTTTTAAAGCGCTATAATGAAACTATCTCATCCCTCGTCTTTCTCGCTTATACGGTAATTTCCTTAATAAACTACGATAATAAATTCATATTTATTTGACACATAATCTCTAAATGAGTTAAAGTTTTTAACATCTTATTTGCTTATTTTCAACACTTTAAAGCATCTAAAGATAGTTATAACCAAATTATGATGAAATTAAAGTATATTATTAATCATCAGTATTTTATGGCATTTGAATAATCAAATCCTACATATCTCTGATTATTCGTTTTACATTAGCCATATTGTTTTAACTAAAAGGAGTAAAATAAAATGACTAGTACAATCAATGTGCACGTCTTACACACTGGTTCAGTGATAGTAGATGAAGCATTACCATTCAACTATAAATATAATCCCCCTTTAGCATGGACTGGATTATTTAGATCTAAAAAGAACCAACTGCGTCTACCTGTATCTGTCTATCTTATAGAGCATCCAAAGGGCCTTGTTCTAATTGATACGGGTTGGCATGAAATCAATCGAACAAAGCCTATTAAAAATTTAGCTTTTCAATATCCAATAAACAAATCAGTTCTACCTAAAGGTTCCGCTGTACATGAACAAATTGAAGCATTAGGCTATCAACCTACTGATATAGATTATGTGATGTTGAGTCATTTACACTGTGATCATGCTGATGGCTTGGCACATGTAGCTGATGCAAAAAATATCTTAGTCAGTGAATTAGAATGGAATGCTGCAAATAACGATAAAATTCACTATCTTCCACACCAATGGGACAATATTAATATTCAAACTTATCCTTTAACAGATAATGGTATTGGACCTACAGGTAAATCCTTTGATTTATTTGGTGATGGTACACTCGAGTTTATTCATACACCTGGGCATAGCGCTGGACTATGTACTACACGTGTTAAAGCGCATAAAGATGATGCACCATATTTATTGTTGGCCTCAGATGTAGGTTATGCTGAAAAATCTTGGAAAAACGGCATTTTGCCTGGTCTCGTAATAAATAAAGATGATGCAATCAAATCATTAAATTGGGTAAAAGCCCAAGCAATAGACGAACACTGTATCAAAGCGATTGCCAATCATGATGTCGAAGTCCAACCACAAGTCATTTCATTATAAAGACAATAAAGTTTGGTATTTGATGTGCAACTATGATAATCAAACACAATATAAATATAAATATAATAATCTTAATATATGAATAGATAAACTTAGCTTGTAAGGGCGAGAGTGAGTGATAATTTAATTATACTCATTCTCGCCCTTTATATATATTTCTAAAATCAATAGATTACAAGATTCACCACCACACAAAAGAGTAAATAATCACTTTAAACAACTAATAACACTCAAACGAGCTATATTTCACTATTTTACATATAAATTTCACAAAATTTTCTGAATATTTAGAAGTATTTATGCTATGATATAAATTATCATAATTTAGTTATAAAGTTTTACGATATAGTATTCATTGGGAGAGGTTTATTATGAAAGATTTTTTTAACAAAATTTTTAAAAGGGCGGAACCATCCGTTTATCAAGTGAAAGATGCTCATTTAAATAGAACATTACGAGTTAAGGATTTTTTAGCTTTAGGTGTCGGCACCATAGTTTCTACTTCTATTTTCACGCTGCCCGGAGTCGTTGCAGCACAACACACAGGTCCTGCAGTTGCACTTTCATTCTTACTAGCAGCAGTAGTAGCTGGTCTTGTTTCTTTTGCATATGCTGAAATGTCGTCTGCAATGCCTTTTGCTGGTTCGGCTTATTCATGGATAAATGTAGTATTTGGTGAGGTGTTTGGCTGGGTAGCAGGATGGGCCTTACTTGCAGAATACTTTATTGCTGTCGCCTTTGTTGCATCAGGTTTCTCTGCGAACTTACGTGGTTTAGTTTCACCATTAGGACTCGAATTACCAAAATCACTTTCTAACACATTAGGTAATGATGGTGGTGTCATTGATATTGTCGCAGCTATCGTAATTATTCTTACAACTTGCTTATTAGCATACGGCGTATCAGCAGCTGCACGTATCGAAAATATACTTGTCGTCATTAAAGTATTAGCCGTATTATTATTTATTGTCGTAGGTTTAACAGTTATTGATTTCAGTAATTATGTACCATTTATTCCAGAACATAAAGTTACCGAAACTGGATCCTTTGGAGGGTGGCAAGGTATCTATGCTGGTGTGTCTATGATTTTCTTAGCATATATTGGTTTTGATTCAATTGCTGCTAATTCGGCCGAAGCAATCAATCCACAAAAAACAATGCCTAGAGGAATCTTAGGTTCACTATTAATTGCAGTAGTACTATTTGTTGCAGTTTCACTTGTGCTTGTCGGCATGTTCACGTACTCAGCATATGCTGGTAACGCAGAACCTGTTGGTTGGGCTTTAAGACAAAGTGGATTTGGTGTAGTAGCTGCAATAGTACAAGCAATTTCTGTAATCGGTATGTTCACAGCACTCATCGGTATGATGTTAGCAGGTTCGCGCTTACTGTATTCTTTTGGTCGAGACGGTCTCTTACCTTCTTGGTTAGGAAAATTAAATAATAAAAACTTGCCTAATCGCGCACTAATAATACTTACTATCATTGCAGTTATTATTGGGTCAATGTTCCCATTTGCGTTCTTGGCTCAATTAATATCTGCCGGTACACTTGTCGCGTTTATGTTTGTTTCTATAGGAATTTTTGGTTTACGCCCTAGAGAAGGTAAAGACATTCCAGTACCAGCATTCAAAATGCCTTTTTATCCTGTAATGCCCGTTATCACATTCGTGAGTGTAGTCATCGTATTCTGGGGACTAGGTTCAGAAGCAAAATTATATACACTTGCCTGGTTTATCATAGGGCTAATTATTTATCTCGTATACGGTGTGAGACATTCTAAAAAAGGAAAACCTTCTTAATAAACAAAAACAGGTTCGGAACATTAATGTTGCGAACCTGTTTTATATGTTAGCAAAAGATTAATCTTCATCCTCATCTATTTGGGATAACTTACGAATATTAGAAAAGTCTACTTTTTTAATTAATTTTTCATAGGTATTTAAAGCCGATTCTGTGATTTTAAGTCCTTCTTCTGTTAAATAGATATACATAGCACGTTGATCTTCAACACATTCTTGCCTTACAACTAATGCTTTTTCTGGTTTTTCTATTCGTACAATCAATCTAGACATTGCACTTTGGCTTAAATCAACAATTTTTATCAAATCATTAATTTTGTATTTTTTTCCTTTAGCTTTATAAATTTCATATAATACATAAAATTCTTTCAAACTTAAATTGTAAGATTGCTTCATTTTTTTCTCAATTAATGTTTCTATATAATGAACGTATTTGGTTAATTGTACCCAATTATCGATTTTTTGTTGTTTTTCCATCATATCCTCCCAAAGATATATCTATGATTACTTCTCATAGTTTATCTTTTACTCATAAAAAATCATTTATATTAAAGTTAGCCAATGTAATATACATCCTTCATATATAAATCCCTAATACTCAATTTATTAATTGTTATTAATATTTTACATCATCATAACGTATATTGAAATATTTGCTGAGACCTTTATCAATTAATACATAAATTTGATAAGTATTGCTAAAACATTTATACATCCTTAATACCAATTAATTATTAAACTTCTGTTTGACCAAAAATAATACCTAAAAAGTGCTCACTAAAAAGCATCAATCCATTATAAAGAATAGATTGATGCTTTATTAGAGCATGGTGTTATAAATCAATTAATGTTGTAATAATTTTTCTTTTAAATCTTTACGTTCATAATCTAATGAATAAGGATCATTTAACCAGTAAATACCTTCATCTACTTTAAACGTTTGCCCTTTTTTCACTGCATCTGTATTCTTCCAAACATCTTTATTTTCGAATGATAAATCACTGCCTTTAGCAACTGGTGTTACCACGTAATCACCTGTCATTTCAGGAATTTGTTCTTCAGAGATATCTGCCAAATCATTTTCTTGTGTTGCTTTTTCTACTTTTTCAGGCATTTTCAGTCCAAAGGAATCATATAGAATTTCACTGCCGTGGCCATATGTTTTTCCTAAGGCGTAGATTTTTTTATCAAAGTCTTTAATAATTGATACTGTAGTATCTGCACCAATTGCGTCTTTAATTTCTTTTCCATCGTCTTTCGTTTTTTCTTCCCATTGCTTAACCCATGCGTCTGCTTTATCTTCTTTACCTACAATTTTACCTAACTCTTTATGTTGTTCTTTATAGTCATGTTTCATATAGTCAAAAGCTATTGTAGGTGCAACTTTATTTAATTTTTTGATATTTTTATCTGTATTGTACGTAATTATCAAATCTGGTTTTAGTTTTGCTACACTTTCAACATTTTCAGCATCTACTTTTTCTACATCTTTAAATTTATCTTTTAAAACTTTACTATCGTTTACAATATTAGCTACGCCAACGATATTGGCATCAAGTTGTTTCAATCCCCCAGCATATGTAGCACCTAAGACTACAATACGTTTAGGTTTTTTCGGTATTTCAACTTTTTCTCCTGAGTCTTGTTTATATGCTGTCTTTTCACTATTTTCCTTTGACGACTTGTCATTTGAACCATTGCCACATGCTGCTAACATAAGTATTAAAGCTAGCAATGGTAATAATATTTTTTTCATGCGTAAAATATCCCCTTTTCTCATATTGAATATAATTATACATGAAGTTATATGATTCTCAATAATATGACGCACATTATTTTTAAAATTAAAACATATAGTTTTTCTATCATTAAAAATTAAAAACAGCTACCTAATAAATTGCTAGTAGCTGTTTCGTGTATTCATGGCGCTGTTTGTCGAATAAAAATTTAATATTAAAATCATCTATGATTTCACCATTTTTCATGACAATTAATCGTTCAACGATTTGATTTAAAAATGCTAAATCATGAGATATTAATAACATACCTTTGTGTGTATCTGCGTAGTACTGTTTTAATACTCCGATCATACTTTGCTCAGCAATAACGTCTAAGCTAGCTGTAATCTCATCGCAAACCAACATATCTGGTGCTAACATCAATGTACGAATCGTATTAAAACGTTGTAATTGGCCACCACTTAATTGATCGGGGAACCTATTCAATAACTTTTCGTCTAGGTACATGTTTTTCATTAGTATATGCATTCGCTGACGAACTTCATATGAGTTTGAGTCACGATGATACTTTATCGCTTCTTCTAAAGATTTGGAAATTTTAAATTTTGGGTTAAAACTATCATAAGCATGTTGAAATATAGGTAATAATCGAAAATTATTATTTGTATATTGTTCTTGAGGTACTGGTAATAGACCTAAAATAATTTGTGCCAATGTCGTTTTACCAGAACCACTCTCACCTACAATACCTACAATTTCATCTGACTGTATAGTAAGATTTATATTATTTAAAATAGGGGTTTGACCATATTTAAAATTCAAGTTACTTATGTTAATCATTACTGCTCCCCTCCTTTAATTGGCTACGGGAGTTAAATAATTTCAAGCTATATGGATCTACATCATGATTTTTAAAGGCTTGTATATGGTTTGAATCGACTATTTTTCCTTTTTGGATCACGTGTATCCAATCGCTAAAATTTAAAACATGTGATAAATTATGCGTTATTAGTAAAAGCGTAACTTTATGAACCTCTGCCAAATGTTTGATTAGGTTCATAATGTTAGCGCCTGTTATCACATCTAGTGATGCAGTGGGCTCATCAGCAATAATTAATTTCGGATTGAGCATCAACACACTCGCTATTTGTACTCTAGCAAGTTGCCCACCTGACAGACTAAAACGGTAACTATCCATTGTTTTATCAGGTACTAAATCAACCCATTCAAGCGCTTGCGTTACAAATTTTTTAGCCTTAGCTTTATCTATCTTATAGTGTTGCCTATAAATCGCAATCAATTGTTTACCTAATTTCGTATGCTCATTGAAGCTATGCGTATAATCTTGAGAAATAAAACCAATTTCTTTTCCCAAAAGTTCGTGCATATTCAACAATTTTTCACTGTCATAATTTAAACTGTCGTAGGTCATTGTTAAATTATCAGGTAGTTGTTGCACTAACGCTTTGGCAGTCAAACTCTTTCCCGAACCACTTTCTCCTACCAAAACATTTACTTTACTTGCTTTTAAATTGAGATTTATGTGATCTATCAATGTAGTACATCTTTCATCTTTAATTGTTAAGTTGTTAATCTCAAATAAATTAGTCATTCGTATCACGCTTTCCTTTTAATAATTTATCTCTTAATGCATCGCCAGCTAAATTAAACAAGAGAATAGTTGCTGTAATTAAGCACGCTGGAACAATTAAAAGTAACGGATATGAACTAATATAATCTCTGCCTGTATTCAACATTGCTCCCCATTCAGGTGAAGGTGGCTGTGCGCCTAAACCAAGAAATGAAAGCGATGAAATATATAATATTATTTTCCCAAAATCTACTGTCATCAGCACAATAATAGATGGTAAAACTTGTGGAAAGAAATGTTTAAAGATAATGACATGTGTTGGCACGTTAAATAATCGAGCCATTTGTATATAAGGTTTTGTGATTTCACTACTTACTATTGAACGGGTCAACCTAGTGTAAGTCATCCATTTAATAATGGTAATTGCTATAACCAAATTCCAAATACTAGGTTTAAAAAAACTAGCAAATGCAATCATAAGGACAAATTCAGGAATACTTAATCCTATATCAATAATGCGCATAATAATTGTATCAACGATGCCTTTTTTGTAACCAGCAATTAATCCTAATGGCATGCCAATTATGACCGTAATCAACAAGGTAATCAAACTAATAATCAATGTATACCTTGCACCAATAATAACTCTTGAAAGTAAATCTCTACCATAATCATCTGTGCCTAACCAATGGTTTAAGCTCGGCAGTTCAAGACTACTTCCTAAATTCACCTCATAAGCGTTAATTACTGACACAAAAAATTGTGCGATGATAAGAACCAATAAATACAATGCAAACACATAAAATATAAGATGCTGTTTATTTAATTGCTTCATTATATTTCACCATCCTGTCTTTGCCGTTTCTTAAGATGGCGTGTGTTATTGAAACGGCGTTTGGGCTCTAACCATAACAATAATAAATCACTTACTGTATTAGCTAAAACCACAAAGAAACCAATCATAATTACCGCACCTTGTACAACAGGGTAATCTCTTGCACGTATACTATCTACTAGGAAGTGCCCAATACCTGGTATTCCGAATAAATTTTCAATGACAACAGTGCCTCCTATAAGACTCCCCACAGACATACCTAGCACCGTTATAACAGGTAAAATCGCCGGTTTAAACAAATCACCCCACAAAATGTATCTTTCAGACATACCTCTAAGACGTGAAGCCTCAACCTCTTTAGATTGGTATAATTCTATTAAATTCGATCGCATCAATCTGACATAGTATGCGCTCATACCCACACTCAATGCTATCACAGGTAAAATGTAGCCAGCTATCGTATCTATACCTGAAGATGGCAAAACATTAAATTTCTGCGCAAAAATATAAATTAAGATTGTACCTAAAAAGAATGAAGGAACACTCACCGTAAAGGATGTTACAGTTCTAATAAATATATCAACCCACGTATGATAATATTTCGCTGCTAAAATCCCCATTGGAATTGCTGTTAGCAAGACAACCACTATAGTTAGAAAAGCAATGCTTAATGTCGGCGGTGTATAATAAATTAATTCTTTTATTACGGGTTCACCTGTTTGGTAGCTCGTTCCGAAATTAAGCTGTACAATTTGTCCTAACCATTGAAAATATTGTATGACAACTGGTTGGTTTAGTCCTAGCTTTTCTTTTGTAGCTTCTACTTGGTCTGAGGATACATTTGCTATATCTAAATGTAGAATTTTATTAACTGGATCGCCAGGTGTTAGTTTCATTAATATGAATGTAATGCTAGAAAGGACAAACAATACAACGATCATTTGTCCAATTCTAGAGAGTATATTTTTAATTATCATTATTTCTTATCGACCTTATAATCGATTAAATAGATACCCTCGGGTGTTGCTTTTAAGTTCTTCACTTCTTTGTTCATGCCGACGATATTATCCATATATGAAATATAGCTATTTGCAAAATCATTTTGCGTAATGCTAATAATTTCATTTGTTAATCGATTACGTTCAGATTTATCTACTGTTTTATTAAACTCATCGATTAATGCTGTTACTTTCTGATTGTTATAGTCTCCAGAATTAATTGCACCTTTAGGTTTGTATGCCTGATTAAAGAAGTACCCTGTATCTCCTCTAGGTATTGTACCAAAGCTATATAAAGAGGCATCCCATTGCTTTTTATAACTTAAATAACCTTCAATATCATCTACATTGCGAATAGTAATATCGATATTGGCTTTTTTAGCATCTGATTGAATGACTTGTGCCATTTTAGGCAGTTCTGGTCGCCCATTATACGTAGATATAGTTAATTTTAATGGATGCGATTCAGAATATCCTTCTTCTTTCATAATTTGTTTGGCTTCTTCTAAATCTTGTTTTTGTATAGGTTGCTTATCTATGAAATCTAATTTTGTATTAAATGGTCCTGTAGCTGGTTGAGCATGATTCTTAGAGACATTACGCGCGATACTTTCACGATTAATAACTTTATCTAGCGCTTTACGTATAGGTTTTGACATTTTGTCACTTGCATGATTGTACATAAGTAATGACGTTCTAAATCCTGATACTGTATCAGTAGTTGTCTTATCTCCATCTTTCAACTCTTTTTCCTTTTCAACAGGAACATCTGTAATTACATCAGCTTTACCTGATGCTAAATCACTTGTACGTGCATTACCATCTTCTTGATATGTAACATTTACATGATCTAGCTTAGGTTTACCTTGCCAGTAATCATCAAAACGATCTAACTTGATATTTTGAGATTGCTTATAGTGTTTAATTTGGTATGGTCCTGTACCAACAGGCGTTTTATTAACATCTTCTACCTCTGTATCGTAAATTGCAGAAAACGGACTTGCTAACTCTGACACTAATTCAGGATAAGCTTCTTTTGTAGTAATCGTAATATTTTGACCATCTACATTAATATCTTTAATTGGAAGCGACCCTTTAACGAGATCACTTTTCTTAATACTTTCTTCCAAACTAGCTTTTACCGCTTCGCCTGTCATTTTCTTACCATTTTGGAATTTAATATCATCTTTTAACTTAATATCCAATTGTGTTGGTGATTTTTGTTTGTATGAATCAACCAATACTTTTTCAACTTTACCATCTGCACCAGCTTTAAATAAAGCTTCTGCAGCACCTATTTTCACAGGCACGTCTGTCTCATAAGGTGCAATAGAAGTTGTTTTTAATGGCAGTTCAACGTCTAAAGTTTTTCCTTTGGACTCATTGCCTGAACCACTACACCCCGCTAAGACTACGGCTGATATTGCAAGTAATGAAACAATTTTTTTCACTATAATTCCTTCTTCCTAATAAATTAATAATCAATTAGAAAATCGAGCTACTCTTAAACGATGCCTATATTATAAAATATGATTTAGGATATTGATTCTATAATGCCACGCTAATCAATTTGTTGTACCTTCATTTGATTACCTGCAAACAACATAATCCACGTCGCTATAATAAAAGGAAGCGTAAACACTGGCAAACCGAACGGCGTTAATAAAGTCGTCATGCCCGCGTGTAATACAACTGTCAAAAGGATTCCTAAAACAATGCTGACATATCGTTGAATCCTAGTACGGAAAGCAACACCTAAAGCCAGCACTGTAAGTATGACATTATATCCAAATAATCCATCATTAATTTGATCATGATTTGCACCAAGCACTAATACAGCAGTAAAACCAATTAAATTGGCTACTATAGCAAATAAACCAGCCTTTCTTGAAGCAATAAAAATACCTATAAGAATCAATAATCCTGCCATAATACTCTTCAACAAGAATATTTCACTAAAGCCTGATAAAAAAGCATTTATAAAATGTATACTATGTCCTGAAAATTGTATCTCTTGTACTATATCAGGCAATATATTGACATCTGCATTTACAAACTTAAATTGAAATGACATTAGTAAGATTACCCAGCTAACAAACACATATGGCATAGTTAACATAGGCACACCAAAAGGCTTAAAAAATTCTCTAAATGCTGAGCCGATTGGCATTGTAATCACAATTGCTATAAAAGCAATTAATATACTGTACCATTCTGGCACTAAAAATAGTGTCAATGCAATTGCTGTTAGTACTGGATTGAAACCTGCTAATCCCGTATTAATCTCTTCTTGTGAGTAATTTGTTCGTTTCGCTAATAATAATGCAATAATACTCGCAGCTAAGGCCATAATACCAACTTTCCAATTTCCTACGAATAAACCTAATAAAATAAATAGCCCTGTCCATGCATTATCTAAGAGCAGTACTTGTGCGATGTTCTTTAATATGATTCGAACAGCGTTCACATTGTCACCTAGTTTCTATACTTATTCCACCATACAATATAATATATTATACCGGATAAAATTTAAAGCAATACATATTTAATTTCAACCCTATTTTTTTCGTCATTAATTTAATTCAGAGGGTTATTCTTGTAGTATACGTCCAATCGTCTTATTATTAGATTAGTCACATACTATATATTTATTTTATAAAAACGTCGAAAGGTAGTGAGCATGTGCATTTTACACAACGTGAACAAGACAAACTAATGTTAGTTATTGCAGCGGATTTAGCTCGTAGACGTCAACAAAGAGGTCTTAAGTTGAATTATCCTGAGGCAGTTGCCATTATAAGTTTTGAGTTATTAGAAGGTGCAAGAGATGGAAAAACTGTTGCAGAACTTATGAGTTACGGCAAGCAAATACTAGGTGAGGATGATGTAATGGAGGGCGTTTCAGATATGTTAACCGAAATGGAAATTGAAGCAACTTTCCCTGATGGTACTAAATTAATTACCGTTCATCACCCAATTGTGTAGAGGAGGAAGTTAATTATGAAACCTGGCGAAATTATAGTTAAACGTACAGAAATTGAAGTTAATCGCGGACACAACGCTACTATACTCGATGTAAAAAACACAGGAGATCGCCCTATTCAAGTAGGTTCTCATTATCATTTTTTTGAAGCGAATCCCGCCTTACAATTTGAACGAGAAAAAGCTTATGGGAAACGTTTAGACATCCCTGCTGGTGCCGCAGTGCGTTTTGAACCTGGTGACGAAAAAGAAGTTCAGCTCGTTGAATATAGCGGTAAAAGAAGAATTTTTGGTTTCCATGGTGAAGTGAATGGACCTATTGACGAGGCGCGTGTTTATAAGGCTGAAGATGACGACAGCGCTACAGAAGTTATAGCTGAAGAAAATAAAGTCAGCGAAAATGCTAATAAAGAAAGTGGGTATAACAGATGAGTTTTAAAATGACGCAATCACAATATACAAGTCTATATGGCCCTACTGTCGGAGACTCTGTAAGATTAGGAGATACCAATTTATTTGCTCGTGTCGAGAAAGATTACGCAACATATGGTGATGAAGCCGCATTTGGTGGCGGTAAATCAATCCGTGACGGTATGGCTCAGAACCCTAATGTGACACGTGATGATAAACAAGTAGCAGATTTAGTAATTACAAATGCGCTAATTCTTGATTACGATAAAATTGTTAAAGCAGATATTGGTGTCAAAAATGGTTATATTATGAAAATAGGTAAAGCTGGCAACCCAGATATTATGGATAACGTAGACATTATTATTGGTGCAACTACAGATATTATTTCTGCAGAAGGTAAAATAATAACAGCTGGCGGTATCGATACTCACGTCCATTTCGTAAATCCTGAACAATCTCAAGTTGCCCTTGAAAGTGGTATTACAACGCATATCGGTGGTGGGACAGGAGCATCTGAAGGTGCTAAAGCAACTACTGTTACTCCAGGCCCTTGGCATTTACATCGTATGTTACTAGCAGCAGAATCGTTACCTTTAAACATTGGTTTTACTGGTAAAGGCCAAGCAGTTAACCATACTGCTTTAGTAGAGCAGATACATGCTGGCGCTATCGGTTTAAAAGTACATGAAGACTGGGGTGCGACACCTTCAGCATTAGATCATGCCCTTCAAGTTGCTGACGATTATGACGTTCAAATTGCATTACACGCAGATACATTAAACGAAGCAGGCTTTATGGAAGAAACAATGGCTGCGGTTAAAGACCGTGTACTGCATATGTACCATACAGAAGGCGCAGGTGGCGGACATGCACCTGACCTAATTAAATCCGCAGCTTATTCCAACATACTACCATCTTCCACAAACCCTACTTTACCTTACACTGTAAATACAATTGATGAACATCTAGATATGGTTATGATTACTCACCATTTAAA
Organism: Staphylococcus sp. Ze2; assembly: GCF_048568365.1. Classification (NCBI taxonomy): domain Bacteria; kingdom Bacillati; phylum Bacillota; class Bacilli; order Caryophanales; family Staphylococcaceae; genus Staphylococcus; species Staphylococcus sp. Ze2. Next base: position 648,156 of record NZ_CP183486.1, on the reverse strand, counting down.
TGCTTCTATACCAGAAGATATTGCTTTTGCAGATTCACGTATTCGTAAAGAAACGATTGCTGCAGAAGACGTATTACAAGATATTGGTGTATTTAGTATGGTTAGCTCTGATTCACAAGCTATGGGACGTGTCGGTGAAGTAATTACAAGAACTTGGCAAGTTGCACACCGTATGAAAGAGCAACGTGGTTCACTAGATGGTGACAGCGAATATAATGACAATAATAGAATCAAACGCTATATTGCGAAATATACAATTAACCCTGCTATTACTCATGGTATTTCAGATTACGTAGGTTCAATCGACGAAGGTAAACTCGCTGATATAATTATGTGGGAGCCCGCATTCTTCGGCGTTAAACCTGATGTCATTGTTAAAGGTGGATTAATAAACACTGCAATTAACGGGGATGCTAATGGTTCTATCCCAACTTCAGAACCACTAAAATACCGTAAGATGTATGGTCAACTTGGAGGAAATATGCAAGGTACTTCAATGACATTCGTATCTACTACTGCTTATGAAAATGATATTGGCAAATTATTAGGTTTAAAACGTAAATTAAGACCTGTGCATAATATTCGTAAGCTAACTAAAGCAGATATGAAAAATAATAGTGCAACGCCAAAAATAGACGTTGATCCGCAGACATATGAAGTATTTGTAGATGGTGAAAAAATCACGAGTGAACCAGCTACAGAACTACCATTAACACAACGTTATTTCTTATTCTAGGAGGTTAAAAATGATCATCGAAGAAATCGTAGGTAATATTGCTAACATTTCAGATAGCGATAAAGGAAAACATATAGAAAAAGTATATTTAGAAAACTCTGATTTAGTTAAACGCATTCAACGTGTTAAAACAGATCACGGTAATGAAATTGGTATCCGTTTAAAACAGCCAATCGACTTACAATATGGAGATATTTTGTATAAAGATGATACTAATATGATCGTCGTAGATGTAAATTCTGAAGATTTGCTTGTAATTAAACCTCGCTCTTTACAAGAAATGGGAGATATCGCTCATCAACTTGGTAATAGACATTTACCTGCGCAATTTACAGAAACTGAGATGCTCGTTCAATATGATTACTTAGTCGAATCACTATTGAAAGATTTAGGAATACCATATGAACATGAAGATCGTAAAGTTAATAAAGCATTCAGACATATAGGTCATTCACATGATTGATCACGCACACCTACGCTTGTTTCAATTTTGTGATTCACAATTTCCAACAGGTGCTTTCAGCCATTCATTTGGACTTGAAACTTATATCCAACGCGATATCGTTCATGATGAACAAAGTTTTCAGCAATGGCTCATACTTTTTCTAAATGAACAATTAACTTATGCTGATGGCTTAACGATGCGTCTCGTATACAATGCGCTCGAACAAGATGATACACAAGCTATTTTACGATTAGATCGTATCCTTTTTGTACAAAATATACCAAAAGAAACACGGCAAGGTTCTAAACAGATGGGTAATCGTATGGTGAAACTTGCTTCTGAGCTATATGATAGTGATTGGTTAGACTGGTATCATGCTCAAATGCTTGATAAAAAAGCGATATTACACCCCGCTATTTGTTTTACTATGCTTGGCCATCATCTCGGGGTCGATATAGAAACGATTATTGATTACTATTTATATCAAAACGTGTCTAGCCTTACTCAAAATGCAGTACGCGCAATACCCTTAGGTCAAACTGCTGGGCAACGTATCGTTCATCAAATGATACCTATCATGAAAGATACTAGAGATCATATTATGACTTTAGATGAATCACAACTTGGTATTACTGCACCAGGTTTAGAAATCAACCAGATGGAACATGAAAACGTGAACGTAAGAATTTTTATATCTTAGGAGGTCAAACTTTATGACAGACACAATTAAAATAGGTGTTGGTGGACCTGTTGGTGCAGGAAAAACGCAACTTATTGAAAAAATTGTAAAACGCTTAGCAAAAGACATGAGTATTGGTGTCATCACGAATGACATTTATACAAAAGAGGACGAAAAAATATTAGTTAATTCTGGCGTATTACCTGAAGACAGAATTATCGGTGTAGAAACGGGTGGTTGCCCCCATACAGCTATACGTGAAGATGCCTCAATGAATTTTGCTGCAATTGATGAATTAAAAGAACGAAACGATGATATCGAACTTATTTTCATCGAATCTGGTGGCGACAATTTAGCTGCTACTTTCAGTCCAGAATTAGTAGATTTCTCTATCTATATTATCGATGTTGCTCAAGGGGAAAAAATCCCTCGAAAAGGTGGACAAGGTATGATTAAATCCGATTTCTTTGTTATAAACAAGACTGACTTAGCACCTTATGTTGGTGCGTCATTAGAACGCATGGCCGAAGATACAAAAGTATTCCGTGGCAATCGTCCTTTCACTTTTACAAATCTTAAAACAGATGAAGGTTTAGATGAAGTTATTGAGTGGATAGAACAAGACGTATTTCTTAAAGGGTTAGCTTAATGTCTGATGGACAGAATCAATGGACCGGCCAATTAGATTTAACTGTCTTTAATAATGGCAAGAAATCGGTGGCGCGTGATATTTTTTTCGAAAAAGCCTTAAAAGTCATGCGACCAGTTTATTTAAATAACTCTGATATACCTACATTTTATATTGTAAATGTAGGTGGCGGTTACTTAGATGGAGATCGTTACAAAATGGATTTTAATATTGAACCTAATGCAAAAGTTATCTTAACTTCACAAGGTGCTACAAAAATTTATAAAACACCTAATGATCATGTAGAACAATACCAAAACTTTAGTATTCAAGATGATGGATATGCTGAGTATGTAGGCGATCCAATTATCGCTTTTGAAAATGCAAAATTCTATCAACATAATACTTTTCATTTAAAACCTACAGCTGCATTATTTTATACAGACATATTAACTCCAGGTTATTCTAAAGATGATAAAAAATTCAGTTATAAGTATATGCACCTATTAAATGAAATTTATGTTGATGATGAATTGGTAGTTTTTGATAATACTTTGCTTGAACCATCCAAGAATAAAGTCGATGGGCTTGGTTATATGGAAGATTACACACACTTAGGGTCGTGTTATTTTATACACCCTAATGTAAATCAAAAATTAATCGACAGTGTTTATGAACAAATCAAGCATTATCAACAGCAATATGATTGTCGTTTCGGCATCACTAAGTTACCAACACACGGTTTTAGCATTCGAATATTATCAAACAAAACACAAATAATAGAAAAAATATTGACGACCTTACAAGAATTTGTAGTAAAAACAATATTTGATCGTGATGTGGATTTTTTAAGAAAATATTAAAAACTATAATCTAAAGGAGAGCCCAAAATTTTGCGCTCTCCTTTTTATATTAATCTAGTTTGATAATTTAACTAACGACTAATCTAAATAACACTTACTGTAAAACTCATGGTATTATAATTAAAAAACTAAATTATATTCAAGAACCACACAAGACTAGATACTAATAATACAATCGTCGTAATATAAATTGTTAATTTTTGACTTTTTTTCAATTCATTTTCTTTTTTAGTAAACAAACTAAATAATGTCCCATCTTTCCCCATTAATAAAGTAATAGAATAAATAAGTAAAACTAAAGATAAAATAAATAATATTAATGCAACGAACACCATAAAATCCCCCTCCCATCTGAGTAACATTCACTAAAATTACTAATTGTCATACCATCTTAACCTAGTTTATTAATAAAGAATACCAAATGCTTTTTATAAATAAACAAATTGTTAACTCTGTACTTTTATTATTGCTACAATAGTAAAGGCTAATAAATAATTTCTGGTAGGAGTGATCTTGTGATAGAAGAATATATTTATAAAAACACAGTACAACCATCTTGGATAGATAATAATAATCATATGCATGATGCGCAATATTATTCCGTATTTAGTGATGCAGTCGCTGGATTTTTGGAACATATTGATTTTTCAACTGATTATCGTCACAGCCAAGACGTTACAATATTTAACGTTGAAGCGCACATTTCTTATTTAAAGGAACTATTACTTCACGATGCTTTTTACATCAAGATTCATATTTATAATTATGATGCTAAACGGATACATTTATTCTTAACTATGTTCAACGCAAATAATGAACGCACTGCTACATATGAAGCGATGATGATGGGGGTTAACAACCATACTAGAAGTAGCACAGAATTCCCAACACCTATTCAAGAAAAAATTAAAAATTATTTTGATCAACAACAACATTTTGATGCACCTAAACAATTAGGTCATGTTATTCAAATACCTCAAAGTAAATAGTGCATTGCGACATACTTCGCTTTTGACATCATATCTCTCTATTGATACCATAAGGTAGAATGACCATTCTATTTTGGAAGTGTGAGATACTATGTCGCAGAAGAAACAAGATATACTGAGTGTCGCGGAACGTTTATTTTATGAGCATGGCTTTCGTGGTGTTGGTTTAAAGCAGATTATTCAAGAAGCAAATGTTGCAACCATGACACTATATAACCATTTTGAATCTAAAGATAATTTAGTAGCACAAGTATTAAAACAAAGAGAAGCACGCTATTGGCGTTATCTCGATAGTTTCGTCGAAAAACGCCCAGATAAGCCTTTTATTTCAGCCGTTCAAGCACATTGTCAATGGCTTAATGACTACTCTTATAAAGGTGATATGTTTATGCGAGCGATTGAAGATTATGCTGATACTGATAATGAAATCGAAAGCACTGCAAGAGGACATAAAGCACGCCTGTTGCATTATTTAGAAAAACTCGCTAACGATGCAGGTATTGATAACGGCTATGATCTCGCTGTACAATACACATTGTTATTAGAAGGCACAACTTCAATGACTGCATTACTGGGGTCTAAAGAAGCTACTGAACATGCTATTACTATGGCAAAGTTATTATTACATGAAGCGCATAATCAATAAATCATAGACGAGTAGGTACTAGTATTCGAAAGAATCACTACCCTACTCGTTATTTCAAAACAAAAATAGAATGAACATTCTATATATTTTTATCTTTTATTAGAATGAACATTCTATATAAATGTGGAGGTATTTTATGAAATTTTCAAAACTTGTATTACCAGGTATCGCTATGATTGCTACGACTTATGGCTTGGGCAGATTTAGTTTTGGTCTCTTTCTCCCAGAGATTTCCACAGACTTAAGGTTAACAGCTTCTCAAGCGGGTATGATTTCATCACTATTTTATTTGGCCTATTGTTTTACAATTATTTATTCTACGTTGAAAACTGACAAGGTCGGCCCTAAACGGATGATTATCTTTGCAGGGCTTTCTGTATTAATTGGCTTAATTCTAATAGGCTTCTCATCAGATGCAATCATACTTTCCTTAGGTGTCATATTTGCTGGAGCTAGTACTGGATTAGTATCACCACCCTATGGTTATACAATTTCTTTATGGATTAAAATGCAAGATCAAGGCAAAGCAAATACATGGATTAATTCAGGTACAAGTTTAGGTTTAGTGTTCACTGGTATAACTGCTATGTTTATCTTTCTTGATTGGCGTGACACCTACCTAATCTATGCATTTATATCATTAATTGTATTAACTTGGAATTATATTATAATTCCAAGTCTACAACAGGATATTAAAATCGATACTGGTAGTTTGAATATCAGAGATATTTCCGCTAGTAAACGTATTGTAATGGCTTCTACAATACTCGGTGTTTCAACTGCACCATTTTGGACCTTTTCAAAGTCATTTGTTCAACTTACTGGTCATTACTCAGATATAGCTCTTTCTATATTTTGGATTTTAATTGGTATTTTCGGGGTGATTGGCGGTATATCTGGAGCTATTATCGATAAGAAAAGTCTTCATTTTGCGTTTAATATCGGCGTAATTGCGTTAGCATGTGCCACAGTTTTACTAGCATTCACCCCAAATATATGGTTACTCCCATTTATTTCATCTTCATTATTTGGTATGAGTTATATATTTTTAACAGGTGTTTTACTTGTTTGGGGGATTAAATTATTTGTAAAAAATGCTTCGTTAGGTATAGGTATTCCTTTTTTACTATTAGCAGTTGGACAAATCATCGGTTCTTCTTTCGCAGGTGTATTCATAGATATACTAAGCTACAAACAGACTTTTTTAATATATGGCGTAATTGGTTTCATACCTCTATTAATTTATCCTAAGGTTGAAATTACCAAAAGCAAAGTACCTAAAGGATACTATAGCAAATTACAACAAACCAATGCTGATGTTTTAAATTCAGAACGTTCTTTTGAATTTGAAACACCATCGCAAACAGAATATAACAATAATTAAGCTATTCAATTTCGTATAAATTGAAAATAACCCAGTTTTCTTCTGAAAATGATCAGACCCTTTAAAGAAGTTTTTAACATCTTCTTTAAAGGGTCTGATTAAATGAAGTATTTCCTGGGTTATCTTTATATCTAATTAATTTAAAGTACTTAGTGCTGTTTTTAAATCTTCTACTAAATCTTCTGTATCTTCAATACCAACAGACAAACGAATCAAGCCGTCTGCAATGCCTTCTTTCTCACGAATATCTTTTGGTATAGATGCATGCGTCATTAACGCAGGTACGGAAATTAAACTTTCTACCGCACCTAAACTTTCAGCTAACGTAAAATACTTAGATGCTTTAATTACTTGCTTAGCACTTTCTATATCTGCAACTTCAAATGCAATTACACCTGTATGCCCTTCTGCTTGGCTTTGATGAATATCATGATTTAAGTGAGTAGCAATACTTGGGTGGAATACTTGTCTAACAGCATTATGTTCTTGCAACATTGCTATAATTTCAAGGGTATTGCGTTGTACTTGTTCCATACGTATACCTAAGGTTTTAATACCTCGAATTAATAAATAACTATCTTGTGGTCCAAGTACACCACCTGTTGAATTTTGAATAAATCCAATACGTTCTGCTAATGCTTCGTCATTTGTAGCAACTAAGCCAGAAACAACATCACTGTGACCTCCGAGATATTTTGTTGCAGAATGCAATACAATATCGATACCAAATTTTAATGGATTTTGGAAATAAGGTGTCATAAACGTATTATCTACGACGGAAATCAAATTATGATTTTTAGCTAGCTCGGCAGATTTTTTAATATCTGTTACACGTAATAATGGATTAGATGGTGTCTCAATGTATAACATTTTCGTTTCAGGTTTAATATATTGTTCAATTTCGTCAATTTTCGTTGTATCAATAAAATCAGCTTCTATACCAAAACGAGTAAACACTTTAGATAATGCTCTATACGTGCCACCATAAACATCTGAATTAATTAATAAATGATCACCTTTATCTAACAACATAATAACTGCTGAAATGGCTGCCATACCAGAACCGAATGCATAGCCAAATTGCCCTTCTTCTAAATCTGCAATTAGCCCTTCCAACGCAGTTCTTGTAGGATTCGCAGACCGTGAATATTCGTAACCTTGTCTCATATCCCCAATATCATCTTGAATATAAGTACTCGTTTGATAAATTGGTGTCGTTACTGCGCCTGTGTATGGGTCTGTTGTCACGCCGCCATGTATTAATTGTGTTTTTTTATTCATAATCATTCTCCTTATAATTTAAGATTTGTTTTGACATATATCGGTCACTTCCGTCAGGAAAAACTGTGACAATAACACCTTTGTTAATATGTTTTTTTATGTCTAGTGCTCCCTGTAGCGCTGCCCCTGATGAACTGCCAACTAAGAGCCCTTCTTGTTGAGCGATTAATTTTACATTTTTAAATGCGTCATCATCGCTGACTTTTATAATATCCGCTACTAATGTTTCAGGTAAAAATGATGGCCATTGTTCAGAACCAATGCCTTCTATATCATGTGCATGTGCTTGGCCACCGCTTAAGATAGATCCTTCAGGTTCTACTATGACACTTTCAATATTAAATTGAGATAAATGTTCAGCAATACCTGCAAAGGTTCCACCAGATCCTACACCACCGACAAAATAATCAATGTCATCTAGTTGGTCCGTAATTTCCTGTGCTAAGGTATATTGATAGGCTTCAGGATTATGTTTCGATTCAAATTGATTTAAATAAAAAGCTCCCGTTTTTGATTCGAATTCTCGTGCTGCTATTTTTGCACCTTCCATACCAAGTTCTTGTTCTGTTCTTATTACTTTCGCTCCTAAAGCTTTTATAATAGACACTTTTTCTTCAGAGAAACCTAAAGGCGCAAAGATTACACTATTTAGACCATAATAGTTGGCTGCAAGAGCAACGCCGATGCCCGTATTACCAGCTGATGCTTCAACTACTGTATCGCCCTCATGAATCGCACTATCTTTCAAAGCTACCTCGATTAAATGCTTCCCTAATCTATCTTTTATGCTACCGCCAGGGTTGAACTGTTCTAACTTTGCATAAATTTGAACGTCTTTATTACTAAATGATTTTAAAAGTACAAGCGGTGTGTTTCCTATTAAGTCAAAACCAATCATTTTTTCCTCCATGAATTAACCATTTCCATTCTTTTTCACAATATCCTACTATAACGATAAGAATTATAAACAATTTCTCTTCTCTTTGCAACCTCTTTGGATTAAATACATTGTAAAAAACACAAATTAATTCTTACTTTTTTAATAAGAAATAGTTGAAAAGGTTAAAAAGCTCTTGTATAGTGAAAATTATCAGAAAATTCTAATTTTAGGAGGATTTATATCATGACTCAAAACCCTTGGCATTTAGATACACTTTCCATCCACGGCGGTCAAGTAACAGATGATTTTTCAAAATCACGTGCAGTTCCTATTTATCAGACTTCTAGTTATGTATTTGATAATACTGAACATGCGAGAAAGCTTTTTGCTTTAGAAGAACCTGGCAATATTTATACTAGAATAATGAACCCAACGCAAAATGTTTTTGAAGAACGTATTGCAGCACTTGAAGGTGGCATCGGAGCTTTAGCGACGTCTTCAGGACAAGCTGCAATTCATTTAGCACTCTTAAATATTGTAGAATCTGGAGACGAAATTGTAGCTTCTTCTAACTTGTATGGAGGAACTTATAATTTACTAAATGTTACTTTTAAAAAATTAGGAATCAAAGTTCATTTTGTAGACCCAAGTGATGCTGAAAATTTTGCACACGCTATTACCGATAAAACAAAAGCTGTTTATGCTGAAACTATAGGTAATCCAAAAATTGATGTGTTAGACATTGAAGCAGTCGCAACCGTTGCCCATCAAAATAACATCCCTTTAATTGTGGATAATACTTTCCCAACACCATATTTACTACGTCCTTTTGAATTTGGTGCAGATATTATTGTACATTCAGCAACTAAATTTATAGGTGGTCACGGTACTTCTATAGGTGGTGTTATTGTAGATAGTGGTAATTTCAATTGGGATAATGGTAAATTCCCAGGCCTTGTGGAACCTGATTCAAGTTATCATGGCATTTCATATGCTAAAGATGTTGGAGAAGCAGCCTATATAACGAAGGCACGTGTACAATTATTACGTGATTTAGGTTCAGCAGTGTCACCGTTCAACGTTCATGAATTTTTATTAGGATTAGAAACTTTACATTTACGTTTAGAAAGACACTCTGAAAACGCCTTGCGTGTTGCACAATATTTGGAACAACATCCAAACGTAACTTGGGTGAATTATCCAGGATTAGAAAACAATAAATATCACGATCTTGCCCAAAAGTATTTACCCAATGGTCAAGGTGCAGTGCTCACATTTGGTGTAGACGGTTCTGTTGAAGATATTGCAAAATTTGTTGATGCTTTAAATCTATTCTCTCACTTAGCAAATGTTGGGGATTCTAAATCTTTAATCATCCATCCTGCTAGTACTACACATTTACAATTATCACCTGAAGAACAACAAGCTTCAGGCGTTGTACCAGAACTTGTAAGATTATCAGTTGGAACTGAAAATATTGATGACATAATTAATGACCTTGAAAAAGGTTTTAAAGCATCACTTGAAAATTAACGTAGGAATTTTCTTAGTGATGCTTATGCAAAAGATTACTTTTGTATTCCTTTAAACACTTGAAAATTAGCGTAGCAATTTTCTTAGTGATGCTTATGCAAAAGAACACTTTTGTATTCCTCTAACCACTTGAAAATTAACGTAGGAATTTTCTTAGTGATGCTTATGCAAAAGATTACTTTTGTATTCCTTTAAACACTTGAAAATTAACGTAGGAATTTTCTTAGTGATGCTTATGCAAAAGATTACTTTTGTATTCCTTTAAACACTTGAAAATTAACGTAGGAATTTGCTTAGTGATGCTTATGCAAAACAAAACTAAACTAAAAACTAGGTTAATACTAAAAAGGCTGAGGCAAATTAATTGCCTCAGCCTTAATCATATATCATATGTAAAAATGAATAGTGAAGTACAATACATAGGTTCCTCCTATCCACCAGTCAATGAACTTTTTAGACTCCCTAGGACTATGACCTCACACAAACCTAAGCCTCCCCTCTATATTCGCTATACCTTTATCTATGCTTTATATTTCATATTGAATTTGTAAATTAATATTGGGATAATAATCATATTAATCGCATAAGTTGGGGTGTTCATTTGAGTGAAAATAAAGACAAGTTAACCGTAAGTGTTATCCTATTAGCTGGAAAGATACTACTTTCCTCTGGTGCTGAAGTATCAAGAGTAGAAGATACCATGCGCCGCATCGCAATTTGTATGGGCTATTATAATAGCCAAGGTTATGTAATTAATGTGTTCATCAACTTTTCATTAAGCGAAGAACATGACACACGTATATTACGCATAAACAAAAACAGCACCAACTTATTAAAAATATTTCAAGTTAATTCAATTTCTAGACAGCTTACCAGTAACCAACTATCTATTGATCAGGCTTATATTCTATTAAAAAATATCGATCGCGCTAATTTAAGTATTCCATTATGGAAAAAGGTAATGGCTGCAGGAATAATTTCATTAAGTTTTCTATATTTACAAGGGGGAACCTGGGCAGATGCAATCACCACAATTATTGCCGGGTCAATTGGTTTCTTAATTGTTGAATATATGCAGAGTAAATCATTGACGATGTTTATTCCTGAATTTGTGGGTTCTTTTGTACTTGGTATGCTGGTTATTTTGGGGTCCAATTTATTTAATGTCAATAAAATGTTCGGTCCAGCGATGATTGCAGCTGTTATGCCAATAGTTCCAGGTGTACTAATAACAACAGCTATTCAAGATTTGTTCGGAAGACATATGTTAATGTTTACAGCCAAGTTCTTAGAAGCACTTGTAATCGCATTTGCTATAGGGTCTGGCATTGCTATCGCTTATCTCATCTTTTAAAGGGGGGATCGTAATGACGATTCTATTCACATTTCTATGTAGTTTCAGTGCATCTTACTTTTTCAATGTGATTTACGATGCACCTAGAAAAATATTCTTACCTGCCGGATTGGCTGGCGCTATGGGTTATTCCATAACTTTTATTTTAGAAAGAAACTTTCATATGGATAGTATATACACAAGTTTGTTAGGAAGTTTAACACTAGGTTTAATAGCACATATCTTAAGTCGTGTTTATAAAGCACCAGTTGTGTTATTTATGATTCCTGGTATTATACCTTTGGTCCCTGGTAGCATTGCCTTTAGAGCGACCCAGCAACTTGTGACGCTCAATTTCACAGATGCTACAAATACATTTATTCGTGCTATTTTGATTGCTGGATCAATTGCTCTAGGCCTGTTACTTTCTGACCAGTTATCGAAGACACTCAATATCCGTAAATTATTATTAGTGAAAAGAAACAAATTATAAAAAGTTCCACAGTGCGCATGTGATTGAAATATAAATAATGTTTCTGTCTCAACTCATTATAATGGTAAAGATGACTAGAGTTGAAAAAGCCTTTAAAAGATGTTTTTCAACTCTAGTCTCCATTGCCTCGGAGAGAGAACAGAACCTTTTCATCAAAAATAGATTTCTGTATCACTCCCATAGACACTAGAAAGCCTTTATTTATTTTTGTTCACAAAATAAAGCCCCGTTAGCACATTCGCATCTAAATCACTTATTCTGACTACTATTTCTCTATTTTGAATCAAGTGATGTTTTTGTGCATATGCTTCAATTCGCGCTTTATAAGGTAATGAACTTTGTGTTACACCACCTCCAAGTACGATATCATATACGTTGAAGATACTATATAGGTTCGTGCATAACTTTTGTGTTAAATCTATTACTTCTTCTATCATCTGTACGATTTGCTTATTTTCTCCTGCATTATATAGTTCTATTGCTTCTCTCGTACTAACTTCTTTATTAAGCAATACACCTGCTTTTCTACTTATTGCTAGTCCAGAAATTTCATTTTCGACGCAACCATATTGTCTACAAACAGGGCATAGGTAGTCACTATTATCTTTAATAATTGTATGACCAATCTCACCGAAATTACCATCGCTACCAGAAACTAGCTTGCCATTTCTCATATATGCCATGCCAACACCTGTACTTATAGTTAAATATATAAAATCTTTTGTGCTCGATGAAACATAGCGTTGTTCTGCTAATATAGCAGCATCCGTATCATTTACAAAATATGGTTTGAATGAACTATGTTCAGTGATGAATTTACCTGCCTTAAAGCCATTGTATCTTTGCAAATTAGGAGGATTTAAAAAAACACCCTGAGTATAATCACACGGCCCAGGCATAGCAATATTTAGTACTTTATCATCCACATGTTCAACACTTTTTAAGTAAGTGTTAGCTATATTGATTATTTCAGTAAACTGTTGTTCAGGATTATCTATATACGTTTCAAATTTATGGCTCTCTATAATTTCTAAATCTTCATTAATCAAACCTACAATTGTCTTTGTTCCACCTATATCTGTACAAATTTTCAGCATGGTAATTACCTCCTATGATTACATAGATAGGCAGAGATAACTAAAATTATCTCGCCTTTAACTTTTTTATACATAGCTAACGATAAATGTCATCTCACCTTTAAATGTTATTTCTTCATCCTCAGTCGTCAGTATAAAATGTGCCCCTTTTTCTAAAGTAATAGTTTCATTATTTACCGTAACTTCGCCATTGCCCTCTACAATAGATACTAGACAATATGATTGTGGTTTTGTATAAGTTAAATGACCATTGATTATCCATCTTTCCACTGTAAAGAACGTATTAGATACAAATTGCGTATAATCCTGACCTTGAATCATTTCATGCTTAGCTGATGTATTGGGTGAGCTAGCCGAAAGGTCAATTACCTCTTTGCTTTCTTCTAAATGAAGCGCTCTTTTATTGCCATCCTTATCAGTTCTATCGTAATCATAAATGCGGTAAGTAGTATCAGAAGATTGTTGTGTCTCTAGGATTAATATCCCTTCTCCTATTGCGTGCACGGTACCCGCTGGCACATAGAAGAAGTCTCCTGCTTGTACTTTAACTGATTTGAATAATGCATCGAATTGTTTGTTATCAATCATTTGATTTAACTCATTTTGATTCTGTGCATTTACACCGTAAATAATTTCTGCATCTTCTTTTGCATCTAAGATATACCAACATTCAGTCTTACCATATTCACCTTCATACTTTTGCGCATACGTATTATCTGGATGTACTTGTACTGACAAATTATCATTTGCATCTAATATTTTAGTTAATAATGGAAACTTATCTTCTGTAGGATTTCCAAATAATACTTTGTCTTCTGCCCAAACTTCATCTAATGTTTTACCTTTATGACGTCCATTCTCAATAATGTTTGGACCGTTCGGATGTGCTGATATCGCCCAACATTCTCCAGTATGATCATTAGGTATATCATAGTTAAATGCTTTAAGTGCATTGCCTCCCCATATTCTTTCTTGAAAAACAGGTTTTAATAATAATGGCATTTATTCCTACCTCCCACTTATATTTCTTTAAGTAAGTCGTACATTTGTTGAGTTTGTGTTGCTTCAATTAACTGCTTGCGAATATTGTCGTCCATTAATGTTCGTGATAGTCTTTGTAACAGTTTTAAATGTGTATCGCTGCTATCGTTAGGTACTGCAATTAGAAATACAATATTAGGCAATGTGCCATCTAAACTCTCCCAGTCGATACCATGTTTATTATTCATTACAGCGACAACAGGTTGTTTCACTGCTGATGATTTTGCGTGAGGTATTGCAACATGCATCCCAATTGCTGTCGTTGCTTCTGCTTCACGTTTTAGCACAGCGTCTTTCAATTCTTTTTTATCCGTAATGTAATCATTCTTATCTAGTTGATCTATGAGATCGTCTATCGCTTCGTCTCTTGTATTTTTCTTATCAACTATTTTAATAACATTTTTATCAAATACATCAACTGTGTTATTTATCTGCTCAGTTGTTTTTTCTTTATTTATATTCGTTGTAGTATGTGTTGTAGCACTGGCTTCTGATTCGTTATCTTGTTGTTCCGTTACCATTCCTGTTGCAATACCATTAGTATCAATAGCTAATGCTGGTGTTTTTTTTCTTAAAAACAGCACCGAACTCATCGTGACAAGACTTCCAACTATCACAGCAATAAAGAACCATAAAATCTGATCTATACCACCTAAAACAGCTACAATCGGACCGCCATGAGCCACTCTATCGCCTACACCACCTATTGCTGCAATAGCTGCTGCTACCATTGCCCCTACCATATTGGATGGAATAATTCTTAATGGATCTTGTGCAGCGAAAGGAATAGCACCTTCTGTAATACCAAATAATCCCATAGTAAATGAAGCTTTCCCCATTTCTACTTCACCTTTATTAAATTTGCGTTTATTAATAAACGTAGCTAAACCTAAACCAATAGGTGGTGTACAAACCGCTACTGCAACCATTCCCATTACAGCATAGTTACCTTCAGCAATTAGCGCTGAACCAAATAAGAAAGCAACTTTATTTACAGGGCCTCCCATATCAAATGCAATCATCGCTCCTATAATTAATGCTAAGATTACAATGTTAGTACCTTGCATACCTTTCAACCAAGTTGTCAATGCTTCAAAGATACTCGCTATTGGTGCACCAATTAAGAATATAAATATCAATCCCACAATGAGTGATGAGATAATAGGAATTATTATAATCGGCATAATGGGCGCCATTACTTTTGGTATTTTTACATTTTTAATCCATTTCGCAATGTAACCTGCTATAAAGCCAGCAACAATACCACCTAAAAAGCCAGCTCCAGCATCACTACCGTAGAAGCTACCGTCAGCCGCTATAGCGCCACCAATCATACCTGGTACAAGTCCAGGTTTATCAGCAATACTCATTGCAATGTAACCAGCCAATATAGGAACCATAAAACTGAAAGCTAAATTGCCTATATTTTCAACTGATTTCCAAAATGAATCTTCTGGAATCACCAAACCTTTTGAAGTTGCTTCTCCACCAAGCGTCAGAGCAATCGCCATTAACAATCCACCTACAACGATAAAAGGAACCATAAACGATACACCGTTCATTAAATGCTGATAAATCATCTGAATACCTGTTTTGGGTTTATCTTCTTGGCCAGACTGACTAGCTCCATCAGTTACATGATGGATATGAGCATCTTTATCAATAATACGTTGAATCAATATTTCCGGTTTATGAATACCTTCTCTAACGCTTTCATTAATTAATAACTTCCCATCAAATCTTGATAAATCTACTTGGCGATCTGCTGCAATAATAATGCCGTCCGCTTCTTTAATTTCTTTTGTTGTTAAGACATTTTCTGCACCTACACCACCTTGTGTTTCAACCTTGATATGTACGCCCATATCTTTGGCAGCTTGTTCCAATTTTTCTTGGGCCATATACGTGTGCGCAATCCCATTTGGGCACGACGTAATCGCTAAAATTTTCATAACGTTCATCCTCCTCAAATAAATTGTAAGCGTATTCACAAGAGTATAAAAAAGAATAATTGCCGTTACTAGTGGCAATTATTCATTAATTAAGTGTATGATTTTCTTTTTTAAACTTTGATCTTCAAGTACTAACAATTGATCTACGGCATTCTCATCCAATTTAGCAATAGTATGAATAATTTTCTTCATTATGGGAATGTCTTGTTCTGTAATTGCTAAGAAAAAAACAAGCTTAGCTTTATTTTGTTTCCAGATATAACCTTGCATATTTTTGAAAATAATTACGTGTGATTTTAATACTTTTTCCGGATCACCATGTGGCATACTCATCCCGTTATCAATATACGTAGAAGAAAATTTTTCTCTTTCCAACGCACTTTTCATGTAATCTTTGGTGACTGCATGATTGTTTTCCAAAATCTTTTGAGCCTGTTCAAAAACATAACTCGCAACCACTTGTTCCTGTTTATCTGAGCATACACTAAACTGAATTGAAGCTAATTCAGTTTGATGTAATACCGGATTTTGCTTACTGTTTAAAGCTGTAGCAATTTTATTTTCATCCTCCTCTGAAAATAGAGGAGATACTTCTATACAAGTTAAATCATTAGGCAGTTGTGTATCCTCTATAGGATGCGTAGAAACCAGAACATCAATATCGCTAAAGTTATAATCATTAATATCTTCCATTTTTAATGTATCTACTATATGAATACTATCATCTATATTTTTAATTTTCGCTTCTAATAAACTAGAAATTCCTAATCCATAATAACAAGTGATAACAATATTAAACGAGTCTTTTTTACGACGATCTATGGAAGATTGAAAATGTAACGCCAAAAATGCAATTTCATCTTCAACTAAATTTATTTTTGCATCTTTTGCAAGATGACTTACTGTCTCATACAATACATTAAACACAAACGGATAATACTTTTTAATATCTTCAGTTAAAGGATTATTAATATAAACATTCTTTACTATTCGTAAGTAAGTTCTGCTGAAATGCGCATATAGATTGTCGCGTAGTTCTAGATCTTCTGAAAAATCTACTCCTACATTTTTCTCCATCTGATGAATCATGCGATCGATATAACTTTTAACAAAGATTTGTTCAAACCCTAAATCGTATTTATTAAAATAATAGCTAATAAAAAATGATAGAAGTTGCGCAGTTTCATCTGAAAGTTGATAACCTAATTCCGAATTGATATCTGTAATACATTGTTGTGCGATTTTGTAAGAGGATTTATCGACTACCCATGAATAGCCGTCATCGTTTTTACGTTTAATTATAATAATTAAGTGTATGAGTAATTGCTTTATTCTTATTTTAGAAGTTTGTATATGATGTGCATTTAAGTTACGTTCAATAATTTTACTAATGATCTCGCTATGTGCCTTAGGTATTTCATCTAATATCACATCATCAACCGTTTTATTTTTTGAAGATAATTGATTTAAGTGTAGAATCGCATTTCTAATATTCATTTCGTTTCCGTTTACAGTGACACCTTTTTTCTTAGTTAGGTTAATAGTAATATCAAACGAATTGCACCAGGACTGAACACGCATTAAATAATCACTAACTTCTGATTTAGATAAATTAAAGTGATGTGCTAATGAATCTAAAGTTGTGGGTTGTTGATGCATTAAGAGATGATAACCCAATTTTAGAAGTAATTCGCTTTCTTTATTTGTAAAATAAGAAACGATTTCCTCTATATACTCTATACTATATAGGTCTTGGTTCACCTTGAAACCTCGACCTTTGATACTGACAATTAGTGCCGATAATACTTCAACATTAATGTATTTAATATCGTTCCTCACTGTTCTATTAGAGACGTTTAAGTAATTTGCTATTTCATCTGCGCTTAAAAAATGATTACTGTTATTGAGTAACAATCTTATGAGTTTGGCATGTCTTTCTAACATCATTGCACCGCGCTTTCCCATATTTCCACTCTTGCTCAAAGATGATTTAATATTTAAATTCATTGTAGCTATTACCTATTATTTAAGCAACTTTTGGAATAATGACATAATAAAAAGCAAATGCCTTAAATCATAAACACAAACAAAATTTTGAAATCTCGAAAGTGTTTATCACATTTAAGCATTTGC
The DNA here is from genome assembly GCF_048568365.1 of Staphylococcus sp. Ze2. NCBI lineage: Bacteria > Bacillati > Bacillota > Bacilli > Caryophanales > Staphylococcaceae > Staphylococcus > Staphylococcus sp. Ze2. The sequence continues at coordinate 630,043 of NZ_CP183486.1, read as the reverse complement.
TTATACTATTGATTTTTGGACAATCTCAGTAATTATAATTTTAATATATCAGTCTTCAAATTCAGTATTATGATCCGTGGCTTGACAATTTTTTGAGAACAGACATTTATAATGTAATTATCCGCTTCATATTTATGAAAATAGCATTGCTTCTGCTCAAATGTTTTTGGTGATAATACATTATAAGTAGCAATATCTTTATTCAGTCCAATGCCTAATAATTTTACATAACTTTCTTTTCTAGTCCATATTTCTAGAAAAGCTCGCTCTTCTTCTTCACTTTGACGAATAAATGTTTGTTCTTCATAGTGCAAGCAAGTAATTATATCGTCATATTCTACTCGATTCATTTGTTCAATATCTATACCAACAGGCCGATTATCAAATACGCAAACAACATATGGATAGGCATATGATATATTAAAGTTTAGCGTACTTTCATGTATCAAAGTTGGTTTGCCATAATCAGAAACACTGTAATACCAATCATCTGGATTAATATTAAAAAACTCCTGCAAACCAAATTGAACGACTATATCTCCTATTTGATGTATTAGGACATCTTTATCCAAACGATATTGAATTAGCGTACGCTTGGTTGCCCAACGGCTCTCTTTCAATTTATCTTTTATATAAGGCACTGAGTCTTCTATCTCTGTTAAGATTACAATCATTTAATCCCCTCTTCATTAAATGAATTTTCTATAAAACTACGCCAACTCTGAATCCATGATTGATTCAATGGTTTCCACTCTACTCCTATTTTGTGTAGAATATCCTCCGTTTGCACTGAGGTCAATTGTGCTTGTCGTTGTGCTTTTCTTGTACTATTCAATCCTACAATTTCAAACATATTCTGTTTATTTAACAATTCTTGAAATGCTTGATCATCTATTACGCTTATAGGTTTTCCTGATGTTCTACATTGGTTTAATAATGTTTGAATACTTAACATATACGGATTATAAACATGGAACATATTTCTATCGCTATTAAGCATGGCTATGTTGACAATAGCCTCTGCAACAGTATCTACATTGGAACATTCTACATTCATCTGTGCTATGGTTTCTCCAATTTCATCAAGTGCTAATAAGTCTTTCATGATAATTGAAAAACGATTCGTTGTGACGTGCTTCATATTAATGATACCTTGTGTGCTAGGTGTTAAATTGCCCACTCGGATAATCTTCGCATCTAATCCTAAACGTATGCATTCAAGCACTGCAACTTCACCATAAAATTTACTCAAAGTATAAGGAGAATCAATACTCTGTCCTTTATAAAGATCACATTCAGAAAAATGATTATCTGTATGTGTTTCTGGAAACATTGACCCAACACTAATTGTGGATATATAAATAAATTTCATATTTGCTTGCTGTGCAATTTCTAATAAACGTTTTGTACTTCCAACATTTGTGCGATAAAATGCTTCCTCATCTCCAAAATGGTCTGTGCGTGCTCCTGCATGAATTATCGTTTGAATGTTATGTTGTGATAATCTTAATTGATCTTCAAAATTTCCTACATGAATAACAACCTTACTCAAAATTTTTGCTATCTTTTCATCATCAAAATAACAAGCTAAATTATCTTTTAATTTTTCAACAGCTGTAACTTCATTATTTGCACGCACACAGCAAATAATCTGGTCTGTATGGTATTGCAGCATATCTAGTAAATATGCACCTAAAAAACCAGTCGCACCTGTTAAAAATACATTACCTAATTTATTTTTAACCACCGGTTGATAAACAGGTTTGTCGTTAACTTTTAATAGTCTATTTAGGTCATTTAAATGCTCTGGAACTTGCACATTAATTTCTGAAGTTGCGTTTAATATTTGTCGAATTGTTTTATGCTGGTAAATAGCTTGCATGGAAAGAATGATGTGAGATTTTTGCATATGTGCTACAACTGCCATAGCATCTATAGGACTCCCACCAAGTTCAAAGAAATCATCATCAATACTTACGTTCTTTATCTTCAACACTTTACTGACAACATTTGCAAACAAACGCTCTTCTTCGTTACGTGGTGCAATATACTTGTGAGTTTTTTCTACAATTTGTGGTAATTGCTTATACTCTATTTTCCCATTTTTATTTAACGGAATACTCTCTAAGCGTACGAAGTGATTCGGAATCATATACTGCGGCAATTGCTCACTTAGCAAATCTATAATTTCTTTTTCCTGATCTACATCACTGACATAGTAACCGATTAAAAATTTTCTTTCTTCATTAGAACCAACTACTACGACACTGTCCTTCACACTTGAGTGGCTATTAATCAAATTTTCAATTTCCGTTAACTCAATACGGTAACCATGTAACTTAACCTGATTATCCATACGACCTAAAAATTCTATATTGCCATCAGGTAAATATCGAGCCAAATCACCTGTGTGATACAAATATCCTTCACCAAAAGGATTGGGAGCAAACCTCTGTTTATTCATGCCCGATTGATTTAAATAGCCTTTACTCAATTGTGCCCCTGTAATACATAACTCTCCTGGTATATTTATGTCACATAATTGATTATCTGACATAATATATGTTTGGATATTTGTCAGAGGCTTGCCTATAGGAACCGTGTCGATACCATAATCATTATGATCCGATGTTGACCAATACGTAGTAATTACTGTAGATTCTGATGGTCCGTATGCATTGATATATATATCACTATGTTGCTTAACTTTTTCAACAAATACCTTTGTACTAACAGATCCCCCTGTAACCAGACGTTTAAGATGGTAGTTTGACATCATATTGCACACTTGAACTGGAATAGACGCTACACCGATATGTTGTCTGTTGATAAGGTCCTCTAGTTCATGAACATCCAAACGTTCACTTTCTGAAGCAATCACAAGTGTATGCCCCATTAACAAGGCAGTGTATATTTCCCATACTGATGCGTCAAAGACATAATTAGCGTATTGTAAAAAGACTTCATTCTCAGTTAAATTCAACACTTCACTCCAAGAAAAGACCAAATTATGCACGTTACCATGGTCAATAACAACTCCCTTAGGGTGACCAGTCGTTCCTGAAGTATAAATAACATATAGTGGTTGTTGTGAAGAAACAGCTACACTATTATATTGTAGGCTCGTCGCCTGAATTTCAGTTAAATCAATTATCGGTTTATGCGTCGAGATTACGTTGCTCTCAGTTAGCACAACTGTTACATTGGCATCATTTAAGATATAGTTTATTCTAGCTTTTGGATAATTAGGATCAATTGGCACGTATGTGCCACCTAATTTAGCCACTGCTAACATACTTGCAATCATAGTGAAACCTCGATTCATGGCCAATCCGACTGTGTGTCCACCTTGTACACCGCTCTTTATTAACCGATGAATGATTGCGTTAACCCTTTGGTTTAATTGTACGTAAGTCAGTGTTTCACCTTTGAATATTAATGCTACATGATTTGGTTTTATTGATACTTGTTGTTCAAACATCTCAGCAATGTTATTCACTTGAGGATAGCTTTCTTGTTTATTATTTACATGATGCGCAATCCATTGCTCCATATGTTCACTAGCTGTAGAAATATGAGCTATCTTCTTATCTTCTGTCGTCACCAACGCTTTCATAATATTATTGAGTTGTTCTGCCATAATTTCCACTGTTTCACATGTAAACAAGCTCGTACTGTATTCCAAATTCAAAATATATTCTTCATTCACCTCTTCAATAATGAATGAAAGATCGAATTTGGCTGTATCCGATTTAGGCATAATATGCGTCAATTTACTATGTCCAAAATGAGCATGGTTCGTCTCATTGTTTTGCAATACGAACATTACATAAAAAAATGGATTTCGAGATGCATCTCGATTTTTTACTAACTCATCAACCAAACGTTCAAATGGATAATCTTGATGCTCATAAGCCTCTAAACATGTTTGTTTTATCTCATTTAAAAATGATGACCACTGTTTATTTTTATTCGGAAACCCTCTGTATACCAATGTATTAGCAAACATACCTAGCATGTTTTCAGTATCTCTATGCGTTCGGGCACTAATAACACTTCCTACAATAATATCCTCCGTCTGAGTATATTTACTCAGCAATAACATCACACTACTCATGAAAAACATAAAGTCTGTCACACTATGTTGTTGTACATATTTTTTAATTGCATTACTTAATGCCGCATCAAATTTAAATTTTATCATGTCCCCGGCAGTTTGCTTTGTACTGGGACGAGCATAGTCTGTTGGAAAATTCATTATAGGTATACCATCTTCAAATCTTTCATGCCAATATTTTTGTTGTGCTGATAAATCTCTCTGTGTCATCCATTCACTATAATTTTTATATTGCTGTTCAAGTTTAGGCAATGGTTTATTTTGATACAGATGATTTAGTTCTTTTAATAAAATTGTATTACTCATACCATCGTTAATACTATGGTGTGCATCAATAAATAAGTAATCTTGATCAGTTGCCATGATATATCTCACTCTAATCAAATTACCCTTTTCTAAATCAAATGGCATTGTAAAATGACGTATGATACTTTGTTCATCTGTAAGTGATGTTTTTTCAGTGCTAAAATCTATACAAGGTGTTTCATCGATTTGTTGATACAACATATTATTTTTGATAATAAACTTTGTTCGTAATATTTCATGTCTTTCTATCAACTTCTCAACAGCTTGTTCTAATTGCGAAACATTTAATCTTGAACTTAACCGCCATAAAAAGGGAATGTTGTAGACAGTGTCGAGTGGGTTTAATTTCCACAACAAATACATACTACGTTGTACTGGGCTCACAGTGTAGTAAGTTTGCTTGCTAGTTTTAGGCAAATGTTCTACTTCTGTTGGGTTTTTATTTTCTATTAAATTACTAAGCTTTTCTACTGTAGGTGCTTGCATAAATTCGCTAATGGTAAGTTTTTTGTTAAATCGTTCTACTATGCGATTAACTACCAAAGTTGCACGTAAAGAATGACCACCTAATTCGAAGAAGTTATCGCTGACACCTACTTTTTCTACATGTAATACTTCTTCAAAGAGATCACATAAATATGCTTCATTTTCATTTTTTGGTGCTTTATAATTAGCCGCTATATCAACATCAATTTCAGGTAAAGCCGCTTCGTTTATTTTTCCATTTATCGTAGTTGGTATTTTTTCAATTTTTTAAAGAAATTAGGAATCATATATTGTGGTAGTTCTTCCGCTAAATGTTGGTGTAATATCGAGTGTGACATTACATTGACACCTTCATAATAAGCAACTATCTGTTTGTCTTTGTAGCGTGTTTTTACAACAACAACTGCTTTATTAATACCATCAATTTTTTCCAACAATTTTTCAATTTCTGTTAATTCAATTCTGAATCCTCGTATTTTAACTTGTTTGTCTTTTCGACCAATATAATCTAAGTTACGTCAGGTCTTAAACGCACAAGATCACCACTTTTATATAGCTTTCCTTCACCAAAAGGGTTATCTATAAACTTATTCTGTGTTTGTTCTGGTTGATTGAGATAACCTTTTGCTAAGCCATCTCCTGCAATATATAATTCTCCTGGAACGCCAAAACCACATTGTTGCTCACCTTGCATGACATAGACTTGAGTTTGATTAATAGGTTGTCCAATAGGTATATGTGACTCATATAAATCACGAATGACAAATGTTGTTGTGAACGTCGTACTTTCTGTAGGACCGTAGCCATTAATAATTTGAGGGTGCTTTTCACGACTATTAAATAAATTCACCCATTTTGTTGATAAAGCTTCCCCACCTATCAATAAGTATTTGAGTGACTCCAATGCTTCTATCTTTTCACTCACTACTTGGTTGAACAAAGATGAAGTGAGCCACATCGTGTTCACACCATGATTTATAATTGCTTTTTCCAATTCATTTGGATCCAACAAAGTTGATTGTTGTGTTATAACCAATGTGCCTCCATTAAGTAACGCACCAAAAATTTCAAATGTCGTCGCATCAAAAGCAATTGTCCCTGAAAGTAATATGACTGTGTCGCTATTTAACGGAACATATTTGGAATTAATAACTAAACGTTCAATACTACGATTACGAATCAATATGCCTTTAGGTTTACCAGTTGTGCCTGAAGTATAAATAACATTAACCGTATCATCTAAGTGGTTAATAATCGTTGGATTAGATGTGTTAGAACAAACGATTTCGCTTATATTTTTAGTTAGACCTGGTTGGTTATAAGCAACGTTGTGTAATAAAATAATTCTGGATTTAGCATCATCCACAATATATTTCACACGTGATTGAGGGGCTTGAGGGTCAATTGCTACATAAGCTGCACCAGCTTTAATCGTTCCTAATATCGCTATAACCATTTCTATACTTCTCTCAGCTAATATGCATACGTGTTCATTTGGCTGTATATCTAAACTTCTTAAATAATGAGCCACTTGGTTTACACGTTGATTCAATACATCATACGTCAAAGATTCATTTTTAAAGACTAATGCAACATCATTCGCATGTAGGCGAACCATTTTTTCAAACAATTCAGAAATGACACATGACTCCTCTACTTTCTTTGTTTCATTCATCTTATCGATACATAGTTTCGCTTCTTGATCTAATAATAAATTCATGTGTTGAAGTGTTTGTGAATCATCCTCTGTTATTTGCATATATAATGATTGCACCAAATCAAAATATGTTTGGATGGTTAATTCATCATAACTATTCGCATTATAAGACAATTCTAAGCGATTTTGATTAAGATAAAATGCTATATCTTGTTCACTATCATTTCCATAAACACTTTCTACCTTACAACTTTCTCCATCTATATCTATACTTTCTATGATGTCACTACAATAAATAGAAGTTTCAAAATGCATATTTTGTGCCAAGTCATGCTTTTCAAATATTGCTGTTGTATTGTTCGACATTGCCTCAAGCATTGTTTCACATTCATGACATAATTGATATAAGGGCGTATGTTTATCTACATGCAAATTCAATGGATACATTTTCATATCAGGATAAATGTAGTTAGTTTGTTCATTAGTAGTTGCGCTACTATGCAATACACCTAGTGTAATGTTATCGTTATTGCTCATAAAATAATTCGCTAAATAAATGCTCACTAACATTCTTGCACGTGACATTTGCTCTACTCTACAGCGTTTTGAAACAGTTTGAATACCTTTAATATAACTTTTTAATGGCATATACATAAAATGCTCATTTTCAACTTCACTAACTTGCCAATGTACGCTCTTACGTATTGCATTAATATTTTGGTGACTCGTAGTCTTCAACAATTGTTGTAAATTATATGTATCTGACTTTAAATTTATTTCGCAGGAAATGTTTGAATATATTGTAGATAGTTGAGCTAACAGTTTATTAATATGTGCCTCATCAATTATTAAACATGTGAATTTCAATAACAATAAATTATTATCTGTGCATTCCAATATTTTAAAATTAAATTGAGGTGATAACGATGTACCATCGACTTTTAATTCGCTATCTAAGTAAGGATTAATATCAACATGCGCAACTGTTCCCTCTATTTTTATCACTTCAATATACGGAAAAAATTTCTTCTCGATTAACTTTTCTTCTTGTTCATTTATTTTGCATGTAGCACGTAACATTGGTTGTTGTTGTACTAATTCGTTTAATGCTAGCATAAGTTTTTTAGTTTCAATATTTTTTGAACACTTAACAGTCAATGCTATTGATTTTTTAGAAACTGAACCACTTTGAAAATTTTGATAACGATATTTCTGTATTGGTAATACTTCTCTTATTTCTTCCATGCCTCTTCCTCCTAGCAAATGAATAAAATTAATCCATCACTATTGGGCTCCAAATCATTTTAATAATACGTCTTGATGTCCAATGATGAAGTTAAATCAATAAATCCTTTAAAACCTTTTATACTATTTTTATTTTTACATTATAGTACTTTTTTAATTTTGTTCAACAATATTTATCACCGTTTATTAATATTTACAAAATGTTAACATTACATATCAGATTATATAAATAATATTTATAATATATCTAAAGTTTTTAATCACATTATATTTTAGTTATTTAATCAACTTTTGGAATAAAGACACAACAAAAAAACACCAATTCAAAAGACATCATCTAATGAATTGGTGTTTAAATTATTTTTTATTTTATTTTTCAGATGTGCGGATAGTCTCTTTAATATACTCGTAAGCTTCCTTAAGCTGTTGTAATTCATGTTCATCTAGCGTTATTTCAAATCTCTGAACTATACCAGAGCAATCAACTAACGTAGGTAAACTAAATGCACCATCCGTTAAGTCATATTCTTTACTGATTGAAGTCAGTGGAATAATAGTACGTTGACCCAGCGCAATCGTTTGTATCAATGAGGTTGTAACTCTTGAGATAGCAGCATTAGTCCAACCTTTTTGATAAAAGACATCCATAGATACCTCATTAATAATAGATGTTATATGCGCTTTATCAATTTCTGGACTATTGCTTAACGCTTCATATTCTGTTAGGGGCATACCATGAATACGAACTTTACTCCATACAGGTATTGCATGTTCTCCATGTTCTCCAATAACAAATGCCTCAACATTTTTTGGATCGATGTGGTAATGATGAGCGATAATTGTCCTGAACCTTGAACTTTCTAAAGCTGTTCCTGTTCCAATTATTTTATTTGATGGATAATCTACTTGATTAGCAAAATATACCATCGAATCCACGGGGTTAGAAATCAAAATAATGATTGCATCTTGCGTTACTTTAGAAACTTGACTCATAATATTTTTTATAATGTCATGATTGCCTTGTGCTAATAATGTACGATCGCCATCATTTTTATCTGTTGGTACACTCGCAGCAACCACAATAAAATCAGCATCTGCTAAATCTTGATAATCTCCAGCTTTAATCTTGATATGTGCAGTATTAAATAATCCTTGTGAATGATTATGATCAAGAGCTTCTCCACTTGCAATTTCATCTTTATTATCAACCAAAACAATCTCTGAAAATAAATTCAAATATTGTACATCTGTTAAAACTTGACTACCTACTCTTCCTAAGCCAACAATGCCTAGTTTAGACATACACTACACCCCTTTTTCATTACTGATATGTGTTCATAATCATTTATTTTTCATACGGAATTACATCTTTACCATATTCTTTCTTAATGAATTCCTTCATGTCTTTAGATTGTAGTACTTTTATAAGTGCTTGATACTTTTCGTCATCTTTATGTCCTTTTTTCACAGCAACGATATTCGCAAACGGTGATGACTCAGTTTCACTAATGATAGCATCTTTATGTGGCGTTAACCCATTATCTAGCGCATAGTTTGAATTCATAATAACTGCAGCACCTTCCTTACTTTCATATGTCTTAGGTAAGAATTCTGCCCCTTGTTTATTATTAAACTTCAAATCTTTTTTATTTTCTACAATGTCTTCAAATTTTGCGTCTTCTATACTAACACCTTTTTTAATCTTTATTAATCCTTTATCTACAAAGAATGATAAGAATCTACCCTCTTCAGCTGGATTGTTAGAAACGTATATTGTTGAACCTTTTGGAATATCTTTAATATCTTTATATTTTTTACTATAAACACCCATAGGTGTAGTAAATACTTTACCAACTTCTTCTATATCATAATTGTGATCTTTCTTTTCTGCTTTTAAGTATGGCGTATGCTGGAAGAAATTGGCATCTACATCACCTTTATCTAATAGTTTATTAGGTACTTTATAATCATTTACTGTTTTAACTTCTAAATCATATCCTTGTTTTTTCATTTCTTCTTTCGCATGTTTCAATACTTCACCGTGTGGAGCTGGTGAAGCTGCAATTGTTATTTTTTTGTCCGTATCTTTACCATTTGAATTGCCACATGCCGCTAGCACGATGGTTAGTATTAATAATGAGCCTAAAACAATTAATCTCCTCATAATTTATTTCACTCCTCATGAATTTTTAAATTTCAAACTAAATAAAAAAATACTTTCTCTTAATTTTATAAGAGAAAGTATAAACCTTCTCTCATCTCTAAAAGTTAGATAACTTTTTGTGAATTAGCACCATTTCGTATAACGATGGTTGCTGGGTTTCATAGGGCACGTCCCTCCACCTCTCTTGATAAGAGTAAATCAATATGTAGTTGCATTGTTTTTATCCTAGCATTATGCTCATGTTTAGTCAACGAAATTTTAGAAAATTCTAAATAATACGTCTATTAAATCAATTCTGTTCCATGTGAAACAAAACAATCTCTTAAAGCTATTTATATTTACAGAAGAACCATTGCTACATATGCAATAAAATTATTTAATGCATGCAATGCTATAGCAGTAGCTAAACTGCGTTGTGTTTTTAAATAAATAAATACAATCCCCATAGCGATAACGAGATACATAACAATTTCTAATGGCGATTGCGCTTCTGTTACGTGTAGAGATGCAAAAACACATACAGATATTACTGACATCACTATAAAATTCAGTTTCTTTCCTAATTCCCCAATTACCAAGTGTCGGAAGAGAAATTCTTCAGTAACCGGTGCAATAATTACAATAGAAAAGAACGCAAGCACCGTTGAGAATGGTGTACTAAACATTTGTTGAACCAATAAGTCATTTTGTGTTTCTTCAAACTTCCATTGTTCAGGTGCAAACGCATCAACTAATACAGGAAAAATTAATTTAAATATAAACATAACAATAAATGTAACAACAATAAGTTTCCAGTATTTTTTAATATTATTGAATCCACTTTTCCATTCAACTTTATAACTATTTTTATGAAACAATATCCAAATAAGCATGATAAATATAAATACAGCAATTTCCATTAACAAAGCAATGGAACTCGACGAATCAATTCCATCATTAAAGTACCTATCACCTAAACTTATATTAATTGCCCATAATATAACTAAAATTATAATTGATAATATAAAATTACTAGCTAAATAAATGATTGGTAGAAAAAAATCTTTCCCGTTAATATCCTTCCATCGATATTTCTTTTCATTTTTAAATGTCATTGTATCCTCCTAAAAATTCATATACAACATACTTTTACATTGTACAATTTTTATTTACTTTAAACATTTTACAATAATATAAATAGATAGTATAGATAGACATTAAAGCTAAGAATTTTAATTTTCAATGCGTAGAAAGAAATGAAAAGTGGTATATAGAGATTAAATATACTATACATATTTTAAGGAGCTGTTGTAGATGCGCATATTAGTACTAGGTGCTGGCGGAATTGGTGGTTATTTTGGTGGTCGCTTAGCTGAGGCTGGCAAGCATGTTACATTTTTAGTTCGGCCCAAACGTAAATCATATTTAGAGAGAAATGGTTTAGCCATTCATAGCGAAAAAGGCGATTATCATTTTAATCCACAACTCATCACAAAAGATGATCGTGTCGAACCTTTTGATATCGTACTATTATCCTCAAAGTCTTATCACTTAGAGCATGCTATTGAAGATTTAAAACCATTTATAGATCATAACACTTCAATTATTCCACTACTTAATGGCGTTGCACACGTTCCAAAATTACAAAACGCTTTTGGAAAAAATAAAATCATGGGTGGTTATTGCATTATAGAAACAACGCTTGACAGTACTGGAGAGATTATCCAAACCAGTCAATTTGATAAACTCTTTTTTGGGGAGTTAGACGGTACTGAAAGTAATCGTGCTAAATATATTGAACAAGCATTTTCAGGAACAAAAGCTGAATTTATCCTCAACAGAAATGTCGAACAAGGTATGTGGCATAAATACTTAATGATCACCGTATTATCGGGCGTAACAACACTTATGCATGCACCTATCGGACCTATTCGTGATAGTGAAGGTGGTACAGAATTTATTAAGTCCTTATACAATGAGGCTGCTACTATTATGCGTAAACACAATGCACCCATATCTGATCAAATTGTTTCTAAATACATGCAATCCCTAAATCAATTATCTTATCATTTCAAAACTTCCATGCAACGTGATATGGAAAAGGGACTCAATATTGAAACCGACCATTTACAAGGTTATTTATTACAATTAGCAGCACATTACAATTTAGAAGCACCACTGCTTACTAGTGTTTATCAAAATCATAGCGTATATAAAGAAATGCTACAGTAAACCTCTACACATATAGGAGGGTGACAGAAGCGAGTTTTTAACTTTACTTACTGTGCACCTCCTAAATTTTTGATTTTTTTAATATCAACATACTATAAGTATTTTATTTAAACTATTTGAATAACTTATTAAAAAACGGAGGCGTTCGTTATGCAATCTAATCAACCACAGCATCCATTTGATTTAGCAACTCAACTTACACACCAGAAACCAGGTGTATATTCAGGACATACTTCTAGCGCCTATGGGAATATGATTGGGCCATTCGGTGGTGTTATAGCATCCACATTATTACGCGCAGTTTTAGAACATGATGAAATTTTAGGAGAGCCTATCTCTCTAACAATAAACTATGCTGCTCCTATACAAGAAGCAATTTTCAGTATAATTGCCTATCCATCGAGAACGAATCGTTCAACGCAACACTGGTATATAGAGCTAAAACAGAATGATAAAACCGTTATTACTGGAACAGCAGTTACTGCTAAACGCCGAGATACATGGTCATCAACTGAACTGTCCTTTCCTGATGTTCCACCTGCAGACAAAGTAACACTTACAGCATTAGAAAGTGCGCCTCCATGGGCACAAAACTATGACATCAGAATGATTAAAGGTGCGCCACTAGCAATGAATCCTACCGAGCAACCAGATTCTGTAACGTTACAATGGATCAAAGACAAACCTAATAGAGATTTAGATTTTTTATCTCTTGCGTCTATATGCGATGCATTCTTTCCACGTATCTATGTACGCCGTAAAGCGTTCGTTCCTATCGGGACAGTATCACTCACTATATACTTTCATGCTAATTCTAAGACTTTAAAGAACAATGGAAGCCAGCCGCTACTTGGACATACACGTGCGCTTAAATTTTTTAATGGTTTCTTCGATCAAACAGGAGAAATATGGAGTCATGATGGTGATTTACTTGCAACTACAAGTCAGTTTGTATATTACAAAGAATAAATTTTACACTTCTATGATACAACTATAATTAATACTGTTAAAAACAAAGAGGTGTTTAAACTTGAAACAACCACAAGAAATTACAATTAACACATTAAATTTTGATGATGATGGGCAAATACCTAACAACCCTTATTTAGTTGTTTTAGTTTATCAAAACGTATTTTCAGAGACTGATGATTTAAGTCATGTATTATCCACAAATCAATGGGGTAACACTTGGGAAGGCGGTATTTTCCCTTATCATCATTATCACAGTAATTCACATGAAGTCTTATTGGTAATCAATGGAACCGCTCAATTAATGCTAGGAGGTAGAAGTGGTACTCCTATTAAGATTACAGAGGGTGATGCTTTAATATTACCAGCTGGTACTGGTCACAAACTGTTAAGTCAAAGTAGTGACTTTACAGTCATGGGCGCCTATCCCCATAGTCAGTCATATGATATTTGTGTTGGTAAAGCAAGCGAGCGTCCTCAAAATTTATATAATATTGAAAATGTCTCCATACCTAATACAGACCCAATATTTGGTAGTTATGGACCATTGAAGAAGCATTGGAACTAGCATCATAGTTTTATATTACTAATCAAATAACATTAAAAAATAGCCCGTTTCACATCTATACTATGAAACGGGCTATTAGGTTGTGCTAATTAGTAGCCTACTAGGATGGGTACAGTTCATTAATTGTCTCAACTGTTATCATTATATTGCATAGCTAACTCGGAAGGTAAAACCTTTCCAAACAAATTAGCTTTTTGTCCCACTCACCTTAAAATATATACTATTTTATTATAATTTCTACTACTATTCTTTTGCTTCTTTTTCATTTGTACGTTTTTGTAAAATGATAGCCAAAACTGCAACTACTAAAATTAGAATTATGATGCCAATTAGACCAAGGAATTTCGCGATATTTCCAAATACAATACCTACAACTAAGAAGTCTGTATCGGAGAATGTCGTCGCTGCGCCACCTAAGTCCCCTAAGAAAGGTAAAAACAGTAATGGCAAGAACGTAATCAATAATCCATTTAAAGCAGACCCTGCAACTGCACCTTTAATACCGCCTCTTGCATTACCAAAGACACCTGCAGTTGCACCTAAGAAGAAGTGTGCAACAACACCTGGAAGTATCACGACGCCACCAAATAAGAACAAGATAAACATGCCAATTACTCCCACTATAAAGCTAACAAAGAATCCTATTAACACAGCGTTTTGTGCATACGGGAAGACAATCGGACAGTCTAAAGCTGGCTTTGTATTCGGTACCAATTTCTCTGAAATACCTTTAAATGCTGGTACTATTTCAGCTAAAATTAAACGTACGCCCGTTAATATAATAAATACACCTGCTGCAAAAGTCACACCTTGTATTAGTGAAAATACAATAAAGTTTTGCCCATTGCTAATCTCACTATGTACATAAGTTGGTCCCGCAAATAATGCTGCAACAAAATACAATAATGTCATTGTTAAAGAAATACTAATCGTACTTTCTCTTAAAAAGCTTAAACCTTTCGGAAAATTAATTTCTTCTGTAGACTTTGATTTACCTTTAAATAGTTTCCCAACTTCTCCTGCTGCCCAATAACTTATTGTCCCAAAATGACCTAGAGCAACTTGGTTATTACCAGTAATTTGTTTCATCGTAGGATGTGCCAATGCCGGTAATATCGCCATTATCAATCCTAAGATAATCGCTCCGACAATTACCGTTAATGTACCGGTAATATTGCCTACAGATAATAATATTGCTAAAAATGCTGCCATATAAAAGGTATGATGACCAGTTAAAAAGATATATTTTAAGTTAGTAATACGCGCAATAATAATATTTACAATCATACCGAATACCATTATTAGTGCTGCAGTTGTACCATATTGTTCTAATGCAATTGATATAATCGCTTCATTATTTGGTACTACACCTTGTACACCAAATGCATGTTGAAATATTTTCCCAAATGGTTCGAGTGATTGTGTTACCACATTTGCACCTGCGCTTAACACTAAAAATCCGAGAATTGTTTTAATTGTTCCAGATGTAATATCTGTCGCCGATTTCTTCTGCATAATCAACCCTATAAAAGCAATTAATGCAACTAATATCGCAGGTTGACTCAATACATCAACAATAAAATCAAGTATTGGTTTCATTTTACTGCCCCCTTAAATTTTATTTATAAGATATTCAATTCACTTAATTTATCCTTTAATTTTTGTTGTAATTCTTCTTTATCTAAAATGTTATCTAATACAATGACGTCGCCTAGATTTTTAGTATTTTCCTCTAAGTCTCTACCACAAATAAATAAATCAGCCATATCAGGGCTAGCACTCATCACATCACTGTGTTCCACTTTAATATCGGATGACGCATTTATATTTTTCAACGCTTCTTGCGCATTCATTTCCACCATAAAACTACTTCCTAGACCGTGACCACAAACTACTAAAATTTTCATTTTCATCATTCTCCTTTAAATATATTTACTATTTCATTGACTTCTTGAGCTGCTAATAATTGATTTACTATATCTTGATCACCTAATTTAGTTGCTAAATTTCTTAAAATTGCCAAATGGCCATCATTATCTATAGCACTAAGTACAAATATAAGTGATGCAAAGTGTCCTTCTTCAGAAAAATTAATATGTTCATTTAATTTTAATAAACTTAAACCAATGTGTTTCACATCATCATTAGGCCTTGCATGAGCAATTGCAATTTCTGGTGCAATTACGATATAAGGTCCTAATTCTTTCACACTGTCAATCATTGCTGTAACATAACTTGGTGCAAAATAATCTTGTGTAAGTAAGGGATTTGCAGCTATTGTTATTGCTTGTTCCCATGTTTCTACTTTATCTAATATTTGTATCTTATCTGCAGACAGTATTTCCAAACTCATCTATATCCTCTCCTTACAGTTGGCTTACATGCTTAATATGTTCCATAATAGCTGTTATATCTCCTGAAAACACAGCCTCTCTTGCTGCTTCATCCATAATTAGTGTACTTAGTTGCCGCAACGCATTTAGATGGATTTGAGGTTGTGCTGTAGCTAAAGTAATGACTATATACACCGGGTCATATTGATCATGTGAAAAATGAACACCATTTTCATATTGGATCAAACTAAAGCCCACTGGTTGTTGTACATGATCATGCTTTGCATGAATCAATGCGATATGAGGACTAATGACCATATAAGGACCAAACGTATCCAATTGTTGGATGATATCAGTCGCATATGCTTTGTCCACTACGCCATCTTTTTCTAGCGTGGATACAGCTTGTTTAATCGCATCATCACGTGCAAGTACTGGTTGCTGCGTTAATATTCTGGATTGTGGTAACACCTGTTCTAGAGTAGGACCAATACCACGTAAATCATCAATGTATTGTTCTCTAGAGTGATTAATAATTTCATTTAATTGGATACGATCATTCTTATCTAAAAATGGTGAAACTCTAATCACAGGTACTGTTACTTGATTGAAAGGGACTGTAGATATAATGTAATCAACCCCTTCATGCTTTAGCATACTGTCATCTATTTCATATATAGAATAAGCATCAACTACCTCGAGTTCTGGATAAATGTGACCGATTCTACTTTTTAATAGTTGTGAAGTGCCTACCCCAGAACCACATAACAATACAACTTTAATTTTATTTGTTGTCACAGTCGAAATACGCTCAATTGCTGAGGCAAAATGCAAGGTTATATAAGTTAGTTCATTATTATCAAACTCAATATTATAAGTTTCTTCAATGCCCCATATATGCTTTTTTATACCTTCCATCAGTTGCTTGTATTGCAAGATAATTTCTTCTTTCAAAGGATTGTCATGTGTCATATCAAATTTCAGCCTATGAATTGCTGGTCTTAAATGAACAACCAAACCGTATAACAATTTACTATCTGACATTAAATCTAATCCCAAGTCTCCACTCATTCGCTCAATCAGTTGTTCCGTTAAAATATCCAAATCGTCTATTTCACGATGATACTGATTTACTTCTGAAGTCTTTGCGCCTAGCAGATGTAAAGTAATAAAAGCAGCTTCACTTTTTGGAAAATGAAGCTTAAAAATCTGTTCTAATTGCGCTTTAATTTTTAAGGCTATTTGAAATTGTTCTGTCTTCTGTAACTTTTTATATTCTTTATCCGGAATCTCAAAAATAAAATCCTCATTCGCCCGATGAATCGCAATTAAAATGTGGTAAATCAATCCATCAATTGCACTCTGTACGAGTTGATAATTTGCATCAATCAACACCGAAGCTACACTTAAGCGAATTTGTTCTAATTCATGATTTGAGAATAAATGATGGCCCATTTGGTGCGTATGTGTTTGAAAATATTCATGAACCATTTCTGCATATGCCTTACGATAGGCATTTTCATCGCCCTTAATTAAGAACCCTTTATTCTTCTCATATTTCAACTGTAAATCGTGTTCCTCGAGCCATTGCTGTACACGTTTTAAATCTTCCACTATCGTACGTCGAGTCACTGAAACCATGGTTGCCAGTACTTGTGAAGCAGTTGGGGTTGTAGATTCAAAGAGCTTTAAAGTAATATACAACAACCGTTCGTCTTTGGAATAATGTATAGACGTTGACAAATATTGAGGTTCTACAGCCTTTAGTTGTTCTGATGATGTCGTGATTTTAATACCATCATATTTGTTTCTTTGAATCGTTAAAGCTAATTTACTCGCCATATCTTCAATGTATTCAAGATCATATTGAATGGTTCTCTCTGAAACATTGAAATGTGTTGCTAAATTATGAATTTGCACAAAAGTCTCTCGTTCAATAATGAACGTCAAAATATGATACTGCCTCTTGCTTAACATATTAGCAACCTCCTTACATTTATATTGTAATCGCTTTCTTACGCTTGTAGATGTGTAATCTTCTTCGCCTACTAATACGAAAAGTTGCACATCAAAAAAATTATCTTCTGTTAATAAATTATATAGTGACATTTGTATGGTCGATACATTTTATAATAATTACTTTTAAAAAATAAAAAATGAGACTTCAGCTATTTAGCTTCCGTCTCATTCAAACATTATTTATTTTACGCTTCTCTAAGCATATTCAAAAAGCGTTGCAACTCTGTTGTTTGTGGGTGATTAAAAATTTGTTCAGGTGCACCTGACTCCCCAATAACACCATCATGAATAAACACAATTTTATTTGAAACTTCCTTCGCAAAACGCATCTCATGCGTAACTATAATCATAGTCATTCCTTCATTTGCTAGGTCTTTAATTACACGTAATACATCGTTTACTAGCTCTGGATCTAATGCAGAGGTAGGTTCATCAAAGAGCATAACTTTTGGGTTCATCGCCAAAGCTCTCGCAATCGCTACACGTTGTTGTTGTCCACCAGATAACGCATTAGGCCTTTGGTCTTTTACAGCTGTTAAGTCTACTTTCTCTAAAAGCACTAGCGCTTGTTGTTGCGCCTCAGCCTTTTTCATTTTCTTAACAGTAATTAGTCCTTCCATGACATTTTCTAATGCCGTTTTATGCGGAAAGAGATTATAACTTTGAAAAACCATCCCCGACTGCCTACGTACTTTAATTTGTGATTTTTTATCTTTATTGTCATAAGTTTCACTATTGACGTAAACAGCGCCTTCTGTCGGTAATTCTAGTGCGTTGATCATTCGTAACAGAGTCGTTTTACCAGAACCTGAACGTCCAATAAAGGTAACTACTTCTCCTTGATCAACTTTTAAATCA
The DNA here is from genome assembly GCF_048568365.1 of Staphylococcus sp. Ze2. NCBI lineage: Bacteria > Bacillati > Bacillota > Bacilli > Caryophanales > Staphylococcaceae > Staphylococcus > Staphylococcus sp. Ze2. The sequence continues at coordinate 611,110 of NZ_CP183486.1, read as the reverse complement.
ATACCTTTAATCACTTTTTTATCATTAAATGTTTTCTTTATATTTTGCAATTCAATCATGAACGATACCCTCTTTCAAGATAAGATTCGTAAAAGTTCTGGACGATTGAAATAATAAAACATACAACCCAGTACATAAGTGCAACGAGTAGATAAATTGTTAAATATTCATAAGTCGTCGACGCAACTTCTTGTGCTTTTCTAAACATTTCAGCAACAAGTATAAAACCGAGTAACGACGTATCTTTAATTAAACTTAGGAACGTATTACCTAGCGCAGGCACAGAAACTCTTATTGCTTGTGGTAGTATGATACGTTGAATCGTTTGACGGTAATTCATACCAATTGAATACGCTGCTTCTGTCTGGCCTTTTGGAATAGACATGATGCCTCCACGAATAATTTCAGAAGCATATGCGCCTACATTTAAAGATAGACCAATAATTGCAGCTATTACTGGTGCTAACGTCCATTGATTTTCTGAGTTGTTAGTTAATAGTCTGCCGAGTTCAGGGATACCATAAAAGATAATGAATAATTGTACAATCATCGGTGTTCCTCTAATGATTGAAATATAAAAACGTGCAATCCCTCTGAGAATACGGCTTGTTGATATACGCATTAATGCAGCTACAAGTGCTATAACCAATCCTAATACAAAAGTTACTAATGTGATAGGAATTGAAAATTTCACCAATCCTTCAAGCATTGGCATAAATGCTTGTCCGGCTGCATCTAATGCATGTTGTTGTTCTGAATTAAGGTTTAGAAACATCTTCACCAAACCATTTTTCGCTTATTTTTGCTAATTCACCATTATCTTTTAATTTTTTCATTGCTTTATTAACTTCTTTAATTGTTTTGTCGTCTTCTTTCTTACTGAAAGTTAAAGCAGATTGACTCTTTTCAGCATTACCTTCAATCGCTTTTACCTTAGCGTTAGGTTTTTGTTTTTTATAATCTAAGTAAGAGATATTATCGTTAAACGTACCCTCTACTCGATTTGATTGTAATAAATCCATCGCTTGGTTGAAGCCATCAACTTTTGTAAGTTCTGCACCTTTAGATTTTGCTAATTTACCATAGTTTGAAGTAAATGTTTGTGCTAATTTCTTACCTTTAACATCATCAAATGATTTGATATCTGTATTATCTTTATTTACTACTAATACACCTTGTGAATAAGTGTAAGGTTCAGAGAATTTATATTTTTCTTTACGTTCATCGTTAATACCAACTTGGTTAGCTACAACATTAAATCTGCCTGAATCTAATCCTGCAAACATTGAATCCCATTGAGTTTCTTTAAATTTAACTTTATAATCCATTTCTTTAGCTACTGCTTTCACTACATCTATATCATAGCCAGTTAATTTATCATTCTTATCGTGAAACGAAAAAGGTGCATAAGTTCCTTCTGTTCCTACGACAAATGTTTTATCCTCACTAGCTGTTTTGCTTTTACTATCGCTATCTTTTTTGCTTGAAGAGTCATTACCACATGCTGCTAGTCCCACTGCCACAATTAAAGTAACCAATACCATTAATAATTTTTTCATTTCTCGCCCTCTATTCATATTATTCTTATCGGATTAAAATCAGTTTAGTCCTATCCCACTATTTAGTCAATAGATTTTCATCGATAAGATAATATTTTTTTTAATTTCAGATAATTTTAATTTTTTACAATTTTATAGAACTCTCTTCATTTAGTGTTTAATATTTGATATCGATAAAGTCAGTTCAGTTTCAATTATACTCCCCAAAAGTAGACATCGATTGCGTTTAAAAATAATTTTCAAAAATTAAAATAATAGGATTATTTTATAAAAATACAATCACCATTAAAACCTTCATATATCAATGTTTAAACTTATTTCAAATGTGTGACAGATCCCTATTATAATTGTCACAATTTTCGCAACATTAATTTGTAAGCGTATACAAATGTAAAATTACATGCTAAGATTCGCTTGAATTCAAACAAAAGTTTATTTTCAAACAATTGTTTAGATTTTATCAAAAGGAGGTCTCATCAATGAATAGTAATGAAAGAGAGGTTTTGAAACGCATACAAGACAATCCATTTATTTCTCAACAAGAATTAGCATTATCAATTGGTTTATCAAGACCCGCAGTAGCTAATATTATTTCAGGATTAATACGCAAAGAATACGTCTTAGGTAAAGCTTATGTTTTAAACGAAAATTATCCTATTGTATGTATCGGTGCTGCTAACTTAGACAGAAAGTTTTATGTCCATCATACATTGCAACTAGAAACTTCCAATCCTGTAACTTCTACACGTTCTGTAGGTGGTGTAGCTAGAAATATTGCAGAAAATCTTGGTCGAATGGGTGAAACCGTAGCATTTTTATCTACCAGTGGTAATGACAGTGAGTGGGACATGATACATAAATTATCAAGCCCTTTCATGAACCTAGATCACGTGCAACAAATAGAAAATGCAAACACAGGTTCTTACACTGCACTCATAGACAATGATGGTAATATGCAATACGGCTTAGCTGATATGGAAGTATACGACTATATCACGCCCGAATTTTTAATTAAGCGAACACATTTACTAGTTAAAGCCAAATGTATTGTCGCAGATTTAAATTTAAGTAAACCTGCAATTGATTTTCTGTGCGCATATTCTGAGAAGCACAACATCAAACTAGTAATTATACCTGTATCATCACCCAAGATGAAGCATATGCCTGATTCATTACATGCAATAGACTGGCTTATTATTAATCGAGATGAAACAGAAACTTATTTCAATATGGAAATCCAAAACATAAATGATATGAAAAAAGCTGCACAAAAATGGATAGATGCTGGCGTCTCTAAAGTGATCATCACAAACGGAGTTCAAGAACTTATCTATAAAGATAAAAAAACAGAAATCATTAAACCCGTTCTTAGTTCAAAAGAGGTTGTAGATGTGACAGGAGCAGGTGATTCATTTTCTAGTGCAGTGGTCTTCAGTTGGCTGAATGGTCTAGGTATAGTTGACATACTAAATGCTGGCATGATAAATGCGAGGAAAACGATAGAAACGAATTATACTGTTCGTCAAAATTTAGATAAAAAACAAATATTTAGAGATTTGGAGGAATATAAAGATGAAACAATACATTGAATTTTCACAAGAAGTACAACAAGCCAAAGATAGTAATAAACCTATAGTGGCTTTAGAATCGACTATTATTTCACATGGCATGCCCTATCCACAAAATGTTGAGATGGCTAAAAATGTTGAACAAATAATTAGAAATAATGGCGCAATCCCTGCAACCGTTGCCTTAATTAACGGGAAAATTAAAATAGGTTTAGAAACTGAAGAACTAACATTACTAGCTAAACATGACGATGTTGCCAAAGTATCACGTCGAGATTTAGCAGAGATTATTGCTACTAAACGTATCGGTGCAACAACAGTTGCCTCTACAATGATTTGTGCTGAATTGGCAGGTATTCAATTCTTTGTTACTGGAGGAATTGGTGGCGTACATAGAGGTGTTGAACAAACTATGGATATTTCAGCCGATTTAGAAGAATTAGGACAAACTAATGTAACTGTTATCTGTGCAGGAGCAAAATCCATCTTAGACTTACCAAAAACACTTGAATACCTTGAGACAAAGGGTGTACCTGTTATTGGTTATCAAACCGAAGAACTTCCTGCCTTTTTCACACCCGAAAGTGGTATTAAATTAAACAGTTCAGCCGACTCTCCTGAGGCTATCGCTCAAATTTGCAAAGCTAAAAATGATTTATCTTTAAATGGCGGTATCGTCATTGCTAACCCTGTACCAAAAGCACATGCGCTATCTAAATCCTATATTGATCGCATTATCACAGATGCTGTAAAGGAAGCAGAGGAAAAAGGGATTAGCGGAAAGGATTCCACACCATTTTTACTTGGAAAAATTGTCGAAAAGTCTGAAGGTAAAAGTTTAGAAACAAATATAAAACTTGTTGAAAACAATGCAGTTCTAGGAGCTAAAATCGCTGTTGCTTTCACTCAATTGTAGGTGATTTAAATGTCCATTCTATTTTGCATTACCGGTATTCTATTTGCATTAATACTTTCTTTTATTTTTAGTTATGATAGAAAATCCATTGATTTTAAAAAGCCTTTAACCATGTTAGTCATTCAAGTAATTATCGTAATATTTATGATGAATACAACTATTGGTTTAACGACACTAACAACACTCGGCTCATTTTTTGAGTCTTTATTAGATATTAGTAAAGCTGGTATTGGTTTTGTATTCGGTGGTTTGCAAAATAAGGGAGCTTCTACATTTTTTATTACTGTATTACTTCCTTTAGTATTTATCTCGGTATTAATAGGTGTATTGAATTATTTTAAAATACTTCCATTTATTATTAAATATATTGGTATCGTCATCAATAAACTGACTGGTATGGGACGTTTAGAAAGTTATTTTGCTATTTCTACATCTATGTTAGGTCAGCCAGAAGTTTACTTAACTATTAAAGAAATGATACCGAAACTATCTAAAGCTAAATTATATACAATAACTACTTCTGGTATGAGTGCAGTGAGTATGGCGATGTTAGGATCCTACATGCAAATGCTCGAGCCTAAATTTGTTGTTACCGCAGTGATGCTTAATATTTTCAGTGCATTAATTATTGCTAGTGTAATTAATCCGTATAAATCCGATGATAAAGATGTTGAAATATCAAATTTAACGGCTAATCATAGTGTGCATGAGAACAATACTACAAAACCTAAAAAAGTACCTTTCTTCCAAATGATTGGTGATAGTGCTACAGATGGGTTTAAAATTGCTGTTAGTGTCGCTATTATGCTACTAGCATTCATTTCACTGATGGAAGCTATCACTGTATTATTCAACTTAGTCGGGTTAGACTTCAGACAATTAATTGGTTTCATCTTTGCACCAATCGCTTTTATTATCGGAATTCCTTGGCATGAAGCAGTTCAAGCAGGTTCAATTATGGCTACAAAATTGATTACTAACGAATTCGTTGCTATGCTAGATTTCCAAAAATTAGCCGATACGCTTTCACATCGTACCCAAGGTATTATCTCAGTATATCTTGTTAGTTTCGCTAACTTTGGTACAGTTGGCATTATTGTTGGATCAATAAAAGGATTTAGTACCGAACAGGGGAATAAAGTAGCTTCATTTGCTATGCGTTTATTGATTGGTTCTACCTTAGCTTCAATCATTTCAGCATCTATGATTGGTTTAGTATTATAATACGAATTATTGTTCAAATACTTTCACACATCGTTGACCCTGAAATATGGGAATAGATCGTTAATTGGCTTACCTAAGCTTTGCTCACGTATAAGAACTACTAATTTTCATTAGTGAAAATAGTAGTTCTTTATGTTTTCATGCGTTCTTTATTCACATTTACCATCACAATACACCCCTTTTAAAATTGTATAATTGTTATTTCTTGAAACAATATTTTTATAAATATAAAAGCGCAGTACCGAAATCTAAAATAATTTCTTTAGACTTCTGCACTGCGCCATTAACCTCATTTCAACCACTAATATAATTATTGTTCACAAGTTACGTCATAATATTATGATTATAATTTAGTGATATTTATTCAATTGGAATATTTCATCATCCACGATCACTTCTACATTAGCATGTTGTCTCAATATACTGGCAGGTAACGATTCGGATATATCACCTTCTAAGAGCTGTTTGATTGCCTCCTTCTTATGTTCACCTAATGCTAACAAAATAATTCGCTTCGCTCGCATAATAGATGAAAGTCCCATCGATATTGCTTGTTTAGGTACATTTTCAATTGTTTCAAAGTATTTGCTATTCGCATTAATTGTTGAGGGTGTCAAATCGACTACGTTCGTTACACTTTCAAAAGATGTATATGGCTCATTAAACCCAATATGTCCATTTTCACCAATCCCTAATATTTGAATATCTACTGGGCCTATATCACATAAAAGTTGTTCGTAAGCCCTAGCTTCTTGTACAACATCTTTTGCATTTCCCATTGGTAAATGTATATTACCTTCTTGCCACGAATCATTATGTTTAAATAAATGTTCGTTCATATACACATGATAGCTCTGTTTATGGTCTGGTGCTAAAGCAATATACTCGTCTAAATTAAATGTAACCACACGTGATAAATCAATTTGATTAATATTCAATAATTCTGATAGATATTTATACACGTTTATCATTGTACTACCTGTAGCCAAACCTAAAACTGTATCAGGTTTAGTCTTAAGTTGTTTTAACAACTCAGTTGCTAAATATTGACTGGCTATAGTTTGATTTTTCAAATTTATAACATTCATCTTTTCACCCTATCTTTCTTCAATCGTTAATATCGCCTCATATCTTTTCAAACGTTATATTATAATTTTTCATTTTCTAAAAGCACCTCAACCTCATTTTTTATCGTAGTAACATGAGGACCATATATAATTTGAACGCCATTCCCTTTTTGAATAACTCCTCTAGCTTGCGTGGCTGTCAACATAGCTTTATCTACTTCTTTATCGCTGTTTAACGTCACTCTCAAACGAGTAGCACAGCAATCAACTACGTCTATATTTTCTTTACCGCCAAGTGCTTGAATTATTGTCTTAGCACGATCCGTTACTTCTACAGTTTCAGTTGCCGTTTCATCTTCACGACCAGGCGTTTTGAAATTGAACTTCGTTATCAAGAATCTAAAAATAACATAGTACATCATAAACCAGATGATACCAACTGGGATTACCCACAAGAAATTTGTTTTAGAATTTCCTTGAAGCACACCAAATAATAAAAAGTCTATAAATCCTCCACTAAAGGTTTGGCCTACAGTTATATTAAAAATATCTGCCATCATAAATGCTAGGCCGTCTAAAACGCATGAATCACATATAATATGGGAGCAACAAATAAAAAACTAAACTCTAATGGTTCTGTAATACCTGTTAAAAACGATGTTAAAGCCGCAGAGAGCATCAATCCTCCTACAACTTTTTTACGTTCTGGTTTAGCCGTATGGTAAATCGCTAATGCTGCGCCACAAAGCCCAAACATCATGGTAATAAACCTACCCGACATATATCGTGAAACACCTGAAAAGTACTTTGTAACGTCAGGGTCCCCTAATTGTGCAAAGAAAATATTTTGCGTTCCTTGAACCATATGTCCTTTAACTTCTAACGATCCTCCCAAAGCTGTTTGCCAAAATGGTAAGTAGAAAATATGATGCAATCCAAAAGGACCTAACAATCTCAAGATAAAGCCAAAGAAAAACGTACCAATTACCCCTGTTTTATCTACTAATCCACCGACACCAAAGATCCATCCTTGTACTGTTGGCCAAACAAAAAACATAATGACACCCAATACAATGGATGCAATTGCTGTAATAATCGGTACAAAACGTGAACCACCAAAGAAACCAAGGTAGTCAGGCAGCGATATCTTATAAAACTTATTGTGTAAAAGCGCTGTCATTATACCAGTGACAATCCCACCAAACACCCCTGTTTCTACAGTTTGAATACCTAGTACCATGCTTTGTCCTACTTCTGCTAAGTTGTCTTTTGCTAATGTTCCAGTTATAGTTAACAATCCGTTCATAGACGCATTCATGATTAAAAATCCAAGCATTGCCGCTAATCCGGCAGTACCTTTATCACTCTTCGCCAATCCTATAGCTACGCCTACAGCAAAGATAACTGGTAAGTTTTGAAAAATGATATTTCCAGCAGATGACATTAAAATAAAAATATTCTGTAATAAATTAATATCTAATACTGGATAAGCTTTAACTGTATTCGGATTACTTAATGCACCACCGATTCCTAGTAATAAGCCTGCTGCCGGCAAAATTGCTATGGGTAACATAAATGATTTCCCAAATTGTTGTGCTCTTTCAAACAATTTACTCATAATAGCTAACCTCCTAATTACATTAAATATACAATTACAGAAAATTATAATCAATATTTATATTAATAATGAAAATTATTTTCAAAAAAGGATTCATTTTTCTTTTGATTAACATATAAATCTACAAAAAAGAGGCTGAGACATCTATAAATGTCTCAGCCTCGAATAATATATTGGTAGTGACTAACAGTATCGAAAGTCATCTTGTCATAATTTCTGCAGTAAATGTTAATATACTAGTGATAGGTAAAAACATTAATTAGAAAAATATTTTTGACCTAATCTTTTGAAGATAATTATTTAAAAGATGTCACCTAATGTAACGGCCATTATTGCTTTAATTGAATGTAATCTATTTTCTGATTGATCAAAAATAACAGCATGTTTTCCTCTGAATACATCGTCTGCAATTTCCATTTCAGTCAGACCATATGTTTCATATATTTTTTGACCTACTTCTGTGTTCACATCATGAAATGCTGGTAGACAATGTAGCACGATAACATCTGGATTCATCGTATTCATTAGCATAGTTTCATTTACCTGGTATGGCAACAATTGATTGATGCGAGATTCTAATAACCCTTCATCTTCACCCATAGAGAACCAAACATCTGTATAAATTGCATCAGTTTGATATATCGCTTGTTGAATATCATCAGTAATCAAAATATCACTTTGCGAATCAGCAGCATATTTTTGAGCCAATAATTGAATATCTTTATTGGGTTGTAAAGATTTTGGTGCAGCAATATGAACGTTAACACCTAAAATTGCCCCAGTAATTAGCAAATCATGTGCTACATTATTTCTAGCATCGCCTACATAAGTTAACGTCTTACCTTTTAAAGTGCCCCAGTTCTCTTTTAATGTGAAGAAATCTGCAATCATTTGCGTTGGGTGCCACTCGTTAGTTAAGCCATTCCACACTGGTACGCCAGCACTTGTAGCAAGTGCTTCTACGTCTTTTTGGTGATGTCCTCTAAATTCAATACCATCATACATTCTACCCAATACTTTTGCAGTATCTTCTGCAGATTCTTTAACGCCTAAATGAATATCTCCTTGCCCAAAATATTCAGGATATGCACCTAAATCATAAGCAGCAACACTGAAAGCTGAACGAGTTCTTGTAGACGGCTTTTCAAATAAAAATGCTAAATTTTTACCTTTTAAATAAGGATGCGGGATATTACGCTTTTTCTTTTCTTTTAATTCACCAGTAAAATCAATTAAAGTGTGCAACTCATCAGCGGAAAAATCGCATGTTTTTAAAAAATGTTTACCCTTAAATGTTTGTAATTTGTTTAGTGCTGTTGTGTACGCCCCAATTCCATCACTCCAATATTTTTATAAGATTTATATACATAATAACTGTAATTTTAAATAAAATCAAGTATAAATATACCTTAAAGTGTATATTATTGAATTATCTTATAATTTAACGACCTTAAAAACGCTATTTCTGAGTATTTCTACACATAAGCGTAATTTTATGTCATTTAAGCAATTAAAATATCTGACAATAAACACTTATGAAGTTAAAATTTTTATTTATGCGTTACAAAACATTTATTATTTTCTTTATAGTATCTTTATATTGTAATAAGTTAATTGATGGAGGTGAATTGTGATGTTTAAAGAAATCTTAGCTCTTATAAAACAAATCGCTGCTCATTTTGTTTCTGGCGGTTTTCAGGAAAAATAAACAAGTACATTGTTGTTCCACCCCAAAAACCTCATAATCACATTAAATTTTAAAAATGAATATAGTAACCAGTCATTAAACGTCGATTTATTAAAAGCCTATTAAGCTATCCCACCATAGCTTAATAGGCTTTATGCCGTGTACTTATTTTCAAATTATATACTTACCTTTTGCATAGAATTTTCATATTCATTCAATTGATAATAGTGTTTTAAACAGCTTCCTTACTTTCACTTATCTCTCTTCTGGAGTTTTTAAGAAACGCGTCATAATAGCACTAGCTACATATAAACCAAATATTAAGTACATCATACCTTTTACACCAATACTATCGTAGAACAACGCAACTAATCCTGGCCCAGCAAAAACACATAATCCTGCACCTAAATTCAATATCGCCATTGCTGGACCTTTGTCACCATCATGAACAAGAGAGGGTACAAGTGCCGATATTGGTACGAAACCTGCTAAACACATCCCCCATAAAAAACCTACAGTTCCAACGATAAATACGTTCCCAGTAAACACTTCAGGAATAAAATATAATCCTAAAGTGAATACAGCACAACCAATACCACCGATATATGAAATAGTGTTCTTCCATCCTATTTTGTCACTCAAAGCCCCAAATATTATATTAAAAATAATATTGGCTATAAAAATAGTCCCCCATATATTTAGCCACGTTGTTGTAGCTATACCTTTGGTTGATAAATATATCGGAAGAAACAATGGAAATGCATATTGTGCGGCCTGGTTTATAATTCTCACAATACAGGCTAATGCTACTCGAGGTTCTCTCTTTAATATTGTAATACCGGCACCCATTTCTTTCAGATGTGCTTTAAAACCATCTTCTTTATGCTCAAGTTCAAATTGATCACGATTTACAAATACTGCTAAAAACGTTCCGATAAGCACCCAAATAATAGCCGTCCATAAAGTAAAGAAATGCCCAAATAATTGAATTGTAATTGAAGAATAAAATGATCCAAGGACACTCAATCCTCCTGTAAATACAAACCAAAACCATCCGACAGCTGCGCCTAATCGTTTTTGTGGAGAACGATATGCAACCCAAACTAAAAATGAATAAGCAAATAAAGGATAACCAAAACCTCTAATTGCATATGACGGAATCATCATTTCATAGTTCATATTTGGAATTGCTAGACCTACAAAAATAATATGTCCGATAATATATAGCAGTGTACCTAATAACATTACTTTTCGTGGCCCAATCACTTCTACTAAAACACCCGAAAACCATGATCCTATGGCGATAGTTATACCATAACATGTTGTTAATAATGCCGTTTGTTGTATGGATAAACCTTGTTCATGTAAATATGGACTAATCCACGCTAGTTCTAGACCGTCTCCCATCATAAATATAAGTACACCAAAGTACCCCCATATTAGCGTTGGTGGAATTCCCATTTTAGCTAATTTATCATTCATATATAACACCCCTGTTTATAAAATATCGTTTCTAATTATTCTTAATTTCAAAAATAATTTTTCTCTAATGCTAAAGTTACTTGATCCATAATGCGCTAACTACGATTCAGAAAGCGCTTCCAGATGTTGTGGTTATTTTATTTCATTTTTTTATTTTATGCAAATTTATTTTCGTTTATTTTCGTTATTTTAGGTTATTAGTAATAAAATGCTAAAATATAAATTTTCAAAGCAGCATGCCGATACATTCTTCCTTGTCTAAAAAGTGTATTTTCTCAAAAATATAATAGATTTTTAATGGAATTTTTTATTTAACAATGATTGAAATTTTCTATGAATGCGATTACAATTAAGGATATTTAGTCATCATATGACTTGATGATATTTATTTTATGGGAGATGTGATTTTTATGATGCTTCTTGTTGCTTTTAGTGCAGTTATTGTTCCGTTTATTTTCTTAGTATTATTACGTATGTCTGCATTAAAAGGAATGACGATAAGTGCAATTATTATAACGTTATTAGGGATTTTTGTTTGGGGAATGAATGGTGATGTTATCATTGCATCGTTATTACAAGGTACACACAAAACATTTACTATTCTTTATATTTTATTTGGCGCTCTCTTATTACTCAATACATTGCGTCAAACTGGTGCAGTAACTCGTATTAATGAAGGATTCAAAAAGATATCAGGTGATATGCGTGTCCAAGTTATCTTAGTCGCTTTTTTATTTGGTTCTTTAATTGAAGGTGCCTCTGGTTTTGGGACGCCTGCAATGGTAACTGCCCCACTAATGGCTGCGTTAGGATTCCGCCCGATTGTCGCAGTTGTAACTGCACTAGTTGCTGATAGCGTAGCCGTTTCATTCGGTGCTGTTGGTACACCTGTCCTTGTAGGGCTTAGTACATTACATGACGCAGATAGCTCTTTCTTTCAATCGACGGCAGAACGTATTACAACTTTAGATTTATTGAGTGGCATTTTCATACCTATTATTTTAATTACTGCAATGGTGATATTCTTTGGCAAAAATAATAAACTTAAATCTATCGTCGAAATATTACCTTGGCTTGCGCTAATTGGTATTGTTTATGCAGGCTCTGCCTTTGTATATGCCTTTTTATTTGGCGCAGAATTTGTTGCTATTTTAGGTTCTTTAACTGGATTAATCGTTGCTGTTATTACCGCTAAAAAGGGCTGGTTATTACCTAAAGAAGCGTGGACAGATGGTTTAAGTCCTGATTATGAAGTTAGTACAAAAGAACAATCAATGCCATTGTTAACCGCTTGGGCCCCATATTTAATGGTTGTTGTCTTATTATTACTTACTAGAACTGTCCCAAGCATCAAACATTTTACAACACACGTATTGGATATTTCTTGGAATAACATTTTAAATTTTGAGTCTATCGCATCTGAATGGGCGATTTTATATTCACCAGGAACAATCCTTATACTTTCAGCGATTTTTGCTGTTTTTATACAACGTAAACCATTAAAGGATATAGGACATGCCAGTCTTGATTCGTTAAATACTATTAAGACAACTGGAATCACGCTCATTGCTACGCTTGCAATGGTACACGTATTTATTAACTCTGGCATTAATACACATGATTTAATCAGCATGCCAGAATATATCGCTAAAGATATGTCACACTACTTAGGACCAATTTGGTTATTTGTCGCTCCATTTTTAGGTGCATTAGGTTCATTTATAACAGGAAGTGCAACTGTTTCTACGTTGACATTCTCACCTATCCAATTAAATATTGCTCAAACAATTGGTGCCGAACCATTTACTGTATTAGCAGCTCAAATTATCGGAGCAGCAGCTGGAAATATGATATGTGTACACAATGTTGTAGCCGTCTGTGCTGTTGTGGATATGCCCGGAAAAGAAGGTAGTGTTATCAGAAAAACACTTGGACCTGCGTTACTATATTGCCTACTTGTAGGTATCAGCACTTTTCTATTTACGTGGTTATTCTTTTAGCTAACACTTGCTGCCATTAAGCAATAGCAGTATATATTAAAGTCCCACTAGCTCAATTAAATGAGAAGTGGGACTTTTTGTTATCTTAAATTATTTAATTATCTGACCAAACTAAAATTTGAGTCTATACTCTCAATCCTAAATAATAAATATACATTTATAGTTTAATCATTATCTTAGATGATAATCTAGAATTTGCAGCTATTTCAAAAGCTTCTCTAAAGTTTTCGATATCATATGTTTGAGTAATTACATTAATAATCTTTTCGTTTTTCGCTAGCACTGTTAAAGCATCTTCAATTTCTCTATTAAAACGATAACATCCACGATATGTAGCCTGTTTGATATTAATCGGGCTTAAGTTAATTGGTGAAGATTTATCCTGTAAATTACCAACTTGGATTATTGTACCACCTATATTTACAGCCTTAAATGCAGTCGTTACTGCCGGAGTAGCTCCAGAACACTCTAATACTATATCGTATCTATCTTCAGGAATATTATTATCTGTAATATTTAATATTTCTATATCGCCTAAATCATGTGCACGCGCTAACGGTTCCTCTAACATATCACTTATCGTCACGCTTTCTGCGCCCAAGGTATAAGCTGCTCCTGCAGCTAGTAACCCAATTGGACCAGCTCCTGACACAAGTACTTTTTTACCTGTAACACCACCTGCTAAATTAATTGCATGCATCCCCACACTAAGAGGTTCAGCTAGCGCTCCCATCTTTAAAGAAACTCTATCCGGTAGTGGTAATATTTGCGATTTATCTACTAACATTTTTTCTACCATACCACCTTGTTTATGTGGTAAATATCTAGCCGACCCTAAATATGAACCATTCGGCCATATCTCAGGATTATGTGGTGCATGTGCTAATTCATCACCATATGTTGCAGGGTGAACTGTAACTTTTGTCCCTTTTGAAAGTGTCGTTCCTTTATAATCCATAGATTCAAGTAGAACACCACTCAATTCATGTCCAGGTATTAAGGGTTCTCTAATCACTGCTGGACCACTAGCACCTTCTGCCAAATAGTGTAAATCCGATCCACATATACCCACGTACTTAACTTCTATAAGTACTTTTTCAGGATTATTTTGTGTACTTATTTCTTCAATTTCTTTTAATTCAATATCTTCTTTCCCATTAATAAACACAGCTTTCATCGTATTCATTCTCCTTTCAAATTAAATAATCATATTTAAAATCAATACAAATACTAGACCACAAACCGATATTGCTGTCTCTAAAACAGACCACGTTAAAAAAGTTTCTTTTACGGTCAATCCAAAATACTCTTTAAAAATCCAAAAGCCAGTATCATTCACGTGTGAGAATATAATACTTCCTGCGCCAATGGCTAAAGTCACTAATGCAAGATTCACATCTGTGGCTTGTAATAAGGGTAGTACTATGCCTGTAGTAGATATAGCTGCGACTGTTGCTGATCCTTGTGCTATTCTCAACAAAGAAGAAACAATCCAAGCTAATAAGATTGGAGACATACTAGAGCCGACAAACATGTGTTCAATTGTTTTTCCTACGCCTCCATCAATCAAGATTTCCTTAAATGACCCACCTGCACCTAAAATAAGTAACATCATCCCAATTGGAATAATGGCAGATGTGGCACTATCCATAATTTGATTCATTGTCCTCTTTCTACGAATACCCATTGAATACATGGCAAATAGTAATGCAATCAACATTGCTATTGGTGCATTACCAATAAAGTAAATAATACTTTCTAATTGGTTGGTTGCAGCATCTTGATGACCAGTGATCATTTGTACAATTGTCGCAAATAACATCAATATAACTGGTAACAAGGCAGTAAACACACTAAGTCTAAACCCTGGTTGATCTTTTTCTTCAATCGATACTTCAGAAACAATATTGGCCATATCAATTTCTTTACTATATGCACTGGGAGACAATTTAGGTAAGATTTTGACTAATAGTCCGCCAACAATGACCACTGTTGGCACAGCTACAATAAGTCCATAAAATAATACTTGTCCTAAATTGGCATTTAACTCTTTTGCAATGACTACGGGACCAGGATGCGGAGGTAAAAATCCATGCGTTACTGATAGTGCAATAGCCATTGGTATACCAATCTTCATATGTGATACACCTAAGCGCTTTGCAATTGTAAACGCTAAAGGTATTAATAGTACTAATCCAACTTCAAAGAACAGTGCAATACCAATAATGAATGACGCTAAAATCATTGCCCATTTTATATATTTCTCACCAAATTTATCTATAAATGTATCTGCAATTCTATTTGCGCCACCACCATCAGCAAGCAATTTACCTAAAATAGCTCCTAACCCAAATATTATTGCTACACTTCCTAAAGTACTTCCCATACCTTTTTCTACCGTTTCTACTATCTTTTCTAGTGGCATACCTAAAATCACACCAGTAAAAATTGATGTAACTATCAAAGATATAAAGGCATTAATCTTGCATTTAATAATTAAAAATAACAGTACAACAACACCTAATACAACGCTGATTAGTGGCCAGAACTCTCCAAACATTTCAATACACTCCTTTTGATGTGTAGCTACCTATAGATTTTGTATTTTTTACCCTTGTTCCACATTGTGTAATGGTATATCATATAATAGAATACTTCATTAGTATAAAGCTAAAATGAAAACGTTGTCAATTTAAGGAGTGTAGTTATGTCCAATGTTCAATCAATCGATCGTGCTTTAAATTTATTAGAATTGATATCACATCATAGCCCGATATCATTAAATGAACTTGTAGCAAAAACACAGTTATCTAAAACGACTGTACATCGTTTAGTTAAATCTTTAATAGATAATTATTATGTGAAACAAAACCCATTAACACATCAATATGAATTAACTTATAAATTATTTCAATTAGGCTACTCCAGTATCAAAAATATTGATTATTTAAATATCGCTAAAAGTTTTATTAGTCAACTTTCTTTCACAGTTAATGAAACATGTCATTTAGTTATTGAAGATAAAAATGAAATTCTCTATATTGAAAAATTCATTCCAAATGATGCGATTTATACAATGGCTTCTAAAATAGGTCTACGAGCACCTATGTATTGTACTGCCGTAGGAAAAGCAATATTATCAAAGTATGATGACTATACGATTCAAGCTGTTTGGAATAATTCTGAAATCATCCCTTATACAAAGCATACTATCACTAACTTTGATGATTTTATGGAGGAAATTGAAATGATTCGCAAACAAGGTTATGCAGAGGATAAACAAGAAAATGAAGAAGGTATTTATTGTGTTGGCACTTATTTCGTTAATTATCGTAATGAAGTACAAGGTGCGATTAGTTTGTCTTTTTCAACGAGTCAATTGCCAAAAAAAGAATTTTATATTACTCAACTACAAACTACAGCAAATAACATTTCAAAAAATTTAGGTTTTATAAATTCTTAATATTATCATCATCGTTATTATTTTGATAAAGTACAGTTAAATCATTTATTATATATGGGTACTACGTGGGGATGGGATATGCATATGAAATTTGAAAGTATAACATTATTAACGTCAGAATTGGAAGAAACAAGACAGTTCTATGAGGAAACATTAGAGTGTACGGTTGAAATCATTGACCAAGAGTCATTTATGGTTGAAATTGGTGAAACAGAATTGTATTTTAGACATTCACATGACATTAACCAACCTTATTATCACTTTGCTATTGATATTCCTTATAATCATTTTTATGATATGAAAAACCATTATCAAAATATTTTATTTCTATTGATGGAAGACAAACAACATACAACTTACTTTGAAGATTTTGTTGCACATTCTGTTTACTTTAATGATCCTTCTGGAAATATTGTCGAATTAATTGCTAGGGTCTCTAATATGACAGATGAGCCTGAATTTTCAAGAATTAGCGAGATTGGTTTTGTATGCAATGATACAGAGTCTATCTATCAAGCTTTAACGCAATATCAGTTGGAAACACATGAACAAAGACAGTTTATACCTGACGCCTTGAATTTTCTAGGAGATAAACATGATGAAAGTTTTATTTTATTAACGCCTGAACATAGACGATGGTTCTTTTCTGAAAAGACATCCTCCGCCTTTCCAATAGAAATTAAAACACAACAATTTGATTTAACTTATGACCACTTCCAACAGTGGCATTTAATGCCTTCATAATTATGACATAATTAAAGCGATACGCATTTTAAATGTGGAATCAGCAATTTTGATTTCACACGTGTGCGTATCGCTTTTCAAATTATTGAAGACTTTTCTACCTTCTCCTAATTCAAATCGCTAAATATATTAATATGCCATACATTTATGCTATACGCACGTGTCATATGGTTCGACTTCAAATTATTCCGTCACTTGAGATTTATCACTGACAAACTTTTTTAACGTCTTATTCAGACCATCTTTCGCTTCTTGATCATAGTCATATGTCCCATCTTCATTTGCAGTAATATGCTTATCTAAAATAAATCTACCTTTATGAATCGTATCTGCGCCTAGTTCCTTAATCACTGGGTCTAAGCTATATTGAATAGCAAGCACATGTGCGAATGTCCCACCCAATGCTAACGGTAATACTGTTTTTCCGGTAAATGCACCACGTGGTAATAAATCGAGATAAGTCTTAACTATACCTGAATATGCCGCTTTAAATACTGGAGATACGATGATAATGCCATCCGCGTTTTCAATTTTTCTGTGCGTTTCATTAATTGAGCTATTTGAAAAATCTGCCGTAATTAATGCTTCTGCATCTAACTGATGTACATGAATGACGTCAGTTTCAATACCTACATCATTCAAATATTGTTCAGCGTAATCCACAACACCTGTTAAACGTGATTGTATTTTATTGCCACCTGCAATAATTGCTACACTTGCCATATTAATGAACCCCTTCCCATCGCGTGATATAACATCACTCTACTAAGCAGCATATAATCTGCTACCTTTAAATAATAATTATTCTATGGGCCTACCGTATCATCAATGATTAATACTGTCATAACATAGGTCTTAAATATCAACGCTTTACTTCTCTCTCATTCAAATCATTATTGCGGAATCCGTTCGACGATAACAATTTCATTTTTTAAATTTACGTAAGCACATGTTCCAGCATCAATACTTATATGCCACTTGTAAATTCCTGCTTGAGCCATTTCATCACAAAAGCTTGAAAAATCTGTTTCCCCTATTTGATGTTGTTTTAATGATTCTTGTAATTGCTCTTTATCTGTATGATGTGATATAGGTACAGTACTCTTCACACCCTTATCTATAATTTGTTCTCCACTTTGATGCGTATATACTGTAGTTCCATTTTGAATATCAACGGTATTAATTGTTATCCCCATTGCTTTAAAAGCTTGAAATAGTTTTGGAAAATTTACTCCAGTATATTGTTGGTGTGTTTGTTGAATTGCAGACAATTAAAAAGTCATAATCTTTCTCCCTTAGTATCTTATTTTTTACTATCATATTTTCAATAATCCGACAAAACAAGGTTTCCCACAATCAAATATAGCGTAATAACTTTACACAAAATAAATAAAATTATTATAAGTTTTTAAATAAAAGTCCTTTTGCTTATCAAATTAAATTGCCAGATGTATAATTGTGATAGTTTTTAAAAAGGAGTGGTATGTTATGAGTACATTTTCCAACGAAGAAAAAGTACAAATTTTATCTGATATTGTGGCAATGAACACAGTAAATGATAATGAAATTGAAGTGTGTGAATATTTTCAAAAACTATTTGCACAACACGGTATCGATTCTACGATTGATAAAATTGATGACCGTAGAGCTAACTTAATTGCTGAAATTGGCGAAGGACAACCTGTTATCGGTATTTCTGGTCACATGGATGTTGTTTCTGAAGGTGATCACAGTCAATGGACTTACGAGCCATTTACATTAACTGAAGACAATGGTTTCTTATATGGCCGTGGCGCTGCAGATATGAAATCTGGTCTTGCCGCTTTAGCGATTGCATTAATTGAAATCAACAACACACAATCATTGAAACAAGGACGCATTAAATTCTTAGCTACAACTGGCGAAGAAATGGAACAACTTGGCTCACAAAGTTTATACGAAAAAGGTTATATGGACGATGTTGAGGCACTTGTAATAGCTGAACCATGCCAAGATATGATGGTTTATGCACACAAAGGTTCAATGGACTATCGCATAAAATCTCACGGTATATCCGCACATAGCTCAATGCCAATCCTCGGCTTTAACGCAATTAAACCCTTAATCGAATTTATTCAAGATATTGATGCTTCTTACAATAAAATTTCTAAAGAAGTAAAAGGCAACGCTTTAGATTTCACTCACTTTATAGATAGAATGAAACAATCCCTACCTGCAACATATGCTGCAGAAGAAATTGAAAATGCCCTACAAGGCCTTGTAATAACAAATACTTTAATTAAAGGCGGCGTTCAAGTCAATTCTGTACCAGAAGATGCAGATGCAGATTTCAATATTCGTACAATTCCGGAGTATAATAATGATCAAGTTAAAGCATTGTTTGACGATACAATCGAAAAACATAATGCTAACGGTGCTAAATTAGAAAGTGATTTATATCTCGATTTAGACCCTGTTCTCACTACAGGTGAAAATAGCCTAATCGATACGGCTCAAACAATTGCTAAATCAGCGTTTGATAAAGAGTTCATTGCCGCTCCAATAGGTGGCGTTACAGATGCTTCTAATTTATTACGTGGTAAAGACGAAAACTTCCCATTCTTAGTATTTGGTCCTGGTGAAAAACCACATCAAATTGACGAACGAGTTGAAAAATCAATGTACTTCAAATTTATTGATTTCTATACAGACTTATTAACTACTTATACAAACAACCATAAGTAGAATGAATCATTAAATATGAAAAAGGGCTTAACTCTTATGTGTTATAAGACTTAAGCCCTTTTTCATATTCTTTATACTATTGCATATATTAATAATCTACATACAGTTATTATTCAAAAATACGTCTATTGTTGTATAGTTGTTCCTACATTTTCACCGTCTTGTAATTTTTGAATAATATGTGATTCGCTTCCTGCCGCAATCACAACTTTCTGACAGCCTAGTTCAATAGCTTGAATTGCATCTTGTACTTTGGGAATCATCCCTCCATATATCAATTCTTCATCGATAAAACACTGAATACGTTCTGCATTCAACGTAGACTGTACTTCTTTATCGATTAATACGCCTGGAATATCACTTAAAAGATATAGTGGCGCATTAAGTGCTTGTGCTATTTTATAAGCTAATGTATCCGCGTTAATATTATATAATTGTGACGTTGCTTGATTCATACCAATTGAAGCAATGACTGGAATAAATTGGTCCGTTACTTTATCAAATACAGATGTATTTATATCTATAGGTTCGCCTACGTATCCATATTTCTCGTCTAGTGGCGCTACATCAAAAAGTTTAGCATCTATACCATTCATACCAATACTTTGTATATTAGATTGATTAATTTTGCTTACTAAGTCTGGATTTACAGTACCTATTAACGTTTGACTAGTCACTGTTAATACTTCTTCTGTAGTAACTCTTAAACCATCTTCAAATAAAGGCGCCACACCTCGTTGCTCTAATGCTTTATTTATAAATGGTCCGCCACCATGAATAATAATTGGTTGATAGCCTTGTTGCTTTAATTTAGAGATATCTTCAATCGTCGAATCATGTAAATTAGTTAATGTGCTACCGCCTATTTTTATAACAATATAACTCATCTGACACACTCCTTATGTTCTATACGATGCGTTAATGCGTACATATTCATATGATAAATCACAGCCATATGCTGCCGCTTCACCATCACCGTCTCCAACTGAAGCTTCTATTACAATGTTATCTTCTGTTAGACGTTCTTTTAATAACTGCTCATCAAACTCTACATGAATCCCTTGTTCTAGCACTGGTAACTGACAAAAAGAAACATTTGTCTCATTTGGTTCTACAAATTGTGACGCGTAACCTATTGCAGTTACAATTCTGCCAAAGTTTGAATCTTCACCATGTATAGCAGTTTTCACCAAATTGGACGATACGATACTTTTAGCAATTTTTTTTGCTTCTTTAACATTAGGTGCACCTGTCACTTTTGCAGTAACTAATTTCGTAGCACCTTCACCATCTTTGGCAATTGATTTTGCAAGGTATTGACTTACAAAATTAAAGGCATATACAAATTTATGCCATTCTGGATGTAAGTCGTCAATTTTATTATTGTTCGCTTGACCATTAGCCATACATAGTACCATGTCATTTGTACTTGTATCACCATCAACTGTAATCATATTAAACGACTGATCTGTTGATTGCTTCAGACAATAGTCCAAAGTATCCGCATCAATATTAGCATCAGTTGTTATAAACCCAAGCATTGTAGCCATATTTGGGTGTATCATCCCAGAACCTTTAGCACTACCACCAATAGTTACTGTCTTACCATCAATCTCAACTTGTACTGATAAATTTTTAGTTGCAGTATCTGTTGTCAAAATGGCTTGATTGAAAAATTGACTATTATTATATTCTTCTTTCAAAACATGCTGTGTACCATAATGGATTTTATCCATAGGTAAGAACGCACCAACAACGCCTGTGGATGCAACACCAACGTTTTGTTGATCAATATTCAAGCGTTCAGCTACCCAAGATTGCGTATCTAGAGCATCTTGCATACCTTTTTCGCCTGTACATGAGTTCGCATTTGCTGAATTTACCACAATTGCTTGTAATTTTTTATTAGCGTTAATACTTTCTTCAGTTATTTTTAAAGGAGCAGCCTTAAAACGATTCAGTGTATATACACCTGTAGCTGTCGCTTCTGTAGTCGAATAAATCCAACCGAAGTCTTTTTTCTTTCTTCTTAATCCTGCATGAAACCCGCCTGCAATATAACCTAATGGCGAACTTACATCACCTTGTAAATCTATATTTAATTGGTTTAACGTATCAATCGTTTCAATATCTATCATCTTCTCTCCCCTTTCAAATTAGCTTATGGATATACTGGTGTTTGAGTTAATCCTGTATTTTCTTTCCATCCATGCATTAAGTTCAAGTTTTGTATCGCTTGGCCGCTTGCCCCTTTAACTAAGTTGTCAATTACCGATACAATAATTGCACTTTGACTTTCTTCGTCGACATAAATACCAATATCACAAAAATTACTGCCGTAGACTTCTTTCGTTTTCGGATAAATGCCAATATCTCTAATACGGACAAATGATTTATCTTCATAATAATCTGTGAAAGTTGCATGTAAATCTTCGCTAGTCATATGTTGATTAAGTTTTACATAAATTGTAGATAATATACCTCTCGTCATTGGAACAAGATGTGGGGTAAATACTACTTTTACATTTTCATTTGCTAGCTTTGAAATATACTGTTCTATTTCAGGTTTATGCTTATGCTTACCGATGGCATAAGCGCTAAAGTTTTCATTCATCTCTGAATAATGGACATGTTGCGCTAGTGATCGTCCTGCACCTGAAACACCCGTTTTAGCATCAATAATAATAGAATCATTGTTAATGATTTGTTGATCAACCAGTGGATGTAAAGCTAACAATGTTGCAGTAGGAAAACAACCGGGGTTGGCAACTAATTGCGTATTGTTCGGTTCAATATTTGACCACTCCGCGATACTATAATTGGCTTTTTTTAATTGTTCTTGTGGTGCTGCTGTTTCACCATAGAATTGTTTATATGTCGTTCTATCAGCTAATCTGAAATCACCTGACAAATCAATAACCTTAATGTCTTTTTCAATTAATGATGGTGCTAAATCTTTACTTATATTAGAAGGCGTTGCAAAAAACACAACATCACAGTCAATATGCTCACTATTTAGCGCTTCATATTGATGTGTTAAGTGACTCAAGTGAGGAAATGTTTCTTTGATTGGTTCGTCAATTTTTGAATGCGAGAACACATACTTAACATTTACATATGGATGATGTGTTAATAATCTAATTAATTCAATCGCTCCATAACCACTACCTCCAACAATGCCAACATCTATCATGGCGTTCAGTCCTTTCTGAATATTCGGTCTTTTAAAACGCTATTATTTGTCTTTTTCTAATACTTCAGTAATCACACTGATTACTTGATCTATCTCTTGCTCATTAATAACTAGTGGTGGCGCAATACGAATAATATTGCCTTGTGTTTCTTTACATAACACACCTTTATCAATCATCTCTAAGCAAAATGGTTGCGCTGCTTCTGTTAGTTCTAATCCGATAAATAATCCCCTACCTCTCACATCAGAGATGATATTACTATCTATAAGTTGTAATTCATTTAATAATTTCTGTCCAAGTTTTTCAGAATTCTCTATTAGCTGTTCTTCAATTAGTACATCTAATGCAGCCATTGAAACTGCACATGCAAGCGGATTACCTCCAAATGTAGATCCATGGGTACCTGGAGTTAGTACATCCATCACGTCGTGGTTAGCTAATACTGCTGATATTGGATAAAGACCTCCACCAAGTGACTTACCAAGTAGATAAATATCAGGTTCTACGCCTTCCCATTCCATAGCAAACATTTTACCTGTACGTCCAAGGCCTACCTGTATTTCATCTGCAATAAATAACACATTATGTTCATCACATAACTTACGCACTTCTTTTATAAAATCATCGGGTGGAATATTGACGCCGCCCTCACCTTGAATAGGTTCTAATATAATAGCTGTTGTATTGTTATTAATTAAATCTTTTAAATGACTTATATCACCAAAGTCAGTGTAGTGAACGTTATCTAACAATGGCCCAAACCCTTGTTTATAACTTTCTTGGGAAGATAGCGACAAGGCACCTAGCGTACGGCCATGAAAGTTGCCATTCATCGCTATAATTTCACCTTCACCATCAGCAATGCCTTTGACATCTGTGCCCCATTTACGAGCGATTTTAATCGCTGTTTCAATAGCTTCAGTACCTGTGTTCATTGGAAGTACTTTTTCTTTATTAGCAAGTGAGCATATCTTTTCTTCCCACTTTCCTAGGTTATCACTATATAGAGCACGAGAAACCATTGTTATTTTTTCACTTTGTTCTTGAAATGCTTTTATAATTTTAGGATGACAATGCCCTTGATTGACGACTGAGAAACCCGAAACACAATCTATATAATTATTGTCTTCTACATCCCAAACTTTAGCGCCACGGCCTTTAGCCAGTGCTAATTTCAACGGGCTATAATTGTTCGAACTATACTGATCTGTTAGTGCAAATAAATCGTTCATCAAAAATCCTCATTCCTTTTATATTTATTCTTAAAACTGAATTAATATTCATATATAATACGCTTATTTTTACTATTAGTCAAAGTTTTTTTGAATTTTTACACTTAAAAACCATTTAAAACCTCGATTCATAGCAATTAAACCGTAATTTATCTAAATTTTCAAAATAATTAGCGTGGAGTTATATATTCTTTTATATGCATTTATCCTGCATAACATATAGCATACCGTTAAATTGTACTCCAATAAAATAGGGGTAGTTCATTATGTAAAACAATCCAGATAACCGTAAAACACAAAATTAAATAAAAAAGGCGAGCACACGAAATTACAAAATAATTTAATTCCGTATGCTTGCCCCACAAAGTTGACTTGATTCTCTATAGTTCGAGACAAATTTAAAGTTAGATGTTAGTTCATTACGACGTGCTATGAGCGCATCGTTAAAGCACTCTCTTTGTATATTGCTCTATTAAAAAAGTCTGCTTCTTACTCTATCTCTTGTTTCTCTATTAAATCTTCACGCATATCTTTATTTATCTTCTTAGCACGTTTAAAGTAAATACTTTCAAAATAACTAGACGTACCAAATTTATAAAACATTAGTGCAATGATGATAATTACTACAAAATCATATGGATAGTGAATCCAGTCCATACCGTTAAATTCTTTACTTCCTATAAATGATAAGGTAGCAAGTACAATAAGATATAAAATAATCCACAAACTACCGCCAATTTGTTTCTTAGTATTTTTCCAATTCATTTTATATTCATAAAAGAAGTAAATTGGTAAACCTAAAATTATAATAAAGATTACTTGTGCAGTCGTCGGCCACATCGCCCAATAAATCGCTAGCGATGCCATAACAAATGAGAAAGGCGCCATAAATTTCAACAAGTTAGCACGAAACGGCCTATGCATGTTCGGAGCCATTTTTCGTAATGAAATAACTGTAGTCGGTCCAGTTAAATAGGCAACTAGTGTAGCTGTTGATATAACACTTGCCAATGTCGCCCAATCACGGAATAATGACACCATTAACATACTAATAATGGCATTAAAAATAATAGCCACACGTGGAATGTTATATTTTTCATTCATCTTACCTAAAAATTTAGGGATGTGACCATTTTTTTCCATTGCACGTAGTACACGACCAGTTACCGCAACAAATGATACACCTGTACCAAATGGTGAAACAACAGCTTCCATATATAACAAAATAGCTAACCAATTCAAACCTAAAAGAATAGCCATATCAGCAAATGGAGAGTTAAAGTTAATACCACTCCAACCATTTTCATGAATCATGTCACTAGGCATTGATGTAATAAATGTACTTTGAAGCACTATGTATAACGCCGCACTTAATGTTAGTGAGATAGCTATGCCTCGAGCGATATTTTTTTCGGGCTTTTGTATTTCTGATCCCATATTAATAATAGTTTGGAATGCATTAAAAGAAAATATAATACCTGAAGCGGTTGTCGCTGCAAATATAGGTGCTGAACCATAAGGCATAAATTGACCTGCCGTATGACCATAATTGCCTGTATCAAAACCGGAAATCATCAACATTATAATTGTCAATAACGGTACACCTAATTTAAATACTGAAATTAAACTTGTAAATGAAGTTAACAGTTTAACTGACCAATAGTTCAATAATGAAAATATAATAATAATTACAAACACTGCCATTAATCCAGCGTTACTTATAGAACCATCTTTCATTAATCCTGTTGTGAATTTTGCCCATGACCATGGCCAAGAACTCATATATTGTACTGCTGATACTGCTTCGATTGGGATAATAGTTACTAATGATACCCAGTTAGCCCAAGAAGCAATAAAACCTAACAATGAACCATGTGTATATTGCGCATAGTTACTCATTCCACCCGATTGCGGAAACATTGTACCTATCTCTATGTAGTTATAGGCAATTGATCCAATGACTACAAAACCAATAACCCATGAGATAATTGCAGCTGGGCCTGCTATAGATGACGCTTCCCAAGCACCGAATAACCAACCAGAACCAATAAGTGATCCCAACCCTAGCAATACCAACTGTGGTAAATTAATCTTATTACTTTCATCCTTTTGTTCCATAATTACTCCTACTTTAAACATCTTTTATATTCATATCAAGAAAATGTAAAATTTATACACGCTCTTGTATATTTCGTTATTATACTCTGATTAAAATTCAAGTCAAATCAACATTCCAATTGCCAAACTATGTATATTTTAGTATTTTTATACAAAATAGAAGTGGAAAATGTATGATAGTTTTGTACAATTAATACGCTTTGACCTCCCGATACAAACAACTTGAAGGGCTGTTTTGTTATGTTACTCATTTATTCATTTAAAGTATAAATACAAATAAATTCTAAAAAGTAGTAAATGCTGCTTGAAGCCTATAACATCAGTGGTTAAAGCATTTTATAGTACGTTGAAAAACAAATTTAATATAACATTTACTTTTAATGTGTATAAATACAAAATAAAGCAGTATTTACAGTTTATTCTTAAAATACCTTGTAAATACTGCTTTTCTATAATGTCACACAAATATAAAAATCAAAAAATACCTATATAATTACATACAATTCTCTACTTATAGTGTATACATTTCTACAAAAGGAACTGCTATTATTGTTAAGTAAGTTCTATTGTTTCCGAATATTTATATTACTTTTTAGGAATCTCTTCTGATTCCCACCATAATGCGTCTTTAGGATTTTTTACAACATCTTCATAATCTTCTTGAGTTTCAACATTAGGATATGAACCTCTAAGTGATTTATTCGATGTAGATTTAAACATTGTTATAAAAATAATGAGTCCAATCACATTAATAAACATTAGATAATAAGATGGCGCAATTCGTTGCCCTGTAGTTTCTACTAAAGTAGACAAGATAAATGGCGTTAAACCACCAAAAACTGCGGCACCAATATTATATACAAGTGATAGCATACGCAGTCTTACTTTTGTATGAAACATACTCGGTAAGACTGAGGGCATTACACCTTCAAATGTAGACATGAATAGTGCAATAATAAACAAGCCTAATAACACGAATGGAATCATTGGTATACTCATTAACCAAAAAGCAAGTATGGAAAATAAACTAAATCCTGCTAACCCAAATATTATTGTACGTTTGTTACCAACCTTATCACTATACCAACCAAAGAAGAACACTGCAGGTATCATGATTAACATTGTTACAATACTTAATATAGAACCCATCGTTCCACCTAAATTTATGGTTGAGTTAAGGAAAGAAGGCATATAAGAAAGTACCATGTAGTTTGCGACATTCAAAAATGCAACACCAGTGAAGCAAACGACAACATCTCTCCAGTAATATTTAAATATATCTAAATAAGAATATTCTAATTCTTCTTTTTCTTCTAATGTAGATTCGTAGGCAGGACTTTCGTCTAAGCTTGAACGTAAAATAATACCCACGATACCTAAAGGTGCAGCAATAATAAACGGAATTCTCCAACCCCAATCCACCATTTGTTGATCACTTAGTAATGAATACATCAAGCCTGCTAAAATCGCCGCCATTATACTACCAGAAAGTGTTCCAATTTCTAAACCGCTTCCCAATTTACCACGAGTCTTATCAGGCGCTGTTTCAGCAATATAAGTCATTGCTCCTGCATATTCTCCCCCTGTCGAGAATGATTGAATCATACGAACTACTAGTAATAGAATCGGAGCCCATATACCAATTTGTTCTTGTGTTGGTAATAAGCCGAGCATCAGTGTGGATGCCGCCATAAGTAGTATCGTTGTCGACAGTACAATCTTCCGTCCATATTTATCCCCTAAATGACTGAAGAATATACCACCAATAGGTCTAACAATAAATGCAAAAGCAAATACAGCAAACGTAGAGACTATTTGCATTTCTTGCGGTAAATTTCCAAAGAAATTTGCGCTTATAATGACTGCTAATTGAGCATATAAGCCAAAGTCAAACCATTCAATGGCATTACCGATACTCGTAGCTACCACACCTTTTTTTGCTTGATCTGAATCTACTCTGTTAACTTTTTCTTTTTCAAACTTCACAAATAAAAACACCCCTTAATTTGTTTCCATTTAATATAACATAACCTATGTATTATTTTGTAAACACTTAAAATTCGCATGATAATCGATTTAATTTCCAAAAATATTTTTCAATTGATATGTACTGCTCATTTTTATGACGATTATATTCAACTAAAATATCCAACTTAAATTAACATTTGTAGTTAACAAAAACTTATATTAATGCTAAGCAACTACTTTCAAGCTCATAACTAATACGATTTAATTTTGTTATAATAAAAGCATCACAACTTATGGAGGCGTATTTAAAAATGAAACAAATTTATTTTAATCATGATGGTGGCGTAGACGATTTAATTTCCTTATTTCTTCTATTGCATATGGATGATATAAAACTTGTTGGTGTTAGTGCCATTGGCGCAGATAGTTATATCGAGCCTGCAGTAAGTGCCTCTCAAAAAATTGTCAATCGTTTCTCTGAACAACCAATTCACATAGCCGCTTCAAAAGAACGCGGTAAAAACCCATTTCCCAAAGATTGGCGTATGCACGCTTTCTTTATGGATGCGTTACCCATCTTAAACGAACCTACAAATGGACGTTCTAATATTCTAAAACATGAAGCTTATCTAGATATAATTGATAAAATTCATAATAGTACTGAAAAAGTTACTTTACTCTTTACTGGACCACTTACTGATTTAGCTAAAGCAATCACTGTAGATGCTACAATTGTTCAAAATATTGAACGCTTAGTATGGATGGGCGGAACATTTTTAGAGAAAGGTAATGTGGAAGAACCTGAACATGATGGCAGTGCAGAATGGAATGCCTTTTGGGATCCTGAAGCCGTAAAAACAGTTTTTGATACAGAGATTAAAATAGATATGGTTGCTTTAGAAAGCACCAATCAAGTACCTATGACTTGGGATGTTAGACAAGCGTGGGCCAATGAACGCCATTATCCTGGGGTAGATTTTTTAGGTGTAAGTTATGCAGCTGTCCCACCATTAACTCATTTCCAAACGAATTCAACTTATTTTCTTTGGGATGTCTTAACTACAGCTTATATTGGCATGCCTGAGCTGATTCGTAAGCATGATTTAAATGTATCTGTATATACAGAGGGTCCTAGTCAAGGTAAAACTTATGTCGACAATCAATGCGGTAGACCCATTTCAGTAATCGACCATGTTGACCATGATAATTTCTTCAAATATATTACTGATTTAGCTAAAAAAGTTACAAAATAATAGGCCCCCCCTTGAACTTTAATTCAACAGTTCAGGGGGGTTATATAATATAAAATTTTAATAACTAGTGTCATCTAAATATTGATTATCTATGACTTTTCTAGTAATAGATTCCATTTTATCTTTGGTCATTTCATTTTCTTCAGTTGTATTCAAAGCGTGTTGCTTAGCTTTATTATTACTATAATCAGACAGTGGATACATTTTAAAATTTTGTCTTGTATTATTATCAAGTGGATTCGCAATTTCATAATGTGTTACTAATGACTTCCATTTTACATCTTTGATTGTTATGCCTTTAGGTTGTTTTTCAATATTAAACTGAAGGTTGCCCCCTAGCGCATTGCTTTCATTGCCAGTAGATTGGCCATTGAGGAAATTTCCCAGGGAATAAGCAACCAATGTTCGATGATTATCGTTGCCGTTCACCCATTGGACTGGCTGAATCACGTGAGGATGTGTTCCTATTACTACATCGACCCCAGCATTAGCAAATACCTTGGCGTATCTTTTCTGTTTGGCATTAGGCTCATGTTTGCCTTCATTACCCCAATGTGCCGATACCATAACCATATCACTTTGTTCTTTAGCTTTTGCGACATCTTTCTTGATTTGTTCCTCATTAAAGTAGTTAATTTGATATTTATTTTCTGGTTTAATATCGTTCGTGCCGTATGTATAACTTAACATCGCAATTTTTATACCATTTTTGTTAAATGTCGGAATGGTATCTCTATCTTTTTGTGATTTAAATGTACCTGTATAAAAAACACATTTGAAATGCTCCCACACATTAATTTCATTTAATAATCCATCAGTACCTTGATCCAAAGCATGATTGTTGGCGCCATTCACTACATTAAACCCAGTATTGATAACATCTTTAGCAATATCATTAGGGGTATTGAACTGTTTAAAACCTGAAAGTCCCTTTTCATCCCCACCAATCGGTGACTCCTGATTTATATAAGCAATATCTGCTGCTTGGATTTCTTTCTTTAATGATTTATACATAGGCTCAAAATTATAACTACCATTGCTTTGTAATGCGTCATGATATACAACGGGATGTATTAAATTATCACCTACAGCATAAAAAGATGCTTTATGAGTTAAATTCTTTTGATCTGATAAACAAAATATACATAACGTTAAAAAAAGTGAAATTAATAAAGTTAAAAGTATACGATACCTCATCAAAGACGCCCTCTCATCAAGAATTATCTTTTAAATTTAATTATATTAATTTCAGTATAGTTTTTATCGTTCTGCGATTCAATTATATTGAGAAACTATTTTAACGTTAACAAAGTGGAAATTATTAATGGAACAGGAATCTATTTTATTTAAAAATTTTCGTTATCCTACACTATTGGCAAAGACAATTAGTATTGTATGAATAAATATTTCACCTGAGCAATCGCTCAAGTAAAAGTTCTATATAATAATTAAGGCTGAGACAATTAATTTGCCCCAGCCTCAATCTATAGAATATTACAGAAATGACAAATAGATAAAAGTCTTAGAATAAGTACCTTTAAATACTAGTCACTTCATCAAGTTGTAAATACGCTTTGATGTTTACTATTCTTTTTTTGATGATTTTATATTCAATTATATTCAAATAAATGATTTAGCTACTCATTTTATTGTCAAATGAATGACTAAACATATTTTGTAACAGTTTCAGTAGGTAATCTATATGAATCATGCGCTGGATTTTTTGCTTTCCCAATAGCAACGATTAATACAGGTACATAACGTTCTGCGTCAATATCAAATGCATCAGCTATTTGATCACTTTCAAATCCACCAATTGGGTTTGTGTCATAGCCATGTGCTTTAGCAACTAACATAAATTGCATTGCAGCTAAACTGCTATCAATTTTAACGATATCATTCATTTGAGCTTTAGATGCGCTATCATATAGTCCTACAACTTTATCTAACATTTCATTTTTAACTTCTTCTGGCATAAAACCGTGTTTTACAGCATTACCATAAATTTCTTCACCGTAAGTTTGGCTTTTCATATCACCAAAAATAACTACCATTGCTGATGATGTATCGTTTTGACGTGTGTTAAAACGAATTAGCGGACGTAATTTCTCTTTACCTTCATCACTTTCCACTACTAAAAAACGCCAAGGCTGCATGTTAACAGATGATGGGGCTTTCGTTGCTTTTTGAATCATTTCGTTCATTTCTTCTCTAGGGATTTTAAATTGGTCGTCAAACACTTTCACAGATTTTCTATTGTTTAAAATATCTTCAAAATTATTATTTATCATTATTTTCTACTCCTTAATTATTTTTAACAAAATCAAATTATACTCAATTTGAACACTTTTACAAATCATTTGTTTATAAAATTTTTTTGCAACATAACAAAACCTTCTAAAACCTTATTCCAATCATTGTTTACATGCATAAATTTTTTCTAAATGAGATGCTATACTTCTAAATAATTAGTTATGATTTAAACCAACATAAAATTTCACTAATCAAATTTAAATATCAATAGACATGGTAATAGTCCTTTCACGAAAGCCTAATTTTTCATATAAATGTTTCGCACAGTTTCCCGCATATACGTTGAGTCTTACTTCACTCACATTATGCCTTTTATAGTAATCATTAACAAAGTGAACTAACGCTTCAGCTATACCTTGATTTCTATAAGCTTCTAATACATACAATTCATAAATAAAACCATATTCCTTCTGTTCAAGAGCGTCCACCTTTTTATCAACAAGTACAAACCCTTGTATGACCTCATCTTCACTATAAATAAAATACGATGCACCTTCTTGTAGTAATTGCTTAGACATCGCACGCATAGACGTCTCACTCAAGTCAAAATCTACAGTTACAGATGATTTAAACACATCTGGCACCATTCGATTTATTTCTTCTAACTCTTTAGAATTTGCTTTTCTAATAGCCATAATCTATCCCACTCCTTCATTATGCATAATATAATACGCATATAATCTAGCTTTAATTCATACTTCATTTCCCTAAAATAGCTGTTTTTTTGCATAAAAAATGAAAAATTAACTCAATGTAAGCGTTTAATATGTTTTAAATTTTAATTACACACTATATTAATTGTAAATTTATAGTAAAATATATTAGTGGCATTTTCACAAAAAAATAATAGACACAAAAGAACTGAAGCAATTTATAATTATTTTTGCATAAGTATCTAAACACGTTTGTTTTTAATTACAGTTTTAAATCACGGTATAATTTATCTTTTAGATTCAATGGCTCAATACTACCTATACCATGATTTCAGAGCATAATTTTACAAAATCAGTCTTTCTATCCATGTATTAATAGTTGATATTTGAGATTGAAATTTGTTAATATTTTACCTTGTATAAAAATATAGAGAAAATTTAAAAAAAGAGGGAACATAATGAAGTCCATTTCAGTCATAGTGACTTATTACAACTCAGAAGATTATATCGAAAGATGTTTGAGTAGTCTTAAAAAACAAAGATTCCAAGATTTTGAACTCATTTTAGTTAATGATGGTTCAACTGACAATTCTAAAGAAATCGCGACAGAAACTACTAAAGATTGGGATATTCCCATTAAGGTCATAGATTTACCACATAATACTGGTCATGCACATGCCAGAAATATGGGTCTTAAAGAAGTTGAATCACCTTACTTTATTTTTATTGATTCAGATGATTATCTAGCTTCTTATGCTTTATCGTTTTACATGAAAAAATTGAATAGTTTTGATGCTTTAATTGCACCTATTCATTCTTTTACTTTAGATATTCCTCAGTACGTGGATCAAAATTTAGTACGTACAGAATATTTAAATACACAAACAAAATCAAACCAATTTTTACGTAAACAAACGGTTTGTAATATTATTTTCAAAACGGCAATCGCACGTGGGCATAATCTACAATTTAACGAAGACTTAAATATCTTTGTTGATTGGTCATTTATATTAGAATTCATTAAATATGCTAACGACTTCGTGCGTATCAGCCGATTCCCTTTCTATATTAAAGGGGAAATCTATGATCCATTTTTAAAACCAGCATTATCTCAACAAGACTTTGGCATCATATTTAACGATTATGTCTATAGTTTCTCAGATTCTGTTAAACGCGCACCACTAAAAGAAAACAAGATATTCATTAAAAATAAAATGAAAAACTTATTCAAACAATCTTTTGAACCATCACTGAGAAAACTACCTGAACGTTACGAAAATAATAGTGAATTACTTCCAAAAGTTACACGCGAATTACTACCAACAATATTTAAAAATGAAAAACCGTTATTTATGATCGAAGCATTAATGCTTATGTTCAACAAGCGTAGATCTGCTTTTAAAGTGAACCAATTTAGAAAGCAAGCACGTTTAGTTAAAAATATTGTTTTACGTAGAAAAAATAAAAATCGTGCACTCTATCAATTAACTGATAGCGAAGATAAAGTGAAGAGTAACAGAATCGTATTCGAAGCCTTTGCTGGTAAAAATTATAGCGATAGCCCAAAATATATTTATGAATATATGATGAAGCATCACCCAAACTATGAATTTATATGGGTCTTCAAAAACCCTTCAAAAGTCCAATTACCTGGATCGGCTAAGAAAGTTAAAAAAGGCTCTAAAGCTTATTATGAGGCTTATTCAACGGCTAAATATTGGGTGACTAACGCAAGACTACCTTTATATCTAAATAAAAAACCTAACCAAGTTTATATTCAAAATTGGCACGGTACACCTTTAAAACGTCTAGCAAATGATATGAAAGTAATTCGTATGCCTGGAACGACAACTGATAATTACAAGCGTAATTTCAGAGAAGAAACGAGCCGTTGGGATTATCTTGTTTCACCTAATGCTTATTCATCTAAAATATTCGAAACTGCTTTTTGGATGAATCCAGAACAAATTCTTGAAATTGGATACCCTAGAAATGATGTATTGGTAAATCACGCAAACGACGAAGCATATATTCAACAAATCAAAGAAAATCTAAACTTACCTTCAGATAAGAAAGTTATTATGTACGCGCCAACGTGGAGAGACGATGAGTTCGTTAAAAAAGGAAAATATCTATTTAACCTCCAAATTGATTTAGATAACTTACAAGCGCAATTAGGCGATGAATATGTCGTATTACTAAGAATGCATTATCTTATTTCTAACGCATTGGATTTACGCGGTTATGAAGACTTTGCAATTGATGTGTCAAACTATAGTGATATCTCTGAATTGTATTTAATTTCAGATTGTCTAATTACGGATTATTCATCTGTAATGTTTGATTACGGCGTGCTTAAGAGACCACAGTTCTTCTTTGCTTATGATTTAGACAAATATGGACAAGACTTACGTGGTTTCTATCTTGATTACCACAAAGATCTACCTGGTCCTATCCATCAAGATCCTTACCAGTTAACAGAAGACCTTAAAAACTTAGATCAAGTAGCTATAGATTATAAAGATAAAATTGATAAATTCTATAATGACTTCTGTTCTTTAGAAAAAGGTAAAGGTTCTAAAGCAATTGCAGATTTAATTACAGGTAAAAATCATAAATAAATTATTTTACTTTATTGTATGATAACAACCTAAATTTAATTACAGTCACTTCATTGAGGCTTAATTACTAAAAAGGCTAATAATAAAATACACAGAGCTATACTAGTGCGCTTGCGTAAGTAACCTCTAAATAAAGAAAGAGCCCGTACATTTTGGCCTCCCAGAACGTAAACAAACCTTAGGAGATAATTCTCCTAAGGTTTATTTATATGTGCATAGTTATTTTTCAAAATAGTAATGGGCTTTTATATAATAATTAAGGCTGAGACAATTAAAAATTGTCTCAGCCTTAAGATTATCTATATGAAGCTAAACATCTAGTATTTATTTAACTGTACCAGCGTCTTTATCATGTACACCATGACGATAGAAATCGATGTATTCTGGGTCTAATGGTTTTTTACCACGAATGATATCTGAAGCTCTTTCTGCCATCATTAATACTGGTGAATGGATATTACCATTTGTCGTACGTGGCATTACCGAAGCATCTACCACTCGTAAATTCTCCATACCATGAACTTTGAATGTCTCTGGATCTACAACAGCCATTTCATCTGAAGCAGGCCCCATTCTACAACTACATGATGGGTGGAGGGCAGTTTCGCCATCACGTTTAACCCATTCTATAATCTCTTCATCTGTTTGTACTTCAGGTCCTGGTGAAATTTCTCCACCATTGAAAGGATCTAATGCTTTTTGTTTTAAAATATTTCTAGCTACTTTAATTGCTTCAACCCACTCGCGCTTATCTTCTTCAGTAGATAAGTAGTTGAACACGAATTCTGGTTTTTCAAATGGGTCTTTTGATTTAATCTTCAAGTGACCACGAGAGTTTGAGTACATAGGTCCAACATGCACTTGGTAACCATGTGCAGCTGGTGCTTTTGTACCATCATATCTTACTGCGATTGGCAAGAAGTGGAACATTAAGTTTGGATAATCTACGTCATCATTTGAACGAACAAAGCCGCCACCTTCAAAATGGTTAGATGCAGCAGCACCTTTACGTCCTAAGATCCATTGTAAACCAATAAATGGCATCTTCAATTTATTTAAACTTGGTTGCATTGATACTGGTTGTTTACATGCATGTTGCACATAAACTTCTAAGTGGTCTTCAAAGTTTTCACCAACACCTGGTAAGTGAATACGAGGTTCAATTCCTAGTGAACGTAAGTGTTCAGAATCACCGATACCTGATAATTGTAATAATTGTGGTGAGTTAATTGCACCACCAGATAAGATAACTTCTTTCGCACTTACTGTATGCTCTTTACCATTTTTCTTAAATGTTACACCAGTAACTTTATTGCCTTCAAAGTTTAGTTTTGTAACAAAAGCACGAGTCTGTACTTCTAAGTTTTTACGTTTCATCGCTGGATGTAAATATGCTCTAGAAGCTGATACACGGCGACCATTATGTACTTGACTGTCAAATGGTCCAAAGCCTTCTTGACGGAAACCATTCACATCTGGTGTTTTATTATAACCTGCCTCTACGCCTGCATCGAAAAATGCTTGGAATAATGGGTTATCAGCAGGACCACGTCTTAACTTAATTGGTCCATGATGTCCACGATAAGGATCACCTTTCTCAGAACCAAATGTTGTTTCTAGTCGTTTAAAATACGGTAAACAATGCGCATAATCCCATGACTCCATACCTTCAGGTTTAGCCCATTTTTCATAGTCCATAGGATTACCTCTTTGATAAATCATGCCGTTAATTGAACTTGATCCACCTAAAACTTTACCACGTGCATGTCCAACCTTACGACCACCCATATGCGGTTCTGGTGTCGTTTCATAAATCCAATCATATAATTTATTACCAGCTGGGTACATTAAAGCTGCTGGCATTTGTATTAATAAGTCCCATGGATAGTCACTACGTCCAGCTTCTAATACAAGTACATTATTTGATACGTCCTCACTTAATCGGCCACCTAGTACTGAACCAGCACTACCGCCACCGATGATTATATAGTCATATGATTCTTTCATTGCTATACCGCCTCCTGAATTTATTTAGTGTTATTTAGCCTTCTTTATTTATATATTTATAATTATGCTTTACCAAACCAATTGACTGGCTCTGGGTTAGTATTACGCAAAATGTGCTTTTCTTCTTGATACTCAGCTAATCCTGCTTTACCAAGCTCTCTACCGATACCTGATTGTTTATATCCACCCCATGGTGCTTGTGCGAAGTATGGATGGAAATCGTTAATCCAAACAGTACCCATTTTTAATTTATTTGCTATACGTTGTGCTTTTCCAACATCATTTGTAAACACACCGCCTGCTAATCCATAAATTGAATCGTTAGCAAGTTCAATCGCTTCTGCCTCAGTTGTGAAACTTTCAATCGTTACCACAGGGCCAAACACTTCTTCTTGTACAATACGCATTGATGTATCACAGTCTGTAATAACTGTTGGTTCAAAGAAGAAACCATCTTGTAAATCTTCACGCTCAGGTCGTTTACCACCAATTGCAATCGTTGCATTCTCAGATTTAGCAACTTCCATGTAGTTTTCAATTTTTTCACGGTGTTCAGCTGAGATGACTGGTCCCATTTCTGTATCTTCATCAAAACCGTTACCCAATTTAATATTTTTAATTCTTTCTATAAGTGCTGCTTCAAATTTTTCTTTAATATCGTTATGCACGATAATTCTTGCCCCTGCAGAACAAACTTGACCTGCATGGAAAAATCCACCATTCAATGCTTGATCTACTGCTAAATCAAAATCAGCATCATCAAATATAATATTTGGATTTTTACCGCCTAATTCTAAAGCAATATTTGTTACGTGATCTGCCGCATTTTTCATAATATGTTTACCTGTTTGAATACCACCAGTAAATGATACTAAGTCCACTTCTTTATGCGCTGAAAGTGGCTCACCTACTTCTGAGCCTTTACCTAGTACAAGGTTAATAACACCTTGTGGGAATCCTACTTCTTCCATCAATTCAAATACACGAATAGTTGTTAACGGAGTAATTTCACTCGGCTTCATGACTAATGAACATCCTGAAGCTAATGCAGGTGCTATTTTCCACGATGCTTGGAGTAAAGGATAATTCCATGGTGTAATTTGTGTAACAACACCAATTGGTTCTTTGATAACTTTACTCTCTGTATTTGGAATTGGTGAATCTATAATTTCGCCGCCATCTTTGTCTGCAAGTCCAGCAAAGAAATTAAATACATTAGCAATATCGTCCATGTCAGCATAAGATTCTTCTAACGTTTTGCCAGTGTCTAATGTTTCAAGTTTAGCTAATTCTTCACGATGTTTAACGATTAAGTCAGAGATTGCTCTCACTTTTTTACCGCGATTTTCACTTGTTTCGTTAGCCCATTCGCCATCTTCAAATGCGCGTCTAGCTGCCAATATTGCACGCTCGCTATCATCGGCTGTTCCTTCTGCAACTTCAAAAATCACTTCTTGATTAAATGGATTAATAATTTTTCTTGTTTCTTTATTTGAGCTTTCAACCCACTCACCATCAATAAATTGACGACGAGATAAATTTTTTACAAGTTCCATTAAAATTACCTCCGTTAAGTTTGTTAAATTTTTATTTAACGAATTTTATAAAGTTTATGTTAGCATAGTAATTGAAAGGGTGTCAAACGAGTTCAAATATTACACACTCATTTTCAATTATGATTAGGTATTTATATTACTTAGATTAATTGACCTTCCTTAGTTTGAACTTAAAAAATTTAATCGGAGGTGTACACATTGGTACATTCTAATAACCCTGAAAATCAATTAGACACGGCCAAAGATATTGTTATCAATGCAATTGGTGAAACAATGGATTTATATGGTATCAATAGAAGTGTCGGAAATTTATTCGGTACTATGCTTTTTGAAGATAGTATGACGTTGGACGAAATGCGCGAACAATTACAAATGAGTAAGCCGAGTATGAGCGCTGGCGTTAAAAGACTCCAAGAATTTGATATCGTAAAACAACAATTCACTCGTGGAAGTAGAAAACAGCATTTCATCGCCGAGAAAGATTTCTTTAATTTCTTCAGAAATTTCTTCACTCGAAAATGGAGAAGAGAGATTGTCATTAATGCTGAAGCTGTCCATGATTCAGTTGCAATTTTAGATAAAATCATTGGTGATACAAACGTCGATGAGGCTACTAAGAGTGAAGCGCTTGAAACAAAACAGCAACTCGTTGGTACATTGCCTTATTATGAATGGTTAGATCAATTAAGTGACGCACTTGAAAGTGGCGAAATCTTCAAATACTTCCCTATGCCAGAAGAAACGCACAAAGAAGAATAAATTTTCGTATTTATAAAAATAATTACATTACTTATTCTGTTAATGATTCGCCTTCATTCTTGTCCTATATACTTAATTTAACTTTGTTCGATAATATGTGGTGTTTCATTCTCATTTAATTAATAAAGCCTAAAAAATAGCTACCGACTCACTGTCGGTAGCTATTTTGCGCTTTATAAATTGTCGTCTTCTTTTTTCTCTCTTACTTGTGTAATTCTTAACGAACGGCGTTCTACTTCTCTATATTTATCGGCACGATGTTCCAATTTGAGTCGATCTTCTGACAATGTCCTTAAGAATGCAATCATCATCATGACAAACACAATAAGTACTGGTACACTCGCTAATACGGAAGCTGTCTTCAATACATCTAATGCACGTTCACCACCAACTAACATTAATGCAAATGGTAATAAGCATAGTGCAAATGCCCAATATAAACGATTTGCCTTTAATGGTTCACCAATCACCTTTTTCTGCGATGCTGCAGCTAAAATATAGGAACCAGAGTCAAATGTTGTTGCTAAGAATAAAATTGCTGAAATTAAGAATAATACAATAATTAAATTAGGAAACGGTAAATGATGTAACACTTCAATAATTGTTGCTTCAGTTGTATGCGTGTTTAAGAATTCAATCACATTGAATTGACCACTTATTTGTAAATATACTGCATAGTTTCCAAAGATGCCAAAGAATAACATACAGCCCAATGTACCGTATACTAACGTTCCTAAAACAAGTTCTTTTAATGTACGACCTTTTGATATACGTGCAATAAACAATCCAATAAATGGTGCATAAACTATCCACCATGCCCAATAAAATATCGTCCATTTTTGAGGGAACATTGTTTCTTCACGTCCCCCTATACCGCCAAACGGTTCAATCCATGTTGCCATTTGGAAAAAGTTTTTAAACATATTTCCCATACTAGTGATAGTTGTTTCCATTATGAATACGGTAGGGCCTACAACTAATACAAATCCGAGTAATATAAATGATAATATTACGTTTCCATCACTTAAAACTTTAATACCTTTTTTCAATCCTGAATATGAACTATAAGCAAATATTGCTGTAATAACTAACAAAATAATGCTCTTCATAAGCATATTATCTCCATCTATACCTGTAAGACGCTCTATTCCTGCTGTAATCATCGGCACACCTAATGCTAATGATGTAGCTGCTCCGCCTAACAAGCCGAAAATAAAGATAATATCAACTATTTTTCCGACAATACCATCTGTTTGTCCTTTTAATATAGGACGTAATGTCTGGCTAATTTTATAGACTGGCTTGTTTTTCACAAATACAAGATAACCAATACAAAGTGCCGGTAATACAAATGTTGCCCATGCAATTGGTCCCCAGTGGAACATACCATACATAGTTGCATAATTAAGCGCACTATCTGTCATCCCTTTACCACCATGTGGAGGGTCTTGATAATAAAATGCCCATTCAATTATACCCCAGTATAAAATATCAGAAGCAATACCTGCACAAAACAGCATTGCAGCCCAACTAAAATTATTGAACTCAGGTTTATCTGTTGCTTTACCTAGAGTTACGTTTCCATATTTACCAAAAGCTATGTATAATACGAAAATCAATGTTGCTAAACCAATTAGTAAATATATAGAACCTATTGAACTAGAAACAGCATCGTTCATTTTAGTAATAATATCTTGACTTGCTTTTGGAAAGACCATCATAGGAATTACTGCAATAAGTAAAATTATCGATGATCCTATAAAGGTCGTCCAATCCATGACTTTATTCTTTTCCATTTTTGAACACCCCTGAATTTAGATTTCTTAACTATGTATAAGTTGCTAAAATAAATAAACATTAGCAAAACAAAATATTAATTCACAAACATGAGCCTAACGAACTTTAAATAATAATGCAAATTACATTCAAAAATCCCATCATCAAAATATGAATAATTATATAAAATGAACATTTAACTATCATATGAAAATTGCCACAATCACAGTGTTAAGTTTAAATTTAACGTAATTAATAAATCTTACAACTTTTATAATTGGATATTTATGCTTAAAAAATGCATAAATATTTGTTTTATTTTTTTCGTCAAAATTCAAAAAATTAAGATTAATTATTATTAACATTTTAAAATAACGATTTCTAAAATGTATAATTTTTTGAAATTTTTTTAAGTAAAATGAGTGCCATTATTGTCAATAAAATATATATTTTTAATGTTCTAATTGTCTAAACTCACTTTTACGCGTAAATATTTTATAATAAGATAAGAGACTTTTTAGTCGAATTGAATGAAGGAGTACTGTAAATGAAAAAATCACAAATTGTTACTTACTGGGATAAGCGAGCTGTCTCTTTTGGCGAAAATAAACAAGCAGAATTAGAGAGTCAACATGCATTAACCTGGATTGACGAAATCAATCAAATTGCCCCTATACATGGAGGAATGAAAATATTAGATATCGGTACTGGTGCTGGATTTTTAGCAATCTTATGCACTCA
The DNA here is from genome assembly GCF_048568365.1 of Staphylococcus sp. Ze2. Lineage (NCBI taxonomy): Bacteria > Bacillati > Bacillota > Bacilli > Caryophanales > Staphylococcaceae > Staphylococcus > Staphylococcus sp. Ze2. The sequence goes on along the minus strand of NZ_CP183486.1, from coordinate 568,867 downwards.
ACACGGTGGAACAGTTACTGGTATAGATCTTTCACCAGAAATGATAGAACATGCTAAAGCAAATGCACAACACTTCAAACAAAATCTAGATTTTAGAATTATGGATGCTGAAAATCTAGACTTTGAAGATGAAACATTTGATATCGTTATCTCAAGAAACGTAACTTGGCTCCTACCAAATACAAGCGCTGCTTATAAAGAGTGGTTACGCGTATTAAAACCACAGGGTAAGTTGGTAAATATTGATGCTGATTATGGTAAAGATTCATTTGAATCCTATAAAGCGATCGGGTCAAATCATGCTCATGACACACTTGATAAGGACATGCTAGCAGAAAGCGAAGCTATTAAGCAGAGTATCCCAATTAATCATCACTCCCGACCACAATATGATATTCAAATACTTAAAGAATTAGGTTTTAATCATATACATCTTGATGAAGGAGTATATCACCGCATTTATAATAAAAAGGACGCTTTCTATAATCCAACGCCTATATTTTTAATATCTGTTACAAAATAGATGCGATTATTATTACGTATTTTTTATAATAGATAGAATTTTTATTATATTTTGTTATATAAGGTGCCTACAACTTGCGTTTCAGACAGTTTTTTATCATACTAATAATTGAATAAAGTAAAAGGAGTGGTAAGAATGAATAAAGAACAATTTGACAAAGTAAAAAATGGTAAAGGATTCATTGCAGCATTAGACCAAAGTGGTGGTAGTACACCTAAAGCGCTAAGTGACTATGGTGTTACTGAAGATCAATACAATAGTGAAGACGAAATGTTCAAACTCGTTCATGACATGCGTACACGTATTGTTTCATCACCTTCATTTAGTTCTGATAAAATTGTCGGTGCAATCCTTTTCGAACAAACAATGGATCGTGAAGTAGAAGGTAAACATACTGGTGACTACCTTGCAGATAAAGGTATCGTACCATTCTTAAAAATAGATAAAGGTTTAGATGAACAAAAAGATGGCGTTCAATTGATGAAACCAATGCCTGAATTAGACGATTTATTAAGCCGTGCAAACGAACATAAAATTTTCGGAACTAAAATGCGTTCTAATATCTTAGAACTTAATAAAGATGGTATTGATCTAGTAGTTAAACAACAATTTGAAGTAGCTAAGCAAATCATCGCTGCAGGTTTAGTACCTATAATTGAACCTGAAGTTAATATTAATGCTGAAAACAAAGAAGAAATCGAAGCTTACTTAACTGATTCTATATTAGAAGAATTAAATAAATTAAATGATGATCAATTAGTAATGCTCAAAGTAACTATCCCTACTAAAGCAGATCAATATCAATCACTTATTAATCATCCAAACGTTGTTCGTGTCGTTGCATTATCTGGTGGTTATAGTAGAGAACATGCAAATGAAGTACTTAAACAAAATAAAGACCTAATCGCAAGTTTCTCTCGTGCACTTATCAATGATTTAAATGTAAATCAATCAGATGAAGAGTTCGATAGAATCTTAGGCGAAACAGTTGAATCTATCTATGATGCTTCTGTTAATAAAAACTAAGTATTCTTTCCATAGTTTCGTATTACGTATCGCTATATAAATTAAATAATTAAGCTTTCTGAGGCTGGGACATTATATTTGTGTCCTAGCCTCAATTTTTATTCCACTAATACCAGACAATCATTGTATCAATTTCTAAATGGACTAGCCAATACTGAAAACTATCTATATACTAATATTAATTTATAAAATAACTTTATTTAAAAACAGGGAGCATACTTAATGAAAAATCATTTACATAGATGGATTATTGAAGCACTAAGTTTTATGGCACTTGGCTTATTTGGTTCATTGATAATTGGACTTATTTTAGAAACATTAGGCAGCCAAACTTTGATACCGCAACTCAATTTATCTTTTTTATCTGAAATAGGTAAGGTAGCTATGTCCGTAACAGGAGCCGCAATTGGCGTTGCTATAGCTTATGGCCTAGGTGCTAAACCTCTAGTTATTTTTTCTTGCGTTATCGTTGGGACGCTTGGTTATGACACATTTGGTGGTGGTGCTGTAGGTGCATATATCGCAACACTTATTGTCGTTGAATTAAGTAGACTTTATGCTAGTAAGACAAAAATAGATATCATCATCACGCCTTTACTTACCATTGTAATTGGTGGTGCAATAGCCAAACTATTTGGTCCAGCTTTGAATCAATTCATGACTGGCTTAGGTAAAGTGATTATCGTTGGAACAGAACAACAACCATTGATTATGGGCATAGTCGTGTCCGTTATATTTGGCCTAGCATTAACAGCACCTATTTCTAGCGCGGCCCTTGCTTTGATGCTTGATTTAAGTGGATTAGCTGCCGGAGCGGCCACTATTGGCTGTGCTTCCCAAATGGTGGGATTTGCAGTGAATAGTTATAAAGATAATGGATGGAGCGGCTTACTTTCGATTGGTATTGGAACGAGCATGTTACAAGTTCCAAATATTATTAAAAATCCAATGATTCTCTTGCCTCCAACGCTTGCAAGTGCAATTGTTGCCCCAATTATGACAACATTATTCCCGATGTCGAATAATCCTGCAGGTGCAGGCATGGGTACAAGTGGCTTCATAGGTCAAATTATGACGATTAATACGATGGGCGGTTCGATTCAAACTTGGTTACTGATAGCTATATTCCATATTTTGCTACCCTCATGTTTTAGCTTTATATTATATAAATTTTTCTTAAATAAACAGTGGATTAAACCAGGAGATCAACGTATCAATGTAGCTAGTTAAAGATGTGATATATTCGAAAGATTATAATTTTATATTGTTTATTAAGCGCTAATCCATTTACCATCAATACTTCATTTATGAACAGAAAAAGGTGACTCAATTTCTATCTCAGCTTAAACCAGCTTATAGAAATCGAGTCACCTTTTTTTATTCAATACTAATTAGATTGGTTCTCACCTTGTATCGGTACTTGTCGTCCTGTTGTCACTCTTCTCTTTTGAGTAAAATAAAGGACAAAGGCAACAAAGTACCACGCTAATACAATCAACCACTCTGCAGGCCAAGCGAGTGACGAAGGCATGCCAGGAAGATAAATACTTATAAATAAAATACTAAGCACAACTGCAATAATACCTACAACTCTACCATTTCTAATACGATATGGTCTTTCTAAATCAGGTTGTGTCTTACGTAATTTTAAAAATGAAATTGCTACTAATAAATAACCTAATACGACACCAACACCTCCAGCGTTAACAATCCACGAAAGTGCCGGTCTTCCTAATAATGGCGCCACAAATGCAAGTATACCTAAAAATAAAATACCGTGTGTTGGCGTTTTGAATTTAGGATGAATATAAGCAAACCATTGCGGAATCATTTTATTTTTAGCCATAGCATACAAAATTCTACTACCGCCTATAATAAATGCATTCCAACTGGTAATTATGCCGGCGACGCCACCTAGTACGAGTAAAACGCCAAATCCACTATGCCCAAAAAGGTTTACCATTGCATCAGCTGTAGCTAAACTACTAGTGCCAAGGGCTTTAGGAGATAATCCCGTTGCGACACCAAAAACAATAAGTAAATAAAAAATCACAGAGGCAATAATCGAAAAGATTAAAATACCACCTATTTTTTTAGAAGGTGCTTTTACCTCTTCAGCAATCTGTGGAATAACATCAAATCCAACAAATAGGAAAGGAATCATCATCAACACGGACATTGTTCCACCTACTCCATGTTCAAATGGTTTTAAGTTACTGAAATCACCATTAAATCCAGCACCAAAAACGAGTAGCAAACCGACTGAAACAATAAATATTGTAAAGACTGTCTGCATTATTGCCGCAGGTTTAACACCAAAGTAATTTAATGACGTTAAAACAATACTACCCACAGAACCAATTAACACCCACGTTAAGTATACGTCCCATCCGGCAATATTCCACATAAAGCCATGATGTTGAAAAGGAACAACATAATCGATTACTGTTGGTAAAGCCACCGCTTCAAATGTAATCACTGATACATAGCCAAATAATACTGACCACCCAGAAATAAAAGCAATACCCGGTGAAAATGCTTTTTTTACAAAGACAAATCCCCCACCAGTTTCTGGAATTGCAGAAGCAAGCTCTGCATATGTAAGACCAATTACAATTACTAAAAATCCTCCTATTAAAAAGGCAACAATACTTCCTACGAAACCTGCTGTTGATACCCATTCACCCGATAATACGACCCATCCCCATCCAAGCATGGCGCCGATCGCAAGAAATAAGACATCAACAATATTCATTGATTTATCAAACTGTGATTTTTGTGATTTCATTGAACATACCCCATTACATTCTTCAAATTAAAATAATAATATTGTAAGGCCAGCACAGTAATACAACTTAACTACTATGCTTATAGCCTTACCTTGATTTAATTATTATTCCTTAAATCTTCAACCCTTGTTTATATTTTAATTGACAGTACTCTATGCATGCATTCCTAAAGTTATTCTTGAATAGAAAGATATTTCGTTTCTAAATACGGTTCAATTCCTTCTATGCCACCTTCTCTACCATAACCGCTTTCTTTTAAACCACCAAACGGTGCATGGGCAGCAGATGGACCTCCATCGTTCCAACCAATAACACCATATTCTAATTCATTAAAGAGTTTCAGACCAGTACGATAGTCATTAGTAAAGAAATATGATGCTAAACCGAATTCTGTATCATTTGCTATTTGAATAACTTCATCTAAAGCTTCATATGTCATAACTGGCGCAACTGGTCCAAATGTTTCTTCATGCATGGCCTTCATATCCAAATTTGCGTTAGAAATAACTACTGGTTTCAAGAAATTTCCGCCCAACGATTGAATTTCTTCAATGCTACGCGATAATGCTCCACCTTTCTCTTGCGCATCAGTTATATGCGTTAATACTTTCTTAACAGCTTGTGCATCGATAAGTGGTCCTACTTTGACATCACTTTCTAAACCATTACCTACAGTCAGTGCATGCACTTTTTCTACTAATTTCTCTGTATAGGTCTCTGCGATATCTTGATGTACATAAATTCTATTGGCACATATACAAGTTTGACCTGCATTTCTAAATTTAGAAGCAATTGTTCCATCCACAGCTGCGTCAACATCTGCATCTTTATGCACAATTAACGGTGCAAGTCCACCTAGTTCCATTGTTACATTCTTAACTTGTTGTGCAGATTGCTCTATCAATGTTTTACCCACTGCAGTTGATCCAGTAAATGTCACTTTACTGATAAGTTCATGTTCAGTAAATAAATCACCTGCGTCTTTACCAGATGCAATAATATAAGAAATCGCATCTTTAGGGAATCCAGCTTCATGGGCAAGTTCTACTAATTTAATTGTAGTTAATGGCGTTTTTACTGCTGGTTTACAAATAATGGTACAACCGGCTGCTAAGGCTGGTGCCATTTTTCGCGTAATCATAGCTGCCGGGAAATTCCACGGTGTAATTGCACCGACAACGCCTACTGGAAATTTATCTATAATAATTTTTTTAGACGAAGCGTTAGCCGGAATTGTGCGACCATAAACACGTTTTGCTTCTTCTGCATACCACTTCACATAAGAATTAGCATAAGTAACTTCACCTTTTGCTTCAGCAAGTGGTTTACCACCCTCTAATGTGATGAGACGTGCTAGTTCATCTTGATGTTCATCTATAAGTTCTGCCCATTTCAATAATTTAGCAGAACGTTCGTGAGCGTCTACTTTTTTCCATTGTTGAAATGCTTTATGTGCGCGTTCCACCTGTGCTTGAATATCTTCGTTACTTGTATAATCTAAGCGTTCAATGACTTCATTTGTAGCTGGATTAAATACTTCTAATTTTGTCATATTAAGGTCTCCTTTTTATTGATCAATTATAAAATGCTTATAATTACCATACCCTATATCAAAAAAGCATAAAGTGTAGATGTTTATGCGATACCTTCTTTAGAAATTACACTCTCAAACACATCTGTTAAAATTCGTAATCCTTCATTCAACTCATCATCTGTTATAACTAAAGGTGGTAAGAATCGAATAACATTACCTTTAATACCTGCAGATAGCAATAACAAGCCTTTTTCATTGGCTAATTGTACAAGTTTACCTGTTAATGCTTTATCAGGTTCACCAGTTTCAGCATCAACCACTTCAAAAGCAACCATTGCACCTAATCGACGTATACTTGAGATTTGATTATATTTTTCACTCAATGATGTTAGATATGTTTCTAAGTTATAACCTAGTTGTTCTGCTTTACCATTTAAATCTTCTGTCTCTATAATTTCAATAACTTTAAGCGCAGCCTCACAAGCTAATGGATTTCCAGCATAAGTACCACCTAATTCTCCTGGTGCAGCACTATCAATGATTTCTGCTTTACCAACTACACCACTTAACGGAAAGCCGGCAGCTAATGATTTTGAGACTGTGATTAAATCTGGTTCAATATCAAAATGTTCTATAGCAAAAGTCTTGCCCGTTCTGGCAAAACCGCTTTGAATTTCATCAGCTACAAAGACAATACCATTATCTTCACAAATTTGTTTGACTGCTTTTACAAATTTAGAATCTGGGATAATGAACCCACCTTCACCTTGAACAGGTTCCATAACGATACAAGCCACATCACTTGGATCTACTGTTTCGATAAAGAAATCATGTAATTTATTGATAATCTGATCTGTATAAGCTTCATTTGATAATTCTTCAGATTTTTCAGAAATATTTGGGTAAGGCGCTTGATAAACTTCTGGTGCAAACGGACCGAAACCTAATTTGTAGGGCTTCACTTTACTTGTCATTGACATAGTTAAATTTGTTCTACCATGAAATCCTCTTACAAATGAAACGACCGCTTGTCTGCCAGTATATTTTCTTGCAATCTTCACAGCATTTTCTACGGCTTCAGCTCCAGAATTCAACAATATTGATTTTTTCTCAAAATTACCTGGCGTAATTTCTGTTAATTTTTGTGCTAAGTTAAGATAGCTTTCATACATAATGACATTGAATCCTGGATGTATAAATTTATCTAATTGTGTTTTTAAATGTTTCGTAATTTCAGGATGCGTATGCCCCACATTTAATGTTCCAATCGCACCGGCAAAATCAATAAACACATTGCCTTCGACATCTTTAATAGTTGCACTTTGCGCTTCATCAGCAACATGTAAATTTCCGTTTCCTACTCCACGAGCTACATATTTTTCACGTTGTTCTTTATAATAATTAAATTTATCTGACATTATGAAACCTCCTATGACTTAATACAAACATTATTTCATTTATTGTCTAAAAATTTAAAATATTATTGGTATTATGTAAAGTACCAGATTAGCTATTTATATGGTACCAGATGTAGCATTAATTACTTTTTTTAAGCGTTGAACTGCATCAGGTATTTGCTGTTGCTCAATTTTAGAGAAACCAATAATCAATATCTTACGTTCACTATTATTTTGAAGTGCTGTCACATTGAAGCGATTTATCGTATATAGTTCTAATTTATACTCTTTAGCGCGTGACTCAATTTCTTCATAAGAGTATGGTGAAACAACTTCAATAATAAAATGTAACCCTGCTTGCGTATCTTTAATATCAATATTTTCACCAAATATCATTTCTAATTGTTCAATTAGAAATGCCCTCTTTTTGCCGTATATCTGATGCATTTTTTTTAGATGTTTTTCATAGTAGCCATCTTTAATCAGTAAATTCAATGTTAATGCATTTAATATTGAAAAATCTGGAATTGCGCTTTGATTTTGTGCTTCAAATTTTCCAACTAATTTTGTCGGTAATATCATATAACTAATACGTAACGCTGGCATTAATGTTTTAGAAAATGTGCCTAAGTATATTACACGTTCATTTTTATCAAAACTAAATAGAGATGGGATATTATCTGTTTCATATTTGAATTCACTATCGTAATCATCTTCGATAATATAGCTTTGTGTTTTACTTGCCCAATTCAATAAACTTATACGTCTAGATACAGGCATAATTGTCCCCATCGGAAATTGGTGTGAAGGGGTTACAATGATAGCATCAGGTTGAGCATTTTTAATGCCTTCTATAGAAATGCCTTTGTTATCTAATGAAATGGGAGCCATTTGCGTATGTGTTTGCTTTAATATATCCCTAAATCTAGAATAACCTGGATTTTCAACAGCTATCCTCACATTTTCAGACATCAGCTGTATCAATTTCATCAATAATGTATTGGTCCCTGAACCAATAATTATTTGTTCTGGATGACATTGGACACCTCTTTGATAAGAAACAAGTTTAGCAATAGATTGTCTTAGTTCTATAGGACCCTTTACATTAGGGATTGATGATAAATAATGATCATAGTCTTGAAAAACACGTTTGGTTAATTTTGTCCATATGTCTATTGGAAATTCAGATATATCAGTACTCATATGAGAAAATGAATAATCATAATTTATTTCTGCAGCACTTTCATATGAAGTGCGTAAATTTTGTGCATCTGGGTTAATGATTAATTTATCTAATGGCTCTACAAAATAGCCTTTCCGTTCTTCAGTGTAGATGTAACCTTCTGCTAGTAATTGTTCATATGCAGCTTTAACACTATTCACACTTACATTCATATGTTTTGCCATAGTTCTTTTAGAAGGTAATTTTTCATGACTTTCATATTTAGAAGCTAGCATATCAGACTTCAAATGATTATATAATTGTCTATAAATATATTGGTTTGTATCACGCTGCATAGGTACACCTCTCTATTATTCAATAAATAAATTATTATTAGCATTAACTATAGTAATTCATGATTTTATAAATTATATCATATAAAAAAGCAACGGTTATCCTTCTGATAACCGTTGCCTTAGTAGTATTTATTAAATTATAGGTAAGGGCTTATTCTTTAAAGTATTTCGATGTGAAATTACATATTAATGCGACGTATTTTGGCGAGACTCTTGAGGGAACAGGACAAACTGAAGACTACAGGCTGAAGATGTCCCCTAAGAAAGCGAGCCAACAATACGAAGTATTGAACAAAAAGAAGCACTCAGATGAATTGAATTAAATCATCTGAGTGCTATTTTTCTAAGATTCATGGCCTAATTTCTTCTCTACGTTCTAAGCCAACAGTTATCCTTCTGATAACCGTTGTCTTAAATTGTATTCATTATATCTTTCAGGTCACAATAATTCTCATTTATAATATAGGCGAAGCTAATTTTGCAATAGCTTGTTTAAATTTAATCCAATTAGAACGTTGATTATAACGCTCTTCTGTTAATTCTTGTGATACTTTCAAATCTTCAAAGAAAGCGTCTTTAAGTTTTTTAGTGATACGTTCATCATACATAAATGCATTTATTTCAAAGTTTAATTCAAAACTTCGAATATCCATGTTAGCTGAACCTACACTCGCAACTTCATCATCGATAAGCATCATCTTAGAATGAATGAATCCATTTTCATATGTGTAAACTTTAACACCATCCCGTATAAGCTGAGCCACACTTGAAATTGTAGCCCAATATACAAAAATATGATCCGGTTTGCAAGGTATAATCAAACGTACATCCACACCTGATTTAGCCGCAATACGCAAAGCATTAATATAACCTTTATCTGGAATAAAGTACGGACTATGCATATAAATAGATTTCTCAGCTTTCATAATCATCTTCATGTAACCAAATTCAATTTGATGCCAATTATCACTTGGTGCACTGAGTGCTAATTGCATGGATACATCGCCGCCTTGATCCGCATTTTCCGGGAAATATTTTTCATTATAATCTAATTGTTCACGCTTAGCTTGCGAGTTCCAATCATGAATAAAGCTTAGTTGTAATGCATCTACGCCATCACCTCTAACTCTTAAATGCGTATCTCTCCAATAACCAAATTTTTCATTTAATCCTAAATATTCATCTCCAATATTAAAGCCGCCGACATAACCAGTCATACCATCAATGACAACAATTTTACGATGGTTTCTATTATTCACTCTAAAGTTGATTAAAGGAATTTTGGCTTGAAAGAAAGCTTCAACTTGACCGCCCGCTTCTTGAAATGATTTAAATTTTGATTTGTGAACAGATTTTGAACCTACTGCATCATATAATAGCTTAACTTCTAACCCTTCTCTTGCTTTTTCTTCTAAAATATTAACAATTTCAGTGCCCAAACCATCTAACTCTAAAACATAATATTCCATATGAATATAAGACTTAGCACTACGCAAGTCTTGTTTCATTTGCGCAAATAAGTCATGACCATCAGTATAAATATCAACATTATTATCATTACTTAAGAATGACGGTTCTTTTGTTAATAACGTGGTTGCAATATCTTTATGCTTTCTTACAATTGGATTTTCAGAATCACTAATTTTATTTGTAGATGTTTTCAATTGAGCTTCTACACGTTTCATACCATCCTCTATTTGATTATGCGCAAAACCTCGCTCACGTTTCTTACGCACACCTCTACCAAAGAATATATAAATAAAGAAGCCTAATATAGGCATAACAAAGAGTAGGAACAACCATGCCCAAGTTGCTGTAGCATCTCTTCTATCTCTATCTAAAAATACAATTAGCAATGCTAATATAATATTTACTACAAAGAAAAATGCTAAAACACCTCGATAGATTGGACTTACATTTGGATCAAAAATTAACTGCATAAACTCACCTCATTGTACTTTCGTTTATCGAAAGATTTATAAAACTATCAAAAAATTTACTACTTAAATTAAATGTTAAACATGTATAATACTAAAAATACAATGCTTATTAAAGCCAATTATATTGTAAAATCCCTAATTTTACCATTCTCTTTAACCTATTTTTATAACATGGTTTATGCTATTTCTGAAGCGTTTCTTCAATAGTACGATTACGACCGGCTTGGGAACCAAATAGCGTGATAATACATGCAGTTATTAACAAAATAGACAGTGAAGCCAACCATTCACCAGTAATGTCATGTAAAATTCCAAATAGTAATGGACCAATTGCAGCAAATAAATAACCGATAGATTGGGCCATACCTGACAATTTAGCAGCGGTTTGACTATGCTCTGTTCTCAAACTAAAGAAAGTGTTAACTAAACCGAATGCAATACCACCAGCCATACCAATAAGAATTGTCGATATAATTGCTAAATTGGGAATAAATATCATGATTACAACACCAGCTATAAAACATAGACCAGTAATAAAGGTCAATAAAAATTGGGATTTCATTTTTGTAGCAAAAATAGGCGTAATAAATGTAAATGGAATAATTGAAACTTGAAGTACTGATAGATAGGCGCCCGCTTCACTGATTGACATGCCACTTTGCGCAAGATATGCTGGCATCCAGTTTATAAGTGAGTAAAAGATAAGCGACTGTCCCCCCATTAATACAGTAATTTGCCATGATAACGGAGATTTCCACACATTAATACTTTCTCGAGGTATGGCAGTCGTCACCTCTTGCTTACCTTTTAATTGGAATGACCATAAGATAATTGTCAAAAGTGTCACTATACCAATAACGCTTATTGCAATATTATAGTTAAAGGCTTTCACTAATGGCGCTGTTCCATATGAAGATAGCCCCCCAAAGACGTTCATAACAACGGTGTAATACCCAGTCATAATACCAATATGTAGTGGGAACTTTGCTTTGATAACTGCTGGTGCGAGTACATTGCCAAACCCAATACCAATACCAATCAACACAGTCCCAATGTACAACCATGAAATACCTGTAACTGATCTGACAACAATACCTATTAATATTAACCATAAAGCTAGGAAGATTGTTTTCTCAAGTCCGAACCTATTACTCGTTCTGGCAGCAAATAATGAAATTACAGCAAAGGCTAATAAAGGTACTACCGTAACCACACTAACAGCACTATTGGATAACGCTAAATCTGCTTTTATATCAGGCAATGCCACACCTATAGAAGTTATAGGTGCTCGTAAATTTGCCCCAACTAATAAAATACCTATAAATAATAACCAATTAAATGGTTTTATTTTTCTATAATTTTCCATACTTTACCACCTTGATGGATTATTTTAAAATCAATACACTATATGGTACGATATGTACGTTATATTGTAAATAGGAGCGATGCATTTGTATAATATTCAGAATATAGTAGCCAAAAACATTGCTGACCATCGGAAGAAGCATCAACTCAGCTTAGAGAAAGTTGCAAATGTAACTGGTGTCAGCAAAAATATGCTAAGTCAAATTGAAAAAGGAAATTCCAATCCTACCATTACAACTCTTTGGAAAATTGCCAACGGACTTCATCTATCTTTATCGCAATTAACATCATTAAATAACGATGAAGTAGACTTTATCGATGAGTCTGACATCATTCCAATCATTGACGATAAAGTCTCTATCTATCCATATTTTCCATATGATGATAATAAGAAATTTGAAATGTTTAAAATGGTAATAGAGCCAGATGGAAAAATGAATTCAGCGCCACACCATGTTGGTTCTGAAGAATATATCATTGTAAACGAGGGTGTGCTTGAAATAGAAGTTGATTCTACAATATATACAATTAACCATCATCAAGCCTTTCGTTTTAACAGTGATGTACCACACTGTTATCGAAATCGTGGAAACGTAACTGCTGTTTTCACCTCTACTATGTATTATCAATAATCAATTATAAAGTCACTATGCTAGGAAACTACTTTATAAAACCACTTCCAAAAGTCCCACTGTCAAAATATTGAACAAGTGGGACTTTTTCTATGTCTATTAATTCATATATTCCTCATATTTAATTGCAAATTCTTACAACTGTTCTACCACTTATCAATTTCGCTTAACAAAATACAGCATCATGTTATTTTGATCATTTAAATTTAAAAAATTATGTAACATTGACACATTTAGAAATGTCGTATATATTGTACATGTAACATATATTTGACACAAAAGGTGGCGATATATTCACCATGAATAAAGTTAAGCATTATCGAAACGCCAAGCATATGTCTCAACTTACACTTTCAAGAACAGTTGAAGTATCAAGGCAAACAATCAATATGATTGAAAATAATAAATATAATCCATCATTAAATTTATGTATTAATATAGCGAAAGCTTTAGATGTTACACTCAACGATTTATTTTGGGAGGAGCATTCAAATGAATAGAAAAAATAAGTGGTTATATCAAAATTTTACCGGTTTAATGAGCAATCCAGATGAATACCAACAGTATGAAATAGATAAAACTCTAGCCAAACATAGTATTATCGGATTATATGTACTTATCGCACTCGTTTATTTATCTATTTTCTTCGACATTGAACGTGAGTTTTTATCTCCGTTCACTATTGGCGGCGCATTATTACTTATCATTTTAGGTTGTAGAATGTCTATGAGTAAATTTAGTGCTGATCCATTAGAAATAGAGGTGAAAGATCGAGAAGTTTACCATAAATTGCTACGAGAAACCCGTAATAAAAGGGTCATTTTCTTAATCATCGCAATAACCTATATGCTATTGACTACAGTAGTAATTGCGCCAATCCTTGCAGGTAATAGTTTAAACTTTTCTATATTAACAAAGTTTAGCACCTATATACCTTTAATTCTCATCATAATATTTACGGTTACTAAGGATTCTCGGATAAAGTTGCTAGATGAAAGGAGTAAACATGATGAATAATGACAAAATTCTACGTTTAATTCCTAATTTTAGATTTACAGACGAATATGAACGTCAACAACTATTACATGATTATGCTAGGTTTTCTCCATGGATTTTTTATGGTGGGCTCATTGTCAGTGCGTCAGACTTTTTTATAACTAGCTATCTAAATCGCCTACCTTTATTAGGTTCAATAACTTTCATATTAGTATTAATCTATTCAATCATTTTAGTTGGTTCACTTCGTAAGAAAAAAGTGGACACTTTAGAGGTACATACCGAGGCGCAATATAAGACACAATTAAAAAAATTACATAAAAGTAGCATATTATTCGCAACTATAATGTTTATCATATTCAATCTAAGTAATTATTGGATACCATACATTACAGGTTCGAATTTACCACAGAGTTCAGATATCTTGAAATATCTATTTATTAATTTAATCATTGCTATTATATCAGGTCTTATTATCTATGGATTTGCTAAAATGAAGCTCATTAAAACTTATAAAGATAATGACTAGTTAACTCTTAATTACTATCACTACAAACTCATTTGTACCATTAAATAGATAGCACTGATTATAAGTAATGCCCACGTTCATTTAAGTAAACGTGGGCATTTATATCAATTTATTTATGATGATTTAGTGTAACTTAAGTCCCATCCAATATCATATTTATCAATGAGTTTGGCATACTTAGCTCCCCAAAACATGTCATCAAGCTCCATTTGTACTTCGCCGTCTGCCTTTAATTGGTTATAAGCACGTGTTAATGCTTCCTCACTATCAAACTCAAGTACAATATAAACATTACGATCTTGAAGCATAGAGTTATCATCTTTAGGAATATCGGACAACATAAACAACTGTCCATCTACTTCTAATTGGCTATGAATAATACGCTCAGGGTCATCAGCAACTTTTTCATTTGCTTCACCATACGTCATTACACCTTTAATTGTACCTTCTAATATTTCACTGTAAAATTGTAAGGCTTCTCTGCATGTGCCATTAAAAAACAAATACGGTGATACTGTTTTTAGCATTGTGACACTCCCTTTTAAATTTTATATCACTTTAACCCTACCCACCTTGTAACAACACTACTCACTATTCCAGTGAAATTAATACATCTTTCAGTCTTAAATTTTACTATTAAAATATATTGCAGTCATATAACTGTGAAATAAGACTAACTTATAAAAACTTTTCTATATAAAACGCTGATTCTTCAATTGATTTGTATTCTGTGTTAATAACTGTTGCGCTTAATTTTTCAAAAATCTCTTCAGCATATATTAATTCTTCTCTGATTCTTTCAATACTATTATAGTTTGTTGGGCCGTGTAGCCCCAACACTTTCACACGTTCATTACGTATGTTCAAAATATAATTAGGGCTTGCAGTTAAACCAAATACTTTTAAATCCTTATGCCTAAAAACTTCATCAGGTATATCAACTTCTGGTACCAGCGGTATATTTGCAATTTTGTAACCTTTATTCGCTAAATACATACTAAGTGGTGTCTTTGATGTTCTTGAAACACCAACAATGAGTGCATCGGCTTCCCCTATGTCAGTAAAATGCTTACCATCATCATATTTAACAGAGTATTCCATAGCTTCTATTCTTCTAAAATAATTTTCATCTAATTTACGTAAGGCTCCGCTTTCTAAAATAGGCGAACAATTTGTGCGTTGCTGAATAATGCCAATTAAGTCAGACATATAATCAACATATGGAATATCCGCTTCTTTTGCATATTGCTGACCAACCATATTAAATTCAGGATTCACTAATGTTGTTATTACAACTGCAGCACGTGCTTTAGCACTTTTCAATATATTAATAAGTTCTTCTTCACTTTTTATAAATGGAAATTTTTTTATTTCAATTTGTGATACATCAGGAAATTGAGTTAGTGTTGCATGTACCATGCGTTGCGCTGTTTCACCGATAGAATCTGAAATAACATATAATCTGAGTTGTGGTTCTACCAAGTCATTAAACACGTAATCGACCACCTTTAACCTCACTTTGTGCAGTCGATAACAATGCACCTGGAACTCTAAATGGTGAACATGAAACATAGTCAATATCAATTTGATTAAAGTAATGGATTGATTTATCGTCTCCACCTAACTCACCACAAACACCTATTTTAATCATAGGGTTAACAGCTTTAGCTTGTTGTGTAGCCATTTTAACAAGTTGTCCAACACCATCTTGATCTAATGTTTGGAATGGGTCATTTTCTAAAATACCTTGTTCTGAATATGAACCAATAAATTTACCAGCATCATCTCTAGAGAACCCGAAAGTTAATTGCGTTAAATCATTAGTACCAAAGCTAAAGAAATCACATACTTTCGCTAATTCACCGGCGATTAGGCAAGCCCTTGGTGTTTCAATCATTGTTCCAATTAAGTATTGAATTGTTTCTCCTGCCTCTTGTTGCAATTGTTCTATCTTTTCAACAATTTGAGCTTTTAAAATTGTAAACTCTGCTACTGTAGAAACTAAAGGAATCATGATTTCTGGTTGAGACTCAATACCTTGTGCTTTTAAGCGTAATGCACTTTTCACTATAGCTTCAGCTTGCATAACATACAATTCTGGATACGTAATAGCAAGGCGACAGCCTCTATGCCCCAACATTGGATTTACTTCGTCTAAACTCTCAATGTATTGTTCCAATTCTCTTGCAGACACATTCAACTGTTGAGCTACATTGTTTTTTTCTTCTAGCGAACTTGGTAAAAATTCGTGAAGTGGTGGATCTAACAATCTAATAATCGTCGGTCTTTGACCAGACAACTTTAATATTTCTTCAAAATCAGTCATTTGATATTGCTGAATTTTATTTAGTGCATTAATTCTTTTCTCTTGTGTATCTGATAAGATAAAGCGGCGCATTTCAATCAGGCGTTCAGGACCAAAGAACATGTGCTCTGTACGGACAAGACCTATGCCTTTAGCATTAAACTGGTAACCAGTTTGAATATCTTGAGGTGTTTCCGCATTCATTCTAACTTGTAATCTCGCTACATCTTCTGACCATGCCATAAACTGCTCAAACGCTTCACTGCGCTCTGCTTTCATCGTCGACACTTCGCCGTAATAAATATCACCTTTTGCGCCATCTACTGAAATAACATCACCTTCGTGTAACGTACCTTCTGAATAATTAACTACTTTATCTACGACATTAATTTCTATATCAGAACATCCTGTAACGCAACATTTCCCCATACCACGTGCTACAACGGCTGCATGCGAAGTCATACCACCATGTGTGGTAACGATTGCTTCACTTGCGATCATTCCTTCAATATCTTCTGGAGATGTTTCTGGTCTCATTAAGATAACTTTATTACCTTTCTCTGCTTGTTCTTTCGCACTTTCTGCTGAAAATACAATCTTACCACTCGCTGCTCCTGGACTTGCTGGCAAACCAATTTTAGAAATTGTAGTTGCTTGTTTAAGTGATTCCTCATCAAAATTAGGATGCAATAACTGATCAATAGATTTTACTTCGACATTCATTACTGCTTCTTCTTTACTTATAACGCCCTCTTCAACCAAATCTACTGCAATGTATATGGCTGCATTAGCAGTACGCTTACCATTTCTTGTTTGCAGTAAATATAGCTGTCCATTTTCAATCGTAAACTCAATATCTTGCATATCTTTATAGTGAGTTTCAAGACGTTTAGAAACCTCTACAAACTGTTGATGTACCTGTGGCATTTGTTCCCTCAATGACTCGATATCTTTAGGTGTACGAATACCTGCAACAACATCTTCACCTTGTGCATTTAACAAATACTCTCCAAATAGCTTAGACTCTCCTGTAACTGGATTGCGTGTAAACGCGACTCCTGTCCCACTATTTTCTCCACTATTGCCAAATACCATTTCTTGAATATTTACAGCAGTTCCAATATCATGTGGTATTTCATTCAATTCACGATATATACGAGCACGGTCGTTATCCCATGATTTAAACACTGCTTCAATAGCTTCAGTTAATTGATCAATAGGCGTTTGTGGAAATGGCTTATAAACTTCTTCAATATATACTTCTTTAAAATGTTCGCAAATTACTTGTAGTCCTTCAGCTGGAATATCAGCATCATTTTGATAACCATGCTTTATTTTATATTGATTGAAATATGTATCAAATGATGCCATTGGAATACCATATACGACTTCGCCAAACATTTGTAATAGACGGCGATAACAATCATAAGCAAAACGAGCATCCTCAGTCTTTTCAGCTAGCTTTTTAACATTATCATCATTTAAACCTAAATTTAAAATTGTGTCCATCATTCCTGGCATAGAAATTTTAGCTCCACTTCTTACTGAAACTAATAATAAAGACGTGTCTGAAGAAAATGATTTTTGTGTACGTTCATAAAAAGCAGTTAGTTGTGAATTTAATTGATCTATGAGTATATCAGATAGCTGAGATCCATGCTCTAAATATTTGATACAAGCTTCCGTTGTTAATGTAAAACCATCGGGCACTGGTAAACCCAAGCGTTTCATTTCTGCTAAATTAGCACCCTTGCCTCCTAATAAATCTTTCATAGATTTTTGCCCTTCATCAAATGCATAAATATATTTCGTCATACTGAATCACCTCAAATAGTTATTATGTTATACTAATTGTAATTGAGTATGTCACATTAGATTGAAAATGACAACTAAAATATAAAAATTTGTTCATATTAATTTCTTTTTTCACCTTAATCTCTTGATATATCATAATTTTGTGCATAAAAAGCCCAAGCAACATTGATTTGTTGCTTGGGACTTTTAACATCACCAGTTCATTGCCATTTTTATATAACATGATTAAAGGACTTAATATATTACTAAGTATATTTTTCAAATGAGAACATTTAAGTCATATAACTATAATTTTGTGTGGCTAAAATTAAAAATAGATGCATTTACACTAGCTTTTTTCTATTTCAAAGTACTATTTGATTTAAACTGGTTCTTATATTTTTGTGGACTTTAAAAGTAGGTGAAATAGAGACATCGCATTTTCTAATTAAGATATACTAAATAAATTGGAGTACGAAAATTACTAAAAATGGCAGATTACAGCATAAACGTTGTATTGCGCTAAAGTAGGTGACTATTTAAAATATAATCGTTTGTCAAAGTTACATACAGAGGATTTATCATACTAGCATCTCATAGTTAATCTAGTATGATAAGTTACAACAACATTCGTGCATTGTTAAAGTTAATTCGTTTTGGCTTTTTCATGTAGTGTAATATATTTTAATCAAATCATCACAATAATTCATTCAAAACTTTATAAGTATTTTATACACATTATGACCACGTCCCTTCATTCCATGGTACATCAATAACAAGTTGATGTGAGTTATCACTTAATAACTCAATAATGGCACCATTACTATTTAAGAATTTCAAATTGAAAACAAAACGTTTTGTATCTATAAAGATTTTTATTATAGAATTTATAGAATTATTTAGTAATAACTTAAATTAATTATATTGTTGGTCGTGTAATTTGTAAAGTCTTTTTTGATACTTTTCTAAAAAACGCGACTACTACATTTTATGATATTTCTACATTGTGATATTGCTACTATTATCGATTTACTAAACAAAAGCAATATATCAACTAAACTACGAATAGTTAACACCATAAAGCTATTTGTAGTTTAATCGCATCTGAATATTTCTTTGGATTCAATCCTGTACGTGTTTCACATTTTTCCAATCGGTAAAGTAACGTATTACGATGAATAAAGAGATATTTTGCAGTTTTAGCAATATTCAAATCATTTTTGAAGAAACTTTCTAAAGTTTCTATACTTTGTGAATCTAGATTACTCAAAATTCTTTGCTTATATCTTTCTCTTATTTCACTCTCTATTTGATAAAGCAACGTTTTCTCTTCTACATCTTCAAATGACATCAATGTTTGGGTTTGGTCATTCAACATAAATACAAGATCACACTCTTCATAAGCCTTTTTGAAATCATTCAAACTTGAAAAAAGTAAACTCGAAGCCATTCTTACTTCTAACTTCAATGATTTAAAAGCTTGATAAATTCTCACTATCTTTTCTTCCAAAGCTTTTTGCGATTCATCAGAAGCCAGTATAACGATACGATTATGATTAGTAAAAGCTAATGTAAAAGTCGTTTGGTCAATTTTACTAGTTAATGTACGAACGATGCTATTTCTTGAAAATATTTGATTCTCTAGATTAATAATAATACATTTTCTATAAGTTAATAAATTTGTGTTAATTTGTTTCGTTAAATATTGTATAAACGAATTAGAGGGATTGCTTTTTAACAGTTCTTCAATGAATAATTCTTGGCTACGTATATGTCCTTCTAGTTCATATGTAAAGTAATTTTGATATAACAATAATTCGGTCGACATTTTTACTAAATCTGCTACGTACAATAATGCTTTGGGATCACCTGTAATACCAATTACACCGACAATTTCTTCTTGAAATATAATGGGTAAATTAATACCCGGTTGTGTCCCCTGAAGTTTCTCACAATCTTCTTCAGTTAATATAACCATTTGCTCGCACGCTAATACTTTACGCGCACCTTCATGTATACTACCAATCCTGCTTTTATCAAATGATGCTATAATCTTACCGTTAAAATTCATTATGTTAATATTACTTTTTGTTCTTTTTGCAGTTTCTTCTACAATAAGTGTTGCTACTTCCTCTGTTAATATTTCCATTTTTTCACCACTCTATCACTTTTATACAAATTTAAAGGTATATTATTGTATAGTTTAACCCTATTTTCAATAAAATAAAATCTATATAATAGAATAATATATATCAGAAAGCGTTTACAAGGAGGTCGTTTAAATTGAAAATTGTCTTAGCGCCTGATTCATTCAAGGGTAGTATGACGGCTACCGAGGTCACATCCTATATGTCCCAAAGCATTACCGAAACTTACCCTCATGCCGAGGTTCATGCTTTGCCTGTTGGTGACGGTGGTGAAGGAACCATGGAAGCACTAGTAAATGCAACCAACGGCAAATTTGAAACTGTTTCTGTTACTGGACCATTAGGTAATCAAGTTACTGCTCGATACGGTGTGTTGGATGATAATAAAACTTGTGTTATCGAAATGGCAGAAGCATCAGGCTTAAAACATGTACCAGAAGCAAAACTAAACCCAATGATTACAACAACATACGGCACCGGAGAGTTAATACAAGATGCACTAAACAAAGGTTATGAGAAATTCATTCTAGCAATCGGTGGCTCAGCAACAAATGATGCCGGCGCTGGTATGTTACAGGCATTAGGTGCGAGATTAATCAATAAAAACCTTAATGATATAACTTTTGGTGGTGCTACATTAAAAGCTATCCATCACATCGATTTAAAAAACTTCGACGATCGAATTCAACATTGTAACTTTGTAATTGCAACAGACGTTAAAAATCCATTAATTGGACAAGATGGCGCATCACATGTCTTTGGAAAGCAAAAAGGAGCATCATCTTCAGAAATAACATTATTAGAGCAAAACCTTACACATTGGGCAAACATTGTCGAATCCACACAACATATACGTCTACATGAATTAGCTGGTGCTGGGGCCGCTGGTGGTCTAGGAGGTGCTTTCAAAGCATTTTTCCCTAGTGAATTTAATGATGGTATTCAAGTTGTTATAAACCTTATACATCTCGAAAATTATTTAGAGGATGCAGATTTAGTAATTACTGGGGAAGGTAAAATTGATTTCCAAACTTTTTATGGTAAAACGCCAATAGGTATTGCCAAATGCGCCCAAAAGTTCAATGTACCTGTCATCTTTATCGGGGGAACTGTCGATGTAGACATTGATATGTTAAATGATTTTGGTGTAGTAAGTGCTTTTAGTTTAACCGATGGACCTATGTCACTTGCACATACGATTGCTAATTCGGAAAAATTAATAAAGAAAGCAACTAAGAATATCGTAAAAACATTTTTCCATAATTAATAAAATATTTAAGGGGATGTTAGTTATGAGAATCAAAGATACGATTGAAAAAATACCAGGGGGATTGATGGTTGTGCCTTTACTTTTGGGTGCTACGATTAATACGATTGACCAACTACATTTAAATTTTATAATGAATTTATTAAAGCAACTCGGTGCGCCAAAAACTGAGCAGGGGCATTATGAAATGTTGCAAATTGGTGGATTCTCACAGGAACTATTTAAAGATAGTGCGTTAGTATTAATTGCACTTTTTATATTTTGTGTTGGAAGCCAAATGAATTTGAAAATCGGGGGGAAGGCATTAAAAAAAGGTTTCTTATTAACATCTACTAAATACTTTTCAGGGTTAGGAGTTGGTTTATTACTCGGCGCCATTTTTGACCCGTGGACAGGATTATTTGGGTTATCTACAATTGCAATCATTGCTGCAATGACAAATAGTAATAGTGGTATGTATGCTGCATTAACGAGTGCATATGGAAATCGTTCAGATATTGGCGGACTATCTATATTAGCAATTAATGATGGACCTTTACTCACCCTAATTTCACTAGGGTTTATTGGCACTACTTTTCCAGTCATATCGTTCATATCAGTACTGCTTCCGTTAGGTATTGGTATGCTATTAGGTAACTTAGATCCTAAAATTTCAGAATTTCTACGCCCAGGAGAAACAATCCTAATTCCGTTCTTCGCTTTCTCATTAGGTGCTGGTATGAATTTAGCTGAATTCTTTAATTTCTCTGTATTATCAGGTGGACTAACTTTAGCTTTACTAACATTTATATGTACCGCTATTACTGGTATTGCTGCATTTAAATTATTTAAAGAAAAAAGTGTTATCGCTCCAATTTCTGAAGCTTCCACTGCTGGGAACGCTGTATCTACTCCAGCTGCAGTAGTTGCGGCTGCTTCTACTGCCCTAGCAAACGGTAATTTAACTCAAAGTGAGTATGCAATGATAGAAAAAATAGCGCCTGTGGCAACGGCTCAAATATCAATATCTGCTATTACTACAGCTATTTTATGCCCAATAGCAGTTATAATGGTTGATAAATACCAGAAAAACAAGGGTATATATGGAAGAAAAGAATATTTCAAACGCACAAACGAACCATTGTTCAAACTAAAACAAGTAAATAAACTACGCTTTTATGAAAGCGCTTTAAACAAAAAGGAGGAGTAAGTTTTGAAAACTACTATGCTATATGGTAAATCCAACGTTGAAATTGATTTACCAGACCACAGTGTCTTAATTGAACCTCAAGACTTAACTGCACTTGAAGATGATATCGGTGCAATTCAAAAAGCTTTACGCCACCCTATTGGTACTAAACCTTTGAGTGAAATGGTCCAAGCTAATCAAACTGTAGCTATTGTGATCAGTGATATCACGAGACCAACGCCTAACCATATATTGGTGCCTTTACTTATAAAGACATTGTCCCATTTACCATTGGAGAATTTTGTAATTATAAATGGTACCGGCACACATCGTGACCAAACTCGAGAAGAGCTTGTTCAAATGTTAGGTGAAGACATCGTTAATAGCATCAAAATTGTTCATAATCATTGTAATGATAAAACAACCTTGAGCAAAGTTGGACATAGCAAATATGGATGTGATGTATACCTGAATAAATCATATGTTGAAGCCGATTTCAAAATCGTTACTGGCTTTATAGAACCGCATTTCTTTGCTGGATTTTCAGGTGGTCCTAAAGGGATCATGCCAGGAATTGCAGGTATCGAAACAATTATGACCTTCCATAATGCGAAAATGATTGGTGATATTCGCTCCACTTGGGGTAACATGACAGATAATCCGGTTCAAGATATGACCCGAGAAATTAATGCCATGTGCAAGCCAGACTTTATGCTCAATGTAACATTAAACAAAGAGAAAGCCATTACTGAGGTCTTTGCTGGAGAATTATTTGAAGCACATGATAAAGGATGCGCTTACGCTAAGAAACATGCCATGTTCAAATGTGATGAACCTTTTGATGTTGTAATAGCTTCTAACTCCGGATATCCTTTGGATCAAAACTTATATCAAACCGTTAAAGGGATGAGCGCTGCACACAAGGTTGTTAAAGAAGGTGGCAGTATTATCATGTTATCAGAATGTAGTGATGGATATCCAAATCACGGTAACTATGCTGAAATTCTTAAAATGGCTGATAGCCCGCAAGCACTCGTCGACATGATTAACGACCCAGACTTTGCTATGTTGGATCAATGGCAAGTTCAAAAACAAGCCGTTATCCAAACATTTGCAGATGTCTATTTATACTCTAAACTCACTGATCAGCAGACTAAAGATGCTATGCTACATCCAGTTACTGAAATTAATGACACACTAAAAATGCTTGAAGACAAATATGGAAAAGACATGACGATTGGCGTTATGCCGTTAGGACCACTAACCATTCCATACGTTGAATCATAAATTAGGAGGAATAATAATGTTAACTGAGACTTTAAATAAAGAACAAAAATTAGAAAATATTCTTAAAGATATGAACAAAGTAGTTATTGCTTTTTCTGGTGGTGTAGATAGCAGTCTGGTCTTAAAGAAAGCCGTTGATGTATTAGGTCACGCAAATGTTAAAGCAGTTATAGTCAAATCCGAATTATTTAGACATGAAGAATTCAATCAAGCTATTGAATTAGCAAATCAACTTAACGCGCCAATAACAGAGGCTGAAATTGAAGAACTAAAAGACCCTCATATTATTGAAAATACACCTGACAGTTGGTATTACAGCAAGTGTTTATTATATTCAAAACTAGAAGAGTTAAGAAGGGAGTACAACTTTAATTATGTGCTTGATGGCATGATCATGGATGACTTAGATGATTTCAGACCAGGCTTAAAAGCAAGAACAGAATTTAATGTAAGAAGTATATTGCAAGAAGCTGATTTATACAAATCCGAAGTAAGAGAAATTAGTAAGGCTAATGGTTTACCAGTTTGGAATAAACCAGCATTATGTAGTCTTGCCTCTCGTATTCCTTATGGAGAAACATTGAATTTTGCAAAAGTAAATAAAGTCAACGAAGCGGAAAAATATATTTTAAGTTTAGATATTAGCAATGTTAGAGTACGTTATCACCATAATATCGCTAGAGTAGAAGTTAACGATATCGACATTCCAACCGTAGTACAGTATCGAAAACAAATAACACTGCGACTTAAAGAACTAGGCTTTGACTATGTAACGATTGATTTAGAAGGCTATCGCACAGGAAGTATGAACGAAGTCATCGATTCATTAGATGCATATTAAATTTATAAAGGGGGCGTAACTATGACTGACAAGCAAGATTCCCTAGACTCATTGCTTCAAGCTGTTCAATCGAAGCAGCTTTCTGTTGCAGAAGCTAAGACTCAATTAAGTCATTATGACGAATTAGGTTTTGCCAAAATTGATTTGCATAGGAGACAACGGCAAGGCTTTCCAGAAGTTGTTTTTGGCGAAGGAAAAACAGCTTCTCAAATTATAGATATCATCAGCACATTACTCGCACACGATGAGATTATTCTAGTTACAAGGGTCGACTATAACAAAGCACAAAATATTATCGCTAAGTATAGTCATCTTGAATATCATGAAGCAGCGCGTATTATTTGTACTCCTATAAGCAATATTTCAAAATCTAATTATTACACATCTGTGATTTGTGCCGGAACTTCTGATTTACCAGTTGCAGAAGAAGCTGCCATTACTGCTGAGGTAATGGGTATACATGTAAAACGCTTTTATGATGTAGGTGTATCTGGTATCCATCGTTTATTTTCACATATAGAAGCAATTAGACAAAGTAAGGTTTCAATCGTTGTTGCCGGTATGGAAGGTGCCCTTTCAAGTGTAGTATCAGGCTTAGTAGATCATCCAGTCTACTCTGTTCCTACTAGTATAGGTTATGGTGCGAATTTAGAAGGTGTAACAACACTATTATCAATGGTTAATTCCTGTGCACCAGGAACAAGCGTCCTCAATATAGATAATGGCTTTGGTGGTGGCTATAATGCCGCAATGATTATAAAAATGATTGAAGCTCATTAGAAATGGAGTGAATCAATATGCCTAATGCAATTTATTTAGATTGTCATGCAGGTATTGCAGGCGATATGTTGCTATCTGCACTTGTTGATTTAGGTGCAGATATAAATTATATTGAAAAGCATTTAAATGACTTACCCTTAAACAAATTTAAGTTAAACTTTTCTTCACAAAATAAACAAGGTATCCAAGCTACATCACTATCAATCGATTTTGAGCCAGCACATCACCATAGAAAAGCTCAAGATATTTTCATAATGATACGTGAAAGCACTTTGCCTGATAGAGTAAAAGAACGAAGTATCAAAGTATTTGATGTTATTGCACATGCAGAAGCAAAAATTCACGGCATGTCAGTTGAAGACGTACACTTTCATGAAGTAGGTGCAATGGATTCAATCATTGATATTATCGGGAGTTGTTTAGCATTAGAAACCTTAGACATTGATACTTTACTCTCCTCACCGATTCCCACGGGACACGGAAAAATCAATATCGCACATGGTATTTACCCTGTACCCGCACCTGCAACTGCTGAAATACTTAAAGGTATACCGCTTGCCGCTTTTGATGTAGCAAGTGAATTAACGACCCCGACAGGCGCAGGTTTTATTAAAGCATTAGTATCAGAAGTCGGGCCACTACCAAGTGTCACAATGAACGAGATTGGTTACGGTTGTGGTACAAAAGATTTTGATTTTCCAAATATATTACGTGCAGTTCAATTTTCTAAAAAAGAATCGACTCCCTCTCAAGTTCAAGTATTAGAATGCCAACTTGATGACATGACACCAGAAATGCTTGGATTTTTTATGGAACAAGTAATAGACGATGGTGCTTTGGATGCTTATTACACACCTATCACTATGAAGAAAAGTCGTCTAGCTACACAATTAACAGTTATTTGTAGTCTTACACAAGTACAGTATTTCGAAAACTATATCCTTAAATATACGACATCGCTAGGTGTACGAAGTTATACAGTAAACCGAAAAATCTTGTACCGTCAATTTCAGACCGTGCATACAAATTACGGCGCAATATTAGTGAAATTAGGTATGCTGGGTGACAAAGTTATAAAAGCCAAACCTGAATTTGAAGATGTTCGAAATGCTTCAATTCAGTCAGGAATGCCCTTTGCTACCGTTTATAACGATATTCAAACAACTTTACAAAAACACATTAACATTGAAATTGATTAATTCAATATCAATATAAACAAATCTTAATCACAGTTTCATCACAATATTAAATTTAAGGAACATAATAAATATCATTATTGTCATACATTTCTTTAGTCTGAATTAGATCTTTAATCAAACGTAAGACGCACCTCAATTCATTAGTCGAATTGAGGTGCGTTATTTTAACTTATTTCCTACTATTTTATATTTTCTTAAGCACGCATCTAAGTTCAATCACTTATTATTAACAGAAGGTCCTAATTCTATATGGGCACTATCTAGAGCAAGCTCTAATACTTCACTAACTTGAATACTATGTTCTAATTTTTGCATTGCTGTATCAAAGTCTTTCTCTTTAATAATTTCTGCAATTTTTACAAATTCTTCGTACATACGGTGTTCATGCTGATTAACTTGATATGATTGCGTTCCACCATTATTATATTTTAGTTCAAAGGCTTTTAATTCATTTGTAGGACCTTTAATATTTATTGTTGCTTTTTCCCCTTGAATATAAGATTGATTATCTGAATTAGAGTCTTTCGCACCTATACATACAACTTTTATATCGTCATAATCTAATTGTAAAATGCCTGAAGTATCAATATTATTTTCTATATTTGCAAAGTAAGCTACTCCATTAGGTTTACCAAATAGTGCAATTGCCAAATGGATATTGTAAACATTGATATCCATTAAAGCCCCACCACCTTTAGATGGGTCAAATGCAGGTTGGATAATCCCTTTTTTAAAATCATCATACCTTGATGAATACTGCGAATAATTAAATTGCGCAATCTTACTATCTCCTATTTCAAGTAAAGATTGCTTTAATACATCGAAATTACTCAAATACAGGTTAGTAATGGCCTCTATAATAATAACTTGGTGAACTTCAGCTAGAGTCTTTAATTCTAATAATTCTTCTTTCGTTAACGTAAATGGTTTTTCACATATAACATGTTTATGTTGTTTAATTGCCTTACGTGCATAATCAAAATGTAAATGATTCGGCACGGCTAGATAGATAGTATCGATTGTCTCATCTGCTAAAAATGCATCATAATCATCAAAAATATGCTTAATATTAAATTGCTTTTGTAAATTCTCTACATTTTCTGGATTTCTACCTGAAGAAACAAGACTCTGAAAAGTATACGCTGATATTTGCTCCATAACAGGTAACGCTTCTTTAACAATTTTTCCCGCCCCGACAATTCCAAGATTCATAAGTCATTCCCCTTTGTTAATTATTTGTATTCTCTATTTATTTTAATAATTAATTACATAACCATAGTGTACTTTATAGATACATTTAATTCAAAATCAATAATAGAAAATCATTAGATTTGTTTTTAAAATTAATTCAGTGGTATACATATAATATAAAGGTATAAAATTGCATTTTATGTTTTATGCGTAAGGAGGGCTAGAAGATGTCCATATTTTATTTTATAATATTTCTGATAATAGTCGTGGCTTTCTTCCTACTCATCAAGAAACAATATAGGAATGAAGCTTCCGTAAATAAAAGAAAACGCAAACGTGAAAAAAGAGCTGAAAACTATATCAACGAAGCATTCAAAATAGAAAACTTACAGTCTATCAAAGAAACACCACAACACATCACTTTAGTTTATCCTAAAGAAACATTAAACATTAAGCCTGAGAATGTATCTCAAGTTCAATATGTGAACGAAGAAAAAATAGATACTCATTTTGAATTGCCTACCGATATCAAAAGAGAAGAAGTATATGATTATGCACTTCAACACACACATTTTTATATTATGCATGAACGCTACGATAGACTTAAAAAGCAAAATAATAAATAAGTAAAATGAATTAAGTTTGTTCTATATCAAGGGGGTTTATAAATGACGCCAATTGTAAAAGTATATTCAAATGATGAAGAAGTCGAAGTAAATATTAATACACTAAAAGATCAACAAATAAATGCAAAAGATGTCTTTGTATTGTCTCACGACCCTGATAGAACTGAACGAATTGTAAATCATACCGAAGTATCCGGTATTGATTACAACCGTTCTACCGTGGGTGATGAAGTGGCTAAGCAAGGAAGTCAACTGCGTGAAAAACTACAGGTGCTTGGCATTTCTGAAGAAGATTCTTATGAATACGAAGAACTGATGGATCAAGGCAAAGTTTTATTAATCGTTACTGATTCTCGTGCAAGAGATGTCTTATAACACTAATAATATCGAAATAAAAAGCTAAACGACCTTCCACCCAATTTAACGTTTGTGGAAGGTCGTTTTATATACTTTAATTCTTTTTATTAAGACTAAAGTTGATCAAAATTATTTACTTGTATATCAGTTATTTTATCGATTTCTACTTGTTGATCTTTTGGCTCTGTGACATGTAAATACTGTGAATCATCATTGTCCTCTATTGCTTTAACAGTTATTCTCTCATGCTCAACAGTTTCTATAATAATCTCTGAGTTTTTAGATAACGCTTCTTTGATATGATTTTTATTCATACGATATCCTCCTTACGTATCTATCAAGCATTTATAATTGTTATACCCGACATCCGCTTTTCAAAACGATATGGGCATTAACCTACTTCAGACACTTATGAGTAGTAAGTCGTTTGAAAATTATTTTTACAAAATAAATACGAACCAAAATCACGCAAGTTTATTCAATCCCTTAAGGTATAGGACTCACTTTCATATTTTTAATTAACTTAAAATAACGTCCGCTAATTCTTCAGCAGATGTTTTCCCAAAATAGTACGTAACATCTAGCTCATTTAATGCTGCTATAATATCACCTTTGACTACACGTACACCTTGAAGTTGATTCTCAACGTCACTAATATCGCCTTGGCCAAAGAAATCACCATAAATGCGACATGCGGAAATACGGCCATGTTCAACTGCTAAAGAAATATCAATCGTACCTGCTACTAACCGCGCATCTCGATTGTATTCATATCTTGGAGAGCGTCCATAATTCCACTCCCAATTATTGTATTTTTTCTCAAGCATGTCATCAATGACTTCCCAATCTTTATTTGTTAAGTTATAGCGTTTAGCATCACTTAAATCATCAACACCTAACACTTGTTTAACCATTAAATCTTTAAATGTTTCTATTGTTATATTTTGATACTCTGCTGCTAAGTATGGTCTAATACTACCTACACGAGAACGTACCGATTTAATACCTTTAGATTCAATTTTTTTACGGTTCGGTTTTAGTACGTTTACCATAGGCTCATAATCTACATCTAATAATAAAGAGTAACCGCCATAAATCCTGCCTTTGATTAGCGTCATAGCCGCTCCAGATACCTTTTTACCGTTAATCGCTAAATCATTACGCCCACTTTGTTCTACTTCTGTGGCGCCAAGGTGATGTAACGCTTGGATCCCCGGTTCATAGAATTTTTTGAAATTACCATAGATTGTGTCATCTTTTTCTAGAATACAACACATATTCACCGCACCACGGTCTACATAAACCGCTCCGCCTCCTGTATCTCGACGTACAACTTTAATATCTTTTTGTTCTAAATAATCTTGGTTAATTTCTACAGCAGTATTTTGAAAACGACCTATCTCTACTTTAGGATCACAGTAATATGGGAAAAGAATATCTTCATTTAAAAATATATTTTCACTTACATATACTTGCATAGCCAATGCTACAGCACCATCAGTTATATATTCACCATTTCTAATCGGTTCAATTAAATACATAGCTATCTCCTATTTAGTTAATTTTTTATTTGCTTCTAAAATCAATGTTGAAATATCATCAGTTAAATGTATCGTTCTCTCACGGATATCTACTGGGATACGATAAGCTTTTTTATTCAAAGTCATAAATAAGGCGTTTGGATTTTGTTTTGTCATACGTTGAAAAGGATGTTTCACAAATTGTGGCGTCGTGTAGCCAATACCTATTTCTAGATACAGTACTTTAGCTTCTTTATGTGCATTAAGGAATTGATTATAACGCGACAATTGTGCCTCAAAATCTGCATCTTCTACCATTCCAACTTGCGCTTTACGTTTATTTATTTCCATAGGTGCATCACATTTTGGGCAATGTGGCACTAATGTTCTAGGTATCTTCATATTTTCTTGTTGCGCTACCATTTGACGTATCGCATCATCATCACGATAAGTTTGCGCATGACAATGTTGACTACATTGCCACAAAATATACTCTCCTTGAATATGAAAGACTTTCTCTAAATCATAATCTGCCACTGCAAAAGCATTATCAGCATTTGTCGTAATAATATGATAGTCTTTAGTTTCTAAAATTTGTTTTAACGCTACGTAAGATGCGCCGACAGGTTGATCTAAATAATTTAGTGCAATAAAACGACTTTCAAATGCCCAATACTCTTGCCAGCTTTCAAAAGGATGTAGGCTTGCTTGCAACATATCAAAAAAACCATATTTAGCTATAAAATCAGGAAAGTGTTGCGTGAACCTTTCTCCAATATATGTAAACCCATCTGCCGCAGACATACCTGCTCCAACACCTACTACGACAGCCTCTGCTTCTTGTAATGCATCTGCTAATTGGTCAGCTTGTTGCTCATATACTGTCGTTAAAGCATCCCACGTTGACTCAGTCATTCTGTTTCAATCCTTCCTTGTACAACTTTAAATCTGTATTAGTAAATACATTAAATACCACGTTGATATCTGATTGATAAGTTCGTTTATAATTTAATACCGTATCTATAGCGATACGAGAAGCTTCTGCTTGAGGAAAACCAAAAACGCCTGTAGAGATGCAACAGAAAGCAATGCTAGCTAATTGATGAGCATCAGCTATTTCCAAACAACTTTGATAGCATCGTGCAAGTAAATCACGATTCATTTGTGACACTGGTGTCTTACGTATTTGTGGTCCTACTGTATGAATTACATAATTTGCTGGTAAATTATAAGCACCTGTAATTTTTGCCTTACCTACACCTTCACATTTCCCCTGTCTTTCGATTAGCTCTGCACATGCTAAACGCAACTGTACACCTGCTTTTGTATGAATGATGTTATCTATACAATTATGATTAGGTTCAAAACAACCTAGAAACTGACTATTAGCGGCGTTCACAATGCCATCTACTTGTAATTGCGTAATGTCACCTTGCCATAAATAAATATCGTTGCCTAAATATGGTGTTAATGACGTTATATTAGTCACTTGCTGGTTATTATATTGAATTAACAATGCATCTTGTACATCAATAAATTCTTTAGATATATCTTTGGCTGGCCTTACATTTATTAGACTCCTAAACATATCCCACCGTGCTTGTTCCGTATCAGGTAAGTCTAATATTTTATCTCCATTTTCCTCTTGCCATAAATATTCAATCAAATACCCTAAGCGTTCTACCTGTTGCATATATTATGCCTCTGGAAGTGCATCAAAGGCTGCTTCATCAACGTTTTCTAATTTTACTAACCAGTTTTCATCTGGTTTTTCAGAATTTAAAAGCGTCGGTTCATCTTCTGCCTTAGTATTACGCGCCACAATTTTACCTGCTAATGGTGATTGCACATCTAAAACTGTTTTTGAAGCTTCGATACTGACAATTTCATCATCAACTGTAATATCATCTTCACCCATAAATGCCACATAACCAACAGTTCCAACATCGTCTTGTAGTTCTGGTGTCATTCTATAAACATATTGTTCTCCAATTTTTTCTATCCATAAGTAATTTGCTAATTTTTTCATTTATATCTTCCTTTCTTTGATTATAAATTCATTTGTGCAATCAATTCTATTGTACGACTCCGATTTTCGATACCTGGTATCAAAGGGACAATCATAAGTTCGTCTGCATCAAACGTCTCTATTATTTGCTTTAGTTGAGTTTGAACAGTTGCTTTTGTTCCTATGACCATACGTGCACGATTTTGTTTAATTAATTGCTCATCTCGTTCTGATTTTTGATAATTTTGAGCTGTTGTTATTGACGGCATTCGTTTAAATTCTGCAAATTGTTTTTTGCCTAAAAGCCAAACATCTAATGATTGTGCTAACGATTGTGCGTGCACTTCACTATCAGCAACTATGGTAAATACTGTGACCATAACTGTAGGATCCATGTTCAACTTCGTGTGTTTGAATGACTTTCTATAAGTTTGAACACTTGCTATGGCATTTTGAATAGCCTGTGCACTAGGAAGTAAGAACGTCCCTAATGTATAACCCATGCCTACTTCACCAGCCATTTTTGCAGATGTAACACTTGTACTTAACAACCACATTTCAGGAACTGTCGCAACACTTGGTTGTGCTATGACATTATCTAATCGCTGTTCAGTATTATTTTCAATTAAATAGTCTCTCACATCTGATATAGACTGCGCGTAGTCTAAAAAATAAGACTTCGTCTCATTGAGTGCTTTCTTCACGCTAGATGTCCCTGGATTGTTACCAATGCCTAAATCGACTCTTCCTGGGTAAAAAGCTTCCAACAATCGAAAGTTTTCCGCCACTTTAAAAGGACTATAATGTGGTAACATCACACCACCCGATCCCAACCGTATATGTCTTGTCTTAGCTAATAATTGCATCATCAACAACTCCGGACTTGCACAGGCAAACGCCGGTACATTATGGTGCTCGGTGATCCAAAATCGT
The DNA here is from genome assembly GCF_048568365.1 of Staphylococcus sp. Ze2. Classification (NCBI taxonomy): domain Bacteria; kingdom Bacillati; phylum Bacillota; class Bacilli; order Caryophanales; family Staphylococcaceae; genus Staphylococcus; species Staphylococcus sp. Ze2. The sequence goes on along the minus strand of NZ_CP183486.1, from coordinate 535,195 downwards.
TTATAACCTAATTCATCTGCTAATTGCGCTAACTTCACGGTATCTTGCAAAGCATCTTGTGCCGTTTGACCTTCATCAATGACAGCATAATCTAATATGTTCAATTGCACCACGTTTACATTCACTCCCGTCATACCACATATATGCGTCTGCATCTCTATATTTATTACATATGGCCATGTAATATTAGTTTATATCCAGTCAAAGTATCACATTCAATACATATTACTCTCACTTTATAGAATAACGGATATAGAAAATTTTTGTTATATTTTGCTTATAAAATGCTGAAATTTCTTGTTTAATTGACCATTCTGTCACATTAGTGTTAATTTAAAATTACATATTACAACAAAGAACGAGGTCAAAGCTATGACAAATAATTTTGATTCACTTTTCAAAACACTTATATTACCTAACGGCATTAAATTAAATAATCGTTTTGTACTTTCACCTATGACGACTAATTCCTCCACACAAAATGGGCATATTACAGAACAAGACTTGCGTTATGCACAAAGGCGTTCGCATGCAGCACCTCTTCAAGTAACTGGAGCAGCTTATATAGAACCATATGGTCAACTATTTGAATACGGTTTTAGTATTATAGATGATAGCTGTATACCAGGTTTAAAAAAACTAGCTACTGCCATGAAACAAGATGGCAATAAAGCCATTTTGCAACTTACACATGCAGGTAGATTTTCAAACCAAGCTATTTTAAATTTCAGCCAAGTATATGGCCCTAGCCCTATGTCATTACATTCACCTATCGAACATGAAGTCTTAGCAATGTCACAAACAAAGATTGACGCTGTCATTAAACAATACGCAGATGCAACTTCACGTGCCATACAAGCTGGATTTGATGGCGTTGAAATCTCTGCAGCACAACGTCTACTCATCCAAACATTTTTCTCTACATTCTCTAATCAACGTACGGATCAATATGGCTCACAAAACCTTAAAAATCGTGCGCGTATTGGCTTAGAGATATTAAATGCTGTGCAATCTGTTATTGATAAGGAGGCGCCATCTAACTTTATTCTAGGTTATCGTGCCACACCAGAAGAAACACGTGGCAGCGACGTTGGTTATACAATTGATGAATTCAACCAACATCTAGACTGGATTTTAGAGATAGCAGATATACAATATTTAGCAATTGCTAGTTGGGGGCGTCAAATTTACCAAAACAAGGTTCGTTCAGATGGTAGCTATAAGGGGCAATTTGTAAATGCAGTTGTTCATGATTACCTAAGGGGTAGAGTACCTGTGATTGCGAGCGGTGGAATTAATTCTCCTGAAAGTGCGTTGGATGCATTGAAACATGCTGATATGGTTGGTATGTCTTCACCTTTTGTAACAGAGCCCGATTTCGTAACGAAATTAGCAAATGGTACTCCAGAAAAAATCAATTTACATGTCACTTTAGAAGATATAGATGAATTAGCTATCCCGTATGCAGCATTTAAAGATATCGTAAAGATGATGGATTACGGTGAGGGCTTAAATAAAGAAACACGAGACGAACTACGTAAGCTTGAAAAAAATTATGACCAAGTAGAATATACTGAAGTGGAAAAAAGAGCGGAAACATAAGACCATTATTTGATCTTATGTTTCCGCTTCTTTTAAGTTAAGATGCTAGTTATAAATCTAGCATACATGTATAAATTTTAATCTACTTTTCCATATTAGCCGTTTTGCTTAGCAAATGCCTGACCTATCGCATTTAATTTATGAGGTGCATCATGCACATCCATTTTCACTTCTATAAAATGCATTCTGTCAGGTTGTGCTTCGACTTGAAGCAATACCTTTTGGAATTCTTCACTCGTGTTGACATCATATGTGCACACTTGTTCTTTACCACCAAAGACAGTTGGTAATAATTTATAGTCCCACATTTTAATATCGTTATACATTGCATTTTCGCCATGAATTTTACGTTCCACTGTATATCCATCGTTATTAATAACAAATATAACTGGTTTAATTTCTTCTCTTATCATCGTAGATATAGCTTGCACAGTTAATTGTAACGAACCGTCACCAATTAATAATAAGTTTCTACGATTAGGGTCAGCCAATTGTGAACCTAAAGTCGCAGGTAAAGTATAACCAATAGATCCCCACAATGGTTGCCCTATGAATTTATTATGTTGATTTAATGCTAAATCATACGCTCCAAAGAAAGAAGTTCCTTGTTCAGCTATAATTACATCTTCTTCTTTAATAAAATCCTGCATCATTTTGAAGTAAGTTTCTTGTGTTAAAGGGTCATCATTCAAATCATAATCATGCGCACTTGGACGCTGATATTTCGGAAAATCCATGTGATTTACATAATTAAGTTTATTTAATCCAGCTAGCAAATCTACTAACGATACATCCGTATCTTTCGTTTCATTCATTTTAAAATTATGATGATTAATCATTACTACATCATCAATATCAAATTGATATGAATAACCGGCTGTGGCTGAATCTGTCAATTTTGCACCGATATTTAAAATTGCATCACTTTGGTCTACATAGTCTCTAATGGCTTTATCTGCTAATTCGCCATCATAAATCCCCATATAATATGGGCTTTCCTCATTAAATGCGCCTTTACCTAATGATAATTGTGCAACTGGAATATGAGTCTGTGCTACGAATTTTTCTAATTCTTCATGTAACCCAAAACTGTTAATTTCGTGACCAGTGATGATCACCGGTTGATCCGCACTTTGTAATTTTTCCATTATCATTTGCATATGTTTCGAAACGTCTCTGTGTTGATGCTCTGCTAGTTCAAAAGATGATGCTAATTCTATCTCCGTATTCGCTACATCAATTGGTAAGTGAATATGGACCGGTCTCTTTTCAAAGAGTGCAGCGCTTATCACCCTTGGAATTTCTGATTGTGCATTTTCAGGTGTGATATACGCTTGTGTTGTTGTAATGGAAGCATACATATTTCTATAGTCATCAAAACGTCCCTCACCTAGGGAATGATGCACATATTTACCAGCCTGTTCAACGGCACGTGTCGGTGCGCCCGTAATTTGAATAACTGGTACACGTTCTGCATATGACCCTGCAATACCGTTTACGGCACTTAGCTCTCCTACACCAAATGTCGTTACCATAGCAGCAATGCCTTTCAACCGTGCATAACCATCTGCAGCATAACTTGCATTTAATTCATTCGTATTGCCAATCCATTCTAAGTCATCATGACTAATAATGTCATCTAGAAAAGTAAGGTTAAAGTCTCCTGGTACACCAAACACTTTATCTACACCAACATTGCTCAAACAGTCCATTAGATATTGTCCTACACGTTTTTTCATTTTCATTTCCCCTTTTACTCTATATCTAATACACTTCAAATTTAACTTATAATACAATAAAGGTCAACAATATTGACTTTTATTATGTGAATCTTTCCAAGATCGCTCACTTACATATCAACTCGATTAAAGGTTAACACCGTATTGACGCATATAAAAGATATTATAAAATTCTATGATTACAATTAAATTTCGATATTCTTTCTTGAAAAGTTACATAATTAAAAAAACATCTAGTTAAAATACTAATCATGTTTCCTACTTAAAATTAAAAATTCCGAGACATCTAATGATGTCCCGGAACACTATTTATGCGATGAAATTTAGTTTTTCAGTTTCATGAAGCGTTGTATTGATACAACACTTCATTTTAGAAAGCTTTGGACCTATTAACGTTAACTGGATATTATACTAACTTTTTAATCTTTCATATCGTCTTTCAAATATTTTACCTCTTGAAATCCTGTACGATACGAAGCAAATTCTTCCATGATTGCATACCAATCATTTCCTACTTTTTTTTGAATGTCTCTAAATAAATCATTCTGTGCTTTGTTTAATTCACGAACTAATTTCGTACCTTTTTCGGTAGGATAAAGGGCTTTGATTCGTTTATCGGCTTCAGTCTGTTTTTCAATAATAAACGCTTCATCTTTAAGTTTTTTCAAAGTTGCGTGACTACCCTGCTTAGATATTTCCATGCTTTTTAAGAGATCTTTGATTGTAATACCTGGGACTTTCTCTATAAAAAACAGAAATCTGTGATGTTGTCTATTCAAACCATAATCTTCAATTATTTCATCTGCCGTATTTATAAATGTTTTATACGCAAAGTAAAATAACAAATTTTCATAATCATTATTATTTCCTTCCATTCATACTCACATTCCTTATCTATATTGATCACTTTTATTATAATCGCTTTACCTTTTTCCTAGGAAATATATACAATATAACCATTATACTTTTATGATTATAACAGACTTACTACTGGATTAATTCGTTATAAATCATTAAGTCTCTCTATACATCTAAATAAAATGATAATCACTTATATATCAATAAAATTTCAGCCCTTTCATTTTATATAATTCATTATTTTTGTATTCAACTCATAATTAAAAAAGGACCATTGCTCCTAAATTGGTAGCAATAGTCCTTTCGCTAATAAAACAAAAACTAATTTAATTTTTAATTATTTCTTATTTTCTGAGTCAATTTTATTAGAGAATTTTTCAAGTTGTTTCTCGGCAAATGACTTACCACCAATACCAAACGCAATTGCAAATGCTACTGCTACAGCACCTAAAATTAATAAGAATGCTACGTTAACAATACTTTGCGCAAAGTTTAGCTGATCTAAAGTCATAAATACAGAAACAATGATGACTAAGTATTTTACAATTTCAGCCAACATACCATTTCCAGTTGATTTATTAATTAGTTTTGCTACTAAATTACCACCGATTAATCCTAGTGCTAAAATGATTGCAGCAGAAATAACAAGAGGTAAGTAACCGATAATCGCTTCACCAATTTGATTTAATACAGATAAATTAACTGTACTAAGCGCTTGTACCGTAAAGAATAAGCCTATTAGCGTAGTGATTACCCAACCAGCTGCTACTGGAATATCTATGCTGTCTTCATTTTTTCCAAAATTAACATATTGATTAAACTTACTTACATTTAAGCTTGATAATATGTTTTTTACTAATGTACCTAAAACTTTTGCAATAAATAAACCAATTACTAATATAACTACTGCAACAATTATTTTAGGTGAAAAGTTAAGTATACTGCTCATCATACCTTTAATAGGTTTAGATACTGATTGCATATTTAATGAATCAAACACTGATGGTAAGAATAGTAAGAATACTAGGAAGTATGCTAACTTACCAAAGGTTTGTATCAAACCTGCTGACTCAGACTTTCCGCTTTCTGCATCTACTAAGCCTTTTTCTTGTAACCAGGACTCAAAACCTAATGCGCCCAGTCCTTTGATTATGATATTCTTCACAATTACTGCAATAATCCAAGCAATAAGTAAGAATATTAATGCACCTATGATATTTGGGATAAAACTTATAACGCTATCAAGCGCTCCCATTAAAGAATCTAAAATTTTACTCATGTAAATTGCCCCCTTTTTTGGACAAATACCCTAGAAAAATAAAAATAATCATATTTATATATTTTTTTAAAAATAAGTTTGTAAATTAAGATAATTACACGCACCATTTATTTATCAAACGCCAATTAAACAAATTGCTTAATATCTAAATATAAATTAAGCGAACCATCTTTTAAATTAATCTTTTAATTATTTTTTATAACTATTAATCTTCTATAACGTCTAGACCTTCACTTCTCAATTGTTTAATTCCTGCTACCATCTGGCTGATTTCTTCTTTAGAATGACTTTCCCATGAAGCTAATTCTGCAACAATTTTCAATGGTTCAGTAGAACGATACGAACGCGTTGGGTTGCCAGGAAACTTCTTATCTGTAACATTGGGATCATCTTCAAACTCTCCTAGTGGTTCTACGATATAAATGTGTGCATCTGCTTCTTCTTTAGCTAAAGCTACAGCCAATTCTGCGCCCCATTTTGCTGCTTCTAATGTTCCTGTAAAATAAATATGATTCATTATGCGGTCTTGGTAATTAGATTTATGCAAAGGCTTCAATAAATCACCTATCTGCAACTGAACTTTTGTGCCATGTAAATATAAATCTTGTTCAAATGCTTGCTTTTGATTTTCCATAAAATAGTTTCCCCATATTCCACTAAAGTGTCTTACTATTATATGTGCCAATTAATAAAAGAAGTAGTCTATAATATTTATTTTTCATATAGTATAATTAACACAAAGGGAATATTTAACTGCAATTATTAAACATATATCCAACAATATCATACATAGTTTTAAATAAAATGAGGATACAAAATCACATTACCATTTTGTACCCTCATACTTATTATATGTCGATGAATTAACTATTTAAATGAACTAATTCATCCGCTTTATCTGTGAAGACCCCGTCCACGCCCCAATTAGCTAATTGGTTTGCTCTCATTTTATTATTTACTGTCCATACATTTAATTCATAGCCAGCATCTTTTATTGCGCGAACACGATTTTTTGTAAGCTTTGCATCTTCAATATTAACAATTGTTGATCCACAAAAATCTAAAAGCGTTCTCCAGTCTCCTTGAAACGCTGCCGCTTTGAATATAACTGCTCGTTTGTATGCTGGCATATGTTCTTCTGCTAATTTTACTAAATAAACATTAAAACTAGATATCAATACATTTAAGCTTTTATCTAAGTCTTTTAATTTTTCAGCTACTTGCTGAACCATACTTAAAGATAAATCACTACCATTACTACCAGTCACGCCCTTTAACTCAATGTTTAAATTCATTTGATATTTATTAGCAAATGCTATTATTTCATCAAAAGTCGGTAATTTTTCATCTTTAAATTTTGAACCAAACCAATTACCTGCAGAAGCATGCTTGATTGCTTCATACTCCAATTGTGTAATTTCACCAACTATATCTGTAGTTCTATCTAAAAAGTCATCGTGAATGATAACGAGTTGTTCATCCTTTGTAATTGCAACATCTAGTTCCACCCATTTTAATCCTGTCACTTTTGCTGCGGCTTCAAATGCCGCTATAGTATTTTCAGGTGCTTTACTTGATAATCCTCTATGTCCATATATAGTAAACATCTCATCTTCCTTTTCAAATAGATTTTAGTGTAATTATGATATTTCCTTTAAGATATTACAAATAATCTAAATCCTTTATTAGAGTTATTCACTTAGTTTATAAAAATATGACTTAACAAAAATCGCCTTTGATACCTTTCTAAAGGTATTCAAAGACGACTAATTAATTATTTATTATGCTTTTGAATTTACGTATGATGTAGGATCAACTGAATATTGATTACCTACACCACCTTGCATACGTTGGAAGTGCAAGTGAGGAGCAGTAGAGTTACCCGTACTACCTGACGCACCAATTTGTTGTCCTTCTTTAACTTGCTGTCCTTTTTGAACATTTAAAGAATTCATATGCATATACCATTGATAGTTATTACTATTTTTTTCTTGGATAGTAACTTGGTTACCACCACCATAATTACTCCAACCACTTTGAATTACTGTTCCATCAGTTAATGAATAAACTGGTGTATTTTCAGACATAGCGTAATCGACACCATAGTGTGCACCGCCACCATGATATTGACCGTATGGTTGTAATTGACGATTTTTAGTTAACCAATTTGATGAATTTGAATTGCTTGTTGAATTTGAATCCGATGTATTGTTTGAAGTACTTTGACTTGTTGAACTTTGTGTTGATGCATTAGTTGTGTCATTTGATGTCGCATTCTGTTGTACATTTTGTTCACCATTACCGTCATTACGTGTATAACCACTATTGTAATCTACGTTTGATTTTGCTTGTGATGTTGCTTGTTCTGATGAAGTTTGAGCAGAAACTTCGTCTGAACTATTTATGTTTTGTGTATCATTTTGATTATTATTTTGGTTTACATCATAACCATCTTTTTGAACTTCTTCGTGACTTTGGTTAGCAGAATAATTGTTATCATTATTTACTGGTGCATTTGTATCTCCAGTTTGATTACTCATCGGGAAATAAAAATAATGATAATTTCCTTCACCATCAATTAAATAGAAATAATATTGTTGTTGATCAAACATAGATTGATCCCATTTACCATCTAACGTGTGATGATAATTACCGCTAGTATCTTGATCAATATAACCATAGTTAAAAATACTATTAGAAGACTGGTTACTTGAATATTGTGAATTAGATTGATCATTTTCTGATGCTTGCGCCTCTCCTTGTGCTATGCCAATTGCTCCCAATGACAATGTAGCAATCGTTGCTGTAACAAACTTTTTCATAATTAATAAATCCTCCCAAAATTTTTCTTAAGCTAATATATCAGATGAGATGATTTAATAGAATAGTAGACATCGTTTTTTAATTTACTGGTAATTATTTTGAGATAGCTGTAATTATTTTGAATATTCCTAATATGACACATCATCAGTTTGTAATAATAAAATAAGTCATACTTCTTTCATTTGGAAAATTATATGTAAGAATATCATCAATTGTTTCATTCATTGAGTTATATTATTTGAAGACTTTTATCAAAATATCATGTTCATTTAAAAATAATATATTTTTTATATTATTAATTACATGCTACGATAAACACATCAACTAATAAGTGAGGATATGACATTGAATAATTTAAACAACAACTATGTAGCAAAAGGTTCAAAAGATTATATTAAGATTATTGTTGCACTCTTTATTTCTGGTTTTACTATCTTTTCAATCTTATATAGTGTTCAACCATTGATTCCACATTTTACAAAATCCTTTAATATTAGTGAAACTACTGCGAGTTTAGCGTTATCAGCAGCAACTATTACCTTAGCTATTGCTATGTTATTTTTTGGTGCACTATCCGAAGTTTTAGGGCGTAAATCTATCATGATTTTTTCAGTTACATCTGTTACGCTCTTAGCATTAGTTCAACCCTTTGTGACAGACTTTAATACCTTCCTCATTATAAGATTGATACAAGGTGTATGTTTAGCAGGATTACCCTCTATAGCTATGGCTTATATTGGTGAAGAAATTTCACCACATAACTTGCCTGAAGCCATGGGTATTTATATAAGTGGGAATGCCTTTGGAGGAGCTTTTGGCCGTATATTCACAGGATTTATTTCAAGTATTTATGGGTATCAAATCGGACTTTTATCTATCGCAACAATTAGCGTCATCGCCACTATAATGTTCATAGTTTTAATACCTAAGTCTAAACATTTTGAAAAACAACCTTTTTCTGTAAAAACATTACTAATTAGTTATTATAATCATTTAACAAACATCCGATTACTCAAACCCTTTATGATAGGCTTTTTATTACTTGGTTGTAACATAGCCGCATTTAATTATATTGGTTTTGAATTAGCCAATAAGCCGTACAATTTGCATGATAGTGTCATTAGCTTTGTTTATTTACTATTTTTAATAGGCATGATTTCCTCGATTTTAAATGCAAAATTACGTACTAAATTAGGTACTTTAAACGCGTTAAAATTTAGCGTTTTATTATTAATTGTCGGTATAAACATTACTTTATTGTCACCCCTATATTTTAAAATTATTGGCTTAGCCTTTAGCGTCTATGCATTTTTTAGTGGGCATGCAATCTCAAGCGCAGTAGTTACCAGTCGTGCAGAAGACCATAAAGCCCAAGCTTCTAGCCTATACTTATTGTTCTATTATATGGGGTCATCTGTTGGCGGCACTTTGGCCGGTGTATTTTACAACTATATTCAATGGTCTGGCGTAGTTTTAATGATTACAATTTTTATGATTATTGCCTTTACCATTGCTCTTACTATTAAACAAAAATAGACCTGGAAATCTATGTTTTAAGATTTCCAAGTCTATTTTGTTATTTACATTCAAACTTTTACTGTTCTGTTGTCGATGCTATTTGTGCTTCAAATTCATCAAGTAACTTACGAGCCTCATCAGTTGTATTTGTGCTCATTAACTGGTATCTTAATTCACTAGCACCTCTAATACCGCGTACGTAAATTTTAAAGAATCTACGTAAAGGCTTAAATAAACGTGATTCCTTTTTTGAATATTTGTCGAACAGGTCAAGGTGTAATCTTAATAATCCTAAAAGTTCTTCACTTGTATGTTCTCGTGGTTCTTTTTCAAATGCATAAGGGTTATGGAAAATACCGCGCCCAATCATTACGCCATCAATTCCATACTTTTCGGCAAGCTCAAGTCCCGTTTTTCTATCTGGGATATCTCCATTAATTGTTAACAATGTATCAGGTGCAATCTCATCACGGAGTTTTTTAATTTCTCCAATTAATTCCCAATGCGCATCTACTTTGCTCATCTCTCTTCGTGTACGAAGATGAATAGATAGGTTAGCAATATCCTGTTCAAATACATGTTTCAACCAGTCTCTCCACTCATCTATTTCAGAATAACCGAGTCTTGTTTTCACACTTACTGGCAGGCCGCCTGCTTTTGCTGCTTGAATGATTTCAGCTGCAGTTTCAGGTCGTTGTATTAAGCCTGAACCTTTACCCTTAGTTGCAACATTTGCTACTGGACACCCCATATTCAAATCGATACCTTTAAAACCCATCTCAGCCATACCGATACTCATTTCACGAAAATGCTCAGGTTTATCTCCCCAAATGTGAGCGACCATTGGCTGCTCATCTTCCGTAAATGTTAAGCGACCACGTACGCTGTGTATGCCCTCAGGATGGCAAAAACTTTCTGTATTCGTAAATTCAGTGAAAAATACATCAGGTCGTCCAGCCTCACTTACAACATGACGAAAGACAACATCTGTCACATCTTCCATAGGTGCTAAAACAAAAAATGGACGTGGTAATTCACGCCAAAAATTTTCTTTCATATATATTTAAACCTTCTTATCTATTATTATCTCGAATTTTTATCCATGACGATATTACCACAAAAAGTCAACTTACACAAAAGGATAATGATTCATATAAATCTTGTAAAGCTTCATCCTATTCGTTATTACATCAAAGAATTTAAAAATTAATGCTCTAATATTAAATCCCTTTATACTTGCCATATATTATTATATTTTCAAGCAAAAGATTTATACATGCAACAAACAAATCGAGACATCTATATGCCTCGATCTTTGAAAATTAAATAGCTTTTAAACTGCTATAAAATAAATGAATATAATCAAATTTAATAAAAATAGTACAATCGCTGGCATTGCTTTTGTAACTGGATCTTTTCCTAAAAGAATATGTGACAGCGCACCAGCCAACATAGTTAAACCTATTAATGCACTGGCAAATAGTGCCAATGGGCTATAGAAAATACCGATTAGCATTGCTATAGCTCCAATAAACTCAAATGCTCCAGTGATTTTATTAAAAATAGATGGGTACCCAAATCGTGCAAATTCTTGTTTCATCTCACCAGAAAAGATTTTAACTCCCGTCATGATAAAGAATAAACCTAGAATCACTTGCAATATTAAGATAATAATTCCCATACAACCATCCCTCCTTTAATCGTGCTCTATCGACTTACTAAACCAGATATAATGTAAGGTGTGACACGTTTAATATAAGACTCGGCCGAAATATCACTAAAACTTTCACACCATTTTTCAGAAGCTCTATAAATACTTGCACTTAACATGCTCGCTGCTAATTGACGCGTAGCTTCATCCTCAAAATTCTCCTCAGCCAATAACCGTAACAACACACGTTCAATATGTTCTTGAATAATATTACCAATAGTTTCAGGATAACTTCTATGGCATCTTCGGCTTAAAGATAGTTGAAATTCTGCTACAATTTCAAAAATATACGCAAGCGTTGCTTCATTTAATTTCTTTTGCTCAAAATACTCATAATTCAAATTAATTAATAACTCTTCTGCGAGCGCTTTATCTAATAAATCATATATATCACTAAAATGATAATAGAATGTAGCTCTATTGATAAGTGCCTCTTTGGTAATGTCTTTTACTGTTATATTTTTAAAATCCTTTTCATCAGACAATTTAATAAAAGCTTGCATGATAGATTTTCTAGTTTTGATTACGCGTAAGTCTGATTTTGATTCTACCATTCGACAGCCTCATTTCCCTCCAACAATGAAGTATAGATGTTGAATATCCGACATTATTGACAAGTTGTTGGTATTTTTAAATCATATTACTGATTATTATAAAACTATATTAGTTTTAATTAAACTTTGGAGGTCAAATTATGGAGAAAAATATGGTATGCGATATTTATTCAGGCGTATGTAAACCTAGTGATGCAAATAAAGTAGAAACAATTAACTTAAATACAAACTCTGCTAAACAGACTTTGTATTATGTTACGGATCCTATATGTTCTCATTGTTGGGCATTTGAGCCAACTTTAAATAAACTATTAGTACAATATGGGCATTTATTTAATTTTCAAATGGTCATGGGCGGACTATTAGAAGAATGGGGAGACGGACCTATAGACCCAGCGAATGGCATTTTCAAACCGGCAGATGTTACACCACACTGGCAAGAAGTAGGACAGTATTCACGTATGCCGATCGATGGCACAATTATGGAACTAGATCCTGTTCAATCCTCATATCCGGTATCACGCATTTATAAAGCAATTCAACATTTAGACTCACCTACAGCTGCAATAAAATTTATTAGGTTAGTAAGAGAATCATTATTTGTTTTTAACCAGAATATTTCTGATGAACATATACTTAAATCACTACTACAACAATTTTATAAAAATGAAGCAACAGTTCGTGTAGAAGATATTTTAGCTTTATCAAACAGTGACAAAGGAAAAAAATTACTTCTTGAAGATTTTGATTTAATTCATAAATTAGGGGTTCGAGGTTTTCCAACTATAGTACTGTTAAACAATGATAATCGTGGCACTAAAATCGTAGGTGCAAGAGAACTCAGCGTATATGTAGATACACTTAAAAATTTAAATACATCTAGTGAAATTGTTCCAAAACCTTTACCAGATTTATCATTATATTTAAATTCTCATCCAAGGTTATTTTCTAAGGAAATTGAAGTAATGTATAATTTACAAAAAGAAAATGTGCCAGAATTCATGCAACAATATTTAAATCATTCTAACTACACTACTCAAAATATATTAGGCGAAAACTATTACGAAAGCGTTTTAAATTAAGTTGACTCAATTTAAATAAGAATTAAGGAAACAACCAAAATCGTAGATTTAATTTTGGTGTTTCCTTTTTAATCTCATTGAATATTCTATTTTATTATGAACTAATTACGTTTTGTAATGAGCATCTATTTTTAAAGATGTAAACTATACATTCAAATACTTATCATAATCAAATGTTTCAATACTATTGGTAACAACAACACTTGTATCAAGATTAAATTTAAGATATCTACTCACTTCACAAACGGCGTTAACTTGCAAATTTTCTATTTCATTCATCTCAAGTAATATAAAGCGAAGTGAGTCTGAGTGATAATTGGATTGAGCAAGTAGTTTCTCAATACTCTCTAATAATAATGCCTTATAATTCTCTCCAGAAATAGGAACTACTCTAGAATTAATTGGTTCTTTATTTTTATTTCTTAAATAGAATAATGTATTGCCTCTACTATACTGTATAATAATAAACATAATAAGTTCCCCAATTCTAACATTATATTATTTATTATTATACTGTACACATTTAGCGCAATTTATAAACAAGATAAATTAAATTTACAACAATTTTTTAAAATAAACCTGTTGGCTTCGTATCATAACTAACTAATAAATTTTTAGTTTGTTGGTAGTGTTCTAACATCATTAAATGATTTTCTCTACCAATACCACTCATTTTATAACCACCAAAAGCAGCATGCGCCGGATAAGAATGATAATTATTAACCCATACTCTTCCAGCTTGGATGCCTCTACCAGCACGATATGCTATATTCTGGTTTCTTGTCCAAATACCAGCGCCTAATCCATAAATTGTATCATTTGCCATGGCTAATGCCTCATCGTTATCTTTGAAGGTTGCTACCGACAATACTGGCCCAAAAATTTCTTCTTGGAAAACACGCATATTTTGATTACCTTTAAAAATAGTAGGTTCAATATAAAAACCATTTTTTAAATTCTCATTCTCTTTTCTCACATTACCACCAACAAGTATTTCTGCACCTTCGTCTTTACCTATATCTAAGTATTTCTTAATTTTTTCTTGTTGTTCATTGGAGGTCTGTGCACCTACCATTGTTGTATCATCTAACGGGTTTCCTAGCTTTATTTTATTTACTTTATCAATACATAATTTTATAAATTCATCATAAATATCTTCATGAATCAATGCTCTAGAAGGACATGTACAAACTTCACCTTGATTTAAGGCAAACATAACTAATCCTTCTACTGCTTTATCTAAGAATTCATCGTCTTCATCCATAATATCCTTATAAAATATATTCGGTGATTTGCCTCCTAATTCTAGAGTTACTGGTATCACATTGTCACTGGCATTCTTCATAATAATCTTACCTGTTGTTGTTTCACCGGTAAAAGCAACTTTATTAATCTCTTTATGTGTGGCAAGTGCTTCACCAGTTTCATTACCAAACCCATTTACGATATTTATTAATCCTTTTGGTAAAATATCTTCAATTATTTCAATAAAATGTAAAATAGACACAGGTGTTTGTTCTGCTGGTTTAAGAACTACAGCATTTCCAGTCACTATAGCAGGGGCAATTTTCCAAGTTGCCATAAGTAATGGGAAATTCCATGGAATAATTTGTCCGATGACTCCTAGTGGTTCTTTATAATGATAAGCAACTGTATCATTATCTATTTGTGAAATACCACCCTCTTCGGCACGTATCACGCCTGCAAAATATCTAAAATGATCTACAACTAAAGGTAAGTCTGCAGCAAGTGTTTCTCTAACAGGTTTACCGTTATCAAAAGTTTCGATAACTGCTAAGTATTCTAAATTCTCTTCTACGCGATCCGCAATATCTAATAAAAGTTGTGATCTTTCGGCTAATGACTTTTTCCCCCACTCAACTTGTGCTTTTTTAGCAGCTTTTACTGCTAAATCGACATCTTTTTGTGAAGACCTAGGAACTTTTGTATAATTTTCACCAGTAATTGGCGAAATATTATCAAAAAATTCACCTTCCTGTGGCTCCGTCCAACTTCCATCAATAAAATTACTATATTGCTCTTTCACTTTATATTCTGCATTACTTTCATTTGGATTTGTATAAATCATATAAATACCTCCTTTATATTGTCATATACCCTTCAAATTTTTGTGTAAGCGCTTAAATTATTAACTGTAAAAGAAGAAGTATTTAATGCTTTGCCACAAGGGTTAACTTTTTGTTTAGTCTTTTTTGGTACTTTCTTAATATATAAAAATAGAAGCTAGGACATAAGTTTGTCCTAGCCCCTATAAGTAATGACTTTCTATAATACTTTATTTGAAACGTCTATTTTTCATCTTCTTTTTTTCTACGACGTTTAGCAAATAGTAATAATGCACCTAATCCTGCAAACAATGAACCAAATAATGTAGCATTGCGTGTTTCTTCCTCACCTGTTTCAGGTAATTTTGATTGTTTATTTGTTTTGTTATCTATTGATTTATTGTTTTCTACAACGTTAGAACTGTTATTTGAAGCTTCCGCTTGTGATTCATTAGGATTGCTATTATCTTTGTTATGGCTAGCGTTTGGTGAATTTTCTCCTGTGCTTGGAGCTTCTCCTGCGCCTGGCTCTTCTCCTGCGCCTGGCTCTTCTCCTGTGCCTGGATTTTCTCCTGTGCCTGGCTCTTCTCCTGTGCCTGGATTTTCTCCTGTGCCTGGTTCTTCTCCTGTGCCTGGTTCTTCTCCTGTACCTGGTTCTTCTCCTGTGCCTGGATTTTCTCCTGTGCCTGGTTCTTCTCCTGTGCCTGGTTCTTCTCCTGTACCTGGTTCTTCTCCTGTGCCTGGATTTTCTCCTGTGCCTGGTTCTTCTCCTGTACCTGGTTCTTCTCCTGTGCCTGGTTCTTCTCCTGTGCCTGGATTTTCTCCTGTGCCTGGTTCTTCTCCTGTACCTGGTTCTTCTCCTGTGCCTGGTTCTTCTCCTGTGCCTGGATTTTCTCCTGTGCCAATTACATTTGTATTTGTAGGTTCTGAAGTATTACCTTCTTTATCCGTGGCAGTCACTACGACAGTGTCTCCATTATTTAAATGTACATTTGATGGAATTTCAATTGTATAGTTTCCTTGGTCATCTGCTGTGCCTGTTGCTGTTGTACCATCTGGGAACGTTACTGTTACCGTTGAGCCTGGTTCTGCCGTTCCACTTACTGACGTAGCTTCACTTGTTACTTCATTCACCGTCGGTGCTTCTGGTGCTGTTGTATCTACTACAGTTGTTGTTGTTTCTGATGATACATTTCCATCTTCATCTTCAGCTACAACTCTGATTGACTCTCCACCATCTAAGTTCACGGTTGTTGGAATGTCTACTGTGTAGTTGCCTTCATTATCAGCTGTGCCTGTCGCTGTTGTACCGTCTGGGAATGTTACTGTTACAGTTGAACCTGGTTCTGCTGTTCCGCTAACCGTTGTAGCTTCACTTGTTACTTCATTCACCGTTGGTGCTTCAGGTGCTGTTGTGTCTACTACAGTTGTCGTTGTTTCTGATGACGTGTTACCTTCTTTATCTTCTGATACAACTCTGATTGGCTCTCCACCATTCAAGTCCACATTTGATGGAATTTCAATTGTGTAGTTGCCTTGATCATCCGCTGTTCCCGTTGCTGTTGTACCGTCTGGGAATGTTACTGTTACCGTTGAGCCTGGTTCTGCCGTTCCACTTACTGTCGTATCTTCACTTGTTATTTCATTCACCGTTGGTGCTTCTGGTGCTGTTGTATCTACTACAGTTGTTGTTGTTTCTGATGATACATTTCCATCTTTATCTTCTGATACAACTCTGATTGGCTCTCCACCATTCAAGTCCACATTTGATGGAATTTCAATTGTGTAGTTGCCTTGATCATCCGCTGTTCCCGTTGCTGTTGTACCGTCTGGGAATGTCACTGTTACTTCTGATCCTGGTTCTGCCGTTCCACTTACTGACGTAGCTTCACTTGTTACTTCATTCACCGTCGGTGCTTCTGGTGCTGTTGTATCTACTACAGTTGTCGTTGTTTCTGATGATGTATTTCCATCTTTATCTTCAGCTACGACTCTGATTGGCTCTCCACCATCTAAGTTCACGGTTGTTGGAATGTCTACTGTGTAGTTGCCTTGATCATCCGTAGTAGCCGTTGCTGTTGTACCGTCTGGGAATGTTACTGTTACCGTTGAGCCTGGTTCTGCCGTTCCACTTACTGACGTAGCTTCACTTGTTACTTCATTCACCGTTGGTGCCTCTGGTGCTGTTGTATCTACTACAGTTGTCGTTGTTTCTGATGACGTGTTACCTTCTTTATCTTCTGATACAACTCTGATTGGCTCTCCACCATTCAAGTCCACATTTGATGGAATTTCAATTGTGTAGTTGCCTTGATCATCCGCTGTGCCTGTCGCTGTTGTACCATCTGGGAATGTGACTGTTACAGTTGAACCTGGTTCTGCTGTTCCGCTAACCGTTGTAGCTTCACTTGTTACTTCATTCACCGTTGGTGCTTCAGGTGCTGTTGTGTCTACTACAGTTGTCGTTGTTTCTGATGACGTGTTACCTTCTTTATCTTCTGATACAACTCTGATTGGCTCTCCACCATTCAAGTCCACATTTGATGGAATTTCAATTGTGTAGTTGCCTTGGTCATCTGCTGTGCCTGTTGCTGTTGTACCATCTGGGAACGTTACTGTTACTTCTGATCCTGGCTCTGCAGTACCGCTAACCGTTGTAGATTCACTTGTTACTTCATTCACCGTTGGTGCTTCTGGTGCTGTTGTGTCTACGACAGTTGTCGTTGTTTCTGATGATGTATTTCCATCTTTATCTTCAGCTACAACTTTGATTGGCTCTCCACCATTCAAGTCCACATTTGATGGAATTTCAATTGTGTAGTTGCCTTGATCATCCGCTGTGCCTGGTGCTGTTGTACCATCTGGGAACATTACTGTTACTTCTGATCCTGGCTCTGCAGTACCGTTAACCGTTGTAGATTCACTTGTTACTTCATTCACCGTTGGTGCCTCTGGTGCTGTTGTATCTGCCACTGTTGTTTTTACAGAGTCAGAAATATTGCCGTTATTATCTATAGAAGCTATTAATAATTCTTCTCCACCTACTAAGTCAATTACAGCTGGCACATCTATTGTGTAGTTGCCTTGATCATCCGCAGTACCTATTGCTGTTGTGCCATCTGGGAACGTTACTGTTACTTCTGATCCTGGCTCTGCAGTACCTTTTATTTGTGTATCTTCACTTGTTACTTTTTCGACTGTTGGCACTTCCGGGGCTGTAGCATCTACGACTGTTGTTGTTGCTTGTTCAGATTTGTTATTAGATTTATCTTGTGCTACGGCTTGAATATCTTCGCCACCTATTAAAACCACACCATCAGGTATTTCAACACTAAAGTTTCCTTGTTCATCTGTCTCTACAACTACTTTCACATCACCTGGGAAAGTAACTGTTACCGTTGAATTTGCTTCAGCTTTTCCTGTTACTTGTGTATCTTCGCTTGTTACTTCATTTAATACTGGCGTTTCTGGAGCTGTGGCATCTATAACTGTTGTCGAAGTTACTGGTGAAATATTCCCTCTAGAATCTGATGCAGTAACTTTCAGTGGTTCATCACCTGTTAAATCAATTCCTTCTGGAATATTAACAGTATAATTTCCTTGATCATCAGTTGTACCAGTCGCTGTTGTACCATCTTTGAATATTACAGTTATTGTTGAATTTGCCTCGGCTGTTCCTGTTACTTGTGCGTCTTCGCTTGTAACATCGTTTACTATCGGTGCATCTGGTGCTGTGACGTCAGTTACAGTTGTAGCTACTGGTGCTGTTTCATTACCAGCATCATCTGTTGATATAACTTGAATTTCTTCGCCACCTACTAAATCAACTTCATCTGGAATAGCTATTGTATAATTTCCATTCGCATCTGATTCGCCTTTAACTGTTACACCATTAGGAAACTTAACTGTCACTGTTGAATTCGCTTCTGCTGTTCCTGTTACTTGTGTATCTTCGCTTGTCACACCATTAACCGTTGGCGGTTCCGGTGCTGTTTCATCTGTCACTGTAGTAGAACCTGGGTGCGAAACATTGCCAGCATCATCTGTTGAAATAGCTTGGATTGTTTCTCCACCTTGTAATGCTTCATCTTCTGGAATAGCGACTGTGAAGTTACCCTGTGCATCTGCTGTTGTTTCTACAACTGCTCCACTTGGGAATGTTACCTTAACCGTTGAATTCGCTTCTGCTGTTCCTGTTACTTCAGTGCTCACGCTTGTTACATGACTTATTTTTGGCGCATCTGGTGCTGTTGTATCTATCACTATGGTGCTTCCAGGTTGCGAAACATTTCCTGCAGCATCTATTGATGTAGCTTGGATTGTTTCTCCACCTTGTAATGCCTCATCTTCCGGGATATTTGCTGTAAAACGCCCGTTCTCATCTGCTGTTGTTTCTACAACTTCTCCACTTGGAAATGTCACTTTTACAGTTGAATTTGCTTCAGCAGTACCAGTTACTTGATTACTGTTATTAGTAGTATCTCCAATAACTGGTGCCTCTGGTGCTGTTGCATCTTCAACTATTGTTGTTGCTATAGTTGATTCATTGCCAGCTTTATCTGTTGAGATTGCTTTAAATTCTTCTCCACCATCAAGGTTTACGCTATCAGGTATGTTAACTATAAAGTTGCCTTGATCATCCGCAGTTACTGAAATTTTACCTCCACCTGGGAAACCAACTGTTACTGATGAATTAGGTTCAGCCTTTCCTGTAACTTGTGTGTCATTGCTTGTAATTGGATTAATTACTGGTGCTTCTGGTGCTGTT
Organism: Staphylococcus sp. Ze2; assembly: GCF_048568365.1. NCBI lineage: Bacteria > Bacillati > Bacillota > Bacilli > Caryophanales > Staphylococcaceae > Staphylococcus > Staphylococcus sp. Ze2. The sequence goes on along the minus strand of NZ_CP183486.1, from coordinate 515,195 downwards.
GCATCTGTAACAGTAATTTGATCTGAAATCTCACTTGTTTTACCATCTTTGCTAGCTGTTGCAGTTAACACTGTACCCGCTGTTAACGGTTTGTTTAATACTATAGTTGCTGTTGAGCCATCACTTGGTATTTGAACTGAACCAATTTCATTATTATTGTTATCTCGAACTGTAATAGTAGCTCCAGCTGTGCCATTAACTTGTATCACAGTATCATTATCGTCAACTGGATTAATAGATGGTGTAGGTACTTTAGAAACATCTATAATGTTAAATGTATTAACTTCATCATTTTCATAGTTAGGTGAATCAATCGCAATTGTATATGTACCTTCTGGTGACTGAGGAATTGTTACAGAAAATGTACCGTCTGAGTTAACTGTAGATGTTCCAATCACTTTGCCATTTGCATCAATAACTTTAGCTGTTTGTGTTGCCGCTCCTTCTTTCAATGGAACTGAACCAGTTACAACGGTATCTATATTAGTAATATCAGCTGCTTCAGGCTCACCTACCAATGGAGAAGTTTTATAGTTAATGACTTCGTCTCCATCATTTTTACCATCCCCATCTGTATCATTATTTTCTGGATTTGAAAGTGATACTTGGCGTTCATATCTATCTAACAACCCATCTTTATCATAATCTTGTAATGCTAAAGTTGATGTTCCCAATGTATTATTGATAAGCAATCCTTTACTATCAGTTAAATATCCAGCAAATGTAAAATCTTCTTTTTGCTTAGTAGTTTCTCTAATTAAGTTACCTTGTGCATCGTATTCTGCATCTTTAGTTAAAATGTTATTTACGCTTTGATTTAATTTAATTACGATTCTAACACCTACTGTTTCAGGTAAAAGGTTGTTAAATTCGATAAGTTTATTTAAATTATCACTAGTAATCGACCCATTACCATTAGCGTCTAAAGTTAAATCTGCAACTTTGTCCTCTTCATGATATGTTTTATCAAAACCACTTAAACCTTGATAATCATACTTATGCAATTCTACACTTTCAATATAAGGTAATAAGTCTTTATCTATTTGGTAATTATATGACCATTGATTACTTTTTGTTTTGCTATATGAAAAAATGCCTTCTTTCATAATTTGTTGATCAATAAGGAAACCACCATACTCTCCTGGAGCATCGTCATATGCAGCTGATCCACTACTTGCTTTAAATGTATCACTATTCTCACTTGATATATTGTTTTGTAAACCAACTAAATCACTGTCAGCATTTGTTAAGAAGTAACCACTGCTTTCAGATGTACGTACAATTTTATTTCCTCTAGAGTCACGTACAAATATTTGATAATTCAACTTATTATTTTCTAAATTACCAGCACTATTTAAGATATTAGCAACCGTGTCATCAAGTTCTATTTTACCGTTAGTAGCTGTATATTGAGATAAGATTTCTGCTCCGCCAAACAAACCATCATTTGCTCTAATAAAGTTTACTTCCCATGTATTAGTAAGTTTGCCATTTTCATCAGTTAATCTAACAAATTCAACTGGTTGGCTTCTACCTGATGGATTTACAGTTATTTTTGTAACATGTTGAGCGATAATTGGGTCAAGTTTTAAATCAATTTTATATCTATCTCCAGAGTTAGCTCCTGACATATAACTGTGGATTTCAAATGGAATAACGTTACTATTTAATGTTGTCGGATTATCTAATGAACCTGGATCAAATATTAACGATGCAAACGTATAATTATCTAAGTAACCTAATGATTTTTCTACTTCTTCACTTTGATCTACTGCCGCAGCTAAAGCTGTCGGTGTAGCCATTGTTCTGAACATTGTACGTGTTGGTGTAGCTAACGTTGTTGCACTTTCTTGATCATTAACTAGCTCAATAAGTGAAGCTTTTAAAATTTCAATATTAATTTCTTCATCTGTAGCAGTCTCATAATTAATATCAGAATTATCCATAATTGCTTTTGTTTCTGTAGCAGATAATTGGCTGCCTAAAAATGATTCTACAGTAGCCTTTTTGTCTTCAGCTGTTGCTAATTCTGTTTCTAATTTTGATTGCGTTTCAACATTTTCACTGTTTTCTGTATTAGTTACCTTAGATTTATCAGGTTCAGGTACTGTAGTTTCCTCTTTTGGCATTTCTGACTCTTCTTTTGTAGTAACTTGTTGGTCATTAATATTTTGTGATTGCTCTACATTTTCATCTTTCTCACTATTATTATTTTCATCTACTGTTGTTTCTGTTGTTTTATTAATGTCTGTTGATGGCGTTTCAGCCTTAGAAGATACATCACTTGTATTTGCTTCTTCTGTTTTAGGTTCTTCTGTTGTTTCATTCTCATTTACAATTTCATTTGTTTTATTGTCAGAGGATGGCGTTTGTTCTTGAGTTGAATCAGTTTTGTCAGAATCCTTTTGTTCAGTAATTGTTTCTTCTGTTTTAGGTTCTTCTGTTTTTATTAATTCATCACTATTCTCATTTACTGTCGATTGCTCAACTTCATTAGTGGATTCAACTTCAGAATTTTCTGTCTTTTCTTGTGTTAGCTTATCATTACTCTCATTTTTCACTTCTTCAGAATCTTGTTCTGTAGTAATATTTTCCTCTATACCTTTAATATCGCTTATATCTAAAGCTTCACCTTTATCTTTAGTACTTCCATCATCAGTAGTTATTGAATCAAGTTCATCTGCTTTAGCTTCATTACCTATCCCCATAACTAAAGTAGCTCCAATTAATAACGATGCTGTCCCCACTGTAAATTTCCTAATAGAGTATTTATTCAATCTATTAGGTAAAAACCCTTGTTTGTTTTTCATAATTTTTCCACCTCAAATTTACTTTTTTCACAACTCAATATTACCCAATTAAATAATAAATGCAATAGTTTTTTGAAATATTTACATAAACAATACAATTAAGTGTGCGCGTCCTATAATAAAATAGTTATTGTAACGAGCAACTATATCAAGTGCAATTCGATAGATTATATTAGTTTTGCTTACTAAATTAGATTTTTAAGTATGAAATATTTTAGGGGTATTCTAAATTTCCGATGAATTATTGTAAGAACTGAAATGTGCTTTAAATATGTTAATCATCGTGTATAACAAGAAAACTACAATTTTCTTGTATTCTCAATAACATACATATTAAATATTAAACATAATGCTAAAATGAAAAATGATTATAAAAAACTTTTGCATTTAATTCATTATTCGATGTGTAATGCGAGTTACTATTAATTATATTTTCAATAGCATACAACGTAAAGTGCCTAAGCAATAGTTTAAATATTAAAATAATTATAGCAATTAATATTTTTCATAACGCGGATAAATAACTAAATATTTTTTAGAGTAGTTAAAATTATTATATAGTTATTTTGAAAATCTTATTTTTATGAAATTCATTTACATTAAAAAGTTTAGTACACTAGCATATTTTCTCAACAAAAAACCTCGAAACATAGATATGTTTCGAGGTAAAAATAACCTTATTATTTATTGTTTAATTGAAGCTCTGTGTCGTTAGCTTGACGTATTTGTTTTAATAACGCATAGTCTTCAATCAATGATTTACCATAAGAAGGAATCATTTCTTTCAATTTTGGTTCCCACTGTTTAAGCTGGCCAGGGAAGTTTCTTTCAATAACTTCTAATGCAACAGATACTGATGTTGAAGCACCTGGTGATTCACCTAATAATGCGATAACAGAATGGTCTTTAGAATTAACAACTTCTGTACCAAATTGAATAAATCCTCTACCATGTTCTTTAGTATCTTTAATAACTTGAACACGTTTACCAGCTTGTAAGATATCCCAATCCTCATCTTTAGCATCAGGTACAAATCGACGTAATTCTTTCATTCGATCATCTTTTTTCGCTAATACTTCTTGAATTGAATATTTAATTAATGGGAAGTTCTTAACCGCTGCAGATAACATCGTAATCACATTGCTTGGGTTAATTGATTTGAATAAATCTAAGTTAGAACCATTCTTCAAGAATTTTGGTCCGATTGCTGCAAATGGTCCGAATAATAATGAATTTTCATCTTGAATGTAACGTCTATCTAAATGAGGTACAGTCATTGGTGGTGTACCTTCTGGTTCTTTACCATAAGCTTTCACTTCATGTTTAGCTACAACTTCAGGGTTATTACATACTAAAAATTCGCCTGTAATTGGGAATCCGCCTAAATGTTTGCTTTCTGGGATACCAGTTTTTTGTAATAACGGAATCGCTGCACCACCAGCACCGATAAATAGATAATCAGTAATATGATGTTCTACTTTTTTAGTTTTTAGGTCTTTAATTTTAACTTCCCATTTACCGTCTTTACGACGGCTAAAGTCTTGAACTTCATGTTTATAGAAAAGCTGTGCATTTTCATGTTCGCCTAAATTTTTAGCCATCTTTCTAGTAAGTTCACCAAAGTTTACATCTGTACCTTCATCAATCTTACTAGCCGCAACCGTTTCATTTGGGTCACGACCTTCCATCATTAATGGCATCCACTCTCTTAATTTTTCGTGGTCTTCAGTATATTCAATACCTTTAAACATTGATAATGGAGCTAAGGCCTCATAACGTCTTTTCAAGAAGTTTACGTTTTTATCCCCTTGCACAAAGCTAATGTGTGGTAAAGGGCGAATAAATTCTTGTGGGTTGGCGATTTGTTTACTTTTTACTAAATGAGACCAAAATTGTTTTGAAATCTCAAATTGTTCATTTATTTCTTTAGCTTTTTCTACATCTATTGAGCCATCTTTTTGTTCAACTGTATAATTCAATTCACATAATGCGGCATGTCCAGTACCAGCATTATGACGCTCATTTGAACTTTCTATAGCAGGTTTGTCGAGTCTTTCAAAAAGTTTAATATTCCAATCTGGTGCAAGTTCTTTTAACATTGTCCCGAATGTTGTACTTAAAACACCCGCGCCAATTAAAATAACGTCTTTAGAGTTTGATTCACTCATCATGTTTCCACCTTTCAATTATCACTTTTTAATAGCAATTTATAATATTTTTATTTTATAAGATACCAGTCAGTCTATTCCTAATGTATTCATACCCTATAATACTGTCTTACTATCATAAATTTACTTCTCGATATATATCTCTCATAGCATATGATAAAACAACACTGTCGAAATGTAAAATGTATATTGCGATAAGATTAATTTCTGCTAAATTGCCTTAAGCGTCTTGTTTATACTAGGTTAGCTAGTCACCTATAATTATGTTATCTATCAAGCGTGCTTTACTGAATTTAACTGCTAATGAAATGAATATTTTCCCTTTTATTTGTTCTTGTTCAATGAGTTGCGGATAACTATAAATAGCCACTGTTTCAATGTTACCAGTGGTATGCTTTTCAATATAGTCACGTGTTTTTTCAATTAACTTTTTACTTTCCCTCTCACCCTGTTCATACATTGATTGCGCTAAACAAAGACCTTGATACAAATATGCCGCTTCTGTGCGTTCATGTTCTGTTAAATAAATATTACGGGAGCTTTTAGCTAATCCATCTTCTTCTCTTACGATATCTACACCTATAATTTTAATTGGATGATTGAAATCTTCTACCATTTTTTCAACGATAGCTAACTGTTGTGCATCTTTCTTACCAAAATATGCTTTATTGGGGCGTACAATATTAAATAATTTATTAACAACAGTAACAACACCATCGAAATGTCCTGGTCTCTCAGCGCCTTCTAACACTGTAGCAAGACGGCCTGCTTTCACTTCAATGGTCGGTTTTTGTGGATACATTTCCTTCTCGTTTGGATGAAATATATAATCAACGTTTACTGATTGTGCTTTAATATCATCACCGTCAATGTTTCTTGGATATGATGCTAAATCTTCATTTGGTCCAAATTGCAAAGGATTAACAAAAATGCTAATCACAGTTACATCATTTTCTGCAACTGATTGAGCCATCATCTTTAAATGTCCATCATGTAATGCACCCATAGTAGGTACAAAACCAATATTATTACCTTGACGTTTTAGTTCATTTGTAATCTGTCCCATTTCTTTAATACTCGTGATTATTTTAGTCATTTTGTATCCTCATCCATCACGCGTTTTTTATAAGTATGATTCCCATCAGGAAACTGGCTAGATTTCACTTCTCTATTGTATTCAGTCAATGCATCAATGCCAACTGAAAAATCACCATATTGTTTTACAAATTTCGCTTGATGCTCGACACCATAATTTAATAAATCATGATAAACCAATACCTGTCCATCTGTATCTTTACCAGCTCCAATCCCTATTACAGGAATGTCTAGTTGTTTTGAGATTTCTGCTGCTAGATCAGCAGGTACCGCTTCTAGCACTAACATGACTGCGCCTGCCTGTTGTACAGCATGGGAATCGTTAAGAAGTTGTTGTGCCGCATCTTTGTTACTTGCTTGCATTTTATATCCTGTGATACCTACACTTTGTGGTGTAAGACCTAAATGTGAAACGATCGGAATTCCCATACGGCTACAATTTTCAATATATTTTGTTAGATGTGCACCCTCCGCTTTAATCGCATTGGCACTAGTCTGCTGGTACAATTTAACTGCTATTTCTAAATCATATTGTTCAGAAATGCCTACTCCACCAAATGGCACATCGACAACTACATAAGTATCAGGCGCACCTCTACGCACTGCCTTTGCATGATGTATCATATCCTCGACAGTTACTTGTACTGTATTGTCGTAACCCAAAACTGTCATGCCTAGTGAGTCTCCAACTAATATCATATCTATCTGTGCTGCTTCAGCTTGTTTAGCACTTGGGTAATCATAAGCTGTTACCATTGAAATTTTTTCTTTATTGTCTTTATATGCTTGTAACTGACTCAATGTTTTCAATTAAAATCAACTCCACAATTTGATATATTTATATTGTTATACATATATTAACTAAACTTTTTAGAAAAGGAAATAAAATAACATGAGCAATTTCGCTATTATTGGTCCTGGCGCAGTAGGAAGTACAATTGCATTTGACCTTCAACATAATCAACCAAACTTGAAATTATTAGGGCGTCGCAATCAAACGCTTAATTTCTTTGTTGATGGAAATTCAACTGAGGCACATCAATTAACTGTAACTGCTTTAAGTGACTGTAATGAAAAATTTGACGTTATAATTATCGCTGTAAAGATACACCAACTATCAAAAGTCTTAACTGAATTAGACCACTTGTTACATAAAGATACTACTATTATTTTAGCTCAAAATGGTCATGGTCAATTATCAAAGTTTAAACATCCATTTGTTTATCAAGCTGTAGTGTATATTAGTGGTCAAAAAGAAAATGATAAAGTAACCCACTTTCGTGACCATAAATTAATCTTAAAGAATACACCTCAAACAGAAGCATTACGTAAAGAACTAGAAAATACACCACTAGATATTCACCTAACTGATGATATAGAGAAAGCAATTTGGTATAAACTGCTTGTAAACTTAGCTATCAACAGCGTGACTGCCTTGAGTCGTTCTACCGCCTCTGTATTAACCATTCCTGGTATTAAAAATCTGTGTAAAAATTTATTACACGAAGGTATAGAAATCGCTAAATTTGAAAATGTAATATTTGGGGAAGAAATCGTAACTGAGATTATGAGGATTTATGAAGGTTATCCTAACGCAATGGGTACAAGTATGTACTACGATATTTTAGATAATAAACCTTTAGAGATTGAAGGAATTCAAGGTTTTTTATATAACAAAGCACGATTACATGATTTACAAACCCCCACGCTTGATACAATTTATCCCCTTTTACTAGCGCAACAAAAGAATTAAATTAAAACACTATTTCCAATTACAATAAGCCTAAGTAGTCAATTAATATAAAGTAATTACTTAGGCTTCATCATTATCTAATAAATGGCGTTATGGAAGTAATGATCAACTGCACATTCCAACAATCACATTATCCCTAAAATTATAAATAAAGGCACGATACTTCATAACCATCATTCATTACAACTCCCACAGATTTACAGAATTTCTGAAAATAATTGCGAATACTAAAAAATATATCTAAGACACAATTCCCCTTCTGTTTCTCCTATCTTTTTAATAACTGCATACACTCTATAAAATTAGCATTTTTTATTTTTGTTCATATAGAGTTCATATAAGAAGTTTATATTACAGTTATTAACAAATCGGAGGTCGAAAAAAATGAAAAAATTAATGTTTAGTTCAGCATTCTATACTTTACTAGGTATGTTAAGTGGTCTTTTTTACCGTGAAATGTCTAAAGGCGAAAATTTTAGTGGCTACTCTCAATTAAACGTCACACACACGCATTTACTCGTTTTAGGTACGATAATGTTCTTAATATTTGTGGTTATTGAATACCAATTGAAATTAACTAAAAATAGTAAGTTATTTAATAGCTTTTTCTATTTATTCCACTTAGGTATTTTAGTAACAGTAGCTATGCAATATGTTAATGGTATTGCAACTATCAAAGGCTTTAGCGTTAGCCCAGCAATTGCAGGTATTGCAGGTTTAGGCCACATCATGATTTCTATTGCCTTTATTTTATTCTTTGTACTTTTAAATAAAAGGATAAATGCGAACTCAAATAAAATTAAATAATAATTTACAATGCTATAATAAAATCGCTTTAAAGTACCTATAATGAAATAGTACTTTAAAGCGATTTTATTTATTATGATACAATAGTGAGCCGAATAAATATCAATATCATGTTAAGGAACACTCTTTAAGTTATTATTAATGCTCCCAAAGTGACAATAAATCAATATGGCTATTTTTCAAAAAAATTATAAGTCATTAACCTAGATAAATACTTGCCTATTACTACTGAAATAATTAAACGGTATAATATACATTCTAGCTCCATATCCTAACTTTTATTTTGTTATGTTAATCATCCATTTCATATAAGTTGCTAATTTCCATATATATTCTAAAGGTCCCCATTTATAATATTTAAGCCATATAAAGTGAAATGACGATTTTGTAATATAAAAATGCCTTTAAAACTCTTTACCTTATTCTAAATACGACAATAAAATCGGTTATCGCTAAAGGCATTGCGTTGCACCACTACTCTTTTTACTTATAATCTATAACCATAGAAATGAGTGTAATTTCGTTCCCATTGTTAATATAACTATGAGCAATATCAGATTTAAATCTCAATGCATCTCTTTCTTTTAAAGTAAGTACTTCATTTTCTAAATGCATTTCTAATTGACCTTCAATTATGATAATTGATTCTTCAGAACCAGCCAAATGTGGTTCAGAATTTAAAGTGGCACCGGGGTCTAATTCAACATAGAAGAACTCAAATGACTTACTTTTTTCAAATGGAAAGTAAGGATAAACTCTATATTTCCCTTCATTTTCTGTTACTGGTACAATATCTTCCTTTTTTACTTGGATATAGTCAGATTCTGCTTCACTCATCAGGCTACTAAATGACAATTTCAGTCCGTTACTAATCTTCCAAACAGTATTAATAGATGGAATTGTATTGCCTTTTTCTATCTCATTTAGCGAAGACGTACTCACCCCAGTGAGTTTTGATAATTTTTCCAGACTAATTTTGTTTTTCTTTCTATATAGATAAATATTTTTTGCCACAATTTTATGGAATTCCATCATAACGGCTCCTTTTTATATTGACTTTCCTTTGAAGTGGATATAAAATCCTTTTAAAAGGATATATCCTATACATAGGAATTATTATCGGTATATTTCCATAGTAAAGGATAATGCGAGGAGAATGCAATTTGTTTATATCTTTTATCATTTATACATTTTTCATGAGCTATACACCTGGACCAAATAATTTATTAGCTTTGGATGGCGCCTTACGATTAGGTATTAGAGGTACATTGAAATTTCTAATTGGAATTGGTTTAGGCTTCTTAACACTTTCATTGCTATGTCTTATTTTTAGTAAGTTTATGACAATTTATTTCACAAGTTTTATTTTGATTATAAAATTTGTAGGATTTGTTTATTTATTATATCTAGCATATACAGTGTTTAAACATAATCACAGCAATGATAGCCTTGGTCATACATATCGTTTACGAGATGGATTATATCTTCAATACATGAACCCTAAGACTATCGTTTACGTGCTAACTGCAATTGTCACTTATATCACTACACAAGACATGACATTTTTCGCTTCCATGAGCTATACAGTTACCATCGCACTAATAGGCGTTTCTGGCGCTATTGCTTGGGCATTTTTAGGGCTTTGTTTCAAAAAAATATTACTAAAATATAATACTGCATATAAAATTTGTATGTCATTCTGCTTGGTCATATTGGCCTTTATGATGTTGTTAGAATAACTATTTAAATTAAGGATCCCGATATCATCTCAAAGCTTTTATAAATAATAGATAATCGTTTTTCTAATAAAAATAATAACTCTTTTATAATAAAAAAGAGCGAGTCCCCAACCAAACTTGATTGGGAATACTCACGCCAATTTATTATTATACGATGAAATTCACAATTAAAATTAATACTAAACCTACAACTGATAAGATGGACTCTAATAAGGTCCAAGTTAAAAAGGTTTCTTTCATAGTTAAACCAAAATATTCTTTGAACATCCAAAATCCTGCATCATTCACATGTGAGCAGAAAATACTACCGGCTCCGATGGCTAAAACGACTAATGAAATGTTGACATCAGACGATTGTAATAAAGGTAAAACAATACCTACCGATGAAATCGCTGCAACTGTTGTTGATCCTAGTGCTGTCCGTAATAACGCCGCAGCTAACCATGCAAGGATAAGTGGTGACATTTCAGTACCTTTAAATATCTCTGAAATGGTGTCACCTACACCACCATCAATTAGTATCTGTTTAAATGTTCCGCCGCCACCTATGATAAGAATAAGCATTGCAATGGGGGTAATGGCATTCGAAACGGTATCCATAATCTGCTTCATACTCTGTTTCCTTCTAATACCCATAGAATAAATTGCAAATAATACGGCAATTAACATCGCAGTTACAGAGGTTCCAATAAAGTAGATAAATCCTTCGAAACCATTTGCTTTTCCGTCTTCATTACCAGTTATTAACTGTACAATTGTAGCTAATAGCATCAAGATAACTGGTGCAAGTGCCGTAAGCAAACTCATACCAAAACTTGGTAAATCTTTGTTTTCAAATACTTTGAACTCACCGACAGCTGCTTGATTTCCTTTTCTTTTGAAAGCTTCAGGCGTTAATTTATGTGCAATTTTTGGGAAAATAGCTCCAACAATAATTGCTAAAGGTATACCGATAATAACCCCATACATCAATACATGACCAATATTAGCATTTACCGCTTCTGAAATTGCAACTGGGCCTGGATGTGGCGGTAAAAAACCATGTGTGACTGCAATAGAGGTTGCCATCGGAAGTCCAACTGTTAAGTTTGAAATCTGCATCCTTTTAGCTAATGTAAATACTAAAGGAATTAATAACACAAATGCCACTTCCAAGAATAATGATATCCCAATAATAAATGACGCGATAATCATTGCCCACGTCACATATTTCTTACCAAACACATTAATTAATGTATCGGCAATACGTGTAGCACCACCGCCATCTGACAATAACTTACCTAATATAGAGCCTAATCCAAAAATAATCGCAATATGTCCTAGTGTATCCCCCATACCTTTTTCAATAGTAGTTACAATTGTATCTAAAGGCATTCCCAGTAAAATACCGGTTACCATTGAAGTAATAATTAGAGCAATAAATGTATTAAGTTTAAACCACATAATTAACATTAATAATATAAGTACTCCAATCACAACAGCAACTAACGGCCAAATTTCTCGCATCATGTTCTTCCCCTACTTTCTATATCTCTTTCGAATTCATCTTATATACAGTTGTTAATGTATCTTCGTCTCCAATATTTCCCGGGAAAATAACATAAGGCATTTGACTATATTTTGCTTCTTCCCCTGTTAACCAAACTGGTACACCTTGCGTTATTTGACCGATAACAATTGCCTTTTTAATATTCAGTCCTTTAGTGGCAACATCGCTAGAAGTAATACCACCTTTAGCAATAATGAATCTTGGTTTTACTTTTAAGCCTTGTACAATACCAACTAATGCATTAGAAATATTCGTAGAAATACTTAAATTATTCGTTAAATCTTCTGTTTTAATTACATCTCTTGAAGTATAAACAACGACATCTCTCTCCGATTGAATCAATGATGTCACTTTTTCTATTTGTTGGTTTATGTACGATTGTAAATCATTTGTAGTGACTGCTTTTACATCAAACTCAATAGATGCAATATCAGTATTTGTTAATAAATGTTGTAGTTGCGATGAAGTTTTTTTAACATGTGATCCTACAATCATTAGTCCACCATTCGTTTGATTACCATAATGATTCAAGTTAATAATCTCTCCAGGTGTTTCACACATAGCTTTAACAAAAGACGCGGCTGTTCTAAACATGAATTTTTTATCATTACTTCCTAAAAATGTAGTTAAACATGAAACAAAATAATCCATGTCTTCATCATTTAATGCATCGACAACAACAGCATCAAAATTTGAGATACTGTTAAGCACTTCATTAATTGATTGAGCATCGCGTTCTCGTATTTGTGATAAACGAATATGTTTTACGTCATTTGCATTAATTTCTCCATTACTTTTCTCTTCTATAAAACTTGCCATCGTTCTACTACTAAATCCAAATGTAGTATCATTTGCAAATTCACTTTCAGACACAGGAATATATGCGTCACCTTCTTTTAAGTAATGAATACCATCAAATGTGTAACGTTTCCCTTCAAAGAACGCTGGTATATAAAATACTCCATCAAATTGTTCATCTGAAGCTTCGCTCAAGACTTTCGGTTCTAGATAAAAATGCCCTCTTAATGTCGAATCTCCTCTACTTATTACAATGTATGGATGATCTAATCGTTGCGAAACTCGTGCTATATTACGACTGATTTCTTGATGCAGTTGTGTTGTTTCTTGTTCATTTAATGCTCTAGAATTCGTTAATATATAAAACATATGGTTATCTTGCTTAAAACCATCTTCAATTAGAGATTCTGACCATTCTGTATATACTGGTAAGTCTTTTACTGTTTGAGTTCCAGTTGGATCATCATCTAGAACGATAATTTTATATTTAAAAGTACTAAGTTTTTTTGAAATAACATCTTGTTTCTTGGTATTTATTAAACGCTCAGTTAACATCTTTTCACCTACATATTATTTATATTTTCAAAGAATTTTATAATTCCTGAATGATCATTCATACCATTACCGCGTGCAACTTCTGATTTATATATTTCTTTCACTTGATTTGCTATAGGCAATGTAAGACCAACTGTATCTGCTGTTGAACTCACGTTTTTCATATCTTTTAAATTTATGTTTAGCGTGCCCCCTGGTTGATAGTCTTCCTCAATCATTTTTGGAAACTTCGCATCCATTACGCTAGAACCTGCTAAACCACCTTTAATTGCTTTATACATATTTGCTAAATCTATATCAAATTTTTTCGCTAATACTACCGCTTCAGAAAGCGCAGCAATGTTAGTGTTAACTATAATTTGGTTTGCTAACTTTACTACGCTACCAGCGCCGACATCTCCGACTCTTATAACTGATGCAGCAATAGGTTCTAAAACTTTTTGAATTTCTAGTAAATCTGTTTCTGCACACCCAATCATGACGGATAATTCACCTGTTATCGCTAAAGGTTCTCCTCCACTAACGGGAGCATCCATATATTTAATCTGTTTTGTTTCTAGTACTTTACTTATTTCCAATGATTCATTTGGTGTTAAAGAACTAGTATCAATAATAGCTTTTACTTTAATATCAGTTTGCTTAACTATGGCATCTTCGCCACTATATAAAACAGCCTTTACTATCGCACCATTTGGCAACGATGTAATAACATAATCAGCTTGTTGAGCCATTTGTTGTACTGAAACAGCATTTGCACCTTGCATCACTACTTCATTTTCTGCTTCTTTATTTAAATCATTAACAAGAACAGTTACGTTCGCTTTTAATAAATTTTCTACCATTGGTTTGCCCATAATACCTAAACCTATAAATCCTACTTTCATAATTAACACCCTCCTGAAAACGTTTACAAAAATCATTGTATACCAAAAACATTAAAATGTATACATTTTATTACTAATTTTTTTATAGTACACTTATTGTAATGAGGTGAGTTAATTGAATAATAATGAATTAACAATTTATCAAAGAATAAGAAATGACATTATTTCTGGTGCTTTTAAAAAAGACGAGAAAATTACCGAAGCCAAACTTGCAAAGAAGTATGAAGTAAGTCGCACTCCAATTCGTGAAGCATTAAAGCAACTAGAACTAGAATACTTTATAAAAAACGCGTATATTTTCATACCAACTAGTGAAGAATATAGACAAATATTTGAAATGCGTATTTTATTAGAGACACATGCATTAAAAAAAGCTGCTATTGTTTATACAACATCAGATTTAGAAGAATTAAAAAGTTACACTGAAATAGATATTGAAGTAGAAGATGAAGCTAAAATCATTGAAATCAATGACAAATTCCATCAAAAAATTATCGCTGCTACTAATAACCAGTTTATTTTAGATACATACCAAAAATACAAAAGCTTCATTTATTTATTTAGCCAAACTGTAATTAACAAACGCCGTCCTGGTCTAATAGAAGAACATAAAGCCATCGTTTCAGCGCTTTATGACAGAGATATCACTTTAGCTGTCACGTTACTCGAAAACCATTTAAAAAACGACTTAGAGTTCAGCCTTTATTATTTAGAATTTAAAAACAATAAATAATTTAAAAAAGACACGAAATTTTAATAATTTCGTGTCTTTTTATGAAATAAACTTAATTTATAATTAAGGAATATTAGTGTACAAATCCTAGGTGTTGCTTTTCTGTCTAACAAGGTATATATTATCGCTAACAAGTATATTTTTTATACCACCCGTTTATATTAACTGTAAACAGGCAATTATTAATACAATAGTAACTATAAAATCTATGAGGGGGCGCTATATGAATATCATTGGCCATCACCACATTTCAATGTACACAAAAGATGCACAAATAAATAAAGATTTTTATACTCAGATTTTAGGATTACGTTTAGTAGAAAAATCCGTAAATCAAGATAACCCTAAGATGTACCATTTATTTTTCGGAGATGAAATTGGTTCTGCAGGAACATTGCTGAGCTTTTTTGAGATACCTAATTTAGGGAAAAATCGTCCTGGTACAAATTCCATTCATCGTATAGGTTTATTAGTTCCTGATAAATCATCTTTAACTTATTTTCAATCTCGACTAGAAGCTAACAATGTAAACACGACAAATATGACATATTTAAACCAACAAGCCTTGTTATTTAAAGATCCAGATGATTTAGAGATTATATTAGTTGCTAATAATCAATATAATCTACCAAAATCATGGCGCAAAAACCCATACTCAAATATTCCTACAGAGCACCAAATTTTAGGTATGGGACCTGTCGAATTACGACTACGCGACACTCAAAAAACCGTTGATTTTTTACAACATGAACTGCGTTATACTCCAAAACAGAATACAGATGAAACAGTTATGACCTTGGATGAAAATGGCCTATACTCAGACTTTGTGATTGTCGAACAACAAGGTCAACGTGCGCGACCTGGTCAGGGTTATGTGCACCACATAGCTGTTAATACACCTAA
Organism: Staphylococcus sp. Ze2; assembly: GCF_048568365.1. Lineage (NCBI taxonomy): Bacteria > Bacillati > Bacillota > Bacilli > Caryophanales > Staphylococcaceae > Staphylococcus > Staphylococcus sp. Ze2. Next base: position 499,401 of record NZ_CP183486.1, on the reverse strand, counting down.
AGAGTCAAATTTAGAAGCTATTTTAGCAATAGTTAATCATAACCCTGGAAATAATAGTGGTATTATTGATCGCTACTTTTTCAAATCATTATATTACCGACACAACAGTATTATGTATGAATTTGCAACAGAATCTCCTGGTTTCACAGTGGACACAGCTGTTGAAGATTTGGGCAAACAACTCAATTTACCAGATTTTATGGAAGATCAACGCACTCAAATTGAATCACAATTACACGATTTATAAAGGATGATAATATATGGCTATTTTAAAAATGAATGAAAATACTCCATTAGAATTTGGGCTTTATTCACTTGGAGATCACCTACTCAATCCTCATAATGGTGAAAAAATAAGTTATGAACAACGCATTCAAGAATTAATCGAGGCAAGTCAATTAGCAGAACAAGCAGGTATAGATGTTTTCGGTGTTGGCGAAAGTCACCAAGAGCACTTTACCACACAAGCACATACAGTTGTATTAGGAGCAATCGCACAAGCAACTAATAAAATTAAAATATCTAGTTCTTCCTCAATTATCAGCGCAGCAGACCCAGTTAGAATATTTGAAGATTTTGCAACATTAGACTTAATATCACATGGGCGAGCAGAAATAGTAGCAGGTAGAGCTTCTCGCACAGGCATCTTCGATTTATTTGGTTTAGATTTAAATAATTATGATGAGCTTTACGAAGAAAAATTAAATTTACTGTTAGAGTTGAATAAAACCGATAAAATTACTTGGTCTGGTAAATTCAGACCTGATTTAAATAATATGAAAATATTTCCAAGACCAATAGACGATGAACTACCAATTTGGCGTGCCGTTGGCGGTCCTGCAGCAAGTGCGATTAAAGCGGGACGCCAAGGTATCCCAATGATGATTACTACATTAGGTGGGCCAGCAATGACATTTAAAGATTCAATAGATGAATATCGATTAACTGCCAAAGAACATGGTTTCGATACTTCAGCCCAATCGTTACCAGTTTCTACTGCTAGTTTATTCTATACTGCTGAAACGACACAATTAGCGTTGAAAGAATATTACCCTCACCTTAATGTTGGTATGTCTTTTATAAGAGGTACTGGCTATCCAAAACAACAATTTGCTAATGCACCGGATTATAGAGATGCCTTAATGGTTGGAAGTCCACAACAAATCATTGAAAAAATACTTTACCAACATGAGCTTTATAATCATCAGAGATTTATGGCTCAAATTGATTTCGGTGGTGTACCTTTTAATAAAATAATGAAAAATATAGAACTCATTGGTAATGAAATCATTCCAGGTGTTAAAAAGCATTTGAACAAATAGGAGGTATACTATGAATGTTGTACTACTATCTGGTTCTACAGTTGGCTCTAAAACGAGTACTGCTATGAAATATCTAAATGAAGCCATAACAAATCAGGACGATACACTTAATATCCAATTATTTGATTTAAAGCATTTAGAGTTATCTTTTAGCGATGGACGAAATTACTTGGATTATTCCGGAGACACATTAGAATTAACTACTGCTTTAATGCAAGCTGATATTATTTTTATAGGTTTTCCAATCTTTCAAGCATCCATACCTGGAACACTTAAAAACGTATTTGATTTACTTCCTGTTAACGCGTTTCGAGATAAAGTTGTAGGTGTTATAGCTACTGCGGGTTCTCCAAAACATTACTTAATTGCTGAAACACAATTAAAACCAATATTAAGTTATATGAAAGCCCACGTTATGCAAACTTATGTATTTATAGAAGAACGTGACTTTTCTAATGGCACTATCGTCAATGATGACATTATATTTAGAATTAATGATTTAGCAACATCAACCTTGCGTGTTTCTAAATTATATAATCAGCTTTTAGAAGAAGAAAATGACCAATACGATTTTTAGTTCATAATCTAATATTTTAGTTACCTATAAATTCAAAGAGCTGAGACATATCTTTATGTCTCAGCTCTTTTTTGTATTAAATAGATAGATGTTATTAAATTTTAGTTATTTTTTTCTGTTCCTTTCTTTTTTCCTTGTCTATTTCTTAAGAGCATCATTGAACCTATAGATCCTAGTAAAGTTCCAAAAATCCAACTATCTTTATTGTTTTCACCTGTATTAGGTAAATGAGTTATTGAATTCATATTTTGTTCTGAGTTTCCATTAGTCTCATTTTGCTTTGTTTGTAAGTAGCTTGAAGATACGTTTAATGGTTGTAGCTCTGAATTGTGTTTATACAATTCTGTATTAAGTCTTCCATCTAATAGCGTATTATCTCTATTGTTTGAATAGTGTATCTCTACATTTTTATCTATAGATTTCTGTGAGTTTGATTTTCTAATAGAATGGTCCAAATAATCATTTATATTAGTATGCTTTTGACCTTTTGTATTTGGTGATTCTATATCTAATATACCATTTCCGTCTTTATCATTTACTTTTGGTGGTCTCACTAAGGTAATTTGTTCTAATCTATTTTGAAGTGAATTTTTGTCTAAAGAGCTATTAGGTATGTCATTTATTTTGCTTATCGCTGATGTCTTAGCACTTTGCAGTGTTTGGATTAATTTGTCTAATTCCTCTCTCTCTTTTAGAGTAATTAATCCGTCTTTTTTAATTTCTATTAATTTTTCTTCAACTTTTGCTTTTGCTTCTTCAGCTACTTGGATAGCTTTCTTTGCTTTAGCAAGTTGTTCTATGTCTAACACGCCATTACTGTCTTGGTCTGTTACAGCGGGTGATTTTACTGTACTGATTCCGTCTAAGCGTGTTTGTAAATCTGTCTTGCCTGCTGTACCTTCTGGTACATTACTTAATTTCTCTGTGGCATTTGTTTTGGCTTTATCTAACGCTTCGATTAACTTATCTAATTCGTCTTTTTCGCTTGGATTTATTAATCCATCACTCGTAATTTCAGTCAGCTTATTGTCTACAGCTCTCTTCGCTTCTTCCGCCGTCTCAATTGCTTGTTCCGCCTCAGTTAATTGAACTGTATCTAAGATTCCATTACTATCTTTGTCATTTACTTCTGGGGACGTTACTGTACCGATGCCATCTAAGCGTGTTTGTAAATCTACTTTTCCTGTTGTGCCTTCTGGTACATTGTTTAATTTCTCTGTGGCATTTGTCTTAGCCTTGTCTAATGTCTCAATCAATACATCGAGCTCTGCTTTCTCACTTGGATTAATTAATCCATCGCTTGTGATTTCTGTTAACTTACTATCTACAGCTTGCTTCGCTTCTTCCGCTGACTCAATTGCTTTTTGCGCTTCTGTTAATTGAACGGTATCTAAAATTCCATTACTATCTTTGTCATTTACTTCTGGCGATGTTACTGTACCGATGCCATCTAAACGTGTTTGTAAATCTACTTTTCCTGTTGTACCTTCTGGTACATTGTTTAATTTCTCTGATGCATTCGTTTTGGCTTTGTCTAATGCTTCAATTAACTTGTCTAATTCTGCTTTTTCGCTTGGATTGATTAGTCCATCCCTTGTGATTTCAGTCAACTTACTATCTACAACTCTCTTCGCTTCTTCCGCTGACTCGATTGCTTCTTGCGTTTCTGTTAATTGAACGGTATCTAAGATTCCATTACTGTCTTTATCATTCACTTCTGGGGATGTTACTGAATCTATGCCATCTAAGCGTGTTTGTAAATCTACTTTTCCTGTTGTACCATCTGGTACATTGTTTAATTTCTCTGTGGCATTTGTTTTGGCTTTATCTAACGCTTCAATTAACTTGTCTAATCCTGCTTTCTCACTCGGATTCACTAATCCATCGCTTGTAATCTCAGTTAATTTATTATCTACAGCTCTCTTCGCTTCTTCCACTGCCTCGATTGCTTGGTCTGCATCTGTTAATTGAACTGTATCTAAGATTCCATTACTGTCTTTATCATTCACTTCTGGGGACGTTACTGTACCGATGCCATCTAAGCGTGTTTGTAAATCTACTTTTCCTATTGTACCGTCAGGTACATTATTCAATTTCTCTGTGGCATTTGCTTTTGCTTGGTCTAAAATTCCAATTAGTCGATCTAATTCCACTTTTTCGCTTGGATTGATTAGTCCATCCCTTGTGATTTCAGTTAACTTACTATCTGCAGCTTGCTTAGCTTCTTCGGCTGCCTCAATTGCTTCTTGCGCTTCTGTGAGTTGAACTTTATCCAAGATTCCATTACCGTCTTTGTCATTTACTTCCGGTGATGTTACTATACCAATTCCATCTAAGCGAGTTTGTAGATCTACTTTTCCTGCTGTACCTTCTGGTACATTACTTAATTTCTCTGTGGCATTTGTTTTAGCTTTATCTAACGCTTCAATTAACTTGTCTAATCCTGCTTTCTCACTCGGATTCACTAATCCATCGCTTGTAATCTCAGTTAATTTATTATCGACAGCTCTCTTTGCTTCTTCGACTGCCTCAATTGCCTGTTCAGCGTCTTTTAATTGAACTGTATCTAATACTCCATTACCGTCTTTGTCATTTACTTCCGGTGATGTTACTGAATTTATGCTATCTAAACGTGTTTGTAAGTCTACTTTTCCTGTTGTACCTTCTGGTACACTGTTTAATTTCTCTGATGCATTTGTCTTAGCCTTGCCTAATGCTTCAATTAACTTGTCTAATTCTGCTTTTTCGCTTGGATTCACTAATCCATCGCTTGTAATCTCAGTTAATTTATTATCGACAGCTCTCTTCGCTTCTTCCGCTGCCTCGATTGCTTTTTGCGCTTCTGTTAATTGAACGGTATCTAAGATTCCATTACTATCTTTGTCATTTACTTCTGGCGATGTTACTGTACCGATACCATCTAAACGTGTTTGTAAGTCTACTTTTCCTGTTGTACCTTCTGGTACACTGTTTAATTTCTCTGATGCATTCGTTTTGGCTTTATCTAATGCTTCAATTAACTTGTCTAGTTCAACTTTCTCACTCGGATTAATTAATCCATCACTCGTAATTTCAGTCACCTTATTATCTAGAGCTCTCTTCGCTTCTTCCGCCGTCTCAATTGCCTGTTCAGCGTCTTTTAATTGAACTGTATCTAATACTCCATTACCGTCTTTGTCATTTACTTCCGGTGATGTTACTGCACTGATTCCATCCAAGCGTGTTTGTAAATCTGATTTCCCAGCTGTACCTTCTGGTACATTACTTAGTTTCTCTGATGCATTGGTCTTAGCCTTATCTAGTGCTTCGATTAACTTGTCTAATTCTGCTTTCTCACTTGGATTAATTAGTCCATCACTTGTGATTTCAGTTAACTTACTATCTACAGCTTGCTTAGCCTCTTCGGCTGCCTCGATTGCTTCTTGCGCTTCTGTTAATTGAACTGTATCCAAGATTCCATTACTGTCTTTATCATTCACTTCTGGTGATGTTACTGCACTGATTCCGTCTAAACGTGTTTGTAGATCTACTTTTCCTGTTGTACCTTCTGGTACATTACTTAATTTCTCCGTTGCGTTTGTCTTAGTTTTGTCTAATGCCTCAATCAGTACATCGAGCTCTGCTTTCTCACTTGGGTTCACTAATCCATCTCTTGTAATCTCTGTTAACTTACTATCTACAGCTTGCTTAGCTTCTTCGGCTGCTTCGATTGCTTCTTGCGCTTCTGTTAATTGAACGGTATCTAATACGCCATTACTATCTCGGTCATTCACTTCTGGTGATGTCACAGTACTGATTCCATCTAAGCGTGTTTGTAAATCTGTCTTGCCTGTTGTGCCTTCTGGTACATTGTTTAATTTCTCTGATGCATTGGTCTTAGCCTTGTCTAATGCTTCAATTAACTTGTCTAATTCTGCTTTTTCGCTTGGATTCACTAATCCATCGCTTGTAATCTCAGTTAATTTATTATCGACAGCTCTCTTTGCTTCTTCGACTGCCTCAATTGCCTGTTCAGCGTCTTTTAATTGAACTGTATCTAATACTCCATTACCGTCTTTGTCATTTACTTCCGGTGATGTTACTGCACTGATTCCATCCAAGCGTGTTTGTAAATCTGATTTCCCAGCTGTACCTTCTGGTACATTACTTAGTTTCTCTGTGGCATTTGTTTTGGCTTTGTCTAATACTTCAATTAACTTGTCTAATTCTGTTTTCTCACTCGGATTAATTAATCCATCATTTGTGATCTCAGTTAACTTAGTATCGACAGCTCTCTTCGCTTCTTCTAGTGACTCGATTGCTTCTTGCGCTTCTGTTAATTGAACGGTATCTAATACGCCATTACTATCTCGGTCATTTACTTCTGGCGATGTGACTGAATTTATGCTATCTAAACGTGTTTGTAAGTCTACTTTTCCTGTTGTACCATCTGGTACATTGTTTAATTTCTCTGATGCATTCGTTTTGGCTTTATCTAGCGCTTCGATTAACTTATCTAATTCGTCTTTTTCGCTTGGATTAATCAATCCATCTCTTGTGATTTCAGTCAATTTATTGTCTGCAACTCTCTTCGCTTCTTCCGCTGACTCAATTGCTTGTCCCGCCTCAGTTAATTGAACGGTATCTAATTCGCCATTACTATCTCGGTCATTTACTTCTGGCGATGTGACTATACCAATTCCATCTAAGCGCGTTTGTAAATCTGTCTTGCCTGTTGTACCGTATGGTACATTGTTTAATTTCTCTGTGGCATTTGTTTTGGCTTTATCTAGCGCTTCGATTAACTTATCTAATTCGTCTTTTTCGCTTGGATTAATCAATCCATCTCTTGTGATTTCAGTTAACTTACTATCTGCAGCTCTCTTTGCTTCTTCCGCCGTCTCAACTGCTTTTTCTGCTTCTGTTAATTGAACGGTATCTAAGATTCCATTACCGTCTTTATCATTCACTTCTGGTGATGACGCTGTACCGATTCCATCTAGACGTGTTTGTAAATCTGATTTCCCAGCTGTACCTTCTGGTACATTACTTAATTTCTCTGTGGCATTTGTTTTGGCTTTATCTAGCGCTTCGATTAACTTATCTAATTCGTCTTTTTCGCTTGGATTAATCAATCCATCTCTTGTGATTTCAGTTAACTTACTATCTACAGCTCTCTTTGCTTCTTCCGCCGTCTCAACTGCTTTTTCTGCTTCTGTTAATTGAACTGTATCTAAGATTCCATTACCGTCTTTATCATTCACTTCTAGTGATGACGCTGTACCGATGCCATCTAAGCGTGTTTGTAAATCTACTTTTCCTGTTGTACCTTCTGGTACATTGTTTAATTTCTCTGATGCATTCGTTTTGGCTTTGTCTAATGCTTCAATTAACTTGTCTAATTCTGCTTTTTCGCTTGGATTGATTAGTCCATCCCTTGTGATTTCAGTCAACTTACTATCTACAACTCTCTTCGCTTCTTCCGCTGACTCGATTGCTTCTTGCGTTTCTGTTAATTGAACGGTATCTAATACGCCATTACTATCTTTGTCGTTTACTTCTGGGGATGTTACTGAATTTATACTATCTAAGCGTGTTTGTAAGTCTACTTTTCCTGTTGTACCATCTGGTACATTGTTTAATTTCTCTGTGGCATTTGTCTTAGTTTTGTCTAACGCCTCAATCAGTACATCGAGCTCTGCTTTCTCACTTGGGTTCACTAATCCATCTCTTGTAATCTCTGTTAACTTACTATCTACAGCTTGCTTAGCTTCTTCGGCTGCTTCGATTGCTTCTTGCGCTTCTGTTAATTGAACGGTATCTAATACGCCATTACTATCTCGGTCATTCACTTCTGGTGATGTCACAGTACTGATTCCATCTAAGCGTGTTTGTAAATCTGTCTTGCCTGTTGTGCCTTCTGGTACATTGTTTAATTTCTCTGATGCATTGGTCTTAGTTTTGTCTAATGCCTCAATTAGTACATCTAATTCGCCTTTTTCACTTGGATTTACTAATCCATCACTCGTAATTTCAGTCAACTTATTATCTACAGCTCTCTTCGCTTCTTCGACTGCCTCAATTGCTTGTTGTGCTTCTGTGAGTTGAACTGTATCTAATACTCCATTACTATCTTTGTCATTTACTTCTGGGGATGTTACTGCACTGATTCCATCCAAGCGTGTTTGTAAGTCTACTTTTCCTGTTGTACCTTCTGGTACATTGTTTAATTTCTCTGATGCATTGGTCTTAGCCTTATCTAGTGCTTCGATTAACTTGTCTAATTCTGCTTTCTCACTTGGATTAATTAGTCCATCACTTGTGATTTCAGTTAACTTACTATCTACAGCTTGCTTCGCTTCTTCCGCTGACTCAATTGCTTGTTCCGCCTCAGTTAATTGAACGGTATCTAACACTCCATTACTATCTTTGTCATTCACTTCTGGTGATGTCACAGTACTGATTCCATCTAAGCGAGTTTGTAGATCTACTTTTCCTGTTGTACCTTCTGGTACATTGTTTAATTTTTCTGATGCATTCGTTTTAGCTTTATCTAACACTTCGATTAACTTGTCTAATTCGTCTTTCTCACTTGGATTGATTAATCCATCACTCGTAATTTCAGTCAGCTTATTATCTACAGCTCTCTTCGCTTCTTCCGCTGCCTCGATTGCTTTTTGCGCTTCTGTTAATTGAACGGTATCTAAGATTCCATTACTATCTTTGTCATTCACTTCTGGTGATGACGCTGTACCGATTCCATCTAGACGTGTTTGTAAATCTGATTTCCCAGCTGTACCTTCTGGTACATTACTTAATTTCTCTGTGGCATTTGTTTTGGCTTTATCTAGCGCTTCGATTAACTTATCTAATTCGTCTTTTTCGCTTGGATTAATCAATCCATCTCTTGTGATTTCAGTCAATTTATTGTCTACAGCTCTCTTCGCTTCTTCCGCTGCCTCGATTGCTTCTTGCGCTTCTGTTAATTGAACTGTATCTAATACGCCATTACTATCTCGGTCATTCACTTCTGGTGACGTTACTGAATTTATGCTATCTAAACGTGTTTGTAAATCTATTTTTCCTGTTGTACCTTCTGGTACATTACTTAATTTCTCTGTGGCATTTGTTTTAGCCTTATCTAATACTTCAATTAACTTGTCTAATTCTGCTTTCTCACTCGGATTCACTAATCCATCGCTTGTAATCTCAGTTAATTTATTATCTACAGCTCTCTTCGCTTCTTCCACTGCCTCAATTGCTTCTTGAGCTTCTGTTAATTGAACTGTATCTAATACTCCATTACCGTCTTTGTCATTTACTTCCGGTGACGTTACTGAATTTATGCTATCTAAACGTGTTTGTAAGTCTACTTTTCCTGTTGTACCTTCTGGTACACTGTTTAATTTCTCTGATGCATTCGTTTTGGCATCATTTAACACTTCGATTAATACATCAAGCTCTGCTTTTTCGCTTGGATTTATTAGCCCATCTCTTGTGATTTCAGTTAACTTATTATCTACGGTTCTCTTTGCTTGTCCTGCTAGCTCAATAGCTTGTTCTGCCTCTGAGAGTTGAATTGTATCTTTTACTCCATTGCTGTCTTTATCATTCACTTCTGGCGATGTTACTGCACTAATTGCGTCTAAACGTGTTTGTAAATCTGTTTTCCCTGCTGTACCTTCTGGCACATTGTTTAATTTTTCTGATGCATTCGTTTTAGCTTTATCTAACACTTCGATTAACTTGTCTAATTCGTCTTTCTCACTTGGATTGATTAATCCATCACTCGTAATTTCAGTCAGCTTATTATCTACAGCTCTCTTCGCTTCTTCCGCTGCCTCGATTGCTTTTTGCGCTTCTGTTAATTGAACGGTATCTAAGATTCCATTACTATCTTTGTCATTTACTTCTGGCGATGTTACTGTACCGATGCCATCTAAGCGTGTTTGTAAATCTACTTTCCCTGCTATACCGTCGGGTACATTGATTAATTTCTCCGTTGCGTTTGTTTTTGCTTTGTTTAAAACTTCAATCAGTACATCGAGTTCTGCTTTTTCTCTTGGATTTATTAACCCATCTCTTGTGATTTCAGTTAATTTATTTTCTGCAGTTCTTTTTGCTTGTTCTGCTAGTTCAATTACTCTCTCTGCCTCTGAAAGTTGAGCTGTGTCCAATACTCCATTACTATCTCGATCATTTACTTCTGGTGATGTTACTGTTGAAATTTTATTCAATTTTGTTTTAAGTGTTCCTTTGCCATTTACACTATCTGGTACATCATTTAACTTCTCTATTGCAACATCCTTAGCTGTTTTCAATAATTGATTTAATCTATCTATTTCATCTTTTTCAGATGGTGTAATTAAACCATCTGAATTCACTTCTGATAACCTTTGAGAAACAACGCGTTGAGCTTCTTCTGCTGCTTGTACGGCTCTAGCAGCTTCATCTAATTGAACAGTGTCTACAACACCGTTACTATCTACATCATTCACTTCTGGAGAAGTCGACGTAGTAATTCCATCTATTCTTCTTTGGAGATCATTTTTACCCGAAGCACCATCTAATACATCGCTTATTTTATTGATAGCTATTTGTTTTGCTTCTTCTAAAGCATTAATTGCTTCATCAACTTTCTGCTTCTCGGAGGGGCTCACAGCTCCATCTGCCATAACTTCTTGAATTTTTTGTTCAACTTGTTGTTTTGCTTGTTCTGCTGCTTCGATTGCCTGTTCCGCTTTTTTCTTCTTAGCTTTAATTAGAGCTGTATTAATTCTTCTTGCTACGTCATCAATATCAACAGATTGATTTGTAATATTGACTCCTCTTAGAACATTTGGATCTAATGTGTCACTTAAAATATATCCAAACAGTTTATCCTTGTTAATATCTATATAATAACTAGCATCAAATGATATAACAAATTCGACACTACCTCCAGAGCCGCCTCCAGTATTTGGATTGCCATTAGTTCCACTATCTGGTCTAGTGTAGGAATAATATCCTAAATGGTCTTGCTGTAACAGAACCCTTTGTCTACCATTATATACTGCGAAAACTTGCTTTATTTTTTTATTAAGACTTGGATTGGGTCTTATTGCATAGTTTTCAAATCGATAAGTGCCTCTGCCTTTTTCTTTTGATAAAACCATTGTTGCAATAAGTACTTCTCCATTATTATAAAAAATTTCATCTTCTACGATACCAAAATGATTTTTAGTTACATCAGATTGATTTGTGAACGTATATACAGCACGATAATCATCATTATTTCTATTAAAAGTTAAATCTTTCATTTTATATAATAATTGATTTATTCTGTCTGCTTGAAAAGCGTTAATCTTCCTATTTCCAGCTACTCCATAATCTCCATTGAAAATATCATTGTAAGCACTCTTATTATTTTTTAATGATGTTTGTCTTATAATATTTCTTAAAAATAGCTTTCTTTCTTCTTCAGTTAATTCATTTCTATTTCTTTCTACTTCTCTTAAAGCTGTTGTAATGTAATCGCCTGATTGTACAGTATCATAACTTAATCTCCACCCAAAATGTCTATCTATAAAGCGGCCATTGTAACGAGAAATATTTAAACTCCTTGCCACTCTTGATTTAGGCTTATTTTGGTTTAATTTTTTTATTTCATTATTTAAATTTGCTAAATTTAAGCTATTGGCTTGATTGATATCACTGTTACTTTCTATTTTTTGTACATTTGCAGAGATGTTATTTAGTTCATTATTATCAATATCGTTGTTTACTATAACACTATTATTTTTCATTTGATCAGTATTTTCATTTTTTTGCTCTACTGTATATTGATCATTTTCTTCAGTCTTTGAATTAGTATTGTCGGTGCTTTTGTCAGAAGGTTTTTCCTGCGATGATATGGTTGCTTTGTTTTCTTTACTTATATTATTTTCTTGCTTCTTTATTTGCTCTTTTTCAATATTATAGTTTGATTCTTCATCTACTTTATCTGAAATTGCACTTTGCTTTTGGCTTTCTTTTGCTTCTCTTTCATTATTAACAGAAATGTGTTCGCGCTTTTGTGCTTCTTTGTTTATCTCTTCACTTTCCGTTAATTTTTGATTCGCAATATTTGATACGTCTCCGTCATTTTGTCCTTCTCCAGAATTCTTGTTAGCAACTTCCCCTGAACCAGATTGTTTTACTTCTGAAATAACTTGATCCTCGGCGTTATTTTGTATTTCAACCTTTTCTTTACTCTCTATCATATGTGCTTCCGCTTCACTGTCTTGATTGATAAAAAGAATTGATCCTAATAACACTGATGCTGTTCCAATAGTAAATTTCCGAATAGAATACTTGTTATTTCTTCTAGCAATATATTCTGCGAGTACTCTCATAGCTGTCTACTTCTCCTTCTTGATAATATAAATACCATATACAATTATATTTTGTTGTAGTAAGAGTAGTAGTGACTTTATATATTGAGTAAAAAAATGGTTCTTTACAGTAAAATTTTGAGATGAAACCAAAAAAACACCTTCCTATTCAATAGAAAGGCGCTTACTCTTATATTGTATTTGTTAATTTAACTGTTTTGTTACTAATCCTGAGACCGGTTCAAATATCGTTAATTCTTTTTTATTTAATAAATCTTCTGTAAGTTGTAATTCTGTAATCTGATTGGAGTCATACCATTTAATGTACATGATTCGTGTAGTTAAATTTAAGACCGTTTGATACAAAGTATAATGAAGTGCCGCTTCTTCGTCTCGAACTGCACCTTTGGGTATGCTTACATTTTCTAGAAGTTTAAATGCATTGAGTATGTCTTCTTCTGCATTAGTTGTTTCTTCTAAGTTATTTTTTAAGTAAGCCATACGCACGAAACGTTCAGCTGAAGTATACCCACCAGGTAATCCGTATGTTCCACCTTCATTTCCTAATGTGGGGAAAATAGTATTCATTAATTGGCTTGCTTGAGGACGTTGCGGCGTAATATTTATATAATTCCTCAAATTTTCATAATGCCAATTCAAATCTGGATTGTTAGTTAAGACTCCTACTGGATTTTCATTTATGATCATACTACCATCTTCAAAAGTTAGTTCAATCGTTCTACCTGAATCATCCGTAATATGATAATGTAACGGAGGAACTTCAGCTATATCATTGAGTGTGTGTGAGACAACATTTACAGATTTAGCATTTTTTATTAAATCTTCAATATTTTGATTGTAACCCAATACCCATGTAATCACTTCACTTTGAGCAATGTTCATATATCCTTCTCGAACATCTGTGGCATATGTTGCATATCCTCTAAAATACTGTATTGAAGCACCTAGGCCATGTTCATTTACACCGTCTGCAAATAAGAATCCTTCCATATCACTCCCTGATCCAACAAAACCATACTTTGTTTTACCTTTATATGTTATGCGGGATTCCCAATAGAAATGACGTGGTTGTACTGCTGGATTTCCTTTTAATTGATACACAAAATCCATTGTACGCCCTAATATCACTTGGTTACTTTTCGATAAATATGAAAAACCAGTACACATGATTAATTTGCTCCTCTCAACCTTCTCTATGTCAAAAAATTAATTATTTTGTATCTTTTATCAATATTTATTTTAATTAATTATGCTTTATATTAATAGTAATTCGCTTGTGATATATATGCACTTACCGAATATCTGATACTTAAAACAAATTTTCACCATGTAACGGCTTCACTAAAAATTATAAAAAATAAGGATGAGACAGAAATCACCTTGTTCAAAATGATTGTGTTGTCCCATCCCTATAAGTGAAAAGTCCAATATATTTTCGCCCTAAATCTACTTTAATGTAGCAATATATGCATAATAAAAATAACGAACTGTTTTGTTAAGTTGATAGTCGTAGTTATGAGATTATTTATCTCAACCTTGTTTTTATATTAAATTATGTTAGTTGTAGTTCTTGTACTCGCGTTTGTGATAAAGATGCTTTTACGTCAATTACTCTCTGATTCAAAGAACCTTTATATGGTAGATTAGGTTGGTATAAATGGTTAATAAAAGGACCATCTATAAGTACATCTATGTGTTTAAGCAACTCATTTCTTTCCCCTTTGTCTTCCATTAAATATTCAAATAAAAAACCTGTCCAAACCCACAATGTCTTTGAATGACCAAATTTCTCCCTAAATGCTTGAGCGCATTTTAATGTAATATCTAAATTACAAAATGGTTCTCCACCTAGGATGCTTAATCCAGAAATATAACCTGGTTCACAGTTTTCTAATATTTCTTCCAAGATTAAATCGTTAAACCTTTCACCATATCTAAAATTTTGTGCCACTTTGTTATAACAATTTTCACAGGCAAATGGACATCCTGAAACATATAAACTACACCTGACACCTTCTCCATCAACAAAACTTTGTGACTCGATTTTGGCAATATAACCTTGTCCTTTTTTAATATCTAATATTGTCATGTTGTTTGGTCTTTCAAATGTTTCACTCGTGCACACATTTCTTTATGTCTTCCTTCAATTGTAGGGCGTTGAACCGGATTACCAAGATACCCGCATGTACGTTTTACTACATCAACCGTAGTAGGGTCATCATTGCCACATTCAGGACATTTATAGCCTGTTGCTGTCGTCTTAAAATCACCTCTAAAGTCACATTTTCTACAATGATCAATCGGAATATTCGTACCTAAATAACTTACTTTATCATATGAATAATCCCATACTGCTTCTAATGCTTTTAAATTATGATTTAATTTTGGATATTCACAGTAATGGATATAACCGCCACTTGCATAAAAAGGATAATCCTTTTCAAAATCAATTTTCTCAAATGGTGTAATATCTTTTCTCACGTCATAGTGGAATGAGTTCTGATAATATCCTTTATCTGTAACGTTCGGTATTTCACCATATTTCTCTATATCAAGTCTACAAAAACGATCAGTTAGTGACTCACTTGGTGTGCTATAAACGCTGAACCAAACATCATATTGTTCAGTCCATTTCAATTGGTAAACTTTCATTGCTTTTAATATATCTAATGTAAATTTTTTAGCTATAGACTGTGTTTCCCAATTAGGTCCATAAAATACTGTAGCCGCTTCATACAAACCGATATATCCCATTGATAAGGTAGCTCGTTTTCCTCTTAACAACGTCATTATATCTTCTTCATCAGTTAAACGATGTTTAAATGCACCATTTTTATATAAAATAGGCGCATTATCAGGTGTCACTTCGGCAATACGTTGAATTCGGTATACTAGAGCATCATGCATTACTGACATTCGTTCATGGAATATCTTCCAAAACATTTCAATGTCACCATTAGATTCAATTGCTATTCTAGGTACATTCAATGTCACAACACCTAGATTACATCTTCCATTATTCTCAAATTCCCCATCTTCGTTTCTCCAAGATGGTAAAAATGAGCGACACCCCATCGGTGCTTTAAAATCACCTAATATTTCGACCGTTTTATCATAATTCAAAATATCGGGATACATTCTTTTAGTAGAACATTCTAATGCCAACTGTTTTATATCATAATTTGGATCTTTCGAACTAAAATTCACACCTTTTTTAATTGAAAAGACGAGTTTTGGGAAAATGGCGGTAATACGATCTTTACCTAAACCTTTGATTCTAGTATTAAGAATTGCTTGTTGTATTTTACGACTATATGTATCTGTTCCTAACCCAAATCCTAACGTTACAAAAGGTGTTTGACCATTAGACGTATATAACGTGTTTATTTCATACTCTAAACTTTCTATAGCATCTTCAATATCTTGTGAAACTCGATAATCAACGTACGTTTCTATGTCTTGTGGTTGCACAAATTTTTTAGCCAATCCTCGATGCTTAGCTTCATTATATTGAACATAATGGCTTAGTAATTCATCAACCCGATCAATTGTACATCCTCCATATTGGCTACTAGAAACATTGGCAATGATTTGCACGAGTTGGGCAGAAGCTGTTTGAATTGATTTAGGTGAGGTCACAGTTGCATTGCCAATTTGAAAACCATGCTTGAGCATACTTTCTGCATCTATTAAGCAACAATTAGTAAGCGGCTGAAAAGGATGGTAATCTAAATCATGAAAATGTATGTCTCCTTCTTTATGAGCTGTTGCAACATGCTCTGGTAATAAATAATTTAGCGCATATGATTTAGATACTACACCGGCTGTTAAATCTCTCATTGTCGAAAATGTGGCACTATCCTTGTTGGCATTTTCATTTATCACTGTAGGATCTTTAGTTATTAAATTCTTTAAATCTTGTTCGAGTTTATTCATTTTATCCCCTCATTCCTATATATTGTGTCTTATTACAATTTACAACACAATATATAGTGTTTCAATGAATGACCTAGCCGTTCACAAATTCGTAAAAACATTTCGAAGTTTTCGTGAACTTTAATTGCGTTTTCAAAATATCTATATTAATAACCTAAAAATGTAGAAAACACTGCTACACAATAGTTAATCATCCTATTGCCTAGTCAGTGTTTTAAATCACTTTATATTCAACTCAAACTCTTTGCAATTACTCTATAAATGTTCTTAGCTTCTGCCTCATTTTCAACACCATAGATATTCATTCTCCCATCTTTGAACAAGGTGATTTCATGAGATCCATACGCCAATAGTTTCACAAAATCATTAGATTTTTTTACAGTTACAGGTAAATAATCAGTATGGTTAAAAATGTCGGCATTAAAGCGTAACAAGAACATGTCTCCGCATTGTTTCTCTATCTTGGCGTCATATTTATCGTTTAATAATGCATATTCATGTTTCTCACAAACATTACAATCACTTTGTTTTAAAGCACTAATATCCATAGATTTATACTGCATATTAAAGCAATCTATAGTTATAAGTTTTTTTGAAAATGCTTCGCCAGAGACCCACCTCATTAGCTCGGAAACTTGCATACTAGCTACTTGATAAATCACTGGTGGCAGCACACCATTTATTGCACAACTTTCACCAGTACTGGGCATTGTTTCAAGAAGACATTTCAAACATGGTCCTTGATCATCGATACCATAAACAGTACCTTTACTACCAACTGCAGCACCGTAAATCCAAGGTATGTTTTGCTTGTTACAAGATTCATTTATTAAATACCTTATTTTAAAATGGTCCATACCATCTATAACAATATGCGGATGATATGTTGTTAATAAATTTTCAATGTTTAAATTGGTTATTTCACGATTAATTGCTGTTACTTCTACGTTACTATTGATTTGATTCAACTTATGTTTTAAAGCTTCAACTTTAGGCAGCATTTTTTCTGCATCTAACTCATCATATAACGCCTGTCTATGTAAATTAGATAATTCAACAATATCCATATCGATTATAGTAAGTGAGCCTACTCCCATCCTTACTAACATTTCTGCGCTGTGACTACCAAGTGCACCGGCACCCATAATCATGACGTGAGTTTTTTGAAGTTGGCTTTGACCATGCTCACCAAACTGATGATATCTTACTTGTCGATTATAGCGTTCTATCATAAGAACCCAATACCTTCAGTTGGGCTCGATGCTTGTGCTGTATACTTCACAGGTATTCTTCCTGCTTCATAACTCAATCTTCCAGCACTAATCCCTTTATTCATTGCTTCTGCCATTTTCACAGGATCCGCTGCACTTGATATTGCCGTATTAAGTAAAATACCATCAGCACCTAATTCCATCGCATGACAAGCATCCTTAGGCGAACCAATACCTGCGTCTACGATTACTGGTACATTAACGCGTTCAATAATATAGCGCAAATTTAATGGGTTATTGATTCCTCTTCCCGTGCCAATAGGAGAGGCAAGCGGCATAATTGCATGAACACCTAATTCTTCTAAGCGTTTCGCTAACACAACATCATTGGATATATATGGACAGACTGTATAACCTTTTTCCAACAATACTTTGCATGCTTCATATGTTTCTAATGGGTCTGGCAGTAACGTTTCGTCATCACCAATAACTTCTACCTTAATCATGTCACAAACGCCTGCGTGATCAGCAATTTCTGCTATACGGACTGCTTCTTTAGCTGTCTTAGCCCCTGCAGTGTTTGGAAACGTGATGAATTTCGATAGATCAACTTTTGCTAATGGATTAGGTAAATCTTTGTCATATAAATTCATACGTCTCACTGCAAAAGTTAATACTTCTGTTTCTGATGCTTCAATAGCCTGAGTTTGTACCTTTTCGTTTTCAAATTTTCCTGTACCTAATAATAATCTTGAATTTAATGTAAAGTTGCCTATTTTAAACATATTAACCGCCTCCTACAAATTCTAATAATTCTAAGTTATCTTCATCATTGACTATTCGAGATGTAAATTGTTCTCTCTTAATTAATGTTTCATTGTGCTCTACAATAATGCGTGTTTCATCCAATCCTAATGATTGAATTACTTCTTGTATATTAATTGGCTGTTCAAAGTTAAATACGTCACCATTAATCTTACATTTCATTTATTTCACCTCTGCTAATCTAAAATCATATAATTGTTTTGGCCTATGCCCATTGATAATCCACTGACTTATCAGCTCACCGATTAAAGGTGAAAGTAAAATTCCATTGCGATAATGGCCAGCAATGACAAATAAGTCTTTATTCACTTCATCCATAATAGGATGTTCATTTTGACAATAAGGGCGTATGCCTGACCATTGGTTTATAATTTTCCAATTTTTTAAATCAGGTATATAACGCAAAGCTTGTGACTTAAGCCATGATTTTCCTGAATTAGACACCCCAACTGAGTAGTCATCAAAGTAACTTGTTGCACCGATTAAGTATCTATTCTTTAATTTAGGAACGACGTAACAACCATTTGTCAGGAACATGGTCACATCCAAATTTAAATTAGGTTGTTCTACTAATAGTACTTCTCCTTTTACACCACTAACCGCTTCACAAGGTAAATATTGTTGTAAAAGTCTGCTTGTCCAAGCGCCACCCGTGACAATTAACTTTTCAGTATAATAAGTTTCACTTTGTGTATCCACACGGTAGCCGCCTTTTATAGCTTCAACATGGGTTACAGTTGTTTGGTATATCCTATCTATATGTCGATGTGATAGTGATTTCAATAACGCTTTGGTGTAGTGATTTGCATTGATTTGATGATCTTCAGGCATATAAAGACCCTTTGTATGCTTTGAAGTAATCGCTCCTTTGGACATGTGCTGAACATCAGTCGAGCTAAGACGTTCTACAGATGTAAAATGTTGTCTTAAAAATTGATATTGCTGTTCAATCTTTTTATTCTCATAATGATTAGCAGCCAATTTTATTAACCCACTATTTAAATACTCAATATCCACGCCAACCTCTTCCAACAAACTATCTCTCAGAGGTTCAAACATCTTTTGAGAAGTTGTTGCTAAACTAAACAGAGCACTGTTTTCGGTGAATTCATTTTGTGCGCCTAACATTCCACCCGCTTTATAAGATGCATGCTTACCTGCTTCATCTCTATCTATCACAGCTATATTCGCAAAAGACTGACTTAACCCACGTGCGATTGACATGCCCATGACTCCTGATCCAATAATAATGACATCATACATGTCCATCCCACACTTCCTTCATATTCATGAGTTTTTGTTTCGAATATTGATTAAAAATAGAAATACCGGCTATTCCTGAAAATCCACTAGGTAAGGAGGGCATAGTATGTTGATTAATACCTCCAATTGCAATAATCGGAATATCAATTTGTAACGCTCCTTCAACCTCCGACTTTGCTCTAGGTGTCTGCTGAGGTTTAGAAGGTGTCTCAAATACGTGTCCAAACAACACAAAGTCTATCCCTAAATACTTAGCATTAGCAACACCATCTTTATGATGCGTAGACATACTCACTTGTATATCGGGATAATTAGCTTGTACCTCCTCAATATGAGGGTCATTTTCTCTAAAATGAATTGCCGACAAGTCACATTGTATGATTACGTTGATATCGCTATGAATAATAATCTTATCCTTAGAAAATCCATTTTTTATTATTTCATGAACCCACTGAATTACTTCTTCAGTAGTCATTGGAGTTCTAATTAATAAATAATCTATAACTCCTTCGATTTCACAGTAATGCTTAATATGTGATTCAGATAAATCTTGATATGGTGTAATAGCAACAAACAATATAATCACTCCAAATAAAAAAACGTTATTTTTCCTGGTGGAAAAATAACGTTATATGATTACTTCTATCATAGAAAACGCCACTTTCCTACGCCAGTGCGAACTGGATCAGGTTCTAGGAATCCCTCAGTTATTACTTCGGTCTCAGCCTTTATCAAAGGCACTTCCAGTGGTTTCTATCTATTAAATTTTCAAATTAAATATTCATTTCACACGTTTTAGCGATTACTTACAATCTAACTTATAATGATTCACATTTCAAGTCTCACTTTGACATTCGTACCACATGTACCTAATATCAGCTAGCATAAGTATGTATTGTCTTACTTATAAAGACAACTCTAACAAACGTGCTGTTATAGGTCGGGTCTGACGATAGACTTCTTGATATACTTCAAAATATTTAACATAGCGTTCATGATGGGCTTTATTTGGATAAAAGGTTCTATCATAGATAATAAATTGATCAACTATCTTTTCTACGCTTTTATACCAATTCAATCCTATAATAGCTAGCATCGCAGCCCCCATGCAAGGCCCTTCTTCATATTTTAATTTACTGACTTTCGTATTAAAAATATCAGCTTGTAATTGTAACCAAAAATCATTTTTCGCACCACCACCGATTGATGTAATATGCGTTATGTCCTTCCCCTTTTCACGTAGATGTACCAATGTTTCATACAATGAGTATGTAATACCTTCAATTACTGATCTGGCTATATCTGCATTTGTATGTAACGTACTTAACCCAATAAAGCTACCTCTAATTTGCGAATCGCCATGTGGTGTACGCTCACCTGAGAGATATGGTGCAAATAACAAACCTTCACTGCCAATTGTAGATTCACTTGCTAAGCTTAAAATTTGATTGAAAGTTAAATTAGGGAACACATGATTTTTTAACCAATTCAAACTATCTCCAGCAGCAAGCGTCACACCCATTACATATGATTTATTCTCTACAACATGATTGAAATAGTGTAAATTATGGTGATACGCCTTCCCTTCATCTGCTTCACAAGTTAATAACGTGCCAGACGTACCAATACTACATAATGTATCATTGGATTTGATAACACCCGCACCAAGTGCGCCACATGCATTATCACCACCACCCGCAAAAACCGCTACATACTCTTTTAATCCTAATGATTTAGCTAAGCTACTTTCTAAATATCCAATAAAATCTCCAGATGATACGAGTGTTGGATAAATATCACCGATACCAAATTTTGAACCAATTGTCTTCGACCAATTTTTTTGTTTTGGATCTAGTAATAGTGTGCTTGAAGCATCTGAATATTCCATATTTATTTTGCCAGTTAGCCTAAACTGCACATAATCTTTTGGTAATAAGAATGTTGCTATTTTGTTCCAATTGTTAGGTTCATTATCTTTTATCCACAGTAATTTCGTTAGTGTAAAACCTTCTAACACTGGATTTGATAACACATAATTACCAAAGTGCTGTTCTATTGTTGCACATTGACGTGTAGATCGAGTATCATTCCATAAAATCGCATTTCGAATCGGCTTATTATCGCTATCTAATGCCACTAAACTATGCATTTGACCAGATAATGATAAGCCACGAATAAAGATATCATTCAACGAATCGTTACTTAATATTTGTCTAATACATGATTTTGTTGCTTCAAACCATTCGTCTGGTTGTTGCTCATTGTATCCGGATTGAAGTTGTATAATATCAAGCTCTTCGCTAACCTTAGCTAGAACTTCTCCTTCTTTATTTACGGAAATAACTTTAACTGAACTTGTTCCTACATCTATCCCTAACACTGCTTCATTCAATATCATCGATTCCTTTTGTTAGATTTTAAATATTCAACAACTGTATCATATTGAAATAACTTTCAAAATTCCAATAATATGATATTACAATGAATCTGAAGTTAGAATAATATTTTTGATATATAAATGACGATGACTACGGTTATTGCGCTCAGTAATGTTGATAAAAAGACTAATTCTGCTGCAAGCTCAGGATAGTTATCATATTCCTGGGCAATAACTGAACTGTTAACAGACGTAGGCATGGCTGAAGTAATAAATAACGCTTGTGCTATGATACCTTCAAGCCCCATCAGTTTGATAATTACAAGGGCTATTACCGGTCCAACAATCAGCCTAACAAATATAAACACATATGAACTTGACCATTTAAAACTAAATTTAATATTAGCAATTTGAGCACCTAATAATATTAAAGCAATTGCAATCATTGCATCTGCAATATAGTTTGCGGGCGTCCATATAAACTTAGGTATGGTAACGTTACCATAATTTAAAATAATGGCGAATATCAAAGCATATAAAACAGGCATCTTAAAGTAACCCAACATTGCCTTGATTTTCCCAATATGTACAGCTTGTATTGAAAATATGCCATATGAAAAAGTAAATATATTTTGCAAGGAAAGTACAATGACTTGAACAGACATAGCTAAAGGATCTCCTTTAAATACTAAATCATTTACTGGAACACCGTAATTGCCTGAATTAAAGAATAATATGCTATTCGTTAAAGTTGTCGCTTCACCTTTATCCTTTGTACCAAAATATGTCAATAACTTACCAATACCGTAAAGAATAATTATGTATATGATAAAGAATAATACGATATACAATAATAATTTGATTTCAAAATTTGTCTTATAAAATTTCACAAATATGAATCCAGGAACAAATATGTATATGTTTAATTTTGCTAATGTTTTTAAATCTAATGAAAACTTTTTCTGCAATATATATCCTATTATAATCATAATAAAAATAGGCAACAATACAGTCTCTAAAATAATCAACATTTCGTGCATTTTAATTTTGCCCCCTTTGCCTAATTCCACTAACTTTTTTATACTTATGAAATAATGAGAAATTTACATAAGTACCCCCTTTGAAAAAATCAATCACACATATTTTATGCTAAAACTCTCTGCATATGAGCTATCGAAGCAATTTCTTTTATATAATGCAAAATCTGAATATGCCCCAAAGACTGTTAAGCTTTGTTTCACGTTAAACAACTTGTCTCTGTATTAGTAAATCCAATTTTGCTTATTAATTTATATTAATAAACTTATTTTTTCTTCCCTTTTTTCTTGTTGTTTTTCTTTTCTTCTAAAATTGACATCACTATGAAGCCGACAAGTAATATGGGTGTAAGAACTGCAACCATTATTAACATTTATTTCACCTCATTATTTGGTATTTTTGAAAATAAATTTTAAGAATAGATAACAAATCAAATAGTATCCTTTAATATTAATTTACACCTTTTAAACATCTTCCTCAATAAAACAATTTAGTTTATTTAAGAAAGCAAAATAACACCCGAGAATGACTATAAAAAATAGTTTTTAATAATATATACAATCTATAGTTTATGTATATGAATTAATGTCTCAAGGAATTGAACATGAATCTTTTGATTAGTGATAATTTACATCTACTCCATTTTCAATATATATAATAAGAGGCCCGAGATATACTAATATCTCGGACCTTTCAAACAATTTTGCAAATACTAATTTACTATATTAAATCTTGTTATAGTGTTACTTAGTTTCTTTCGTATTTTCTTTTTTACGACTTCTCCAAACTATTAGTGAACCAATAGATGCTAATAAAGCTCCAAATAGTGTTGTATCTTTAGTTGCTTCTTCACCAGTATTAGGTAAAGTTTTAGCATCAATTTTCTCATCTACTTTACTTGGTGACAACACCTTCACATTATTAGATTTGCCTCTCTTAGTATTATCACTATTAATGTTAAGTTTAGTAGTGTTGGTACTTTCATTATTTGCAGTACTCATATGAGTACCTTTCATATCATTTGATGCATCATTAGATGTATCAGCTTTACTGTTTAATGTTTTTTGAGGATTACTACTTAAAGCAGGTGATTTTTGTAATGTATCCTTATTTTTATTAATATCATCTTTGCCTTGCATATTATGTGAGTTAGACTGTCCATTGTTACTATTCACACTAACAGATGGAACTACAATGCCCTCTAATCTATTCAGACGATTTTGTAGTGCCTCTTTAACATCATTTGGTATTGCGTCAACAAGTTTTTGTGCTTCGGCTTTCTTACTTTGTGCTATTGCTGCTAATTTTTCTAAGTCTGCTTTTTCTGATGCTGTGATTAATCCATCTTGTTGGTACTCGACTAATTTTGTTTTCGCGGCTTGATCCGCTGCTTCGGCTTCAGACACTTTACTTTCTGCTTGAGCTTTTGCTTGGTCTACATCGTCTGCTATACCGTTGCCATCGGCATCATTTACTGCTGGCACTTGGATACCTGTTAAGTTATTTAGACGTGTTACTAAGTCGTTCTTTAATCCATCTGGCAATGCATCCACTAATCCTTGCGCTTCCGCTTTCTTACTTTGTGCTGTCGCCGCCAAACTATCTAAGTCTGTTTTCTCTGATGCTGTGATTAATCCATCTTGTTGGTACTCTGTTAATTTTGTTTTCGCGGCTTGATCCGCTGCTTCAGCTTCAGTCACTTTGTTTTCTGCTCGAGCTTTCGCTTGGTCTATATCATCTGCGATACCATTGCCGTCGGCATCATTTACTTCTGGTATAGAAATAGTTGGCAAACTATCTATTCTGTTTTGGAACGGTGCTTTTTTGCTATCAGGTAATAAATTAATTTTATCTTGAGCTTCAGCTTTTTTATTATTTGCGCTATTTACTAATTCAGTTAACGTATTATTTTCATTATTACTAAATATTCCATCCGTCAATGCCGTTACTACCATATTTGAGGCATTTCTATTTTTCTCTTCTGCTTCATTCACAAGGGTCTCTACATCTTGTAATAAGTTTTTAACCTGTAATCTTTCTCTTAATGCATTATTAATATTTGTTGTTACAGTATCCACAACATCTTGTGGCGTATTCTCGTTTCCCACTGTATTTTCGCCAACTTCAAGTGCTAATATAATTGCTTGATCTTCTTCTATATTATTATCAAATGGTCCTTGGTTTTTTGCGTTACTTATTGCATTTTGTAACTCTGTCACGTTCGCTCGTCTAACCAATGATTTAATCGCATAATCTAAGCGATTTGTTGCTGAAATTATATCTGGTATGGTATTTATCTCAGGATCATAACTATCACGAATAACAATTGAAGTATAGTCTAATTCTCTCTGTAAGAAATTGATACTAGCAGGCGTATATAAGCTCTCATCTAATAATTTAGTATTTTCAACCAAACTAATTAATGTATCTAATTTTTCTTTTTTCTCTATAAATATTTTATCTATAATTACTGTATTAGCATTTAAGTCTGCTGAATCCACAATTTCTCCAGAGCTATTTAAAGCCTGTGCAAATACAGTACCGTTATAGCTAACATTGATATTAACAAAATTAATATTACTATTTGCCTTTCTTATTGCGCTTTTAATTTCTTCTTTTTCATTATCACTAACAGCCCAAGTATTATCTACACCAATCTTTTCAAAAGGAGGTTTTAAAGTAAAACCAAAATCAATATCTGAACTAGTTATGGTTGTATTATTAACATCGTCACTATCTGAAGGTGTGAAGTTTCTAGTATCTCCGAAATTTATAATACCTCTATCAAATCCTTTATTGTCACTCAAAATGATGTTATTAGCACTTATAATCATTTCATTTCTTCTACCTAAATTCATCGTGCCTTGTTTAGGTATAATATTGCCCTTCTTAGCTTCCTCAAGCCATTTATATACATCGTCTCCAAACAAAGGGCTGTTTAAATCTTGTATTTTAAAACTCTGTCTTTGTTCTTTAGTAAAATCAAAGTTAGATATTAACCAAAGCATTGTAGCTTTCTTACGCGCCCTATTTTCATTATCGCCGTAACCGTTTGTTATCAAAAATCTTTCTTGGCTAGATAACCCTCCAATCACCGGATACCACTGATAAGTCATTGTTCCATCACTAGAGACATCTGTATTCATTTGATTAGCATTTTTGTTATAATCATCGTTTGTTAAATTATTATCATTCGATGGATTCACGACATTTCTTTTTCTTCTTACTTTTTGTCGATTTTCATTTTGACTTATTACTACTTTGTTAGTATCATCTGTTCCATCTACTTTTAAATTATCTTCCTTATTAATGAGTTCAGTTTCATCATGGTTTGAAACTTCTCCTGTCTTAGAATCTTTAATTTGATTGTTATTTTTGTTACTGTGTTCCTCAACTTGATTGTCTTTATTTTCTTGTATAACTTGCTTTGGCGACTCACCAGAATTTATTTGATCATTTAATTGCTTATCTGCTTTATTGACCTCTTTCTCTTGAGTGTCATTTTTTGAATTATCTTTTTCTAATAAAGGTGCTGAAATTGGCAGTTCTGTAACTAGTGATACCTCTTTTTTCAGTTCACTTTTTTGGTTTTCTGGATTATTATTTTGATTTTCAATCGTACTATTAGCTTTATTATCTTCTTTCTCTTGAACTGCTGTGTCTATATTACTTATTCTTTCTTTATTAGTATGTATTTCATTTTCAACTATTTCAGAAGCTTTATTATCAACTTCTGAAGCGTAACTTAAGGAACCGGTATTCATAAAAACAACCGATCCAATGATAATTGATGCTGCACCTATATGGTACTTTCTGATAGAATATCTTTGTTTTTCATTAAATAAAGAATTCACTTTTTTCATTCTTATATTTAATCCTCCTTCTTCAATTTGAAAATTATTTCCATGTTTTATTTCTTTATTAATCAAAAGATATCATAAGCTTCCATGATAGAATTCAAATCAAAAACCAGAGTAAAATAATGGTATTTCTAATCAAAAAACATGAGAAAAGACTGACTAAATCGAATGTTTTTATATTATTAAGTTATTTTTATTTAACTTTAGTTTATTAATTGACCGTAATATAAATTAGTTGTAATATTTTCAATATAATATATGCTTTTGTGGCTGAAATTAATTCAAGAATTCATTCCACTATAAAAAGGTCGGAGGGAGCATAGTGAATTACAACCTAGTTATTTATAAACAACACGACAAAATCAACTATTTAAATACACCTAACTTCGCAAATTTATATTTAGTTATCGCAGGTGAAGTCTCTTTTCAAAAATTGGCTTCAACGTATACGTTCCAACAAGGTGAAGTTTTTATAGTTTATGACTTCGAAGAAAATTTAATAATTAGTAGGCAAGCTATCATTGCCTGTATTTCTATAAACAACATAACCTATCACCGCTTTTCATTAGTCTATCGGGAAGGTGCTTCAGACAACTATCCACCACCAAAAAAGATAACTGAAACTTATATTGAGACACTTAAAGGGATTCTAGAGGAAGATTTTTTTAATGCAGATATTGGGGTAATAAAACTTATTAACTACCTCAATCATTCAAAAGATAATTTGTATGTAAATATGTCATACTCACATAACTTAATTAAAAATGTTGTTGAATATATTAATACAAATTATAAAAAGCCTTTATCTTTATCTTATATTTCAAAGAAATTTTTTGTGAACAGTAGTTACCTCTCACGTGAATTTTCAAAGAAAATGAATATATCTTTATTAAAGTATATTAAAAAAGTGAAGATTTATAGTTTGTCGAGGGAACTTTTATTACATGGTAATTGGGAATCTACCTGGAGAGAATATGGATTTCGTTCTTACAATACTTATTTACGTGATTTCAAAAATATAATGCACATGTCACCTAAAGAATTTATCAATCAAAATTCTATTAATCAGGTAAATGAAACAATTGAGCAGCATGAGTTATACAAATATTTACAACAAATATTAGATTTAATAAAATCTGAATAATTTCAAATCTTATCTTGTATATAAAAAAACACCAAGTTTCGCATACATTAAGGCGACTTGGTGTTTAAAATGATGTTATTACAATTGTAATTTAGTACTTATATTTATTCTCTTCATCTGATTTTGTATATTCATCTTTTATAGCTTCTTTTTCGTTTTCTTTTTGCTCTTCTGATAAAACAAAAGAATTATTGTGTTCATTGACTTGTGAACCATCTTTAATATATGGATTTATATCCTCATCATTGTCTTTACTATAAACAGGCGCTTTTGGCTTTCTCACTAATAACATGATACCCGCAACAATCCACAGTACAGCATTAATCCAATTACCTAATAAAGAAATCACACCTGCAATAATTAGTAAAACACCTGCTATTTTAGCTTTTTTACCAATTAAGAATGCTGCTATCAATGCAATAATTAAGATTATAATACCTATTACTAAACCTGTAGTTACAATTCCGCTTAATGAACTAAAGAATGCATTAGCATCACCATACGTAAGGCTAGACTCTTCTTGCATCATTTGGTTAATAAAAGTATCTTTGATTTCATTATTTCCTAACATCGGAATTAAAA
Organism: Staphylococcus sp. Ze2; assembly: GCF_048568365.1. Classification (NCBI taxonomy): domain Bacteria; kingdom Bacillati; phylum Bacillota; class Bacilli; order Caryophanales; family Staphylococcaceae; genus Staphylococcus; species Staphylococcus sp. Ze2. Next base: position 470,914 of record NZ_CP183486.1, on the reverse strand, counting down.
TAGCCAATAATATTACAGCAATTAATTGTAGCGCAATGCCAATCCACGTTAGAACGCGTTCTATTGTTCTTTTCATAACAATGTTCCTCCTATTTATATAATTAAATTTATTAAAACAATAATCTTTACCAACATAATATAAAAAATACTTAATTACAATGTTAATTATACTAATTGCGAATATCTAAGTCCACATTATATAAATATTAACCTTTTTCAAATTATAGTTATACATCTTTTAATATTAGCTAGAAAATTTAGAACACCAGACAGAGAATCTGCTTGCTTATAATGATTTGCTGTATTAATTTTTCGACAAGCATATTTACAAAAAAGGTCCGAAACATCTCTCCATGTCTCGAACCTTTATTTTGTAATTTATTTGTGTTCTCTAAAAGCATTATCAATATGTGTAAGTTGATCTACGAAATGATGAACTTCTTCGGCTGTAAATTTATTTCCAAGGCGATCTTTCACTGCTTCTGTCATAACAGACGTTGCTTTCTTCAAAAATGCTTCACCTTCATCACTCAATTTAATGAGTTTGATACGTTTGTTATCTGAATGTGCACGTTGCACATATCCCATCTCTTCTAATTTCGCTATACGCTTTGATGCAGCCGTTTTAAAAATGTTTTGTAAACGAGCTAATTCATTAATCGTTACCTTACCTTCTGTTTTTATAATTCTCATTGCTTCAATTTGTTCTCTTGAAAGCAAATTACTTAGCCCGGTCTCTTTAACGATATCTACAATCTCTTTATTTAAATGCAACATTACTATTTGAAATTTAATAATCGCTTCTTCAATTGTCTTATCTACATTTTCCAAATAAGCCACCTCCGAATAACACTTATTTAAACTCTATTGAGAAAGGTACTCTTTGTCTCTTGTTAAACCATAATATTACTATATATTGTAAAATAATCATTACTGCAATAATGCCAATGAGTAAGGCTACAACAAAACCAAAGTTAAAATGTCCCGCATGAGTAAAGATTGCTTCTCTGTATCCTTGTATTGCATATGACATTGGTGAGAATGGGTGGATCCATCTAAAGAATTGTGCTGATAATTCTATTGGGAACATCCCTTCACTTGAACTTAATTGTAGTATTAGTAAAACCATCGATATAAAGAGCCCAATTCTATCTAGCAACAGGCTTAAGAAGGTAGTGATGGTAATTGCTGCGATGGCCCACAATAATCCTACTAAGATAAATTTGCCAATATTATCGATAGACATGTTCAGAGCAAATATCGCCCAACTACTCATTAAGAGTGCTGATATTGTACCTTGTACAAGATACAGTAATAGTTTGCCGAATACTTGTTTGATTGATGTTATCTCTTTACTTAACACTTTTCTTAAAGGATAAATTGCGCTAAATGAAACTGCGCCTACAAATAAGCTAACACTTGCCATATATGGGACGATTGTTTCACCATATTTATCTGCTTCTGTAGCATTATTTTCATTCACTTTCGTCACATTATTTAGAGCTTTTTCGTTGTCTCCTTCAAATGCAACTCCCTCTTGTTGAGAAACTGATTGGTCAATTTTTTCTTTTAATTGATTATTATTTTGTTGTAATTGAGTTAAACCATCTGTAACTTGTTGATTTCCTGAAATCAACTGTTGTGCAGGCTGTCCTACTGCAGGTTCTAGCTGTTTCAAACCATCTGTAACTTGTTGATTTCCATCAATAAGCTGAGATTCAGCGCCTGACATTTTGCCTAAAGCTTCAGAAGTATCTTGGAAGCCAGATTTTGATTTTTTAGCACTATCAAATAATTGGTCTAAATAATTAGAACGGATATTTTCTTTGATTGAGTCTGTCACTGTATTAATTGCTTTCTGAGCTGATTGACTACCAGTATAACTTGAACCTGGATTTACTTGTGTTTCTAAATTTATTTTTTTAGGGTTTTTATCTAATAATGTTGTTGCGTTACTTGATGCATCTTCAGGGATAATGATTGTTCCAACACTTTTACCTCTTTCAAGTTGGTCATATGCTTCTTTTTTAGAAACTTCTTGGAAGTCAAACTTATCATTATCTTTTAATTTGTCTACTACATCATCACCGATTGTGACTTTTTCACCATTCAACTTTGCGGTCTTGTCTTGGTTAACAATAGAAATCTTTAATTGATCTGTCTTATCATAAGGATTCCACATAGAACCAACAAATAATGCTACATATAGCAACGGGATAGCTGCGATGGCTATAAGCGCTATAATTAACATTTTGTTTCTAAAAATAAATTTAAATTCATTAAACATCTTTTCTTACCTTCCTTTTTACAATTGTACACCGTGTGTACTATTAGATTTTTGAAAACCGAAACATGCTAAAATGCTTATTCCGGGGGCGTTTATAGCTATTCAAATTTATGGGGATATATAAATTTCTAGAATAGTACATCCCTTATACATTTTTATATCATACTCGCTTCAAAAACAGTTGTCAATCAAGTTACTATATTTAAATAAATTATACTATTGTGAAATCGATAATTATATTATATCTATTTTATTTCCATTACATAACAATCAGTTCGTAAATCAATTTTGAATTTATGCTTAGCCACTTAAATTCACGTGATTATAATTATGAGAAATCGAATCATAATTATTGTTTATTCTGTAATTTTATCGACTTGCTTCATTTAGTTATTAATTTTTATGGTACATTAATTAATCTATGCTCATTCGGCATTCTACGACTATAACTTAAATTTATATTTTCTACTTTATAATATATAATTGATTATAGAATAATGTTGCTCATATCGTTTGCCAACATCTAGTACTCAAATCACACTATGTTACACTTGGTAATATTAACCGAACTTCCCCTGTCCAAATTAGATAAGAGGTAATAATAAATGGAAAATAATTTTATAGTAAATGAAAATGAGAAGCGTGTATTAAAACAAATTTTCAATAACAGTAATATTTCACGAACACAAATATCGAAGAATTTAGAACTTAATAAAGCTACTATTTCTAACATTCTGAACAACTTAAAACATAAGAGTTTAGTTAATGAAGTAGGAGAAGGCAATAGTACTAAAAGTGGTGGACGAAAGCCTATTTTACTCGAAATTAACCAAAAATATGGCTACTATATTTCTATGGATTTAACATATGATTCCGTTGAATTAATGTACAACTACTTTGATGCTGCTATATTAAAGCAAGATTCCTATGAATTAAATGATAAAAATGTAAGCAGTATATTACAAATTTTAAAATCTAATATAAACGTCTCAGAAAAATATGATACGTTACATGGGTTACTTGGTATATCTATATCCATACATGGTATCGTTGACGATGAGCAAAACATAATCAATCTTCCTTTTCATAAAAATGAGAAACGTACATTTACTGATGAATTAAAGTCATTCACAAATGTTCCTGTCGTTATAGAAAATGAAGCAAATTTATCAGCGCTATATGAAAAAAGTTTATATATTAATTCAAACATAAATAATTTGATTACTTTAAGTATTCACAAGGGTATTGGCGCTGGCATCATAATAAATAAAAAACTTTATCGTGGCTCAAATGGAGAGGCTGGAGAGATAGGTAAGACATTGGTTTTGGAATCTATAAATAACAATGACAACGAATATTACAAAATTGAAGATATATGCTCTCAAGACGCTTTAATACAGAAAATAAATAATAAATTGGGCATCACACTGACGTTTACAGAACTAATCCAATATTACAACGATGGAAATTCAATTGTTGCTCATGAAATTAAGCAATTTATTAATAGAATGACAGTTCTGATTCATAATTTGAATACACAATTTAACCCAGACGCTATTTATATTAACTGTCCTTTAATTAATGAATTACCAAATATTTTAAATGAAATTAAAGAGCAATTCTCCTATTTTTCTCAAGGCAGTCCATTTCAATTACATTTAACCACTAATGTAAAACAAGCTACTTTATTGGGTGGCACTTTAGCAATAATGCAAAAAACATTAAATATAAATAACATTCAAATGAATATTAAATAATTACAGCAGTCTGAGTTATAAAATAGATATCTCGGACCGTCTATTCTTCCTTATTTGAGTGGGTCAATGAGATCTTTCGAGCTAAATCGATTTCTGACCCACTCTTTTTTATTTTTTAGTAAGCGTTTACAAAAAATGAACGATGTGCTATATTACCTCTAAAGTTAGTTTGTTTATTAAATTAACCAACTAAAATGTAGGAGGAATATTATGTCTTATTTTGATATCAATAAAGTAAATTACGAAGGTCCTAAGTCAAATAACGCTTTTAGTTTTAAGTATTACAATCCTGAAGAAAAACTTGGTAATCACTCCATGTCAGAACTTTTAAGATTCAGTGTCGCTTATTGGCACACTTTTACTGCTGACCTTTCCGATCCATTCGGTGTGGGTGCTGCGGAACGTGATTGGGATTCATTAGACGAGATGGAAAAAGCAAAAGCAAGAGTAGACGCAATTTTTGAATTTATGGAAAAAACACGTATTGATTACTTTTGTTTTCACGATGTAGACATTGCTCCAGAAGGCGCGTCTTTAAAAGAATCTAATGAAAATTTAGATATCATTGTAGAACTTATTAAAGAAAAAATGGATCAAACTGGTAAGAAATTGCTTTGGAATACAACCAACAACTTTACTCACGAGCGTTTTGTTCATGGTGCAGCCACGTCTTCAAATGCTGAAGTATTTGCATATGCAGCTGCAAAAGTAAAAAAATCATTAGAAATTGCTAAAAAACTTGGTTCTGAAAACTTTGTTTTTTGGGGCGGTCGTGAAGGATATGAAAGTTTATTAAATACTAATATGAAATTAGAGTTAGATAACTTAGCTACTTTCTTTAAAATGGCAAAAAGTTACGCAGATGAAATTGGCTATACGGGTCAATTTTTAATAGAACCAAAACCTAAAGAACCTACCACACATCAATATGATACTGATGTTGCAACTGCACACGCTTTCTTACAAAAATATGATTTAGATAAAGACTTTAAATTTAATATTGAAGCTAACCACGCGACGCTGGCTGGCCACACATTCCAACATGAATTAAGATATGCACGTGATAACAATATGTTGGGTTCAGTAGATGCTAACCAAGGACATCCCCTTTTAGGATGGGATACAGATGAATTTCCAACTGATGTATACGATACTACGTTAGCAATGTACGAAATACTTAAAAATGGCGGGTTGGCTCCAGGGGGATTAAACTTTGATGCTAAACCTAGAAGAACATCATTTAAACAAGAAGATTTAATTTTAACTCACATTGCGGGTATGGATACTTTCGCATTAGGCCTACGAGTTGCTTATAAGATGATTGAAGATAATTTCTTTGAAAATATTATGGATGAAAAATACAAATCATTTAATGAAGGCATTGGTAAGAAAATAGTTGAAGGAGAGACTTCATTTAAAGAATTAGAAGATTATGCTTTCAATATTAATACAATTAATAATACCTCTGATCATTTAGAAGTTATTAAATCACAAATTAATCAATATATCTTAAATATTAATAATAAGGATTGATAAAAATGGCCTATGTAATTGGTATAGATATTGGCACGAGTGCTTTAAAAACGCTCGTAGTAAATAAAAGTGGCGACGTTGTAGAATCTTACAGCGTCTCTTATAATACGGCACACCCTAAGTCAGGATACAGCGAAATTGATCCTGAAATTTGGTATGAAGCAACCTTGGAGAGTCTAAAACATATATTAAATCATTACACTCATAATGATATATCTGGCATTAGTTTTTCTGGACAAATGCATGGTCTAGTAGTCATTGATCAAGAGGGCAATCCAATTAGACCAGCCATTTTATGGAATGATACAAGAACTTCTCAAGAAGTTGAAGACATTAAACAAAACCTAGGACTTAATTCATTATTACAATTAACACAAAACACTGTTTTAGAAGGATTCACTTTACCTAAGCTTATGTGGTTAAAGAATAATGAGCAAGACAACTACAAGCGTATCTCTAAGTTTATGTTGCCTAAAGACTACATAGTGTATAAATTGACAGGTAATGTTTACACAGAACCTTCAGACGCTGCAGGTACAATCATGTTTAGTGTAAAAGATGAAAATTGGTCCACAGAATTATTGTATCGTTTAAATATTGATCCATCCATTTGCCCAGAAATTATTGCTTCACATCAAAAAAGTGGACAATTAACTGAAAAAGTAAAGAATTCTTTAGGTATTGATTCGAACATTAATGTGTACCAAGGTGGCGCAGATAATGCTTGTGGCGCTTTAGGTTCAGGTATTACCGACGAACAAAAGCAACTCGTAAGTATCGGAACTTCAGGCGTAGCATTGTCTATTGAAAATCGTACTGATTATGAAAATGATGGAAACGTACATTACTTTAACCATTGTGTTCCAAACCAAAAATACATTATGGGTGTGACTTTATCTGCTGGGTATAGCCTCGAATGGCTTAAGCAACTTATCTCTGCTGATGAAAATTTCACTACTTTTTTAAAAGATATTAATCAATCAGAAATTGGTGCTAATGGATTAATGTACACGCCTTATTTATTAGGTGAACGTACGCCACATAACGATGCTTCAGTACGAGGTAGTTTCATCGGTTTAGATGCAAATACGACACAGCTCGATATGAAACGTGCTGTTATCGAAGGCATTACTTACTCGATTAATGAAAGTATTCAAATTATGAAAAATAATGCTATTAACATTAATGAAATTGTATCAATTGGTGGTGGTGCTAAAAATAATCAATGGCTTCAAATTCAAGCAGATATTTTCAATACAACTATTACTACACGAATAGAAGAACAAGGTCCAGCTTATGGTGCAGCTATGATAGCAGCTATGGGAGAACAATGGTTTAATACTTTCAACGAAATGAGCGAAGCATGGATAGCATACCATCAAAAAGTATATCCCATTGAAACAAACACAAAATCTTATCAAGACTTATTTAATATTTATAAAACAATTTATGACGCTACGCAGCCAGTAACTCAAAAACTTAATAAATTTAAGTGATCTATCAAGGGGATGGATATATGTCAACTTATAATAATAAAAAATTTATTTTTAAAATAGCTTTAATCGCAACGCTCGGTGGTTTATTATTCGGCTATGACACAGCAGTTATTTCTGGAGCAGAACAATCTCTACAACAATATTTGACGAAAGATTATGGCAGTTTCATTCATGGCATCACTGTGTCTAGTGCGCTAATCGGCTGTATTATTGGCGGTCTATTGTCTTCAAGTTTTTCAAGTCGCTTAGGTAGAAAAAAATCATTACAAGTAGCTGCCATCTTATTTATCGTTTCTGCAATTTTGTCAGGATATCCTGAATTTTTATTTTTCAATTCAACTGAACCAAACCTTGGTCTACTCATAGCATTTAATCTTTACCGTATTATTGGCGGTATCGGCGTAGGATTAGCTTCTGCAATTTCTCCTATGTACATTAGTGAAATAGCCCCTTCGTCAATTAGAGGTAAACTCGTTTCATGGAATCAATTTGCCATTATATTCGGTATGTTAGTAGTGTATTTTGTCAATTATGGTATTACATATGGCCAACCCCAAAGTTGGATTCAAGATATTGGATGGCGTTATATGTTTATTACTGAAGCGATTCCCGCAATAGCATTTTTCTTTTTATTATTTTTAGTACCTGAAACACCTAGGTTCTTATCATTAAGTAATAAAAATACAGAAGCCCTCTCGGTGCTTAATAGAATTTATTCTTCTAAGAATCATGCTCAAAATGTACTAAATGACATTTTAGCTACTAAAAATAAGTTAACAGATGTGAAAGCGCCACTTTTCAGTTTTGGTAAGACTGTTATTATAGTAGGTATTTTATTATCTGTTTTCCAACAATTTATTGGAATCAATGTTGCTTTATATTACGCACCTCGTATTTTTGAAAATTTAGGTTCAGGTAGCAACACATCTATGATACAAACCGTTGTCATGGGATTAGTAAACGTGATCTTCACAATCATCGTTATATTATATGTAGACAAATTTGGACGAAAACCTTTACTAATAATTGGATCAACTGGTATGGCAATCGGCATGATTGGTATGAGTGTCTTAGCTGCAAACGGTGCATTTGGTGTTATAACTTTAATATTTTTAGTCCTATATACTGCTTCATTTATGATGAGTTGGGGACCTATTATTTGGGTATTATTATCAGAAATCTTCCCTAATAGAATTAGAAGTAGTGCTATGGCAATAGCTGTGGCAGTGCAATGGTTAGCTAACTTTACGATTACATCTACTTATCCAACTATGATGGATGTTAGCGGCGCCATGACTTATGGTTTTTATGCACTGATGAGTATTTTATCAGGACTATTCGTTTGGAAATTCATTCCTGAAACCAAAGGGAAAACACTTGAAGAACTAGAGAATGTTTGGAAAAAAGAAGACGTGACATCTATTTCAAATAAAGAGGAAAAAGTTCAAAGTAATTCTCATTCGATATAGTAACCATTAAGGTACTTTCACATATAATAAATGGTCAACGCTCTATGAAGGTTGACCATTTTCTATAAACTTATTTAATTAACGAATTACTATTTGTATGTTGATAATTTTCATCAAAAAACTTACCGCTTCTAATATCTTCTAAAATACCTTCATATGGCGCGACATTAACAACCGTTTCATTATTTTGTCCTGCGTTACCAATATATGAAATCTTCGCAAATTCAGGTACGACTAATTTAGGATAAGTATCATATTTTTCACGAGATGCTTCCATTAAATCAATGTGATCATTTTGGTAAGTCACTGTTATTTCTGGATGCTCTTCAACCCATTTAGGGAAGAAAATTGTACCGTGCATAATCTGATCATTAGGTAAAAAGTCTAATGCTACATCTGTACCTGTTGGTTCAGTCCAAGTTATTTTAAAAACTCCCTCAGTTAGTTTCACGATATTCGCTTCTTGATCTCTAACCCATCTACCAGCTACCATACCGCCATGTATACGATAATCAATCGTGTTCTCATTTTTCACATACATTTCATATTCCCAACCATTATCATAAGTGTAAATAAGATGTGTACCTAAAAAATCTTCTAATGTTTCAAAATTATTAGTCATAAAAAAAGCTCCTTCCAAACATGTAATTAATTACATGTTTTTGATTACATATAAATGCTATACTTTATTCGATAAAACGTCAAGGAGGATGTTATGGCACAAAAAAACATATTACAATATGTATTACTAGGTCTTTTAAAAAATGAACGTATGTCTGGTTATGATATAAAGAAAGCTTTTGAACGTGATATTGGTGAATTTTGGCAAGCAAATCACAGTCAAATTTATCCTGAATTAAAAAAATTGCATGGTCGTCTTTTAATTGATAAAACGATTGAAATAACAGGAGAAAAGTTAGAAAAAAAGATATATGCTATTACAGACACAGGACGACAATTACTGAATGAATGGTTAGTGTCCCCAACACCTGAGTTGTCAGTTCACAAAAATGAATTCAATTTAAAATTGTATTTTATTAATGATAGAAATGATCCTATATTACCAGTAATGTTTGACGAGCAAATTCATTTACACGAATTAAAGTTAGAACATTTAAAAGAAAGACGTACGGCATTATTTAGTAATGAAGCATCTCAAGAACAACATTTTGGGCATTATCTTGTATTAGATTATGCTATTGAAAGAGAAACACATAATATCAATTGGCTAAAATCTTGTCACCAAAATTTCAAAGATTAAAAAAGCGCCTTTCTAAACAGTTATACTGTTAAGAAAGGCGCTTTTAGTTTTTCAAGTTAATACAAAATCAAACTTTTCTATAACGTTTAAGCCCAATAATATTTAAAATAGTAAACACGATAATAAAGACAAATAATATACAAATATCGAACCAAATATATTCAAGCCCTTGTCCTTTTATCATAATGTGTGTCAATGCATCACCTGCATATCTTAAAGGAAATAGATAACCTATAAAACTTACCCAATTAGCAATATTCTCTAAAGGAATAATACCTGAGAAAAAAATTTGAGGAATTGCTACAATAGGTATAAACTGAATCATTTGGAACTCAGAATTAGCAAAAGTTGAAACAAATATTCCCATAGACAATGCGGCCAATGCGATTAAAATATTAACTAACAATACCCACCAAATACTACCCGCAAGTTCTATGTTTAAGATAATAATCGCATAAAACACGATGAGTAACGTTTGCAATATAGCAAATAAACCATAACCTGCTAAATAGCCAAACACAATATCACTTCTTTTAATCGACGTTGCTAACAAACGTTCAAGTGTACCGCTAGTACGCTCTCTAAGTAATCCGATACCAGATATTAAAAATACGAAGAGGAAAACAAAGAAACCAATTAAAATTGGGAACATTTTATCAAAGTACGTACTATCTGAATTACCATATAGATAATGATTATCCAACTCTAAATTCTCTGAGGATTGCTTATTGCCTTGCTGCATATTATCTGGAATTTTTTCTACAATTTTCATCATATCTTGCATTTTATTTTTCTGCAGTGCACTAGCAAGTAACTGTTTCGTAGCATCAGTTTTACTAGGGTCTTCATTAGCATATGTTACTTCTATTTTAGACCCATCTTTCGTAATATAACTATCTAGCTCTGAATCTACCATCGTATTTTTTACAGAATCTGATGAATCAACCTTCTCTATATCCACTTTATCTGAAGGTAATTCATTTACAATTTTGTTAGGCACATGGTCAGTAATACCAATTTTTAAATTTGTCTCTGAATTTGTATCAAAAACGAAATATAGCAATGTTAATACTAAAATCGGTGCGAACAACATTAAAGCCAATGTTCTTTTATCTCTCAATAATTCCTTGGCAACTCTTATAAAAACGGCTTTAAATCTCATGATTGCGCCTCCGTTTCAGCCTTTATAAACACTTCTTCTATAGAATTTACACCGAATTTCTCTTTCAGTTCTTTTGGTGTTCCCATAGTGAATAAACGGCCTTCCATAATTAACCCAATGTAATCACAGCGTTCGGCTTCTCCCATGACGTGCGTTGTCACAATTACTGACTTATTTTCCTCTGTTAGTAGGTTAAGTTGTTTCCATATATCTTTTCTAAGGCTCGGATCAATGCCCACTGTTGGCTCATCTAATATAATTAAATTAGGATTTGACAGTAAAGTAATCGCTAAAGACAATCTGCGCTTCATACCACCTGAAAATGTATTCACAATTTGATGTAATTCATTCTCTAAATTAACTAGCTTCATATTCTTATCAATCGCTTGTTTTAGCTTATCACCGTCTAAACCCATCAAATTACCGAAGAACACTAAATTTTCTCGAGCAGTTAACGATTCATATAGCGCGTCAATTTGCCCCATATAACCAATTTCATTAAGAATTTTACGGTTGGGTATACTAGTATCGAATATTTGAGCATGACCTTCATCCAATTTCTCCATACCCATAAGGCACTTAATCGTTGTCGTTTTACCCGAACCACTTGGACCAATTACCCCTAAAATTTTCCCAAATGGTAATTCAATATTAATATGATCTAAAACTTTCTTTTTACCATAATATTTTGTCGCACTTGTTAGTTTAGCTGCAACTTCAGACATGCCCTTCCCCCTTATTAAACACACTGTCAATTATCATTCATAATGCGATTATATACCTATAAAATATAAAAACAAACAAACCTTAGCGTTACTGAACACATTTAAAAATATGTCTAATAATATTAAGAAGTGAAATGAATAAAAAGAGGTAATGAACAATTTTGCTAAAATGATCTCATTACCCTAATCCTATTTTTTCTTCGCTTCATTAAAATCACTCTGATCCATAATTAATTCAGCTTCATAACTTACCATCATGCCACAATTCTAATAAAAGCGCTATACAACATTAAAAATTTACAAAGAATTAAAATTTACACACTATACTTACAATTCCTATAAAAAAACTATTATTACACTTAGGCATAAAAAATGTTTGGTTGGGCATTTTTGTACAATTAATTAATAAAACAAGTTATATTGTATTTAACAAATTAAAGCAAATGTTTTAATTTTAAATTCAAAAAAAGGAGTGTTTCACATGGCAGAAATCGTAGAAGCAATTGGTAAAGCAGTAAGCGCAGGTTTATCACATGACTGGGCTACAATGGGCGTAAGCATCGCAGAGGTTTTAGGTAAAGGTGTAGACTTCGTTTTAGGTTTCTTTAAATAAACATATGCATTAAAAAGGCCTTTTCTAGAAACCCTTCTTAATTGAAGCGTTTCATAGAAAAGGTCTTTTTTTGATCTACCACATTGTTTTCTACTTAAATTATTATATATTTTTCACTTGTGCATTAACCTTATTCGAATTGTGTGACTCTCCAATTGCTTCAATCTCTTCAAGTGTACGACCTCTTGATTCTGGAACAAATTTTTTCACAAATAATACACCGAGTATACAAATAACACCAAAGATTGCAAAAACAATTTGTTGTGAGAAGTAAGCTGTCATAATTGGGAACAAAAGACCAACTAAGAAAGAACCAATCCAGTTCAATGATGACGCACTACCCGAAGCAAAACCTCTAATTGCTAACGGGAATATTTCACCAACAATAACCCATGTAAGTGGTGCCCATGTAAAGGAATAAAAGGCAACATAAATACTTAAAAAGATTACTATCAATATCGGATTCGCATTTGGTAAAAACATATGAATAATAGCAGGCAATATAAACGATAAGCCCATTACTGTACCACCTAGCATAAGCAATGTTCTTCTGTTAAATTTATCGGCTATCCAAATAAAGAGTAATGACCCTAATACAAGTATTACACCTTGAATAATAGGCCACATAAGCGCATCACTCGCAGAATTTCCAGTAGCTTGTTCTACAATTAATGGAATATAATAAAATATTGCGTTCGCCCCTTGAAACTGTTGAAATGCTGCTACACCTAATCCCGCAACTACTAAGTATTTATATTTACCATTAAATAATGTGGCTAATGATTGATTATTTTTCACGTTATTTTCTTTTTGAATTGTTTTTTTAATTTCTTCAAATTCTTCATCGACTTTACGATTATTTCTAAGATTACTTAATACCATTTTAGCTTCTTTAAACCGATTATTTTTAATTAAGAACCTTGGAGATTCTGGTAACCTTAAGACACCTAAGAATAAAATTAGTGCAGGAACAGCCGCAATACCCAACATTAATCTCCAACCAATCTCTATAGGTAGCCCTCTTAAATAATAATCAACAATATAAGATAATAGCATTCCTGATACGATCATAGTTTGATTCATACCTGATAATTGGCCACGATATTTCGCTGGCGCCATTTCAGACATATAAGCAGGCACTAATGCTGAAGCTGCACCTACTGCCAAACCAAGTATAACTCTAGATATAATCAAAAAGTAATTACCCTCATGGGGCGCAATCCCTGACAAGATTGAACCAATAACGAAAATAATTGCTGAAATTAATATCATTTTTCTTCTACCTAGCTTGTCCGACAGTTTACCAGCTAAAATACCTCCAAATATAGCCCCCAACATAACTGAAGATGTAATTAAACCTATAATAAATCCACTTTCGATACCCCAGTTTTCTCTTAAAAATGGTAGCGCTCCAGTCATAACCCCTATATCATAACCGAATAATATACCACCGAATGCTCCAAAGAAATAGATAAAACGATTTGAAACCTTACTGTTAACTTTCATCCCATTCACCCTCTTTTTAATGAAAAACTTAACCACATATGCATCAATTCACGACAAACGTTTTTGACAATCAATTAATTAGCGTGTATTCCGCGTCAAACATTTTCAACAATATTTCTATTTGTAATCGTGTTAATTTCAGAGAAAGTACCGTGTGATGTCCGCCGCCTTCTTCTATCCAATGTTTAACGCCTTTTTCTAATGATGGTTTCACTTCCCATAGCACTCTAGCTACCGGCAAATGAGGAGCAGGTTCATCAAGTCTTTTAGCTTCTATTTCATTAATAATAAATTTATAATGTATCCCTAAATCAAGCATAGTTACGACAACACCCTCACCCGATTTACCATCAAACACTAACCTTGCTGGGTCATTTTTATCACCTATGCCTAGTGGATTCACAACAATTTTCGGTTTTGTTTCGGCAAGTGTCGGATCGACCTCTAACATATGTGATCCTAAAATATGTGAATGGCTGCTTCTTAAATCATACGTATAATCTTCCATAAATCCTGTTGATTCATTTTCTGCAGCAATTTTCAACAAACGGTCTAATGCTGCTGTCTTCCAGTCCCCTTCGCCGGCAAATCCATATCCTTGTTCATTTAATCTTTGTACTGCTAAACCTGGTAATTGTTGCATACCGTGTAGATCTTCAAAGTTTGAAGTGAAAGCAGTATAACCACCGGCATCCAAGAATTGTTTGATTGCGATTTCGTACTTAATTTGTTCTTTAACTGAACTATTAAATTCTTCTTCACTATAATTTCTATAATCAAATTCGTATAAATTTTCGTATGTTTTAAATAATTCATCTATGTTTTCATCAGAAACTTGATTAATGTATTCGACTAAATCACCGATACCATAGTAATCAACAGTCCAGCCATATTGAATTTGTGCTTCTATCTTATCTCCTTCTGTTACTGCCACATTACGCATATTGTCACCAAATCTAGCTACTTTTAAATTAAAACTTTCACTATAAGCATTGGCTATAAGCATCCAATCTCTTAATTGCTGTTGCACATTTGCGTCTTTCCAATGACCAAATATAACTTCATTATTTTTATTCAAGCGGCGATTAATATAACCATATTCTCTATCCCCATGTGCCGATTGATGTAGATTCATATAATCCATATCGATGTTTTCCCAAGAAATATCTTCGTTGTATTGTGTCGCTAAATGTAATAGTGGTTTTTGTAGTAATTTAGTACCTCTTATCCACATTTTTGCTGGTGAAAATGTATGCATCCAAGTAATAACACCTAAAATATCATCACGATAATTAGCTTCTTTCATAATTTCAGTAATGATATCTGCTGAGACTGCCAATTTAGGCTGTAATTCAATCTCAAAAGGTAATATGTCGCTTTTATTCAACCCGTCAGCTATATTTTGAGCATTTTGTTTAACTTGATCTAATGCCTGTTCACCATATAGTGCTTGTGATCCAACTACAAACCAGAATTTCTTTATATTTGTCATTTTGTTTCCCCCTTATTGTTGGCCATAGTAGGCGTTCTTTCCGTGTTTTCTTTCAAAGTGCTTGTCGAGTATTGCTTTAGGTAATGTTTCAGCAAATGGATTTAACTGACGTGTAAATATATTCATTTTGCATATTTCTTCTAAAACAACTGCATTCATGACGGCCTTGTCACAACTTTCTCCCCATATAAACGGTGCATGTCCATGTAGTAAAACAGCAGGTACTTCATGTGGGTTTATCCCTTTTTCATCAAATGTTTCAACGATGACATTCCCTGTTTCATACTCATAATCCTTGTTTATTTCTTCTGTTGTTAAAAATCTTGCGCATGGAATATCCCCATAGAATGTATCCGCGTGTGTGGTACCCATCGCAGGAACTGACAGTCCAGATTGTGCCCAAGTAGTCGCCCAAGGTGAATGTGTATGCACTACACTTCCAATGTCGTCGAATTTTTTATATAGCACTGCATGTGTTGGCATATCTGAAGATGGTTTCAAATCCCCCTCAACAATTTCACAGTCTAAATTACAAACCACCATATCCTCAGGCCTCATTTCATCATAATCCACACCACTTGGTTTAATAACAAATAGCTGTGATTCTGAATCAAACGCACTGACATTACCCCATGTATACTTAATTAAGCCTCTATTAGGTAATTCTAAATTCGCTTTATATACTTCAGATTTTAACGCTTCGAGCATTCGTATCCCCTCCTAAATATTTAGATGCCGATTGTTCAATCGATAATCCATTTTTCATTTTTTCTACATAGTTATTAAAATTAACAACTTCTTGTTCTATTGGTTTTAATGTACTTTCTTTAGTGTTTATAAATACAGACTCATTAAGGAATACATCTAACGGTGCTTCAGTATCTAATGCGACATAATATGCTAAAACACTAATGCCCCATGCACCACCTTCACTTGCCGTTTCCATAACCGTTATAGGTTGTTCAAGTGCAGAAGCTAGCACTTGTTGAGCGATTTCTTCTGTTTTAAATATCCCACCATGAGCAATTAACTTATCTATGTCGATAGATTCATTTTCCTTTAGTAAATCCATACCAATTTTTAAAGTACTAAAGGCACTAAATAAATGCATTTTCATAAAATTTGCTAAATTGAACTGATAATTAGGTTCTCGTATAAATAACGGATAGCCAGTTTCTACATCTGTGATATTCTCTCCAGAGACATAATTATATGAAAGTAAACCACCTATGTTATCATCACTACTTAATGAATGCTTGAAAATATGTCCGTACAAATCATCAGATGAAAAATCAACGCCCATGACACTTAACACTTCACCAAATAAATTCATCCAATCATTAATATCTGAAGTACAATTATTAGTATGAATCATGGCTACTTCGCTGCCATCAGGAGTTGTCACAACATCAATCTCGGGGTACATGTCTTTTAAAGCATTTGATAGTACAACCATGGCAAACGCACTTGTGCCAGCGGATATATTACCTGTATTCTGAGCAACTGTATTTGTTGCAACCATACCTGTACCAGCGTCACCTTCTGGGGGACACATCAAAATGCCTGCTTCAAGATTGCCGGAAGAATCTAGTAATGTCGCCCCGTCTTCTGTGAGCATTCCCCCATTTTCACCAGCTAATTTAATTTCAGGTAATATCTTTTCAACTGAATTTTCAAAATGCTCTGTTTTAAAAATATGATTTGCTTCCTCTAGCAAATCTTTTCTATAACTTTTTGTATCAACGTCTATAGGAAACATACCTGAAGCATCACCTATACCTAAAACCTTTTCGCCAGTTAAGTACCAATGTACATATCCAGCTAATGTAGTTAAATAAGTTATTCGATTTATATGGGGTTCCTTATCCAATATAGCCTGATACAAATGTGCAATACTCCAGCGTTCAGGTATGTTAAATTGAAATGCTTCGCTAAGTAACTTTGCCGCTTCAGCTGTGTTGCCATTTCTCCAAGTCCTAAATGGTACGAGCAAGTCTTCGTTTTTATCAAATGCTAAATAGCCGTGCATCATACCACTCACCCCAATGGATCTCACTTTTCTTAGGGTTAAATCATATTTTTCTTTGATTTCTACTGTCATTGCGCTATAACTTTTCTGCAAACCAACCCAAATATCATTAATAGAATATGTCCAATATCCATCGATGAATTGGTTCTCCCATTCAAAATTCCCTGTAGCTACAGTGTTTAAATCCTGATCTATAGCTACAGTTTTAATTCTCGTGGAGCCTAGTTCAATTCCTATTGAAATATCTTCACTCTTTAAATTCCTATTCAAATCATACATATTTTAACGCCCCTTTGAAAACGTTTTCAAATATACCTTATATCATTTGTCCGTACATGTCAATTTTTAATATATTTTGTCCGTACATGTCAGATAATAAAAAAGACTCAAACCAACATAATAATTAGTTTGAGTCAGTATTTATATTTTTTTCACTGAATTACGCTCTATAATATATGTATCTATGAGTTGTGATGTTTGTTGTTTATCTGTATCTATTGCACTAATCATCCACTCAGCCGCTCTACTACCTAGTAATTCTTGAGGATGGGAAGTTGTAGTTAAATCCATCTCACTCAACTTACTTAACACTGAATTGTCTTGTCCTACAACCGATAAGTCATTCGGTATTTGCATATTTCTTTTTTTTAATTCTTGCATGACTTCATATGCAATAGCATCGTTATAGCAAACCAAACCAGTAATGTTAATCTTTTTATTACAAATATGTTCTACAATTTGTTCGATTACTTGTGGTTTACTTTCAGTATCAAAGGTATAAATATGTTCACCTTTAAACAGAATATGATTACTTTCAAAGGCATTAAAATAACCCTTCATCCTTAGTTTACCTTGGTTGTCATCAATTTTCGTAATCAGCGCAATATGCTCATGCCCATGATCAATCAAATACTTAGTCGCTAAGTAACCTGACTTCACATCATCAATAGCTGTATACGGTAAATTCAATTCATCATATTTTGCATTTATCATTAAAATCGGAATATCGCGTTGTTTGAACAGTGAATAATAAGATAGATTTGGATTATAAACATTACTTTTAGTAGGTTCTATAATTAATCCTGTCACACCTTGGTTTAACATCATTTCTAAGCATTTACGTTCTTCTTCATGATTATTATTCGTACTTGCTAGTATCAAGGAATAGCCATTTTTTCTTAACACGTTTTCTATACCTCTAATGATACTTGGAAAAATATAATCCGATAAATATGTCACGATAACACCTATTTTTTTAGTTTCATGCGTTTGGCGCGCGTTCAAATAACTATAGCTAACATAAGAACCTGAACCCTTTTTCTTTTTTATAAATCCCTCTTGAACAAGTACATCCATCGCCTGTCTTATCGTATAGCGACTCACATTATATCTATCCTGAAATTGTTTTTCTGTTGGTAACAACATGCCGACTTGATATGTTTTATTTATTATTTTTTCCTTTATTTCATTCGCTACAATTTGATATTTGGGCTTATTCATAATTGAAAATCTCCTAATCGCACCAATATTTAGTAATAACGTATATTATAGCATACGTCTAATTTATTCTCTGAATCATTCGCTATAAAAAATTATAATTGTGCAACTTTTTTATATAGATAGATTAAATAAACTCCACATGCAGTAATATTGCCACTTAAGTCACTAAAAGTGATCTTGATAACTACTCAATTATTTATATTTTTCAACAAGCTTTTTAGGTATATGACAATAATCATTTGGAAATTTGGATAATCGGTCTTGATGCTCTCTCGCACTTTTAACATAATTTGTTAAAGGTAACACTTCCGTTGCAATAAGGTGATGATTTTCATATAAATCTATAAAAGATTGAGCTTCTTTCAAATGTTCAGGGTTTTCACTATATAAACCAGTTCTATATTTCAAACCAATATCTTCCCCTTGTTGATTTACACTGTATGGATCAATAATTTCAAATAAATACCCCATCAACTTTGTTATTGTCACCTTTTTAGGATCAAAGTCTGTCTTAACAACTTCCACATAACCATCATATTCGCCCTCTAAAGTATTCGAAATACCATTAGCTCTACCCGCCTCAGTATTAATCACACCAGGAAGTGTTTTGACGAAGGCTTGCACACCCCATAAACACCCGCCTGCTAAATAAACTGTTTCCATTATTATCACTCCTATTGCTTCTTATATTTAATAAAGTATAGTAATTCCCGCAGGATATCTCAATAACTTCTATTTATAGTAAACTCATCTTTTACGAAAAATGAAATTAATTCATATTAGGCAATTTAAAAATAGTAGTAGCAGAGTAAATAATTTCTACCAATATTTGTATTTAACATATTTCCCATCGAATAATTATATCGGTCTATTAATCGTTTAATTAAAATATTGAATTTAGCCAAATTTATAAATTGAATATTATCCCTTTTTTGTTACAATGTAATAAGGAGAATTTTGTGCTTTTATCCAAAGTATAAACTGTTCTTATATTAAATATAACGTGATGTATACTTTTTACGCGAACCACTATAACCCAACATTAATATAAATGAATAACTATAAAAATCAATTAGAGGAGAATAGAATTATGGATTACAGAGTATTATTATATTATAACTATACAACTATTGAAGACCCCGAAACTTTTGCCACAGAACATTTAGACTTTTGTAAAGAATTAGATCTTAAAGGTCGTATTTTAGTATCGACAGAAGGCATTAATGGTACAGTCTCTGGTACGATTGAAGCTACCGATAAATATATGGCTGCATTAAAAGCTGATGAAAGATTTCAAGATATCACTTTTAAAGTTGATGAAGCTGAAGGACATGCTTTCAAGAAAATGCACGTTCGCCCAAGAAAAGAAATCGTAGCTTTAGACCTTGAAGACGACGTAAATCCTAGAGAATTAACTGGTAACTACTTATCTCCAAAAGAATTTAGAGAAGCATTACTAGACGACGATACAATCGTTATCGATGCGAGAAACGATTATGAATATGACCTTGGTCATTTCCGTGGCGCAGTTCGTCCTGATATTACAAGATTCAGAGATTTACCTGACTGGATAAAAGAAAACAAAGATCAATTTATGGATAAAAAAATTGTAACTTACTGTACTGGCGGTATACGTTGCGAAAAATTCTCAGGTTATTTATTAAAAGAAGGCTTCGAAAATGTGAGTCAACTTGAAGGTGGCATAGCTACTTACGGTAAAGATCCAGAAACAAAAGGTGAATTCTGGGACGGTAAAATGTATGTTTTTGATGAACGTATCAGCGTAGAAGTGAACCATGTAGATAAGACAGTTGTAGGTAAAGAGTGGTTTGATGATACGCCTTGTGAACGTTATATCAACTGTAGTAATCCTGAGTGTAATAAACAAATTCTAGTATCAGAAGAAAATGAAGCACGTTATTTAGGTGCTTGCTCTCACGAATGTGCAGCTCATGAAAATAATCGCTACGTTAAAAAACATGACATTAGTGAAGAAGAAAAAGCGAATCGCTTAGAAAATTTCAAAGAACTAGTAAATCAATAAACTGTGTTAAGCACATATTAAATATCGATTGAACTGACAGACTAACTATAAATGTACTTCAACTTAATCGATGTTTCTAAAAGTATATTTAGAGCTGGGACATACAAATGTCTCAGCTTTTTTCTGTTATAAATTAATTATTCCATCATTATTTCTTCAATCTATTTAAAACGGGTATATAATATGTATTCAATTAAAAATGGAAGATGAAGTTATGACTCACCAAAAAATTGTGCCACATTTATGGTTTGATACCGAAGCAGAAAAAGCTTTCACAACGATTGATGTTAAAGTACTGTTCAAAAAATAGAGGTCGGTAACTTAGCCAACCTCTACTTTCTGTTTACTCTTTATTTTTTTGATAAATAAGTCCTAAAGCACCCGATTCAAACGTTTGGCTATCAATTAATTTTAAATCTACTTGTTCGTGTATATTTTGAAATAATGGCAACCCTTTACCAATCAGTATAGGCGAAACAGTAATTTTATATTCATCCACTACATCTAATTGCATCAAATAATGTGCGAACCGAGGGCTTCCCAATACTACAATATCTTTACCTTCTTGTTGCTTCATAAGAATGATTTCATCTTTAACATTCTTTTTAACTAATCGTGAATTATGCCAATCGACACTATTCAAAGCTTTTGAAAATATAACTTTTTCAACATTTTCAATCCATTTCGCGTGGTTAAGTTCATGCTCAGAAGCATTTTCATTTGATGGTACTGTTGGCCAATAATCATACATCATTTCATATGTTTTGCAGCCCCAAACAATTGTGTCTGCCGTTTGTAACACTTCATTAGCAAAACCTTCTAATTCATGATTATAAGTAATCCATCCAATATCCATAGCGCCTTGAGGGCCTTCAACAAAACCATCCAAAGAACTGTGCAAAAACACTACAAGTTTTCTCATAATAATTACCCCTATCTAAATGCTACAAATTTATTTTTCGCTTACAAATTTCATTAAAAGTTACGAGTCGTATTATTTTATGTATACCCATATTTAAATCGATAATTTATTGAGTTTAAAGAAAATAAAAAATAACGGCTGAGACATTTGTGTGCCCCAACCGTTATCTTATAATTAAAGTTTATGCTATTTTTGATACTGAATATCTATATTATGCAGTTACCCATTGTGAAGGGCCAACTTCATCATATAATTTTTGAGCTGCAGCGTCTTGTACTGCTTCTGGTGCATTACCAGCTGGTTGACCTTGATATTGAGCTGGTGCTACTGAATCCCATGTACTTTGTAAGAATTGGAACTTACCTGAAGCACCTGATGATGGGTTTGTAGCATGAATATCGCCACCTGATTCACGTTGTGCAATTTGTTGTAAGTGTGCATTTACACCTGATGAACCTTCTGAAGCTTCATTTGAGCTTGATTCGTTTGAGCTAGCTGAAGATTGAGTAGCTGTTTCTTGTTGTGGTTGTTGAGCTGACTCTTGTTGTGGTGCACTTTGTTGAGTTGATTGTTGTGCTTGTGAAGATTGTTCACTTGGAGCTTGTTCTGTTTGTGCTCCTTGTTCACTTTGTTGTCCACTATTATCTGTATTTTGTGCTGATGAGCTAGTTGAACCTTCTCCTGATCCTTCACCATAGCTCCAGCTAAAGTTTTCGCCATCTGAAGTAAAGTTGTAGTTTACTCCGTCTTGATTAAAGCTATAGTTATATGAACCATCATGTAATGCTGATTCATTTAATTGTTCTGGGTTATTTTGAGCTTGTTGTGCTAAATTTGCTTGATCAATATTTTGTTCTGATGCATCCGCTGAATTTCCTGCTGCTAATCCTGTTACACCTAATCCTACTGCTAATGTTGATGCAATTACTGTTTTTTTCATTATTAATAATCCTCCTAAGAGATAATTTCTATATTTTTGATTTAAAAATTAGATTGCAATTCCAACAATCGAAAATGTTTACTTTTTACAACTAATTTGTAATTACTACTATAACACCCATAAAAAGCGTGTAGGTTACAGCCAAGTTAAAAAAACAATCGATTTTTTACGTCCTCATTACGTTAAAAAGTACGATAAACATACGTATATGACTACTTAAAAACTTTCACAAAGGCAAAAAGTGTATTTATACACTTTTTGGTTATGTAACATGCTTGTAATTAGTGTGAAAATAATACCTACATTGCTCTTATTTTTCACACATTTAAAAGAGTAACCTAGAATACATCAATAGCTAAAATATTCCATTTAAGCTATTACAAAATTATATTTATATATGACTACCTAACAAATTATACCTTTATCTAATTTCCAATCTCCAAAAGAAAACAATTTTCCATAAAGAATTATCTTATTTCGAACAACCTAAATTATATTAATATTAGATGACTTACTAACTTCACATAAAAGAATTAAGCATAAACAAATAAGAGGCTAGAACATTTATTAATGTCCTAGCCTCTTAAAATTCATATAATTAAAATTTGAACTTCTATTATATTATGCAGTTACCCATTGTGAAGGGCCAACTTCGTTATAAAGTTTAACTGCTGCAGCATCTTGTACTGATTCAGGCGCTTCTGTTGGAGATACACCTTTATATTGAGATGGTGCTACTGAATCCCATGTGCTTTGTAAGAATTGATATTTACCTGCTGCACCTGATGATGGGTTAACAGCTTTTAAGTCGCCGCCTGATTCACGTTGCGCGATTGCTTGTAAATGAGAGTTAACATTTACTGATGAACCTTCTGAAGCTTCACTTGAGCTTGATTCATTTGAAGTAGTTGAAGCTTGTTCAGTTGTTTCTTGTTTTGGTTGCTGAGTTTGCTCAGTTTGTGGAGCAGCTTGTTGAGCTGGTTGCTCAGTTGATGCTTGCTCTGTTTGTTGTGGTTGAGTTTGTTGAGTTGGTTGCTCAGCTTGTGCTGGTTGCTCTGCTGAAGCATTACCTTGTCCATAGCTCCAAGTCCAATATTGGCCGTCTGATTGGAAGCTATAGTCTAAATTATTATAATTAAAGTTAATGTTATAAGCACCTTCTTGTACTGGCGCTTCGTTTAATGATTCTGGATTAGTTTGTGCTTGTTGAGCTAATTGTGCTTTATCTACACCTTGCTCTGAAGCGTCTGCTGAATTTCCTGCTGCTAATCCTGTTACACCTAATCCTACTGCTAATGTTGATGCTACTACTGTTTTTTTCATTATTAATAATCCTCCCAGAAGATAATTTTCGTTTTTATTTTTAAAATTGTTATTGAATTTCAATTATCTAACACAGAGATAATTTACTGCTTCAATTAATTCACAAATAGTACTATAACATCCATAAAACTCTTGTAGGTTACAATGAAATTAAAATAAACGACCTCTTTTTTACATCCCAATTACATACAATCTAGTTATTTTTATTACAAAATCCTTTTTGAAAACTGTCATGAAAGTTCCTATAGTTTATCTACCAATTTGTGTCTTTGTAACATTAATGTAATAAGTGCGAAAACTTCACTCTTTTACTGCTAATTATTGACTTATATTTGAACAAACGTAATAAAAGGTACATTAATTTGGATTATCCAAACAACATACCTTTATACAATAATCATATGAATTAAACTGTTAAATTTCTCGGGAAATATACTGTCATTGTCGTACCTTGTCCAAATGTGCTATCAACAGAAATTTCACCACCTATTTGTTTGGCTAACGTCGATGCAATATACAACCCTAATCCAGACCCTCCAGTTTTTTTATTTCTTGAGTTATCTACTCTATAAGTTCTATCAAAAATATATCTTAAATGTTGTTGCTTTATACCTATACCTTCATCTTTCACTGAAATGCCTAACATGTTACCTTCATGCTCAAATACAGTAATTGCCACTACTTTATCAGTATCTGAAAATTTCAATGCGTTATCTATAAAGTTCGTAACAATGCGTTCCAATGCAATCTTATCTTGGTAGAAAGACTTTATATTAGGTGGTATATTAACTTCTAATTGTCTCTTGTCTTTTTTCAAACATTGTTGATATGACTCCAAAATAGGCATCAATAATTGATCAATATTTATGCGCGTATTAGAGCGTTTATTATTTACAGACATGACATCTGTTAAGTCATCAAACATTTGATTTAAACGGTCTGCTTGTCTAATAAGTACTTGATAAGCGTCTTGCTTAGCTAATTCAGTATGAATCATGCCATCATTAAGTCCTTCTGAATATGACTTAATACTAGCTAACGGTGTTTTTAGATCATGCGCTAAATTCTGAACCATAGCTAATTTTTCATCTTGTTCTGCTTTAATTTGAGTCATTTGGTTGTCGATTCTTATAGTCATTTGGTTAAAGGCATCACTTAATTCTTTTAATTCTTTCGGTGATTGTATATTTAAATCCTCTACTTTATAATTCCCTTTGGCAATTTGGTCAGTACAATCATTTAATCTCTCAATTTTATGAATCGTTGGGACAGAGAAGAATATCGCTATAGCCATCGTCATCATGCTTGATACAAAAGAGCAAAGTGTAAGTAATATAGTTTGATGAACATCGAACCACATTAATTTGTATAATATAAAAACCAAAAGTGTCGTTATAAATAATGACCCCATAAATGAATAAATTAATTGTTTACGAATTGTCATTTAAACACTCCTTTGAAACTTATAACCGAGTCCCCAAACTGTTGAAATTGTATATTCATTAAACCGATTATTTTCCAATTTCTCTCTAATACGATGAACGTGAACATTAAGTGAATTAACATCTTCGTAAAATTCATATCCCCAAACTTCTTCTATTAATGAGGTTTTTGAAATAGCTTCATCTTCATGTGTCATAAAATACCAAAGTAACTCAAACTCTTTAATGCGAAATGGTACAGCTTCACCATTAATTTCTACTGTTTTAGTCACATTATTCAATTTAAGATCACCACAACTGATAACTTCATGTTTTTTAGGTTTTGTTGCTAATCTATCCAATAAATTTTTCGCTCGTATCACAAGTTCTCTTGGGCTAAATGGTTTTTTCACATAATCATCCGCGCCTAACATTAGTCCAAAAATTGTATCTGACTCACTTGTTTTAGCCGTTAAATAAATGTATGGAATATCCAATTGTTGTGCTTTCATTTCTTTGACCACGTCATAGCCATCCACTTCAGGCATCATAATGTCTAACACCATTAAATCTATAGATTCATCTAAGAACCCAAGTGCTTCTTTACCATTTTCGGCAAGGGTTACTTGATAACCCTCAAATTCAAAGTAGGTTTTACAGATTTCTCTGATATCTTTTTCATCATCCGCTATAAGTATGTGGGGCATTTTCATCATTCCTTAATTGTTTTCTTTTTATAAAATGATTTAAGCTTATTGAATTTATTATCTCTTTATTCATTAATATAATTATAAAGAAAAACAATTGAATTGGGTATGTGAAAATCATATCTGCAAGAATATAATTTAACATTATAAAAACACCAAAAAAGCTTGCTGTATATGAAAGCACACCAAGAATCAAACTAAGCCCTATAGCAATCTCTCCAAGTTGCACCATCCATTTAAATATCTCTAGATGATTCGCCACAACTGCTTCAAAGAAAAATTTAAACCAAGCTGGGGAATCCTGGTTTTCTTTAATTACTGATACTAAACCATCTATCGCGAAACCACCTGTTAATTTTTCATAGCCTTGAAATAGCATATAAAAACCAGACCCTAATCGAATGATTAGCAATATAATTTTCGATATCATCTCATTAATCCACTCCTTGATAATATAGTGTGGATTGACCTAACCTATAATCTAGAAGCCAATCCACAAATCAATTAATTATATTTTAGTTCTGCTGAACCAAAGGTTACATGAGCTTTGTCACAGTATATTGTTACCGTGTTATATTCATCGGTATTTATGCCTTTTAAATCAAATGTTTGTTCTGATTTATCATAATCAACTTTATCTATTTTCTTTCCTTTTTTAATATCGCCATCTTTAGTGAGATATACATGTAAATCTGGTCCTTTAGATGATTTGAAATCTTTTAACATCAGTTTATTATCATGAATCATTGCCTTACCTTCTACTTTTTCTTTATTTTCTCCTTTAAACATACCTTCTGTCATATTTTTACTTTCACTCATGTCTTTGTTATCCATTTTTGTCTCGGATTTAGTTTCTTCTTTCATATCTTCTTTCTTAGTGTTCATATTATTACATGCTCCTAGCAATAATGATGTCGCTACCGTTGCTGAAATAAATAATGTTTTAATGTTCATAATATATACCTACTTTCAATTTATTTTTTTCATATCTTTATAATACTGAGAAGATATATTATTTAACATTAACTGATTATTAACGTTTCTTAACTCATTCTTAAATATAAAAAATTCCAATTAAGATTTAAATAACATCATAAGTATCTATATTTCTAATAAATTAAGTAAAAACCATTTATATCTAATCGTGTTCAAACAAATGCACACAAAAAAGCTACGAAATCAACTTTGCTAATTGATTCCGTAGCGCTTTTTCATGCTAAATGTAACAATATTAAAAACTAAGTAATAGCTAGTTTATCCACCGATAATCAGCTTAAAATTAAAAGTGATATTTATCTCGATAATGCAATTTCAATATGGGCTAAATGATGGTTTTCATGCCATGCCAATTTAGCTAATTTTGTAGCAACTGTGATTTCTCCGCTATCTTTAAGGGTGAATTTACGTTCTAATTGATCTTTATCAATATGATTCCCTAATGCTACAATACGGGCATTAATCCCCTCTAACATTTGCAGAGAATATTCGATAGGAGCTAAACTATCTTCTAATTCTACCCATTCTTCTTGATTAAATGGTAAGACGGTTGGATTATTATCTGTTAATGCTAATTTCAACCTTTGATACATATTGAGTTGTGAGTCCGCAATATGGTGGACTAATTGACGTACATTCCAACTTCCATTACGATACGTTTTATTTAATTCTTCTTCTGTGATATTTTCAACTACATCTCTTAAACGTCGTGTATAATTGTCGATTTCTGCTAGCCATTTTTGAACATCATCCAATGTTACATTTTCAGGCGTGTCTAATTTACCAATTGGAAACCTTACATCCATATTAAATCACCTAATCATTAGTTATTTTTTCGATTGTGACTGTTATATCATTGCTATCACCAATAGTTGTATTACCAAATATCATAAATTTAATCAGGAATAATCAGCATATTTTGTTCATCAAATTCCCACATATCGCCATATGCGACTTCCCAATAGTAACCATTGATATCTGTAAAATAACCACCATAACCACCCCACTCTAATGCTTGGGCTGGTTTAACAACTGTTGCGCCAAATGTCTCAACTTGCTCTAAAATTGAATCAACTTCCTCTTTAGATTTGGCATTGTAAGCTAAAGTAATACCTATAAAACCACCTGTAGCTATGGTAGGAGGACTTTCTGCATTTATATCTTTTGCTAATTCTTCAACAGGGAAAATTTCTAATTTTGTACCGTCATTATTAAAAAACACGATTGCTAAATTGTCATCTGTTACCTCGGCAGTTGTTTTAAAACCAATATTTTTATAAAACTGGAGCGATGCCTTCAAATCTTTAACACCTAATGTGATTAAATTAATTCTATTCATTAAATCTCCTCATTCATTATTGGAATTGAATTGCATATTATTTCCAAGGTTATAATTAATTTTTGTTATAGTAATCCTTTACCCTCATGATGAATGAGTTATTCTTTTTTTAATGAGCAAAATTCTTACTAAATGAAATAATAATATCTTTATATGTCTCTAAAGACTCAATAACTGCATACTCACCATCACCATGCCATTCCCCACCTGATGGACCGAATTCAATGGCCGGGACATCATACCTTGAAAAATATCTTGTATCTGCAAAACCATGTTGCCCGAACACATCAACATGCTCTTTATTTCCAACCTTTTTAATATGTTGTATCAAATTTTGGATATAAGGATTGGTTATTTCATTTTTAACGCTTGAACCAGTCAAATTCAAAGTAATTTCACCATCAGTAATCTCTTTAATTTGCGCTAAAATATCTTCTTTATCTTGGTTGGGTAAATAGCGAATATCAAATGAAATCAAACATTCATCAGGCACTTTATTGTATACTTCGCCACCTTTAATCTTGGCAAGGTTAATTGAAGGTGACTCAAATATATCTGTAGACTCTTTAGCAAAGGGCAAATCAAGTATCTTATGATAAACATCCATCGCTTTAGCAATTGCATTTTCCCCTTCCCAAGGCCTACTACCATGAGCTGTTTTCCCTTTTAATTGAATATCAAATTGCAAAATACCTTTAGCTTGAAAGCCAATTCCTATTTGTGTTGGTTCAGCGCAAATTACAAAATCCCCTAAATAACCTTGATCTGTTAAATATGAAGCACAATTATATCCTCCAATTTCTTCGTCCGTTACCAATTGAAGTTGAACACATACATCTCCTAAGTCAATATTATTCAAATCACGCATCGCTACCATAAATGAAGCGACGCCTGCTTTCATATCTGCCGAACCTCGCCCATAAATCTTGCCGTCTTCAATTTGTGGTGTGAATTGGTGCTTCTTACCACTAACAACATCAACATGACCATTTAATACAAGTTTTTTATTGCCTTCTCCTACGTTACAAACAAGCATCTTATAACCATTATTTATTATTATTTCTGACGCCAAACCTTCTTTTTGTAACCAATCCGCACAATAATCTATCGTTTCATTTGCAGTGTGTTGACTAGAGCTATCAAATTGAATCAAATGTTCTAATAAATCTAATGTATCTTGCATAAACCATACCCCCTGCCTTTAATTGTGAAAAAGTATAATATATTATCTGAATATTGACAAGATTTAAAAATTTTAGTAATCTTTGTTTATATCAATATATAAAAGAAACAAGTAATATTATTTTGAATTTTCACAAGTAAATATAAATTAAGCAAAGGCGCTTATATCACAATCCCGTTGATTGTGTATATAAGCGCCTTTTTGCATGTTAAGGGGCGATTTTATGACACGAAATTTAAATTACAATTGGATAAATGGTGAGCAAATTCAAACTGAAAAAACTTTATCAGTTGTCGATCCTGCAAGTGGTAAAACTATTGGAGAAGTTCCTAGTGTAGATGGTCCGATCGTTCAAAAAGCAATTGATAGCGCTGCTAATGCTTTTGAAAGTTGGTCTAATTATACAGCTGAAACTAGACAAGCATTTTTAGAAAAGTGGGCAGTGAACTTACTTAATAAACAGGAAGAACTTGCAACTATTATGAGTGAAGAACAAGGCAAACCATATAACGAAGCATTTGGTGAGATTGGTGTTTGTGCTAAGTTCATTCGCTGGTTTGCCGAAGAAGGCAAGCGTATATATGGGGAAATCATTCCACCATCATCTGAAAACCAACGTATTTCAGTAATTAAGCAACCCGTAGGTGTTTGTGGTCTAATTACACCTTGGAACTTCCCAGGTGCAATGGTTGCACGTAAAGTTGCACCAGCACTAGCTGCAGGATGTACAGTTATTGTTAAACCGTCTAGTGATACACCTAGAATTGCGATTGCTATTTTTGAAGAATTAATAGCTACTGGCATCGATAAAGGCGTTGCTAATATTGTTACAGGTAGCTCTTCATTAATATCTGACAAACTATTTAACGATAAACGCGTTAAAAAAATGTCCTTCACTGGTTCTACTAAAATTGGAAAAACCTTAATGAGTGAGGCCTCCAAACAAATAAAACGTATTTCTCTAGAACTTGGAGGTAACGCACCTGCAATCGTATTACCTGACGCCGATTTAGATAACGCAGCTGACGCTATAGTCGATAATAAATTTGAGAATAGTGGTCAAATGTGTAATGGAATTAACGTCATACTCGTACACAAAGATATCGAATCAGAGATTACCCAAAAAATCATTAGTAGAGTTAATAAGCTAAAAGTAGCTCCTGGCAATGAATCCGGTGCACAAGTTGGTCCATTAATTAACCAACAAGCCATTGAAAAAGTTGAAAAATTAGTAGCAGAATCCCAAGAAAATGGTGCAACTATTAAAACAGGTGGGCACAAAGCTGATATAGCAGGCTCTGAACTTTTTTATCAACCTACAGTTATAACTGATGTCACGCCAACTATGTCGATTGCTCAAGAAGAAATCTTTGGACCAGTAGCACCAATTATTACTTTTGAATCTACTAAAGAAGCAATAGAAATAGCAAATGCCTCACCTTATGGACTAGCTGCTTACTTTTTCTCTAATAATATCAACACAGTATATCAAATTAGTGAACAATTAGAGTTTGGAATGATTGGCGTTAACGGAACTCAATTAAGTGTACCTCAAGCACCATTTGGCGGTATTAAAGAAAGCGGGATGGGACGCGAAGGCAGTCACTTCGGCCTAGATGGCTTCCTAGAATTAAAATATATTTCACTATCTTTATTTAAACAAAATAGCTAAGGGGATGTCACATATGCAAAACAAAAATAGAGTAACTGGAAATATAACAAAAGATAAATTAATTGAATTAGTCAAATCAGATGAAATTGACACTATCATCATGGGATTTTGTGATATGCAAGGAAGACTCATGGGTAAGCGAATTACAGGAGACTTTATTTTAGAAAATGATATTTCAGAAGGCACACATTTTTGTAACTACTTACTAGGTACAAATTTTGAAATGGATACAAATGAAAACTTTGAATTTATGAATTGGAATAAAGGCTATGGCGACTATTTAGCAGTACCTGATTTAGATACGTTAAAAGTTGTGCCGTGGTTAGAAAAAACTGCCATGGTCTTTTGTGATGTTTACTCCGTAGACGGTAGTGAGCCTATATGTATTGCACCAAGAAATATATTAAAACACCAAATCCAAAAGGCTGAATCACATGGTTTATCACCACATATGGCTAGTGAATTAGAATTCTACTTATTTAATAATTCTTTCGAAGAAATTTCAAAGCAAGGTTACAATAATTTGGAAGCTGCTGGACATTTAAATGAAGATTACAATTTACTACAAGGCAGTAAAAACGAGCCTATTTATCAAGAAATAAGACACCAAATGCATCTTATGGGAATTACTGTTGAATCTTCAAAAGGTGAAGCCTACAAAGGACAGCATGAAATCAATTTAAAATATTCGGATGCTTTAAATGCTGCAGATCAACACATCATGTTCAAACATGGAATGAAAGAAATTTGTATACAAAATGATAAATCCGTAACTTTTATGGCTAAACCTTACGAAGAGTGGACTGGATCAAGTGGTCATATACATCTCAGCATGATGGAAAAAGGAACAAAAACGAATGCCTTCTATGCTGGTGACGACGCAGAAGAACCTAAATCTGAAACTATGCAACATTTCTTAGCTGGCATTTTAAAATATACTAAAGATTTCGCCTTAATGTTTGCACCTTACGTCAATTCATATAAACGTTTCGCACCAAACTCTTGGGCGCCTGTTAGCATAGCATGGAGCAGAGATAATCGTTCAGCAGGTTACCGTGTAGTTGGTGATGGCAATTCATTACGCTTTGAATCACGTATTTCAGGTGCAGATATGAACCCTTACTTAGCATATTCCGCACTTATAGGTGCAGGACTATATGGTATCGATAACAAGATTCCTTTAAGTGACGAATTGGTTGGTAATGCCTACGAACAAGATAGTATCACTCGAATTCCATCGTCATTACATGAAGCTATTTTGCAATGGAGAAATAGTGAAGTTGTCACAGAAGTATTAGGTAAAGATGTCGCAAATCACTATTTAGAAGCAGCACAATCAGAGCAAAATGATTTCGACTCTTACGTTACGACTTGGGAACGTTCACGTTATTTCGAACAGAGCTAATACAATACTGAACTATTATTATAAGGAGGAACAAT
Organism: Staphylococcus sp. Ze2; assembly: GCF_048568365.1. Lineage (NCBI taxonomy): Bacteria > Bacillati > Bacillota > Bacilli > Caryophanales > Staphylococcaceae > Staphylococcus > Staphylococcus sp. Ze2. Next base: position 438,097 of record NZ_CP183486.1, on the reverse strand, counting down.
TTATGAGACTAAAAGATAAAGTATGTATTATTACCGGCGCAGGTGGCGGTATGGGGAAAATTGCAGCACAAACCTTTGCCAATGAAGGTGCTAAAGTTGCGGTCTTTGAAAGAGATGAGCAAGCTGGACTTGAAACTGTGCAATTAATTAAAGACAATGGTGGCGAAGCCTCCTTGTTCAAAGTAGATATTGCAAACGAAGAGAATGTTAAAAATGCAGTTGCAGAGACTGTTCAATCTTATGGAAAAATTGATGTACTATATAACAATGCCGGTGTTATGCCTGAAGCGGATAATTCTGTAGTAAATACAAGTGAAGATGTCTGGGACTTAGTCATGAATATCAATGTTAAAGGAATTTTCTTTATGACAAAATATGTAATTCCTGAAATGGAGAAACATAATTCTGGTTCTATTATTAATATTGCATCATTTGTCGCTGAAATGGGTTGTTCTGTACCACAAGATGCCTATACCGCATCAAAAGGCGCTGTTGTTTCTTTAACTAAATCCTTAGCTATACAATTTAGACCTAAAGGTATTAGAACTAACGCAATAAGTCCAGGACCAATCGAAACACCATTACTAATGGAGTGGTTAGTCTCAGATGAAGATGCTAAAAATACTAGATTAAACAGACAGCCAACTGGCCGCTTCGGTAAACCAGAAGATATTGTAAACTGTGCGTTATATTTGGCGTCAGATGAATCAGATTGGACAAACGGCGCAAACATTAACGTAGATGGCGGTATCACTGCAAACTACTTCTAAGTGATCACACATATATTTAAAAAGCTTTAGAGAATTGTAGCAAAACCTTATATATTTTATGGTCACTTTTAGCACATAATTTAAAAATACACATGCACCAATACTTTAACTTAACTACTAACTTAAATAATTTCATTCAGATTTTCTTAATAAAATATAAATTAATCCCGAGACATTATCAGTCTCGGGATTTTTTAATTCTATGAACAATAATTGATACATCTCATTTTCCATCAACTTTGTACAAATTATATTTGAAACAGTCGTTTTGAATAGTTTAAATACTGAATTTGTAGCCTCGAACTATTACTATTACTTATTTTCTAAATATTCATTTTCGCCAATAATGCCTGCACGTCTATCAATTTCTTCTAATTTTTTCGCTTTTGGAATACATAATATATATGCAAATATAATCGCAATAATACCTGCACTCAACTTACCAATCATTACAGCAGGTATCAGTGTAGGCTGAAAATTTGCTGTATAAGAAAGATGATCACCTAATAAGAATGCTGAACATACACCAAATGCAATATTGAGCACCTTATCTTTCGGAGGCATATCCCTTACAAGTTTAAGCATTGCTAAAATGTTCGCAATTGTTGCAATAAAACCTGCGCTCCCTACCTCACTTAGCCCTACTTTACTTCCAACTTTGTGTAACCCCGTAGAAAAGTATTTACGAATTAAATATACCATTGGAAAAGCACCTGATAACATAATAGCTATATTACCTGCATTTTCTAATGCTCTAAAATTATCGTGCTTGTCAGCCATAATTGGATCAAATCCCCAACTACCAAATATAGTGGTAAACAAACCTGTAAATATTTCCACTACAGAAAAGACAAATACTAATTTAATACATGTATCTAGAACCTTACCAAAAACAATAAATATCTTAATCATAATGTCGGAAAAGAAATACAACCCTATTGCTGTGATTAACACAAATATAATTAATGGTAAAAGATTGATAAATACCGTAGACATGCTAATTTGAAATATATGTGTTGCAGCACTTGTTGTATCAATGACTGTTCTAACTTTTGTATGGCTTAATAGGATTATTACCGTGGAAATAAAAACGCCAAATGGTATAGCCAATAACCCTGACAATATTCCTAACGCCATATACTTATGATCTCGTTTATCCAGCATTGGCAACCCTAGTGGTATTGTAAACACAATGGTAGCCCCCGCCATAAAACCAACAATCATCGCCATTATCCATCCTTCATAACTTTGCTTTAAAACATCTGCAAGTTGATATCCTCCCATATCTGTTGCAAGTATAGAAGTAGCTGCGATTGCTGGATCAGCACCAATCTTGTCAAATAGCGGTCCAAAAACTTGTTCTATGAATTTTGAAATAAAAGGAATTGATGCCATGATACCTGCTGAATTAGCAAAAATAGGTCCAATAGTATAAATCCCTTCCATAAACTCTTTACCTATACCTTTATCTGCATTACGAATCGCACCAAATGCACCTAAAACTGCGCACGCCATAATAATATAAATAATTACCGTTCCAATATGTTCCATAATGATTCCCCCATTGTTAAAGGCTATAAAAAAACAAAAAAGTGCCTATTTGATTAATTCAAATAAGCACCTTTGCTTTTTATATTCACTTGTTTTGTTATCTCAATTTTTCTATGATTTTCGAAGCTTCAATTTCAATACCCACTTGCTCATCCATACTCTTTCGCCTGAGTTTCTGATAAGCTGCTTCTTCCGTTAAATTTAATTGCTTCATCAATATGCCTTTTGCTTTTTCAACAAGTTTCCTATCGTTCATTTGTTTTTTAGTATGATCCACTTCATATCTTAATTCAGCAATATTTTGAGCTTGCCTCATTGCAATCTCAACAGCTGGTAATAATTGCGCTTCGGAAATAGGTTTCACAATATAGCCCACTATATTAGCTTGTTTCGCCTCTTCTACATATTCACAATGACTATATGCCGTCAGTAACAATATTGGGATATTGTATTTTTTCGAAATAATTTTGCTTGCTTTTAAACCATCCATTTTTGGCATTTTAATATCCATAATGATTAAATCTGGTCGAAACTTCTCAGTAACTTCTAATGCTTTTTCTCCATTACCGACTTCAGCAACTACATTATAATTAGCTTCTTCTAACATTTCTACGATATCCATCCTAACGATTGACTCGTCTTCAACAACTATAATAGATGTCATATTAATTCTCCCCTTTGTATTGAAACTCCACTCTCGCAATCGTTCCAACACTGTTACGTTCAATTTTAAAAGTCCCGTCCAAGTCATTTTCCGTAATTGTGTTTACAATTTTCAAACCAAATGATTGTTTGAATTCACACACAGTCTTTCCCGTGTCTTGTACATTTAAATTAATTAATTCAGATTGAGCATTATACGATAGACAAACAGTAATTACCCCTTCTGTTTGTCCATTAAATGCATGTGTTAAGCAATTCGTTATAAGTTCATTTGCAATTAATGCGATAGACACTGCTATATTTGAAATTAAGTGGATATTTTCATCTGTTTTATAATTAATATGTATCTTTTTATTAGGAGTTTCGTTATAAACTATCATATTCCCAATTTTTTTAATTAATTTATCAATATTCACAGAATCTGTAGATGATTCATCTAGTATAACTTCGTAAACAGATGCGATACTTAAAATTCTGTTAAGACTTTCTTGGAAATACTTTTCACTTCCATTGGGTAAACCTCGTCTCATCTGTAAACGCAATAAACTGGCAACAGTCTGCAAATTATTTTTCACACGATGATGAATTTCGCCTATAGCAACTGATTTAGATATTAATGCACGTTCTTTTTCTTTTAAATCTGTAATATCTTTTAACAGAATTAAATGACCGGTCATCACACCATCTTCAAGCAACTGTATACATTTAATTTGAAAATAATGCCCCTGTAGCGCACGCTCTTCAATTGTGATAACTCGTCCATCTGTCAGCATATTTTCGATAGATGGAAACAACTCTATGAAATTCAAACCTGCTTCACAGTCCAAATGTAAAAGCTCACTTACCATTGCTTCTCCTGCTAAATTAAAATAACGTATGTTCAAATCATTATCTAAATCAAACAAGCTTTCTTCAATCATGTCTGGTACAAAAATTGGATTATTCTCCGAATTCGATACCAAATCACTTAGAGTACTAGTTGCTTGTGTTAATGCTTTCAATCTTTTTTCTTCCATAATTTTATTACTGACGTCTATTTCCATTATTAGAATACCAATAATTTCATTAGCTAATTTAATTGGCGTAGCGCTCTGCTCTACAACTTTACCTTCTTGTGAAATTGCGCGATGTTGTGCAAATTCACTACCTGAAAGCACTTCAAATACAGCAGGCTCAAACTTTTCATAAACATTAGCTTCTACTACAGATCCTTGATACAAACTTTTACAATTCACCGGAACTGCTTCTGCAACAACAATAACTTCACCATGCTCTTCTATTGGGCAATCAATAAAAACATTTGCCTGATTCAAATTGGCAATCATTTGTAATTGTCCTGATACCTCAGAAATTTTATTTATTGCTGCCTCTGACAACATTGTCCTTGCTTTACATCTTATACTTACTTCATCGATATGCATCATTCCAAACATATTTATGTGAATATTTAGATTTTTATATTCATTTACTATTATGAAATTTTGTCAAAAATATGTCAATTCAAAACGCAATAATTCAAAATTTTATAGTAATTTCACACTATCATGGCAAGTACACCTAAAAATGATCACTTACATTTATTTATTTTTAAGATAAATTATATTTCTATTTATAGAAATATAATTTTGTCAAATTTTATTCAAAATTACTATACATGCCATCATAAAGGTTTCTCACGATTAGATTAATGACAATTAATAATTACTTAATTTTTAAAAAAATAAAATTACAGTTGCATAATTGTGAATAAAGTTATAAGATTTAAACACTAACTAACGGAAGGTAGGTAAAAATTTGAAAATATTTAGCTTATTACTAATGTATCCTTTGTTTATGTCTATTTTCTGGATTGTTGGTACACTTTTCTACTCCCTTTCGCATGAACTGCGACTTAAACGTAGACCTAATAAGCAAATTGATGAACAAGGTATTTCTTTTCTAATACCTTGCTATAACGAAGAAGAGACGATTAAAGAAACTATTGAAAATGTTTTACAACTAGAATTTCCTAATAAAGAAGTAATTGTAATTAACGATGGTAGTAGTGACCTCACTGCAAAAGTAGTAAACGAACTAAAAGAATCGCTTAATTTCATCTTTATTGATTTAAAAGAAAATAAAGGGAAAGCAAATGCTTTAAATGAGGGAATCAAGTACGCGCCTTATTATATGTTAGATAACTTCCGTAAGAACCCACATTTAGCAGCAGTGACTGGAAATCCTAGGATTAGAAATAAAAGTTCTATATTAGGAAAAATTCAAGCTGTTGAATATGCAAGTATGGTAGGAAGTATTAAAAGAGCTCAATCTATAACTGGTAAAATTAATACAATTTCAGGTGTGTTCACATTATTTAGAAAATCAGCAGTAATCCAAGTGAATAAATGGGACATCGATATGATAACTGAAGATATTGCTATTTCATGGAAATTCCATCTTTCCAAATTGAATATTAAATATGAACCTCGTGCATTATGTTGGATGCTCGTTCCTGAAACTGTAGGTGGTTTATGGAAACAGAGAGTACGATGGGCACAAGGTGGCCAAGAAGTTTTGATACGTGATTTTAAGCGTACACTCAAATCTAAAAATCCAGCATTATATTTATTATTATTTGAGCAAATTTTCTCACTTATATGGGTTTATTTAGTTTTATTTATATTAATGTTGACGCTGATTAACGCAAACTTCTTTGATTACTATTATATGGAATATCAATTTACAATTGTCATACTCTCTGCGCTAATTTTAACGTTTATCAATATAATCCAATTCACTATATCTTTAATTATCGATAGTCGCTACGAAAAGATAAACGTTTTAACTATATTTTTTCTAAGTTGGTATCCAACAATTTACTGGATTATTAACGCGCTTGTAGCAATTATTGCTTTCCCTAAAGCATTGAAGAGGAAGAAAGGAGCGTTTGCAACATGGAGCAGTCCAGACAGGGGCAATATCAAACAGTAAAATCAAAATTAAATGTCATTCGTGAATCTATTATAATATTATTCAGTTTTATATTTTGGTGCTATTGCAGTATTTCATTTGTAGTCATTGGGGGTTCACTTCTACAGATTAACAGTTATCCAGTATTGTTGATCCGTACAGTTTTAAATATTGAACTATCCAGCATGAATATTTTATTTAGAATCATATTATTATTTATAATAATTTCAATATTTATTTTTACTATAAGCCTTTTAGTTAATATGCTTAAAAATAAGGAGCGTTTAAATTGATTAACATAAGAAAATCATTTTTTGTGCTATTGGTTATTTTTATAATTCTTTCAAACTATTCTCCATCTGAGATTCACGCAAAACAAAAGGAATTAAAATTTGCAGAAAATAGTGCGCTTGCTTTAAATTATCATCGTGTAAGAAGTGATAACTTTTTTGATAAACTATTATATTACAGCTCAAACAGTAAAGAGCTAAAGTCTTATAGTATTAGCAAATCAAAATTTGAAAATCAAATTAAATGGTTAAAAGCACATGATGCACATTTTTTAACTGAGAAAGAATTAATTAAATATAAAGAAAGCGGAAATTTTCCTAAAAAGAGTGTTTGGATTAATTTTGATGATATGGATGCATCTATTTATAAGAATGCTTATCCCATTTTAAAAAAGCATAATGTTCCAGCTACTGGTTTTGTTATAACTAATCGTGTTGGTACAAAAACTTCCATAATTTAAATCTCATAACGCTCGATCAATTAAATGAAATGAAAGCATCCGGGTTTTGGGAATTTAATTCACATACGCATGATTTACATAGTTTAAAAAAGAATAAATCATTAATGGTTTCAGCATCCAATATTAAATTAGAAAATGATATTAAAAATAGTAATAGCTATTTAAAGAAACATTTTAGTAACCAAAACGATTCGATCGCTTATCCATATGGCCAAATATCTGATGAAAATATAACGAGCCTTAAAAATGCTGGCATTAAATATGGTTACACACTTGAAGATAAAGCTATTACACCAAATGATAACAATTATTATATTCCTAGAATACTTATGAATGACGACACTTTTAACAAACTAATCCAAAATTGGAAAGGGTTTAAAGATGACTAAATCAAAAATTGAACTCATTTATTTTAGAGCTTTTGTATGCATGTTGATTATATTAACACATATTATTACACAATATATGCAAGGTATAGCTGATTCGGAACTAAGCGAACTTAAATTAATTTATTATATACAAAATATTTTCATTTTCGGTACGCCTTGTTTCATTATCCTATCTCAATTACTAACAACACTAAATTACAAAGAACTTAAATTTGATTATCTATGGTCTAGATTTAAATATATATTTATCCCCTATTTATGCATCGGTTCTTTTTACTGTTATAGTGAGACTTTAAATACAAATACTAGTTTTGGTCATCAATTTATTGAAAATGTTCTATTAGGTTATTGGTACGGTTATTTTATTATTGTAATAATGCAGTTTTTTATATTAAGTTATATTATTTTTAAAATAACTCCTAAATTATTTAATAGTAAAACCTTATTAGGCTTAAGCTTTATCATACAAACAACGTTTCTATATTTTTTACAAAATTCTTCTGAATTTTCCAGTATATTCCATAAAGTTTATCCATTAAGTGAAAATACCTTTATATTAGGTTGGATCTTTTTCTTTTTTGTTGGTGGTTATGTAGGACTTCATTATGACAAAATTATACGATTTTTAGAACAATATCTATTTATCATTATATCTTTATCTATTATTTCATACGTTGGTTTTGTAATATTTTCAAAACATGATTATTGGCAAGTCACAAGTTTCACATACTCACTCACACTTTACCATATGTCTATGTTTTTACTTTTACTGGGAGTATGCTTACATTTTAAAACATTGATGTTAGGTTCCATTAATTTAATTAGCACTTTTTCATTTTTCATATATCTATTACACCCTATTATTTTAGATACACTATACAAATATACAGCTACTTTTGAAAATACAACTATTATTTTTATCGCAATTTCACTATTATTTATCCTTGGCTTATGTGTCGGTGTAGGAATTTTCTTACGAGAATTTTATATTTTTAGATTTCTCATCGGTAAACAGCCTTATAAATTGAAAATATTTTTAAAAGATCAAACTTTAATGTAGTTATAAAAATTAATAATGATTGACAAGAGCACAAATATACTTATACCAAGCTTTCTACTCTTGCTATTTACTACCTATAAGTAAAAAAGATCCGAGACATCGATGATGTCTCGGATCTTTTTTGTCTTAATTGTTCACATTATTTGTTATTTACAATTTTTTTAACTAATTCATTAAGTATTTACTTTAAATAGTTATTTTTTTATGGAATAATTCAGTTATAATCATCAACAATCTTTATGCCCTCTTTAATTTACTTTGTGCCAGCTTCTTGGCATCTATTTTCCTTTTGAATACAATATTTTAAAAACTATGATTGATTTTAAGGCTTATGTTTAGTTCGATTAAACAAATTATTCGCTATCATTTTTCATATTATATATGTAGATAATAATTAATTAAATAAATAACATAGCAAACACATTACACACTATATAAATACAATTGCTTTCAATTCATGTACAATCACTGTTATAATAGAAATAATTTATTTTTTGAATTTATTTTTTTCATATGATTAAATTTGATATATGGAGGCTCTATTTTAAATTGAAACTAGGAGTAAAAGAACAAATTATTGAAAATGCCATCTCCTTATTTTCAGAAAATGGCTATGAAGGCACTACGTTAAACCAAATTGCAAGTAGCGTTGATATTAAAAAAGCAAGTTTATATTATCACTATAACAACAAAGACGAAATTTATCGCTCATGTATAGAAGTGTGTATAAATTATTTTATAGATTTTATAGAAGAGGCACATAAAGATTCCAATTATTCAGTTGATGATTTACATCATTTCCTATTTAATTTCATATTTAATGTTGATGTAAATTATATTAGATTATACCTACAACTATCATTTGCACCTCAACAATTTAAAGATGAATTTTTATTACTTATCAGAAATGCGCATCATGTTTTAGATAACCATGTTACTAGATATTATAATGATTCTGATTTTGTAATAAACGAAGACGATTTCCGAAATATGATATTGATGTTTTTAGAAAGTTGGTATTTAAAATGTTGTTTCGTGCAAAGGTACGGTGTAGTACAAGATGTTAAAAACTCTTTCAAAAATGAAATGTTTTCACTACTCAATGTTATTCTAATAAGTAAATAAGTATTAGTATTTTATAGATTATATTTTCGAAAAGTTTTTTAAATATATACATCAATAGTAAATAGGGAGTATTTAAGACAGAACTCAGTCTCCCCTCTTTGTACTCCCCATTCTCTTGCCTTTAACTACAGGGATTAAACACCATTTAAAGCTGGTTTCCATAAACGGAAATCAGCTTTTTCTATTTTACTTATTGTTTTATCATAAGTTTTTCTTCTTAATATCAGTATCTTTGTGAATACTCTATTCTAATAACAAAATTGAAACCCCACTCTCCCTTTTCATAAATAAACAAAATCTCTTTATATGTTCAGTGATTTCACAATCTAATGAAAGTCTTAGAACAATGATGTTCATTGTATATTACAGCGTTCATCACAATGATGTACATAATATAAAATTGAATTTGTGTCTGATGAATGTACAACGCTTTGATGCTATGTGCTAAATTAGAGTCAACAACAAAGGAGGGATTCAGTATACAGACAGAAAACTTGAGCGTCATTACAGAATTGATTAAAAACCCTAAGCTTAAAGGCAAAGATCTCGAATTAATGTTCAATATATCTCGTAGACAACTTGGCTATAGAATCCAAAAGATCAATACATGGTTAACTGAACAAAATTTACCTACGATAGAGCGTACTAGCCAAGGCTTCTTCATCGTTGATGACGCAATAAAACATTTTCTTAATGTATATATTGAACCTTTACCACAGGAAAATGAGCAAGTATATACTGCTTGTCAGCGCGCGCACCTCATTTTACTGATGTTGTTTAAAGAAGATGAAATGCTATCGTTAAACCACTTTTCTATCGATTTAAAAATTAGTAAGAACACTGTATTAAACGATTTAAAGCAATTAAAGTCACTACTTGAACCATATAATATTATGCTGAAATACTCGCGACAAAAAGGCTATCATTTAAAAGGTAATGAATTTGAAATCAGAAAACTTTTAACTAACTTAATTGATAAAGCATATACACTAAACATTTTAAACCATGATGTTTTTGATATTTTAGGTTTACGCAAAGAAAAACTTCAAATCATAGATAGACAAATTAATAAAATCGAAAAATATTTACAAAACAATTTTATAGATCAAAGTACACAAACGTTACGTTATAAACTCTATTTTATTATTAGAAGAATTCAACATAACAAAATTATCTCACCCTTTTCCATTGGCTATGATGATCTCTCAGACACTGAGGAATATCGAGCAACAGAAATACTCACTACAAATTACTCTGATATACCTAGACAAGAAAAACTGTTTATAACATTACAACTTTTATCAACAAGTGTGCAATGGTCAGAACTAGATTATTCAACATTTTTACCTGAATTAAAAGTAGCTCTTCAGTCTATGCTTGATCAATTTGAAAAAATCACTTTCATCACATTTAAAGAGCGTGAAACACTACTTAATCAATTAATGTTTCATATGAAGCCAGCTTTTTACAGAATTAGATATCAATTATCTGACATCGAAAGTTTACAGAATACTCTGGAAGATGACTATAAAGAATTATTTCACCTTGTAAAACTCTCTTCTAAACCAATGGAAAAAATATTAAGACAACCTCTGCCCGACAATGAAACTGCATACTTAACCATTATTATCGGCGGGATTTTAAGAAGACAAGATGAAGACATTGATAAAAAAGTGAAAGCAGTGGTTGTCTGTACACAAGGAACATCAATTTCTCAATTAATGTTGCAAGAACTACGAAGCGTATTTCCTGAATTTATATTTTTAGATGCGTTATCACTACGCGAGTTTAATCAATATAATCTCGATTTTGATGTAGTCTTCTCACCAATGCACATCATGACAAATAAGAGATTATACATCACTAAAGCGATACTAACTGCTAAAGAAAAACATCATCTACGCCAACACGTATTCGGACAACTTAACAACACATTTGATACTGATATACACGCTCAAAAAATGTTAGCGATGATACGTGAACACGCTGATATTCATAATGAGGACAGTCTATTAAATGAAATTAAACAACAGTTCAATGAAATTCATGCCTATACATCAATCGAATCGTCTTCAATATCATTGGATTATCACTTAAATTTGCAGGATTTGCTACCTATCAATCATATTCAATTAATCTCTCACGTTAAAAATATAGACGAGGCCATACGCGTAGCTGCTAAACCACTTTATAAGCAAAATTATATAGATGCTAATTACATTGATTCTATGATTCAATATTTTGACGAAACGTATATGGTTATTAATCAAAATATCGCAATACCACATGCAGAAAACGAACAAAATGTGAATCGTACTTCTATGAGTATGTTGGTATTAGATAAACCATTAACACTAAAAACAGGACTTGATGTAAATTTATTTGTGATTATTGCAGCTACAGATAAATTCAAACATTTAAGACCTCTATTACAATTACGAGACTTGGCTCAAGACGCCGAAATGGTACAAAACATTATACGAACAGATTCAAAATCACAAGTGTTCGAAGTTATTAAACACTTTTCAATAATAGAGTAAAACAAAGGGGTTGAGCCATATGGAAAGTTTAAAATTGGATACATCTAACATCATTATTGGTTTAGAGGCAGCCACAAAAGATGAGGCATTAAGTCAATTAGCAAAACGCATGTACAACAATGGTTATGTCAAATCATCTTATGAAAATGCAGTCATTGAAAGAGAAGCATCTTTTGCTACAGGCTTACCTACAGTGTATTGTTCGGTAGCAATTCCACACACAGACATTCAACACGTTAATTCAAAATCTATCGGCGTGGCTGTGCTTAAAGAAACCGTACCTTTTGTGATTATGGGAGAACTTGAAGCAACAACAGATGTAAAATTAATTTTCATGCTCGCAATGGATAAAGAAGATACACAATTATCATTACTCCAAAAACTAATGGGTATTTTTCAAAACAATCAAATACTTGAAGCCATTGCAACTTCAACAAACAGTACTCACATCGTAGATATTATCGAAAATGAACTTAGAGAAGCATAAACAGCTTTTCGGAATCATGAATCTTTGAAGCAATATATCTTAAATATACAGATCAAAAATTAGGAGGAATTTATTATGAAACAAGTATTAGTAGCATGTGGTGCAGGTATTGCAACATCAACGGTAGTGAACAGTGCAATTGAAGAAATGGCGAAAGAACACAACATCAAAGTAGATTTAAAACAAATAAAAATTTCTGAGGTAGGCTCTTATGTTGATACAGCAGACTTATTAGTTACAACTGCTATGACGCAAAAAAAATACGACTTTCCTGTTATTAATGCACGTAACTTTTTAACCGGTATCGGGGTTGAAGACACTAAAAAAGAAATTTTAGATGCGTTACAAAGCTAATGAACCATTTATTAAAATGATCGTACGAACTGTTGGGATAAATGCCGAAACAATTTTTTTAGTTATAACAAAGTGACATCTTAATTTATACCAATAGTACTTTATATAAAGAGGATGGTGTAAGGGATGAGTGGATTTGTAGATTTTATTCAAGCTTTTTTAGATTTAGGGGCAACAGTTATACTTCCTATCGTTATATTTCTATTAGGATTATTCTTTAGGCAAAAAGTGGGCGCAGCATTCAGATCAGGTCTGACAATTGGTGTTGCATTCGTTGGGATTTTCTTAGTTATTGATTTACTAGTTAACAACCTTGGTCCTGCTGCTCAAGCTATGGTTAAAAACTTAGGGGTTAGTTTAAATGTCATTGATGTGGGTTGGCCAGCAACGTCTTCTATTGCATGGGCCTCTACAATTGCTGCATTTATTATTCCTTTAGGCATTGTCGTTAACATTGCAATGTTATTAACAAAAACAACACGTACTATGAACGTAGATATCTGGAATTTCTGGCACTATACCTTTATGGGTGCCATGGTTTATGCAATATCTGGCAGTATTTGGCAATCTTTAATAGCCGCTGCTGTATTCCAAATTGTTTGTCTAAAAGTGGCTGATTGGACTGCACCAATGATGAGTAAATTTTATGACTTACCTGGGGTGTCTATTGCAACAGGCAGTACAATTTCATATGCTCCAGGTATTTTCTTAGTAAAAGGATTGCAAAAACTACCTGTAATTAAAAACTTAAATGCAGATCCTGAAACGATTCAAAAAAGGTTCGGCGCATTTGGTGAATCTATATTCGTCGGTTTAGTACTCGGTTTAGCAATTGGCTTATTAGCTGGTTACAACGCTGGTGACGTAATAAATCTTGGTATGTCAATGGCTGCAGTTATGGTATTGATGCCTCGTATGGTTAAGATTTTGATGGAAGGTTTAATGCCTGTTTCAGAATCCGCACGTACATGGCTAAACAAACGTTTTGGTGATCGCGAAATCTATATTGGCTTAGATGCTGCTGTTGCATTAGGACATCCAGCAGTTATCTCAACCGCTTTAATTTTAGTACCTATCACCGTATTGTTAGCTGTTATTTTGCCTGGTAACCAAGTGCTACCTTTTGGTGACTTAGCAACCATTCCGTTTATTGTCGCTTTTATTGTAGGTGCTGCTCGAGGAAACATTATACACTCAGTTATTGTTGGCACAATCATGATTGCAATTTCCTTATATATCGCAACTGATGTTGCACCGATATTCACAAGTATGGCAGAAGGTACAAATGTGAAAATGCCATCTGGATCATCACAGATTTCAAGTATAGACCAAGGAGGTAACATATTAAACTATATTATATTCAAATTCTTTGGCTTATTTAATTAATTTATAGGAGCTGACTAAACATGAAAGCACTCGTTAAAACTAAAGCAGGTTTTGGAAACCTAGAATTATTAGATACAGAAACGCCTTCACCGAATGAAGATGAAATAAAAATAAAAGTCCATTATGCAGGTATTTGTGGTACAGATATTCACACATATGAAGGACATTATAAAGTGAATTTTCCAGTTATACTCGGTCACGAATTCTCAGGAGAAGTTGTAGAAGTTGGTACAAATATTACAAATTTTAATATTGGGGATCGTGTTACTTCAGAAACAACATACTACATTTGTGGGGAATGTGACTATTGTCAAAACGGTGATTACAACTTATGTAATCATCGAAAAGGTTTGGGTACTCAACAAAACGGTGGTTTCACTCAATACTTAGTTACTCCAGCAAATAGCGCCCATCACATACCTGACAATGTTTCTTACAAAGCTGCTGCGATGACTGAACCCTTAGCATGCGCTCACCATGCCGTCTCTAAAATAGACATCCAACCTGAAGATGTTGTCGTTGTTATTGGCCCTGGTCCTATCGGACTGTTAGTCGCTCAAGTTGTTAAAAGTAAAGGCGCTAAAGTTATCATCACTGGATTGAATAATGATCAAGCAAGACTAAATAAAGCAAATGAACTTAACTTAGATCATGTAGTTAATATTCAAAATACTGATTTGAAATCATATGTAAATAAAGTCACTAATGGTTATGGTGCAAATATCGTATTAGAATGTTCTGGCGCAATACAGGCCGCCAAACAAGGATTAGATATTTTACGTAAAAAAGGGCAATATGTTCAAGTTGGTATCTTTAAAGATAGCGAAATTCCATTCAATTTAGAGCAAATAGTTCAAAAAGAATTACTTATTGTAGGTACTAGAAGCCAAAAGCCAGCAGATTGGGAACCTTCTTTACAACTGATCAGTTGTGGAGAAGTCGACGCAGAATCTCTTATTACAAACGAACTTGATATTACACAATGGACCGAAGGATACGACCATATAAAGAGTGGCGAAGGTATCAAAGTATTACTTAGCCCTATTGAATAATTTTCAAAATAGTCTTCGTTAATATACAAACGATATAAGGAGCGTAAAAATATGGTAGAACTAATGTTGGATTTCATGCTTGGACCCTTGAGAAACATTACAGATTTATATATGAACAACTTACTATATGCGAATACGATCGTCATTGTCGGTTACTTTGTTGCTAAATTTTTTAAAAAGAGAAAAACAACTTCTGAGCAAGGCTAATTCATTTCATATTTACAAGTTAAGAGGTGACAACATTTGAAAGCTTTAAACTTATATGGCATTGAAGATTTAAGATATGAAGAAACAACACCACCTGAAATTGACAACAGCAATGATGTTATTATCAAAGTAGTAGCAACAGGAATTTGCGGTTCCGACAACTCGCGTTATAAAAAACTAGGTCCTTACCGAGCAGGTACACCATTTGGCCATGAGTTCTCAGGTACTGTCTATAGTATAGGCAGTGATGTAAAACATTTATATGTTGGTGATGCCGTGACAGGATGTCCTGCGATCGCATGCCACAACTGTGAACAATGTGAAAAAGGTGCATATTCTAGATGTGAAAATTTATATGTCATAGGTTCTTATGAACCAGGATGTTTTGCAGAATACGTTAAACTCCCAGCTCATAACGTCTTAAAGTTACCTAATAATGTAGACTTTGATACGGCCGCTATGGTTGAACCATCTGCAGTGGTAGCACATGGGTTTTATAGAACTAATATGAAACCCGGTGCGACTGTAGCCGTCATTGGTTGCGGAAGTATTGGATTACTAGCCTTACAATGGGCTAAAATATTTGGTGCTGCTAAGACTATTGCTATAGATATAGATCCCAACAAACTAGAAATTGCTAAAACACTTGGTGTTGATTATACAATTAATTCTAAAGAGAAAAGTCTAAATGAAGTTATTAAGAAACTCCCGTATAATATAGATGTAGCCGTTGAATCTGCCGGATCACCATATACTATAGGGCAAGTCTTAACATTACCGTCTAAAGGCGGAGAAGTCTTACTACTTGGTATCCCTTATTCAGATATTGAAATCAATCGTGAACACTTTGAAAAGATATTACGTAATGAGCTCAATGTGATTGGTTCTTGGAATGGCTTATCTGCGCCATTTCCAGGTGAAGAATGGCATGCATCACTACATTATATGTCTACTGGGAAAATTAAAGTACATGCTATGATTTCAGATTATCTAGATTTGGCGCAAGGCCCTGAAACATTTGATGCAATAGTAAATAACAAGAAACATTTTAATAAGGTTATTTTTCATCCATAATTAACACATTAAATTCAGCTATAAAGAGATCTATATCAATAGGTTCATTTATAGCTCTTTTTAAATTTAAAAAGACCCCAAGCTTCAACATAAGCCACGGGTCTTCAAATCATCAACCATATAAACAGTAAATAACTAGTTGAAATTACGCAATCATTTTATAAAAAGTTGATTTCCTAACTACAATGCCAAATTATTGTAGTTTCATAAATCCATTACCTAAGACGTCACGCACGTCATGGATAACTAAAAATGCATTTTCATCATGTGCGTTAACAATTTTTTTAATTCTAGCTAATTGATTTTGCGGTACCACGACATAGAGTACATTTGTTTCTTTACGTTCATAGCCTCCTACACCATTTAATAGTGTGGAACCTCTACCTGTTTCATTATTAATATCTAAACTGATATCTTTATTATGATCTGAAATAATCGTAATCGCTTTTTTCGGATTAAAACCTTCTATAATAAATGTCATACTTTTTTCAACAATAAAAAGCATTACAATCGTATATAATACGTTTTGCACTGGTAGTACAATTAAGAAAGATAATACAATGATTGAATCTAAAATAAACAATGCTTGTGACGTCTTTATCTCGCTATATTTATTTATAATTTTAGCAATGACAGAAGTACCACCCAATGTGCTTCGTGCGGAAATCACTAGTCCACTTCCGATTCCTATCAACACACCCGAAAACACTGTATTGATAAAATCAGATTCTAAATGCATATTAAATGATTCAGTCAATCCTAAAAACGCTGAACTCGAGATAACTGTGATTAAAGTATAGACTGCAGTAGTCTTACTTAAGTATTTCCAACCTATCATAATTAATATCATATTTATAACCAAGGAAGTAAGCGCAGGTGATAAGCCAAGTGTATATTTCAAATTTAAAGAAATACCAACTGTGCCACCTTCCCCTAAATTTGAAGCAATGACAAACGCATTGATACCTATACTAATAAGAAACGTACCTAAAATACAAAAACATATATTTTTAAAATGGATTTTATACAACATCCCCCAAACACCTCTTTTCTTAATTATTTAAAATACACATATAAATTCCTCAATGTTAACAATTTCTTCCTTAAAAAATCAGACGACATAAAAAGAAACTTTCTAGTTATTGAACCAAAAAGTTTCGTAAATTAAAGTTTTTATTAATTTTTTAACACAAGTCTATATCATAGTAGAAAAGGACGATAATTTCAATTGAATGAGGTTAAATTAAAATTGTATCGGTTAACTAAATTATATTCTAGTTATGTGTACTAATTAAAGAACTGTTCGAACGACATTCGTCATTACTTTTTTAGGATATGTTAGTAAATTATTCCCATTCTTCAGTTAAAATGGATTTTGATTCAGCCATTGGCCGCCATCCATAGTCATACATGCACCATTTATATAGCTAGCTTCTTCTGATAATAAGAACTTAGCTAAACCAGCTATTTCTTCTGGTTGTCCCATTCTACCTAACGGAACACTATCAAGCGTTTGTTGCTTAGCTTCTTCTGATAAACTAAGTTTTCCTGAGCCTCCTGTATTATCAATCGGTCCTGGCGCAATTGCATTGACTGTAATGCCATATTTACTTCCCCACTCAACTGCTAATGTTCTAGTCATAGATAATACACCAGCTTTAGCACTTGCTGAATGCACCACCCCGATACCAGCTCTCCATGCATAGGTCGCTACCATATTAATAATACGTCCTTGTTGACCATTTTTTATCCATTCTTTACCTACAGCTTGTGTACAATACCAAGTTCCATTAAGGACAATATCTATTACAGAGTTCCAACCATTGAGTGATAAGTCTTCTGCCGGACATAGAAAATTACCTGCCGCGTTATTGACCAAGCCATCAATTTTTCCATATGTTTCTATTGTTTTATCTACTGTGTATTGAACCCTTTCAGGGTCTCTCACATCCATATCTATGCATAGCACTTGACCTTCAAACTTCTCCATTTCAGCTTTGGCCGCTTCTAATCGTTCTAATGAACGACCAGTAATTACAATGTTTGCACCTTCTTTGGCAAATTTTGTTGCCATTGCTTTACCCATACCACTACTACCGCCTGTCACAATAATTACTTTGTCTCTCATGTGCATTCTCCTTTTAACAACGATTTAAATTAACATGTCACACAATCATAGTAAGCGCTTACACACAATTGTAACTTACTTATCTATAATTAGTAAATTATCTTACTTATTGTTAATTGAGTATATTCAAATATATAAAGTGACAATTATTATAAGTTTTTAAACTTTTTGTAAATCCAGTCAAAAATACCGTGATATATGCTATATTGTCTATGATATCGGAAACCGATATCGATTTCCGTTATTAATGATTAAAGGGGCTGGATGATATCGATTCTAAATTAGAAAGACGTATGTTTCTCGGTTTTATTTATATCCATATTTTGCATCATGCTAATGAACATCCTATTTATGGTAGCTGGATGATGGATGAGTTAAGAACACATGGTTATGCAATGAGTGCTGGAACGCTATATCCTCTCTTACATCGAATGGAAGATGAGTCATTACTCGTTAGTGAAAAAACTGTCGTTGACGGTAAACAACGTAAGAACTACACAATCACTTCATTTGGCAAGAAAATGTTAGAAAAAAGTCACCAGAAATTAAAAGAAATTGTCGGAGAAATTTAAACT
This sequence comes from Staphylococcus sp. Ze2, assembly GCF_048568365.1. NCBI lineage: Bacteria > Bacillati > Bacillota > Bacilli > Caryophanales > Staphylococcaceae > Staphylococcus > Staphylococcus sp. Ze2. The sequence goes on along the minus strand of NZ_CP183486.1, from coordinate 419,036 downwards.
TGGGAGGTTATTTGTTATGAAATATCTTGAAGTATTTCTCGTAGCACTGAGGTTAGGCTGCACTTCATTTGGTGGTCCAACAGCTCACCTCGGCTACTTCTATGATGAATATGTAAAACGGAGGCAATGGTTAACAGAACAACAATACACCAATCTAGTCGCATTATGTCAATTTTTACCTGGACCAGCTAGTAGTCAAGTTGGATTTGGTATTGGTATAACTAAGGCAGGGTTGATTGGCGGAGTAATTTCATTTATTGGCTTTACTCTCCCCTCAGTGATTGTACTCATGCTTTGTGCCACTTTACTATTAGCTTATAGCAACGATTTAGGTTGGACGCATGGTCTGAAATTAGTCGCCGTTGCAATTGTATTAAATGCAATTATAGGTATGGGACAAAAATTATTACCCGATTTAAAAACAAAAATTTTAGCGTTGTTCACCTTAGTAGTAGCTATAACAGTCATTCATCCATTATCACAATTAGGTGCGTTGACTGTAGTGGCTATAGTTGGATTAGCGCTTTTTAGAGAAACAGATGAACAGAAGTCTTTGATAAAGATATTCAATATTCCACGAATAGTGGGCGCCATCTCTCTTATACTATTTTTTAGTCTTTTATTAATCTTACCTATATTGAATTTTGTCACTCACAATTCGTGGATTAACATGATCGACAACTTTTATCGTTCTGGTGCTCTTGTATTCGGCGGCGGACATGTTGTCTTACCTTTATTAGAACAATCATTTGTAGCAACTGATATGATTAGTGCCAATGACTTTTTATCAGGTTACGCATTAACACAAGCAGTTCCAGGGCCGTTGTTTACATTTGCTGCATATATTGGAACCGTTATGTCTGGTGTTACAGGTGGTATCATTGCAACAATTGCTATTTTCTTACCGGCCTTTTTATTATTAGTTGGTGTTTTACCTTTTTGGGAGCACATACAATCAAATCGCTACGCAAAATCAATGCTAAAAGCTGTCAGTGCTGGCGTAGTAGGTATTTTAATCGCAGCTTTTTATGATCCTATATTCACATCATCAGTAAATAGCAATATGGATTTTGCCTTTGCTGCTACATTATTTGTATTATTGGCTTATTGCAAGGCACCATCTTGGTTAATTGTTATTTTAGGATTATTGATTGGTCTCATCTTTTATTAGTTATGAAGTGTGTTGTTTCAATATTTGAAAATGTATATCTCATGATTAACAGATTTCGATAATATATTTATTTGCTAATTCAATGAACATTCGTTACAATAATTTGAAATAGAATAGTTCTCTTATTAAGAGTGAGTGGAGGGACTTGGCCCTGTAAAACTCCAGCAACAGCTCAGACGAGCGATGTGCTAAATCCAACAGTTCTAATTTACGAGCTGACAGATGAGAAGATGTGCGGAAGCTCTTCTTATCTAAGAAGAGCTATTTTATTTGTAAAAAAATAAAAGGTGGTAATTTTATGAAATCATTGCACGAATTATTCTCAGAACTTGAATATTGGGAGAATCATGTACCTAATAACATGATGAGTAACATAGCTAAACTAGAGCATATCAAAAGTGTAAAACGTGAAATCTACGCTCGCATAGATATTCATGACTATAAAGCAATTATATTAGAAAAAGAATTATAGGTACGACTATTTTATCTCAAGCTATATTTCTTATCAAACTTACATCTTGATAACTGAACGTTATACAAATATAAAAAGGAGTGCCACAATGAAATCATTTTAACAAAGTATGATTTCTGTGTACTCCTTTTTTATATTTACTTTTACTAGCTATAAATTCTTCATACAATCATTCTATTTATGTTTAGTACCAAAGGGCACATATTTTATTTTTGTATCTTTAGGTATACCTTCATATTGGTTAAATAATGACTGATACCTTGTACTTGTTGGGGTCGGGTGATGCAAATAATGTTCAAAAGGTAATTTTTCCATCGTATAATATTCTTTTTTAGGATGTGCTTTTATCTCTTCTTTTAACTGTGTAATTCGTGTTTCATTTTTTTGATTAATATAGAAAAATGTTCCTAAATATAACGTCGCGCAACCAATTGCTAAAACACCCACAATCTGTTTCCATAGTTGACCAGTAATGTTCAACTGAGAAAATAATATCAATAGGATAATGACAAACAAAGCATAAACTGTATAAAAATTTCTTGGTCCTAACGGTGACACAATCACTAAAGGTGCACACACTAATAAAATAGTAGCCAGCAATAAATATAACGTATATTTAATTTCTTTCGGCTCAACTACTATATGAACTGCTAAAATGAATGCACTTAAAAACCATATACAAACTAATGTATTTACTAAATTAGTAATAAGAAGTATATGAAAATTTTGTAACGCAAATTGTTCATAAATAAAGAAGTAGTATATTGGCAAAATCAATAAACCCGTTATAACAAATACTTGCAACAGTTTAGAGCGTGTATATAACATAGCGTTTCTGAATAATAGCGCAATAACAACACCAATAATCATTAAGATTATCGTCATTTGATTAAAAACCACCCAATCTGGTAATACTGTTGTTAATGTTGTTGTCACTTTATCAATGATGCCGGTATCACTAGACACTTTTTGATAACTACTACCCTCAAAAAATATTTTGCGATAATTAGGATTCATAAACATCAAAATCGTCCCTAGGGATGAAATAACTAAACCTAATATAAATTTAGGATTTAATTTTCTATAAATTAATACATGTAATACGATCGCTAAAACTAAAATCATCGTATTGAATAACGTTGTATTTTCCATAAAAAATTGTCCTACAAAACAGATACAATAAAACAAAATATTAGTTATAGGACCTAAACTTTTCTGTTCAAACAAAATTTCCGAGATATACCATACTATAAACAGCACGCAGAAAGTTGCTGGAACATAATTATAAAACCCAGCAAACCAACCATAAGTTTGCTTATATATATCACTAGGTATCGTCAGCATCAAAATAAATGCACACAAATAATAATATAAAATCTTAGCTTCATTAACAAAACGTCCAATTATCCATATAATCGAAATACTAAAAATCGCATAAGATAACCATCTAAACCAATCAAGTCGAACGGCAATAATTTCTAACATATTACCCAAATAACGCCCATTCAAATTTGCAAAGCGTTCTTGTAGCATCTGAATACCATAGTTACTATACCAATCCCAATCGTCATGTGTTAATGGCGTAAGCATAGCCATAAAAATATAAAAAATCAGCAGTGCGGTTACTGTAAGATAGGTCTTATTCACCCTTAATAATTTCATCTTATTCCACCTCTTGTTCATTCAAATTGGATTGACGAACAATATAGAGTGGACGTTGTTTCACTTCATAATAAATTCTTCCAATATATTCTCCTATGACACCTAATGACGTAAGCTGTATCCCACCTAAAAACAAAACGGAGAAGATTGTTGTGAAATATCCTGGTGTAGACACACCGTAATTTAGCGTATAAATAAAATTAAATAAAATATAGAGAAAACTTAATCCGCAAATGAAAAGCCCTAAATAAATAATGGCACGCAATGGCTTATTATTAAATGAAATCAAACCATCGATACCATAGTTTAGCAATGAGCTAAATGACCATTTAGACTCCCCTTCTACTCGAGTCACATTCTGATATTCAATGACTTTCGGTTCAAAACCAATCCACGCAAATAAGCCTTTAGAAAATCTATTGTACTCTCCCATATTCACGATTTCTTTCACTGCCCGCTGGCTTAATAATCTGAAATCACCAACACCATCTTCTAGTGTGACATCAACCATTTTATTAATAATTGCATAATACAATTGTGACACTCGTTTACGTGCTATGTTTTCACCTGTTCTATCCCTTTTAGCGACAATTTGATCTTCGCCTTCTTTAAAGTATTTAATCATTTGTGGTATTAGTGTTGGTGGATGTTGTAAATCACCATCTAAAATAATTAAAGCTTCCGCGTCTACACTTGCCTTTAATCCTGCGTACATCGCAGACTCTTTACCGAAGTTTCTTGAAAATGATATGTATTTAACTGCATCGTCTTGTTGTGCTAATTGTTGAATAATAGCTAAAGTGTTATCCTTGCTTCCATCGTCTACAAAAAGCAATTCGTATTTATAATTATTGTAGCGGCTATCTTGTTGCATGATTTCTGTTAATTCAGCATATGTTTTTTCAATAACACTTGCCTCATTAAAACACGGAACTAAAATTCTAATCATAAAATAACGTACCCCTCATTGATTTTTATTAATATAAAAAATAACATATTGTATATTATACAACACATTAAAGAGATAATGTGGTTTTGTTAATATTATATTGTGTTTAATTTTTGGATATTCAAAAATTACATTCATTAGATGTAAATTAGAGTTATGTAATAGTTCTCTAATTTAATCATATATTGTATTGTTATTTAAATTTGAAGAGTGTATCATTTAATTATTAAATTTTTATTAAAAGGACAACTAAACTATGGAAGCTGTATATTTGAAATCTATTAGATTAAAAAATTATTTGAGACATGAAAAACCCCTACTGTCGGGAGTAGTCTATCATTTTTTAATTCAATATGTGCAAAGACAGTGACCAATTTTTATTAGTGGAATCTTTATCAGTACTTACTTGTATTGATATACATTTTAACAAGATAATATAAAGACACTTTGGTTACCAAAGTGTCTTTTTTGTGCGAATTTTGATAAATTTTAAATTTACTTTTTAGAAAAGAGGCTTTTACTATGCAATCCAATAAACTTTGGACTAAACAGTTTATCAGTGTATCATTGATTAACTTTCTACTAACTTTAGTCTTTTACTTACTTATGGTTACTATTGCAACTTTTGCAATCAATCATTACCAAGCTTCAATGAGTCAATCAGGGCTTGTCAGCGGTATTTTTATTATCGGCGGTGTTATCGGCCGACTTTTTGCTGGATATTTTATAAATAAGTTCGGACTTAAGCGCTTATTACTTGTCACCATTATTATTTGTTTAGCTATTATCAGTAGTTATTTTATTAATATTAACGTTCAGTTTCTTATATTAATACGTTTATTACATGGGATTCCTCATGGGATGGCATTAACAATCATCAGTTCAATTGCTACACAAATTATCCCAGAATCGCGAAAGTCTGAAGGTATTAGCTATTATAGTATGAGTACGACATTAGCGACTGCATTCGGTCCATTTCTTGGTATATTAATGATTCATTACATCTCATTTTCTATATTATTTAGTTTTTGTTTCGCCATAATGTTTATCGCTTTAATCATGAGTATTTTTGTTAAAGCCCCTAAAGTTACGGAAATCAAAACAGCTTCCGTTAATTTAGAAAAAGGTACATCGTTTCTTAAAAATATCATTGAGCCGAGAGTCATCCCTGTTGGTTTAATCATTTTACTATTAAGTTTTGCATATTCTGGAGTACTAACTTATCTAAATTTATATGCGAGTCAATTAAAATTAACAAGTGTAGCCAGTTTATTCTTTGTGGTTTACGCCATTGTGGTTTTACTAACGCGTCCAGTTGCAGGTAAACTCATGGATAATAAAGGAAACCACGTCGTTGTATATCCAGCAATCATTTTTTATGCAATTAGTATGTTTATGTTAAGCCAAGTTACAAGTGGATTTATATTACTATTAATCAGCGCAATTATGGGATTAGGTTTCGGAAATTTACAATCAGCAACACAAGTCTTAGCAGTGAAATCTGCACCAACTTCTCGTATAAGCATTGCCACATCAACTTATTTCATATTTTTTGATGCAGGCTTAGGTCTCTCTCCATACTTATTAGGTTATGTTACGCCTTTAACTGGTTATGGAAATATGTACGCTATTATGGGTGTTATCATAATAATTACTGGCTTCCTGTACTTCTGTTTAATTGGAAACAGAAAATTAAGTAGCTAGAAAGTAGAGTAGCATGTTGAAATCAAAATGTTCAATTTGATTTCAACGTGCTACTTCTTTTTATTAATACATATTTAATTTAAAGTGACATGATTGTATAAGTAATATTTTCACTTTGCTAGGTCACTTGTCATCTTTATCTTTGTCACTTTTTCCGTCTTTGTTACCTTTCTTTAACTTTGCTTTATTTTGGTCTAGTTTTTCTTTATTTGCTTCAGGAGTATAGTCTACGCCTTTAGAATAATCGTTGCCCGCGTTCCACAATAGATACTCATTTATGCCATGATCTTTAAGCGCTTGTACTTGGGCCTCTACAGCTTTACTATCGTATTCCATATATTTACCTTCACCTAAATATCGTGCTGTAAAGTCTTGTAGCCATGGACGAGACTTCGGTTTCTTATCACCTAATTTATTTAACACAGCTGTTTCTTTATCTAAATAATGATCAATTGCTTCATAAGGTTCCTTATCTGGCGCTTCTAATCCAAAGTCACCTGGACTCCAATGTGACGGATAAATCATAGATGAGATAGCATCTGTATTTTCTGCTATTTTAGGGAAACTTTGACCAATACCGGGTGCTTCTTCAACCATAGCAGCATAACCAAATACATCAGCTGATACCTCGGCACCGTATGGTTTTAATTCTTTACGAGCAGTTTTTAAAAATTGTGAAATTGTGTCTACTCGTTGATCAACATCACTTAATTTACTGTTTTTATATTTCCCTTTATCATACGTTAAACTACTTTCTACATTTTCAAATGCTTCCGGGAATCTTACATAGTCATATTGAATATCTCTAAAACCTGCTTTTGCAGCTTCTTTAGACACATTAATATTATAATCCCATACCTCTTTAACGAAAGGATTGACAAATTTATCGCCACCATCACTTTCCCAAACTGAACCATCTGCTTGTTTGAACGACCATTCAGGATGACTTTCTGCTAAATTTTTATCTTTAAAAGTAACGATTCTTGCAATAGGGTAAATATCTTTCTCTTTCATTTTATTAAGTAACGGCTTGGCATCCACAATATCTAATGTATGTTTATCGATTTCTTTATTACCAGTGTTAAAGTTTATAGTAACGTTCCCTGAATCATCTTTAACATCAATAACCATTGCATTTAAATCACTTTCATCGATAAACTTTGTGAGTTCTTCAAATTTTTCCCCGTTTGTCGCATCGGCACTTACATAAATACCTCTTACTCCATCTTTTGGATATTTCACATCATCACTACTTTTAGTAGCATGATTACCTTTACTTTCTTTATTTGCTTGATTGTCTCCATTTTTCGTATCATTGTTTGAACACCCAGTGATTAACAATGCACTAGTTAAAACAGTCGGTATAATCCATTTTCCCTTCATTTAGCATAAGCTCCTTAACTATTATGTATATTGCACTACTTAATTCATTTACATTCCAAGTTTAACTAATGCTCTTTGTATTGTAAACGTCTTTTTAAAAACATTATTCATTAATCGATATTTATGATGGCACAAAACACTTATCTATATGTTTGATATAGCGTTGTTTTATAGGTGTCAGAACAGTGCCTTCACACAACCCGATGACTGACCCCTTGTCTAATTAGCGCATATGCTTTTCTCAAGTAAGTAATAGACATTTTAAATGATGTTAAATTTTTTACTTATGAAGATGAGTATAGTTGAGGGGAAACTTTTTTAAGGAGGATGAAGAAGGCAAAATTTAAAAATCGTTCCAGCTTATCCACAATTATAAAAAGGAGCGTACTTCCACTTACTAGCTATAAATGATATGGCAAAAGTTTTATTCTATACAGCAAACAAGCAAGTATTAATTCGTAATATGCAGAAATTATGGAGACAACCTAGCAAGCGTTTTAATTATCAAAATACAATGATTGCTATGATTAATGGGAATCCAGCAGGCGCTATATCTTGCTTGCCTTACAGTGAGCTTCAGCAACAAACATTTACTACTGTGTGGCAAATTGCAAAAATTCAAAAACTTGCAGTTGAAAATACTACAGCGCAACGTTTATATACTCAACAAGGATACGAAGTTATCGGGCAATCTGGGGTTAATCATGCGAAAGTTTATAAGATGCGTAAAATGATTAAGTGATTCTCTTATTTTCAACTATTATTACTTTTTAATCATTAAATAATATATATAAATAATACTAAGTACTATAAAACTCATAAAAACCAAGCACATCGATAATATTAAATTTTGCTCAATTACAAGTATTGAGCATATAATAATAAATGTGGCACAAGTCAGGCAACAAATAAAAAGTTTAACTAAACGATTAACTTTATGTTTTAGGACCTTATCTGCTTCAATTGAGGCAATAATGTTAATATTCTTTGTCCTAAAAATATATATTGAATACGAAAAGTTAATAATTAAGCATAACAAAATAAGAAGAATATTTATTTTCATAATTGCAACCTTCCAAAATCAATTTGTTGATTCAGAGATATAAGAATATTCACGTTTTACATCCCTAGAAATCAAATACATTTTCAAGTCTTGTTTGGTGTTTGCTGTAAAGTATAACTGCCGTTCAATTTTTAACTGATTACTGTTCACTATCGATTCCCTAAACTTCACAAAAATATTTGTCATTTATAATATCACCTCTATGTAAAACTATTAATATAACTCACCTTAAATCTATCATAATTATTTATGTTAATTATAATATTTTCGAATCTTTAATTTTTGAACCTTTTAATTTAAATAAAAATACATAGTTAGCGTTATATTTATTGATGTGATGCGCGTATTATTACCTTAGTTATTATAATTTTAAAGGGTTGCCATCGTGATAGTTAACAATGACAACCCTTTTTATAATTAATCATTTTTCACTTTTAGTCCACGGTAACGATTAAGTGCTGCACAAAACTCTTGTTTTCTTGGCAGTGCTAAGTTACCTGGATGCCCATTAAATGATGATATTACATCTAACCCTTGTTCTTGAATAACTGCGTATAATTTATCTGCTGCTTGAGATAACGTATCTTGTTCATTTAACAAATGACTTTGATAATAATTTATCATTGCTGCTAAACATTGGGTTTGACTTGTATCCACTAATTGTTCCAAACCGGAAATATCGATAAGCTCTTTGCCATACAAAATGGAATAGCGTCCCTTAACTTTAAAACGGTTGTCTTCCCCTTTTTTAGTAAAACTCGATTTTAGCGGTACTCTAGCAGGTAGATTGCCAAAATCACTATTATTTGTAGCATTTGTCGTATTAACCGGTGTTTCAGCAATCGCTTTTGCATTTTCAGTAACATCTTTCAAGACATATTCATCCATCATTAATACTTGATCAGCAACCTCAAAATAATCACCTGAGCCACCTACAATTAAAATAGTCGAAACATTATAATCTTTATACAGTGGTTCTACCTTACTCGCAAATGGTGTGATAGGTTCTTTTTCCGGGGCAATCAATCGTTGCATACGGCTATCCCTAATCATAAAATTTGTAGCTGAAGTATCTTCATCAATCAATAATAATGATGTACCTGCTTCCAATGCTTCCATAACATTCGTTGCTTGGGATGTACTACCACTGGCGTTTTCAGTAGAAAATTGTTGCGTACCTTTATTTCCCGGTAAATTATTTATAAATGGGCTAATATTTACCTTCTCAATATGGCGACCATCTTCAGCTCTAATCTTCATGGCATCATGACATGTAATAACGTATTCTCTACCATCTCCGTCAATATGATTATAGATACCATGCTCAAGCGCTTCAAGCACAGTCGATTTACCGTGAAAGCCTCCACCAACAATTAAGGTAATACCTTTAGATAGCCCCATGCCAGTGACTGTCTTTCCACTTGGCACAGCCATTTGTACTTCTACATTTTCAGGACTTGTAAAGGCAACTGCATTAGGTAAATGCTTATCTGACACACCACTTTTGCGTGGTAATATCGAACCATTTGCAATAAATGCAACAAGATCTCTACGTTCAAGTTCCTCACGAATGTAAGCTTGATCTAGCATTAACGTAACCTGTGTATCTAATTTTGTATGATCTATATTTTTATAGAGCAATGATTCATTTACGATGTCGGGCAGTATTTCTATTAATGTACTTGCCGCAGCTTTCCCTAAAATTTTTCTTCCTGCCGCAGGTAAACTAATTTCAAGTCTTACTTCGATGTCCTGTTTATTGATTACTACCGCTGTACGTTCTAAAATTTCTTGACCACATTGATCTATAGCAATGTTTGATGCAGCTTTACCATTTTGGTTATTTTGCTTCAATGAACTTATACTTTCATTAAAAGTTCGCGCTAAAAAGTCTGCTACAGCGATGACTTTATCTTTAGTATCTAATAAATTGTTAGGGATATTTGCTATATCTCTGTTCATAACTACCCTCATTTTGGATGGAGGGGCATACGGGTCTACTTGTATATGGTCTATCGCAAGTTGAAACTGTTTGAACTGATATGTTCCTTTTAGTCGTTTATAAGCACCATATTTCTGTCCATCTAAGGATTTTAATATTTGTGCTAACTCCGTTGCATTTTTCAATAAAAAACCTCCTAAAGTGGTTTGACGAATTTTGTATATCCAAAATATTTTCAAGATAAGTATAAGATAATGAAATTTATGTGTACAATAAAATTAATATCATACGACCTTACATACCCAAAAGTTTTTCATCATATCACAATACTAATTTGTTTCATTACTTATAAATTAGAGCCATAGGTTTAGCCCTTCTATATCCACTATAAAAAACACTTCCGCTTATTTCACCTTTTAAAATGAAATCATGCGAAAGTGCTATTATTTTAATTTACTAGCATATATTTACTCGCTTCTTGTGTTTCTAAAAGCGTTAAATCTTTTGTTGCATCCATAAGCGAATCGAGTGATTTTTCAAAATAAATTATTGTGGCTTGATATAAACCATTGCCACAATCCTGAAGTGTCGTTCTCACATTGTCTTCACCAATCAATGCGATTGCTTTTTTAGACTTCTGTATATGTGCTTCTAAAGCTTCTATTGATACAACATCACTTTTCTCAATACAAAAGTAAACCTCTTCTAGATTTGTTTTTTCTATTCTTTTCAAGTAATGTGTGTTCATTGGTTGTAATTTATATTTTTCATTTTCTACATTTTCAATCGTAGATTTAAGCATAATCAAGCTCCTTGTCTGTTGTTCGTTATTATTTATATTTTCACTATTTAAATCATATATGCCATAGTTACTTTTCTATTATTAAGTCATTTGTTTTAACATTTCGCAGTACATCAATTAAGAAGTCAATGTTCTTATTACTTTTCCTCCTCTAATTTTAAAAAGTACTCGTCTACTCGTCAGTCTTCTTTAAAATTTTACGTTACATTCAATTGTGTATTTATACACCTCAAAATACACACAATATTCAATATAGTATAAATTTATACATAAATAAAGCGAAAATGTATTATAACTAATAAATTAATTTTTGTTAAATGAAAACTATACGAATTAAAATTTTTTATTATCTTCATCAAATACATATTAATCTTCTTTTAATAATCATTTTTTCAATAAATCAATTACTCCCACAATATTCTCTCCACAAAAAAACTCCCACTATTGCAATTAGTGAGAGGATCTCGCTTATATATGAAATTTTATAATAATCCGTTCTTTATTAATCAATTGTTCTATATACTTTAGAATTCATTAGAATAAACAACCAAACAACGATACTGGCTATGGCTGAAATTGCTAAAACATTAAAAATTGAAATATCCATTGTATTTAATCCAGAAATAACAACATATGAAATTGGATCGAAACCAGTCATTGCAAGGAATATTAAGCTCATCACTCTGCCTGTCACCTTTTCGTCTGAAAATTCTTGAGCCATTGTAATAAATGGAATATAAACTATTGTATACGTAAATCCTATTAAGAATAATAATACTATTTGCCAAATTAAACCTGTCACTTGTGTAAATGCCAAGAATATTAAAAGCATAGCTAATAATGTAAATAATGTTATTTTCCCTCTAACTTTAGTTAAAGTGACGATACTAAGTAATACTGTTCCAGATAGCATACCTACACCTAAGCTCGATTGTAAGTAAGTTAAATTGATAGGTGTACCTCTAGAAGCTTCTACTAATATAGGAATACCTACACTTAAAGCTCCCAAACCAAAAAAGTTAGCAGTAACAAGAATAATAATTCCTGTAATTAAAAAACGGGATGATTTTACGTAACGGAACCCTTCAATAATATCTTTAATCGGCGTTTCATTAGAACGTTCTGGTACTTCCGTTTCTTTAATAAAGGAAGGAAAAACGAATATTGCTGATAAAAATACAAAGATTAGAGCAACGTAGAAACTTGTTGCGATTGAAAAACTTTCCATAATCATACCTGCAACAATTGGTCCAAGTATAAATGATATTTGAGTACCACCTTGGAAAAGAGAATTGGCTCTTTGAAGTTGTGCTTGTTTAACTACTTTAGGGATCAACGATGTACATGCAGGACCAAAAAATGCATCCAACATACCAAATAAAGCAGCTAAAATCATTAAAGGAATTAATGAAAGTTGATTATTAATAATAAGAAAATAGAGGATCACCATAACGGCAGCTTCTGCAATATTTGAATAATACATAATCGTTGTTTTCTTAAATTTGTCAGCCACCATACCACTAAATGTCATCATCAGTAGTCTAGGCACCGTAGCCGATACTAATATGTAACCTAATGCCATCGACGATTGTAATTCTTTAACAGCATACCATGTAATCGTTGTTAAAATTGTACTAAATCCAATCATGGCAAAAATACCAGCTGCTAACATGAGCATGTATGTACGATTGAATATAAGTTTGTTAGATGTTGTCAATTTTATTCCTCCTATATTGCAATTAGATGTTGTCCATTTCTTGATATGTAATTTAATAGATCTTGATGCTCATTTAAATTGCTCATGTATGCCTTATCTATTCTATTTTAAAAGACAAATACTATAATTACACGTTTTTTATTATTAAATTTATTTAGCATGTTATAATTATAACAAAAATTATCTATATTTTATAATTTATATTAAGGTCTTTTATTCTCCGAAGAAAAGTTTAAAATAATAAAACAATTTAGTTATAAATATATCAACTTAAAATTTATATACACATTAATACTTCTTCTAAAGCTATATAATATAAGTTGTTAATTATTATTTTTATCCTTCTTTTAGTCTCAGCATTTTCATCAAAATAACTGTCTGTTTTTGGCATTTTTAACGAAGTATTTCACTAATTTTCAGGCTATTATAATGGTGAATTTATGTATTTGGAAGGAGTAATGAGAAATGCAACAAGAATCAATACAACTTAGTAAAAATTACTGGATTAAATTAGTTACTATCTTTACATTAGGATGGTTAGTGATCTATGCTGCACGTACTATATTGAACCCAATTATGGGTGATATTAAAAACACTTTCTCTTTAAACAATGCACAACTCGGTATTATCATGAGTGTATTCTTTATTGGCTATACTTTGACTCAAATCCCTTCAGGTATACTAGGAGATAAAATTGGTCGAAAGAATATCCTTGTACCAAGTATGATAATATTCGGTGTATTTATGATTATTACTGGTATAATGCCGACCTTTTTCCTATTTATGCTATCTTGGCTTATTGTTGGGTTAGCACAAGGCATGTTTTACGGTCCTCAATACGCATTATCTTCAGAAGCCATTCCTGAAAAACATATCACACTCGGTAGTGCATTAATTAATAGTGGTATGGCATTTGGTACTTCAATTGGTTACTTCATTTCAAGTTATACCGTTCGGGAATATGGTATGAATTGGCACACACCTTTTTTTATCATGGCAATTCCTATACTTGTGCTAGCTTTGTTAATGTATAAAGTAATTAAAGAACGCCCTAGACATATCCAAATGTCTACTGAACAACAAGTACCTTTTAAATTCACTAGTTTATTCAAAAATCGAAATTTGATATTGGCGTATATTATTATATTCTGCTCAATTTATGGTTTCTTTATGATTATTACGTGGTTACCATATTATTTAGAAACCGAACGTGGTATCAATGGTGCCCAAGTAGCCTTTATAGCCTCATTAGTTCCTTGGGCCGCTATACCTGGCTCACTATTTTTTAGTTGGCTTTCTGATCGATTAGGTCGTCGTCGCCCAGTATTATTAGTAATGATACCTTTAGCATTTATATTTACAATTTCCATCGTCATGTTTGATCATTTATGTATTTTATATATTGCTTTAATTGGCTATGGAATAGTTGGAAAGATAAGTACAAACCCTGTCTTAATAGCTGTAGTCGCAGATAACGCTCCTAAAAATGCGCTAAGTACTTCTTTTAGCGTTTATAATTTCATAGGAATGACAGCATCTATACTCGCTCCATACGTGACTGGCTATTTAACGGATTTAACTGGCGCTATGGCAACTGGTTTTTATCTCGCTGCTGGATTATTAATCATTGGCTTTATATGTACCATGTTATTAAGAGAAAAACATAAGCAAACTTGCTAAGATTAAATTTATTTCTTAAATAAGCTACTAAAGGCTAAACTACATGTCTTTAGTAGCTTTTCCACTGTCAAAAAGACATCTATATACGTCATTTTGACTAATATAGTTGTCAAAATCGTCGAAATATTATATATTGTATACAAGGAGTTGATAATATTTGCGAAATCGTGTTAAAGAGTTGCGCGCTCGTGATGGCTATAATCAAACACAACTTGCTAAAAAAGCAGGTGTTTCACGCCAGACCATTTCCTTAATTGAGCGAAATGATTTTATGCCATCTATTTTAACTGCAGTTAAAATTGCAAGAATATTTGATGAACCTGTCGAAAATATATTCATTATAGAGGAGAGGGATTTATGAAAGTAGGACGATATTTACTATTTATTTTACTAGGTGGTATTGTCGGAGGTGTCATAGGTAGTACCATTAGTGTCATGGAATATACGAATCTATTTTCAAACATTACAATTTCTGAAAATAGTTTAATAATAGTTACCATCATCGCCTCTGTTATCAATATTATTCTCATTTTTGTATTACATAAGGTTCAGAGAGACGCCATAAAATTCAAATCAAAAACTAATCAGTCGTTAGAGGATGCACAGGCAGACTTATTTGAAGAAAAGGCAAATATTAAGTTTTTAAGATCTAATTTCATATACTATATACAGTTGTCAGTGAGTTTTATTACAATGCTTATCTTTACTGTATCTAACAACACTAATGAAATGTCAGTATTTTATGCAATTATTCCATTTTTAATAACAATAATTCCTTCTCTAATGGCTGGTTTTTTTGTAAGAAAATTTGACTCACGCTACCCGAAACAAGGGGAAGCTCGCTATACAGAAAAAATTCTTGAAATTATGGACGAAGGCGAACGTCATATAACACTTGTATCAATGTTCAAAACTTATCACATCAATCTCGTGTTAATTATGCTTGGCGTAGTACTTTTAGGCGCTTTCTCTATAAGAACAGGAATAAATCAATCAATAGGTCTACTTATACTCATAGTTTTATTTGTATATAATGCTTTCGGTTATACATTGAAAGTTAATAAATTTTATAAGTAAAAATAAATTTTGAAAGTGAGGACATTATGGAAAATTTATTAGAAATTCAGAATCTTAATAAATCATATAAAAAATCAGATTTTCAACTTTCTGATATTTCATTAACGCTTGAACCTAATGAAGTTATTGGCATAATTGGTAAAAATGGGTCAGGTAAATCCACATTAATTAATACCTTAGTCGGTAACCGATTTAAAGATTCCGGAGAAATACGTTATTTTGATAAATCTATAGCAGCAAATGATAACCAACATAAAGAGCATATTGGTGTCGTCTTTGATGATTTACGAGTTCCAAATAAATGAACTATTCAAGATATAGATAAAGTCTTTTCTAAAATTTACAAAACATGGGATTCGGAGAAATTTTTCGCTATTATTAAAACTTTTGAATTACCTACTACAAATGAAATAGCTTCTTTTTCTAGAGGTATGCGTATGAAAGCTGCTTTAACAATCGCATTAAGTCATGATAGTAAGGTCCTTATTTTAGACGAAGCAACTGCAGGTATGGATGTTTCTAGCCGTAAAGAGGTCATTGAAATTTTAGAAGATTACGTAGCGAAAGGTAACGGTATTCTAATTTCATCCCATATATCAGAAGACATAGAACATCTTGCAACAAAACTAGTATTTATGAAAAACGGAGAAATTATTTTAGAGGAGAAGAAAGACAATCTATTTAATCATTACGGTATTGTAGAACAAAGCGAAGAGGAATTCAATATCCCAAACGATATACTCATCGCATCAAGAGTTCGTAAAGGTTATAGAATCTCATTAATCAACGATCGCACGGCGGTTACAGATGCTCATCCACTAGAAAACATTGATGATGCAATAAAATTAATTATGCGAGGTGATAGCTAATGAAAGGTTTAATATTAAGTAGTTATTATTCGTCTAAAAAATCTCTTTATACATATCTCATAGTAGCGATAGTAGCGGCCGTTATTTTTGCATTTATCAATCCAATTATGGCATGTTTCTTACCAATGCTATTCCTTATAACACCAGTTACGGATAACATTAAACATGAAAAAGATTCAAAATGGATGTACTATGTCTCAACACTCCCAAGTGGCAGAAGCGATTATGTTAATAGTTACTTTAGCTTTTATGGGATACTCACTTTAATTGGTTTTGTATTTGGCGTCATATCTGTTTCACTAATTACGCAAGATTTCAATGTAATACTCATGTCCATACTAGTAGGTATTGGAGGCGCAGGTACTTATGCCATGATGTTCCCATTAACATTTAAATTTGGACCCGAAAATTCTAATGTTATTTTGATTTCAACGTCGTTCATTGTACTTTTCTTATTTTTCATCGTCTTTTTTGGCATGAATTTATCAGAAGTTGCAGTATCGGGTTCAGACGCTATAAATTTAACAAATAGCATAGTTGTTGTAGGTGTATATGCGTTAGTTGGCATAATAGCTTTTGTTCTATCTTATATTACTTCATTAAAAATATTTAAGAATCAAGAATTATAATGGGTGAAATCGAATATAAAAACCACTAATAATTAAGTAAAAATTGAACAATAGAAAACTGCCCTAGTTAACTATCATTAGTTAATTAGGGCAGTTACTATTTATATAATTTAAAAGTTACTTAGACAAATTTCATATTAAAGCTAAACTCGATGTGTCGATTGTTTAATCGATATGCCTCATTTAATTCTGGACCACAACTATTTGAACCTATTCCACTTTGTGCATAATCGATATATAAATAGGTTTGATCTTCAGGTTCTAGTGCATCTTTATGAGTTGTCTCTGTCAGCTGTTTTAATGAATAATGCGTTGTATTAAAACTAAATGTATTGTCACTTGTCACGATGACCTTGTTACATCCATCACTAATTTCAACAAATGTAGTTTCATTATGACTTCCTGTCTCTTGGGGTCTAATATGGACTTCACCATTGTCTGTAACAGTCGTTCCAAAATCATCTAAATAATTGGCTACGCCTTTGTCTTGATAACTACTGAAAGGACCTTTGCCATAATATTTCACTTGTTCAAATGCTTTAGGTAAGGTCAAACCTAAACCAAATCGTGGTAAATAAGGTGCCTTCATATCTCTTTCTAAATCATAAGTTACATTAAGTGTGCCATTACATTGAACATGCCAAGTTACTGTCCCAAATAGTACGGGAGGCACTGCGTCATTGACCATCGCTATATTAAAAATAAGACTGACCTCTGTCTCATTTTCTACAATTTGATAATCGTGCACGCGTGTAGTGATATCTTTATAACCAGAATAAGCCCAATCATCTTTTATATTCGTATCATTATCAGTCGGAGCTCTCCAAATGTTATTTGTTGTGTTTTGGTTAATTACTATATGATTATGCTTGAGAACTGACTCAAGGCTTGCATTATCTTTATTAAAAACGTACGTTTCACTTTTACCTACTGAAACTTTGATTAATTTATCAGTTTCAGTTACTAGAATTTCAGTTTCATCAGATTGCTCATTCTGTTCTTTCAATGTTCGACGTTGATATACGATTTGATCATGTCCTAATTCAAAATTTTCATGACGAAATATATCGTCATATTTTAATTTATATCGTAATATAACATCACTGATATGTTGTATATTAATATAATCGCTCAAATCAATTGTTTGGGCAGTGTGTGGCAAGAAGTTTGACAGAGGTATTTCACTTATCGTTTTTTCCCTATTCAAATTTGTCACTGTAGCCTCTACAAACATATATTTCTCTGCAGGTATAAAATCCAATTGGTTACGTAGCACGATTTTAAAATCTTCTTGTGACACAAGCTTTAATGGTCTATGCTCCTGTTTGAATTCATAATAACCTTCATGGGGAACCCTATTTGGAAATACAATTCCATCGACACAAAAATTTCCGTCATGTAGTTTTTCTCCAAAATCTCCACCATACCTGAAAATAGGATTACCGTCTTTCATGCCAGTTTGAATGGCGTGATCGCACCATTCCCAAACAAATCCTCCGATAAAGCTATCGTATTGCTCAACTAGCGTTTGGTAAGCGTGTAAATCTCCAGGAGAATTACCCATTGCATGAGCATATTCACATAAGATGAACGGTTTATCCAAATCCGGGTTACTCAAATAAGTCTTCTCAATTTCTTCAGGAGAAGGATACATTCTACTAATCATATCTATATTAGATAAATCATAGTGTTGCTGCTTGTCTCGATACAATGTACCTTCGTAATGAATTGGTCTTGTATTGTCTAGTGATTTTGCACGTGCTGCACCTTTGACCATATTTTTACCAAATCCTGATTCATTCCCTAATGACCAAGATACGATAGAGCTATAATTTTTCAGTGGCATAATAGAAGCTTCAATGCGCTCTATAATAGCCGTTTCAAATTTACTGTCGTCAGCTATAATATTAAAATCTTTATTATTGTCTTCCCCATATAATCTAACAACACCATGCGTCTCAATATCAGCCTCGCTCATTACGTAAAAGCCATATTGGTCTGTCATTTCGTAAAATAATGGAGATTTTGGGTAATGTGCCGTACGAATGGCGTTAAAGTTCCCTTGTTTCATTAATTCTAAGTCTTTTTTAAAATGGGATTCCGTCATAACGTAACCAGTTTCTGGATGGCTATCATGGTAATTTGTACCACGTAGTTTGATGGATTGACCATTAATATAAAATTGATTATTTTGAATAGCCACTTCACGTATTCCAACTTTTTGTGTAATCACTTCTTGATCCGTCAAAATGTATAGTGTGTATAAAATAGGGTTTTCTGTAGACCATAAATGAGGATTATGGACATCAAATTGATATTCATTCACTCCAGATATGCTTGCTACCTCTTCACCCTTAGGATTATATAATTGAAATTCTACTGATTTCAGATTGTGTGCTCGTTCAATTTTTACATCTATCTGTGCTGCATTTAAATCGTCACTTAGATTTGTTTCTACTTTAAAATCATCAACACGTTCAGTTGCACGTTTCAAGATATAAACGTCTCTAAAAATGCCAGAGTGTCGAAACATGTCCTGATCTTCAAGATAGGTACCATCAGAATATTTAAGTACAAGTACTTCGATATTATTCTCACCTTGTTGTACAAAATTGGAAATATCAAATTCAGAAATAGCATGTGAAATTTGACTATAACCTATAAATTCATTATTAATCCATACATAAAACGCACTATCTACACCTTCAAAGTTCAAATGATAATCGTATTGTTGATCATACTCATCGATAGTGAATTTTCGCGTGTAGTATCCACATGGATTATCTTTAGGTACATATGGTGGATTAAAAGGTATTGGATACTGGGTATTTAAATATTGTATTTGATCATAGCCATATAAATTCCAAACTGATGGGACCGTTAGTGTTTTGCTTTCTTGTTTATTTGAATGATTTAGATATGCTTCGAGTGACTCAAAGTATTGAAAATACCATTCTCCATTTAATAATGTCGCATTTCGAGTATTATACCTTGTTTCAAAATGGTAATCCGCTTCCCCTTGTTGATATGGTATATAAAATGCACGTCTTGGCAATAAATTTACATGTTGAACCTCTAAATTTTCGTGAAACTGTTGCTTTAACATAGTTAACAACCCCTTTATTTAATTCTTTCTCTAAATTCTCTTTGGCGTTTATACTGTAATGTCTTTTCAATATCCGTTAAAAAGTCACCTTTTAAATTAAAGGCTTTGTGATATAAAAATGCGGCTAAACAAATGAATACAAGTGGTGAAACTAAGATCATTATTCTTAACCCGTTAATTGTCACAGCTGATTGTGCTTCATTTGGCGTATAACCTAAAATAGATAAACCTAAGCCGACGATTAATGCTGCTACTGCTTGAGAAGTCTTTGTTAAGAAGGTATTTGTTGATGTAATAATACTTTCATTACGCTGGCCGAATTTAACTTCTCCATAATCAATAACATCCGCTAATGAAACAGTTGTGATGCCGACCATAAAGCCTGAACCAATTCGTAATATCCCCGCTCCTATAATAATTAAAGTCATACTATGTGGCGCAATATAGCCAGATATCAAAATAATTAACAATCCAGAGATAATGCATATTATAGAAGTATTAAATGCAGCGGTTCTACCTACCCATTTAATAAAGCGTGGTAATAATAGTAACCCAACCATTTCGCATAAAATCATAGAATTAAAAATTGCAAATAAATGCTCTGCGTTAACTACATATTTAAAGTAATAAATAATAGAGCCATTTAATGTTTGTAAACATAAGTTAAAAGTTAGAAGTACTCCCATAATTGCTAATAATTCTTTGTTTTTAAATAAAATACGACCGATATCTTTAAATTTAACTTTAATACCTATTAGTTTTTCCATTTCTTGGTCCTCCGGTACTTTAAAGACCGTTACACCAATGGTAAATATAAAAATCAAACTACAAATTATTGCGAATATAAAAATACCAGTAGAATCACTACCCCCGCCGAAAATATCACCAAGTTTATGTATAAAAAATAAACCAAATGTGCCGACAGTAAATGCAGCTAAACTAGCGAAAAATCTTGGGATAACTGATAATTCTTCACGTTCTCTTGGATCATGAGTTAAGTTAGGAAGCCATGACCAATATGGTATATCCATCATCGTATATGTCATTCCCCAGGAAATATAAATAATCGATATGTAAATGTACATTGCTGTTTGTGGTAAATCAAAATTAGTAAACAATAATACTGTTACTACAGCATTAATTAATGTACCTATAACAAGCCATGTCTTAAATTTACCAAAGTTATTTCTTGTATTATCAACAATCATTCCCATAATTGGATCGTTAATTGCATCCCATATACGTGCAACAAATAACATAACTCCAACAAATGCAGGAGATAGCCCTACTATGTCTGTAATATAAAACATTAGAAATACACTAACGATATTAAATATGGCATCCTTACCGATGGCACCGAATCCAAATGCAAATTTTTGTTTTCCTGTTAAATGTCTATTCATTACATTCACCTCTAAGTTAGTTCTTATTAAAACGCTTACATATATTGATTTTATTCTATCAGTAGTAAGTTCTAGTTATGAATAGCATAATGATGACGATATATGGCAAAATGTTTCATTTTCAATTAATATAAATATAAGTTCAAATATGTTTTTTAATTAAGAGGGATAACATGCAGGTATTGTGGAAGAAATTTCAAAAAAAATTGATCGATGCAAATTTAGCCGAATGTGGTATTGAAATAGGCGTACCAAATGTAGGTTATAATTATACTGTTTTTCAAAAATCCGTATTACATATCGTAACTCAAGGAGAAGGTACTTTTAGTTATGCTGGTGAAACTTATCATCTAACTGCTGGAGATATTTTTTTGCTTGAACGTGGGATGGAAGTAGAATATAAGCCTTCATTTTCAAATCCTTGGACTTATTATTGGGTAGGCATGAATGGCAAACAAATACTAAATTATTTGTCTCGATGTAGTATTGTTGATAGTCATGTCATATTAGGCCAAGATACGACAGATATTAAAAATATAATTCAACTCATTTGTAAACTCTCTCAGAGTATTGAGTCAAACAACTCCAATGACATTCTAATTATGCAATATTTGTATCAATTAGTTTATACATTACAAGAAAAGTTCCCTAAAAATTTTTCTGTTCAAGTTGATATTGTGAATGAAGATATACAGCATGCCGTTGATTTTATCAATACAAATTATCAAAAGCATATAACTGTTGAAGATGTTGCTAAAAGCGTAAATATTACACGTAGTCATTTATATAAATTATTCAAAAAGAATTTAGGTTGTTCCCCTAAGGAATATTTAACCTATATAAGGATGTATCACGCTTCACAATTATTAATACATACGAGTACACTTATAAGTGATATATCAAGACAAGTTGGTTATAAAGACCCACTGCTATTTTCTAAAAATTTTACAAAGCATTTTGAAATTAGTGCTTCTGAATATCGGCACCATTTTTCAATTAACAACAAGCAATGAGCACTCACTCAATAGTATAGGTCCACGAAACCAATGACTTCCATTGGTTTTCTGCCCTATGCTAATTGCTATTTTATAATTAGTGACAATAACTTCTACTCCACTTCTTTACTCCTAGTTTAAAAATACACCGTATGTCTTATTCCACATTTTGTTTTAATACGGATATAACTCGTTTCATTTTTTCATCAATATACTTATCTTTATGTAAAATTAAATAGAAGAACCTTTCAATATCTAAATTAATAACTTCAAGTTGTTCCAAATCTTCAGATGTTAATGTGGATTTCGATACAATGGAAAAACCATTTCCTGCATGAACCATACTCTTTATTAAACTTGTATTGTTAATGACTACTAAATAAGGATTTAATGATAACTGATTCAAACCATTTTCTTGATATACACGAGTTCCAGAACCTTGTTCTCGAATAAAGCATGTCTCTAAATTAGACGAGCTAGATTTCTTTTTAATTAATACAATTTCATCTTGGGCGATTGGTGTACTTATAATCGCATTGTTCTGTATCTTTTTTTCTACGATACCAACATCAACGATATTATTTTTAATTTGCTCAACAATCGTTTCTGAATTATCCAAATGTACATGAATATGTAATTCTGGATACATTTGGGCTAATTTAGTAAGTTGTCGTGACAAACGATATTCACCAAATGTAAAACTGCTTCCCAGCTTTAAATCTCCAGCGACTGCATTGTTTTGCATTTTTAAATCTTGTCGTAGTGCTTGTTCTAAATAATTTCTTTGCAACGCATATCGGTATAGTTTCTCTCCATCACTTGTTAATGTCATTTTTGAGTGCTTAAACTCAAATACTTTTACGTCATAGTCATTTTCAAGTCTCTTAATATCTCTACTTATGGATGGTTGCGATGTATACAAATTTTCTGCAGCTTTTGTAAAACTTTGCGCTTTTACAACTTCAGTTAACACTTTTAGTGGGTCCATGTCCTATCACCTTTCATTGTTTTACCTTTATTATAACGAATTTGTTATGAACTATATACCAAATATTTATTTAACGTTATAAATTTGTGGTGCTACACTTTTGGTACAAGGAGGAGACGGTACATGACTACATTTAACAATAAACCCTTTATTTTTGGTATATTATTTACGTTTATCATTGCTGCAATAAGCTTAATTAGTTCAAAACTGCCACTATTAGACAAGGTCGGTGCTTTGACAATTGCAATTGTCATCGCAATACTATTTAGACATTTTAAAGGTTATCCTGAAAGCTATCGTCCAGGCATTACTTTCGCATCTAAACGACTATTAAAATTCGCTATTATATTGTATGGTTTAAAGCTTAATATTTTTGATGTTATAGGAGAAGGTAGTACATTACTACTTATCGATGGTGGTGTCATCATTGTAAGTATTGGATTAATGTTATTACTCAATCATTATATTAAAGGAGATAAAGCTATCACATTATTGCTAGGTATTGGTACTGGCGTCTGTGGAGCAGCTGCGATTGCTGCTGTATCTCCAATTTTAAAATCACGAGAAAAAGACACAGCCATCAGTATAGGTATCATCGCATTAATTGGTACTCTTTTTTCACTAGCTTATACAGTAATATATACCCTATTCACAATATCACCAGAGGTTTATGGCGTTTGGTCTGGTGTGAGCCTACATGAAATTGCCCATGTTATTCTTGCAGCAGATTTCTCGGGTGACACAGCTTTACGAATTGGCTTATTAGGCAAATTAGGCCGCGTATTCTTGCTCATACCTTTAAGTATTGTACTTATATTGGTAATGAACATGAAATCACAGGCTAGAAATACTAACCAACGTATCGAAATGCCTTATTTTTTAATTGGATTTGTATTAATGGCGATATTTCATACTTATGTACCTATACCTCAATTTATAATGCAGATAATTGAGCCATTGACAACAATTTGCTTATTGATGGCAATGGTGGCATTGGGGTTAAATGTATCATTTAAAGATTTACAAGATCGAGCGTTTAAGCCTTTAATCGGTGTCATCATTGTATCTACGATATTATCAACTATCACTTTTATCATTGCTAACTCTATTTATGGCTAAGTGCTTATTGCAAAAGATGAAGGGAAAATTAAATATTACTAAGCAAATATCTATACGACAACTCTAATTATATTTAAAATAATATTTTAGTAAGATGCTTGCTAATTGAAATTAGTATGTACAAATCAACTTATAAAGAGGGTATAGATATGAAAACATTAGATGCATATTTTATCTTGTTCGATGAAGCTAGATATAGTGACGAAAGCTTTGATAAGTTAAATGATTTATTTAACGATGATATTGAATTTGTGTTAAACCAAAAATCTTTCAAAGGCAAAGACGCATGGAAACAATTTGTTAAAGCTGTGTACCAAACAAATAAAGATTTAAAACACATGCATAATGGTTGGGTAGAACAAGAAGATGGCACTTTCAAAACACATTGGGCTATATGTGGAAATAGATTTGAGACAGGTGTTTATACGCAAGAAGGTATAGATATTGCAAGATTAGATGATGAAGGAAAAATAATATATTTAGAGAATCAACCTGAAGATAAAGCACTATTCTCAAATTAACTATCTGACTGACAAGTTGTAAGTATGCTATATAGCAAAGTGACGTGAAACCGTCGTTCGACTATACGCACAAAAAACTAACAAGATGCTATTCTGAAGGATCTTACTCAAGACAACCCTCATGGTAACCTCACACAACCCTAAGTCTAACCTCTACTGTAAATACTATAATAATAAAACCATTCACTCTTGTAATTAACAAACAGAGAGAATGGTTTTAATTTTATATAATCAAGCATTTAAGAAACAAAAATCGCTTTATTTTTCACATTATCTATCTCTAACTTTTACGCTAAAGAACTAAACATTAATTAAGCAGACTAAGCCCAATGATAAGTGATATCTAGTAGAGTAGTGGGATTCAAATATATCTTAATAGAAGTTTATTGATAGAGGTATGCTTGTGTTATTCATATGTTTCACGAGAAACTTTATAGATAGCAGTAAATAGACTCCAAATTTAATTTGTTTTTATTCAAACAAAAAGTGAAGAAATCTATTGAATATAACTTCTTCACTTTGTAATGATTTTAAATTTTACTTACTTATTTTTCATAAATTTCACTTCAGCAGTGGCTTGTTCTCTTATAACTTGTTGATTTTTATGTTTCCAACTTGGTATAAGAAACGCATCTATAATAACCCAGATAAAAGTTGGAATCCCAAAAGTCCACCAAGAAACTAATAACGTTAACGCGATTAAACCTATAGCAGATCCTGTTTTTCCAAAATAAAACCTGTGAGCTCCAAAACTACCTAGGAAAAACCATAGAAGATAAGCTATTCCAGCTGATTTCGAACGATTAGTAACTTGTTGTTCAATATAAGATTTTTCGTCTAAATTCATTACATAGTCCCCTATTCATTTAATTTTATTTCATATAAACATACTAACATAATAAGAATTATATTAGACTGCTATTTTCAATAAATAATCAAAAATTTATGTTACTTCAATAATCATTTTCTAACAATTTTACTAATATAATTGTTTCATATATTCACTATTAATTTTTGTTTTATAAATATCTGGCGTCTTTATAAAATCTGTTAACTTAATCATCTTGTTTCTCCCACAAAAATTCGATAAATTCTTTAGCAAGTTCTTTATTTTCGTGTAACTGGCTGTGTTGAGCTGATTTACCCTCGTACTTAGACTCTTTATAGCTTTCTGGACTATCACCAAGTAAATATTTTAATGATTTTGATGAACTATTAGATACACGCCCATCAGAATGAGTACCATCTTTCAAATCACCAAATATATTTAAAACGTCGATATTTTTACCATTATATACATCTTCAAGTTGTTGTAGTTCTTGATAAGGGGGATTCATACGGCTTGGTTTACCATTAGCATCCACACTAATTTCGTTCACCTTTTCATTCATATTTAATACACCATTATATGTCCCAGCAATATTCACTTGCTTATTCAATTGAGGTAACGATGAATCATTCCCATACGTCAGCATGTATTGAGCAAATGATAAATTACCCATAGAATGACCTACAAAATTAAACTTTTTAATGTCGTATTCACTTTGCAATTTCGTTAATACATTTTTAAACCATTTTGCATTTTCATCAAGATCACCTTGCTTATTATTTGCTAGCTCAATTTGTATGATAGGATTTGTTGTATCTGTTTTAAGTTTGCCTTGTAATTCAACATCTCCATTTTTAGATACAATCGCTGTAATCACATCTTTCGTAACACCATTTTGTTTAGCTTGCTTAACCATAAATTTTTCTGAATCCGCACTTCCACCGTAGCCATGTAGAAACAGTGTTGGTATTTGACTATTAACAAAATTTGAGTGTCCAGACTTTTCCATCGCAGATTGATTTTGAGTAAACATCTTTATAGTAATAACTGCTGCTATAATAACAATAACTATAATACATATGACCCAAATCCATAACTTCCTCACTACAATAACCTCTATTCTGTCATTTTGTTTTAAGTATAAAGTATGTTAATAAAGATTTCCTTATTATTTATTTGAATTTCCAAATTTAAAACGCTATAAAATGCCTTTTCCAAGCAATTTATAGCGTTTATTATATATAATACCTCTATAATTTTAAACTTAATCAATGAACCTTTTTTAGAATCCACGTTAGCTCGACTTATAGGATATAGGATGTTTCATCGCACTTAAAAACATGACGCCAATCACAAGTAGAGCACAAATAATATACATCCATTTAAATCCTAATAAATCAGATAGTGGTCCCATTATGACACTTCCCAAAGAAATGCCTAAATCTGCACATGCAATAAACAAACCCAATAACATGTTACGCCCTACTTTAGGTAAGACAAAGCTTAGATAAGACGTTAATGTTGGGTATACCAAAGCTTGTGTGATACCGATTAAGATTGCGCTCGTATAGAAAATTACGACGCCTACTTGCGGGCCAAACGCCACAACAAAAGATGCAATCATCAGTAGCGATAACACAGTTACCATAAATTTTGGATGCCATAATCCATCCGATGGTATATATTTCCTTAAATAAAATCTTGCTACAACCACTGCTATAGCTTGAATAGTTAGGAATATACCCGCACTCGCAAAGCCATAATTCACAGTGTACAACGGAATAAAAGTACTTACCGCACCGAATACAATCGATGCTACAATCATGATTAAACCACTATTAAACAACTCTTTATTTTTGAAAAACTGAGCAAATACCGTAATAGCATTAAATGATATTTTTTCAATTTTATGAGAGGTATCCGGTTCTTGTTCGGTAATTGTGACACGATAGCCAAAGAACGTAGTGGATAGCGCAATAAAAATAATAATAATCGCAAAAATAGATATATTGTCAGCGTGCCAAATACCAATAGCTATAAGAGGACCAATCAAATTGGGAATTGTCGAAAATAGTGAATACAACGAAACCCCTTCTGAACGGTGCTCTTCTGGTAAAGCATCAATAATTCCTAGTTGTAATGACATCGAGAAGAACGCTGTACAAACACCTTGCATCACACGTGCTAAGAAATATCCTTCTAATCCAGTAAAACCGTATAAAATTAATGCAATTGCATTAATAATTAAAATGATGCGTAATACTTTAATCGGGCCAACACGTGCAATAATTTGCCCTGCCCAAGGTCTAAATACCATAGCAGTTAACATATAAGCACCCATTACAATACCGATAACCGTATTTGTAGCTCCAATATCATGTCCTCGTAATGGTATAAAGACATTCAAAATAGCGTTAGCACTAAAAAACATTAATGTTAGTATATATAGTCTCAAAAAAGGCCATGCCATAGCACCTTTCATCGTCTCACTCCTTAGAATGATAGTTGTTTTTCAATTAGAGCTTTTGTATAAGCATTATCACTTAGATGTAAATCTTTGGTTGCAATTTGTTCTTCAATTTTACCGTTTTTAAAAATAATTAACTGCTCACATAAGTAAGTAGCAGCTTGAATATCATGTGTAATAAAGATATAACTTAACTGCCTTTTCGAGCGTAAATTTACTAACAAATCTAAAATTTGCGTTTGAATCGACATATCTAGAGAACTGATTGCTTCATCAAACAATATATATTGGGGATTCATGCTTATCGCGCGGGCAATCGCTACACGTTGTGCTTCACCACCGGATAACATATTGGGATATTTGTCCATGTATACTTTCGATAATCCAACTTCTTCTAATAATGCTATCGCTCGTTTCTCCATAACTGCCTTAGGTTGATTGTCACACTGGCACATCACTTCTAATAATATTTCTTTCACAGATTGGAAAGGATGTAATGAAGATGTGTAATCTTGAAAAACCGCACTTATTTGATAATTTCTGACCTTTTTCTTATACACTGGCTGATCATTCAACGTTACTGAACCTTTGTTAGGCTTCTCAATACCTAATACCATCCTACTCAATGTTGATTTTCCACTACCACTCTCGCCGATAATTGCAATTGCTTTACCAACTGGACATTCAAAGGATACATCTTTAACAATAGGGGTCATACTACACCTAAATATTTGCGAACGCGAATATGACTTTTCAACATTCATAATCTTAAGCATCTGTTTTCCCCCTTAATACAGATTTAAAATAATCATTAACTTTTTTTCGTGTGGATAATAAATATTGAGTATAGGGTTGTTGTGGTTGGTATGGTACCGCTTCTCTAGCGCCTTCTTCAATAAGTTGTCCATTTCTCATCACGACTACTCGGTCTGCGATATGATTAATCACTGTTAAGTCATGTGAAATAAAGATCATGGCACAATCGAAATGCTGCTTAATATCTTTAAACGCCTGTAACACATCATACTGTGTAATAGTATCTAAAGCTGTCGTCGGTTCATCTGCAATAATTAGTTTGGGTTTTAATGCCAAAGCTAAAGCAATCATCATACGCTGTAACATTCCCCCAGATAACATATAGGGGTATGACTTTAATATCTGTTTGGGATTGCTTAATCCCATATAATCCATATATTCTATCAATGTTGCTTCGATTTCTTGAATCGATAGTTGCGTATGAACCTTCATAGTTTCAATCAGTTGCTTGCCCACTGTAGATGATGGATCGAATGCACGGCTGCCTTGTTGCATAACCATCGCAATATCTTTACCTCTATGCTTCTTTAACTGCATTTCTGACAAAGTAAGCATTTGTACATTATTAAATGTCACTTTTCCTTCAACACTTAAGCGCTTAGGATTCAAGCCTACTAAAGCTTTACACGTAACTGACTTGCCACTTCCACTTTCACCAATAATACCTAGCACTTCACCTTTATCCACTGTAAAACTCACCCCGTTAACAATGGTCTGATTTGTCCAGCTATCTTTGATAAACAAATGTTTTACTGTTAATAACGTCATGATTGCACCAATCCTTTCTTCACAGAACGTAGTTTTTCCTTTGAAGATATCCTTGGATCAATCGCAATTTGTAATGCATCTGATAAAAAGTTAAATGCCATAACTATAATAACGATAGCAATACCCGGAGCAAACATCATTTCTGGATGAGTAAACATTACTTTTCTAGCTTCGTTGAGCATCATCCCCCACTCAGCAGTCGGCGCTTTAACACCTAACCCTAAAAATGAAAATCCAGATATTTGTAAAATCATAGAACACATAGAACTACTAGATATTATTGCAATATCACCTAGTGTCAACGGCATTATGTGTCTGCGAATAATTTTCAAATCACTTATGCCTATTGTCTTCGCAAATTTAACGTGATCTGATGCTGTATATTGCATCACACTTGTGCGAATCACACGGCAAAACCATGCCCAACGCGTTAAAATAAATGCCATAATAATATTTTCAGCACCCATACCAAATAATGCAATCAGTGCGAGTGTAACAACATAGCTAGGGAACGCTAACATCACATCACACATACGCATGATAATAGCATCAATATAACCCCGGAAATAACCAGAAACAAAACCTAATATGGCACCAATCAAAACAGAAATAAATAGCGCTACAAAAACATATAATAAGCTCGGTCTAATCGCATAAATTAGCCTCGTTAAAATATCCCGTCCTAAATGATCAGTTCCTAAGAAATGTTGTAAACTTATTCCACTATATTTGTTAGCTGTATCTATGTAATTAGGATCATAGATTGTTACAAAAGGAGCTACAAAACCTAACACAACATATAAGACAATAATGGTTAAAGCAATAACGGCACCTCTGTCTTGTAACAAACGTCTTAAAATAATCATCACGCTGCCTCCCTTAATCTTGGATTCAAGAGTGCATTGATTATATCTGCCAATGTATTAAATACTACAAATAGTATGGCGACAATTAATACATAAGCTTGTATGACAGGGAAGTCATGTTCTAATATGGCTTTCAAACTTAATTGCCCTAAACCTGGCCAAGCAAATATATACTCGATTACTACTAAACCACCCATAATCATTGGTATAGACATGCAGAATATTGATACGGCAACTTGTAATGCATTACGTAATACGTGCAACATTAGCGTTGTCGATTTCACCCCACTTGCTTTCAAATACAGTACATAGTCTTCATTCAACTGCTCAACAATTGAACGCCTAATATTTCTAAAGTAAATACCAGCATATGCAATAGTAATAACAATAACTGGCAATATGTAACTTTCAGGACCCGTCAGTCCAGAGGTTGGCAATAAATTTAAATTTACAGAAACATAAATGATTAACATCGAAGCAATCCAATAAGATGGTAAGCCCGTTAGAAAGAAAGCCACAGAACGTATTGCACGATCTGCAAACTTCCCTCTTGTTAAGGCAGTAACAACACCTAAAATAATTGATGTAATCATTACCATAATGCTGGAAATGACAGTCAGTTTTAAGGTGTTTAAAAATGCTGGTCCAATACGTTCTGCAACAGGATCGCCTGTAATATAACTCGTACCAAAATCTAACTGTAATGCTTGCAATAACCAATTCATATATTGAATTAATAACGGATCATTTAATCCGTACTTCTCATTTGTTTCTTCAATTAATTGGGGCGATACGTCCGGTGTGCCTTGCGCATGTAAAATTGTAACCGCCGGATTTTCATCTGTTATATAAGTTAGTAAGAATGTCATGAAACTCACTACAATCATCAATGGAACCATAATTATCATGCGCTTTAAAATAAATTTGAACACTATGAATGCACTCCTTTATTTAAA
The DNA here is from genome assembly GCF_048568365.1 of Staphylococcus sp. Ze2. Classification (NCBI taxonomy): domain Bacteria; kingdom Bacillati; phylum Bacillota; class Bacilli; order Caryophanales; family Staphylococcaceae; genus Staphylococcus; species Staphylococcus sp. Ze2. The sequence goes on along the minus strand of NZ_CP183486.1, from coordinate 387,082 downwards.
TTGCATTTCATTAAACGGCAATTCATATTGCGACTGTGTAAATGATAATTTCTCTAAATCATTAGGTGCAACCACAGTCATTCTGCCATGTGATATAGGAATGAAAATACCTTCATCATCTATTTGTTGTAAAATTTCTTTATATGCAGCAGAACGTTGTTTACTATCTTGAATTTTAAATGATTCATCAATATTGTTGTACAGCTCATTTTTGTTAGCGATACCTGAAGTTGCACTTTCATATCCATTACTTGCTTTAAATGCGCTCATTGTACTTTGTGGGTCATACAATAATCCCCAAGTTTGATTAGACATTAAGTCATAGTCACCAGATGTACGACGTTCTGCAACTTTATCTGATGTATCACCATTAATTTGTAATTGAACACCCATTTTCTTGAATTCTGCTTGTAAAAACTCTGCTTGTTCTTTTTGACTCGAAGAGCCCTTGTCATAATACATAGTCATTGTTAATGCTTTGCCATCTTTTTTGCGGACTTTACTATCTCCTATTTGTTTCCATCCCGCTTCATCTAACAGTGCTTTCGCCTTTTTCATATCATATTTACGCGCAGGCATGTCAAAATTAATGTCTGTAACATTCTTAGAGAATAGTTGTGTTGCTGGCTTTTCTTCGCCATCCAATATCTCTTTAGATATTTTATCTCTATTTACCATATAACCAATCGCTTGCCTTACAGTTTTATCGCTCACTGGACTGTCTTTTTTACCAGAATTTGCCACTAACATTTTTGTATTCATAGGTTGGCTACGTTTAACTTGGTAATCACCAGAATCTTTCAACTGTTTTAAGGCGTCTTTGTCTAAGCTATCTGTACCTCTATCATCTGTGAAAGCAAAGTTTGTCTCACCTTTTTTCATTGATAAAAAGGCAGTCTCACCTGCAGGCATTACTTTTGCTTGTATTTTGTTTAACTTAGATTTTTCGCCCCAATAATCATTGTTTTTATTAAAATCTGCTGACTCGTCTTTTTTATGTTCACCCAGTTTAAATGGACCTGTGCCATCAAATGATTTCACGCCATTCTTGGTTCCATCATCCTTAAAATCCTTTGGTGATACAAATACATATGGTCGTGGCATTGCTAATTCTGCTAAAGTCGGTTGATACGGTTCTGTTAACTGAATTTCGACAGTATATTTGTCTTTAACACTGACATTATCAATTAATGTTGAAATCTTTAACCATGAATGCAATTTTTTATTTTGTTGAACTGCATCAATATTTTTCTTAACTGCCTCAGCGTCAAACTCAGTACCATCGTGGAATTTAACATCATCCCGCAAATGGAAAGTATACGTTTTACCGTCATCAGATACATCCCAACTTTTAGCTAACAATGGCTTGATACCATCTTTAGTGTTACGTACAAGCGGCTCATAAATCATGCTTTCTGCAGACATAGATCCACCGTAGACATGTGGATTCATGTCTCCAATATCTTTCACTGTTGTATACGTTAACTGCTTATTCTCTTTCTTTTCCTCTATGCCTTTACCGTTTCCACATCCCGCTAAAATAATACCTGATGCAATTAATACTGCGCTCATCTTAGTAAGTTTATTCATCATTTTTCCTCTTTCTCATTTATAAATTGTAATATCATTTATATTCGTGTGAATCATACTTATGTAAAACAAAAAACTATTTAATATTCTTATATTACAAATCTTTATTACTAAATCTTACCTTTGGTATCTAAGAAAGCCCCTACCAAAGATTTATCATCTTTAAATAAGTTCATGTTGAATTGTGATGATAGTTGTTTGTGATGGTTATGCTTTTTATAGTCCTGACAATATTGCTCATAACGCTTCATAAATGAATCAATCATTGGTGTCTTAATACCTAATAGTTTCCCAATATGTTGAATAATTGAAGTACGATAATAATCCTCACTTGGCATACGTGGTATATGAATGACGCCTTGTTCATTTTCATAAAGTTGCTTAATCGGTACCGCCGAAAAATCAAAATAGCGGCCGTGCTGATCAGGCTCTGAAAACGGATCTATTAATATTGCTGTATATCTGACATATAATAAATATTCTTGATGGATTGCTGGTAATTTTTCAAAACTGCAGACGTCATCATCCGCTAATGTCTCAGGACGCACAGGATAGTTTTCTTTCACCATAAATTCCAAAAGATTGACTGACGGCACACTAAATTTCGCTAAAATGGTCATCATTTCTGTCCACATTAAGCGCATTTCATGAATGAGCGTCATCGTAATTGGACCTTCTGGAAATAACTTATATACATAAACAGGTACCTCTGTCCCTTCAAAAATGACTTTTAATGAAAAATCATTCATAAATAATGGGGGATGTACATACAAAGAACTATTGCGTGTTTCAGCATGTAGAGGTGTTGGCATATCAGTCAAAGCTATGTGAAATTGTTCGAAGACACCTTTTAAAAAAACAATTGTTTCCGAATAACCAAGATTAGAACCTATGTATAATTTGGACTTCACCCCAGTTGTGACAACATGATTAGGTTGCGCAACATCGTACAAACGTGTGTCGCCCAAATACGTAGAAAACGATATAACTTCAATATCTTTATTAAAATCCGCCATGTACTGTTCTACAATCATTTGCGAACCAAATGTAGGTGAAACTAACAAGATACGCTTTACTTTTTCTAATGTTGTTGTCGATAGTTGTGCCAATGTACTATGATATGCATCTGCAGTACACGCCATAATAATCGTGTCATAAATACCTTCAACATCTTGTATGTCGGCATATAAGTGATTAATTTGAAAGCGACCTGCCATTTGTTTATGGGCATCATTTTGTGTCGTTACTTCAAAGTAGTTATCGCGTTGATACGCTTGAAATAACTTTTTTGATTTCAACGAGGTTGAGGCACGGCCTACCATATTTATTTGCTTGTCTGTTGTTAGATGGCACAGATTGGCCAATTGAATTGCAACTGGCCCCGTACCTATAATTAATGTTTTAGACATCCGCTACACCAACCTTTATTGCTGTCTTTCGATATAAAGCAATATCAAAAATTTGATTAGGTTGTATACGTTTATCTACACATTGCCATTTATCTACGCTAGTTTCCTTAGAAGGATAATTAAACAATGATTTGATTCCATCACCAAATCGCATTGCAACAACAACATTTTCATTCGTTAAATCATAAAGTTGCTCTAATATGTCATATTTAATTGGAATTGTTGAACTAAATATAATATGTGTCACTTTTTTGATATCTGCTAATTGATTTACTGTCTGCTCTGTAATCTCAATATCTTCATTTGGCGCTAATACTTTAACAATTCTTTGCCCTAAATCAACTGCCGTTGGATCAATATCAATACCAATAACAGCAGCGCCAGTCTCCTTTGCCACTTGAATGAGCGTCATAGGATATGCACCAGAGCCAACTAACAATAATTTGTCATTTTCAGTTATATGACATTGCCCAAATTCTTCATTAATACAGTGCTCTATGTTATCAAAGTAGCCAGAAGTAGAAGTCTTACCGCCTAACAAACGTTGCGCTCGAATCACTTCTACTTGTTTAACACATTGGGCTGATATAAATTGGAGCCTCGTCGTGAGATGTTCTTTTACCACTTCATCTTCCCAATCTTCGTATAATCGTTTAAACACGGGATTTAATATAAACTGACTGTACTCATCCACTAATGTTTCTAATGCATCAACGGAGTCACTATTTTCTAAGACATTTTCATATAGTGTTTCAAAATTCAATAAATATTTATGTAATATAGCGCTAATCTCTTTCTCTAAATTTTTCATTTCAGTCTCCTATTCTATAAATGCTTTTCCTGTTGCGACAGTTGAGACTTGTCCTTTAATGGAAGTTTGGAACCCAGACTTTGGACATTTCCTAGATGTTACTAAAATGTTGCCGCCCGGCTGATGAACTATAAAATCCTCGCATGTACTGTTAGATTTATAATTTTTAAAAATACCTATCGATGCAGTACCAGAACCACAACTATTCTCCCAAACCAAACTTTGAATTTCTGGTATAAAAATAAGTGGTTTAAGAAACTGACGTTGTTCATCAAATAACATGATACCTATTGTTTTATACTTATTACTCCTTGTTTGCTGTCGGACAAATTGTTCAACCTGATGTTGCAATTCTGTAGTCACTTCAGTGACTGGAACAACAAAATGCACATATGACTCATAAACAATTTCTATTGCATGCCATTGTTGCTGATTAATATTAAGCTTTACCGGGGACACGTGCTGTGCTTGGGGCATACTGACTTCATAATGTTGATTGCTATGTACTTCACACTGAACCAACTCAGTACATCCCGAAACTTTTATTGCACATTGATGTTTTTGCAGTATGTTACTTTCTTGCAAATAATGTATGTATGACATTGTGGCATTACCACAAAATTCATTTCCGCTCATAACTAAATGACAATTTCTATTAAAATCCGTATTGGTGGATTCTATAAATCCAACTTGCTCACAACAAACATGACTCGTTGTCATCAATTGGTTAGCTATGTTTGCGTAATCTCTTGAATCATGTTGCGAATGCACTAGTATCGTCATATTCCCCGATGGATTATACTTTGAAAATTCTATAACCTTTCGACTCATACGACTCTCCTTCTATTTAAAAATATTTTATATAAATCTATTAATATTGATTAAAAAACTTTAGCTCATTGCAGCAGTCTAATCAAATCGTAATAGTTACGATTTGATTTATATCATATATTGGTCCTTTATAGTTGTCAATACAAATGATAATATTTTTCAATTAATAGTTATTAAAAAAACTTTAATTGTACTTTTATTTTAGAAAATATATATGGTTTTTTAAAATTTCATATAAAAAAATAAAGCCCCAATCATTCACTAATACATAAGAAGCACTGTGAATGACGAGGCTTTATCGAGTTTGTTTAGATTCAATCTATAATATTCTTAGTACATTAGATGCCTTACAATAGTCATAGATTTATTTGCTCTTAATTATACTTTTCCATATTTGCTAAAATAGTAGCTAATATTTAAAATTATCTTAAGTATAATAAAATATTCGCAACAAGAGAGTATATTTTTTAATGGAGTGATAAGTGTGGATCGTAATATTGAACAATTGAAAGATATCATTAATAATTCTCGTAGAATAACATTTTTTACAGGTGCTGGTGTCTCTGTGGCAAGCGGTGTACCTGATTTCCGTTCTATGGGTGGCTTGTTCGATGAAATTTCAAAAGATGGTTACTCACCTGAGTACTTGTTAAGTACTAATTATCTACAAGATGATCCGGAGGGATTTGTCGATTTTTATCATAAACGTTTACTCCTTGCTGATAAACAACCCAATACCATTCATCAATGGATTGCGCAACTAGAAAAAGACCATCAATCTTTAGGTGTTATCACCCAAAATATCGATGGCCTTCATTCAGATGCGGGCAGCTTAAATGTAGATGAACTTCATGGGACTTTAAATCAATTCTATTGTGTTGATTGTTTCAATAAATATGACAAAACTTACGTCATGGAGCATCACTTGCGCCATTGTGAGTCATGTGGCAGCATCATTAGACCTGATATTGTACTTTATGGAGAAATGTTAAATCAAAATACTATTTTTAATGCTATTAATAAAATTGAAACAGCTGATACATTAATTGTGTTAGGTTCGTCACTCGTAGTTCAACCAGCGGCAGGTCTAATTTCAAACTTCAAAGGAGAAAATCTTATTATTATTAATAAAGATGTGACGCCTTATGATCATAATGCAGATTTAGTCATCAATGACGATATGGTTTCAGTAATTTCAACGCTTCATAATTTAAACTAGCTCGCGCGGAGTCTAACTTAGCACTTTCAATAGACGTTTCTTAATAGTGCACAATTAACCAAAATCAATGGATGTCATACTTCATTGATCTTGGTTTTTATTTTATCTATATTCACATAAGTTACATACCTGCTAATTAGAAAAAAGACTATAAACATTACTCTGAAAGTAAATATGTTTACAGTCTTAAAATTAATATAGCTATATAAATCGTATTTTTTATCGAATTAACGGTTCTCCAGATAACTCACTTTGGTTCAAATCTCTAAATTATTCTTCATTAACTAGTAATAAAAATACATGTTGTTTCACTAGCAATTTTATTATTATTCAACTTTTCCAGTTGAAGGATTAAACTGCTTAATTGATTGCTTTCTTAGTTCATCTTTTTGCGCATCACTCATATCATAGTTATTGTTATATAGTGTTGCTTCCCAACTACCATATATTGGATTAGGGAAAATAATGTATTTCTTACCAAAGTCTTCTTTATGTTGTTGAACAAACTTTTCACGCTCTGCAGCATTAGGTTTTTTAGGGTCCCCGAAGTCTAATAAATTATCACCAAATAACATTACTAACTTATGATTTTTTTCTACTAATTGTCTTCTAGGTTCCTTACTTTTATCATTTTTATCTTTAAGCAAGATGTGATTATCTGTGGCTTGTGGAATACCTTGCTTTTTCAAGTTTTTTTGAGTTGCTTTAAAGTCTTTTTCTTTGTCTCTATCAGAAATGTAATAAATGTCTACACCTTTTTTATCGGCATATTTCAAAAAAGATTTAGCGCCATATACAGGTTTTGCTTTAGCGGCCTGTATCCATTCATGCCAACCTTCCGGATACGATGTATTATTTATAGACGCGTAACCTTGATAAGGTGAATTATCTAGAACAGTTTCATCTAAATCAAGTGCGATTGCAAGTTTATGTTTGCCTTTATTTTTTTCAAGCTCTTTGTCTAATTGTACTTTTGCACTATTATAACCTTGTAAGTAAAGTGCCTTAGCTTCTGCTGAATTTTGATACCATGAAACTGCCATAATATTTTCAGAGCCAAGATTTGTTTGATCTTGTTGTTCCATTACCGGTGCAGTTGATTCATTGGCATGCACAACAGTAGTATATGTAGTTAGTGGTGTTGCAATTGTAAATACAGTTGCAAGCGAAATCGATATGACAGATTTTGAAAATTTATTCAAATGCTCACCTCATTTAGTTAATATATTTCAAAGCATATAATAAATTTCAAAAAAAGTGAATACCTATTTCTATTCATATATTATAAAGTTTTATAGCATTGCTTTTGTCTTTCTTATTTATGTAGCTTATTTTCAGTTAATATTATACAAAAAACCCAAAAGTTAGATTTTTAGTCCAACTTTTGGGGTGTGTTTTTATTTATTCTGTACTTTTCTCACTGGATAAATATTTTAGTGTCTCTATCTTTACTATTATTATTTCCACTATAAGCTTCAATATAACAACTTACTTTTTACTATCACTAGTGATATAAGCTAATGCGATAAAGTTATAATAGTTTACTAATATTTCTCCAATAACTTGCTATAAAAATCGTTAAGTGCTTTATTATCACTTATTTTGAACATTTGGTTTGGACTTAAGTTTGGGTCTTTTCCATTATGATCTTTAGGTGCAAAACCAGATGACAGTGTAATGTCTTTTGAATCGTTAAATGCATATTCATACACTTGACCGTTATCTGCAAATAAATATTTAGTTACGGGTTTATTAATATCAGCGACTGCATTATACCCTTCAATATTTGATAAGTTTTTTGAATCTTTATCTATACCAGTCACCCCTTCATTTGATGTGTAAGTTACTGCGCCTGTCACAGTATGTAAATCAAAAGCTTTCGCCCCTGGTTTCCCCTTGTTGCTTACTTGAATTTCCCCATCTTCAGTACCTGCATACCAATCCCCATCGGACATACTACCGCTACCGAAATAACGATTTGATACTGCCTTATCATTGTTTTTTTCATGTTTTGAAAGCCACGACAAGACTTCTTTTTTAATTTCCTTTTTATCTTTGTCTGAGATAGACGCTTTAGATGATTTTTCTTGGTTAGCACTTTTAGTAGCTTTAGCTTTTTCACCTGACTGTTGAGGTTCTTCTGTTTCATTATTACAAGCAGCTAACGCCATACAAGATAAAACTATTATTGTTAAATATCTTATTGCTCGTTTCATTATCTATCAATCCTCAATTTCCTGGGAAATCAAGAGGCCTAAGCTAGACTATTATCCTCTAACTTAGGCATTGATTTAATTATTTATTGTCTTTTTGAATACCAAATTCATCAACTAATTCAACATTACGCTGTTCACCCTTACTAATGTCACCATTTAATTGATAAATTTTAACCTTCAATGTATTACCTTCAACTTCATAGACTGAGAAGTTTTGTGAAGAAGAGTCACGGTTATTTGAGTGACTATCTTTAAAGGCATCTGTTTCTTGAGGTTGCTTACCTAATTTAAATAGGCTGTTATAGTGTTCTAAATCTTTTTCAGTTAACCCACTTAATTCTGGTCTTACTTTTTTAATATGTTCTAAAGAACGGTCATAGATACTGTCATATTCTTTTGTTCCACCTGTATTGGGCAGCACATACACAGAACCTTTTGGATTATCATAATATGTGACGTTGTCTTGACCAACAAATTGTTTAGTGTCTTCTTTTTTAGCATTCACGAAACTGTTTTTTGTCGATGTATGTTCTAGTGGATGTGTACGTGATAATACATGATCATGACCTTGTAATACTAAATCTACATCTAACTCATCTATTTCTTTTGTTAACTCTTCTCTAATTTTCTTCACATCTTCGTCTGATAAAGCATGATAAGACTTAGAATACATTGGTTTGTGTAGATTTAAAACCACCCAGTTGGAGCCGTTATCACGTGCTTTTTTGATGTCTTTCTTAATCCATTCCATTTGTTTTTTGCCAATTGCTTTTTCATCTGGATTGTCTTTAGATTTTTTGTTGTCATTGGTATTTGCAACAACCATATGTGCACCGTTGTAATCAAATGAGTAGTAAGAGCCACCATTCACAGCGTCATTTTCTTTTGGTACGTTCACATGTTCATTAAATTTAGTTAATAGTTTTTCATCTTCTTCATTTAATGCGTATTCATCATGATTTCCTGCTGTAGCCACAACTGGTAATGACATGAATGACGGACGCGATTGTTTATATAAATCTTTCCATTCATCTTCAACTTCTGCTGTTTCAATAAAGTCACCTGTGTGTAAAGCAAAGCTAGGATCTCCAGCTGTTTGAATAGCATTTTTCAATGTATCTGCACCAAATGCAGCTTCATTTCTTACATTTTCATTCCAAAATGCATTTTGCGTATCTGTGTATTGTACGAAATTAAATGGATCGCCTTTTTTGCCTGCTGTTTTAAACTGTCCAACTTGGCTCTTTTTACCTTTATCACTTCCTACTTTATAGTAGTACTTCGTATTCGGTTTTAAACCTTTTGCTTGTGCTTTGTATGTATGCTCTGCTTCAGTTATTAAGTTTGTTTTTCCATGCTTGTCGCCACTCATCCATTCTGGTCCACCAGCATGTTTGTCTGTATAATAACCATTCACTTTTTCTTTACCGTCTTTACCTTTTACTGGTTCACCTTCATCATCTTTAGCAATATCTTTAAAAATGATGTTTCCTTGCTTATCTCTTTCAAGGTATTTTGAATCTACTTTTTGAGCGTCTGCATCAAATGTTTTGGCATTTTTAAAGTTTTTAGACTCTGAGACCCATACTTTGGAGTCATCAAATTTATCTGATGTATACCAACTAAAACCCATTTCTGACTGTGGATTACCGTTTATATTTGTAATAATTCGGTTAGGCTTGTTTTGCTTTTTGATCTCTTCAACTTTAGGCTTTTTGTCTAAAATTTTTATTTTATTATTGCTTTCTTGCTGTGCTGTTGGATTGGCATTATCGGCCGCTTTCTCTGAACTACTTGCTTGTGCTGCTTGTGGTGTAGCAATAAGACTAAATAATAGGACAAAACTCGTTGCAGCGCGGAAAGTAATCGATTGATGCTTCTTCTGATTCATATAACTCCTCCTCTGATGATACATATCACTCTTTCCTCACAACTCTAACATTACTATTTTAAGCCTATATTAATTAAATATATTATTTGTAAATATTCAATTATAATTTGATTATTGTTATATTTCATATGATTCCTAGATTGAAAAAACATATTGTCTTTTAATAAAAACAATTGTTGTGTTACGGAGGTACAAAATAAAAAAGAGAACCAAATATAAATACTTGGTTCTCTAACTCTTTAGATTTCTATACCATTTTGTTGTATGACTTTTTTATACCAATCAAATGATTTCTTCTTTTTACGTTTTAAGGTGCCATTACCAGCATCGTCTTTGTCAACAAATATCATACCATAACGTTTACTCATTTCACCTGTGGATGCTGAGACTAAATCTATAATTCCCCAACTAATGTAGCCAAGCAATGGTACACCGTCTTGAATGCCATCATGCATCGCTTGAATATGTTGTTGCATATAATCAATACGATAGTCATCTTGGATACTGCCGTCTGCTTCTATGACATCTTTTGCTCCTAATCCATTTTCAACCACAAATAGTGGTTTCTCAAAGCGTTCATATATTTGATTCATCGTAATCCTTAAACCAAGCGGATCGACAACCCATCCCCAATCACTCATCTTTAAGTATGGGTTTTTAGCCGATACTATTACATTACCTTCATTTTGTTCTACTCTTGTAATATCAGCAATAGAGGTTCTAGATGCATAGTAGCTGAACGCTACAAAATCTACGGTTTGTTTCAAAACTTCTTTATCGTGTTCAGTGATATCAATTTGGATTCCTTTAGACTTAAATAGTGATTCCATATAGTAAGGATATTTCCCTTTAGACTGAACATCTACAAAGAACGTATTCGTTCTTTCGTCAATCATAGACTGCCAGACGTCTTCGGGATTACAGCTATACGGATAAAAACTACCGCCTGCAATCATACAACCTATCTGAGCATCGGGCGTGATACGGTGACAACTTTTCACAGCTTTAGCACTTGCAACTAACATATAATGTGCTGCTTGATATAACAATGCTTCCCTATTCTCATTTTCATCAAAATATAATCCACCACCTGAAAATGGGCTGTGTAACACAACATTAATTTCATTAAATGGAATCCAATAATCAACATATGCACCAAAATTTTCAAAACATGTTTCTGCAAATTTAATATATAAATCAATTGTTTCTCTATTCTTCCAACCATTATATTGCTCAACAATCCCCATAGGAATATCAAAATGTGCCAATGTTACGAGTAACGAGATATTATGCTCTTTACATGTTTTAAATAAGTCTGTGTAATAATCAATACCGGCTTGATTAGGTGTTGCTTCATCACCATTCGGATAAATTCTACTCCATGAAATAGAGGTTCTAAAGACTTTCAATCCCATTTCAGCAAGCATAGCAATATCTTCTTTATAATGATGATAAAAATCTATACCTGTATGGCTTGGATAGTATTCTTTATCACTTAATTGCGATGTTTTATATCCTAATTTAATATCTTGTCTGTTTGGTCCATGTGGTATTAAATCTATATTACTTAGACCTCTTCCACCAATATTCCACGCACCTTCTGTTTGATTTGCTGCAATAGCACCACCCCAAAGAAAATTTTCTGGAAAAGTTTTTATCGTCATTTTTTAACCACTCCTAATATTGATGTATGAGCACTAACGTCAACAGTATCGAAAGACGTAATAGAGTCATAATCATCTGTATTTGTAATAACTACAATTGTTGTTGGGTCATAACCTGCTTCAATAATTTTAGTTAAGTCGAAGGATCCAATAACCTCACCACTATTCACATGATCGCCTTGTTCAACTTCAGATGTGAATGGTTTCCCCTCTAGCTTAACAGTATCAATACCTACATGAATTAATACTTCTACACCATCGTCACCTGTTATTCCAACAGCATGCTTCGTAGGGAAGACTGAGGTCACTGTTCCTGTTACTGGCGCATATATTTTATTACCTATTGGTTCAATCGCTACACTCTTACCAATCACTTCTCTACTAAACACATCATCTTCAACACTTTCAATCGGCTTCACCTTACCTTCAACAGGCGCCTCTACAATCATGTCACCTTTCGACTCTGCATCTAATAAATCATCTTCTGCTTCTGGTATATCTTCAAATCCAAGCACTAAAGTTAAAATAAATGACAATACAATAGATAAAACCATTACAACAATTATCCATAGAATACTCATAGGGTTGTCTTGATCTATGAATTGCACACTTGTGAACAGACCAGGTGAAGCCATAGAATGACTCGCAAGACCTGCTAGTCCTGCAACTGCTCCTGCAACAAATCCTGTAATCATCGATGCAATCATAGGGCGTTTTAATCGAATGGCTACACCATATAATGCGGGCTCAGTAATGCCTGCAATAATAGCTGAAGAGGCTGCCGCTAATGATGTTTGTCGTAATTCTCTATTTTTAGTTTTAAATGCTACTGCAAGTGAAACACCACCAAGTGATAAATTGGCACCAATTTCAGATGGCATAACCATACCTTCTTTACCAGTCTCCGCAATAGTTTGAACAATCGTAGGTGTGAATACACGATGCATACCTGTCATAACTAATAACGGCCATAATGCACCTACAATAGCTACTGCTAAGAAACCTAATTGATCATGCACGAAGAAGACAAATTGCGATAATCCTGTACCTATTAAAATTCCAGCAGGTCCAACAATAATAATTGCAATTGGCGCTGCAACTAACAAAATCAACATAGGTTTTAAAAAGTTTTTCATAACGATAGGCGTAATGTGATCAATGATATCTTCAATATATTTCAATAGCCAAGTCATAACGATAGCAGGAATAATCGTATACGTATATTTCACAGACATGACTGGTACGTATGCAAATGTTGCTGCTTTACCTTCAGCGGCTTTCTCCATAATCTCCATAAATACTGGATGAACCATGACCCCAGCTACTGCTAATGCCAAGAACACATTACTGTTAAATTTCCTAGCTGCCGATACTGCAACAAGCATAGGTAAGAAGAAGAACGGTGCGTCACCAATCGTATTTAGTATATTAAACGTTGAACTTTCAGATGATAATACCCCAGTCATATTTAAAATCATTACTAACAATTTAATCATTGAACCACCGATAATAGCAGGTATTAAAGGTGACATCGTACCAATAATGGCATCTAAAATATTAATACCTATTTGCTTAGGTGTTAATTTTTTCTTCTCAACGGGTTCGTTACTCTTAGCACCACCGCTTACTCCCAATTTCATTAGATCAGCATACGTTCGTGAAACATTATTGCCGACAATAATTTGATATTGTCCTCCTTGTTTTCGCAAACCCATTACCCCATCTAGATTTTTTATAGCCTCATCATTGGCTTTACTTTCATCCTTTAATACAAATCTTAAACGTGTCATGCAATGTGTTAAATTTTTTACATTATCACTGCCGCCGATATTTTTTAAAATTTCATCAGCCATCCTTTGCTCATTTCCCATTTGAGTCACTCCCATCTTATTTAGGACAATAAAAAAAGAGACCTAAACCATAAATAGACACACTTATCCCCAGATAAAATCGTCTATTAATGGCTTAGGTCTCGCCTGCCGAACAGTTACAATCCTAAACAATTAATTGTTTATTTTGTTTTCTTAACATTAATCTACCACATAATTATTAATTGTCAACGCTTTCATTTCTAGATATTAATCTTTGTATATGAATCGTTAAGTATAAAGCTTCGTCTTGAGTCATTTCATACTGATACTTTTTATTTAAAAATGATTCAATCTTCTTCACACACTTAAACGCGTCTTTATACTTTTCCTTCACGATTTCATAGAGTTCCATTTCACTTGTATTAAGTGGACTATTAGCATTAATACGTTGCGCTAAAAACTTTAGATGTGTTACAAATCTAAAGTAAGTTAGACTTTCTTCATCGAATTCTAATCTAAAATGATATTTTACTAAACTTAAGATATTTCTCACCATTTCAGTCACTTGGTTGTAATCCGCCAAATTATTATGTTCTGCGTTGAGTAAGTGAATCGCTATGAACGCCGCTTCATCAACGGGTAATTTAACAGCTACACTTTCATCAATCCAGTCCAAAGCACGTATCCCAATCTCGTACTCAGTAGGATAGAATTTTTTTATTTCCCACAATAAGCCATTCTTTATCGTCATACCTTGTTGTTGACGCTCAATTGCAAAATTTATATGATCTGTGAGTGCGACATAAATGGTATCACTCAAGTCTTTATGATATTCAACTTTAGCAACCTCAATAATCTTCTCAACTGCTTGAACAACTTCGATTGGCACTTCAATTAATAACGTTTTGAAACGTTCTGATATCTCTTGACTGCTTAAATCAAAAATCTTATCAATCCTCGATTCTTCTACGATATCTCCTTCGTGTTTTTGAAATCCAATGCCTTTCCCCATAACGACACGCTCTTGATTATTTTGCGTGACACTAATCACATTGTTATTTATGATTTTATTTATTTTCATATAACACCCCTTATGGTAGTAAATACATTTTGCCATATGCGTACTGGAAATATCAATATAATACAATTTATGTGCTAAAAGTTTGTTGATTCAATCTGTCACTTCTATTTATATTGTACAAATCATTAAAATATTAAACTATGATACCAATATTATATAATGTTATAATTATACAAAAAGGAGTGAGCCTTATGTCTAATGGTGCAGAAGCGATTGTTTGGAAACAAAATAGAGTTGCTAAGCAAATGATTAAATTAGAAGCTACTTCACCCCTAAATGCTAAAACTTACGATGATTTAAATATTAAGCACACAAGAACCTTCAATAATTTAATCAAAAAAGAAGTCATCATTAAAACAGGAGATAAATATTACCTTGATACAGATGCATGGGTAAAATTCCGCAAGTCTTTTCAAAGATTATTTTTAATATAAGGATGCCTTTTAGACGGTTATCTATAAGGTATGTCTTAAGCATGAGTATTATGGTGCCGACTATTAAACATTGATATTGCTGTTGAAATTAAGTGACAATATTATTCTAGAACACCTTATTCATTTCTAATACACTTATAACAAAGAAAAGAGTTGTCACATAATCAAGTTTGATTATGCATCAACTCTTATTAAAAAAAAACTAAATTTCAAAAGCTATAAAAATAACTTATTAAACTACTAAATAGCTACTATTACAACACGTCCTACTCTAATTCTAAACTAATATTAAAGGATAGATTTCTATTTACAATAGATTTATCAGCACCTTGTTTGGTTCCTCTATTTTTATGAGATGCTTTATATTCCTGAGACTCTTGCCAATGTTTGTAAGCTGCTTCGTCTTGCCAAAACGTAATGATAACATAATGTTCATGTGTACTATGTGGCTTTAAAAACAATAGATTTTCAAATCCTTCAGTATGCCTTAGATGTTTATCTCTATTTAAGAACACATGCTCGAAGTCTGCCTCTAAACCAGGATTAGCATATAAATGGTTTAAAACTGCATAACCATATTGTGGCAAATCATTAATTTGTTCTAATATAGTATAGCGATATGTCACATTAAATCTATTAATAGTTACCTCATTATTATTTTTGTCTAAATAAATACGATGTATTTCATTTTTCAACAAATGAATCACTCCTTTTTATTGGATGATATGTCATAATTGCTTAAATTTATCCATAACATAATCTCTACTATTTTTATGATTCACGATAGTCTGTGGATAATCTTTTCCAATTTCAATATGATAAATTTCTTGTAACTTGTCTTTATATTTAGTTGGATCATGAATGTATTTACTGCTCACATCATTAAATATTTCTAGCTGTGTTTTAATAAAATACCCTTGCGCATCAAAGCGCTCACTTTGACGTATAGGATTAAACATTCTGAAATAAGGCACTGCATCTGTTCCGGTAGATGCCGACCACTGCCATCCATGTACATTAGATGCATTATCATAATCTATCAAATACTGTCTAAAGTACTCCTCACCCCAAGTCCAATCAATAAATAAATTTTTCGTTAAAAATTGTGATACGACCATTCGTAAGCGATTATGCATATAGCCTGTACGATTCAGCTTCTTCATTGCGGCATCAACGATTGGGTAGCCAGTTTGACCTTTTTTCCATACTTCAAAATGTGTTTTATTATACGACCATTGCATGTTTCGATACTTTTCAGAAAAAGATTTAGTTGCCGTTTCTGGATACTGTGTCATTAACACATAATAAAATTCACGGAATATAACCTCTCTTATAAAAGCTTCATAATTTTTTTCATCGCTCTCATAATCTTCAAGTAAATCATTTATAATTTCACGAATATCGAGTAGTCCATATGCTAAATATTTACCTAATCCACTTACAAAATCCTGCGACACATCGTCAGTCAATTTATCATAATCAGCTATGTCACCATTTAAAAAATCAGCCCAAGCTTTACGCGCTAACTTTTCTATATCTTTATCATTTTCAAATTTTAAGTCACTTTGATTTGAACCCTTTTCCGCAATTTGAGACAACTGCTTAAATTGATAACTTTTTTTAGGGGTGTATACTAAATCCTGACGATTTGCTTTATAAAAACTAGTAAATACTTTATAAGGCTGTTGCTGTTTATTAAAAGTCTTTGTTGGCTCAAAATAATGATTCACGCGCTGTCCAATTACTGTAATTTGGTGATTTTCAAAAGCCTTTTTTACATGAGGATAGTCATATATTTCTTTGTGATAACTCATAATATCTTTTGCTACTAATACGTGAGATAACGCCAATGTTTCGGCTAATTCACCTAGCTTTTCATATGTGACAATATGAGGTTGTATATCATGCTTATCTAAAGCATTTGCAAATCCTTTTACAACTTTATGGTAATAGTCACGTTTTACTTCTGATGCGTCAGTTAAATCTTCTAAAGGTAAGATCAAATACAATTTATTTATCTCATTTTGATGCTTCACTATATATTGAAAAAGTGGATTATCTTTCGTTCTAAAAACTCTGTTAAGTATGACTCCTAAATGCATTTTATTGCCTCCCAGCTTGTTTCATACAAATTCACTTTATAATTGTCCTTTAACTTAAGATTGTGTTTTCAATCATATACCCGTTTTAACTTTTGTATAATTCACTAAAAAATAAAATAAATTTTAAGACCTTACATATTATAGGCAACTTCAGGGTATATTATTATCAGAGGTGATTAAATTATGAATAACGAACAATTACAAAATGAAATTGAAAATATATTAAATACATCAAAAATAGGTGTCCTATCTACTGCACATAACAATACACCTAATAGTAGATACATGGTATTTTATAATGATGGACACACACTTTATACTAAGACAAGCATTGAGTCTAAAAAAATTGCTGAATTTAAAGATAATCCCAAAGCTCATGTACTTATAGGTTACGATGAAACGAATAATCGTAGTTTTCTAGAAATTGATGCTAATGTTGAAATACTGAAAGATCAAGAGACTATTGATTGGATTTGGAACAAACAAGATAAGTCCTTTTTTGACTCTAAGGATGATCCAAACTTGTGTGTAATTAAAGTAATACCAAAATCCATAAAAATTATGAACGATAAAAAATTAGATACACCACAAACCATTACGTTCGATTAGTTAAAAAGGCGCTTAAAATCACATTATTAAAAAGTGATTTTAAGCGTTTTTTATATACCATTATTAATATCTTCTAACATAGCATCAACTGTAATTTTAGCACTCGTCAGTACAATTGGCACTCCTGCTCCTGGATGAACACTAGCTCCAGCAAAATATAAATTTTTGTAATCTCTGCTCACATTAGGCGGTCTGTAATAGTTACTTTGCGCTAAAGTAGGCATTAAACCAAAGGCTGCTCCAAATTTAGCATTATAATCTCCTTCAAAATCCTTAGGCGTATAAATAATTTCTGTCACAACTTGCTTTTTCAAATCTTCTAACGCTTTAATCGTAGAAAGCTTATTGTAAATAATATCTTTCACTTGTGTGATTGTTGACTCATCAGACCAATCCGTATCACCTGTTTTCAATTCTGAAACGGGCATCAGCACATAAATACCTGTTTGACCTTCTGGCGCTAACGACTGATCTTCTACACTAGGAGCGTAGACATATATTGATGGATCTTGGGATATTTCCCCGGAAAATATTTCATTGATATTATTATCAAAATCCTTTGAAAATATAACATTATGTAACAAGATATCTTCAGATAAATCTTTATCAACCCCTATGTACATTAAAAAGGCTGAGCAAGAATAGTCCATATTATCAATTTTCTGTGTCTTATACTTCTTAGGATGATGTTCATTTTTAATTAAAGATGAAGTAGCATATGGAAAATCAGCAGTACAAATTATTTTGTCATACTTTTCTATATGTCCGTTTACTTTTAGTCCCTCCGCACGCTTATACCTACTATCAATGATAATTTCTTCAACGTTTGCATTGGTATAAATTTGAGTACCTAATTCTTCATTTAGCGTTTGAAGCGCTCTGACAAAGCTATACATACCACCTTTTATAAAGTGAACACCAAACATTAACTCTATCATGGGTATAATTGAATACAATGACGGGCTTCGTTTAGGGTCGATACCTATATATAATGTTTGAAACGCTAAAATCTTTTGGATTTTTTCATTATCAACATATTTTTCAATTAAATTATCTGCTTTATCAAATGTTTTGAGTTTCATACCTTGATATATAGTAAAAGGATTATAAAAATCCGTAGGTTTCCTAAACGTACGTTCTAGAAAATATTTTCGTGCTATTTCATATCTTTCGTATATATCTGTTAAAAAGGACATAAAACCATGTGTAGAGTTAGGTTCAATACCTTCAAGCATATCTCTTAATTGAGCAAGATCTGTAGGAACGCGAATTTGATCTGTTTCACTAAAATAAACATCATATATATGTGATAATTGTTTAATTTCCAAGTAATCATTCATATTTTTTTGAGCGTAATTAAAAACATCTCGATAAATCTCAGGCATCATTACGATGGTTGGTCCCATATCAAATGTAAAGCCATCTTGCTTGATCTGATTCATCCTGCCACCTATTTGTTGGTTCTTTTCATATAAATCAACTTGGTGACCGTTTGCTGCTAATCTTGAAGCTGCAGCTAAACCTGAAACACCGCCGCCTATAACTGCAATCTTCATAATGTTTCACTCCTATTATATTTCGCACTAAGTTCACGATAAATTTTCATTTTTTTCAATTTGCTGACATATACTTTCTTATGCAACGTATAGTTTGCCTTCCTTACTTCCACAAGTATTTCATGATAAGCTATCGCAGCTAATTCGATAATGTAACGTACCTCTTCGTCAAAATAATTAATACCGTTTAATGCAATGTCATATAACCTAACTGCCTCTGTAGCGTAACTTTCCCATAGTTCTATATAATTTGGCGTAACTCCTTCATAATATATAGAATGTAGATTAACTCGATATTGAGCTAATTTTTCTACACTTAGATAAATTCTTCCATTTTGAAAATCTTCGCCGACATCTCTTAAAATATTAGTTATTTGCATTGCCTTGCCTAAAGCAATCGCAGCTTCTTCAGCTTGCTCGAAATTATTTTCATTTGATGAAGTTAATATAGGAGTTAACAATTCACCGACAGTACCTGCCACACCATAGCAATACTCATATAAATCTGAATCAGTTTGCATTTCTTTTAAAACTAAATCTTCCTTCACATATTGAATTAAAGATTCAAAAGGTTTTTTAGGTATTGAATATGTATTCAATGTATTACTTAAAGCATTCATAATAGCTACATCACTTTGATACGCTTGAATATAATCACAATCGCTATAAATCACATCTAAATCTCTAGCTATGCCGTCTAATTGCTCAAGGTCTTTGTATTTATCAATACTGTCATCTATAATTCTGCAAACTGCATAAATAGCCCAAATTGCTTTTTTTCTTTTTAGATCCAAAAAATCAAAGGCATATGAGAACGTTTTTGAATGTTCTTTCATTATATTGTGACAATGGTTATAATCTCTCTCTAATTGATTCATTTATTGGCCTCCTCAGTAAGCCCTAAAACTTCTTGACATTTGTATAAAAAACTAAGCTATAAATCTATTCTACGGCCTTTCCAATATATACGTTTGAATACATTGATATCTAACCATGATTTAAAAAATATCACGACAAAGCATATGAAGAGCAGTGGATGACATAAACTCGCAACGATATTAAAATTTCCTGTTCTTCGAATAAATATATGAAATTGTATCGCATATATAAAATATAGAGTAATAGCTAATAATATATATAATGAGCCTAAATTAATTGAAAAAATTATCGCTAAAACTGTTGTAAGTGAACCAAATAGCCACAAAAATACAAACGTAAGCGTAGACTTTTTAGTTACTTGAGAGCCAAGTGCAAAGTGTTTACTCCAACCCTCTAATAGCGCTTTATATCCTTGAGAATACATTCTAAAATTCACTACACCTTGGCCTTCATGCAAACTAACTGGCAAACCTTGCTTATTATATGCTTTACTTATTGCAAAGCCTTCAATGATTTGATTTTTAGCTTTCAAATGTCCTTGTGTCAATTTATAATCTTGCTTATTTGTCACAAGGACTGGTCCAAACGCGCCTTGCTCATTATTTGCTGATTTCGTGATTGAAAATTGATTCATACCTACGATTGTCATTAAATTAAAAATCGCCGATATATTTTCATATAGCTTTTTTATCTTGTGATAAGGTTGTATTGATAACAAACCTTTACCACCTTGTAAATCATATTGATTGGCTATATTTTGGATACTATCATCACAAGCAAACTGAACATCAGCATCAACAAACATCAATAAATCATGCGTTGCATATTTGCTACCTTGCCAACAAGCATGTGACTTACCTTGCCATGTAGTATCATTTTCAACAGTATATACGCTCGCACCATAATATCTAGCGACAACTTGTGTCTTATCAGTTGAACCATCATCCATAACAATTACTTCTATTTCTTGTTCTTTACTTATACTGTTAAGTAATTTAGGTAAGTTCTCCGCTTCATTTCTAGCAGGTACAATAACACTGACGGCTGTCTGACCTCTTCCTTTTCCGGAGTTATTTATAATCGCTCGACGCGCATACATACACATTCCACTTATTAGTGATAGTATCGTAAATACTATTGCTATTATATAAAGTATCATTCAGCCTCAACTACTTTCTCCATTAATAATAGCTTCTGCTACTTGCATACCACTCAAAGTGACCATAGGCATACCAGCGCCAGGATTTACAGAACCACCTACAAAGTACAAATTTTTGAAGTACTGACTTTTTTTAGGAAATTTAAAACCTTTATTTTTCTTCTTATTGGATACTACTCCATATATAGCTCCTTTATTAGAATTGTATGTATTTTCAATGTCATGTGGTGTCCATACGTCTTCATATACAATGTGCTTTCTCAAATCTTTCAAACCCATGGACTCTAATTTATCCAATATACGTTCTCGGAATTGCAGATATTCTGCTTCACTAAATGACTTGCTCTGAATGTATGGTATGTGTGGCAATATTTTTATATTCTCGTGTCCCTCTGGCGCCTGTGTCTTATCTGTTTTATTTGTATTCACTACATAAATAGTCGGATCTTCAGGCAAAACATACTGGTGAAAAACTTGATCATAATTAACTTTAGAATTACTTGAGAAGAAAAAGTTATGATGTTGAAGCTCTGGATAACTTTTGTCCACACCAAGATGCATGACATAACCTGAACTAGCTGGCTCAAATTTACGTTCCAATTTGTTTATTTGATTTGCATCAAAATTCAATAAATATTTATAAACAGGGATTACTTCCATATTAGATATAATGTAATCTGCATATATTTCCTCATTACTTTGTATTGTTATCCCTGTCACCTTATTTTGACTATTATAATTGATACGTTTTACAGGGGTGTTAAAATGTATGCTCACACCTAATTTTCTCGCTAATTGTTCCATCGCTTCCGCTAACTTATGAATGCCACCATCTACGTACCACAAACCTTCCTCATGTTGCATTTGAGGTAATAAACTCAATACAGCCGGAGCATCATAAGATGAGGAGCCGACATATTTTATGAAATAACCTAGCATTTCTCTTAAATATGGGTTATCCACCCTTTTATTAATGGCTTGTTGCATTGTATGAAAATAATCGAATTGCTTTAAAGCTGAAAACGGACCATGATAACGAATAATTGCAAACATCGTATCTAATCCCTTATCAAAGTAGCTTTTTTCAGCAACTTGATGTATCTTTTGTGCGTAACTAAAAAACGAAGAAAGTTGCTCTATATCTTTATTTGTTAACGATTCATTATTTGTTAACATATCTTCCATGGATTCATATAAATCTAAAATTTGGCCATCTGGATAAACGTTTCTAATCTGTAAACTTAACTTACGAATGCTAACATAATCTTCTAGCCTTTCATCACATCGTTGAAATAAGCGTTGAAATACTTTAGGCATGGTTAAAATTGATGGACCGAGATCAAATCCATAGTCATCTATGTCTAACCTATTTACCTTTCCACCGATATGCTTATTTTGTTCATATAAATCCACTTGATAGCCTGCATGAGCCATACAAATTGCGCTAGCAATCCCTCCCAAGCCACCTCCTATGACAACCACTTTCTTATTTCCCATTTAATCACCTTTTCTTTTTTGTAATTTATTATAAATACGTATTAACTTAGGGCGATTATAGCGCTGAACAATCATACAAGGCACATTAGCTATAATGACATATATATAATTAATTATTTTAACACTTTTTGACGCTTTAAAAAACACAATAACAGGAAATATGGATAGCAGATGAACCACCTCTGCACGTCTAGTTTCTAATATAAATCGCTGTATATCATTCATATTTTTAGATAAATCGAAAGTCGCTTTACTACTGATATTAGGGTTAAGATTTTGACCGTCTGGCAAATGATCTTTCCAATATTGCACTTTAACTAATTGTTGCCATAATTGACCCTCTTGTTCAAAATTCCAACTTCGAAAATACTTATTATCTTTTTCTAAGAACTTATAACTAATACGAGTACCAAGTTGAGCAATAATCATTTGAACTATAAACCAATATAGCGCAATATATATAATCTTTTTCATCAATTTAATTCTCAGATTTCTCTGTATAGCTTGGGTTATCTTTATTTAAATACCAATTACCAGCTGTTAAATAAGTAGCAAAAGCGCTCCAAAGCATATATGGAACTAGTAAAATGCCAGCAATTTTTTTTACATTGAAAAATTTTACAGTTGTTGTAACTACTGCGCCCAGTAATACAACACTCTCTATCAACGCACTAAAGCGTAATTTATATTTAAAGTATAATATCGACCATAGATAATTCAGGCTTAATTGCGTGTAATAAGCACCTTTCAAAGCCTTACTAGTAGATTTATTAGTCACTAATGCATAAGCTACGCCCATCGTTGTATAAAGTATTGGCCACACAATTGGAAAGACATAGCCGGGTGGTGAAAAAGGTGGTTTAACATTATTTTTATAATCTTTTCTCGCGTTTTTCACTGCAAATTTCCCTATAAATTTACCGCCTGTAATTGGTGTTATAACTTTTATAATTGTTTTAATTATCTCGTTTGCTTTCATAGTTGATCCCCTCTTTTTTTGTAAAAGTAACTAGCTATTATATCTAATAGCTATAGTTCGGCATTAGACATGTTATTTTTTCTAGCTAAATACTTCTTCAATCCATATAATTTTAAGACAATAGCACCTGAAATAACAATTGGTAAAATAAATTTCTTCATATTTAATTGTTTTCCTTTGTTTGTTCTTTGAGTACTTATTTTAAATTTAAAAAGATTCATTACACTTTTATGAACTTTTGCTTGGGTATACTTATATACCCACCAAGGTAACGTCGGTTCATATTCTTGTAACGCTATGATACATGCGTCACTATTAGGTAATCTTCTAAACTCTAATCTCGCATTACCACCATCTGAATCTAAAGCGAAATCTCCACCAACAATTCGATATAAAATTCTCTCGTTATTAGAAGCTTTAAAATCTTTACTTAATAATAATAAGTCCTTATTTAAACACGGCACACTAATCGTAAAGTTATCTTCGTTAAAATCACTATTAACGACATTTAATGTAATTCTATTTAAAAAATTTGCATATGATTCTGCCAATTGAATCATATTTACATCTTTAGGTAAGACTACCCTTGATATTGCTCTAACATCTTTAATATCGCCCTTACGTGATGACTTCCCTTTCTTTTGTGTCTTAGTTTCTTCTTCCAAGGCATTACGCACACTTTCCTTATAATCAATCTTGCCTATAGAAATGTCTTTCACAATATTTTCATCATTTCTAATCATATCATGAATTAAGCTATCCATTAGTGGATAAACCATTTCTTTTGGGACACCTGAAATAAGTTTCACCCAATATTTACTTAGCCAAATGGGAATAATAGGCAAATCTATCGTAGGTAATCGTTTATCTAGTACCTCTGCAGTTTGCTTGAATAGATCTTTATAAGTCATATGACTAGGTCCACCAATATCTATCGATTCGTTCTCATTTGGATTACGCTCTACAATTTTATATAAACCGTCAATCACGTCGTCTATTGCAACTGGCAATGTTGTATTATAAGCCCATTTTGGCAGTAACAGGCCAGGTAATCTATCCACTAATTTTTTTAATATAGGGTAAGAACTTCCTTTAGAGCCTATAATCAAACCCGCTCTTAAAGTACTTACTGGTACGCCATATGATCCTAAAATCTGTTCGCACTCTAAACGGCTTCTTAAATGTGGTGATAATTCACTTGTATTAGGTATCAAACCACTCATAAATACAATATGCTGAACTTTGTTATAACTAGCGGCTTTAGCAAAATTATCAGCTAATAATGCATCCATATCTTCAAAGCTCGCCTGCGTCAACTTAGCCGAAGGCATCATAGAATGGACAAGATATATAGCGATATCAATGTCCTCCATTACTTCTGTTATTTCATTTAAATCAAACAAGTCAGCTGCTTTCCAAGTAACATTGTGTTCATTTGATTTATTTTCTATATTTCTAGAAATAGCTATAATTTCATAGTTATCTTTTAATTTATTCATTAAGTGACTACCGATATATCCCGAAGCGCCTGTTAATAATATTTTTTTCATATATTTAGCCTCCAAATAGAAAAAGATGAGCAGCAAACTTTACCTCAGCTCATCTTTTACGTAACGAGCTCACTTGCTCATTATCTTAATTGACAAGAGCTCCAAGTCTCTTACTAAGTATTGTACCCTTCTTAAAATTTTTTAACCCTTTATTAGCAAAAATTATGAAATAATTCTACGAATCATCACAATTGTCTAAAAAAAGGGGATAGTCTTACTTGCTTTAATGATGTCACTAGTATAAAAAAACTCTTTCCCCTTTCCTGTATAAGCTGGAATTAGTATCATATTTGCTTTAGCGCTATATAACCATTCTGGATTTAAACCAGAATTCAATATATCTTGATATTCTTGAAAAGTATTTTCCCAATTTAAGTTTATTTTCATTAATTTACCTCCTGAAAAAGCTCCCATTCGATTGTCATCAATTTCTACACTCACTTACCTATTTCCACTTCATAAAAAATTCAAAACTGAAATGAACAATTTTTCAGAAAAGGTTTTTCAAAACCTAAATAAATGTAATAATGGAAACAATTCATTTTCAAGGAGTAATACGTATGGAAGCGTCAAAAAATTATAATATAATAACATTTGTTTTGTTTATTTCTGGTATCTTAATTATGTTTAATCTATATACCGCAATACCTATAACAGAGCATTTAGCTAATGATTTTGGTATATCTCAGTCAGTTGCAGCAATGAATGGTGTGGTTTTTTCAGTCACTTATTCCATTAGCTGTTTATTTTATGGTACTATTTCAGAAAAATTTGGAAGAATACGTGTCATTTTACTTTCACTGATTGGTCTAATTATAGTTTGCTTTTTGATTGGATTTGTAACTTCTTTTAATACGTTATTGATTTTACGAGGCCTCCAAGGAATATTTGCAGCTGCATTTTCTCCCATAGCTATTACTTACACTACCGAAACTTATCCACTTAAAAAGAGGTTAACAGCAGTAAGTTTTATTAGTACAAGTTTTATGCTATCTGGTATTTTAGGTCAAAATTTTTCAGAAATATTAATCAGCCAATTCGATTGGCACATTATTTTCTTTATACTTTCTTCACTATACATCTGCTTAGCTATTATCATCTTTAGAAATGTCCCAGAAAGCCCTGTAAAAAATTCAGATGTTCAAATCCTTAAATACTTTAGCAATTTTAAAGACTTTGCTAAAAATCGAAAAGTATTAATCTGCTACTTTATTTCTCTAACATTACTTACAACATTCATTTCTATGTATGCAGTAATAAATAAATTCATACTATCGGATTCTATACACGGAGATAATCACACAGCATTTCTAGTAAAATTATTCGGTGTTTTTGGTATGCTAAGTTCATTAATGTCGGGACGTATTAGTAGTAGGTATGGTGTCAAATTTGTTTTAAATATTGCTTTAGGCGTTTGTGGTGTGACATTAATATTAATGCCTTTTGCACATAATATTCTGCTAATAACATTTTTAAGTATATGTTTTGTTGCTGGAATTGCGTTTGCAGTCCCTTTAGTTATCGCAAAAGTAAATATGGTAGTGTATGGAAATAGAGGTTTCTTCTTGTCTGTTAACACATTTATTCTATTTTTAGGTACAGCAGTTGCTCCGATCCTATCAATTTACCTTACTTCTCTAAATAATTTTACAAGTATGTTTGTAATCATATCATCTATTGCATTCTTAGCATTCCTTGCTTCATTATTCTTGCCAAGCGATGAACAAACAACTTATTGATGCACTTTTCATTGTTCTATAGTTTGAACTAATAAATCAATTCAAATTTAGTATTAGACGTTTACATTAATTACAATTATTCTTGCAGTAGTTTCAAAATTTTTGAGGAGTGATCATGTTATGAATTATTCACCAAAACAAGGCACACGTAGCCATGGTTTACCACACGATCCTTTTAAAAGCAGTACCGTTCCTAGACCAATTGGATGGATTTCAACAATATCAAAGGATGGTAAAGATAATTTAGCACCTTATAGCCAGTACCAAAATTTAACATGGGATCCGCCTATGGTAATGTTTGCAGCTAATCAATCTGTTTTAGGAGAACACGAGCGTAAAGATACAGTTAAAAATGCAGAAGAAACAGGATGGTTTGTTTGGAACATGGCAACTTATGATTTAAGAGAAGCAGTAAACTTATCTGCTAAGGCATTGCCACCAGAAGAAGATGAATTTGAATTTGCAGGTGTAGAAAAAGAGAAATGCATTGAAGCGCCTGGTCACAGAGTCAAAGCATCTCCTGTACATTTTGAGTGTGAATATGTCCAAACAGTGCGTATCCCTACTGGCGATCCAGTATCAACTGTAGATATGGTAATAGGACGTGTAACACAAGTTCATATTGATGACAAAGTTATTCTAGATAATGGGAAACTTGATATACAATCTATTAGACCTATTGCACGCTTAGGTTATTATGACTATACAGTTGTCGATCAAATTTTTGAAATGAAAGCACCATCTGCATCAAAAGAAGAGTTAGCTGGTTTAGAAGGAAGAAATTTTGATAACAAATCATAATTATTTCTTTATAAATTCCATTAATTACCCATAAAAATGCCTACTTAATTTTATAAGTTAAGTAGGCTAAATTTATATTAATTTCGAATCTAATATTTATTAATTAGTAGTACCTTGAATTAATTATTAGCGTTAAAACATTAGACTTGAGCTTGCTCTAATACGCCATCTTCCATATGATAAACCTTATCACAATATGACGTAAGTCTTTCATCATGTGTAACTACTATACAGGTTTTGTTTTTTCTTAATGTCTGTTCCTTTAAAATCTTCATAACTTCCATAGCATTCTGGGTGTCTAAAGAGGCCGTCGGTTCATCTGCTAAAATGATTGAAGGTTGCGTATATAAAGCTTTGGCAATTGCCACACGCTGCTTTTGTCCTCCAGATATCTCACTTGGAAGCTTATTTTCAATCGATTCCAGATTAAGCTGTGACATGAGTTGATTATACTCATCTTCACTTAGCACATTTTTCTTTTGTTTCTTTAGTAATTTAAATTGTTGTTTTACAGTTAAAAAAGGCACGAGATTAGTGGCTTGCAGTATGAATCCAATTTCTTGCATTCTTGTGTGTGCTAGTGCTTTCTGAGACATACCCGACACTTCGCTCCCATTAATTATAATATCACCCGAACTTGGCGTTTGGAGCGCCCCCGCCATAGTTAAAAACGTGCTTTTTCCAGAACCAGAAGGGCCAATAATAGCAATGAGTTCTTTTTGATTAAATTTGAGTGAGGTAGGTTTTACGGCTTCTATTTTTTGATTTCCGTCTTGGAAATATTTAGTAACATTTTTAAATTCTAACATTTAATTACACTCCTTATTTACCCTATCGCTTTAAGTGGATCCACTTTTCTTATCGTTAATATAGAGAACAGACTACCTAATAGTGAAACAACAATCAGTACAATACCGTATATCGTTAGAGTTGCTATGCTAAATTTAATAGGCACTGCACTTGGTAAAAACAACCCTGTTATTAATGTCAGTATTAATCCAACAATTGTACCTATTAAAGCAATAATAAACGTTTGTGATATTACTACCTTTGCTAAATAACCATTTGTAAACCCTTGAGCTTTTAATACACCAAATAAATTTGTCTTTTGCAGTGTAATCACGTATAAAAATATACCTATAACTGTTGCTGAAATAACAAATAGAAATGAAATCATAAAATTGAGGGTTAAGTTTTGTGCTTTATAGCCAGGTAAATTCTCAACAAAATTTTCAATTTCAATAGCTTCTAAATTGCTATCTAAATTCTTTTTATTCCATTCTTTATCTTTAACAACTACAGCGTTCGTCATGCCTTCTTTTAAGGATGGATTAATTTTTTCTATTGTACTATTACTCGAGAAAATCACAGGAGAAGCGTTATATTTTGCACTCTCACTAAATCCTACTATTTTCAGTTTTTCATCAGACTGTGATAATGACAATTTATCACCAACTTTGAAGCCTTTTTCTTTAAGCGTTTCATCAGCAATAACTTCATTATCAGAATTAAATTTCTTTCCTTCAATCATGTTGGGTACTAAAAAAGAATTATCTTTAACGCCAAATAGCAATGCATTCTCTTCGCTATCACCGTTAGAAACAATAACACCCGTCTGCTTTAAACTTGTTTGTTGCTTATAAGTGTTTTCTACTTTATCTAAATTAAAAGCTGATTGCTCAACCGTTTGATTTGCATCTTTATTTAACACAATTGCATCAGCGCCCCATTTATCAATACCCTCTCTGTTCATATTCATCAATCCACTGGCTAAACCAGATAATAAGAACAGTAAATAACTTATCATTATCAGAACGCCAACGATTAAACTAAATTTCAATTTATTACGTTTAATTTCATTCCATGCTAAAAACATAAATACCCTCCTTATATTTAGTGCAATAATATGATTAATTGATTTTCTGTTTATGTATATAAAATTTCTTAACATCTAGTTTAACAATTACTTCCTATATTTCATAGTAATTGTGAGAAAAGGTAGAATCTAAAATACTAAGCCATAAATTATATTATTTATTAATATATTAAAATGACATTTTACACCGTTGTAGCTCTTACTTATTGTGATTGAAACAGTATTTATAAGGTGATTAAAAAATCAACTAAACTAATACTTTTTGATAATTACATATAATCTTTCTGACTCCTACTCCTTTTTATGCCCTAAGTGTCAATATCAATCAAAAAATTGTATTTGTATTTACACATAGGAATTAAATATTGTGTTTCAAGAAATTTAGAACAATTCTTTTTATTTTATATTAAAATTAGTATGTAATTAAATATAAATGAGGAGGATTTTATGAAATTGAAAAACAAAATTATTTTACCACTAACATCACTTACAACCACTTCTATTTTATTTGTAGCACTAAGTACCGTTTCCCAAGCTTCAGCAGACGAAAGAGAAGTTAATCAACCGACTAATGATCAAGGTCTAGATAGTTTTCAAAAAGTTAACATAAAGACACAAAATCAAAATAGTAAGCCTGAAAACCTGAGCAATCCATCTAATTCTGAACAACAATCTCCTGACTCCGACTCTAAAAATGTGAACTTATCATCTAATTCAAATACACAGAATCCAAGCAATGACTCAAAGAACGAAGATAATCCATCTAATTCTGAACAACAATCTCCTAATACCGACTCAAAAAATGTAAAACAATCATCTAATTTAAATATACAAGACTCTGCGGATGAAGATAATGCTTCTAATTTAGAACAAAGAGCTACTAACAAAGACGCTGAAATGACGAATGAATTATCTAATACGGATGTATCTCAAAACAACAATGCTTCTAAAAATGAAAATCAATCTTCTAATTTAAAAGAACAAGATTCAAATGTTGAGTCTCAAAAACTAAATAATGCTTCTGAGGAGGAACAATCAAACTCAAACGAGGCTAATGATAAGCAAATTGACGTTTCTGAGGATGCACAACAAGACGCTAACAATACGTCTGAAAAACAAACCGATGCTTCTAAGGATGCTCAATCTGATTCGAACGAGGCGGACGATAAACAAAACGATGCTTCTAAGGATGCTCAATCTGATTCGAACGAGGCGGACGATAAACAAAATGACGCTTCTAAGGATGCTCAATCTGATTCGAACGAGGCGGACGATAAACAAAATGACGCTTCTAAGGATGCACAATCTGATTCGAACGAGGCGGATGATAAACAAAGCGATGCTTCTAAAGATGCTCAATCTGATTCGAACGAGGCGGACGATAAACAAAACGATGCTTCTAAGGATGCTCAATCTGATTCAAATGAGGCTGACGATAAGCAAAATGACGCTTCTAAGAATGAGCAACAAGACGCTAAAAATACGTCTGAAAATAAAAATGAAGTTGCTAAAGAAGATAATTATACACCTACAATTCCAAAAGGTAATCAAGGCGTAGTTAAGAAAAATAAATATCCTATAATTCTAGCTCACGGTTTTTCTGGATATCCAGATGAATCTAAACCCGCAGTCTTACCTCCGTATTGGGGTGGAAATAAAGTTGATTTAGACAAAGAATTAAATAAACAAGGATACGATGTTAGAAAAGGCGGAATGAGTCCGTTTGGAAGTAATTATGATCGCGCACTTGAGTTGTATTATTATATTAAAGGCGGAACTGTAGACTATGGCGCTTATCATTCTAAAAAATATGGGCATGCTAGATACGGTAAAACTTATAAAGGCATTTATCCTGAGTGGGCTCCTGGTAAGAAAGTTCATTTAGTTGGTCATAGTTTTGGCGGCCAAACGATCCAAGTATTAGAGGATATGCTAAGAAATGGCGTTCCTGAAGAAATTGAATACCAGAAAAAACATGGTGGAGATATACCTGAAATATTTGCAGGGGGCAATGATAATATGGTTTCCTCTGTTACAACCATCGCCACACCTCATAACGGTACATTTATATCGGACAAGTTAGGTAATAAACCAATTGCTAGAAAATTATTCTACAAAATTCTAAAATACACTAGCAATAAATACACTAAAGCCGACTATGGTCTCGAACCTTGGGGAATAAAACAAAGAGATGATGAATCATTTATTCAATATTTAAAACGAGTTAAAGACAACAAAGTTTGGAAAACTGAAGATACAAGTTTTACAGACGGCTCAATTGAAGGATCGAAAAAAATTAATGATCGATTAACTTTAAGTAAAGACGTTGCTTATACATCTATTACTGCTGAAGATACCCATAAAACTTTTAATAATCGCCAACGTGGTAACTTCAAGATGTTTGCTCCATTTAAGTTATTAGCTAACTTAGTTGGCAGACAAAATCCTGAAAGTTGGAGAGAAGGAGATGGCCCTGTGCCATTAAAATCAGGTCTGTATCCTTTTAATAAACCTCACAAAGATACAACGTTTGATAGTAAACCAGAATTAGGATTATGGGGGGTTATGCCTACACTAAAAAATTGGGACCATATGGATCTAGTAGGTTGGGATTTAACTGATACTAGAATTAAGCCTAAAATGGTGTTAGGTCTCTACGAACAGTTAGCAAACTATTTAGCTGAAGTTGAAAAAGTACAAGAATCTTCAAAATAACTTTTACTTATATTGATTAAAACAGAATTAAAGCTCACTAGTTAAATAAGCTTTAATTGTATAGGTACTAAAACCAATGCATTGTAAGTAAAATTAAAACACTTTCGTTGAATTCATAATATTAAATGAATTTATACGAAAGTGTTTTTTATAAATAGAATTGCTTATTCAATAAATATTAAGAAAGATTATATACATCATAAACATTCAAAGAAAAAGCACAACTATAAGTACGTCCTGTAATAAAGCCAATATTGAATAATTTATTAAATGCGAAATGGACTGTTAATAACTAACAGCCCACTTTTACAAGCGCAATATTAAACAAAAATTCGAATCTGCTAAATTGTATTTTTCAAAGTATTATACATTTCTGCTGTGTATTCATCTAATGCTTCTTTGGACATTTTCAAGCGTTCTTTAGCAGAACCATAACCAATTTCAATTTTTTCTTGAACGAGTCCTTCAAATATTTCATTGATAAAATCAACTGGATTTGCACCAGAAGTATGGATTCCTTTTCCACCTAAATCAGTATTAACTGCAGGAGGTATTACTTCAAAAACACTTGTATTTGTCTCAGATAATTGGTGCCTCAAACTAATAGTAAATGAATGTACTGCAGCTTTTGTTGCTGAGTAAATCGGTGCTATTGCCATGGGTGCAAAAGCTAAACCTGAAGAAACGTTAATTATATTTGAATTAGTTGTTTTATCAGCAAAATACTGACTAAACAAAATTGACAGTTGTACGGTCGCTTCAAAATTAGATTTTATTTCAATATTTAAGTTCTCCCAATCTACTGCAGCATCTTTTTTCAAAATATTGAATCGGTTTTGGATCCCGGCATTATTTATCAGTACATTTATATCTGGATGATTTTCAGTTACCCAATTATATAAATTCAAACGTTCTTCTGAACTAGATATATCACATACCTTTGTGATAACATCTGGAAATTCCGCTTCAATACTTTGCAGTTTTTCAGTATTACGTCCACAAATAATAATTTTATTATTGTTTGCGTAAAACTTTTTGGTGAACTGAAGTCCTATTCCAGAGGCGCCCCCAGTTATTAATATTGTATTATTTGTTATATCCATTTTTGACCCCCTATAAGTCTACTCAGTGTAATTGCTTTTATCACCTCCGTCTAGTAATAAAACTTATTTTAAATTTCGCAAAAAGTATATTGATTAAATAATACAGGCTAATTTATATGTTGAAACATAGCATTTTTGATATGATTAATGAATAGTTTTAAGGAGGATTGATTGTATGTTCATCGCACAAGCTGATTTCACAACAAATATAGAAAATAGAGCCGTTTTAGACAACAAGGCATTACATGCTAAAGATGATTTTCGAGGATATGACGGTTTAATAGATGTTGAAATTTGGAAAAACGAAAAGAACTCTACCATTTCATATGCTATAGTATCTAAATGGTTAGAGAAAAAATATTTTCAAGCATGGCTGTCTCGTCCATCACATATTGAAGAGCATAAGCAAATGCGTAAAGCAGAAAAGGAAAATACTTCTTCAATACATATTGAAAAACAAATTAAACAATTCGAACTATTAGATATATAAAATATAATAAAAGACGCTTCGATTAGAAAGAAGCGTCTTTACTATTTTAAAATTTATCCATAATGATAAGAAGCCTTTTGCACATATTACAAAGTATTACCGTACATACTAAAGTTTTGAATTATGTCTTTCTCAAAGCCTTCCATTTAGGAATTGAGCTTCTCCGTTAAAGAAACTCCAATCTTCATCTGTGTTCTCAATCAAACTAAACATGATGTCTTCTTTACGTATCCCCATGTTTTCATGAAGTTTATTTGTAACTTCACTATAGAACCTTTGTTTTTGTTGCTGAGTCCTTGGCCTTGTAATAATTGTGAACACAATGACATCCTTTGTGCGTTCTACGCCTAAACCAGTATCCAAAATTTGCATCTCATAATCTTCATGTTGGTTAACTATTTGGTATCTGTCGCCTTTGGGTGCCTTAAATGTATCTAGCATAACTTCATAAGAGATATTTAATATTTGCTTTATTTCTTCTTTTTCTCGTCCTTTTATTAAATCAATTTTCATTAATGGCATGTCGACTCATCCTCCTATTTATATATGTTCTGTTATACCCGATTATAAGACGTACATTTATAAATAATAGATTTAATCGTTTCTACCATGCCAACAATATCATCTTCTTTTCTTATCCTAAGTTGTCACTTTAATAATCATAATTTAGAACGATTCAAAACTATAATAAAAACAACTGAATTTTTAATAAATTCTCTATATTAAAAGAAAAGAAGTGCTAATAACAGGCTGAAAATTTACTCATTATAAGTGAAATGTGAAACTAACTAGTATTACATTTTAAAATTACAATTGCGTGCTAATATATTGTTAAATTTATATGTATTTATTAAAAGTTTGGAGGTCGTTATGAAACAAATAATCCTTTTTTTAATTATTCTAGTAATTAGCGTAACTTTTCTATTCTTTACCATAGTTAATTCTTTAGGACATAATGTCATAAGTCCTAGTAAATTCAATGAGTATTATTTAAAAATTCTCTTGCCACAAGAATGGGGTTTTTATAGCAAAGATCCTAAAATCTTAGATTTAGCTTATGTGAAAATCGATGGAGCAGAAATTATTCAACCTAATGCTAATATAAAAACAGCGTGGGGCTTAAATAGAGGTGCACGAGCTCAAGGGACTGAAGCAGGATTGATTTATCATAAAGCTATTAGTATGGGCGAAATAAAAGAAGCAAATAACTATTATACTGACTTCATTAAGAAGACAAAAAAAGAGCCCTTTATAAAGATTAAAAATACAGATTCAAAGAAAACCTTTAAAGGAAAATACATATTTTATTCTGGTGAAGTAGTACCTTTTTCTTGGGCGAAGAGTACGGAAGAAAGACATATTGTAAAAAAATATGTAAAGGTGGAAGTAGAATGAAGGAGTATATAAATATCATTTATTCCACAATTACTTATTCTCCCTTCACTAAAATAATCGCAATAGTCAGAACAATTATAGCTTCTTCTACATTATTAACGTTACTATTTAACCCTATTAATACTTTATTTAAAAAGGTAACCGGTATAGATAATCCACCTATTTGCGATGCAGCGACTAAATACACCGCTTTTTGCTTCACAGACGGTTCTTATACTAGTTTAATTGTGGTTAAATCTTTAATTATATTTGCACTGTTACTAATTATTTTAGGTTATATTCCTCAAGTGATAGGAATTTTACATTTTTATATTTCGTATAGTATTCAAAATACTATGATTACTATCGATGGTGGTGAACAAGTAACATTAGTTATAACTTTTTGGCTTATGTTAATTTCTTTATTTGATAATCGCATCAATCACTGGCACTCATCTACTGAGAAATGGAAATATAATAAAGCAATAGGTTGGGCTTTAATCATCACTTTAAAGCTTCAAATTGCATACTTATACTTAAACTCTGCAATTACGAAAATGAAAAATAGAGAATGGTTAGATGGTAGTGCAGTCTATTATTACCTAAATGACAATATATATGGCATACCAAAATTTCTATATAATTTATTTTCTTTTATTCTTGAAACACCATTAGTAGGGTTTGTAACATGGGGAACACTTATAATTCAACTATTAATATTTGCTTCACTGTTTGCAGGACAAAAATTTAGAAAAATAATGTTTTTTGTAGCTATTACTATGCATGAGTTATTCGCATTATTTATAGGCCTAATATCATTTTCATTAATAATGTCTGCAGTTTTGTATTTTTATTTTCATTCCATCAGGACAAAAGCAAATGGAGGTGACTCAATTGAAAAAAATAGTTCTATGTTTAATATCATTAGTTCTAGTACTAACATTTACGATACCAAACGCACAAGCTAGTAATTTCAATAAAAAAAATTACACAGGTGAACAATTATTTGAAGGTATATTTTTTGGTTATGGAGAAGTAGGTAAACAATTCAATGAACTTTGGGAGAAAACGGAATTCAAAAATTTCAAATTACAAGAGGGCTTCACTGATAGAGTGCACAATTTAGAAAACAAACTTAAACAAAGAGAAGATAACTATTTTGTGAAATTTAAACAATCAGTTACTAGTGGAAACAGATTAAAGATCCAACAACAATTTAAAAAAGTTAATGATGATATTACTGAAATTGGTGAGGAAG
Organism: Staphylococcus sp. Ze2; assembly: GCF_048568365.1. Lineage (NCBI taxonomy): Bacteria > Bacillati > Bacillota > Bacilli > Caryophanales > Staphylococcaceae > Staphylococcus > Staphylococcus sp. Ze2. Next base: position 350,438 of record NZ_CP183486.1, on the reverse strand, counting down.
AAATGCAACAAAAAGATGGTAAAACTACTTATGCAATTAAACCTGGTTTCGTGGCAATTTTAGCATGGTCTTATGTCGGAGCAACACACATAGCTGCAGCAGTAGTACTGACCGTGGTAGCTGCTGGAAACTATGCAGTAGTAGGTAATAAAGTTTATGGTGTTAGAAGTGTTGAAACAATTTCTGAAGGTCTATCACAAGATGAATATATTGATTTAATTGCTAAAAGATTGTGACGTGTTTAATAATGAATATAATTATTTCAATATTAATTTTAATGGTTTCTACAATATTTTCAGTATATTTATTAATCAATAAAAAGTTAAACATAATAGCATCAATTGATTCGAAAAAAATTCCTGATCATTTGAAGAATAAAGTCATAATGTATTTTGTTATTACACTAATGATATCCACATTTTTAATATCACTAAGTTTACTTTTTATAGAAAAAAATTTTTTAATAGGAATTACACTTATAATAATAAGTATTTTAATATGTTTACCTTTCTACTCATATTGTAGCAAAATATATAGGTAAATATTTTTACTCATTCTCTTCGATGGTTTGTTAAATTGATGGAGTACCAACGAAATTTGAATAGATTACTTCGATAAGTCAAATTATAGCTATATTAAAAGTAGATTATCTTTTTTTATATGTAAGAAGCGGTGATCATTTATAGGTATTGATTCTAATATGTTGCTAGAGAAATTCAATATTAATAAATCTTTTATGTCAGCAACAGGTGTTAATATTCAAAACGGATTATCTAATTCTGAGATGGAAGAAAATTTAATAAAGCAGTATATTACAAGTAAAGCTACAGAAACATTTATCTTAGCCGACCATAGTAAAATGGGGAAATCCACTTTACTCACCTATTGTGATTTAAGCGATATTAACAAAATGTTTACCGATAAAATTCCTCCAAAAGATATCAATGCTTTTTGCCAAGAGCACAATATAGCTGTTTATTTTTAACGGTGGATTCCAAACGTGATAAAGCGCCATCTATTTATTAGATGACGCTTTTTGTTTTGGAACTATATATTTGAAATTTTTAGAGATTACAGAATTGCCTTTTCGCAAGCCTTTATTTAATCAACAAGCACTTTTTAATTTTTTCAAGATCATGTCGTCCATTCCATAAAGTATTCATATTCTTGCGTTTCTTCGTCAACATTTTTAGATTTAATTTCAAAGTGATGCTTTAGATAAAAACGGGTTGCTCTCACATTCTTCTCAAATACATATAACTTCAATCTGTTATAGTCATTTTTTAGTTTTTCCAGAAATAACTTTCCTATACCTTTATTTCGGTAACTATCTTTAATAAAAATCCCCGCAATATCATTCTCATATAACCCAACAAACCCTATAATTTCTTTTTCAACGTAATATACGTAAATAGTTGAATCTGGTAACATCACTTTTACGTTATCAAGATTATTAATCCAATAATCACGATTTATAAAATGATGTGCTTCTAAATTAGAGTCCAACCAAATATTTGAAATAGTATCTATTTCTTCAGAACTTGGCGACTTCAACTGCTTTATCATTATAACAATCCCCCCTTATATTATTTATGTGACTACTAAGCCTTATAACTAAATTACAATACGAAGTTAGACGCAGGACATGAGTGATAACAATGCATATTTTATTTTTTCTTAGTTCTGTTCTTGTAAATTCCCATAACTTTCATATCACTCTTCGTATCGAGTGAAGCAGTGTGTTCAATCTAAGGTTGTCACAATAAGATAATCTCAATTAAATCATTATTTTGTCTTACTTATACCTTCAGCAACACGAATACCACTAAATATACAGCCACCTAAAAATGTACCTTCTAATGCACGATAGCCATGCACGCCACCACCACCAAAGCCTGACGCTTCTCCAGCAGCATAAAGACCTTCAATTAACTGGTTCTGTTGATTAAATGCTTGACCATTCAAATTGGTTTGAATGCCACCTAAAGTTTTTCGACTAATCAAATGCAATTTAACAGCAATTAATTTATTTTTATCTAATATCTTATGTGGTTTCGCAGTTCGAATAAATCTGTCTCCTAAAAACATACGTGCATTATGAATTGAAGCAACTTGAGCATCCTTCATAAATTTATTATTTATCTGTAAGTCCCTACTTTCTATTGCTGCTTTAATCTGATGATAATCTAACAAATCTTCTGTAGTTAACTGATTCATTTTTTCTACTAATGTCTCCAAATTGTCTGCTGTAACAAAATCTTCACCTTTTTCTAAAAAGGCATTCACAGGACCTGTGACATTGCTTTTCAAACGCTCTTTTATTAAAAGTTTAATATCCTTATTTGTTATATCTGGGTTTTGCTCAGACCCTGATAAAGCGAATTCTTTTTTAATAATTTCTTCAGTTAATACAAACCAAGAGTAATCATAGCCAGTCTTAGTTATAGTTTCTAATGAGTGTAAAGTGTCAAACCCTGGGAAATCAGGTGCAGACATGCGATTACCTTTCGCATCTAGCCAAATTGAAGACGGGCCAGGGATAATACGAATACCGTGTTTAGTCCAGATTGGAGAATGGTTATGAATGCCTTCAGTATAATGCCACATACGGTCTTTATTAACAATATTCACACCTAAAGCTTCAGAGAGTTCAATCATTTTACCATCTGTAGAATCTGGTACACCTTGAATCATATATTTAGGTGGCGTACCTAAATACTTCGGCCAATTTTTTTTGATCATATCATGATTAGCCCCTATACCGCCTGTAGAAATAACCAAATCATTAACATCATAAGCAAATGTATCTATAATTTCACGAGAAGAAGGCTCACCTCGGTTAACATCACTTGGTTCAAGAATATTACCAGAAATCCCTCTAATTTGGTTATTTTGAATATCAATATGTGTTACTTGGTGACGTGATAAAAATTTAAATTGACCTTCTTTTTCCTTTTTTAATACATAGTCAATAAATGGATTGATTAATCCAGGACCTGTGCCCCACGTAATGTGAAAGCGAGGAACAGAATTACCATGACCACTAGACATTGAACCACCACGTTCAGCCCAACCTAACATCGGTGTTAATTTTATACCCATTGATTTTAAATAGGCTTCCTTCTCAAAAGTAGCAAAATGCACATAAGCCTCTGCCCATTTTTTTGACCAATAGTCTTCGGTCTCAAGCCGGTCAAATTGAGCAGTCCCTAACCAATCATTAAGTGCAAGTTCATATGAATCTTTCACACCTAAACGACGTTGAATTTTAGAATTTACTAAAAATAACCCTCCAAAAGACCAATATGCCTGACCACCTATAGCTTGACGTGGCTCTTGATCTAGCATAGTAACCTTGTATCCTTTTTTTAATAATTCAGTCGCTGCTACTAAGCCGCTCAACCCAGAACCTATAATAAAAATATTTTTCTTCATTTGTATCGCCTCCAGGAATTTTCTTCATTCTATATCAATAATTATTCAACAGTTTTCGCACACATTATGTGCCTAAATTAGGCATTGTGCAAGTCCAAATATGTATAAATTTTGTTTTAAAAAATCATTGTTATAGCATATTCAAGTCATATTGCAAAACACATTTATTCCCTGGGAAATGCTTTAGGCCTCCCAGTCCTTACAATTTGTATTTATCTAAGTATATTAAACTTTGATTGGTTACCACCGTTTATTTTATTAATTATACTGATGCTTTTAATGAAGATAATATAAAGAAACCGCTCATATCTTTGTAAAACGAGCGGTTTCTTTATGTTATTTTTTTATTTTCATTCTTTTAAATCCTTTTATAATCAACGGATAGAACAGTGCTAAAATAGTCATTAATGATAAAACGATACTTATGGGTGAGCCCAAAAATATATCTGCTACATTATTATTACTCACTATCAAGCTTTTACGGAAATTCTGCTCCATATCTGAACCTATGATTGCTGCCAAAATCAAAGGTGCAAGTGGAAAATCTAATAATTTCATAATTAATCCAAGAATACCGAAAATAATTAAAATATAGAAATCAGTTATACTATAACCTAATGTATATGTACCGATAAACGCTAGTACTAAAATAAGTGGATATAAGACTTTGGGTGGTGTACGTAGTATTTTTAGTAACAAGCCTATTAAAGCAATATTTAAAATAACCAAGAATATATTACCGATAAACATACTATTTACGAGTGTCCATATTGTTTCAGGCTCATTTGCAAATAATAAAGGTCCTGGTTGTAAACCTAACATAACGACCGCACCTAAAATCACAGCCGTTGTCCCTGACCCTGGCACACCCATCGTTAATAACGGGATTAAAGAGCCTACTGAAGCAGCGTTATTAGAAGATTCCGGTGCAGCTACACCCTCTATTTGGCCTTTCCCAAAATTCTTACCATTTTTAGATATTTGTTTTTCGGTTGAATAGCTTAACATTGCCGCAATAGAACCCCCAGCGCCTGGTAAAACACCGATTAGAAATCCAATAGGACTTTGTCGCAACATAGCACCTCTCGTTCGTTTCCAATCTTCTTTTGTTAATTTCATCGATCCTACATCAGCTTTAGGTGGTTTCAACGCGTGTAAATACAAATAATTATATAATACTTCTGCTACTGCATATACCCCTATGATAACGACTAAGAAATTGATACCTTCACTTAAATGAGGAATATCAAAAGTAAAACGATAAATACTTGTTTGTAAATCAACACCTACCGTACTAATAATTAAACCTATACTTGTGGCAATAAATCCTTTGACCATCTTTCCAGATGATAAAGTTACAATAGCTGAAAGTGTAAATAAGAATAGTAAAAAATATTCTTGTGGTCCGAATTTTAAAGCAAAATCAGAGAGCGGCTTTGCTAAAATGATAAAACCAATAACTGCGATAATGCCACCAATTAATGAAGCAATAGCTGAAATCGTTAGTGCTTTACCCGCCTCCCCATTTTTGGTCATTGGGTAACCATCAAATGTAGCTGCAATAGCTGAGCCATCACCTGGCGTATTTAATAAAATCGAACTTCTTGAGCCACCATACATGGCGCCATAATAAATTGAGACCATTAAAATCAATGCGCTCACTGGTTCCATACCAAATGTCACAGGTATGAGTACGGCAACCGCAGTCGCAGGCCCTAATCCAGGTAACATACCTACCACTGTACCTAAAAACCCTCCGATAAGTACCCATAAAAGGTTCATCGGATGAAACGCAGTTGATAAGCCTTCTAAAAAACTACCTGCATCAATCCCCATTTAAATCACCCTCCTTAAGGTAAACTGACATTCAATAATTGTGCGAATGTGTACCATGCAATGCCAGAAAAAATAACCGTGACTAAAATATTTTGCAGCCATCTTTTATAACCGTTAATTAAGAACATAATGGCACCTAAGAATATTATTGTTGAAATTAAAAAACCGAGGCGTTCAAATATTAAAGCATATATTATTGTAAGCGTAATGGTTAACACAATACGTATAAACGTTTTTCTCTCTAATAATTGAGAAAATGCCGTAAATGTTTCGTGACGTTTTTTAAATTCTTGAAAGAAATACACAATGCTCATTATTAGAAGTAATAAACCAACTAAAATTGGAAAATACATCGGGCTATTTGGATTGCCAATATTTGATTTAGGTATATTTAAAGTCAACACTAAATAAATAAGACCAAATAATATTAATAATACTGGAAAGACAAGTCGCGACATTCATATCCCCCCTTATTTCATTCCTGAATCTTTGACTAATTCTTTATATTTCTTACGTTGATCTTTTAAAAATTTCTCGCTTTCTTGACTATCTTTGTAGTAGTTTTCCCAATCATTATTTTTCCTTATTTCTTGCCATCTATCGGATTTCACTACATCCTTCATCGTTTCATCCCAATAGGCAATTTGTTCTGGCGTCATATCTTTCGGCCCCATCACACCACGCCAATGTGGAAAGACGACATCAATGCCCTGTTCTTTCCATGTAGGCACATCTTCAATACCTTCAACTGGTTTATCAGAAGTCACTGCCAACATTTTTAACTTACCAGTCTGGTGTTGTTCTTTTACTTCAGAGACAGAAGTAGAGGCAACATCTACATGTCCACCTAATAAAGCTGTTTGTAAATCTCCTCCGCTTTTATATACAAGGAAATCTATTTTATCTACATCAACGCCATACGCCTTAGCTGCCTGTACAAAAGCTAAGTGATCATTGTTTCCTAAGCCTGGTGCAACACCGATAGTTAAGGATTCTGGATTTTCTTTTAATTTTTCCATTACTTTTTTACCAGAATCTAAGTTCGATTGATTAGATGCAGTTAAACTAATCCACTCAGTCGCTAAAATTGCAATAGGTGTAAAGTCATCCGTACCTAAATCACTTAATCCTAATTCATTGTTAGATAATAATAAACTTGAGTTGATAGAAATCGTATTAGGTGAACGTGATTTTAAATATTGCCACCCTATTTCTCCACCGCCTCCAGGTTTATTAATCACATTGACGTTTTGTTTGGTCAGTTCTTCATCAATCATGATCTTTTGTATCGCACGCGCTGTAGTATCCCAGCCACCTCCCGGAGAAGCTGGTGCAACAATTTCTACCATTTCATCAGGAAATTGCTTGTTTGATGCACTTGATTTATTGTCATTATCACAACTTGCTAATACAATTGAAAAAATGATGATTAACACACCCCATCTTTTCACCGGAACCCCCCTTTATTGAAAACGCTTACAAAATTTAGCGTCATACCCTACTTAAAGATGTTAAACGGAACATAATAAAGCATTCAATACAGTGATTTTTGACTGAAAATTCTGATTTTTATAGCGATCAAATATCCGCTATATATGGCTACTGTAATGAGATTATACTGTAACATTCTTACATCCACATTATTCCGCACTGCGTTGAAACATCTAGAGCAACCAAGGGCAACTGGTTCCTAAAGAATTCAATGTGCATGCTTGTTGCTAATAGATATTTATTTTCAACACCTAGCCAACCAAACTACTATCAAGCGTAACAAAATTTGTATTTTTATACAATAAACAGAATGATGATCAATTATCTACTTTGTTCATTTGTACATACTCCGCAGCTGATTTTCCAGCTCTTTTACCAAAAACTGAGCCAGACATTAAACCAGATCCTCCAGGGTAATTATGATAAAACAATCCCCCTACCATTTCTCCTGCTACAAATAATCCAGCTATTGCATTGTTTTGTTCATCTAAAGCTTCAGCTTTAGTATTTGTAGAGATACCGCCGAATGCAAAAGTAATACCACATGTGATAGGAAACGCATAATAAGGGGCTTGATCAAATTTTAAAGCCCAATTCGTCTTTTCTGGAGTAATCCCTTTTGTAGATTTACCATCTTTCACACTTGGGTTATAGTCTCCATCCTGAACGCTAGCGTTATACTCATTAATCATTTCAACAAAATCATTAGGATTGATGTCCATTTTTTCAGCCAGTTCTTCTAATGTGTCCGCAACAATCTTAGTCGCTTCTTTCAAATGATATTCTTTTCTCAACATAGGGCTGACTTGAGAATCAAAAATTTGAAAAGCTTTTTGACCAGGCTGTTTCAAAGTCTCTTTTCCATATTTGGCATAAGTATAATTTCTAAAATCAGCACCTTCATCTACAAATCTTTCTCCATTTTTATTAATGATTAGGCCCAACGGATAAGATGATTTTTTATAAATATCACCAGGTTTTGAAAAATCGCCCACCTTAGGCGCATTATAATCTGTAGTATGTGCATGACAACCATCATATTGGCCTGTTTTATTAGCTCCAATTTCTGTCGCTATTTCTATTCCGTCACCTGTGTTATATTCAGTACCTCTAACGATTGCTTTTTCCCATTGTTCACCTAAGTTTTTAACCCTTTTATCTTTACTCGCTTCAAAACTACCACATGCTAATATGATAGCCTCAGTATCTACACTCACCCTTTGCTTATTATTATCCAAGTAAGTTACAGCTGATACTTTATTATGATTCATTTCAATTTTATTAACTTCAGCACTATATATAATATCAATACCTAGTTCTTGGGCTCTATTAAATAAAGATTTCATTAATCCAATCCCTTTATCCACTGTCTTAATAGGTAAGCCACCCCAAAAATTTTTATTTCCATTAATTTCAAAGTACTGATTTTCATTTAATTGAAACTCTACGCCTTGTTTTTTCATCCATAAAATAGTTTCAAATGACTCATTTGATAAAAATTGGGCTAATTCTGGATTACTCTCACCATTAGTTACTTTTAAAATATCTTCATAAAAATCTTCAGTATTATAATCAGGCATTTGTATTTCTGATAAATCACTTTCGGATAGTGCTGTGACAACTTCTTTGATCCCTTGTAAATCATTGTAAGCAAACCTTATTGCTCCATCAGTAAATATTGAGTTTCCTCCTCTTTTTTCTTTGGGAGCTTTTTCTAATACAAGCACTTCACTACCATTCTCTTTTGCTGATATTGCTGAACTTAATGCAGCATTTCCTGTTCCAACTACAATCACATCATATTTCTTCAAAAATATCCCTCCATAAAAAAGTAATTTCAAAGTATTTCTCTTAAGATTACTTAATGAGATATAAGAAGTAAAATACATAAATTCTATTTATCATCATAGAATTTTTCTATGATATTACGTTTTTCTTAATTATTATCATTATAATACGCTTTTATATGTTTAATAAACTTTTGCATTAGGGGGTAATCCTCTTCTTCTCTATATAATAACCAAGTATCTCTATAAATTATTTCATTCTCTTTATTTTTAATAGGTACAACATTTAAGTTTTTATATTCTCTAACACCAATATTTGGAGCAATTGCGTAACCCATACCTTTTTCTACTAACTTTAAACAAGACTCCAAGTTATCAATTAACATCGCTTCATTCGGAGGCTCATTGTAGGATTCTTTCCACTAGCTATCAATAGTATTTTGTAATCTTGTATCAGTCTCAAAAGCTATTCTAGACTTTGAAGGTAAATTGTCTAAATCAATCTCATCTTTGCTAATTATACATATTGGTTCTTTATTTAATAGCGTTTTATAGCCCTTCCAAGATACATCCCCTCTCACTATTGCAAGCGAAACTTCGTTAGATTCTATTAATTTATAGATAGACTGACTCCAAGATGTAACAATTTTAAATTGAACTTTTTGAAAATCGTCCGTAAAACTACTCAGTAGTTCAGGCAGATCATATCTGGCTAAATTCTGAGAGACACCGAGTCTAATGACTCCCTCATCCTCATTATCTATACTGTGGAGATAATCTTTCATCTTATTAAATCCATTTAATGTTTTCTTAGCATAATCAACTAGATGACTACCCTGAGCAGTAAATCGAATACCTTTCTTGCTACGAATGAGTAATGGCACGCCAAGTTCCTGTTCAAGTGTATTAATTTTGTAACTTAACGAAGGCTGATATATATATAACTTTGTCGCAGCACTCGTAATATTTCTTTCATCATCTAGTATTTTTATTACCTCTAAATCTCTAAAATTCATAGCTATTTCCCCTTTAACAGATTTAAACACAAAATATTTTTATCATATTTTATAAAGTATCTATATTAGAATCTATTATGACACTGTACTAAACTTATTACATAAATCTTTAGCATTATCATTTTTATACATGCTATAGCATGAAGCATTGAGACTTTTATAACTATAACTGTGGCTAAATAAACACCTAGTTCAAGAGAAGTGCCTATTAACAACAAACCTGTATCTAAAATGACTCAAGATGAAATTAAAAAAGCTCAATCGACAATTAGGATTAAATGACTTAAAACGTAAATTGCCAAAAGAAATATCTGATGGATAAAAAGGTTTGCTATCGCAAAAACGCTTTGCACCATCCCTTCTATAATGATATCAGATTAACCTATGGCTTCACTTGGTATTGCTATGGAAATTATGAAAATACAATAAGAATAAACATAACGCTTTATACAAGTCTTGATATTTTAGGTTCTTATTTCAAAAGAACATTTATAATTAAAGAGATAATGAATAAAGAAATTAAACTGAGCTGATACTTATGATGAGTATCAGCTCAGTTTACACGATTATCCTATTATTTTAATGTTGTTATATGAAGATAGTAATTATCTAAATACATACATTATCTATAAACTTTTTACTTAATTTATTTTTCTTCGCCAACTACTGTAAAACGCTCATTTTTATGCTGAGAGTTTTCAGCTTCATCTAAAACCGCGATTGCAAAGTCAGCATAGCTAATGTAACTATTACCATTTGAGTTAACTAATAAGTTATCTTTACCTGATTGGTAACTACCAGTTCTTGCACCTTCTGCATTAAAATCAGCAGATGGGCTCATGAATGTCCAAGTAATATCTTTTGAATTTTTTAAATCTTGTAAATTTCTTCCTTGTCCTTTTGCAGTTGGTACAAATACATCAGGAAATTCTGGTGTGTCAATTAACTGAATAGTTTGGTCTTCATCAACATATAAGCTACCAGCGCCTCCTACGATAATTGCTCTTGTTTCTGTTCCTTTCAATGCTTCAATTAATGCACGACCTGCTGTCACATGTGCTTCTTCTTCACCGAGTGGCGCACCAAAAGCATTAACAACTAAATCTAAATCTTTTAGATCTTCCGAAGTAATATCAAATATTTCTTTCTCTATTACGTTTACATCGCTATTTGATACTTTTGAAGCATTTCTAACGATTGCTGTTACATCATGATCTCTTTCAATTGCTTCTTCTAATACTAAACTTCCTACTTTACCAGTTGCTCCAATAATTCCAATTTTCATAATAATTTCCTCCTCAATTATACTTTTCAATTTAAAATTGCTATCTAACAAAAGCCTCCATCAATACTACATTGCATGTCACTTATACCGGAAGCTTTTAATTTATCACTCTCTTGTTTTAATACCTTTTCAAAAGTCCCTTTATCAACTACTCCGTTAATTCTTTCTTCACCAATAATAAAAGTAGGTACACCTGTAATGTTCGCTTCTTTATTCGCATGCTCTAGTGCCTTCATTCTCGTAGGACTATATTTTCTTGAAACTAGAGCATCTTTAAATTCATCTTCATTTAACCCAACCTCTTTAGCAAGTTGAGTCAACACTTCTATTTCTCCAATATTTTGATCTTCTTGGAAAAATGCTTCATAAACGCGATGATTATAATCATTCGCTTTGCCATGAGCTTTTGCATAATAAAAACCTTCATGTGCCAAATCGGTATAAGGATGTGGAGAAACATTCGGTAATTTCATATTGATATCCCACGCTTCTATTCTTGGATAAATCACTTGTTGCCAGAGCGATAATTTCGATGTATCATTGTTGGGATCAAGCTGTGCTAAAGGTTTTGGTCTCAACTCAAATGTTTTCCACTCTACAGATACCTCTATATCCGTTTCTTTTATTGCTTTTTCAAGTTGATCCTTACCAATGAAACAGAATGGACATACGTAATCAGAATAAATACTTACTTTCAACGACATCATCATCTCTCCTTTCAATAAAGTTGATTAAGGTGGCTCGCGTTGCGTTTTTAAATCCAATGGACATCTAACTATTGCAGCAGAACTTATACATATTGTTGTAATTGTAATGGTTACAGTTACAAGTTGGACGCACGGATAAATTTATCCGTTATTTACTAGAATCTTATTTACTATGTTTTCTAACGTTACACTTTTTAGTACTGTTTCCATTGCATCTTGCGCACTTTCTAAAATAACTTCCAATACAATTTGAATATTTGCACCAACAGTACAATTGATATTTGTATCTTCATGTATTTGGAATAGGTGCCCTTTTTCAACAACTTCTACAGCTTTATAAACATCGAATAATGTTATCTCATCTAGTGATTTTAATAGCCTAGCGCCCGAATTACCACGTGACACTTCAATAAAACCAGCTTCTTTAAGTTTACCCATTAATCTTCGAATGACTACTGGATTCGTATTAACACTTTCTGCTATTTGACTTGATGTTAACGTATACGCTTTTTCTATCTTTATTAAAGCTAATATATGAACAGCTACTGTAAAGCGACTGCTTATTTTCATATTAACCACCTCATGTAACCATTGTAGTTACAACTAGATGAAATGTCAATAATTTTTTATCATTTATTCTAATTTTAGCTATTTTTACTAATTATTTGTTACATATAACGCCTCAAATAAAATTACATTCATCTCAAAAAAATTCACTTACAATTCAATCAAATGATAGAAACAATTATTCAACTTATTATCGGAATTGGGTTTACGGGGTTATTAGTTACAAACATTATTGATACTAAAAATGCACCCCAAAAGTTAGATTTTTAATGCGACTTTAGGGGTGCGTTTTTACGGATAAACTTTATAAATCTGAATTTGAATCAAACTTTCAGTCATCTACTACCAATATGAAAAGAAAATGAATAAAATTAATTGTTTCAATTATTAATAGAAATATAATTTTCTATTTTATGATATAGTAATTTAATTTCACCATCTAACCTTCTAAATTCCCAAATAATTTATATTTTAGCTAAAAATGCTTGCTCAGCTTTTTTCATTTCCTCAGAAAATTCTTTGTAATCTTTAACTGCTTTAGGGATAGAGAGACCAAGTTTAATTACTTTTATTTCCTCTCGCATTTGCACATTTCTCTCATAGCTAGTTCCTTGATTTAAATATAATACTTCATCCCTAGTTTCTTTATGGTTTGGATAGAAATAATAGCCTATTTTAGCATCAAATCTGAACATATAAGCTAGAACTTGCAAATAGTCTCTATTACCTATATTTTGAATTGGTTTATATTTTGCATCGGCAATTATTCTATTTTCTTGATTACGTCCAATAAAGTCTGGATAAACTAACCCAATTTTCGTTCCTAAATGTCTACTAAACAATCTTTGAGATCCACTACCGCCATTATTTTTAGGATGATAAAAATCTGCACTAACTAACGTATCAATATATTCTTCCCACAACCATGCTCCATCAAATAAAATACCATGAATTTTCTCTTTACCATTACCAATATAATGCTTATGACGCTGTAAAATTGTTAAACAAAGTTTCTGCAACTCTCTATATTCCTTATAATAAGCATGTCTTATAGGTCGCTTATTATTAAACATTATTATTTTATTTCTATCCATATGATTATAACTTGTAGTAACTTCACGAATTTCCTTCACTTCGTTCCTGACACTATTTAACACGCCTGCGCCTTCTTTTCTTTTTTTAATAAATTCTATCGTATGTCTAATTAACTGAAGCATATAATTATCATATGAAAATTCTCTCTGAGAATAAGCAATATTACCTATAAAAGGTGTGTTATTCTTAATATGTCTTTGAATATCAATAGTGCCCTTTATATTATTATTATTATATTCATTTCTTGTATATTGCTTGAACAGACCTTTACGCATAGCTTTCTTTAAATAATATGGAAAAATAAATATAAACAAATCAATAATTTTATTGTCTTTGTCGATTATCGTATTTAGATCAATAACATAAGGTATTTTCAAAACATTTTCTATTAAATATTGAAAAAAATAATCTTGTTGTCCTTTCGAAAAACGCGTTTTAATGATTAAATTTTCTTCATTATAGCCTAGAAATCCCATAATATTACTGGAACGATATTCTTGGCCAAATTTATTAAGAATAAATTGATCTGCTGTTATACCTTCTTGCTCTTTTAAACTATTTGGGAATACAAATATGCCCGTCTCATCAAGTTCTGATATACTTTTATCTAATATTGAAGAAATTATATTGGGAATTTTACTAAACTCATTGGAAGATTCAGTAGAATTATCCTTAATTTTAACCAACTTCATCTTCTGAACCCAATTCTGAACTTATTTGTGGATGATCATAAGACGATTTAAATGATTCCATAATCTCTTCTTCATTAAACATGCCTCTAATATAATCAGATAAAAGCGGTTCTAAAAAATCTTCCCATAGTTCTTCAAAACTTATATCTTTTAATTTCAAGAAATACGCAGCTCCAATATGGTAATTTCTATCCAATTCATCTATTTGAGATATTGTATCGTTAAGACTAATCATTCTATTAACAGCTTCTTCTTTTTTATCTCCGAGAGACTCTAACATTTCTATATTTTCATTTGCCTTAATTTCAATAAATCTAAATCTACGTCTCATCGCAAAATCAAAAGTATCTACAGAGCGATCTATATCATTCATAGTTCCTATAATATAAACGTTCTCAGGAATATAGAATTTATCTTTTTCAGACTCCATATTTGAATACTGTGTTTTTACTGCTCCAGCAATTCCTCTATAACTAGGATCTATTGAAAAAAACAATTCTCCAAATATCTTTGAAATTTCTCCTCTATTTATTTCATCAATTACAAAGATATACTTTTTATGATTATCACTATATTTAATGTGATTTTCATCTTTTTCCATCGTTTTATCTGAAGAATTACTACTTTGTGTCTCTAAAGCTTGCTCACAAAACATTTTGAATATTCCTGATTTTAAATCAAACCCCATAGTTCCATCATGAGATATAACAGGTCTAATGCCTTCAACAAAATCAGTATAATCATAATTAGGATGAAATTGAACAAACTCAAATTGTTCTGAAGACTCTAGATCTTCATTAGAAGTCCCTATCATATTACAAGCTATTGCTTTCGCTAGATAACTCTTACCTGTTCCAGGCGCACCCCTTAGTATGAGATTTTTAGACTTTAATAATTTATCTGTTAATTCTTTAACTACTCCACTTTCTATCATAGGCGCCACCTCAATTTTGTAACTCATATAATCATCATAAAATTGCTTGAAATATTCATTGGGAGGATTATCAGAAAAAAGGTCCATTTCTGCAATACTATAAGTTTGTTCCGTTTCTTGCTCTTTTTGTGCTTCTTCATCCCATAAAGTAAATCGAACGGCAGTCATGTTATAATTTTCAAAAGTTGTTCTAATGGTTACCCATCTTGAATTCGAATTTTTATAACACATATATGGAATTTTACCGCTTCCACTACCGTTTTTTCTACCATATTGTCCACTATTAAATAAATGAATATGAAATTCGACATCATTCATTAACACAGAGTTAAAGTCTTTAATTTTAGTGATTTTCACCTCATCAAGACCTTCATGTTTTATTTCAGTACTTTTGTCATTACTCGTAATATTAATTTGACTTTGTTCTACAAAATTTCTAAATAGATTTTTGAATAATTGATATTTTTTATCTTTTGCATTTAAAATATATTGATAAAATTGATCAAGGTTTTCACCATTTTCTTTAAATTTAGCAATTAACTGTTCATAATCATTCAATAATTTATTCATGTCATTTTCAATTACTGAAGAATCTGGCAAATCATTTATATAATATTCAAAGCCACTAATCGTGGTTTTTTCATAACCTTTCCCTAATGATGTCTTAGCTTTTAAATCAATATCAATAGGCGCGCTTTCAGGAGAATCTAATATTTCATAGATCGTGTTTGATGCTTTTACTATGTCATGTTTTTTTAATTTTTTATTTTTAAAATACGTAACACCTTGATTTAAAGTAAGAAATACTTTCTCTCCATCTCCACTAAATAAGAAAACAATATAGATACCTTTAGTAGTAGCATTTGTTATATTTTCATCCATAATAGCAACCCACGGCACTTCTGCAAAATTCCCATTTCCAATACTACCTTTGAGTTTAAAACCCTTTAGCTGTTCTATATTTTTTAGTTCATCGACCATCTGATTTTTTACTAAGTCTCCAACTGGCGCCCCCGTAAATTCACCCGATTTCTTTTCTTTAAGGTATGTATTTCCTATCTCTTTAATTAATTTTGAAAGTGTCATTATTAATTATCCCCATTCATAAAAGTTTGATTAACTCTTCAAATTATCTATTCAAATATAATTTTAGCATATCAAAAACTTTTACAAATAAGGATATTAATCAAACGTTGAGAAAATTAAACAAGGTAATTTACTAAAGCATTTAATATGTTATAAATTCATCTCTTGATTTCAATCATGATACTCTTCTACTTATCATTTGATGATGGGGTTTAAAAAAACTAACTATAGTAATCATGAAACTACTAATTGCTGTGGTCGCGTCGTAATATTCACAATAGGATTTATTGTTAAACAAATACTCGACCCATTGAAAAACAAAACAATCAAACTCACTGAAGACAGTTATTTAATGGAATAGTCAAATTATGTATTAAAATAATCGCCCTATCCGTAGAACAGAACTACAGAATCGGGAGATTTTTGGTTGTATTAATATTTTTCTTTATAAAATAATATACACTCAATTATTGTTCTACTTTAGACAAATATACTTTAATCTCTCTGTCTTCGAATACTTCCGGAAATAAATAGAACTATTTTAATTAATAGTTCTATTAAAACCTCCATCACTTATGATACGTTTCTGCGTATCGGTTAATGATGCGGTTTTTAATTATATAATTTCAATTAATAAGGTAATGAACAGTTTTTTGATAAATGTTATTCTTCTAAAATTCTTTTTAATTTACACACTAAAAAATATCCTCCTTAACAATAATAAGTTATTTAAATTATTGATTAAGGAGGATATTTTTATATCTATTTATTTCTCAATTTAGAACTAGATTTTTATCGTGCTTTCAGCTCATTTCCTGTCATCCATTTATGATTTTTAATGATTTTACCATTATCTTTGGATTTGTAATCAACTACGTAAACAGTAGTCTTTTTCACGTTATCTATATTGGCTGTAGCACCTTTCATACCAGACATATGACTTGCTTCTAATTTAACAGTATCGCCCTTACTAAATCCATCTTTAGGTGCATCTTTAATCTCTTCGTTTACGACCCATTTATGATTGTTTACTTTTTCATTTCCATTTGTGGGTTTATAACTTACAACATAGGCATATGTTTTATACGCACCTTTTACAGTAGCTTCTGCACCTTTCATACCTGGCATATGCCCTGCTGTAATCGTTACTTTATCTCCCACTTTAAATTCACCCTCATTAGTCGATTTCATATCTTCTGGAACTTTACTTTCATCATTATGCTTCATATGGCTCTCACTTTTTTGGTCATTAGTGTCTTTATCTTTTTCATCATTATTGGAGCAAGCTGATAATATTAGTAATGATCCTAATATCATAAAAAATAATTTTTTAATCATAATAAAACTCCTATCTTTTATTTTAATTTTAATGTAAAGGCATTAATTGCAACAATAACCGTACTTAGTGACATTAAAATAGCACCTATTGCAGGTGATAAAATCAAGCCGATAAATGCTAAAATACCAGCTGCTAAAGGTACAGCAACAATATTATAACCTGCACCCCACCATAAGTTTTGCACCATTTTTCTCATAGTATTATTTGAAAGGGTCAAGAAATGAATAATATCTGATGGATTACTTTTAACAAGTATGATATCACCTGAATCCACTGCAACATCTGTGCCTGCACCAATTGCTATACCAATATCGGCTCTTATAAGACTCGGCGCATCGTTGATACCGTCTCCGACCATCATGACTTTATTACCGTCACTTTGATAATCTTTTATAATGCTTTCCTTATCTTCTGGCATGAGTTGTGCGTGGACATCACTAATACCTAATTCTTTTGCGACAGCGTGTGCCACTTCATTATTGTCACCTGTAAGCATGACTGGTGTAATATTTCTTGATAGTAAATCAGCTACCATTTGTTTTGAGCTTTCTTTAATTTGATCTCCTTGAGCAATCATGCCAATGACTTGTTGATCCTCAATTAAATAGCTGATTGAATTACCTTGTTGAGCTAATTTAGTAAACAAGTCATCGTCATAATTAAGTTTATGTTTATCAAGATAAGAGACATTTGTTATTTTATATGTTTTATTATCAATTAGACCTTCTAATCCGACACCTGGAATATTATTAACGTCTTGTGGATTAGTAAATGAAACATTTTTACTTTTCGCAAAATCAACAATACTTATAGCTAATGGGTGATTAGATTGACTTTCTAATGAGGCGAAAAGGCTTAATATTGTATCATTACTCAAATCATTTTTAAAGCTCTCATAATGATTCACAGAAAAGTTACCCTCAGTTAAAGTACCAGTTTTATCCATCATTACATAATCGATATGTTGAGCTATTTCTACAGACTCTCTATTTTTAATAATTAAACCATTATGTGCACCAATTGAAGTAGAACGTGCAGTGACTAAAGGTATTGCCAAGCCTAAAGCATGTGGACAAGCAATGACTAACACAGTTACAAGACGTTCTAATGCAAAATCAACATCATTTTGAATGAGCATCCAGACAATAAAAGAAATCACGCCAACACTTACAGCAAAGTAGAATAAATAACCCGCCACTTTATCAGATAACAATTCAGCACTAGATTTATCATTTTGTGCTTGATTAACAAGTCCCATAACTTGAGAAAGATATCCATCTTCTCCAACAGCTGTAACCTTGACTTGTATTGTTCCAGATCCATTAATAGAACCCCCAATAACGTTGTCATTTTGATTTTTTTGTACTTTTTTTGATTCTCCAGTGACTAGGGATTCATCTATGGATGTTTGTCCTTGAACAATAATACCATCTGTTGGAATGCTTTCTCCGGCTTTTACTTCGACGACATCATCAGTCATGATCTCTGATATTTTAACTTCTTCGCGTTGACCATTGTCCATAACTTTAATAGCACTATTAGGTAAAAGTTCTGCCATTTTCTTTAAGGCATCTCCAGCATTTCCGACAGCATTCATTTCTATCCAATGTCCTAATAACATAATTAAAATTAAGGTAGCTAATTCCCAAAAAAAGTCCATTGTATGACCAGTTGCACTACTAAAGTTATTCATATAAAAAGCATACAAGCTATAAATATAAGCTACCGAAATGCCTAGGGCAACTAAGGTCATCATGCCTGGTTTTTTTGCAGCAATTTCATCTTTACCACCAGACAAGAACGGTTTACCACCATAAAAGAATAAAATTGTACCTAATATTAACACTACCCATTCAGAACCTGGAAATGTGAATTGAAAAGGTAATTTAACGCCCATCATTGGCGATAAAAAAATGATAGGTATTGCAAAAATTAATGAAACAAAAAACTTAGCTTTAAAATTCCCATGATGATGTGCATGGCCACTATGATGATTATGTGATTCATGGTTATCATGATGCATTTGATTGGAATGATTCATGTGATTTTGATGCTTAAGCTCTTCACCATTATTCTTCAAATTAACTCCTCCTATTTATGAAAATATTATATTAGCTATACTTATACTATAACACATACCCCTTAGGGGTATAAATGTTTTCGATTTATCTTCTTTTATGGATTTATATAATTCCGAAACTTATGTCTACACGTCCTACATTAGACCTTGTCATCGATATTTAAAACAATGTTTTAATTAAAAGATCTAATCTTAACTATCGCATGACAATACACTCTGACCAAGGTTATCATTACCAACACAAGTCATATATTAATATTCTTAAAGAAAATAACGCATTTCAGAGTATGTCTAGAAAAGCAAATTGTCTAGATAATTATTTAAAGAAGCCAGTAAATGAATTTATAATAAACTCATTTACTGGCCATTTTTCTAGTATTTATGCTCAGTCTCTTCAAACTATATTAATCATTTTTTGATTCTCAAATTCTACGCCACAATAGCTGCATTTTATTAAAGATACTATATATTCAATCAATTTCAAAGTGAGTTACATACAATATATTTTTTAGTTTTATTTATGATATGCCTCCCCACGCATAATCTTAAATGCACGATAGATCTGCTCTATCAATATGACGCGCATCATTTGGTGTGGGAAGGTCATTTTACTGAAGGATAATGCATAATCACTGCGGTCTAGCACGTCTTTATGTAAGCCGTTGGATCCACCAATAATAAAGGTGAAGTCACTTTGTCCTCTAGTCATTCGTCCTTCTATTTCTTTAGCTAATCCTTCAGACGTCAACATATTGCCTTTGATTTCAAGTGTTATGACAGTTGACTGAGGTTTTACTTTTGCTAGTAAGCGTTGGCCTTCTTTTTCCTTCACTTGTTCAACTTCTTTGTCGCTCATATTTTCAGGTGCTTTTTCGTCAGCAACTTCTATAACTTCAATTTTGGAGTATGCTCCTAAACGTTTTTCATATTCTGCGATTGCCTGTTTCCAGTATTTTTCTTTTAATTTACCTACTGTTAGTATTGTAATCTTCATAATTGTCCTCCAAATTCATAATAAACAATAGTTATTAGAGTTATCCACAAGTTGTACACTTATTCACACTATTCCCTCTTATTATAACAGGAATGTATATCATTATTTAAAAATGTTTACGTTTTCTAAACAAAAATACGTTAATAACATGTTAATTTGTGGATAACACTGTGTATAATGTGGGTATTTATATGTTAATTGTGCACATCTCTGGATAACTATGGATAGAAACGTGGATAAGTTGATGGATGTCTTACATACTTATTCACAAATTTTACGTTTTCTTCATAATTTTCACCTATAAAAACCTTTACCTAGCTAAGTTATCCACTGTTTATACTTATGCTTTAACTGTATATTGGTTTTCAATTAAGACACAGGGATGTATGACCAGTAAAATTTAGTAACACTATTCTTACACATAATAAAAAACCAATACCTCAAATTGTGATATTGGTTAGGTTATGACAACACAAATCAGACTAATGGTTTATCAATAATCATTAGTACTCCTCAATTAATTTGTGAGTTTATTTATAGATTGCATCATTACTACGTAATAATGCATTAAAAAGCGCTAAGTCTCAAAATTGAGACCAAGCGCTTTTATAGCGTATATATTGGGGTTGCATTGGCTTTATCAGTATCGCACAACAATACTTCTTTTTCTGTATCGATGTCGTGTTCATTTAGAACTTGTCCTACACTCATGCGGGCTAAATCTTTCATGTTGTTATCTTGAGATAAGTGAGATAGGTAAATGCGTTTTGTGCTACCTGTGATGACGTCTGTCATTGCGTGTGCTGCGTCTTCATTGGAAACGTGTCCCATGTCGCTCAAGATACGTTGTTTTGTCTTCCACGGATAACCACACATGCGTAACATATCTACATCGTGGTTACTTTCAAAGACGAATGCGTCGCTGCCTTGAATCATACCTTTCATGCGATCTGAAACATAACCTGTATCTGTTAAAATCGTAAATTTCTTATAGTTATTATGAAATATATAAAATTGTGGATCGATGGCATCATGTGAAACGTTAAACGATTCAATGTCGAATCCAGCTAATGATTTCGTTTCGTATGGATTAAAGATGAATTTTTGATCCATTGGAATTTTACTGTCTTTCTTTTCGATGGCTGACCATGTTTTTTCATTCGCATAAATAGGCAAGTTGTATTTACGTGCTAATACGCCTAACCCTTTAATATGGTCTGAATGTTCGTGAGTAACTAAAATGCCGTTTAAGTCTTTAATCTGTTTATCAATTTGTCCAAAAAGTTCTTCCATTTTCTTCCCAGTCAAACCTGCGTCAACTAAGATACTGCCTTTATCATTTTCCACATAAGTGGCGTTTCCTGTACTACCACTCGCTAATACACTCATACGTATCAAGCGATTCACCCTTTCTAATCTGTAAACACTGTTTAGTAATATATTGTTATAGGGCAGACTTCGGTTTATGTGCCGTCAATATACCCTCTGTCTAAAATTTTCATTGCTCGTGCTGTTAGGAGCACTGCGCATAGCTAATGTAACCTCATGCATACGACTGCAATCACAGAATTTAAAAAAACCTGTCTCATAAAATTATTTTCTCTTTTCTGCTTCAACTTATCGCGAATTTTACGCTTTTATTATACTACAGCGCTTTATTTTTTGCTTTTGTATAACGCTCATCAACAGTATTTAATTTTAACATACTTTTGCTATCACTTATGTAGATATGTTTATTTTAAATACAATCATCTTCTAGAAATCTCATAATTAATGATCAAAAAAGTAAATCAGCACACCTTCCTAAAGATGTGCTGATTTGTGTATTATTCTTCAATTACTTTCGGGCTATCGGATACGGCTTCAACATAGTAAGTTTTAATCTTTTCTCCGTGTTTTACTTTGATCTCCCAATTGGCTTCGAGTACTTGCACATTGGGTTCTTTCACAACCGTGTAGTAACCAAGTCTTGCGTTAGTGACTTCATCGTTGCGTTTAAGGTAACGGTTAAAGTAAAGGGCTTCTATTGCGCTTCTCGCCGTATTCACTTGTTTTTTCTCGTTGTTAGCACCTTCTGATGGTGTGATAGACTTCATTGCTGTTTGTTTATAGCTTGAAGCTTTGCCATCATTATTTATATTAAATTCTAATCTCGCTTTGTTGTTATTCATTATTGGATAATCATCGTAAGTTTGTTCAAACGTTACATTTTTGTTATCTATATTACTCATCTCATAGTCTTTGCCTTTATACACCTTATCTTTGACATATGTCTTTAAGTCGGTGTATTGGTCATTGCTGACATCGATAGGACTACTGATGTCACCTTTAGCCATGGCACCTGACTGTTCACTCGATATATCAGAATGTGCCTTAGCATAGGATGAAAAATCAAATGAACGCGCAGTTAACAACTGCATTTTTAAATTTCTAACACTTGGGAGGTTATCTGGAATTTTAATTTCTTCTTGTTTAAAATCCACAGCATTTTCAACTTCGCTATCATTGATATGTGATTTATTCACCTTATCGATGTAGATAATAACTAAGCCAATATTTACTAGAATAAAGACGAAAATAAATAATGTTTTTGTACGTTTCCAGTTCATTTATTCTAGCCCCCCATCACTGTATGCACGCCATTCACCATCATATTGTACATACCATTGTGGTTTAAATTCACTATTGCGTTGGATTTCAATATCAGTATTGTCTGGTTTATTGTTCATATTGTAGCCGATAGTCATGTTTGTTACTTCTTCAAAGTTAATCTCTGGATTATTTGCTAATTCTGCGCGTACAGTCTCAGCACCAGGTAGTTTAACCTCATCTTCACCACTATCAATCGTTACATTTGCTTTCAATAGCGCTCGTGCATAACTAAATACACCTTTATCGCCCCATGATACTTTAATGTTGTTAAGATCATCGTTATTAAATGTTGGGCGACCGTTTAAGAACATTTGATATGTCAGTTCACCAGTCTTGTTATCCACATTGAATAACCTAAAATCATCTGTAAAGCCACCGTGGTTATTTATATAATCATAAGTACTTGGTATGCTTTCTTTCATATTAGTAGAACGATTTTCATCTTCTGAGAGATTAGTATAGCGATATTTTTCGCTATCATCACTATAATTGGCAACGCCCGTATTATTATTATATGTTGCGTTACCACTTTTCGAACTACGCACAACAACAGAATCATTAAATAGTATTGCATTCATCGTATCTACACTAATGCGATTATAAATGGTGTGGTATGATTTCAACCCTTTAGGGGCTTTTGGTGCGAAAATATGTGTAGCCTTATCAATCGTATCTTTATTCGTAATAATCTCTGTGTAAGGCTGCATATTTTTCTGTTGCTGCTTCATTACCTTTTCAAATTGGCTTAATTTAGCAGATGTTGTCATACGCACAACGTTATGGCGATCTTTACTAATCGCATAGAGCTTCACTGTACCATCTTTATCATTGTCGACGATTAAGCGATCGAATTTAAAATTGTTTGGCACTTTGGCGTTAATATTCAAGGCTTGACCTAAATAAGTTGCTAGTGGCATGTCATACGTAAAATCCAATATTAAAAAATCATCACTAAGATCTGGAATAATTAAATTATGGTTACTGTGCATTTGCTCTGAACGTAATACACGATGGTTCTTTAATGGTTTCAATGTTGCTTCTATATTACTTTTCGTCGCTTCCATACCTTGAGAATCTTCACCTTTAGAGTGAATTAACTGATAGGGTGTGACCACCTTATCCATTCCTTGATCCAATGGTTTACCTATCGTCTTAGCTTCTGTTTCTTTATCATTATCTTGCTTATCCACATTGGCTAAATCAGGAGAGAAATTCCAGGTCATATATGTTAAAACAGCACTCATTAATACAAGAAGGATAAGGATTATGGATTTGATTAACTCTTTACTCCGCATCCCAATCACCATCTTCTAAGACTTCACATGGAAGTGTAATAAAGATTGACGTTCCTTGTCCTTCTACACTGTTCGCCCATATACGGCCATTGTGAGCTTCTACAATTTCTTTAGATATAGCTAATCCTAGACCTGTACCACCCATCTTACGCGTACGTGCTTTATCTACACGATAGAAGCGGTCAAAGATTTTATCCACTTTATTGATTGGAATACCAATACCATTATCTTTCACACGAATCGTCATACGATTGTATAACGCGTTCTGTTTCACGTGAAACTCAACACGTTTATCACCACGTGAATATTTCATCGCATTGGTAATAACGTTATCAAACACTTGTGTCATCTTATCTGGATCAATTTCAGTAAAGATGGTTTGTTTTGGAATTTCACGGATAAATGTCGTATCTTTCGCAGACATCTCGTGACGGTTAATGATTTTATTGATAAACATATTAAAGTCGACGATTTCTTTAGTAATTTGGTCAGATTCATTGTCCATCTTAGATAATTGTAGTAAATCGTTTACAAGACGAATCATACGTTCTGTTTCTTCACGTGTAACGGATAGGAATTGTGGTGCTAGGTGGTCATCTTTCCACGCGCCACCTTCTAATGCTTCGATATAACTGTTCATCGAAGTCAATGGTGTACGTAATTCGTGAGACACGTTAGCCACGAATTCACGACGTTCTCGTTCAACTTGTTGTTGTTCAGTTACATCATGTAGCACGGCGATATAACCTGTGACAAAGCCGGTTTCTTGAACAATCGTACTAAAGTTAACTCGAACGATAATGCCTTCCGTCTCATTGATGTCTAACAAGAAGCTATCGTTATTCTCTTGAATTTCGTCTAATGAGAAATCTTCTTCAAGATTTAATACGTTAAGCATATAATCGCCAATAATTTCTTCTTTCATTGTCCCCATCATCGTTAATGCCATGTCATTAACAATACGTATACGTCCGCGGCGATCTGTTGCGATAATACCGTCACTCATGTGAGTAATAACGGAATCAAGACGCCGTTTCTCACTTTCAGTATTTGCTTGTGCTTCTTGTACACGTTTAGATAGGTTATTAAAGGCGAGTGCGAGCTCACCAATTTCATCGTTACCATAAATTTTCACACGTTGCGTATAGTTACCTTTAGACATTTCTACGGTCTGATTCCGCATGTCTGTAATTGGTTTCGTAATTGTACGTGCAATAAAGAATCCGAGGATTACCGTAATTAACAATGAAATCCCTGTACCAACAATAAAGATTTGATTGATATTACTTAGTTGGTTATATACATCATTGATATCTGCTTCGATATAAACGTCACCGATCGTACCATCGTTAGATGTTTTAACAGGTAAGTTATATACCCAGACACGCTGTTTACCATTACCGTAGTCTTTTAATACGGTATGGCTATTGATTTCACCTAGAGACAGTGCTTTTTGAATAGAATTATCATTAGCTTTTTGATTTATTAGACTACGCGTAGACTGCTTTGAAGTAGCCATGATAATCTGATCTTTATCAATAAAGCGAATTTCTTCTATTTCTTGTCTATTAGCATACTCATTCAATAAGTTTTGAACTTCTTTTTGAGCATTTACCGAATTATCTTCGTCGTAGACCTTTTCGATATTAATTTCTATTTGCTTCGCGTATTGCGAAATATTATTTTTAAATGTTTGTGTTAATTCTTTTTCAAGACTATTCGTAAAATATAAACCGATAATTTGCATACCGATTATAATCAGCAATACATAGACGATAACAAGTTTCGTGTGTAAGGATTGAAAGTGTTTGAGCCATTTCATCTAACATAGCCTCTAATCATGTTGTTGGAGGAAATATCCAACACCACGGCGTGTCACAATATATTCTGGATGAGATGGATCATCCTCAATTTTTTCACGTAAGCGTCGAATTGTAACGTCTACAGTACGCACATCACCAAAATAGTCATAGCCCCAAACGGTTTGTAATAAATGTTCGCGTGTCATGACTTGACCCATATGTTTAGATAAATAATGGAATAATTCGAATTCACGGTGTGTTAATTCGATGTCACCGCCACGTTTTTTAATAGAATAAGCATCTGGATAGATAACGATATCTTTAATAGTAATTTCATTAGATTCGTCGTTAGTTTCTTGTGCTGGTTGTGAATAATGACGACGTAAATTTGCTTTCACACGTGCGATTAATTCACGTGTGCTGAATGGTTTCGTCACATAGTCATCAGCACCAAGCTCAAGACCTAATACT
The DNA here is from genome assembly GCF_048568365.1 of Staphylococcus sp. Ze2. Classification (NCBI taxonomy): domain Bacteria; kingdom Bacillati; phylum Bacillota; class Bacilli; order Caryophanales; family Staphylococcaceae; genus Staphylococcus; species Staphylococcus sp. Ze2. The sequence continues at coordinate 323,874 of NZ_CP183486.1, read as the reverse complement.
TTGTCTATTTCTGAATCTTTTGCAGTTAACATAATGATTGGCATTTCATATTTTTTACGTACTTCACGGCAGACTTCCATGCCATCACGACCAGGTAACATGATATCTAACAACACGATATCTGGTTCTTCATCATATATTAAGTCTACTGCATCATTTCCATCATAGGCACAAAATACCTCGTACCCTTCTTTTTTTAAATTAAATTCTAAAATGTCAGCAATTGGTTTTTCATCATCGACTACAACAACTTTTCTAGCCATATTTTATAAACCTCATTTCTATATTGTAGTACATTTACATTAAATTCTACGCACATCTCTATAATATAATTTACCATTTATGGCACTTCAATTCTATTTTTCTAAATAAAAAATTAAAATTGTATATTGTAAAATTATAACATTATTGCTATAAAATGGGTACTTTTCGAGTCATGAATAGATATATCTAGTCTAAACAATATTACGTTTACGTTCGAATTAATTGCTTACACAATCTACTTACGAAATAAAAAACTACTTTTTTCTATATTAAATACTTATTAATTCTTTTTAACCTGACGTAACTACAAAAACATTATGCTTGTTAAACTAGTCATTTATACTGAGGTCATATCATGTAGTAATTAAAAAATTATATACAAAAAAATGCCCATCCTATTGGATGGGCATTATACGGTCTCGACGGGAATCGAACCCGCGATCTCCTGCGTGACAGGCAGGCGTGTTAACCGCTACACTACGAGACCTAAAAAATGGTGACTCCTACGGGACTCGAACCCGTGTTACCGCCGTGAAAGGGCGGTGTCTTAACCGCTTGACCAAGGAGCCTCTCTTAAGCACAAAATATATTATACCAACTCTTTTACAGTATGACAAGCTCTTTTTTAAATTAAATTAGTATAATTTTCTATCTTAATTGTATAATGTGTAGCTTTTTTACCTATACCTGCAAAAAACTATAAAAATGTGATGAACCCCCGACAAAATCATGCTTAAAATTCAAAAATCACTCCTAAAATACTAATAACAATGTATCGAACTTTAATATTAAATCTATTTATTAAATTTGAAATATTTTATGTTTTCTATGTATTTTGATAAAATAATTAAATAATACATATGAGGAGGCACTCAATTGGCAAAAGTACTATTTATTAACCCAGGTTCTGCCGGACATGTAAATCCAACAGTAGCCGTTTGTAAAACATTAGTAGAGAAAGGTGAAGAAGTTGTATATTACGCAACTGATAAATTCACAGATAGGCTTCAGGATATTGGCGTAGAAATACGTACATTTAATTCAGACGACATGATGGCTCATTTTTCAACTTATGGACGTGATAACCTTTTTAATGTCATGAATGGATTATTGAATACCACAGATTTGTTCTTACCAAAAATATTAAAAGAGATTAAAGATGAACATTACGATTATATGATTTATGATTCTATGTTTGGATGCGGCTATATGCTGGCTCAAAAATTAGGTATCCCTGCTATTTCTTCTATTACAACATTTGCACATACTAAAGATTCCTTTGATCAATTCACAAATCAATTGAACATAAACTTGAGTACTGAAGCAAAAGATGACGCAGACAAAGCGTTTACTACTTTAAAGACACATCTAGAACAAACTTATGATATTTCAATTCCTTCAAGATTTGAAGTGATGAATAATCCAGGTGACTTAAATATTTCATACGTTACGCGAAACTTCCAAATCCACCCTGATACATTTGATAGTAATCGCTATTTCTTTGCTGGGCCATCTGTCATCTTGCCACAACCATCGAATTTCATGTCAGAAATTGATCAGTCTAAGCCTATCATCTATATTTCTTTAGGTACTGTTTTCAATGAAAATATACCATTTTTCAATAAGTGTTTTAAGGCATTAGCTGATATTGATGCCACAGTTGTTGTTTCTATTGGAGAAACGAATCGTATAGAGGATTTTGATGAGGCACCTTCCAACTTTGTCATAAAGTCGTTTGTACCTCAAATTGAATTACTTCAATACACTTCATTGTTCTTAACACACGCAGGTATGAATAGTGCGAATGAAGCAATTATGATGGGTGTCCCTATGTTAGCTTTTCCTCAAAATGCAGACCAACCCGTTGTAGCTCAACAAATAGAAAATTTAAATATCGGACAGCAGTTAAATTCCGAAACTTTTACAGTAGAACAATTGAAACAAACCGTGTTAATGATGCTTGATCATTTAGATGAATATCAAGACAATATAGCTATGATCAAAGACCCTTCACATAGTGAACAATATGGCTATGAGTTAGCCGTTAATAAAATTCTAGAATTTCGTGACACACATTGCATGATACAAAAATAAATATACAAAAAAACCTTGTAGCCAAAATCATTTTTAGAAAAATGAGCGACTACAAGGTTTTTTTTAATAAAATTTAAATGGCACTAATTGCTTACCATAACGAGTTTAATAAGTTTGTTTGATTACGGTCTGGTCCTACTGAGAAGATAGAAATCTTAACATCACTTAACTCAGATATACGTTCTAAGTATCTACGTGCATTATCAGGTAATTCATCTAATGATTGACAACCAGTTACATCTTCTGTCCAACCAGGCAATGTTTCAAAGATTGGCTTACAACGTTGTAAGTCTTTCAAGTTTGCTGGATATTCAGTGATTTCTTTACCGTCTAACTCATAGGCAGTACAGATTTTAACTTCTTTTAGACCTGTTAACACATCAATAGAGTTGATTGATAGGTCTGTAATACCACTCGCACGGCGAGAGTGACGTAATACAACTGAATCGAACCAACCTACACGGCGTGGACGACCTGTAGTTGTACCGTATTCACGGCCTATTTCACGGATATGGTGCCCGTCATCATCAAATAGTTCAGTTGGGAAAGGACCATCGCCTACACGTGATGTATATGCCTTACATACACCAATGACTTTAGATACGAATGTTGGACCTACACCGCCACCAACAGTAACGTTACCGGCAACTGGGTTACTTGAAGTAACGAATGGGTAAGTACCATGATCGATATCTAGCATTACACCTTGCGCACCTTCGAATAATACTTTTTCTTCTGCAACAAATGCATCATCTAAAACTTTTGCAGTGTCAGTAACGAATGGAGCTAAACGTTGGCCGGCTGCATAATAAGCTTCAAAGATTTCATCAAATGATGGACATGGTTTACCAAACATGCCTTCGAAGTACGCACCTTTGTATTCAATATTATCTTTTAATAATCTTTCGAATGTTTCTTTGTCTAATAAATCGGCAACACGAATACCAATACGTTGTGCTTTATCTACGTAAGCAGGGCCAATACCTTTTTTCGTTGTACCAATTTTATTATCTCCACGACGTTCTTCTTCATATTCATCTTGTTTAATATGGTAAGGTAAAATAACTTGTGCTCTATTTGAAATACGTAAGTTATCTGTCGAAATACCTCTTTCATTTAAAGCGTCTAATTCTTTTAATAGTGCCACTGGATCTACAACGACACCGTTACCAATAACTGCTAATTTTTCTTTATAAAAAATACCAGATGGCACTAAGTGTAATTTATATGTTTCTCCGCCAAATTTAATAGTGTGACCAGCATTATTACCACCTGAAAAACGTGCAATAACGTCTGCTTGTTCTGCTAAGAAATCTGTGATTTTACCTTTACCTTCGTCTCCCCATTGTGTCCCAACTACTACTATTGATGACATGTGAGCACCTCCAAGTTTTCTCGATTAACCATTACGTATTTTACCAATACACAGGATAGATTGCAAACCAAAAATCGAACATTGATTGCCAATGATTCTCTCTAATTATTAAAAAACATCAACTAACCTGCATGCACCTTTAAACTAGTGATACCATAGTTTTATCGAACTAATTTGTAAAATAAAGACACATACTTACTTAAAAATCTATGAACCAATAACAAGTAAAAACCGTACAATAAAACAAATTAATGTTTCATTGTACGGAAAATATTTTTTATAATTTTTTATCCCATTTCAGCATGTGCATAGTCTATATCTGTAAATTTGTTGTATTGTTTCATAAAATGCAGCTTCACTGTTCCTGTAGGACCATTACGTTGCTTAGCGATAATAATTTCAATTTCCCCATTGTCATCATTGGTTTGAGGTTCGAAATTAGTGTCATCATCGTCCTCTTCATCTTCACCACGATTATAATAATCATCACGGTATAAGAAAGCGACGATATCTGCATCTTGCTCGATAGAACCTGATTCACGAATATCACTCATCATCGGTCGTTTATCTTGACGTTGTTCAACGCCACGTGATAACTGACTCAGTGCAATAACGGGGCATTCTAACTCTCTAGCAATAGCCTTTAATGTACGTGAAATCTCAGAAACTTCTTGTTGTCTGTTATCTGAAAAGCGTGAGCCACTACCTGAAATTAATTGTAAGTAATCAATAACAACCATATCTAAGCCGTGCTCTTGTTTTAAACGACGGCACTTAGAACGAATGTCTGTAATACGAATACCAGGTGTATCGTCGATAAATATCTTAGTACGTGATAGTTTACCAACCGCAATAGTAAATCGATTCCAGTCTTCTTCAGTCATCATACCTGTTCTCAGGCGGTTTGAGTCCACATTTCCTGAACTACAAATCATACGTGTTGCAAGTTGATCTGCACCCATCTCTAGCGAGAATATGCCTACTGAAAAATGATCTTCGTGTGTTGCAACTTTTTGTGCAATATTAAGTGCGAAGGCAGTCTTACCTACCGAAGGACGTGCTGCCAAAATGATTAAATCATTGCGGTTAAACCCTGCTGTCATCTGGTCTAAGTCTCGATATCCTGTAGGTATACCTGGAGTTTGACCACTGTTTTGATCTAATACTTCTGCATTCTCATATACTTCACCAAGTACATCTCGAATGTCCTTAAATCCATCACTTTCACGTGAGGATGATAATTCTAATATACGACGTTCAGCGTCGTTAAGTATCGTATCTAGTTCCAGCTCATCATTATAACCATCATTTGCAATACTATCTGCCGCTTGTATTAATTTACGCTTAGTTGCATGCTTAAAAACAATCTCGGTATAGTATTGGATATTACGTGTTGTCGGCACATTACTTGATAATTCTGCAAGATACTGAGGACCACCCGCTTCATTCAATCGACCTTCTTGTGCCAATTGATCCATAATGGTTACAACATCAATATCTTTATTATCTTCATTGAGGTTCATCATCGCTCTAAAGATGTGTTGATGTGCACCTCTATAAAATGACTCAGGAAGTAGTACTTCCTGAGTTGTGTTGATTAATTCTGGATCTATGATAATGGCACCTAAGACAGACTGTTCAGCCTCATTACTGTGTGGCATTTGATTTTGTTCATACATTCCATCCATTGTGATTACACCTCATATCTCAATCCACTATTATTGTTCAACTGTGTGTACACGAATAGTACCTTCAACTTCTTTATCTAGTTTCACTGGTACGTTAGTGTAACCTAATGCATGGATACCATTTGGTAAGTCCATTTTACGTTTATCAATTTTAATGTTGTGTTGTTCTTGTAACGCTTGTGTGATTTGTTTTGTGCTTACTGAACCAAATAATTTACCGCCTTCGCCTGTTTTAGCAGACACTTCGACTTCAATTTCACTTAATTGTGCTTTTAATTGTTTAGCATCTTCAATTTCTTGTTGACGCTCTGCTTCAGCAGCTTTATTTTTTTGTTCTAATTGTTTTAAATTACCAGGTGTTGCTTCTATAGCGTAATTTTTCTTTAATAAAAAGTTATTTGCATAGCCTACTGGTACATCTTTAACTTCGCCTTTTTTACCTTTACCTTTTACATCTTGTGTGAATATTACTTTCATGCATTTTCACTCCTACTCGTTTGTTCTGTTATAGCTTGTTGTAATTTTTCTATTGCTTCATCCACGGTTACATCATTTAACTGTGTAGCTGCATTAGTTAAATGACCACCACCGCCAAGCGCTTCCATCGTTAACTGTACATTGACAGCACCAAGTGAGCGGGCAGACATACCTATTACATTTTCTTCTCTTCTTGCAATTACATATGAAGCCTCTACACCATCTAAACTTAACAGTTCATCGGCAGCTTGTGCAACTGTAATAGGATGATAAATTTTATCGTTCGAACCGTGTGCTATGGCGACGCCATTTTCTTGCAGTTTCACTGTTTGAATCAACTCTGTACGATTGATATACGTATCAATATCATCTTTCAAGAAATGCTGTGTCAGTATTGTATCTGCACCGTGCGCACGTAAATAACTTGCTGCATCAAAGGTTCTAGAACCTGTTCGTAACGTAAAGTTACGTGTGTCTATAATAATACCAGCAAACATGACTGTCGATTCTAAGCGTGTTAAACGTTGTTCTGTCGGTTGATACTCAAGTAACTCTGTGACAAGTTCTGCTGTTGAACTTGCATATGGTTCCATATAAACAAGTAACGGACTCGAAATAAAGCTTTCACCACGTCTATGATGGTCAATAACCACTTTACGGTTAGCTTTATTTAAAATATTCTCATCGATGACCATTTCAGGTTTATGCGTATCAACTATGACTAATGTTGTCTTAGATGTCATAATGTCCCATGCTTCATCCGACGTGATAAAACGGTCTTTTAATTCTGGTTTTTCATTTATTGCATCCATGACACGTCGTAATGTTGGATCAATGTCAGAATCATTTAAGACGATATAAGCGTCTAAGTTATTCATCATTGCAAAACGTGAAACGCCAATTGCGCCACCGATTGCATCTAAATCAGGGCGTTTATGTCCCATGATGATAACTTTGTCACCTTCCATCAGAATATCTTTAAGCGCATGTGATATAACACGTGCTCTAACACGTGTACGTTTTTCCATTGGGTCTGTCTTACCGCCATAGAAACGTACATTTCCGTTTATATTCTTGATAGCAACCTGGTCGCCACCACGTCCTAGTGCTAAGTCTAGACCTGATTGTGATAGTTCCCCTAAATCTATTAAATCTTCTGAGCCTTCACCGACACCAATACTTAAGGTTAATTGTGCACGGTAACCGACGCTTTTTTCACGCAACTGACTTAAAATACTAAAGTTTGTTGCTTCTATATTGTTTAATATATCTTGATTTAAATAAGCAACGAATTGATCAGAGCTATAGCGTTTAAAATAAATATTATGCTCGCTAGCCCATCTACTAATCACACGTGTAACCATTGAGTTAATCTCTGATTTTTGTGTGTCGTTCATATTTTGCGTAATCTCGTCATAATTATCTAAGAACAATGTAGCAATAATCGGCTTAGAATCTTCATATAATTTATTTATTTGTACTTCTTCAGTAATGTCAAAGAAATACAATACATGTTCTTTTTCAGAATAACGTACGCGGTAATGGTACTCATTTTCAGAAATCTCAACTTCTTGTGTTTTTTCTAACTGTTTTAAGATATTAGGATATACTTCATTAACTGGATCGGAAATTACATTACGCGTTAAGCGTTCCGACATAAATTTGTTCATCCACTCTATGTTCTCATTTTCATCTAAGATAATCATACCGATTGGCAAATTTTTAATTGCGATATTATTGCCTGCCGAAATATGGCCACTTAGATTATCAACATAGCTATCTAGTTTCTGTAAAGCTCGTCTTACCATTATTGCTGTCCCTACAATAATAATCACTAATACAACTGTCGCTATGCCTGCAATGAGTTGGTTAAAAATAAACCAAACTACTACAAGTGCAATTGCTGTGAGCGCCATAATAATAAATGGTAAAACTAACGCTTTTTTAGTGGATTGACGGTTCATTCTTCCACCTCAAATCATTTTTTAATGATACTTTTTAAGTTAATACACAAATCTATAACACCCAGGAGACTTACAATATGTGTTAATGGCATTAAAGCTGTCCCTATCACCATTAGTAACACAGAAAGTGCGGTTGGCATTGATTTTGCCTTTCCGAAAAAGTGAATAACACTTAACCCCTGAATATACATACATAATGATAACACAATTTCAAAGTTTAAAACGATACTTTGGAAAGTCCCTGGTTGGCTCGCAAACATAACACAAATCAAGACAATAATATACATCCATAATAGTGAACGCTTCATTTGCCAAGCATATAATGGTTTAAATATTGGTGTAGCGATTTTGAACTTACGTAAAATTGGAAAAGTAATAATTAAATTGATTAAAATAAGTAGAAATACTGTGATAATGACATAACTTGGTAACTGAACTGACATTTGGCGGAAGCCTTCTTCAAGCATTTGCTTATATTCTGCACTTCCCGCAATTCCAGAAACAACGTTATGCATGTAATCTTTCACTGGTTTCATCAAAACTGTAGAACTTGGTATTTTATCAAACGTTTGTAGTCCCATAAACGCAATTAACGAGAACATACTAATATATGTAGTTGTGATATAAAGTATGCGTTCTTTAGATGTACGTTCTTTTAATAATTGGCCGATAACAAAACTCACTAAGAGTATGATGACCATGGTGCTCAACACAAATATATTACCTAATAATGTTGTTAATACCACTGTAATGACTGCTGTTAAACCAAATGATTCAATAGACTTATGCCATAAGATAATGCCTGGAATTGTTGCAAAGATACCTAACACCAGGCCTAACGGAGGTAATATATGTAAAGCTAAAGCCACTACGATTAGAGTTAGTATACTAAGCACAGTTACTTTAGGATATATTTTTGAAAACAAATTCGCCACTCCCATACTATTTTTGACTATAACTATTATTTTAACCTCTTTAAAACTTTTATACAATTATTGGCAATCCAAATACAGAAGTTAACGATATACTATAATTTCCTATTTATAAACGTATAAATGATTGAATTAATCAGCACTTCACAATATTCCCTTTCTAACGCTACTACTTTAGCGTCACTTTACGTCATCACATCTTCAATGATTGTATAAAAAAAGATGTACTATACGTCAGTCTCCCCTATCGAAAGTAGTCGTATAGTTACATCCTAAAAACGCATATAATAGCGTTGTTAAATCATTTTCTTTTAATTTTATATACTTTTAAGAAGTGATATAAATTAGGAGCCCAATCATTAAAATTCAGTAAAAAACCGTCATGACCTACGTTATCTGGAACAAAGAAATGTTTGTGATATTTAAAACGATTTCCCACGGCACAAACTAAATCATCTGGATATAACAAATCATCTGTGAAGCCCATCGTCATTACTTTAGTGTCCAGGTTACTAAATACTTCATCTACATCATTACGTCCTCTATCTACATCATGACTATCTAAGACGTCTAGGAGTGTTAAATAGCATAAAGAATCAAAATGATTCATAAATTTATTACCTTGATGTTTTTGATAAGTCACCACTTGATTTGGGGAGAAGCGTTTATCATAACTTTTAGACGAACGGTATGTTAAAAACCCTAACTGTCTTGCAATGCTCATGCCCTCTTTATTGTCTAAATGAATCGCCTGTCTTGCTATTTCATTAAACGCACGACTGTAGGACGACGTTTTATCTGTAGCTGCGAGAATCACTGCTTTTTCAACATTAAATTTACGATTATATAATAATTCTATTGCTTGCATGCCGCCTAACGAACCACCGATTAATATATTAATCCTTTCGAAACCTAATGTTTCAATACCTAATTCTATGGCACGCACAATATCTCTTAACGTTAGTGACTTAGGAAAGTTTGCATCTGTTAATGCAGAACTTGAACCATAAGGACTTCCAATAACATTAAATGTCAAAAATTGATAATCATTTACAGGCATATAACCGCCGTCAATAATTCCTCTCCACCATCCAGGGTTTTCATTTGTACCATACGTTAAGTGATTACCTGTTAGAGCATGACAAACCACTACAAGTGGTTGGCCTTTTAACCCTACATGTTCATAACGTAACTTTAAGTTTGAGATGAATTCACCTGACTCTGTTGTGAATGGCCCTAGTTCTAATGTATCAACCGTATAATTCGTCATGTTTTACCTCCTACTTAGTAAAAAAACTCCTCACTCATAAAATAAGTAAGAAGTTAAAAGTACTTATCATTCGAGTGTATCGATGGTATTAGCACCGTACTTTATAAGCCGGTTGCTGAAGCGTCCACGGGCCAAGTCCCTCAGCTTCTCGAAATAAGATTTGATTTTAATTGTATTAAAGATAAACTCATAAATTGAGATAAAATTAAAATGATAATATAATCTGAAATATCTTAATTTTCTAATTATTTATAGTTTAACGGATAATATAACTTACTTCAATAGGATTGTCTAAAATACCCAACGTAACACCGCCATAATAATAATGCCACTAATTATAGTAATTGTTAAACTACGTGATATCACAGCAATGACAATAGTCGGGAGCATCGTAATTAGAAATGGCACGTTGATGGTATAACCCATCACTCCTTCTTGTTGCTCTATTAATCCATCGATAATTAGAGCAGTAAATAATGTAATCGGTATAAATGAAAGCCATTTAATCACACGTTCAGATAACTTTATTTTAGTTATCAAAATAAATGGAATAATGCGTGTTAGCCACGTTACCACGCCACATAGCACGATGATTGTTAGCATATGTATCGTCGTTGTCATCGTTCCATCACCACCCCAATCAGTGCTGCAATAGTTGAAGCTAATATGATAGCTAAATATGAAGGCATAAACAAACTTAAACTAAGCATCATTACAATTACACATATAATCAATACAAAATAAGTATTGATCTTTGAACGTCTAAGCGATTCAAATTGCGAGACAGCTAAGAATATAAACATAGCAGTAATCGCAAAATCTAATCCCAATGCTTCTGGTTGATGTATGTATTTACCAAAGACTGCACCAATAATACATGCAAATGTCCAAAAAACATATGCTGTTATATTTAGTCCGTGCAACCAACGATCATTAATCTTTTTACCTTTCAAATGTGGCGTAATGGCTACACCAAATGTTTCATCAGTTACTAATGTAGAAAGACCAATTCTATTTAATAAACTGTAATTTTTATAACTTGGAGCAAGCGTCATACTTAATAAAAACATCCTTGAATTCACAATAAATGTCGTCAATATAATTGCAGATATGGGCGTGCCTGAAATAACAAGTGCACAAATAATAAACTGTGCCGCACCCGCATACACTAGCAAGCAAAGTAAAATAATTTCCAACATACTAAAGCCTGAAGCTACTGCAACAATTCCAAAAGACAGACCAACACCAGCATAACCTAACAAAGTAGGAATACACTCTTTTACACCTTGTTTAAAAGTTACGTGTGCCTCATTTCCCATTTCCCCACCCTCTCATCTCAAAAGCTAAAAACAGTAAATTCATTCTAATACAACAATAGAAAGACAATCAATGTTTTTAGACAACGGTTTGTGTGACGTTAGACTTACGGTAGTCTTGTATTATTGTTACAACAGCACTTATACCATTCCATAATTTTGTGTTATATGTTAGACACCCCTTGAAGAACTCAATATTTTCAATCAGATTAACTACTTTAATAGTTAAGATTTTATGTGTTTCTTATAGTTAAATCACACTACTTTCACCCTCCCCTACCCTCTCCATATATATAAAAAAGTGCGTAGCTAATACTTTAACTACGCACTTTTTAACTATTTACATTTATTTAATAGGACGGATGACTGTTTTCCCACCCATATATGGAACTAATGCTTCTGGTATTGTTACAGAACCATCTTCATTTTGGTAATTTTCAACTATTGCAGCAAACGTACGTCCTACTGCTAAGCCACTACCATTAAGCGTATGTGCTAATTCTGGTTTAGCATTTTTATCACGTTTAAAACGAATATTTGAACGACGTGCTTGGAAATCAGTAATATTTGAACAAGAACTTATTTCTTTATATTCATTATAGCTTGGCAACCAAACTTCTAAATCATAAGTTTTACTTGAACCAAAACCAATATCACCTGTACATAAAATAACACGGCGATACGGTAAGCCTAATTCTTCTAAAATTGCTTCTGCATGCTCAGTCATCTCATCTAAAGCCTGCCATGAATCTTCTGGCTTTTCAAAACGAACCATTTCCACTTTATCGAATTGATGTAAACGGATAAGACCTCTCGTATCACGACCAGCTGATCCCGCTTCACTACGATAGCACGCTGATTGGGCAGTGAATTTAGCTGGCAATTCATCTGGTCCGATAATTTCGTTACGGTAATAATTTGTCAGTGGTACCTCTGCAGTTGGTATAGTATATAGTCCTTCTTTTTCAACTTTAAACAAGTCTTCTTCAAACTTAGGTAATTGACCAGTACCATACATTGAATCAGCGTTAACTAATTGTGGTACCATCATTTCTGCATAACCATGTTGCGTTGTATGTTTCGTAATCATATAGTTCATCAATGCTCTTTCTAATTGTGCACCTTCGCCTGTTAAGAAGACGAATCTAGCTCCAGATACTTTAGCTGCACGTTCAAAATTAACCATTTTTAATTCTTCTACTAAATCCCAATGCGCTTTTTCTTCAAAATCAAAAGTTCTTGGTGTCCCCCAACGTTTAACTTCTACATTATCTTCGTCTGTAGCTCCTTCAGGCACATCATCATGAATAATATTTGGAATACGTGATAATTTATCATTAAGATTCACATCAACTTGATTAAGTGTGTCATCTAAAACTTTAATTTCATCACCAAGTTTACGCATTGCTGCGATTGCATCATCAGCATCTTCTTTATTGCGTTTCTTCTGAGCAATTTCACCACTAACTTTATTACGTTCAGCTTTCATTTCTTCAGCTTTACTAATTAACTGACGACGCTGTTCATCTAATTCTAGCACTTCATCTACTACTGTATCTTCCATACCGCGCTTAGCTACTTTTTCTTTAACGAAATCAGGGTCATTACGAAATAACTTAATATCTAACATAACTTCATCCATCCTTTCAATTTTAAAAATTTGGGATAAACACGCAAAAAAGACCACATCCCTCTACAAGGGACGTGGTCTACGTGTTGCCACCCTATTTAACAGTCTAAAATAATTAGACTGCACTCTCACAAAAATAACGGTTAAATCCGGTTGTTCACTTATAGTAGGTAGATTCACATTAACTTTGGCTACCTGTTCACACTCCACACAGGCTCTCTGAAACCGAAAAATTAATACTACTTATCCTACGAACAATAATTTATTAAGTTAAATTAAATATAGCAAATAACATCATTTTTTTCAAGAGTGATAGTATTTATGTCGCTTATATCTCGTCCATATAAGCAACATCGCGTAAATATTGTGATACTGCTTCAATATCTTTATGAAATTGTCTATCTTCTGTGATAGATGGCACAATATGACGTAGTTCTTGATACTTTTCATACGTCTTAGGTGATAACTTATCAATGTCTTTATATTCTACGGCTTGCAGAGCAATGATTGTTTCAATAGCCAATACACGACGAGCATTTTCGATCATTTGATAACCATGTCTTGAAGCTATAGTCCCCATGGAAACATGATCTTCTTGATTAGCAGAAGACGGTATAGAATCCACACTTGCTGGATGCGCGAGTGTTTTATTTTCTGAAACAAGACTTGCTGCAGCATACTGCATAATCATTGCACCACTTTGTAATCCAGGTTGAGGACTTAAAAAGGCAGGTAGCCCATTATTTAATTGAGGATTTACCAAGCGCTCTAGGCGTCGCTCTGAAACGTTCGCTAATTCACTTACACCTAGTTTTAAAAAGTCTAAGGCAAACGCTATAGGTTGACCATGGAAATTCCCTCCTGAGATAACAAGTGTTTCATCATCTTCATCAAATATAAGTGGGTTATCATTTGCAGCATTCATTTCAAACTCTAATTTTTCCTTTACATAATTGAATACTTGGAAGCTAGCACCATGAATTTGAGGTATACAGCGCAAAGTATATGCATCTTGTACACGTATTTCACCTTGAGTAGTGGTCAATTCTGAACCTTCCAACCAATCTAACATTCTCGCCGCAACATCTATTTGTTCTTGGAAATTACGAACTTTATGTACCTTTTCATTATAGGCATCTGTAATACCATTTAAAGCTTGATGTGTAAGGGAGGCAATCCATTCCGCCTGATAACCTAAGTCTTCCGCTTCAATATAATTAATAACACCTTGAGCAGTCATGGCTTGTGTACCATTAATCAACGCAAGACCTTCTTTGGCTTGTAACTCTAATGCTTTGTGATTTAACTGATTTAAGACATACCGGCTGTCTACTTCTTCACCTTTATAAAAGACATTTCCTTCTCCTATTAGGGCCAAAGCCAAGTGCGATAGTGGCGCTAAATCACCAGAAGCACCTAATGAACCTTGTTGCGGAATAACAGGTATAATTCTTTGATTGATGTAATAAACTAGTTGTTTTACTAAATCTATGGTTGCACCAGAATGCCCTTTTAATAATGTATTCAATCTTAACACCATCATCACTAATGCCACTTCTTCTGAAAATGGTTTACCTATACCACATGCATGTGAACGAATTAAATTGACTTGTAATTGGTTGTATTCTCCTTCGTCTATACGTACATCACTAAATAAACCAAAGCCGGTTGTAATTCCATAAATTGTTTCTTTATTCTCTATAATATCTTCTACTGTTTGGCGACTCTTTTTCACACGTTCAAACGCATCCTCCGTAACTTCTACTTTATCTTCTCTATTTAAAAACTGTTTAATATCATTAATTGTTAACGTTTCTCCATTAAGTTGTAATGTCATTTCCCCATCTCCTTGTTTAGTAATTTTTTCTAATTATTTTGAGTATACGCTTACATTTTTACCCAAACAATAGCTTAACCAATATCCGTAACATGGTATTAAATTACTGTTTTAATGGGATAAAGCTATAATAAAAATAAGTTTATTAAAATTAATAATTTCTTAACGCTTTTAACTATTGACTAATAGGACAACCAGGTATAATATTTCTTATTGTATTTATAATTCCTATTACGAAAACAAAGGAAAAGTAACTGAAATACAAATAATTCTGCAATTGTTATAATCACTAATAAAAGCAGAACCATTATAATATGTTATCCAGTTAATTTTCTTTATTAAAATACAGAAATTTACACACATTTAGTAATTTAAGAAGGGGGTTTCAATATGGAAACTTTATCATCTGTAAGCATCCCAAAACGTAAAGATGAAACACATAAAGGCGATTATGGAAGAATTCTTTTAATTGGTGGTAATGCGAACTTAGGTGGTGCAATCATGCTTGCAGCACGAGCATGTGTATACAGTGGTAGTGGTTTAATAACAGTAGCAACGCATCCTACAAATCATGCTGCTTTGCATTCACGCTGTCCTGAGGCAATGGTAATCGATATAAACGATACAAAAATGTTAACAAAAATGATTGAAAACACAGATTGTATTTTAATCGGTCCAGGATTAGGTTGTGATTTTAAAGGTAATAATGCTATTACTTTCCTACTTCAAAATATACAACCTCATCAAACTCTAATTGTAGATGGTGATGCTATTACGATTTTCAGTAAATTGAAACCTGAGATTCCAACTTGTAAAGTCGTATTTACACCACACCAAAAAGAATGGGAACGTTTAAGTGGTATTCCAATAGAGGAACAAACATATGAGCGTAATCGTGAAGCGGTAGATCGTATTGGTGCAACAATTATACTGAAGATGCACGGTACAGAACTTTACTTTAAAGATAAAGATTACAAACTACCTATTGGTACACCAGCGATGGCCACTGGAGGCATGGGTGATACTTTATCTGGTATGATAACTAGCTTTGTTGGACAATTTAATGATATTGAAGAAGCTGTTACAAGTGCGACATATACGCACAGTTTTATTGGTGAACAATTAGCTGAAAAAATGTATGTCGTTCCACCTTCTAGACTCATTAGTGAAATTCCAATTGCTATGAAATCATTAGAAAATAAATAATATAAAAAGACCTACCTCATATGAGGTAGGTCTTTTAGTTAGAATTATTATTCTTCTTCGTTATTTTCATCAGTTCCATGATCCGCGTTATCTATATCTTCATTAACACGATCCATGAAGTCTTGTCTTATTTCTTGTCGCTCATCATTGCTTGACGTATTTTCCTCGTCTTCAACTTCTGTGTGTATTGCATCTCCAGGCGCACCATCTTCTACAACCACTTCACTGTTTTGTGAACCTTGCAAATCAGTTTGTGATGCATTGGCATTGTTTACATCAGCTGCTATAGCTTCAGTTGATTCATCATCTTCAGTAATCTCATCTTCTTCATTTACTTTAGCTACTGTTGATACAAATTGATTTTCACCTAATTTAATCAATCTTACACCTTGTGCAGCACGGCCATTTTGCGAGATATCTTCTACATCAATACGGATAATGACACCTGAGTTTGTTACAACCATCAGGTCTTCTTCTCCAGTTACTGAAGTAATACATACAATGTTACCGTTACGCTCAGTAATTGTAGCTGTTTTTATACCTTTACCGCCACGGTTTGATAATCTATAATCACCAACTGGTGTACGCTTACCGTATCCATTTTCAGTAACGACTAGAATTTCTTCATCGCTTTCAGCATTTGTAACATCTAAACCGATAACTTTATCATCTTCTCTAAGTGTAATACCTTTAACTCCTGCTGCTGTACGACCAAGCGGACGCAATGTCGTTTCGTTAAAGCGTATTAATGATGCATGAGACGTACCAATCAGAATGTCTTGCTCTCCATCAGTGAGACGAACAGCAATCAGTTCATCATCATTTTTGAAGCTGATGGCAATCTTACCGTTTTTATTAATATGAGAGAAGTTGCTTAATGCAGAACGCTTCACTCTACCTTTGCGTGTTGCAAATACTAAGTAATCATCTTCACTTTCTAAGTCTTTAACGGCAATCATAGTACTGATTGATTCGTCATTATCCAGTTCAATCGCGTTGACTACTGGAATACCTTTAGACTGACGTGATAGTTCAGGCACTTCATAACCTTTAAGTTTGTAAACGCGTCCTTTATTAGTGAAGAACAAGACGTTGTCATGTGTACTTAACGTTACGAGTTGACTAACAAAGTCTTCCTCAAGTGTATTCATACCTTGTACACCGCGCCCACCACGATGTTGTGCTCTATATGTTGAAACTGGTAAACGTTTAATATAGTTATTGTGACTTAGTGTAATCACGATTTGTTCTTCAGGTATCAAGTCTTCATCTTCAATATCGTCTAGTCCGCCAAGCTGAATTTCAGATCTGCGTTCATCACCATAGCGTTCACGTATATCAATTAATTCATTGCGGACGATTTGTAATAACTTTTCTTCATCAGCAAGAATCTCTTTTAATTCCTCAATATAGGCAATTAATTCAATATATTCAGCTTCAATCTTATCTCGCTCTAAACCTGTTAAACGTCTTAAACGCATATCTAAGATAGCTTGCGCTTGACGTTCAGATAATTTAAATTGTTCTTGTAAGCTAGCCATCGCTACTTTATCAGTTTCTGATTCACGAATTACTCGAATAATTTCATCGATGTGATCTAATGCAATTCTTAGTCCTTCTAAAATATGCGCGCGATCTAATGCTTTCTTCAAGTTATATTCTGTACGTCTACGCACTACTACTTTTTGATGCTCTAAGTATTCTTCTAAAGCTTCTTTTAGTGAAATTAATTTAGGTCTGCCGTTAACTAAAGCAATCATATTCACACCAAATGATGTTTGTAATGGTGTTTGTTTATATAAATTATTTAGTACGACACTTGCATTTGCATCTTTACGAATATCAATAACAACACGTACACCTGTACGTAAACTTGTTTCGTCACGTAAATCTGTAATACCTTCAATTTTTTTATCACGTGCTAATTCAGCAATTTTTTCGATCATACGTGCTTTATTCACTTGATATGGGACTTCAGTTACAACGATACGTTGACGTCCGCCACCACGTTCTTCAATTTCTGCACGAGAACGCATTTGAATAGATCCACGACCTGTTTCAAATGCACGACGAATACCGCTCTTTCCAAGTATAATTCCAGCCGTTGGGAAGTCAGGCCCTTGAACATCTTCCATCAATTCTGCAACAGTAATGTCCGGATTATGACTCAAACTCAATACACCATTGATAACTTCTGTTAAATTATGTGGTGGAATGTTTGTAGCCATACCTACTGCGATACCAGAAGCACCATTAACTAGTAAGTTTGGAAATCTTGATGGTAAGACTGCCGGCTCTCTCTCATTACCATCATAGTTATCTATAAAATCAATCGTATCTTTGTTTATATCTCTGAGCATTTCTAGTGTTATCTTAGACATACGTGCTTCTGTATAACGCATCGCAGCTGCGCCATCGCCATCCATTGAACCAAAGTTACCTTGTCCATCAATTAAAGGATATCGATAGCTGAAGTCTTGTGCCATTCTTACCATTGCTTCATAAATAGATGAGTCACCATGTGGGTGATATTTACCCATTACGTCCCCAACAATACGTGCAGACTTCTTGTATGACTTATCTGGTGTCATACCTTGTTCATGCAAACCATACAATATACGTCGATGTACTGGTTTCAAACCATCTCTAACATCTGGTAAAGCACGTGATACAATAACGCTCATCGCATAATCTAAAAATGATTCACGCATCTCACTCGTTATATTTCGTTCATTAATTCTTGATTCAGGTAATTCAGCCATCAAGATATCCTCCTTCAAAAATTCAGTTCATACAATTAGAAATCTAGGTTGGCATAGACTGCGTTATCTTCAATAAACTGTCTACGATTCTCAACAACGTCTCCCATAAGCATTTCAAAAACTTGATCTGCCTCTATCGCATCATCTAATGATACTTGTAACATAGCTCTATTTTCTGGGTTCATTGTTGTTTCCCACAATTGGTCTGCGTTCATTTCACCAAGACCTTTATAACGTGCAATTGACCATTTCGGCGTAGGATCTAACTCAGATTTCAGTTTTTCCAACTCACGTTCATTAAACACGTAATACTTTTGTTTACCTTGTGTCAATTTGAATAAAGGCGGTTGAGCAATATATACATAGCCTGCTTCTATTAACGGTCTCATAAAGCGATAGAAGAATGTTAATAACAACGTTCTGATATGCGCACCATCGACGTCAGCATCAGTCATAAGTACAATTTTGTGGTAACGAGCTTTACTTAAATCAAATTCTCCACCAATACCTGTACCAAATGCTGTAATCATAGAACGGATTTCATTATTATTTAATATTCTATCTAAGCGAGCTTTTTCAACGTTTAATATCTTACCACGCAATGGCAAAATCGCTTGTGTTTCCGAGTCTCTGCCTGATTTTGTAGACCCTCCGGCAGAGTCACCCTCTACGATAAAGATTTCACTTCTGGAAGGATCTTTACTAGAACAATCTGCAAGTTTACCAGGTAAGCTTGAGATTTCTAAAGCAGATTTACGACGTGTCACTTCACGTGCTTTTTTCGCAGCAAGACGCGCGTGAGAAGCCATAATACCTTTTTCAACAACTATGCGTCCTACTTGCGGGTTCTCTAATAAGAAACGCTCGAACAACTCAGAGAATAATTTATCAACAACTTGACGTACCTCAGAGTTACCTAATTTTGTTTTCGTTTGTCCTTCAAATTGTGGATCGCCATGTTTGATTGAAACAATAGCTGTTAAACCTTCACGTGTATCTTCACCTGAAAGTCTCTCTTTATCATCTTTGATAATTTTACTACTTATACCATAGCTATTTAATACACGAGAAAGTGCTCGTTTAAAGCCTTCTTCATGTGTACCACCTTC
The DNA here is from genome assembly GCF_048568365.1 of Staphylococcus sp. Ze2. Classification (NCBI taxonomy): domain Bacteria; kingdom Bacillati; phylum Bacillota; class Bacilli; order Caryophanales; family Staphylococcaceae; genus Staphylococcus; species Staphylococcus sp. Ze2. Next base: position 303,950 of record NZ_CP183486.1, on the reverse strand, counting down.
ATAAGTGTGTATGTTATTCGCATAAGTCAATAAGTTAGTTGCAAAGCCTTTGTTGTATTGTAATGCTATTTCAACCTCAATATCATCCTTTGTTTGATGGACATATATAGGTTCTTCATGTAATGGCTCTTTGTTTTCATTTAACATCTCAACGTAAGACTTAATACCACCTTCGTAGTGATAAGTGTCTTCTCTGACTTCTTCACCACGTTCATCTCTCAAAGTAATTGAAATGCCTTTATTTAAGAAAGCAAGTTCTCTTGTACGTTGTTGTAATATCTCATAGTGATATACAGTCGTCTCTGTAAAAATCTCAGGGTCCGCTTTAAAACGAATCACTGTACCAGTATTATCATCTTCTGTTTCTTCAACTACTTTCAAGTCGAATTGAGGAACACCCTTTTTATAAGCTTGATGATAAACTTGACGATCTTTATATACATAAACTTCTAGGTCTTCAGATAAGGCGTTAACTACAGAAGAACCTACACCATGTAGACCACCAGAAACTTTGTATCCGCCACCGCCGAATTTACCACCGGCATGGAGTACTGTTAAAATAACTTCAACTGCAGGACGTCCCATTTTTTCTTGTATACCAACTGGGATACCTCGTCCATTATCCGTTACTTTAATCCAATTATCTTTTTCAATAACAACTTCAATTTGGTTAGCATACCCTGCAAGTGCTTCATCAATACTATTATCGACAATTTCCCATACAAGATGGTGTAAACCTTTTTCTGAAGTTGATCCTATATACATACCAGGTCTTTTACGTACCGCTTCTAGACCTTCTAATACTTGTATCTGTCCAGCACCATAATCTTCCGTGTTGTTCACATCTGACAATGCTTCCACCTTCACTTTCTGTTACTTTATAATTTCGCCTTGGTTAATGCGATAAAGTTTAGCGTTTTTCATAATTTCATGTTCTATACCATCTACGGATGTCGTCGTTACAAAAGTCTGCACTTTATGTTGAATAGTGCTCAATAAATGAGATTGACGCGAATCATCTAATTCACTTAGTACATCATCTAGCAATAATATTGGATACTCACCGACTTCAATGTTCATCAACTCAATTTCAGCGAGTTTTATTGATAGTGCGGTTGTTCGCTGTTGACCTTGCGAACCGTATGTTTGAGCGTCCATACCATTTACATTAAAACCTAAATCATCTCTGTGAGGGCCATATAAACATACGCCTCTGTCTTTCTCACGTTCCATATTGTCATTAAGTAAAGTTAAGACTCCCTCTAGTCGTTCCGTCTCACTTTGTTCTTCATCTGCCAATTTAATACTTGGCAAGTACTCTAACGACAATGTTTCACGTTCATTGGTAATACCAGAATGGATAGGTTTAGCTAGTGATTCAAGTTCTTTAATAAAATGTTCACGTCTTTGTGTGATTTTGAGCGCATACTCTGCAAATTGTTGATTTAAGACTTCTAGCATTGTACTATCCGTCTTTTGACCATATTGCAGTTGCTTCAAATAATTATTTTTTTGTTTTAAAATCCTCTGATATTGTGATAAATCATTTAAATATACCGCAGATATTTGGCCGAGTTCCATATCTATAAATCTGCGTCTAACTTGTGGCGATCCTTTGACAATGTTTAAATCTTCAGGCGCAAACAATACGACATTTAAATGACCTATATATTGTGTCAGTCTACTTTGCTCTAAGTGATTGATTTTAACTTGCTTGCCTTTTTTGGTAATATACATCGTTAAAGGCATGTCGCCATATCTATAGCTAAGTTCACCCTCTATTTTAGCATAATCGCTATTAAAACGTATCAGTTCCTTGTCATTAGATGTTCTATGGCTTTTTGCTAATGCTAAGGTATATATTGATTCAAGTAAGTTTGTCTTCCCTTGAGCATTTTCACCAATCAAGATATTTACGTCAGGATGACAATTTAAACTGATTGACTCATAATTTCGATAATGCTCGAGTTGGAGTTTCTTTAATTTCATTCTTCACCTTGATGTAAAATCAAAAATGAACCGACTTCTGGTATAACAATATTATCTCGATGATTTAATTTTTTACCACGACGTGTTTCACGCTCGTCATTAATCATGACGTCAAAATCTTGTAAGAACCATTTTGCTTGTCCGCCGGATTCGATAATACCTTCTGTCTTTAGAAATTGTCCTAAAGTAATATCCCCATCAACGATTACCTCTTCAACCAAATCAATCACTCCATTTCTTTTAAGCTCACTTATATATTATACCTTTTTTTACGAAAAATTTCATGTAAAATACAGTGAGTAAGCGATTTCTTCCAACTTATTTTAACTATTTTTTAATATTTAGTTTCAAAGTTATTTATAATAGCTCTTTACTAATAATATTATATCAAAAATTGATCATTAATAATCCATTTCCTTAAAATTAATATCAATCCATTCATAAATAATTATTTAAAAACAAATTAAAAGTATTGCTATAAAATCCATAATTTTAATATGCTTAACTAAAATTTGCGTTTTAAGCTATTTTTCAGCGTATTTTTTTGAGTTACGATGTTTGGGTCCACTAATGTCTATTTTTTGCTTATATTGCCCCTCTATACGCCTCTAATCATTAAAATTTATTTTATCTTTCATACTCTACTCACTTTTTAGCATTATCTCTTTCTTGTATACACGTTTTTATGTGTCACATTACTTTTATTCTGTTTAAATTCCATAAAAAAAGGAACGGACAGAAACCAATATACAAATTGATTTCATAGTCTCGCTCCTGCAAAATTGATTAGTCAGTAAATAATATTTTTTAAATATATCTTAGTTAACTATTATATGCTGCTTAATTTAGTTGCTATGACTCACTTATTCACCCTTCACACTAACTTAGTATGTTCTAATTGGTAAAATAAGTTGTGTAACTGAGTCATCATCTTTTGGTTTTAAAATAAATGGTTTCATAGTTCCGAAAAATTCGATTTCCACTTCATCGTTATCAATGGCTTTAAGTGCATCCATCATATATTTTGAGTTGAAAGAAATTTTTAAGTTACCACCATCTACATTACTTGCTTTAACTTCTTCATTCACCGTACCAATTTCTGGAGATGTTGAAGATAATTCTACTAATTCATTACCTGTGCTTAATTTTATTACATTATTTCCGCCTTCACGTGCTAATAATGATGCACGATCAATTGCGTGATAGAATTCACCGTTATCAATCCCTAATTTAATTTCGTAATTTTCCGGGAATAAACGAGATGTATCAGGATAATGACCTTCTAATAAACGTGAGATAAAGTTTACGTTACCCACTTTGAAAAGTACTTGATTAGATGCAAAGAAAATGTCGATATCATCTTCGTTGTCAGACATAATTTTATTTAATTCAGATAATGCCTTACCTGGAATGATGACATTTTTATTTTCAGAATCGTCTTCTAAAGCTACTTTCCTTACAGCCAAGCGGTGTGAATCTGTAGCTGTGCATATTAATTCATTATCTTGTATAAGCCAGTTAACACCTGTTAGTACTGGGCGTGTTTCTGAGGTGGACACTGCGAAATTTGTTTGTGCTATCACGTTTTTAAGTACTTTAACTGATAATTCAATTGCATCATCACGAGAAACTTGTGGTAATAAAGGATATTGATCAGGATCTAAACCACTTAAGTTAAATTCAGAATGACCAGATGTTATTAATGTTTGGAATTGTTCGTTGGTAGATAATTTAACTTCCTTACCTGGTAATTTTTTAATAATATCTACAAAGAAACGACCAGGAAGTACTACTGAGCCAGTTTCTGCAATTTCAATAATAGTTTCACCATCAACTTGTTTAGGAATAGTGATTTCTATTGATATTTCTGAATCAGATCCAGTAAGTATTACTTCGTTATTTTTAACTTCAATTTTTATACCAGTTAAGATTGGTAATGTTGTTCTTGGTGAGATGGCTTTTAATGTGTCGTTTAATTGATTAATAAAATAATCTCTTCTAATTGTAAATTCCATCATAGTAAACTCCTTCCAGTCGTTTATATATTAAATTATATAGGTTTTAAAACAGTAGTAATAGTAGTAGGGCTTGTGGATTAGGGGATAACTCAAATTTAAGTGATAAGGTCGTCCTTTAGAGACTGTGGATAACTTGTGCACACTGTGTATGACTTTTGCACATTATCCACAATTCACAAAAATAGTTACATCTCGTTATTCCTCAAATAAACTACAATAAAACTGTTATAATACAGATTGTTTTACTGATTTCTTATTTCTTTTTCTAAATTTTCAACTTCTTGTTTAAAAGTTGGATCATTTTGTATATCTTTTACGATTTTTTCATGCGCATGAATAACAGTCGTATGGTCACGTCCACCAAATTCTTCACCAATTTTAGGAAGTGAAAAATCTGTTAGCTCACGAGAAAGATACATTGCAATTTGTCTAGGATAAGCAATTGATTTTGTGCGTTTTTTGGCACTAAAGTCTTCAATTTTCACACTATAGTATTGGCCGACAATTTTTTGAATATCTTGTATAGTGATCTTTTTGGATCTAGGCGCTTGGATAATATCTTTCAACGCTGCGGCTGTTAATTCAGTTGTAATAGGTTGACCTTGTAATTTCGAAAATGCTAATACACGAGTTAATGCACCCTCAAGTTCACGAATGTTTGACTGAATCTGATTTGCGATATAGGTAAGTGCTTCAGTCGGAATATCTAAGTTTTCTTCGCCAATTTTTTTCTGTAAAATTGCCATCCTTGTTTCATAATCAGGAGGTGTAATGTCAACAATGAGTCCCCATTCAAAACGTGAACGTAGTCGATCTTCAAGTTTAGCAATTTCTTTAGGAGGTCTATCACTAGAAATAACAATTTGTTTATTTGCTTGATGCAATTCATTAAACGTATGGAAGAATTCTTCCTGAGTTTGTTCTTTATTTTGAATAAATTGAATATCATCAATGAGAAGTACATCAATATTACGATATTTTTCTCTAAAACGTTCAGTCTTATTATCTCGAATAGATTTAATAAATTCATTAGTAAATTTTTCACTTGAAGTATAAATAACCTTAGCATCAGGATTATTTGCTAATACATAATGTCCAATTGCGTGCATCAAATGGGTTTTACCTAAACCCACGCCACCATATATAAATAACGGATTATATGCTTGTGCGGGTGCTTCAGCAACAGCAAGACTTGCTGCATGAGGAAACCTGTTGCCAGGTCCAATAACAAATGTTTCGAATGTATTATGAGTATTGAACTGTTCTCCGCCAATAACAGCTTCATCTACACCAGGTGTATATTCTTTTTTGAATTGTTCTGCCTCATTAGTTTCTTTATTTTTACTCGGTTTTAAGTTTTCCAATTCATCTTCAGTATAGAAAACAGGCATAATTTCATGACCAATCGCTTCGTATAAGGCACTTTGAACAATTTCAACGTAATTCGATTTTAACCAATTAGCTACAAAAGGATCATCTATAACTACAATGGCTTCATTGTTCTGTAGTTGATAAAGTTTTGTATCTTTAAGAAAAGTTTGATAGCTAGGATAACTAACTTTTTCTTGAGCTAAGGTTAGAACTCTTTCCCAAATTTCTTTTTCTGACATAATAACTAACTCCAACTTTCGTAAATTTTAAAAGTTATACACAAAAGTAACAAGTGTAATTAAAAAGAATCACAGCCTGTTGATAATTATCCACAACTTACTAACAATCGGTGGATAACTAATTTAGCACTACGATTTATACACAGACTTTTACTATATAATTTAATAAACTAAACCCTGTATCTATCAATATCTACACGACTTATCCACACAATTATACTTTTTAACAGTAACCTCTGTCAAATAGGTGTGAATATGTTGTTAAACCATGTGAAATCCTGTGAATAACATATAATTTATCCACAAATATGTAATGTTCTACTGTGTATAAGTGGATAACTTTAAGGAGTATTAAGTATAGCAAATTTTTAGCATAATGTGGCGTGGGAAATAATTTATAAAACATGTATGAAAAATGTATATAAGGAATTATTTATAAAAGGTTATGTTCAAAAAGAGGAGTATGATACAATTTAACGACAATATTGAGTGATAGTTGCTACGTTTCTTCAATATAAATAGTTAAAGAAATAGTATTATTGCTCTGCAACCATTTTAGAAGCTCTGCTTAAATTGATACTTGCTTTATAAAATATATTTTGTTATATTGTAGTAGTTGCTTGAATTATGACTAGAAATTAATAACAGTTAAATCAAGACTTAAGGCAGAAACGTATATTAATTTATCTATTATAATAGTATAGAACCGAATAAAGATGGAGGTGTTTTTGCATGGTAAAACGTACTTATCAACCAAATAAACGTAAACATAGTAAAGTTCATGGTTTCAGAAAACGCATGAGCACAAAAAATGGTCGTAAAGTCTTGGCGCGTCGTCGTCGTAAAGGCCGTAAAGTATTATCAGCATAAGATCACTGACTCATCAGTGGTCTTTTTTTTGGTTTTAATTTAGCAAAATGATTAGTGAGAATGCTGATTTTAGTTGTTGTTTTAGGACAATGATAGATATAGATATAACATATATAGTTGTAAATATATGTAATGAATAGATAAGTGAGTGATGTTTGGTGGAGAAAGCGTACCGAATTAAAAAGAATAGTGATTTTCAATTCATTTATAAAAAAGGGAAATCAGTAGCTAATAAGCAGTTTGTGGTATACACAAAAGCTAATAAAAATCTGGAACATTTTCGATTAGGTATTAGTGTTTCTAAAAAGTTGGGAAATGCGGTTGTTAGAAATCGAATTAAGAGAGCTATTAGAGAAAATTTTAAAGTTCATAAGGAAGATATTATACCAATAGAAATTGTTGTAATTGCAAGGCAACCAGCAAAACATATGAATACTTTACAAATACAAGCTAGTTTGGAACATGTCTTGAAAATAGCAAAAGTTTTTAACAAGCGTATTTAAGTAGGGTAGGGGAGGCTGAAATAAGACGTAAGTGAGCCTAACCTCAGACAAACCTCAGACTTACTTGTGTGTATTTTTAAAGTTTTCGAAACAATATGTTCGCATTTTAATGGGAAAGTCTTTAAAATATTATAATGATAAAAAATGAGATTAAAAAGGAGGCGAGATGGATGATGGATTTAGATACGATAACGAGTATATCCACGCCAATGGGTGAAGGTGCGATAGGTATCGTGCGTTTATCTGGTGTTGGTTCAGTAGAAATTGCAGATAAGTTATTTAAAGGTAAAGAAAAACTTGAAGATGTGGCATCTCATACTATTAATTATGGTCATATAATTGATCCTGAATCAAATGAAGTAGTAGAAGAAGTTATGGTTAGTGTATTAAGAGCGCCTAAAACTTTTACAAGAGAAGATATTGTTGAAATAAACTGTCATGGCGGTATTTTGACAATAAATAGGATATTAGAACTAACAATGACACATGGTGCTCGTATGGCAGAACCGGGTGAATATACAAAGCGTGCGTTTTTAAATGGTCGTATTGATTTATCTCAAGCTGAAGCAGTTATGGATTTTATTCGTTCTAAGACCGATCGTGCATCTAAAGTTGCAATGAATCAAATAGAAGGTCGTTTAAGTGATATGATCAAACGACAGCGACAATCCATTCTCGAAATCCTCGCACAAGTTGAAGTTAACATAGATTATCCAGAATATGATGATGTAGAAGATGCTACAACAGAAGTCTTATTGGATAAATCTAATAAAATTAAAACTGAAATTAATAAATTACTTGATACAGGTACGCAAGGTAAGATTATGAGAGAAGGCTTAGCTACAGTAATAGTTGGTAAACCAAATGTTGGTAAATCATCTATGCTCAATAATCTTATTCAAGATAACAAGGCTATAGTGACTGAAGTACCCGGAACAACAAGAGATACATTAGAGGAATACGTTAATGTAAGAGGCGTACCATTAAGACTTGTAGATACAGCTGGTATACGTGAGACAGAAGATATTGTAGAGCGCATCGGTGTAGAGCGTTCTAGAAAAGCACTTGGCGAAGCAGATTTAATCTTATTTGTACTTAATTATAATGAGCGATTAACTGAAGAAGACCGCAAATTATATGAAGTTATTAAAAATGAAGATGCCATTGTCATTGTAAATAAGATGGATTTGGATAAACAATTAGATTTAGATGAAGTTAAAGAAATGATTGGTGATATGCCATTGATACAAACGTCTATGTTAAAGCAAGAAGGTATCGATCAATTAGAGATTCAAATCAGAGATTTATTCTTTGGTGGCGATGTTCAAAACCAAGATATGACTTATGTATCCAATTCAAGACATATCTCATTACTGAAACAGGCAAGAAATACAATTCAAGATGCTATAGACGCAGCAGAAACAGGCATACCAATGGATATGATTCAGATAGACTTAACTAGAACTTGGGAAATTTTAGGTGAAATTATCGGAGAATCCGCAAGTGATGAATTGATTGATCAGTTATTTAGTCAATTCTGCTTAGGAAAATAATAAGGAGGAAAAATTATGGCTCAAGAATATGATGTAATAGTAATAGGAGCCGGGCATGCTGGTATTGAAGCAGGACTTGCTTCAGCGAGACGTGGTGCAAAAACGTTAATGTTAACAATTAACCTAGATAACATCGCGTTTATGCCATGTAACCCATCAGTTGGTGGCCCAGCCAAAGGTATTGTTGTACGTGAAATTGACGCATTAGGCGGTCAAATGGCTAAGACAATTGATAAAACACACATTCAAATGCGCATGTTAAATACTGGTAAAGGACCAGCAGTTAGAGCTTTACGTGCTCAAGCTGATAAAGTGTTATACCAACAAGAAATGAAGAAAGTAATTGAAGATGAAGACAACCTTGATATTATGCAAGGTATGGTAGACGATTTAATCATTGAAGATGATGTGATTAAAGGCGTACGTACTAATATTGGAACAGAATACTGGGCAGAGGCAGTAATCATAACAACAGGTACGTTCTTACGCGGAGAGATTATACTAGGAAACATGAAGTATTCTAGTGGTCCGAACCATCAATTACCGTCTGTTTCACTTGCTGATAACTTAAGAGGTCTTGGATTTGATGTAGTTAGATTCAAAACAGGAACACCACCACGTGTTAATGCAAAAACAATTGATTACTCTAAAACAGAAATTCAACCAGGCGATGATGTTGGTAGAGCATTCAGTTTTGAAACAACAGAGTATATTTTAGATCAATTACCATGTTGGTTAACATATACGAATGGCGATACACACCAAGTAATTGATGATAATTTACATTTATCAGCTATGTACTCAGGTATGATTAAAGGTACTGGTCCAAGATACTGTCCTTCAATTGAAGATAAGTTTGTTCGTTTCAATGATAAACCACGTCACCAGTTATTCTTAGAACCAGAGGGTAGAAATACAAATGAAGTTTATGTTCAAGGTCTATCAACAAGTTTACCAGAACATGTACAACGTCAGATGTTAGAAACAATTCCTGGTTTAGAAAAAGCAGACATGATGCGCGCGGGTTACGCAATCGAATACGATGCACTAGTACCTACACAGTTATGGCCAACGCTTGAAACTAAGAAAATTAAAAACTTATATACAGCTGGTCAAATTAATGGGACTTCTGGTTATGAAGAAGCGGCCGGCCAAGGTATTATGGCAGGTATTAATGCAGCAGCTAGAGTTCAAGGTAAAGAAGAAGTCATTTTAAGTCGCTCTGATGCTTATATCGGCGTGCTTATAGACGATCTTATTACTAAAGGTACGAACGAACCTTATCGTTTATTAACTTCTCGTGCAGAATATCGTTTATTATTAAGACATGACAACGCTGATTTGCGTTTAACAGACTTAGGTTACGAGTTAGGTATGATTTCTGAAGAACGTTATGCACGCTTCAATGAAAAACGAGACATGATTACAGCAGAACAAGAACGACTACAAGGTATTCGTGTTAAACCAAATGAACGTGTACAAGCAATTATAGAAGCACAAGGTGGTTCACGCCTAAAAGATGGTATATTAGCTTTAGAATTACTACGCCGTCCAGAAATGACTTATGATTTAATACTTGAAATCTTGGATGAAACACATCAATTACCTTCAGATGTTGAAGAACAAGTTGAAATCCAAACAAAATATGAAGGTTATATTAATAAGTCATTACAACAAGTTGAAAAAGTTAAACGTATGGAAGAGAAGAAAATTCCAGAGGATTTAGACTATAGCAAAGTAGATAGTTTAGCTACGGAAGCAAGAGAAAAATTAGCAGAAGTGAAGCCTTTAAATATTGCACAAGCTTCTCGTATTTCTGGTGTAAATCCAGCCGATATTTCAATCTTACTTGTATTTCTTGAACAAGGTAAAATTCAAAGGGTGAATAATTAAAATGAGTGTAACATGGTTAACTAAGCAACTCAGTACACATGGAATTGAACTTTCAGATAAACAACAACAACAGTTTCAAACGTATTATCAAATGCTTGTAGAGTGGAATGAAAAAATGAATCTGACAAGTATTACAGAGGAACATGAAGTATATTTGAAACATTTTTATGATTCAATTGCGGCTAGTTTTTATACGGATTTAACTAAAGAATTAACAATATGTGACATAGGTGCTGGTGCTGGTTTTCCTAGCATTCCTTTAAAAATTATTTTTCCCAATTTAAAAGTTACGATTGTAGATTCATTGAATAAGCGGATACATTTTTTAAACCAATTAGCAGATGCTTTAGATATAGAGAATGTTAGTTTTGTACATGATCGTGCTGAAACATATGGTAAGGGAGACTACAGGGAGTCTTATGATATTGTGACTGCACGTGCAGTTGCAAGACTTTCAGTATTAAGCGAATTGTGTATTCCATTAGTTAAAAAAGGCGGACAATTTATTGCTTTAAAATCTTCTAAAGGTGAAGAAGAATTGAAAGAAGCAAGTTTTGGTATAGGTGTCCTAGGTGGTAAAGTTGTGGATACCATTTCATACGAATTGCCTGAAAACGCAGGTGAAAGACAGATGATTATCGTTGATAAGAGAAGTCAAACACCTAAGAAATATCCAAGAAAACCGGGAACGCCGAATAAGTCACCGTTACTTGAAAAATAGAAATAATTCAATTCAATACAATTAATTTAGAGGGAGCGCATAATAAATGAAGAAACCTTTTTCTAAATTATTTGGTTTAAAGAACAAAGATGACATTGTTGGTTATATTGAAGAGGATCATAATAACGTTGAATCTATTCATACCGAACGCATTGTGCCAAACCGTTATCAACCGAGACAAGTATTTGAGCCAAATAAGATTAAAGAACTCGCAGAATCTATAGAAGAACATGGTTTGCTACAACCGATTGTAGTACGTCCAATTGAAGAAGATATGTTTGAAATTATCGCTGGTGAGCGTAGATTTAGAGCTTTACAAACACTTAATAAAACACATGCTGATGTGATTATTAGATATTTAGACGATGAAGAAACAGCAGTAGTAGCTTTAATTGAAAATATTCAACGTGAAAATCTATCTGTCATAGAAGAAGCGGAAGCATATAAGAAATTATTAGATATTGGCGATACTACGCAGAGTGAATTGGCTAAAAGTGTTGGTAAAAGCCAAAGTTTTATAGCAAATAAATTAAGACTATTGAAACTAGATCCTAAAGTGATAGGACGTCTACGTGAAGGTAAGATTACAGAACGTCATGCACGTGCGATGTTAAGCTTATCAGAAGAAGATCAAGTTGACTTGGTTGAAACAGTGATTAGCCAAAAACTAAATGTTAAACAGACAGAAGCACGAGTTAAACAAAAACTTGGCCCTGAAAAAGTTAAAGCCCGTAGATTTGAGTTTGAAAAAGACTTAACTGATGCTCGTGAAGCAGTTGGTCAAAGCTTAGAGTCTATTGAAAAAAGTGGTATTAAATTCGAACACCAAGCTAAAGATCACGATGATTACTATGAAATTAAAATTAAATTATATAAATATTAGTGTTATAAAGGTCGAGACATCTATTTGTCTCGATCTCAGGCTGTCGACAAAGTCTCCGACTTTGTTGGCAGTTTTTTTTGTGCGTGCTTTCCTTTGGAACTAATACCTTAGCCTGTAGTCTTCGGTTAGTGATCTTCCCGTAGGAGACGTCCCAAATCACCGCCAATATTAAACTCAAGATCTTATAGATTGTTTTTATATTAATAGGTGACATGGCTATCTGTTGTCTGATTTACAGTAAAGCATTTTACAATAATCGAAAAACAAGTGTATAGGGATTGTGCTTTATATAATAATATTACCAATTTCTATGAAACAAACTAGAATAAAATATTAACGGAATATTGTGGAAAATTACTATTTGTGATTAAATTAAGAAAACGCTTTCACGTTATCTTAAGGGGGAATGGTAACATGATTACATTTATAGTTTCTATTATTATACTTATTATTGGGTATTTCACTTATGGGAAATATATCGATAAAATGTTCGGAACAAAAGAAGAGCGACCTACGCCTGCTTATCATCAAAGGGATAATGTAGATTATTTACCTATGAAAACATCATCTAATTCACTCATCCAATTATTAAATATTGCAGGAGTTGGTCCTATATTTGGTCCAATTATGGGGGCTTTATACGGGCCAGTAGCATTTATTTGGATTGTTTTTGGCTGTATATTTGCAGGTGCTGTGCATGATTATTTAACTGGAATGATTTCTATAAGAAACAAAGGAGCACATTTACCTGAACTTGCAGGTAAATTTTTGGGACAAGTTATGAAACATTTCGTTAATATATTTTCAATCTTATTATTGTTGTTAACGGGTACAGTTTTTGTAACAAGTCCAGCCTTACTTTTACATAATTTAATGGATGGTCGTATTGCTCTAGGTATAATCATATTTGTTATTTTTGTATATTATATACTTTCTACAATTTTACCAATAGATAAAATAATTGGTCGTATATATCCAATATTTGGTGCCTTACTTTTAGTAAGTGCGGTAGGTATTGGTTTCCGTCTCATTCAAACAGGCGCTCCTATACCTGAGTTAAATTTAAAGAATATGCATCCTGATGGCGCGTCTATTTTTCCATTATTATTCTTTACTATCACTTGTGGTGCCTTATCTGGTTTTCATGCGACACAGACACCTATTATTTCTAGAACAACGAATAAGGAAAAGAATGCTCGTTTCATTTTTTACGGTATGATGATTGCAGAAGGTATTATTGCAATGATATGGGCTGCAGCTGGAATGAGTCTATTTAATGGCTATAATGGCTTAAATGATGTCTTAGCGCGTGGTGAAGCAGCGCTAGTAGTTAGTCAAGCTTCGCATCTATTATTAGGTTCTGTCTTCGGTACAATTGCTGTATTAGGCGTTATCATATTACCGATAACAAGTGGTGATACATCCTTCCGTAGTGCAAGAATGATTATTGCAGATTATTTAAATTATGGTCAACATAGTATTGTAAAAAGAATTATAGTTGCTGCGCCATTATTTATTATAAGTTTTGGGTTAACACAAGTTGACTTCACAGTTTTATGGCGTTATTTTTCATGGGCTAACCAGACAACTGCTGTAGTGGCATTATGGGTAGGTGCCATGTATCTATTAATTGCGAAAAAGAATTTCTGGGTTGCAGCTATACCAGCTGTATTTATGACTTGGAATATATTCACCTATATTTTAAGCCAAAAAATTGGTTTAGGTTTAGACCTTAATTTGAGCTATATACTCGCATTCGTATTGACGATATTATGGGTTGCTTACTTTGGTTATCAATATAAGAAGATTACTACCGGTGCTCAATTTGAATTAGATCATCCTATTCCACATCAACGACAACAGGTAATGTAATATTATTAATATAGAGTTGTCAGTTTATCAAAAACGATAATAACAAAATAATATAATTATTAATAGAAAAAGCGAGCATATGAATTTTTAATTTATCATTCTCGTTTTTTCTAATATCTAACGATTTATAAATAATAACCTATTTTATGAAAAATCTGCAAAACGCCTTGCTATATTTCACTTTTAAATATAATATAATAATGATATTTTATAAATCATATATCGAAAGTATATTAAGTCAGGAGTGATTCAATGCTTCAATTTTTGAAACCGGCAAAACATATAGAACCTTTGCCTAAGGAGCAAGTGGATGATACATATAAGAAATTACGCTTTCAAGTATTCTTAGGTATCTTCATTGGTTATGCAGGTTATTATTTATTGCGTAAAAACTTTTCATTAGCAATGCCATCATTAATCGAGGATGGCTTTAGTAAAGGTGAACTTGGTATTGCACTTTCAGCAATTTCGATTGCTTATGGCTTTAGTAAGTTTATAATGGGAACCATTAGTGACCGTAGTAATGCCCGAATATTTTTAACTTTAGGCTTAATACTAACGGCAATTGTAAATTTATTACTTGGTTTTGTGCCTTTCTTTACATCAAGTATTACAATTATGTTCGTGTTACTATTTTTAAATGGGTGGTTCCAAGGTATGGGGTGGCCACCTTCAGGACGTGTTCTTGTCCATTGGTATAGTGTCAGTGAACGTGGTAGTAAGACTTCAATATGGAATGTAGCTCATAATGTAGGTGGCGGTTTAATGGCGCCTATAGCGACATGGGGTATTTCCATGACATCAATGTATAATTTTGGTTACTTAAAAGGCTTTGAAGGTGTATTCATTTATCCAGCAATATTAGCCATCGTTATTGCGATTATTTCATACTGTTTAGTTAGAGATACACCTCAATCACAGGGGTTACCACCAATTGAACATTATAATAATGACTATTCTACATCATCTAAACAGACATTAGAGACAGAACTGACTACGAAAGAAATTTTATTTAAATATGTTCTGAATAATAAATGGGTTTGGGCAATTGCCTTTGCCAATATATTTGTTTATTTTGTACGTTATGGTGTGTTAGATTGGGCACCTACATACTTAAGTGAAGAGAAGCAATTCAATCTAAGTGAGTCGGGTTGGGCGTACTTCCTATATGAATGGGCAGGTATCCCAGGTACATTATTATGCGGTTACCTATCTGATAAATTATTTAAGGGACGTCGTGGCCCAGCAGGATTTTTCTTCATGCTAGGTGTAACAATATTTGTACTTATATATTGGCTGAATCCTCCTGGTAATGCTTGGTTAGATAATGTATCACTCATTGCTATTGGGTTCCTTATCTATGGACCGGTAATGTTAATTGGCTTACAAGCGTTAGATTATGTTCCTAAGAAAGCAGCTGGAACTGCAGCAGGATTAACTGGGTTGTTCGGTTATTTATTCGGAGCTGTAATGGCTAATATCGTATTAGGATTTGTAGTGCAACATTTTGGTTGGGATATTGGCTTTGTATTATTAACTGTTATTAGTATTTTAGCAATGCTTAGCTTCTTACTAACTTGGAACAAACGTGGTCAAGAATAAATACATTAATTGAGCTAATCACGTCAATTAATGAATTATATGGGTATGAATGAAGTTTTAACTACTGAATCTATGTAGTTATCAAAATTTAGTAACTAAATAAATATCAAAATATATGATTATCATGAGGGCGAAGATATGAAACTTTATTAGTTTCAATCTCGCCTTTTTTTTCGTTCTGTCTAAAGTCAGTCTTAAAATACTGTCATTATAGTATGTAAAAGCATTTAGACAAAGAAAATTGTGCAGATGTTAAAAAACTTTGATAGTCTAATAATATATTTTATCTTAATCTCTATTCGAAGGAGCAAAAAGCAATGAACCTAGGTCATCAAATCAAATATTTTCGCCAACGTGATCAACTTTCTCAAGAAGATTTAGCTAACAAACTATATGTTTCACGACAAACAATATCAAACTGGGAAAATGATAAGAGTTATCCTGACGTGCATAATTTGTTAATGCTTAGTTCATTGTTCGATGTTTCTTTAGATGATTTAGTCAAAGGAGATGTAGAGATTATGGAGCAAAAATTAAGAAAAGCTCGGTTTAACTTGTGGACGCATTTAATGATATGGCCAATGCTAATGGCTGCAATTTTAATTGGACCAGCAATGTATTATTGGGGAACAGTTGGTACTATAATCGAAGTTATATTATTAGGTATTGGTATAATGGCTTCTATTAAAGTGGATAGCATTAAGAAATCATACAATATACAAACTTATGACCGCATCGTTGCGTTTATGAAAGGTAACGACCCAAATGAGGTCAAGACTACTAAATTAAGAAATGTAGCTACATTTTGGTACAGCTTTATATTAGTTGTAGGTACATTTTTAATAATCGCACTAATAAGTACTTTTATTTTTAAATGATAAAAATAGTGAATATGGTGTTTTAAAAGGATTGAGTGAATAGAGGACATTATTCAAAAGTAATAATAATCATAATATTTTTGTGTAATTTTATATTTTTCAAATAATTTTTCTGTGATAGGGAAGAGATGTAAAAAGATAAAATATTGTGGGAATTCAAAAGTATATTAATCAATATTAATTATTGATTTTAGACGTTAAGTTTTTCCAATATAGGGGGACAATTATGGGAGAAACTTTTTTTACACTTCTTTCTTGTGCAGGTTTTATGGCATTTGTTGCTTGGTATTCTTACCACAAAACTAAAAATAAAGTTAATGATTCAACGGGATATTTCTTAGCAGGAAGAGGATTAACAGGTGGCTTTATAGCAGGCTCTTTAGTATTGACAAACTTATCTGCAGAACAATTAATTGGATTAAATGGTCAAGCCTATAATGCTAATTTAACTAATATGGCTTGGGAAGTCACAGCGGGCTTTTCTGTTATTATTTTAGCACTTGTACTATTACCACGTTATTTAAAAGGTGCATTTACAACATTACCAGAGTTTTTAAATGCTAGGTTTGATCAAGGAACAAGATTGCTAGTTGTATTATTATTTATGCTTGGCTATGGCCTTATTACAATACCGTCAGTTTTATATTCAGGAGCGATAGCCGTATTACAGGTTTTTGATATACCTAATATGTTAGGTATTACATTTGAACAAGCTATGTGGTTGTCAGTTTGGACGATAGGCATTATAGGTTCTATTTACGCTATATTTGGAGGATTACGTGCGGTTGCTATCTCAGACACCATCAATGGCATTGGTTTATTGCTTGTTGGTCTGATTGTACCTATATTAGGTTTTATAGCATTAGGAAACGGTGATTTTTTTATAGGTATAAAAACAGTAGTGACAGAACATCCAGAAAAACTGAATTCTATTGGCTCTAGCAGTGATGGTGTACCTTTTGGAACTATATTTACTGGTATGCTATTCGCTAATTTATTTTACTGGGGGACTAACCAATATGTTATTCAACGTACGTTAGGTGCCAAAAGTCTTGCTGAAGGTCAAAAAGGAGCCTTGCTTACAGGTTTTTTAAAAATATTAGTTCCATTTTTGATGATGATTCCTGGTATAATAGCCTATCATCTCTATGGTCCTAAGTTAAAAAACATGGATTTAGCCTACCCAACACTAATAAATGATGTTTTTCCTACGTTTTTAAATGGTTTCTTTTTAGCTGTATTATTAGGGGCAGTTTTTTCAAGTTTTAATTCTTTGTTAAACAGTGCTGCAACCATGTTTTGTTACGATATTTATAAAGTTGTGCTGAATAAAAAAGCAAATGACCAAGAAATGATAAGAGTGAGCCAATGGTTTGGCGTTATATTATCATTATTAACCTTCTTTATTTCGCCGTTATTACTGTATGCTCCAGACGGCTTATGGACGATTATTAGGGAATTTACAGGTTTTTTTAATATACCAATTATAGTAATCGTATTAGTGGGTATATTTTCAAAAACTGTTCCAGCAATTGGAGCTAAAATTGTTATTATATCGCATGTAGTGATTTATTATATGTTAATGTGGGGTTTACCAACAATTTTCAATGTAACGATACCCATTAACTTTATTCATATTCAAGGACTACTTTTCTTAATAGAATTACTGTTTTTATTAATTTTAGGAAAAATAATGCCATTACAGGTTCCATTTACATTTCAGAACAAAGCTGTTGTTAATTTAACACCATGGAAATATGCTTTGCCAGTTTCAATTTGCTTATTAGGGAGTATTGTTTTTACATTTGGGTTATTTTCTAAAATTGGTTTAGCAATAGAAGGCAGTATTGTATCTATATGGTTTTGGCCATTTACTATAATATTAACTATTTGTACGATGGCATTATCATTTATTTCTATAAAAAATTGGAAGAAAAAGTATTTACATGAATAGAAGCGATATCCAATTAAAAATTATAAATTTGTGTGTCTAATGTGTTATTGATAACAAAGCAACTCTCATTATTTACCCATAATAAAAAAGGAAGGCTTTTACTACAATATATAGTAAAAGCCTTCCTTTTATTTTTTAGATACTTGCTGGTCAAGTCTGTCTGATTACTATTTATATGTTATTCATCTTGTAAAAAAGCATTATAAATTTTTTTAGTTTTATGTTCAATATCTTTTTCGCAGTAATACCAAGTTTTACAGTTATAGTTAGTATCATTTATATGGCCATTGGCATCTTTAAAGTTAGCGGGAGGTATGGATAGTACTTTGTCTCCTGGTTGCCAATTCTCGGGTGTTATTGAATCATTTTCGTCAGTAGTTTTCAATGCTTTTACTATGCGTATAATTTCGTCCACATTGCGTCCAATAGCAATAGGGTAATACATAATCGAACGCACAATTAAATTATCGTCGATAATCAGAACTGCACGTGTAACTGATTCATTGTTATCCTCTTTAGACAATACACCATAGTCTATTGAAATTTGTTTACTTGAGTCAGAGATAAGTGGAAACTCTATATTAATATTAAAAGATGACTCTATATTTTTTAACCAAGATATATGAGAAGCGATACTATCCATACTTAAACCTAAGACAGATATTTGTAAATCTTTAAGTTCTTCATAATTTTCTTGTAACGTTATAAACTCAGAAGTAGATACTGGAGAAAAGTCAGATGGATATGCAAATAATAGCGTCCATTGTCCTTTAAAGTTGTCTAAAGTTACTTCCCCATGGGTTGATAATCCTTTGAAATGCGGGGCTTGCTGACCAATGTAGAGTGAATTGTTCATATCATAACCTGTTTCATTTTCAAAACTCATAACACTAACCTCACTTCGCTTCAAATTGTGAAAACATGCGTGTCTACTAAAGGTCCTTTAAAGTTTTATATTTTAGCCTGTATTTTAGTAATATTTAAACTAATCAAGGATCCACCTTCATTTTCTGAAACATTAAATTCTGTTATAAAATAAGACTGATTTTTGGTGAATTTATATTTGACAATATACTTATTGCCTCTCTTAAAATATTCATAGGAATATAGAGGAGATACTAAACGAGATAGTTTCTCTAAATATCGTTCTTTGACATATCTGTTAATACTTATATAATTTCTACTAATATATAACTTTTTTCTTAATTTGGAGAGTTCCCTAGGCCCTAATAAATTACAAAAAAGCTGGGAATTTTTTTCATTTATACTGAGAATAAAATTTTCGATGCAATCTTCTATTTTCATAGAATCACCTCTATCTATTTATTAAAAGTTAAACTCTCGAAAAATGGTCTATAATACTTTAGTTAAAAATTTAATTGTAAGCATGTGTCATAACTAATAAATACTGTGTTGTTTCTAACGATAAATAAAAAGTATTTGTATGAAAATGAATTGGGAATTTTCGTATTAATACTAAGGCGTTGGGGTAGTATATTGTACGTTATTACTTAATAGGCGGCTTCATTGTCGAAAAGTGAAAGTAAAATTTTTAGTAATGTTTTACTGTGATTTTAGATAACTTAATCTATAAGCTAAATTAATTAGTAAGTTAGTTAATTTAGAGCATCTATGTCTGAACTTTTCTACGTGTTCTATAGAGATTATTGGTCATTTTAAGCTACCTCCTTTAATATTTTTTGAAAATGTAATATTTCACCACTATATTAATATTCCCAGCAATTATTTTATCAAACATTTAAAAGTGTATTTAAAATAAGTTTTATTTTAGTTATATTCAAATATTATTAGTGTGGCAAATCAAAATAATAAATAATTTTAATGGTGAACTATGTTTTTTAAGTTATACGAATATGAGGTTAATTATAGCGAAATATATAATAAATTCACCCTTGAGGTTTACGTTACGTAAAGGTGTAAAGTGAAATTTGAAAGGAGGTAAATGATGACATATACAGTAAGTCAATTAGCTGAAATATCAGGCGTAAGTAATCGGACTTTACGTTATTATGATCAAATAGGTTTACTTAAGCCAGCTAGAATTAACGAATCTGGATATCGTATATATGAGCAAGAAGAAGTGGATATACTTCAACAAATCGTATTTTACCGTGAATTAGATGTCAGTTTAGATGAAATTAAAGATATTATTCAACAACCAACTTTTAATAAAATGAAAGCTTTAGAAAATCATTGTCATAACTTGAAACAACAACGTGAACGCCTCGATAAAATCATTCAAACAGTTGAAAAAACGATTGCTAACAATAAAGGAGAAATTACCATGCAAGATAAAGAAAAATTTGAAGGATTCAAGGAAAAAGTTATTAAAGAAAATGAAACACACTATGGAAGAGAGATAAGAACGCAATATGGAGATAATCTTATAGATCAAAGTAATAAAAAATTTAAGAATATGACACAGATAGATTACGATGCTTGGAAGAATTTGGAAAAAGAAATTATTGATTTATTACCTAAAGCATATCAAACAGGCAATCCAACTTCTGAACTTGCACAATTATTGGCAGCAAAACACAAAGCTTGGCTCATGTATACGTGGCCTGAATACTCTAAAGATGCTCATGCGGGACTAGCAGAAATGTATGTTAATGATACTGCTTTTACTAATTATTATGATAGACACGTTGAAGGTGGTACACAATTTCTTAAAGATGCGATTTTAGTATTCGTTGGTGAAGTATAAGCACACCATGATGTTAATTAGCATTAAATATATAAGATGCCACACTCTATATGATTTTGATATATAGAGCGCGGCGTTATTTTAGTTGTTTTTACGTTCAGTTATACAGCCGTCCTTTGAACCACATGAGCTACACTTTCCAGATTTGGATTTTCTAATAAATCTAGTGAGTGTATATACGGTATAACTAAATATTGCAGCAAACACAATAATATTTATTAAAATAGTCATAAAATCACTCCCTCATATAAATAGATGGCCAATCTGATAGAAAATGAATGATAACACATAGGCAGCAATTAAAGGATATGCAACCGCTAGTACAGTCCATTTAAGAGAATAAGTTTCTTTTCGAATAGTTGCTACGGTTGATAAACATGGTATATATAATAATATAAATATCATAAATGCATATGCAGATAATGGTGTGAATTGCTCTTGGATAATATTGACTAAACCTGACTCATCGGAAGCATAAATAATTGCCATTGAACTGACAATGACCTCTTTTGCAAGGAAGCCAGGAATTAAAGTTGCACCAGCTTGCCACGTGCCAAAACCTAATGGGGCTATAAAAATGGCAAAGAAGCTACCAATTGCATGTAAAAAGCTATCATTGACGTCTACATTAAATCCACTAGGTCCAGTGTAATTTAATAACCAAATTACAACTGAGCCACCAAAAATAAATGTACCTGCTTTTTTTACAAATCCTTTAGCTTTTTCCCATGTGCTTCGCCACAGTGTCTTGATAGATGGCATACGGTATGTTGGTAATTCTACTATGAATACAGAGTCATCATCTTTCAATACAGTCTTAGTCAGAATTATACTCGTAGCCAATGCTACAATGATGCCAAGGATATAAAGACTTAATACAATCAGCGCTTGCTGCTGTGCAAAGAATACACTAACAAATAAAGCATAGACCGGTAGACGTGCAGAACAGGACATAAAAGGTGCAATTAAGATTGTTGTAAGTCGTTCTTTTTCACTTTCGATACTACGAGCAGCCATAATACTAGGCACATTACAGCCAAATCCTATAATCATGGGAATAAATGATTTTCCACTTAATCCAAAAATTTCCATAATTCTGTCCATGAGTACAGCAATACGAGCCATATACCCAGAGTCTTCTAATAATGAAATAAAGAAGAAAAGTACCATGATTTGAGGTACAAATACTATGACTGCACCTACGCCGGCGATAATACCATCAGTGATTAAATCCTGTAAAAATGGTACTAAACTAATGCTTTCCATGACGGATTTAACAGTGTCGGTTAGTCTTCCTCCAATAAATTCATCAAGTTGATCTGATAGTGGTGTGCCTAACCAAGTAAATGTTATTTGAAATATCAACCACATAATACCTAGGAATATAGGAATACCTAGAAATTTGTGCGTTAATAATTTATCTAAACGTGAAGAGAAGTATTGATGTTCTTCATCAGGGTATTCGACAACGTCAGATAACAAAGCATCTATATAATCGCTTCGTTTTTGTTGTATTACTGCTCGAATATCAATGGATTGGGAAGCGGCTAAATGTTGACGTAAAGGTTCAATTCGATTAATTAAAGTTTTATCAAGAAGTTCATGGATTTTTGGATTATCTAACAAAAATTGTATGGCGATAAAACGTAATAAGTGCTTTTCGAAATTACTGTGCTTCAGTAGTTGATTTGATATGTTTTGGATTGTATTTTCTATAATTTCACCATAATTAATTTGTAATGGTGAATTTCTAGTCAAATGTGTATCGTTTAGTGCTTCTAATAATTTTTTAGTACCTTTCCCATTTCTAGCGATAATAGGAAGTAAAGGAGTTTTTAATTTTTTCATGAGTGCGTCTTGATTAATATGGATACCCCGTTTCGCAGCAACATCAATCATGTTTAAGCCTATAATTATTGGTGCACCGAGTTCCATTAATTGAACGGTTAGTTGTAAATTTCTTTTTAATTGGCTAGCATCAACGATATTAATCATGCCAGAAAACTCATTTTTTAATAAGTAGTCGGTAACTACAGTCTCATCTTTTGAAATAGGTGATAATTCATATATTCCAGGTAAATCAATGAGCTCACCAGCATTAGATTTAAGACGTCCTACCTTCTTCTCTACAGTGACCCCACTCCAGTTACCTACATATTCGTATGTGCCAGTTAAAGCGTTAAATAATGAGGTTTTTCCTACATTAGGATTTCCTAAAATACAGAAACTATTAGTCATGAGATTCCTCAAGTAAAATATGACATGCATCACAACCACGGATACTTAAATTTTGGCCATTTATTTCCAAAATACAAGGGCCTCTAAATAAGCATTTTTGTTTAATTTTTACATTCGATCCAGGGGTTACACCTAAAGCGTTAAGACGCTGAATCATGTGTGTGTTTTTGATTTTCATACCTTTAATTTTATAATTTTTTTCTAAAATACCAGTCTTTAAATTCAACATACTCATCACTCTTTCATAATAATAATCATTATCAATTATATAGTTATATTTTGAGCAATAGAAGTCGTTGGCATATTGTATTTATGAAAACTTTGTTAAACATTTTTGAGCAAGACATACATTATTTGAAGTAGTAAAAAAGATATTATTTAGTAATCCATAATTAATTATGTAAACGGGTATAGTATAGTGAGCAAAGATGTTGTAATTATTATTGTGTAATAATACACTACAGTAAACATCAATTTTATTAATTAACTAACTTGAGGTTTGTGAAGATAAAGAGATACATAATGATTAAAGACAACTAGATTATTTGAAATCAATCTAATTCTTGAAGCAATGTGATGTTTATAAGCAGCAACTTTAAAATACGCATTAAATTAGGAGGGATTCAAATGACTATCCGTGAAAACAAAAGCATTAAAGTGAAAAGACTGAATGAAGCGCGATCAAGTGGTATATCTGTCATGATTGAAGAAGGCGGCTTAGGAGCAGATCAATATTATCAAATAGAAAAACAAAATGCTAAAACATCTGAAGAACACTTACATCAGTTTGAACACGAAGTTAGCGAAAAAAGTGACTTAGAACTTGTTGAACTATTAATCGTTAATGCCCAAGAAAGTACTAACAGAGAATATAGCGAAGCATTAAAAGTAATTAAATTAGAAATATTAAAACGTATGGAATAAATTTAATGTGAAAGTGGTTGGGAGTTACATCCCAGCCACTTATTTTTATCTCATGAGTTAATCAACTTATCTCATCCCTTCAGAACATTGTAAGTAAACTATTTAATAGGTGAATCAAGCAAAAATATAAAGTGTTAAAACTAATAATATTTATTATTAATTTTAAAATACAAATAAATATATTGCTTATTATTAATGCTAGGCATAAAATATAATTAATAGTGATAATCATTATCAATAGGAGGGGCCAAATGAAACAATTATTAAGTTTTATTATTTTAGTAGTACTGTTGCTCTCAGCGTGTAGTAATGAGTCAAAATCTAATGAAAAAGAAAGCACGAAAAGTTATACATTGGGTAGTGGTAAAAAGGTTGATATTCCAAAGCATCCAAAGCGTATTGCAGTTGTGGCTAATACATATGCAGGTGGCATAAAATATTTAGGTGGTAATATAATCGGTGTTACTAAAGATATAGAAAAGAGTAATGTTCTAAAAGATAAATTTAAAAATACTGCAAAGCTAAATGAAAACGATGTGGAAAAAGTTGTAAAACTTAAGCCAGATTTAATTATTGTTGATACTACTGACAAAAATATTAAAAAGTATGAAAAAATTGCGGCAACATTACCAATCGAATACGGTAATAAAGATTATTTAGACACGCAAATTGAATTAGGTAAGATACTTGGTAAGGAGAAAGAAGCTAAAGATTGGGTGGAAAAATGGAAAGCTCAAACTGCTAAGGATTCTAAAGAAATCAAAGGGCATATAGGAGAAAACGCAACAGTTTCAATTTTTGATGATTTTAGCAAAAACATCTATGCATTTGGTCCAGAGTGGGGACGTGGCGGAGAAGTGTTATATCAAGCATTTGATTTAAATATGCCTCAACCGTTAGAAAAAGAAGTCAAAAAAGATGGTTGGAAAGAATTATCACAAGAACAACTGCCGAAGTTTGCTGGAGATTACGTTATCACGATGAGTGAAGGCAAAGCTCAATCAGAATTTGAAAAAACAAATATGTGGCAACAAATACCTGCTGTTAAAAATAATCATATTATTAAAGTGAAAGCCGAGACATATTGGTACAATGACCCGTATTCATTAGCATTTCAAAGAAAAGAACTTAAAAATAATTTAATGAAATAAGCAAAAAAAGAGTGGGACAGCAATCATATATTATAAAATGATTGTCGTTCCACTCTATTAATTATTTATCCATTAAATTCTTCAGGGTTTGGCCCAATTCTTTTATCTTGATTTAAAGCATCAATACGATTAATTTGAGCTTCAGTTAATGAAAAATCAAAAACATTTATATTTTCTTCAATTCTATGTGGTGTTACAGACTTAGGAATTGTAACAACACCATGTTCAATGTTCCATCTGATCACAATTTGTGCAGGAGATTTTCCAGTTTCATCGGCTATAGCATTTATTGTCTCATCTGTAAGGATTTCAGCATTCATTAAAGGTGACCAAGATTCCATTTGAATAGATGCTTGAGCTAAATAGTTTCTTAATGGTTCTTGTGTAAAGTATGGGTGGAATTCTACTTGGTTAATAACTGGTTTAATAGTCGTTTTCGCTTCTAGCAACTCTAATTGTTCAATTGTAAAGTTACTAACACCAATATTTTTAACTTTGCCTTCATTATATAGTGTTTCCATGCCTTCCCAAGTTTCTAGCATAAGTGATTCATTTGTGCCTGGCCAGTGAATGAGGTATAGGTCTAAGTAATCTAATCCAAGATTGCTTAATGACGTTTCATAGCCATCTTTCACGTTATCTTTACCATAGTGATTTAACCATAATTTAGATGTAATAAATAAATCTTCTCTTTGTATACCTGCTGCTGCTATACCTTCTTGTATACCTTGTCCAACCATTTCTTCATTAGCATAAACTAATGCCGCGTCGATACTACGATATCCGTTAATGATTGCATGCTTAACTGCATTTTTTGCTGTATCATCATTTTCTACTCTAAAGACGCCTAAGCCAAGTTGTGGCATTGAGTTGCCATTATTAAAAGTTATATTTTGCATCATTATGCTCCTTTTCATTAAATAAAATTTAGTAAATTATTACCTATGAACGCCATTTTAAACCTCTTAATAGGAAAATGTAAGTACGCACTTTAAAGTAACCTAGGTAAAATTACTTAAAAATAATAATTCTTTTTGAAAATGGCATGTACAATAGTTTCAAATATCATTATACTTAAAAACATGTTTGTTTTAAAAAAAGCTAGGAGATATAAAAATGAATCTAATACATAGAATACTACGTAAAGAAGATGTATCGCGCTATCAAAATAAAGATGCGCACTTAGAGCGTACACTTCGCGTTAAGGACTTTTTAGCATTAGGTGTTGGGACAATCGTTTCAACTGCTATTTTTACATTGCCAGGGGTTGTGGCTGCGGATCATACGGGACCTTCCGTCAGTCTATCCTTTTTAGTTGCAGCAATTGTGGCAGCTATGGTTGCATTTGTATATGCTGAAATGGCAACAGTAATGCCGTTTGCAGGCTCTGCATATACTTGGATTAGTATATTATTTGGAGAGTTTTTTGGTTGGATTGTTGGCTGGGCATTAATCGCTGAATATTTAATTGCAGTTTCCTTTGTAGCATCTGGTTTTTCTGCAAATTTAAGAGGGCTGTTAGACCCCTTCCATATTTCTCTACCTAATTCACTTTCAAATTCATTAGGTACTGATGGTGGGGTAATAGACTTGATAGCAGCAATTGTAGTTGTTATTACTGCTTTATTATTGTCTAGAGGTACTTCAGAAACAGCACGAGTACAGAATATATTAGTTGTGTTAAAAGTACTAGCAATTTTCCTATTTATAATAGTAGGTTTATCTGTAATAGACATTGGACATTATGTACCGTTTATTCCTGAATATAAAGAAACGGCAGCAGGTGCTTTTGGTGGCTGGCAAGGCATTTATGCAGGCAGTTCTGTTATATTTGTTGCTTACATTGGTTTTGATTCTATCGCTGCCAATTCTGGTGAAGCTATTAATCCACAAAAGACGATGCCTAGAGGGATTTTAGGCTCATTGCTAATTGCCGTGACGTTATTCGTCATTGTAGCATTAGTACTAGTGGGTATGTTTGATTATAGTGAATATAAAAATAATGCTGAACCAGTTGGTTGGGCATTACGTACAAGCGGTCATGGCACGATTGCCATTATTGTACAAGCCATTTCTGTCATTGGTATGTTTACTGCATTAATTGGAATGATGCTAGCTGGTTCACGCTTACTTTACTCATTTGGTAGAGATGGCATCCTTCCGTCTTGGTTAGGTAAATTGAACAATAAGAACTTACCGAATCGCGCCTTAGTCGTATTATCTATCGTTGCGGTAATTGTTGGATCTGTATTCCCATTTGGATTCTTAGCTCAATTAATTACTGCAGGAACATTAGTAGCCTTTATGTTTGTAACAGTGGGTATTTTCGCTTTACGTAAGCGAGAAGGTAAAGATTTACCATTACCAGCATTTAAATTACCTTTGTATCCAGTTATGCCAATACTTATCTTTATTTGTGTGTTTGCAGTATTTTGGGGATTAAGTGGACAAGCTAAATTCTATACATTGATTTGGTTTGTCATTGGTATAGTATACTACCTGTTCTATATCATTAAGACGAATGGTCAACAAAAATAGTTAGATGTAAATGTTAAAATATAATATTAAAATGTACACTTCAAACTGCCATCAAGTCTTTGACTTGATGGCAGTTTTTTTCATATCCCTCCTTATGGTAGGAGTTTATGAAGGTATAGTGTGTTTGTGATTCTTATTTTCTTCTATAAACATTCTCTTTGTAATAGTACTATATACAAAATTTTCTTTTATTAAACTTTGAATAGCTTCCTATTTTTTTGATTATTTTAATAGTATATAAAAACATGTTTTATTGATTGATAAATATATAAAAAATGATTTATAACTGATTTTTATGTTATTATCGTGATTGTCATTGATATTTCGTTTTTAAAATATAATTAAAAGGAGTGTTAGTGTGGATAATAAGCATTACATTATTACTGGGGGAACCAGTGGTTTAGGTTACTCTATCGTTAAAGCATTACTTAATAAAGGATGTAAAGTTACTATTCTATCGCGAGATTTATATAAATATAATCAAATTGAATTATTTAAAAATAACAAGAATGTTCAGGTTATAGAATGTGACCTATTAAATATTGAAGATTTAACATTGTTGGAGAGTAAATTAAGCAATGATATAGACGGTTTTATTCATTGTGCAGGTTTGAGTTATATAGTAAATATGTCTTCCATCTCTATAGAGCAAATGAATGAAATTTATAAAATTAATACAATTAATTTTTCTATTTTATTGAATGTTTTGCGAAAATTTTTTGTTGAAGAACCAACAATTGTAGGGGTTTCCAGCTTTGCTTCATTAATAACAGATAAAGGTACTGGTCATTACGGAGCTTCTAAAGCGGCATTTTCTCAAATATTAAATACTTTAAGAATGGAAGAGCCAAAGTACCATGTTCTTGTAGTAAATCCAGGACCAATAGATACTCCTTTTTTAAAGAAAGCAGATCTGCATGGACTATATAAAAACATGAATAAAACATTTATATTAAATCCTGATAAATTAGCAGAAACTATAGTAAAAGGTATTCAAAAGCAAAAAGAAGAAATAAACAAGCCCCAACTTGTTTATTATCTTTTAAAAATATATCAAATATCACCATTATATTTGAAGAAAAAATTACACAAATACTTGGCTTAAAAAGAAATAAATAGCACATCCTGGGATCTAGTAATCCAAAGTAAATAAAACTTGCTACTTTTTAGTTGATGAAATGTATTTATGTTTCAGAATCTATTAATATAAATACTTTTCTGTTTTATTGAACTATACTTATTTGAATATATAATTGTAATAAAAATTACAAAGAATATCGTCATAAAATAATGTGCAAATGAATATAACGTGTAATTATATGTTGTATTCATTTATTAAAATTATGGAGGTAAAATTAGTGAGAGAGTATAGATTATCTGAAGCGCAACGTGAAATTATTCAGTTAGAAGAATATTATGAAAACACTAGTATTAATAATATAGCAGCAATGGTTACTATTAAAGATAATGTTAAAATAGAAGAAATTGATAAATCACTAAACAATTTAATAAAAAGACATGAGAGTTATAGGATTAAAGTTAGAAAATTGAACTCTGAATATAAACAATATATTGATGAATATAAGAGAAAAGACTTTGAGTATATTGATTTTTATAATAATAAAAAGGGTTATGATGAATGGATTACTACACAGATAGAATCAAATATATTTGCCTTCAATAGCGAATTATTTAAGTTTGTAATTTTAACTCAACCTAGTGGAGATATTGGAATATTACTGTTACAACATCATATTATTTCAGATGGGTGGAGTATGACCATAGCTGGGAATACGTTATGTGAGTCATTAATTTACGGAAAAAAAGAAGAGCGTTTTGAATTTACGTATTTAGACCACGTGGAAGAAGAAATAAATTATAAAAATTCATCTAGATTTGAAAAAGATAAACAATTTTGGATTGAAAAAGTAGAAAATTTAGAAAATAACGAGTTATTTGAAAATAAAAGGAATAATAGTGCCCAGGGGAATAGGCTAAATTATAGTCTTTCAGAAATATATACACATAAAATTATGGAATTTTGTAAAAGTAACCAATTAAGTATTAGCAATTTGTTTTCTGCTGCTATATTGATTTTAAAGTATAAAAAAAATTCAGTAACTAAGAATTCGATTGGATTAATATTACACAATAGAAATACGCAATTTAAAAAGCAAGTGACAGGAGTCTATTCAAGAGTTTTACCTATAATTGTGGAAATAGATAAAAAATTATCTATTAATGAATTTTTAAAGTTAATGAAAAAAGAAACATTCAAGTTGTTGAAACATAGAAAATATCCAAATAGTTATATAGTTGAACATAGCAAAAATGCAAAAGGTTTATTAGACTTTGTAGTATCATTTCAAAACACTCAGCATAACCCAGATTTTATTAAAAAGGGATACTCAGAAGAATGGTTAGACCCTGGTACAACAAATGTCCCATTAGGTCTAAATATAAGTAATAGAGATGGAGAAGACACCCTTGAAATAGATTATGAGTACCAGCTAGACCTGGTTAGCGAAAAAGAAGTTATAAATTTACACTCAAATATTATAAAAATTTTAAATGTAATTCTAGAGAATCCAGAACAAAAAATTAGTGAAATTGAGACTATTACTGAAGAAGAAAAGACGCTTATTTTACATGACTTTAATAATACACAAGTAAGCATGGGTAACACGAAACCCTTTGTAGAGATTTTTGAAAGCCAAGTGAAAAAAACGCCAAATAATAAGGCAGTTACTTACGAAGGTGAAAGTCTTACTTACCAAACATTAAACACTAAAGCAAATCAAGTCGCGCATCAATTACGACGCAATGGCGTCAAACCGAATAGCTTAGTAGGTGTAATGACAAACCGTAATTTGGAAATGATAGTTGGGATATATGGTGTTTTAAAAGCGGGTGGCGCCTATGTTCCAATTGATCCAGAATATCCGAGCGAGCGTATCAATTATATTTTAAGAGACAGTAAACCCAATACACTATTAACAGATAGAGCTTTAAGCACTTCTATTGAATTTAATCAATCGGTTATAAATTTAGTGGAGAATAAAAGTATATCAATACAACCCACAAAGAATTTATCGCATGTTACAAGTATATCTGACTTGATGTGTATTATTTATACTTCTGGCACTACAGGTAAACCTAAGGGTGTTAAGATAACTTCTAAAGGTGTTATGAATAATCTTAATAGAAGAATTAAGAGATTTGGTATTAGTAGTAAAGATAATATATTATTTAAAATGCCATTTACATTTGACCCGTCAATTTGGGAATTATTTGGATGGGCTATGGTTGGGGCACAAGCTACATTGTTACCTTCGGGTAAAGAAGGTAACTCAGAAGTAATCACATCATTAATTCACACATCTAAAGTGTCGTTAGCTGTCTTTGTACCTTCTATGTTTAACCCATTTATTCATTATATTCAGTTAACTAAACAAGCGAACTTACTTTCCAGCTTAAGGTATGTCTTAGTTGGAGGCGAAGCAGTGAAGCCAGAGTTAGTTAATCAATTTAATAAATGGATTGGTAAGGTGAATAATACACAATTAATCAATGTTTATGGCCCTACTGAAACTACTATTGATGTGACGAACTTTAGTTTTAAAAATAATGTTATCTATGAAACTATACCTATTGGTCAACCTATTGCGAATACGAAAGCGTATATTATGGATGAAGATAATAACCTCGTGGGTATTGATAATCAAGGAGAGCTTTGTATCGGAGGAGCAGGTGTGGCTGATGGTTATTTAAACCGACCTCAATTAACAGAAGAAAGATTTATTGATAACCCGTTTGGTAAAGGAAAGTTATACCGTACAGGTGATTTAGCGAAATGGCAAGAAGATGGAAATATTATTTGTTTAGGGCGTATCGATGATCAAGTAAAAATACGTGGTTATCGCATTGAACTCGGTGAAATAGAAAGTGCTTTACGTAAAAATGAAAAACTCACAGATGTCGCTGTCATTGCCAAATCAATGGGAGAAGGAAATATAGCTCTTTGCGCTTACCTAGTCTCAGAAGAAGATCTAGACTATGAATATATCAAAAGAGATTTAAGCGAAAGCTTGCCAAATTATATGATTCCAACATATATAACTCAAATTGAAAAAATACCAGTTACAGATAATGGTAAATTAAATAAAAGGCAGCTGCCTGAAATTAAGATTGAAAGTAAAGTATATGTTGCACCTAAAGATGATACAGAAGTAATGATCACTCAAATATTTGAGAATATATTGCATATTGAAAGTGTTGGCACGAATGATAATTTCTTTGAAATTGGTGGCCACTCACTTAATGCTTTGGGAATTATAAATGAAATAGAACATAAAAGCGGTGTCCGTATACCAGTTACTGATATTTTTGAAAAACCAACAGTTATACAATTGGCTAAAATTATAAAGGAAAGTAATAAATACACAAATTTACGAAAAATACCAAAAGCTGAAGATAAATTATTTTATTCTATATCTCCGATGCAAAAGCATATATATATATTGAATAAAATTGCTGGTAAACAAACAACTTCATATAACATGCCTGGAGCTTTTGAAATAAAAGGTGATATAGATATAAAAAGCATACAGAATGCTTTTCAAACTTTAGTTAATCGACATGAAGCATTAAGAACGCGTTTTGAAACAATTGATGGAGAAACTGTTCAAATAATTGAAGATGACATACAAATTAGTGTAGATTATGAAGAAAAACCAAATATTGATTATGATGCACTTTTACAAGATTTTGTAAAACCATTCAATTTAAAAATTGCACCGTTGTTAAGAGTTAAAATAGTGAAATTTGATAAACAGCGTTATATATTGTTATTCGATATTCATCATATCATTTCAGACGGTGCTTCCATTTATCATATTATTGGCGAATTTTCAAAATTATATCAAGGGCATACTTTAGCTGAGATGAAGTTACAGTATAAAGACTATAGTGAATGGATTAAAAATTATGATTTAAGCAAGCAACGTACATTTTGGTTGTCACAGTTTGAAGATAAACTTCCAATTTTAGATTTACCTTTGGACTATCCAAGACCTAAACAACAAACTTTTGAAGGTAAAACAATTACTGTGAACATGCCTAATGAAACAAAAAAAGCAATAGATAAACTTGCACAAGCGACTGGTAGCACTGATTATACAATCCTATTAACATCATTAATGATATTGATGAATAAGTATACTAATCAAGAAGATGTAGTAATCGGTAGCCCCGTTTCAGGACGTACACAAAAAGATACTGAAGAAGTTGTCGGTGCATTTTTTAATAGACTTGCATTACGTGGTTTTCCGGAAGATAATAAATCATTTAATCAATTATTAACAGAAATTACTGAGCTATCGTTGAAAGCTTTAGATAACCAAGATTATCCTATTGAATACTTGAAAGAAGAAATTGTAGAAAAATATAATTTAACTCGTAATACATTACATGATGTAACTTTTGCATTCCAAAATATTAATGAGCAATTATTGAACGTAGATGGTTGGGAAATTGAACCTAAAGAAACTATCGATACAAATATAAAATTTGATTTACACATGATGATAGAAGGGGACGAATTTTACAAAGTCTCTTTAAAATATGCGAGTGAATTATTTTCTTCATCAACAATTCAACGTATGTTGGATAGATTTATAAACATATTGGATAGTGTTACAAAATATCCAGAACAAAAAATAAGTGAAATAGAGTAAAAGATTAATTAAATAAAACTTATCAGAACTGTGTTTGATACCAATTGCTAATTAAGAAAAGTTGATGTAAAACGCTAAAAGTCCGGGACATAAAGTAATGTCTCGGACTTTCTATTTTTATGTTTTAGAATAAGGCTTCACTTATTATTGTAAAATCAAACTAAATTGCATTAGCTAATATTTCCTGGAAATGCTGCACAACATAAATATTTCTATAATCAATGAAGTATTTGGATGGAGTTCATGTAAAAAATTTTATACTGGTAAATTTCTACACATTACTGTTACTACTTCCTTTTATACTAAAAAGACATTTATATATCGGAAATTGTAAAAAAATAATTACAAAATTAGGAAACTCATAATTAAAATACGTGTTTTTATTCAAAATATTAATATTATATATTTAATTAATATGTTATCATCTAAATATGATAGATGATTATAATTTATTATAGAAGATATTAAAAAATACATAAGTTCTTTTTTTGATATTATTCCGTTGTACAGGCAAGAATATTAGTTTATGATTCTTGACCATCGATTAAGTATAAAGTGAAGTCATTTAAGTATTATTAAAATACTTTTTAAACAATAACTCGAATGGAAGGATGACATGTAATGAGCAATAATGTTTTAGATATTAGTTCTTTAGAAATAGACCATGTACTTGCAGGAGAAACAGAAATATATATTGTTCCAATCGTTGCCCCAGTATTAAGAAAAGGAGATTCTAAAGGGAATGCTGTTGATTGTTTTAAACAAATCTTAGGTTCCTCTAAAATTGTCCAATCTTTTGATGTGACAATAGATCATAATGATGAAAATGAGCCATTCAAAATATTCGAAGATCGAGAATACTGTATTACAGACCTAACTTCCTTACATAATATTAAAGAGGTTAAACGTCCTGACTGTAATTTTGGTTTAAGGCTTTATATGCCTCATAAAAATAAATCCAAATTAAAAGTTATAAATAATGATATTTTAAAAGAAATCAATTTCACTGGTTTTGATATTTCTGATTTAAGTAAAGGATTAAACTTTGAAACATTACAACCACTAAAAGACGCAATAATAGAACAAATTCAAAATAAAAATGGAGCTAAGCAAAAATTGTTTAATGAGAAACAGAATAAACAAGTTATAGCTATTAATAAAACCGAAGATTCTTCAGATATTCAGTTTTTAAAAAGTAATCTATATAACACATTAGATTCGCTTATAGATAAAGTATATTTAGATGACGAAAATTTAGAGTTTAGAAGTATTGTCGATGACAAAGGTTATAATGAAGAAATATTACCTACTTATCGAAAGCTTGAGCAATTAACTGAAGACGACTTTAACAAAGCCAAAAATGATAAATTAGCAGTTTTAGAAAAAAAGAGAGAAGATATTATTAATACCATATTTAATCAACTTGTTAATGATTTGTGGAGTAAAAGTATTGAAGCAGATAAAATGCGTAATTATAAATCAAATGATTCTCAATATCATAGAACATACACACAAATTGAAAGTAAATTACAAGAAGATTTAGGAGTTATTCCAAAGAAAGTTGAAGAACAAACTAAAAAATTAGAAAAAGAATTTGAAACAAGTAAAAATGAGCGTAGTGAAAAAGCACGTAGAGATATGGAAGAAAGAATAGAAAGAGAAGAAAGACCGATTTTAACAAATCGTATTCGTGAATTTGAGAAGACATTATCAGATAAAGCCAAAAATGCTTATAATAACCAAATTAAAGTATTAGATGCTAATGTCAAAAATGACTATGACTTGCATATTACTAAAATTGTCGATGACATCGTTCAACATCATCAAGAGACAATAGCTAGTAAAAAGTCGGAACTTCAAAATATTATGGAAAAAGACGTGGAAACATTAGTCCAAAAAAGAAGTGAAGACGTCGACAAACTTAGAGGAGAAATTAGTAAGTTAGAACAAGATTTAATTCATAATGAAGCAACATTTAATGAACGTTTAGATTTAGCAGTGAATCAAAAAGTAACTGATTATGAATTAAAAGACTCACAAATGACAGATGAAATTAATTGGTTAAGAGTAGAATTAGAAAAATCAAAAAGAGAAAGCGCAGATAAAGATGAATCGATCCGTTCTAAAGAAATGGAACTTCAAAATAATAGAAGTCATCTAGATCGATTAAATCAACAACTAGAACAAAGTAATCAAACAAGTTTAAGTATCTCGGCGCGTGCTATGGAAATTAAACAACAGGCCCTAAGTTTTTCAAATATTGAGTCAAATCAATCAAATTTCAGTAAGGTAGCTGGGCCGCAGAATATCGATGTCGGTAACTTACTAGATGATGATGCTGAAAAAGCAAAACGATATGAACGAAGAAAAAAACCAACGTTCTTTACTTGGTTAGGTGGACTCTTTTTATGTGCCGTGCTAGGTTCAGGTACTTTATTTGGTAGTCATGTAGCCAATAGCCAAGAAAAACAAGATAATAATACAGAGACGCAAACTCATGTTCAAAATTCACAAAAAACAGAATTATCAAAAAATAAATGATGATGTTTAGAAGCACCTATTGTTAACAAAATAGCGGTCTCAATGGATAAGTGAGCGCTAGCTTAATAACACGGATCAATATTAAACAATACGGGAGTGGAAACAATGAACCAACAAAAACTAGAAGAATTGAACCGGCTGGCAAAGGGCACAGTAAAAGAGAAAAAAATTGCACTTACATTTGGTTATCAACCAATCATCGAAGCATTAAAAAAGGATGAAAATAAAGAAGTTTCAGATTTTGCACAAACGATGGATGCAAACAGAGATTTGAAATTATACAAAAATAACCTCTACTATAGGCGTTCCAAAGAACAATTTCAAAAAGATTTGAAACAAGCAACGCAATATATGTATGCTACATTAATATTAATCGGTATCGCTATAGTGTCTATACTTATAGCTGTGATTATCTTTTTTGTGAATCCAACTGCGAACGTGTCATTATTTATCACAATTACAGTGTTAGCGATATTAGGGTCACTTGTCACAGTTTTACTTTCCAAGCGAATTGGAGTTTCCTATAATGATAGTAAACAATCATTGGCAAGATCCAAGTATTTACTCAATATTTCACAATCTAATTCACAATCATTACAAGCACAAATCAATAATAATGAATAAAGCCAATCTATATAGTTAGAAAACTATATCTAGTTTGATGTTAACCTAAACCGCAGAATTACTGATGAGTATTAGCTACAATGAATTCTCTAACTGTTCAAACTAACTTAGTGAAATTGAATAATAAAAATAAAGTTCCTAAACATTTATCGATGTCTAGGAACTTTATTTTTATATAGGTAATAGATTCTTGAATGAAAAGATAAAGTGGGGTTATCTAATTTATTAAATAGCACTACTCTAGATGATACTCTAGTTAGATAGAACTTTTTAAA
Source organism: Staphylococcus sp. Ze2 (assembly GCF_048568365.1). NCBI lineage: Bacteria > Bacillati > Bacillota > Bacilli > Caryophanales > Staphylococcaceae > Staphylococcus > Staphylococcus sp. Ze2. The sequence continues at coordinate 266,850 of NZ_CP183486.1, read as the reverse complement.
AATATTACTCTTTTTGTCATAATATAGGATTAATATAACAAATATTAACTTAAAAAGTGATTTCCTGTTATATAGCAATCTTCAGTCCGAATGTTTACTAATGGCTATTTATATTATTATCTTATTAAATTTTATTATCTGTATTTTGTATTCTATTTGCGATCAAATCTCCGAGGTGTTGCGATGCTTTACCGTTCTCGATTACGCAGAAACGATTATAAAATTGATTGATTTTTTGCTGATACTGTTGCTCAATTTGTTTAATATTTTCCAACCCTGCAATTAAATCTTCTGTATTTGTATAAATAGGGCCTGGTAAGTCATTAAGATAATCAAAGTAAAAGCCTCTCAAGTCAGTACTGTATTTCTCCATATCATAGGCATAGAAAATCTGAGGACGCTTTAATATACCAAAATCAAACATGACCGAAGAATAATCTGTGATTAAGCAATCAGAAATCAGATATAATTCTGAAATATCGTCATACTTTGAAACATCAATCGCAAAATTTGTATATTGGCTAAGGTCTAGCTCATTAGAAATTAAATAATGCATTCGGAATAAAACTACATATGTGTCTCCTAAGCGATTTTGAAGTTTATTGATATCTAGTTTTAAATTCGAAATATATTTATTTTCTGTACTGTATTCATCATCTCTCCAAGTTGGTGCGTATAAAATCACTTTTTTATCGGACGGGATTCCTAATTTATCTTTAATTTTACGATGTAGCTCTTGATCATGTTGATGATTGATGAGTAAGTCGTTTCTAGGGTAACCAATTTCCAAAATTTGATTACGTGCCATCCAAAAAGCTGATTGGAATATAGTAGTAGAATAAGTATTCGGGGATACTAAATAATCCCAACGTCGTGTAGATTCATAAAAATGCTTCTTATATGTGGCAGTTGTTGTATTAGGCATGCGAACTACTGTCATATCATTTGCTAGAAATTTTAAAGGTGTACCGTGCCAAACTTGAATATAGAGTTGGTTACTTTTCTTTTTAATAAATAATGGTAATCGTGCATTAGAAACCCAAACTTGTGCTTTTTTATAAATATCGTAATATGCAGCACTTTGTTTTTGTATAGGCTTAATACCTTCTGGGATATCTATGTTTTTAGTATCTCTAAACACCCAGTAATAATGAAAGTTTGGGTAGTGTGATTTCATATACTCATAAATATATTTAGGGCTATCATTATAACTACTACCACCGAACGATTCGAACACTACTGTTTGCTGTGACACATCAGAATTTTTATTAAACAAGACATATTTAGCATAATGTTTATTCGGTTTGTTTAGCAAAATGGCTTTATAAAAGCGTAAACGATACCTTTTATAATTAAGTTTGATGGCAAGTTGCGTAAAGCCAAATTGAATAAATCGTAATTCTAAATTAAATAAAGGTGATTCTGATTTTAATGCTGGTTTGATCATCGGTATGATACCAGCTAACATTTTGCTAGCGAATTGATAATGAGCAGCATTATTTTGATTATTTGGTTCAAACCAAATATGTAGTTTATCTACCATGTGTTGTAGTATAAAAATTTTTAATGATTTTTTATTATTAAGTTTATTAACGCGTTGAATAGCATCTTTAAAGGCATCTATATAGTCAGGAAATATAGATTCAAACGGTTGGGCTCTCAGCTTTTCAGTTTTAAAAGGATCATAAATCTCCCCACAAAAGTAAAAAGATACGCCTTCAATATGAATAAATGTTTCTGCATAATTGTTATATTCTAAAATGAACGACCAATCTGCGTAAATATTAAGATTTTCATTAAGCTTTATACAATGATTTTGTACAATGCTTGTTTTGAATATAATATTACTGATTGAATCTTGCTTTAGTAAGGCGTCTGGATATTTATTAATCTTTTTGTAATGAACAGTTAAATCTTCATCAAGATAACAATTAGGTATATTTAAAGAGAAGTCATGTATTTTCGAAATAACTGCATCTTGCTGTTTGAGATGTTTTAAGTATACTTCAATGGTATAAGGCGAGATGATATCATCAGCATCTACAAACATAAAATAGGGTGTCTCAACATGAGCGATTCCTTTATTTCGTGCATAGGCATGACCATGATTTTTATTTAATTTAATATATTTAGGTTGTTTTGAATAATTTTCTAGTTTTTCAAATAAGTAATTTTCAGATAGATCTTGTGCACCATCATTAACTAATATTAATTCAAATTGTTGATTTGACTGATTAATAAGGCTTTCTAGGCATTGTTTGAGGTGTGTTTCGTTGTTATAAAAAGGTACGATGATTGTAAGTTGATTATACATATGTAAACCTCCGTCATGCTGTTTTATAAAATAGAGAAGAGGGAGTAGGACAGAAACGCTGTTTGTAGAATGAGTTTTCTGTTCTACTCCCTTATATGTTTTTAAAAGAAGCGTTGAACTATACTTTTAGCAGCAGTGCCAGTTTCAAAAGTACAGAAACGATTATAGAATGCTTCATATTTATCTTTATAAGTTTCTTGAACTTGATCAATGTTTTCTATTGATTGAATTAAGTCCTCGTTTGTTTTTAAAAGAGGTCCAGGTGCTTGATCTTCAAAATCAAAATAAAATCCTCTAAGACTGTTTTTATAGTGTTCAAGATCATAAGTAAAGAACAATAATGGTTTTTTTGTGTTAGCGTAATCAAACATAACTGACGAATAGTCAGTAATACAGATATCAGCAATGAGGTATAAATCACTTATTTCATTATAATTACTGCCATTAATCACAAAATCATTTAGACTACTGTCTAAATGTAAAGCATTACTGATAATAATATGTGGGCGCAAAATTAAAATATAATCATCACTTAAGCGTTTTTGCATTTCATATAAATCTATTTGCAGATTAATGATATGTTTTTTTGCTTTTGTAAGTTCGTCGTCACGGAATGTCGGAGCGTATAAAATTACTTTACGGTCATCATGAATACCTAATTTTTGTTTAATATGAATGCGTTCATTTTCTAATATAGTTTCGTCTTGATAAAATACGTCATTTCTTGGGTACCCAACTTCTAGTATCTCTTTATGAAAATCAAAAGCAGATTTAAAGCATTCTGTTGCATAAGGACTTGGTGATACAAGATAGTCCCAATATTTTATTGCATGATTGACACGATTTTTATAACCATCATCACGGCCGGCAAAAGTTTCAATATCATTCAACATTTTTTTGAGTGGAGTTCCATGCCAAGTTTGAATATAAAGCGTATCTTTCGGCTTGTTAATATAGTAAGGGAAATTCTGATTGTTAATCCAATACTTAGCGCGTGATAAATAATGATAATATTCTGGTGATAAACGTTTTATTGATTTAACGTTCGCATCATTAAATGGATATTGTGTGTTGCTGACCCATACAATTTGGTATTGGTCACTGTGTTGTTTTAAAGCATCATAAATCACTTTTGGACTATCGCTAACTGACTTACCAACATTACTTTCGAATACTACCAAATCTTTTTTAACAGGAACGACTTTAGATATTGCACTATTATACTTATCCATAACTTTAAAATAACGCTTATCTCTTCTAAAACGTTTAAATAAATGTTGAGATAAAATATCGTATTTTATCTTACTTTTAAATTGATTCTTTGTTTTAAAATTATTAACTTCTGTATAGATTCGTTCGCTATTATGACGGTCATTAAAGTTATAGAAACGTTGCGCTTTTATGCTAACGCTTTCATCTGTTATATAGTCGTTTGCTATTATTCTAGTAAGTTGTGCTTCTAAATCTTTTTGATTATTTACGATTAATCCAGGTAGTTCTTCCTCAATATTAATATGAGAGGGTTCTTTCCCTAAAAATTGATCTTTATCAAATTGATAATAAATCACAGGTTTAGCTAAAAAACTAAAATCAAAGGCGACACTAGAATAATCTGTAATCATCAATTTACTTTCTTGTATGAGTTGTTGAACGTCCACATCGCCTTGCTTAATACTTGTAACATGCTGTGGTACATCAAATAAATCAATAAATGGTTGCATGTTAGGATGTAAACAGAAAATGACTTTTGTGCCTTGTTCTGCAATATTTTTGACTTTATCGCTGTTAATTAAAGTATTCATACGTTCTAGGTATTCAGAGGATTCTAACTGTTCATAGTTAGTTAACCAATCTCTCCATGTAGGCATAATTAAGATTTGATTTTTTGTCTGAATGTCTTTATTGAACAGTTCGTCAAATCTAGCTAAGCCTGTAACTTTAACTTGTGCTTCATCAAATTTTAAATCTCTAACTACAATCTCTTTTTCGCGCTCTGAACTTGTTATAAAGATGTCTACATTGAAGTCTTTTAATTGATTACCATTAATCTGAGTTAAATTTTTAGTTCCTAAGACACCATGTTGTAAAAACACTCTAGTGGCAGTAATTTTTCTTGTATAGGCTGCACTGTTAGTTGGGAACAATAATTCTGGATGATGTGTTGAACAAATATAATCTGCTTGCAACATTACTGAAAAATGTTCAGGAGATTGATAGTAAATGACATTACCAAGTGGTAATACATTTTTTGCTTCATTTGAGTGTTCATCAATAATGTAATAAACAGGTAATTCTGGATGATACGTTCTCATATATTTAAAGAAATGATATCCATTATCTTGAGCTTTATAAGATTTTTCTCCGATAATCCAAACTTTATTCTTAGATTTTAGAGATAGGTTTTTTAATGAAGGTGTTTTTAGACTTTGAAGATAAGTCAGGTAACTTTCAATGCTATAGCGATTTATGCGAAAAGATAAGTTACGACCTTTCATTGTGAAATAAGGTGTGATAGAGACAATTTCCTCTTTATAATCTGTAATAATTTCCCCTTTAAGGAACCGTTCTGTAAAAATTCTAGGATTACCAAGTTTGATTAGAAGTGGTTCAGCTGATTCTTGTACATCAACTTTCAAATAAATATCTATAACATCTTCTGTTTCAAAAGGATATTTCATAAAGTCGATTAATTCATTATAAATATCTACTGAAAATTTAAAATTATTAGTATGTCTCCGTTTATTTTCACTTTTCAAAGTGATTGGTAAAGGTATTTCAGTTTCGCGTTCCGTAAAGCGCGTACGTATTACGATACTAGATTTTTGAACAACAGCATTTAATGTTGAAAATTCTCCTGTAATATAAGCTTCACTATTGTTAAATTTAAGTGCATCAATATGACGTCTTGAAAAGAATACTTTTTGTGGTACATAACTCTCCATAGAAAGATGTAAAAAACCATTTTTGGTGATATACGGATGAATAACATCCGAGCCATCTGAAATCTCTGATAAATTAAAAACAGAAGATCGCTCACCTGTTACCTTAATATTTTTTTGGGTCGTAATAATTGCATCGGATTCTTCCATAATTAAAAAAATTTTACTTCTATTATAAGATTTAAACGCTTTCAAAATTTCGTTTAAATCAATTTCAAAATTACAAAATTCATCTACTGGATTATACGAAATAGAATGGAATTCATTTTTCACATATAATTTCCTAATACTATTATTTTGTTGATTGAAAGAAATATAAAGTATAGAACCTTCTTGATTAATATGTCGCAAGCTACTGGCCTCCAATAAATTTAATAAGTTGTAACAATTATAACGTATAAATTGTTATAATAATATTTAAATTAACATAATGTATTAATATAAATATGAAAAGGTGATTATAATCGAAGATAAAAAGATTATTTTTTCTATTGTTATTACTACTTTTAATAATAAAAATACAATAGAAAAAACTTTGGACTCAGTAATGGAACAAAGTTTAGACTCAGATTTATATGAGATAGTTATTGTCGATGATTGTTCAAACGATGGTACATGGGAAATATTGAAAGGATATAATAATTTTAATATTAAAAAGTATAGATTAGCCCGAAATAGTGGTGGACCATCTATACCTAGAAATACTGGTATTGAACATAGTATTGGTAAGTATTTATACTTTTTGGATGGTGATGATTGGTTAGAACAGAATATTTTGGAAACGATTTCAATTAATAAAAAATGGCATAAAAGTGATTTGATTATTTCAAAAGTCATTAAACATACAGAGAAAAATCAATCTGTTCATGCGAGATTTATGACAGCTAAGACATACATTAATGAGCAAAGTTACAAAATCCCCTATTTATATTATTATTTAGGTCCTGGTGGAAAGTTTATTAAGCGTGAGTTAATAGAAAAACATGATATAAAATTTCCAATAAATTTACACTTTGGAGAAGATAAACTATTTTTTGTGAAAGTATATGAAAAAGCGCAAAAAGTAACAACTACAACGTGCATTGGAGTGCATATCAATCGCTATTCAGATAATATTTCAATTGTTAGAAGAACTCATTTTATTAAAAAGAGAGAAAGTGATCTAGCTATATTTGATTATGTATTGGATATGAAAGACAAAAAACGTCGAGATAAGTTGTTATTGCGAAATTTAGAATATGATTTATTAACAAGTTGTAATTCTCATATCTTTTTAGATTCATCAAAAGAAACTAAAGTAAATGTTTTTGAAATGATTAAAACAGTATTTGAAAATGTATATGTCAAAAAACGCATTGTGCCACAAATTGATGCTAAGTTTAATGATGCCGTAGTAGCAATTTATAGCAATGATTTTAATAAATTTGAAGCCTACTTTGAATGGTTGAAGAGAGGTCATAAGTTATTAGAAAAACTATCTGATAACCATTATGAATTCAAAGATACTGATGACAATGATTTTAGAATAATAACGCCATTTGCAAACTTAAAAAATTTACAAGTAATGCAAAAAGCTATGTACCTTCAAATAGAAGTTAATAATTTGAAAGATAGTAGAATAAAAGAAATTCAATTAGAAAGTCGTACGTATTATAAACAAAATATAACTTATGAAGAAATGACATTGAAAGATGGTTTTTTTACAATCAAGTTAAATCAAGAACTATTAGAGTCACTAGCTACAGGTATTTATAACATTATAATTATTTATGATGAGTATAAAACATTAAATGTTAAGTACGGATATACTAAAAAAATAAAAAACACTTCAACAACAGCTACTATCTATCCAACTATCAATGGTAATTTAGCGCTTAAGATTCAACGAAATGAATGATGTGAAGTAACTATGTGTATGTTTTTTTCTTTGAAAAGAATTATGTGATTTTAATATTTGTTTCAGCAATGTTTAAACATTTGTATCGTGTCATATGATTTAAGCGTAGACAGAGGGAAGACAGAAAGCTATTGTCAAACTTCTGTCACGCGCTTATGTGTTTTCTATCATCAATAAGTCATGGGAAGTAATGAGTATATTTTATTAAGGGGATTAAAATGAATCAAAATAAAAATTTAATTGATATTGAACGCAAATTTCGTCCTGAAATTGAAGGACTAAGAATAGTAGCAGCACTACTTGTCGCTATTTATCATATATGGTTTGGAAGAGTGTCGGGAGGAGTGGACGTCTTCTTTGTTATATCTGGTTTTTTAATAACAACATCTATTATATCAACCATAAATAAAACTGGAGAATATAAGTTTTGGCCATACATATCTAAATTATTGAAGCGTCTCTTACCATCAGCATTATTTATAGTTTTGGTGACATTGGTGTTAAGTTTCTTCTTCTTACCGCTTACGATTTTAATGAAAACGATTAAAGAAGCACTAGCTTCAATATTTTATTATCAAAACTGGCAGCTTGCATTTAGTAGTACAGATTACTTAGATGCTAACCAAATGAAGAGTCCACTTGAACATTTTTGGGCCATGTCTATCCAAGGCCAATTTTATCTTATTTGGTTTTTATTATTTACATTTGTTTTATATTTAGTACGAAAATATGCGCTATCGAATGGCAAAAAACTTGTTAACTTTTTACTAACGACTATATTCATAGTGTCATTTATTTATTCCATATATCTTACCCAAGTTAATCAACCTTTTGCATACTTCATTACATTTACAAGGGTATGGGAATTCGCTTTAGGTGGTTTATTATGTGTTAATTTAGGACGAATCAAAATTAATCGTTTAGCAGCTGCTATTATTGGCTGGATAGGTTTAGTAGGATTGATATTAACAGGTGCTTTATTTGATGTGTCTAAACTATTCCCTGGATATATTGCCTTATGGCCAATGACATGTGCATTACTTATTGTTCTTTCTGGTAATGTGGATACAAAATATGGTGTGAAAAGATTTTTAGCATTACCTATTATGACAAAACTAGGGGGTATATCCTTTGGTATTTATTTATGGCACTGGGTATTACTTTCTTTCTATAAGTTTAAAATTGCAGAAGAGCCAGGACTAATATCAGGTGTAATGATTATTTTGTTATCAATTGGTTTATCTTTCTTTATGACGAGGTTTATTGAAGCACCTATTAGAAACGGTCAAAATAATAAAAAAGCTTTTTCAAAGTTAGGTAAAGTATTATCAGTGAATTTAATTTTAATTGTGTCATTATTTGTGATGGGTGTAATGAAAAACAGCGGTTCTGATAAGGAAGTAAGCCATAAAGATTATCCGGGTGTAGATGCAGTCGCCAAAAGTGAAGAAATTGAAGAGCAAAACCCTATGCCAAATTTTGCAAAAGTGTTTGATGATTTACCTCAATCTCATCTTGATAATAGTAACCAAAACCTTAAAGAAACAGATGTAAAAGTAGGTGAATATGGTAAAACAAAGAACTATAAAGCGACTATTGCTTTAGTTGGAAGTTCTCACTCTGAGCATTGGCTTGGTGGATTTATTAAAGCGGCAGATAAAAATGGTTATAGAATATTGAATATTACACGTTCTGGCACACGTTTTTCTACTGGCTATGAAGATGATAGCCCTAAAGGAAAATGGGTTAAAAATGTTAACGACTATTTACAGCATCATAAAGATATAGACTTAGTTGTATCACATGCAACTTCAGCTGCTAGCGATAGCAAATGGGTTCAAAATCAAATGATTAATCAATTGAATATTGTGAAGGATGAGTATGATATGGATGTTCTTGCTATACGAGATATTCCAACTTATGATTTTAGTGTTCCTGAAGAATTTGAAAAGTTTGGCGAAGAGAAAACTATCAAAAAAATGAACGATTTTGAAAGCCAAAAAGACACATCATATTGGCAAGATTTTGCTGAAAATGATGAGAGACTATACAAGTTTGACCCTACTGAATTTTTTAAAGTAGATAATCAATATGCGCCAGTAATTGGAAATATTAATATTTATAGAGACATGGATCATATGACAAATACGTATTCAGAGTCTTTCGGTAATGTACTGGCCGAAAAGTTAAAATACATTATTGAAAACAAGGAAGAGAATAAAGAAGTAAACTTAAACAATATATAAAATTGTAGATAATGATAGATACTGTCAATACAATGATTACGGCCGAGACATCAAAATTATGTCTCGGCCATTTTAATCTATGTCAATTCTTACATTATCCAATAAACTATTATGTTTAGATTCACAATCAAAACGCTAGGATAAGGGAATCAGAGTTTTGGTCTTTGATTTTAATTACTATTGGGTAGTGGTTTAGGGAACAGGAGTGATGTTGTATTATCGGTTTAATGATATTACGAATGCTTTATACTAACAACTCTGACTCGCTAAATTTTTGGCTTTTATAAAATGATTTGTTTTATACGACTCTGTTAATAGTTGGCCATCATTGGAAACGTAAGAATAATTTTCATCTAAAGTTGTAACTTCTGTTGGAAATAACCAATATAGCTTACCTACTATAAAGGTTTGGTTGCTTTTGACGCATACATATCTACACTCGGATATGCTCATTAAGTACACCTCATTTTTTAAAAGCTTGCTCTAACTATTTAATAATCGTATTCTGAAATACGAAGCTAGGTTCAGCGCCTAAAATAATGAGAAATACTTGTGAATAAGCTATATCTTGAAATTTTTGAATCATACCATAGAAATCATTAAATGAATCATTACTTTTTACTTTTTCAACTTCTTGTTCGTATAAACTTAAAACAGAATCTCTAATTAAAGAGGGTCTGTTTTCTTGAATAACATATGAGTCTTCTGAAAACATAAGTAATCCTAAATATTTATAATGTATGCTCAGTTGTCTAGTTAAACTGGCAATATATTCTAATTTTAAGTAGAGTTCTGGTGAATGAACTTGTAATTGAGACAGATTTGTTTTAATTTGTTGTAGTTTTTCCATTTCGTTTATCATTTGTTTACAACCTCCAATGCCCAGGGCTTAACTGTATTAAGTGACTGAATAAGGTGTTTACTTTGTTGACGTCTATGCTTTCGCATGTTTGCTCTATCTTCTCCATGCATATACAATAATTTTTCTTCTTGGGTTTGAGGTGTGATATTTGCTACTTTGATTGGTTTTTTATGTTCATCTAGAGCAACAAATGTTAAAAAGGCAACTGCAGCTATTTTTCGCTCAGCAGTTATCATGTCTTCTGCAATTACTTTACAAAATATTTCCATTGATTTTTCTCCTGTATAAGCTACATAAGATTCAATACAAACAGAGTCTAATTGGGTAATAGGATGTAAAAATTCTATAGAATCAGTGGATGCAGTCACACATTCTTTAACTCGTGCATGTCTTCGTGCTGATAAAGTAGCGTTATTATCAATTTTTTTCATTAATACACCACCAAATAAGGTATTATAATTGTTTAAATCATTAATTAATACTTGATCAGTACTAATAATTTTACTGTCGTTCGGATACTTATAATTTTCCATAACTTATCTCCCGTTTATATTATTTATTACACATTAAATTATAGGAGGAGCAGTTATAACTATAAAATATCTATAATTTATAAAGGTATAAAATTTACAAATACCTTGTTCTTTAATCATTCAATAAAAAGTTTTCTTGTATAAATTTAATCCAATTTTTAGTAAGTGAATCGACTATTGTATCTTTTCTCCAAATAAGTGCTAACTCCCATTTCATCGATGCTTCATTGATGTTTATTGCTGTTAAATCAGAGTCTAATAATTCTAAAATTCCTTCTGGTAGCACACAAACGCCCATATTATTTAAAAGCATTTCTCCAATAAAACTCCATTGTGTTGTTTCAAAAATAACATTTGGATTAAATCCATGATTTCTACAAATATTAATAATTTTATCGTTTAGATAAAAGTCAGAGTTAAATAAAATAAATTCCTCATTTACTAAATCTTCTATATCTATCATCTGTTTATTAGCGAGGTGATGGTTTTTATGCACGACGAGCTTTAGAGACTCCTCTAAAAATGCAAAAGTACTAAAAATTTTAGTATCAGTTGGTAAAACGGTGATGCCCATGTCTAAATCTCCATAATAAATATCATTTTCAATTTTTTTGCTTCCATTTTCAAAAAGTTGGAAAGTCACATTTGGATAAGACTCATGAAACTGAGAAATTAAATTAATCAGTTTTCGTATATTAATGATAGTGGGTATGCCTATTTTTAAATGACCGGACTTCATTTCTAGTAAATTGCTTAAATCGTTAGGAATGTTGTCATACATTTTTAGCATCTCTTTACATTGGAAGAAAAATGCCTCACCAGCGTCTGTTAAATAAATTTGGTTTTTAAATCTGTGAAATAAAGTAACATCTAATTCATCTTCTAATAATTTGATTGTATTGCTAATAGTAGGCTGTGTAATAAATAGTTTTGACGCTGCCTTAGTCATGCTTTTTAAATTAACCACTTCCACGAAGTACTTCATATGTCTGAGCTCCATTATATTTTGCTCTCCTTAAATAAAAGCGTTATTTATATGCTTATTGTATATTGAATTTATATATTTATTATATATCAACTATTAATGTGGTAAAAGTTATATATTTTTTCACTGAAGAATAGAATACTTAGTTTATTGAATGTAAATATTGTTTTTTCTATTAGCAAATAGATACAATTAGTATAAATATTAATCATAGGGGGCATAAAAGTGAATATTAAGCTTATTGTTGCAGATATGGATGGTACTTTTTTGAATAGTGACAGTCAATTTAATAGCGAATCTTTTCAATTATTAAAAGAAAATTGTGAAGAACATCAAATTCGCTTTGTCTTTTGTACTGGAAAACAATGTGAGCGTGTTGAAAGTATTATTGGAGAGTTGTCCAAAGATACATTTATTGTTGGAGATAGTGCAACGAGGATTAAATATAATGGAGAGTTTATTTATAATGCCAAAATTGAAAATACAAAAGGGAAAGAAATTATACAGACGATTCAAGATATTGATCAAACACAAACCATATTAGGTTGTACTGAAAAGGGCGCTTATGTATTAAATCACATACCAGAAATTGAAAAGAAAATTGTGCATGGCTCATTTCAAAACGTAACATATATCAATGATTTTGCTGAAGTTGAAGATGATTTCTTAAAAATTTCAGCTCATGATGCTATGGGAAATTGTAAGACTACTGCTAATCAAATAAAGCATTATGAGTCAGAGGTTTATATTATAGCTTCTGATGATGAGTGGATTGATATCGCAGATTTAGGTGTTAATAAGGGGACAACGATTCGGCGAATACAAAGATTACTGCAAATAAGTCCCACAGATACAATAGCATTTGGGGACGGGTTAAATGACATTGATTTGTTTAAAGCAGCTAAATATAAAGTTGCGATGGACAATGCATACCCAGAATTAAAGAAAGAAGCTAATTTAATAGCAAAAAATAATGATGAAGATGGTGTGGTACAAACACTTAATTTATTATTAGGCTTTAAATAAGTTGTGAATATGAAAAACTACTAAAAAACAACTAAAAACATTATAATGCTCACAATAATTCAATGTTTCTGTGATATTATCAGTTAGGAGTAGAATGAGGAGAGTTTTTAAGAAACTTTCATTATTCTAGCTTTATTATTGATATTAGGAGGCGTTTTACATCATGAGCACAAGCGAACATTCACGCTCTGGCAATAAATTGATTTTAGCAATTGTTTTAAGTATATTAACGTATTGGCTATTTGCCCAATCGTTTATAAATATATCAACACCAGTCCAACAGACTTATCATACTACTCCAGGAATTTTGAATTTGTCTGTTAGTATTACTTCTTTTGCAACGGGTATTTTTATGGTGGGTGCCGGTGATATATCAGATAAAATTGGTCGCTTAAAAATGACTTATATTGGCATTATTTTAAGTATTATAGGTTCACTATTAATTATTATTTCTGATATTACAGCGCTACTACTTATTGGTAGAATTTTGCAAGGGATTTCTGCAGCTATATTATTACCTTCAACAGTTGGTGTGTTCAACGATCAATTTAATGGTAAAGCATTACGAAGAGCTTTCAGTTATTTAATGATTGGTAGTGTAGGTGGTATAGGTTTAGCCTCTATGGTGGGAGGATTGATTGCTACATATATTAATTGGCAATCTAACTTTATACTATCCATTATTATAGCAATTATTGCATTTCTATTATTACTTGGTACAAAAGAAGAAGCTAAGGAAGTTATAGACAAACGACCTTTCGATTATGCAGGTATGTTAATATTTGCGGTACTTATAGGAAGTATTACTTTATTTGCAACACAAGGCTTTGAACAAGGTTGGACAAGTCCTTTTTCAATGATTTGTTTAAGTATCTTTGTTATTTCGACAATTATATTTTACTTCTTTGAGCGTCGTAAACACCTACCATTTATAGATTTTGAGTTATTTCGCAATCGTGGTTTAATGGGATCATCTGTGATAAATTTTGTTTTAAACTCAGCTGTAGGTATTACAACGGTGTTTAATATGTATGCCCAGGTTGAATTAGGGTTGAGTTCATTTCAATCTGGATTAGTAACAGTACCTTATGTAATTATGGCAATTTTAATGATTCGTTTAGGTGAGAAAATATCGATGAAGCATGGTGGAAAACCAATGTTACTATTAGGACCAGCCTTTCCTGCAATTGGTATTATATTTATCAGTTTAACTATTTTACCATCTGAATGGTATATTGCAGCTGTCACGTTTGGTTTTGTCATTTGTGCCATTGGTAATGGTTTGTGTGCAACGCCTGGTTTAACTGTTGCAATATTAACTATTCCTGATGAAAAGGTGGGTCTAGCATCAGGACTTTATAAAATGAGTGCTACTTTAGGCGGTGCTTTTGGTATAGCAATGTACACGACTATTTTCGCGACATTACAAGTATCGAATAGTGCTAGTGTAGCAGCTGCTTGGTCAATGATTACAGGCGTATCCTTGATGATTATAGGTATCATTGTAGCGCAAATCATTATTCCTAAAAATATAAAAGCATAATTTATTTCGAGCAAATAAATAATATTATAGCTATCTAATCAATACTGTGAGGGCAGGATTAAGAAACTAATTTGAAAATTTTAGTTTCCATCCTGCCCTCTTTTTATTAAAAAATTTCATTACATTAATATTAAGAAAAGATAACGTGCATCTATTTCTTGAAAACTTGTGAACAAATTATATGCGTGTTGAATTATAATTATGTATTAGTTGTATTTTAAATTTATAATACATGTTATCATCAATTAGTTGCAATTTTATTAAATTTACAAAATGCTTATAACAAATTTAGAGGTGCAGTTTATGAAATACTATGGAGAAATACCAGTCATAAGAGCTATAGCAACGATGTTAGTGCTTTGTATACATTTAACGGCACAATTATATAATTCAAATGGTGTTATCGTAGACCCAGTTTTATCTTATTTTAATCAAATAGCGAGGTTAGGGACACCTATTTTTGCAGTGATTAGTGCTTTTTTACTTACAAGTTCGACACTAAAGCGTGAGTTCGAACTACCTTATTTTATTAAATCTAGATTCACAAAAATTTTAATCCCTTATATACTTTGGACTACTTTATATCTTATATTGAGAATACTTTTATCGAATACGTATTATCCAGCAGGAACACCAATAATTAAGTACTATCTTTTAGGGACTGCAGAAATTCATTTGTACTTTATTTTAGTAGTGATTCAATTTTATGTGTTATTTCCTTTTGTGCATAAACTGAAAAAAGGAGCACCACTGATTATTGCGTATGTAATAGGAACGCTGATTAATGCGCTTTGGTTAAGCTATGGTAGTGGTGCAGTTACTTTGTATAGTGAAATGTTAAATACGTTCGTTAATAGTAAAGCATTTATCTTAAATTGGATATCTTTCTTTTTCCTCGGTATCTGTTATGCGAAGTATTATAAAGAAATTAATGATATTGTTTTAAAGTATAAAATATATTTCAAAATCATTGGAATCCTTCTATTTATCGATTTAATTATTAAAATTGACACTACAAACTTATATGGTTCGACGAACGTTGCTAATATTATATATATACCAATTTTTCTTGCTTTATTAATTATATTTTATAGCCATGTTAAGAATCATACGTTGTTAACTCAAACTTTAACAGTTATAGGTAATTATTCTATGGGAATTTATTTAATTCACGTTTTTATAATTATGGTATATAGACAAACTCCATATGTTGATATTGTAAATAATCCTTCTACATTTGTTGCTTCATATATCATTGTATTATGTATTTCAGTATTAGTGATTTATTTAATAAGTAAATTACCTTTCTCCAGTTTTATTGTTCCTATTCCATCTAAAAAAGCAATCGTAAATAAAAATTTAGAAAATAAATAGCCATTCAAACTTTCTGCCTTAGGTGGGAAGTTTTTTATTTATATTTAAGAAATATTAGCTGTTATTTTTTATTTCTTTAAGTATAAGGAAAAATTGAATTTTAACATTTTAGGTTTTAAGCGATAACATTAATTTGATCTGCCAATCGTTTTAAAATCAAAAATAACTGCAAAGTTAAACATATAATTATTGTTTTAATAACATCTTGAATAAAATTATTTTATTGACTAAATATATAAATTAGGTTAGCCTAATATTATTGTTTTTATATCATAAAAGAAGGAAAGGAGTAATTTCATGTTAGATATAAAAAATTTATCTGTAACGTACGAAAATAAAACAGAAGCGTTACAAGATGTTTCTTTCCAACTTATAAAAGGACAAATTGTAGGCATTGTCGGGCCTAATGGGGCAGGCAAAACAACGTTAATTAAGTCTATAGTTAATTTGATGCCGCATAAAGGCATAGTACGCTTCAACGATTTGCCAATAGCTAAGCAACCTAAAAATATTTCATATGTCGAACAAAAAAGTAATATTGATTCAACATTTCCAATGAAAGTTTTAGATTGTGTGATGTTAGGGTTTTATCCGATATTAAAACCGTGGCAATTACCAAGTAAAAAACAAAAACATGAGGCTGAATTGGCACTTAAAAAAGTAAATATGCTTGAGTATAAAGATAATCAAATTGGAGAGCTATCAGGTGGACAATTTCAACGTGTACTTATTGCGAGAACACTCGTTCAACAAACAGATCTTATTTTATTAGATGAACCTTTTGTTGGTATCGATATTACAAGTGAAGAAATTATAGTCAAATTGTTAAAAGAGTTATCTCAAAAAGGTAAAACAATTATAATTGTTCATCATGACTTATCTAAAGTAGAGAAATACTTTGATAGTTTAATTATTTTAAATAAACGATTAATTGATTTTGGTTCGGTAGGGACAGTATTTAATAGCAGTAATTTAAAAGCTGCCTACGGTACTGATATTTTAATCGCTTCAGAAAGTGGGGCGCATCATGGTTAGTCAGTTTATACACGATGTATTTGAATTTAGTTTTCTACAACGAGCGCTCATTACTTCAATTGTAATAGGGATGATTTGTGGTGTGATAGGGTGCTTTATTGTACTTAGAAGTCTTGCTTTAATGGGAGACGCGATTTCACATGCTGTCCTACCTGGTGTGGCAATTTCTTATATGATGGGGATTAATTTCTTTTATGGGGCTGTGGTATTTGGTGTACTAGCGGCATTAGGCATTGGTTTTGTTAACCAAAACAGTAAGATTAAGAGTGATTCCTCAATAGGTATTGTATTTTCTTCATTTTTAGCGCTGGGTGTATTACTCATTACTAAAGCACAGTCATCCATAGATTTGACAGAAATTTTATTTGGTAACGTGTTAACTGTGAAGCCAGAAGATAGAACTATCACATTTATTGTAGTAGCGATTGTCTTGATAGTCATTATTGTATTTTATAAAGAATTTTTACTATCCAGTTTTGATCCCACAATGGCAGCTGCGTCTGGCTTACCAGTAAAATTCACCCACTATACGCTTATGGTTTTATTAACGTTAGTAACTGTAGCTTCACTACAAACAGTAGGTGTGATTTTAGTTGTTTCATTATTAATTACGCCAGCATCTACGGCTTATTTATTGACCAAAAGGTTATCAACGATGATCTTAACTTCTGCGTTGATAGGTATGGTGTCATCTGTGATTGGACTGTTCTTTAGCGTGACATTTAATTTACCATCAGGCGTAGTCATCGTGTTGGTAATTACAATCATATTCATCATTACATTCTTCTTAGCACCGAAAAATGGATTGCTATGGAAAATGATAAATTCTAGATAGGAGGTCTCACAATGAAAAAAATAATATTAATTTTAGCTACAGCGTTATTAACGATAATATTATCAGCATGTGGCAATAATCAAAAAGACACCGATTCTGACAATCAGCTGGAAGCTGTTGATAAAGATAAAGTTAAAGTCGTTACAAGTTTTTCAATGATTGAGGATATGGCCAAAGAAATAGGTGGGAAACATGTGGAAGTAACCAATCTTGTTCCGACTGGTACAGATCCACACGATTACGAGCCGCAACCAAGCGACATTAAACATTTATCTCAAGCTGATTTAGTTTTTTATAATGGGTTGAATTTAGAAGGTGGAGATCAAGGTTGGCTCTCTAAAGCTTTAAGTTCTACCGATTTTTCTAAAAAGAATGCTATTAAAGTATCAGAAGGGGTTTCACCTAAATACATTAAAGACGAAGATGGTAATAAAGAAGTAAATCCACATGCTTTCATCGACCCAAATGTTGGAGAAAAAATGATTAAAAATATTACAAAATCATTATCAGAAAGAAATCCCAAATATAAAAGTTATTATGAAGCTAATGAAAAAGAATACTTAAAGAAATTAAATAACATTGAGGATGACTATAACCAACAACTCGGTAGTATCCCTGAAGAAGACCGTGTATTTGTAGCTAGTGAGCAAGCCTTTCAATATCTGACTGACCGTTATGATCTAAAAGAAGGTTATATTTGGCCAATTGATACGGATGAGAATGGCACTCCAAATCAAATCAAAGATTTAACTAAATTTATAAAAAGTAATAAACCTGCTACTTTATTTGTAGAATCTAACGTCGATACACGTCCAATGAAAACAGTATCTAACGAAACTGGTGTACCTATTTATAAAAAGCCAATCTATTCAGATGAAATAGGTAAAAAAGGTGAGCAAGCAGATACTTATTTGAAATACCTTGAATATAATTTAGATGTGCTTACAGATGGATTGAAAAAATAAAGAAAATTAATAGCACTAGAGGGACATTTATACTATAAGTAAAAACTTCAATAAACTAAAAATGATAAGGCCAAGACGGCGATATCTAATGAGTAAAATTAGATTCTTGTCTAGCCTTGCCGTTTTTTTGTTTATAAGGATGGGACGTCTGCATGAGCCTTTGTTCAGGTCGTCTACTTGTGCATATTAGTAGTGATTACATAAGAATTTCATCTCAGGTAAATCTTTTATGCCTACCAATCCTAGTCATTTTGACTTGGTAGTGGGGCGATAAAATCTTTTTACCTAAATTAGATTATTATCTCATTCTAATACTATTTTAAATGTTCAGTGACTGACTAATGCCTAACCAGACGGTGTTTAAATTAATAAGTATATCGAGTGAGTTAAAGGAAGTTAACAAAAAACGCCACATACTCAAATAATTGAGTAGTGACGTTTTAAATGGAACATATTTTAAGTGAGAGAACTTATAAATGTTGTAGCAAGGCTGAAGTATACTAGCATGCTTACGATATCGTTAATCGTTGTGATGAAGGGACCACTAGCGACAGCTGGGTCAATACCTATCTTAGTCATTAAGAATGGTATTAATGAACCAATTGTAGTACCTACTGTCATAGCAATTGTTAAACTGATAGCTACAATCAAACCTAATAAAGGTTGGCTATAAATAATTAATATAACTAAAAAGAGGATAAAGCCACATACACTACCAGTGATTAAGCCGCTCGTTGATTCTTTTAGGGCGTGCTTAAATTTATTTTTCTTTTTCATTTCTCCTGTAGATATCCCTCTTACTGATACTGCTAATGATTGTGTACCTGTATTACCGGACATACCACTAATAATAGGAATAAACGCTGCGAGCAGTGACACTTTAGCTAAAGTATCTTCAAAAGAACTTAGTATAGTGGCAGTAATCATCCCTAAAAAGGTAAGTAATATTAACCAAGGTAAACGTTTAGTTGCTCTATTAATGACTGTGCCCTCTGCATCGCTCACATGGTCAAGAGCGGCCATTTTTAGATAGTCTTCATTTGCTTCTTTATCGATTACATCAATGATGTCATCTACAGTAATCATTCCTACTAGATGATTATAATTGTCAACTACTGGGATGGCTAAGAAATCATATTTACGCATCACATGTGCAATTTCTTCTTGATCTATAAAACTCTCAATTTTAATAACATCTGAATTCATCACATCGCTAATACGTTGGGTAGGATCTGAATTAATAATGTTTCTGAGAGAAAGCACGCCAATAAGTTCATTATCGTTATTTACTACATAGACTACATAAATCGTTTGTACTTTGCCGGAACGTGTCTTAATATGCTTCAATGCATCTCCAGCTGTCATTGTTGGTGAAATTGATATATATTCGGTTGTCATGATACTGCCAGCAGTTTCGTGGTGATAACTCATTAAATTTTTAAGCTCATATGCTTTCTGATCTGGTAAGGAGTTGAAAATTTCTAATCTTTGATCATTATCTAATAAATTTAATACATAAGTTGCATCGTCATCTGACATTTTTAATATTGCTTCTCTAGAAAAATCATTAGGCATTTCTTTAAAGATAATTGACATATCTTGTCTTAGGCTTTCGGTATTACTTAAAATTTGTGCCATTTCTTCCGAATTTAGACAGTGATACATATATAACCTTTCTTCTTCATCCACTAGCAAGAAAAATTCACTTTTTTCATATGGATGTAAACAAGAAAAACTATATATAAATTGACTATCTTCTCCTTGTTGAATCATTTTCAATAACGCTTCATATTTATTGAATAACGCGTTATTTCTTTCTAGAATATTATTGTTTACTTTCATTTTATCATCTCCAATCACTAGGGTGTCTTATTTAAGGGAAGGTGATAGACATCATATTCATACAAAGTATTTCATAATTATTTACTTGTTCACTTAAAAACCATGTGTGCAATTATGACATATTTTCATCTTCTTAACAATATATTTAGGCTAACCTAATATATAAATTAGATATTTATAATTATATGATGCGCGATATATACATAATTGTTAAGTTTCGCTTTTATTTATTTTAAAAAAGCAGACGATCGTAGCTGTCCAGATATAAAAAACACTTTCGCTTAATAAATTCGGCGAAAGTGTTTTAGTTTGATGTTTATAACAATGCACTGATTGTGTTTAATTAAAGTCCTAAAGCAGCAATTAAATCAACGATTGGTCCTAATAGTCCAGATAACATAATCAAGCGCCCCCTTGTTTAAATTGATATCATCAACATTCCTATGAAGTGAGAATATGAAGTGTTGTCTATGAATTCTGAGTCAGAGAATTAAAGTCCTAAAGCAGCAATTAAATCAACGATTGGTCCTAATAGTCCAGATAACATAATCAAGCGCCCCCTTGTTTAAATTGATATCATCAACATTCCTATGAAATGAGAATATGAAGTATTGTCTATGAATTCTGAGTCAAAGAAATTAAAGTCCTAAAGCAGCAATTAAATCAACGATTGGTCCTAATAATCCAGATAACATAATCAAGCACCCCTTTGTTTTGAATTTATATTACATTTACATATTATTATAAAAGTTTTTGTATTCAAAATTTGTGTAAAAAAACATAACTTAAAACGTTAACTTTCTTCACAAAAATAAAATTCTTATGATTTATAGAACTTGAATAATAGTAGACTATTAACCAATCATCACAAGCACTCTCAGGTATTATTGCCTCTATAATTATTACCAGATAACATTAAGTATATTAGATGAAAATATTAGTTTGCAGATGATGTTTAGTTGATAAATACCTTGATTATAATTTGTGAAAAGGAATTTAATTGTAATTTTTGAAATTTTTGCATAATTTTCAAAAATAATGGTATATTACATGTAAGGGCTTACATTTATAAAAAAGGAGAGGCTTTAAAAGGGGAAATTATGTATAACAGTTTGGATTAAATAAAGATAGGAGACACCTATATGAAAATTATTCCATTTTCAGATTTAACAAGCATCATTAAAAAAGGTGATGTTATAGCTCTGGCAGCCTTATCAACGGCTAATTTACCAGCTGAGATATTGAAAACGTTAGTCGAACATAATGATGAAGATCAATCTTTTAAGGATTTTACTTTTATGCTAGCGAATGACATTAGTGATTATCGTGGAGATAGTTATGATTTAGATTCTTTTACAACAAGGGGTATGATTAAGCGATTAATTACAAGCATCATTACTGGTTCACCAGAAACCATCAATGCAATGCGCAATAATGACATTGAAGCATATTATTTACCACAAGGTGTGATTACGACACACTATAGAAATAAAACACACGCTTCACCAGGCATAATATCTAAAATCGGCCTAAATACCAATGTAGATCCTCGTTATTCAGGAGGTAAAGTCAATACATGTACAACAGAGGATTTAGTGTCATTGATAGAAATTAATGATCAAAAGTATTTACAGTATCATTTTCCTGATATTGATATAGCACTATTAAGAGGTACATATGCCGACACAGATGGAAATATTTATATGACTCATGAGGCCCATTTAGGCGAAGGTTATAGTTTGGCGGCTGCAACGCATAGGAATAAAGGAAAAGTGATTGTTCAAGTTAAAGATGTTGTAGAAAAAGGCAGCTTTAACCCAAGCGATGTATTTATTCCAGGAAAGCTAGTGGATTATGTAGTGATTAATACGAATCTAAAGCTTCATAGACAGGTCGTACAAACACATTATGATCCAGCACTCTCTGGTCATTATCAAATTGTTAAGATGCGAGAACCATATATAGCTTTAGGTACCCGTAAAGTAATCTTGAGACGTGCAGCTCAATTTCTACTCGAGGGAGACGTAATCAGTATTGGTTTTGGCATAAATAATGAATTATCCAATGTGTTAATTGAAGAACAAGTGAATCATCTAGTACAACCAAATATTGATACAGGTGTTTTCGGTGGTTTAATCAGTAGTGGATCGCGATTTGGTATGAATTATAATTTGAGTGCTCGTATGAGACACGACATGACATGGGATTTCATTTATAACGATGGGTTAGATGTAGCGTATCTCAGTTTTGCCGAAGTTGATCAATATGGAAATGTAAATGTTTCAAAGTTTGGAGATAAAATGAATGGCTGTGGCGGCTTTATAGACATCAGCCAAACAGTGCACACCATTGTTTTTTCAGGTTCGATGGTTGTCGGGGGTCAACTATCGTATGAAAATAACAAAGTAACTGTGAAGCAAGAGGGTCATACTTCAAAATTTGTAAATAATATTGGTAATACGGATTTTAACGCCCACAACGCTTTGGAACTAAAGCAAGAAGTTTATTTTGTAACGGAACGCGCAGTTTTTGTATTAACGTCTAAGGGGTTAAAACTTCTTGAGATAGCACCTGGCTTGGATCTAGAAAAAGACATTTTAGCACATATGGCATTTAAACCTATCATTGCAGATGATATCAAAGTGACCGATAGCGATATTTATCAAGATGAATGGGGAGGATTGTCTCAAGCAATTAAGTCGGAACATCGTATTTAAATAAGGGGGAGAAAAATATGAACTACGACTGGATTAAAACAAGAGCAACGTTTGACGATAATAAAGCCGCAGTGATTGATCCATTCAAAGGCACTGAATGGTCCTATAAAGATTTGAATATTCGTGCAGAAAACTTAGCCAATTATTTACAAGATCAAGGTATTAAACGTGGTGATGTCGTCGGTATATTCACACCTAATGATGTAGCGCTATTAGATTTAATGTTTGCTTCATTTAAATTAGGTGCAGTATACTTGCCGATTAATTGGCGTTTAAAAACGCAGGAGATTGAGAGTGTTATCACTGATTCAAATGTGAAACTCATTTTCTACGCTGAAAAGCATGTTTCAAGTTTAGAAGGCGTTGCAGATGAATTACTACACATGGATATAGACTCAAAAGTATATGATGACATTGTAGACCCAACACAACATCGCCCTTTCAATACTGTAAGTGTTGAAGGAAGTGATTTAGCTTCTTTAATGTATACAAGTGGTACGACGGGATTGCCTAAAGGAGTTATGTTTTCATATGATTCTTTTGTCAATAATCCAATTAATATAGCGCTAACTTATAAAATTAATTCGACGTACACAACTATTATTTCAACACCTATGTTTCATGTATTAGGGTTTAACGATTTGACACTACCTTTATTAATGGCTGGTGGCACGCTTATACTGCAACGTTACTTTAATGGCGAATCTTTAAATGATTTAATGGCTCAGTACCAGCCAAATTATTTAATTCAGATTCCAACGATGTATTATGCAATGTTAGTAGCTGAAAATTTTGACCTGAAAAACTTTGAAAGTATCGATTTCTTAATTCAAGGTGGCTCAGCCCCATTACCAATGGTTCAAAAGAAATTTAATAGTATGGGATATTCTATTATTAACGGTTATGGTTTAACTGAAGCACCACTCGTCATGGTTAATACACCAGAGAATGGGGCGCAGAAGCCCGGTAGTATTGGACAACCAGTAATGTTCATGGATATATGCATATTTGATAATAATTTAGAAGAAGTAGAAGTTGGAGAAATTGGTGAACTTGGGGTTCGTGGGAATAACGTGACACCAGGTTATTGGAATAAACCAGAAGAAACTGCAAAAACGTTTCATGGTGAATATTTCTTAACTGGTGATTTAGCCAAAGTAGATGAAGATGGTGATATCTATATCGTTGATCGCCGCAAAGAAATGATTATTACTGGTGGCGAGAATGTATTACCTTCCGAAGTTGAAGCGGTATTATCAGAACATCCACTTGTAGCTCAAGGTGTGGTTGTCGGATATGATAGCCCTAAATATGGTGAATCAGTTTCTGCAGCGGTTGTACTTACTGAAGATGACCCAGACTTTGAACAGAAATTAGATAAACATATGCGAGAGAACATTGCAGGTTATAAAATACCGAGATTATATCTAAAACTGACACATATGCCTTTAAATTCTACTTCAAAAGCAGACAAGTTGGAACTTAAGAAATACATGAATGATAAAGCTCAGAAGTTAGCTCAAGGTAAAGATGAATTAAATTAATTAATAAGCAAATTTTTTCTATAAAAATGTAAGCGCAAACATTACAATGGAGGTTTTAATTATGCCAACAAAAGAAGAAACAATCAAAGCACTATACCCAGAGGACATCTTAAGCATTGCGAAAGATTTAACGGAAGGCGAAGTTAAACTGCTAAAACAGTTGAATGACATGTTAGAAGAAAAATACCGAGATTCAGTCAATGAGCATTGGTTAAATGCTACTGAACCAGAAGGTTATTTCGAAGAGTTAGGTAAATTAAATTATTTCAGAAACCCATTACTTTTTGAAGGTCGTGAAGGTGCGCAAACACCAAGCCAAATGTTCCAATTCTTTATGTCATATACAATAGCAAGATTTGATGTCTCTTTAGCGACATTGTTAGGTGTCCATCAAGGATTAGGACATAATTCATTTTGGTTTGGTGGTAGTAAAGAACAACAAGCTTACTACTTACCCAAATTACAATCTCATGAATTGCGTACATGTTTTGCATTAACTGAACCAGAGCATGGATCTGATGTTGCAGGTGGATTAGAAACGACGGCTAAAAGAGAAGGCGATGAATGGATTATCAATGGTGAGAAGAAATGGATTGGCGGAGCAAATGTAGCTGATGTTATGCCTGTATATGCGGTTGATGTCGATACAGGTAAGCCAAAAGGTTTCATCATTGAACCAAGTCAAGAAGGTGTGGAAATTGAACTGTTAGAACATAAAATAGCATTAAGAATTGTTCCTAACGCAAAAATTCGATTGAAAAATGTAGTCGTCAAAGAGGATAAACGTTTGCAAAATATTAATTCCTTTAAAGATATTGCGAAAGTCTTGTACTCTACACGTGCTGGTGTTGCATATATGGCTACAGGCGCTATGGCTGGTG
Source organism: Staphylococcus sp. Ze2 (assembly GCF_048568365.1). Taxonomy (NCBI): domain Bacteria; kingdom Bacillati; phylum Bacillota; class Bacilli; order Caryophanales; family Staphylococcaceae; genus Staphylococcus; species Staphylococcus sp. Ze2. The sequence continues at coordinate 241,312 of NZ_CP183486.1, read as the reverse complement.
CTTTGAGAGCAACGACAGACTATGTAACAAAACGTAAACAGTTTGGTAAAGAGATTAGTAAGTTCCAGTTAATTCAAGAAAAATTAGCCATGATGCAAGGTAATTTAGCGCAAGCAATGGCTACATGTGCACAGCTTGCTCGCATGCAGGCTAATGGAGAGTACGACGAAGTAGCGACCTCAACTGCGAAAATGATGAACTCATTAAGATTAAGAGAATCTGTAGCTATGGGACGTGGTGTACATGGAGGTAATGGTATTTTAGCTGGAGAATATGATATCGCTAGATTCTTTGCAGATGCTGAAGCTATTTACACTTATGAAGGCACACATGAAGTTAACGCCTTAGTAATTGGAAGAGCAATCACGGGTGATTCGGCATTTATTTAGCACACATATATGTAATTCAAGAAAAAATTTGGAGGGTTTAGTATGACGATAAGAAAAGCAACAGTATTAGGCGCAGGTACAATGGGCAGTCAAATCGCAGCACTGCTTGTTAATGCAGGGCTAAAAGTAAAACTGCTAGATATTGTGATTGATGAAAATGATCCTAATAAAATTTCAAGAAAAGCATATGAGATTATAACAAATCCTAAACGTCCACAATTATTTGATTTAGCATTTGCATCCAATTTATCTTACGGAAATTTCAATGAAGATTTAGTAGGACAAGATGATGCAGATATTTATATAGAAGCAGTTAAAGAAGAAGTAGATATTAAGCATCAAGTTTGGACTAAAGTGAAAGACGTTGCCAAAAAAGAAGCGATATTTGCGACGAATACTTCAGGAATACCAATCGAATCAATCGCAAATGTATTTGATACACAAGATAAAGAAAGATTCTTTGGAATGCATTTCTTCAACCCACCACGTATTATGAAATTAGTGGAGGTTATTCCAAATAGTAATACTTCTGAAAAAGTTATTGCACGTGTGCAGGCATTTGCTGAAGACGTACTTGGTAAAGGTGTCATTGTTGCAAATGACGTGCCAGGATTTGTTGCTAACCGCGTCGGTACTCAAACGATGAATGACATTATGTATAGAGCTGAACAACAAGGATTTTCTATAACAGAAGTAGATGCATTAACGGGTCGAAGTATTGGGCGTCCTAAGATGGGGACATATGGCTTGTCTGATTTAGTAGGATTAGATATCGCTATAGCAGTTATCAAAGGATTACAAAGTATACCTGAAGAACAGCCCTTCTTCCACGATATTAAACTGTCTGAAAAATTAGTGGAAAATGGCGCGTTAGGTAATAAAACTAAACAAGGGTTTTATAAAAAAGTAGATAAAAAGCGTTATGTGTTTGACCCAGAACAGAATGATTATGTAGCGCCTGAACAACCACAATTAGAAATTTTAGGTAAATTCAGTAAAGACTTAGTTAATAATTTAGACGTTATCTTTAACGCACAAGATGATGCAGGCGTGTTCTTATGGGAAACGTTAAGAAATAATTTCTATTATTCAGCAGTTAATGTGCCGAAAGCTGCAGAATCCTTCAAAGATATTGATCGTGCATTAGTATGGGGATTCAATTGGAAGCTAGGAGCATTTCAACTATGGGATTTAATGGGATTCGAACGTGTGAAATCACGTATGAAAGAAGAGTTAGGTCAGCTACCAGATTGGATAGAACAACGTACTGCGCCATTCTATAGTGAAGGTGAATCAATCGAGCGAATTACACCGGTAGCAGAATATATTGATGAAGAAATTTGGGATAAAGAGGACTCAAATTTATCAGTAGCCAATAAAGACCAACTTTTATTAAAACTACAAAGTAAAAATAATGTTATCTCTAATGGTTTTCTTGATGATTTATTAGATGCAATTAATAAATTAGAAAGCGAAGATTATACGAGCATGGTCATTTATGGCGGTGGAAATAACTTTAGTGTTGGCGCGAACTTATTCCAAATGAAAAAAGCACATGAAGAAGGTCGTGTAGTAGAAGAAGTTGGCGCAGCAGTTGAACAACTACACCATGTATTCTCTAGATTGAAATATTCATTGAAACCAGTAGTGACAGCAGTTCACGGTAGAGCCTTAGGTGGTGGTTGTGAGTTAGTTTTACATTCACCAATTGTAGTTGCTGCAAGTGAATCTTATATAGGTCTTGTTGAAACAGGAGTTGGCTTATTACCTGCTGGTGGTGGGCTCGCTGAATTAACAGATAGAGTGCTACGTACGAATCATAAAAATGATGATAAACAAAAATCAATTACGGATATATTAATGCAAATTGGTTTTGCTAAAGTTTCAACTAATGCCTATGAAGCTATCCAATTTGGTTATTTAAGAAATACAGATACAGTAATTTTAAATACTGAAAGACGTGTAGAGGTAGCCTTAAACAGAGCGCGTTATGAAGCGGAAACAAATTATGTGCCAACGCCAAAAACACAATATATAGCGTTAGGAAAAGACTTTAAAGCATTAGCTGAAGGCCAGTTAGACGCACAACGTATGGGTCATTTTATCAGTGACTATGATTATGAAATTACGTTGAAAGTGGCAGAAGTATTATCGGGTGGAGATATTCCGCGTAACACTTACGTTAATCAAAGATACTTGCAAAAACTTGAAAAAGAGAGATTTTTAGAACTTTTACAAAACAAAAAAACGTATGACAGAATTTCACATATGTTAGAAAAAGGTAAACCACTACGTAACTAATCATTAATCAGGATAAGAAAGGGTGAACTTAAATGCGAGATGCATATATTGTTGCTTATGGACGTTCAGCAGCTGGTAAAGCAAAAAATGGTGCGATGGCTCATGAAAGACCAGATGAGGTGGCCGCTAAAGTATTAAAAGGTGTATTAGAAAGAGTTGGAGGTTCATTTGAGCCAAGCATGGTAGAAGATGTGATTGTCGGTAACTCATTCCCAGAAGGTTTGCAAGGTCAAAATATTGCACGAACGATTGCATTACTTGCAGGTATGCCTAATGAAGTTCCAGGACAAACGGTGAATCGCTATTGTTCTTCAGGGCTTCAAACGATTGCACATGCGGCAAATCAAATTATTGCTGACCAAGCAGATGTCCTTGTCGCTGGTGGTATTGAATTGATGAGTGCAGTACCAATGGGAGGCAATGAACCAACGAATAATCCAATACTTCAAGATGAAGATTCTGGTGTTTCTTATCCTATGGGATTGACTGCAGAAATGGTTGCTGAAACATATAATGTTTCGAGAGAAGACCAAGATGCATACGCTGTGCAAAGTCATCAACGAGCAGCAGAAGCGCAGCAGTCCGGAAAATTTGAAGATGAAATTATTCCTATAGAGGTCAATAAGGTGACTTATGATCAAAATGGTCCGGTTATTAGCAAAGAAGTGTTTAAAGATGACGAATTGATTAGACCCGACACAAATAAAGAAGCACTTGCTAAGCTACGTACAGTATTTAAGGCTGACGGCACAGTGACCGCTGGACAATCTGCACCATTAACAGATGGTTCCGGATTCGTAGTTGTGATGTCTGGAGAAAAAGTAAAGGAATTAGGTGTTAAACCAATTGCACGCTTTGTAGGATTTAAAGCTGTTGGTGTAGATCCTAAATTAATGGGTATCGGACCCGCTTACGCGATTCCTGAAGTGTTAAAACAAGCTGACTTAGATGTTAGCGATATAGATTTAGTAGAATTAAATGAAGCTTTTGCATCTCAAACATTAGCATCTATGAGAGAAGTTGGATTAGATACTGAGAAGACGAATGTCAATGGTGGTGCAATTGCATTAGGACATCCACTAGGTGCGACCGGTGCTATGTTGGTGGGGAGATTATTATCGGAAATGAAGAAAAGACCAGATACAAAATATGGCATGGTAACAATGTGTATCGGTGTCGGCATGGGCGCTGCAGGCATCTTCGAATATATAAGGTAATATATAATGAATATAATAATGGCCGTGACATCATATTTGATGTCACAGCCTCAGTCTGTCGACAAAGTCTCCGACTTTGTTGGCAGTTTTTTATGCACGCTTTCCGCGGGCACTGCCTTAGCCTGTAGTCTTGGGCTAGTGCTATTCCAGCAGGAGTCGGCATAAACCACTGCCAATATGACAAAAAAATTATGATAATATATGTAAATTAAACAGTGATGGTGTTTATGTTGAATATATAAGATTGGTGGATATAGTAAAAAACAATATAAAATGCGAAGTCAAACAGTAGAGAGAAGCTTTGATGATGCAAAAGTGCAGCGTGGTATGCGATGAACGAGGTATAGAAGCCATGACAAAGTTTCCATGGATATCACACTGATTTGTGCTGACATGAATCTTAAAAAATCGCAATGTGACTAATAAAAGGACCATTAATGGTCTGAAAGATTACTACTATTTTGAAAAATTTATTTAAATAAGAAAATAAACAAACCTTTCGCATTAATTTGCGAAGGGTTTGTCAATGTTCTGAGGCCGGGACACCAAACATGATGTCTCGGCCTTATTATGTTTAATATGCATTTACTTTTAAAACACTGAAACTGAGGTTATTTTTGAGCACGTAGTCTTTGTTTTGCAGATTGTGTTGCATTATTTACTATTTGATTATCATATGCACGTGCTTTACCTAGACCAAAGTCTGGCATATTGAGATAAATATTTTCATATTGCTTTGATTCTGAATTATAAGTCTCATGATAGAATCCGACAGCGTCATTTTGCCTTAACGCCTTTGAAAATTTGCGCCACGCTTTTAAGTGTTTTGGCATTTTTGAATAATTTAAAAGTTGTTCATTCGACTCCCAATATTGGACTATCATCACGCCACGATATTTAAAAAACATTTCATAAGATAGACACCCGAGTGACTTATTATTTAATAACTCCTTGAGCATAGGCGGCATAGCTAAAAGAACGGGTAACCATTTATGAATTTTATACCACTTGTTCACACGAAGGCCAATTAAGAATAGAGTAATCGGTTTGCTTGGTAACACAGTATATCTACCTTTGTTCATTTTTATCATTCCTTCTGCTAGAAAGCATAGCGTTAATTTCATTGATATCGTTTTGATTGCGTCTCGTTTCTATGATCCAAATTATAAAATAAGTAATTGTATAGATGATGATGAAAAACAAAATTGCTGATAATTTAAGTGGAAACCATCCTGCTAGTATAGCTAAAGGCAACATAAGCATAAACATAAGGCTAAAATGAAGTGATGTTTTAAACAAGAGCGATTTTCTAGAACTTGAAAATATGAGTTCGCCAAAACTGAAACTAACACCAATTAAGGCCCAGATAACAACTGAAATAAGCATAATTTGTAATTCGTTTAAATGTTGAAAATAGAAGTGTCCCATGGTTGATACCGGTGAGACAGGATGAAAAGCTGTGCGAGCAAAAATAGATGAAAAGATTAAAGCAATGATGACACCAATGGCAATACCGATGGTTGCCCCGCGAAATAAACGTTTCATAATTTTAAAGCCTCCTTGATTAATGGCAAATATCTCCGTGAAGAGTATGTGAAGTCATTATTAGTAAAACGAATCTCGATAGTGCCATTTTTATTTAGTTTCAAATGATCGATATAGTTGATATTAATTATTTCAGATTTTGAAATCTGTAGAAATTGCATGCTAATTTGTAATTTAACTTCATATAAGCGTTGAGTACTGGTGTATTGATGGTCTGACGTTATAATCGTTAGAACTTTATTTTCTATACGAAAACTAATAATATCTTGATGTTTGATATAGTAAATATCGTTATTATATTTTCCGGGAAATAATTTGTTTTGAGATAGTTGCTTCATAAAAGCGATAATTTCTGGTAATTGTTCAGTATGTTTGTGACTTTGAATGATAACCTTGCCCTTGGGTAAATTATTATCGTGTATTATTTCTAAATCCATAAAGACACACCTCCTATTGCCATAAGTAAAACAAATTTTAACTATAAATACTATATAAATTATATAAGTGGCATGTATTTACGTTTAAGTGGTATATATTCCGCTAAATATTGTTATGTTTGCGCAAAAAAATAACCTTAAATTTTGGTTAACAACCAAGATCTAAGGTTATGCGTTTAACAATTTCTAATTTAAAGTAATAAATTGATGTGCGTGTTGAGATGTGAGTGAATCTGGCCATGTGATGTCAAATGCTGTCCAATTGATACCACCATCATCTGAGTAATAGACTCCATTATTATTGGCAATATAAAAGGTGCCATCTAGCTCGGTAATAGATGAAACCAATGTGCCATTTGGGGAAGGGAGTCCTGTAGTTACTTCAGTCCACTCACTATCTTGTGCTTTATTAATAGTGTAAATGGTTGAAAAGGTATTGTCTCCATAGTTATGTGCGTTATATGGAGAGTTTGAAGTAGCGATGACAATATTATCTGGGTTTTGAGAATTTATCGCTAAACCATAGCCATATCTGTGTTCAATTCCTTTAATAAACGTTGTCCAAGTCTTACCATAATCATCACTTTCAATAAATGTATCACGTCCACCATTTAAGAAAGCATCACCTAATACTCCGTACAATTTATTCGGATAATCTGGATAGCTTTTTAACACGTGAATATCAATAGGTGTATCTTGAGTTTGTGGTGCTGACCAATGTTGGCCTGAATCTGTAGATTGTATAAAACCACCAGCTTCAATTGTGAGGTTAATGACATTTGATGATTTAGTATTTGTATCAAACCATTTCACATGATGAGTATGTGGTCTAGGTGGGAAGAACCAGTGTTCTTTACCAGCAATATGACTAAAATCAGTGAGTAATTCAAATGAATCTCCCTGATCATCTGATATGAATAAAGCGCTAGGTTCAGTACCTACGAGCACAGAACTATGATGATTGCCTGTATCTATAACTGTAACTGCAGTGATAGAAGTCATGTGAATGTCATCATGTTTGAAGGGGCTATTGTATGTGAAACGTGTACCAATAGGGAACCAATTTTGACCTTTGTCCACACTTTTCCATAAACCACGATCAAACGTGCCGCAATAAAGAATGTCTTTAGCGTTAGGGTCTTGAGCTATTGAAATGATATTCATACCTTCAAGTTTTCTTTCGAGTTGGATTTCGTTATGTTCCTTATTAATTAGTATTAATGCATTGTCATAAGTGATTGCAAATTGTGTCATATGATAGCCACCTTTTAAAATTTAAGTGTAATTTAATCATGGATTCAGCTTACGTTTGTCAGTGCATGCATAACACTTTTATAGTTAATGATAATTAAAACATTATTGAAATTAAGTTACTGGCTCCACAGATTAATATACGTCACGTTGGTAACGTTGATGTTTTATCATTTCTGTCAAATAGTTCTCAGCGTCTACTTGGTTGTAATTACCTTCTCTCTTAAGAACGTTGATCAGTGATTGATGGACGCCACTTGCCATCTCGTCTTTATTACCACAAAGATAAATAATAGCGCCTTGAGTAATCCATTGGTAAAATTCAGCACTATTTTCCTCAATGCGATGTTGAACATAAATTTTATTTTCTGTTTCTCTTGAAAAAGCTAAATCTAATTTACTTAATACACCTTCATTAAGCCAACTCTCTAAATCATTTTGATAGAGGAAGTCGTGGTAATAATTTTGATTACCAAATATGAGCCATTGTGACCCTTTTAGACCTAAGTGAGCTCTCTCTTGAAGGTAAGCCCGGTATGGCGCTATTCCAGTTCCAGCTCCAATCATAATCACTGGTGTATCAGCTTCATAAGGAAATTTGAAATTTGGATTCTTTTTAAGGTATACGGGTAATTTGTCTCCTATAGGCGTCCGTTCTGCTAGTTGTACAGAACAAACGCCAAAACGCTCGCGACGATGAGCTTCGTACTTAACAACACGAACTGTAATATCGACACTGGAAGGATTGACCTGATTACTACTCGCTATAGAATACTCTCTTGGTGGTAACTTTCTTAATAGTTGTGGCAGCATTTGAGGTTCTAAGGATACGGGTGTGAAGTCTTGAATTAAATCAATCACATCTCTACCATATATATAATTCTGAATCCATTCTGATTTTTGGACATTTGCATTTAACATTGGGTTGCCAAACAATTCTGCCGCATTGTGCAAGAGCGCGGGTGTTAATTTAGAGATTTCAAAGTCATATAACAATACATCTTTAAGTGAGCGTGGCGCATCATTGTCGCTTAGTTGAATATTAGTATCAGCTTCCCAACCTAATGCTGAGATTAAACTTGAAACTAATGTTAAGTCATTGTGCGGCATAACGACTAGGCTATCTCCAGGTTCGTATGTTTCAGAGTAACCTTCAAGTGATAATTCTAAGTGACGTACTTCACGAGAAGCTTCTGGTTGTGTGAGTACTATATTTGTTAACACTTCTGCTTGAAAAGGGTTTGATCGGGAAAATGGCACTTCAGGTTCATCTATAGTGACAGGTTCATCATCTTCATCAATCGTATCTATATTCGTTGATGTTTGAGAAAGCAATTCAAGCATATTTGAAATCCATTGCTCGGCAGTTTCTTCAAAGTCAAAATCACAATCCACACGGTCAGCTATTCTATTTGCACCAAGTTCACCTAGAATATGATCGAAGTCTTTGCCGGCCTGACAAAAATCTGGAAAGTCTTGGTCACCAAGAGCTAATACTGCAAAGTTAACACTTTCTAGTTGAGGCGCCTCATCGCTATGAAGGTAGTCATATAAATCTAAAGCATTAATAGGGGGTTCACCCACACCTTGTGTTGAACAAATGATAAAGAGATGTTCAACATCGCTTAATGATTCTTTAGAGAAATCATCCATATCCCATAAATGTGCATTAAAATTATGTTCTTTCAACTTACCTTCAAATGTTTCGGCAATTTCTTCAGCGTTACCTGTTTCTGTACCATATAATATATTAACATCTATAGGTTCTGCTGAATTAACTATAGAAGTTGTATTATCTGTTTCATACTCTGGGTTGTCTGCGGTGTTTGGTTCTTGTGTTGCTGAAGTATCGTGCTCAGACTGATGTGCATTTGGGTTGATAAGGTAACCACTTAACCAATGTTGCTGTTCTGTCGAAAGCATTGGTAGTAGTTGATTTATGAGCGCCAATTGCTCCTCGTTAAAAGGGGTGTTGGTTTGATTAAGTTGCAAAAAAGTCACCTCTATTTATAGTATTTATATAGAAAATAGGTGGAAAACACCCAAAATAAACTATATTGAATTTTCTTGAATTATAACATTGATTAAATTATTTTAAATGATATGGATTATCATTTATGGAAAATCAAACTAATGACCTATATATTTTGTACTATGAAATAAATAAAAAGAACCCAAAACTTTATTGTTCTAAAGAGATTTCTGACTCACAATCAGGTAAAGATAACTAAGAACGCAAATGTTTGGTTCAAAATGTTTACTAGGCTAAAGACAATACATAATGAGCATGAAAATCAATAAGAGCACCTTTGATTTTATGTGTAGGAATAATTTGCTTCAGGTTGATGTATTAATAAAGGTCCGAGACATATATGTATGCCTCGGACCTTTATATGGATGGTACTAATCTTATGTTTTAAGTTTAAGGTTTTATCGCGAATGCACGAACAGGGAACCCTGGTGCATCTTTCGGTTTGGGGCTAATGGCATAAATGATTGCGCCTCGATTAGGCAATTGATCTAAATTGGTTAGTAGCTCAACTTGGTAGGTGTCTTGACCTAACACGTAACGTTCACCTATGATGTCACCGTTTTTTGCAATATCTACTGAGGCATCTGTATCGAAAGTTTCATGACCAATCGCTTTAACTTTACGTTCTTCAAGTAAATACTTCAAAGCGTCTAGCCCCCAACCTGGTAAATGTTGGTTACCATCGGAGTCTTTATTTTCAAATGCTTCGATATTTGGCCAACGTTTTGACCAATCACTGCGAAAGGCAACAAATGTCTCAGGTTCAATTGTGCCATGCTCAGCTTCCCATTGTTCAATATGACTACGCGTTAAAATAAAATCGGCATCTTCCGCTACATTTTGTGAAAAATCTAAAACTACAAGTGGTAGGGCTAATTCTTTTAAATTTAATTCATGTAAGTAACGTGTATTTTCTACAAAGTGAATAGGGGCGTCAATATGAGTACCATACTGACTTACAATATTCCAATTTTGAACATAAAAGCCATCGTCTGGAACATTGAAAAGTGTTGAAACTTTGGCACGTTCAAATTCACTGAAACAGGGAATAGTTTCATCAAAGGTGTGGGTCAGGTCGACCCACGTTGATGATTTTAATTGTTCTAATTGCTTCCATAAAGGATAACTCATTGGCATCACCTACAAGATTGATAATTAAACAGTTGCAGTATTTGTTGATTTACGTAATTTATCTACGGAATTTACTAACACGCTAAGTGCTTCTTTAACTTCATCTTCTTTACGTGTTTTCAAACCACAGTCAGGGTTTACCCAGAATAGTGAACGATCAATTTCTTGTAAAGCACGGTTAATTGCTTCTGTAATTTCTGATTCAGTTGGAATACGTGGACTATGAATATCATATACACCTAAACCGATACCTAAATCGTATGTGATGTCTTCAAAGTCTTGAATTAAATCACCATGGCTACGTGATGTTTCAATAGAAATGACGTCTGCATCTAAGTCGTAAATTGCATGAATGATTTGACCAAACTGAGAATAACACATATGTGTATGAATTTGTGTTTCATCAGCGACTGAAGATGTTGATAGTTTGAATGAACGAACTGCTTTATCTAAATAGTCTGCATGATACTCTGAACGAAGCGGTAAGCCTTCTCTTAAAGCAGGTTCATCAACTTGGATGATTTGAATACCTTCGTTTTCAAGTGCTAATACTTCTTCATTAATTGCTAATGCGATTTGATCTTGGACATCTTCACGTGGCAAATCAACACGTTCAAATGACCAGTTTAAAATAGTGACAGGGCCAGTTAACATACCTTTAACTGGTTTGTCAGTTAAACTTTGCGCATATAGTGTTTCTTTGACAGTAAGTGGTTCTGTCCATTTTACATCTCCATAAATAACTGGTGGCTTAACCGCACGTGAACCGTATGATTGTACCCAACCGTATTTCGTTACTAGGAAACCTTGTAGTTTTTCACCAAAGAATTCTACCATATCGTTACGTTCGAATTCACCATGTACAAGAACATCTAGACCAATGTCTTCTTGAATTTTAATCCAACGAGCAATCTCATTTTTTAAGAAGTCTTTATATGCTGCATCTGTGATACGACTATTTTTCCAATCTGCGCGATACTTACGAACCTCTTGAGATTGTGGGAAAGAACCAATCGTCGTTGTTGGTAAATCTGGTAAATTTAGGCGTGCGTCTTGTGCTTTTTTACGTTCTTTAAAAGCTGATTGTCTTGAAGTACGTACACTATCAAAATCGTATTCAAGATTTTTAAATGATTGGTTTTGGAAACGTTCATAACGTGCCTTCAACTCATTATATTTTGAATCATCGCTATCATTGAATAAGCGTCTGAGTGCATCTAATTCATCTAATTTTTCGGTAGCGAAACTCAAACCTTCAGCGATTGAAGTATCTAGTGTTTCATCATCTAGTGACACAGGAACGTGTAATAGTGAAGATGAAGGCTGGATGACAAGGTCATTTGAATATGCTTGTAACGTTTCAATTAGTTCTTTTTTAGCTTCGATATCAGCAGCCCAAACGTTACGGCCGTCGATAATTCCTGCATGAAGTGTTTTAGAGCTGTCTAAATCGCCTGCTTTAATTTGTTGTAGATTAAATCCATTGTCATGTACGAAATCTAAACCTAACCCTTTAACAGGGAGACCATTTAAGAATTTTAAGTTAACACGTTCGAAATAAGTTTGTAGTACTAAGTGTTCACCTAAACCAGCCTCAGAGAAATAATCATAGGCAGCTTGTGTGATAGTTTCATATTCCGAGCTATCGTTGGTAACTAATGCTGGCTCATCGATTTGTATATATTCAGCACCTGCGTCAACTAATGATTGTAGAACTTCTTTATATAATGGTAAAAGTGTATTTATTTTTTCTTCAAATGACTGCGTGCCACCTTTAGATAATTTAACAAATGTAATTGGGCCTACAATAACTGGATGCGCATTTATATTAAGTGATTGTGCATAGTTGAAACGCTCAAGTAACACGTTTTTATTTAATTTAGGTTCAGCATGATCCCATTCTGGAACGATATAGTGATAGTTTGTGTTGAACCATTTGATTAATGCACTTGCAACATGTTCTTTATTACCTCTGGCAATATCGAATAATAAATCATCATCTACGTCTTTACCTTGAAAGCGTTCAGGGATGATATTAAAGAGTAACGATGTATCAAGGATATGGTCATATAATGAGAAATCTCCAACCGGAATACTAGATAAATTGTAATTTTTTTGGAGTAATAAGTTCTCTTTGTGTAAATCTGTTAATTGTTGGTGAAGCGTTTCTAAATCATATTTGTTTGACCAGTATCCTTCGATTGCTTTCTTCCATTCTCTTTTTCTACCTAACCTTGGAAAACCTAAATTTGATGTTTTAATTGTCATAATATTGCCTCCTGTTTAGTTAAAGTAATTGTTTTTGAATAGTTTGCAAGTTCTAATGTGTAATCGACTTTTTGAAATGGTGTAATTAAATACAAACCATTGAAATACTCGTGTACGGTGTCAATCAATTCTTTTGAAAGTTTGAGACTTAAAGCCTTTGTTTTGGCTTTATCATCTTTGACTGCTTCAAATTGTTCTAATATTGTTTCTGATAATTTAATGCCAGGTACTTCGTTGTGTAAGAATAATGCGTTGTTATAGCTTGTAACGGGCATTATACCTATAAAGAAGGGGACGTCTAAGTGTTTCGTCGCTTCGTAAACTTCTTTAATTTTTTCTTTGCTATAGACTGGCTGAGTTATGAAGTAGTGCATGCCGCTCTCTAACTTTTTCTCTAAGCGTCTAACTGCACCGTCTAACTTTCTTACGTTTGGATCAAAAGCACCTGCGATGTTGAAGTTTGTCTTTGTCTTCAGCGCATCACCATCAGTGTTAATACCTTGGTTAAAACGTAAGGCAATTTCGGTTAGCCCTTTAGAATTAACATCATAAACATTGGTTGCACCCGGTAAATGACCAATCTTTGAAGGATCACCAGTAATTGTTAAAATTTCGTTGATATCTAGTAACGACAACCCTAATAGGTGAGATTGCAATCCGATGAGATTTCTGTCGCGACAAGTGATATGGACCAATGGTTCGATATCATAGCGCTGTTTAATAATGCTTGCAGCAGCCACATTGCTAATGCGGACCGTTGCTAATGAATTATCTGCTAAAGTGACGGCATCAATCTTTGCATCATCAAGTTTTTTGATATTTCTGAAAAATGTTTCTGTGTCAAGGTGCTTCGGCGTATCCAACTCCACAATGATAGTAGGACGATTTTCAACTTTTGATTTAAGGTTCTGTTTTTTGGGTTCTTTTTCTGTGTTATTGATATATTTTGTAATCGGTATAACATCTTTTTTAGTAACAGGGTTTAAACCGGCTACGGATGATTTAATATATTGGATATGTTCAGGTGTTGTGCCACAACAACCACCAATAAGTCTTACGCCTTCGTTAATCAATTGTTCAGCGACTTTACCAAAATAAGATGCATTATCGCTATATTTAAATTGGCTATTTTCAATATCTAATAGGCTTGCATTTGGGTAACAAGATAAATATGCACCTTCTGGTAATTCGATGTGTGAAAAGGATTGCTGCATATGGTGTGGACCATGGTGACAGTTTAATCCGACCACATCTGCACCGCTTGCAGTTACTTGTTGTAGTGCTTGATTGATTTCAGTACCATCTCTTAAATAATTTGTATTTAATGCGGTTAGTTGAGCGATAATTGGAATATCGTATTTACTCTTTGTAGCCTTAATAATATTAGTAAGTTCTTGCAAATCATAGTAGGTTTCAAAGAGAATGCCATCTACACCAGCATTGACTAAGGTTTCTACTTGGATTTCAGTGTGATATTGAATAGAAGATAGCTCTAAATCTTCTTGTTTAATACCTCTAAAACCACCGACTGTTCCTAAGATGAAAGTATCATCATTTGCTGCTTTTTTGGCAATTTGAACTGCTGCTTGGTGAATGTCTTTCACTCTATGTTCTAAACCAAAAACTTTTAACTTTTCAAAATTTGCACCATACGTATTGGTTTGAATAATATCTGCACCAGCTTCAATATATGTGCGGTGAATGCGTTCAACTTTATCTGGATGATTTAAGTTATATGCTTCAGGGCAAGTGTCTAGACCTTCAGAGTAAAGGATCGTACCGATAGCGCCATCAGCTACTAATATGTTGGATTTTAGTTTGTCGAGTAGTTGACTCATTGAAGGCCTCCTTAAATGCGTAATTTAAATCTGAAATCAATTCGTCGGCTGATTCTAATCCGACACTCAATCTAAATAACCCAAATGTGATATTACGTTCTTCACGTACTGCTTTAGGTACAGCTGCATGTGACATCGTAGCTGGATGAGAGAGAATTGTTTCAACGCCTCCTAAACTTACTGAAACTAAAGGTAATGATAAGGCATCGACAAATGCTTGTGCTTTTGTCTCATCTTTCAATCTGAAACCTAAGACAGCACCACCATGATGTGATTGAGACAAGTGTAGCTCGCTATTTCCTGGGTAATAGACTTCTGAGATTTGCTCACATTGTGCTAAGAATTCATAGATTTGTTTGGCATTTTCAACAGATTGTTGAAAACGAACAGGTAAAGTTTTTAAATGTTTAGCCAATGTCCAACTATCTTGTGCAGATAACGCATTACCAGTACCATTTTGTAATAGGTAAAGCGCGTCAGCGAGTGCTTGATTGTTAGTAACAGCTACGCCAGCAATAATGTCACTGTGGCCACCTAGGAATTTAGTGGCGCTATGTACAACAACATCTGCGCCGAGTGCTAATGGTGATTGGCCTAGTGGCGTCATAAAGGTATTGTCGACAGCGAGTAAAAGATTGTTGTTTCTGGCAATATCTGCTGCTCCTCGAATATCTGTAATTTTAAATAATGGATTTGATGGCGTTTCAATATATATTAATTTCGTATTGTCTTGGATCGCATTTTCAATTTCTTTTAAGTGCGTTGTATCTACAGTAGAAAATTGAATGTTAAAGCGTGTTAATATTTGTTCGGTCAATCTGAATGTACCACCATAAACATCATCTGGCAGAATGACATGATCACCAGCATTTAACGTGAGTAACACTGCTGAAATTGCTGCAATGCCAGAAGCGTAGGCAAAGGCATGACTGCCACCTTCCAGTTTAGCTAGCTTTTCTTCTAAAAGAGCACGGTTTGGATTGCCACTTCTAGCATAATCATATTGAGCATCTCCACCTAGAACTTGTTGGTGAAATGTTGAAGAATCGTATAAGGGAGGATTTGCTGAATTATAGTCAATCCCTCTATGTGCATCGAATATTACTTCTGTTTCTTTTGATAAACTCATAAAATCACTCCTTGTTTAGATTTTTCTAATGCTTGAATAATATCTTGTTCAATATCTTCGTAGTTTTCAATGCCAATCGATAATCTTAATAGATATTCATCTATACCGCGCTTATCCTTTTCTTCATCTGGCATATCTACGTGTGTTTGTGTATATGGGAAAGTAATAAATGTTTCAGTGCCACCTAAGCTTTCAGCGAAAATGCAAACCTCTAAGTGTTCTAAAAATTTATCAGCTTTATAATCTTTGTTCAGCCTTAAACTCAACATACCAGTACGTCCACTGTAGAGCACTTGGTCAATGGCTTCTAATTGATTACATCGTTCGGCAAGTAATTTAGCATTATATTCAGAACGATCCATTCTTAAATGCAGCGTTTTTAATCCACGTTGCAATAGATAACTATCAAAAGGTGACAGCGTTGCGCCTATCATGTTGTGTAATTGCCCTAGTTGTTCTGCAAGTTGTTCATCTTTTACAGTTACGACACCTGCGAGTACATCGTTATGGCCTCCGATATATTTTGTAGCCGAATGTAAAACGATATCTGCACCTTCTTCAAGTGGTGTTGAAAGATATGGTGTTAAAAATGTGTTATCTATGATAGATAGTAGATTGAATTTTTTACTTAAAATGTAATATGGGTCAATATCTACTTCTATCATTTGTGGATTAGAAATTGGTTCGATAAAAAGTGCTTTTGTGTTTTCTGTAATACTTTGCTCTACTTCTTCATAATTTAGGAAGTCAACATATTTGAAATGTATACCGTATTGCTGCTCATAAAAATCAAAAAGTCTAAAAGTACCACCATATAAGTCGAAAGAAACTAGAATTTCATCGCCAGATTTGAATAAGTTACAAATTAATTGAATGGCAGACATGCCACTGGATGTTGCAAATGAAGCAGCACCTCTTTCAAGTTTTGCAAATGCTTCTTCAAAAGCCGAACGTGTAGGGTTTTTAGTTCTTGTATAGTCATATCCTGTTGACGCTCCGAGCTTAGGGTGTTGATAGGCTGTAGATAAGTATATTGGATTAGCGATTGCTCCTGTATGATCTTGTGAAAGTGCGATCTGTGCGAATTCAGTATTTTTCATAATTGTTAACCTCCTTGTTAAAATAAAAAAGCTTCCGTCCTTTAAACCCGAATTATTCGGATGTAAAGGACGAAAGCTTAGCTCGCGGTACCACCTTTGTTTGCTACTTTATCACTAAAGTAACCTTATCCAGTACGCCAAATTGTTGAATGATTAGCGTTGTCTGAATCGTGATATCGTATTTTCGATAAAAAATAAAAACTCATCTTATGTTGGGATAAAATGAGTATTAACGAAATATACGACGTGTGGAAAAATCCAGTACGCCATTTAACAAAATGTTAATACTGTATCGCTATAACGGGCGATCCCGTTGATACCTCATATTGGCATCAACACTCAAAGGCCATTTTCAAACTTTCTTTCCGTGTCTTCTTTCAGCGTATCAAAGACTCTCTGTGTCAGTAGTGTAAGTTTTACTTTCCTTGTTACTGTGTGTGAAATATGTGATTTACGAATTTGATATACCCAAGGTTACACATTAAAATTACATTTGTCAATAACTTTTCTGAAAATTTAGATTAAACTAAATATTGCTTGTTGTCTTTTATGGTTTTGTAGTGATGATATAATGAGCGTATGAGCACATACATCATTCTGATGATGATAAGGGAAGTAGGTGTTTAAAAATCGAAAATGAACTAGATCAAAGGTTAACTTTAGAAGCAGATGCACAAGTTCAAAATATAAAAATTCAAGATATTAAAGCTAATCCATATCAACCGCGTAAAACATTTGATGAGGAACGTTTAAAAGATCTTGCTGAATCTATTAAATTACATGGTATCCTTCAACCAATCGTGTTAAGAAAAACAATTGCTGGTTATCATATCGTTGTAGGTGAAAGACGTTTTAGAGCTGCTAGTATTGCCGGTTTAAGAGAAGTTCCTGCAATCATAAAATCACTAACAGACGAAGATATGATGGAACTAGCTATTATAGAAAATTTACAACGTGAAGATTTAAATGCAATTGAAGAAGCAGAAAGTTACCGTAAACTGATGGATGATTTAAACCTAACACAACAAGCAGTTGCACAGCGTCTAAGTAAATCAAGACCTTATATAGCAAATATGTTGCGCTTGTTGCACTTGCCTAAATCAGTCTCTGATATGGTGAAAAATGGTACGCTATCTGGTGCACATGGACGCACTTTATTGATTGTCAAAGATACGCAAAAAATGCAACAAATCGCTAATAAAGCTCATAAGGAGTCATGGAGTGTAAGAGAATTAGAGCAATATGTAACTACACGCTTCAGTAGCAAAAAAGAACAAGAAATTGAAAATCCGAAGGCTACGAAACCAAAATTTATTCGCCAACAAGAGAGACAACTAAAAGAACAGTACGGGTCAAATGTAGCGATATCTACAAACAAGACTAAAGGACAAATTACGTTTGAATTTAAATCTGAAGCAGAATTCAAACGCTTAATACATCAATTGAATAACAAATATAACAATGACTAATTATCAGATCAGACATGTAGACCATAAATATCAAATTTGCACTTAGGATCTTTAGTTTAGAAATGATTTTAGAAGCAGATGATTTCTGTCTTATTCTATTTTCAGTAATACAATTTTAAACACGACAGATATAGTTACTGAATATTTGAATTGATGGTATCCGTTTTGAAACATGCATATGAAATTGACCTGCTCTGTTTAATAAACATGTATATAATAAAATAATTACTAAATACCAACAAACATTTAAATGTTTGTTGGTATTTTTTGTATTTAAATTAGAATCATTATAAAAATTTAAAAATTTTTCAAAAAATATAGAAATGCTATAAAAACGCATGTTTGAGCGATATTACAATCATTAGATTATTATAATTATTTTTTTAAAATAATTATCGAAAAGCTTTTAAAACAAGCGTTTGTAGCGCTTTCATTGGAAGGTATTAGTGTAAGTTTAATATTTTTAATTATTAAAAGATGAACTTGACATAAAAAATTTCAGTGAGTAAAGTGTTTAACATAATTATTTTCGAATAATTCTAAAAAAATAAATATAACGTGAACTTTTAATCAAAGCACATTAAAAGAAAAGGGGATGACCCATTCATGTCAGAAGCAAAAATTACGTATGAGAACTTTAAGCCAAACGCTTTTGATACATTAGATATCACAGACGAAACAAAAGGCGCTCGTGAAGTAATTACATGGGCGTATGAAACATATGGCGATTCTATTATATATTCATGTAGCTTTGGTGCTGAAGGTATGATTTTAATTGATCTAATTTACAGTGTGAAAAAAGATGCTGAAATTGTATTCTTAGATACAAACCTTCATTTCCAAGAAACATATGATTTAATAGATCGTGTTAAAGCACGTTATCCAGAATTGAATATAAAACTTAAACAGCCAGATCTTACTTTAGAAGAACAGGCCGATCAATTTAATCCAGCGCTCTGGAAGAACGATCCAAATCAATGTTGTTACATTCGTAAAATCAAACCTCTTGAAGAAGTATTGTCTGGTGCGACTGCTTGGGTTTCAGGATTAAGAAGAGAGCAATCACCAAGTCGTCAGTCTACTAATTTTATTAATAAAGATGAGCGATTTAAGTCTGTTAAAGTGTGTCCATTGATTCATTGGACATGGGATGACGTATGGGCATATATCAAAAAATATGATTTGCATTATAATGAATTACATGATTTTAATTATCCGAGTATTGGTTGTATTCCATGTACAGCAGCTGTTTCGGGCTCAGGAGATTCAAGAGAAGGTAGATGGAGTAATTCTACTAAAACAGAATGTGGTCTTCATACAACTAATAAACCATAACTTAGGTTATAAAATTTTTTAACCTAATACCTTAGTATTCGTATCGGGTATATAATGAATTTAGTCATCGTATATTGTACCATTTTAAAATATTTCCCAATCAATTAATCTATAGATATTAATTGATACCAAATATAAAAATTAAAAAATAATAAGTTTTAAAAATAAAATTGAGGTGAACGCATTGTGAATTTATCAGTATCAAATAGTCCTTTTGACGCCGAGCAGGCAAAGCAGTTAAATCAAATTTTTCAAACATTAACAACAGAGCAACAAATTTGGCTAAGTGGCTATCTCACAGCACAACAAACAACACAAGAATCAGCCTCTGAAGTGCCACAAGAAGTAGCAGCATATGTATTAAATTCTGAAGCAGATACAGAAAAAAATAACCGTCACATCACTGTCGTTTATGGTTCTGAAACAGGTAATGCACAGAGTTTAGCTGAAATATTTGCAGACCGTCTTGTTGAACAAAATCATACCGTGAAATTAACAGCGATGGACGAATTTAAACCAAAAGAATTGAAAAAAGTAGAGGATTTATTTGTCATTACTGCTACACATGGTGAAGGTGACCCTCCAGATAATGCACTTACATTCCACGAATTTATACATAGTCGTAAGGCACCGAAATTAGAAAATGTAAGGTACTCAGTATTAGCTTTAGGTGACGAATCGTATGAATATTTCTGCCAAACTGGTAAGGATTTTGATGCGAGGTTACAAGAGTTAGGCGCTGAACAATTAGCTGAAAGACAAGATTGTGATTTAGATTTTGATGAATTAGCAGAAAAATGGATGAACACAAATATTGAAATAATCAACCAATCTTCTGGTAATGAGCCAACAGTGACATCCACTGAAACTGTGCAATCAGCAAAAGAAAAACGTTATACCAAAGCGAATCCATATCAAGCAGAAGTGCTAGAAAATATTAACCTCAACGGTAGAGGATCTAACAAAGAAGTTAGACACGTTGAGTTATTGCTAGACAATTATGGAGAATCATTTGAACCTGGAGACTGTGTCGTAGTCTTACCTCAAAATGATCCCGAAATAGTGTCATCATTAATAGAGACATTAGACTGGGATAAAGAGACAAAAGTAAATATTAATGACGACGGTGATACATTAACTTTAGAAAAAGCATTAACAGAACACTTTGAAGTTACAAAATTAACGAAACCATTATTACAAAAAGCAGCTGAGTTATTTGGTAATACCGAATTACTTGCACATGTAGAAGATGCTGAGTGGATACAACAATACATTGATGGCCGCGATGTTATCGACCTATTAAATGCATTCCCAGCAGCAAACTTAAGTCCTGACAATTTATATAAATTCTTAAGAAAATTACCACCAAGAGAATATTCTATAGCAAGTAGTTACGAAGCAACACCTGATGAGGTTCACATAACTGTTGGTGCAGTGAGATATGAAGCACATGAACGAGCTCGTAATGGTGTATGTTCTGTACAATTAGCTGAACGCGTACAACCGGGAGATACAATTCCAATATATTTAAAGAAAAATCCAAATTTCAAATTCCCATTTGACGAAACAACACCTGTAATTATGATTGGTCCTGGTACAGGCGTAGCACCGTTTAGATCATATTTACAAGAACGAGAAGAGTTGGGATTATCTGGTAATACATGGCTATTCTTTGGTGAACAATATTTCACAACCGACTTTTTATATCAAACGGAATGGCAAGCATGGTTAAAAGACGAAACATTATCCAAATTAGACGTGGCATTTTCACGTGATACTGATGAAAAAGTATATGTTCAACACCGCATTGCAGAGAAAAGCGAAGAGTTTTATCAATGGTTGATAGATGGCGCTGCATTATATGTTTGTGGTGATGAAAAGAACATGGCAAAAGATGTACATGAAACCATACGCTATGTTTTAGAACAAGAAGGTGGCATGTCTGAAACAGATGCAGAAGCGTATCTTACTCAAATGAAAAAAGACAAACGTTATCAAAGAGATGTTTATTAAGAGAGGGATGATGATATGGCTGAAACAAAAGTGAATTTTTCAGACAAACTCGATGAAATGGAACGCATTAAAACAGACAGTGATTATCTTCGTGGCTCGATTGTCGAAGGTTTAGCAGACAGAGTGACAGGTGCAATCGCTGAAGAAGATACGAAATTATTGAAATTCCATGGTAGTTATATGCAAGACGATAGAGATATTCGTGATGAACGTAGAAAACAAAAGTTAGAACCTGCTTATAGTTTTATGATTAGAGTACGTGCGCCAGGTGGTGCTTCGACAGCAGCTCAATGGATTGCGATGGACGATATCGCAAACACATATGCGAATAACACAATAAAATTAACAACAAGACAAGCATTTCAATTTCATGGCATCTTAAAACATAACCTAAAACAAACGATGAAAGACATCAATCAATCGTTACTAGATACACTCGCAGCATGTGGAGATGTAAATCGTAACGTGATGTGCAACCCTAATCCTTACCAATCTGATGTGCATAGTGAAGTTAATCAGATCGCAAGTGACATTAGCCGACACCTTTCACCAAAGACACAGGCATATCATGAGATTTGGTTAGATGGTGAAAAAGTATTGGATACAAGCGATGAAGAGCCAGAGCCACTTTATGGTAAAACTTATCTTCCACGTAAATTTAAGATTGGTATCGCGGTGCCACCATCAAATGATATAGATGTGTACTCTCAAGATATTGGGTTGATTGCCATTTTAGAAAACGATGAACTTATTGGATTCAATATCACTGTAGGCGGTGGTATGGGTATGAAACATGGTGATACAGCCACATATCCACAAGTTGGACGTCTTATTGGATACTTCCCGAAAGAAGAAGTCGTAGATGTCTGTGAAAAAATCTTAACCGTTCAAAGAGATTATGGTAATCGTGAAGTACGTACGAATGCCCGCTTTAAATACACAGTAGATAGACTTGGTGTTGATTGGATTAAAAATGAAATCAACAACCGTTTAGGTTGGAAATTAGAAGAGGCACGTCCGTATCACTTTGATGACAATGGTGATCGCTATGGTTGGACAGAGGGTAGTGGGCAATGGCACTATACATTATTTGTTCAAAATGGACGCGTCAAAGACACTGAAGAATATAAATTAAAAACTGCATTAAGAAATATAGCAGAAATTCATACAGGTGATTTTAGGTTAACACCTAACCAGAATTTAGTAATTGCTAATGTGTCTGCAGATAAAAAACCCGAAATCGAAAAAATCATCGCTGAGTATGGCATTACAGATGGTGAAAATTATACAGGTCTGAGACGAAATTCTATGGCTTGTGTGGCATTCCCAACATGTGGTCTAGCCATGGCAGAATCAGAAAGATATCTACCTTCCCTCATAAGTAAAATTGAAAATTTACTTGATGAAGCGGGATTAAACGAAGAAGAAATTACGATTAGAATGACTGGATGTCCAAATGGTTGTGCGAGACCGGCATTAGCAGAAATTGCTTTTATCGGTAAAGGTCCAGGCAAATATAATATGTATTTGGGTGGCGGATTTACAGGCGATAGATTAAATAAAATCTACAAAGAAAATATCGGTGAAGCAGAAATATTAGAAAGCTTAAAACCAATACTAATCCAATATGCTAAAGAAAGAAATGAAGGAGAGCATTTCGGAGATTTCGTTGTACGTGCAGGAATTGTTGAAGAAGTAAGAGATGGACAGACGTTCCATAGTTAAAATTTGAGAAAGTGGTGACAGGATGGGCAAAGTATTTTTAGTAGGCGCAGGGCCTGGAGATCCTGATCTGATTACAGTTAAAGGATTAAAAGCAATTGAACAAGCAGATGTAATCTTGTATGACCGATTGGTGAATAAAGAATTGTTAAATCATGCATCACCCACAGCAAAATTTATGTACTGTGGTAAAGATCCTAATCGCCATTCGTTGCCGCAAGAAGACACAAATAAATTACTCGTGAATTTAGCCAAAAAAGGACAAGTAGTAACAAGATTAAAAGGTGGCGATCCTTTTATCTTTGGTAGAGGTGGAGAAGAAGCGGAAATATTAGCTGAGCACCATGTGCCATTTGAAATTGTCCCTGGCATAACTTCTGGCGTAGCGGCACCAGCATACGCAGGCATTCCAGTAACACATCGTGACTATAGTTCATCCGTAGCATTTGTTACAGGTGTTATTAATAAAAATATAGATAAAGATAGTTATTGGAAGCACCTTGCCCTAGGGCCAGAAACACTATGTATTTATATGGGTGTTAAAAAATTACCTGAAATTAGTGAGTTGTTAATCAAACATGGCCGCGCTACTGATACCCCTGTTGCATTAGTACGTTTAGGAACGTCCGAATATCAAAAAACTGTGGTAGGTACGTTATCAAATATTGTCGAAGTTGCAAAAGACATTGAAAACCCTGCAATGATTGTTGTCGGTGAAGTAGTCAAATTAAGAGAGCGCATTAGCTGGTTTGAAGAGATGCCAGTTGAATCAGCAGTAGCGAAACTAACATATCAATAACATGTAACCAGTGTTATTGAGAGAGCTAGAAACGGAGGGGTAAGTATGCGAGGCGTCTTATATGTAAGTCACGGTAGTAGAGTGCCCGATGCTGTCAATGAAGCTAAAGCATTTATTGATTTAGTAAAAGTACAAGTTGATGTGGCCCTGCAGGAGACCTGTTTTTTAGAATTAACAAGCCCAGACTTATCGCAAGGATTCCAAAGCTTAGTGGATAAAGGTGCAACTGAAATTTCAGTGATACCAGTATTGTTATTAAGTGCTGGTCACTATTTCAAGGACATTCCATCAGAAATTGAACGTAATCAACAAAAACATCCCAACGTCCATGTTACTTATGGTGAACCTTTAGGGGTACAACCAAGATTGACTGAGATTTTAAAACAGAGGATAGAAACATCAGGTGTTACGCCAAACAGTGATGCTAAAGTGCTCATCATTGGACGAGGCAGTTATAACCCACAAACTCAAATAGATGTAGAGACAATTAAGTCCCAATTGCAAGAACAAACGGGATTTAAAGACATTGAAACATGTTATTTGGCAGCTTGTAAGCCTTCCTTTGAAGAAGCTTTGCATAATGCTGTTCATTCAGAATGTTCACAAATCTATGTTGTACCTTATATATGGTTTACTGGCATACTAGATCAACAGATTTCTAAGAAAATTGTTGAATACGAGGATGACAAAGAAATCATACTCTGTAAACGATTAGGTAATCATAAGCATTTACAAGATGCGTTAAAAGACCGTGTTGAAGAGACTTTTGAATATGTGACTCAGTAATTCAATCTAAGAAGGAAGTGATGTTATGCCGTTTATACCACTTATGATAGATATTTCCAAAAAGCAAATTGTTGTCATTGGTGGTGGTAAAGTTGCTGAACGTAGAGTTAGTACTTTAGTACATTATGCAACAGACATCCACATCATTAGCCCTACGATTTCTGAGCATTTACGCCATATGGTTGAACAAGATGGTATACATTGGCATGCAAAATCATTCGAAGCAAAGGATATAAAACAGGCGGATTTAATCATTGCTGCAACCAATAGTAGCGAAGTCAACCAACAAATTCTAGCTTCAAAACCTCAACATGCATTTATCAATATGGCATCCGTTGCTGAGGAAGGTGACATTGTATTTCCAAGTATATTGCGTCGAGGAAAGTTGACACTGAGTATTTCTACCAATGGTGCTAGCCCTAAGCTAACAGCACAAATTTTATCAGAATTCAAAGAACGTTTTGATAGTAGTTATGAAGACTATGTTGATTTTTTATATGAATGTAGACAACACATTAAGCAAACACAATTGTCTAAAAGCCAAAAAGAAGACTTTTTGAAAATGGTTTTAACTCGACCGTATAGAGAGAAAAATAAGCAACTTGAAATGATAAAAAGGCTTGAATCAATGAAGTAGAGTCGGAAGGAGTACGACGCATGAATAAACTATTTATATTTGCACTTGCAGGTTTTCTTGCACAATTAATTGATGGTTCGCTTGGAATGGGCTTTGGCGCATCTTCCTCATCTATACTATTAACGTTTGGTGTAGCACCAGCCATCGTTTCTGCGACCATACATTTTTCAGAAATTGCGACAACAGCTGCTTCAGGTACATCACATTGGAAGTTTGATAATGTACACAAGCCAACGATGATTAAATTAGCGCTTCCAGGTGCTGTCACTGCTTTTATAGGTGCAGCATTTTTGAGCCATATTCACAGTGAATTTATCAAACCATTTATCGCGATATTTTTATTAATAATGGGCTTTTATATTTTATATCAGTTTTTATATAAACGAAATAAACACGAAATTAAAGAACCTTCAAGCATTGGTAAATATTCAATGATTCCTCAAGGTGCAGTTGCAGGCTTTCTAGATTCTGTTGGTGGTGGCGGCTGGGGACCAGTTAATACGCCATTGCTATTAGCTCAGAAAAAATTAGAACCAAGATATGCAATAGGTACAGTTTCAGCGAGTGAATTTTTTGTAACTGTTTCAGCTTCTATTAGTTTTATTATCTTTTTAGGGTGGAGCCAAATTAACTGGGGATTAGTAATTGCATTAAGTGTTGGTGGTTTAATAGCAGCACCATTTGCAGCTTATTTAGTTAAGATTTTACCTATGAATATTTTAGCTGTTTGTGTCAGTGGATTAATAATTTTCACAAATACTAGTTCTTTATTAAGTGTATTTGAAGTAAGTCCAACATTTTCAATCTCTGTAAAAATAGCGTTAATCGTTATTTGGATTGGTTTATTATTCTTCACTCTATATCAAAATAAGAAATTACCATTTATATTCAATAAAAATAATGCCAAAGTCAACGCGCATGAAGTAGATTAAAAAAGGAGTTTTACAATTGCCATTAACTAAAGAAATTAAAGAAAATACAATTCAACCACATGGTGGAACATTGATTAATAGAGAAGCAGATGCAATTTTAAAAGAAGAGTTACTAGCTGTAGTAGATTCATTGCCAGCTATTACATTAAATCCATGGAGTTTATCAGATTTAGAACTTATTGGTATCGGTGGCTTTAGTCCGTTAACAGGATTTATGAATAAAGCTGACTATACTGAGGTAGTAGAGAACTTACATTTGAGTAATGGTTTAGTATGGAGTATCCCAATCACTTTACCAGTGACTGAGGATAAAGCTAATGAACTTGAAATTGGTTCTCGCATTGCTTTATATGGCGAAGACAATCATTTATATGGTGTTCTTGAACTAGAAGAGAAGTATACTTATGACAAAGAGAAAGAAGCGCAATTTGTATACGGCACGACAGATGTAGAGCATCCAGGTGTAGCAAAAGTCTATGAAAAAGGCAGCGTATATTTAGCTGGACCGATTCATTTATTAGATAGACCCAAACATGACGACTTTGTAGATTATCATTTAGATCCGGCAGAAACGAGACAACTATTCTACGATTTAAATTGGAAGACAATTGTTGGTTTCCAAACGCGTAATCCAGTACATCGTGCACATGAATATATTCAAAAAGCTGCATTAGAGTCGGTTGATGGACTTTTATTAAATCCTTTAGTAGGAGAAACGAAATCTGATGATATTCCAGCTGAAGTAAGAATGGAAAGTTACGAAGTTATTCTTAAAAATTATTACCCGGAAAATAGAACACGCTTAGTTATATATCCAGCAGCAATGCGCTATGCGGGTCCAAGAGAAGCGATATTACACGCGACAGTGCGCAAAAACTATGGCTGTACCCACTTTATTGTCGGTCGTGATCATGCTGGTGTTGGTGATTACTATGGTACATATGAAGCACAAGAATTAATAGAACAATATGAAGATGAGTTAGGAATACAAATTTTGAAGTTTGAGCACGCTTTCTATTGCAAATCTTGTGAAAACATGGCAACAGCGAAAACATGTCCACATGATGCTTCTTCACACTTACATCTAAGTGGTACAAAAGTTCGAGAAAAATTGAAAAAAGGTGAACCATTACCTAAAGAATTCTCAAGACCTGAAGTAGCAGCAGTACTTATTAAAGGATTACAAGAAAAATAACTTTAAAGGAGCTTTATTATGACTACTTCCAAAAATATTACTTGGCATGCGTCAGAAGTAACTAAAGAAGAAAGACAACAACGTAAAAACCATAAAAGTGCAGTTATTTGGTTTACTGGATTATCAGGATCAGGTAAATCTACAATTTCTGTAGCATTAGAAAAAGCTTTATATGATCAACAAGTTCATACGTATCGTTTAGATGGAGATAACGTGAGACATGGTCTTAATAAAAATCTTGGATTTAGTCCAGAAGATCGTACGGAAAATATTCGTCGTATTGGTGAAGTGAGCAAACTTATGGTCGACGCTGGATTAGTTACAGTGACGGCATTTATTTCACCTTATCAAGCAGATAGAGACGTTGTTCGTGAACTATTAGCAGAAGATGAATTTATAGAAGTTTACACTTCTTGTAGTCTGGATGAATGTGAAGCAAGAGACCCTAAAGGATTATATCAAAAAGCACGTAGCGGAGAAATTCAAGGATTTACAGGTATAAACGCACCGTATGAAGAACCACAAAATCCAGAAATTGTAATAGATACAGAGCAATATAGTGTGGAAGAAGCGGTTACTCAAATCATTGAGTATCTAAAAACACATCAATATATTTAATTTGTATAGCACAGAAGTTTCAGTCTTATAAGTTAAGTATAGACATGATTATATGTGCTCAGCAGTTTAGTAATATAATAATAGTTTTATCATAAGACTTATGTATAACGTTAAAAGGGGAAGATGGAATGGCCATACTAAATATCATTGCTTACACTTTAATGACACTCTTTATTTTAGTTATTATTATAGGTATATTGCTTGTTAATAAAGGACAAAGTAGAAAACATTTCATGACTGAATTGAAAATTATCGTAATCTTACTTTGTGTTTGCTTTTTAGGTTTAGGCATTTCATTAGTTACTATAGGCTATTTAGGAGGCATGTAGTAACGCTAACGTTACATATGGACTTAATACAATTTGTTTTTTGATCAATAATGATACTGTCAACTCAGTCTGAAGACTTGTTGGCAGTATTTTTATATTGAATTATTTTATTTAATATCAGGTTGGATTGTGTGAATTTATTCAAAATAAAATACCCTTTATTATATGCGTTTATAGTATTGTGTTTAACGTCGTGATATAGTATATAGATAAAATTTTTAAAAATTCTTTTTGTTTCCGTATTAAAAATGAATGGTGACATTTGAGAGGTAAGGCAGGTAAGTCATATATGAATAAAACGCTACAAGATATCCCGAAAGTTGAATTACATTGTCATTTAGATGGTTCTACTAGCGTTGAATTAATTAGACAATTAGCGGTGGAGCAAGGCGTGAATTTAAATGAAGAGCATCTATTTGTGAGTAGTAATTGTGAGAGTTTAGATGAATACTTGCAATGTTTTGATGAAATATTAAAGGTTTTACAGACGCCTGATGCTTTAAAAAGAGCGGTTGTCGATGTTGCACAACAGGCACAACGCGATAATGTGAAATACATTGAAATTCGCTTCGCACCACGATTTCATATGGAGCTAGGATTGACGTTAACCGAAGTGTTAGAAGCGGTTGAAGAAGGTGTACAAGAAGCTATTCATACATTGGATATTCAAGTTAACTTGTTAGTTTGTGCAATGCGACAACATGAGACTGAAGATAATAAAGCACTTTTCGATTTTGTTCAAAAATACGATAGTAAAGTCATCAGGGGCGTTGATTTTGCTGGTCCTGAGGCGGCAGTGCCTCCTAATGATATAGCATCCCCTATTCAATATGCCTTAGATCAAGGTTTCAACCTCACGTTGCATGCGGGCGAGTGTGGTTGTAAACAGAATGTGATAGAATCTATCAAATTAGGAGCAAAGCGTATTGGGCATGGTGTGGCTATCAATCAAGATGAGATAGCCTTACAGTTTGTAAAAGCGCAGGATGTTCTATTAGAAATGTGTCCTAAAAGTAATATTCAGACAAAAGCAATTGCAGATTTAAAAGAATTGAATCTTCCTTATTTGTTAGAACAAGATATTCCTTTTCTTATAAATACTGACAATCGAACGGTTACTCAAACTTCCTTGACTGAAGAGTATGAATTATTAGTGGATAACCAAATGATTACGTTTGAGCAAATTGAATACATTAATCAACGTGCGATTAATTATACTTTCTTATCAGATTTAGAAAAAATGTCATTAAAAGCAAAGTTTCAGTCTTAAATAAATGGCAAAATACTTGAATAATTGCAAAGGTATTTGAAGCTATTGATGACAGAGGTAAGGGCATCGATATTGGTGCCTACTAACTAAATAATTAAAAAACCGTGACCTCAATTTGTGTCACGGTTTCTCTCTATATAAATATAAGAATTTATAGTTTAGTGCCTGTAGCTATGAACAAGCTTGCATCTTGCTTCATAAATATTTTCTTACCACTGTAAAAAGTATTAATCTGTGGGTTTATCAGGCCTAATTTGTTAAAAACATGGATGATATCCATTTGTTCAAAGCCATTATATACTTTTGGATGATAAATATTTTCGTTTTTATCAAAATCAACAAGTATTATCATCCCTCCACTATTTAGCTGATTATACAGCTTTTGTAATAATAATTGATAGTTACCACTGTGGAGTAAGACTAAAGATAACACAATAACATCATAATTTTTGTGGTTGAGTATTGTATCGTCTAAAAGTACGTCACCCACTAAGGTTTTAATGGAAGTTTGATTTAAATTTGATACCTTGTGTTCAAAAATATCTACCATTTGCGGAGAGGCATCCATGAGCGTAACTGCTTCAAAATACTCTGCGATATTTAAAGTTACAAGGCCAGTCCCACCACCATAGTCTAGCAAAGTTTGATAGTTTGTATCTTTAAGTTGTTGCGTTATTGCTTGGGTAATAATATGAGCGAGGTGTATTCTTTCAGGGCCATCGTATTTTTGGGCAATTTGGTCAAAACGATCTTTGTTCAAATAAAAGCTCCTTCATTTATAAGTGGTTTTGAATATACTTACCACTTATAAGGTTATTATAGATACTTTAAGTCTTTAATTGATTTTAGCATAGCACTTTTTATTTTTCAATTTCTTTTACTTGCTGATGTTGAGGATTTTTAACGCAATATCGATAGTATATGTATAGGTGTAAATATTTCGATTATAGATAAATATATAATAATTTAATAAAACTTAAATGCTTAAAAGTTAAGAATTCAAATTAGATAAGTCTAAAGTATGATTGAGCTAATATTAAATTTGTGTTTTACTATATTCTGACAGTCATAATGAGGTGCAGACATGAGAGGATTTTTAACTTACATACGTAAACACATCAAGGAATTAGATTATATTTTAATTATAAGTTTTTTACTACTAGGTATTTTAGGCGTAATAATGGTCTATAGTGCCAGTATGGTGCCAGCTTCTAAAGGCTCACTTACAGGCGGTGTGCCTATTGAGAGTAATCATTTTATGAAAAGGCAATTTCTCTTTATAGTAATTGGATTTTCAGTCATTATATTTATTGGCGCTTTTATCAATATTAATGTATTAAAACAGAGCAATATACAAAAACTTATAATTATAGGTACTTTATGTTTATTACTCATTACAGTTCTGATTGGGAAAGAAATCAATGGTTCGAGAAACTGGATTAACTTAGGCCTGTTCAGCTTACAATCTTCAGAATTTTTAAAATTAGCTTCAATTTTTTATCTATCATACATAATTAACCGACGTATTTCGAGTTCTCGAGACTATCATTTAAAACATATGATTCCTCCATTGGGTGTGTTAGGTGTAGGTTTATTACTTGTGTTGATGCAAGGGGACCTAGGTGGCACATTGCTAACAGTCGCTATAATTGCTTCTATACTTATTTATTCAGATATAAAAAATAAAATTAAACTTCAAATTATAATGATCACAATGATTCCCATTGTTTTTTATATTATTTATACATTGATATTTGATTCTAAAAATTTATATAGATTAAAAAGGATCAAGGTTATGTTAGACCCATTTAATTATGAAAGTGGAGATGGTTACCAATTAACTGGGGCGCTTACCTCTATAGGAAATGGTGGTTTAACGGGTAGGGGCTTAGGTAACGGTATTGCAAAATTAGGATACTTACCAGAGCCACATACAGATTTTATATTTACTGTAATAGCAGAAGAATTGGGTTTAATCGGTGTATTAGCCACATTAATGGTTTATGGCGTTATTTTGTTTAAAGGACTAATTTATGCGAATAAAACAACAAATCAATTTTATAAGTTAATTTGTGTTGGTGTTGTAAGTTATTTATTTATGCAAGTATTTATCAACCTTGCAGGTGTATCAGGCCTTATTCCATTAACAGGTGTCACATTACCGTTATTAAGCTATGGTGGTTCATCGATGTTAAGCATAAGTATTGCATTTGGTGCGTTACTTGCAGTAGCTCGAAATATTAATAAAGAAAGGAAAGCTATTAAATGAAAAATTACGTGAATATGATTTTAGTTAGCATATGTTTTATGCTCTTAGTTTTATGTATACATACAGGCTTAACAAATGGCTTAGATACTTTTGTTTATCATTGGTTACATGAGTTGATAACAGCCGATATACTAGTTCAATATTTGTCTATTATTTCTGCGGTATTTTCTCCTCTGAATTGTTTGATTATGGTGTTATTAATACTACTTGTGTTATTTTTCTTTAATAAAGTTAAATTTTGGTGGTATGGTTTTTGGTGTTTTAGTGTTTTTGCTATAGGAACATTTCTAAAGTACGCTATTCAACGTCCGAGACCGAGCATAGATATAGATGGTTATAGTTTTCCAAGTATGCATGTTTTAAGTGTTTGTTTATTAGTAAGTCTCATCTTATTATTAAAAAATAGCAAAATATTATCGGTAATCTGTGTATTATTAGTCATTTCTATTATGATTTCTAGAATCTATCTACAAGCACACTATTTTACAGATACGTTGGGTAGCTTGCTTGTGTTATATATTATGCTTCAATCCATATATATCGGTAGAGAACCTAAAGCTGTAAAGTCGAATAATTGAGAAAGTATATTGTAAGTTTTTTAAAATTCAAACCGTAAGTGAAGCATAGAGTTTAATTAAAATATATCAGCAATATAATGGAGGCAATTATAAAAATCATCTTAACACTTTGATTTCTTATATTGCCTCCATTTTTATTATTCTTCATTAACTTTAGTTATAATTTCAGTAGCATTTAAATTTAAGATGTTACTGGTAATTACTTTATCAATATTTCTATTAAATAAAGTACGTAGTTTTTCTATTTCTTCTTTCTCTCCTGCTAAATAAATTCGTTTCCATTCGTTTCTTTTAGCATTTATTTCAACAGTAGAAGCTAAATTTTTGAGCCACCGTTCTTGGTTAGCTTTGACTCTTTCTTTAAACTCGTCTCTTTTTGAGCCACCTTGTGTAAAGTCATCACCTTGAGGGCCTTGATGTTCACGCCAATCATCAGTATCTAAATCTAAAATAAAGTCTTTTTCTTTAACGATGGTACCTATTTCTGTTTCAATTAAACGCGCCTTGTCTTGTTGTAAAACTAATATACCAGTATAAGGATAGTTTCCTTGTAATGATTTCAATTGATCTAATTTAGGCTGATCTCCCCAATTAAACTCAGTATCTAAGGATATATGAGTTAATTTTTTAAATAATAAAGATTCATCTGCAGTTAAAAATAGAATGAGACCTCTTTTTAACTCAGGTTCTACACTTTGAATTTCTGTTTCAACTTTTTTAATGACTTCTTTAGCTTGGTTTTTTTCCTCATGATCATCACTATGTTTAGTTCTATAGGCTAAATCTTTTAGTGCATTTTTTAATTCTATTTTCCATTTTGTGCCTTGGTCAGGATGTGTATTTAAATAAATTGAAAATACTTTTTGGTTCTCTGCTGTACCATCATATTTTTCTAAGTTATTAATTTCTTCTTTTAAAAGCATTACACTTCACCCCTTAAAATTATAATATATTATTTAATTTCCTAAAATATAAGTTTTAAACTTATTGAAATATAGTATGTATATAAAAGGCTACTTTAAAAATAGAAGTTAAGAATATAATAATTTAAAAATATTTGTAACGCTTACATATTAAGAATATAATAGACATAATTTTAAAGGGGTTGGTACAAATTGAAAGCAAATAAGAGTTTAATATTTATCTTAGGAGCACTTGGCGGTTTATTATACGGCTATGATAATGGCGTGATTTCAGGAGCATTGCTCTTTATAAATGACGACATTCCATTAAACAGTTTTACAGAAGGTCTTGTTGTTTCATCCATGCTTATAGGTGCAATCATTGGATCTGGTGGGAGTGGACCTTTATCGGATAGAATCGGAAGAAGACATTTAGTATTAATCATTGCAATTATTTATATCGTCGGATCATTAATATTAGTGGTTGCGCAAAATATGCCAACACTTGTGTTTGGACGTCTTATTATTGGTCTAGCTGTAGGTGGTTCAATGGCAACGGTGCCTGTGTATTTATCAGAAATGGCTCCAACAGCTTATCGTGGTTCGCTTGGCTCATTGAATCAATTAATGATTACAATTGGAATTTTAGCAGCGTATCTCGTTAATTATGCCTTTGCCGACATAGAAGGATGGCGTTGGATGCTAGGTTTAGCAATAGTACCATCTGTTATTTTATTAATTGGTATAGCATTTATGCCTGAGAGTCCAAGGTGGTTATTAGAACATAGGAATGAAAAAGCTGCAAGAGATGTTATGAGAATTACATTTAATGACGATAATGAGATTAATACTGAAATTAAAGAGATGAAAGAACTATCAGCAATTTCAGAATCAACTTGGACTATTTTAAAATCGCCTTGGTTAAGACCGACATTAATAATTGGATGTATATTTGCATTATTCCAACAAATCATAGGTATTAATGCAATTATATTTTATGCACCCACTATTTTCAGTAAAGCAGGATTAGGTGAAGCAACATCCATTTTAGGAACGGTAGGAATTGGGACGATTAATGTACTTGTAACGATTATAGCGGTATTTATAGCGGATAAAGTTAATCGTAAGAAATTGTTAGTAACAGGAAATGTCGGAATGGTAGCTTCATTACTTGTTATGGCAATCTTAATATGGACAATTGGTATAGCATCATCAGCAGGTATTATTATCGTGTGTTTATCACTGTTTATTGTATTCTTTGGTTTAACTTGGGGACCAATCCTTTGGGTTATGTTGCCAGAAATGTTCCCGATGCGTGCACGTGGCGCAGCTACTGGTTTAGCAACGCTTGTATTAAATTTCGGTACATTACTTGTTGCGCAACTGTTTCCAGTGTTAAATAATACACTAAGTACAGAATGGGTATTCTTGATTTTTGCGGTTATTGGTGTATTTGCAATGTGCTTTGTAATAAAATATCTGCCAGAAACGCGAGGACGGAGTTTAGAAGAAATTGAATATGATTTAAGAGAACGTACATCTGGAAACGAAACAATAAAATATAATAATCATTAATATAAAATAATTATTCATAAAAAGTAAAGCGGAGTACGAAATCATTGTTTAGATTTCATACTCCGCTTTTGTATGTGTAGTTTTAGAAGATACACATTTCTAGCTACCGATTCTTTAATTTAAATGATGTTAGCATAGTTTAAAAGATTAAATATTAAAACAGCAATGAAATTAAGGCTAGGATTGGTAAGCCACCTTGTTTTAATAAAATAGATTTTTGACTTGTTACAGCGCCATATATCGCAACGATAATCATGTACACTAATATGCAAACAATTAGTTCTTTGGCATTATTTGAAAAGAGTAAAGCATATAGTAAGAATACGCCTAAAAGGCCATTATAAATGCCTTGGTTTTTCATCAGTGTTTTTAAATTATCTTGTTGTAAGGCTTGTTTAGTCATTTTAAATAAATTGCTCGTTTTGTCAGAAGTTGTAGCAAAAGTCTGCAAAGCCATGATATAGAAAAACTCTGCAGCAACTAATAAAACTAAAATAATTGATATAATACTCATATTAATATCTCCTTTAGTAAATAATTAATTTTTACATCTTTATGATTATATAGAAATAGCAAAGAAAAATAAATATAAATTATGATTGATTTTCACATGAACGCACATGCGCGAAATATATGTGTAGTGTTTGGTTTTATTAGACTATGAATAGACAAGAGAGAGTATCATTATTATTTAGCTTATTGGATATATTGAAGTTAAGTGTATAGTTAGTACGTAGTTAATGCCTCAATATCAATAATACCTCATTAACGTCTCATTAATGCTGTTAGTTCTCCTTCAAATACTTTGTCTTCGTGTTGGTTAAATGTCGATAATAGTACCGTGAGTAAACCTTGATCGCTTTTCGTGGCTTGTTTTTTCAATACTTTTATTTTTGTGTAAAGTTCATCTTCAGGATATACGGGCTTGATAAATTTAATATGGTTCATATGTGTACCTGCGATTACATCTTCACCATACTTACCTGCTTCAATCCATAATTTGAATGAAATAGATAACGTGTGTATACCTGAAGCAATGATACCATTGAATCTACCTTCTGTAGCTTTCTCCTTATTCAAATGCATGTATTGTGGGTCAAATTCTTGAGCGAAGTTAATAATATCTTTCTCACTTATTTTATTAGGTGGTGTAGTAAATACATCATCTATTTCAAATTCATCAAGTTTCATAATTTTTAAATACTCCTCTACTGTAGTAATCCATCATTAATTAGTCCCAACCGTTAAGTATTATCTTTAATAGTCAGTTTGTAGCCATTGAAAGCTGAGTAAATCGTTTGTTTAGGCATTTGGAATATTAATAAAGTCTTGTTGGTTCAGTGTGACAGCTTCGCCTTGTTCATACATTTTTTCTACGTGAAATTCTCCCCAATAACATAAAGAAGATAAAATATTACCAAGTGTTTGACCATATTCAGAAAGGTCATATTCTACTTTCGGTGGAACTTGATCATAAACGATCCGATTAATAATGCCATCTTTCTCTAATTCCCGTAATTGTTGTGTTAACATTTTTTGAGTAATAGTTGGTATCGCTCGCTTTAATGCAGAAGTACGCATTAAGCCATTATTTTGTAAGTGGCATAGGATGACAGGTTTCCATTTACCACCAATGACGTCAATTGTAGCTTCAACTCCTATATTATATGTTTTACTCATATGATTTCCTCCTTATAGGTACTAAAAGGTATCTATATTACTTTAAAGTGCGTACTTCCTCTTCTTACATGTGTGATATATAGTAACATAATCAACAAAATTAAGGAGAGAAAATGAATTATGAAGAAAAACAAGTTTGCTATTTTAGCTTTAGCGATGTCAGCTTTTGCAATTGGGATGACAGAGTTTATTAGTGTTGGTCTATTGCCATTAATTAAAGATTCATTTAATACAAGCATTTCATTAGCTGGTTTAACTGTTTCGTTATATGCGGTAGGTGTAACAATTGGTGCGCCATTACTTACTCCATTAACTAATAAAATGAAACGTAAGCATTTGCTCATCGGTATTATGTTAATATTTATTATCGCAAATACACTTGCAGCTTTTGCTACAACTTTGAGTATGTTGTTGGCTATGCGTATACTGTCTGCGTTAATGCACGGCGTATTTATGTCTATAGCGACTGCTATTGCGAGTGATTTAGTAACAGCAGACAAACGTTCAAGCGCTATTGCAATGATGTTTACGGGATTGACTGTTGCAACTATTACCGGCGTACCTCTAGGGACATGGATTGGCCAGCAATTTGGTTGGGAAGCTTCATTTTTTACAATTGCGCTAATTGGTTTAATCAGTTTAATCGTAAACATATTTACTGTGCCTAAAGATCTTAATGAATATGAACAAGCTTCAATGTTAGAACAATTAACTGTATTTAAAAATAAATCTTTAATGATGATTTATTTAATTACGGCATTAGGTTATGGTGGAACGTTCGTTGTATACACTTATTTGACGACATTGCTTACAGATGTATTAAATTATAGTGACGACGCAGTTGTATTTTTATTAGTTATCTACGGTGTAATGGTTGCAATAGGAAATACATTAGGCGGCAAACTTACAAATAATCAGCCGACTAAAGTGCTTATAGGTATATTTTTAGTACAAGCACTAGTCTTATTGCTTGTAGGTATAACCGTA
The DNA here is from genome assembly GCF_048568365.1 of Staphylococcus sp. Ze2. Classification (NCBI taxonomy): domain Bacteria; kingdom Bacillati; phylum Bacillota; class Bacilli; order Caryophanales; family Staphylococcaceae; genus Staphylococcus; species Staphylococcus sp. Ze2. Next base: position 203,578 of record NZ_CP183486.1, on the reverse strand, counting down.
ACGCATCACTTATTAGGTACCGTAATCATATTGCTTATGGGGTTATTTGCTTTTATGAATGTACCAGGATTACAACTAATTGTGGTACTTTTTGCTGAACGTAAAAATAAAGCGACAACGAACTTCGCATCAAGTTTAAACATTGCTTCATTTAATATTGGCATCACATTAGGATCAGTAATTGGCGGGTTTGTGCTAAATCATTTTGGTATTACAATGACACCATATTTTGGTTTTGGAATGGTAATCATTGCTAGCGCTATTATGTATATCATTCATAAAAAAGAAACGGTAGTAGAACTTAAAGTCTCTTAGAATTTAAACTAAGATAATAAAATTTAAAATGAAAATATGTTCGTTTTAGTAATTAATTTCACTAAATTCGATTTAAATAACTAGAAATTTTATAAAATGTTATTTTATATTTGAATTAATACTCTTTGGAATTTAAACTTATTAATGAGTGATATGTTTTAAAATTCAATCGAAAGAAGTGAATGTTCATGAATGTAAAAGAAAAATTATTTGAGAAGTTAGAACAGAAGGAAGCCGACATGATTAAGCACCGTCGCTATTTGCATCAGCACCCTGAGCTGTCTTTCCAAGAAAATGCTACAGCAGAGTATATCAAGGATTTTTATAAGGATAAAGACGTTGTAGTTACACAACCGGTTGCTGAGAGTAATGCTATTATTGTAGAAATCAAAGGGCAACACCCAGGTAATACGATAGGTTTACGTGCAGATTTTGATGCTTTACCTATAAATGAAGAAGCGGATGTCCCTTTTAAATCAACGAACGAAGGTGTAATGCATGCTTGTGGCCATGATGCGCATACGGCTTATTTACTAGGTTTAGCGGACGCATTAATTGATATCAAAGATGAATTGCCAGGTACAATTAAAATTATCCATCAACATGCTGAAGAAATGCCTCCAGGTGGTGCACAGCAAATTATGGCATCGGGTGCGTTAAACGATTTAGATGAAGTATATGGTATTCATGTTGTGCCAGTTGCTGGTCCAGAAGTAATTGGTTACAATACAGGCAATGCTTTTGCTGGAAGCTCAACGTTCACATTAACAATTAAAGGACTCGGTGGTCATGCTGCAAGCCCGCATAAGACACACGATGCCTTAGTAGCTGGAACAAACTTTGTAAATACGCTCCAAACAATTGTGTCTAGACGTATTGATCCTTCAGAAATGGGCGTTATTACTGTAGGTTCTTTCGACGCACCAGGTGGCGCTAATGTCATTCAAGATAAAGTGACAATTAAAGGTACTGCACGTTATCTTAATGATGATTTAGAACAATTTATGTATGAAGAAATTGAGAAAGTTGCAAAAAGTGTCGCAGTGGGATTCGATATTACGTATGACTTAGATTATCAATTTGGTTATCCAGTATTATATAACCACCCTGAACAAACACAAGCGGTAACAGACATTTTATCAACAAGTCAGGGAGACTATTTCAAACATTTAGTTGAAATTCCTGCCGTTTCAGGCTCAGAAGACTTTGCTTATTATTTAAAAGAAATACCAGGTACATTTTTTATTGTAGGTTGTAAGCCAGAACATATGGAAGAACCTTATATGAATCATCATCCTAAGTTTGAAGTTAATGAAAATGCACTCTTGGTATCTGCAAAATCATTAGGAGAGATTGCGATTAATAGACTATCTGCTAAAGCTTAATTAAATTAATGCGTTAAGCGATTGTTGATTATGTAATGCATTGTAATCTATCACTTTGTAAAATAAAACACTTTCAAAAAGTTCAATGTGCAGTGAACTTTTCGAAAGTGTTATTTTTTATATTTTTTTATCCATGTTTTAAATTATTAGATCTTATAAGGTTCTTCGAGCTGGTTTACTATCGTCAGAAAGTTTAGCTGATAAGATCAACGCAACTACTGAAATACCAGTTGCAACCATAAATGTGACGTTTACACCATGGATGATGCCTTCTACGCCATCACTTGGATTAGCTGATACAGACATTAATGTAATAAATAATGCTGTACCAATGGCACCAGCCATTTGTCTGAAAGTATTGTTCATTGCAGTACCATGTGCAATGAGATGATTTGGTAACTGGTTAATGGCCAATGTTGTCATAGGCATCATAACCATTGCGATAGAAATCATTCGTAAGGCGTTAGATATTGCAAGGTAAGTAAAACTAGTATGCGCTGTTAGTACAGTAAACGGTACGGATGACGCTACTAATACGAGTAACCCGATACGTGCTAACCACGTTCCACCGAATTTATCGAATAAATAGCCAGTAAGTGGGTTCATAAGGCCCATGACTACTGCACCTGGTAGTAAGACAAGACCAGATTCTAGCGCAGAGAACTGTAACATATTTTGCATATAGAGTGGCAATATAATGTTAGTAGCAATTAATACACCGAATACAAACATACTTAATACTGTACCTAATGTATAGACATTGTAACTAAACACTCTAAATTCGAGCATAGGTTCTTTTAGATTCAATTGACGACGAATGAATACAACTAATGAAATAATACCTATGATTAATGGTGCTATGAATTGTACGCTATTCCAACCTGCTTCACCTACAGAACTGAAACTATATAATAGTCCACCAAATCCTAATGTAGATAGAATTACTGATGATGTATCTAATTTTGGATGTGAAGTTTCAGTCACATTTTTCAATAAGAAAATTGATGCAATAATAATGATAACTGCGATAGGGAACACAACATAGAAGACACTTCTCCATGATAGATGTTCTACTAGTACACCTGATAAAGTTGGACCTATAGCGGGTGCAAATGCAATAACGAGACCAAAGAGTCCCATTGCAGTACCACGTTTTTCTTTAGGAAAAGTTAAAAATAGAATTGTTTGCATCAATGGCATCATAATACCAGCGCCTGCTGCTTGTAAGACGCGTCCGATAAGTAGCATTGAAAAATCTGAGCCTACTGCACAGAGTAATGTACCTGCGGCAAAGATGCTCATGGCAGTTAAGAATAATTGCCTCGATGTATATCTTTCGATTAAAAAGGCTGTTACTGGAATCATTATCCCATTTACAAGCATAAATATAGACTGTAACCATTGTACAGTGCTTTCAGTTACTTGGAGATCTTTCATAATTGGCGGTAATGCCGTACCAAGTAACGTTTGGTTCAAAATCGTAATAAAAGCCCCAGAGAGTAGCACAATAAATAGGGGAATTCTTTTTTCAACATGGAAAGTATCATTTGAACTCAATCGTATCACTTCTTTCATTAAAAATTACACAGTTTTATATTATATCACTAAGAACAAGTTAAAGCTAAATGTTGAACTGTGAAAAATAAATTCCATCGATAAAACTTATGAAAATAGAAAGCTATAATAGAATATTTGGAAGTGAACATAAGTATAATGCGCTGAAATAGGCATCATTTTAGAGGTTACGGCAATAATTGTGTTCTAACCTCTATTTTAGATGACATTTTACAACTGTATGCTAGAAATACTACATGAGATATATCCTAAATGTCAAAGTTATTTCGGGATTAGCTATATTTTTACAAATCTAGTATATCGTAAATTTAGTCAGGCTTTAAGTATATCTAGAAGCGTATTATAATAGGAAAATATTGATATTATTAAAGTCATAATTGTATCTTTTTAGATAGAGAAGGATTAGAATTATGGTGTTATTGAGTAATAGGGTTACTTTGTATTAACGAAAGTATGATCTATGGTTTGTGTTTGCATACGTGCATACGATAATTGTAGATTTAGAATTAAAGGAGAGTAAATAATGAACAAAAAAGATTTAGTCGCTCCAGATACTTATAATATCGTTAGCGAAATCGAAAAATATATAGCTGATGAAAATAAAAAAGCTATTATTTTTGAAAATGCTGAGGGCGAAACACATTCAATCACATATAATCAATTGGTGAAAAATGCTAACCAAGTCGGTAATATGTTTTTAAAACATGGCCTACAAAAAGGTGACAAAGTACTTGTGATGATGCCGCGTTCTATTGAAACGTATGAAATTTACATAGCTGCTTTGAAATTGGGCATTGTAGTTATTCCAAGTTCTGAAATGTTACGTACAAAGGATTTACAATATAGAATTTCACATGGAGAGGTCAAAGCTATCGTTGTAACTGCTGATAGCATTGATGAATTTAAAGCAGTTAAAGAATACAACACATTAACAAAATTTATTGTTGGCGGAGAATACGAAGATTGGTATACGGTCGATTCAGAATCAGCCAAGGAAATAGATGAATTACAAATTGTCGAGACATCTAAAGATGATGTTGCCTTATTATCATACACGTCAGGTACAACAGGTAATCCGAAAGCTGTGGTACATTCACATGGATGGGGCTATGCACATATGCAAATGGCGCCTAAACATTGGTTGAGTATCAAAGATGATGATATTGCGTGGGCTACTGCAGCGCCTGGTTGGCAAAAATGGGTATGGAGTCCATTTTTATCAATTATGGGGTCAGGAGCAACGGCATTTGTTTATAACGGCAAATTTAACGCTGAAAAATACTTAGAATTATTACAAGATTATAAGATTAATGTCCTTTGTTGTACGCCTACTGAATATCGTTTAATGGCAAAATTGCCTAATCTAACGGACTATAACTTAGAACATTTGCATAGTGCAGTCTCTGCAGGTGAACCTTTAAATAGAGAAGTTGTAGAAAAATTCCAAACCAATTTTGATCTTACAGTTAGAGATGGTTATGGACAAACGGAAAGCACTTTATTAATTGGTTTCTTGAAAGATACAGAGAGTCGTCCAGGGTCTATGGGTAAAGCGATTCCTGGTAGTCATGTTACTGTCATCAATGATGATGGTGAGCTAGCAGAAATAGGAGAAGTAGGTAATATAGCAGTGCCGTTAGACTTACCGGCGTTATTCAAAGGTTATTATAAAGACCCTGAACGAACTGCTGAACCTAGAATAGGCGATTATTATATCACGGGTGATTTAGCCAAATTAGATGAAGATGGTTATTTCTGGTTTGAAGGACGTAAAGATGACATTATTATTAGTTCTGGGTATACAATTGGACCATTTGAAGTAGAAGACTCCCTTACAAAACATGAGTACGTAAAAGAATGTGCCGTAGTTGCTAGCCCGCATGAAATAAGAGGGAATATCGTTAAAGCGTTTATTATCTTGCAAGAGGGTATACCAGCAACGGATGATACAGTCAAAACACTTCAAGATTATGTGAAACAAGACGTTGCACCATACAAATATCCACGTGCTATAGAATTTGTAGAAGACTTACCTAAAACAAACTCAGGTAAGATCAGACGTATTGAATTAAGAGAAGCAGAAAAGAATAAATAAGTTATTAGATAAAATACAAGAATAACCGTGCCTTATTAATTTTCAATAATTATTGGAAAGAAGCACCAATTAATGTAAAGACTACGAAGATCACTAAATACACAATTGACCAAATAAGTGCTGATTTTTTAGAAAAACGATTTGTAGCTAAGAGCATTACGCCAAATACGTAAGCGCCGATAAGTGTCTGTAAGTTAAATGCAGCAAGAAAGCTGTTGCCTTTATCAAAGATATTGAGACTTGTTATGACATAGTCTGTTGGTGATAAGCCTGCAATCTATTGAATAACAATTACGATAAGTCCAATTACACTAGTGATAACTGTAAAGCTTAATGTAGCAGAAAAAATAGTTTTAGCACTAGCATCAGATTTCATAATTTTTGAAATTAATAAGAAAATAACGAATGTAATACCGATGCCGATGATGCCACCAACAATGCTTACAATGAGGCCAGAAATTTGTCCTATTGCTTTCGATTGTTCAAGCTCCTGACCGCTTAAACCAGAATCTTTAAACAAGGTATCATAGTCAATTAGACTATTGGTAATTAAAGTAGTTAATACTAAAACAACAATAGCAATAAGTAGTTTTAACGCCCATTTAGGATTAGCTCGTAAATTTGAAAAATGTTGAGCTAAGGGTAATTTAGATGTTTCCATATGTATATTGCTTCCTAAGTGTATCTTTTTAAAAAGCATAACATGTGCTACAATGTATTAAAAAAACTTAAATAAAAATTAATCAAATACAAATAAAAGCTTTAATGATAATGTAAAATTAGTTTATTTTTAACATTTTGTCTTTAATTTTTAATTGTTAATTTATGATATTTCATATGCTTATTATTGTGAGATAGTTTTTCACTTTATTGGGTTAAAAAAAACGTATAGGTGGAAATTGATGTTACATTACTACATGTATTTTGTAGTCTTTGAACAAGGGTGTGAAGTTAATGTGTAATCAAAGAAAAAGGAAGTTAAGTAGAGAGAGTAAAGAAAGTATATTTACTATAATATTAGATATATTCATTAATATAATTGGTGGGATAGTAAAAGTAGTTAAAAATATGTTGACTTAGTATAATGTCAAAGCAATTTTAGCAGTATTTATAATATAAAAACCCCAAAAGCTGAACTTAAAATTCAACTTTTGGGGTTTATTACTTTTTAAATAGGAGTGTATTTAATTAGGGTTTCATTATTAATATTAAGTAGTTAGTTAACGTACATTAATTACTATTATTTATTGAAAGAAGCCAGAAATTGATTTAACTTCTAAGAATTCTTCAATACCATAGTCTCCCCATTCTCTACCGATACCAGATTGTTTATAACCACCAAATGGCATATCAGCACTTCTTGGGTATTCATTAATTTCAATAACGCCTGCTTCAAATGCAGTAGCTACTTTTTGTAAAGTGTCCATATCTGAACCATACACGTATGCAGCTAAACCATATTTTGTATCATTTGCAATTTTGATTGCTTCATCAACATCACTGTAAGTGATAATAGACATTACTGGTCCAAATATTTCTTCTTGAGCGATAGTCATATGATTATCTACATTTGAGAAAATAGTTGGTTTAATGAAATAGCCTGTTTCTAGCCCTTCAGGTTTACCTTCTCCACCTAATTCAATTGTTGCGCCTTCTTGTGCACCAATTTTAATAAATTCTTGGATTTGGTTAAATTGTTTACTGTTAATGACTGGTCCCATCTCTACTGTTGCATCTTGTGGGTCGCCAACTTTGATTGCACTCATTTTTTCTTTTACTTTTTCAATAAATTCATCTTTGATTGATTCTGGAACAAGCGTTCTTGAGCCGGCAATACAAACTTGCCCTGAATTGCCAACTACTTTATGGACTGCTGCATCTGCAGCTTTGTCTAAATCAGCATCTTCTAATATGACATAAGGTGATTTACCACCTAATTCAAGTGATACTTTTTTGAAATCTTTACTAGCTTTTTCCATAATTTTACTACCAGTATTACCAGAACCAGTGAAAGATACCATTCTAATTTTTTCATTTTCAGAGATTGGATTACCTACACCAAGGCCATCGCCATTTACCAAGTTGAATACACCTTTTGGCACGCCTACTTTATCAAAAATTTCCGCTAAGATAATTGCAGCAAATGGTGTTTCTTCTGATGGTTTTAACACTACACTGCTACCTGCTGCAAATGCACCTGCTAATTTTAAGGCAGTTTGATTTGTAGGGAAGTTCCAAGGAGTAATTAATCCTGCTACACCGATTGCTTCTTTTATAACAATATTGTTGCCTCTACGTTCTCTAAAATTAAAGTTATCTAAAGCATCTCTTGCTGCTTTAAAATGTGATAATCCCATTTCGTAGTGGACATTTTCAGATGCTGTAACTGGTGTACCAAGCTCTAAAGTCATTGCTTTGATTAGATCTTCTTTACGATTTTCGTATTCTTTAACGATATCGTTAAGTAAGTTTTGACGGTATTCTACTGAAGTGTTACGGAATTCTAAATAAACGCTATCTGCAGCGTTAACCGCATCTTCAACGTCTTGAGCATTACCTTTAGCAATTTTACCAAAAGCTTCTTCTGTTGCTGGATTAATAACATCCATTGTTTCGTTACTGTGACTTTCTACCCATTCACCGTTGATATATTGTTTTGTGTGATTGAACATATTTACGCTCCTCTTAGTCTTTTATATTCATAGTCCAGTTCTTGTGAAGTGAATTTCAAACTGACATTAGGTGATAATACTACCGTTTTAATCGGGTTTCAATATTTTTGCTTAAATAATTAGAAAATATTTTTTACTCGATTATTATTTGAAATTTCAATGAATTTTACTTTTCTAAAACGCTTATTGGACCATTTGAATTTATAAAAATCATACTATGTGTTAAATCAATAGGTGACATTTCAAAATCAGAAAGTACCCATTCATAGATGATGCCGGTATAAGCAGAGGCTATATAAGTACATAAGAATTTATCATTAATTTCTAAGTTGTGATTATTAACAATAGTATTACTTAAAAAGTTAATATAGTTTTCTTTGAAATAGTTATACATTTCTAAATTAAATTTAGTGTCATTCAGTATTAAAGTTTTAAATAAATATCGATGATGAATAATATAATGAAAGACTTGGTTTGCTAAGTACAATTGAGCATCTAAAATATTTTGATGCTTATTAAAGAAGACATAAGGGTTACCAAATAATTCGTTGAGTGTTTGTGTTTTAATGTTTTTGTATAACGTATCCATATTTTTATAATATTTATAGAATGTGGCACGTGTGATATTAGCTCCATTGCATATATCAGATACTGTAATATCAGTTAAAGCGCATTTTTCTAGTAATGATAAAGCCGAAGCTATAATGCTTTTTTGGGTTTTCTTTCGCTTATTTGTATAAATAAAAAACACTCCTTAAAAATAAACAATTACTAACAAAGTGTATATTTTTGAACTTTCGCTTACTTTAATGAGTATAACGAAATAACTATAATGAAATAAAGCTATTGAGAAAGAAGGAAAAAAATGCTAAATGAAGAGTTAAAAACAGTGCTACTACACAATTATCGGAATCGTATAAATAAAGATGATGATTTTGATATTAATTCTGAGTTAGAGAAATTGTTGAATGATATTGGCTATTCAACTGCGGATGCTGGTGGACAAGTTACGTTCTATGGTAAGGATCCAATACAACCAAGTACATTAAGAATTGCTTCATTAGCTGGTATAGGCTTAGCTGCCAAATCCGTTGCGCTTGCCTCCTTGTGGCAAAAAAGGGGAGGTAATGGACAGGATATTTATGTAGATATAAGAAAGGCATTGAAACGTTTATCTCCTTTTTATGAAAGAAAATGGGAAACATTAAATGGATTTCCTGCTAAACAGCAATATTTTCCAAATAATCCAACGCGATTTAGTTTTTACCAAACAAAAGATAATCGATGGGTGATGCCATTAAATCCTTATCCAAGTTCACATAGACATACGCTTGAACTCATCAAAGCATTACCAAACAAGCAGTCTGTGGCTCATGCAATTAAACAATGGAGTGCCAAAGATTTGGAAGAAGCTGCTGCAGAAAAAGGTGTCGTCATGCCTATGGTAAGAACATTGCCTGAATTTATGGAAGAAGAACAGTTTGAATATATTGCTAAAGAACCACTTGTTACGATAGAGAAAATTGGTGAATCAGAACCCGAGGGCTTCAGTGAAAACCCTCAACAACCGCTCGATGGCATCCGTGCATTAGGCATGGGTCATGTAATTGCTGGTGCAGGTTTAGGAAGAGGATTAGCTTTACATGGTGCAGATGTATTAAATGTTTGGAGACCTTCTGAGCTAGAAGAGGAAACTTTATTATTAACTTCACATATCGGCATGAGATCAACCTATTTAGATATCGACCATTCAACTGAACATCAACAAAAATTTGATGACCTATTAAAATCAGCAGATATCTTTTTCATGAATAAAAGATATGGCTTCATGCAGGAGAGACATTTAACACCTCATGAACTCGCTGAAAAAAGACCTGGAATTATTCATTGTTCTGTTAATTGTTATGGAGATCAAGGCCCTTGGTCAGATAGAAACGGTTTCGATCAAACTGCAGGAAGCGCTGCGGGTGTAATGGCATTAGAAGGTACCGAAGATCAACCTAAGCTACCACCAATCGTGGTTGTAAATGATTATGTCATATCATGGTTGTTAGAAACTGGAGCAATTAAAGCGTTAGAAAGAAGAGCGAAAGAAGGCGGCAGTTATCGAGTTCAGGTTAACTTGAGTCGCGTTTCTCTCTATTTAATGTCACTAGGTATTTTTGAAAAAGCATATGTAAATGAAGTTTTTAATACGACAGATACGCATGCAATTGTCGCTCCTGACCAATTTGAATCTGAGACACCACTCGGACATTATATCGGTGTGACTGATCAAGTTATAATGTCAGAAACACCTGGTCATTACCGTACTACGTTAATTCCTAGAGGATCTAGTAAACCAGAATGGTTATCTTATCGTAAGATTTAAAGTATAGGTATCTTTCTATGCGGATTGTAGTTAGTTTGATAACTAAAATTGTGTTTAACAATGATAGAACAGCATGAATAAAGCAGATGAAGTGTTCATAAATTGAACGTTTCATCTGCTTTTAACTGCTTATTTATTCGGGTAGTCGTTTTTGTTTTAAGTCCATCCATATTAATAAGATAATAGTGAATGCTAGCGACAAAATACTTATAATAATGATGAGTGAAAAGGCATCGTCATATGCTGCTTTGCCAGCCTCGATAAGTTCTTTGCTGATTGAAAAAGGAAGTTGTTCTGCTTGAATCAATGTTTCATCTAAACTGCCCTTTGCCTTAGATAAATCAACAGAATTACTATTAAAATTAAAGAATAAACTGTAGAAAATAGAGAATAATCCACCTAATATAGCGATGCCTAATGATCCACCAAATTCAAATGACACTTCTTCAATGGAAGCGGCCATACCAGAATTCTTATCATCCGCATTTGACATAATAGCGTTAGATGCTAGCGTCATTGCGCCACCTAAACCAAGACCAATGATGATTAAAGTAACAATTTGTATGGCTAAATGCGCATGTAAAACCCAATAAAATGATGATATGCCAATAAAGGCCAGTAGTAATGTTACCCATTGTAGTTTTAATGTACCAAATTTAGTTAAAATAATCCCAATTAAAATTGCGCCTACCAGTGAGGCTAAGGCCATCATCATTATGGTTAATCCAGCATTTAAAGGTGTTAAGCCTAAAACAAGTTGTAGCCTTTGAGAAAGAATATATTCAAATCCCATCAATATAAAGGAAGTTGTTATAGCAACAATAGTACCGCCCGTAAAGTATGGGTTTTTAAAGATTGCTAAATTGATTAATGGAAATTTTAATCTGTTTTGTCTTCTAATGAACATCATTATAGCGATGATTCCAATAGCGAAAGCACCGAATAATACTGCGAAATTATTATCTGGTTTAGCTAATTCTTTGATTGCAAATACTACTGTAATCAAGCCTATCATAATTTGGAATGAGCTTATAAAATCCCAAGTACCATCTTTATTTGTAGGATATTGAGGAATTAAAATATAAGAAATAATTAAGACGATCATCACAACAGGTATATTGATAATAAATACAGATGGCCATGAAAATTTCTCTAATAAAAGACCGCCTATTACAGGCCCTAAACCTGCACCAGCTGCAGTAATAGCTGACCAAATACCTAGTGCTAATGCACGTTCTTGATAATCTTTGAACGTTAATTTTATGATTGATAGTGTTGAGGGCATCATTGTAGCAGCACCTATAGCTAATAACACTCTAGCTAATATTAATACAGTTGGTGTCGTAGCACTTGCTGCTAGCAATGAAGCGCCACCAAAAATAGCCAAACCAAGTAAAAACATTTTTTTATAGCCTACATAATCTCCCAGTGTACCAAGACCAGGTAGTAATCCCGCAACTACTAAAGCATAGGCATTAACAATCCATAATTTTTGTGTAGCTGTCGCTTCTAAATCATGTGTTAGCAATGGCAGAGCAGTATATAAAACTGTCATATCAATCACGATTAAAAATAATGCACTAGAGACCAAACATAAGATTATCCATTTTTTAATATTCATAACGGTCACCTACTTTCCATATATAAAAATATAAACTATACGGTAACCAGATAGTCAAGCATGGTTTTGTAAGTTTTTATACAAAATAGAAGGTGTTAAATTTTTGTCACAGCTATAGAAATTTTTGTGACATATTTATCTGGACCATTAGTGCTGATTTCATCAACCACATATTCTTCAAAGCTATCACCAATCATTTTAAATCCAGTGTTTATTAGATAATCTTTAATTTTTTTATGTGTTTTGTATAACGTTTCATCAGGGCCTTCATGGTAGGCAATAATATATTGTCCTTGGTCCCTAGTAAAATGCGACTGCTCGATATTTTGTTCTACTTGAATATAAAAATTTGTAAACTCAGTGAATTTATCGTTTTGAATGTTATTTTTAGCAAGGATTACACCAATAGGGTAACCAGAGTCTAGATGATTATGCTTTATAAAATTAATAAACGACATGAGTTTATGTGATGAAGATTTAAGGGTTACGTCGCCGATAGTGTCACTTAACAAATAGTATTGTGTCGGCAACGTTACAATATTTATAGAAGAAAAGTCAGCTTTGTAAGACTCAGATAAATAATTCTTTTTATTTTGTATGGTTAGCTTTTGTTGTTTTAATTGTTGGATTTTTAAATCTATTTCTTGTTCTTTGTCAGCTAACAGGTTAATTGTTTTAGGTAGTGAACGAATATCTAAAAATTCTTTTATTTCAGTCAGCGATAAGCCAAGATCCTTCAATATATCAATCACACTAAAAGTTTCTAATTGTTTTAAAGTGTAAAATCGATAGCCTTTGTCATTTCTATATTGAGGTTTTAAAATACCAATTTCATCATAGTGGAAAAGTGTTTGCTTTTTTACACTACATAATTCAGAAAATTCTCCCGTCGTAAATAAAGTTTCAGCTAAACTCATGGTTACCTCCTGCCAGATAATAATATATCAATTACTATAATTATCATTCAGCAATTAAAAACATTCAAATATTTAGTGGGAAAATTGACTTATTACCTTAATAAAGAGAAGGATGTGAAGTATATTGAATGAACATGAGTTTAATGTAAACCAAATTACTTAAAAGGTTTACATTTTATGTTAATTCGTTTTATGATGAATTAAGTAGGAATTTAAAAATAATATTTAATTCATATTTTAAAAGGGGATGTATATATGAAATTAGCTCAAAGTATTTTACAAGGAAAGCAATTGACTAAAGAAATGTTATTGAATGTATATGAAGACGCAAGTGTGGATACATTAGATTTGTTGAATGAGGCGTATATTTTGAGAAAGCACTACTATGGAAAAAAAGTGAAATTAAATATGATTTTAAATGCAAAAAGTGGTATATGCCCAGAAAATTGTGGTTATTGTGGGCAGTCTAGAGACATGAAACAAAAACAGAGGTATGCATTGGTTTCCGAAGAACAAATTCTTAAAGGTGCTGAAGTAGCACATCAACATGACATAGGTACATACTGCATTGTAATGAGTGGTAGAGGACCTAGTAACAAAGAAATAGATCATATAAGTAAATCAGTAGAAGAAATTAAGACGAAACATCCTCAACTTAAGATATGTGCGTGTTTAGGGTTAACAAATGATGAACAAGCTAAAAAACTAAAACAAGCTGGCGTGGATAGATATAACCATAATATTAATACGAGTGAAAACTATCATGAGGAAGTTGTAACTACGCATACATACAAAAATAGAACGGATACGATAGAAATCATGAAGAAAAATCATATCTCGCCATGTTCTGGAGTGATTTGCGGTATGGGAGAATCTAATCAAGATATTATAGATATGGCATTTGCATTAAAAGAAATAGATGCGGATAGTATTCCTATTAATTTTCTACATCCTATTAAAGGAACAAAGTTTGGCGAAATGGATGATTTAACACCAATGAAATGTTTGCGGATCATAGCGTTATTTAGAATTATAAACCCATCTAAAGAGATTAGGATTGCTGGAGGTAGAGAAGTTAATTTACGCTCACTACAACCACTAGCTTTAAAAGCTGCGAATTCAATATTTGTAGGAGATTATCTTATTACAGGTGGTCAACCGAATAAATTAGATTATAAAATGATAGAAGACTTAGGTTTTGAAATTGATTTTGGTAACCGTTGATTATCAATGAAGTACCTAATGGTATGAGCTTTTTTGATTTAGTGTGCTTTAACTCATACAGTAGTGAAGGGAACAGGAAAAACTAGTAATAAGTTTATCTCTTGCTCCCTAGAAATTTAACATCGTCTCAAAAAGACATACAGATTGTTAAGTATCGCTTTTATGCATGGTGTTATTTTAAGGTTATTGGATTGCGATAAGTATCATAACATATGTAATTTTTGATTTAGTTTTGAGTATTATATTTTGAAAATATTATTATGTGATAAAAATTATTTAAGACCACCCACTAAGTTGTGCAATAATCAATGTAATGATAGAAATAACTGCCCATATTATAAACAGTGGGAAGAAGAAGCGGATCCATTTAGTATAAGAAACGCCACCTATGGCTAATGCTGCCATAAAGTAACCACTCGTAGGATAAAATATGTGTGTGAAACCATCACCAAGTTGGAAAGCCAAGACAGCAGTTTGTCTAGTAATGCCTAACATATCAGCTAAAGGAGCCATAATCGGCATTGTAACCAATGCTTGCCCGCTACCAGAAGAGATTATGAAGTTAATCAACATTTGTACTGCATACATGCCTATGACTGCAATTGTTGGCGTAGTACCATCAATGATTGAACCAAGCCCATGAACGATAGTGTCCATAATCTTGCCGTCTTCAAGTACTACAGCAATGGAACGTGCAAGACCAACGATGATTGCACCCATGAGCACATCCTTAAAGCCATCATTGAACGCTTCGCAAATAGTTTGCATTGATAGACCAGAAACGATCCCGACGATGACACCCATGAATATAAATAAACCAGCCATTTCTACCATAAACCAACCTTGGGTAGTGACGCCGTAAACCAGGATAATAAAGAAGGCAAAAATAACAGCGATGCCCCACTTTTGTCTTGTTGTAGCTGTAGTTGGTGCATGTTCTGTAATGTGTTGATAAAGCTCTCTTTTTTCTGAGTCATCTTCATATACGGAGCTTAAAGTTGGTTGTTTTTGAACTTTTTTAGCGTAACGCATAATGAAAATAATTGTGACTGCTAACACTACGATAAATAAGATGATTCTTAAACCGATACCTGAGAATACAGGGATGCCAGAAAGCTTTTGAGCTAATCCAGTATTGATAGGATTAAGCACACCAACTGTAAAGCCGACAACTGTTCCACACAGAGCAATCGCTGTGGCAGTGATAGAATCATATCCTAAAGCGATGATGAGTGGAATGATGACAGGAATATAAACTAGCGATAATTCTGCGGTACCAATTAAAGTAGCTACAATAGCAAATACCGTAGTTAATACAGGAATAATAAATATACTTTTATAAATAAAGCGACGCGCTAAGTTATCAACAGCAATTTCAATAATTCCGGTTCTTCTAAGTACCATGAACATGCCACCAATAATTAATGTAAAGAATACGATTTCCCCAGCTTCAATAAGTCCTCTGGGAATAATCGATATAAAGTCGACAATGCCTACTGGTGCAGAAGTAATATAGTGGAATGAATCAGCATCCACCATTTCTCTGCCCTCAGGACCCTTAATTCTCTTAAATTCACCTGACGGAACAATATAAGTAGCAATCGTAGCGATTACACCAAAAACAAATAAAATGACATAGATGTGTGGCATTTTAAATTTTTTCTTAGATTTTGGCGTATGATGACGTTCTTTATTGAAGTAACTCAAATAACCTCCCCCTTATATAAATGCTAAATAAATTAAATTTACCATAAAATAATTAAAAGTAATTTGTTAGATTCTGAAAATTTAGAAAAAAATTTGTTAACTTTTACATTTTAATATACAAATGAAATATTAATTTACAATTATAAATAAAAAGTTGAGTAATTACGCAATTGAAATGAGTATTTATATTTAGCCATAGCAGAGGTACTAGATGTAGTAGATTTAATTGAAATAAAATAGTTCAAGTGTCAATATTGTTATATGTATATATTCAAAATAATATTGATTTATTTATTATGAAATGCTTTATTTTTTAAATTGCGTTATTGTGATAATCTTATGGTGAGAATATATAAGGAGTGTTTGTTAATTGAAGAAAAAATGGATGTGGCTTATAGGGATTGTCGCAGTTATAGGATTGTTAGCCATCGCTTTAGTGTTAAAACAAGTGAATAGCGATGAAAAAGAAAAAGACGGTTACGATACATATAAAGTGGAGAAAGAAAGTCCACTTAATTTAGAAGGGAAAGCTTCCCCTCATTCAGTAAAAACATATAACAACAATAGCCAGTTAGGCACATTTGTAAGTACACAAGTTGACGATGGTCAATCAGTTAAGCAAGGTGACTCACTCATTAACTATAACGTTAACAACAATAAACGCCAACAATTAGTAGATAAAGTGGACGAAACACAGGGTGCTGTTAATGAAGATTATAAAAATATCAATCAAGCGCCCAACAATAGTGATTTACAGAAGAAACTGATACAAGATCAAAGTGCATTAAACGAAGCACAACAACAGTTAAATCAACATGATAAACAAATCAATGACAGTGTTTATGCAGCATTTGATGGTAAAGTAGATATCAAAAATAGCGAAAATCTATCTGATGGTCAAACGATATTGCAATTGGTTTCAAATGAACCACAAATTAAGACAACAGTTTCAGAATTTGATTTAGAAAAAATCAAAGAAGGAGACAAGGTAGACGTTAAAATCACAAGTAACGGTAAAACAGGTAAAGGGACAATTAAAAAGATCTCAGAATTGCCTAAAAGCTATGAAGATCAGTTGAGTGAATCTGGAGCTGCAAATAGTGCGAGTGCTGGAGGAAGTGGTGATGAAGAAGGTGCTGCAATGCAGTCATCCAACCCAATTCAATCAGCGCCAAGTGGAGGTAATGATTCAGAGTCCTCTAAATACACTGTGATTATTAGTGATATAGATATTCCAGTACGTGCAGGTTATTCTATGGAAGTAAAAGTACCATTAGACTCTATTAAATTACCTAAAACAGTATTAACGAAAGATAATAACGTTTTTGTCGTTAATAAAGATAATAAAGTTGAAAAACGTGATATTAAAATCGATAAAGTAAACGGAGAAATCTTCGTTAAAGAAGGATTGAAAAAAGGTGACAAAGTCCTCAAAAATCCTAAAAAAAAATTAAATGATGGAGACAAAGTTGAGGTGTCATCATGATAGAACTTGTAGATATCAATCGATACTTCAAAAATGGGGATGAAGAGAACCATATTTTGAAAGACATTAATATCAACATTAACGAAGGTGAATTCATTGCGATTATGGGTCCTTCAGGTTCTGGTAAGAGTACATTAATCAATATACTAGGGTTTATTGACCGTGGATATGAAGGAGATTACCTTTTTAATGGAGAAAATTATAAAAAAACTTCAGATAATCAACTCTCAGATATTAGAAATAAGACCGTAGGATTCGTATTCCAAAACTTCAAACTAATTCAAAATAATACTATTTTAGAGAATGTAAGCATCCCTTTGGTATACGCTGGATTAGGATCACAAGAGCGCAAACAAAGAGTAGTCGACACTTTGCATGATGTGGGCTTGTACGATAAAGAAAATCTTGTCCCTAATAAATTATCAGGTGGGCAACAACAACGTGTGGCGATTGCACGTGCCATTATTAATCAACCTAAATTTATTATTGCTGATGAACCAACGGGGGCGTTAGATTCGAAGACCTCGAAGGATATTATGGAATTATTTATGAAGTTAAATAAAGAGTATAATACGACGATGATTATGGTCACACACGATCGTAAAGTTGCCGATAAAGCCGATCGTATTATCCATATTTTAGATGGACGCGTTCAGCGAGAAGAGGTGGTAGAATGAAAAATTTATCAAATATTATTGCCATCTCATTCAAATCTATTTTAAAAAACAAACGACGTAATATTTTTACTATGATTGGAATTATTATTGGTATTGCGGCGGTTATAACGATTATGTCATTAGGTAATGGTTTTAAAAAGACTGCAGCAGATGAATTCTCAGATTCAGGCGCTGGTAAAAATTCTGCACTTATTAGCTTTATGACAAGCAGTGGAGAAAGTGCGAAAAATAATCCTTTCAGTCAGCAAGATATAGGCATTGTTAAACAAATTGATGGTGTGTCAGATGCCAAAATTAAAGAAACTGAGGATCAAGGTTATTCAGCAAAAATGACAAATCCACAGAAAAAAGGCGACATCAGTATTTTGAAAAAGGACGAAGTAACGAGTCCGGAAGAAGGAAAAGACTTTAATTCAGAAGATAATGAATTACGCAAAAAGGTCGTAACGGTTGATGATAAAATTGCTAAAGATGTCTTTAATAAAGATGCGATAGGTAAGACGTTGTATATTGATGGCCAAGGCTTTGAAGTTGTAGGTATCGTTAATGATATGATGAACCCTAAAGCTGTTAGCATGCCGTCTCAAACATTTAATCAATATATGGGCAACTTACAGCAAGATTTTCCATCATTACAACTAACAATTGCCGATAATGCGAATAAAAAAGAAGTAGCTAACAAAGTTGCAGATAAATTGAATAAAAATGGTTCGGGCATATCTGACGGTAGCTATAGTTATAATGATACTGAAGAGATGATGAAAGGCATTAACAAAGTCTTTGATGGCATTACTTACTTTGTGGCAGCAGTAGCAGGGATTTCGTTATTTATTGCAGGTATTGGTGTTATGAATGTAATGTACATCTCAGTTACTGAACGTACGGAGGAAATAGCGATTCGCCGCGCATTTGGGGCGAAAAGTAGAGATATCGAGCTACAATTTTTAGTAGAAAGTGTTGTCCTTTGTGTTCTTGGTGGTCTTATTGGATTGATTTTAGGTATTTTAATCGCTAGTCTAGTCGATGCGGTCACGCCAGATTATATTAAGAGTGTTGTTAGTATCAGTTCTGTCGTCATTGCGGTAGGTGTTTCTATGTTGATCGGTATCGTCTTCGGTTGGATTCCAGCCCGAGCAGCAGCTAAGAAAGAGTTAATAGATATTATTAAATAAATCCTAAAATTATGACATATTAACATCAATTAACTTATCGGAAGCGCATATGTTTACGTAATTACAGATGGTATAATAATGGAGTCGCCTATCTCTCAGGCGTCAAGTTGACGTAGAGAGGAGGTGTAATTATGCTTGATAACTTTGTTCACATCACGACCACGGCAGCGAGTGGTTGTATCGTAGCGTTATTTGCGCATTGGCTACGTAATCGCAACGATAAGAAAAAATAGGCGACCTTTAGCCAACGCCTAAAAAATCCCCTCACTATCGGAAGTAGTGAGGGGATTGGTGTATTATGCTTAATAACTTTGTTAAGTGCATTATAACATCATAATTGGTAGGAATGCAAAACTGTTAAATTAATTAACGTACTATCATTTAAACACGTCACACTATTAACATAAAGTTTAGAGGTTTTGTGTCAAAAATGAAGGTTATTTAAAATTGGTTTGTGGTATCGTTTGATTTGCTTATAATATCATAAAAGGAAGGATTTTATGTCAATAATCTTGTTATTCCTAGGGGTTATATTAATTTCTTTATTAATATTTGGTTTCTTAAAATCTAAGCAGTTTATTGAACATCTTATAAAAATGCTCGAGAAGGTAGTACAAGAATATAAAAATAGTGGCTGGAATAGTACAGAAAAAGGTGCTAATAGTGATGTGAATTTATCAGAAGGCGATGTTTACATAAACGGAAAAAACATGAAATAAATAACCGTTATATTGTTAAAGTAGATAATTTAAAAAATGAAACCAGATTTACTGTTGTTAGTAATAATAGAGAAAAAACCGCAGATGTTGATATAAATACAAACCAAATAATAGATAATATGGATAAAGGGATTAACACAGTAACTCAAGAAGCAGGTTATGGGAAAAGTATAAAAAAGGAGAATGGGTGCATTGTAATAGGTTTAATGGTCCACATAGTGATAATGTACATTAACCAAAAGTAACCCCAAGGCTATTGTGATTTTCCTGGAAGTGACTGTGACAAAGCTTTACTTAGAAGCACAAAATGTTATGGTTATAGTTATTGTAATACGAAAACTAAGGCTGCAGTATGCTCTAGTATTATTGAACACAGTACTAAATACCATCATCATTAAATAAACATATTATTCTTCACAAATGATAATGTGAATTAAAAATTATCTTCTTCTATTTATATGAGTGATTATTATTAGAAAATAGATTAAAAGAGACTCCTTTTTCAAAAAGGAGTCTCTCAGACTGTCGACAAAGTCTCCGACTTTGTTGGCAGTTTTTTTGTGCACGCTTTCCGCGGGCACTGCCTTAGCCTGTAGTCTTCGGCTAGCGCTCTTCCCGCAGGAGTCGGCCCAAATCACTGCCAATATTATACGAAAAATATTATAATATATATAAATTAAACAGTGGTGGTGTTTATTATGTTGAATAAATCAATTGATAAAAGAGATCAATATGAAATGATTTCTATTTCTGAATTAGTCCCTAATAATCATTTATTACGTAAAGTCGATACGATATTAGATTTAAATTTTGTATATGAACTTGTCGAAGACAAATATTGTCTCGATAATGGTAGACCTTCTATAGATCCAGTTATTTTAGTAAAAATATTACTTATACAAAGACTATTTGGTATCAAATCAATGAGACAAACAATTAAAGAAATAGAAACAAATGTAGCTTACCGTTGGTATTTAGGATATAGCTTTTTAGATAAAGTACCTCATTTTGGGACTTTTAGTAAAAACTATACACGTCGCTTTCATGATACGGATTTATTTGAACAAATATTTGAGAAAATACTCGAAATAGCTATCAAAAATAACTTAATCGATCACTCATCTTTATTTATTGATTCCACCCATATTAAAGCAAATGCAAATAAAAATAAGTATATTACAGAAATTGTTAAAAAAGATACACTCCACTTTCAAGAAGAATTGGACAATGAAATAAATGAACAAAGGTTAGCACAAGGAAAAAAGCCATTAAAAAATAAAAAGAAGGAGGAATATAAAACAAAAAAGGTAAGTACAACTGATCCAGAAGCTGGATACTATGTAAAAGGAGAACGAGAAAAGCAATTTGCTTATAGTTTACATGCATGTGTGGATAAAAATGGTTATATAATTGATAAGCATGTGACGCCCGGTAATATTCATGATAGTACACAACTCAAACCAATGATTGAAAGACTAGAAGCAAAGCAGATGTTGCCTATTACATTAGCAATTGACTCAGGTTATAAAACACCTTTTAATGCCCACTTTTTACTTAAAAAAGCAATTGTACCAGTAATGCCCTATACAAGACCTAAGGGGAAACCTGGATTTTTCAGAATAAAAGATTTCATCTACGATGAATATTATGATACTTATATTTGTCCTAATGATGAAATTTTATCATACAAAAGAACGATGCCGACAGGACACAGGTTATATGTATCAGATGGTTCAATATGTCGAGACTGTCCTGTATTAAGTAAATGTACCGAAAATAAAGATGCCATAAAACAAATTAGAAGACATGTTTGGCAAGACGATTTAGATATAGTTGAAGATTTAAGGTTTATTGATACTGTAAAAAAACAATATAAATTGCGAAGTCAAACAATAGAGAGAAGATTTGGCGATGCAAAAGAACAGCATGGTATGCGATGGACAAGATATAGAGGGCATGACAAAGTTTCCATGGATACCACGCTAATTTGTGCTGCCATGAATCTAAAAAAAATAGCAATGTGGTTAGTAAAAGGGCCAATAATGGTCTGAAAGACCACTGCTTTTTGAAAAATAACTATATAAATAAAAATAAACAAACCTTACGCATTAATTTGCGCAAGGTTTGTCTACGTTCTGAGAGACTCCTTTTTCAAAAAGGAGTCTCTTAATTGTTTGAAAATCTAATATCGTCTTAATAACAATCATTTTTAACAAACTAACCATACATACAGGAATACTGTTTTACTAGCCTCGATAATTGTTCAATTAAGGTAGCTCTAAATTATCATTGTTATAACGTTACTTATATGGTCTTAGCACCGATAATTAAATTATTTTCTGTTTACTTATTCAAAAAATATATCTAGTATTTAAATCATATAGTTTTTTTAATATATTTTATAGTCTAGGAGGATATATGAATAAATCATCAAATTTTATTAGCAGTTATTTTAATTTTTGGAAACGTTGCTTAGACATTCATGGGCGATCCACTCGTTCTGAATTTTGGCACCCATTTTGGATTAATTTTTTAATCACTTCTTTTTTAGGGATATTTTCTGTAGGTACTTTAAGTAGTATATTTGCGATTATAACGCTTATACCATACTTTACTGTTATGACTAGACGCCTACATGATTCGAATCGTTCAATGGCTTTTGCGATACTATACTATATTAGTGGTTTCATCACTAAAGCCGCAACAATTCTATTTGTGTTGGGTATTATATTTGCGACTATTAAGTTTGAAGAATTTGGTCTATTAGGTTCTACATTTATTGCTGGTATTTTTGGTGTGGTTATTGCAGGGGGCGTTTCATTGTATATTTTATATTTATTGATTAAGCCTGGGAACATAAAAGTTAATAGATATGGTTCTGGAGGGAGTTGTCAAGACGCTAAGTTACTAGTAGGAGAATAGCCTTTTACAATTTCTATTAGATTAGCAAATAGAACTGGTGTGACAGAAGAGTCACGTATACGTAAAGGGCGCCTAGTTGAATGTGAATTTATGATGCTATACAAGTGGGAATTTTAAGAGAAGAATGGCATTTTCATTTTTTAAAAGAAGTAGTCATATAAATTTTTTATGAGCAAATCAAAGGAATGAAGTATAGCTGAAACACCTATAGTTTTTAATGCTGGATTTGGTCATAATGAACCTAAATGTGTAACTTCATATAGTGCTATGGTTGAAATATATATTGTAAATAAAGAATTCAACATTATAAGCAGTACTATTTCATAATGATTTATTATTGAATTGTCACAATTTTCTGAAAATAAACATGTATAGACATAATATAACGAACGCAGTATAGATACTGTATCTAAAGTATATAGAGATTGACTATGATTATGAAGTTATCAAATATCCCCTTGTAATAATAGGATAGAGTTACAAGGAAATTCACAAATTTATTAGGAGGTATTATATGAATTACGAATATCATTGTGATACAAAAATAATAATGGGCCCTGGTAAATCAAAGAATTTACCAGAAATCATCTCGGAGTATATAAATATAGGTGAGACTGTAATGGTGGTAACGGATTCTGGTATTAAAGATGCAGGATTAGTTGACCCAATAGAAATGAATTTGAAAAATTCAGGTTATAAAGTGATATCTTATAATGAAATATCTCCCAATCCAAGAGATACAGAGTGTTTAAAAGGTGCATCACTTTATCAATCAACAAACGCATCAGCTGTAATTGCGGTAGGAGGCGGTAGTCCAATGGATACCGCCAAAGCTATTGCCTTACTGGGTCCAAATGGAGGTTCACCTGAAGAATATAATAATGGTGAGAGAAGCTATGCCAATATATCGCCTGTCATTTGTGTTCCAACAACTGCTGGGACAGGTTCTGAAGTAACACGGTCTTCAGTAATTACATTAGAAGAATCACATACGAAAATTACACTAAAAAGCCCTTTACTTAGACCGACAATTGCTGTTCTTGATCCCGAACTTACCTTAAGTGTGCCAAAATCTATAACCGCAGCAACTGGAGTAGATGCATTAGTTCATGCAATTGAAGGTTATACATGCACTGTGACAAACCCAATCTCACAAGCAATGGGAAAAAGTGCGATGTCTATTATCGTTGGCTATCTACCGAAAGTATATCAAGACGGAAAAAATCTAGATGCCCGGTATAAAATGCAAGAAGGCAGTCTCTTAGCAGGACTATGCTTTGGATCTGCTGATGTTGCAAGCGTCCATTGCTTATCAGAAGCATTAAGTAGCTTATACGACACCCCGCATGGCGTTGCGAATGCAATATTTTTACCCCATGTAGTAAAATTCAATGCTGTTGAAAATAAGACACTTCATGCTGAAATTAGCAAAATCATGCAGTTTGCAAAGCAGAATGATACTGATGAAATAGCAATTGAAAAGTTGATTAAAGGGTTATATACATTAACAAACGATTTAGGAATCCCATCGTTGAAAGATTTAGGATACGTTAAAACAGAACATTTTGAACAAATGGCCAATCTAGCTAAACAAAATAATTCAACATCAAGTAATGTCAGACCAATAACTGAAAAAGATTATTTAACTATTTTAAAAGAAGCCTATTAATAAAGAAGTTCCTTAATCGTTTTAAAATAAAATAATATCTAAATAATGAGGATTATTAGAATTGTAGAGAAAAAGAGAAATGCAAAAGTTATCCATACTATTTCATAGTATAGATAACTTTTTTCTTGCTACCATCATATTTTCTATAAATATAATATTAGATTTTTAAATTAAAATAACGAATGTTTAATTCGATAAACTTAGCAGGTGTATAGTTGTAAATGTTATTAATTTTTTACACGTTTATATAAAATTTCAAATTTATTTGTAATTGTTCTTTATTAGTGTTAAGTTGGAGCAAGAATTTAATAAGAATTGCTAGGGGTGCTTGTAAGCTGAAAGAGGCATTGGTCTCAACCCTTTGAACCTGATCTGGTTAGTACCAGCGTAGGGAAGCAGAAAAGTACAGTACATATGGGAAGTCTGTTTGTTGGGCTTTTATTTACTGTCGCTTCACTAAATATGTGATTTTCTACCAGGTCTCCTAGCAATAATAAATGCTAAGGAGTTTTTTATTTGGAACAAGAAAAAATTGAATTAAAAAAACAATTTCCATCAAGTAAAAGAATATGGATTAGTGGAGAAGATCCAGATATTCGAGTGCCATTTAGAGAAATACAACTTTCTCCAACCGTAACAGAGGAAGGAACAACTGATAATGATCCAGTGTTTGTCTATGATACTGCAGGCCCGTACCACGACGATAATTATAAGATTGACGTTCAAAGAGGTATACCGAAAATGCGAATACCATGGATAAAAGAAAGAAATGATACATTACAATATGAAGGTAGAAGCATAGTATCATTAGATAATGGATTTAAGTCAGATAATCATAAAAAATTTGTCGAAACACCGTTTAAATATCAGCCAAGGAAAGCAGAAACAGGTAAGAATGTCACTCAGATGTATTATGCGAGACAGGGTATTATCACGAAAGAAATGAAATTTGTAGCTATGAGAGAAGATACATCATCTGAGTATGTACGTTCTGAAATTGCGCGCGGACGAGCGATTATTCCTAATAATGTAAATCATCCTGAATCAGAGCCGATGATCATTGGTAAGAACTTTCAGGTGAAAGTAAATGCCAATATAGGAAACTCAGCAGTTAGCTCTTCTATAGAAGATGAGATAGAAAAATTAGTCTGGGGTATTCATTGGGGCGCTGATACTATCATGGATTTATCTACAGGTAAAAATATTCATGCTATGAGAGAATATCTTTTGAGAAATTCGCCTGTCCCAGTTGGCACAGTGCCTATCTATCAAGCACTTGAAAAAGTAGATGGTTCTGCTAAAGATTTGACTTGGGAAGTTTACCGAGACACATTGATTGAACAAGCAGAACAAGGTGTCGATTATTTTACCATACATGCTGGCGTGTTATTGCGATATGTACCTACAACAGTTGATAGATTAACAGGTATTGTCTCTAGGGGTGGATCAATCATGGCACAGTGGTGTTTAGCTCACCATGAAGAAAGCTTTTTATATACACATTTTGAAGAGATTTGTGAGATTATGAGTCGCTATGATATTGCAATTTCTCTTGGTGATGGATTAAGACCTGGCTCAATCTACGATGCAAATGATGAGAGTCAAATACTAGAATTAAAAACACTGGGCGAATTAACTGTAATAGCATGGGAGCACGATGTGCAAGTGATGATTGAAGGTCCAGGTCATGTACCGATGAACAAGATAAAGGAAAATCAAGACCTCGCTGATTTCCATTGCCAAGAAGCGCCATTCTATACATTGGGGCCATTGACAACTGATATTGCACCAGCCTATGACCATATTACGTCAGCGATTGGCGCCGCACAAATTGCTAGTCATGGCACGGCAATGCTTTGTTACGTTACCCCTAAGGAACATCTAGGGCTGCCTAATAAAGATGATGTAAGAGAGGGCGTTGTTACGTATAAGATTGCTGCACATGCAGCTGATTTGGCCAAAGGAATGAAAGGGGCACAACGCAGAGACGATGAAATTAGTAGAGCGCGATTTGAATTCAGATGGTATGATCAATTTAATCTATCGTTAGACCCAGACAAGGCACGTTCATTTCATGATGAGACTTTACCGGCTGAGTCAGCAAAAGTTGCCCATTTTTGTAGTATGTGTGGACCTAAATTCTGTTCGATGCGTATCTCCCATGATTTGAGAAAACATAAAGATTTAAAATCAGAAGGATTGAAGCAAAAGTCAAAAGAATTTGTTTCGAAAGGTAGTAAAATTTATCGTTAAATAATCAGGATGAAATTACATTTTCAACCTATAATAAATAAAAGAAGTGTCTTAATCTTTTCAAAATAAATATTGTCTAAACAAGAATTTGTTTTAAGAAAAAGATGTACAGAGCAATACAAAACCAGAAAACACGATAATGTAAGCAATAACTCATATAATAACTGGTTTTTAAAATTTTAATTGTATTTTGTAATAAAAACATGAAAAATATACGATACTATATAGGTATATAAATATATATAGGCTGTTCTTTAGACTAGAGTTAACTCTAAGCGCTATGATATTAGGTGAAGAAGTTGGAAAGTCTTCAAATAGGATAAGTACTGGAGGAATTATATTATGGTTAATGCTAAAGCTAGAGCGGTTAACGGGCCGGATTCGAATTTTCATGCTACAGAAATTAAAAGACGTGATCTTGATACACATGATGTATTAATTGAGATTAAATACGCAGGTATATGTCATTCTGATATTCATACTGCACATGGTGAGTGGGGACCAGTTCACTATCCACTAGTCCCAGGTCATGAAATTGCAGGTATTGTTAAAGAAGTTGGATCAGAAGTGAGTAAGTATGAAGTAGATGATCGTGTCGGTGTTGGCTGCATGGTTGATTCTTGTGGCGAATGCGAAAATTGTCAAAACGGTGAAGAACAATATTGTCTAAAAGGCATGGTTGGCACATACGCAGGTACGGATAGATATGGTGAACCGACACAAGGCGGTTATTCAACACATATTGTAGTACATGAAGATTTTGTATTACGTATTCCTGATAATATCGGTTTAGATGCTGCAGCACCATTACTTTGTGCGGGTATTACTACTTATTCACGTTTAAATCATTGGAAAGCAAGTGAAGGTAAAAAAGTAGCAATTATCGGTATGGGCGGTTTAGGACACATGGCTGTTCAAATTGCAAATGCCATGGGCGCAGAAGTTACTGTATTATCACAAACGTTAAATAAAAAAGAAGATGGTTTGAAATTAGGCGCAACACATTACTATGCAACAAGTGATGAATCTACATTTGAGCAGTTGCCAAAAACTTTTGACTTAATTATCAATACAGTAAGTGCAAACTTACCTTTAGATGATTACCTTAAATTGCTTACATTAGACGGTACAATTGTTAACGTTGGGGCGCCAGCGGAACCAATCTCATTAAGAGTTGCAAATTTAATTGGTCACCGTAGATCATTTGCTGGATCAGCTATAGGCGGTATACGTGAAACACAAGAGATGTTAGACTTCTGTGCCGAACACAATATCAAACCTCAAATTGAAATGATTTCAGCTGATCAAATAGATGAAGCTTATGAAAGAGTTTTAGCATCTGATGTTAAATATCGCTTTGTTATCGATACAAGCACAATGTAATTAACTTGAATTTAATGAATATCTAACGTGCTTTTAAATAATTTTAAAGTATATTATAGTAGCCACTTGTTTTAGACAGAGTTCTGAAATAGGTGGCTATTACTATACATATAACTTATACATTGCATGTAATTTAAAATTGTATAATATATATAATTGGTTATATATTCTTAATTATTAAGTAATTTTTATATAAAAAATTTGTGTAAGTTAAAATTTACTATTATACTAACTAATAAGCGTTTAAGTAAACGCTAACATAACGTTACAATAGTTGGGAGTGATTTTCATGCCAGATACAGATACTGCATCAGACTTATTGGAAAAGATCTTAGATTATTTATTTTCACTTAAAAAGTAATTTTTAAAAGTGGGTATTTATACTTAAAATCAATAAAGAATAATTGATTTGCTAAGAAACCTAACTTGAATTATGGATATGTCCCTGCAAAGTAATCAATTAACATTGAGAACTTTGCAGGGTTTTTTAGTTAAAATAGTGTAACAATGTGTGGACATTATGTTGAGGTAATAATCTGAAAATAAAGTGGAAAGCACATGTTGAGTATTAGTAGGTTTATATTGAAAGAAGAGATAAAAAAGTTGAGGCAAATTAATTGTCTCAACATTAATCATTATATAGGTAGTAGCTTCCTTGATTGAAATTTAAAGCATATCTCCAAAAATTTGGGTTACGCTATTCTATACGCGATGGTTAGCCATTTTTTCGAAAAAATCAATAATATAGGAGTGGTCTTTTTTACTATTACCATTTGCTACTTCTGAACTGAAAACTTCTTTAACAATATTTGTAACAGGGAGTGGTACTCCTAAAGCGTTGGCAGAGTGTTGAATATTGCCTAAATCTTTAAAGTTTGTTTCAATTTTTCCACCAGGCTCAAAATTCCTTTCTATAATAGATGGCATCTTAGCGTCCATGACCGCACTACCGGCTAATCCACCACTAATTGCTTCAAAGAGTTTGTTCAAATCTATTCCTGATTTACTAGCATAAACACAAGCTTCTGATAAACCTGCTAAATTAATACTGACGATAATCTGGTTAGCCAATTTAGCTGCTGAACCAGTACCGCTTTCTCCAAAGTGAACAATATTTTCTCCCATTGTTTGAAATAAAGGTAGAACTTTTTCGAAATCTTGTTTTTCGCCACCAACCATAATGGATAGACGTCCTTCAAGAGCCATTGGTTCTCCGCCGCTGACAGGAGCATCCATAAATTGAATATTAAATGGTTTCAACTTGGCTGCGAATTCTCTGGAATCTTCAGTTGATACAGAACTCATATCTATCACAATAGTCCCTGGCTTACAATTATTCGCAAGGCCTTCCTCAGAAAATAAGACTTGTGTAACATGTTTAGATGTAGGAAGCATCGTTATAATAACATCGCAATTTTTAGCTATTTCACTATTTGAGCTACAGGCTTTGCCACCTAATGCTTTTAACTCATCAACTGCATTTGTATTTAAATCAAAAATATATGTTTCATAGCCACTTTTAATAATGTGAAGTGCCATAGGTTTTCCCATAATACCTAAGCCAATAAATCCAACTTTCATAAGTATTACCTCCATATACATAAATTTTAGCAATTATTCTAACTGATAATAGCGTGATGAAAATTATTGTTAAGTAAAATTTTCTCTACTATTTATCGTTGATTATAGGTTGAAGATGATTTTGAACATAGTTACCAAGATCTTTAATCACTTGGGTAGTGTTTGCATGTGCTTCTCCTATTTCATCTTCGAGCATTATCCAGCCGTTGTAGTCATTATCTTTCAAAATTTGTGTACATTTTGAAAAATCTATATCTCCAGCGCCCATGTTTTTCCATTCTGACTGATTAGCAACATCTTTATAATGCACATGCTTAATAAGTGAAATTGCATCTTCAAATACTTTTGATGGGTTCATACCGCCCATAGCAATATGTCCAGCATCTGGTGTATAGCCCATATAACCACCATCTAGGCCGTCGAACAGGACTTTATAATCTTCTTCAAATTTCCAATAAGATGTTTCATATGATATTGGGTGTAGTGAGGTTGTAATACCATGCTCTTCATAAGCGTGTTTAGCGAGCTCATTTGCGCCTGTAATAATTTCTTTTTGTCGTTGCAATAAATTATCCCTATTTTTGCCACTTCTTGATGGAACATTCATAATTGCTCCAGGGAAATGCTTGAGATAATTGAAAAAGTAATCATCTATCTCTTTTTCACTATCAGATGCATGCCCATCTACAAAAGCATGTGGCACTGTTAATGCTGCTAACTTTAAATTATTTTTGTCGAGAGCTTCTTTTAAAAGTTGTGGTGATTTCTCATATTTTCCTAACAAATTGATTTGTACATCTACACCAGTAAGTCCGGCATTTGCAATATCGTGTATTACTTGATCCATTTTATCTGCTTTTTCATCGTAGTCTAAAACCCAAGTGGAACCTTGGCAACCAAAATTAATCGTCATTATTTTCCTCCTAACAAGTCACTGTATATTGAATAAAAATATGTTTTTGTTAAATAAAATAATTTTTTGAAAACGCTAACAATATATTTCAACCCTATCACTTATAATACTTTTGTCAATAATAATGTGAAAAAAAACGAAAATAAAAATAAACAAATGAAATTAATTGAAAATATAAAATAACTATATTAAAATCACACTTATATTATGTAAGCGCTTACTATAGATAATGTTTTACATCATAGTTAAATAAAATATTAATTTAGTGAAAGAGAGTGGGGATATGGATGCTTGAAGAAATTTGGCCACTTATTGGTGTAGTTATAGGTGTTATAGTTTTACTTATATTAATTATTGGGTTCAAATTAAATACTTTTATATCACTTATAGTGACTTCTATGTTTACAGGGATAATCTTAGGTATTCCAATTGATAACATCGTTGAAACAGTAGAAAAAGGCATGGGGGAGACTCTTGGTAGTATTGCAATCATTTTTGGTTTGGGTTCTATTTTAGGTAAGTTACTATCAGATGGTGGTGGCGCAACCCGAATAGCTGATAAATTAATTGAAACTTTTGGCGAAAAATATGTGAACTGGGCTATGTTAATTGCATCATTTATTATAGGTATTTCATTATTTTTAGAAGTTGCGTTTGTGTTACTTATTCCTCTTGTGTTTACATTAGCAAAACGAATGAATATTTCTAATCTTAAAGTGGGTCTTCCAATGACTATTTCGATAGCTATTACACATGGATTTTTGCCACCACATCCTGGACCAGTAGCTGTCGCACAAGCATTGAATGCTAATATTGGGCATGTATTGATGTATGGTATTATCATAGGTTTACCTTTAGCATTAATTGTAGGTGCTTTTTTCACAAAAATTGTATATAAAATTGTGCCATCAGCATTTGCTAGAGAAGGTAAACAGGTGAGTGTTGAAGAAGATAAGCCGGTAGCAGTAAAAGATAGACCTAGTTTTGGCTTAAGTTTATTAACAGCACTTAGTCCTATTATTTTAATGTTGTTGGCGACAATTATTCAATTAATTACTGGTCATGAGGATGGTAAAGCAGGTGGGTTTGAAGGTTTCATTTATTTCATTGGTTCATCAACAACTGCGATGTTAATTGCTGTTCTTATAGCGATTTATACGATGGGCATAAGAAGGAAAAAATCTACTGACCAAATTATGGCTACTATTTCAAATGCTATTACACCGATAGCGATGCTATTGCTTATCATTGGTGGGGGCGGTGTTTTCAAACAAGTTATTATAGATGGTGGCGTAGGTGATACCATATCTAAAATTTTCCAAGGTACTGAGATGTCTCCAATTATATTGGCATGGTTGGCGACAGCTATTTTGAGATTAGCTTTAGGATCATCGACCGTTTCCGCACTATCATCAGTAGGTATTGTATTGCCATTAATACAATCTATGGATGTGAATATTTCTCTTATTGTACTTGCAATTGGCGCTGGGAGTGTCTTCTTTTCACATGTTAATGACGCAGGGTTTTGGATGTTTAAAGAATACTTTGGCTTAACTATGAAAGAAACATTTTTAACTTGGACGTTGCTAGAATCAGTATTATCCGTATTAGGATTAGGATTTATTTTGATTTTAAATGTTGTGATTTAATAAAGACAGATTTAAAAGGATAGAACAAAGCTTAATAATAGAAGTTGTGATTCAACATTTGCAACAACTTTAACATTATTGTTGTAGTGAGCCCATTATATTAATAGCAACACAAAACCCCCGTGCTATTTTGAGTAGAAAGGGGGTTTTTGAATATTAGTGGCTAAGATACTATAGGTGAGTCATTTTGGTTTTATCCATTTTGCAGTGGCTGTTTAGATTATCCTTTTTTACTTTTTCTTAGATTTAATACATTTACTACATCTTTTATATACGCCCCTTTTAATTTGTAACTCCATTTATAAATAATAAAACTAGCTATTATACAAATTATTGGGAGTATAATCATAATGAAACGCAATCCATTTTTTGTGAATTCGTTTTGTTGAACACCCGGTTGATAACCTAAAAGTGTTAAACTCCAACCAGTAATTAAACCGGAAATAGCCATAGCTGTTTTCATTAAGAACGTCTGAGTAGATGTGATAACACTTTCATTTCTTTGTCCGAACTTCATTTCACTATAATCAATTACGTCTGCGATTGAAACGGTGATGATTCCCATAATGAAGCCAGTACCAATTTTGATAAAGGTAGTACCCAATACGACAGGTGATATGGCTTGTGGTGAAATGTAGCTTGCAGCTAGCAAAATCAATAGTCCGAATATGATACTACAGGTTGCAATAGGAAATATACGCTCTCGTGTAATCCATTTTGCAATTCTCGGAAAAATAATCAGAGCAAGAATTTCTACAAATCCCATACCATTATAAAGTGCAAATAAAAACTTGGACTCAGCAACATAGCTAAAATAATAAATGAGAACATTTCCAATGATTTGTGTACATAAGAAAAAGGTGATTAAAATACCGATATAATTTAAAAGTTCTTTGTTGGTAAATAATATTCTCCATATATCTTTGAAACGTAATGTAATACCTGTATCAATATTTGTAGGTGCTTCTTTAACATTGTGGACAGTAATTCCCATTGTTGTGATAAAGAAGATAATTATAATGATTGTGAGTATTAAAAAACCAACAGATTGATTACCATTTCCAAATAAATTGTCTAAGAATAGTATAATACTTAAACCGATAGCGCCCAAAATTAAATTAGCTAGGCTTGCAAATATTCTTGGAATTACTGAAACCTCTTCACGTTCGGTTGGATTATTCGTTAAATTTGGCAACCATGACCAATAAGGAACATCCATCATAGTGTAAGTCATGCCCCAAAGTATATACATTATTGTGATAAATACATATAGACTGGTTCCAGACAAATCAAAATTTGTAAACAGTATAATAGTGACAATAGAATTGATAATAGTGCCAATAACTAACCATGGTCTAAATTTTCCCCACTTTGTTTTTGTTTTATCTACAATCATTCCCATAATAGGATCATTGATAGCATCCCAAATTCGAGCTACAAAATATAATGTTCCTACAAAACCAGCTGTAATACCTAAGATGTCTGTTAAATAGTACATAAGATATATACCAATTAGGTTAACAACTAAATCTTTACCAAAAGCACCGATGCCAAATGAATATTTCTCTTTACGTGTTATTTGTCGTTCCAAATAAATCACCTCATAAGAAAACTTAAGTCGTTATATAAACAAATTCCTTAAGTTTTTAGATATATATAACTTTTCAATTATAGTAGTAAAATGTTTTGTAAAAAACCAGACACTGCTTATCTAATTGAATAATGGCAGGTCTGGTGTAAGTTTATTTATATGACGGAAGCCAATCACCGTGGGCTTCAATTAAATCATCACAAAGAGAGATGATATCGTCGATAGATAGCTCAGAAGCTGTATGTGGGTCTAACATAGCAGCTTGATAAATTTTTGACTTATCATTAGTTAATGCAGCTTCTATTGTTAATAATTGAGTGTTTATATTTGTTCTGTTCAGGGCTGCGAGCTGTTCTGGCAAATTACCTATATAAGTAGGTGCTACACCGCTTGCATCAACTAAACATGGGACTTCGACAACTGCATTTTCAGGTAGATTGCTTATTAAGCCTCCTGTGTTTAATACATTGCCACCAATTTTAAATGGTTTATTTGTTTCCATTGCTTCAATAATATAAGAACCATATTCGTTCGAACGTTGATGAGTTAGGCTTTGGTCGTTGACGATATCATCACGCATTTGTGACCATTCTTCTATTTGTTTTATGCAACGACGAGGGTATTCATCTAACGGAATATTGTAATCGTCAATTAATTCTGGGTACAGATTTTTAATAAAGTAAGGATGATATTCTGCGTTATGTTCAGATGACTCTGTAACATAAAATCCAAATTTATCTAAAATTTCAAAACGAACCATATCGTCATGTTTTGATTTTTGTTTTGCTTTGGCACGCTTTTTGATTTCTGGATATAAGTCCTTGCCATTTTGTTTGATTTCAAGTAACCAAGCCATGTGATTAATTCCAGCAATCTTAGATTGTATATTATCTTTTGGTAAATCTAATGAATCCAATAAGTCATTCGTACATACTTGGACACTATGGCAAAGTCCAACCGTTTTAATACCTTCTTTTAGCATTATATTAGTTAAAACTGCCATTGGATTTGTATAATTTAAAAACCAAGCATTTGGACATACTTCTTTAATATCATCGGCAAAGGCTTGCATTACGGGTATTGTTCTTAGATTACGGAAAATACCTCCAATACCTAATGTATCAGCAATAGTTTGTCTTAATTTATATTTTTTAGGGATTTCAAAATCAGTAATTGTAGCAGGATCATATCCACCCACTTGTATTGCATTTATGATATATTTTGCTCCGGATAATGCCTCTTTACGATTATGGTACGCTTTCACAGTAACGTTTGAATGTAAATTTTTCTTTAAATTATTTAACATCATTTCTGAATCGTGTAAGCGTTGCTCATCTATGTCATATAAAGCAAATTCAAAATCCTGTAACGCCTCCACTGTCATACAATCGCCTAGTACATTTTTGGCGAAAACAGTACTTCCTGCGCCTAGAAATGTAATTTTGTCCATTAAGCATGCCCCCTAGTTTTATTTAAAAACCGAATAATCATTAATACTGTCTATTTTTTAAAATTTAAAACGAAAATTTTC
This sequence comes from Staphylococcus sp. Ze2, assembly GCF_048568365.1. Classification (NCBI taxonomy): domain Bacteria; kingdom Bacillati; phylum Bacillota; class Bacilli; order Caryophanales; family Staphylococcaceae; genus Staphylococcus; species Staphylococcus sp. Ze2. Next base: position 168,150 of record NZ_CP183486.1, on the reverse strand, counting down.
TGATATCACTATAGCTTATGTATAGATTAGACATTATTTTTAGGACAAACAAGCGTAAATAATATTGAAAAGAGTAATATATTGCTCTTTGTTAATCTATAAACAACTTATCAACTGGCATGATTGTAGTATTTTTTCGATAGTTATTAGGAGTTATACCAACAATTTTCTTGAAAACTTTACTAAAGTAATTACTCGAGGCGTAACCTACTTCAAACGCAATAGATTCAATGTTTTGGGAACTTTTAGTTAATAAAATTAATGAATTTTTAATTCTAGTTTTAGTTAAATAATTAATAGGTGTATCATTCACAACTTTATGAAATTGGCGACTAAAATGATATTTTGATAAACCGGTAACTGCTACAATATCGTCCAATGTAATATCTTGTTGATAATGACTTTCTATAAATTTAATTGCTTTTATAGTTGGTAGAGGATAATTATTAGATCTCTGCAAACCATATTCGAGATATTCTAAGCATTTCATCATAAAAGTATAAGCACAGGAAGAAGATTCGTATCCATGTTTAATGCCCACAGCGTCTATTTTTTCCAATGTTTCTATAATGTATTTGATAGGCTCGGAATTTATAGGGAATTTCATGATATTTCCATGTGTAGATACAATTCTGTTAAATAATCTACTAACTTCTTCGCCATAAATTGTAAAATAAATAAATTCCCATTCACTCGATTGATTGGGAAGATAGTAACAGTGATTACTTGGTACACGAACAAAAAATGCATCATCTTTAGCAAGTTGATAAATTTTTTCTCCTATAGAAATTGCACCGCGGCCGCGAGTCGTATATTGAAAAATATATACATCTTGTTCTCCTCTGTGCAAACCATGCCATCGATAATTTGGACTTTGTACGAGTTCGAAGCCAATTGCACTTAAACCAGCAACATTATTTTGATAATCTCCTTTAAATCTAAAACCATAAGCATTATAGTCAATTTTTTTCGTCAACTTCTATCCCTCCATACTTGCTAATTATTTTAGCATTATTTAAGTGAAAAATATTAAATATATATTTATAAAATTTATATTTAATTAATGATTTTTTGCTATTAAAAGTTTCTATTTCTTGACAATGACGAACAATAAGTTTATGTTTGTAATATTAAATAAAAATAAATATAGTCGTTGATGTGCGTTTGAACTAGGTGATTTAGGCTTTAGCAAGATGTTAATAGAAATATTGGCAAATTGAAAAAGTAAACGAATTGAAGTAGAAAGCGAAAATCATACGACATATGTAAACTGATTTAACTTAAACTATAAATTTTAAAAGCAACATACATATATAGGTAGCAAAACAAAACACTGCATAAAGTATTAGCGTGCGTTGTAATGAAGCCGACAGTAGTAATAAATCGTCGAAGATTTATTATATATTGTCGGCTTTTTTTAATAAGTCTTACAACTATATTTTAGAAAAGCTAACTTTATGACCAAAGTCTTCATATCCAATAAAGGAGGATTCGATATGCTTACATCGCCTAATTTATCATCACTTCTCATTCTATTATTTGTCGCGATATTCATCTCAGTAATAAGCAGCGTTATATTTTTAAATAAGCGCATATCACTAGCGTACGTTCGTATACATATTTGTTTAGTGGCATTGCCGCCATTGATAGCGTTCGTTGGCTTAATTTTAGCACCAAAGAACATTAATATTGGCTTATGGTATTCAGATATTTTATCTTGGCTGATGGCATTTTTCGTATTGGTTATTGGTTTAATCATCCAACGTTATTGTGTACGCTATCTGGCTGGAGATAGAAGTTTTAGAAAATACTTTATGTTATTTACTTTAACGACAAGCTTTGCAGCTACAGCATGGTTAACAGGTGATGTTCGTATTATGGTAGTCAGCTGGGGCTTCACATTAGTAGGCCTGACGTTACTGATTAGTTTGACAAGTGCTTGGAGAGTGACGAGAGCAGCAGCAATTGTTACAGGGAAATTATTTTTCTTGAGTTGGCTGGCATTATTGCTAGCTGTTACATGGTTAGGATTTGTAACAGGAGAATGGCATTATACAGGCATGTTTACCGAAGCTAATCTCAATCAGATTAATGCATGGACACGTTTTGGCATTAATATTTTAATAGTATTAGCAGTTATGATTCCAGCGGCACAATGGCCATTCCACAGATGGTTAATAGAGTCTGTTGCAGCACCAACTCCTGTTTCTGCAATAATGCACGCTGGTATTGTGAATGCTGGGGGTATTATGCTTACGCGTTTTTCTCCATTATTTAATGGTGACATCGCAACAATTGTTTTATTAAGTTTTGCGAGTATCTCTGTACTTATAGGCGCAGGTATTAGCTTAGTACATGTAGACTATAAAAGGTTATTAGTGGGTTCAACAATAGGACAAATGGGTTTTATGTTAATTCAATGTGCGCTAGGTGCATATATACCTGCAATTATTCATCTAATATTACATGGTTTATTTAAAGCGACACTCTTTTTACGCTCTGGTTCGGCTGTAAGACATTTTAATGTACCGAGTCGTGCAAATGAAAGAATGTCTTACTTATGGATATTAGTAGGACGTGGATTAGCAATTATGATAGGTCTTGGATTTTGGTTATCTGCTCCAGAACAAGGTTACCGTTTAGTTAGTGGTCTTATTTTAGCGTGGTCATTATCTGTATCTTGGACACAACTAGTTGCCTTTGGTGAAGGGAAATTTGGTCGTATCATGGGTTTATTAGTAATGAGTGTAGTTGGCATAGTTTATTATATAGTTCACCACTTCTTTAGTGATGCTTTGCATACCATCGCATTTCATAGCGCACAGCCACCTATGTTCGCAACTGTAATTGTTGCGCTAATTTTATTATTTGGTAGTTTGATGAGTACGTGGGTAGCACGTCATCGTTCATCGGTAGCATTTTCAATTATTTATATGTGGATCGTACGTTTAGGTGATGCGAAAATTGAAACAGTGGAACGTCACCCTAATTACTTGAAAAAATATCTATCCAAAGGAGGGCACTAAAATGGGAGAATCAAACATAAATTCTGTTACGCAATTTAGCTATATTGATGATATTCGTATGACAGTTGACAATGCGAGCAAGGTCATTGTTCCTTTATCACCCATTTCAGTTTTTGCTGCTAGAAGTCCTTGGTCTGGATTAGAAGATAAAACATTTGATGAAGTGGCAAGTTGGTTAAAACAAGAACGCAAAGTTGATATTTATCCAGCGAGAACAACTATTATAGAAGCAAGACAACAAGGTGAAATAAGCGATAAGTATATAGAACGTCGTTTTCAACAATGGATAGAAGAAACAAAGATATCTATTCCGAAAGCGCACGCTATTCAGTATGGTAATCAAGCATTAAAGTTACAGCCATTGGAGATAAACTCAGAAAAACAAGAAGTCGTAGATGAACTCGTGAAAGAGTTGACGGAAAGTTTGAAGGGAAGTAATACTACATCCGGACAATCTTCATCAGTGCCGTTAATTAGTACATACGTCTTTAATGATAAAAAAGAAAGATTAATCGATACTTTGGATTATCACATAATCAAATGGTGTAAGTTATTTATTGATGACGCGCAGTCCGGATGGACGATGCCAGACAGAGATAAAGGCCTCTTTAATGCTTGGCAGAGATTAGTACCATATGACCCAGCGTTAACTAAACAGCAACGTAGACGTTTGCAATCATTGCCAAACGATGCTGAATCATTACTTAAAACCTCATTAAACAATCTAGGTGTTAAGGATATAGAAGTTCAAACATATTTAGAGAATCATTTATTGTCATTACCAGGTTGGGCAGGTATGATGATGTGGCAAGATGACCATCATAAGAAGGTCCATGATTTATTATTTACTTATCTTGCTATACGTGTTGCGATGGAATGGGCAATCGTAGAGCCGCATTTACCGGTTAAGCCACCAAATACTAAAGATGAAAGTGTTTTGGAAACAAGCATTGTTTCATGGTTGCAGTGGGGTGGATTTACCGTAGAAACTTGGCGTGCGTTAAGTATAGAAGAACAAGAACAATATGTGCAGTTTGCGAAAGCTTTTAATGAGCAATTATGCAGGAAATTGTGGTTAGAGGCATGGGAAGCAACCTATAATGAACAATTAAAAGATATGATTGTACCAGAACAACCTCATGAAATAACAGCACAACAAGTAGAAGTTCAAATGTCATTCTGTATTGATGTAAGGTCGGAACCTTTTAGAAGACAAATTGAAGCAGCCGGCCCATTTGAAACTCTTGGCATTGCAGGTTTTTTTGGTTTGCCAATTGAGAAATCTGAGTTAGGTAGCAAATACAGTCATCCGTCATTACCAGTTATGAGTCAGCCACAGCATAAAATTGAAGAATACACACATGAACGTGAGCCCAATGCATTCCAACAACGTAAGCATGCATTAGAATCCGTTACTTATACATTTAAAAAAATGAAGCAGAACGTTTTGCCTAGTTTGCTCTTGCCGGAATTGAGTGGTCCTTGGTTATCGCTACAAATGTTAACGAGAAGTTTTATACCGAAACGTGTGGGTGTAATGATTCGTAAGTTTTATAGCAATTGGTTACAAAAACCACAAGATACTACTTTAACATTGGATCGCAATCAACATCATAACCATCAGCATGTACATTTTGAAGATGGATTACCAATTGGTTTCACCAAAGCAGAAAAAGTAAATTACGCATTGCAAGCACTAAAATTAATGGATTTAACTAAAGACTTTGCGCCGTTAGTTGTGATGTGTGGTCATGGCAGCCAAAGTGCTAATAATCCTTATGCGGCTTCATTAGATTGTGGCGCATGTGGTGGGGCAGCTAGTGGTTTCAATGCTAAAGTATTGGCTCATTTATGTAATATGACTGAGGTAAGAGAAAGTTTGTTACAGGAAGGTATTGAAATACCAGAAAGCACTATTTTCGCAGCTGCAGAACATCAAACTTCTGTAGATGAATTGAAGTGGATATATTTACCTAAATTATCCCAAGAGGCACAAATAGCTTACGATAAAATTGAAGCGGCAATGCCTCGAATAAGCTATGCCGCAAATAAAAAAAGATTGGCGCAGTTACCGAATAATAATATAGTTAAGCCGAACCCAGTCGATGAAGTTCATCGTATAACAAATGATTGGAGCGAGATAAGACCAGAATGGGGATTAGCGAAAAATGCAGCATTTATTATAGGTCAACGTGAATTAACTAAGAATAGTGATTTCGCAGGTAGAGCATTCTTGCATAATTATGATTGGCAAAATGATAAAGATGGTAATATATTAGCAAATATTATTGCCGGCCCAGCACTTGTTGCCCAATGGATTAATCTACAATACTATGCGTCTACAGTAGCACCTCATTTTTATGGTAGTGGAAGTAAAGCAACGCAAACAGTAACGGCGGGTATCGGTGTTATGCAAGGGAACGCCAGTGACTTATTAACAGGATTGCCATGGCAATCTGTTATGGCAGCTGATTACAAAATGTACCATTCGCCAATAAGATTATTGATTGTTATCCAAGCTCCACAGTCATTTATTAAAAACTTATTGGATAATGATTCTGATTTTAACCAAAAAATAGTTAATGGCTGGGTTAGATTGGCCAGTATTGATGAACAAGGATTATGGCATGATTGGACAACAAACCTTTAAAGCGGTTATGGGAAATCCAAGCTTTCCACTTTAGGGCATTTAAAAGAGTAATTTGATATTTCTTAGGTAACACAACGTAGTTATAGAGAAAATTGCTGAAAAATGATACTGTTATCTTTGTTAAAATGAATTTCTAATTTTGATTCTACGGGAGATGTATATTTAATGAAAAAAACCAAAGGTACCTATGAATCTGAAATCAGTAAAGCAATTACACAATGGGAAAAAGACTTCCTTGGTCGTGGTTCTCTTTCAGTTAAAACAGACATATTACGTGATATGATAATAGTCAGTTTACAAGGTGTGTTGACACAAGCAGAGTATAAAGTTTGTGGCACGAATGAAGGGTTATTAACGATTAAACGAACACGTTCTAAACTTGTAGAATCAGGTATAGAAGAACTCAATGAAATTGTGTTATCAATTTCAGGTGAAGAAGTTAAAAGTTTTCATACAGACTTGAGCTCTATAACTGGAGAACGTATAATGATTTTTAAATTATATAATGATTTAGAGAAAAAATTGCTGAGTAGCAATGACTAATTTTCGAAGAAATACACTTAATTTATCAATAAATTAAGTGTATTTCTATGTGTAACGTTGAAAAGTTAGAGAAATAAATTAAGCGCATATTTAAGTGGCCAATAGCATCAAAAAATGCACATACTGTTGTAAGGGACAGTATGTGCACATTACTAGTTATAAATTAGGAATCCGGAAGAGTAAAGCTTGCGTTAAAAACTATCATCATATAAATAATTGGGTGTTAAAGTATCATAATCTTTAATTAAGGTTCTTAGTTAAAGACTCATTGTTCTAAAATTTCTAAAAGTGTAGAACATAAACTAAGTATTACGGGATTAATATTTCAACTTTAACCACTAGCTTGAAAATAATATGTAACTTAGCTATTTAATACCCAACAACGACGAAAAAAGTATTATTTAAATAAAGTAACATGAATTCGTTTAAAAGCTTGTGTAAAAGTGGTCAGTCATATTAATATACAAAGTTTACTAAAAGTGAGCTCACCTCCTACATATAAATATTATAATAATTGAATAAATTTTTGGTGTAAATTCCCCAACTGTTTGAAAATAATGCGTAAATGTTAATATATAAAAATTATTTAAAAATTAATTATATGTAATTTTATACTCTGTGCTATTAAGTGATTTACATAAAAATGTGATTAATTAAAATCGATTATTTTTATAGATCACGTAATTTGAATTTCTGCTATTCTATAAAAAAATAAAAATACACTTGAATTATTATGAAAGTTTATAGTAATATTGCTAACTGGGTGTTAAAGAATCATAATTTTTAATTATGGTTCTTTTTCTTTTGCCATTTTTTAGCTACAAACGCTAAAAATAACGTGAAAATTATGCTTAAATACTTTGCTAACGTTTATATTTTTAATAAACTAGATGAGGTTAACTTTTACTGCGATTAATAAGTAGTATAAATCGTTGATAAGGTTTGAATTTAGAGCGAAAGTTGGATTTGTTTTACATTTAAAAAGGTTATAATAAAATGAAGTGAAGTTGTGTTAAGGAGGAAGTATAGTTGAATCAAGTGAAAAATATTCTTTATTCTATCATAGAACCATTATTGCAACCAGAAACATATCAATCATTACTCTCTAATTTAATAATGATTATAGTTTATGTAGTGGCTGCATGGATTCTTTTACATTTTGTGAATAAAGGTATCGCACAGTTCTTTAAAATTCAAAATAAAGGTAAGAATAGTAATAAAAAACGTTCAAAAACTTTAATATCATTAGTGCAAAATGTAGTCTCATATGTGGTATGGTTCATAGTGTTAACTACGATTTTAAGTAAGTTTGGTATCAGTGTAGGAGGTATTATAGCAAGTGCTGGCGTCGTTGGCTTGGCTGTTGGTTTTGGCGCACAAACTGTAGTTAAAGATATTATTACAGGTTTCTTTATTATTTTTGAAAACCAATTTGACGTAGGAGATTATGTTAAAATTAGTAATGGTGGCGCTCCAGTAGCAGAAGGTACTGTTAAATCAATAGGGCTAAGATCTATGCGTATTAATACTATTTCTGGTGAGCTAACTACATTACCTAATGGTAGTGTGGGTGAAATTACGAATTACTCTGTAATAAATGGCGAAGCAATAGTAGAAATTCCAGTTTCTATAACAGAAGATATTGATAAAGTGGAAGATGAATTAAATGCTTCCTTTGAAGCGATTCGTTCGCAATACTATTTATTTATATCTACGCCAGAGGTGGTTGGTGTAAATTCCATCACAAATAATGAAATCGTATTACGTATTTCTGCAGAGACGATACCTGGAGAAGGCTTTACAGGGGCACGCATTTTAAGAAAAGAAATATTGAAATTATTCAAAATTAAAGAAATTAAAATGCCACAACCAATGATGGTACAATACGAACCAAACCAACAAAATAATGCATAAGACGGTCGGAGGTGTTACAGAATGACATCCAATTACGGTTTGAATGATATTGTAGAAATGAAAAAACAGCATGCATGTGGTACGAATCGTTTTAAAATCATTCGTGTAGGTGCAGACATCCGAATAAAATGTGAAAACTGTCAGCGTAGTATTATGATTCCTAGACAAACATTTAATAAAAAACTAAAAAAAATTGTGGTATCACAAAAAGATACTACCGATAAGGAGAATGAATAATGGCTTTAACAGCAGGTATTGTCGGCTTACCAAACGTAGGAAAGTCTACACTTTTTAACGCAATTACAAAAGCAGGTGCGCTTGCAGCAAACTATCCATTCGCAACAATTGACCCTAACGTAGGTATAGTGGAAGTGCCGGATAGTAGATTAGACGTTTTAACAGAAATGGTAGAACCGAAAAAAACAATTCCAACAACATTCGAATTTACCGATATTGCAGGTATTGTTAAAGGTGCTTCTAAAGGGGAAGGCTTAGGTAATAAATTCTTATCTCATATCCGTGAAGTAGATGCGATTTGCCAAGTTGTGCGTGCTTTTGATGATGACAATGTTACACATGTTTCTGGCCGTGTAGATCCAATTGATGACATTGAAGTTATTAATATGGAGCTCGTATTAGCAGATTTAGAATCTGTAGACAAACGTTTACCAAAATTAGAAAAAATGGCACGTCAAAAAGATAAAGATGCAGTGAACGAAACACGTATTTTATCAAGAATTAAAGAAGCTTTAGAAGAAGGTAATCCTGTAAGAAGCTTGGAATTTACAGAAGAAGATCAAAAATATGTGAACCAAGCTCAATTGTTAACTTCTAAAGAAATGTTATATATCGCTAACGTAGGCGAAGATGAAATTGGCGATGAAGATAATGAAAAAGTAAAAACTATCCGTGAATATGCAGAGAAGGAAGATTCTGAAGTCATCGTAATCAGTGCTAAGATTGAAGAAGAAATTGCTGTACTTGAGGATGAAGACAGAGAAATGTTCCTAGAAGATTTAGGTATTGAAGAACCAGGTCTCGATCGTTTAATTCGTACAACTTATGATTTGCTTGGTTTGGCTACTTACTTTACGGCAGGTGTACAAGAAGTACGTGCATGGACATTCATTAAAGGTATGACTGCTCCGCAATGTGCGGGTATTATCCACACAGATTTTGAACGTGGTTTTATTCGTGCAGAGGTTACTAGTTATGACGACTACGTAGAATTTAATGGTGAAAATGGTGCCAAAGATGCTGGTAAACAGCGTTTAGAAGGTAAAGAATACATTATGAAAGATGGCGACGTTGTACACTTTAGATTTAACGTGTAAAACAGTTAGCCTCCAAATGATATATTGGAATATAGTGATATAAAAATCTTAATATAATAAAACAGGCTGGGACAAGTTAACTTGTCCTAGCCTGTTTTATTATATTAATAGGAGCTTATAGTCCTACCATCTTTTCTAATGTTTATAAAGTTAAGAGATGAACCAATCGGTACTAACATTTGGTCCTGTATAATTAGCATCTACTTCTTGATTTAATTCAGGGGAAGCGTAGCTATCAGTATACTGCCATAAAACGTGATTGCGAGTAGGCTGACCTGGGTTATAGTTAGCCATCCAGTAGCCATCATAATTTTCTACAGATTGTTCAGCATGTTCTAACATGAAATTTTCGTATGAATAAAATAGTACTTTTTTATTTCCTGCCAAACCCTTCATTTCGTCATACCAAGCATTCGTACTTTCTTCGGTAGTGCCAGAAGTAACTGAGTTTTGTTCAAAATCATTTATATAAAAGCTTGCTTTTGGTGCACGATTATATAAAGTTTGTGCCTCATAACGTGCGTCATCAGGATTTTCATACATACTATATGAATAGACACCAAAGTCTAAGTCATGTTTATCTAATAAATCAGAATTGTGTTCTAAGGACTCGTCTATTTTTTCTGAGCCGTATTGTGCTCTAATAATAATGAAATCGTAGCTTGCTTTTAAGTCCTTTACTTCTTGATCAGTCAAATCGCCTTGCCATTCAGAAATATCTAAAATACGTTCACCATCTTGTGTAGTTCCAGCTTCAGATTGAATGTCATTAGAACGAGTTGTTGTTTCTTGATTTGTACCTTTTTCTGGATGTTTATTTAAATATTGTTGGTATCCATATCCCATTGTTCCTTTTTGGCTTGAGGTATTATCAGCTGCATAAGCAGAGTTAATAGTTGCTGTTGATGCAAATAATACACACATTGTAATGAATCCTTTTTTAATTGTAGAAACCATAACATACTCCTTTGTTTATGTAATTAAAAAATATCACTAAAATAAAGTGGTTAAAAAATATAAAAAACGAACATAGAGGTTATGCTAGTAGAATTAAAGTGGATTTTCAAGCTTAGCTTAAATGGCATTTATTTTTTATTAAAATAATGAATTGTGATTTATAAATTTAAATATATGAAATAGTGTCAATTTATAAAATGAAAAGTAAGCGAATGTCTATATATGAGAAATATCCATTACAAAAGTTAATATTTTCTAATGTTTCATATGAAACATTCATATGAAATTAAGCAATTGCTAAAGATGGATAACCATTGTAAAAAGTAAAGGCTTGTGCTATAATTCTTGATTGTGAGTAATGAAAATTATTCCTTGCTTGTCACAAATGATGATGAGCCGCATAGACCACAAGGAGGTGCAATTATAAAATGAGAACATATGAAGTTATGTACATCGTTCGTCCAAACATTGAAGAAGATGCTAAAAAAGCTGTCGTTGAACGTTTCAACGGAATTTTAGCTTCTCAAGGATCAGAAGTTTTAGAAGCTAAGGATTGGGGCAAACGCCGTTTAGCTTACGAAATCAATGATTTCAGTGAAGGTTACTACAATATCGTACGTATCCAAACTTCTGATAACGAAGCTACTGACGAATTCCAACGTTTAGCTAAAATTTCAGACGATGTAATCCGTTATATCGTAATTCGTGAAGACGAAGATAAGACAAGAAAATAATAGATGGGGGTCGTTTAAATGATAAATAGAGTTGTTTTAGTCGGTCGTTTAACGAAAGATCCAGAATATAGAACAACACCCTCAGGCGTGAGTGTTGCGACTTTTACTCTAGCAGTAAACCGTACGTTTACAAATGCGCAAGGGGAACGCGAAGCAGATTTCATTAATTGTGTCGTTTTTAGAAAACAAGCAGATAATGTAAATAACTACTTATTCAAAGGTAGTTTAGCTGGCGTTGACGGTCGCATTCAATCACGTAGCTATGAAAACCAAGAAGGGCGTCGTGTTTTTGTAACTGAAGTAGTTTGTGATAGCGTTCAATTCCTTGAACCTAAAAATCAAAACCAACGTCATGGCCAAGAAGGGAATAATAATTTCCAAAACTTTGGTGGACAACAATCAGGACAAAATACATCGTCATATCAAAATAACAATAATAACAACAACAATACATCAAATAATAATCAATCAGATAACCCATTTGCAAATGCAAACGGACCTATTGATATTAGTGATGACGACTTACCGTTCTAATCTACAAGCATTGTGTGAATGTTTTGTAGACTGTTTAGAAGTATATTAAAATGTGTGAAATTATATTATACGTGTGTGTAAATGTGTGAAGTATAATATGATAGCTAATACACCTTCAAGTGTTGAAGGTGTATTTTTTTGTTTTTTAAATATGTGGTTACTAAACTGAGAATAATCTATAAGAGTGTGATAGGAATCGAGTTAATTGAAATGCTAAGTCCTAAATTAACTGAAAAATCAGAATAATACAATAAAGTTAAGCGCAATTCAAGAGTGTATTATTACTTTTCATAACAATAAAGTTTAATGTGAGATTATAATTAATTAAAGTAATTAATAAAATCTAATTTAAAATAAATAACTAAAGATTTATAGATGTTTTAACAATTGATAATCGGGAATTTATTTAACTATGTTGTAAATAAAAAAATATAATATCATTGAAGAATTCTTTAAATAATATTATTATAAGTTATGTACTATATATTTATAGGGGGGCAGCTTTAATTGGCAAATACAAAATTGTTATCATACGCACAAAAGGAAATTTTACAAATAGAACAATTTTATGAGAACACTAGCATCAATAATATTGCTGGTATTGTTCATATGAATAATGGTTTAGGATATGACGAAGTAAATGAAGCCTTCAATAAAATCATAGAGCAACATGACACGTTAAGAATAAGAGTTACTAGAGAAGAAGGAGAATACAAGCAGTATCTAGTGGACTATGAGCATCAAAATTTTGAGTTTATAGACTTTTATCAAGATGAAGTTGGTTATGATAAGTGGGTACGAGAAAGTGCTACTATGAATATCTTTAACTTAGATGAACCGCTTTATAGAGTGATTATAGCGAAAGCGCCTCAGGGACATTATGTAATATTCTTGTTACAACACCATTTGATTAGTGATGCATGGGGTGTAACAATTGTTGTAGACAACCTATCTAAAAAATTAGTGGGTAAAGAAGATAAAGAGACAGAAAGTGCTACCTATTTTGAAGCTATTGCTACAGAAATGGATTATGAAACAACTAAACGTTTCACAAAAGATAAAGATTTTTGGTTAGAAAAATTAGAAAATTTCGAAGATAACATTCTTTTTGAGAAGACAACATTGGATAGTGCAGTTGGTAAGAGAATAAGTATTAACTTGTTAGATCAAGAAGCTGAAAATGTTAAACGTTTTTGTGAAGAAAATGATGTGAGTATTAGTAACCTTTTTTCAGCAATAATGCATGTAATTAAACACAAAAAAACATTGTCTAAAATTAATTCTGTTGGATTGCTGATACATAATAGAAATAACCGAAAAGAAAAAACCTCCACAGGAGTATTTTCAAGAGTATTACCCATAATTGTTGAAATGGATAAAGAAGCAACTGTTAAATCTTACTTAAACAAGATTAAGCTAGAAAGTCTTAATGTACTAAAACATAGAAAATACCCATACGAGTATATTGTTGAAAATAGTGGGAATAAAAAAGGTTTAGTAGACTGCTTTGTGTCCTTCCAAAATGCACAATACGATGCTGAATTTATGAATGATGGTTTCCGAGATGAATGGTTAGACAACGGGACAAACAATGCGCCATTAAGTGTTAACATCAGTAATAGAAGTAGTAAGAATGGTTTGGATATAGACTATGATTATCAAATTGATGTATTGGATGAAGCAGGCGTTTATCAATTGCATGAGACGATTTTACATGTCTTGAATAGCATGATTGAAGCACCAGAACGTAAAATTAAAGACATTGAAATTGTTTCAGGTGAAGAAAGAGAAACGATTTTAAATGACTTTAACAATACTGATTTAGCATTGAATAACAGTCAATCATTTATTGAACGATTTGAAGAACAAGTATCTAAATTTCCAAATAAAACAGCGATCAAATATGAAGGAGAAAGTTTAACTTATAAAGCGTTCAATGCCAAGGTCAATCAAATGGCATATCGTTTGCGTTCTGAAGGCGTTGAAGCAGAGTCTCTTGTTGCAGTAATGGCTAATAGAAGCCTAGAAATGTTAGTGGCTATCTATGGAATTATTAAAGCAGGTGGCGCTTATGTTCCAATAGACCCTAATTATCCAGCAGACCGTATTAACTACATTTTAGAAGATAGCAAAGCAACAGTACTCTTGACGGATAATGAATTGAAAGAAACAATCTCATATGATCAGAAAGTGATTGATATCTCTGATAATGAAACATTTGCCTCACTCCCTACTGACAATTTAGAGCATATTACAGACGTAAACAATTTAATGTATGTGATCTATACATCAGGCACAACAGGTAAGCCTAAAGGGGTTCTTGTTTCAGGGGAAAGTTTAATGAATCGTCTGAATTGGCTGATAAATAAGTATGATATTGGCAATGAAGATATTGTCTTCTTCAAAACACCATTTACGTTTGACGTATCTGTATGGGAAGTATTTGGCTTCGGAATGATTGGTGCCCAAGCAGTACTATTACCTTCAGGTGAAGAAGGTAACCCTGAAAAAATCACTTCAGTTATACAAAACGATACGCCTACAATGGTACACTTTGTGCCTTCTATGTTTAACGTGTTTATTAACTTTATTAAAGCGACAAACCAAACCCAAATGATTTCAAGTCTAAGATATATCTTAGCGAGTGGGGAAGCGCTAAAACCGAGTATCGTAAATCAATTTAACGAACTTATTGGTAATAAAAATAATACACAATTAATTAATTTATATGGCCCAACAGAAGCAACAATTGATGTTACGAGTTTTGACTTTGACCATAATGTTAAATATGATGTCGTGCCAATTGGTAAGCCGATTGCAAACACACAAGCTTATATTTTAAATGAAGATAACAATGTAATGGGCATTGGCGTACCAGGTGAATTATGTATCGGGGGTATTAACGTTACAAGAGGTTACCTGAATCGTCCTGAATTAACACAAGAAAAATTCGTTGATAATCCATTTGGAGAGGGCAAAATATACCGTACAGGTGATTTGGCTCAATGGAATAATGACGGTAATATTTCTTATTTAGGCCGTATAGATGAACAAGTTAAAATTCGTGGTTACCGTATCGAATTAGGTGAAATTGAGAGCATTTTGCGTAAGAACGATGACATTTTAAATGTTGCAGTTGTTGCTAAGCCTATTATTGATGATGAGTTATCAATTTGTACTTATATTGTTTCGGACCAATCGGTAGATTTCGAAACGTTAAAAGCTGAATTAAGCCAACAATTACCTGAATACATGGTGCCAAGTTATATGATGCAAGTTGACGAGTTACCTGTATCTTCAAGTGGTAAGTTAAATAAAAAAGCATTGCCAGAAATAAAAGTAGGAAATTTGGAATATGTTGCGCCTAGAAATGATATGGAAGCAATGGTCGTTGATATATTTAGCACTACATTAAATGTAGAACGCGTAAGTATCTTTGACAACTTTTTTGAAATTGGTGGACATTCACTAAAAGCAATTAGTGTAATAAATGAGATCGAAAGTAAAACTAACAAGCGTTTGCCTTTGAAAAAAATATTTGATAATCCAACAGCTGTACTACTTTCAAAAGTGATAGATAACGAAGTGAGCGACGTGATTGAACGTCGTATTCCTTTAGCAGATACTAAACCATATTATCTAACTTCTTCGCCACAAAAACGTTTGTATGTTTTAAATGAAATGGTGGACGGACAAACTGCTTACAATATGGCGAGTATGTTAGAGATTCGTGGTGATGTTGATGTAGAGCGTGTGAGGAATACATTCCAAGCGCTAGTGGATCGTCATGAAGCATTGAGAACGCATTTTGATACTGTTGATGGTGAACCAGTTCAAATCATCGATGACGAAGGTAGTATACAGATTGATTATGAAGAAGCGCAAACAGAAGATTACGATGCATTATTGAGTGATTTTGTTAAACCATTTGATTTAACAACAGCACCTTTATTAAGAGTTAAAGTTGTTAAGTGTGCAGAGAAACAATACATTTTATTATTTGATATGCATCATATTATTTCTGATGGATTCTCTATTAATCTCATTATTAAAGAATTCACAGCACTGTATAAAGGCCGTACATTAGATGAATTAACAGTACAATACAAAGATTATAGTGAGTGGATGCGTTCACGTGATTTAGATGAACAACGTCAATTCTGGGTATCTCAATTTGAAGAGGAAGCGCCAGTACTCGACTTGCCATACGATTATGCTAGACCAAATCAACAAAGCTTTACAGGTAGAACCGTAAGTATGGACATGCCAGAAAAGACAAGAAATGCTATTAATCAACTGTCTCAAGAAACTGGCACTACAGATTATATGATTCTATTATCGTCATTTATGGTGCTATTGCATAAATATAGTAGACAAGAGGATATAGTTGTAGGTAGTCCGATTTCTGGTCGTACGCACAAAGATACAGAAAATATGTTGGGTATGTTTGTTAATACGTTAGCAATGCGCTCTAATCCAGAACGTAACAAATCATTTAAACAATTATTAGCAGAAGTTAAAGATACATCATTGCAAGCTTTTGATAACCAAGAATATCCGTTAGAAGCACTTTTAGATGAAATTGTAGAAAAACGTGATTTAACACGTAACCCATTATTTGATGTGCTCTTCACATTACAAAACAACGAAAATGAAACTTTCCAAATTGATGATTGGTCAACAGAACAAAAAGAGGCTTCGTTTACTAATGCAAAATTTGATTTGAGTATGACAGTTTATGACAATAATGGTTATAAAATTGCCCTAGAATATGCGCAAGAACTCTTTGAACAAGATACAATTGAGCGTATGTTAACACACTTTATGGAATTACTTTCAAATATAGCAGATGAACCAACAGCTAAGATTAGTGAAATTGAAATGGTGACACAAAATGAAAGAGACGTCATATTTAATGACTTTAATAATACGACGGTACCATTTAATAATACACAAACATTTGTTGAGCGCTTTGAAAATCAAGTTGCGAAGACACCAGATAAAACTGCAATTTCATATGAAGGTGAAAGCTTAAGTTACCACGCATTAAATGAACGTGCGAACCAATTAGCATATCAATTACGTAATGAAGGCGTGACAGCAAATTCTCTTGTCGCATTAATGACGAATCGCCGTCTAGAAATGATTATTGGCATTTACGGTATTCTTAAAGCGGGTGGTGCATATGTGCCTGTGGATCCAAATTATCCTAAAGATCGTATTAATTATATTTTAGAGGATAGCCAAGCAACTGTATTATTAACTGATAGAACACCAGATAGTGACATTGTTTATGATAATAAAGTGATTGATATTACGAAAAACCAAGTACTGAAAACATTGCCGACAACTAATTTAGAACACATCACAGATGTCTCTAATTTGATGTATGTTATTTATACATCTGGAACTACTGGTCGTCCGAAAGGCGTTTTAGTTGCTGGTGAAAGTGTACTGAATAGATTGAATTGGGTCTATGATAAATATCATATCGATAGCGATGATATTATTTGTTTCAAGACACCATTTACCTTTGATGTATCAGTTTGGGAGATTTTCGGTTTTGCAATGGTTGGTGCACAAGCTGTGCTACTACCTTCAGGTGAAGAAGGTAATCCTGAACAAATCACTTCTCTAATTCAAACATCTGAAGCAACAATGGTTCACTTTGTGCCGTCTATGTTTAATGTATTTATTAATTACATTAAAGGTACAAAGCAAGCACACTTAGTTTCTAGCTTAAGATATGTTTTAGCAAGTGGTGAGGCTCTTAAACCGGAATTAGTAAACCAGTTTAATGAATATATTGGTGGGAAAAATAACACACAATTGATTAACTTGTATGGTCCGACTGAAGCAACGATTGATGTGACAAGTTTTGAAACATATAGTGATGTTCACTATACGAATATTCCAATCGGTAAACCAATTGCCAATACACAAGCTTATATTTTAGATGAAGATAACCATGTGATGGGTATCGGTGTTTCTGGAGAGCTCGTTATAGGTGGAGTGAATGTTACAGAAGGTTATTTAAACCGTCCTGAATTGACACAAGAAAAATTTGTCGACAACCCATTTGGCGAAGGCAAACTATATCGTACAGGAGATTTAGCTCGCTGGAATGCTGACGGTAATATTTCATACTCTGGTCGTATAGATGAACAAGTTAAAATTCGCGGTTACCGTATTGAATTAGGCGAAATTGAAAGTATCTTACGTCAGAATAACGCTATTTTAGATGTAGCAGTTATCACGAAACCTATGATTGATGACGAATTAGCGATTTGTGTTTATATAGTGTCTGATCAAGTTATTGATTTTGATACAGTGAAAACGGAATTAAATCATAAGTTACCTGACTATATGGTTCCGTCTTATATGACTCAAATAGATGAGTTACCAGTGTCTTCAAGCGGTAAGTTAAACAAACGCGCGCTACCAGAAATTAAAGTTGAAGGTAAGGTTTATGTAGCACCTGAAACAGAAACAGAATCTATGTTAGCTTCTATTTTTGAGACTGTTTTAAATATTGAGAAGGTAAGTACAAATGATAACTTCTTTGAAATTGGTGGTCATTCGTTAAAAGCAATCGGTATTATTAATAAGATTGAGAGTGAAGTTGGCAAACGATTACCATTGAAATTAGTGTTCGAAAGTCCTACTATTGCACAACTTGCAAAAGTGGTAGACACTTATACTGATAATGGCAATAGTCAAAGTATCCCTCAAGCTGAAAGTAAACCGTATTATTTAGCATCTTCACCACAAAAACGTCTATATGTTTTAAATGAAATGGTAGATGGTCAAACAGCGTATAACATGCCGAGCATGTTAGAAATTCAAGGTAATGTTGATGTATCACGTGTAGAAGACGTATTCCAAAAATTAGTGGATCGTCACGAAGCGTTAAGAACACATTTTGAAACGATAAAAGGTGAGCCCGTTCAAGTAATCAATGACTCAGCAACTATCGTTGTAGATTACCAAGAAATTAATGCAGAAGACGAATTTGCTTTATTAAATGAATTTGTCCAACCGTTTGAATTAAGTCAAGCGCCGTTATTAAGAGTTCAAATAGCTAAAATAGCTGAACAACGCTATGTACTACTTTATGACATGCATCATATTATTTCTGATGGTTTCTCAATCAACATCATCATGAAAGAATTCTCAGCTTTATATCATGAACAAGCTTTAGAGCCATTAAGCGTACAATATAAAGATTATAGTGAGTGGATGCAAGCACGTGACTTAAATAAACAACGTGAATTTTGGTTATCACAATTTGAAGATGAAGCGCCAGTCATAGATTTACCTTATGACTACGCTAGACCTAATCAACAAAGTTTTACTGGTAAAACAGTGAGTGTGGAAATGCCTGAGGACGTTCAAAAGGCTATCCATCAATTGTCTCAAACGACAGGCAGCACGGATTATATGATTCTATTGTCATCATTCATGGTGCTATTGCATAAATATAGTAGACAAGAGGATGTTGTCGTAGGTAGTCCGATTTCAGGACGTACACACAGAGATACTGAGGATATGCTAGGTATGTTCGTTAATACTTTAGCAATGCGTTCATATCCAGAAAGAAATAAAACATTTAGCCAATTATTAGATGAAGTTAGAGAACTAGCTTTAAAAGCTTATGATAACCAAGAATATCCTTTAGAAGCATTATTAGATGAAGTTGTAGAAAAACGTGATTTAACACGTAATCCATTATTTGATGTGCTGTTCACGTTACAAAATAATGAAAAACAAGGCTTACAAATAGATGATTGGTTAATACAGGAAAAAGAAACTTCAAATACAAATGCAAAATTTGATTTGAGTATGACTATTCATGAAAACGAAGACTATAAAGTTTCGTTAGAATATGCACAAGAGTTGTTCAGTGAAGACACAGTGGAACGCATGTTAGCGCATTTTGTAGAAATAATTTCTAGTGTGGTGCGTCGTCCTGAACAGAATATTAGTGATATTGAAATTATCACTGATACTGAAAGAGAAATCATTTTAAATCAATTTAATGATACCGAATTAGAATTAACTAATTCTGTGACTTTTGTAGAACGTTTCGAAAAACAAGTCGAACAAACGCCAAATAAAACTGCAATTACATTTGAAGATGAACACTTAACTTATCAAGCGTTAAATGAACGTGCGAATCAAGTAGCATATCAATTGCGCAACGAAGGCGTAAAACCAAATGACTTAGTTGGTATTATGTCTCAACGTCGTTTAGAAATGATGATCGGTATATACGGTATCTTGAAAGCTGGTGGCGCCTATGTGCCATTAGATCCAAATCATCCACATGAACGTACGAACTTCATCTTGAAAGACAGCAATCCACGCGTCTTGCTAACAGATGAAAAAATAGACTATAGCATTAAATTTGATAATGAAATCATTAAATTAACTAATAATACATTTATTAATAATTTACCGACAGAGAATTTACCTCTTGTAACAGATGAAACAAACTTAATGTATATCATCTATACATCAGGTACGACAGGTAAGCCGAAGGGGGTTATGGTACCTTACAGTAGTGTTATGAATCGTTTAAACTGGATGGTTGATTACTTCGGTTTAGGTACAGAAGATAAAGTATTATTTAAAACACCATTTACGTTTGACGTATCTATTTGGGAAGTCTTTGGATGGGCAGTCATGGGTGGCGAAATTATCATGTTGCGTTCAGGAGAAGAAAGCAACCCAGAGAAGATTGCTTCAGTAATCAATCAACACGATATCACAATGACTCATTTTGTCCCATCAATGTTAAGCGTCTTTATCGATTTCATCAAAACAAGTCGTAAAACGTCTGAAATTGCTTCATTAAATCATGTATTTACAAGTGGTGAAGCAT
Source organism: Staphylococcus sp. Ze2 (assembly GCF_048568365.1). Taxonomy (NCBI): domain Bacteria; kingdom Bacillati; phylum Bacillota; class Bacilli; order Caryophanales; family Staphylococcaceae; genus Staphylococcus; species Staphylococcus sp. Ze2. The sequence goes on along the minus strand of NZ_CP183486.1, from coordinate 147,574 downwards.
TAAAAGCAGATCACGTTAACAACTTTAATGACCTAGTCGGTTCAAGAAATCAAACATTACTTTACAATTTATATGGTCCTACGGAAACGACGGTTGAGGTAACATACTATCCTGTCTTTGCAGGTCAGTCATACTCAGAAGTACCTATTGGTAGACCTATAGCTAATACTCAAGCATACATTATGAATGAGGATAATAATTTATTAGGTATTGGCGTGCCAGGTGAACTTTGTATAGGAGGCGTGGCTGTATCAAATGGCTATTTAAATAGACCAGAATTAACTGCCGAAAAATTTGTAGATAATCCATTCAGTGAAGGAAAAATGTATCGTACTGGAGATTTAGTGAAATGGACGCCAGATGGTCTTCTTGATTACATCGGCCGTATCGATGAGCAAGTTAAAATTCGTGGTTATCGTATTGAACTTGGCGAAATCGAAAGTTCAATTGCTCAAATTGATAACATTTCAGCAGTTGCAGTAGTTACACAATCAGACGAAAATAATGCAGATTTAATGATTGCTGCATATGTAGTCTCAGATGATGTAGTCGATTTTGATACTATTAAAACAAAGCTTGGGAAACAATTACCTGACTATATGATTCCTACATTGATGATGCAAATTGACAATTTACCAGTGACAGCGAACGGTAAATTAGATAAAAAAGGACTGCCAAAAATCAAACTTGAAAACAAAGACTACGTGGAACCAAGGGATGCAACAGAAGCGACGATTGCAGAAGTGTATGGTGATGTATTAAATCTTGATAATGTTAGTGCTTTGGATAATTTCTTTGAAATAGGCGGACATTCATTGAGAGCAATTAGCGTAATTAATGAAATTGAAAGCAAGATGTCTGTACGTCTACCATTGAAAGCTATTTTCGAAAATCCAACAGTATCACAATTGGCTAAGGCAATTGGTAGTCATGCTGACGAATTAAGCAGCCAAACTATTCCATTAGCAGAAACAAAAGCGCACTATTTAGCTTCATCACCACAAAAACGCCTTTATGTTTTAAATGAAATGATGGATGGTCAAATGGCTTATAATATGCCAAGTATGTTAGAAGTGCGCGGAGAAGTAGATGTTGAACGTGTACAAAGTGCATTCCAAAGCTTAGTGAATCGTCATGAAGCATTGAGAACACATTTTGATACAGTAGATAGTGAACCAGTTCAAATTATAGATGAACAGGCAAACATTACGGTTGATTATGAAGAAGTATCAACTGAAGACTATGAACAACTCTTAAATCGCTTTATTAGACCTTTCAATTTAGCGCATGCACCATTACTCAGAGTGAAAGTAGTTAAATGTGCCGAGCAGCGTTACGTATTGCTATTCGATATGCATCATATTATCTCTGATGGTTTTTCAATTAACCTAATCATTAAAGAATTCACTGCTTTATATCACGGACAAGCGTTAGAAGCCTTGACTGCGCAATATAAAGATTATAGTGAATGGATGCATACACGTGATTTAAGTGATCAACGTACCTTCTGGTTATCACAATTTGAAGAAGATGCACCGGTGCTAGATTTACCTTATGATCACGCGCGCTCTATTGAACAAAGTTACACAGGTAAGTCTGTAAGTGTGGAAGTGCCAGAAGAATTGCGTCAAGAGATACAAGAGTTGTCACAAACAACAGGTAGTACGGACTTTATGATTCTATTGGCTGCATTTAATGTACTATTGCATAAGTATAGTCGCCAAGAAGATATTGTTGTCGGTAGTCCTATTTCAGGAAGAACACACAAAGATACAGAAAATATGCTAGGTATGTTTGTAAATACGTTAGCTATGCGTGCATATCCAGAAAGAAGTAAAACGTTTAACGAATTACTCTCTGAAGTGAAAGATACCGCATTGAAAGCATATGATAATCAAGAATATCCATTAGAAGATCTTGTAGATGAAGTAGTTGAAACGCGTGACTTAACACGTAATCCATTATTTGATGTGCTATTCACATTACAAAACAATGAAACAGAAAGCCTTCAAATAGAAGATTGGTCCATTGAACAGAAAGAACCATCAACGACTAACGCCAAATTTGATTTAAGTATGACGATTTTTGATGATGATGGTTATAAAATTTCATTAGAGTTTGCAGAAGAATTGTTTAATCAGGAGACAGTTGTGCGCATGCTAGATCATTACTTAGAAATATTGAAGCATAGTGTTCAACAACCTGAACAAAAAATCAGTGACCTTCAAATGATTACCAAAGAAGAAGAGGCTACAATATTTAATGAATTCAACGATACAGCTGTTCCGTTCAACAACAACAAAACTTTTGTGGAAATCTTTGAAGCACAAGTAGCTAAGACACCTAATGAAATAGCTCTTACCTACGAAGGTGAAAGTTTAACTTATGCAACGTTAAATGCTAGAGCAAACCAACTTGCGAACTATTTACGCATTGAAGGTGTTCAACCTAATACGCTCGTTGGATTGATGACAAATCGTCGTCTAGAAATGATGATTGGTATTTACGGTATTCTCAAAGCTGGTGGTGCTTATGTTCCTATCGATCCAAACTATCCTAGTGATCGTATCAACTACATTTTAGGAGATAGTCAACCAAACGTATTGTTAACTGACCAAACATTAGATGAGACAATTGACTTTAATAAAGCAGTATTGAACTTAACAGACACTTCAATAGTAGAGACACAATCAACAGATAATTTATCTAAAGTTACAGATGTCACAGACTTAATGTACGTTATTTATACATCTGGTACAACAGGTAAGCCAAAAGGCGTTATGGTACCGTATAAAGGCGTAATGAACCGTCTGCATTGGATGATTGATAAATACTATATCAGCAATGAAGATACGATTTTATTTAAGACACCATTTACGTTTGATGTTTCTGTTTGGGAGATATTCGGACCAACTATGGTTGGTGGCCAAGCGATACTCTTACCTTCAGGTGAAGAAAGTAATCCTGAAAAAATAACTTCACTTATTGATCATCACAACATTACAATGGTTCACTTTGTACCATCTATGTTAGGTGTGTTTATTGACTTTATTAAATCAACTAATAGAGTAGAAGATATTGCTACAGTTAATTATGTACTTGCTAGTGGTGAAGCGTTAAAAGCAGAACAAGTAAATCAATTTAATACTTTAATTGGTGGACCAAACAATGCATTGTTGATCGATTTATATGGTCCAACAGAGGCTTCGATCGAAGTGATTTATTACCCATGTACACCGGGTGAAACGTATGACAAGATTCCAATTGGTCGTCCAATCGCTAACATTCAAGCTTATATTATGAATGAAGATGAAAGTTTGATGGGTATCGGTGTTCCGGGAGAATTATGTATCGGTGGCGTAGGTGTTACGAATGGTTACTTAAATCGACCTGATTTGACGGACGAGAAATTTATTGATAATCCATTTGGTGAAGGTAAATTATATCGTACAGGCGACTTGGCAAAATGGAGTACGACAGGTAATGTTGAATATCTTGGCCGTATTGATGAGCAAGTTAAGATTCGTGGCTATCGTATTGAGTTAGGTGAAATTGAAAGTTTATTACGTCAGATTGATTTGATTTCCGACGTAGCAGTCGTTGCTAAACCAATGGCTGGCGAAGAATTAGCAATTTGTGCTTATTTAGTTTCAGATGAAAGCGTTGATTTCGATGAGATTAAATCACAACTTAATCAAAACTTACCAGACTATATGGTGCCAACATATATGACTCAAATAGATATTTTACCAGTAACATCAAATGGTAAATTAGATAAAAAACAACTGCCTGAAATCCAGGTTGAAAGTGAAAATTATGTTGCTCCTACAAATGATATTGAAGAAATGCTCACAAATATTTTTGGTGAAGTATTAAATATTGAACGAGTAAGTATATACGATAATTTCTTTGAAGTAGGTGGGCACTCACTAAAAGCCATCAATGTGATTAATAAAATCGAAGGTGAAACTGGTATACGTTTACCATTAAAAGTAATATTTGAAAGTCCTACAGTTGCACAACTTGGAAAAGTGTTAAATGACCAAGAAAGTAGTTTGAATGGACAAAATATTCCTACAGCAGAATCGAAGTCATACTATCTCGCATCTTCACCACAAAAACGTTTATATGTGTTGAATGAAATGGTGCAAGGTCAAACGGCTTACAATATGCCAAGTATGCTAGAAATTAATGGTGTCGTTGATGTAGCACGTGTTGAAGATGTATTCCAAAGCTTAGTGGAGCGTCACGAAGCATTGAGAACTCATTTTGAAACGATAGATGGTGAGCCTGTACAAATTATAGATGAACAGGCAAACATAACTGTAGATTATGAAGCAACAGATATTGACGATTATGAAACATTATTAAATGACTTCGTAAGACCGTTTAATTTAAGACAATCACCACTGTTAAGAGTGAAAATCGTTAAATTGGCTGAGCAACGTCATATCTTACTCTTTGATATTCACCACATTATTTCGGATGGTTTCTCTATTAATCTAATCATTAAAGAATTTATCGCACTATATCACGAAAGAACTTTAGATAAGCTGAAAGTACAGTACAAAGATTATAGTGAATGGATGCATAACCGTGATTTAAGCGGTCAACGTACATTCTGGTTATCTCAATTCGAAGATGAAGCACCAGTATTGGATTTACCTTATGATCATTCAAGACCTAAACAACAAAGCTTTACAGGTAAAACTGTATCAGCTGAAATGCCTAAAGAGACAAGAGACGCATTACATGAATTAGCTCAAAAAACTAATAGTACAGATTATATGATTCTACTATCTTCATTTATGATTTTATTGCATAAATATAGTAGACAAGAAGACGTAGTTATAGGTAGTCCAATCTCAGGGCGTACGCACCAAGATACAGATAATTTATTAGGTATGTTTGTTAATACGTTGCCAATGCGTGCTTATCCTGAAAATAACAAAGCGTTTGAACAATTTTTAGATGAAGTGAGAGATACTGCATTAAAAGCATATGACAACCAAGAGTATCCATTAGAAGAATTAGTGGATGAGGTTGTAGAAAGACGTGACTTAACACGTAATCCACTCTTTGACGTGCTCTTCACGTTACAAAATAATGAAACACAAGATCTTCAAATTGAAGATTGGGACATTAAAGAAAAACGAGCAACTAACACAAAAGCTAAGTTTGACTTAAATATGATGATTGAAGATGACGAAGCATACAAAGTGTCATTAGAATACGCTGCAGAATTGTTTGAACCACAAACAGTTGAACGTATGTTGAATCACTATCTGAAAATATTAAGCGAAGTAGTAAAACATCCGGCCCAAAATATCAGTGATATTGATATGACAACAGAAGAAGAGAGAACACAAATTCTCGGTGCATTTAACGATACGTATGCCGAATTACCTAATAAGCAAACATTTGTTGAGCGTTTTGAAAAGCAAGTTGCGAATACACCAGATCAAACAGCTATCACATTTGAAGGCGAAAGTTTAACTTACAAAGAACTGAATGTACGTGTTAACCAGCTAGCCCATAAATTACGTGCAGAAGGAGTAGAAGCTAATTCACTTGTAGGTTTAATGACAAATCGTAGTATAGAAATGATGGTAAGTATATACGGAATATTAAAAGCTGGTGGTGCTTATGTACCAATGGATCCTAGTCAACCTAGTGACCGTATTAACTATATTTTGAATGATAGTCAACCAACATTGTTGATTACAGATCGCCCATTAGATACAAGTATTGAATTTGATAGAAAGGTAATTGACGTAACTAAGAAAGATGCGCTTGCTAATCTATCAACGGACAATTTAAACCACATTACAGATGTATCTGATTTAATGTATGTAATATATACGTCAGGTACGACAGGTAATCCTAAAGGGGTAGTTGTCCCTTATGAAGGCGTGATGAACCGTCTGAATTGGATGATTGATGAATATGACTTTAATGAAGAAGAGATCATCATGTTTAAAACACCATATACATTTGATGTATCAGTTTGGGAGATTTTCGGATTCGCTATGGTAGGTGCACAAGCGGTGTTACTACCATCTGGGGAAGAAGGAAACCCAAGTAAAATTACGTCACTAATTCAACAACATGCAATCACTATGATTCATTTTGTACCTTCGATGTTAGGCGTGTTTGTTGATTATATTAAATCGACAAATGAAGTGGCTGAAATAGCATCTATTAATACAGTACTTGCAACAGGTGAAGCGCTCAAATCTGAACAAGCAAACCGCTTTAATTCAGTAATTGGTCAACCAAATGATACATTGCTTATTGATTTATATGGTCCGACAGAAGCATCAATTGAGGTAACTTATAATCCGTTACCACCAACTCAGGAGTACGATATTATAACAATTGGTCGACCAATTGCTAATGTGCAAATGTATGTTCTAAATAATAATAATCAACATACAGGTATAGGCGTTCCAGGGGAGCTTTGTATAGCAGGTGTTGCAGTAACAGATGGTTATCTCAATCGTCCAGAATTAACACAACAACAGTTTATTGATAATCCGTTTGGTACAGGAAAAGTATACCGTACAGGTGACTTAGCAAAATGGACAACGGATGGAGAAATAGAATATTTAGGTCGTATAGACGAACAAGTTAAGATTCGTGGTTATCGTATTGAACTTGGTGAAATTTCTAGCCACTTACTACGTATTGAAAATATTTCTGATGCAGGTGTCATTGCTAAACCGATGGCTGGCGAAGAACTAGCAATTTGTGCATACCTTGTAGCTGATCAACCAATTTCATTTGCTGATATTAAAATTGAACTTGCACGCAAAGTACCAGACTATATGGTGCCAGCTTATATGACGCAAATAGAACAGTTGCCGGTTACATCTAATGGTAAGTTAAACAAGCGCGCATTACCTGAAATTGAAGTTGAAAGACAGGAGTTTGTTGAACCTAGAAATGAAATCGAAGCAGATGTTGTTCAAGCAATGGAAGAAGTATTAAATACCGATAGTATAAGTATTTATGACAACTTCTTTGAAATTGGTGGCGATTCTATCATAGCGATTAAACTGACATCGTTATTATCAAAATCATATAACATTTCAATTAAAGATATTTTCGAACTACAAACGATTGACCGTATCAGTGAGTCTATAGCTGCAAAAGATCAAACAAATATTCTAACTAAGTTAGAAACACTTAAAAATATAGATACTGCACAAGGACATCAATTCAGTAGTGAATTTATTCAAGAAATTAATGAATATAAAGAAGAAAGTGTAGAAAATTATGAAGTTATTAGTTCCGGAGCAGTCAAAAAAGGTAAAAATGTGTTGCTCACTGGTGCTACTGGATTCTTTGGTATATACATGTTGAACAATTTATTAGAAGATACAGATTTCAATATTTATGTCATGGTAAGAAGTAATAATGAGGTTAACGGAGAAACGAAATTGAAGCGTAACTGGATTTATTACTTTGAATCTCAAATTGGTGCTGAATATGCAGAAAGAATCCATATCATTGAAGGTAATATCGAACTAGAAAAACTAGGCATGGCATCAGAAACTTACGAGTCTTTATCTCAAAATATCGATATGATTGTAAACGCTGCGGCGAATGTGAGTCACTTTGCTACGACAGATGCTTCATACGGCGCAAACGTAGGCGGCATTGAACAACTAATTCAATTTGCTAAATACAATCAACCGAAAGAGATTCACCACATGTCTACAATTTCTATTGCTTCAGGTAAGGTAGACGACAAAGCACAGTTAACATTCTCAGAACATGACTTAGATTTAGGTCAGGTAATGAATAATGTTTACTTAGATACTAAGATAGAAGCTGAAAAAGTATTGATTGCTAGTAGAGAGCAAGGTGTAGAAACAAATATTTACAGATTGGGTAATTTACAATGTGATTCTCGTACAGGAGTATTCCAGAAAAATGAAGAAAACAATGCTTTCTATAGTATTATAAAATCATTTAGAAACCTAGAAATATTCCCAGATTTAGAAAATGATGACTTAGAATTTACACCTGTTGATCAGGCAGCTAAAGCATGTAGCCAATTGATTAAAAATAATCAATTAAATAACGAGATTCATCATATATATAATAACCATCACCTTTCACTTAAACAATTGATGCATGTGTATAATCAAAATAATTATCATATTGAAGATGTACAATGGAATGAATTTGTCGATTACTTAATGTATTGTATTAAAGAAAATATAATGAGTGATCAAATCAATGATTTCCTATTGCATACAGGTGTACTAGATAACAATATTTTCAACAAATCTCATTTTGAAGTATTAGATTTTAAAACTAATTTCATACTCGAAAAATTAAACTTCAAGTGGCAACCTACTGAAGATGTAACATTATCTAAAATGATTAGCCATCCAAAAAATAATTTCTAATTACAACTATGAAGTAGCAAAATAACAACTTGCTACTTCATTTGTATTGATTGATTAAGTGATGTGGAAGTGTGAACGTGAAAAAAACGATATATGTATTAAATACACAGGGTTATGATTATCAGAATCTTAAGAGGCATCCTCAATACTCTAAATGGTTTAAGTATTATTGTGTACGAGCGCATTCAGGAATGCAATTTGAGCATATTCAATTTGGTGAAAATGCACATGGTAAACCAATCTTAAATTCACCTAAAGAGACACATATCAATGTGTCTCATACAGATGGTTGTTCAGTATGTGTTGTGAGTGACACGAATGTGGGCGTAGATGTGGAAAAAATTGAAACTATAGATTTAGATATTGCAAAAAAATACTTTGCATTATTAGAGTATCGATACATTAATGATGCACAAAGTTCAATTTCTCGATTTAATCGCTTTTTTGAAGTGTGGACAATGAAAGAGTGCTATTTAAAATTACTTGGTATAGGCATGTATAAAGCATTAGATTCTTTTTCTATTACACCAGTTCAAGGACGTTATCAACTTGTTGAAACTGAAGATGAAATGATGCATCGGTGTTCATTTTTTCATGATATTGTGTATGGGAAGTATGCATTATCAGTGATTTTAGATATAGATAACCATGATTTAGATGTAGAATTATTAGATATAACAAAGAATTTTAATACAGAATTTATACTTTAAGGGGCGAGTATATGGTTAAAACGACATTATTTTGTATACCATTTGCAGGTGGAAATAAAGCATTATATTATCCAATGAAGAACAATTTACCAAGTTATATTCAATTTAAGCCATTAGAATTACCAGGACGTGGTGAAAGATTAGTTGAAGAGGCGTTAGATAGCATTGATGATATGGTAGATGACTTAGTAAAGCAAATTATTAATGAAAAACCTGAAGAATTTATTCTATTAGGGTACAGTTTAGGAACAATATTAGCATATGAACTTTATTATAAATTGGATCAATTAGGTTATCGACCAAAGCATATGTTCCTTTGTGCGAGTGAACCAATTGGGTATTTGGATAAATATAATGATATAGAAGCCATGAATGATGAAGAATTCAAACAGTTTATAAGAGATAAAGGTGGCACATCGGAAGAAGTATTAAATCATGAAGAGTTATGGCAACTAGTGAAACCAGCATTGAAGAACGACTTTCTAGCAATTGATTATTATTGCGATAAGCCTAAGGAAAGACAAGTAGATATTAATTTGTCAGTATTTGTAGGGAAAGAAGATTCCATTTGTGCTCATACTTTATATAAATGGTCAGATCTGACAAAAGGTAAAGTAGATTATCGATTCTTTGAAGGTGATCATTTCTTTATAAATAATCATTATAAAGATATAAGTGAAGAAGTAAAATTAGTACTTAATGGTTAAATATTTAATTTATTTCAAGTTTAGTGAGTTTATTTATTCTGAACGTGTTGACAAATAGTCCATAATTTTATAAGATTAATATTACACATGCACACACACGCAAAGATTTAATACAATGTTTCACACGCATTCTAAATCTTTTACTAATAGAAAATAAAAACACATGAATCATAATAAATGATTAATAAACATTAAAACTAGACGGTATTTAAAAAAATAAATTAAAGGGAGGCAGTTACCATGGCAGGTGGACCAAGAAGAGGCGGACGTCGTCGTAAAAAAGTTTGTTATTTCACAGCAAACGGTATTACACACATCGACTATAAAGATACAGAATTATTAAAACGTTTTATCTCAGAACGCGGTAAAATTTTACCACGTCGTGTAACAGGTACTTCAGCTAAATATCAACGTATGTTGACATTAGCTATTAAACGTTCTCGTCATATGGCATTATTACCATATGTTAAAGAAGAACAATAATAGATATTGTATCTGAAAACCCCGTAGGCATATACCTACGGGGTTATTTTTGTTTTATTAGTATTAATACATATAAAGCTTAGTATTTTAATAACGAATAATAGTGAAAAGACAAGCGATTTTTATCGATTGTTAAAGATGAATAAGCTAGAAAACTATAATTGTAATGGTTTATAATATTAAATAATACATAAAAGATGAATAAAAAAATGGATTAAATAATATAGGCGTGGCAAAACTAATTTTTATATGTTACGCTATACACACGAAGTACCTCCAGTACTTCATCCGTGATAAACCACCTTTCGAGGTGGTTTATTTTTGGATTTTGGTCGTGGTATTTACGTCGTTTAACATCTTTTTTGTGTCTTGCATACTAAAGATGTTTGAGCTTTTGAGATAATTTATATTTTACTTATACAAGTATTTAACTTATAATAATTTTGCACGTCTTAGGGCGTGAGTGATTAAATGGGTCAATCTCTTATGCGTCCTATGACGTGTAGGGGAACGCAACTCCTTTAATCCTGTGGTCCTCTTAATAGAGGGCCTTTTTTTAAAATTAAGCTTTATTTAATATAGCCAACATATTATAATGGATACAATGTAATATGTTAGGAGGAAAAGTTTATGACAATGCAAAAATTCACTGATATACAAAAAGAACGTATCATAAACATTATTGAGTTAAAGACTACAAACAAAGGTATTTGCAATTGCGATAACCCTAACATGAGAGTATTGGATGGCCAATACTATTTACCATTATTATCTGCTACTTATGGCAATGAACCCATTACGTTGATCAATGTTTTGTGTGAAAATTGTGGTAGATTAAGAACATATTCAAAAGATTTCTTTGAAAATAACTAACTTTTTACAATGTTTAAACTATTACACATAAATATAGATAATAAACGGACGACAAACCATTTGCTAATTTTAGCGTCAATATACTTGCTATATGAGAAGGTTTTAACTTTATAAATAAGAAAGAGAAGTACAAATATTAGTTGTACTTCTCTTTCTTATTTATAAAGCAATTTGAATAATTGCAATAATAATTAAAGTACTGATAATCCACTTTTGTACAAAACTAGGGACTCTTTTGCCTAATTTTAACCCTAATGGAGCAAAGATAATACTTCCTATTATTAAAAATAACGCGTCTTCTAAAGGAATGTAACCTTGTATAAGTTTAATGATAAAGGCGCCAATTGAAGATATAAAAGCAATTACTATACTATTAGCAGCCACCGTATTCATTGGTAATTTGAATAAAACTAACAATATAGGAATAATAATAAAAGCGCCGCCTGCTCCAACTATACCTGAAATGATACCAATGAAAAGACCAACCATAACTAATAATGGTTTGTTAAAGGAAGACTGATTTAAATTCGGTTTTACGTTAATAAACATTAAAATTAATGCGAGTAAAGCAATGATGATATATATCGTATTTACAAATGCAGCATTAAATAAATTTGCTAGGAGTGCGCCTAACATGCTCCCTGTAATCATACCTCCACTCATATAAATAACTAATGACGGGGAGAATTCTGTTTTTTTTCGCGCTTTTAATGACCCACTTAAAGTACTGAAAAAGACTTGACTGGAAGTAAGTCCTGAAGCGATGTATGCACTGTATGCAGGAACACCAAATAGTGGCGGTAATAATAAAATAGCTGGATAAATAATGATAGCACCACCGATACCTACTAGACCCGAAATAAAGCCTCCGAACACCCCAATAAGTAACATCATAATAACAGTTGAAATATCCATTATTTACTTTTTACCAATAAGTTAACGGCTTCATTAATCAATTCTTCTGAATTTTCACCATTATCCTCTGCTGCTTTTACACATTCTATTAAATTTTCACTAATGATAATTCCCATCAAACGTTGGATTGAACTTTTTGATGCACTGATTTGAGTAATGACATCTTTACAATCTTTTTCTTCTTCCATCATTTTAATAACGCCATTGAGTTGCCCTTGTATTCTATTAATACGATTAATCATTTTTTTATCATAATGCATAGTTATTTCCTCCACTTTTAATTGATTAAAATCATAATAATAGATAGAATCGAAAATGTCAAATACCCCATATGGTATTTGACACGGTGTAAACAAACAGTTAATATACCCCTATAGGTATTTATTAGGAGGATATTATGAAACAATATAACGAAAACCATATCAACAATTTCAGTAAACAAGAATTAGAAAAATTGGGTGCACAAGGTCAACTGATTGACGTAAGAACACAAGAAGAATATGAGCTAGCACACATAAATGGTGCGACATTACATCCTGTAGATAAGATTAAATCGTTTAATAAAGGTAAAAACACAACCTATTTTGTACACTGTAAAAGTGGTACTAGAAGTACTAAAGCGAGCGAGTATTTAGCTGAACAAGGCTACGATATCGTTAATTTAGACGGTGGCTATAAAGCATATGAAGCAAAAAACGAAGATAATAATACATTAGAAGAAAATACAAATGTAGAAATTAAAGCAGAGCGTAAACAACTTAACTATAGTGGTCTTCAATGTCCAGGTCCAATTGTAAACATCAGTAAAGAAATGAAAAATATTGAAGTAGGCGAGCAAATTGAAGTTACAGTGACTGACCCTGGTTTCCTTAGCGACATTAAAAGCTGGGTGAAACAAACAGGACATACGTTAGTTGAATTGGATGAAAGTAATAATGGAATTAATGCTATCATTCAAAAAGAAAAACCAAAAGACTTACAAGTGAATCATACTGCTAAAGGTACGACAATTGTACTATTTAGTGGAGAGTTAGATAAAGCAGTGGCAGCAATGATTATTGCGAATGGTGCTAAAGCTGCAGGAAGAGATGTAACCATCTTCTTTACTTTCTGGGGACTTAACGCGTTGAAAAAAGAGCAAACAGTTAACGTTAAAAAGAAAGGTGTCGCAAAAATGTTTGATTTTATGTTGCCAAAAACACCTTTGAAAATGCCACTCTCTAAAATGAATATGTTCGGTTTAGGTAATATCATGATGCGCTACGTAATGAAAAAGAAAAACGTTGATTCATTAACATCACTCATTAATCAAGCGATAGCTCAAGATATTAAATTAATCGCATGTACCATGAGCATGGATGTCATGGGCATTACAAAAGAAGAATTAAAAGATGAAGTTGAGTACGGCGGTGTAGGCACTTATATAGGTGATACCGAAAATGCGAATCATAATTTGTTCATCTAATTAAATCTATTAATAAAAGGAGTTTTTATTATGTTTTTTAAACAATTTTACGATAATCATTTATCTCAAGCATCTTATTTAGTTGGCTGTCAACGTACAGGGGAAGCAATGATAATTGACCCTGTACGTGACTTAACAAAATATATGGAAGTTGCAGATAACGAAGGTTTTAAAATTACACAAGCTGCAGAAACACATATTCACGCTGATTTTGCTTCTGGTATTCGAGATGTGGCAGAACGTTTAAACGCCAAAATATATGTATCTGGAGAAGGAGATGATCAATTAAGTTATAAAAATATGTCTGAACAAACACATTTTGTTAAACATCAAGATATTATTCATGTAGGTAACATTAAATTAGAAGTATTGCATACACCTGGTCATACTCCTGAGAGTATCAGTTTCTTACTCACTGATGAAGGTGGCGGCTCAAGCGTTCCAATGGGCTTATTTAGTGGTGATTTTATTTTTGTAGGTGATATCGGTAGACCCGATTTACTAGAAAAATCAGTTCAAGTCGAAGGTTCTACAGAAGTTAGTGCGAAACAAATGTATCAATCTATAGAAAGTGTTAAAGGTTTACCAGATTATATTCAAATTTGGCCAGGTCACGGTGCTGGAAGTCCTTGTGGTAAAGCATTAGGCGCCGTACCAATGTCTACGCTAGGTTATGAAAAAATAAATAACTGGGCATTTAGTGAAACTGATGAAACTAAATTCATTGAAACATTAACATCAAATCAACCAGCGCCACCACATCATTTTACACAAATGAAAAAAATTAACCAATTTGGTATGGAATTATATCAACCATACAATGTTTATCCTAGTTTAAGCAATGAAAAAATAGCATTTGATCTTCGTAGCAAAGAAGCCTTTCATGGTGGTCATACTAAAGGGACAATCAATATTCCTTACAACAAAAACTTTATTAACCAAATCGGTTGGTATTTAGATTATGAAAAAAGTATAGATTTGATTGGTGATAAATCTACCGTTGAACAAGCAGCGCATACTTTACAATTAATTGGTTTTAATAATGTAACAGGTTTCCGTTTGCCAAAAGCAGAAGTTAAAACGCAATCCATTCACAGTATGGATATAACCGGTAAAGAAGAACATGTACTGGATGTGCGTAATGATGAAGAGTGGAATAATGGGCATTTAGATCAAGCAGTCAATATTCCCCATGGTAAATTATTAAATGAAAATATTCCACTTAATAAAGAGGATAAAATATACGTACATTGTCAGTCGGGTGTTAGAAGTTCAATCGCAGTGGGTATCTTAGAAAACAAAGGATTTGAAAATGTTGTAAATATTAGAGAAGGCTATCAAGATTTTCCAGGATCATTAAAATAATTTGAGGGTGTGGAAAATCAGTAAGCATTATCAAATTGTTATTGTAGGTGGCCGTACAGCAGGTATTACCGTGGTATCAAGACTATTAAGAAAAAATCAAAGCTTAAAAGGAAAAATAGCACTTATAGGCCCTGATGAATATCATTATTATCAACAGTTATGGACTTTGGTTGATGCTGGGTATCGAGTTTAAAAAGTTCTCGTAAAGATATGAAAAGTGTTATGCCTGAAGGTAATCAATGGATAAAATATTTTATACTGCACCAGCAGAAAACAGACAAAATTAAGAAATGATTTATAGAGTATCACTGCAAGTATTGATTTGGGTCAAAAAAGCATGTTGTAAATAAGTATGGACATGAACATAGTAAACATTATAGTGATATGTTTAAATATATTGATTTAATTATAGTAGATGAGATTGACCGCATTAAAGTGCAACATTTAGAGCAATTAAGGGCTATTTATGATGAACATAATTTAGCAATGATATTTATTGGTATGCGAGGTATAGAGAAAAAAACTATCTCGTTATCCTCAACTATATTCGCGTATAGGTTTTGTACATGAATTTGATAATCTAAGTAAAGACGAGACGCATCACATATTAGAATATAAGTGGTAAGATTTAGGATTTGATTTAAAACTCGAAGATTTTACTGATTATGAGGCAATAACGACGATTATTAAAATTACAAAAGAGAATTTTAGTCTGATCCATCGCTTATTTTCGCACATAGACAGAATTATGGATATAAATGGTTTAGATAAAATAAGTACAGAAGTCATAGAAACAGCTAGAGACAGTTTAGTTATAGGTATTCGATAATAAAAAAGCAACGTATTTTAATATAGTGCGTTGCTTTTTTTATTTATTAAGTAAAGTCATTATCATATACCAAGTAAAGTGACATTTTAGCATTTGGTTTGTTTTTTTATCTCTCAAAACTCAATGTATGTTGAAAGTAATGAAATATTACTTTGCGTTTTTGGAGATAATAAAAAGGGTAGCATACTATAAAGACTACGCAAATAACCATTCCCCTATTTAACAGTTTACTGAGTAACTATTTCTAATTTAATTGTTCATGAAGTATTTAAAAAAACAAATAAGTATAATCATAATTTAATAAAGTGTGTGAGGTGATGAAGATGGCTGTATTAGCATTAGTTTTACATTTAGTGTGTCTATTATTAGTCTTAATTGCAGGTTTTGTGGCATTAAAAGAATTTAGAAAATCGTATAAAGAACGTAACCAAAGAAAAATTGATACTTTACTTGTGTTTGTACTTATAGTTGCATTAATAGCAATACTATCAAGTGTAATTATCGATTTATAATTTTTGAGCTTGGTACCAAATGGCAATCGCCAACATGCATCAATGGAAGCTTTATGGCCAATAAACTTATTGATAAACAAATGTAAGATAAGTAAATGTAGTGAGAGTAAGATGATGAAGTCAAAGATATTTGTGATTTCATAATCTTACTCATTTTTATTATATTTAAAACACTTAATATATAGAATGTCTAAAAAATAGTATGAAATAATAAAGCTTTTTGTAAAAATTTGAATAATATTATAAACTGTAAGAATTAAGATGTATTAATTAATATAGACGTTGCGATAAAATAGTGTTCTATAATAAAAGGAGTGTTTTAAATGAAGTATAGGTTAAGTTTATCATTAATAGTAGCGACGAGCTTAGTACTAAGTACTACCGTAGCATATGCACAGGAAGATAATGGAAAGCAAACGGCAGAAAAAGATAAGAAAGAGAATACAAGCAAGCCAATCGATTTTGATAAAGCACAAAAGATGAGTCCTCAAGCTTTAAAAGAACAACTAACACCTGAAGATTTACGATTACATAATAAGGTTGCAGAACATAATTCTAATTCAGTAGAAATGCGTAGTTTTGCAAATAGATCTTACCAAGACGTAAATACATATATTGCAAATAATAATATTAAACCAGCGCAAATCGTTCAAGATTCACGTATTAATAATTTACCAAAATATAATTATAAATCAGGAAAATTTATAGGAGTCGTTATACATGAAACAGCTAACCCTAATAGTACGATTGAAGGCGAAGTAAACTATATGTATAACAATTATCAGAGTGCTTTTGTACATGCTTATGCTAGTAGTGATAAAATTATCCAAACAGCACCAAGTGATTATTTAGCTTGGGGTGCAGGCGCAAATGCAAATCCATATTTCTATCAAATAGAGTTGACGAGATCAAATACATTTGATGGTTTTGCTAAATCTGTAAATAACCAAGCTTATTTAGCAGCTAAAATGTTGAAACAAAATGGACTAGCGCCATCATTGGCAGATAATAATCAAGGTACAGGTACAATTATTAGTCACAACGCTATTAGTCAATATTGGGGTGGCACGAATCATACAGACCCAGTAGGTTATTTCAACCAGTGGGGATACAACATGGACCAATTTTATAGTTTAGTTCAAAAACATTATAAAGAACTAAACGGTGGTGGTAATGATGACGCAATAACTGGCTCAACTTACAAAGTGGCTAAAGGCGATACATTATACAGTATTTCAAGACGAAGCGGCGTAGCAATTGATGACATTAAGAAATGGAATAATTTAAGCAACAATACATTATCAGTAGGACAAACATTAAAATTAAAAGCACCAAGTAATAGTGGTGAGATAACCGGAGATACGCATAAAGTAGTCTCTGGCGATACGTTGTATAATATTTCTAAAAGAAGTAATGTAAGTGTTGAAAATATCAAAAAATGGAATAACTTGAAAAATGATAGTATTAGCAAGGGGCAAACACTGTATTTAGTGAAGACATATACTGTGAAGAAAGGCGATACGCTGTATAGTATAGCTAAAAATCAAAAGACAACAGTAGACAAAATTAAATCCGACAATAAGTTGGATTCAAATAGTATTAAAGTAGGACAAATATTAAAAATTAAATAAGAAATGAAGCAGATTAGTAAGCAAAAAGACACTCCACCATTAGTTGATATTAGCAATGGTGAAGTGTCTTTTTTGATTATTTTTCGTTTATTATACCATCGTTATCTCTATCTTTAGATGAATCATAACCTCGCATATCTTTTGTTATTTCGCCAGGCTTAGGTACGTCGACATCTCGAGTATTTGGTAAATCATTTTTTTCTGGAGCATCAACTTCTGGTGCATTAGTATCAGGTGTGTCGATATCTGTGTTTGAGTTGTTTTGTTGATTTGTGCTGTCATTATAGTTGCTAGATGGTTGGCTTTGATTATTATTATAAGTATTGCCATTATCATTAGCGTTACTATTTTCGCTATTTTCAGAAGCATTACTTGGCTCTTCGTAATTATTGTCATTTGATTCTTGAGAGCCATTTTCTTGAGTATTAATATCTTCGTTTTTGCTATTATTAGTGTCGTGATTTTTATTCACTTTCTCTTTATCTTTCTTTTTAGCATCAGAATTTTTTTGAGTTTCTTTTTTGATACTATCGTTATTATTTTCTGTATAGAAGAAAGCACTGCACCCGCCAATCAATAATATAATAAGTAAAATTACAACTAAACATCCTAAGCAACCGATACATCCATTCTTTTTATTATCGTTCATCTCATTCTCCCTTAATATTAATTCACATTTTATTGAACACAAAAATATAAATTATTAAATATATTGTACTGCATTTTAGTTCTGAGTGTAAATTTATATTTTTATGTGTAAGAGTAGAGCATATTTGATTAAGTTAGATAGAAGTGAGTAACAACATATAATTGAATTAAAGTATAATATTTATATGAAATGCATCGTTGTTCTATAATCATAGAGTACATTAAAATTCTAAATTAACATCCTTCATGAAATTGTAAAATGCTCTCACTACGGTATTATTAAGATATTGTTCTTTTAAAATCATATCTGTATTTCTAATGATATAGTTATTTTGTTGGTCTAAGCATGGTATTTTAGACAACTTATCATCATCTCGTAATAAAATGCCAGGCAAAATAGAAAAGCCTAAACCATTTTGGACAAATTCCTTACTTGTTTCCATATTGTCTACATTTATTGTAATAGAAGGTGGCTCTATAAATTTTCCAATCCACCAATCATCTATTAACTTATTTAGAGATGTATCGGTGTTATAATATATTCTGGGTAAATGAGGTAAATCAGTTATATCAATTGGATGTTTTGAGACGACATAAATCTTTTCTTTCATTAAACGAATTTTCTCTGACGAAAAGCTATAATCTCCTCTTAGTATGCCTACTTGAGAATAGTCATTATGGACAGATTTAAAAACCTCTTCGCTCCAACCAGTATTAACATCAAATTCTACTGCTGGGTATTTTTGACTAAACTCCGACAAAATTTTAGGAAGTTGATATCTTGAAAATATACTAGAAGCACTTAATCTTAATATACCTTGAACGGTATTTTCTTGACTTATTAGATCTTCTTTAAGTTTTTGATTATCTTTTAACATGGAAATTGCATAGTTTACAATCATTTCTCCTTGAGAAGTGAATACGACTCCTTTTTTATTTCTATGGATAATCTTCACATTAAATTCTTGTTCAATCTTATTAATTCTGTACGATACTGCAGGTTGTGATGTTCTCAGTGTTTTGCTTGTTTGTGTGATGTTTTTGCATTTAAATAATTCTCTTAAAATCTCCCAATCCATACTATCCATATATAATCCTCCTACAATTTTTTTGCATTATAAAATATTTTGATGACGAAACATAAAAAAGTAATATTTTATTTATCGAATATATATATATATACTTTATATAAGTTGACTGAATATTTCAATAATTAACAAGGGGGCATACTATGAATACTACAAGTTTAAAAATCCCATGTGTTCTAATGAGGGGAGGAACTAGCAGAGGTTTGATTTTTAAAGATACTGACTTACCTATAGATGAAAAATTGAAGGAAGAAGTGATTTTAAAAATTTATGGCAGCTCTGCTAACGGGCAGATTGATGGTATTGGCGGAGGTACTTCCGTTACTAGTAAAGTAGCAATTGTAGGTATGACGGATACAAATGATAGTGATATTTACTATAATTTCGGGCAAGTTGGAATTAATCAAAAAAGCATAGATTACAATGTTACTTGTGGTAATATGGCGTCGGCTGTAGGTTTATATGCAGTTGAGGAAGGTCTCGTAAAGAGAGAAGATGGTGAAACAACTGTTAGAATTTTAAATACAAATACAAATAAAATTATGGAAGTACGTGTTCCTGTATATCAAGGTGAAATCAAAAGTGTAGGTGATTTTTCAATTTCAGGTGTTGAAGGCACAGGAGCAAAAATTACGGTAAGTTTTATTGACTCATCTGGTGCATTTACTGGAAAATTATTGCCAACTGGAAATTTAGTTGACTATATTAAAATGGATGAAACTACATATAAAGTTAGTATATTGGATACTGGCAATATTGTTGCTTTCGTCAAAGCTAGCGATTTTTCTCTTGAAGGATTTGAATTAGCAAAGGACATCAATGAGCGACAGACTTCAACAGCAATTGAAAAGCTTCGGGTTAAGGTAGGTATTTTATTAGGATTATTTAGCGATGAAGATAATGTAAATCATGAATTGGAAGCATTACCAAAAATAACATTAGTCAGCGAACCAAAAGACTATATAACAGAACAAGGCAGTTTAATTAAAAAGGAAGATATTAATATAATAGGAAGATATATTTCTATGGGCAATTTACATCCAGCTTTTGCTGTTAGTGGCTCTATATGTTTGGCAACCGCTTGTAAAATTCCGGGGACAGTTCCCGCTGATGTTTGTCAAAAAAACGCACTAAACACAATAGAGATAGGACATCCTAGTGGTACCATTTCGTCTGAAGTTTTCATACAAAAAAATGAAAGTGCTTACAAACTGATTAAAGGAGGCACTGGTCGTACTGCTAGAAGAATCATGGAAGGAAATGCAGTTATTCCAATATCTTTAATGGATGGGAAGTGAAAATATGAGTAAAAAAAAGGGGTTACTCATCATTACATTGTCAATATTATTAGCAAGCTGCAGTGCAAAAGGAAATACTGGTAGTCATATAGATAAAGAGGCAATTAAAGCGTATCCGAATCAAACAATCAATATGATTATACCTTTTGGTGAAGGGAGTGCTAGTGACGCTTTTGTAAGGCAATATTCTCAGATTCTTTCCGAACGCTCTAATGTCAATTTCCAACCGATTAATAAGGATGGAAGTAGTGGTTTGTTAGGGATGCTATACACGTTTCAACAAAAAAATGATGGCTATAATGTGTTAGAGATTACACCATCTCAAGTAATTGCTGATAATTTAGATAAAAGTGAAAAGGTTAAGTTACTAGATGATTTTGAACCACTAGTACAAATTCAAAGCGATATCTATGTATTATCTGTTGCTGAAGATAGCCCAATCAAAAATTATGATGATTTAATTGAAAAGGGCAAGAAGGATAAACTTACGATTGGCGGGACAAGTTCGACAGGTTTAGATGACTTCGCAACTAGCAAATTTAAAAGCGAAGCCAATATAAATAGTGAATTTATTCCTTATAAATCAGGATCTGAAGTGAAAGCAGCAGCATTAGGTGGAGAAGTAGATGTATATCTAGATAAAGTTGTGAATGTTGTAGACTATGTTAAATCTAATAAAGTTAGGCCACTAGTTATTTTTAATGATGACAGAATTAATAAAATAGAAGAATTTAAAAGTGTACCTACTACAAAAGAAAAAGGTTTAGATGTAGATATTGGTTCATGGAGAGGTTTTGTTATCAAAAAAGGCACACCAGAAGCAGTCAAGAAACAGCTGACGAAACAATTAAAAGAGGCTTATGAAACTAAAGAATATAAAGAATATGCTAAAAATAATTTGGTTGATATAGGTGAGGGCTATTTAGGTCCTGATGAATTTGAGAAAAAGTTAGAAAAGGAGTATGAAAAATTCGATGAAATTTCAGATGATTTAGGCATTTAATCATGTAACGGGGGGATTATATGGGAAGTATATTATTTTGTTTCATTTTACTAATTATATTTATATATTTTTTGATTAACTCAATAAATATGGAGAATTTAAGAGACGTTGACCCAATTGGCGCGTCGGGCTTACCAACTTTTATACTTTTTATTCTAGTTGCATTACTTATTTATACATTAATTAAAGAGGTTGTTAAATATAAGAAAAATAAAGAAAAAACAAAGCATAATGCGCTATTTACTAAACCAGCGCTCATTATAATGATTATAACTGTAGGCATAGCGATATTTATTTTAGTGTTAAATAAGATGGGATTTTTCTTATCATGTTTATTTTTAACGCCTCTATTATTAGTATTATTAGGCTCAAAAAATAAGATTCAAATTATTAGTTTCTCTGTAGGTATTCCAATACTTTTTACGTTCCTATTTGGAAACATACTAAGTATACCACTACCAAAAGGGATAGGAATTTTTTCTGAAATTAGTAATTTTATATATTGAGATATGGAGGTGTAATGAATGAATATAAGCTTATTGAAAGATTCTTTTTTAACGATAATTGAACCTACTAATATCATGTTAGTTGTATTAGGTTTGTTAGTTGGAATATTTTTAGGTGCATTGCCAGGGATAGGAGCTTCTATGGCGATTGTATTAGCACTACCTTTTACTTATTTCTTAGATGTGTTGCCTGCTATTGCATTATTATCAACAATTTATGTTGGGTCAGCTTATGGAGGGTCTATTACCGCTATTCTATTTAATACGCCTGGGACACCAGAAGCGGTAGCTACGACTTTCGATGGTTATCCTATGTCTCAGCAAGGAAAGTCGAAAAAAGCTTTGGGTTTAGCAATTAGTAGTTCAGCATTCGGTGGTATCTTTGCAGTAATTTTAATGTTTTCGCTGGCTTCTATACTTTCAGAGGTCGCGTTTAAGATACACGCTTCAGAATATTTTGCTTTAGCCATTTTAGGTATGACCGTCATTTCTGCTTTAGGCACCAGTAATATGGTTAAAGCTATTATATCAGGGCTTATTGGTATTTTTATTTCTACTATAGGTTTAGATCCATTAACAGCTACAGATAGATTTACGTTTAATACTTTAGAGTTGATGAATGGGATTGACTATATCCCGATTATGATTGGGGCATTTGCGTTAGGAGAAGTATTTTCACAAATTACTAATAATAGTCCACAAAATCTAAATACATCCTCAAAATTATCGCAAGGTATGTTCAAGTTTAAAGACTTTTTTGTATATAAATGGACTGCTTTAAAATCAGCAACAATAGGTAGTCTACTTGGTGTGCTGCCAGGAACAGGAGGGTCTATAGCCTCATTTGTGAGTTATGGAGTAGCTATGAAAATAGATAAAAATCCAGAAGAATTTGGAAAAGGGAAAGCAGAAGGTGTAGTTGCACCTGAAACATCTAATAATGCGGCAGCCGGAGTTTCAATGATTCCTACACTAATTCTTGGAATACCAGGTAGTCCAACAACTGCGGTAATATTAGCAGCTTTAGTACTTCAAGGTGTACAGCCAGGACCACAACTTATATCAGATCAACCTATACTTTTATATTCAATATTTTTAGCAATGTTATTCGCAAGTGTCACGACATTGGTTGCTGGTAGAGCAGGTGTTCAAGTATTTACATTATTGTTAAAAGCGCCCTATAGCATTATAGCAACATTCATTATTATACTTTCTCTACTTGGTGCCTATGCTACAAACAATGACTTATTGAACGTTTGGATTATGTTATTATTTGGTGTTGTAGGATATTTAATGAAAATATATCATTTTTCAATTGCTTCACTAATTTTAGGAATTGTACTGGGGCCTTTGATGGAAACATCATTAAGAAGACATTTGTTAATTAACAACGGAGACTTTTTATCATTATTCCATTCTCCAATTACAGTTATTTTATTAGTTATTAGTATTCTAATCATTGTAGTACCAATTA
Source organism: Staphylococcus sp. Ze2 (assembly GCF_048568365.1). Classification (NCBI taxonomy): domain Bacteria; kingdom Bacillati; phylum Bacillota; class Bacilli; order Caryophanales; family Staphylococcaceae; genus Staphylococcus; species Staphylococcus sp. Ze2. The sequence continues at coordinate 123,647 of NZ_CP183486.1, read as the reverse complement.
TTATGGATAAGAGAAAAGCAAAATCATCGAACTCTAATTAAGTTCTTTGAATAAAAATAATAGTTTTAAATGACTATTCTAAGCACTAAAAAAACAAAAATGATGATTTCCATCTAAATAAGTTGGAAATCATCATTTTTGTTTTTGGCTATATAATTATTATGCAGTTTATTAAAATTGTAAAATTAGCTTTCAATAACCGTTTGAGTTTGTTGCATTAACTATAAATGTACATTGCCTTTAGCGTAATAGAATAATGATTTCTTTTCAGTAATGAACAATTGAACAAACGTGAGAATACCAATTTTTCCAATTAGCATCGTGGCAATAATGATGATTTTCGTGGCTGTATGATAATCCAATGTAAAATTCATGCTCAATCCTACAGTGCCAAAAGCTGAAATAACCTCAAATAATACAGTTGTGTATGGCGTGTGTGGGTTGAGCATACTGACTATCAGAGAGACGCTTAAGACAAATATAGTAGCACAGAGTGTAATTGTAACGGCTATATTTAAAGTTCTATTTGAAATGGATCGTTTAAATATGGAAGGATGCGTTTCATTTTTTAGTGTACTGGTAATGAACAATAGAGTTAAAACTAAGCTTGTTACTTTAATACCACCAGCAGCACTAATAGGAGCCCCACCAATAAACATTAACAGCATCATCATCATTGAAGTCGGTGCAGTGATTTGTCCAATGTCTACAGTGTTAAATCCAGCAGTACGTGTTGTGACAGATTGGAAGAATGAAGCTCCAATTTTTTCAGGAAGCGATAAATGATTTAATGTAGCATGATACTCTAAAATGAAAAATATTATAGAACCTAAAATAATTAATATAAGTGATGTGCTTAGCACAATCTTAGAATGTAATTTTAAGTTTACTAATTTTTGAGACATGATTAAATCAAAGAACACTAAAGGGCCGATGCCTCCCATAATAATGAGTAACGGGATAGTAATTGTAATAATTGGATCGTTAATCGTATTCATTAAATTATCTTTGAAAAGAGCAAAACCTGCATTATTAAATGCAGAAATTGATGTAAACATACTTAAAAATAAGCCTTGTCCAAAACCGTATTTAGGAACGAATGAGAGGGCAATAAATACTGCTCCTAAGATCTCTGTTGCGACACTGTATAGTACAAATTGAAGAATAAGGCGTATAATTCCTCCTGGTTTATCAATATTCCACATGGCCATCGCTAGATAACGATTTTTTATACTAATTTTTTTATTAATTAATATGAAGGTTAATAATGTGACTGTCACAATACCAAGGCCACCGATTTGAATTAAGAGCATAATAATAAGGTCGCCCAACCAATTGAATTGTGTTGAAACATCAACAGTTGTTAGTCCTGTTACTGTAAAGGCACTTGAAGCTATGAAGAATGCATCTATAAAATCAATGGGCTTTTTGCCGGTAACAGGTAAGTATAAAAGTACTGCGCCAACTAATGTTGTAATTATAAAAAGTAAAAGGTAAAAATACAAAGGCTTATTTAATATTTTCATTAGGTCATTTCCTTTACTGATTTTAATAAACAGTATTTTATACCTATTGTTTTAAAAAGCAAGTAAATGTAAAAGAAAATCTTTTGAAAAAACAAGTATGCAGAAATGCCTTCATAAATAAAAGGGTTCTGGATACTATTGTAATTAACTTTAATTTGTTTGTTGCTTGATACCTTTAGTAACGGCTTCAGCAAAATCATAAATAGATTGTCTGTAGTTATTAGTGTTTTCACGTGTTTTTCTGTTGAAATCTCCATTATCAAAGAAAGATTTACGATATTTTGTTGAAATTTCTAATTGTACACCAGATCCTGTGTCATTTTTATTGATGATGTTGTTATTAGAATCACCATTTACATAATTGGGACTTTGTTCAACATTAAATCCTTCCTTTTCTAATTCTTTTTGGATGGATTGAGACATATCTTTATCTTTTCCACCAATATAGACTACTTTTTTCTCGTCTCTAATTCCGTGAATAGAAATAGACTCGTTAGACTTATAAATCATATCTTTAAGTTTAGGATCGTCAAAACTAGTTGAAGTAATATGCAGCTTGGCGTTGTTAGATTTTAATAATCCTTCAAAACTATATAAATTAAAATTCCCTTTTTTAGAAATGATTTTTGCTAATTCAGAGGTCCCCGGTTCAATTCCACCGCCATGAATAGCAGTAATCAATATATCTTTATTGTTTGTTGTCTTTGTATTAATCTGCCAATCACGGCCTTCTGTTGTATCGGCTGTAAGATCTGAAAAATTTTTATAGTAATCCTGATTTTGTGGTTGATCATTTTTCCAGACATATAAAATATATAAGGAAGTTAAAATTACACCTACTATAAGTAACATGATCAAATAATATAAATAAGAATGGATTATATTTTTCATAGAAATCTCCCTTGATTTTATAGTTGCGATGTTGAAATTATAACAGAAATTAGCATAACACCGACTGATAGGTTTTTTACAATTGTATTACTATTTGAGTATTTAACATTTACAATCTTAATAAATATAATTTTATAATTCATAATATTTAGTGTGTAATTTTCTGAATTTCATAATGACATGTGCTTTGTGACATTAGTTCAAAATGAATATAATGGAAGTGGAAATTTTAGTATCTAACTTGAAGAGAGGGTGTGTGTAACTTGGATATCGTTACAAAAATGCAAGTAAACGTACCGAAAGAAAATGTGTTTGAAGCTTTTGTAAACCCAAATCAAATTGGAGGTTTTTGGTTTTCTTCAAGTTCAGAAAGATGGGAACAAGGTAAAACCATTACCCTATGTTATGAAGAATATAACGCAGAATTAGAGGTTCAGATAAACAGCATAGAGGACAATAAAAGTATTGAATTTATATGGGGAAATCATCCTGTAACAATTGAATTTGAAGGTATTGGTGAAAGTACTGTAGTAACTACAATTGAAAAAGATTTTGATACACAAGATGTAGAGCAATTATTAGGACAAAAAGAGGGATGGGTTTATATGCTTAGTTGCTTAAAAGCATATTTAGAACACAATGTAAGTATTCGAGCTGCAATATTATAATAATTGTAAAGTTTTAAAAAATTAATATAGAGTAATAAACTCCCATATTTATTAAAGATTTGGAAGCAGGATAGAAATCTAATTATTTTTTGATTTTTATCCTGCTTTATTTAATAACATAAAGTTATTTGGGAATATAGTAATTGTAAGCAAATAACTTTGCTGTTAAATTGAGAGAAGTTATAATGTAATTATTAAAGTTACAATTAAAAGGTGATGATTATGAATTTAGAGTTTAATATTGCGGTACATCTTTTGACCTTTTTAGTGAAACATCCGGGAGAACGATACTCAAGTGGTGAATTAGCAGAACGCATTTGTGTTAATCCAGTGCAATTACGACGTGTTACTAGAAAGTTAAATGAACAGCGATATTTGGATGCTACCCGTGGTAAGTTCGGTGGTTACCAATCAAATCAATCAACGAATGATGTAAATCTTGCAGATTTATTTGTATTATTCAATGAAGAAAAATCAGAAGGTAGATTATTTACTGGAGATGAGGATAGTGATTGTGAAATTTCCAAGGAAATAGGCCACACAATGTCTCTATTTCATCAAAGAGAGCAAGACTTATTAGTGACATATTATAAAAATATTACGATAAAAGATGTATTAAAAGATATATTAAAGGGGGATTCTCATGAAACAGTTTGACTTAATCATTGTAGGATTTGGTAAAGGTGGAAAAACGCTAGCGAAATTTGCTTCTGCACAAGGTCGAAAAGTAGCAGTTATTGAAAAATCGAAAAAAATGTATGGAGGTACATGTATCAATATAGGTTGTATTCCATCCAAAACACTAGTACATGAAGGACTGGAACATGGTTCTTTTGAGCAAGCATTTTCAAGAAAAACAGATGTTGTCAATGCATTAAATAGTAAGAATTATCATAACTTAGATGATGATGACAATATAGAGGTGTTAGATTATACTGCTAAATTTAAATCTAATCATGAATTAAATTTATTAAATGATCAAGATGAAATTGTAGGAACTATTGGTGCAGAACAAATCGTCATTAATACAGGGGCTAAATCTATGATTCCAGCAATCGAAGGTATTGATTCTTCGCAATATTTATATGATTCAGAAGGTATCATGAATTTAAAATCCCAACCTAATCATTTAGTAATCGTTGGTGGGGGGTATATCGCATTAGAATTTGCCGCAATGTTTGCGAATTTTGGTACACAAGTAACTGTGTTAGAGCGTGGTAATGATATTATGACTAAAGAAGATAAAGATATTGTTGCTGAGGTCAAAAAAGACTTAGCAGACAAAAATGTGAATATCGTCTTAAATGCAGATACTAAGAAATTTGAGGATACAGATAAGGGGACGATTGTGCATACAACGAATGGTGAGTATGCTGCTGATGCTGTACTGATAGCAACAGGACGTAAACCTAATACTGACTTAGACCTTCAAAATACTGATGTGAAAATTGGTGACCATGGTGAAATTATAGTGAATGAATATTTACAAACAGATGCATCCAATGTTTATGCTTTAGGTGATGTCAAAGGTGGCATGCAATTCACATATATTTCATTAGATGACTTCAGAATTGTAAAAGAGCAATTGTTCGGGAAAGGCAAACGTTCTACGGAAAACCGTGGGGCTGTACCTTATACAGTATTTATAGATCCACCATTAGCACGTGTTGGATTAACAGGAAAAGAAGCGAAAGAACAAGAGTATGATATTATAGAAAGTGCTATACCTGTTAATTCAATCCCTAGACATAAAATAAACAATGACGGTAGAGGATTATTTAAAGCAGTGGTTAATAAAGATAATGAAGAAATTTTAGGTGCATCTCTATATGGTTTACAATCAGAAGAAATTATAAACTTAATTAAATTAGCAATAGATCAAAAATTATCTTATAAAGTATTAAAAGATAATATATACACACATCCTACAATGGTAGAATCGTTTAATGATTTATTTAATATGTAGGAGATAAAAGGAATGTCTGTACTACGATATAGATATAAGTGAGCTAACTCGTAATGGGTCAACTCAGACTTTGGTAGCAGTTTTTTGTGCACGCTTTCCGCGGTCATTGCCTTAGCCTGTAGTCTTCGGCTAGTGGTCTTTCCGCAGGAGTCGGCCCAAATCACTGCCAATATTACACTGAAAAGATTGTAATATGTAAGTCTAACAGTGGCGGTGTTTATTATGTTGAATAAATCGATTGATAAATGAGCCAGCCTTGATCTAAAAAATCATTACTATTTTGAAAAGCAATTATAGAAATATAAAGAGAGCTAACCTAATGGGTTAGCTCTCTTTATATTTTTTGACATATGGATTAAACATTTTAGTAGGATTAATTTCAATCGTTATGCAACAATCACTCTAATGATTTGTCCTACGAAATAGAAAGCGCCAACGATAATACATACAACCCCGATACTAATATAACTTTGTTTTTTAGAAACACCTTCTTTTTTAGAAGTACGTTTATTCAAAATGAGTAACACAATACCAACAATAATAAGAACAATTGAAGCTATCCACATGATGTGTCCCTCCTTGATTTATATTTATTAAAAGTTGTTTATTATGTATTTACCCATCAATTACTAAGTAGTAACCTTATCAATCAAAGCAATTTTAGCATGAATATTTTGAGAAGTAGTAAACTAGATATTTGAATGAAATTATTAAAGATAAATTAATCATGTTAAAATGAAGATAAAGAAAATAAGAAATTAATAGTGCCGAAATTAGATTATAATATAAAGTAGATAATTGTACGGTAGAATTGATTGGATGGTGTGGTAGTGAATATTGATTATGAATATGAGTTAGATATAAAAGATGTAGATGAACTTATTCAAATTTATCATGATAACGATTGGGCAGGGCATGATCAGGAAAAAGTGATTACAATTTTTAATACGGCAACACATGTAATTATTGCAAAATATCAAGGAAAAGTTATTGGGTTTGCAAGGGCGATGTCGGATGGTGTTTTTAACGCGGCAATTTATGATGTAATGGTAGATGTAGCACATCAAAACCAAGGTATCGGTCAAGAAATTATACGAAACATATTGGTGTATTTAGGAGAGTTGTCTTGCGTTCATCTAGTTGCAACGACAGGATATGAGGGCTTTTACAGGCAGTTAGGTTTCAAGAATTTAAAAACAGGTATGGCTGTATATACTAATGAGAAATTAAAAGATGAGTATACTGTTTAGTAATTAACAGCTATACTCATCTTTTTGGTGTGTAATCTAGATTATAAAATATTGTGACTCACGTCCTCATAAGAATAGTTTTTAAGTAAAGAACAGCCTAATGGATGCTGACCATTGTCTACGTAATCATTAATTTCTTCGAGAACATCTAAGATTTCATATTCAGGTGTTGTAACATCAAATGTGTATTTGAATACTTGTTTCTTATCTGATAACACTGTGGCAATGAGTTCGTCATTGTGCATCTTGTAATTAAGAAGTTGCATAAAAATCCCTCGCTTTTAATAAATTTTTGAACCTAGTAACAAAGTGAATTAATTGAGAATAAATTTCAGTAATTTCGCTCTAGATTGTAATTGTTATTATCTAATACATAGTATACATTAAAATTAATCAAATGTAGAGGGTTTAGGCTTAAAAAATCGTAAAATTTAAGTGAAAAGTACATGTAAGCGTGTACTTTAGCACTTTGTAAATTATAATAATTTTAAATTAGGGTCTTAGAAAGTAATTGTTGAAAAATATAGTGTAATTTGATAAGATTTACTGAATTAAATAAATACTTTCTAGGGTTCCGCAATGATATAACTTGGTCTGGTCCGAGAGAAAGCCGCATTTTTATATGTGACACGGAAGGATAAAAGCCTGGGAGATAGTAGTTAACGCTATCTCTCGGGCTTTTTTATTTTTAAGGAGGGTTTGTTATGAATTGGTTGAAAATAATTATTGCTTCGGTATTTGAGGTTGGATGGGTCATCGGATTAACGCATGCAACATCAGTAATTGAATGGTTACTTACAATTATTGCTATATTTCTAAGTTTCTATTTATTAATTAAAGCATCAAAGTGGTTACCTGTGGGAAGTGCTTATGCAGTTTTTGTAGGATTAGGAACTACTGGTGTGACAGTATTTGATTTTTTATTTTTCGATGCCTCTTTAAACATGATTAAAGTTATTTTGATATTTATGTTATTAGGTGGAGTAATCAGTCTGAAATTAGTGACATCAAGTAAAGGAGAAGAAGTATAATGGCTTGGATATTATTAGTAGTTGCTGGTCTTTTTGAAATGATTGGCATTACTTTTTTAAACGCATATGTAAATAGTGGCAAATATCGTGCATTAATAGGCTTAGTTAGTTTCTTTAGCCTTAGTTTTTTTGCATTATCAATAGCAATGTTTGAATTACCTATGAGTACAGCATATGCAGTGTGGACTGGCATAGGTGCTGTGGGTGGCGCATTAGTAGGGATGATCTTTTATAAAGAATCGAAAGATATCAAGAGAGTGATATGTATTTTAGTGATTTTAGGCAGCACTGTAGGTTTGAAATTAGTAAGTTGAAATGATTTGAGGTGAAGAAGCGGGTGTTATTATGTGTAAACAAATTTGTGAAAGTGAAAGGAGTGATTTTGTGTATATGCCCTATGTTAAGAGGTGAGAATTCTAAAAATAAAAAAATAGACGACACATTAGTGTCGCCTTAAGAGTAATATGTTCATGAATATAAAAGACTAGTAGTCGGTTTCCAACTACAATCTTAATATATCATAGTTAAGACTATATCTTCAATAAAAAAGACGGTTAAAATATGAGATTATTCATGTTGCAGGCACACATTGTAATTGATACGATAAAGCATGGAAGTGGGTGTTTGATATGGAAGGACTTGCAGCTTTTATTACAATTACTTTGATGATTATTATTGTACCTGGTCCAGATTTCTTTGTAGTAATGAAAAATTCCATTACTTCTGGAAAAGGCAATGGCGCTATGACAGCTTTAGGTATTACATCTGGACATGTACTGTTCTCATTATTAGCAGTATTCGGTATCATATTTATTTTGGCAAATATGTACTATGTTTTCGTGACTATTAAAATATTAGGTGCATTCTATCTGATTTATTTAGGGATCAGAAGTATTATTAGCGCACGACAGGGTATGAACTTTTCTACGTCTCAAATGAAAGCTCAAAAAATTAGTTATTTGAGTTCTTATAGGCAAGGTTTATTAAGTACGATGTTGAACCCTAAAGCATTACTTTATTACATAAGTATTTTACCTCAATTTTTAACTACAGGAGAAGGAGTAACGTCTCAGGTTGCCATATTATCAACAATTGTTACAACTGTTATTCTGTTGTGGTTTGTATTTTGTGTCTATATTTTCCAATATATTAAATTATTATTTGCTAATAGAACTGTAAAGGCAATTTTTGACTATACAGTTGGTGCAATATTGATTGGTTTATCACTTAATTTATTATTCAGTAAAAGTAGTTAAGTATTAAATCAAAATGATCTGATTCTCTAGAAGTTAATGCAAATAACATCATGTTATGTTCGTAAATATAAAAGTATACATGCAAAAAGGAACGGAAATGTGAAGTCAAATCACAAAATTTGATTTTAATTCCGTTCCTTTTTTTAATTATTTGAAACTTAATAAAACAAAGACATGGGCTATTAGCGTAATGCAATTAACTTTAAAAGAGATTAACTAATTAAATGCTATTTTTTATAAAATATTCACAAATTATCTACATAATAATTTTGTTATTTATTTATAATGTTAAGGGAGAAGGGGGAAAAATTTTGAAAAATATATTTAATCCGTTACAAAGATTACATTTTTATGCTGCCTTATTTATAACGCCGTTATTAATTACATTAACCATTTCGGGAATTGGTTATCTCTTTTTTCAGGAAGTAGAAAATAATATATATAAAACAGAGTTTTTCGGAGATAGTTCTGTCAAATCGCATCAAACATTGAATGAAGCTGTAGATGAAGTAGAAGATAAGTTTGATGGATTTTATATCAGTAAAGTAAGTATGATGGATGAACCATATAATAATCGTATAACATTGGATGACATGGCAGGCAATCAACGATATGTATTTTTAGATCAAAATAATCAAATCGTAGCAGATCAAAATGCTAAACATACATACGCAAATGTTGTAAGAAATATACATAGTTCATTATTTACCGAAAATACATTCATAAATTATCTTGTAGAATTAACTGCATGTTGGACAATTTTTATGATTCTTTCTGGAACATATATGCTTATTAAGAAAAAACTAATATCAAATAACAATAAAAAACTAAGATTCCAAAAATGGCATGGTATTTTAGGTGTAGTTATAGCAATACCAGTATTTGTATTAGTGCTTACTGGTTTACCTTGGTCAGGCTATATGGGGGCTAAGATAGCAAATGTGATGGACAATTCTGGAGAATTGGGACAATCAGAATTAGCTATTAATCCTCCAAAATCGGATGTGAATGAAATTCCTTGGGCAACACGTGAAAACAAACAACCTGCTTCAGAAGGTCATGCTGCTCACCATGGTGGTGGCGAAATGCCGAGGACAGATATTAAAAATCAAATTTCGATTGATAAAGTAGTTAATGAAGCCAAAAAGAACGGCATAGATAAACCATATTCTATTGTTTATCCATCCAATGAATCAGCAGCTTTTACTGTTTCTAAGGGCAGTAATACAGGTGTCACTGGGTTAGATGTTTCGCCATATGACGAGCAAACGTTATATCTAGATCAATATAATGGGAAAGATTTAGGTAAAGTGAAGTATGAAGAATACGGCATTATCGGAAAATGGTTTACGTGGGGTATACCATTACACGAAGGTCATCTCTTTGGCGTAGCTAATAAAGTGATTAATTTACTTGTATGTATCGCTTTACTAACAGCAGTTGGATTAGGGTTAACATCATGGATTAAAAAAATGAGGGATAGTAATGTAAAGGTACCTCCAAGAGTTAAAAAACCAATGTCAATCCCGTTGGCTATCGTACTTATTGTACTTGGTATCTTGATGCCGTTATTTGGTTTCTCATTGATTGTTGTATTTATTATCGAGGTCTTATTATATTATAAAGATCGAAGAAATAAACAGAAGAAATAAAGGCATAGTTAAGGGGTGTGACACAGAATCAAATTAGTTAATTTGATCTTGTGTTACACCCCGTTTTAATTAGGATTGTTATGTTTGAAACACTTGTTGTTATAAAATTAGTGATTCATATCCATTTCATGGATTTTCATCATTAATCCGTGAGGGATATCATCATGTTTTACTACTTCTTTTTTGTAGAATGATTTACCGTCATCTTTAGATACTAACTTTACAAAATCACCTTTTTTAGGTTTGAAATCATCGTCATGTTCAAGTTTGACGTCTTTCGTTACGATGCCATCTTTTTCGCTGACAACTTTTTCTGCAGTTGTACTTTCAGACATATAGCCATAATAAGTATCTTTTTGACCAGAAAATATCATGAATATCGTGAAAGCTAAACCAATAATAACTAAAATACTAATTAAAGATATTGTTAATTTTTTACTCATATTCTCAGTCTCCTTTAACATTAAGCATAAAAGATATTACGGTTTAAGTATACAAAATTTTAAATTGTTTTGAACTTTGTCATATTTTAATTACGATTTGATAAGAAAATGTCCAATTCGTAATGGGTTTTAAACCTATAGCAATTAAATATAAAATTATGGATTATAAAGTGTTGAATCTGAAATGAGCACTTTAATGCCACGGTAAATATTTTTTATCGTATACCAAATAGTTATGGAAAATAGTAATATACCTAATGCAAGCGCGACTAAACTAACAGTTGTATTTTGTGAATCAATCACAATACCGCCCATAGCAGCACTAATGATTAAAAAGATAGGTCCGATGTAAGTTATAATATGATAAATTAGTGATTTCGCTGCATGTGTGGACGTTGGCTTGTCAGCTAAAATCCAAATTATTATAGGTACAATAACAGGTGCGAAAAATATGCTGAAATAGCTAATAGATGCAAGTATGCGCTCGCTTTGTGTATTGTTTTGCGTAACTTGTTCGTTCATTTATATCACCCCAGATAGGATGTTAACAATAAATTAGATATAAATATAGTGGAGATATTTAATATTACATTTTTGTTAGGTACAATTGTGGAACAACGATTATAAAAGAGAAGAGGAAGACATATGAAAATATATTTAGTGCGGCATGGTGAATCGCAATCAAATTATGATAAAAAAGAAGGCAAAAATTACTTTTGTGGGCAATTAGATGTGCCGTTAACAGAGAAGGGAACACGTTCTGCGCAGTTGTTGCAAAGTTATTTTAATAAAAAGGACATAGATCATGTGTATCTATCAGATTTACTGCGTACTAGGCAGACGTATAATGCGATATTCGATAATGCTATCCCTGCAAGTGTGACCTCTTCGTTAAGAGAACGTTCGCTTGGTGAGTTTGAAGGAGAAATGGTGGACAAAATTGAACAAAAACCTGAATATGCACGTTATTTTAATGATGAGGATTATCTATCATTTCGTCATAGCTTTAGCCAAAAAGCACCAGGCGGGGAGAGTTATGCAGACGTGTTACAACGTGTAACGCAATTTTTTGAACATGAAGTAGATAATAGTTTAGAAACTATTGTAATTGTTGCCCATCAGGTCGTGCTTCGTTGTTGCTTTGTCTATCTGAGATACGATACGCAAGCAACAGTAATCGAGCGTAAAATCGAAAACTGTGTGCCATACGAAGTAGAAAAATAAATACAAACAAAAAACCTGAACCACGACTTTGTCGGTTCAGGTTAATATCTTTTAGCTGCTGTTAAGCTATCATGAAATCCTTGGAATATTGTATTGATATTGTCTAAAAAACTTCCTACAACAACGGCAAGTATAACGTAAGTTACACTAAGGGCGATTGTTTTAAATGAAACAACACCATATTTTTCTTTCTTCTCAAAGAGATTAAAAGCTATGAAGATAGCAGCCATTGCACCTATTAAAATAGTTAAAACCATAAAGGTGTGCCTCCTTAGAATTATTACTGAGTGGCTGTGCTTCTATTCATTTGTTTATTAACTTAAATTAATCTTAACAAATGTTACTTTGAGAAAAAAAGGGATTTTGTGTTAAAAAACCTTACAATTAAGTAAGGTTTTTTACAGAAATAAGTCAGTAAAACTGAGTACTATATATAAAAATGACCTTCAAGCCTTTGTTATCAAGAAAAATTGTTCTGTAATCATATTGTAATTTAATAAAAAACTTACAGCATAATCGTATAATTACATGTTCCGGATTTCAATTAATTAAGAAGTGTCTATGTTATTTATCTACAGCGTCAGATTCAATACCCTTATCTTTTAGGAATTTTTTGATTTTATCTTGTTGTTTTCCATTAACATCTCCAGCATATTTAGTAGATACATCTACAACATTAAGTTCATTTTGTGGTTGGTAGTCTAATTGTTCTAAATCTTCATCTGCATTTTTAATTGTGGTATTTAAAGCAGTGAAATATTTGATAATACGGTCTACATTTTCTTGATAACCTTGTGGTAGTTTGTTTTCTTCTACAAATTTCTTGAATCGCACATCATTTTTAACTGCATTATGTGATAGATCAGATAAACGTTCAGCCTGTTCATCAGTGATTTTTTTATCTGTACCAATTTGCTTATCTATTTTATATTGAAGTAGATATTTATTATCAATAATATCGGAGTTTACATCTAGGTATTTTTTGATAGCTTTATTTGCTTCAGATTCACTTAAAGTAGCACCTTTTTTATCTGAGTTAAAGATGTCCTTTTCAGTAATTTTCTTCACATTTTTAGGCGCATGTCTTTCGCTATGACTATTGTCGTCTTTAGGTTTATCGTTTGAACATGCTGCGAGCATAACAGTTAGTACTAGTACTAACGATAATAATATACTTTTTTTCATAAATTTTAATTGCTCCTTTAATAATAATCGTACGAGTATAACAATACAGTGAATGTTTAAACGCGCTTTATAAAAATTATAACTTAAGCGTATCATTTAGAGCTATTGATTTGAATAAGGGATTAAATGATAAACGCACAATCTTTTGAACAAATTGAGAAAACAATAAATTTATTATAATTAATTTTAAAATATTCATTAGATTTTCACTTTGAAATGTTATTGAAGGTGGTCATTTAGCGTTATGCAGTTTGTAATAAAACTCAGTTGTATAAATCTGAAAATGGTAATGAGAAATAGGTGAATAAACATATGCAAATAAGGGGACGCTTGAACAACTGGATACATGCATAAATAGGCTGAGACAATTTTAATTGTCCCAGCCTAAATTATTATATTGAGCTTAGTATAGTTATATATGAGTTCTAGCTCAGCTAAACATTTTTATCCCTTATAATCTTAGTCATCTTAATTATATGTATGTGAGTGACACGACAATCATGTTTTATACTGATTTCGTTAGCCACTCACATGGTATAACGTTGATAGAAGAATTAATGTCTAATGATATAATCAAAGGCATTTAATGCAGCATTTGCACCAGAGCCCATTGAGATAATAATTTGTTTATTACGATCGTCAGTAACATCACCAGCTGCAAAAATACCAGGGATGCTTGTAGCGTTCTTACGATCAATCATAATCTCATTAGCTTCATTTAGTTCAACATAATTATTAAGCCATTCAGTATTTGGTAATAGTCCGATTTGAACGAAAATACCTTCAAGTTCTAGTGTATGTTCTTCGCCTAGAGATTTGTCTTGGTATTTAATACCAGTTACAGCATTTTCACCAAGTACTTCAGTTGTTTGTGCATTTTTAATAACAGTTACGTTAGGTAAGCTGTTTAAACGTTCTTGTAAAACGTTGTCTGCTTTAAGGCTAGCATTACGTTCTAATAGTGTGACGTGTTCAACGATACCTGCTAAATCAATTGCTGCTTCGACACCTGAATTACCGCCACCGACTACGGCTACGTTTTTATTTTCAAATAAAGGTCCGTCACAATGTGGACAGAATGCAACGCCTTTGTTAATCAATGCCTCTTCGCCAGGTACTTCAAGCTTGCGCCAACGTGCACCTGTTGAAATGATAACTGTTTTACTTGTTAATTTTGCGCCATTTTCAAGCGAAACAACGATACCACTATCAGTTTTTTCAATTTCATTAGCACGAATGCCTGTCATTACATCGATGTCATATTGCTTTATATGATCTTCTAATGCTGAGGCAAATTTTGGACCATCTGTTTCTTTAACAGTGACAAAGTTTTCAATAGTTGCTGTATCATTAACTTGTCCGCCAATACGATCAGCAACAATCCCTGTACGCAGACCTTTACGTGCTGTATAAACAGCAGCACTACCACTTGCAGGTCCACCACCAACGATTAACACGTCATATGGATCTTTATCATTGAACTCTGCTGGGTCTGCTTGGCTGCCTAAATTTACAAGGATATCTTGAACTGTCATACGCCCATTACCAAATTCTTCGCCATCTAAGAATACTGCAGGTACTGCCATAATATTTTCAGATTCTTCTCTAAAGATAGCACCGTCAATCATTGAATGCGTGATATTAGGATTTAATAAACTCATTAAGTTTAATGCTTGAACAACGTCAGGGCATTTTTGACAAGTTAAACTAATATACGTTTCAAAGTGTAGTGGTTTATCTAATGCTTTGATTTGGTCTATTACGGCTTGTTCTTCTTTAGGTGCGCGTCCACTTACTTGTAATAATGCAAGTACAAGTGAATTGAATTCGTGACCCATAGGTAAACCGGCAAAAGTAATGCCGGTTTCTTCTCCAGGTCTATTTACTGAGAAACTTGGTGTGCGTTTTAAGTCAGTTTCTTCTATAGTAATGTGAGAAGAAGCTGCAGAGACTTCGTCTAATAACTCTTTAAGTTCGTTAGACTTGTCATCAGCACCAAGACTTGCTTTTAATACAACATCGCCTTCCATTAATTGAAGTAATTGTTGTAATTGTGATTTAAGCTGATCATTTAGCATTTAAATCAATGCCTCCTTAGATTTTACCTACTAAGTCAAGACCAGGTTGTAATGTTTCTGAACCTTCTTCCCATTTTGCTGGGCAAACTTCGCCTGGGTGTTGACGTACATATTGTGCTGCTTTGATTTTGTGTACTAACGTGCTTGCGTCACGGCCGATACCGTCAGCGTTTACTTCAGCTGCTTGTACAATGCCGTCAGGGTCAACGATGAAAGTACCACGTTGAGCAAGACCTAAATCTTCGTCTAATACATCAAAGTTACGAGTGATTGTTTGAGATGGGTCGCCAATCATTGTATATTGAATTTTGTTGATTGCTTCTGAGTGGTCATGCCAAGCTTTGTGTACAAAGTGAGTATCTGTTGATACTGAGTATACATTGACACCTAATTCTTGTAATTTGTCATATTGACCTTGTAAATCTTCTAATTCAGTTGGGCAAACGAATGAGAAGTCTGCTGGGTAGAAACAAACTACACTCCAAGAACCTTTTAAAATTTCTTCTGATACTTCTAAAAACTCATCTTTTTGTGGATCATAAGCGTTAGCTGTGAATGGTAAAACTTCTTTATTTATTAAAGACATAAAAACATCCTCCTATTTTTGAACTGAATTTTAATTAGAATTATGGTGTTAAATTGTTATTATTTCTTAATTATAATAATTCTAATCTTCGTATACTATTATTGCATTTCCCATTATTTTCGTCAACAAAGAAAGCTCACTAAGGTGAGTAGTAGATAGGTGCCTTGTAATCGAGTGACTGACTGGGTTTCTAAGTGAAAAATTACACCTTAAAAGTAGAGGTGTCTATTTTTGGGAAAACTACCTACATATTAAAAATAGCCTTTTTATTCTCAACTAAACCATGAAAATGAGAAAAAAGGCTACTTTAAATGACTATACATTTGCTTAGTGTTGATTTGATAGGTCTAAATAGAATTATTACGAATTTATGAATGTTTTATCTTTTACGGAATTTATAATCGTAAATATTTCGTCAATTAAGCCTCCCTTAAGACTACTCGTGTTATATATAACTGATTATTAAATAAGTTTTTGGGTAGTGCGTCAAATAATAATTACACTAGCTCGATGATAAACTTCTATAATTGTCTTTTTTAAATCTTTATCCCCTTTTAATCAAAAGTAAAATGATTAGTTGAAAAATATTACTTACTAAATAGCTTAATACGGAGACAAATGGAGTTTGCATTACTATAATACGAAAGGTATTGTAACCAATTCATTTACTTCATTGATGATTAATTTATTAACGAAAAGGGACGAGAAAGGCATCAATTAGTGAAAATTTGATGTCTTTCTCGTCCTATATTATAGAGTGCTCATCGAATAGTCGCTATTTTAATTATTTTCTGTTCCAATATCTTTTGCGATCAAATGCTTGCACAAT
This sequence comes from Staphylococcus sp. Ze2, assembly GCF_048568365.1. Classification (NCBI taxonomy): domain Bacteria; kingdom Bacillati; phylum Bacillota; class Bacilli; order Caryophanales; family Staphylococcaceae; genus Staphylococcus; species Staphylococcus sp. Ze2. The sequence continues at coordinate 107,062 of NZ_CP183486.1, read as the reverse complement.
TGTTTGAGGGTCGTCTGAAACAAAGACGCCAGGAGCTTCTAAATTCAATTTAGCATTTGCTAATCCTTGTGCTGCGGACTGATTTACCACAATAGGTTTGTTGTGTTTATACGTAAGTTCTGCAAATTCTTCAGCAGCTGGGAGTAGATCACTATCATCCGATAGTACTATCAGACTGTCAAATAGTGTTGGATGGGCAGTATCAAATGTTTCTGTAATACCAAACGTTTCAGATATATCTTTAGGGTGTTGACCGACAAATGCATAATTAAGCTTGTTTTCCGTAAATATTTTGGCGTAAGATTTCAATGTTTCGGCACTGATATCGCCATTTACTACTACTGCTACAGAATGACCTGCTAATGGAATGTCGAATTTTTCCATTGTTAATTTACTGTCTTGTGCGTCTGATTTAACTTCTTCATTTACATCAGGCACTTCAACGCCAACATTCTCAGCAACCCGCTCTGCTAATGTACGGTCAACTTTATTCAGTTGATTCACTGCGTTTTGTTTTACCATAATTGAATTGCACATACCTATTTCGAAAGAGAAGCCATCTACAGTATGGTCAAATTCAGGTTGCGTTAAACTATTTAAATATAGCTTAGCCTGACTATAATAATCTTTGAAACTTTCACTACGTTTTTGGATTTTACGTCCTTCAACTTTTTCTTGATAGTGTTCATAGCCACCTTCTTCTTTAGGTGTTGTATGTGGATCGTTGTTATTAAGCGCATTTTTATGATAAGCCACTTGCCCCTTATTGATATTCATTTGGTGCATGGCATCTCTTTGATTATTGTGAACCTCGTTAACTGGACGGTTGATTGGGATTTGATTAAAGTTTGGACCACCTAATCTAGAAATTTGAGTGTCGGTGTATGAGAATAGGCGTCCTTGTAGTAACGGATCGTTTGAAAAATCTATGCCAGGTACAATATGGCCAGGGTGGAAGGCAGCTTGTTCAGTTTCATCAAAAACATTGGTTACATTTTGATTTAATGTCATTTTACCAACGATTTTAACAGGTACCTGATCTTCTGGCCAAATTTTAGTTGGGTCTAAAATATCAAAATCGAAGTCAAATTCTTGTTCAGGACGAATGATTTGTAAACCTAATTCCCATTCTGGGTAATCGCCTTTTTCAATAGATTCATATAAATCTTTACGGTGAAAGTCTACATCTTTACCATGAAGCATTTGAGCCTCGTCCCAAACTAGGGATTCTAAACCTTGTAGTGGTTTCCAATGAAATTTTACAAAATATGACTCTCCTTCGCTATTAACGAGACGGAAGGTATGGATGCCAAACCCTTCAATTTGTCTAAAATTCTTAGGGATACCGCGGTCGCTCATTGCCCATACAGTTGTATGTGTTGATTCAGGATTTTGAGCGAAGAAATCATAAAATGTATCATGGGCTGTGCCACCTTGTGGCATTTCGTTATGGGGTTCTGGTTTTACTGCGTGGATAAGGTCAGGGAATTTGATAGCATCTTGAATAAAGAATACAGGAATATCATTACCTACTAGGTCGAAAATACCTTCGTCTGTATAGAATTTAGTAGCAAAGCCTCTTACATCTCTAACAGTGTCTGGCGAACCTTTAGAACCTTGTACAGTTGAAAATCTAACAAATACAGGCGTAGTTTTATCGGGATTAGTTAAAAAGTCTGCTGAAGTATATTTAGATAAATCTTCATATACTTTGAACTCACCATGTGCACCGAAGCCTCTAGCATGTACGATACGTTCTGGTATACGTTCATGATCGAAGTGCATAATTTTTTCTCTAAAATGAAAGTCTTCTAATAGGCTAGGGCCACGTTCTCCGACTGTTAAAGTATTTTCGTCTTCACTTACTTTAACACCATTATTTGTAGTCATTGATTTCTCATCATTGCTTTTTTCTACGTCATTTAATTGTTTTTGTTTTTTATTAACCAAATGAAACCCTCCTTAAATAAAACTTACATAATTTGTTTTCCACTAAAAACAAAAGGAAAACATGTATCTATAATTATTAACATACACATATATTTTAAAATTGCACTTAAGCATAATTGTTCATATTATCAAATTAAAGAAGTTATTTATTGATGATGTTTTAAAATTTTATAAAACTTAAAGATAATTACATTTATAGCTTTTAACTATCATGAAAATCGGGTAAACAGAATGTAAGCAATGGAAATGTGTGTTTGTTATGATATGGCTATATATTTTATAGAAATGAGGAGTGGAAAGATGTCTGAACACGTGTATAACCTGCTGAAGAAACATCATTCAGTTAGAAAATTCAAGAAAGAACCTATTTCAGAATCGCATATCAAACAACTTGTAGAAGCTGGGCAAAGTGCTTCAACTTCAAGTTACTTACAAGCATACTCAATTATTGGTATCAACGATCCCAAAGTGAAAGAAGATTTAAAAGAAGTATCTGGGCAACCTTATGTGGTTGAAAATGGCTATTTATTTGTATTTGTAATGGATTATTATAGACATTCGATCATTAACCAAGAATCAAATCACGACATGGAAACGTCATTTGAATCAGCAGAAGGATTGCTTGTCGGTACCATTGATGCCACATTAGTAGCTCAAAATATTGCTGCTACAGCTGAAGACATGGGCTATGGTATTGTTTATTTAGGATCTCTAAGAAATGATATTGAGCGTGTAAGAGAAGTATTAAACTTGCCTAAACACACATTCCCACTATTTGGAATGGCACTTGGTATTCCAGAAGATGATGAAGATGGTAGCCCTAAACCTCGTTTACCATTTGAACATGTTTTCCATCAAAACCAATATGATAGTGATGTGGAATCTCAAAAAACTCAATTAAAAGCTTATGACCAAACAGTTAATGATTACTATAGCGCTCGCACAAACGGAGAACGCTCAGAAACATGGTCTAATCAAATTGCAAGCTTTATGAGCTCAAAACAAAGGCTAGATATGTTAGAACAGTTAAATAAATCAGGATTTATAAGAAAATAATGCATTTTCAAACAGCCTAAGTATTTAAGGCGTATTTAATGTGCCATTCATTCTCTGGAAAGGGGGTAGTGAAGTTGAACATGTTCGATAGAATTTTTAGAAAACAGTCGAAGGATTCGGAAGTTCAGGATGACCAAGATAAATGTGTTTACTCATCGAAAATTCAGCTCACTCCTCAAGAGGCTCAAGAATATTGGGCGAAGGTGGCACAAAAGCTTGTCGTCGGCGCAATTAATTCTGTAGATTACACAGCTGAACGTATCTTCATCTTAGTTTCTTTTGATGAAAAAGAACCTACAATTGATATGTTTTTCCAAATGGACGGCCAATTGAGAATGTGGAATGACTTAGATAATGAAGATCACAAAAAAGTTATTTCTCAAAGTTTAGTATCACAAGCACCCATTATAGCGAAACAAGTAAACTGTTTGTATGATAGTGTTAGTATGACTCGGCTCGCCTATGCGCAAGTTCAATATGAATTTGAAAGTAAAGCATGGTATTTACATGACGTATCACTGGATAGTGCGGAGGCGAAATTAGATAAATATCCCGCATTCTTAAAATGGTTTGATGATGTATCTAAATCCATTGATAAGATTCCCTTGGACGGTAAGCACCGAATAACATGGGGGCCTTTCAAACCAGTATATTAATTAGAAAAAGCTTTTCAATTCATCATAGCTAAATGGTGGATTGAAAAGCTTTTTTAATTTGTAAAGAATAATTTATTGGTTTTGATTTAAGATTGCCATACAATCGCGTAAGTTCAAAAGCGAAAAAATTATCTAGTTATTTTTGTGAATTTATTCACAAAAAGTTCAGAAAAATCGATTTCTAGATATTGTAAGTGCTTACACGAAGCAATATTATTGAATTGTGAAATATTTAAAAATGCAATTAAAAATTTTAGGAAGAGGTTTTGGACGATGGATATTATTTTAGGTGTAGGTACTTTGTTAATTGTCTTACTAGCAATGACTCTGTTTTTAAATTTTGCACCTTACGGTAAAAAGGGACTACAGGCACTTTCGGGAGCCGCCTGTGCAACGTTTTTACCACAAGCATTTTTGAGTTATGCGATTGGTGGCGTGTTTGATATTAAATTTTTGCAAGAAATAGGAGATTTAGCAGGAGGATTAAGCGGGGTTGCTGTAGGTTTTCTAACATGTTTGAAATTGGGAGTTTCCCCAGTATTTGCGGTAATAGTTGGATTGGTACTACATGATTTCAAACTTTTACCTGCATTTTTGGCAGCTTACATGATAGCTTTTGTAATTAAATTTATCGAGAAGAAAGTGCCAGAAGGCTTGGATTTAATTACGGTTATTTTGTTTGCGCCAGCAACAGCTTTCTTATTAGCCAGTATTATGAGTCCTGGTGTTATTGCGCTTTTACACCAAATAGGTAGTGCCGTTACTGCTGTTGGTGATAATAATCCGTACATCCTTGCGACGATACTAGTTTTAATTATACCTGTGACTGGCATGACACCTTTAAGTTCAATGGTGTTGACGAGTTTATTAGGACTTACTGGTTTGCCAATGGCGATAGGAGCATTGACTTGTACTGGAAGTTCATTTGTTAATTTTATTATGTTTAAACAATTGAAAATTGGTAACAGCTCTAAAGCTTTTGCGGTAGCAATTGAACCATTGACGCAAATAGATATTATAGCTAAATATCCGCTACAATTATATGGAACGAACGCGATTATTGGTGTGGTTAACGCATGTATAGTGACTTTTAGCGGTTTGGTCATAAATGTGACTGGTATGGCAACACCGATTGCGGGAGCTATTGTACTATTTGGTTTTAACGACCCAATTCGCGCGACGATAACTATTATTACTGTTTCAATAACAAGTATTCTTTTAAGCCTTGTTATAGGTAAAACGATAAATAAATTCAATATGACAAGTCTAAATTTCAATTTACCTCGAATGAAAAAACATGCTAATTAAGGAGATGTAATGATGGCTAGAAAGCAAGATTATCAAAGTGCATTTGATGTGATTGGACCGATTATGATGGGTCCGTCGAGTTCTCATACAGCAGGCGCAGTTAAAATTGGTAATGCTGCCCGCACCTTATTGCAACATGAGCCACAAAAAATTACGATTCACTATTACGAGTCGTTTGCTTCCACGCATAAGGGACATGGAACAGATTTGGCTATAGTTGGAGGTGCTCTAGGTTTTGGGACTTTCGATGAGCGCATTAAACAATCCACGGAAATCGCAAAAGAGCGTGATATAGAAGTGGAAATTATTGAGCAGTCTGGAGCAAGTTTGGGAGAACATCCTAATTGTGCGCTTGTGAAATTAGATTGTTGTGGTAGACATGTAGAGATTAATGGTATTTCGATTGGTGGCGGCGCTATTAAGATAAAAAGTATACACGTGGATGGTGCGTGCATATTAATGAATCATGGCTTGCCTATTTTAGTAGTAGAGGGCGTTGCGAATATATCTATGATCAATCATATAATTAATGGTTTGATAGAACGTGATATAGATATTAATGAAGAAATAAAGACAATTAATGAAGGGAAATGTCTACTTGCGTTGCATTTGAATAAAGAGTTATCAATTGAAACAATAGATGAATTGCGGGAAAGATACGATGCTTTAAGCTTTTCATATATAAATTAGAGGAGTGACAATATGCTAAATTCGATGCAAGAAATCATTGATTATGCAGTAGAAAACGAAACAACTTTTGCGGAAATTATGATTAGTGAGGAAATGTCTTTAAAAGGTATTTCAAGAGATGAAGTTAGAGCGCTTATGAAACAAAATATAGATGTTATGAGGGAAGCGGTAGAAAAAGGTATAACTGGTGAAGGCGTGAAAAGCGTTACTGGCTATACAGGACAAGATGCTGTTAAATTGGCAACTTATAATGAGCGAGAGCATGCACTGTCTGGATATGAAATGGTCGAAGCATTAAAAGGTGCTATTGCTACTAATGAGGTAAATGCGGCAATGGGAATTATTTGTGCAACTCCTACGGCCGGATCCTCGGGGACGATACCTGGAATTCTGTTTAAATTAGAAAAATCACACCACTTAACAACAGATCAAATGATTGATTTCCTATTTGCTGCGGCATTATGCGGTAAGGTAATTGCAAATAATGCTAGCGTGGCAGGTGCTATAGGAGGTTGTCAGGCTGAAGTTGGTTCAGCATCTGCGATTGCAGCAGCGGCAGCTGTTGAGATATTTGGAGGTTCACCACAAGCAAGTGGTCATGCAATGGCGCTAGCTATCAGCAATTTATTAGGTCTTGTATGTGATCCTGTTGCTGGCTTGGTAGAAATTCCTTGTGTTATGAGAAATGCTATAGGATCAGGAAACGGATTGATTTCAGCAGATCTTGCGTTAGCAGGAGTTGAAAGTAAAATTCCTGTTGATGAAGTCATTGAAGCTATGGATAAAGTAGGGCGTAATTTGCCGGCTTCATTACGTGAAACAGGTATTGGTGGTTTAGCTGGTACGCCTACTGGAGAAGCTATTAAGAGAAAAATATTCGGACAATCAACGGTTAATTCATAGTCTATTGTTCGATTATTGATAATTTTATTAATAGATAAAAATTAAATTGAAAAAATACATGTTTCCCACTAAACTATATTAAAAGAGGTGGGAGACATGTTATTTAAATTTGGGCTCATATTTTTAGCATTTATTATATGTAGCATAATAACACATTACTTTACGGCAGACGGTACTTGGGTCAACCTACTGTTAAAGTCGTTATCTTTAAGTTTAATTCTTGTTTTTTTGTTTAATTATATAAAATTAATGATAGATCTTAAGCGAAATAAATAATGTTAAGTAAGTATAATAAAAAAGGTCGGTATACATTACGTGTATACCGACCTTTTCAATGTTTCATAAATAGTTCAAATATATGAAATGAGGAGCAGGAAGTAATTTTGTATTAATTTGTAATTTCAGTATATTCTTTTTGATTGTAAGTGTCTTGATCTAGGTTGTTTGTGAGTTTTGCTGTACCTGTACCAGCAAGCATAGAATCATTAACATTTAATGCAGTACGTCCCATATCGATTAATGGTTCGACAGAGATTAAGACACCTGCTAGTGCAACTGGTAAATTCAATGTAGATAATACAATGATAGAAGCGAATGTAGCACCGCCCCCAACACCAGCTACACCAAATGAACTAATGATTACTACGCCAATTACAGCTAATATAAATTGTAAGTTAACTTCCACGCCAGCAGCGGGTGCTACCATGACTGCAAGCATAGCAGGGTATATACCGGCGCAACCATTTTGTCCAATTGACAGACCGAAGGATGCAGAGAAATTCGCAATTCCATCTGGCACGCCTAGGCGATTTTTTTGTGTTTGAACATTAAGAGGTAATGAACCAGCACTAGAACGAGATGTGAAGGCAAATAATAGTACTTCGCCAGTTTTTTTAACGAATGTCACTGGGTTCAAACCTATACCTGAGATAATAATTAAATGAATAATATACATTACGATAAGTGCTACATAAGACGCAATTACAAACTTACCTAAAGTCCAAATTGCGGCAAAATCACTTGTAGCAATTGTAGAAGTCATAATCGCTAAAATACCATAAGGTGTTAAGCGCAATACGAACGTTACGATTGCCATAACTAAGCTATATAATGCATCGATACCACGTTTAAGTAGGTTGCCACTCTCTGGTTGTTTACGCATAACACGTAAGAATGCAAAACCGATAAACGCTGCAAATATAACTACGGCGATTGTAGAAGTTGTACGCTGACCAGTAAAGTCTAAGAATGGATTACTAGGTAATAATTGTAAAATTTGCTGCGGTAATGTATTGGCTGTCATATCTTTAGCCTGACTTGCCAGTTCGCTACCTCTTGAACTTTCGGCGCCGCCTAAATCAATAGAAGAAGCGTCTAAACCGAAGGCAAGTGCTGAGATAATACCAATAATTGCAGATATTGCGACAGTACCTATAAGAAATACAAAGATATAAATACCAATCTTAGCAAACTTATCTCCAATTTTAATTTTCGTGAATGCTGAAACGATTGAAATGAATATTAGAGGCATTACAATCATTTGTAATAAAGAAATGTAGCCATCACCAACGATACTAAACCAATCCATAGTTTGTTTAGTAACTTTAGAGTCCACACCATAGATTAAGTGTATTACGATACCAAAAACGATACCGATACCTAAAGCAGAGAAAACACGTTTTGGAAAAGAAACGTGTTTTCTAGCCATTATATATAATCCGATGAGGAAGGCCACAAAAATAATGATGTTAAGAATAGTCAATAACATAAAAAAAGGACCTACACTTTCTTATTTAATTTTTTAATCCGATACGTATACTAAGGATATTAGTAAAATCAACATTATTCAAGTTAATTACTCGAGAAATTTGCAAAATCAAAATGTCTTTATTTTCTGAAAATATAACTTGGTTTTATATAGCTCGTATAATTATATTATTACAGAGAATGGGGGTGTTTTTTTTGAATGGCTATCGAGGGTTTACATTTAAAAAAAGCGAAAAAATACAATCCAGTTTTAGAACTGGATTGTATTTTTTCGCTCTTATAATGAATGATGTTTTATTCGGTGGTAACTATATTTTATTCATACTATACTTTAAATCAAAAATGATAGTTTTATAAATTAAATAAACGGGCAAAGAAACCTTTACGCTCTTCTTTTGGCGCTTCGTCAACTGAAGTTGATGTGTAAGAAGTTGTATTGGCAGCCGTTTCATCTTGAATGCTTATTTCAGTTACTTCATCTTTGATTGTTGCATCATCAGTGGCTGACGTTGATAATTCATTTCCTTCGTCAGTAGCGGTAGTAGCATCTGCAGCTTTATCAGCTGACTTCGTTTCAGTTGAATTTGCTTCTTCTACCTTATCATTACTACCACTAGTAGTAGATTGTTCGCTTACTGGTGTAATTTCAGGTTCGTCTGTATGTGCCTTTGCTTCAGTAGCATCTGGTTTACTGTCTGAAGTAACTTCGTCTGATGTTTCGTTTTCGACTTTGTCGTTAACGTCTTTGTTCGCTTCTGGTTGAGATTCAGTAGATGATTTTGTAACTACTGATTCAGTTGAAGTTTCAGTTAAAGCATCATCTTTCTGAGCATTTGTAGATTGTGAAGCGGCAATATGCGCAGTTTCAACGTTTGATTTAGCTAATTCAGATTGCTCTTTTTGTGAATCTTGAATAGCGCTTTGAGTTGATTTAATCTCATTAGTAGAAGATTGGATGGCCTGTAATGATTCAGTATTGGCATCCAATTTAGACGTGATTTGATTTTGCATCTCATGTAATTCTTGTTGTTGCTGGTGTACTTGATTAATCATTTGACCAAGCATATGACGTTCGTCACGCATTTTTTGAATTTCAGAACGTAAATCATCTACAAGTTTAGATACATTTTGATCTGTAGGTAAATTACTACTATCGTCTTTAACTAATACTTGTAAAAAGTCTTTTTCTTTTTCCAACTCTTCAAAAGCTAAATCATAACTATTTGTCTGTTTTACTTTTTCAGCAATATCTTGGAATAATTCAATATCCTCTTCTTGGAAATCTGTAGCTTCACGGCCACGATATTCTGTTTTACTAAGTTGGTAACCGCGTTCTTCTAAATGTTGAACGATTTTACGGACTTGTTTTTCACTTAGCTCAACACGTTGTGCAAATTCTTTGGTTAACATAGAAATAAGTCCTTTCATTAATGGATTATGTATACGGACGTTTGTCTTCGGTTAGTGAAACGTCAGTCTTACCTCTATGCTAGTTTAAACTGTTTTAATAGTGATTTCAAGTAGTGGTTCCTATGATTTACGTAAATCCATTTCTTCGAGTAATGGATAAATAATATTTCTAGATATTCTGTTAGCAAAGACATATTTGAGGATATAGTTTGATTTTATACTAGGGCCATAAATATCTTTGGTTAGTTCAATATTAGATTTTATAAATAAATCCATGGGTTTACCTTCGCTATATCCTTCAAGATTTGGTGCTAAATAATTAATGTCATATTGTTTTTCGAATCCATGTTGATATAGAAATTGGCGCCTATTATCCAAAATAGCTATAACTTCCTCAGAAATTTCTTCAGGTTCTTTTTCTACTTCTAACATGATGAAGTTAACATCGTGTTCATGTAGTTGGTTCGATAGGATATTGATTTCTTTCTGGATACGCGCAAGCGTTTCAGTAATTAGCTCATCGTGGTTTGGTTGATCATTAGCAATTAAATAAATTAAAAATGCTGAGTTAGTTGTTGCCTCATAATGCGCAGTTGCTAAACTCACGACAGTGTCTGACTCGATGCCAACTAAAAAAATATAATCATCTTTAGTATGCTCGTTTTTAAGTGATTGTTTAAATATTGGCTCGTATTCAGATAATCCGATATCAAATTTAGCGTCATACAAATTCATGGCTGATTTGAAGAAGGGATCATCAATTGATGTGATAATTTTGAATTGCATATATACACCCCCGAAATTATTGCGTTCATTATAACATAGTAGCAAAACTTGTAATGTAATTTATAGGTAGAAGTATGGCTTGGTAATAAAAAGGGAGCGACACAGAAATCAAAAGTTACAATTGATTTTCTTGGTTCGCTCCATCAATATAAATTAGTCATTTGAAATGTTTGTTACAAGTACATTTTAGATAACTGCCAATGTTGGTATATGTCATATTATAATTGGTGAATGGTATTAAGTGCCCAAATTCTAAATTTATGAGATTTGAGTTTAGGATTTAGGTCCTTTAGATTCTTCAGCATAATGATGTTGAACTACCGTTTCATTTTCATAAGCTGCATTTGCATTTTCTACTTCTTCATGTGAAGATTCATCTTTCGTAGCAACGACAAGATAGTTGCCGTCTAAGATTTCTTTCTTATAGCGTTCCATTTCAGCGTCTGACAATTTATAATAGGCTAAGACAACCTCTTCACCGTCTTCGCCAGTTAAGATTTTGGCCATTTTATCACTGAAAGAACCGCTTGTAGCTGTTAAATTTACTTCGGAATCATGCAACTCGTCGATATGAAGTTTTGTTTTACTGATAACAGAAATCTCTGATTCCTTATAACCTTCTGCAATCTTGTTTTTGACTGCATCAATTAACTCTTCGCTTTTTTGAATAATAGTGAATTCTGACATTTTGTGATCCTCCATCCGTTGTTCTATTAATTATTATGTGTTTACCCAGTAACTTAAATAACGAAACGAATACAATTTAATTATATTACGAAGTTTTACACCTGGCAAACAACATTTTAACGCAAATGGTACCGTTTACTTTATGTTAGTGAATATACTAAGTTACCCTTCGAAAAGCGCTTACAATCAATAAGTATATTGAAAAATGTGCCGAAATTTGCTATCATCAGTTAATAATTTATCTAACTCATATAATCTAAAGGATACGGCTTTAGAAGTTTCTACCATGTTGCCATTAACGACATGACTATGGGTAACCTATACAATGCTTTAGCAATTAAAAGCGATTTAAAAAGTTGTACATATCGGACTATACTTTTTAAACCGTTTCCTCTTAATCGATGTTATAAACTTATTTTTTACATATTTAATTAGGGAAATGAATGTAGAATCTTAGCGCTTTAGACATCATTTGAAAATTAGGATAATAGCTGCTTACAGTATTGCACGTTCACTCATAGATCCTGAAACTAAGTTAGTTTAGGGTTTTTTTTGTACACAAAATGAGGAGGTTTTTTACGAGTGGATTTGTTGAAGCAGAAAGTCGAAGCAGATGGTGTCGTCATTGACGAAAAGATTTTAAAGGTAGATGGTTTTTTAAATCATCAAATCGATGCCAAGCTGATGCATGATGTAGGGCGAACTTTTTACGAGCAGTTTAAGGACAAGGGCATCACAAAAATATTAACGATTGAAGCGTCTGGTATTGCACCGGCGATTATGACAGCTATGCACTTTGATGTGCCATGCCTCTTCGCTAAAAAAGCAAAACCAAGCACATTAAAAAAAGATGTGTATCAAGCAGATATACATTCTTTTACTAAAAATACGACAAGTACGGTGATTGTATCTAAAGAGTTTTTAGATGAAAATGACAAAGTGCTTATCGTAGACGACTTTTTAGCTAATGGAGATGCATCTTTAGGTTTAAATGAAATTGTGCAACAAGCCAATGGTACAACAGTTGGTATAGGCATTGTAGTAGAAAAAAGTTTTCAACCTGGTAGAGAACGTTTGGAACAAGCTGGTTTAACAGTTTCATCATTATGTAAAGTGGCTTCACTAAGTGGAAATAAAGTTACTTTCGTTGGCGAAGAAGCATGAAAACCTTCATTTTAAGTTTACAGCATTTATTAGCAATGTATGCGGGAGCGATACTCGTACCTATTATTGTAGGAACTAGTTTAGACTTCACACCTGAACAAATTGCTTTCTTAGTTACAGTGGACATCTTTATGTGCGGTGTAGCGACGTTCTTGCAAGTATGGAAAGGTACAGGCATTGGTTTGCCAATTGTATTAGGCTGTACATTTACTGCTGTGGCACCAATGATTTTAATTGGTCAAACTAAAGGTATTGGTGACTTATATGGCTCACTCTTCTTGTCGGGTATTCTAGTTGTAATCATTGCGCCATTCTTTTCCTATTTGGTGAAGTTCTTCCCTCCAGTTGTTACTGGAAGTGTGGTAACAATTATTGGAATTAACCTAATGCCAGTTGCAATGAATTATTTGGCAGGAGGGGAAGGTGCTAAAGACTACGGGGATCCTAAAAATATCCTCTTAGGTGTTATTACTTTGGTTGTTATTTTGCTCGTACAGCGTTTTACTGTAGGATTTTTAAAATCTATCGCTATACTTATCGGACTCATTGTGGGGACGCTACTAGCCGGATTCCTTGGAATCGTAGATGTAAATCAAATTGGTACGGCGCATTGGTTTGCGTTACCCCAACCGTTTAGATTTTCAACTTTTAGCTTTGACTTCGGGGCGACACTCGTATTCTTTATAGTTGCATTAGTAAGTTTAATAGAATCAACAGGTGTATACCATGCATTAAGTGAAATAACAGGTAAACCATTGGAACGCAAAGATTTCCGTAAAGGTTATACAGCAGAAGGTATCGCTATCATCTTAGGCTCTATCTTCAATGCATTCCCTTATACTGCATATTCACAGAATGTAGGTTTAGTATCATTGTCAGGTGCGAAAAAGAATAAAGTGATATACGGTATGGTCATATTGCTAGTTATTTGTGGGTGTATTCCTAAATTAGGTGCATTAGCAAATATGATCCCTCTGCCAGTATTAGGTGGAGCGATGATAGCTATGTTTGGCATGGTCATGGCATATGGTGTTAGTATATTAGGTAATATTAATTTTAGGAATCAAAATAATTTGTTAGTTATTGCTGTATCTGTAGGACTAGGAACAGGTATAAGTGCAGTACCTCAAGCGTTTGACGCCTTAGGTGAACAATTTGCATGGTTAACTCAAAACGGTATTGTACTAGGTGCAATTTCAGCAATTGTTTTGAATTTCTTTTTTAATGGCATTAAGCATCAACAAGACACGGAAATTATGAAATAATAGAACTATAAAACAATTATTTAGGAGGCTGTACAAGTATGTGGGAAAATAAATTTGAAAAAGAATCTTTAACTTTTGACGATGTGTTATTGTTACCAGCAGAATCAGATGTATTACCGAAAGAAGTGGACTTAAGTGTTCAATTATCAGAAGGTATTAAACTGAATATTCCAATCGTATCAGCAGGTATGGACACAGTTACAGAATCAAAAATGGCAATTTCAATGGCTAGACAAGGTGGACTTGGTGTTATTCATAAAAATATGAACATTGAAGATCAAGCCGACGAAGTTCAAAAAGTAAAACGTTCTGAAAATGGTGTCATCTCGAATCCATTTTATTTAACTCCAGAAGAGAGTGTTTTTGAAGCAGAAGCATTGATGGGTAAATACCGCATTTCAGGTGTGCCAATTGTTGATAGTAAAGAAACTAGACAATTTGTTGGTATTATTACAAACCGTGATTTACGTTTTATCGAAGACTTTTCAATTAAAATTTCAGACGTAATGACAAAAAATAATCTTGTTACAGCTCCTGTAGGTACGACATTAGAGGAAGCAGAGAAGTTATTACAACAACATAAAATTGAAAAACTTCCATTAGTTAAAGAAGGTCGTTTAGAAGGATTAATCACAATTAAAGACATTGAAAAAGTTCTTGAATTCCCTAATTCTGCTAAAGATGCACATGGTAGATTATTAGTAGGTGCAGCAATTGGTATTGCGAAAGACACTGATATCCGTGCGCAAAAACTTGTTGAAGCTGGTGTAGACGCATTAGTTATCGATACAGCACATGGCCACTCTAAAGGTGTATTAGAACAAGTTGAACATATTAAGAAAACATTCCCACAAGTTACTTTAATAGCAGGTAATGTGGCTACAGCTGAAGGTACAAAAGCTTTATATGAAGCGGGAGCTGACGTAGTTAAAGTTGGTATTGGCCCTGGTTCAATTTGTACAACTCGTGTCGTTGCAGGTGTTGGTGTCCCACAAATTACAGCTGTTTATGATTGTGCTACAGAAGCGCGTAAACACGGTAAAGCAATTATTGCAGATGGTGGTATTAAATTCTCAGGAGATATCATTAAAGCATTAGCTGCAGGTGGACACGCAGTTATGTTAGGTAGCTTACTTGCAGGTACTGAAGAAAGCCCTGGCGCAACTGAAGTGTTCCAAGGTAGACAGTACAAAGTATATAGAGGTATGGGCTCATTAGGCGCAATGGAAAGTGGTTCGAATGACCGTTATTTCCAAGAAGACAAAGCACCTAAAAAATTCGTTCCAGAAGGTATTGAAGGCCGTATCGCTTATAAAGGTGCTCTACAAGACACTATTTATCAACTTATGGGCGGCGTAAGATCTGGTATGGGTTATACTGGTTCTAAAAACTTAGAAGCATTAAGAGAAGAAGCTCAATTTACACGCATGGGACCTGCTGGTTTAGCAGAAAGCCATCCACATGATGTTCAAATTACAAAAGAATCACCAAATTATTCATTCTAAGTTAAAAGGAGATTTAAAGTTATGGAAATGGCGAAAGAGCAAGAGCTCATACTTGTTTTAGACTTTGGTAGCCAATACAATCAGTTAATTACACGACGTATTCGTGAAATGGGCGTATATAGTGAGTTACACGACCATGAGATTAGTATGGAAGAAATAAAAAAATTGAACCCTAAAGGTATTATCCTTTCGGGTGGACCAAACTCAGTTTATGAGGAAGATTCGTTCACAATTGATCCAGAAATATACAATTTAGGAGTGCCGATTTTAGGTATTTGTTATGGTATGCAATTGACGACTAAATTATTAGGCGGAAAAGTTGAACGTGCCAATGAACGTGAATATGGTAAAGCAATCATCAATGCTAAAACTGACGAATTATTCTTCGGTTTACCGGAAGAACAAAACGTTTGGATGAGTCATTCAGATAAAGTTATCGAGATTCCTGAAGGCTTTGAAGTTATTGCTGATAGCCCAAGCACAAATTATGCAGCGATTGAAGATAAATCACGTCGTATTTACGGTGTGCAATTCCATCCAGAAGTACGTCATACTGAATATGGTAATGACTTATTACGTAACTTTGTACGTCGCGTATGTGAATGTACAGGCGAATGGTCAATGGAGAACTTCATTGAAATCGAAGTTGAAAAAATCCGTAATCAAGTTGGAGACCGTAGAGTGTTATGTGCTATGAGCGGTGGTGTTGATTCATCTGTAGTAGCAGTATTGTTACACAAAGCAATTGGTGATCAACTTACATGTATCTTTGTAGATCATGGCTTATTACGTAAAGGTGAAGGCGACATGGTTATGGAGCAGTTCGGTGAAGGATTCAATATGAATATTATTCGTGTTGATGCACAAGAACGTTTCATGAGTAAACTACAAGGCGTGTCGGACCCAGAACAAAAACGCAAAATCATCGGTAATGAGTTTATCTATGTCTTTGATGATGAAGCATCTAAATTAAAAGGTGTAGATTTCTTAGCGCAAGGTACACTTTATACAGATGTTATCGAGTCAGGTACAAAAACTGCTCAAACGATTAAATCACACCACAATGTGGGTGGCTTACCTGAAGATATGGAATTCCAATTAATTGAACCTATCAATACACTATTCAAAGATGAAGTGCGTGAACTAGGTATCGAATTAGGTATTCCAGAGCACTTAGTATGGAGACAACCATTCCCAGGCCCAGGTTTAGGTATCCGTGTCCTTGGAGAAATTACTGAAGACAAACTTGAAATTGTACGTGAATCAGATGCGATTTTAAGACAGGTTATCCGTGAGGAAGGTCTTGAACGTGAGATTTGGCAATACTTCACAGTGTTACCAGGTATCCAATCAGTAGGTGTTATGGGAGATTACCGTACGTATGACCATACAGTTGGTATTCGTGCCGTAACATCAATTGATGGCATGACAAGTGACTTTGCACGCATCGACTGGGAAGTCTTACAAAAGATTTCAAGCCGTATCGTAAATGAAGTAGATCACGTTAACCGCGTTGTCTATGATATTACATCTAAACCACCAAGTACAATCGAGTGGGAATAATAGTATAGAATGACGAAACCCCTTAGGCATAGGCTTAAGGGGTTATTTTTGTGGGTTTGAAATAGTTTTTTATCAGAAAAAGAGAATTACTTGTAAATAACAAATCTTTTTAATCTGTCGTTTCTTAGCTATAATATTAACGATTTTTCTGTGTTAAATTTCCTGCTTTTACGAGAGGGAATGTGAAAAATTCAATGCTAATTTCATTTTGACAAAATTAAAAGCAATAAATCTGCATAACCATGAATAAAATTTTACTCACATAGTGCTATATTTTACTCATTTAAAAATATTATGTCCATTCAACTCATTTTATCTTAAGATAATTATAGATAAAGCTATTTTAAACTTTTATTTAAACATAATTTTGTAAAAGGTGGAATGAGAATGGGGAAGACTTTTATAAAAGTAGTATTTAATAGCGTGTTATCAACATTTTTAATATCATTAGTAACTCTATCGAATATTCCAGAAACACAGGCAGAAGTATTAGATCACAGTATATTACATAAGGATGGTAGTTTTACGCCTGCAAATGTGACACCTCATAAAGATATAACAGAAGTAGAGCAACCTAAGGAATTTCAGGATGCTACAAAATCAGACGGAATTATAAACAATAACAAATCAGAGGGAACAATACTGAATAAACATGCAGATAAAGTAAAAAATGAATTTGATTCAAATGAGCTAAAAAGTGAAAAACCAAGTAGTGCTTTAAATGATGGAGAGACAAAAAATAGTTTGTTGAATCCTGATGAGAGCAAGTATAGTAAAGTACCAAATACAAATAAAGTAACAAAAAATCAACAAGAAGAAAAAATAGAATTACCTTCAACTGGTGTGAAAGGAAACCTAAATTCTACATTAGTTGCTACTGTATTATTAAGTATTGGCAGCTTGTTTTTATTTAAAGGTATCTATTCTATTTTAATTCGTAAGGTTAATTAAGTTTTCGAATTAAATATTTTTACAAAAGCAGTATAGGACCGTTATAAAAAACGAAACTACACTGCTTTTTGTTTTTATGGACTTTTTGATTATAAAATAATCTATATTATCCTTTAGAGTTATATTTTCTTTTTACATAAAAATAGTTCATAACGCCCAACAAAATGATGGCTAAAAGATATACTAATTCAGAGTAATCTTTTGCCAAGCTATTATCATTATTCCAGTAACCAAAGTATTTCATGATTACATTTAAAAGTAAGAAATATACAAACCATACAAAAGTCCTTGCAAAAATTTCAATAATCATTGATTGTTGCTGTGTATTAAATGAACTTTTATTATTTTTATGCCCGGTAGTTTCGGAAGGCAAGTAGCGAATAGTCAAAGATGTCCAAAAAGCACTAAATATAAAAATGATAGTAAAAAATGCAAAAGTCTTCAAAAAAATACCCTCCAGTGAGTCGTCATTGATTTAATAATTATCTTCACTATTTTGTAATTTTTAGTTCGGTTTAAACTAATTGAAGCGAATATGTATTAATTTACTACTTAATTTCTCTATTAATGTCGTTCTTCAAAACCACAGAAAATGCATACAAGAAATGCAATAAAAGTGGCTGGTACAAAGATTGAACAAATTAGTAAAGGTATAGCCATGAGTATATAGTTATAGTCATATTTGTATTTACTGAAGTTCACGATTTCACTCTCCAAGATAGAAGTAATCTATTTTTTATTATGTTCTTCTATAGTAACTCCTTCATTTTTTACCTTTTTACTATTTTCTCTTATTAGTAATGCAATATTAGTAATAAATACGATTCCCAATATGATTGATAAAGTTAATCCTCCTACATCTGTGTTATTAAAGACGATTAATGTAATCATAAGTACAATGTTAATAATGTGATGTACATACATAGCTTTTGTCATTTATAATTCTCCTTAATTTAGGTTATAGTTTTAAGATTTTTTCTTCTAATGTAAGGTTAGCAAAAATAAATATGGATTAACAGTCTTGTTACGAGCAATATATTGTTTTTAAAAATATGATAATATGAAAACATCATCTAAAATATATGAATAAAGGATTATAGACGGTATGAAATAGATACTACTTGTGATCCAAGTTGTTTTGTCTATTTTCTTGATGATTTTTACATATAAACAAATAAACCAAGATTATTTAAATACATTATTTATAGCCTAGGTAATATTTATGTATATTATATGTATTTAGGTTTCATAACAGGAAAGCACTGTAATGTAGTTTTTAAATTTTTAATTTAAGTAGTGATGATTTACATATAACAGAAAGGGGATTAGATTTATGAGTAGACGTGTAATAAGTGGATTGAAAGACGGATTATTTGTTCTGATTAGTGTGGTTTTAATTGCGTTTCTCTTAAATTATTTGGGATGGGATTTTGGAAAAAATAGGATTTGGAATGGTTTAGGAAATTTAAATTTAATTCAATTTTTTAATAACAATGAACTAAATGGTTTGCTTGTTTTAGGGATGATTCTAGGAGTGGTCGCATTTATATTAGGATTTACTATGTCTGATAAAAAGTCACATGGAGCGAAAGAAAAGTAATGTTTCAACTATAGTTATAATATAAATTAGGGGATGGGTATTTGAGTAACTTTATTAAGTTAGAAAATATATTTGTATTCCTTGTAACGGTGATTGTGTATTTAATGTTTGGCTTTTCAATTTGGATGTTTTTATTATTTTTATTAGTACCAGATATATTTATGGTGGGTTATATGATCAATAAGGAAATTGGGAGTAAAGTGTACAATGTTGGGCACACATATATAGTGCCTATATTATTCGCTTTATTATATTTAATATTTAACGAGGGATTATTACTTCAAATAGCTTTGATCTGGTTTGCACATATAAGTATGGATAGGTCTTTTGGATTTGGTCTTAAATATGCATCTGGATTTAATGAAACCACTATTCAAAAAATTTAGCCACAGCTAATATTACTTTAATAGAATATTATATCTCGTGTAGAATGGAGTGATATTATTCTAAAATCTCAACAAATATTAGTAGGAATCACGTTGTTCCTATTATAGTAGAAACTTTAAGTATTAATATATTAGGTTTCAGCTCAACTTTAATCAGAAGTACACAGGGAATATTTATTGGCATGTTTATCATTTTTACTTACAGACAAATTAAACGCAAAGGTTTTTAAAATTTCCTAGAAGCGTCTTATTTTCTAAAATCTAATATTTTGTGTTTAAAATATTTATCATTTACTACTAAATAATGATACCTTTTTTATAAATTCAATCATATTGTACGATGCTTCTATGGACTGATTTAATATTTTTAACACCATATTAAAATAATATTATCTTAATATGGAGGCTATTTATGAAAAACGTACTATTATTAACAAGTGTCATTTTATTATTGATGGTAGCGTATTTCGTTTATGCTGTTTACAGTTTAAATAAAGAAGAATATTACTTTGGTATTGTTAATGAACAAGGAAAAGTTGATAAGTTAGTTGATAAGGATAATGACACTGTTTTAAATTATCAACTAGCTAAAGAAGACAATAATATTAAAAAAGGTCGTTGGATAAAGGTTACTTATACAGAAAATAAAGGGACGATAGTAGAGCAAAAAAATGTTGATGAGAAAGATGTTCCTAAATCAGTTAAAGATAATTTTAAGCAGTGATACAATTTTATTGTGAAATATTGTGTGTAAATACTAGCGATGAACGAATGTATTAGAAAAAATGTTACTGCAATATATAATTAAAAGGCATGGATACGGAATCAAACTAGCAATTTATTTCCGTATTCATGCCTTTTATGTAGTTGAGTTTTAGCAATATGATAAAAAAATGATTTAAATTACATTTTCACTTTGTCTTGATATAAAATCCCCACACCATAACTACTAGAGCCGATAGCATAATCAAATTTAATGATTTCAATATATGGATTTTCCTCTAAAAATGCATTGACCTTTTTATTTAATCCTTTTTCTGTTACTGCACTGATATTTATAAATTTCATCATAACACGCTCCTTTTAAAATGGTTGATTGTTATACTACATTATCGATAAGTAGCTATTTGATTTCTGTGAAAATGAGATACGTTCAATTATTTTTATGCTTTTAAGAAAGTGTAGAAAAGCAAAGTATAGAAAGACGAGAAAATCATTAAGCCAATTATAGATAATATGACAGCTGTAGTACTGTCGTTTGTTAATATATTGTTAATATTTGCATAGGTAAATAACACCATAACAGGTGAATTAGCCACTATAACAAAATATTTGTTTTGAGGACGGTCTCTAAGTATGTGTCTTGCCATTATTCTTTCTCCTTACTTATAAAAACTTATATGAAGCATTAATATTTTTGGTGCACAATATATTGAATGTGTAATTTTATATTATCAAAGAATGCAATGGTTGTGAACGTAGATTTTCATAAAAGGAAAAGAGGCTTTAGCGTATGGCTATAATATTAGATTATTGATAAAACGATCTAGTGCAATTTAGAGTATATAAAAATAATGAAGGTGTATTGTAAAATGACGTATATTAATATAAATAACACTAATTTTGTATGTAAAAAGCTATTTTTGACAAATTTGTGTATAATTCAGAAAGCGCTTTCTTATTATGCTTTGATGACCTTTGAACTCCTATAGGTATAAGGCTGAGAGCGAATTCTTTTTTTAACTAAAATGTACAAAATTCTGATATAATAGCTTAGTTGTACAAAAATCATAAATAATTTTTAGAATCATGTAAATTTAATATATGAGTGGAATTTTCTTTGTGATAAACTGTATTTTGTAGAAAACTAGCATTTATGCAAATGCTAGCTTAGATAAGGGGATGAACAAGAGTGAGAGTAATTAAAAGAATAAACCTACCGACGCAAATTATCATAGCATTGGTATTAGGGATAATTTTAGGTAGTATCTTACATGGAAATAAAGATGTAATTAACTATATACAACCATTCGGTGATGTATTTATAAATTTAATTAAAATGTTAGTAGTACCTATTGTATTTTGTTCTTTAGCACTATCTATTTCAAATGTTGGAGACACAAAAACTATTGGGCGCTATGGCGGTAAAACATTATT
This sequence comes from Staphylococcus sp. Ze2, assembly GCF_048568365.1. Taxonomy (NCBI): domain Bacteria; kingdom Bacillati; phylum Bacillota; class Bacilli; order Caryophanales; family Staphylococcaceae; genus Staphylococcus; species Staphylococcus sp. Ze2. The sequence goes on along the minus strand of NZ_CP183486.1, from coordinate 85,258 downwards.
ATACTTTGTTATTATGACAAGTTTTGCAATTTTTATGGGACTAATATTCGGTAATTTATTTAAACCGGGTCAAGGACTGAATCCTGATTTATTACCTAAAGGTGATATTTCAAAATATGAATCAACTGCAAAGGCTGCAGAAGGCACTACATATGGAAATCATTTAATCGATACAATTGTTAATATTATACCGACTAACATAGTTGAAGCATTTGGATCTGGAGAACTTTTACCGGTCATATTCTTCTCAGTATTTTTCGGTTTGGCATTAGCTGCTATTGGACAAAAAGCTCAACCTGTTAAAGACTTTTTAGGTGGCGCATTAGAAGCTGTATTCTGGATGATTGGCAAAGTATTATTATTAGCACCAGTTGCAGTATTTGCGTTTATTACGACAACGATTATTACTTTTGGATTATCAGCATTAATTCCACTGTTCAAACTATGTTTAACAGTAGTCATTGCAATGTTTTTCTTTATTTTCGTTGTATTAGGCATTGTTTCAAGAATCTGTGGAGTGAAAATTACGCAAATCATCAAGTTGTTGAAAAATGATTTAATGCTTGCATTCTCGACTGCAAGTTCAGAAGCTGTATTACCAACAGTTATGAAAAAAATGGAAAGATTTGGTGTGCCTAGGGATATCGCATCCTTCGTATTACCAACTGGTTATTCGTTTAACCTTGATGGTGCGGCCATGTATCAATCTATTGCAGCGTTGTTTGTCGCACAATTATACGGTGTTGACTTAAGTATTACTGAACAAATTATCTTAATGGTTACGCTAATGCTTACTTCAAAAGGTATGGCTGGTGTGCCAGGGGCTTCAATCGTAGTGTTATTAACAACATTAGGATCGGTTGGATTAAATCCACAAGGTTTAGCACTTATTATAGGTGTAGACAGAATCTTAGAAATGCTTAGAACATGTGTTAACGTATTAGGAAACTCAGTAGCTACAATCTTTATTGCTAAAACAGAAGGTGTTTACGATAAAAAAGAAGGCGAAGAGTATCTGAAGACAATATAGAAAATCCCCCTCCTTTACCAATTGTAAGGGAGGGGCTTTTTATTGTGATTTTTGAAATTAGATAAATTTTCATATTAAAAATAAGTGTGCATTAGAAGCAAATAAAAAAGTGTAACTATAACGATATTTAACAAAAGCATGAATCGAAATTGCTTTCCGTTCATAGGCTGAGTCTGATTTTTATATGCTTTTTTATTTACATTTTGACGCGTTTGTATCGCGTTATTCCAAGACATTATACTAACAAAGAGAATACCTATCAAAATTTTAAGGGTAAGATTCAATGCATGTCTCTCCTTAAGTTGATTTTATATTTTTATAAAAAATAAATTGTGTTATGATTTCTTATAAGATAACACAAATTTAGTTTTTCAAAAATATACTTAAGTAAAAGATGCGATAATATGCAACAGAAAAATAAATTAGGTACTGGCTTTCTAATTTCTAGTTTTATCAATATTGTCTTAGCGCTGATAGTTGTTTTTGGTATATCTATATTTAGCCATACTATACTTATAGTACTTGCATTGCTTACGATGATAAATGTTATTTATTTGCTATATAAGGCATTCTATATATTTAGAGAAGAAAGAAGTTAACATTTCTGCAATCACATTATTGATTATTATATTTTTAATAAATATGCTTGGGGCATTATATTTATTAATAAAACTTTTGAAATTAAAAAAAGAGCAGGCTCCTGATCGTGAATATAAAAGAATGATAAATCATATGTCTCCATACTTGTGGACATCACTCATCATCTCTGTTATTTTATTCATTATCGCATTAATTGTTGGTGGATTTTAAAATTTTGAAAAAGGGAATAATGTGATTCTGGAATTTAAAGAATAGATTATTTTAAAAATAGAATATTATTATTTAAGTTTATGTGAGCTATGAAAAACAAGCGTTATATAGGGATTTTTAGCTATATACAATAATAAAAATAAATAGAACAATACACTATATCGTTACTAAAAATTAAATTAATAAACTAATTTACGTTTTAGGGTGTACAAATGAACGATTACTCGTTATAATAGGTATTAAGTAATTTAGTTCGTGAAATTGATTTGTAGAGTTATTCTTTTGAATTTACTCCTTTTGATTTTTTAAGACAGATTACAAATATTCGTGCAAAAGCACATATGGAGGAATTTAATTATGAATAACGGTACAGTTAAATGGTTTAATGCAGAAAAAGGTTTCGGTTTCATCGAAGTTGAAGGCGGAAACGACGTATTCGTACACTTCTCAGCAATCGCTCAAGAAGGTTACAAATCATTAGAAGAAGGACAAGCTGTTGAATTCGAAATCGTTGAAGGCGACCGCGGTCCTCAAGCAGCTAACGTTGTTAAATTATAATAACGGCTGAAAGACGAGTATAACTCGTCTTTTTTTTATGCAAATTTAAATAAGAAATACGACATTTACACCCCTAACGCAACAATGTATGCGTTAGGGGTGTTTTTTTATGATAAATTATTTTCAAAGGCAGCTCAAACATTCTTAGAAAGAGCGATAGAAGCTTGTCGTTAAATATAAATTAATAAAATGCAAAAAAGGATCAAGTATATGACATTAAATGTTAATATCATATGCTTGATCCTTTGTTTATCGAGGTTATAATTCTCGACTATTGATAGTTTCTTTTTTAGTACGAATCATCAACATTAGGACGAAACCAATAATCATGAGAATTGTTGTGAAAGCAAATGCAGCGTCAACACCAAGTACGGTAGCGTGTTGCATTACTTCAGTTTTTGTTTGACTACCATTAGCATTTTCTACGTAGTTTGTTCTAACTATAGTTAAAATTGTAATCATAATAGCAGTACCTATCGCGCCAGCTATAATTCTTAATGAATTAATAATAGCAGTACCGTGCGAAATGTTTTTAGTTTCTAATGCATTAATACCAATTGTGTTTAACGGCATTATAATCAATGCAACAGCAAACATTCTGACCGCATAGATGACAACAATGTACCAATAAGGTGTTTCTGTAGTTAAGAAACAATGTAGAATTGTCATAATAATTAATAAGATAAATCCAGGGACCGCCAATATCTTCAGCCCATATTTATCATAAATTTTACCCGTATATACAGACATAAATGCATTAACTACAGCCCCAGGTAAGATGACTAAACCTGAAAGTATTGCTGATAAGCCTAGTCCTGATTGAATATACATAGGTATCAACAACGCAGGGCCAACAATCCCAATAAATAGAACCATTGAAGCGAATGCAGATAATGAAAATGTTCTGTTAGCAAACACACGCATATTTAATAATGGATTGTCTATTCTAATTTGTCTTAAGACAAAGATGCCGACAATGATAAGTCCAACTATTAATGAAATGATAACGATTGGTGAAGTAAATCCAAGGTTACCAGCACTACTAAAGCCGTAAAGCATTAGTCCGAAACCAAATGTAGAATATATCACTGAAGTCTTATCTAATTCAGTATGTTTAGTTTCATTGTTACTTTCTACAAAAATGATACCAATAATAAATGCGATTATAGCGATTACTGCTACTACGATAAACGGTGCTCTCCAACTAAATGTATCAATTAGAAAACCAGTTAAAGTAGGGCCAATCGCTGGTGCTGATTGCGCAACAATTCCTGTAAGCCCCATGGCAAATCCACGCTTTTCAGCTGGAAAGAGGGTGAAGACAGTGAATTGCATTAATGGTAACAAGATACCTGCACCGATAGCTTGAATCACTCGTGCTAACATTAGTAAACCGAATGTCGGCGAAAGTGCTGCTATGATAGAGCCAAGTAAGAATGCACTCATTGAAAAAATATAGAGTGATCTGGTGTGGAATCGGTCCATAAGGAAAGCTGTCGTAGGAATCATGATTCCGTTAACAAGCATAAATCCTGTGATGAGCCACTGGGCAGTCGTTTCAGTTATTTCTAAGCCATTAATGATGGCTGGAAGTGCGGTGTTGAGCAATGTTTGGTTAAGCATTGCAACAAAGGCACTACTGAGCATAACTAAAATGATTGTGTTTCTTTTTTTGTTCGATATTCCATTCTCCGACATTTCAATTACATCTCCTTTTATAACATCCCAACGATAGATTTTAATCCTTTTAAGTTAGCAAAGCAAACCATTCGGTTTAAAAATCTAATATTAAAAGCAATAACTTTAAAAAAATAATAATGTAAATATAAAGTTGATTGAATGTAATGAGTATAATGAATAGAAACAAAATGCATATATAGAATTAAATTGAATTTAAGATAGAACGAATAGAGCTATCATTGAGGGTAATTTAGCAGTGACTTTATTTATTGAATTGAAAATATATTTGTAAATATTAATTATAAAGATATAATTTAGTTTAAAATAATAGGGAGATTTTAAAGAGTGTTGTAATTTGCTCTTTAAATATATCGGGGGAAGGTGACTATGATGGAAATTGAAGTACAGCATTATCAAAAACAGTGGCCGGTTTTATTTGAAATTGAGCAATCAAACATCAAAGCCATTTTAAATGAGGAAGTCATAAAAATTCATCACATTGGGAGTACTGCTGTTGAAAACTTAAAAGCTAAGCCTATTATTGATATGTTAGTAGTAGTAACTAATATAGAAAAAATAGATGAATATAATAAATTATTTATGAAGCTGGGTTATATATCATTGGGTGAAAATGGAATTACAGGGAGAAGGTTTTTTAAAAAAGGTGAAAATCCACGTACACATCATATGCATATATTTCAACAGGATAAAATATATGAAATTAATCGTCATATAGCAGTAAGGAATTATTTACGTGAACATGAAGTGATTGCACGTGAATATGAACAATTAAAAGAACAATTAGCTCAACAATTTCCTAATGATAGGCAAAGTTATTGTGATGGGAAAGATAGTTTTATGAAAAAATTAGAACAAGCTGCATTAACTTGGTATTTGAAATAATTATAAAGTCCCACTTCTCGAAAGAGCCACTTTTTAATTTGTAAAGTAGTGGCTCATACACATTATTGTATATGCAGGTGTTCCGATTTTAAGAGTTAGTGGGACTTATGCATGAGCGGAAGCTCAGGTAAACCTTTAAAAAATAGATTTTCACTCTATTTTTTAAAGATAATCTTATAGGTGTTTAATCGAATTGAGTAATATCAGAAACGTATAAAGCGATACGAATGTTTAATGAATGCATTGGATCTTCAATATTCACGCCTATTAAATTGCTACATTTATTAATTCTATACTTAACTGTATTACGGTGAATATATATCTTTTCTGCAGTTTTAGTTATATCACACTGATTATCCATATAAACTCGTAATGTTTGCTTTAATTCTAAGTCTTTTTTAGTTTTAGGATAACTCAATGGTCCTAAAGTATGTTTTATAAAAGGACGTAATTTCTCTTTTGGTATTAACTGTAAAAGTTCTTTAATATCTTTGGAATGATAATACGAAATGAAGCTTTGCTTATCATTCAGTAATCCATTTTCAAAGGCTTCATTAGCCTCAAAGTATGACGAAGAAATTTGTGTGAACTCTGTAACTTCATTGCCGATACCAAAAGAAATCGTGCCTTCAAAATGATCTCCGTAACTATTTTGTATACGTTTAAGGTAGTCATAGTAATAGTCGTGACGATTTTGTAATAAAATAGCGAAACGATTCGTACTTGGTATTTTATAAATACTAATATAATCATCAAGATCGGTAAACATATATTGAAGCCAGTGGAATGTTAGTTGATACCTTTCGTTAAGGTAATAACTATTCTCTAAGGTATTCGGTGAGTCAATGTCACAAATGATGATTTGATAATAATCAGAATCGAAAATATTATAGCGTTTCAGTAAATCGTTATGCTTTTTGATTGAAAGTGTTTGATCGCTTTGATTATTAACAAGTGCTTCAAAAAAGCGGTTAATATCATTTTGTTCGGCTTCTTCAATTTTTGTGTTTTTGTATAATGCAAAACTCAATACGCTAACCACTTGCTCAATAGTTAACAAACTGAAGGGATATGACAATTTATTGACTTGTGAAACCATTAAATAATAAGGAAAGTACGTATATCCTAGAACTTTGAAAATGACATGGTCTTTGTTTTCAAACACTTGTTTATTTTTATCATAAAGAGTCGATTGTTGGTAATGATTAAGGAAATAACTAATATGTTCATTAGTTAAATGTTTATTTTGGTCGTAATGATGGCTTAACGCTTCTGGTGCTTTGAAAGGATCGAAAAGGATGATCGGCACACCAAGTAATTTACTCATTCTTTGAATCATTGTATTAATGCTATAACCTTTGATAAGAAGCTGATTTAATTCTTGTTGAATGTGTAATGCGTAGTTTAATTTTCCAGTTTCTGAGTCTGAAATGTAAGATGAAATTTGATGTGTAATTTCCCCTAAGTTCCAACTTTCTGGTATCTCTATTAAGGGGAACCCCAATTTATCTGCAAAGTTTATAACCTCTTTATCTAGCTCATGTAAAAACCTCGAAATTTTTATGCCGAGACCTGCCGTATTAATATCATGCAAATCTTTAATTAACCTTTTTAAATCTTCTTGGTTGTCTTGAAATAATACGCCAGTTGTTAAGATAAAAGCATTTTGAGAAGTGAAATGCTTAATATCATTGTTTTCAGTAATATCTAAGCTTGAAACTTCTGATGATAAATCTCCGTTTTTGTTAATCAGTTCTAACTCTTTAAACTGAGGAACGGACAAAATTTCATTAAGTGTAGTCATGTTTTAATCCTCCGTTTCCGTCTTCTTATATTGTGAATCATACTAATATATTTTACGAATAAATATAGGTTTATTTGTATATTTATTAATAAGGTGGTATATTTATAAACATTCCAAATCCGTTTTTAATTTTATAAATCTTATCAAAAATAATGTTATATAAAAATTATTATACACATATTTTGTTCGAAATATATAACTTTCTAATTAATATATGTCATTACTAACAAAGAAAAACGCTTACATACGTAATAAAATGTAAATTAAAGATTAATTAAGATAGTTATTAGTCTATTGAAGCAAAGGAGACAAACAGATGGGAACACAGGGGAATGAAACGGCTTATAATCAAGCTTTATTTGAAAAGCGTGGTTATAATAAAGATATAATGCCTAAGACATCAGATCAACGAAATAATTCGGCATTCAACTTTTTCACTTTATGGATGGGTGCTGTTCATAATATACCTAACTATACAGCGGTAGGTGGTTTTCTATTAATAGGTCTATCGCCATTACAAGTCATATTTGCCTTGATTTTAAGTTCATTTGTTATTGCATTATTACTCGTTTCAAATGGATATGCTGGTTCTAAATACGGGATACCTTTCGCAATGCAGTTGCGTGATACATATGGAGATATTGGCGCTAAATTGCCTGGTGTTTTACGTGGCGTTGTAGCCGGTATCGCATGGTTTGGATTACAAACATTTGCTGGTTCTCAAGCATTACTGATATTACTAAATAAGATTTTTCCAGGATTTGAAAATATTGGAAGTGGCATTTCAATTCTAGGTATATCGATACCGGGGTTAATTGCATTTTTAATTTTCTGGGCAATTAGTTTTGCGATTGGATTTGGTGGTGGTGATATATTGAATAAATTCACTGCTATTTTAAATCCACTCATTTATATAGTATTTGGTGGTATGGCAATATGGGGTGTGACTGTTGCTGGCGGTTTCAGCAATATCATGAACTATGAAATATCAACAAAAACAGACGGTATTATATATCCAGCCATTTTGTCATTTATTTTAATCTTTAACTCCTTATTAGGTGTGTGGGCTGGACCAGGTTCAAGTGTTTCTGATTTTACACAAAATGCAAAATCTACTAAAACACAAATTATTGGTCAGGTTTCCGGTATAGTAGTTGCTCATGTTTTATTTGCGATTGCTAGTGTGTTTATTATCATTGGTGGTTCTATTTACTTAGGTCATCAAGAGTGGAATATTTTAACGATTATTAATGAATGGAGTAACTTCTGGGCGATCTTGATATCGACAGGGGTACTATTAATGACAACCATTTCTACGAATGCGACGAGCAATATTATACCTGCTGCATATCAATTAAGTGCGTTATTACCTAAATGGATTAATTATAAACGTGGCGTAGTTATTGCTTCTGTATTAAGTGTTGTTATTATGCCATGGAAAATGATGGAAAATGAGGATAGTATCTTTTTATTCTTAAATGCTATTGGTGCAATACTTGGGCCAGTTGCAGGTGTAATGATAGTGCATTTCTACTTAGTATCTAAATGTCGCATTAATATCGATAAATTGTATTTTGATTTACATGATAAAGATATAAAAATACAAAGAGTTAATATTTCTGCTTATATTGCAACGGTAGTAGGTGTGGTCATTTCATTGCTCGGATTCTTACCAGCATTTAAAGTGATTTCTGATTTTTCATGGTTTATTGGATTCTTTATATCCAGTTTAGTTTATATCGTTTTACACCATTCAGTTAAATTATTTTCAAAAAAACAAGAAGGAGTGAACTATAATGAAATATGATTTAATTTTAAAAAATGGCTTAGTCATTTTAGAAGATAGTCAGCAAAATGTAGAAATCGGTGTTAAAGATGGCAAGATTGCCGCTATTGGTCAAGATTTAGGTGAAGCTGAACAAGTTATTGACGCTCAGAACCAAATCGTATCTCCAGGTATGGTAGACGCACATGTGCATATTACTGAACCAGGTGGCGGTTATCGTGATAGCTGGGAAGGTTATGTTACTGGAACGCGAGCAGCAGCCAAAGGTGGCGTAACGTCATTTATTGAAATGCCTTTAAACCAAGTGCCTGCAACAACTGATCAAGCTTCTATCCAAGCAAAATTTGATGCTGGTAAAGGTGAATTGTCAGTTGATGTTGCGAGTTATGGCGGTTTAGTGCCATATAATTTAAACGGTGGTATTCAAGAGTTGGATGAAGCGGGTGTCGTAGCGTATAAAGCATTTTTAGCAACATGTGGTGACCGTTCAATAGAAGGTGACTTTGAAAATGTGGATGATTATTCATTATACGAAGGTATGAAGCAAATTGCTAAAACTGGTAAATTACTTTCTATTCATGCAGAAAATGCAACAATCACTGACCGTTTAGGTGAAATTGCTAAGGCTAACGGTGAAACAACTTTAAGTGCATATGTCGATAGCAGACCAGTATTTACGGAAGTTGAGCCAATTCGTAAGATTATCTTATTCGCAAAAGAAACTGGTTGTCGTGTGCATATTGTGCATGTTGCTTGTGAAGAAGGTGTAGATGAAATTATCAAAGCTCAACAAGAAGGTGTAGATATTTCATGTGAAACATGTACCCACTATCTTTACTTCTACAAGGAAGAATTAGATGACATTGGCCCAGTTGTAAAATGTTCTCCACCAATCAGAGAAAAATCGCGTTTAGAAGGTATGTGGAAACGCGTGTTAAATGGTGATATTGGATTTGTTACTTCCGATCACTCGCCATGTACACCCGACTTAAAAGATACAGATAATGCTTTCGAAGCATGGGGCGGCATCGCTGGATTACAAAATAATGTCGATATTTTATTTGATGAAGGTGTTCAAAAACGTAATATGTCATTAAATAAATTTGCAGATATTATTGCTACAGCACCTGCAAAACGTTTTGGATTAGAAGCAAAAGGTAGCATTGCCGTTGGAAAAGATGCAGATTTTGTTTTAATTAAACCGAATGCGCCGTATACTCTAGCAGCAGAAGATTTAGCATATCGTAATAAGATGAGTCCTTATATTGGTCGTGAAATTGGTGCGCAAGTGACGCAAACTATTTTAAGAGGCGAAGAAATTTATAATCAAGAAACTGGTATTTCAGAAAAACGTATCGGACAATTTATATAATTTTTAATAAAAAGGATGACTTCTACGCAATCATTGGTAGAAGTCATCCTTTTTAGTTTAAGTACGTTTAGTTTCGATATAACTTATGAATTGTTCGGCGGCATTTTTATTTAAATTTGTAATTGGAAATGTACCAATACTAAAACTCATGGTTAGCGTACGGTTATCTAATTGAACATCTTCTATTTCATCATAACGGATATTTCTATAGTAAAATTGGCCATCCATATCTACGTTTAAGATAAGGCGTTCATTTGTTGCAATATATGCAGCGTCATATGTTCTTACATCACCATTGAGAGGGTATTCCATCTTCCCTAAAATGGCAGGCCCTTTTTTCTTAGTTGGAAACAAATCTTCTGGATTTACGTTATCTAATATCATATAATCACCTTTTTCTTGTATGTTAGTCTGCGACATCTAAGTCTACTTCATTAATATCAATTCCCATAGCTTCGGCTACACCTTGACCGTATGCAGGGTCGGCTTTATAGCAATGTCTGATATGGCGATGTTTTAATGCATCGGTGACGGGACTCATTTCATTCGCAGTATTATTAAATAATATTTGTTGCTCTTCAGATGACAATAAACGGAATAATTTACCAGGTTGTTCAAAATAATTGTCGTCATCCTCACGAAAGTCATATTCATATGCTTGCCCTTGAATATCTAAAGCTGGCTTCTTGTATTGTGGTTGATCTTCAAATGCCCCGTTACTATTTGGATAATAATGTGTACTAGCGCCTTGATTGTTATCTAAGATGCGCATTTGCCCATCTCTACTAAATGGACATATATTTTCCATACCGACACCTTTAGGTTGATTAACTGGAATTTGCCAGTGGTTAACACCCAAACGGTATCTTTGAGTATCTCCATATGAAAATAGTCGACCTTGTAACATTTTATCTGGTGAGAAATCTAAACCTGGAACAATATTTGTAGGTGCAAATGCAGCTTGTTCAACATCTTGGAAATAGTTTTCAGGGTTTCGGTTTAATTCAAACTCACCAACTTCAATTAATGGATATTCATCTTTATACCAAACTTTAGTTAAATCAAAAGGATTATCTTTATGATTACGAGCTTGTTCTTCTGTCATTACTTGAATGTACATTTTCCATTTTGGGAAATTGCCTTGTTCAATATTATTAAATAAATCTCTTTGAGAAGAATCTCTATCTTTAGCCATCACTTGTTCGGCTTCTTCTGCAGAATAGTTCTCTATACCTTGTTGAGTTCTATGATGGAACTTAACCCAAAAACGTTCGCCTTTGTCGTTATACATAGAGTATGTATGGGAACCAAAACCATGCATATTTCTAAAACCTTTAGGAATACCACGATCTGTCATTAATATTGTAATTTGGTGTAGCGCTTCTGGTAATAATGTCCAGAAATCCCAGTTCGCTTGTGGGTCTTTCATATTTGTTTTTGGATTACGTTTAACCACGTGGTTTAAACTTGGGAATAATTTAGGGTCTCTAAAGAAGAATACGGGCGTATTATTACCAACTAAATCCCAGTTACCTTCGTCTGTATAAAACTTCAAAGCAAATCCTCTAATATCTCGCTCTGCATCTCCTGCACCACGTTCGCCTGCTACAGTTGAAAATCGTGCGAACATTTCTGTCTGTTTACCGACTTCAGCAAAAATACTTGCGCATGTATATTTTGTTATATCATTTGTTACTGTGAAGGTACCAAATGCACCTGATCCTTTAGCATGCATTCGACGCTCTGGGATTACTTCTCTATCAAAGTGTGCCATTTGTTCAAGGAAATAAATGTCTTGCATTAATAAAGGTCCTCTTGGACCTGCAGTCATACTATTTTCTCTATCTGATACGGGAGCTCCAAATAGACCTGTTAACTTTCTTTTCATAATTTAATCTCCTTTATTTTAATCATCAAATAAATGAATTTGAATCCTTTACAGTGAATATTTGTTGGAAACAGAGATTCACATTTATATTAAGTAATAGTTTATGTAGAGTTTTCGACACTGAAAGTCGTATAAACATAGTTAGCGTTGTTTTTGCGATTCTAATATAAAACTTGATACTTATTTTTTTACATAATTATTTAACCTCCCAATTCACGATGATAATTATAATTAATATCTTTTTATAATTATTATAATCTATTATAGCTAAAAATCGACTTAAGTACAGAGTTTTTTTCTCAAAAAACCATTTTAATTGATAATAATTATCTATAATTGAAATTTATAGATTATAATATCAAGCTCAATTTTTATCTCTGTTTTTATGTTTTGTATTTCTAATTGATTTATCATTTTATTAAATGTAATGTTGTTGAAAAAAAGAAGGTTAATTATTTGGAGTCGATTAGAGTGTCGACATAATGAGGCAGATGTTGGAAAGGTTGTAAGTGCATAACCATGGATTGAAATAACGTTAGATTTAAAATTAATTTAATAAAAACGTGATGATAAGGATGAGTATATGAAAAAATTAATCTCGGGTATAGCTATAATTTTAACTGCAATAATTTATTTCATGAATAAAAAGCAAAAGCACTATGAAAATAATATTATAAAAAAAAACGGGGCATATTACTGTAATAATCATATTATTGTAAATAAAGACTATAAAGTTTCTCCATTTTATACGCCGTTTCCCAAATTAGAAGCATTAAACGCTTTAAAGTTAATGATTAATGAGGCAGATAAGCAAGGATTCCAATTAATTATTATAAGTGGTTTTCGTTCATATCTTAAACAGATGCGATTGTTTAAGATGTACGTGCAACGTGATGGTTTGAAAAAAGCGCAACTCTATAGTGCTAAACCAGGATTCTCGGAACATCAGACTGGTCTTGCATTTGATGTTGCTACTCGAGGATTACAAGAGTCAGCTAAAGAGTTGTTTCAATATACAGAAGAAAGTAAATGGTTGAAGGATAATGCTCATAATTATGGCTTTATTATTCGGTATCCAGAAGGTAAAGCGCATATTACACAATTTATGTACGAACCATGGCATTTAAGGTATTTAGGAAAAAAAGATGCAAAAGAAATAAAAAATTCTAACCTCACATTAGAAGAATATTTTCAGTTAATTTAAATAATTGTTATAAAAGTGAACTTATAATAGTGAAAATACGTATGTCTTAGTAAGTAGAATAAAAAGGAGGCATTACTCAAAGTAATCAGTTTTATCTTAAGTAAAACAGTCATTTGTTTTTAAGCGTAAGACTAAGAAACAAGGTACCAGCAAATATTAATAAAACGTTAAAAAGGGGTGGAGATTTATGAATAATAAAACATTAATGATTTCATCATCAGTATTAGCAGCAAGTTTATTTTTAGGTGCAGGATCAGCTCAAGCTCACACGACAAATAACAACATGGGTCAACAGGACATGGCAATGAACGAAGAAATGGGACACATGAATAACAACATGGGTCAACAGGACATGGCAATGAACGAAGAAATGGGACGCATGAATAACAACATGGGTCAACAGGACATGGCAATGAACGAAGAAATGGGACACATGAATAACAACATGGGTCAACAGGACATGGCAATGAACGAAGAAATGGGACACATGAATAACAACATGGGTCAACAGGACATGGCAATGAACGAAGAAATGGGACACATGAATAACAACATGGGTCAACAGGACATGGCAATGAACGAAGAAATGGAACATATGAATAACAACATGGGTCAACAAGGCATGGAAGTGGACGAACAAATGGTACAAACAACAATGATGCCATATTATAATTATAAAGGGTATACAACATATGATGGACAATTTACTAAAGACTATGATTTTGTAAGAGCATTACAACATGATAACGTTATGATTGATAGTTATAAAGTTAATACAGCTGCATCTGATAAAGATGTTGCATCAAGTAAAGCAGTTTATGACTCTATGATCGATATGAATAAAGATGGGCAAGTTATTCATATAACTTTTGAAACGAAACCGGACACGATAAGTAAAGAGATGTTTGAAAAAGCACATATGACAAGTAATATGGTGGATGAAGGCAAAACGACTAATGGCACATATCTGACTTACGAAACTAATAATGGTATGTATAAAGCTTTCTTCGATAAGCATGGCTATTTAATGAAAATGATGATTAGTTAATTTGTATATAAATTAAAGTATAAAAAAAGCCTTGATTAGGGGGCTTTCAGAACGTAGACAAACCTTGCGCAAATTAATGCGTAAGGTTTGTTTATTTTTATTTATATAGTTATTTTTCAAAAAGCAGTGGTCTTTCAGACCATTATTGGCCCTTTTACTAACCACATTGCTATTTTTTTTAGATTCATGGCAGCACAAATTAGCGTGGTATCCATGGAAACTTTGTTATGCCCTCTATATCTTGTCCATCGCATACCATGTTGTTCTTTTGCATCGCCAAATCTTCTCTCTATTGTTTGACTTCGCAATTTATATTGTTTTTTTACAGTATCAATAAACCTTAAATCTTCAACTATATCTAAATCGTCTTGCCAAACATGTCTTCTAATTTGTTTTATGGCATCTTTATTTTCGGTACATTTACTTAATACAGGACAGTCTCGACATATTGAACCATCTGATACATATAACCTGTGTCCTGTCGGCATCGTTCTTTTGTATGATAAAATTTCATCATTAGGACAAATATAAGTATCATAATATTCATCGTAGATGAAATCTTTTGTTCTGAAAAATCCAGGTTTCCCCTTAGGTCTTGTATAGGGCATTGCTGGTACAATTGCTTTTTCAAGTAAAAAGTGGGCATTAAAAGGTGTTTTATAACCTGAGTCAATTGCTAATGTAATAGGCAACATCTGCTTTGCTTTTAGTCTTTCAATCATTGGTTTGAGTTGTGTACTATCATGAATATTACCGGGCGTCATTTTTATCCACACATGCATGTAAACTATAAGCAAATTGCTTTTCTCGTTCTCCTTTTACATAGTATCCAGCTTCTGGATCAGTTGTACTTACCTTTTTTGTTTTATATTCCTCCTTCTTTTTATTTTTTAATGGCTTTTTTCCTTGTGCTAACCTTTGTTCATTTATTTCATTGTCCAATTCTTCTTGAAAGTGGAGTGTATCTTTTTTAACAATTTCTGTAATATACTTATTTTTATTTGCATTTGCTTTAATATGGGTGGAATCAATAAATAAAGATGAGTGATCGATTAAGTTATTTTTGATAGCTATTTCGAGTATTTTCTCAAATATTTGTTCAAATAAATCCGTATCATGAAAGCGACGTGTATAGTTTTTACTAAAAGTCCCAAAATGAGGTACTTTATCTAAAAAGCTATATCCTAAATACCAACGGTAAGCTACATTTGTTTCTATTTCTTTAATTGTTTGTCTCATTGATTTGATACCAAATAGTCTTTGTATAAGTAATATTTTTACTAAAATAACTGGATCTATAGAAGGTCTACCATTATCGAGACAATATTTGTCTTCGACAAGTTCATATACAAAATTTAAATCTAATATCGTATCGACTTTACGTAATAAATGATTATTAGGGACTAATTCAGAAATAGAAATCATTTCATATTGATCTCTTTTATCAATTGATTTATTCAACATAATAAACACCACCACTGTTTAATTTATATATATTATAATATTTTTCGTATAATATTGGCAGTGATTTGGGCCGACTCCTGCGGGAAGAGCGCTAGCCGAAGACTACAGGCTAAGGCAGTGCCCGCGGAAAGCGTGCACAAAAAACTGCCAACAAAGTCGGAGACTTTGTCGACAGTCTGAAAGCCCTGATTAGGGGGCTTTTTTTAGTGTTGTTGTTTGATGTTTGAGTTCTTGTAATATCTTTTTTGCATACTCTTGATCATCGTGGTCGTATTTTTGACCTTTATAATTTTGGGGTTCATTTATACCAGTAAGTAAAATAATCTCATTATTTTTATCTGTTGCATGTAAAAGTGCTTTTATACCTTCTTTTCGTGAAGAGCCACGCAAAACATTACTTGTTCTATAACAATCTGGTAAATGATTAAACATAAAGCGAAGGATTTTTTCTGGGTCTTCATATCCTACTTGTTCTGCAGCAATCATCAACTTATGAATACCCTGAGGTAATGTATCTACGGTCAATTTTATTTTATCTAAACCTCTCAATCCTATGCCTGTAACCATTGTATTTAAGCTCTTATTAACACTTTTACTATAATTCAAAGCGTTATTTATAGATTCTTTAATGGCCAAAGCAGTGTGTGCAAAATCCAATATAATCGTATAATCATCTATTTCTACTATTTGAAAGCGATGTAATGGTGGATCAATTGTGGAAGCAACTTTAACTATTTTCTTTGAATCAAAACCTAATTTGTCTAAAGCAAATATACTTGTAGCTAAGTTTATAAAGTTATGTCCTCCTTTAAATTTAGGTAGGATAGTATATGGAATATCGTTAATCTCGATATCAATAGCGTCATTAGTAATATGATATTGATAATATGCGTTTTGTGTAGTGGAAAAATGCTGTTCGTCTTTTAAAATAGTATGGTATTCTGCCGTATCTAAATTGATTAAATTTAGTGAGCTTAGTCCATCTAATCTTAATTTAGCTTTTAAATAGTTAGTCATAGTTCCGTGATATTCTAGATGTTCTGGACTGAAATTAGTAAAAACGGCTAAATCATTTTTGATAAAATCTGTCCGTCTTTGATCTAGAGCTATAGAAGTAGCCTCGTAAACGATATAATCATAATTTTCATTATAAAAATAATTTATAATCTCAGCCATTTCAAAATACATTGGTGTAGTTTGAGTTGAATGATTAAAGTTAAGTTTATTGTAATTACAGTCGTATATTCCCATCGTGCCTATAATAGCCACTTTTTTATCAAGTTGTGTAAGTAAATTACCGATCATATGACTTGTTGTTGTTTTGCCATTTGTACCTGTAACAGCGATACATTTAATATTTTCAATTGCATTTTTATAAAATAATTTGACTAAGTTATTAGCTACTTCTGGAAAATCTGTTATAAAAATAATAGGCATATTGTATTCTAAATGGCTAAATTTAGAGGGAGGCGCATCTGTAATCACAAGCAAAGGATTCATTTCGTTAGCACATTGAGCATAATGTGTTACATTTTCTGAATCTTTTAACATGAATAAGGTAGCTAGGCTTATATCTTGGTACATTGAAGTTACTTTTTCACAAATGATTTCTGAATCTAATTTTACACATTTTGAAGGTTCGACTGTATTTTGCTTAATGACTGACAAGATATCTTTAACGGTTATTTTCATAGTTTATCTCCACCTTTTCTATTCAGTTTCTAACTAATACAAATATAATTAATGTCTTATTAAAAATGTGATTAAGAGATATACGTATGAAAATCAAAAAAGGATCACATAGATTTGTGATCCTTTTAGATAATTTTATTAAACTTCTTTACTAGCCATAATCATTTGTCCTTTAGGTTCTGCGTTGTTTGGTGAAGGTTCTAAGGTGATGGCGATGGTATCATTCTTGTCTACATCGAGGTCATTTAAGTCGAATACGACCATGCCTTTATTGTTTTTAGTTGCGAATGTTCCTGCAGGATATGGTTTGTCATCTTTAATGACCCAAACTTGATAAACTTCATTGCCTGTTGTAGCTTCAATATCATTAGCTTCGACCATTAGCTTATTATTTGTTTGGCTATTAGATACATAAGCTTGACCCTGTGTTTTTTCCTCATTCATAGATTTCAAATTGATAGCGTGTGTATCATTGGTATTAATCAATGGTGACGATTGTTTTTGTGATTCTTTGTGGTTAAAATATTGAACGCCATTTCCGATCAATGATAACAATAATAATGCCGCCATAATACCTATAGATAGTTGTTTGACCCATGTATGCTTAGTTTGCTTATAATCACTTTGTTTATATTGTTGTGATTCATTTGTATTCTGGGTATCACGTTTTTGCAAAGGTGTAGTGTCTTGATTGTAGTGACTTGATTGATTCTGTTGATTTTCATGTTCTTCATTAATAACTGCGTCTAATATTCTTTGCTTCATGCCTATTGGAGGTTCAACTTCCTTATTACTATAAGGAAGCGTATCGTGAAGAATATTAATGTCATTTAAAGTTTCGTCACTTTCAGAAGAGGAATTTAATTCTTTTTCAATTTCTTCTTTTACATGCTCATCCAAATTGTCATTAAAATAATCGTATATTTTATCAACTTTTTTATCGTTCATTTTCTTCACGCTCCCTTCTTGAAACTTTTTTAAAGTAGTTATTTAAATGTTGTATTGATAATCGAAGTCTGCTCTTTACAGTACCTAAAGGTGTGTTTAATTTATGTGCAATCTCTTGTTGGCTTAACCCTTTATAATAAAATAGGGCAATGATATCTTGTTGATCTTTATTTAAATATGAAATCATTTTTTGAATTTGCTCTGAACATTCTTTCTCTAATAAATCATATTCGGGTAAGCCACTCAGTTGCAGTCCCTGAAATTCTTCGTTGAATTCACTTTCTGTTACTTTTCGCTTTCTTACAATATCAATTGCTCCATTACGACATAGTGTGATGAGCCAAGTTGATAATTTACCTTTTTCAGATTTGAAAATTGCTTTTTGATGCCAAATTTTCATAAAAATATCTTGTAATATTTCCTCACTAGATTGCTTGTCTTGAGTGATTTTATAAGCCAAATTAAATAGCAATGACTCGTACCGATCATATAGGATTTCTAGACTTTTGCTATCCTTATTCTCAACAATCAGTTTATATAGATCATTTTCATCTAGCATGCCTTCTCCTCCTTGTTTATAAAAATACGTAATACAAATAGAAAAAGTTCACCAATCTGGGTGAACTTTTTTACTAAAATATACTCATAAAATAAAAAAGTTAAATATTAAGTTATTATTAGATGATAACTTAATATTTAACTAATGTGTATATAAAGTTATAATGCTTATAAATGAATATTATTTATAAATTTTGAAAATGTTGTTATAAACTATTGGTTTGCTGAGTGAATTTAAATCAGTTCGTCGTTAGTGTTTAAGTTGGATTTTGAGTGTTGGGGCCATGCGACCATTGAAATAATTACTTTCATTTTCAGTAGTATTTAACCTATGATAAATTAAAGTGACAGTATTGGATATTTAAGTTAAATAAATTCTGTATTGATAAGATCTAATCGACTAACGACTAATAGCAACCTATAAAAGTAAGCGTTCGCTAATATAATACTTGATTTTTAAAATTATAGGAGGGTAAATATGGATTTCTATTCTAGAGATTTAATAGATACAGATATAGATGACATAAATGAATTACATAATTTAACAGAAGTAACTAAGTACCAAACTTGGAAGACGCAAAGTAATGAGGAAACAAAGCAATTTCTTCGTGAAGTTATAAATCAAGATTCGAATGTAGTTTATAATGTTTTAGTTAATCCTGATACTGATAAAGTTATTGGGACGATACAATTAGTTATAGATGAAGTGAACAAAAGTGCCGAAATTGAATTTATTATCCATCCGAATTATTGGAACAATGGTATCGCAACAAATATAGCCAAAACCATTATAAAATATGCTTTTAAAGTGCTGAAATTAAACAGAGTAGCGGCATCTATTGATTCAAACAATACAGCAGCAAGAATGGTGTTACAAAATTTAGAAATGAAGTTAGAAGGCGTCTTAAGAGAAAATAGACTAGTAGACGGTGAATATAGGGATACATTAAGTTATGCTATTTTGAGAAGTGAATACTAACTATAAAGAGCCACTTCTTAATTTCTTAAGTTAGTGGCTCTTGCACCTAAGTATATACTCAGGTGTCCAATTTTGGAAATCAGTGGAACTTATGCATGAGCGTAAGCACAGGTAAACATTAAACTCTTTCGAATGTCAGGGCATGGCAACGAAAGCTTTTTAAATGCTTGAGCCTTGCATCGGCAAATGTGAAGTTTGGTCATAGTTGATAATAGTACAATGACCATCAGCAATTTTTAGCGTGCTCATACTGCCGTTTGTAAGTTTTGTGATACCTGTGCCCAAATTGCCATTTGAGTAATGATGAAATATTGCATTGATAAAAGCTCCGTGAGAAATAATTAATATGTTTTTATCTTTGTAAGTATTATTAACTAAATCTATACCTTTTAAGAAGCGGTCTTTAATTACCGCTTCTTTTTCTTTATTTGGATAGATGAGTGAAGGGAATTTTGCACTGCGTTCTTCTGGAGTTAAACCTTCAGCATCTCCAAAAGAAACTTCGATAAAAGCTTCGTTCTCTATTAACGGAATATTTAAGTAATGTTGAATCCATTGTGCAGTTGTTTTAGCCCTTGATAATGGGCTTGTAAGAATAACATCCCAGTGTGACTCCTTTAAATATTGGCCACATGCTTTGGCTTGTTCGATACCTTTGTCATTTAAAGGAGTATTTGTAAGTCCTTGTAATCTCCCAGCAGTATTCCAATCAGTTTCCCCATGTCTGATAAAACATATTTTCGTCATTATAATCAACCTCTGTCATTGTATTATCTTATAAAAGTATTTTGAAACTAAAATTTTGATTTTAGCATGTAATTTTTTTCATAAAATATAGTGCGTAAAAAAGTGAGAAACCTACTTTGTATAATAGGATGCTCACTTTAGTTGTTAATTATATTATTATTTTGGAGAAAATCAAAGAAAGCAACATTTTACAAAAGATGTATTAATCTTCTAATGTTGTTTCTAATTTGGCTAACTCAATCGTTGTATTTATATAAACTTGAATACCTTTGGCAATTTGTTGCTCAGTGACAGATTCTTCTGGTGAATGACTAATACCTTTTTTACAAGGAATGAAAATCATACTCGTTGGACAAATAGGTGCGAAATTCATCGCATCATGGCCTGCACCACTATACATATAACGGAAACTATAGTCAGACTGAAGACAACTTAGTTCAGTGATTTGAGCCATTTTATGATTGAAACTTTGTGGCTTGTCTTGCCCTAAGTCTTCTAAATGATATGCTGTTTTGCGTTTTTGAGTAATAGCTTGAATTTGTTGCTGGATTTCTGTAACAACTTGTTCCCGTACTGTCAGATCTTTTCCTCGAATATCAATAAGTAAAGTGACTTCTCCTGGAATTGCATTCATCGTATTTGGATATACATTTGCGTAACCAACTGTCGTAACAATTCCCTGATCATGATAAGTTTGGCCTATAGATTCAATACTTAAAATAATTTCTGACGATGTAGTAAGTGCATCAATTCTCATAGGCATAGGGGTAGAACCAGAATGACTCGTGACACCTTGGATATTTAACTTGAAACGATGAGGGGCAGCAATATCTGTGACAATACCAATATCTTTGTTGTTCTTTTCAAGTATTGGACCTTGTTCAATGTGTAGCTCTAAGAAAGCTTTAATTTGGTTGCGTTCAAATAATGCAGCCTTGCCTTGCATGTCTTGAGATAAGGGTTCGACGACATCATAAAGTATATTGCCTTCATTATCTTTAATATGTTTCATGTCTGATTTAGTCATCTTACCTGTTAGGTATTTGCTTCCTAATGTAGCCTCGTTAAATCTTGTTGACTCCTCACAGGCAAAGGCGATGACGATGATAGGGTGATCAGTTTCGATTTGGTGTGTATTTAAATGTTCAATAACCTCTAATGCTCCTAGTACACCTAGTAACCCGTCATATTGGCCACCGTCTTTTACAGTATCGATGTGAGAACCTAAAACTACAGGCTTCAAAGATGGGTCTTTACCTTCTCTGCGTGCAATGACATTTCCGAAGAAATCAAAATATACATCTAAGCCAGCTTTTTGACACAACATAGAAAACTTTAATGCAGCTAATCTCTCTGGATGTGTAAAGGCGATACGATTAATACCACCATTTTGTTCATTTCGAGCAAAGTTATTAAACGTTTGAAAATTATCTAAAACATTTTGCAAATTCACTATAAACATTCTCCTTCAATTAAACGAGTTGGTTTAAAAAATGTACGGCCTTCTTATATAAATCAATGCTAGTTTCATTTACTGTTCTATCAAAGTCATGTTGGTTATCATCTAAAGTTTCTATATGACAATTTTTTACATTTTGATAGATATATTCACTTTCGCTATATGGGACATCTGGATCATTGATACAATGGACAATGAACGTTGGCGGAAAGTGATTGAGTTGTTGAGCTGAAATATTATAATCACTTTGCGTTGAGGTCTGAATACCTAAATACTCTAGCCATTTAGCTTCTCCACGTGCATGTATATAAATAGGATATCTGGCTTGCATAAGACCAGATGTTAACGGTTGCTCTTGAATCAATTGATTCAGTATCTCAGGAGTAATTTTAGATGATAGTGTTTGGTATTGTGAATTTGGTCTTAAAAATGATGGTACATGTACACGGCAATAACCATAAAAATCAACAATGCCATCGACTTGACGATGTGTTGAGACAATCATTGCTAAAAAAGCACCTGCAGAACGACCGAATGTAAATAAAGGTATTGATGGATAGCGTTGTTTAATTGCATCATATTGTAGTAAAGCATCACTAATGATTGTGTTTATATTACTTTCAGGTGCCAGACGGTAAGAAGCTAGGACGAGATGAAAGTCTTGTGTTAATAAATCTATGTAATTCTGTGAAAGATCGTCAGGGCTTCCAAAGATTAATCCGCCACCATGAAAGTACGTTATAACGCCTTTTGCGTGTTTGTTTTGTGCTTCAATAACTGTAAAAGGTAAGGTAAATCCATCTTCAGTCATAATTTTAGAATGATATTGAGACAAACCTATCATCCTCCTATATATAAAATTTGCTAACTATAGTATCTCAAAGAAATGTTTAGAAGTATTTGTATAAATCGAATAAAAGTCTCAACCATTATTGTTAGAAATGTGAATGATAACTAAAATGTAAACGCTTATAATTGGTTGTGAAATGAAAAAGGAGTTGAATTTAATGGACATACGATCTTCTTTTGAATCTTTAGATAAAAAATTCACCGGTTTTGGTGGATTGAACGGTGGCGGTATTACGCGCTTACTATATTCAGATGAGTGGTCAAATGCTGTACATGAATTAAAACATACATTAGAAAAAGAAGGGTTTAAAGCTAGCTTTGATAGTGTCGGTAATTTAAAAGGACGTATTGAAGGAAGTAAATACCCCGAAGAGACAATTATGTCAGGATCACATATTGATACCGTTGTTGAAGGCGGTCATTTAGATGGTCAGTTTGGTGTCTTAGCAGCATTAGTTGCAATGCAATCATTGAAATCCGAGCATGGTCAACCATTGCGCTCACTTGAAGTCTTGGCATTAGCCGAAGAAGAAGGTAGCCGTTTCCCGTATGCGTTTTGGGGAAGCAAAAATTTCTTTAACTTAGCTAAACGTGAAGACGTTAATGATATTGCTGATGGCGAGGGTATTAATTTTAAAGCAGCGATGAACAACGCTGGTTTTGATTACCGCAGTGAAGATAACGATTATAGTTATATTAAGTCATTTATTGAAGTACATATCGAACAAGGCAAAGTATTGGAGACTGAGAAGAAAGCAATCGGCGTCGTCAATGGTATTGTTGGACAAAAACGTTACACAATTAACTTGAAAGGCGAAGCAAACCATGCGGGAACAACGCCGATGGGATTAAGAAGAGATGCAGTAGTTGCTTTCAGTAAAATCGCGACAGAGCTAACTGATAAAGCAAGAGCGATTGGTGATCCACTAGTTATTACTTTTGGTCGTGTTGATCCAGTGCCAAACACAGTCAACGTAGTGCCAGGTGAGGTGACTTTTTCAATTGATTGTAGACATATTAATCAAGAAGAGTTAAATGATTTTGCGAAAACGATTGATAATTGCATCAAAACGGTATCGAAACAAGAAGGTGTCGAATACGACATTAACTTGTGGATGGATGAAGCGCCAACCATGATGGATGAAAGCTTAGTCAAAGTAGTAGAACAAGCTGCTGAACAAGTAGTGGGTTCTAATGACAGTAAGATGATGCCATCGGGTGCAGGTCATGATTCTCAAATCTTTGCTAAATACATACCGACCGCAATGTTGTTCGTCCCATCTATTAATGGCGTGAGTCATAATGTTACAGAAGAAACTAATATTGAAGATTTAGTTAAAGGTATAGAGGTGCTTAAACAAGTATTGTATCAACTTGCTTATAAAGAATAAGGATTGAAACAGTTAAATAATAATTGTTCAGCAAATTCAAACGAGAAAATAATAATTCCAAATAGAGAAAAGGAGTAATGTTTTTATGGGTTATTTAAACCACAATCAAGGTTATAGAGAAGGCTTATTAGAAACACGTTCAGTAATTAAAAAGGATAATTATGCAGTAATTACGCCAGATGGTTTAGTTAATAATGTAGTACCAGGATTCGAAGATTGTGATGTAACAATCATGGGAACCCCAAGATTAGGTGCTCGTTTTGTTGATTATTTAGTTACTTTGAAAAATCAAGGCGGCAACAAACAAGGCTTTGGAGGTAACGGTGTACAAACATTTATCTATGTTGAATACGGTAATATTAATGCGTACGCAGATGATAAGAAGTATGAGTTAAGTGCAGGCGGTTATTTATATGTTCCAGCTCATCAAGTTATGACGTTTGAAAACAGTAACCAAAATAATGATAGTAGAGTATTTTTATACAAAAAACGTTACCAACCATTAGAAGGATATACACCAGAAGTAGTTACTGGAAACGTTAATGATATGGTGCAAGAGCCTTATGAAGGTATGGAAGAAGTTAAAATCTTAGACCTTTTACCAAAAGAACTTGCATATGATATGAATATTCATATTTTATCATTTAAACCTGGTGCATCTCATGGATATATCGAAACACATGTGCAAGAACACGGTGCTTATATCTTAAGCGGACGTGGCATGTACAACTTAGATAATGAATGGATGCCAGTTGATAAAGGAGATTATATCTTTATGGGTGCCTATGCGCCTCAAGCGACATATGCAGTAGGTTTAGACGAACCGTTTGCATATATCTATTCAAAAGATGCTAATAGAGATATTGAAATTTAAGGAAGGTTGTTAACGATGGAAGAAGAGACGTTAGTATACGTTGAAAGAGATAAATTACGTGAACTGTTCAAGAGAAAATTGACGCAAGCTGGTCTTCCTGAAGTACAAGCAGACAAAACGGCTGACCTTATGATATTTGCTGATGAGCGTGGCATCCACTCTCATGGGTCTGTGCGCATGCAATATTATGCAGAACGTATTTCAAAGCAAGGTTATAATTTAGAACCTAGTTTAGAATTTACGCAAAATGGACCTTCAGCTGGAACTTATTTTGGAGATAATGCAGTAGGACATTATGTCGCGTATCAGGCAATGGAAGAAGCTATCACCATGGCTGAGAATAGTGGTATTGGTATGGTAGGTGTCAAAGAAATGGGCCATAGTGGCGCTATTGGCTATTTTGCAGAACAAGCTGCAAAACGAGGAATGGTAGCTATTACAGTATGTCAATCAGATCCAATGGTTGTACCATACGGTGGTACGAAGCCTTACTTTGGCACGAATCCTATTGCATTTGCTGCACCACGACAATCGGGCGAACCTATTTTGTTCGATATGGCAACAACAGTGCAAGCATGGGGAAAAATCTTGGATGCCCGTTCCAAACATAAATCAATCCCAGATACATGGGCGGTGGACAATCAAGGAGAACCGACAACCGACCCATTCGAAGTGGCGGCATTATTACCAGTTGCAGGACCTAAGGGATACGGACTAATGATGATGGTTGATATCTTAGCAGGTAGCCTCCTAGGATTGCCATTTGGTCAACATGTCACTTCAATGTATAAGGATTTAAGCCAGTACCGTAGATTAGGGCAGTTTCATATTGTAATAAATCCAGCTTATTTTGGAGATAAAACATTATTTTTAGAAAAAGTCTCTGAAATGGTTGATGAGTTACATGACATAAAACCAGCACAAGGATTTGAACAAGTCTACTATCCTGGGGAAATTCAGGAAACAGTCAAACATCGTTATGCTAAAAGTGGTATTCCAGTCGCTGAAAGTATTTATGACTATTTAGTATCAGAGCAACTGTATTAAATAAAACTAAAGGAAGTGAAATGGGAACGTTATGAAATGTATGAGGGCATACATTTAAAGACTAAGCTTACTCTCCCAAGTAGCTTCCTTTTTAATGCAATAAATAGACTAAACGTAGATAAAAATTAGTGGAATTGACTATAAAGCGAGGAGGTTTTCGTATGCGTGTATCTAAAGAACAATTACTTGAACTCATGAAAAATAAATTGGTGAAAGCTGGATTAAACGAAAGTGCGGCACAAGATGTTGCCGATGTATTGACGTTTGCAGATCACAGAGGTATCCATTCACATGGTGCTGTCAGAGTTGAGTATTATGCAGAACGTATTGCCAAAGGTGGCATAACAGCTAATCCAAACTATCAATTTGAACAAACAGGACCTTCAGCTGCAGTCTTTGAAGGAGACAATGGCCCTGGTCACCAAGCTGCGAAACAAGCAATGGAAAAAGCTATTGCAATGGCGAAAGAGAGTGGCGTTGCTGTTGTTGGTATGAAGCACATTTCTCATAGTGGGGCACTTGGTTATTTTGTCGAAATGGCTGCAAAAGAGAATATGGTTGGTATTAGTATGTGTCAATCAGATCCAATGGTAGTGCCGTTTGGTGGTACGGAACCTTATTTTGGAACTAACCCAATTGCATTTAGTGCGCCATCGAATGACGACCGTATTATTACATTTGATATGGCAACAACAGTGCAAGCGTGGGGGAAAGTGCTCGATGCGAGAGCGAAACATTTATCTATTCCAGATACATGGGCAGTCGACGCACAAGGTGAGCCTACAACTGATGCTAGAGATGTACATGCACTTGTTCCAGTAGCTGGCCCTAAAGGTTATGGCTTAATGATGATGGTCGATATCTTATCCGGTAGTTTATTAGGTGTGCCTCATGGTGTACACGTATCATCAATGTATAAAGATTTAACTAAAGGACGAGATTTAGGGCAATTGCATATTGTAATAAATCCGGAATTTTTCACTGATTTAGAACTGTTTAAGACACGTATTTCAACTATGTTAGATGAGCTTAAAGCACAGCCTGCTGCAGAAGGATATGGTGAAATTTTCTATCCTGGTGAACGTGGCCGTATGCGCAGTGAGAAATATGATGAAAATGGTATAGAAATTGTTGATGACATCTATGAATATTTAGTATCGGATGATGTACATTATAATCGCTACCACGGAAAAAATAGATTCGCAGAATAATAATGGAGGCATAAGATGTTATACACAATAATTAAAGAAAATACGTATCAAGACTCAATTGTATTAATGCTACTATCAAATAAATTATCTGCTATTGAAGGTGTTAATAAAGTATCTATTATGATGGGAACACCTGCTAATAAAGATATATTTAAATCATCTGGCTTAGGTACACCTGAGTTAGAAGAAGCAAAACCAAACGATATAGTCATCGTTGTGGATACTGATGATAAATATAAGGTTGAAGAAGTTGATCAAGAAGTAGAAGCAGAATTAAAAGGTAAAAATGAAAGTGACGATAAATCACAAAAACAAGATGAAGCTTCAAACTGGAAGCGCGCTTTAGAATTAGCTAATAATCCTAATCTTGCGTTAATCTCTATTCCTGGACAATATGCAGCTATGGAAGCAGAAAATGCTTTGAGCCACAATTTAAATGTCTTTATGTTCAGTGACAACGTTGCTAAAGAAGATGAAGTACGTCTGAAAAAACTTGCCCATGATAAAGGATTACTAGTTATGGGTCCAGACTGTGGTACGGGGATTATTCATGGTTTACCACTCGCGTTTACTAATACAGTTAACCAAGGTGATATTGGCGTCGTAGGTGCATCAGGTACAGGTATTCAAGAAGTTACAACGATTATCGATAGAGAAGGTAAAGGAGTAACGAATGCATTAGGTACAGGTGGACGTGATTTATCAACTGAAGTTGGCGCAATTACAATGCTAGATAGTATAAAAGCTTTAAATTCAGATCCAAAAGTTAAAGTGATTACTGTTATTTCTAAGCCGCCAGCTAAAGAAGTAGAAGAAAAAGTGTTGAATCTATTACGTAACATTGATAAACCAGTCGTTACTTTATTCTTAGGTTCAAAACCTACGTATACTGAAGAAAATATTTATCACGCATATACATTAGAAGAGGCTGCTCGTATTTCTGTTCAACTTTCAAATAATGAAACGCCACAATTTAAACCACATGTGAAAGAGAATATTTCGGTGGCTTTAAATGCACAACAAAACGGTATCAAGGGTTATTACTCTGGAGGTACTTTAGCATCCGAAGCAGCAATGTTAGTTAAAGATACATTAGGTGATGATTCAACAGATGCAACGCCAGAAGGTTACTCATACAAAGGCGGAAATCATGAAATTATTGATCTAGGTGATGATATCTATACTCAAGGTAGACCACACCCAATGATTGATCCATCAAAACGTATTGAAATGTTAGAAACATCATCAGCTGATCCATCAACTGCAGTCATTATGTTAGATAATGTCATTGGTTATGGTAGTCATGATGATATGGCAAATGAATTAGCACCAACAATTAAGAACATTCTTCAAAAAGTAAAAGAAGAGGGACGCTCATTAGCAGTATTAGCAACTGTAGTTGGAACAGAGCATGATCATCAAGATTATCATGCACAAATCAACACTTTAGAAGCAGCTGGCGCTGTAGTATGTGAAACAAATGACCAAATGGTACGTACAGCGTTAAACATTATTGGTAGCAATGTGAAGCAACCAAATCGTGAAATAAAATCTTTTGAAGTAAAGCAAGTAGATTTAACTGTCGATGAGAAAGTGATGAATTTAATAAATATGACACCAAGCGTAATCAATATTGGACTACAAAGTTTCACATCAGCTATTCAAGATGGTGGCGCAGAAGTTGTACAGTTTAACTGGCGTCCAATTGCTGGCGGAGACGAAAAGCTAATGAAAGTACTCCAATATTTAAATAATTTCGAAGGAGAGACGGTATAACATGGGTTACAAAACAATAGATGAAGCAAACCAAGCAGTTATAGATAAAATGATTGCTGCAGCACCGTTTTTAGTAGATGTAGTGCCAGCGAAATCAAAAATTCCTGAATTAACAGACCATGTCCTATTACATGCAGGACCACCGATTAAATATGAAAATATGACAGATCCAATGCAAGGGTCATGTGTAGGCGCTATCTTGTTTGAAGGATGGGCTAACAACGAAGAAGATGCACGTGCATTACTAGAAAACGAAAAAATCACATTTATTCCATGTCATCATGTTAAAGCTGTTGGACCAATGGGTGGTATTACCTCAGCAAATATGCCGGTCTTAGTTGTAGAAAATAGAGAAACTGGTAATGAAGCGTATTGCCAAATGAATGAAGGTATCGGAGCAGTCTTACGTTTTGGTGCATATAATGAAACAGTAGTGAATCGTTTGCACTGGATGAAAGATGTCTTAGGTCCTGTACTTAGTAAAGCTTTAAAACAAATGAAAGATGGCTTAAACGTCAATGTGTTAATTGCGAAAGCCATTGCGATGGGTGATGAATTCCACCAACGTAATATAGCTGCATCATTAGCATTTCTAAAAGAGGTAACGCCAATTATCGCTGCATTAGATGATGTAGAACAAGAAAAACGTACAGAAGTGCTTCAATTTTTAGCTGATACCGATCAGTTCTTCTTAAATATAGCGATGGCAACAGGTAAAGCAATGATGGATGCTGCACGTACAATAGAACACGGTACGGTTGTGACTGCATTATGTCGTAATGGTGAAAACTTTGGTGTGCGCATCGCTGGTATGGGCGACGAATGGTTTACTGCACCGGTAAATACGCCTCAAGGTTTATATTTTACAGGTTACTCTGCAGACGATGCTAATACGGATATTGGTGATTCTGCTATTACTGAAACTATTGGTGTTGGTGGTATGGCAATGATCGCTGCACCTGCAGTAACAAGATTCGTAGGTACAGGTGGATTTGATGATGCTTTAGAAATCAGCAACGAAATGACTGAAATTTGTATCGGTGAAAATCCTAACTTTGCAATCCCTACATGGAACTTTAGAGGTGCATGTTTAGGTATAGATGCGCGTAAAGTAGTAGAAACAGGAATCACTCCTGTAATTAATACAGGTATTGCACATAAAATTGCGGGTTATGGACAAATTGGTGCTGGAACAGTACATCCACCAATTGAATGTTTTGAAAAAGCAATTACGGCATACGCAGAAAAATTAGGCTTTAAAGGGTGATTTTTCATGTACGTTCAATAGGGCCAATTGCCCAGGAAATAATTGAACAACAACAAGGTTTTTATGTGCATAGTATTTTTGAAAAAGGCTTCAACATCGTCAATGATGATCAAAAACTTATTTTTATAGGTAGTGACGAAAATGGTACGTTTCCATTTGGCGTTACTGTAGACCATCAAACTAAAAAACAACTGTTAGAAAACATCACTGTGAAGCAACCTATAAAAGTAACTGCAAATGCAATGTTTATTAATGATAATTGTCAATTGGTTTGGCGTAATCAAGCGGTACATGCGATTGACGTTGAGTTGAATTCAAATTCATTATTATGGTCAAAGTTGCATGAAAATATCACAACATATGACTTTTCAGAGTATAACAATGGAGATTTTTCTTATTTGAAAATGCAGTCCATCATGGAGACATTGAAACAAGCAGATGACAAGTCAGTTGAATCTTCATTACGTTATTTGATAGGAAGAGGACAAGGTTTGACCCCTTCAGGTGACGATATTTTAACAGGTATGCTATTTGTGCATTTCATGAAGCCTTATATATTTGATGGGAATTTAAAGATTATACAGGAGCTTATTCAAGAACAGTTAACAACAATAGTTGCTACAGCCTTTTTGGATAGTGCGTTAAAGAAATTATTTAGTTCGAAAATATTAGTGTTGCAACAACAACCAACGGTGTACCATATGAACCAACTGTTAGAAGTGGGATCATCATCTGGAAAAGATACATTGTATGGGATATTTATAGCAACAACTTTAAGGAGTGGAGCGTATGAGTAAGCGTGTAGTATTAGCTTTAGGCGGGAATGCAATTCTTCAACCTAAGCAAGAAGCGTCATACGAAAATCAATATAATAATGTGTATTCAGCTACACGAAAAATGGCTGAATTAAAAGCGCAAGGACACAATATTGTAGTTACGCATGGTAATGGTCCTCAAGTAGGGAATATTATTGCACAAAATGAAGCGGCTAAAGACATTGTCGAGCCTTTACCAATTAATGCTTGTAATGCGGAATCACAAGGCTTTATAGGATATATGATGGAAGAATCATTAAAAAATCATTTGAAATCTTTAAATATCGACAGTAATGTAGTAACGTTATTGACAATGGTAGAAGTAGATAAAGATGACCCTGCATTTAATAATCCAACTAAACCTATTGGTGTATTCTTTGATGAAATAGAAGCACAACGTTTAGAAGAAACGCACGGTTTTGTAATGGTAGAAGACGCAGGTAGAGGATACCGCCGCGTCGTTCCTTCACCGGAACCATTAGTTATTCATGGTGTGGATCAAATCAAGTCACTTATTGACCAAGCAGTCGTTATTTCTTCAGGTGGCGGCGGTATTCCGGTCTATAAAGATGACAATGGTAATATTCAAGGCGTAGAAGCAGTAATTGATAAAGACCGTTCAGGTTTAAAACTAGCAGAACAAGTTGATGCAGATGCATTTGTGATGTTAACTGACGTTTCAAACGTATGTGTTAACTTTGGAAAACCAAACGAAGAAAAACTAAAAACGATTTCTGTTGAACAAGCGAAGCAATATGTTGCTGAAGGACAATTCCCAGCAGGTAGTATGTTACCTAAGATAGAAGCAGCAATTCAGTTTGCTGAAATGGGTAAAGAGGCTATTATTTGTTCATTAGATGATGCGATAGACGCTTTAGCAGGTAAAGCTGGCACTCGTATTTTACTTGAACCATCAACAGAAGCGGTAAATTAATCGTAAAAAGTAATATGAACAAAGGGATACTGCTTTGATTGAAGTGCATAATAAACATTACAAAACACTGATTGTTCATTGTATTTTGATTATAATTTTTTAATCAGCAAGTTGTTTTGTGGGGCGGGAAGGGTAATCTAAATTGAAATGTTAGATTACTGTCCCGCTTCATCATTATATAATTATAAAAAAAGAGATTTAAGAAAGGTGGTATAAGATGACTGACCCATATCGCATCAATAAAGTTAATAATAATTGGGGCGTAATACTTGCGATTGTTTTTATTGCTTCTACATTACGTGCGCCATTAACGTCGGTCGGTCCTGTAGTTGATGAAATTAAACAAGTTATGGAAATTAATAACAGTGTTGCAGGCATCTTGACTACGATACCGCTGATTATTTTTGCAATTGTTTCGCCATTCGTTTCAAAAGTAACAGCTCGATTAACGATGTCTCGTACAATATTGTATTCTACGATGCTACTCATTGTTGCACTATATTTACGTATTGCAGGAGATTTCACGTTGTTCTTAATTGGCACGGTCATTCTTGGAATTGCTATTGCATTCGGCAACGTGGTGTTACCAAGTTATGTGAAATGGTATTTCCCGATGCAAATTGGTCTAGCTACTGGTATTTATAGTGGAACAATGAATTTTACGGCTGGCTTAGGCGGTGGTTTAAGCTTTCCACTGTCAGAAATAACACCATTAGGTTTTAGATTGTCATTATCATTTTGGATTCTTTTTGCGATTATTGCAATCATATTGTGGATACCTAAAGCACGAAAAGGTGTGCAATTAGAGAAGGCAACGGCGATAGCGGATCGACAAGATAGACCTAAAAAGGTCACTATCACGAAATCTAAACTGGCGTGGATGGTTGCCTTGACGATGGGTTTTCAATCGATGGTATTTTATACCGTAGTGGCTTGGGTGCCATCAATTCTTGTAGATAGAGGATTGGATCCTTCTACGGCAGGATATTTGTTAATGCTCAATCAATTTTCACAAGTGCCAATGACCTTTACATTCCCAATCATCGCATCTAAATTGAAAGACCAACGCATATTAGTCGTGATTATTACGGTGTTGTTCTTAGTAGGATTTAGCCTATTCTTTACGCAATCATTAGTGCTACTGATTATTGGTATTATCATCGCCGGATTAGCGATGGGTGCTTGTTTCAGTTTATGTATGACTTTCTTCTCAATTCGAGCGCGTACAAGTGATGGTAGTATTTCATTATCTGGTTTTGGTCAATCCGTTGGCTATTTAATTGCTGCTGTTGGACCATTCTTGATTGGTTATCTTCATGATGTTACGGAAAGTTGGGATTCAGGTATTATTGCTTTGATTGTGATGTCAGTATTATTCTTTATTTTTGGTTATCCAGCTGCTAAAAATAAAGTTGTAGAAGATCACTAATAAGTATTATTGATGTGATATTTATATAATACTATTTTCTGCTGTCATCTTGATTCATTTAAGTAGTTAATGACTGCATAATAAAAGGAGAGACCTAGCCATTGATCAATGGCTAAGTTTCTCTTTTTGGTTTTCTTTATGCGTAATAAGCTAATAGTGTATCGATAGCTTTTTCTGGATTTAAATTTTGTACGCCTTGATGTGCTAGGTAAAGTGAAAATATAGATAAGAACGTTAAGATATTTTGTTTTTCAATAGCATAACCCATGATACCTATTCTCCAAATTTTACCTTGTAATTCACCGAAGGATCCTGCAATTTCAATGCCATAATTTTTTAGTAAGCCTTCTCTAAATTTACTATCATCCGCACCATCGGGAATGTTAACACAGATGACCATTTTCATTTCATTTGTCTCATCACCAAATATTTCTAAACCTAAAGCTTTTAATGCTTGTTTTAAGCCTTCTTGGTGATATGCATGACGTTCAGCACGGGCTTCAATGCCTTCAGTCAATGCTATTTTCAGACCAGTATATAGCGCGTAAATTGACGTTGTTGATTCTGTGTGATGGTTTAATCGCTTAGGACTCCAATAATCTTGTAATTGTGTTAAATCGAGATAATTACTGCGTATAAAATAATCTTGTTCTGTACTTTCATTTGAACGAATACCAAGTTCTACGCGTTTACGTTTATTGATTTCTTCACTAAATCTGTCGTTAAATGTGATAGGTGTAATGCCTGAAGGTATAGATAAACATTTTTGTGCACCACCGATGACGGCATCTAGTTCCCACTCATCTACCGGAATGACCATACCTTGATATGTAGCTACTGCATCAACTACTGAATAAATACCACGTTCTTTACAAGCACGACCTATTTGATCAATCGGTTGTAAGCGACCAGTTGAAGTTTCACCATGTACAATAGCGAGTACTTTTGGTTTTACAGTATCTAAAGCTTCAATGATTTCTGCTTGTTCAAAAACTTCACCCATTGGTTTTTGGATATTATGTACGACACCGCCTGCACGTTTTACTAATTCAGTAAACAAGTAACCGAATCTACCAATGATTGGGACAAGTACGGTATCACCAGGTTTGACGATACTAGCGATAACGGCTTCTAAACCTGCACGGCTTGTTCCATCGATAGGAAATGACCATTGATTGTCTGTTAAAAAGGATTTTCTAATGAGTTCCATCGTTTTATTCATTATGTCTACAAATTCATAATCAAATTGACCTAAAATTGAATTAGACATTGCTTGAGAGACACGAGGATCTACACTTACGGGGCCAGGGGTCATAATTAATCTTTTGTTTATTTTCAAATCATCCATATTATTAACCTCATTTTCTATAAATTATGTCAGTATATACTATACTCTAATAAATAACATAGTTAATCGTCAAAAATGATGAAAAATCATTCGTTATTTGTGAGAATATTACAAAAATTGAGTGTTTATGAATGATTTTAAAATGAAAATCCATACTTGATAAGGTTAATCATTTTCTTCAATTGCTTGATGAATGGCTTCGGCAAATGCATACATATTAATACTCCAATTGGCTTCATTAGAGCGAGAATTCATGGATAAATTTTGATTATTAAAGAAGGACTGTCTTAGCGCATAAGTTAATTCTAATTGAACACCTGCACCTTTAGCATTTTTATTGGCTATATTTTGATTAGATGCGCCTTCTAAGTGGGAAGGTGATTCTAAAACATTGAAGCCTTTTGTTTGTAATGCATTTTCTATAGACGCTTTAAGACGCTCATCTTTACCGCCAATATAAACGGCTGCTTCGCTACCACTTGCGCCATGTATCATTACAGAATTTGAAACAGCTTGTTGCATGTTTTCTACAATAGGTTCATCAAAGTTTGTTGATGTGACATGTAATTCAGCATTGTTTAATGTGCGAATACCTTGAAATGTATAATAATTATAATTACCTAGAGCAGCAGTTAATGAGGATAATTCTGTCGTACCTGCTTCAATGTTGCCGCCATGTATAGCGGCAATTAATGTGTTACTTTGATTATTATGATATGATAGTTGCCAATCTACACCATATTCAGTATCATCCATAAGTTCTGACATAGAGCCATATAAATCGGCTGCATAAACGTTAGAAGAAGGTGAAATAGTGATAAAAGTGATGGTTACAAACAAGCATAGTGCTATCGCTCGAATGCATTTGAAATAGGATGTGACAGTTGCTTTTAAAAAGTACATAATAAACTCCTATACGTATTAAAAATATTTTATAAATATAATATTATCATACAATTCGTTAAGTTATAAAAAATTATATGATTTTATTTAAAGGTTATATTGCAAGGGGATTGAAAGCATTGTACAATGAATTTTCATGCCTTAGGGCATGTTAATTAAGAGGCAGGTCTGTAACATGTCCTTTGGCATGTATGCAGACTCCTCTTAGTTGGCGAGCTACTTTTCCAAGTAGCTCGTTTTTTTATGATTGATGTATGTTACAATACTTATCCTGCCTCGAAAAAAACACGGAGGTGTTAAAACAATGATAAACATTATATCGGCTATAGGTTCTTTAGGTACTTTTATCATGGCGCTCTTTTACTTTGTTTCAGTCAGCGTGCAACTTTATCAAATGAAGATCAGTTTTTTACCAGCACTTGGTTTTAATCAAATACTGATTACACGAGACAAAAATGAATTGCAGTTGAAAAATGTAGGTATCGAAAGTCAGTCCGAACAAGATTATTTAAAGTTATATAATCTTGGTGGTGGTGCTGCGAAGAATATAAAAATCGAAATTTATATTGGCGAACAAGAAGTGTTACAAACAAAATATGTAAATATTCTACCTAGTAAAGAAGGATATTTATTGCCAATAAATAAAGATGTATTTTCTGAAATTGAAAGTACCATCCAAAACAATGGCTATGAATCTGATTTAAACGTTAAGTTGTCATATCAACATAACGTTAGTAGAAAAACACAAGAGTTATATTTAAATGGTAAAATAGATAGCTTTAATGCGTATGACGAAAAAGCAATCTATGAATTACAATTTTTTAATATAACGCAGTAACATTAAATTAAGAGAAGTATGTAAATATTTAAATGTAAACTCCCTTTAATACAACGACATGACAATATGTCGTATTAAAGGGAGTTTGTGTTTTAGTGAAAAATATAGGTGCTTAAACGGATTACTTTGAGAGATGAGTAAATTTCAATTACAATACAGTAGGAAACTAAAACTTGGAGTGACAATAGATGATAAACATAAAGGCACCAAATCCAATATTTTTGGAACAGCATAAAGCAGAAAAAGCTATATTATTACTACATTCATTTACAGGAACGGTTCGAGATGTAAAGTTATTAGCCACAAAATTAAACAAAGCTGGTTTTACATGTTATGTGCCACCATATAAAGGTCATGGTCTGATGTTAGACACATTGATGGATTATGATGTAGATGACTGGTTGAATGATGCGATTGAGGGTTATCAATTTTTACAAGATAAAGGTTATTCAAAAATAAATGTCTGTGGGGTATCATTAGGTGGTATATTATCATTGAAATTGGCAGAGCAGCATGACATTAATGCTATAGCTGTCATGTCAACACCATACAGAAAGAGTGATGCTGGACTAGGAGGAAGGCTTGAAGATTATGGTCAACGTATAGGGCACTTGCTAGGTCTAGATCAAGTAGAAATTGATACTCAGTTAAAACAAATTCATAACTATGGCCCAGAACTCCAAAAATTTCAATTATTAGTTGAAAATGTTATGTCAAATTTAGACCGTATCACGGCTCCGATTGCTATTAAGTATGGTGAACGGGATGATGTGTCATATAAAACGAGCGCCGACTATATCTATAATCAAATTCAACATGAACATAAAGAAGTTCGAGGGTATAAGATGTCTAAGCATTTGATGACACATGGTGAAGGTCATATTGAAGTTGAACAAGATATTATTGCATTTTTTGAAGACTATTAATAATATAATCCAACATTAACTAACGTAAGAAGATAGTTGCAATTCAATAATTTTTGTTAAAACATAGCACTATAATATATAGCTCCTTCTATGCTTGAGTTTATTCACTTTCTAATATTTTGAACTTCTCTGCCAATGTTTGCAGGCCTTCATCAATAATTCTTTTTTGTTCTATTAAATTTTGTTGATGATCTAAAAATATTTGCTTGCGCTTTTGTTTTGTAGCGCTTCCTTGATGATACAATTCAGCAATTTCCTTTAACTTTGAGACAGGCATATGTGTCTGTCTCATACATTTTATAAATTCAATCCAATATAAATCTTCTTCTGAAAAATCTCTATAACCGTTTTGATTTCTTGAAACAAATGGGAACAGTCCTGCCTTATCATAATAGCGAAGCGTGTGTTCACTCATGTCTAATTGTTCAGCTGCTTTTTTAACTTGCATATATTTTCCTCCTAAAATAGAAAGGCAGGTAGGTAGTACAACTCAAGCATTAAGTACATATTCCTGCCTTTTTAAAAGATATAACTGAGGAACATAAAGCATGCGAATTTAGATATACTAAAGTGCTTGTGAATGTCCCGTTTTGTAGTTATTTTATAGAACGTTTCATTTGAAGTTAAATCTTTGTACTATTTAATAAGTTTTGCTAATAGATGTTCATAGTTATTGTCGATTATAGCTTCAAAACCAAATGTGGATGCTAAATCTTTTTGTAATGCTTCTGTCGTGTCATATCCGACTACTTTATATTCATTGGTACATAAACCGATGCGTTTA
The DNA here is from genome assembly GCF_048568365.1 of Staphylococcus sp. Ze2. NCBI lineage: Bacteria > Bacillati > Bacillota > Bacilli > Caryophanales > Staphylococcaceae > Staphylococcus > Staphylococcus sp. Ze2. The sequence continues at coordinate 46,936 of NZ_CP183486.1, read as the reverse complement.
ATATCGTTATGATACAACTGGTTTTGATGAGATAATTCTATGATTTCTTCTGCCAAAGCATTCACGTAATTTTCGTTAGGAATTGTAACGCGCTTGTCGTCTATAATGCTTTCTTCTGAAATGATTTGTATTTCTGTTTCATTATCTTTCAATATAGCTACAAAGTAATACATAATTCAATAACCTCCTAAATTTTTTATTTACATTAACGTGTAGTGTATCCGCCATTTGCGAATAATGTTTGTCCATTAATCCACCAACCATCAGTAGTTAAGAAAGTAATAATGGGTGCAATGTCTTCAATATTTGTCAATTGGTTGTGAAGCGCTTGTGATTTGTGAAAAGCAACCGCTTCTTCACTTTCTTGTGGATAGAAGAAAGGTGTATCCATTGGCCCAGGAGCAACAGCATTAACAGAAATACCTCTATCCATGTATTCTTTGGAGGCTGCACGTGTATAATGTTCTACGGGTGATTTTCCTCCTGCATACGTAGCGTAAAGACCTGTATAAGCGGCGAGTAAAGCAGTTGTCAGCGTGATGATTTTACCGTTGTCATTCATAGCTTTTTCAGCGTATTTTATAAAGAAATAAGCTGATTTTGCGTTAATATCTGCCATGTTATCAAATTCTTCTTCTGTCGTATCGGCCATAGGCTTTTTCAGCACTTTGCCTACTGTGTTAATGGCAATATCGATTTTTCCAAAAGTATTTTGAGCGTGCTGGAATAAGGATTCAACATTCTTCACTTGGGTTAGATCACCAGAAAATAATGTACCTTGACCACCCAGTGCTTCAACTTTGGCAAGTGTCTCTTGAGCTTCATTCAAAGAATGTTCATCATGATGATGAATTACTAATTTGGCTCCATGTTCAGCATAAGTCTTGCTTAATAATCCACCCAGATTTTTTGCGCCGCCTGCAATTACTACTACTTTGTCATTTAAACTATTAAATTTTCCCATTTTACAAAACCTCCTTTAAATGTAATTCAACAATAAACCTGAGAGTGCAATATCAAGCAAGTTATTTGATGATATTTTTATTTGAATTATTACACATATATTTAAAAATATCATTTAAATCTATTCGTGAAAATAGTAGCATGAATAATATAAAAATCTAAAATTAAATAATTATAATAGTCAAAGGGGAATAATTAGATGAAGTCATTTGCCAAAATTACTGCACAAGGTTCATATGTTCCAGAAAAGATAATGGATAATCATGATTTTGAAAATATAGTAGATACGTCAGATGAATGGATACAACAAAGAACTGGAATTGTAGAGAGAAGAATTTCAAAAGAAGATGAATATACAAGCGATATTAGTTATAAAGCAGTGTTGGATTTACAAGAGAAATATCAAGTCGATTTAAGTGATGTTGATATGATTGTTAATGCAACATTAACAGCTGATTATAAAACGCCAAGTGTCGCATCTTATGTACAAGCTAAATTAGAGTTAGAAAATGCAGGTGCAATAGATATTAATGCGGCTTGTGCTGGTTTTACTTATGGTCTTAATATTGCAAATGGTCTCATAACTTCAGGTCAAAATAAGAAAGTTCTAGTTATAGGAGCAGAAACCTTATCTAAGATTACAGACTACAAAGATCGAGGCACATGCATATTGTTCGGAGATGGGGCAGGTGCATTTTTAGTAGAATACAATGAAGATGAAACGAGTTTTATAGCAAGTGATGCCGGATCAGATGGCAAAAAAGGCCATAATTTATATTGCTCGGAATTATCGGGAACAATGTTTGACGAAGCGTTAGAAAATCCAGGATTTATTGTTCAAAATGGGCGCGGTGTATACAAATGGGCAGTAGGTAATGTACCGAGAATTATTGAGCAGACTTTGAGTAAAGCCAATTATACGAAAGCAGATTTAGATTGGTTTGTACCACATAGTGCGAACGCTAGAATGATTGAATCTATATGTGATAGATCTGGTATAGAAAGGGACAAAGCATTAAAAAGCCTTCAATACTATGGTAATACGTCCTCTGCCACAATTCCATTGGCCATCGATCTAGCGGTCAAAGAGCAAAAACTTAAAAAAGGTGATTTAGTATTACTAGTTGGATTTGGAGGTGGTTTAGCTTATGCATCTACCTTAATTAAATGGACGTTATAGATGATGAAATTTTATGTATAACAGTTGCAAGGGGGAATATAAATGAATGAAGAACTAAAAAGTGCTGAACTAGAAATTGAGCGAGTTATTTTTATTGGTCGAACATTTGAAGAGTATTTGCGTATGTTTGATTTAAACTTGGCAGATTTAGAAGGTAGAAAAATATTAGATTGCCCTGCTGGTGCATGTTCATTTACAGCAATAGGAAGAAAAAAAGGTTTGAATATAGAGTCTTGTGATATTGCATATGCTTTTAGTGTTGCAGAATTATACAATAAGGGGAAAGATGATTTAAAGCACGCAATTGAGAAGATGCAATTATCAAAATCAAATTATCGTTGGAGTTATTTTGAAAATATAAACCACTTGGAGAGGTATAGAATGCAAGCATTAACAGATTGTATTTATGATATGAAATATTATCCTGAATCATACAAAGTAGCCTCATTACCCAAAATACCATACAAAAATAATGAATTTGATGTTTTATTATCTGCGCATTTTTTATTTATGTATGCTGATCACTTTGATTATCATTTTCATAAACAAACTATAAATGAAATGTTAAGAGTAACTAAAAAAGAAATACGTGTTTTTCCAATTGTTAATTTGAAAGGCGAACGTTATGAGAAGCTAGACGATATAATAAAGTATTTGTCTGAGTTAGGTTATAAAATAGAAGAAGTAAAAGTTGATTATGAATTCCAAACGAATGCGAATACTATGTTGAAGATTAAAATGTGAAATATCTCAAACTCATTTTTATTGTTTTGATATTAATATGTAATTAAATAAAAATCAGATAATTTTTGAATAGATTTAAAGATTATTTATTATAAATATATACTTATACTTATATTTATAATAAAGTAATATATGGAGTTCTTACATAGAATTTATCGAAATATAAAAAATTAGGAGACGAGTAACATGAATCTATTAGTATTAATCGGTATTGCTACTATCATAGGTCTGATACTATTTGGTAGTTTAGTTTGGTATCTTTATATGAAAGCAAGATTTAAAACGGTACCATCCAACGAGGCTTTAATTATTACTGGACCAAACATTGGTAATCCAAGAACTGAATCTAATGTTTATCAAGATGATGAAGGACGTCATATGAGAGTGGTGCGTGGTGGCGGTTATAGAATGAAAATGTTCCAATCATCAACACGTATATCATTGAAATCTTTTCAACTAGAAATTAAAACACCTGTTGTTTGGACTAAAGCTGGTGTTGGCATAGAAGCTGAAGCAGTTGCTACAGTTAAAGTTGCGGATCAATTACAAGGTATTGTTAAATATGCTGAACAATTCTTAGGTAAATCGAAAGATGAAGTATCTGAAGAAATATCACAAGTGTTAAACACCAACTTACGAGCGATATTATCTAAAATGACAGTAGAGGAAATCAATTCAGACAGAGAAGCGTTTAATAATAAAGTAACTGAAGTTGCTCAAGAACAACTCAACAATATGGGTTTTACTATTACGTCATTAGGGTTATCGGATATTAGTGATAACGAAGGCTACCTAGAAAATTTAGGTAAACCTGAAATTGCTAAAATTAAGAAAAAGGCTGACATTGCGGAAAGTGATGCCTCTCGCGAAACTGAAATGAAGATTGCTGAGAATACTGAATTAACTGAGAAAGAAAAAATATCTCGTCAAATGAATGTTGCAGATTCACGTAGAGAAAAAGATTTAAAAGAACAAGCCATTTTAAGTGAAACAAATAAAGCACAAGCTCAAGCAGAAGCTTCAGGGCAGTTAGAAAAAGAATCTAGAGCTTTAGAAATCAAAGAAAAACAATTAAACGTTCAACGTAGCGAAAAAGAAAATGAGTTACATTTGATACAGATGGAACGTGAGAATGATGTACATATTCAACGTCAAAAAGATGACGTGCGTCGTCAACAATCAGAAACAGATGCAGCAATTAAGATTAAGCAAGCTGAAGCCGCTTATGAAGCGCGACTCAAAGAAGGTAAAGCAGAAGCGGAAGTTATTAGAGAACAAGAGAAAGCTAAAGCTGACGGTTTAAGAGAAAGAGCGAATGCACTTGCTGAGAATAAAGATGTTATGTTGGCTGAATTGATGATTAAAACAATGCCTGAATTTGCTAGAGCATTGGCTGAACCATTATCAAATGTTGAAAATATTCGTATTTTAGATGGTGGAAATGGTGAAGGTATCAATTCAATATCAAATAGTATTATTGCCCAAATGGCCAATGCCGAAGAAGGTTTAAACCAAATGACTGGGTTTAATTTAACTAAGATGCTTGAAAATGTTTCAAATCAAAAGAAAACATATGCCTTTGAGCAAAACGAAAAAACAAATGAAGATACGTCTTTAGAACAAAGCGAAATGATGAACGACGGAGTAGCTATTGAAGATGATCCAAATCAAATCAAAGATAAGCGTAATGACGACAATAGTCAAACACCAGAAAATAAAAAATAGCCTCAGTAAGCAAGAGGTATAAAACTTTTGTACTAAAGTAAAAAGAGAGCCCATTTCATGAAGTCAGGGGCGCTCTTTTTTTATGCCAAAAATATTTGGGTTACGTTCGCCAAAATGTTGCGCAATCAGCCTTATCATCGATGTTGTATTGGATAATTTCTTTTAATAACACGTAGTCGATATCTTGGTCCCATTTTATGCGAAATAAATTAGTTGTCTGTGAGTAACCAGCGTCTTTTACTTTTTGAGTGAATTCAGCTAATGCCTTTGGTTCAGGTGCTACTGAGAAATGTGCTTTTGATTTACTAAACGCAATGATAAAAGTACCGTGATCTGTGTACATTGGTTGATTCCATTTTACTGTAGTTTCAAGGTTTGGAAATGTTTCTGAAATCCACATGAAAAGGGCTTCCATTTTCTCTTTGTGAGATGCATTATCAATAGACTCTAAAAAATCGTTAAATTCATTCATATTAAAACTCCATTCTTTTTATTTATATGGAATATTGCTTTAATTGCTTACTAACTATCGTAACAAATTCAATAGATATTATCCTCAAATAACATATAAAAATAGTGAGCGAAGATATGAATTCAATAACATGATTTCATATCTTCGCTCACTTTAATTTTTCAGTTATAACACAAGTATTAAAAAAGTCTAAATACTGTTACTCATGTTATACAATTCCTCGTTTACTTAACATCTGGTATTTTTAACGGTTAAAAGCTTTCAAAATTATGATGGCTTTTCAGTATTTCTTTTTAAAAGATCAATAATTAAACCAACAACAAGTAAAATTATAAATGGAAGTAACCAACTTAATTGAATATCTGCTAATGGTAATTTTTGATATAACGCATTAAGTGATTTAACCAAGTTGAAGTCATTGAGTATTTGTAATACTGAGATAACTAGTGTAACGATAGTCGGTAAGATAAAAGCAAATCTCATTTCAAATGGAATGAAAATGCTAACTAAAGAAATAAGCACTAATACAATTGATGTTGGATAAATAAACGTTAACAATGGAACAGCGATTTTTAAAATAAGCTCTAAACCTAGCGTTGAAACTATAAAACCAAGTAAAGAGAATACCAATACGAATTTTTTATAAGATACTTTTGGTAATTTCTTCATAGCAAATGCGGCACAGGCGTTGACTAACCCAATACATGTAGTTAAACATGCTAAAATCACGATGATACCGAATAATAAATTACCAATAGATCCAAATACACGTAAAGAATTGAACGTTAAAATACCTGTACCATCTTTAAATCCAGAATGACTTGTTGTAGCTCCGACGTAAGCAAGTGCAAAATAAATAACGAGCAGCAAAATCGCTGATATTAAACCTGCTTTAATCACGTGCTTGACGAGTGTCTTTTGATTATCAATACCATTTAATTTAAACATTTGGACGATTACTACCGAAAATGCTAGGGCAGCTACTAAATCCATCGTAAAGTATCCTTGTAGAATACCTGATACTAATGGTGTTTGAGCATATTCACCACTCGCTTGCCCAATAGAACCCTCTGGATTAATAATTACCAATATACATAAAATTGCGATAATAATTATTAAAATTGGTGTTAAGTATTTACCTAAATTATCTATAATACGGCTTGGATATAAAGCAATAATATAAACAATGAAGAAAAATATTAATGAAAATATAATTAAAGTGAAATGGTTATGTACGGGTAATATATGATTTGTTCCAATTTCGTAGGCAACGTTAGCAGCACGAGGAATACCGTATAATGCACCGATTGATAAATAAATACAGATTGCAAAGACCGTACCGAATATCGGATGGACTCTGTTACCGATGCTCTCTACGCCACCGTTCATATAGGCAACTACAATAACTGTTAAGTAAGGTAGTAATATACCGGTAATAGCAAATCCAGTCATTGAAATCCACATATTTTCTTGAGCTGTGTAACCTAACATAGGTGGAAATATTAAATTTCCGGCGCCAAAGAAAAATGAGAATAACATTAGACCAGAAATTAGAATAAGTTTATTCATTTTATATACCTCAATTTCAAGGAGATTATCTTGCACAAAACACATGCTACTTTAACATAAAAAAACGGTATATTCAATGAAATGTCAGATAATTTTTAATATTTAAAGTATTGCATGTAGGAAAAGTCATGAAATATTCGAAAATTTTTAAGTTAATTAATGGTTGTAGTAACAAGTTTTTTGCTTTGATCGCTGAAAATACATATTGAGCCAAAGGCGGAAAAATGGTATAGTAGATGCTATGTCACTCAAACGCTTTAACGCAATAAAGTTTTGTAAAATATAAAGGATGTAGAATTATGAATAAACAATCACAGTGGAAATCCTCAACAGGATTTATTTTAGCAAGTGCTGGTTCCGCAATAGGGTTAGGTGCCATGTGGAAGTTTCCGTATATGGCTGGGATATACGGCGGCGGCGCATTTTTACTAATGTTTTTAGTGTTTACCATATTCGTTGGTTTGCCGTTACTTATGATGGAATTTACAGTCGGAAAAATGGGGAAAACATATACGACTAAAATTTATGAAAAATTAACTAAGAAAAAATGGCTGAATATTATTGGATGGAATGGTAACTTAGCAGTATTTATATTATTTGGTTTTTACAGTGTTATAGGTGGTTGGATTATTATCTATATCTTAAATGTTGCTTTCCAAATAGTAACTTTTAGTGATAGTACATTAGGAAGTATAAAGTTTGAATCAATTATAGGAAACCCATGGTTAACGATAATGGGACAAGGTATTTTTATCTTATTAACTATGGTTATTGTAATGATGGGAGTAGAAAAAGGGTTAGAAAAAGCTTCTAAATTTATGATGCCACTATTATTTGTATTTCTAATTGTCATCGTGGTTAAATCACTTTCTTTAGAAGGCTCATTGGAAGGTTTGAAATATATCTTACAACCTAGGTTAGCAGATATTTCTATGGAAGGTGTGTTATTCGCGCTAGGTCAGTCATTTTTCACCTTATCCCTAGGTACAACTGGAATGATTACTTATGCGAGTTATGCTTCAAAAGAAATGACGATTAAGACATCTGCCGTTTCAATCGTAGGAATGAATATTTTGGTATCTATTTTAGCAGGTTTAGCAATATTTCCTGCTATTGCAGCTTTTGGATATAGTCCAACTGAAGGACCTGGGTTATTATTTAAAGTATTACCACAAGTATTTGATCAAATGGCTTATGGACAAGGTTTTTATTTTATCTTTTTAATTCTATTTTTATTTGCTGCACTGACATCATCGATTTCATTACTTGAGTTAAATGTATCGAACTTCACTAAAAATGATAATTCAAAACGTAAGTCTATAGCAATGTATGCAAGTATTTTAGTATTTATTATTAGTATACCGGCCACTTTATCATTTAGTAGCTTAAGTGGTATTCAATTTGGTGCTGGAACAATATTTGATAATATGGACTTTTTAGTATCAAATATTTTAATGCCATTAGGTGCTTTAGGAACTACGCTTGTAGTTGGTCAATTATTAGATAAAAATGACTTAAAAATACATTTTGGAAAAGATAGATTTAAATTATTTATGCCATGGTACTACTTAATTAAATTTATTTTACCAGTAGTTATCGTGTTGATATTCATAGTGCAACTTATATAGCATTAAAAATTCTCGTTGCTAAACGCTGCGAGAATTTTTTAATTGTGCGTAATTTAGTTGTAATCGGTTATTGACTAGAAGTAGTTTTTTTAGTAGAATCTAATTAAATTATTTATTGAAAGTTTTTAGTTGTTAATTATAGATATTTTTTAATAATTTACTGAAAATTCTTTTGATAAATAAAATTTTTCTCAATGAATGTAAGCGCTTTCTTTGGGAAGGGGTGAGTGGTATGAAAGCTTTTATAGGTAAATTTTTTGAACTATTACCGCGTTTTATCATTAACTTTTTCATCTAGTTTTTCCTTTTAGTTAAATTGTGTTTTAAAAATCAAGAAAATTTAGAGGTGTTGTATATGGAGAATAAACGAAATAAGTATAGTATACGTAAATTTGCTGTCGGCGCTTCTTCAATTTTAATTGGCTCGTTATTATTTTTGAATGTAGAGACTGTAAAAGCTGCTGAAGAAAATAATCAAAGTGAAGTGGACACACAAGTACAAAGTGGGAATCATTTGGGAGATGATGAACATCAAAATTTAGTGAATGACAATACAAATACACCGGTTAATGATGATAAAACACAAGTGAATGATGAAAAAGACAATCAAGCAACTCATACTAGCTTACATAAAGATCAACAAGATACGAATACTAAAGTTAACGACTCAACAGATAAAGTAGATCCGGAATTTAATGAAGCAGATAAAGATAAAGAGCAAGACCAAGCAGAAGTAGATCCAGAATATAACGCAAAAGATAAAGTGAAAGAGCAAGACCAGTCAGAAGTAGATCCAGAATATAACGCAAAAGATAAAGCGAAAGAACAAGATCAGTCAGAAGTAGATCCAGAATATAACGCAAAAGATAAAGCGAAAGAACAAGATCAGTCAGAAGTAGATCCAGAATATAACGCAAAAGATAAAGATAAAGAGCAAGACCATTCAGAAGTAGATCCAGAATTTAATGCAAAAGATAAAGCGAAAGAACAAGATCAGTCAGAAGTAGATCCAGAATATAACGCAAAAGATAAAGCGAAAGAACAAGATCAGTCAGAAGTAGATCCAGAATATAACGCAAAAGATAAAGCGAAAGAACAAGATCAGTCAGAAGTAGATCCGGAATATAACGCAACAGATAAAGAACAAGAAAATCATGTAGATCATAAAGATGCTAATCAAAATAAAATGCTAGAAAACAGTCAGCCCGCATTAAATGAGCGTGTTAAAAATGATAATAATATAAAAGAGAGCACATCTTTCGATAAATTACCGAATCAAACTGCAAACCACGATTCTGAACAAGATGATGACAGTAATCCTGACAAAGCATTAAATACGTTGAAAGAAAATGCTGTAGCAACGCCGAAGAACCAAACGCAACAAAATGTAGAAAAAGCGAATGAACAACCTAATAAAGCTGCAAAACAAGGACAGTATAAAAACCAAGATCCTATCATTTTAGTGCATGGTTTCAATGGCTTTACTGATGATATTAATCCAGCGGTATTAGCTCATTATTGGGGTGGAGATAAATTGAATATCCGCCAAGATTTAGAAAGTAATGGTTATGAAACATACGAAGCGAGCGTTGGTGCATTAAGTAGTAACTACGATCGTGCCGTTGAGCTTTATTACTATATTAAGGGTGGCACGGTAGATTATGGTGCAGCCCATGCTGAGAAGTACGGTCATGAACGTTATGGTAAAACATATGAAGGTGTATATAAAGATTGGCAACCAGGTAAAAAAGTTCACTTAGTGGCTCATAGTATGGGTGGACAAACAGTGAGACAACTTGAAGAATTATTGCGTAACGGTAATCAAGAAGAAATAGAATATCAAAAAGAACATGGCGGTGAGATTTCTCCACTATTCCAAGGCAATAACGATAATATGGTGAATTCAATTACTACTATTGGTACGCCTCATAATGGTACACATGCTGCAGATGCATTAGGTAATGAGGCGATAGTTAGACAATTAGGATTTGATTACGCCAAATTCAAAGGTAATAAAAACTCAAAAGTAGATTTTGGTTTTGGCCAGTGGGGTCTTAAACAGAGAGAAGGAGAAACGTACGCTCAATACGTACAACGCGTTCAAAATAGCGGATTATGGAAAACAGAAGACAACGGATTTTATGATTTGACTAGGGAAGGTGCTGCTAAATTAAATAAAAACACATCGTTAAACCCTAACATTGTCTATAAAACATACACTGGAGAATCAACAAGACCTACTTTGTTTGGCAATCAAAAATCCGATGTTAATTTGTTCCTACCATTTACTGTAACGGGTAATGTAATTGGCAAAGCTGCAGAAAAAGAATGGCGTGAAAATGACGGCTTAGTCTCTACTATTTCATCACAACATCCATTTAATCAAGCCTTTATAGAAGCTACGGACGAAGTGAAAAAAGGTGTATGGCAAGTGACTCCAATTAAACACGGTTGGGACCATGTAGATTTTGTTGGTCAAGATTCTACTGACTCAAATCATCCTACTGAGGAGTTACAACAGTTTTGGCACAATTTAGCAGAAGATTTAGTTCGTAACGAGCAATTTGATGCTTAAATAAAAATTGAATTATAATAAGGGAGGTAATGATTATGACTGGAGATTTATTTGATTTATTAGGTTCATTATTTCGTGTGATTAAAGCGTTATTTTTTTAAAGAGTAAAATAATGGTATAACATGATTTTACCAATTACTATAATCAAGAGGAACGAGGCATTAAAATCAATTTGTAATTATTGATTTAGGCCTGGTTCCTTTTTTATTTTTATGCATTACATAGATTAGAGTATACTAACTCATAATAGTTAGGAGGGGTAGAGTGATACAATTTTTAAAAGGAACTTTAGAACCGCTTAATGGAAAGATTATAGATGATTGGTATTATTGAAAGTATGAAGATCTTGAGAAAAAGGCGAAAAAATGGAATGCGCCATATATTAAGGAGCCAGCAATAGATAAGGTATCATTTACTAAAGAATTAGAAGTAAATCGTTATATCTATCCAAATGTAGAAAGTACTTTAGCGATTATGGTAGATAATAACTTCATAGGTACTGTTGGTTCATATTGGATAGATAAAAATACCAATTGGTTAGAAATAGGTATCGTTATTTACAATAGTGATTATTGGGAAAGTGGAATAGGAACAGAGGTATTTCAATTATGGATTGATTACTTATTTAAAAAAGATTTTGTTCATAGATTAGGTATATCTACGTGGTCAGGTAATGAAAGTATAATCAAGCTTGCTCAAAAAGTAGGTATGCGAGAAGAAGCAAGGATAAGGTAAGCAAGAAGTGTAAATGGACAATATTTTGATGCCATAAAAATGGGAATATTAAAATGTGAATGGAGAAATGTATGAAAACAGACAAATCATATATAATCAAGAAGAAAGAAAATAATAAAAGAGACCGAGACAATTGAATGTCTCGGCCTCGAATAATTTCTAGAAATTATTCACCTTTGAATAAACCAACGATTTTTTTGATGATATCAATGATAAAGCTCATGTATCTCACCTCGCTTTGTTTTGTTAAGTTTAATATAATACAATTGCGTTCAATTTTGTTCGGTATTCCCTAAGTTGCGAAAAATCATTCGTTAATGACTAAAAAATAAATTAAATAAACAATTGTGAATTCTAAAGTGTATTTTTGTGAATAAATGCACTTTATATAAAAAAGCCTTATTACAATGTATTGGAAAATACTGTGTAATAAGGCTTTTTGCTCTTTATTATGATTGCTTTTAGTCAGTAATTGCGCCTTTTGATGCTGAAGACACAAGTTTAGCATACTTAGCGAGTGTTCCTTTTGTTGCTTTTAGAGGTGGAACTTCCCAATTTTGATAGCGACGTTCAAGCTCTTCTTCGGAAACGTCGAAACTAATTTCAAGTTTTTCTGCATCAATGGTAATTGTATCGTTTTCTTCTAAGAGTGCCATCGGTCCACCGACTTGAGATTCTGGTGCAGCATGACCTATAACTAGTCCATGTGAACCACCAGAAAATCTACCATCTGTAAGTAATGCTACTGATTCTCCTAGCCCTTTTCCTACAAGGATAGAGGATGCAGACAACATTTCAGGCATACCTGGTGCGCCTTTAGGTCCTGCATAGCGAATAACTACGACATCTCCAGGTTTGATTTCATCATTTAGTATAGCTTTAGTGGCTTTCGCTTCTGAATCAAAGACGCGTGCAGGGCCTTTGATATAAGTAACGCTAAGACCAGAGATTTTAGCTACAGCCCCTTCAGGAGCTAAGTTACCTTTTAAAATAACAAGGGGACCAGTTGCGTGTTTAGGTTCTTCGAAATTTATAATTTCTTTATTATCAGTTAGGTCTGGTTGGTCAACTAAATTCTCAGCTACTGTATGACCTGTTACAGTTAAGCAATCACCATGGATTAATCCTTTGTCATGAAGAAGTTTCATCACAGCAGGAATACCACCTACTTCGTCAAGGTGTGCCATTACATACTTACCACTTGGTCTCAGATCGGCAATATGAGGTACACGCTTACGGATTCTCTCAAAATCATCTAGTGTTAAATCTACTTCGATGGTATGTGCAATCGCAAGTAGGTGTAAAATAGCATTTGTTGAACCACCTAATGCCATTACAACAGTAATTGCGTTTTCAAAGGCTTCTTTAGTCATGATGTCTTTTGGATAAATACCTTTTTCTAATAATTTATAAACTGCTTTTCCTGCTGCCCTGCTATCTTTTGCTTTATTCGTAGAAACAGCAGGATGTGAAGCACTACCTGGTAAACTCATACCCATTGCTTCAATTGCTGATGACATCGTGTTAGCTGTAAACATACCACCACAAGCGCCAGCACCTGGACATGCAGAACACTCTACTTTATGTAAAGCCTCTTTATCGATTTCTCCATTATTATACTGTCCTACGCCTTCAAATGCAGATACGGCATCTAAATCTTTGCCATCTAATTTTCCGGGTAAAATCGTCCCACCATAAACGAATACGGCAGGTAAATTCAAACGAGCGATTCCAATCATACAACCAGGCATGTTCTTATCACAGCCACCTATAGCCACAACGCCATCAAGGTTTTCGGCACTAACAACTGTTTCTATGGAATCTGCAATTATTTCACGACTTGGTAATGAAAAGCGCATACCGTCTGTCCCCATTGATATACCGTCTGAAACTGTAATAGTATTGAAAATTAAAGGAGAACCACCTGCTTCACTGATGCCTTGTTTAGATGCACGTGCTAGACCATCAATATGCATATTACATGGTGTAACTTCACTCCAAGTACTTGCAACCCCAATCATAGGTTTTTGAAAATCTTCGTCCTCGAAACCGAGCGCTCGTAAATAAGCGCGATTTGGCGTTCTACTGACACCTTCACTAATTACTTTACTTCGTATACGTAAATCTTGTTGATTTGTTTGTTGTTCTTGATCTTTAGCCAAATGATTACCTCCTAGATATGTTATTTTATAATGTTAGAAAAATCAGAATTTTCAATAGTTAGTTATGCGTTGATAATAAAAAACTTAAGAACGTATACAGTTATGTTGATTTCTGATGTTATTTAAAAAGTATCGAAAGTACACATTATCGGTATATCGGATTAATGTCAAACTTATCATGACCTGTGTATACTGTTATACCCTGTATTTACTATTGTAAAAATCACGAATTAAGCCATTTTTTGAAAATCTAAAAAATTGTTTTAAATAATGTTCTTAGATTAAAATGTATGCGTACTGTTGAAAAGTATATCTGAGGAGGAATTGAGATGACAGATTTTAGTCAATTAGAGAATTATTTAGAAATTGATACAGAAAAATATAATCGAAATGATTTATTATCATTAAATCATTATATTCATCAATATGTTTCGCATGTTCCTTTTGAAAATATAAACGTCCAAAATAAGCAAGACATAGCATTAAATGATGACTCTATGCTTTACAAAATTATTCAAGAACATCGTGGTGGTTTTTGTTATGAACAAAATCGTTTTTTCAAAAATTATTTAGTTGAAAAAGGGTTTAATGTAGATATGATATCTGCAACGATTAATACGGGGGATGGTTGGGCGATGGCAAGTTCTCATATGGCGCTCAAGGTAAAGGTGAATCAACAAAACTATTTAGTAGATGTTGGATACGCAGATGTACCTAAAGAGGCTATGCCTTTATCGAATTACCAAGAAGTCATTACTGATATCAATGGGTATTTCAGAGCTACCTATATAGATACACAAACGATTGAGATGTGTAAGTATAAAGATGATGGATGGCAAATACAATATCGAGCGATAGATGCACCTAAAAATATTTCGGATTTTGAAGAGGGTATAAAGTATAATCAATACAATCCTAATTCTATATTTGTGAAAAAATTAATAGTAAGTAAAGCAACTGATGATGGTCGTATAACATTGTCTAATTCCCATTTAACTATTACAGACCGTGGTAGGAAAGTGAAGCAACCTGTGACAAATGATAATTATTTAGCGATATTAGATAACTATTTTGGTATTGATAATGTAAATATATTAACGTTTGAACGGTCATAAATAAGTTGTATATTACAGTCTTTATATTTTTACGTGCTCGTTTGTAATCATAATGTCATATAAATAATATACTAATGTACGTTTTTACAATGTATAATAAGAGAGTGAGTATAGACACGAAGTGTAATAGATATATATAGTAGGAGGTTTACATAAGTGCGTAAAAAAATTATTGCTACTGTAATAGGCACAAGCGCCTTAGCAGCAGTTTCATCAACTAACGCGGATGCCGCTACAACTTATAAAGTTAAGAGTGGTGACTCATTGTGGTCAATAGCGAATAAATTTAATACTTCAGTGGACAAATTAAAGTCATTGAATAATTTAAGTTCAAATGTGATCTTTCCAAACCAATCATTGAAGGTGTCAGGGACATCAAGTTCAAACACGTCTTCAAACACAACAACTGGAACGACATACACAGTGAAATCAGGTGATACACTATCTGATATAGCTGCGAGATATGGAACAACTTACCAAAAAATCATGAGCTTAAATGGTTTGTCGAATTTTAATATTTATCCTGGCCAAAAATTGAAAGTGTCAGGTACTGCATCAACTGGGGGTTCGAATACTTCAGGAAACACAAGTAGTGGAAGTACAACAACTTACACAGTTAAGAGTGGCGACTCATTATCAGCGATAGCTGCAAGATATGGCACTACATATCAAAAAATCATGAGTTTAAATGGTCTAACAAACTTTAATATTTATCCTGGTCAAAAATTGAAAGTATCAGGTAGTGCATCAACCGGGGGTTCTGGTTCAACGGGCTCTACAGGGTCATCGGGATATTACACACCTGTATTTAACCATTCTAATCTATATGATTGGGGACAATGTACTTGGCATGTATTTAATAAGCGTGCACAAATTGGTAAAGGTATCAGTACTTATTGGTGGAATGCCAATAATTGGGACACTGGTGCTGCAGCTGATGGTTACACTGTAGATTATAATGCTACAGTAGGTTCTATCTTGCAGTCGGATTTAGGTTATTACGGTCACGTTGCTTTTGTAGAATCAGTAAATTCGAACGGTAGTATTACCGTATCTGAAATGAATTATTCTGCTGCGCCTGGTACAGTTACTTATAGAACGATTCCAGCATCACAAGTTAAATCATATAAATATATTCACTAAATAAAGCAAAAAGCTCGTATTGCAGTTACACATTTCGTACTGTAATACGAGCTTTTTATATGAGTTTTTATCATAAATTAGAATGATATACGACTTGCGAGATTGAAGTTATGATATCTTAGTTGAAAGGGTACTGTGCTATTATGCGTTCTCTTTACGTATAGATTTAACACGCTTCGCTGTTGTGATTAGCGTGCTTGCAAGTGTAAAAGTCGAAAATATTTTTGCGAATTTACGTGGTGATTTTAAAGCGGTATAAAAATCTAAAACTGCACCCACGCTTGTAATTGCCATGCTAGCATATATTAGTTTTTTGTTTTTTGACTGATAGGCATACCAATTAAAACCTTCTACTGCAATGCCTACAAAATTAACTGTATTTGAAATGCGATTGATTTTTGTTTTCTTAGCCATTCTGTTATACCCTCCAATTTAAAAATGTATATCTTATTTTAATATTATATCACTTTATAAACTTACGATTGATATATTAGTGTCTAATGTTGTTTGAAATATAAGATGTATACAATATTGAAATATGATAACATAAGCAATGCTCATATAAAAATAGTGCGATTGTTAATATATAGGGATGGAGTGGTGCAAAAATGATTAAATGTGTTTGTTTAGTAGTTGAATCTAATGATTATTTATTACTTGTTCAAGCTAGAAATAGGGAAAAGTATTATTTCGCTGGTGGTAAGATAGATGCGAATGAATCACATAGAGAAGCGCTAAAAAGAGAAGTACAAGAAGAATTACAAATTGATTTACCAGAGTCCTCTTTTGTCTATCTTCAAACGGTCGTCGGCGAAGCATATCCTCAGAAAAATATGCAAACAGAGCTGAACTGCTATTGTACTACAGTAAATATCAATTGGGATTCGATTGTACCAGCTCAGGAAATTACAGATATGCAATGGATACATAAATCAGAACGTCACAAAATAGCGCCAGCAGTTTTAACTTGGATTGATGCACAACCAAAACAATATGCAACTATTAATATTGTACCTTATGAAGATGCGCTTATTTCAGATATAAAACAGTTCAATATCACAGCAGAAGATAGAAAGTTTACAAAAACTCCTGAAGAAAATATTGATCTTGCTACTAAAGATGAAGAACGTCATCCAACCTTGGTATATAATGGTGACAAGGAATGCGTTGGCTTCTTTACATTGCATGAAGGGCAGGGTGTTGCGCCTTATGCAAACAATAAAAGTGCAATATTTTTCAGATCATTTAGCATTGATTCGAATTATCGAGGCTATGGTTATGGCAAACAAGTCATTCAATCGCTGCCAAGCTATTTAAGACAATATTTTCCTGATGTTAATGAAATCTATTTGACAGTAAATACCGATAATGAAATAGCTCAAAAATTATACCAACAATGTTGCTATCAAAACGTAGGAACCTCGCAATTAGAAGGGCGTCCAGTATATGTTTTGAAACGTAATTTATAAAAAATAAATGTGTGCGTCATATAACTTAACACAGTGTGTTACTTTATATGACGCATTTTTGCGCTCTAATTTGTTAGCGGGTATGATCTTCTACAAAGGAGTGAGCAGTATGAATATGAATGATACATTATTTTTATTTCTTTGTACTTTATTAGTATGGTTAATGACACCAGGATTGAGCCTATTTTATGGAGGGTTGGTACAGTCCAAAAATGTTTTGAACACAGTGATGCAAAGTATGTCTGCTATTGTAGTCGTGACGTTTGCATGGGTAATACTTGGTTTTAGTTTGAGTTTCGGTTCTGGAAATGCAATCTTAGGCGACTTTACATATTTGGGATTACAGCATGTTGGATTTAATACTCAATCGGAAATTTCACCGCATGTACCACTAGGGTTATTTATGTTATTCCAAATGATGTTTTGTACAATTGCAGTATCGATATTGTCTGGTTCAATTGCCGAAAAAATGAAGTTTATACCATATCTTATTTTTGTGTTTTTATGGGTGATATTGGTATATAGCCCTGTAGCGCATTGGGTGTGGGGCGGCGGTTGGATTGATCAACTTGGTGCGATAGATTATGCTGGCGGGACAGTAGTACATATCACTTCTGGTGTTTCGGGACTAGTGTTAGCGGTGATGATAGGTGCAGGGAAAAATTTTGATAAACGACCACCACATAACCTTATTATTTCATTAATAGGTGGTATATTCGTATGGATTGGTTGGTATGGGTTTAATGTAGGGAGTGCGTTAACATTTGATCATATCGCAATGACATCATTTATTAATACTGTGTTAGCGGCGAGTGCAGGATCGTTAGGTTGGTCGATTATCGAATATTGGATGAAAAAGACGACGAGTTTAATCGGTATGTTGTCTGGTATGCTAGCAGGTTTAGTAGCAATTACACCCGCAGCAGGGTTTGTTGATTATACAAGTGCTATATTAATTGCGTTAATAGGTGGCGTATGTTGCTATTTTGCGATTAATTATATCAAGGTGAAATTAAAATATAATGATGCATTAGATGCATTTGGAATCCATGGTATCGGTGGTGTTATCGGTGCGGTATTAACGGGCGTATTCCAATCACAAAAAGTTAATGATGGTGTTTCAAATGGTTTGCTGTTTGGTGGCAATATACAAGCGGTAATGGTTCAAATATTGGCAGTAATCGTAACAATTATATTTAGTGGATTAGTTACATATATTATTGCAAAAGTAATTGGGCTGTTTAGCGAGCTTGCTGCGGATAAAGTTGAAGAAGAACAAGGTCTAGACTATGTTGTTCATGGGGAAAATGCATATTTTAGTGGTGAATTGAATAAATTGAATAGACGTTCTTAATGTCTAATGTTTGCGAATAAGACTTGATGTGAGATACAAGTTGAAAGATTGAATATATTAAAAACCTATCGAGACTAGATACAAGTACATGTTCTAATCGCGATAGGTTCAAATTATGATTGTTAGTTGTTTTGTGTGGTTGATGTTTTTTGTCTTTTTATCAAGATGGCAGTTAACCAAGCTGTAATTGGAATACTAATGGCTACAGCAATACCACCCAAAAGAATTGAAATAAATTCTTGGGCGAAAATTTTCGAATTAATTATGTGGCCAAATGAATAATTAAGTTTGAAGAACCAGAAAAATAATGTCAGTTGACCACCGAAATAAGCTAAGTAAATGGTGTTTGCTGAAGTTGCTAATATCTCTCTACCAACACGCATGCCAGAATGGAATAGTTCTTTCTGAGTTAATTCAGGATTGGTTTCATTTAATTCGCATATTGGAGAACTTATCGTAATCGCCAAATCAATCACGGCTGCAATGACTGCCAACACAATTGTAAAGACCATGAATTTGACCATGTCGATTCCAATGTTCATCGAAAAGATATAAGTTTCGTCTTGTTCTTCTGTCGTAAAGCCTTGTATATCACCAATTGAAACAGAAAAATAAATTGCCAAGATTAATATTACTGTAGTTAAAATCGTCGCATAAAATGCTGCTTTGGTTTTAGTGTTATAACTATTCAACATAAATAAGTTACAAGCTGCGATAATAATACAGAATATAAGAGTGACTAGATAAATCGGTGCACCAAATATAATGATGACAATTGCGATTACTAGGATGACAAAGTTCAAGAACAGAGTCATATAAGAGATGAGTCCTTTTTTACCACCGAAGATAAGCATTAATACCAGCAATATTAGACCTAAAATTGTAATTGCGCTCATTGGTTAGCACCTCTCATTCTAAACCATAGTTGCATTAATAAGATTGTAATTGGAATTGTTAGTACGATGCCAATACCCCCTGTGATTGCCCGGGAAATTTCAAGTGACCAATTCATAGAAATAGTATATGTAATAGTATTAGCATTTTTTAAGTATATCAGTAGCATGGGTAAACTACCTGATAGATATGAAAAGAGTAAGATATTAGTCATAGTGCCCATGATATCTTGCCCGATATTGCGCCCAGCTAATGCCCAACGCGTCATACTGATGTCTGGTGTACGGCGCAAAATTTCGGCCATACCACTTGCGATAGTTATCGCGACATCCATTACAGCACCTAAGGTACCAATTAATACAGAAGCGAGGAATACTTCTTTAGGTGGCAACGTTAAAAAGCTCATTGTTTCAAACTTTATACCTGAACCATCAGTAAAATGTATAACTAATTGTGTAATACCGACGCAGATGAATGTACCGAGTAACGTACTGACGATTGTAATCAGTGTTCTCCATTGCCATCCTGTAACCAAGATTAAAGTTAATATCGTTGAAATGAAAATACCGATACTCATTAAACCGAATAAACTGATGTTAGGGTTTTGGTTATGAATGTAAATGGCTAAGACGACGACCAGTGTATTAATCACTAACGATAAAATCGATTGTAGACCGATTTTTCTACCCACTAGCAATACAGTTAATAGAAATAAACCTGTAATGGCGACGATTAAGCTATCGCGTTTCTTTTCAGTGATATATGCACTATTTAGCTTATCGTCAATATGTAGCAAAACTTTGTCATTAGTTGAATATGCTAAACTGTCTGCTTGTGACTCAATGTATTGATTATGAATGGTGGTCGTTTTACCTTCGTATTTTCCGTTAAGTATCTTAATTGTTAACTGTTCTTTATATTTCGTATCTTTGTTATGATGTTCATCTGTAATTTGGGACGTAGATTTATTTTCAATATTAGTAATTTGACCTATGGGTATATCATAAAATTTAGCATTCATGAAAGTGAAAATAAAAACTCCTAAAAATATGATGCAAAAAGCAAAGACAACCCAATTAAAAGGGCGTTTCAATATTTTTTTAGCTGAATTCAAGGTGACTCAATCCTCTCTATTTTTAGACAATGTGATTATACGCCCCAGTTTTGTTGAATTCAAAGATTTATAGGCTGTAGTATTGAGTTCGTATTAATGATAAGTCGCACTACGGCTTAATAATTGCTCTATAGTTGTAAGCATTAATTGTAAATCGTTTTTACGATTATCTTGGCGAACAACACTACAAATCGTACGTCTTAGCTCTGTGTGTTCTAGTGAAATATCGACCCATTTTTGTGGATTTTTGTCTAGAAGGTGGTATGAGGGTGCGATGATGTAGCCTCGTTCTTTACTTAGTAAATATTGTGCGAGCTGTGTATGAGTAACTATACGTATTGGTGTTTCTACTACCTTTTTCAATGTTTGTTCGATGTTTGGAGGCAAGGGATAGAGCTTGTAAATCATTTTATTTGAAAATTGTATTAACGGCGGGTTAGTTGCCATGGTAATGGGATCATCTTTTGGAACATAGATATGAAAATTTTCTTCGAATAAAGGGTTAATCTTTAATGAAGCGTTTTGTTTAAGATTATGTGTTAACTCTGTAAAAGCGAGATCGATTTGATCTGTGAGTAAAGCGTTTAGTATATCACTTTCTTCCATTAGAATGGGTTCAACTACTGAATCACTTTTGTTTTCAAAGGCTTGAATTAATAAAGTTAGTACTTGAGAAATATAGCTTTCAACATAACCTATACGAATGATGAAGTGGTTTGACTCAGATTGATTGTGAAATAAGCGTATAGTTTCATCGAGTTGATCGATAATCTTAGTCGCTTCTGTAAACAAATGCTTACCTTCATCGGTAAGGTGAATATTACGTCCTTCTCTTTTAAATAATGTAACTTGTAATTCTTTTTCGAGTTGCGTGATTTGTCGACTGATGGCAGATTGTGCAATGTCTAATTCAAGTGCAGCTTCTGACAAGTGCTCTCTTTTAGCTACTTCTATAAAATATTTTAATTGTTTTATTTCCATAGTTAATAACTCCTATTCCAAATCGTTCTAATAATTAGAATGATATCATCTAATTTATATATTGAACAGATTAATCAACTGCTATATAGTTTACTTACTTAATTTAATATTCAGAATTTTCGTAAAAGAGGTGAGGGTCATGCTTGAATATGGTGAAAAAGTAGGCTTATATGATAGCCGTGAAGAACATGATGCATGTGGTATAGGGTTTTATGCCAATATGGATAATCAGAGAAATCACGAGATTGTTGAAAAATCATTAGAAATGTTACGTAGGTTAGATCATCGTGGGGGAATTGGTGCTGATGGTGTTACTGGCGATGGTGCCGGTATTATGACAGAAGTGCCTTATGAATACTTTGCTGAAAAAGTTGACTTTGATTTACCGGCTGAAGGTAAATATGCGGTTGGAATGTTTTTTACTAATGAGAAGATAGCTGGTTCTCAACATGAAGCTCAATTTAATGCTCACTTTGAAGCAGAAGGCTTAAGTGTCATTGGTTATAGAGATGTTCCTGTAGATACAAATGCAATCGCATCGCACGTAGTTGAAACTATGCCACATATACAACAAGTGTTCGTTGCGTTAAACGATATTTCACATATAGAAAGAACATTATTTTTAGCGCGTAAACAAATTGAAAATTACGCTAGTCAACAGCGTTTGAATTTATATTTTACAAGCTTATCGCACAGAACAATAGTGTACAAAGGTTGGCTACGCTCAGACCAAATAAAAGCGTTATATCAAGATTTAAATCATGAGACTTATGTTTCAAAATTAGGGCTTGTACATTCGCGCTTTAGTACAAATACATTTCCAAGTTGGAAGCGTGCGCATCCTAACAGATTGCTCATGCATAACGGTGAAATTAACACCATAAAAGGTAATGTGAACTGGATGAGAGCTAGACAAAATGATTTAATAGCAACAATATTTGGTGATGATAAAGATAAGGTTAAAGAAATTGTAGATGAAGATGGTAGTGATTCTGCCATTGTAGATAATGCAATAGAATTCTTATCATTAGCTATGGAGCCTGAAAGAGCAGCGATGCTGATGATTCCGGAACCTTGGTTATACAACAAAGCTAATGATGCTAACGTGCGCTCATTTTATGAGTTTTATAGTTATTTGATGGAACCATGGGATGGTCCTACAATGATTTCTTTTTGTAACGGAGATAAGATTGGTGCGTTAACAGATAGAAATGGTTTGAGACCAGGACGTTACACAATTACGAAAGATAATTATATCGTCTTCTCCTCAGAGGTCGGTGTAGTAGATGTACCAGAAGATAATGTTGCGTTTAAAGGTCAATTAAACCCAGGGAAGTTGTTATTGGTTGATTTCAAACAAAATAAAGTAATAGAAAACAACGAATTGAAAGCGCGTATCGCAGATGAACATCCGTATGAAAATTGGCTGAATCAATTTAAAGTAGATTTAGGTTTAGCTAAGGTATCATATCAAAATTCTGAATGGAGCGAGGAAAGTTTAACACGTTTACAAAAACAGTTCGCTTATACAAAAGAAGAAATGGATAAATATCTGACCGAAATTGTAGAAAATAAGAAAGACCCAATAGGTGCAATGGGTTATGATGTGCCGATTGCGGCTTTAAATGAAAAAGATGAAACATTATTTAACTATTTTAAGCAATTATTTGCTCAAGTTACGAATCCACCTATAGATGCTTACCGTGAGAAAATAGTTACGAGTGAACTATCTTATTTAGGTAGTGAAGGTAATTTATTGAATCCGAATGAAGACGTATTGAACCGTATTCAATTAGCGCGACCAGTTTTAACAGAAGCACAACTAGAAGTCATTGAACAGAGTAGATTTAATGTTACACATTTATCTACGATTTATCAAAATGATTTAGAGGCAGCTTTAGATGAATTAGGGGATAAAGCAATCCAATCTGTTAAAAAAGGTAAAGAAATCATAGTATTAGATGATCGTGAATTAGTGAATAATCATGACGGGTATGCGATGCCGATGCTATTAGCAGTAAGTCATATACACCAGTTGTTAATAAGAGAAGGAGTACGCATGCGCACGAGTATAGTAGCCTTATCTGGAGAAACAAGGGAAGTACATCATGTTGCTTGCTTGTTAGGATATGGTGCAAATGCGGTTGTACCTTATTTAGCACAACGTACGATTGAGCAGTTAGTTCGAAATGAACGTTTAGAAGGGGATATTTCTGAAAATGTTCAAACCTATACAGATACATTATCTGAAGGTGTGATAAAAGTTATGGCTAAAATGGGTATTTCTACTGTTCAAAGTTATCAAGGGGCACAAATTTTTGAAGCAGTAGGTTTATCTTCTGAAGTTGTTGAAAAATATTTTACAGGTACACAAACTAAACTTTCAGGTATATCCATAGATATGATAGATAAGGAAAATAAAGCAAGACAAACACCTACTAGTAAATACATTGAATCAGGAAGTACATTCCAATGGCGTAAACAAGGTCAACATCATACGTTTAACCCAACATCTATCCATTTGTTGCAACATGCATGTAGATTAAATGATTATGAAAAGTTTAAATCATTTTCACATGAAGTTAATCATAAACGTACCGATCACGTTCGTCATTTGATGGAATTTAAAAAGCAAGAAGCTATTGATATTAGTGAAGTTGAGCCTGCAAGTGCTATTGTTCAACGTTTTAACACAGGTGCGATGAGTTATGGTTCGATTTCTGAAGAAGCACATCAAACATTAGCCGAAGCGATGAACCAAATGGGTGGTAAGAGTAATAGTGGTGAAGGTGGAGAAAATCCGGAACGCTATATTGTAGATGAAGAAGGCCGTAACCGTTCTAGTGCAATTAAACAAGTTGCATCCGGTCGTTTTGGTGTGACGAGTGATTACTTACAACATGCCAAAGAAATACAAATCAAAGTTGCGCAAGGCGCTAAACCAGGGGAAGGCGGACAATTACCAGGTACTAAAGTGTATCCGTGGATAGCTGAAGTAAGGGGTTCAACACCAGGTATAGGTTTAATATCACCACCGCCGCATCACGATATTTATTCAATAGAAGATTTAGCACAATTAATACATGATTTGAAAAATGCCAATAAAGACGCAAATATCACAGTGAAACTTGTGTCCAAAACAGGCGTAGGTACAATTGCAGCTGGTGTTGCTAAAGCATACGCAGATAAGATTGTTATTAGTGGCTATGACGGAGGTACAGGTGCTTCACCTAAAACGAGTATTCAACATGCAGGTGTGCCATGGGAAATTGGTCTGGCCGAAACGCATCAAACTCTAATGATGAACGGTTTAAGATCAAGAGTGAAAGTAGAGACTGATGGTAAGTTACTAACAGGTAAAGATGTTGCTTATGCATGTGCATTAGGTGCTGAAGAATTTGGTTTTGCTACTGCGCCATTAGTAGTACTTGGATGTATTATGATGCGTGTTTGTCATAAAGATACTTGTCCAGTAGGTATTGCTACACAGAATCAAGATTTGAGAGCTTTATTTAATGGTAGAGCAGATCATGTAGTTAATTTTATGCACTTTGTTGCTGAAGAATTGCGTGAAATACTAGCTGAATTGGGATTGAAATCTGTAGATGAGCTTGTAGGTAGAACTGATTTATTAACACGTAAGAATAATCTAGCTAGCAGTCGTCCTAAAGCCGCATCGATGAATGTTGAAGCGTTATTGTATCAACATGAAGGTGAAAGGTTTAAAAAAGTAGAACAAAACCATCATCTTGACGAAGGCTTTGATTTAACAGAGTTTTATCCAGATGCTAAAGCTGCAATTGAAAGTGGCCAAACATTTAGTGGTCAATATCAATTGAAAAATGAGCAACGCGATGTAGGCGTTATTACTGGTAGTGCCATTACTAGAGCGCATGGTAAAGACGGATTGCCTGAAGATTCAATTTATGCTGAGACTGTTGGTCATGCAGGTCAAAGCTTAGGAGCATATACTCCGAGTGGTTTAACGATTCATCACACAGGAGATGCTAATGATTACGTAGGTAAAGGTTTATCTGGCGGTAAAGTAATTGTTAAAGCGCCAAACCAACAACGTGAAAACGAAATTATCGTGGGTAATGTTTGTTTTTATGGTGCTTCTCACGGTAAGGCATTTATCAGTGGTAAAGCTGGAGAGCGTTTCTGTATTAGAAATAGTGGTGTGCAAGTAGTTGTTGAAGGCATTGGTGACCATGGTCTTGAATATATGACTGGTGGTAGAGTTGTTGTATTAGGTGATGTAGGTAAAAACTTTGGCCAAGGTATGAGTGGCGGAGTGAGTTATATTTTCCCATCTGATATAGAGCAATTCAAATCAGAAAATAAACTGGATAGCTTAGATTTTGATTTCATTACTGTAGAAGAAGAATACGATGTTTTGAAATCTATGTTAGAAGAACATGTGAAGTATACAAATAGTACAAAAGCGAAAAAAATCTTAGCTAATTTTGAAGATGTTGCAGATAAAGTGGTTAAAGTAATCCCTAAAGATTATAAACTAATGATGCAAAAAATCGATTTACAAAAGCAAAATTCAATAGAACTTGATCAAGCTTTATTAAATGCTTTTAATGATAAACGCACATATATAGAATCAGAGCAACAATTGACTGCCGTATATTAATTGTAGAAGGGGGATTTATCATGGGCGAATTCAAAGGATTTATGAATTATGACAAACAACAATTACACGAGTTGTCTTTGGTTGATCGTTTGAAGAGTCACGATGCTTTTCAACAAAGATTTACGAAAGACGAAGCGGCACAACAAGGCGCTCGTTGTATGGATTGCGGTACACCATTCTGTCAAACAGGAGAACCATTTGGTAGAGAAACCATTGGTTGTCCTATAGGTAATTATATTCCAGAATGGAACGACCTTGTTTATAGACAAGATTTCAAAACTGCCTATGAACGATTGAACGAAACGAATAATTTCCCTGAATTTACAGGGCGTGTTTGTCCAGCACCTTGTGAGCAATCTTGTGTTATGAAGATTAATCGTGAATCAGTTGCTATTAAAGGAATTGAAAGAACCATTATAGATGAAGCTTTTGAAAATGGTTGGGTAAAGCCGACGGTACCAGAGCATCGTAAAGATGAATCAGTGGCTATAGTCGGCAGTGGCCCAGCTGGTTTAACTGCTGCGGATGAACTAAATAAATTAGGATACAACGTAACAGTATACGAGCGTGCACACGAAGCTGGTGGTTTGTTGATGTATGGTATACCTAATATGAAATTAGATAAAGATGTAGTACGTCGCCGAATAAAAGTAATGGAAGAATCTGGTATACATTTTGAAACGGATACAGAAATTGGCGTGGATATTAGCAAAGAAACGCTTAATGAGCAATATGATGCAATTATTTTATGTACCGGTTCACAAAATGCAAGAGATTTACCTTTAGAAGGGCGTATGGGATCAGGCATTCACTTTGCGATGGATTATTTAACAGAACAAGGACAATATTTAAATGGTGAAATCGAAGAACCATCTATTTCTGCTGAAGGTAAAAATGTGGTCGTAATCGGGGCAGGAGATACAGGGGCAGACTGTGTCGCTACTGCATTGCGTGAGGATTGTAAATCAATCGTACAATTTAATAAATACACAAAACAACCAGAAGAAATTGAATTTGATGAGAACACGTATTGGCCGTTGGCAATGCCTGTGTTTAAAATGGATTATGCGCATAAGGAATATCAATCACGTTTTGGTTTTGAGCCGCGTGCTTATGGTGTGCAAACAATGCGCTATGATGTGGATAGAATTGGTAATGTCAAAGGTGTCTATACACAAATTCTCGAAGAAACTGATGAAGGTATGGTAGTTGTAGATGGTACTGAGCGTCATTGGCCAGCGGATTTAGTACTGCTGTCAATTGGCTTTGTAGGTACTGAAACAACGGTCCCACATGCCTTTGATATTCAAACAGAACGCAATAAAATTGTAGCTGATAATAAAGATTTTAGAACAAACCAACCACACATATTCGCTGCAGGCGATGCCAGAAGAGGGCAAAGCTTAGTTGTATGGGCGATACAAGAGGGTAGAGCGGTAGCAGATTCTGTAGATTCTTATTTAAAGGAAAAAACATTAGTGTAACTTTGTAATTTCGATTGACTTTTACAAATGGCTATAATATGATGAGTACTGTGTTTGGAGGAATACCCAAGTTCGGCTGAAGGGATCGGTCTTGAAAACCGACAGGGGCTTAACGGCTCGCGGGGGTTCGAATCCCTCTTCCTCCGCCATTATATTTTTAAAACCAAGACTAATGAATAGATGAGGCAAGTATTCAATCTCGTATTGAATACTTGTCTTTTTTTGATGTGCTTTTTACAAATGGCTATATTATATATAGTAAGGTGTTTAGAGAATTGTACTTATCAGTGTTTGCTAAATAAATATGGTATTTTGTTTAAGAAAAATAGTTGTTGGTTCTATGAACATCGTTAGATTGCTGCTTCTCAATTTTAATAATGCAGTTTGTTATAGGTGTAGGTGATGAGGTGAAGGTTTTGCGTTATTATTATGAAAGCCTTTACAAAACTTGTCTAGACAAGTTATAATTTCTATAATGTTAAAAGTATAAGGGAGTGGATCATCATGGCCGTTAAAAAGAAAGATGTGCAAGATATAGTCGAAGCTGTTGGGGGCAAAGATAATTTGGACACGGCAACGCACTGTGTTACACGTTTGAGACTTGTCTTGAAAGACGATGATAAAGTGGACAAAGACCGATTGAGTGAAAACGATTTAGTCAAAGGCCAGTTCAAAGCGGATAACCAATATCAAATCGTTATTGGACCGGGGACGGTAGATGAAGTCTATAAGCAACTGATAGCAGAAACAGGGATTAGTGAATCATCTAAAGATGACGCTAAGGCGGCGGCAGCTAAGAAGGGCAATCCTATTCAAAGATTGATTAAATTACTTGGGGATATATTTATACCAATCTTGCCAGCTATCGTAACTGCTGGTTTGCTTATGGGAATTAATAACTTGCTCACAATGGAAGATTTATTTGGACCAAAGCCACTTGTTGAACAATTTCCGCAATTAGGCGATATTTCAAACATTATTAACGTTATCGCTAGTACAGCTTTCATATTCTTACCGGCATTGATTGGTTGGAGTAGTATGCGTGTATTCGGAGGAAGTCAAATACTTGGTTTAGTGTTAGGTTTGATTTTGATGAATCCACAGCTTGTTTCGCAGTATGACATTGCAAAAGGTAATATTCCGACGTGGGACATTTTTGGTTTAGAAATTAAGCAACTGAATTATCAAGGGCAAGTGCTACCGATTTTGCTTGCAGCATATGTTTTAGCTCAAATTGAAAAATTCTTAAATAAACATGTTCATGATTCAATTAAAATGTTAGTCGTTGGCCCAATTGCATTACTAATAACAGGTTTCTTAGCATTTATTGTTATTGGTCCTGTAGCGTTATGGCTAGGTACCGGTATAACAAATGGTGTAACGTTTATCTTTGAGCATGCTGGTTGGTTAGGCGGCGCTATTTATGGTTTATTATACGCACCGCTTGTTATTACTGGATTGCATCATATGTTCTTGGCTGTTGATTTCCAACTTATGGGTAGTGAACTTGGGGGAACATACTTATGGCCGATTTTGGCGATATCTAATATTTGTCAGGGGTCAGCCGCATTCGGTGCTTGGTTCGTCTATAGAAGACGTAAAATGGGCAAAGAACAAGGTTTGGCAATGACTTCTGGTGTTTCAGGTTTCTTAGGAGTGACGGAACCAGCATTGTTTGGTGTCAATTTACCATTGAAATACCCATTTATTGCAGCGATATCGACGTCTTGTGTGTTAGGAGCGATCATTGGTGCGACGCGCGTACTTGGTAGTGTTGGCGTCGGTGGTGTTCCTGCTTTCATCTCAATTAAAAGCGAGTACTGGGGCATCTATCTTGTGTGTAGCTTATTGGCGATCGTGGTTCCGGCAATTCTAACGGTATTCTTGTCAAAATTCAGTAAAGATAAAGCGAAAGAAATGGTAGAAGAATAAGCGTTCTAGAGCAATACAACTAAACTCGCTAAAAAGCATTAGCGAGTTTTTCTTCTTTAAATAATTTGAGTAAAGGTGGTAATTCCATGAGTCAAAGTGATTGGAGAAAGTCAGTAGTTTATCAAATATATCCGAAATCATTTAATGATACGACAGGTAATGGTGAAGGTGATTTGCAAGGGATTATCGAAAAATTAGATTACTTACAGTATTTAGGTGTAGACTACATTTGGTTGACGCCAGTGTATGAATCTCCGATGAATGATAATGGTTATGATATTAGTGATTACTATAAAATAAATGAGAAATTTGGCACAATTGAAGATTTAAAAATACTAGTTGCTGAAGCTCACAAACGTGATTTAAAGATAATGATGGATATCGTTATAAATCATACATCTACAGAACATGAATGGTTTAAACAAGCGTACGCTGATAGCGATAGTGAGTATAGAGATTACTATTTCTTTAAGAGGTCATCTGATGCGCAACCACCGACAAATTGGGAATCTAAATTTGGAGGGAATGCTTGGAAATACGATGAAAAGACAGATGCATATTATTTACATTTGTTTGATGTGACGCAAGCGGATTTAAATTGGGATAATCCAAAAGTAAGATGCGCGTTATATGACATTATCAATTATTGGATAGATTTCGGTATAGATGGCTTCCGTTTTGATGTTATTAACTTAATTTCAAAAGGTGAATTTAAAAATTCTGAGAAGATTGGGAAAGAATTCTATACAGATGGTCCACGTGTACATGAATATTTACATGAAATGAATGAGCGTACTTTTGGTGGTAAAGACTTAATGACTGTGGGTGAGATGTCTTCGACAACAATTGATCATTGTATAAAATATACGGCGCCTGAACGCCAAGAATTGAGCAGTGTTTTCAATTTCCATCATCTTAAAGTGGATTATGTCAACGGCGAAAAATGGTCGAATGCTAAATTAGACTTTCATAAATTAAAAGATATACTAATGGAATGGCAACAGGGCATTTATGAAGGTGGCGGTTGGAATGCGATTTTTTGGTGCAATCATGATCAACCACGTGTTGTTTCGCGTTTTGGAAATGATACTAATGAAACGTTGCGTAAACAAAGCGCTAAGATGTTGGCGACTGTATTGCACATGATGCAAGGCACGCCGTATATATATCAAGGGGAAGAAATAGGTATGACAGACCCTGGTTTTGCTAGTATTGATCAATACAGAGATATAGAATCGTTAAACGCTTATAGTAATATGAAGCGTGCTGGTTATGATGAAGATGAAATACTAACGATATTAGGTCAAAAATCTAGAGATAATTCACGAACGCCAGTGCAGTGGACGAGCGAGAAAAACGCAGGATTTACTACAGGGACTCCTTGGATAGATATCCCGGATAATTTTGATCAAATCAATGTTGAAGCTGCCATTGAAGATGGTCAATCTATTTTGCATACTTATAGAGATTTAATACGCTTACGTCATGAATACGATATTGTAACTTATGGTAGTATAGAACCGTTGTATATGGAACATGATGAACTATTTATATATAAACGACATTATAAAGATGAAACTTGGTTAGTGGTGGCTAACTTTTCAAAAGAACGTATTACTATACCGGAGGACTTAGATGTGGAAGGTCGAGTGATGATACAACATGGTAATATATCGGATGGGATGATAGATGGCTTTGGTGCAATAGTTGTATCACAATAATTTATAAAAGGATAGTGAGTGAGCGCATATGACACAAAAAAAGTTTATTACAATATATGAAACTTTACGAGCAGACATCATCGAATCGCGCATATCTTATGGTACGCAATTACCGTCAGAATATGAACTGGTAGAAACTTATGATGCGTCACGTGAAACTGTCCGTAAAGCATTGAATTTATTAGTGAGAGATGGCATGATACAAAAAATTCGTGGTAAAGGTTCGGTTGTAATATATCAAGGGCTAACAGAATTTCCATTTGCAGATTTAACGAGCTTTCGAGAAGTACAACAAGGATTAGGATTACAACATGAAACTGAAGTGAAAGTTTTAGAACGAATATCTGCAGGAGATGTACCAAGAGTGAAGGAAGCTTTAAATATTACCCAAAGTACAGTGCTGTGGCATGTCATTCGCACTAGAAAAATTAATGACAAAGTAAAAATAATCGATGAAGATTATTTAATAGAAGCAATTGTTCCAGGTTTGACGTTGGATATTGTAAAAACGTCTCTATATGCATATGTAGAGAATGTGCTAGGGTTAGATATTAGTTATTCTAATAAATCAATAACATTTGAAGCATTCGGTGACTTAGAGTATGAGATGTTTGGTGATGTGGCACCGCCTTATACAGCTACTGTACGAGGGATTGTACACCTTAAAGATACTACACAATTCCAATATAATATTTCTAGGCATTTAGCTACAGAGTTTAAATTTAAAGATTTCTCAAGACGACACAAAGTATAATGTTTATTTATGAGATGACTGTTTTGTGAATGTTTCTAACAATCTATTTGTTAAATAAAAAGCTAATGCTTGCATTCAGATAGAAGAATATAGTATGATATATTTTGCCGTGCTAGGTGGGGAGGTAGCGGTTCCCTGTACTCGAAATCCGCTTTACGCGAGACTGAATTCCTTTGCTAAGGGTACGTTTTTGTGAAGTCTGCCCAAAGCACGTAGTGTTTGAAGATCTCGGTCCTATGCAATATGAACCCACGAACCATGTCAGGTCCTGACGGAAGCAGCATTAAGTGGATCATCGTATGTGCCGTAGGGTTGCCGAGATTTAGCTGTCGACTTTGGTTACGTTTATGATACGTACTCAAAGCGAAGGTGCACGGTTTTAATTTTTTTAAAACAATTAAATTCAAATATACATATATAAAGAGTGACTTCTTTTGATAGCGGTCGCTCTTTTTTTATATTAAAATATAAGCAATGATTTAATGTTGTTTTAGTATCCGTACAAATGGAATGAGCTAACTAATGTTATAATGTTTAAAAATAAAACTAAACGTTTTGAGGGGATAGCCATGCAAATTTATTTAAGTACTTTAACTGAAAATGATTACGATACAAGTTTAGACGCTATTGAAGCGGCTTTTTCAGATGTGGCAGAATCAAATCATGATGAACAAGAATTAGTGAAGAAGTTGAGGGAATCACCTGAATATAATTATGAACTAGAGGTTGTAGCTAAAAATGATGACGGTGAAGTCATAGGTCATATCATGTTATCTGAAATTACAATTGTAAATGGAGACAACCGTTATATTGCTTTAGCATTAGCCCCATTATCTGTATTAGCGGATTACAGAGGGAAAGGTATAGGTAAAGCGCTGATTCAAGCTGTTGAAGAACGGGCTAAAGCCCAAGACTATAGTACGATCATTGTATTGGGAGCCCCTTCGTATTATGGTAAGTTTGGTTACGAAGAGGCGCAAGATTTTGAAATTTCTAGTCCGTTTGATGTGCCGTCGAAATTCTTTATGGTTAAATTTTTATGGGATCAATTACTTGAACAACCAAAAGGTGATGTAATTTATTCTGAAGCTTTTAACTAATATTCAAAGTGGAAAATACAATGCTATAATGATTGATGAATGTAATTGGAGGTGCGAAAGTGAATTATCAAGCTTTATATAGAATGTTCCGACCGCAAAGTTTTGATGATGTCGTAGGACAGGAACATGTTACCAAAACACTGCGCAATGCGATTTCAAAAAGTAAACAATCTCATGCTTATATATTTAGCGGACCGAGGGGTACTGGGAAAACAAGTATCGCCAAAGTGTTTGCCAAAGCTATTAATTGTCTTGAGCGTGCAGACGGAGAACCTTGTAATGAATGTGCAATCTGTAAAGGTATCACTCGTGGCACAAACTCAGATGTTATTGAAATTGATGCAGCTAGTAATAATGGTGTAGATGAAATTAGAAACATTAGAGATAAAGTTAAATATGCACCTAGTGAATCGAAATTTAAAGTTTATATCATAGATGAGGTGCACATGCTAACGACTGGTGCGTTTAATGCATTGCTTAAAACGTTGGAAGAACCACCAGCACATGCGATTTTTATATTAGCGACAACAGAACCTCACAAAATCCCTCCTACAATTATCTCTAGGTCGCAGAGATTTGATTTTAAAGCGATTAGTCAAAGTGAAATTGTTGAGAGATTAAAATTTGTAGCAGAAGAGCAACAAATTGATTATGATGAAGCGGCGTTAGATTTTATAGCGAAAGCTTCAGAAGGCGGTATGCGTGATGCGCTAAGTATTATGGACCAGGCCATTGCTTTTGGTGATGAGCACTTAACCTTAGAAGATGCTTTGAATGTTACGGGTAGTGTAGATGCGAAAGCGTTAGATAATTTGTTCAGAGAGGTTGTTCAAGGGGATGTAAGAAGTGCCTTTGCAACTTACCATAAATTCGTATCTCAAGGTAAAGAAGTAAATCGATTAATTAATGATATGATTTATTTTGTTAGAGATACGATTATGAATAAAACTTCTAATGTAGAAACTGAATATGATGCATTAATACATTTTGAGTTAGATATACTATACAAAATGATAGATATTATTAACGATACACTTGTATCAATTCGTTTCAGCGTGAATCAAAGCGTACATTTTGAAGTGCTATTAGTAAAATTAGCTGAAATGATTAAAGAAACACCTGAACACGTTCAAACAGTCGCTACAACAGGCATTGCAACAGAGCCTAATAATGATGTATTGCTACAAAGAATGGAACAACTTGAAAATGAGCTTAAATCAATTAAAGCAAATGGTGTGGCGACAGGTACACCAACACCACAACAAACAAAACGCACTTCTAGTAAAGGTGGACAATCTAAAAACGCCTTTTCAATGCAACAAATTGCCAAAGTTTTGGATAAAGCAAATAAAGATGATATCAAACAATTAAAGAATCATTGGCAAGAAGTTGTCGATCATGCTAAAAATAATGATATGAAATCTCTAGTTAGCTTGTTACAAAATTCTGAACCGGTTGCGGCTAGTGAGACTCATGTGCTTATCAAGTTTGAAGAAGAAATTCATTGTGAAATTGTTAATAAAGATGATGAAAAACGAGAGAATATCGAAAATGTCGTTTGTAGTATTATAGATAAAACAGTTAAAGTGGTTGGTGTTCCAGCAGACCAATGGATGAGAGTGAGAACAGAATATCTTCAAAATAGAAAAACTGGCTCGACAACAGACGGGGAAAACGACGAACAAACTAAGGCTCAAACATCTGAGGAAGTAGATGTTGTTCAAAAGGCAAAAGACTTATTCGGTGAAAGCACTGTAAATGTTATAGATGAAGAGTGATACATGACAATGTTTAAAAAGGCATGTATAATGAGACAAAAGATAAATCACAATAAAGTGATATAAAAGTTTTAAGGAGGATATAATTATGCGCGGTGGCGGAAATATGCAACAAATGATGAAACAAATGCAAAAAATGCAAAAGAAAATGGGCGAAGAACAAGAGAAGCTTAAAGAAGAAAAAGTGCAAGGTACAGCTGGTGGCGGCATGGTAACTGTAACGGTATCAGGTCATAAAGAAGTACTAGATGTAGAAATTAAAGAAGAAGCAGTAGATCCAGATGATATTGAAATGTTACAAGACTTAGTGATTGCTGCTACAAATGAAGCGATGAATAAAGCAGATGAACTTACACAAGAACGTTTAGGTAAGCACACGCAAGGCTTAAACATTCCTGGAATGTGATCGCATGCACTATCCTGAACCAATTTCAAAACTTATTGACAGTTTCATGAAACTGCCAGGCATTGGACCTAAAACGGCTCAACGTCTGGCGTTTCATGTATTAGATATGAAAGAGGACGACGTTGTTCAATTTGCCAAATCACTTGTAGATGTTAAAAGAGAACTAACTTATTGCAGTGTATGCGGGCATATCACGGAACAAGACCCATGTTATATTTGCCAAGATAAGCAAAGAGATCGCTCTGTCATCTGTGTAGTAGAAGATGACAAAGATGTTATTGCAATGGAAAAGATGCGTGAATACAAAGGGCTGTATCATGTATTGCATGGTTCTATATCACCTATGGACGGTATTGGACCTGAAGATATTAATATACCTAGCTTGATTGATCGCTTGAAAGATGAAGAAGTTAAAGAGTTGATACTGGCGATGAATCCTAATTTAGAGGGAGAGTCGACGGCTATGTATATCTCAAGGCTAGTAAAACCAATCGGTGTTACAGTAACGAGATTAGCACAAGGTCTTTCTGTAGGTGGAGATTTAGAGTACGCAGATGAAGTTACATTATCTAAAGCTATAATGGGTAGAACAGAGATGTAACAATGCATTAAGCGCATAGTAAATAGAGTTTAAGGCTATTCCTTTTTGGGATAGCCTTATTTTTATAAATAAAGTTAAGAAAATGTAAAATAAAATAAAGTATGTTTATAGAGGGTTTTCTATAGGTATTAGTAGTTTGTTAGCAGTTAAAATAGCTAAAAAAAGGACTTTAATTACAAATGAAGCATTAAAGTTTGGTTTTTGCTTATAAACCTAGATTTCAAAATAGAATAAGTGTAAATTTTACCGTTGTTAAAAGGTTTTTATGCGTGTATAGTATTTACTTGTCGGACGAAACAAAACGACAAACATACAAACGAAACACAAAAAAACAATTTCAAAAAACTTCTTGACTTTCCGAGTTAAAGAGAGTAAAATTGTTTCTTGTGATTGAAGAAATGAACATTGAAAACTGAATTGCAATATGTCAACGTTAATTCCGAACACAACATTAAATTGTTGGTTCAAAACAAGTGTTAGAGATAACACAAATTAGTATTTTATGAGCTAATCAAACATCATAATTCATTTATGGAGAGTTTGATCCTGGCTCAGGATGAACGCTGGCGGCGTGCC
The DNA here is from genome assembly GCF_048568365.1 of Staphylococcus sp. Ze2. Taxonomy (NCBI): domain Bacteria; kingdom Bacillati; phylum Bacillota; class Bacilli; order Caryophanales; family Staphylococcaceae; genus Staphylococcus; species Staphylococcus sp. Ze2. The sequence continues at coordinate 10,119 of NZ_CP183486.1, read as the reverse complement.
TAATACATGCAAGTCGAGCGAACAGATAAGGAGCTTGCTCCTTTGAAGTTAGCGGCGGACGGGTGAGTAACACGTGGGTAACCTACCTATAAGACTGGGATAACTTCGGGAAACCGGAGCTAATACCGGATAACATTTAGAACCGCATGGTTCTAAAGTGAAAGATGGTTTTGCTATCACTTATAGATGGACCCGCGCCGTATTAGCTAGTTGGTAAGGTAACGGCTTACCAAGGCGACGATACGTAGCCGACCTGAGAGGGTGATCGGCCACACTGGAACTGAGACACGGTCCAGACTCCTACGGGAGGCAGCAGTAGGGAATCTTCCGCAATGGGCGAAAGCCTGACGGAGCAACGCCGCGTGAGTGATGAAGGGTTTCGGCTCGTAAAACTCTGTTATTAGGGAAGAACAAATGTGTAAGTAACTGTGCACATCTTGACGGTACCTAATCAGAAAGCCACGGCTAACTACGTGCCAGCAGCCGCGGTAATACGTAGGTGGCAAGCGTTATCCGGAATTATTGGGCGTAAAGTGCGCGTAGGCGGTTTCTTAAGTCTGATGTGAAAGCCCACGGCTCAACCGTGGAGGGTCATTGGAAACTGGGAAACTTGAGTGCAGAAGAGGAAAGTGGAATTCCATGTGTAGCGGTGAAATGCGCAGAGATATGGAGGAACACCAGTGGCGAAGGCGACTTTCTGGTCTGTAACTGACGCTGATGTGCGAAAGCGTGGGGATCAAACAGGATTAGATACCCTGGTAGTCCACGCCGTAAACGATGAGTGCTAAGTGTTAGGGGGTTTCCGCCCCTTAGTGCTGCAGCTAACGCATTAAGCACTCCGCCTGGGGAGTACGACCGCAAGGTTGAAACTCAAAGGAATTGACGGGGACCCGCACAAGCGGTGGAGCATGTGGTTTAATTCGAAGCAACGCGAAGAACCTTACCAAATCTTGACATCCTTTGAAAACTCTAGAGATAGAGCTTTCCCCTTCGGGGGACAAAGTGACAGGTGGTGCATGGTTGTCGTCAGCTCGTGTCGTGAGATGTTGGGTTAAGTCCCGCAACGAGCGCAACCCTTAAGCTTAGTTGCCATCATTAAGTTGGGCACTCTAGGTTGACTGCCGGTGACAAACCGGAGGAAGGTGGGGATGACGTCAAATCATCATGCCCCTTATGATTTGGGCTACACACGTGCTACAATGGACAATACAAAGGGCAGCTAAACCGCGAGGTCATGCAAATCCCATAAAGTTGTTCTCAGTTCGGATTGTAGTCTGCAACTCGACTACATGAAGCTGGAATCGCTAGTAATCGTAGATCAGCATGCTACGGTGAATACGTTCCCGGGTCTTGTACACACCGCCCGTCACACCACGAGAGTTTGTAACACCCGAAGCCGGTGGAGTAACCATTTATGGAGCTAGCCGTCGAAGGTGGGACAAATGATTGGGGTGAAGTCGTAACAAGGTAGCCGTATCGGAAGGTGCGGCTGGATCACCTCCTTTCTAAGGATATATTCGGAAACATCTTCTTACGAAGATGAAATAGGAATAACATTGACATATTGTATTCAGTTTTGAGTGCTCATTAGAGTATTCATTGCATTGTTTTGTACATTGAAAACTAGATAAGTAAGTAAAATTTATGATTTTACCAAGCAAAACCGAGTGAATTAGAGTTTTTTAACAAGCTTTGAATTCAAAAAGAAATAATCGCTAGTGTTCGAAAGAACACTCACAGATTAATAACATTTTGGGTTTTCAACCGACTTGTTCGTGTTGAAAGTCAAAAAAGATTAAGTTATTAAGGGCGCACGGTGGATGCCTTGGCACTAGAAGCCGATGAAGGACGTTACTAACGACGATATGCTTTGGGGAGCTGTAAGTAAGCTTTGATCCAGAGATTTCCGAATGGGGAAACCCAGCATGAGTTATGTCATGTTATCGATATGTGAATACATAGCATATCTGAAGGTAGACGCGGAGAACTGAAACATCTTAGTACCCGCAGGAAGAGAAAGAAAAATCGATTCCCTGAGTAGCGGCGAGCGAAACGGGAAGAGCCCAAACCAACGAGCTTGCTTGTTGGGGTTGTAGGACACTCTATACGGAGTTACAAAAGAATAAACTAGACGAATCATCTGGAAAGATGAATCAAAGAAGGTAATAATCCTGTAGTCGAAAGTTTATTCACTCTTGAGTGGATCCTGAGTACGACGGAACACGAGAAATTCCGTCGGAATCCGGGAGGACCATCTCCCAAGGCTAAATACTCTCTAGTGACCGATAGTGAACCAGTACCGTGAGGGAAAGGTGAAAAGTACCCCGGAAGGGGAGTGAAATAGAACTTGAAACCGTGTGCTTACAAGTAGTCAGAGCCCGTTAATGGGTGATGGCGTGCCTTTTGTAGAATGAACCGGCGAGTTACGATTTGATGCAAGGTTAAGCAGTGAATGTGGAGCCGTAGCGAAAGCGAGTCTGAATAGGGCGTTGAGTATTTGGTCGTAGACCCGAAACCAGGTGATCTACCCATGACCAGGTTGAAGTTCAGGTAACACTGAATGGAGGACCGAACCGACTTACGTTGAAAAGTGAGCGGATGAGTTGTGGGTAGCGGAGAAATTCCAATCGAACCTGGAGATAGCTGGTTCTCTCCGAAATAGCTTTAGGGCTAGCCTCAAGTGATGATTATTGGAGGTAGAGCACTGTTTGGACGAGGGGCCCTTATCGGGTTACCGAATTCAGACAAACTCCGAATGCCAATCAATTTAACTTGGGAGTTAGAACGCGGGTGATAAGGTCCGTGTTCGAAAGGGAAACAGCCCAGACCACCAGCTAAGGTCCCAAAATATATGTTAAGTGGAAAAGGATGTGGCGTTGCCCAGACAACTAGGATGTTGGCTTAGAAGCAGCCATCATTTAAAGAGTGCGTAATAGCTCACTAGTCGAGTGACACTGCGCCGAAAATGTACCGGGGCTAAACATATTACCGAAGCTGTGGATTGTCCGTAAGGACAATGGTAGGAGAGCGTTCTAAGGGCGTTGAAGCATGATCGCAAGGACATGTGGAGCGCTTAGAAGTGAGAATGCCGGTGTGAGTAGCGAAAGACGGGTGAGAATCCCGTCCACCGATTGACTAAGGTTTCCAGAGGAAGGCTCGTCCGCTCTGGGTTAGTCGGGTCCTAAGCTGAGGCCGATAGGCGTAGGCGATGGATAACAGGTTGATATTCCTGTACCACCATAATTCGTTTTAAGCGATGGGGGGACGCAGTAGGATAGGCGAAGCGTACTATTGGATTGTACGTCCAAGCAGTAAGACTGAGTGTTAGGCAAATCCGGCACTCTTAAGGTCAAGCTGTGATGGGGAGAGGAAATTGTTTCCTCGAGTCGTTGATTTCACACTGCCAAGAAAAGCCTCTAGCTAGAATTGTGGTGCCCGTACCGCAAACCGACACAGGTAGTCAAGATGAGAATTCTAAGGTGAGCGAGCGAACTCTCGTTAAGGAACTCGGCAAAATGACCCCGTAACTTCGGGAGAAGGGGTGCTCTTTAGGGTTAACGCCCAGGAGAGCCGCAGTGAATAGGCCCAAGCGACTGTTTATCAAAAACACAGGTCTCTGCTAAACCGTAAGGTGATGTATAGGGGCTGACGCCTGCCCGGTGCTGGAAGGTTAAGAGGAGTGGTTAGCTTCTGCGAAGCTACGAATCGAAGCCCCAGTAAACGGCGGCCGTAACTATAACGGTCCTAAGGTAGCGAAATTCCTTGTCGGGTAAGTTCCGACCCGCACGAAAGGCGTAACGATTTGGGCACTGTCTCAACGAGAGACTCGGTGAAATCATAGTACCTGTGAAGATGCAGGTTACCCGCGACAGGACGGAAAGACCCCGTGGAGCTTTACTGTAGTCTGATATTGAAATTCGGCACAGCTTGTACAGGATAGGTAGGAGCCTGAGATGCGTGAGCGCTAGCTTACGTGGAGGCGTTGGTGGGATACTACCCTCGCTGTGTTGGATTTCTAACCCGCACCATTTATCATGGTGGGAGACAGTGTCAGATGGGCAGTTTGACTGGGGCGGTCGCCTCCTAAAGAGTAACGGAGGCGCTCAAAGGTTTCCTCAGAATGGTTGGAAATCATTCATAGAGTGTAAAGGCATAAGGAAGCTTGACTGCGAGACTTACAAGTCGAGCAGGGTCGAAAGACGGACTTAGTGATCCGGTGGTTCCGCATGGAAGGGCCATCGCTCAACGGATAAAAGCTACCCCGGGGATAACAGGCTTATCTCCCCCAAGAGTTCACATCGACGGGGAGGTTTGGCACCTCGATGTCGGCTCATCGCATCCTGGGGCTGTAGTCGGTCCCAAGGGTTGGGCTGTTCGCCCATTAAAGCGGTACGCGAGCTGGGTTCAGAACGTCGTGAGACAGTTCGGTCCCTATCCGTCGTGGGCGTAGGAAATTTGAGAGGAGCTGTCCTTAGTACGAGAGGACCGGGATGGACATACCTCTGGTGTACCAGTTGTCGTGCCAACGGCATCGCTGGGTAGCTATGTATGGACGGGATAAGTGCTGAAAGCATCTAAGCATGAAGCCCCCCTCAAGATGAGATTTCCCAACTTCGGTTATAAGATCCCTCAAAGATGATGAGGTTAATAGGTTCGAGGTGGAAGCATAGCGATATGTGGAGCTGACGAATACTAATCGATCGAAGACTTAATCAAATTTAAAATGTTTTGTTTTGGTTGAATCATATTTTACTTACTATCTAGTTTTGAATGTATAATTTCATACATTTCATTGTCTGGTGACAATGGCAAAGAGGTCACACCTGTTCCCATGCCGAACACAGAAGTTAAGCTCTTTAGCGCCGATGGTAGTCGGACTTACGTTCCGCAAGAGTAGGACGTTGCCAGGCAATTCCATATTGACCCTTGGGTCGTTTTTTTATGGAAGTTTTACCAAAAAAATAATTTTAAAAATCTTCTTGACTTTCTGAGTTAAAGAGAGTAAAATTGTTTCTTGTGATTGAAGAAATGAACATTGAAAACTGAATTGCAATATGTCAACGTTAATTCCGAACACAACATTAAATTGTTGGTTCAAAACAAGTGTTAGAGATAACACAAATTAGTATTTTATGAGCTAATCAAACATCATAATTCATTTATGGAGAGTTTGATCCTGGCTCAGGATGAACGCTGGCGGCGTGCCTAATACATGCAAGTCGAGCGAACAGATAAGGAGCTTGCTCCTTTGAAGTTAGCGGCGGACGGGTGAGTAACACGTGGGTAACCTACCTATAAGACTGGGATAACTTCGGGAAACCGGAGCTAATACCGGATAACATTTAGAACCGCATGGTTCTAAAGTGAAAGATGGTTTTGCTATCACTTATAGATGGACCCGCGCCGTATTAGCTAGTTGGTAAGGTAACGGCTTACCAAGGCGACGATACGTAGCCGACCTGAGAGGGTGATCGGCCACACTGGAACTGAGACACGGTCCAGACTCCTACGGGAGGCAGCAGTAGGGAATCTTCCGCAATGGGCGAAAGCCTGACGGAGCAACGCCGCGTGAGTGATGAAGGGTTTCGGCTCGTAAAACTCTGTTATTAGGGAAGAACAAATGTGTAAGTAACTGTGCACATCTTGACGGTACCTAATCAGAAAGCCACGGCTAACTACGTGCCAGCAGCCGCGGTAATACGTAGGTGGCAAGCGTTATCCGGAATTATTGGGCGTAAAGCGCGCGTAGGCGGTTTCTTAAGTCTGATGTGAAAGCCCACGGCTCAACCGTGGAGGGTCATTGGAAACTGGGAAACTTGAGTGCAGAAGAGGAAAGTGGAATTCCATGTGTAGCGGTGAAATGCGCAGAGATATGGAGGAACACCAGTGGCGAAGGCGACTTTCTGGTCTGTAACTGACGCTGATGTGCGAAAGCGTGGGGATCAAACAGGATTAGATACCCTGGTAGTCCACGCCGTAAACGATGAGTGCTAAGTGTTAGGGGGTTTCCGCCCCTTAGTGCTGCAGCTAACGCATTAAGCACTCCGCCTGGGGAGTACGACCGCAAGGTTGAAACTCAAAGGAATTGACGGGGACCCGCACAAGCGGTGGAGCATGTGGTTTAATTCGAAGCAACGCGAAGAACCTTACCAAATCTTGACATCCTTTGAAAACTCTAGAGATAGAGCTTTCCCCTTCGGGGGACAAAGTGACAGGTGGTGCATGGTTGTCGTCAGCTCGTGTCGTGAGATGTTGGGTTAAGTCCCGCAACGAGCGCAACCCTTAAGCTTAGTTGCCATCATTAAGTTGGGCACTCTAGGTTGACTGCCGGTGACAAACCGGAGGAAGGTGGGGATGACGTCAAATCATCATGCCCCTTATGATTTGGGCTACACACGTGCTACAATGGACAATACAAAGGGCAGCTAAACCGCGAGGTCATGCAAATCCCATAAAGTTGTTCTCAGTTCGGATTGTAGTCTGCAACTCGACTACATGAAGCTGGAATCGCTAGTAATCGTAGATCAGCATGCTACGGTGAATACGTTCCCGGGTCTTGTACACACCGCCCGTCACACCACGAGAGTTTGTAACACCCGAAGCCGGTGGAGTAACCATTTATGGAGCTAGCCGTCGAAGGTGGGACAAATGATTGGGGTGAAGTCGTAACAAGGTAGCCGTATCGGAAGGTGCGGCTGGATCACCTCCTTTCTAAGGATATATTCGGAAACATCTTCTTACGAAGATGAAATAGGAATAACATTGACATATTGTATTCAGTTTTGAGTGCTCATTAGAGTATTCATTGCATTGTTTTGTACATTGAAAACTAGATAAGTAAGTAAAATTTATGATTTTACCAAGCAAAACCGAGTGAATTAGAGTTTTTTAACAAGCTTTGAATTCAAAAAGAAATAATCGCTAGTGTTCGAAAGAACACTCACAGATTAATAACATTTTGGGTTTTCAACCGACTTGTTCGTGTTGAAAGTCAAAAAAGATTAAGTTATTAAGGGCGCACGGTGGATGCCTTGGCACTAGAAGCCGATGAAGGACGTTACTAACGACGATATGCTTTGGGGAGCTGTAAGTAAGCTTTGATCCAGAGATTTCCGAATGGGGAAACCCAGCATGAGTTATGTCATGTTATCGATATGTGAATACATAGCATATCTGAAGGTAGACGCGGAGAACTGAAACATCTTAGTACCCGCAGGAAGAGAAAGAAAAATCGATTCCCTGAGTAGCGGCGAGCGAAACGGGAAGAGCCCAAACCAACGAGCTTGCTTGTTGGGGTTGTAGGACACTCTATACGGAGTTACAAAAGAATAAACTAGACGAATCATCTGGAAAGATGAATCAAAGAAGGTAATAATCCTGTAGTCGAAAGTTTATTCACTCTTGAGTGGATCCTGAGTACGACGGAACACGAGAAATTCCGTCGGAATCCGGGAGGACCATCTCCCAAGGCTAAATACTCTCTAGTGACCGATAGTGAACCAGTACCGTGAGGGAAAGGTGAAAAGTACCCCGGAAGGGGAGTGAAATAGAACTTGAAACCGTGTGCTTACAAGTAGTCAGAGCCCGTTAATGGGTGATGGCGTGCCTTTTGTAGAATGAACCGGCGAGTTACGATTTGATGCAAGGTTAAGCAGTGAATGTGGAGCCGTAGCGAAAGCGAGTCTGAATAGGGCGTTGAGTATTTGGTCGTAGACCCGAAACCAGGTGATCTACCCATGACCAGGTTGAAGTTCAGGTAACACTGAATGGAGGACCGAACCGACTTACGTTGAAAAGTGAGCGGATGAGTTGTGGGTAGCGGAGAAATTCCAATCGAACCTGGAGATAGCTGGTTCTCTCCGAAATAGCTTTAGGGCTAGCCTCAAGTGATGATTATTGGAGGTAGAGCACTGTTTGGACGAGGGGCCCTTATCGGGTTACCGAATTCAGACAAACTCCGAATGCCAATCAATTTAACTTGGGAGTTAGAACGCGGGTGATAAGGTCCGTGTTCGAAAGGGAAACAGCCCAGACCACCAGCTAAGGTCCCAAAATATATGTTAAGTGGAAAAGGATGTGGCGTTGCCCAGACAACTAGGATGTTGGCTTAGAAGCAGCCATCATTTAAAGAGTGCGTAATAGCTCACTAGTCGAGTGACACTGCGCCGAAAATGTACCGGGGCTAAACATATTACCGAAGCTGTGGATTGTCCGTAAGGACAATGGTAGGAGAGCGTTCTAAGGGTGTTGAAGCATGATCGCAAGGACATGTGGAGCGCTTAGAAGTGAGAATGCCGGTGTGAGTAGCGAAAGACGGGTGAGAATCCCGTCCACCGATTGACTAAGGTTTCCAGAGGAAGGCTCGTCCGCTCTGGGTTAGTCGGGTCCTAAGCTGAGGCCGATAGGCGTAGGCGATGGATAACAGGTTGATATTCCTGTACCACCATAATTCGTTTTAAGCGATGGGGGGACGCAGTAGGATAGGCGAAGCGTACTATTGGATTGTACGTCCAAGCAGTAAGACTGAGTGTTAGGCAAATCCGGCACTCTTAAGGTCAAGCTGTGATGGGGAGAGGAAATTGTTTCCTCGAGTCGTTGATTTCACACTGCCAAGAAAAGCCTCTAGCTAGAATTGTGGTGCCCGTACCGCAAACCGACACAGGTAGTCAAGATGAGAATTCTAAGGTGAGCGAGCGAACTCTCGTTAAGGAACTCGGCAAAATGACCCCGTAACTTCGGGAGAAGGGGTGCTCTTTAGGGTTAACGCCCAGGAGAGCCGCAGTGAATAGGCCCAAGCGACTGTTTATCAAAAACACAGGTCTCTGCTAAACCGTAAGGTGATGTATAGGGGCTGACGCCTGCCCGGTGCTGGAAGGTTAAGAGGAGTGGTTAGCTTCTGCGAAGCTACGAATCGAAGCCCCAGTAAACGGCGGCCGTAACTATAACGGTCCTAAGGTAGCGAAATTCCTTGTCGGGTAAGTTCCGACCCGCACGAAAGGCGTAACGATTTGGGCACTGTCTCAACGAGAGACTCGGTGAAATCATAGTACCTGTGAAGATGCAGGTTACCCGCGACAGGACGGAAAGACCCCGTGGAGCTTTACTGTAGTCTGATATTGAAATTCGGCACAGCTTGTACAGGATAGGTAGGAGCCTGAGATGCGTGAGCGCTAGCTTACGTGGAGGCGTTGGTGGGATACTACCCTCGCTGTGTTGGATTTCTAACCCGCACCATTTATCATGGTGGGAGACAGTGTCAGATGGGCAGTTTGACTGGGGCGGTCGCCTCCTAAAGAGTAACGGAGGCGCTCAAAGGTTTCCTCAGAATGGTTGGAAATCATTCATAGAGTGTAAAGGCATAAGGAAGCTTGACTGCGAGACTTACAAGTCGAGCAGGGTCGAAAGACGGACTTAGTGATCCGGTGGTTCCGCATGGAAGGGCCATCGCTCAACGGATAAAAGCTACCCCGGGGATAACAGGCTTATCTCCCCCAAGAGTTCACATCGACGGGGAGGTTTGGCACCTCGATGTCGGCTCATCGCATCCTGGGGCTGTAGTCGGTCCCAAGGGTTGGGCTGTTCGCCCATTAAAGCGGTACGCGAGCTGGGTTCAGAACGTCGTGAGACAGTTCGGTCCCTATCCGTCGTGGGCGTAGGAAATTTGAGAGGAGCTGTCCTTAGTACGAGAGGACCGGGATGGACATACCTCTGGTGTACCAGTTGTCGTGCCAACGGCATCGCTGGGTAGCTATGTATGGACGGGATAAGTGCTGAAAGCATCTAAGCATGAAGCCCCCCTCAAGATGAGATTTCCCAACTTCGGTTATAAGATCCCTCAAAGATGATGAGGTTAATAGGTTCGAGGTGGAAGCATAGCGATATGTGGAGCTGACGAATACTAATCGATCGAAGACTTAATCAAATTTAAAATGTTTTGTTTTGGTTGAATCATATTTTACTTACTATCTAGTTTTGAATGTATAATTTCATACATTTCATTGTCTGGTGACAATGGCAAAGAGGTCACACCTGTTCCCATGCCGAACACAGAAGTTAAGCTCTTTAGCGCCGATGGTAGTCGGACTTACGTTCCGCAAGAGTAGGACGTTGCCAGGCAAT